>NZ_CP047240.1:4052500-4390426 GCF_018141365.1 Pseudoalteromonas sp. M8 | reverse complement strand
TCTGAACTCCAATAGGTTTTGATTCCCGGGAATAAGAAATAGAGCATTCAGATCTAAAAAATCAGATCTAAATGAAAGGATCGCCGGAAATACTTAGTTTTTATTACAAAATCACTGGTGGAAGCGGGGTATTATGAAGTGATCTTATCCACAAGTTCAATATTGACATTTAGAAAAAGCAAGATCTCACCCTAGCAAAAAAATAAACACATGAAATTTAAAGGTTTTTATTTTTTACCCACAAGTAAGATCATAGCAAAAAACTCACCCGATCTCACCCCAAAATTAAGATCAAATTTAGTTTTCCAGAGCTTTTCCTATTCTTACTAAATGCTATAATGCCGCCCATCGGATCAGATCTATGCAGATCGATTTCGTATTGATCCTACTTTATGTAGATCGTCTATGTTTGCTCGATAGCTTTGCCAAGTTTTGTCTATATATAAGGATAAAGAAATTCTACTGTGGATTATTTAGCCACAGAGAACAGATTTTGATTGACTTTAGACGCGCCCAGCTTTAATATCTCGCGCTCGCAATGGCACCTGTGCCAGGATCGCGACCTGCATAGGATGTTTTAACTTTTAACCGATCGGATGGAATTGTTATGAAAAGAACTTTTCAACCTAGCGTACTTAAGCGCAAGCGCTCTCACGGTTTCCGTGCTCGCATGGCGACTAAGAACGGTCGTAAAGTATTAGCACGTCGTCGTGCTAAAGGCCGTAAAGTACTTTCTGCTTAATATTTAGTGGAAGACTTTAGCTTTAGCAGGGAGTTACGTCTGTTAACTCCCTCGCATTACTCCCGCATATTTCAAGAGCCAGCTCGCGCAGCTACGCCTTATTTTACTCTACTTGCAAAACCAAATGATGTTGGTCATCCAAGACTCGGCTTAACTGTAGCTAAAAAACGCTGCAAAAAAGCATGTCAACGAAACCGTATCAAACGACTTGCTAGAGAAAGCTTTCGATTAAATCGTCATAAACTTGATAACATCGATATTGTGTTGATGGTCAAAACCGGTGTTGACGAGCAATCTAATGAAGAGCTAACTAAACAGCTCACTAAGATGTGGCGCAAAATAAATGAACGTTGTAAGCCAGGTGCACCCAAACCACCTTTTAAGCCAAAACCTCAACACAAGCGTTCAAAAAATCCTCAAGCTAACGCGAAAAAGCAATAATCTGCTTTAGCCTTTCCTTTTTACGGCGCATTTACCCTTGCTAGCATAGTAATTTTACGCCAATTAAGGTAAGGTTAGCTCACCTTTTAATCAGCTATATCAATGGAAAAATAGTCTGTTTTTGCCTACTTAGGTTGAAGCAGTAAATTGAGGAAATTGATATCTACAAAGCCATGAATTCAACTTCAGGGCGTAGCAAGATCAGAAATCAGTTCAAAGCAGTTTGTTCGCTTCCCAAGCACCTGCTTATATTGCTGATCCGCGGTTATCAACAATGGATTAGCCCCCTACTCGGGCCTCATTGTCGTTTTAACCCGACCTGTTCTAGTTATGCAATTCAAGCAATTAATTTACATGGAATTGCAAAAGGGAGTTGGTTAGCGGTTAAACGCATATTAAAATGTCACCCTTTGAGCGCAGGTGGAGATGATCCTGTACCTGTGAAGTCGACTAAAGTTAAACAACACGAGAAATAAGAGCTGTTATGGAATCGCAACGCACGTTTTTATTTATCGGTTTGTTGCTGGTTTCGTTCCTACTGTTCCAAGAGTGGACACAAGAACAAAACCCGCCACAAGCTGATACCAGTGCCGTCACACAACAAGTGGCGAACTCAACCCCAACAGAAGAGCAAGCTGATGTACCAGCATCAAGCCAATCCGATGTCCCAGTTGTAGCAACTCAGGCAACACGTTCTGTCATTAGTATCACTACCGATGTACTTTCGGTAAAAATTGATACTAAAGGCGGTGACATCGTTGAAGCCAGCTTACTACAACACGCAGAAACCCATGGCAGCGACACGCCTTTCATGTTACTTGGTGAGTTTGAAGGCAAACAGTATGTTTCACAGAGTGGTTTAATTGGTTTAAACGGCCCTGACGCGAACAAAGCTGGTCGCCCAGTCTATGAGTCGGCACAACAGCAATATGAGCTCAATGGCGATACATTACGTGTACCACTGACTTTTACTGATGAGAAAGGTGTACAGTACACAAAAACTTATGTATTTAAAGCAGGTAAGTATGACGTTGACTTAGAATACCAAGTTAACAACACCACCTCATCACCTGTTCAAGTACAACTATACACACAAATCAAACGTACACGCCAAGATAAAGGCAGCATGGTTGATCAGACCTACTTAGGCGCAGCCTATGGTACCGCTGAAGAACCTTATGAGAAATACAGCTTCTCTGATATGGCGGATGCGAACCTGAATAAAAATACCCAAGGCGGCTACGTTGCTTTCCTACAGCACTACTTCGTCAGTGCATGGGTGCCAGATCAGCAAACCAATAATACGATTTATACCGCGCTTAGAAATGGTAATGGTATTGTTGGTATGAAGAGCGAGCCAACCAATGTTCAAGCAAATAGCACGGCAACTATCCATGCGGTGTACTACATGGGTCCTAAAGACACAGAAGCGCTTGAAGCAATTCAAGAAGACCTAGATCTCACTGTAGACTACGGCTGGTTATGGTTTATTTCACAACCTTTACTGACTCTGCTTAAGTTCCTTTACGGTATTTTAGGTAACTGGGGTCTGGCGATTATTGCTATCACTTTGATTGTGAAAACGGCGTTATACCCACTAACTAAAGCGCAATATACCTCAATGGCTAAAATGCGCATGCTACAGCCTAAGATGCAGGCACTAAAAGAGCGTTATGGCGATGACCGCCAGAAGTTCGGCCAAGCGATGATGGAAATGTACCGTAAGGAAAAAGTGAACCCAATGGGTGGCTGTTTCCCACTACTACTACAAATGCCAATCTTCCTAGCCTTGTTCTACGTATTCCTTGAATCAACGGAACTACGTCATGCTGAGTTTATGTTGTGGCTAACGGATCTATCATCAATGGACCCGTACTACGTACTACCAGTGCTATTTGGCGCAAGTATGTTCCTAACCCAAAAACTACAGCCAATGACAGTTACAGACCCAATGCAACAAAAGATGATGACTTACATGCCAGTCGTGTTCTCAATCTTCTTTATTTGGTTCCCATCAGGTCTGGTACTTTACTGGTTGGTTTCAAACCTTATCTCTATCGCTCAGATGCTTATCATCTACCGTGGCATGGAGAAAAAAGGCATGAAAGTACGCGGTTAACGCTCGTACACCTTGAATAAAAAACGCCAGCTTCACAGCTGGCGTTTTTTATTTGCGTATCATATGAAGTTGTCGTTATTGATCAATCCACTGGAGCTCACCATTTGGACCGCCGTCAACACAGACTTTCCATTTGTTATTTTGCTTTTCTACCGATCCCTTAGAATATGCCTGATCGGCAAAATAACAATATTTTGTAGGGTCGTAGTCTGGTTTTACATTCTCACCACTTAGTGCAGAACCAGATACCGCAAATGCTGCAGATACAACCGCTAGTGTTAGTCTATTCATAATATCTCCCTTTACGCATAATTTTAAGTTACCTAAACTAGGTAACTTACCTTATCTTATAAACACAACGAGCAACAAGCACTTTTTCTTTTAAACTCATAACAATTAAAATATCAAATAAAAGCAAACGCTTGATAAAATTTGATAGCGATTTTATGACGATTTGATAGGTCAAATCTGGGCTATCCGTCATGCTCTTTTGCAGTTAAAAAATGCAAAGAGAAGACGATGCTTGAATCTACGTTACTACAGGCACTCTCCAGTGCCGAAACTGATTGGTGGTTAGTGCCTATTGCACTCTTAGTAGGTGTACTCACCAGCTTCACGCCCTGCGTATATCCCATACTTCCCATAACTGTTGCGACTCTTAGCCAACAACGCCATATTCGCCTTGCCCCTATTTTGTATGCGCTAGGCTTTGCAGCTGTGTACGCCGCGCTTGGATTTATTGCAGCACTAACGGGTAGCTTTTTTGGCCAAGTAGCAACAAACCCTTGGGTGCTGCTTATTTTTGCTAATCTATTACTCTACTTTGCTGCGGTATCAAAAGGCTTAATCTCGCTGCCACGCTTGCCAAATACGATTGCAACAGGCTCACCAGCACCTCTTCTAATGGGCATGGCCAGCGCTCTTGTTGCGGCTCCTTGTACGTCTCCAATTCTAGGCGGCTTATTGCTCTTCGTTGCTAATGCCCAGCAACCTCTATTAGGAGGCGCGCTGCTGTTTAGTTTTGCGCTCGGTATGAGCACCCTATTACTGCTAGCAGGGCTAAGCACGCGCTTTTTGCATACATTACCAAGATCTGGAGCTTGGCTAAATCACATCACTACAGCAACCGCACTTATCTTAGTCGCGATGGCGCAATATTTTCTTATTCAAGCTGGCAAAAGTTGGCTATAAAACGCAAAGGAACCACCATGAAAAAAATCATTTTTTCTTCACTCTTTATGTTACTCAGCACAATGTCTGCAGCAAAGGACTATCCCGTACTGACCGCCAATACGCTTGCAAACAATACCGTAACCAGTCAAGGCAAAGTCACTTACTTGAAGTTTTGGGCAACGTGGTGCTCCTACTGTGTGGAAGAAATGCCACTGCTTGAGCAAAGCTTTCAGCAAGCCAATAACCACTATCAGGTTATCGCCGTCAATATTGGCTTCAATCAGTCGAAAAAACGCGTGCAAACTTACCTTGATAAACATGATTACCAGTTTCCAACGGTATTTGATGGTAGTGGCAAGATAACTCAGCAGTTTCAAGTGTTAGGCACGCCACAACACATCCTCATTGATGAAAACGGCAAAGAAATCTATCGCAGCGCATTGTTTACAGATGAGCTGCAACAACATCTGAGCACACTCCAAGGAGCAAACTAATGTCATCAATTAAAGCCTTACTTATGTTCGCCGCTGTGTGTTTCAGCGTGTTTGCGCACGCCAACACGCAAGAGTATGTGTTTATTAATATTTGGGATGAGTATGTACAACCCACGACTCTACCAACGCCACTAGCACCAAGGAGATTGCTACAGCCCGATATCAATATTGATGAGGCAAGCTTAGCGCAATTTAAAACGGCCTATCCAAGCTATGCTGAGTTAGCTATTGATAAGCAAAACCAGTTGATGCAACGGTTTGCAGTAAGGCAAACACCTGCTCGTGTTGTCGTTAAAGACGACAAAGTTATCAAACGAGAGTTGTTGACGACTAACAGTGCACCAAGCACAGAGAAAGAAACACAGATCCCATTGCAAACACTCACCGGTGCGCCATTTTCGATAGCGACGATAAACAGCCAATACAGAGTGTTATTTTTCAGCGATAGCTTGTGTCCGTTTCAGCATATTCCTGCCTGTGAAATGAGAATAAAGCAAAACAATCAACTCGCTGACTCGAGTGCGTATCCGGTCGTTACTGTGATTAAGCCCTTTTATGTGGAAGAACAAAGTGCTCGAGACTACCAACAACGCTTTGAGGTCAAACACGATATTGTGTTCGATCACCACAACGAAGTATTTAGCCAGTTTGAGATTAGAGAGCTACCTTACTGGGTGGTACAAGACAAACACGGTGAAGTCGTTTATCGCGGTAATCAGCCACCCAACATAGACTAGAGCCTAATTTATCGTCCATTTACTCTGACAATAGACGCTGTAAGGGGCATCGATAAGCTCAGCAATAAAGCGCTTATCGATGCTGCTTTGCTGGCGTATTTGCAGCAACTGTTGCTGTAATAATTGGCTGTTTTCGAGTCCGGCCAATTTATCTGAAAAGCGCTTTTGCAGCGCTTCTTCATTTAACATATCAGCCGCAACAACACCGTAAAGCAACAAAAGATGTGAATTGGTATGTTGATGTGCAGTAATGATCTCAAGCGCTTGTTGAGGCTCGTTTCTCAAAAGGTGGATATACATTTGCGTATAGAGCGCATAGGTCTCAACTTCTTGTAGCTGTAACGTTTGATAGTCTTGCATTGCTTCAATCGTCAACGGCTCTGCTAATTCGAGCTTGCCCGCTTTGATCCAGGTCCAACCCAGTAACAATTTAACGTTGGCACGCGTCACCGAAGAAATATAATCGCTTTCTAACAGCATTTGATATTGCGTAATTGCACTTTGCATTGCATCCGTATCACCCGTTTGCAATGCGATATCCATATGCGCCATGCCAATCAGTAATTGCTGTTGCTCATAGCTTGGAATAAAACGCGGCTCGCCGTTAATGTCTTTTAAATACCGTAGCGCCTTTTCTCCCTGATGTAGCTGAATATAGTAGAATCCTAGGTAAGTGAGTATTTGCTTTTCTAAATAGTGATATCCATTTTTCTGAGCTAAAGCGAGGGCTTTTAATAAACTAGGTTCACTTTCAACCACTGGCACTAAGTAATTTTGACCATAAGCAAACAAAGCTTTTATTAGATTCATGGTCTGCTCTGTTTGCTCATAATAGGCAATGGCTTGCGCGAGTACAGGTTTACTCTTCTCTAAGTTCAGTAACGTTTTTTCAGCGGGACCAGCCGCTGGTGGATTGGCAAGATAGAAACTCCGCTGTGCTTCGCTATAGGCAAACGATCGACTGCCTATCAAAACATGCGCTGAACTCATCGCTTGCTGGTATTCATCCCAACGTTGTAACACCCAAAAAGCATCTGCTTTGAGTTGATATGCCATCGCAATCAACTCAACTTGCTGGCTTTGCTCAGCAGCATCGAGGGCAAGCTGAGCTTGCTGCAACGCTTGCTGATGTAAGCCTTGTGCCTTGAAAAACTCTCCGTAATAGAGGTGGTAGCGAGCACGAGTCGCGATTGAAGCTGTACTTAGTGAAATCTGTTCGAATCGACGGGTGGCAGAATCAATATCACCGAGCTGCCAACAAATTTGCGCAAGCTCCAACTGACTTTCTAGATGTTCTGGCATTTGTGCCACAGCCGCCTCAAAATATGCCTTTGCTAGTTGAGGTCCCTGTTCATTTAATGCTTGTACACCGCGGTAATAGTCATTCATTGCTAGATTTAAGGATGATTTTTTGGCGGTTTTAGTGTCAACACCTAGCGCTAACTGCGCAATAACCTCTGTTGCAATCGCTTCAAAGCTCTCATCTAACTGTTCAACAATTATCTCGCTTTGCTTATCTCCATAAGTAACACTGAGTAAAAAACGCTGTTGTATCGGCTTTAGTGAAAGCGTGAGCTGATTAATCGCACTATCCTCTGCAAGCTCAGGATATTGGCTTCGTGGTACTAATTGATAATGAGACTGTAAATGTTGTCTCAATGCTGCTTCAAGCGCATAACCCCACCACGCATTGGCTTGCACACCCGTCTCATTCACCATAGGCACAATGATTAACGAGTCTTGCTCAGCTTGTACACGAGTGACAACGGGTGCTGAGCTAGAAACGAGGTAAACACTCGCTGCGACTCCACTTAACGCAATAGCGCCAACGACAAGCATCGCTTTCATTGTTGTAGTGAGTTTGAATGTGGTAAATGTGCGGCTCTCAACAGGACAAATCCACTGATAACCTTGCTGTGGTATGGTTTTAATAAAAGTGGGGTGCTGGGCGTTATCTTTGAGGGCTTGTCTTAGCTCAGTGATACTTTGTGTTAGTGCAGCTTCTCTAAACTCACCGTGTTGCCACAACGTGCTGAGCAATGTTTCACGTGTAACAATCTGATTTGGATGGGCTAAAAAATAAGCCAACAACTGCGCGACTCTCGGCCTCAGTGGCACTTGCTCAGCATCACGATATAAACACGAGACATTTGGATCGAAGCGGAATTGAAGAAAATGCAGCACAGCGTTAGTTTCCCTTATACAACCTTTGCTAGTAAGAACAGTAAAAACTGTGACCATAATTATACCTGACAAAAGCGCATAACCGTATCATTAAGGTCATCAACCACCCAAAACACAATGAGCATACTCAGATATTACCCACCAGCTATACCTGAGATATATCAATTGCTGTACAATTATGTCTATTAACCAGACAGTCTAAAGAGTCATCATGATCGCACAAGACACCATAGCAGCACAGGCTACCGCACCGGGTCGCGGTGGCGTTGGTATTATTCGAGTTTCAGGGTGTAAAGCCCGAGCAGTTGCCGAGCAAATCTTAGGTAAATGCCCAAAAACTCGCTATGCCGAATACCTGCCATTCAATACCCTAGCAGGTGAACAACTAGACCAAGGTATTGCATTGTTCTTCCAAGGGCCGAACTCATTCACCGGTGAAGATGTCCTTGAGTTACAAGGCCACGGTGGCCCCGTGGTACTTGATATGCTGTTAAAGGAAATCAGCCAAATTGAGCAAGTGCGCTTGGCAAAGCCTGGTGAGTTCTCAGAACGTGCTTTTATGAACGACAAGCTAGACTTAACGCAAGCAGAAGCTATCGCAGACTTGATCAACGCCACCAGCGAGCAAGCTGCAAAGAGTGCGCTACATTCACTACAAGGTGACTTTTCTAAACATATCAATACGTTGGTTGAGAAAGTAATTCATCTGCGCATGTACGTAGAAGCCGCAATAGACTTCCCTGACGAAGAAATCGATTTTCTTTCCGATGGTAAAGTCTCGGGTGACCTAGAAGCCATTATTCAGCAACTCGCGGAAGTGCGTAAGCAAGCCAAGCAAGGCAGCATCATGCGTGAAGGCATGCGCGTGGTGATTGCAGGCCGCCCTAACGCCGGAAAATCTTCACTACTCAATGCCTTAGCAGGCCGTGAAGCCGCGATTGTTACAGACATCGCAGGTACCACAAGAGACGTACTACGTGAACATATTCATATTGATGGCATGCCGCTTCATATTATCGACACGGCAGGACTTCGTGATAGTCCAGACAAAGTAGAACAAATAGGTATTGAGCGTGCTTGGGAAGAGATCCGCGGTGCCGATCACGTACTATTTATGGTGGATGGCACCGAAACCCACGAAACCGATCCTGCGAAGATCTGGCCTGATTTTATCGAGCAATTACCACAAGGCATGGAAATTACCGTGATCCGCAATAAAGTCGATTTAAGCGGTGAAGCGGTTGGCGCAACAACGAGTGATGGCCATACTCTTATTCGCCTAAGTGCCAAAGATATTCAAGGCATTGATTTATTGAGGGAACACCTAAAAGCCTGTATTGGATTTACTGGTGCAACTGAAGGTGGCTTTATGGCTCGCCGTCGTCACTTAGACGCCCTAGAGCACGCTGCTGAGCATCTAGAAATAGGTCAGACTCAGCTAGAAATGCATATTGCCGGTGAAATTTTGGCAGAAGAGCTGCGCCTTACCCAGCAATACCTCAATGAGATCACCGGTGAATTCACCTCCGACGACTTGCTTGGCAAGATCTTTAGCTCATTTTGTATTGGGAAGTAATAAGTCAAACAAGCTATAACCAACAAGTAGTTGATCTCTTACCACTATTAAACCTTGATTGGTGCACTTATTATCTGAATTCAGGGCCATTTCGTACTATATGATTGAAGCATTTCGCTTCAATCATATAATTTAAATTATATAAAATGTGAATATCATGAAAATATTTGTCCGAAGTTGTTCAAACTGCAAAACTGAAATTTCAATGGTAATAAGGATGAAGTTAATTTCTGAGAAGTTCATTTATTGTCCCAGCTGCGGTTTTACACTTCAACCAAGTATATTATGGACTGTAGTCATCTGTTTTTTGCTTTCTTTCTTGTTTAAAACCACATTTCACTCTGTTATCGCTGACAAATTTGGTTCAACAGCCGCAATCTTAATTATCCTTATGTTAGTATATATTTTTAATCGATTACTCGAACCTTTTTCTGATTTAAAGGCCATAGATAAAAACGAACTTCTATGATTTTCATTTCTTTAATCCTAGAGCCTATTAACCTTTGACCATAAATCACCCAAGAAAATGGTGATATTTGGATATACATCAATCTATACCCTCATTGCCCACCTTGCTGCTTCCTTTTCTTGGCAGCTTAACTTTTCAAGTTGGTTTCTAAAATCATTACTGTCATACCCCTTATCAACTGTTATAACTTCAGCTAGAGTGACTGTGAAATCAAGCTATTAGCATGAGTTACTTCGTCGCTCCTGAATATTGACGTTTTAATGCTTAGACTAGCCGAATTCAATCAATCCAGACTGGGCATTAATTTTATCGACAATTCTGTTATTACGTAGCGCTTTTCGCTGCTAATAACTAATATTAAATCTAGGCATAAAAAAGCCGCAGTTGGGCTAGAATTTTACGGCAGCTTTGGCCTACCTGCGCTTTTGCCCTGCAATATACACATCATAACGCGTTGCTAAGTGTCCTCGATAACCCCTATCTACAAAACAGCTGTATCGCCTTTTATCTGTGACGTTTTCTACTATTCTTAACGTTTCTCATAACGTGTCGCCGTCATAGGGGCTGCCATGCATTGCATGAAAGCAAACTACAAACTGCTCTTTCAATATTGTCGCGATACTCAACTCATATGGCTTTGCGCTTTTTCCCTTGGCGATACATTGAACACCTGGCTCATGCAGGTTATAGAGTTTGTTTTTACTCGTTTTTCTGCTTTAACAGCCGCTTGTGTTGTTGTAGGGCATGGATAAACTCCCAACTTGGCTGCTCGGTGCTTTTCCTCAAGATACCTTTCATCACCCGTCTGAGATAGTTTCCCAGTGTTTTCATCATGCGTTTAAATTGTTTAGCATGGGCACAGCGCTACTTTTTGCGCGGTCTTAGGCCAATTCGTTCATAACTTTGCCTAAGCCGAATACTGGCTTGCTTAGCGAAACCAACCAGTTTGCCACGGCATTTTTCTAGTAGTTTACTGTCCGTTGGATGGGCAATATTTTTCTCCATGACAATCTGTCTATGACTACTTCTCGTAAATTATTCCCGGTTTAACCAACACCACGATGATAAAACGCCTAACAGCCCTGCTTTCAATTCCAGTCAATGTGATGCTGTTGCCCGGATTTAGTGATCAACAGGCGTTAGCAGAGTTAGGAGTCAAACGTATCTCATCGGGTAACGCTCTCAGCGATCATCTGATAGCACTACAAGAATCAGCCACCAGAAGGCTGCTCGAAGAACATACTGTAGACTTCTTATTTGAGCAATCAGTCCGCACAACTTGGCTGTCAAACCAAATAAATCACAAGATCTGATCGCTTTTTTAGATTCTTTTATTATATGGATCTAACTATATAGATCTAAAAGACTGGATCGACTTCCAGCTTTTAGATCGTTATCCACAACACCTCATCCACAACCTCAAAATTTGTTCAAAAACAGCGGAGATCTTACCGTTTCAAGCATGCGCCTTAGCTTATAAAAGTATTTTTAGGCTCAGCTATCCCATAGATTATCCACAAATAAATCACCGAGTTAAACTTAGGAATATTTTATTTTATGCCTTTATTTCATATAGATAAGTAAAAACACTAAAAATTACACACTATTTGTGCAAATATTTTTATCCAATAACCTCAAAGCCCTCTTTACATATTCACGTTAAACGCTAAGATGGCGCGCAATACGACTTAGGTAAGGGTAACAATGCAAACTTTAGATCTTATTGTAGGCAGCCAAATGGGATCAGCAGAATACGTTGCTGAACAGCTAATGGAATCGCTTGAATCTCAAGGTTATACCGTGAATTTGCATGAAAAACCCGAGCTTGAAGCTTGTCAGCAAGCACTTTGGCTGGTGGTGACATCAACTTATGGGGCCGGTGACTATCCAGAAAACTTATTACCTTTTATATCAGCATTAAAAGCGAGCTCGGATCTAAGCCAGTTACGCTTTGCGGTAGTGGGAATTGGTGATTCAAGTTATGACACCTTTAATCATGCAGCTATTAATCTTGCTGATCTACTTAAAGAAAAAGGTGCAACACAGCTGTTAGACATAGAAAAGATCGATGTTTTACACCCAGATCTACCAGAAGATACCGCTATTGCTTGGTTACCTAAGTTTGTTGAATGTGCCGCTTAACGGCGCGACACTGAAATACACAGAAGTTATTCACAAATTCAGTCTATTTTAGATCGTATTGTGGATAACCTATGATCTAACTGCTGATCTACGCTTACTTATCCATTGGATAAAATAATTCAGATCTAGCCCTGTGAATAAAGTGGCAAGTTGATCAAAGGTTTTAAGCCCATTGATCCGATCTAATTCACACCAATTGATCTTAGTTAAGCAGTTGGATCTAAACAGGAATACAAAACTATTCACAGATCAAAGGATCAGTAGTAGTAAGATCAATAAAGATCTTTAAAAAGATCCTTATATATTTTAAGTGATCTCTTTTTTTGCGTTGTGCAAAGTTTAACCATTTCACTTCTGGTTAATTCTAGGTAGAATACGCATCCTTTCTAAATTTGCTCGGTTGTTTTAAGTAGGATCCCGTAAATGATTTATCATGAACATTTTGATGTCATCGTTGTTGGTGGTGGACACGCAGGCACTGAAGCTGCACTTGCAGCTGCACGTATGGGTATGAATACCTTATTGTTAACACACAATATGGATACCTTAGGCCAAATGTCGTGTAACCCAGCTATTGGTGGGATTGGTAAAGGTCATTTGGTTAAAGAGATCGATGCGCTTGGTGGTGCAATGGCCAAAGCAATCGATAAAGGTGGGATCCAATTTCGAACGCTTAATTCATCGAAAGGCCCTGCGGTACGAGCGACTCGTGCTCAGGCAGATCGCGCATTGTATAAAGCGGCGATCCAAGACATTTTGCAACATCAAGAAAACTTAAAGATCTTCCAACAATCTTGTGATGATCTGATTGTTGAAAGTGATCAGGTCAAAGGTGTCGTAACTCAAATGGGTTTACGCTTTAGCGCTTCTTCAGTGGTGCTAACGGTTGGTACTTTCTTGGGTGGCCAGATCCATATTGGTTTAGAAAACTTCAAAGGCGGCCGTGCTGGCGATCCTCCTTCTATCGCTTTGGCTGAGCGTTTACGTGAAATGCCTTTTAGAGTTGATCGACTAAAAACGGGTACACCACCACGTATCGATGCAAGAACGGTTGATTTTTCAGTGATGCAAGAGCAACCAGGCGATACCCCTACTCCGGTTTTCTCGTTTATGGGCAAAGTGTCTGATCATCCAAAACAGATCCCTTGTTATATCACCTATACCAATGAAAAAACCCATGATGTGATCCGTAATAACTTACATCGCTCGCCGATGTATGCTGGCGTGATTGAGGGGATTGGTCCGCGTTACTGTCCTTCCATCGAAGATAAAATTGTGCGTTTTGCTGATAAAGAAAAGCATCAGATCTTCGTAGAACCTGAAGGCTTAACGTCATACGAGCTGTATCCAAATGGTATTTCCACCAGCTTACCATTTGATATCCAACTGGAGATCGTGCGTTCTATTAAAGGCTTTGAGAATGCGCATATTTGTCGTCCTGGTTATGCAATTGAGTACGACTTCTTCGATCCTAGAGACCTAAAGCAATCATTAGAAACTAAGTTTATCAATGGCTTATTCTTTGCAGGTCAAATAAACGGTACAACCGGTTATGAAGAAGCTGGGGCCCAAGGTTTGATTGCGGGTATGAACGCAGCTCTTCAAGTTCAAGGCCGTGAAGCATGGACACCGCGCCGTGATGAAGCTTATGCCGGTGTGTTGATTGACGACTTAGCAACGCTTGGTACAAAAGAACCTTATCGTATGTTTACCTCTCGTGCTGAATACCGTTTGTTACTACGTGAAGACAATGCGGATTTACGTCTAACGGAAAAAGGTCGCGAATTAGGTTTAGTTGACGATGAACGCTGGGCTGCATACAACGACAAGCTTGAAGTTATGGAACAAGAAGCACAGCGTCTGCGCAATACTTGGATCCATAAAGATCACCCTGCACTTGAAGCGGTAAATGGATTATTGAAAAAACCACTGGTACGCGAAGCCAGTCTTGAAGATCTGATCCGCCGTCCAGAGGTTAATTATCACGACCTGATGGCAATCGAAGGATTAGGATCTGAGTTTGATAATATTCCAGCCCTTGAACAGGTTGAGATCCAAACTAAGTACGCCGGTTACATTGCGCGTCAACAAGATGAGATTAATAAACAGCTTCGTCATGAAGAGGCATTACTGCCTGCCGAGTTTGATTATAGCCTGGTAAGCGGCCTGTCAAATGAGGTTGTGGCAAAGCTGAGTGATGCTCGTCCACAAACGATTGGCCAAGCTTCACGTATTTCTGGTATCACCCCTGCTGCTATTTCGCTATTATTAGTGTATCTGAAAAAGCAAGGGCTATTACGTAAGTCGGCGTAATAGCAGTGGAACACTGTGTTACTAGAACAATTGAATGAATTACTCGCTGATACCTCTATCGAGCTCAGCGAACAACAAAAGCAGCAGTTGGTCGAATATGTCCAGCTGCTGGATAAATGGAACAAAGCCTACAACCTCACTTCCGTTCGTGACCCAAAAGAAATGATGGTAAAACACATCATGGATTCTTTGGTTGTTGCGCCACACTTAACGGGCAGTAACTATATTGATGTTGGCACCGGACCGGGTTTACCGGGTATGGTTTTAGCGATAGCTAGACCGGACATCAATTTTGTTCTTCTTGATAGCCTTGGTAAAAGAGTTCGATTTTTAATGCAGGTAAAACATGGGCTTGGCATTGAGAATGTTACCCCAGTGCAGTCTCGAGTTGAAGAATATCAGCCAAGTGTTAAATTAGACGGTGTACTCAGCCGTGCTTTTGCATCACTACAAGATATGATCCAGTGGTGTTCACATTTAATCGATAACCAAGGTGTATTCTTAGCACTAAAGGGTCAATACCCTGCGGATGAGCTAGAACAACTACCAAACGGCGTGAGTTTATCGCAAGATATTAGTTTAGTGGTGCCCAAGCTTGAAGGTGAGCGCCATTTAATCATTCTTTCTAAAGATTAATTGTCGAGGACAATGTGGCAAGAGTCATTGCAATAGCAAACCAAAAAGGTGGTGTTGGTAAAACAACCACTGCGGTGAATTTAGCCGCGTCCATGGCGGCGACTAAACGTAAAGTTCTGTTGATCGATCTCGATCCTCAAGGCAATGCAACCATGGGCAGTGGTGTTGATAAATACGCCGATGTCGCAACGGTTTATGATCTATTGATCGAAGAAGCGCCAATGGATCAAGTGATCACCACAGAAACCAGTGGTGAGTATCATTTGATCGCAGCCAATGGGGATGTAACCGCGGCAGAAGTCAAACTGATGGAGTTGTTTGCGCGCGAAGTGAGACTACGCAACGCCCTTGAGACGATAAAAGATAAATATGAGTATATATTCATCGACTGTCCACCTTCATTAAATATGCTAACGGTAAATGCCATGGCTGCCGCCGATGCGGTTTTAGTTCCGATGCAGTGTGAATATTATGCACTGGAGGGATTAACAGCTTTAATGGACACCATTACCCAACTCGGTAAGTTGGTGAATCCAGGATTGCAAATTGAAGGCATTTTGCGCACTATGTACGACCCGCGTAATCGTCTAGCTAACGACGTATCTGAGCAGTTAAAACAACACTTTGGCGATAAAGTGTACCGGACTGTGATCCCTCGTAATGTGCGATTAGCGGAGGCGCCAAGTTTTGGAGCGCCTGCGATGTATTATGATAGAGCATCAAGCGGTGCGAAAGCTTATCTAGCGCTAGCGGGTGAAATGCTAAGACGCAAAGAAAAGCAAGCAGCTGCGGTTGCCTAAGAGGATAAAAAGAACATGTCGGTTAAAAAACGTGGTTTAGGCCGAGGGTTGGATGCCCTACTCAGCTCAGCTAAACCTAATCCAAGTGCTGCGGCACCTGTGCCTAATCAACAAGAAGCGGTTGCAACAGTCAGTGAAGCACCTGCCGAATCGGTGGTTGAACAAGAGTTACAACGATTACCTATTGAGTGGCTAAAGCCGGGTAAATATCAGCCGCGTAAAGATATGTCTGAACAGGCACTTGAGGAACTGGCGAGTTCGATCCGTTCACAGGGGATTTTACAGCCTATTGTGGTGCGTAAAGTTACCACGCAAAGCTTTGAAATTATTGCCGGTGAGAGACGTTGGCGTGCGGCACAACTGGCAAAGCAAGATACCGTTCCTTGTTTAATCAAAGATGTGCCGGATGAAGCGGCTGTTGCTATTGCCCTTATTGAAAACATTCAGCGTGAAGACCTCAATGCGATGGAAGAAGCAATTGCTCTAGATCGATTGCTTAATGAATTTGAACTCACGCATCAGCAGGTTGCTGATGCGGTGGGTAAATCGCGTACAACGGTCACCAATTTACTTCGTCTCAACAATCTCAACGATGATGTAAAAATCTTGTTGGAACATGGCGACATAGAAATGGGTCATGCTCGTTGTTTACTTGCCCTAACTGGTGAAGCGCAATCTGAAGCAGCAAGAACTGCTGTGGCCAAAGGATTAACCGTAAGAGAAACCGAAAAACTGGTTCGCACCATTTTAGAGCCTGTTGAGAAAAAAGAAGCGAAGCAAAAAGATCCTGATGTGAAGCTGCTTGAACAGCAATTGCAGGAAAACTTAGGCGCAAAAGTTGAGATCAACTATAACCAAAAAGGCAAAGGTAAACTGGTTATTTCCTATGCTAGTTTGGATGAGCTTGATGGTATTTTGGGGCGTATTAACTCTGAAATGAGTGAAGCTGAATAACGGTAAACTTAACTAATTGACTAATACGTGAATGCGGTGCTTTATTTTGCGCCGCTATTTCCTCACCGATATGCTGCGAAATAGCGAGAATACTAAGAACTTTGATGGAAAAATAGCCACTCTTGTACAGGCTTTAATTTAAGCCTTCCTCCCTAACAAATTTTGACCTATTTGGCGTCCAAAAAACGTCACATTTCGCCTCGTCAAGTTGCAAATTAAGCAGAAACAAGTATAATTTCGCCAGTTTTCATACCCTGATAAAATTTAACGTCATTAAGGTTAATATAAAGTGACTCATTCGTTAGCCCGTCCATACAGGCGAGCCGCATTACAAGGTGTTTTGATTCAGGGTATCGTAGCATTAGTCGCTGCAGTAATCGTTTTTATAGGTTGGGGAGTACAAGCCGGAGTTTCAGCATTAGCTGGCGGCGCTGTGTTGGTACTCCCTAATTTTGTATTTGCTGCTTACGCCTTTCGATTTATGGGTGCAAGCAAAGCAAATCAAGTATATTCCTCGATAAAACGAGGAAATGGATTAAAATTTTTGCTAACTGTTGTGCTCTTTGCACTGATTTTTAAGCATTTTTCAGTAATGATGCTGCCTTTCTTTGGCGCGTATATGCTCGTGATGCTGACACAATGGTTGGTCCTGATTTTTTTTAATCATTAACTTTTGGGATAAAACATGGCTGCAGAAGAAGTTACTATATCGAGCCATATTCAGCACCACTTGACCAATGCCAAGATGTGCTCGACCGATGCCGGTCTTGCCTTCAATAAAGCATGTGCGGACAGTGGTTTCTGGGCATGGAATATAGATACCCTCGCATGGTCAATCGGTTTAGGTCTTATTTTCTTATGGATCTTCCGAAGTGCCGCTAAAAAATCCACTATAGGCGTTCCTGGTAAGTTCCAGTGCTTTATCGAGATGATCGTTGAATTCGTTGGTAACAACGTACGTGATACGTATCATGGCAAAAGCGCACTGATCGCTCCTTTAGCCCTAACTATCTTTGTTTGGGTGTTCTTAATGAACTTAATGGACTTAATTCCTGTTGATTTCTTACCTGCTTTTGCCGGCTTTGTTGGTGAGCAAGCGTTTGGTATGGATTCACACGATGTGTACATGAAAATTGTACCAACCACTGACGTGAACATGACCGCAGCACTAGCTATCGGTGTGTTTATTTTGATGATCGGTTATTCAATCAAAATCAAAGGTATCGGTGGCTTTATTGCTGAGCTAACACTTCATCCGTTTAGTACTAAGAACAAGATTGGTATGTTGTTCTTGATTCCGTGTAACTTGTTACTTGAAACCATTGCTCTTGTTGCAAAGCCATTCTCATTGGCACTGCGTTTGTTCGGTAACTTATACGCGGGTGAATTGATTTTCATCTTGATCGGTACGATTGGTTTAATGCAGTTACCACTGCACTTTATTTGGGCGGTATTCCATATTTTGGTCATCGTATTGCAAGCGTTCGTATTTATGATGCTGACAATCGTATACCTAAGCATGGCAAGCTCAGACAACCACTAACAGATTTTTTAAAAAATTAACTTTAACTTTAATTTACAATTGAAACTTTGGAGAAAAAAATGGAACTAGTATTAGGCCTTAAGTTTATCGCTGTTGCTCTACTAATCGGCTTTGGTGCAATCGGTACAGCTATCGGTTTCGGTAACATGGGTGGTAAATTCCTTGAAGCTTGTGCTCGTCAACCTGAGCTTGCGCCTTCACTACAGGTTAAAATGTTCATCCTTGCTGGTCTAATCGATGCTGTAGCAATGATCGGTGTTGGTATCGCAATGGTAATCCTGTTCGTACTTTAATTCTAATTTTTGAACAGTTTACTATTTTAAGGAGGAGTGGTTGTGGATATTAACCTCACTCTAATCGGTGAATTAATTGCGTTTACGGTATTCGTACTTTTCTGTATGAAATATGTATGGCCACCGCTAAATGATGCAATTGAAGCTCGCCAGAAGAAAATTGAAGATGGTTTAGCGGCATCTGATGAAGCTGAGAAAGAACTTGGGCGCGTACGTGCACAAGGTGCTGAACAGTTGAAAGAAGCGAAAGCACAAGCGGCTGAAATCATCGAACAAGCTAAGAAGCGTGCTGCGCTAATTGTTGACGAAGAGACTACTCGTGGTCAGCAAGAGCGTGAAAAAATCATTGCTCAGGGACACTCTGAAATTGAGTCTGAGCGCAACCGTGTGAAAGAAGAGCTGCGTTCACAAGTCGCTGCACTTTCTATCGCAGGTGCTGAGAAGATTTTAGAGCGTGAAATCAATCAAGCCACACACAGTGACATCGTTGAAAAACTTGTCGCTGAGCTTTAAGTAGGAGGGTATGAGCATGTCTGAATTGACTACTATCGCTCGCCCATACGCTAAAGCAGCTTTTGAACTTGCCGTTGAAAAAGGCACAGTTGAAGCTTGGAATGAAATGCTGTTCTTCGCTGGTCAAGTTACCAGCGACGAACAGGTTCAGGCGCTACTTGGTAGCATCGCTACTGAATCACAGCAGTCTGAAATCATTATCAAGTTATGTGCTGAGCAACTCAACGAACAAGGTCAAAATCTTATCAAGCTGATGGCCGAAAATGAGCGTTTAGCCGCCATCCCAGCTGTTGCAGAATTGTTTGCAGAATTAAAAGCAGACTATGACAAAGAAATCGAAGTAGATGTGGTTTCAGCAACAGTGCTTGCAGATGATACGCAAGCAAAATTGGTCGCGGCACTTGAGAAACGTTTCGCACGCAAAGTTAAGCTGAATTGTAGCATCGACGAAGCCATTGTAAGTGGCCTAGTGATTAAAGCCGGTGACACCGTAATCGACGGTTCTGTTCGCGGCAAGTTAGATCGTCTTGCGACGTCGCTACAATCGTAATTGGGAAAAAGAGCATGCAACTTAATTCCACAGAAATTTCTGCACTGATCAAGCAACGCATTGAGCAGTTTGAAGTTGTAAGTGAAGCGCGTAACGAAGGTACTATCGTATCTGTTACCGACGGTATCATCCGTATCCACGGTCTTGCTGACTGTATGCAGGGTGAGATGATCGAGCTTCCTGGCAACCGTTATGCTATCGCACTAAACCTTGAGCGTGACTCAGTAGGTGCTGTAGTAATGGGTCCATACGCTGACCTTAAAGAAGGCGTAAAAGTTAAATCAACTGGTCGTATCCTTGAAGTACCAGTAGGCCGTGGTCTACTAGGTCGTGTTGTTAACACGCTAGGTGAGCCAATCGACGGTAAAGGCGCTGTTGATAACGATGGTTTTGAACCAGTTGAAAAAATCGCACCTGGCGTAATCGAGCGTCAATCAGTAGATGAGCCAGTACAAACTGGTTATAAGTCTATCGATGCGATGATCCCAGTTGGTCGTGGTCAGCGTGAGCTTGTGATCGGTGACCGTCAGACTGGTAAAACAGCACTAGCAATCGATGCTATCATCAACCAAAAAGACACAGGCGTTAAGTGTGTGTACGTAGCGGTTGGTCAAAAAGCGTCAACAATTGCTAACGTAGTACGTAAACTAGAAGAGCACGGTGCGCTTGCAAACACTATCGTAGTAGTTGCTTCTGCATCAGAATCTGCAGCGCTACAATTCCTAGCGCCGTTCTCTGGTTGTACTATGGGTGAATACTTCCGTGACCGCGGTGAAGATGCACTAATCGTATATGATGATTTGTCTAAGCAAGCTGTTGCTTACCGTCAAATCTCACTACTACTTAAGCGTCCACCAGGCCGTGAAGCATACCCTGGTGACGTTTTCTATCTTCACTCACGTCTTCTAGAGCGTGCGTCTCGTGTAAACGCTGACTACGTTGAGAAGTTCACAAATGGTGAAGTGAAAGGTAAAACAGGTTCATTGACGGCATTGCCAATCATTGAAACTCAAGGTGGTGACGTTTCTGCATTCGTACCTACCAACGTTATCTCAATCACTGACGGTCAGATCTTCTTAGAAACTGACTTGTTCAACGCAGGTATCCGTCCAGCGGTTAACGCTGGTATCTCGGTATCTCGTGTAGGTGGTGCAGCTCAAACTAAGATTGTTAAGAAACTAGGTGGTGGTATCCGTCTAGCGCTAGCTCAGTACCGTGAACTAGCGGCGTTCTCTCAGTTCGCTTCTGACCTTGATGATGCAACACGTGCACAGCTTGAACACGGTGAGCGTGTAACAGAGCTAATGAAGCAGAAACAGTACGCACCGATGTCTGTTGCTGATATGTCATTATCGCTATTTGCAGTAGAGAAAGGCTTCCTAAAAGATATCGAAATCAACAAGATCCTTGATTTCGAAGCAAGCCTAATCGCGTTTGCTAAGAGCGAGTACGCAGAGCTAATGGCTCAAATCAATGAAACTGGTAACTACAACGCCGAGATCGAAGCGCAGCTTAAAGAGCTTCTTGAGAAGTTCAAGTCTACGCAAACTTGGTAATGTGTTATTAAGGTGAGTAGGTAACTACTCACCGAGATTCGGAGAGAGAGTCATGGCCAGCGGAAAAGAGATAAAAAGCAAGATCGGGAGTATCAAGAATACTCAAAAGATCACCAGCGCAATGGAGATGGTTGCCGCTTCTAAAATGAAGAAGGCACAAGAACGCGTAGCGTCTAGTCGTCCATACGCTGAAAACTTACGCAAAGTGATCGGTCGTGTTGCTCAGGCTAATCTTGATTTCCATCACCCGTTCCTAGAAGAACGTGATGTGAAACGAGTTGGTTATATCGTTATCTCTACAGACCGTGGTCTTTGTGGTGGCTTAAACTCAAACGAGTTTAAGCGTGTAGCGAAAGACGTGAAAGCGTGGAAAGAAAAGGGTGTTGAGGCGTCGTTCGCAACACTAGGTAGCAAAGCTGCTGGTTTCTTTAAACGTTTTGGTGGTTCGCTTGAAGCCAAAAAGGCAGGGCTGGGAGATACACCTTCAATACAGGACGTAATTGGTCCTGTAAAAGTAATGCTAGATGCATACGAAGAAGGCAAAATTGACCGCTTATTCGTTGTGTACAACAAGTTTGTCAACACAATGAAACAAGAGCCTGTTATCGATCAGTTATTACCTTTGCCAAAAGCTGAAGAAGAAGTATCAGCTCACGCTTGGGATTACTTATATGAGCCAAGCCCAGAGGCGATTTTAGAGACACTTATTGTGCGCTTTATTGAGTCTCAGGTTTACCAAGGCGTAGTTGAGAATGCTGCCTCTGAGCAAGCTGCCCGTATGGTTGCGATGAAAGCCGCAACTGATAACGCAGGTGGCCTGATTGATGAGCTACAGCTGGTATACAACAAGGCACGTCAAGCCGCAATCACACAAGAAATCAGTGAGATTGTGAGCGGTTCGGCTGCCGTGTAACGCTTCGGCAAAGTTTAATAAGAGGAATAGACATGAGTTTAGGTAAGGTCGTCCAAATTATCGGCGCCGTTGTGGACATCGAGTTTCCACAAGACAACGTGCCAGCCGTATATGACGCACTAAAAGTTACAGAAGGCGACTTAGCTGGTTTGACACTAGAAGTGCAACAGCAGCTAGGTGGCGGTGTGGTACGTGGTATCGCACTAGGTAGTACTGACGGTCTACGTCGTGGTACTCCAGTACAAGGTACAGCTGAGCCAATTAAGGTTCCAGTTGGTACAGCAACACTTGGTCGTATCATGAACGTACTTGGTGACGCGATTGATGAAGCGGGTCCTATCGGTGAAGAAGAGCGTTGGTCTATTCACCGTGCAGCACCATCATACGAAGATCAGAGCAACTCTGTTGAACTTCTAGAGACTGGTATCAAGGTTATCGACCTTGTATGTCCATTCGCTAAAGGTGGTAAAGTTGGTCTATTCGGTGGTGCGGGTGTAGGTAAAACCGTAAACATGATGGAACTTATCCGTAACATCGCAATCGAGCACAGCGGTTACTCAGTATTCGCAGGTGTTGGTGAGCGTACTCGTGAGGGTAATGACTTCTACCATGAGATGAATGACTCAAACGTACTAGACAAAGTATCACTAGTATATGGTCAGATGAACGAGCCACCGGGTAACCGTCTACGTGTTGCACTAACTGGTCTAACAAT
Organism: Pseudoalteromonas sp. M8; assembly: GCF_018141365.1. Classification (NCBI taxonomy): domain Bacteria; kingdom Pseudomonadati; phylum Pseudomonadota; class Gammaproteobacteria; order Alteromonadales; family Pseudoalteromonadaceae; genus Pseudoalteromonas; species Pseudoalteromonas sp. M8. The sequence goes on along the minus strand of NZ_CP047240.1, from coordinate 4,367,563 downwards.
GGCTGAGAAGTTCCGTGACGAAGGTCGTGACGTACTATTCTTCGTAGATAACATCTACCGTTATACACTAGCAGGTACTGAAGTATCAGCACTTCTAGGTCGTATGCCTTCAGCAGTAGGTTACCAGCCTACACTAGCTGAAGAAATGGGTGTTCTACAGGAGCGTATCGCATCAACTAAGACAGGTTCAATCACTTCAATCCAAGCGGTATACGTACCTGCGGATGACTTGACTGACCCATCTCCAGCAACCACGTTTGCTCACTTAGATGCGACAGTAGTACTTTCTCGTGATATCGCGTCTCTAGGTATCTACCCTGCGGTAGACCCTCTAGATTCAACTTCACGTCAGCTTGACCCACAAGTTATCGGTCAAGAGCACTACGACACTGCACGTGGCGTTCAAACAGTTTTACAGCGTTATAAAGAGCTGAAAGACATCATCGCAATTCTAGGTATGGACGAGCTATCTGACGAAGATAAGCAAGTTGTATCTCGTGCACGTAAGATCCAGCGTTTCCTATCTCAGCCGTTCTTCGTTGCTGAGGTATTTACAGGTGCACCTGGTAAATACGTATCTCTTAAAGACACAATCTCTGGCTTTAAGGGCATCCTAAACGGTGATTTCGATGATATGCCTGAGCAGGCATTCTACATGGTTGGCTCAATCGACGAAGCAGTTGATAAAGCTAAAAACATGTAATTAGGAGGTTGTTATGGCAATGACAGTACACCTTGATGTAGTAAGTGCAGAGCAGAGCTTGTTCTCTGGCGCTGTGACTACTATCCAAGTGACAGGTAGTGAAGGCGAGCTTGGTATTCATCCAGGCCACGCGCCACTACTGACTGGCCTAAAACCTGGTATGGTACGTTTGGTTAAAGCGGATAGCTCAGAAGAAGTTATCTACGTTGCAGGCGGTACGCTTGAAGTTCAACCACAAACAGTAACTGTTCTAGCGGACGTTGCTATTCGTGCGGAAGAGCTTGACGAGCAAGCTGCTGAAGAAGCTAAACGTGAAGCGCAAGCGCAAATGGCTTCTGGTACTAGCGGTGAGTTGGATTACCAACAAGCTGCAGTACAACTAGAAGAAGCCCTTGCTCAACTACGCGTTATTCGCCAGCTGCGCAAATAAGCAACCACCTATCTGGTTATTGGAAACCCACGCATCGCGTGGGTTTTTTTATGCGTACAGGTAAAGAGCTAAGGGCTTGCTATCTAGCTATTAGAGCCATTGCATTAAATTTTAGGGCGGATATACCATGCCATTTAAATCAATTAAATGGCTTAATTTTGCCTTGCGGTACGTAGATACTGAGGTAGTAGTCGGGTGTGAGAGCGGATCTGCTAAGTTATTTCTTCACACTATTTCTAGCTGACAACGTGTAAAGCTTTATAGACATTCCCATACTAGGAAGATTTGTTATGCATGCATCGATGCAAATAGGTATCGAGAGTTGTTCAAGCATTGAACAGCATCACTTGCTTCTTTTTATATAGAATGGGCTGTAACTTTCTGTTTTTATATTCTATTTTTTATTGGTACTCTGAACTTTGAAATATCCAGGAAAAATAACATTTTTTACATGATAAAAAAGAAATAATGGTTCGATATTGTCTTTTGTATTTGTAATGGGTATAAGTGAGCGTATTTCCTTGAACTTATTGTTTTTAACGTTAAGTTTTAGGTTAAATGTGGTTGGTAAAGTTATATTTTATGCTACTTTAATTGTTCGTATTTATTGAAAAATAACTTTGTTATCTTAGAATAGGTATTGTCTTCTCGATAATGGAAACTCGCAGGCTTCATGGATGAGGTAAAGCACGGAAAAGTGATGAAAGAAGTAAATTTCACTAGAACAGTCCAATTTGTTAAGTTTGCTCAATGGACTTTAGATCCCAAAAAGCAAACAATCACTGATGGTGACGAAAGTAGAGAATTAGAGCCACTGCTTTATAAGATTCTTTGCTATTTGTTACTTAACATCGATCAAATTATAACTAGACAAGACTTAATTGATGACGTTTGGTGTCAGCATTATGTTGATGATAACGCAATAAATAGAGCGATCTCTGAACTCAGAAAACTGCTAAAGTCAGAAAAGTTCAAAGGCGTTATTATTAAGACTCACTACCGTAAAGGTTATAGCTTAGCGGTAGATAGAGAAATTGTTCTTTTTGAAGATGGCGGCCAATCTAGTAATCCAGAAGTAACCCCACCACCCACTAAAAAATCTAAAAAAAATTACTCCACAATACTAATTGGCTTAATGCTTCTTGTTGTAGCAATCACGCTATCAATGCTTTATTTCCTCCCCGCTAAAAAAAATGAGAATCAAGCGCTCAGCGCTTTTAAAGAGCATTCATTTGATAGTTTTGAGGAGCGAGCTATCACTTGGCAAGAGGCATATTACAGTTATTTAATATTGCACCCTGACAGCAATTATTATGCTTATTTGTCGGAATCTGACACGAGTAAATCTATTGTTGTTCGTTCGATGAAACACGATGATGCAAAGAAATTTACTTTTCCTGACAGCAGTGTAGAGCCTTTAGGTTTTTCTACTTCTCTTTCGCACCTATTCTACAGAGAGAACACTGCAGATGGTGCTTGTGCCATATGGCGTATTGATTATTTGAAGGAAACTGATGCGCAAAAAGTAATGGGATGTGATAAGCAAATTCGCAACCTATTAGAAGTTGATAATCGTTATCTACTCTACGACAAGCTAGGCTTTCGTGAAAAGAGCCATACTGCTGCACTTTATATTTTCGATAGAAAAAGAGAGCTTGAGTTTAGAATATCTTCTCCAAACGCAAGTTCATTTGGCGATCAATTACTGCATTATGACTCCAGTAACGGACGAGTGTATTTCAAACGGATGCAAAGTGAGTTTACAGAAGTTTTTTATACCGATGTTGAAGGCAGTAACCTAGTCCAGGTAGCAACCATTACAGGAGTCGTAAACAACTTTACGATTGTTGATAACCAGTTATATTGGTTTGATTTACTGTCCCAAAGTGTCAAAGCATTTGACATCGATCAGGGAGTTGAAGTTGAGAACATCAAAAATAACTCATCAGTCGAGTATAGGAATATTTGGCGTGTAGCAAAAGATAAATATTTGGCGCAACAAAAAGACTTTGAAGTGGTAACTACACTGTATTCAAAAGATCTTGTCAAGCAGCTGGATATTACAGGGGCCAGAGATGCCGCTGCATTGGAAAATATGGATCAATTTGTTGTTATTTCCAATGTTGATCATCTTAATGAGCATTTACTTAGTTTTTTAGACAAGCAAGGCCGTGTTATTCGCCAAGTACAGTTAGATGAGTTTGCTTATCGGGTTAAGGTGAATAAGAGTAAATCATTGATTTATATAAGGTTAGATAAAGATATCAAGGTGTTTGACCTCACTGGTAAGTTAGTCAATGAATTCTCATTTGATGAGAAAGTGGTTGAGATTGAAGCGTCTAATGATTCTCAGATAGCTGTAGTGGTACAAAAGGGCAAGATAAATAGAGCGCTTCTTATAGACAGTATGACTGGAAAGCAACGTCTACTGCCGATAAGAGATGTTCTTTGGTTTACCTGCTTTACAGAGTCAAAGTGTATTACGCAGAATTTTTTCAGAGAGGTACGGCTATACGATCTCGAAGAGGGAGCATTTACTGGACAAAGCACCTACGTTGAACCATTTTTCCCCAATTTTACATTATTTGGAGCAGAGTTAATTTACTTTGACGGTAAAAAGCTAATGGAGTTTGACCCCGAAGCTTTATCGCAAAATGAACTAAAGTCCTACGATCCTAGTGAACAAGGAAATCTGTTAAATATGAGGCTAATCGATAATGATGGCAGTTATCTAACTTTTGCTATCACACGTAAGCAAAATGCAATCACGGTCTTTGAGACCAAATAAAAAAGCCCGAGAGCATGGCGGTGCCTCGGGCTGGTACATATGCGAGAAATGCAGATGTAATAAGGAAAACTTAGTCTAGGGGATCTAATTTATCCAGTCAAACTTATTGAGATACTTATCCTAATATTCAAATTAGCTTTCCTAAGGTTTTGCTAATAGCAAGTTTTTGATTTATCGCTATGCTAGACCTTGCTCTACAATAAAACGGAATAAAAAAAATGAAACTTTCAATTAAAAAAAAGCAACTAAAGCAACTAACTAAGTCACAAGCATCTAGCGTTAATGGTGCTGGTACTAATGAAATAGTAAAGGAGCTATTGACCTACAGCGTGATGTGTAATCAGGACAGCATGGCCTGTGGTATGGACGATAAAACCACAAAGCATTTTATGTAAGCTAAAAGGGTCGCTCGATTGATGCGTGCTGTTTGGCTTTTAACCAATGTTATACTTATTAAAGAGTTAACTTTTATCCCTCAGCCAGTGGAATACATTTTGGCCGGAGGGGGAGTGAAGTCAATACGCAATCAAATTGAACAAGGACCCGTTCATAAGGAAGAGGTACTATTTGAGTACCTCTCGACTGATAGCCATTTTAAGCCTTTCTTTTCACACTCCAGCGGAATCATACAGTACGCGCTTAAAGATACGCCTCAACTCACTACTGGCAAGAGAATACTCAAGATCACACCCAATGCAAGTTACGGGTACATGATATTTGAACAGTCCAATACGTACCCTGACATCTCTGTAGATTATTTTATTTGTACAGATGATGAAAGTACTGGTTTTGCGGTTCAGTTTTATCACACTCGATCGAATATATTTTTTTGGAAATCAAGTGAAGATGAAATAAACATGCACTCAAGCTTAAGTGGAAAACCGGTTTATTTAGCGCTTACACCATGTAATACGTCTGCCGACTAGCCTTCAAAACAACCCTAATATTATCAAATAATATCCATATCCTTTCATAATGCTTTGATTCAACTTGTTGTTAGTTATGGTTATTTTTATTTTTTTTGCTTGTTTGAAATGTAAGTGAACTATAGGCATTATCAAACCACTTTATTAGTTTGAATAGGCACTAAAAATGACGTTAGAAGAATACTTTAATAATTACTACGAACTAATATGTAATGGTGAGTTAGATAACTTAGCGCAATTTTATTGTAGTAACTCTCCACTTATTGAAGCAAATTATCAGCAGTTTTCTGGTATGAGACAGCAATTTAAGTTCAAACTTTCATTACAAGGTGTAGAGCTTATCTCAAAGCAACCTGACCTATTAATTGTGCGAGATAGCTTAAGGTTTGAAGCGACAATTGAAGGTAATGAAGTTGTTCAGGTATCAAGCAACGTTCACATGATGACGCGTGATAACGACGAATGGAGAATTTTTAACTCTGCAGCGTTGCCTGACAATAAGGTGGAATAATGTCTGACTTATTCAGAAAAGAAGCGTTATTACATCAAGGGCATAAACTAGATGGTGAAGTTACCCTCGCGACTCATATGTCATTCAACTGGATACTAGGTGTAATTGTACTTATCGTAGTTATAGGTTGCGCTTATTTATTCCTAGGAGAGTACCACAGAAAAGAAGTGGTTTCTGGTTACCTGAGACCAACTCAGGGGGTTAGCAAAATTTATCCGCTCGGCACAGGGGTAGTTGATAGGGTTCTGGTAGAAGAAGGTCAGTCTGTTAAGAAAGGTGAAGTGCTCGCAACGATTCGTATGGAGCGGGTACTGACTTCTGGTGCAGACATGAATGCCGCGATTGTCACTGAGTTGGAAAAGCAAAAGCAGCTATTGCAAGAAAATCTTGCGAATCAAATAAAATTGAGAGATATGAATCAGGATAAACTTGAGTCTCAGATCGCAAGTTTATCAATTCAGCTAGAAAAGGCTAAAAACCAGTTACGACTGCTATCCGAGCGAGTAGCGCTTAGCGATGAACGAGTCAAAAATACAGAAGCACTTATCACAAAGGGGTTTGCCTCAGGTAATGACTTAAAGACTCAAAAAGACAACTTATTAGCAATTACTCAGCAGCAAGAAGAGCTGTTGTCGCGGCTATCCAGTCAAAGAGAACAGATGAGTCAACTTCAATATGAGCTAGCGCAGTTACCTATAGATCATCGAGAAAAACAAGTAAGCCTTCAGTCACAACTCGCAAGTATCAACCAACAAATCAGACAAGCACAAGGCCAGCAGAGCTACAATATACTGAGCCAAATGGATGGCAAAGTTAGCAATCTACTTGTTAAACCGGGGATGGTTGCAAATGGACAAACTCCCATAATGACTGTCTTGCCGCATAATGCGGAGTTGGAGGCTATTTTGTTTGTGCCAACGAGAGCTTATGGCTTTGTAAAACCCGAGCAGCTTACTCGGATCCGTTACCAAGCATTTCCATATCAGCGCTTTGGCATATATGAAGGGCATATTAATACAGTTTCTAAATCAATTTTATTACCTAATGAAGCAAATGCCCCTGTATCTTTGCGAGAACCGGTATATCAAGTAGTTGTAAGTCTTAAATCTCAGTCTGCTAATGCCTATGGCGCGACAGTTCCGCTCCAAGCTGGAATGTTACTAGAAGCCGACATTATGGTTGATAGTCGCTCATTATTTGAGTGGTTATTTGAACCAATTTACAGCATCAAAGGAGCGTTGTAATGGAAAATCCTATGCATTTATTGAGATTTAGTGGCAATAAGCGTCTACCTGTGATCTTGCAAACTGAAGCCGCTGAATGTGGTTTAGCTAGCTTAGCTATGGTAGCGGCATACCATGGTCATAAAACCGATCTTACTTCGCTTAGACGTGAACACGAAATATCGCTCAAAGGAGCAAATTTAGAAGAGTTGATGCAGATTGCTGATAAGTTAAAGTTTAGCACAAGAGCACTACGGCTAGACTTAGAGCATCTACCTAAGCTCAAGACCCCCTGCATTTTACATTGGGATATGAACCACTTTGTGGTATTAAAAAAAGTTTCAAGTCGCGGAGTCGAAATACATGACCCTGGAGTTGGTTTACGAAAATATACATTAAGCGAGTTTTCTAAGCATTTTACTGGTGTTGCTTTAGAGCTAAATCCAACAGAGGAGTTTCGCTCTGAGGATACGAGAGTAAACTTGAAGTTATCTGACTTTTGGAGCAAGGTGACTGGGATGAAATCAACACTTGGTAAAGTGTTTATTTTATCGGTATTACTCCAGGCGTTCGCGATTGCAAGTCCTTACTATATGCAGTTAGTTGTCGACGAAGTTGTGCTCAGCTACGACAAGAACTTACTCGCGATATTGGCGATAGGCTTTGGCCTTCTTATGCTAATTGAAATGATAACTGGTGCCGTTCGGAGTGTTTTGCTATTACACTTTGGAAACTTGATGAGTATACAGCTTGGCTCCAACCTGTTTTATCATTTAATACGCTTACCTTTAAAGTACTTTGAAAAGCGCCATATTGGTGATGTGGTTTCGCGTTTTGGCTCATTACAACAAGTGAAAGACCTACTAACTCAGGGAGTAATTGAAGTTATCATCGATGGTATTATGGCAATTGCCACACTAGTGATGATTTTTATTTACAGCCCCAAATTGAGCTTCGTAGTGCTAGTTGCCATTGTGTTATATGCCATTTTCAGAATTGCAATGTACCGACCATTGAGGCAAATGTCGGAAGAAGTCATTGTGAATTCTGCAAAAGAGCAATCTAACTTCATGGAAACCATTCGCGGAATACAAACGATAAAGCTATTTGGTCGTGAAGTACAAAGACAAAGTGTTTGGCATAATAAATATGCGGATAGTCTGAACGCAGGTATACGCGTTGGACATTTAAATATCGGGTATGAAGCAGTAAATAAAGTTATTTTTGGCGTTGAAAACGTACTGGTTATCTATTTTGCTGCTTTATTAGTGATGGATGGCGACCTAACGGTAGGGATGTTATTTGCCTTTATGGCATATAAAAGACAGTTCGTAGAAAAAATGGCAGGTCTTGTTGAGAAAGCCATTGAATTTAAAATGCTGAACCTGCACTTCAATCGCTTAGGTGATATTACACTCACAGATAAAGAACAAGATATTGAGCGAAAAATATCAGGCTCTCCATTAACGGGAAAGATTGAGCTACAAAATATTGCCTATAAATATAATCAAAAAGACGCACCTATTTTTAAATCACTTAATTTGCAAATTGAAGCTGGTGAATCTGTTGCAATAATAGGCCCTTCTGGTTGTGGTAAAACAACGCTCGCAAAAATTATGCTTGGACTTTTTGAGCCTGATGATGGAAAGGTATTGGTTGATAATCAAGATATTCGTCAATTAGGTTTAGGTAGCTATCGCTCTCAAATAGCCGGAGTTATGCAAGATGATCAGCTACTATCTGGATCAATAGCCGATAACATCTCATTTTTTGATCCGCAGTTAGATATGAAGCAAGTAGAGTGGGCTGCTCAGGTTGCAGCTATAGATAAAGATATTGCTAATATGACTATGGGTTATAACACGCTGGTTGGTGACATGGGAGCTGCACTATCTGGTGGTCAAATTCAGCGCCTACTATTAGCTCGTGCGTTATATCGCAAACCTAAAATTTTATTTATGGATGAGGCTACGAGTAATCTTGATACCAAGCTTGAATATGCAGTTAATACTGCAGTTAAGTCTTTAGATATAACTCGTATCATTATCGCTCACCGCCCTGAAACCATAGCCAGTGCTGATCGTGTGATCGAGCTTCGATATGGTGAAGCTGTTGAGGTGGATAAGGATATTTATGAGGCTAGGAAAATGCCTATGGGTGAATCAACACAAGCACCTGTGTGTAAGTTAAATATTGAAAATGAGCCTTATACAGATACTTCTGCTGGTGGAGAATTTGTTCTGAGCTAGTAAACGATTTCGAGTAATCACTCTCACTCGGGAGCTTGAGGTAATAAGGAAAATAAAATGAACAAAACTAATCAAAAGGTACGAGAAATGATTGAATTAACATATCAATTAGAAAAAATTTATGGCGGCAGTACTTCCCTGCCTACAACAGCGCCAAGGTATCAAGGGCCGTTTTATCCTTCAGACCCATGCTTAGGGCCTATCGATATCACGACTTATTTTTAAGATGAAACTAAAAACCCCTTTTATGGGGTTTTATTTACTATTGATGAACTTTTGGAGTTTGAAATGTTGATAGTGGTATCAGCGATTATGTATGTTTTAGTTGTGTCATATTTTAATTGGGAGGTTTCTTTTTTTAGTGATGATTTTAATTTCTGGTTGTTGTTTTTAGATGTTTCTCTTTATTCGTTTTGTTATGCTGTTTCTTTTTTTGTTTTGAAGTTTTTGTTTAATGAAAAAAAATTGGGTTGACTGTTTTATAAGTTGTTAAGCTTTTAATGGTTGTGATTTTATTTTGCTATTAGATTTCCAATGTCTTTGTTGTCTTTTTATTTTTTCTTAATGTTTACAATAATAAAATTACGGTTCTTATGCTTTTTTGTGTTTTTTAATGGTTTTATTTGTTAAGTAGAGGTGTTAAAGGTTATGTATTTATTATATTTCTACTTCTTGTTGTTTTATAAGGTTTTATTTTTCAACCCTATGTTTGACTGTCGTTTTATTTTAAATTAAATTTTGTTGCAGGGTAATTTTTTGATTTGCTCTTATATCGAAATGCTACTTAGGTTTCATGGTGGCGAAATAATTTAAAATTTAAAAGTGAGATGAAAATGAAAGAAATTAATAAAAAACAAATTCAGGAAGTTAATGGTGGTTACTGGAATTTTGTAGTTGGATACTTAGGTGGGAAAGCGATCGATGCTTTCATCGACTATTCAAAAAATCCGACTCCTGTTCTAGTTCGTGAAAACGATGGTTCAGATCCATTGCTATAAAAATATCTTTTTATTTGTCATGTCCATGTTTTATGGACGTGACAATTTTTTAATTTTTCTAGCCGTGGCTTTAAAAAATTTATTGATTATTTAGCTATTTATGTTCTTAGCTTTCTTATTCAGTGTTGAAGTTGTATTGGTTAATAATTGGCTTTTCTGTTGGACCGTAAATTTTCACTCATACAATGAAAAAATAAATAGCACCTGAGCAAGCGTTCTATACATTGAATGCCATCGTAGATCGTTGGGAAATTTTAGAACTCCCAGTCATAACTAAGCGCTCACCTATTTACTTTTACCTTAATATTTCCCCACGAGTTTTCAGTAACTGATATTAAATATCTTATTATTCCTACAATTCCTTAGCTGTTTCGGAGGTTCCTCGATCCTGTTTGCAACTCAGGTTTTACTTTAAAATGACTTAAACCTCATTGGCTGCCCGATGTATGACTCTATCTTAAATTTTAATAGATATAAGATACAACTCACCATATTTATGTCACCTTATTTTCGTTTACCTCAAATTTCTATATCAGACACTTTGTCTATGAATTTTTAATATTCCGACAGTGTGTCACTGTAATAAAGGTCATCGTGAAAAATTCCAAAAGTTGAATATCTAGAGTTTCAAAGAGTTCTTAGGAGATTTTTCTAACCCTTTATAGTACGGCTGGTATCTTATTACTGATTTTTTATTATTTAAATGTTACCAATTTACAGTTTTAACCTATGTTTATGTTTTTAAAGGTTAAATTATATTTTTATAATTTGACTTGTTTATTTTTTATGTCTAAAGTTCGATTTGAGTTGAATATTTAATTCTCTCCTTTTTAAGGGCTACCTGCTTTGGCGGAATTGGTAGCTGGAAATTTAAGTTTTAATTAATGCGAGAAGAAAGATGAAAGAAATTAATAAAAATCAGATCATTGAAGTTAAAGGTGCTGGGTTTGCTGAGGCTGCATGTGTTACTGGCTTTGGTGCCTTAGGTACTCTTGGTGGCTTTATTGGCGGTGGTATCTCAGGCCCAGTTGGTATGGCCGGCGGAGCTATGTGGGGATTCAATATCGGTGTAACTTTTGGCACTGCTGTTTGTCTTAAATAATAGGGAAAATGATAATGTTAGAAATTAAACTTAACGAGTGTAAAGAAGTTTCAGGCGGCGACTGCATGGGTAGATTTGCTACTGGTGGCGCGCTTCTTGGTGGTGCTGTTGGTGGTGCTGCTGGATTCTTTGGCGGTTTTGGTTTTGGAGCTGGTCCAGGTGTTGTTGGTGGTAGCACGCTAGGCGGTTCATTTGGCATGATCGTCGGTGCTTATGCTTGCTACTAAAAAGCTGAGTGTTGGGGCTTAATAAGCCCCAACGTTTATAAATTTATGTAGGGGTAGAAATTTGAGCTTTTTCTTGTGTAATTTATTAATAACATTAACAATTTTCTTAATACCAATTTTGAGGCTTTCAGTTTCGGATAGTAGTATCATCAATTACTCTGTTCAATTGTTTCTTTTCATTTTTATATTCTTGTTTGTATTTTATAGGGGGAGAGTCCCTATGAAAGTAAAAAATAAGGAGCTATATTGTTATACATTTCCTTTTGTTAGGAAGTTTAAGTGTAGAGAAATAAAATCTTTAGATGTTTCTGATAGAAAAGTTAATATAGAATTTAAAGGTGCGGTTGCAGATATTTATGTTGATTACTTTTTTGGTATTAAAAGTGAAGTTAAAAATAGTGAGTTGGATAATGCCTTAGTTGAAAAAGGGTTTTTTGTGACTATTAGTTTTAGTTGAACTTTTTATATTGGTTGTGGGTGGAGGTTTTTTTATTCAATAATTGTAAAAAATAACGATTACCTCTTTGGAACTATGATATCGCTCTAGCTGGCTATTTATCTTAGCAGGCATAATATTTTCATACATCTACTTAGATCGCTTCAACTCCTCATTAATTTTTCTTGGCGACACATTCAACACCCGGCCCATGTAGGCTATAGAGTTTGTTTTTACTCGTTTTTCTTGCTTTAACAGCCGATCGGCCTGTTGTAGAGTATGGATAAACTCCTGACTTGGCTGCCCGGTGATTTTCCTCAAGATGTCTTTCATCACCCGTATGAGATAGTTTTTCTGTTTTTTCATCATGCGTTTAAATTGCTTAGCATGGGCATAGCCCGCTACTTTTTGCGCGGTCCTAGGGCCAATTCGTTCATAACTTTGCCTAAGCCGAATACCGGCTTGCTTAGCGAAACCAACCAGTTTATCACGGCATTTTTCTAGTAGTTTACTGTCCGTTGGGTGGGCTATATTTTTCTCCATGACGGTGCTGTCTACAACCACCTTTCGTAAGCTTACAGGCTTGATGGTATTACTTTTAAGACCAGTATCAACAGTTAACGAAAGCTCAATTCAACCCCATCTTCGCCAATTCGCTTGCGAAAGTGTGTCATTGAACTTGGGCAGCAAGGCGCTCATGAGTGAAAAATTGCATGCCACAAAAATATTGCCAATACGGGTTTTCGCACCACATGACCACCGTGTTTTCGTCAGACAATTTGTGAATTTGTTTCAGGTATTCGAGGCCCGCTAGAAGGGGGACAGGCTTGGCGTCAGCGCCTTTATCGCCATAGCGCTGTTTAAATCCGCTCTCTAAGCGCTGCTAATCAATGAGTTTTGCCAGCTCATGATGCGATGAAACGATATCAAGAAGCTTGAATTAAAACGGGTGTTTTTGTGGTGTGTGCCTAGTTGATTCTGGTGTCATTTTTACACTTAAATTGCGATGTTTTGGTTGTGTGATTCAAAAAATCTGCAATTTGAGGGTAGTAAGATCGTTTAGATCTTCAAGTAATTCAATTGGTTTAAGGATGAACATAATAAAACTTTCATAATCTCGCTGTGAGGTCGTATGGGTACATTATCAGTCCAACAAGTTTGAAAATTATAAATGGAAAGTGCGTAGTTGGAATTGATCATTATAAAGTTAGAGGTTCACCCTTCTTCGTCATTTATTTTTGATATAGCTACTTTTAGGATATAGATAGAAACAACCATGCAAAAAATAAAAAATGCAGGAAACTTATCCATCATAGGCAAATAAAATAACGAGACCATGATGTAAATTATCCATTCTGCGATCTTAAAATGCACAATGCGGTTCATAAATATTGAATTTATAATGAGAAAGCTTGATATGAAGCTAAGTAATGCTAGGATGCTGGCAGCATCTAATTTAAGATGAAATAAAAAAGGGATTAATATAAGTAATAATATAGATAATGAAAATTTATATGGCTTTTCTAGGATGTTATTCATTCTATTCTCTCTACTACGTTATCTAGAAAAATGAGGCTGAATTCAGCCTCATCAAAGGTTATTCCATATGATACAGATCATATGCAATCATACCAAGGCCCAAAACAAGACCAACATGACCACCAATCAGTATACCTCTGGCTAGATTTCTACCTGCGATTCTTCCGAACGCTCTTGCATAACGGTAGCTCGAGCCACCATTCACTTCTTGAATACTTTGAATACTTTGAATACTTTGAATGCTTTGAATGCTTAATTCTTGCATTTTTAATTCCTTAATTAATAGAAAATTGTACGATATGCAGAGTAAACCGCAAGAGAGCCGCCGATAGTACCCAGACTAATTCCAGTTACTTTAAAAGCAAAACCAACCATTGGAGGAATTATAAACGCTACCCCACCATTTACCTCTGCCATTTCTGCTGCATTTAGCTCAATCATGTTTTCCATTTCATTACCTTTTATTGATATTATAATTAGTCATCACTTCCGCCAAAGAAGATGACTTGTTCTAGAGGGAGTTCAGCTCGCCTCTGAAAATTATAAAAACAATAAAAAATCAAATTTTAAGAAATTAAATGAAAGTAATAAATTCATTGGTTTAGAGGAAAAAATATCAAAAAGTAATATTCTATAAGCATCTAGTAAGATGTTGTTTAGCAATCTGTGTCGTTTCATTAGAATAAACAAAAAAGAGGAATGGCGCATAAGCAAAGAGTTTTATTTAGACACTGGACAAGATTAAGAACCTGTCTTCATGTAAGGTTTTGATTTTTAGGATGTTCTTGAGGTAGACAGACTATTTATGCAAGTTGATACATTGTTAGAACGCTTCTCTAGCATTGATTACTTGAGGTGAGAGCATATTTTTTAACAAAACTAACTCTAGAAGAGTTTCTCTCTGAATTCGTCGTCAAGCCTAGCACCTAATGTTGCTGACTTTCTATGTACCAATGGTGGAGAATTTCTTCTTGTTGCATTATTTGCGCATCTTCAGGGACGGGGATAGATAAAAGTGTGTATCAATTCTTGTTGTTTGCCCATCAATTGCAACTAAGTCAGCAAGCTCTGGCCATTTCTGTTTGGTTTCTTTAGTAATTTATCAGCGCTTAATGCATAAGTAATATGCACTTATTCACGGCTGCACCCATTATTTTGTTGCTTGCTTTCTGACAAATCGCTTTTACTCAATGCATTGTTGAAAGATGATGTGATCCCACCGTGGGATTACCTGTAAGCAGTTTGCTTTTTAACCGCTTCATCAGAGGTCGTATACCATCATCTGAATTCGAGTGCTTAATCTCTCAAGCGTTAACCTGCTTCATTATTACTTAATGAAAACAGAGCTAAAAATCCCGCTAATTTTTATCAAACTCTTATTTTTTGAGAAGCTATTTTTATCTTTTTGTTTTTAAACAATAAATTTATTTATTGTAATTTGCCTTACAAATTTTTGACTGACATGATTGGACCTAAGTTTGAGACGCTATGACATTTGGCGTGTTTGAAATGGGGCATAAGGCATGACAAATACATTAGAAAACGCTGGTGTGAAGGTTCGAGAGTATGATCGGAGCACCTATGCTGTGTGGGAAATTACCTTAAAGTGTAACTTAGCCTGTAGTCATTGTGGTTCTCGTGCGGGTGATAAACGAGCTGATGAGCTGTCGACTACGGAAGCGTTTGATTTAATCAAACAGATGGCTGATCTAGGCGTAAAGGAAGTGACCTTAATAGGTGGCGAAGCTTATCTACGTCCTGATTGGTTGATGATTGCGTCAGAAATAAAAAATAAAGGTATGAGAGTCACCATGACGACTGGAGGTTACGGCATTTCCAGAGGAACCGCAAAGCGCATGGCTCAAGCGGGCATTGAAGCAGTCTCAGTTTCTATTGATGGTCTTGAAGATGAGCATAACAGTATTCGTGGCAAGTCTGATTCGTGGAGCCAATGCTTCACCACATTATCTCAATTTAAAGATTTGGGAGTACATACTGGAGTAAATACTACAGTAACAAGAAAAAGCGCAAAGGACCTTCCTTTATTGTACGAAAAATTAATTGATGTCGGCGTCAAAAACTGGCGAATCCAATTGGCCGTGCCAATGGGGAATGCGGCTGATAATAATGAGATGTTGATGCAGCCTTATGAATTACTCGATCTGTATCCATTATTGGGGTTGCTGTCAGTTCGTGGCAGAAAAGACGATCTCATAATTCAACCTGGTAATAATGTTGGTTATTTTGGTCCTTATGAACGTTTGCTTAGAGGGACTTTTATGCAAGAGAGTAAGTACTCGTTTTATACCGGTTGCGTTGCGGGACAAGGAGCTATCGGCATTGAAGCTGATGGTAAGATCAAGGGATGTCCATCATTGCCGAGCGAAGAATATACAGGGGGTAACATCAGGGAACGTACATTGAAGGATATTTATGAAAATGCACCAGAACTGAATTTTAATAGTCAAGAAATGGACGATGCGTCGATTGCACATTTGTGGGGTAATTGTAAGGGATGTAAATACGCGAAACTGTGCCGAGCTGGTTGCAATTGGACTGCTCATGTATTTTTTGGAAAGCGAGGAAATAATCCTTATTGCCATCATCGAGCATTAACTTTAGCCGCCAGCGGTTTACGTGAGCGCTTTCAGCAGCGCGTTGCGGCTTCAGGTATCCCGTTTGATCACGGTGTATTTGAAATCTATGAAGAATCAATCTCCGCGACATCTAATGACAACGTAAATCGCTTCACTATTCAGGGTATAAATTTTCCTCCTTCTTGGTTGGCGACAGACTCTAATCTGAGAGAGCGATTAAATAGCGAGAAATTAAATGCAATTCATCAATACAGAGCGTTAGGTTTAGCTAAAGCTGTGTGAGTGAATAAAAGTCTGTGGCGGCAGACTTCTAGGTGTAAATGATAGAGGCACCAAAACTTAGCGGTTTACCGCAAAGTATACTCTCGAGAGTACAAGCTCTATCAATAAATGTAATAAGGAAAATAAAATGAGAAATAAAAACTACGATATGCAAGAGCTGAATAATGCAGCCGAGTTACTTGAGTTAGTCGAAGGTGGCACACTGCATGATAATGGCTTAACACCTGTTCCTTGGGATTTTCCTCGTGTTATTCCAGACCCTATTGACCCAGTAAAGCCTCCGTTTCAAATGTCTTACGGTATCTGGATCCCACCATATGATTTAGCTAAGTACTCTTTGAAATAAGCAATGCTTAAGGGGCGGAAGAGATTTCTTTTGCCTCTTTGTTACCTCATACCCCAACTGTTTACTAGGGTCACAAATTTTCATCAGCAATAGCATTAGGCTTTCTTAACTAGTTGATAGTGCTCTGGACAAATCGTGCACTCTTAATCACAGCGACTACTTAACAAGCGACTGTTCAATAAGCGTCTCTCAATTATTAGCTGAATACTTCATATGGTGGAATAGGAAATAGAATAAACCCTTCAATACTTTGAAAAAGATAATAAAAAAAGGAATAGAAGATGAAATTTAGTAAACTTGCACAAAGTTTATTATTGGCACTTTTGCCCGTAGGGCACATATATGCATCTGGAGCCGATGAGAATACAACACCTATTGTTGTGAGCTACACTCAGGGAAATTTACCCTCAGCATTTGTTGCGCGGTCAACGCTGTTATCTTCAGATGGTATCCGTACTTATGCTTCTCTCACCGTTACCCAGAATGAACTTGACTCTCTACTTGTAGAATCACTTAATCAAGGTGGTTTACTGCGGATTGAGGGAAATCATAGGTATCATTTCCCTCAATTACTTTCTCATAATGCGGGTGATAAATCGCAAAATCAGCTTAACTGGCAACAGTTAACAAAGCTTTCTAAACTGGAGGTTCAGACCGTTGGTACAACGAAAGTGTGTCTGATCGATTCAGGTGTTCAACTTAATCATTCCCAATTGAGCTCACAGTTATTTTCAGGGCTGAGTAGTGAGTATGCAGGCTTCTGGTATCAAGATGCGATTGGGCACGGAACTCACCTCGCTGGACTACTTACCGATCCTGTTTTTGCGAACGGTGAAATATCCGTTGAAGTACGAAAATTACTACGGTCGGCTAATGGTGAGAATTCTATTATCCGCGATTCAGACCTAATTAGTGCCATAGAGCAATGTGCAAATTCAGGTGCTCAAGTGATTAATATGTCGCTTAGTAGTCCATACTTTTCATCTGCTACTCGAGATGTGATCGATAGACTTGCCTATGACAGAGACATTATTTTTGTTGCTGCTGCGGGAAATCACGGGATACCTCAATCAGATAAAGGTGACTACCTAGCGTTTCCAGCGGCTTATCGAAATGTGATCGCCGTTGGCGCGATCGATGAAAATACGGATCTTGCATATTTTTCCGCTGAGAATGCCAGTATTGATCTAGTTGCGCCCGGTGTGAATATTCGTTCGACAATGACGAATCGTAATCGAGTGACTGCGGTGAGCAATAAGGTAGGAAATAAACTGCACTTTGTTCAGATTGATAATGGTACTCAGGACTTTCCAAATGAATTGAGCTTAGTGGAAAATTGCTTGGTAGCGCTGCCTAAAACGCTATTGGATGAGCATGATACACAATATGCTCTATCCCCTGAAAGCAAGCAGTGGTTAAAAGATGCTACAGACACATGCGCTGATGCTAACGGTAGTGGGATAGTATTTACTTATGATGTTGGTATTGCAGATACTACCATTAGCAAGATCGATTTTAGTACAAGCTTCCCGACTCTACTTATTCCAAACTTGACGTTAACACACGGAAGTTCAGAGACATTCGATTTACAGGTTGATGTAAATCAGTCTGAGTATGCTGTTTTATCCGGCACATCACAAGCAGCAGCCATTGTAAGTGCTGGTATAGCCAAGCTCAAATCAGCTAACCCTAATGTGGATAGAGAAACGCTAATTCAAGCGTTATTTGGCAGTGCCGAAGACCTGGGACAACAGGGCAGAGATGGTAAATTTGGTTTTGGATTAGTCGACTTTTATAAAGCAAACCAAGTATTAAATGGCGAGATTGAGTTACCGGAGCAAGGTGTAAATCACTGTCCTGCTTCTTGGTATAGTAATCGCGCGTATACACAAGGGGAGCGTGTTGCTTTTGGCCGCTTTGTTTATGAAGCGAGCTATTGGTCAAAAAATCAAAACCCTTTATTCTCCGATGGTGATTATGAAGCGTGGAGCTATATCGGTGAGTGCGATAAAACTCAACCTAGTTATACCGCAGACTTCGATAGTGACTATGCCAGTTCTGGTTACCAGTTATCAGAAATAGAACGAATCACAGTGGTTTATTCATGTGAAAGCTACACACTAGCTTGTGGTGGAGGTAATTCTGGTGGCGGATTTGGTGGCTTCATTAGCTGGGGTTATGGTGGTGGTTCAGGTTTTTCTGACGGCGGAGGCGGAGGAGGCGGCTCATCATCAAGTAATCAAAATAGTCAAAAAGAGAAAGAAGCTAAACAATTTAAAGAAGATGCAGGCGATATTACTAACGTTGTCGCGCAATTCCAGTTGAAGCTAAAGCAAATATTAAATGGCCTAGACCCAAATAGTTCAGCCTATAAACAAGTCAATGGAATGCTTCAAAACTTAGGTAAACTCGCCGATAGGCTCAACAGTGGCGTACAAGGCTTTAGTCACGCTTGGAATGGTGAGGGTCAAGAAGCGTTAGCTGAGGCACTTGCATTTGTGGTTGCCGTTAAAACTGGTAAAACGATCGATGCTGTTGGTCGAATGTTAGGTAAAAACCCTGTAGTTGCTGTTGGCAAGGCTGCAGTCTCTGTTGGGTTCAGCTACGCGGCTGGTAACAGTGTTGAAACAGCTGTTGAAAATTTTGTTTACGATACGTATGTCAAGGATGCGATGACTGCTGCTAGCTACTATCAAAAAGTCGTGAATAAAGGAAATGAAATACTCAATGACATGCGCTGCGGTTATCAGCGGGTAACTAGACCCGATATGTTATGTCGAGAGCATCTGAGAAGCATCGATCTGCTTGATAACACGTACATTGTTATGCTTGATCTAGATAACAATGGTGTTCGCTGGCAGTCCGCGCAAGCAGACAGAGAGATTTCCTTAGGTCAAAGTGACGGAATGTTATTCATAGACTTTAACGGAAGCGGCGAGCTCGACAGTGTTAATGAAGTGCATTTTGGTCATGCAGATACTCAGTTGGATACTTTATTGCTATTAGATAGCAATCGCGACTTGAAGATAGACGCATTAGATAGCAATTTTGACCGTCTAATGGTTTGGCAAGATCTTAACGCGGATGGTCGAGTCAATTCGGATGAATCTATCTCTGCCGCTAGTTTAGGGTTGGTAATCCATTTAGAAACTCCAAGCTTACAATTTACAGCGACAACTCATAGCGGTCCGATAGGACTAATTAAGAGTAAGCAGTAATCGGCAAGCAGCCATGGAATGCTAGTTATTTTGTGGCTGCATATTTTCCATAGTTTGCAGTAATATCAACTTAAAAATAGCAGTAAAGGGAACATCAATCGTGGACGATCACATACAAACCTCTCCCCGAGGGGAGTCTACACTGGTAGATGAAGTAAACACTACGCAATTTTACTTTTCAATTAAAGTATCTCGTCTATTATTTGCATTAGCCGTTTTTTTCGGCATATCAGCTTGGATGTCGGAGGGGGTATACTCACCGCAGAGCGCAGCGTCGGCGTTTAAGTCTGAACTTCTCAGTAACCCTAAAATACTTTTTTGGTTTAGCTTATACTGTGTCACTTTTATGGTCTCGGCTGGATTTTACTTGTTGGTTACGATTCAAAATAAGTTGGTTTTAGATGTCAAGAATTGCACGATTGTGATTTCTTATCTGTTTTTGCGAGACAAAACGATCGATTTTGAAAGCCTTGATAGCTTATTGGTGTTTCAAGATGAACATGAGCCATCTTTATTTGGCTTACATTGCCAGGACAAAGACCAACGCAGGGATAAATATCTAAGTAAGGGTATATGTTGGAGACTAGCAGAATCGCAATTGGCAGCATTTCTTCAAGTGATTAAAAAACACCGATTAGATCTCGGAGTTTCGCCTTGGGATTGAAGTGTACCAAACATAGTAAGCATCACTCTTACGAGATTATTCATAAACTTTTCCAAACTCCTTTCGCATCACACGACTGTTGATCTTAGTAGGTCATACTTTTGAATGGCCATCATCATTTTATCTCTCTAGGCCGTACGCTCATGTTATAGACACTGAATGATTAATGGGGGCTCATCAACTGTCTCTCATCTGTCAAAGTGTTTAGTTTGATTTTTACATTAGCTGAATATCAATATCAAACCAATAATATACTCTTATTTGGCCATAATGTTGGTGCTTAAGATTATGATAATTATAGTTAAGTTGTTTTTTTCCTTTGTTTGATTTAAAACTTTTTTAGCAACAATATTGAGCCATACCGAATTGAAGAGATGTGTTATTTACCTTTCACACTTTGCAACTTTAAGTCGGTCTGGCAGGTGGCTGTACTCAACTCTACTTCTCCACTTTGTCTGAAAATCGATTACCAAAAAAAGCGAGATAGTATCAATCTCAGCGCCACAAAAGGACAGTGGTTCTGTGTTGGTTGGAAGATCTAGCGATGCCTTCCATTTGAAGCTTCAAACTTGGTAATCAAACTACATGTTATTTTTTAAAAATAAATTAGGATAATAAAATGAAAGACTTACATCAAAATATGCAAGATGTTACCGAAGCAAAAGAACTACTTGTAAAAGTAGAAGGTGGTCTATCACCTATCAAATTCCCTGGTGATGACAAATTACCACCTTGTGACTGGTGGGTTTGCCCTCAGCCGTTATACGGCGTAATCATCGATCCTCCATTTGAAAAGTTCTAAGAACGTTTCGAATAGATCGTGATTGTGTTGGTGGCGCGTTATGCGCCACCAATAAGACTTGAGCTACTAGGGGTTAAAAATATGTCAGTCAATATGGATAGTGCAGGAATAAAAATAAAAAAAGAAGCACGCCAAACTTATGCAGTATGGGAAATTACGTTGAAATGTAATTTAGCGTGTAGTCATTGTGGCTCGCGAGCAGGAGACAGCAGAGTAAATGAACTCTCCACAACAGAAGCATTAGATTTGGTCCATCAAATGGCTGACCTAGGCATTAAGGAAGTTTCACTGATTGGTGGTGAAGCCTTTATGCGCCCAGACTGGTTGATGATAGCTGCTGAAATTACCCGCTTGGGTATGAAAGCATCAATGACAACTGGCGGCTTTGGTATTTCTGAAGGAACAGCTAAACGTATGAAGCAGGCTGGTATTTCAACAGTTTCTGTTTCTATTGATGGATTAGAAAAAGAACATGATTTGCTCCGAGGAAAAGTTGGAGCTTGGAAGCAATGCTTCCTGACAATTGAACGATTGACCAACGTAGGAATTAATGTTGGTTGTAATACTCAGATAAATCGTTATTCGGCAAAGCAACTGCCTTTGCTTTACCAGAAACTTGTAGATGTGGGGGCTAGAGCATGGCAATTGCAGCTAACAGTACCTATGGGTAATGCTGCAGATAATGATGAAATGCTATTACAGCCGAATGAATTACTTGACGTTTTCCCTCTAATTAACTTTCTATCTGTTAGAGGTAGGCGTGATGGCTTAGCTGTGCAAGCAGGCAATAACATTGGTTATTTTGGACCTTATGAACGTCAGCTTCGAGATAATAAATCCACTCATTCTGAATGGGCTTTTTATAGAGGTTGTGGAGCCGGCCAGAATACACTCGGTATAGAAGCTGATGGGAGCATTAAGGGCTGTCCTTCATTACCAACAAATGCATACACTGGCGGTAACATTAGAGAGCGTTCACTACGCGATATCTATGAAAATACTGATGAGCTTAGATTCAACGATATTAATAAACCTGAAGATGCGACCAAACACCTTTGGGGAGAGTGTGCAACCTGCGAATTTGCAAAGGTTTGTCGTGGCGGTTGTAACTGGACCTCTCATGTATTCTTTGGCAAGCGTGGAAATAACCCATATTGCCACCACCGAGCTGTAAAGATGGCAGTAAGAGGTAAACAAGAAAGGTTTTTCATTCGAGAAAAAGCGTCTGGAGACCCATTTGATCATGGGGTATTTGATTTAGTTGTTGAAGATTTCAAGCCTTTGGATCCACAGGATACTTCTGTATTCAGCTTAGCACAGGCGCAATTTCCTGAAAATTGGCTTGAAGCGGACCCCAATTTGGTCAGGCGTTTGTTTACTGAAAGGGGCCTTGTTATGAAGCAATACGTTGACTCAGGTATTGTACCTAAAGAGGAATCTCCTTGGTTCGATAAAACCCAACGAGAAGCACTGATGTCTAGCGCTGTGCCAGCCTAAGTAATTATAACACCGATAAATTTTAGAGGTATGTGAGTTATGTTTAACAACAGATTGTCTTTAGTCGCTTTGGCATTACTTTCTCTTAATGCTACAGCACAAAAAAATACTACGATAACGCAACTGACTTCTGCTGTACCATCTGATATTGCACAGTCTCAATTTATCAAAAGTGTGCAAGATGACAGAAGTTATGATGAGCTCGTATTGGAAAATGGCCTACGAGTTGTGGTTGTCTCAGACCCCAGTATTTCAGAAGCTGCTGTAAGTCTGACGGTTGGTGTTGGCCAATATCATGACCCTGAATCTTATCAAGGGCTGGCGCACTTTCTGGAACATATGATCTTTCAGGGATCTAAGGCTTACCCTAAGCCAAATGCATTGAAGGATTTTATTAGCAAGCATGGCGGACAATATAATGCCGCCACTGAATTGCAAATGACGAGTTACTTCTTTAGTTTACCGCAAGATAAATTTGATACTGCATTGACGATGCTTAGTGATGCAATCGTTAATCCTCTTTTTGATAAAGAAAATATTGATAATGAAATCAATGCAGTAGATCAAGAGTGGCAACGATTGAGGCAACAAGATAGCTTCGTGATTAACCGTACGGCCGCCGTAACCGTTAATCCAGAGCATCCAATTAGAAAGTTCGGTGCAGGCAATAAAGCTTCATTAAAGAGTAAATCAAATAAGAATGACCTCTATGCAGCGATGGCTAACTTTTACAAGCAGTATTACTCTGCAAACTTAATGACAGTGACGCTAGTGGGAGGGGAGTCGACTGGCGAATTAAAATCGTTAGCAAAAAAGCACTTTGCAAAAATAAAAAACTTACAGGTTGAACCCCCAATTATTTCAACACCGGTATTTACAGAAGCTACACTAGGCCAAGAAATCAAGCTCCAAACCAAAGTTGCTACCGATCTATTACTATTACAGTTTCCATTGTCTTCAAACTTTGCTAATTGGCAATTTAAGCCAAATGCGTACATTCAAATGTTATTGGCTTCTCAAGAACCGGGGTCCTTGGCTGCTACGCTGACTGAGCAAGGGTTAATTGAAATGATGCTACCTATGTTGATACCCAATAGCTACGGCCTTGAGGGTACTGCGCTGGTACAATTTATGTTGACTGAAAAAGGCAAGATGCATCAGGAAAAAATAGTCGCAGCATTTTTTGATTACGTTGAACTCATTAAGGAAACTGGGATAACTGAAGGATATGCCGCTGAGCTAAAACAAATGCTTAGTGGTCAATTTGAGAGCTACCAAAAGCCTCCCGCGCTTCATTTGGCAATGCAGTTTAGTCGTATGATGCAAACTGTACCTGCTCGCGATATCCTTCATTTTGATACTTATTTTAAAGGTTTTAATTCAGCAGTCATTCGCGAAAGTTTATCTAATCTCACCTTAGAGAAAGCCAGAATATGGCACATTAGCAACGATGAAAAAACGGGCACTTCTTTGCAATATGCACAAGGTAGCTACCATGTTGCTCCTTTGTCCGATTCGGCGAAAAAAAGTTATGCAGATTCAGGGTTGAACTTTAAGTTGCATTCGCCTTCTGTAGAAGAAGAGGTTGCT
The DNA here is from genome assembly GCF_018141365.1 of Pseudoalteromonas sp. M8. Lineage (NCBI taxonomy): Bacteria > Pseudomonadati > Pseudomonadota > Gammaproteobacteria > Alteromonadales > Pseudoalteromonadaceae > Pseudoalteromonas > Pseudoalteromonas sp. M8. The sequence continues at coordinate 4,343,435 of NZ_CP047240.1, read as the reverse complement.
ACACAGCTTGTTAAGCAAAGTAACGAGCTACCTAGCCAAGTTGTTGCATCAAAGGGTATTAGTGCTTGGTTGAAAAATAGTGAACATTTTACACAGCGTCAGGGCGTTTTAGGTATATCCATTGAAAGTGCAGTACTTAATCAAGATGTGAAAAATCACACAATGCTGAACTTGTTAAATGTGATGATGATAAGAGAGCTGCAAAGGTTGGGGACTCGTGCTCAACAAAGGCATCAGATAAACCTGATGGCGATGCAGAATGCGCAAGGAAATTTAGCGATCACTCTCTCAGGGAAAACAGGAAAGCAAGATTATTATGCTGAGCAGCTTTTTAAAGAAATTACCGGCATGGAAATTTCGGAATCTAGACTTGAAGCTGCGAAAAAGTTGTATTTAGAATCTTTAGAAAATCTAGATAAATTGCCGCTTGCGTACCAGTCGGAACTGCATTTTGGTCGACAAGTTAAGACTGAAGCGATGTTGTGGACAACAGAGCAGGTTATCGCACAACTTAAGCAAGTTAATACCAAGGAATTAGCTAGTTTTCACAATAAGTTAGTAAGTAACACTTACATCGATATATTTGCATTTGGTGGTTATGACCAAGCTGATGTGCAAAGTCTTGCGTATAAAGTAAGAGAAACTTTTGGTCCAACATCCCAGACCCAAAAGTCACAGATTACGACCAAATATGCTCCTCAAAAAGGTTATATGACGAATGATAAACAGCGCTCTTCACTGGATAACGTTTATTATAGAGAGAGTTATATTTACGCCGAAAAATCCGCGCCCACGTATGCTGCGCTTATGGTGTTGAACCAGTTTTTTAATAGCTCAATATTCAATACTTTGAGAACTGAAAAGCAAATGGCTTATGCGGTAGGGAGTAAAGCGTTTAAGGTACATGATTATCCTGCTTTCAGTTTATTTATTGAAAGTGCAAATACCTCGTTACCAAAGATTAAGTCCGAGTTTGATAATTTCATTATGTCATTTTATCAAGGACTTGAAAAAATGGATGAGAAGGAGTTTGAGGTTGTTAAAGATGGATTGCTTGTCAGTTTAGAAAAGCAGCCTGAAAATGTATTTATTGAATCTCAGCGTTACTTCGAAGATTGGTTGAGTGGTAGGCTCGATTTTAGTTCTCGAGATGAGCTGATACATTATCTGAAGCGTGTGAATAAGTCACAAATTATTCAAGCCTATCAGCAATTATTAATTGACTATCAGGGTGAAGTGCAATTGCTTCAAATTAAAGGCCCGAATTCTAATAGTGAATACTTTGAATTTGAAGAATAAATTCTGCGGTAACGCAGGTCAGTATTGCGAGGCTTAGAGTAAAAATGGCAATTATTGTTATGGGACAAGTTGAAGATGGTCATACCCAGCATATGTTTCAACAGTTAAAGCGCTGTCGAGATGAGGTATACCATTTTCAATCACATGATTTTCCGTCAAAGTGTCAGTTGAGTTTTGATTTCGTAGATAATAAACATTCGATAAGCCTTGCCTGTGGAACACAGATTTCTCTTGATGATATTGAGGCTGTGTACTGGCGAAATTTTTCTGGGGTGAGTGATGAATCGACACGTGAGAATGTGGGCAGTTTGGATAGCTTAGCAGCACAGGACAGCATGGCTACTATCCGCACTTGGATGCAGTTAAACAATAGTACTCGCTGGTTTAATAGCTGGGCGGCATATCAATATCATTTGGAGAAACCGAGGCAGTTGGCCAGAGTAAAAGAGCTCGGCTGCCTGGTGCCTAGTACTTATATTGGTAATGAGCTTCAAGCGATCCAAGCGGCATATAAGGCTTTTGATAAAGCGATATTCAAACCAGTTTATGGCGGTGCATATACGGAATGGCTAACTGCTCAGCATATTGACCCAGAGCATGCTCTCGTTGCTCTGCAAAAGTCACCTATCACTGTGCAAGAGTATATTGAAGGCACAAATGTACGTACATTTGTGGTTGATGGCAGAGTTGCTTCAGTTGCAATTGACAGCAACAGTGTTGATTTTAGAGAAGATGATCTTGCAAGTATGCGATTGGTCAATACGCCTTTAAGTATAAAGAGCCAAGCGATCGCCGTAACGAAAGCGTTGCAACTTAACTGGACCGCGATTGACTGGAGACGAACGGCGACTGGTGAGTACTATTTCCTTGAAGCTAATCCCTCACCGATGTTTCTCGGTGTAGAAGAGCGCACTGAAGTGCCAATCACAAAATGGCTGATAGATGCGATGACAGAAAGTAAAAATAAATAATTTTAACTGTTTTGGTATAAATCGGGTGGCGGCCCTCTCGTATCAAAACTTACTTGTAGATGTAATAAGGAGAAAACTATGCATCCATTTTCATTAAATAAAGCGCAGCAAAAGAAAGTAAACGGTGGTTTACCTATTAAAGATCTGAAGAAAGAGACGCAGCCTGCTGGTTGTGTTGAAGGTGGCGGTATCATTCCACCTGATTTCTTTAAAGATATGTAATTAAAAAAGAGCCAGAGTGTACGCTTTGGCTCTTTTTTATACTTTTTAAGTAAGCGGTCTTTAAAACTATTATTTTTTGGATTTTTAAATGAAACCGTAGTTAGCGTGACTAAAAATGGTAAAGTTTATATAAATCAATGAATTATTGTTATGGCGCAGCAAAATAAAAACCCAAGTCATTCTACAAGTGGAAATTCTGGTGATTGAGACCGTGACCAAGACCAGCAATCATCTGACGACAAATCCCTAGGAGATGCTCATGATGATGGCTATGGCGGTGATCAGGAGTGTTATACAGCTTATACAAACTCTGGTGATGGTGAAGTTGAGCAAGTAACCTGTATGTAATAGCTAATGATAACAACAAGGGCAGCGATAGTTTTGCTGTCTTTATAACACGAGGGGTTAGATATTGAACTCGAGTTATTTGTTAAAGATTCTATTTTCTGTGGTCTCTTTTAATGTTTTCTACTTACTTTTTACTCTTTTCTTTGAAAGAGACTTTGACTTTTATGTCTCAATTTTTGGCAGTTTTGGTATTCTATTCTCGATATTTGTTTTTTCATCCGAAGATGAGTGAGTTAATTGTTTTTAACGAACCTGAGATTTACAAAAACTAAAATTGCCGTTGAGTTGTGAAGTTTATCTTATCCGGCAATGTATTAGCTCTATGCTTTTGGTAACTCTACCTACGAAACCGTTGTATAGCTATTTTTGAGCTCTTTCATTATCTTCAGTGTTTCCGTCAGCTTAGTTGTCATGCATATCATGGGATCACTATAATTGGCGCACAGTGTTTGAGATTCATCTATATGTGGCTGGTGTAGGTTGATGAGCTGTTCGCTGCCCATTGAAAGGAACGCTCTCGATACCGGATAAAAAGCTGTGTGCGGATAAACACTCTCATTATCAATAGTTTCTTTTTCAGCCGGATACTCTCTTACGTTTCTGAACAATCCCCGCTACAATATTGCAAAATTTGTACTGAGTAAGTACTTATCTGCCTGCTAATTTTAGGTATCGCGATGCACATAGAAGTGATGGCGTTAAAGGCGTAAGTATAGAAAAGTACACCTGTTTAACTGACACAAGAAAAAGGATCCTGTGTTCATGCCATTAAATACAATTATTCTGGCTGCGGGTAAAGGTACCCGCATGCGCTCAAAACTGCCAAAAGTACTTCACCCTATTGCAGGAAAGCCAATGGTGCAGCATGTCATCGATAATGCGGTGTCTCTTGGGGCGCAATCGACCAATTTAGTATTCGGACATGGTGCGCAGCAATTAAAAACTGCTTTGGCACATAACGAAGTAAATTGGGTTCATCAAGCTGAGCAATTAGGTACTGGTCACGCGGTTGCGGTTGCGAAAGAGCATATTGGAGATGAAGATAAAGTTTTAATCCTCTATGGTGATGTTCCACTGACAAAAAAGAGCACGTTACAGCGTTTACTAAATGTGACGCCAGATAATGGCCTTGCTGTACTCACTGTTGATTTAGCAAATCCAACGGGCTACGGCCGTATGTTACGTGAAAACGGCAAATTAGTTGGTATTGTGGAGCAAAAAGACGCGTCTGCTGAGCAACTTGCTATTACCGAAATCAATACAGGCATAATGGCGGCAAATGGTGGGCTACTAAAGAAATGGCTTGGACAGTTATCTAATAATAATGCACAAGGTGAATACTATCTCACTGACATCGTTGCTATGGCGCACAGTGAAGGGATAGAGATTACTTCTGCACAGCCTGATGACGAAATGGAAGTTGAAGGTGCGAACAACCGTGTGCAGCTTGCTGCTTTAGAGCGTGCCTATCAGGCTTGGCAAGCAGAAGCTTTGATGGTTAACGGTGCAAGTCTAGCGGATCCTGCTCGTATTGATGTCCGTGGTCAAGTAACGACCGGCGAAGATGTTCAGATTGATGTTAACGTGATATTTGAAGGTCATGTTGAAATTGGCGATGATGTCGTCATTGGCCCAAACTGCGTACTTAAAAACTGTAAAATCGGTAATGGTGTTGTAATTAAAGCCAATACCCTTATCGAAGATGCACTGGTCGCTGATAAATGCACTTTAGGTCCATTTGCTCGCCTGCGTCCTGGGGCGATAATGGAAGAAGACTCTCATATTGGTAACTTTGTAGAGATGAAGAAGTCGCGCCTAGGTAAAGGATCAAAAGCTAATCACTTAACTTACCTCGGTGATGCCGAAATAGGTGAAAAAGTGAATATTGGTGCTGGTACCATTACTTGTAATTACGACGGCGTTAATAAGTCAAAAACCATCATTGGAGACAATGCTTTTATCGGCTCAAATTCATCACTAGTTGCACCTGTTGAGATCGGTAGCACGGCAACGATTGGTGCGGGCTCTGTTATTACGTCAACTGTAAAAGATGAGCAGCTAGCAGTAGCGCGTGGAAAGCAGCGCAACTTAGATGGCTGGCAACGCCCAATTAAAAAATAATTAGTTCATAAAGAGAAGTAGTTGCTGTAAGACTACTTCTCTAAGGGCTTTATAAATAGATTAGCCATAAGGATTGAGCTGAATCACGCAGATATAACCACATTTAGCTGAGTCACCATAGTCTGTTTCTCGTAGATGTGTATATAAGTGTCCACCAGCACCATTTACTTGTGGTGTCATTTTTAAAGGGATGGCTTTTTCGTTTACGTTAAGTGACTTCATAGCCTTTTTATTTAGTTTTAGCTTCATTTGTAAATTTCCTTTTTTTGTTGTGAGAGTATGTTTATACAAATGTTTTTTAATGTCAATAGCTTGTTTTTTGAACTTGTGTGAAGACTGGTGTAGCTTAACTACACAGCTCTATTTCATTCCTTTCTGTTACCGCCCGTGGTACATTGTATTTTCAATAAAAAAATATTAACAATAATATTACCCAATAAGTGCTATGGAAAATTTATTTCGCCGTGAGGTGTTTGAGCATAAGCAGCATCGCTTAGAGGGCACAATTAGCTTAATCCAACCACCTGTATTTAAAACACTGGGGTTACTCATTTTAACGGTTGTGATTTTAAGCATCGTGTTTCTATCAAGTGGTAGCTATACCAGAAAGGAAAGAGTATCTGGCGTTATTGAACCCAGTGGTGGGCTACTGCGCGTTGCTGCAATGCAACAAGGTGTGGTGTCCGAAGTGTTGGTCAAAGAAGGGGAGCAGGTCGCTGCAGGACAACCTTTACTGCGTATTGCATCCGCAAAACATAGCACCGAAGCCACTGAGTTAAATCAAGCATTATTGAATCAATATCGCTTTCAACAAAAGAACTTACTACAGCAGATAGAGCAACTGCGTGGACAGTACCAACTTGATATAGAAGAGCTGCAGCAACAAGAAACCACCGCAAGAGAAAAGCTAAAAGAGCTTGAGAGCCAAGCGGCCACGTTCCAAGAGCGGCTGCTACTCAATCAAGATTTGGTATCACAAATTGCAACCTTAAAAGGCACTGGGTATATTTCTGAACTTGAATTACAGCGCCAAAAAGACACTTTGCTTTCACTAAAGCAGCAAGCTTCTTCAATTCGCTCAGAGCGTATAGCGCTAGAATCGCAGCTTAAAAACATCAAAAATCAATTAGCTAAATTGCCAATTGAACACCAAAACCGAATTTCTCAGCTGCAATCACAACAAGCCGATCTACTGATCCAAATCTCGTCCATTGAGCAGGAACGACTTGGTGAAGTCCGTGCTACCCAATCAGGTATAGTCACAGGATTGCTTGCTAAGCTTGGTAAAAATGTTTCCATGGGGCAGCATTTACTGACCCTTATCCCAGAGCATAGTGATATGCAAGCTATTGTTTATATACCAACTTCAGCTTTTGGTTTTATCAAAGAAGGTCAGGAAACTAAATTGCGCTATCATGCGTTTCCCTACGAAAAGTTTGGTATTTACAAAGGGAAAATTGTGGAGCTTAGTAACAGCGTTATTTTGCCCGAAGAAACCAATATGCCTGGTATTATTCAAGAGCCCGCTTATCGAGTCGTGGTTGAGTTAGACGAACAAGCTGTCAAAGCATATGGTAAAGACACCGCTTTGCGGGCTGGTATGACTTTGGATGCCGATATTGTGGTCGAAGAAAGGTCCTTGTTGCGCTGGTTATTTGACCCAGTATTTAGCATTAAAGGTCAGTTATAAGAAGTAAAAAGGGTTGATATGGAAATGGAACACGAAGGCGCGGCCAGCAAGTTAGAGTTTTGGTCACGGAAATCTTTACCTGTGATCATTCAATCGGAGGCTGCTGAGTGTGGTCTTGCGAGCCTTGCTATGGTTGCTGGATATCACGGTTACCATACTGACTTAACGCGTCTGAGACAGCGCTTTAGTATTTCAATCGAGGGCTGTACGCTGCTCGATATTATGCACTTTGCTGAAAAACTTCATTTAACCTCAAGACCACTTCGGATTGAACTTGAAGATCTTGATGCACTGCAAACTCCGGCTATTTTACATTGGAACATGAATCACTTTGTGGTACTGAAAAAGGCCAACGAAAAACGTATTGTGATCCATGATCCAGCCAGTGGTGAAAAAACCTATACGATGGAAGAGGCTTCTAAACACTTTACAGGAGTGGCACTGGAGCTGACTCCGACAAAGGAGTTCGAAAAGAAAGAGCAAAAAGCGAGTCTTAGATTTGCTGACTTCTGGAGCCGTATCACTGGCTTAAAACGTTCGTTACTGCTTATTTTTATGCTTTCTATTTTGCTGCAAGTGTTTACGCTTGCTGCACCATATTATATCCAATTGGTGATAGACGATGTCATACTAACCGGGGATACCTCATTACTTACTGTGCTTGCGGTTGGATTCTTTTTAGTACTATTGTTTGAGATAGCCACCAATGCACTGCGGGGCTTTACGTTACTGCATTTTGGCAATCAAATGAATATTCAGTTGGGAGCTAATCTCTTTCACCATTTAGTACGTCTACCCATTACCTATTTTGAAAAGCGCCATATGGGGGATGTTGTTTCACGGTTTGGCTCTCTTCAGCAAGTAAAGCAGCTACTTACAACAGGAGTAATCGAAGCCATCATTGACGGTTTAATGGCGATAATCACTCTAGCGATGATCTTCTTCTATAGCCCCATGCTATCTGCCGTCGTAGTTATCGCCGTTATTGCTTACGCGATTATCCGAATTGCTATGTATAAACCATTTCGCAATATCAGTGAGCAGGAAATTATGGCGCGCGCTGAAGAAAACTCCAACTTTATGGAAACGGTACGCGGAATTCAGACGATTAAATTGTTTGGTTCAGAGGTTAAGCGAGAAGGGCAGTGGCAAAATCGCTACGCTAGTGCGATTAACCACAATATCCGCTTGGGCAATTTTAAAATTGGTTATGACGCGATTAACCGAGCACTGTTTGGTGTTGAGAATATCATCGTCGTTTATTTAGCTGCACATCTCGTTATTGCTGGTGGATTTAGCACAGGGATGCTGTTTGCTTTTATGTCTTACAAGCGTCAATTTATGGATAAAACCGCTAACCTAATCGAGAAACTCATAGAGTTTAAAATGCTGGGCTTACATTTTGACCGCATTGCCGATATTGCTTTAACAGACAAAGAAGAGTTGCAACCTGATCAATATCGTAAACTGAATATTGAAGGCAAAATAGAGGTGAAGAATGTTTCCTTTGCGTATTCTGATGCAACACCAAATGTTATTGAAAAACTAAACTTAACAATCAATGCGGGTGAGTCAGTAGCAATCACAGGGCCTTCCGGTTGTGGTAAGTCGACGTTACTTAAGTTAATGCTGGGGCTAAATAAACCATCCAGTGGTGACGTTTTGGTGGATGGCATATCTCTTAGCCAAGTTGGTGCAAGACAGTATCGTCAGCAGATAGCTGCGGTGATGCAAGACGATGAGCTCCTATCCGGTACTGTGGCTGATAATATTGCCTTTTTTGATTCACCAATCAATATGGAAAAAGTGGTGCATTGTGCTCAATTAGCAGCTATCCATGATGATATTAGCGATATGCCAATGGGCTATGACAGCCTGATTGGTGATATGGGGTCGAGCTTATCCGGCGGTCAAAAGCAGCGGATCATCTTGGCGCGTGCTCTGTATAAAGACCCTAAGATTCTGTTTATGGATGAAGCAACAAGCCACCTTGATACGGGGCTGGAAGAAGATATCAATGAAGCGGTATCGCGGTTGAAAATTACCCGTGTGATCATTGCGCACCGTAAAGAAACTATCGCCTCGGCTGACAGAGAAATTAAGCTCAAAAAGCCAGAAAAGATGGACTCGGAAATGGAAACGTCTGCGTCGGAATAGGCCGTGAGAGAAAGCTGGTACCAAGCTTGCTCCCGTTTTCTGAAGCTTAGTGTTCTTCAACCGTTTATCACGCTAGTTCACCATTTATCTGAGCATTCTTCCGTTTGTCGTTTGGTCTCCAATTGATGGTAGCAAGCCGTATGCTACTCACATCTGGAGGGCATAATGCAAAAACGAATCAACCACTATTTATTATCAACCATTCTCACCTTGTTAAGTTACTCAGCGAATGCAACGGTTGAGTTTGATACAACTTTGCGAATGAACATACAAGATCTTAGTGCCAGTAACGGTCAAATCTTTGATGAGAAAGACACGACTTCCTGGTTTACTGCTCTCGATGTTAGTTCAGAGTTTAATGGGATTAGAGTTGCGGCCACTGCAAACTGGATGAAAATAGCAGGGGGGTCTGAGCTCAATGTTGAAGTTTCTGAGGCTTACTACGATTTCACGTTAGGTGATTGGTTTGCGTCAGTCGGCAAGAAAAAATTGGATTGGGATGTTGGCTATGGTTTTCGGCCTCTAGACATGTTTTCTCCTACTGATTCTCTTGCAGTTTATACTGCTGTGCCACCTGGTGCGTGGATGGTAGTGGGAGACTATTTCACCGAAACTGGTAGCGTAAGCCTTGTGTGTAACGAAACTACTCCAGATTATCTAGAAAAAGGGGTGAAAGTGGCAGCAAGCGCTGGCTGTGGCGGGCGCTATTATCGATACTTCGAGAGTTTTGAAGCTCAGGCCGTTGCACATTATGATGAAAAGTTAGGCGTGAGAGTTGGCGGTAGTGCTGTTACTGTTATTGGGGATAGCATGGAAATTCATAGCTCATTACTTTGGCAGCAAAGGCATAGAATGCCGATTTTTGACCCGCGCATATTGCAATCAGACAGCTTTATTCCTTCAGTTCAAACACAATGGCAGCGTGGTAGTCTTCAAGCCCTGATGGGTATCAATTACAGTTTTCGTTTTGGGATGACTCTGATTGCTGAGTATTGGTACGATGGTCGCTCACCGAGTAATACGCAGTGGCGTGACTTAATTAGGGCTGCAGATGGTAATATAGAAAGTCATCAGTTACACGTAATGCGAGGGCATTTTGCGACCCAAAATTTGTTCAGAGATAACTTGCTGCTGCACCTGAGGACGTCATCGACAACTTGGCAACCTACATTAACTTGGGTTGTAAACCCTAGTGATAACAGTATGTTGATTGATGGTAAGCTATGCTATAGTGGCTTCAAAAATAGCCCACTATGTGGTGGTATTAGGCAGTATGTGGGTGGTAATGAATCCATCTATGAGCAGCTTAGCTTTGACAAGACATGGTACTTTTCTACGGAACTAAAATTTTAATATGGGTCAAACAGTGGACTCACCGTTTAGTGGTGATAATTGGAAGAAAAATGTTCAGTTGGCATTTGTATGTACACTAATCGGAATTACGATTTACGCAATAGGGTGGGCTAAGTACTCGGTAATCTCGGTGCTGATATCACTCGGGGTTGGTTTTACAATCCGATTATCAAGATTTTGGTTGGCTACAAATTACTCAAGCATGAAGTTGGCTACACAATATGCAGCCGCACTGATTTTATCATTTTTAGTCTGGGGCTTAACACCTATTCTATTAAGTGTACTAAAGAGCTCTGGTGGTTATGTTGATGACCTGCAGCAGTACTTAGGGATTTTTGTTGTTGGTGGTTTCATTATGGTTGTGGTTAGTTTCATTTACTATCGCAGTGAACAAACCGCGCAATTAAGACGCTCTCTATATCAGTTCGAACTAGATCAAGTACAAAAAGATAAGCTATTACTAGAAACCCAGCTTAGATTACTTCAATCTCAGATTGAGCCGCATTTTCTTTTTAACACACTTGCGAATATCCAAGCGTTGATTGCGGTTGACGCGAAGCAAGCGAGCAAAATGCTTTCAGCATTAACTGCTTTGTTGAGGCAGAGCCTTGACCGGACTCGTACGGAGTGGCTGACACTTGGGCATGAACTCAGATTTAATAAAGCTTACTTGGCCATACAAAAAATTAGACTAGGCGAACGTCTCCATATTGAGTACGATGTCACTGATAAAATCACAGATGACATTTTGTTTCCGCCGATGTTGTTACAACCGATCATGGAAAATGCAGTAACACACGGTATAGAGCAGATTAAATCAGGTGGTATGCTGAAGCTAATAATAAAGCGTGCCGAGCAGAATGTGATTATTATTGTGTCGAACGATTGCAATATCGGGGGCAGTAAAAGAAAGGGCACGAATGTTGGCCTGAAAAATGTGCAACAACGAATGGAACAGCTTTACGGGGACCAAGCAAAACTGGTTTATGACGATAGCCAAGCGGGACAGGTTTGCGTAACTTTGGAGGTACCTATTAATGTCTCAACTCATAAAAGCAGTGATCGCTGACGATGAGCCTATTTTAAGAGCTCATTTGAAAATGATGCTGAAAGAAGCGTGGCCAGAGCTGAATATTGTCGGTCAAGCTGCTGATGGTGAAGAAGCATTAACACTCGTTGGTGCTTTTTCACCTCAAGTTGTGTTTTTGGACATTAACATGCCTGGCATAGATGGATTAGAGGTCTCGCGGCAACTGTGCGAACAGGTACAGCCACCGTATGTCGTTTTTATTACGGCTTATGATGAGCACGCGGTGGTGGCTTTTGAAAACCAAGCCATTGATTATCTGTTAAAGCCCATCGAAGAGTCTCGCTTAGAACGGACTGTCGAGCGTCTACAAAAACTATTAAGTCAACAATCTCCCTATTTAAATCAAAAAGCTCAGCTCAGTGAGATTTTTGAAGAGTTGCTAGAATCCACTCAGTCAGCCGCGATAGGCAGTTACCTAAAATGGATCAAGGTCAACAAAAATAATGAACTCCATGTTGTTAATACCTCGGATATTGAGTATTTCATTGCTGATAATAAATACACAGAAGTTCACACTGCAACAGACACTTATTTGATCAAAACAGCAATTACAGCGCTGGAAAATGCGCTAAATCCAGAAATGTTTTGGCGTATTCATCGAAATTGTATTGTTAAAGTTGAAAATATTCAAAAAGTTACTAAAGATGAACTCGGTCATGTTTACGTAGATTTAAAAGATAGCAGCGAAAGGTTAGTAGTCAGCCGAAAGTATCAATCGCTTTTTAAGCAGATGTAATATCCCTTCAGGCGCTAAGAACTAAGATTTTTAGTATCTCGTATCTACACATGTGCTCCACTAATGGCTCTATTATAAAGACAACAAGTTAACTCATTCCTTGTTCACACCTTAGGTTAATTCAACGCTTAAACCACACGTCACTTTATCTTTGATATTTACCGTTTATCCCACTTAAGCGCAGGTTATCACCTCGTTTACCACTGAATGTTTGATTTTCTTATGATGCTTACATTAACAGAAAAATGAAGGGTAATAGTGATGACAAGCAAATCAATCATAACAATCGCAATAACAGCAATGGGCTTATTAAGCTTAAATGTCGAAGCTGAAAATATCATACCTGAGCAGGTAATCGAAGCCTACCAAGCGGGGCTACAAGGCTCGAAAGAACAAAATCAATTCGCTTTTAATGCACTAAAAGAAATTAACGAAAAAGCACCAAATCCAGTTGTTCTGGCGATGCTAGGTAGCACAGAGACAACACAAGCTCGTTATACCAACAAGCCATGGCAGAAAATGCAATATGCTGAAAAGGGGATGGCGAAATTGTCCAAAGCAATCAAGCAGGTTAAGTCTTTACCTTATTCATTGCAGGCACGAGTCAATGTAACTGCTGGTTGTACTTTTGCTCAGGTTCCAAAAATGATGAATCGCGCAGAGCATGGAAGTTACTTACTGAACAAAGTAATCAGTGAAAGTGAGCAGTTTAAACAGTTAGAGCCTGCTTTACAGGTTAGTGCGTACCGTTGTGCAGCATCTGCAGCTGAGAAGTTGGATGATGCTGAGCAAGCAAAATTGATGGCGGAGCTGGCACAAAAGCTCCTGTTAGCTAGCACCAAATAACAACGAGGATGCTTCTATGCTGCGTTTTGAAAACATTCGAAAATCTTATACGACATGTGATGTAACTGTCGATGCACTTAAGGGGGTTTCTGCGCATATTCATGCTGGCGAAACCGTTTCTTTGTGCGGCCCGTCTGGTAGTGGCAAATCTACGCTACTCAATATCTGTGGATTACTTGATGAGCAGTATCAAGGAGATATATGGATTAATGATCATCCTATACCGAAGAAAAAAAGCTTGCTGACGCAGATTCGAAGAGAAAAGCTGGGCTTTATTTTTCAGCGCTACAACTTAATTCCTGTGATGTCAGTGCTCGAGAACATTGAATATCCGTTGTTGATGTTAAACCTTAATAAACAGCAAAGAATGGATAGGGTTGTCGAAATTGTTCATAAAGTTGGCTTGAAAGATCATATATCTAAACGTCCTGACCAGCTTTCTGGTGGTCAACAACAACGTGTCGCAATCGCACGAGCACTGGTGAAAAAGCCACAGTTAGTGATAGCTGACGAACCCACTGCTAATTTGGACACACCAACTGCAAACATGGTGATGGATCTAATGCGTGATCTAGGTAATGACATGGGCACGACATTTATCGTTGCTACTCATGATCACCGGATGACGGATCGCTGCCATCGAGTATTAAACCTTGCTGATGGGCACATCACAGAACAGTTGCAACAAGTAGACAACAGGAGAGCAGGGTAATGCGTTGGGTTGTATTTGCATTTTTTAACGTACTAAGAAACGGACGACGTTCACTGTTCACAATTTTGGTTGCTGCGGTAGCGGTGGCCGCTATTTTAACCACCAGTGGATTTGCGCTGTTTACTTACCAATCTTTGGCTGAGAAAGCAGCAAGAGATGAAGGTAACTTTATTATCACCCATAAAAAATTGCTGGAAGAAGAAGATATGCCGTTGCAGTACGGTTTGTCAGACACTGAGTTACTGCAAAATCAACTATTAGAAGATGAAAGGGTAAAGAATGTTCTACCTAGAATCAATTTTAATGGCCTGGTTTCAAATGGTGAAAAAAGTTCTATTTTCATTGGGTTGGGTGTTGAACCAGAAGAGTTCATGGTTAAAGGACCATTCTTAACCATGGTATCTGGTCAGGCTTTATCGAGTTTTAGTGACCTAGAAGCCGAGTCGCAAATTGTGCTAGGTAAAGACTTAGCTCGGAGTTTAAAAGTGGCTGTTGGTGATTATGTGACGCTAATGTCGACGACCACGGATGGCGCGTTAAATGCCTTAGACTTTCAAGTTCGAGGGATTTATACAACAGGTGTGCCGGACTTAGATAAGCGCCAGCTATACATTAAACTTAGTGACGCCCAATCTTTACTCTACACCGATAAGGTTAGCTCGCTTTCTGTTTACTTATTTGACTTGGATAATACTCGAAGTACTGTCGCGCAATACGAGCCAAGAGATCCATCTTTGGCCTTTGTCCCTTGGTGGGAAAGAGCTTTTTACTATCAATCAGTTAAAGATTTATATAACCGAATCTTTGGCCTATTGGGTGGAATTATGGTGTTACTGGTGTTCTTTTCCATCTCAAACACAATGGCGATGACTGTGACTGAGCGCACTAGGGAAATAGGGACGGTAGCAGCAATGGGATCTTACCAATGGGAAATCATCAGGAACTTCATTCTTGAGTCCAGCATCATTGGTTTCTTAGGCGCAACAATCGGCATTGCTATCTCGACCATTGTTGCTTGGGGTCTCGTTTATCTGGGGTTAGAAATGCCACCACCACCAGGAAGTAACCAAGGGTATCCACTTACTATTACGTTTTCATGGGAAATTGCGTTGAGTGTAATGTTAATAATGATTTTAGTTTGTGTATTAGCGGCATTCAAAGCGGCATACAAAGGTAGCGCGAAACCAATAACGGAGGCATTGAACCATGTTTAATAAACTTACCAAAACTTTACTACCTGCAGCGATATTAGCGTTTGCTTCATTTAGTGTTGGTGCTTCACAGCTTACTAAAGCAGATGCACAAGCTACATTATTAAAAGTAGATGCATTTAGAAGTGAGTCAGCGTCAGTGAAGGTGTCTGCCACCGTAAAAGCTTTTGATGACGATATCCTTAAGCATACAAAACAATACGATGTGTATTCATCGTCATCAAAACGTGCGTTGGTGGTTTTTAAATCTGACTCTGAAAAGGGCCAAAAGGTACTGATGAAAGGAAGCGACTACTGGATGTTTATGCCCAAAAGTCGCCGCCCAATTCGAATCACCCCGATGCAAAAACTGCTTGGTGAAGCATCATTAGGTGATATTGCAACTTTGAGTTGGAGTGAAGAGTATCAAGTTAAAAGCGTTGCACAAGTTGAAGGTGTTATTAAGCTTGAACTACAGGCTAATTCAACCAAACTAAGCTATCAAAATATCCTACTGGAAATTGATCAAAAAGATTATTTTCCTAAAAAAGCAGAACTTTATTTGCGCTCAGGTAAACATGCCAAAACGGCATTTTTTGAACGTGGGATCCGCGATGACAAAGTCAAAGTTGTAGCAATGACTTTACAAGACAAAGTGCAGAAAGGACAAAAAACCGTTATTGCATATGATGAAGTACAACAGATTGAAGTACCAGATAAATTATTTAATCCACAGATACTCATCCGTAGCGATTTAGACCTGTTACTTACCGAATAGGAGCAGGGTGTGGAACTGTCGTTAAAGAAAAACCAAATTGATATGTGGCAGACATCTGTCAGCCTATTTCAAAGTAACAATGCGATTGACGAGTTAACCGGATTGCTGACTGACGAGGATATTGCACACATTGAACTGATACGGAGATATTCTGAAAAGCAAGTAAAGATTGTGTCGAGAGCTTTTTTACGTGCTGTGCTAGCTAAGTATACTGGACAGTCTCCTAAGTCAATTCAATTTGCAAGAGGGTTACATGGTAAACCCAAATTGGCAAATGCAGATATGCAGTTTGAATTTAACCTTTCCCATAGCGATGACTTATTGGCCTGTGCCGTGAGTCTAGATCAACCTGTTGGGATTGATGTCGAGCGGATCAGGTACAAGCGAAACCTAAAGCATCTAGGCAAGTCGGTATTTTCGCCTTCTGAGCAATGTGAGTTTGAACAGTTATCGGAGCAGCACCAAGAGTTATACTTTTTTGATCGCTGGACATTAAAAGAGTCGTTGATTAAAGCGACAGGCAAAGGCTTAACGACCAAATTAAGCAAAGTATCATTTGGTAAACGTGATGCAATTGCCAGCTTCAGTGTCAGTGGTCAGCAGTTGGTGGAAGTATCAGGGGAGTATGCTAGCTGGTTGTGGCCTATTTCAACAGAGCATCGTCTTGCGGTTACTATGCTCGCTCGAGCGAGCATAGCAGAACCTGTGACTTTTAGAAGTTTTAACTTTTTGCCCAAGCGTGTCGCTGCGTCTGCAGCGGCGTAGACATAAAGTAATTTTATTATAAAAGCCCGCGTATGTTACCTAGGTTCAAGCGACATTTGGCGCCAAACTCAAAGTTAGGTGTACACACGCAGAAGAAATGGAGTATATATGAAGGTAATTAGTGATAACGCTTTAGTTATGAACTCAACTGAAAAAGTCGCGTCGTTCAAGCATGATACCTCCGTTGAGAGTATTAGAACTGACAGAAAGGAAAAACTGGCGGGGGCATTTCGCTTATTTGGTAAATATGGGTTCGATGAGGGAGTTGCGGGACACATTACCGTTCGTGATCCGAAATACCTTGATCACTTCTGGGTAAACCCGTTAGGAAAAAGTTTTAATCAAATTCAGGTTTCTGATTTGTTACTGGTGAATCATCAAGGCAAAGTTGTGGAAGGGGAAGGATTACTCAATGGCGCGGCGTTTACGATTCACGCGCATATACATCAAGCACGCAAGGATGTCATCGCTGCTGCTCATGCCCACTCTACTTACGGTAAAGCTTTTTCTTGCCTCGGAAGGGAATTACTACCAACTACTCAAGACGCATGTGCATTTTTCAATGACCATAGTCTCTTAAAGCAGTTTGGAGGAGTAGTTCTTGATAAATCGGAGGGGGAATTAATTGTACAGGCTTTGGGGCGAAATAAAGCCATAATCTTGCAAAACCATGGCTTGCTGACTGTTGGGCGAAGTGTCGAGTCAGCGTGTTGGTGGTATATAGCAATGGAGCGTGCTTGCCAAACTCAGCTGTTAGTTGAAGCGATAGGAAAACCTAAGTTAATTCCAGACCATGTGGCGAAAGAAACTCATAAACACATAGGGCGTGAGCGTACTGGTTGGTTTAACTTCCTTTCACTTTATGAGCACATAGTTAAAGAGCAAGCCGACTTATTGAGATAGGCCAATAATTGGTTTCTCTCGTTTTGATTGCATGTTTTGTGGTGCCCAACCAGGGATGAGAGCATCAAATCCGTTGCAGATAGGGGAATTCGTCGATTGACTTTATGGTTTACACTTTTGATAGCAGCTTGGTATTACCCCAAACACTTTTATGGTAAAAAATAGCTTATCGTTGGCTACAACGTTTCGCAGTTTTGAATCATTTGTTGCTTAAAAATTCTAATTTGCACACTAATCAGCTTAGCTATGTGGTCTATTTTTCGGTGAGGAAATTTTAGCGATATCACAGCTATTGCATAAGGTATCTACATCTTTTCATGCAAGGCAAAAATTTCGTTACTTAGCTGTTCTAAATCAAGAGCTTTTAGCATCGTTAGCGTCAAGTATTGGCGCTAACAGCGTTGAGTTCACTTTCTTTATATCACACTATTGATGCGTAAATTCGTTTTGTTATCCCTAAAACACTCTAGCTAGATCTAGGCTAGGGATTATTTAAGGTGTATTTCAAAACATGAGTTAGCTCATTCTTTATCTAAACTTCAGGTTGGTTTCGTAATGGCTGTTGTTACATAGCATGGTACTTTCAGTATTTGCTCTGTAACAACAGCTTAACTGATCTTATTAAACGTAAGTTGTGAAGATTAGTAGAGATAAAAGTTAGCTTCTATTTCATTGGAAATTCAAAAACCACCATGAATATCTGAAATGGGTTTGTACAGATCTAAGGATGTCAGAAATTACTTGTTTTTGATGGCTGTAAAATTATTTCGATCTCTGAAAGCAGCTCATAAAAGTGCTCTCCTTCCATCAATTTCACATGGTTACCTTTACTTACAAAGTCAAAGTGATGGTATTGAGCTAGAAATCATACCGTGTAACTCAAAATACCCAATAAGAACCTGCTGAATTTCTGAGTGAATATTTATAACTTATTGTTTTTGATGCTTAATTAAATTGGAAGATTTATGAAAGCTTTCCCAAAAGACTTTTGTGCTCAAGTTATCAAAAATGGCTCCATCGACAGCGAGGCGGGAAAATATTAACTCACCTTGTTCAACAAAATTTATGAATTACAAATTTTAAATAAGGATGCATGGGCTATGTTTTTCACGAAAGTAACTACCAGATTAAAGAGCACACTTCTTATCAGCGCAACAGTAATGTCGTTGGCTCCTCAAGCAAACCAAACATCATTAACTAAAGAGCAAATCTTGAACGAGCAACTTCGTGAGCAAAATATGGCCATGGAATATAAAGCACAGCTTCAAGAAGACCTCTCAAAATATGAAACTCAAGAATCATGTAATCCTCATCCAAGATGCAAGATAAGACCAGCTACATCAGTGGAAGATAGCGTTGGCAACAACTACGACTTAAACCGAATTCTCAATAATCGTAATAACTAATAACGATAAATAATCAAAGCTAAGGAAAAAACAATGAAAGCACTAGTCATTGGTGGAACATCTGCGATTGGACAGGGGATCATTAATAAGTTGGCGGAAAACGGATATGAAGTTCTTTTTACTTACAACAGTAATGAAGACAAGGCAAAGCTAGTTGCTGAGTTCAATTCTGAGTTAATTAAATACTGTAGGTTAAATCTTGCCGATAGCGCTGCGGTCACAGAATTCATCTGCACGATGAAGCAAGACATCGGCCCGAATGTACTCGTTAACGTCGCGGGCATCACCAATGACTCTCTGTCCTTTGGTGATATCAATGAAAACTTGACCAAGGTACACACAGTGAACTTTCTATCTCCAGCAACTATTGCAGCAAAAGCGGCAGAAGTGATGATGGAAAAGCGCAGCGGCCATATTGTGAATATCAGCTCTGTAGCGGCAAAGACTCCAAAAACAGGTAATGGCGCATATGGTAGCGCGAAGACGGCACTTGAGCGTTTCACTGCATCACTATCTGTAGAAGTAGCAAGATTCAAAGTAAGAACCATCAATATTGCACCAGCCTTTGTGAACACGCCGATGTTTACTCAGTTCGCAAACGGTAAAGAGCGAGAAGTTATCAGAACCTTACCACTAAGAGAAATTTTAGAAGTTGATGATGTAGCAAATGCTGTATTGGCATTTGTAACTGGAAACATCAAAACCACGGGGGTGACTTTGCCACTAACCAATGGCGCACCTGTTCTCTAAAAATAAATATTAACAATTAAATCAATAATATTATTAAGGATACAAAAATGAACCAAACAGAAATCGCAACAATCGCAGCAAACATTCTTTATCTAGATGACGTCAGTGAAATTGAATTTGATCGTTCATTGTTTGGCGATTATTCAATGTCTTCTCTTGATTACGTTGACTTCGCTTTTGAATTAAAAGGCGAATCTGGAAAGGAATTTGATCCAGACGAATTATGGCCAATCAACACCATGATGGATAACCCAGAATACTACCAAGGTGGCCAATGGACTGAACAAGGCCGTGAGGAACTAAACAAGGTATTCGCTGGTTTCACCGAAGTAGAAGGTGGCAATCCATCACCTGAGTCTTTGTACAACTTATTCAGTGTTAACTTCATTCAGCATCGCATTAATGCACTTTAATGAGGTGATTTTATGTCTGCAGTTTATGTAAAAGCAGCAGGTATTCAAACTGAACATTTTGACCAGTTAGCAGCTCTGGACGCGATAGTAAACCGCGGCCAGGAGCGCGTCGAAAGTGCAGAGAGAAATATCTATAAGCCATTGAATAGAAAGCTATCTAAAGGTGAAGTTGCTGTCATCGCGCGTGAAGACCGCTCAATACTAAACGACCTGTCGACGCTAATTTTAAACTCGATTGGTGACTTGCTCGAGTACACCTCGCAGGACAAGCTTAACGATGCTGAGCAAACCCCACTCTATGCGGGTACAGATGGCGTGTCTGAGTACAACTTTGCTGCGTTGTATAAGATTATCGAGAAGCATGGTGGAGTAGAAGGCGCGCTAAAAAATCTTGGCGAGCTTAGCAAAATGAGTAACCCAATCAATATGATGCGCTTTTTATCAACCAACCCGTTGTATCACGCATCGAAGCGATTGAAGCTACGAGGAGGTGGTTACCCGATACGCGGGATGTCGCTATCGGGACTGCAAGCACTGGAGGATGCGTTCTCAGATATCAAGCACGACAGACAGGCTCAAGGTGTGGTCGTGGGAGCTGGAAGTATGCGTAACTTCGATACTCTACTGGTGTTTGACAAACTAGGTTTGCTGAGTAAAGACGAAAAAGAAAGTGAAATTGAACCTTCTTTTGGTGCGGCAACCCTGTATCTAAGTAACGACCAAACAGATGCATATGCGGAGGTTTTGGCAGTAGAAAGTCGCTACAGTCCATCTCCTTTCCCTAGCCCCAAAGCTTGGCATGCCTTGATGAAGTCTGTGAAAGTTAAAGGGTTGAATGTGGATGTAATTGTGACTTATTGCAACGGCGTAAAAACCAACAATGAAAACGAACTTGCTGCAATTGGTGATACTTTCCCTGAAGTAACCCAAAAAAATTATAAGTCGGTTTTTGGTTACACCAGCAAGGCTAACAACATTTTGGATCTTTCAGCTGTTCTGGTTGATGAGAGTATCCCTGAAGGTGCAACTGTATTAATTAACGGTGCTGGCTTTAGTGTTGGGATTGGTTTAATTGTCATCAAAAAACTAAAAAACATAAAAGTATCATAAAGAAAGGGTATGAAAATGAGTCAGCAGGATAACGTTTGTATCAGCGCATATGGCGCCATAACCCCGCTTGGCCAGACACTGGATGAGATTAGCCATAGTTTACAAAACGGAATAACGGGGATCCGTGAAGTTAAAAAGTTTGATACTTCGACGTTTAAAACAAAGTGGGCTGGATTACCAGAATATGGTAACGAGACAATTCACTGGCCAAAAAAGCCTGGTCAGTCAAATCGTCCAGGAGAGTTAATCTATGCAGAAAAGGCCGTTAAGCAGCTAGCTTCAGAATTTAACCCATTAGAGAAGTACAGCCCAGATCGTATTGGTTGTGTCATAGGCGTTGATGAACCTGGTGTTGATCCAGAACGCACAACACACTTTACAGAAAAACTAGGTCCAGAAAAGAGTAAAAAGCGTGACGAATATATCCCTGAAGGCACTGAATTTTATCGAATTTCAGAGATGATGGACCTCGATGTTACTTCAGTACTTAAAGTGATTCACAAGCACATACCATTTAGTGGTTACACGCGTTGTCATGTGGGACTTTGTTCTGCCTCATTACAAGCGTTGGGGATGGCTCGGCAAGCAATCTTAGATGGAAAAGCTGATGCGATGATCGTTGGTGGTGTTTCCGCGAAAGTCACCCCGTTTAACCTCGCCCAGTTAGAAGCTGTAGGTGCTGTGTGTACAGATCCTCTGCTAGAAGGGGCTGCGCGTTGTCGCCCATTTGATGTCAGACGCTCAGGTTTTATGCCAGCAGAAGGTTCAATTCTATTTATCTTAGAGCGGGAAGATGCAATTGAGTCGAGAGAAGGTACTAAGTACTGCCGTCTAAAGGGTTATGGGGCAAGCTTAGCTTCACAGCACGTTGTTGCGCCGCACACAGAAGGCCGAGAAATGCAGCTATGTATGGAGCGTGCTCTTGCTGAGTCACAGTTGCCACTTGACTCTTTCAGCTTCATCAATGCTCATGGAACGTCAACCAAATTAAACGATTACCATGAAACTCAGGTGTTAGAGGGGATTTTTGGCGAAGGAAAAGTGCCACCAGTGACCTCCACTAAGTCCTTGCATGGGCATTTAATTGCATCAGCTGGTGCAATGGAGGTGTTAGGTGTGATGGCATCATTCCGCGATGGCTTTATTCCAGCAGTTGCCAACCTTGAGCAGCAAGACCCTACGATTAAAGTGTCGATAGTAAAAGAAACCATACATCAGCCAATCATTAACGTGCTGAAGAACTCTTTCGGCATGGGCGGACTGGCTGCATCAATGGTATTACAGAACCCTTCTGTCTAGTAACAGTGGAGATTTAGGCAATGCGCTTCATTGACTTTTTACATCCAACGGCAAGTTGGGTCGCTCGATATAAAAATGAAAAGGTAGATGCTGAGTACGTATCGAATCTACTAGCAACCGTAGGCATGGGTCCTTTGGGTGAGTTAGACAGGGAAAAGTTACATGTTTTTTGCGTATTTAGCCCTGTTCAGGCGTTGTTATCATACTTTGTCGGTTCGTATTTAGGCTTAACCTGTGCAGTGGTTTCTCCGCGCAGCTTGAATAAGCTACTTAATGGATTCGACAACAGAAAGTTGGGCACCATTATTACGCCACTGGGTCGAAAAACTCCAGCGCTACCCGAAGGTACTGAATCCTTATCTTTAAACTTTACAACGCCAAAACTGGTGGGGGGGGCGCTGAATCCAACAATACAAAAAGCACGATTTATTTTTTGCACCTCTGGCTCTACGGGTAAAGCAAAACGAGTTGTGCATTGTGAAAGTAGTTTGATCAACAACGCGAAGATTGTAAGTGAATACTTGCACCTTAGAGAAGATGATATTTCTTATTGTGTTTTTCCAATGCAATACATGTATGGGCTTTCGACTTCCCTCTGTGCACTACATAGCAATAGCGTTATCGAATATGGCGAATTTGTCAGTCCGTCTTTGGTTGCCAGTTACGTTAAAAATAACCCTGTGACGGTATTGCCAATTTTAGGGGAGTGGAGCCAAGAGCTGAGTCAGGTTTGGAAGCAGGGCTTTTCGCCAGAGCGGCTGATCATACTGAATGCTTCAGACCGCCTCTTACAGTCGCAAGCTGAAGAAGTAATGCCCTGGGCAACAGAGTTTTGGAATAACCTTGGGCAAACAGAATCCGCACCTAGAATTTTCGCGCTGGAGTTAACGCAATTTCCTAATTTAGCCGCCGTTTGTCATAACAACACTGTGTCTGTGGGTTATCCCGTTGACGCGGCAATAGAGGTCAAGTTAGTAAACAAAAGTCCTGTTACAGGTATCGGAAATCTTTTTTATAAGACGCCTTTCAAAATGCTGGGGTATTTGCAGGATGATGGCTCTATGCAGTCGACGGATATCTTTTCGGACAGTGGCGATTTGTTTACACAAGATAGCGCAGGGCGGTGGCATTGGATAACACGAAGTAGCCACACCATTAAAGTGAATGGCGAGCTTGTGCCTTTGACATCGGTTACGAATCAAATACTTAACTATAAGCAAGTTTCTGGTGTCGGGTATATCACAAATAAAAAAGGCGAACTGTGCACCTATATTGAATCTTCTTGTATTGATGACGCGCTGCGCATTGAGTTGAGCTCATTGCTGGCTAGCACGCTCAGAGGAAAGCGCTCAAAAGTCGCGCTAGTTCCTAAGTTGCCGAGAACGGAAAATGGCAAATTAGATCTTTCTGAGTTACGCCAAAGCAATTTGGAAAATATAAATATTAATCAATAGGTTATTTAAATGAACGACGTAACTAAAGCAGTAGAATTGCAACATACCGCTTTTGATAGAAAGCGTATCCAAGCAATTGTAAAAAAATATTGGGCGATGAACTTACCTGATGAAAAAGTCCCACGCATCTCGGACTATGAGTCATTCGTGGCCAATGTGCCAGAAATGGGAAAGGAAAAATACATAGAGCTTTCAGAAAAGGCTTTTGAAAATCACAAAGATGCACCTTTGATCATCGGTGGTTCTAGCGGGACATCAGGTCAAAGCAAATTAGTCGTAGAGAAAACCAGTACGCCAGGCTCAAGACCAAGTGAAGAGGATATTCAACTGATCACAGAACTTCGAATGGCAGGAGTCATGGGGCCAGGGGATGTTGCAGCAAACCTCTTCATGGTAGGTATGTATTCAATTTTGCACCACGGATTTAATCGCATTATAGAAGCGTGTTACGCATCAATTTTGCCGCTTGGTATATTGAGCCCTGACCAAACTGAGTCACAGTTAAAGTTCATGAAGCAATATAAAGTCAATGTTCTTACCGGTACGCCAGGGACGCTTATCCAAGTTGCTCATGCTGTTAAAGAAACTGGTGTGCAATTGAGCATTGAACGCATTCTATACACTGGAGAGCGATTAGGAGAGGCAAAAGCCAAAGTACTAAGAGAGGTCTTCCCTGGAGTGCGCATTATCGGCTTTTATGGCTTATCAGAATGTGGATTTATGGCAATAGAAGAAGGTGATGAGCGTTACAAAGTCAGACAACATGCTTACTTCCTAGAAATCAATCAAGCAGGACGGCTACTTGTTACCTGTCTGAATGAGGAGACACCTGTACCTTTCTTGCGTTTTGATACCGGGGATGCAGTATCGCTTACAGCTCGAGGAGAACAGGTCATTATGGCGGGTATTGACCGCTCTGATACGAGTTTCAATTTTGTCGGTAATCTAGTTGATGTCAAGACGCTACGAAGTATTGCAGCAAGCACTATTTGTGAGCCGGATATAATAATTGAGGTGTTATTAGATACTAATAACGCGGGTCAGGATCTGCTGACGATTCGAGTATTACATGACCAGTTAGATGCTCAGCAATGCCAGAAAATCGAACATGCTTTGCTGGGTTATGAAGAAATAAAAGAAGCAATCGATAAGCGTACCGGAGTGGTTAACGTTCGTTTTGATAAACCTGAAACGGCAAGTCTGACAGGGCGCAATAAGCACAGACAGATATTAGATGCGAGAGCGTAAGCCATGAATAGTCAATTTCTAGATATTTGCCGGATTGAACAAGTTGAAAATGGGGTGGCTCAGGGTCGATTAGTACTCAGTAACTATTGCGGAACTTTGGCTGTGGATCCATTGTTTTTAGCACTGGAAGGTATCCATCAAGCAGCAGTCAGAGTGGGAAAAAAGGTGATTGAAGGTGCCAGTAGCCGTGAAATTCGCGTTTTACCAGTAAACATTAACCAATTTCAGCAGCTTGGTGAGTTTGTTTTGCAGGACTACCAATTTAGTTGTGAAGCTGCACCGTTTGGGCCATCCGCACGAGTCAAAATATCTGTTTATGAGGCACCAGACAAACCCGTGGTTGCAGAGTCCCAAATCACAGTGGCCAAAATTTAGCGAGGATAAAATTATGCATAACAATCAAATGTTGTTTACTAACATCCGTTGGCAATCTGACTTTGTGTTTGAGTTTATTTTAGATGCAAATCACTACCTCTTTGCAGAGCATTTTCCTGGTTTTCCAGTTGTGCCAGCATCCTTAATCATGGAAATGGTCTATACACAGTTAGCTAAAAAGCTCAAAAAAGAAGGGTGTAAACTTTTGATAAATAACGCTAAATTTTTAAGCCCAATGTTGCCAGCACCAAACTATCGTTGTGAGCTGAAAAATAAGTCAGGTGCGACTTACATGTTCACCATTTCGGATAGTACAGGTAAAGCTTACAACAAAGGGATTATTTCTTTAATCACTGATTCGGAGGTGGAATATGCTGCGTAAGATTCTTTTAGGGGTTGGTCCATGGGTCGTATTCAGTTTGGTACTACGGTTTGGCACGATGGAGCTTATCAATGTTGCGTGGATCGCATTTTTCGTTCTCCACACTTATTTTGGCCGTCATTATCTCAAAGCCGGCAACCCTTTATCTTGGGTTTCATCACTATTGTTTTTGATTTTGTTTGCTAATGGTATTTTTGGTTGGTCTTACTGGGCACTTCAGTATGGCGCGCAAATCTGTTACGGCGTTTTTGCCATTACGGCATTAGTGACCGTAATGGTGAACAAACCATTTACGTTAACGCACTCAAAGCTTGTCACGCAACAAGAATTCTGGGGGCATCCAATCTTCTTGAAAACAAACCAGCATGTGTCACTGTTCTGGGCCGCTAGCTTTGCATTGAATGGCGTAGTGATGATGTTTGAAGTTTACTATCCGTGGGCATCGCTAATCACAACCTACTTAGTGCTGACATCCGCTATCGTTTTTAGTGATCTTTACCCAATTCGTGTACGAGAAAAGGCGATGGCAATGCGAGCTAAAATGGAAGCAGAAGCGCAACAACAGGCAAAAATGAAAGCATCGGCGCAATCAGTCGCATAAAAAGTAGAGAGAATAAAATGATGAACAAACAAGTATTAATGCTGGCTCGCGGTGAGTATGAAAGCTTTCTAAAGCTAGATGGCTCTACCATATTCGACAATCTGCCTTGCCAGGGGGTGATTCTTGCGGACCGAGGTAACGCTAAAACTTATCCAAAGCTAACGGACAAATTTAAAGTAGAAGTTGTTCGTTGGTCTGAAGAAGAAAAGCTTAAAGAGCAGGTCGTTGCACTACATAAAGAGTATCAATTCACCGCGGTAGCAACCTTGGATGAGTCTAATGTTGGCCTAGCAGCTGAGCTGCGTGAGCTACTGGGAATTGAAGGGCTGCAGCATGAGCAAGGTCTTTGGTTTAGAGACAAAGTCACGATGAAGCAACGCTTGAAAAATACCACCGTGAAGTATCCGCAATTTGCTTGCTGCACTGACATTGAGCAAATAAGAACCATGCTATCTACATTCGGTAAGTTGGTGATAAAGCCTAAAGATGGTTTTGGTAGCAAAGAGGTTATATTTGTTTCTATACCACAAGAGCTGGAGGTATGGATTGAAAAAAACCAACAGCATCTAGGACACTTTGAGGCGGAAGAGTTTATTGAGGGGCAGCTATACCATATCAACGCCATGATAGTGAATGGTGAAACAAAATTAACAGCCCCTGCTGCTTATTTACCAGGTATGAGCAACATTGACTTTACGGCGGGCACTCCATTTATCAGTGTAATTGAAGAAGATACCGAGCTAAAACAAAGGCTGATTGCATTCTCTGATGAAGTAAATAGAGCGTTTGAAATCAAAAATGGCATTACGCATCTGGAATGCTTTGTGTCGCCTAACGGCGAACTCACTTTCTGTGAAATCGGTCTACGACCAGGTGGTGGAGGTATCGTCTGGATGATTGAGTTGCAATACGGTGTGAATTATGCCGAGGCTGTTTTGGCTATCGAAGCGGGCTGCACGGAGGTTTTGCCTTCGATTAATGAACATAATCCAGCTGTATCTGGATTGATAGGAATTCGCTCGAATATTTCGGGATTTGTTAAAGAGTGTTTGCCATTGGGTGCAATGACCGACTCTCGAATCAAGCTCAAGCAATCTTTTGTAAAGCCAGGCGCTTTTAAAGCGGCTTCGACTCATTGCACTGACTTCTTAAGCCTGTTTATTTTTGACTCTGAGAATACTGAGTCATTCCACGGAATGTGGCGCGATATTCAGCAGAAGTACCAACAAAATTTATCATTTACCACTATTTAAGAATCAACAGAAATAAGGAAAAAACCATGAACACTATCAACTTAAGTAACTGTGAGCACACTATGGAGCTTCTTAACGTAAATATGCAAGAAAGCTCTCTCGAGGAAGTGGATGCGTCAGAATCTACGCTTAATCAAGTGAACTTCAGTGAGTCGAAACTTGAAAAGGTGAAGTTTGATAAATCTGAATTTGACGGCGTCTCTTGTCAAGAAGCAAATATGGTATCAATTAACTTATTTAATACTACTCTGACCCGCAGCAACTTACACAACTTGAAAATTTCAAGCTGTAACTATGAAGGTATGACAATTGAGGGTATTGAAGTCTTCAAATTGTTGCAAGCATATCAAAAGCAAAACTCTGCTGCGTAAACAATCATGAATGTTCTCATCGTAGGTTGTGGTGGGATAGGTGGTTACTTCGGTGCTAGGCTGGTAGAAGCTGGCACCGAGGTTACTTTCCTTACTCGTGCTAATACTGCGGCTAAGTTACGCAGTGGTGGGTTACACCTAAAAAGCGCCAGAGGAGATGTTAACACGCCAGTTAACGTGGTAACTGCTGATGAGCTCAATCAAAGTTATGATCTGGTTTTACTTACTTGTAAATCTTACGATCTAGAGCAGTGTTTACAACATTGCGCAGCGGCGATTAACGTATCTACGTTTATATTGCCTATGCTTAATGGCTTTGGTCACTATGCAAAAATACAAGCTGCTTTTCCAGATGCCAAGTTGTTATATGGTTATTGTAATATCAGCGCTGCACGGCATGTAGATGGTTACATTCAACATTATAACTCCATCCATGAGATGACACTGGGTGTCGCTGACGGTAGTGAACTTAGTGACAGGTTAGAAGTAATAATTGCTCAGCTAAAGACCGCTCACTTTAATTTACGAGTGAGTAAGCATATTAAGCTAGAGATGTGGGAAAAGTTTGTCTTTATAAACGCACTAGCTGGAGTGACCTGTTTATTGAGAGGCACTGTTGGTGAGATTTTGCAAACTCGAAATGGTCAGTCTGTAGCAATGCAAATTTTAGAAGAGTGTCAGCAAGTAGCTAAAGCGTATGGTTATGCAGTTCGTCCAAGGGCAAACAAGATGACGAGAGATGCATTTGCTCAGGCAAACTCTCCGTTATCGGCATCAATGCTTAAAGATATTCAAAATTACTCTACCATTGAGTTAAATCTGATCGCTGAATTGTGTGATTTTGCAGAGAAAAAATCAATTTCTATACCTTTTATGCAAGCGGTGTACAGCCACTTACAAGTGTACCAGAACAAATTGAAGGAATGTTAGCCATGAATAATGAAGCGAGCAGTTATAAAGCTGCAATAGAGCAGGTAGGTAGAATTAAGTCATTTTACCAGTTTGCTCTGAAAGGGTTAGTACTGTGTGTATTGTTGGTGCTACTTAATGCAGTTATCAATCATGAATATATGTGGAGCCTTTGGGTTCTTGCTGGTTGGTCGATATTGTTCGTACTACGCTGGATTAGCTGTTTTGGCTTCTCCTCTTTTTTTGACCGAGATTGGGAGAAAAAACAGATAGATAAACGGCTTTCAAAGATGAATAAGTGAGGTGCTTGGTGTACGTAGCTCCGATATTATTTAGCTTCAATTAGCTCTATAATATCGGTACTACCTAAGGTGTATCGATCAAAAATACAGGTTGAATCACTACAATTTATGCGTTTTGGGTTGCTCTTAAGTTCTAAGGTTTTAACAAGGTGGTAACTTGGAGCGTTTTGCCATATTTTTAGCTCTGTATCATGAATTAACAATATATAATCTGATGTGACTGCCCATCGTCCTGAAGAGTAGGTTTCAAATTCTTCAATAAGCAGCTTCTTCTCCCTTGTGTATGGATTATAGCGCCAAAGTCCTGGCTTCCTAAACTGAGTAAGATAAATATCATTTTTAAAAAAGTGCCCCGTATAGCCAGATACGCCAAGTAGTTCTTTCTGATCTGTATCCAACTTGAGTGATTCCAGATACCAGCTTTCGTTGACTTCTTTGCTAAACAGAACCTTATTGATGTCTTTTGAGTACGTAAAGTTCTCAAGGTTAGGGAGGTCTTCTTTTAATATCGTAATTTCATTTGTTTGTTTGTCGATTCTGAATAATTTGCCAGGGGTCGTTGCGAGAATGCAGTCACCTGCATCAGCCAGAGTGCTTATATGCTCGAGTTCAGGAGAGTCTGAAACCAGAACGTTCGTCTTTCCTGTACTATGCCATATCCCATTTCGATTTGAGCGATTGCTTATATAATAGAAACTACCATCGTCTTGAGGTGCTGTAGGAGTGTGCTCGTAGTAATCTATTTTGTCTCGTTCTTCCAAAGCCAATGTGTTTAAATCAAGATAAGACAGTTCTGAGAGGAATAGATTGCCTTTACTCATGATGACAGAGTCACCGATCGCTTCTGCCATATAAAGTTGAAATGGTAATTCATCAAGTGCCGAAAACTTTTGCTTGGCAATAGAGTAAGAAAGTAATTTACCATCTTTAGTGAAAATAAGTTCATCGTCAGATCGCCAACTAATTTTGTCGATTAAAAAGGGCTTTGAAAATAGTTTTCTTGTTTCGCCTGTTTGGATATTCATTACCCAAATGCTAGAACGTTCCCAGAATAAGTCTCTGACAAACGCAATGTAATTACCATTTGGGCTAATTGCTGTGCCATAATCACCTCTCCCTGTTGTAGGAGGGGAGGTAAAGTTCCTGATCAGACCTGTGGTAAGATCATGTTTGACGATTACGAATGGACTGGAGAGTTGATCACCTTTTGCGTAGAAAAGTGAGTTACCGTCTTTAGCAAACGTCACTGACATGAGGTAGCCCCCTTCAGCACATGAATCGAGGAGCTTCTTCTCCTCCATAATCAGTTCATTTCCTGCCACACGTGTGATAAACAGTTGGCATTGTTTGCCCTGGTGCTCGACAAAAGCGAAAGACAAGCCATCTCTAGAAAATGCAAAAGACGTTAAACGCTGGTTGTTTCCCAACTCAACAAGTTGTTTCTCACCTGTGGATAGCTGTTTGACCATCAAGGTATATTGAGATTCTTGCTCATTTAAATACACCAATAGACTTTTATCCGGCGAGATAGCAAAATCATATTCAATTCCGCGATCAAAAGTTAACGTCTTTTGTGAAAAGCTTGGAGTAACAAAATTCGCTGAAAAGCTTGGAGCCAAAAACAGCACGGCGGTAAATGCTGTGATTAAACTAATGCTAATCAGCTGCTTTTTATGGTTTAGCAATTGTAATAAAGAGGAGTTCTTCTGTTCTGATGAGATGGCTTTGGGTTGCGCAAGCCCTTGCGCCTTATTGTTCTCAGGGTGTGGTTTTAGCTTGGAAGCACTTCCTGTCTCTAGTTGTTTCTCAGCATATTGCTGGGTGGTATATCTACTCACCTGTTCAAAGGCATTAAAACGATAGCCTTTTTTGGGGACGGTAGAAATGTACTTAAGATTGGGGTCACCGCAGTTAATCAGCTTCCTAAGTTCAGAAATAACAGACGCGATAGTGTTTGTATCACGATATTGAGTACCCCATACTTCCATCAATAAAGTATCATAATCTACAGTTTGCCCGTTAGCCTCCAGCAACGCTTTCAAGCATGCATTGTGGCGAGCAGCTAAGCGGAATATTTCTCCGGTTTTCAGTATTAGCTCA
The DNA here is from genome assembly GCF_018141365.1 of Pseudoalteromonas sp. M8. Taxonomy (NCBI): domain Bacteria; kingdom Pseudomonadati; phylum Pseudomonadota; class Gammaproteobacteria; order Alteromonadales; family Pseudoalteromonadaceae; genus Pseudoalteromonas; species Pseudoalteromonas sp. M8. Next base: position 4,312,281 of record NZ_CP047240.1, on the reverse strand, counting down.
TTATTAGAAGCCACGAAAGTCCAATGAGGGGTGCTGTATATGTGCATGACTACGTCTAAATCCCCGCTACCCAATCCTGATTTAACTATTTATAATATTTGTGCGTTAAACTCAACGGCATGTTGTGATGGATGTTAGTATCGATATTGGTTACGTAAATGTCAATATATTGGTTGAAAATTCAGTGAAGGTTAATATTAAGGTGACTTTATTTGGGTTTTTTTTAACAATAACGTGGTTGTGTGATGCTGTTTTTATTTTGGGTTATTTCATTAGTGAGTTTATCTTAACTTACTTATTCTTATTATCTTTTTTATTTTTTCACTGCTGATTTAGATTGTTCCGAAAAATAAAATGGAACATATTAGCTTCTGCAGTGAAATCTGTCGATTTTTCACGCGGTGAGCTGTCAGGAAACAGATTTAAAGGCATTTGTGGATTAGCCAAATTGATGCAAGACGATGAGCTCCTATCCGGTACTGTGGCTGATAATATTGCCTTTTTTGATTCACCAATCAATATGGAAAAAGTAGTGCATTGTGCTCAATTAGCAGCTATCCATGATGATATTAGCGATATGCCAATGGGCTATGACAGCCTGATTGGTGATATGGGGTCGAGCTTATCCGGTGGTCAAAAGCAGCGGATCATCTTGGCGCGTGCTCTGTATAAAGACCCTAAGATTCTGTTTATGGATGAAGCAACAAGCCACCTTGATACGGGGCTGGAAGAAGATATCAATGAAGCGGTATCGCGGTTGAAAATTACCCGTGTGATCATTGCGCACCGTAAAGAAACTATCGCCTCGGCTGACAGAGAAATTAAGCTCAAAAAGCCGATGCATAGTGAGGGTGAGGAGCAAACGTCAACATCTGATTCAGAATAAATAAAGCGAGCACAGAGCTCGCTTGATATGTATCTTTATGGGATCTGACAGGTGTGCTCACGGCAAGAGCGGTTACGACCTGTCCAACAGTCACCGTAGCGATCAGTGAATAAGGCTGCTGCAGGAGATTTACCACCAGCAATCTGAGGTGTCATATTCGCTGGAATAGATTTGCTGTCGTTGGAAAGCGCTTTTATACACTTTTTGTTTAGTGCTAATTTCATTTGTTGTTCCTTACTTTTGCGGTTAATAACAATCCTTTATTTCAATCCTTTTAACCCCCCAAACTCAAAGGGCGTACAAAAAAACTAGTTCTAGTTAGGGTGAATGTCAATTCTTTGTTTGTTTTGTGTTTATCTGTATTTCTTGTGTGTCAAAGTTTGAGTTTGACTGAACAAAAGGTTAACTTACCTGTAGTGAAGACAAAATTAAAAACAGAATTTGAACAAGGATAAGTATGCTAATGCCATTAGATATAGAAAAAAAAGAACTCATCCTGGCTATGGTAGAAAAGCTGGCTAAGCAGGTAGAGTCAGACCTAGAAATGCTAGACCGTAATGGTTTGCTCAGTGGTCTTGCTGGGCACTTATTGTTTTTATTTCGAGCGGCGAACTTTAATGATGCTTGGGTCGATGAGGAAAAATTTCATCTGGCGCTAGATAAGCTCCAAAACGAATTGGCGGAACAAACCCCGGAACTGAGTTCAGGGTTAGCTGGGCAGGCGTGGGTGCTTGAATATTTTAACCAGTATGACGACGAAGATTATGACCCTGAGCTGCTGGAGGAGATAGATCACTTCTTTGCAACGGCACTTGATTTTACTCCTTGGACGGGAGAAATTGAAATGGTGCTCGGCCTAGCTGGTTATTCACCCTATATCTCACGTCGCGCAAAGAGAACTAAACAAAGCACATTATTTGATCGGTTAGTGACGGGTTATGAATCGGTTGCTGTAGAGTTGAGTGATCAGCAGATCGCTTGGTCTCAGCCAAAACAATCCGTATATCGTTTCGATAAAGAAGATACGGAAAGTCATGAGTTTAATTTGGGACTAGCGCATGGCGTACCTGGCATTATTGCCGCACTTCTTCCCGCGCTTCAGGATCAAAAGGTAAAATTGCGCGCGCAGAAGCTAGTTATCGCGGGTTGTGATTGGCTGCTTGAACAACAAAGTCATGCAGAGGATAAGAAGGCGTGCTTTGGCTCATGTGCAGGCGACGAGCACCATTCTCGGTTAGGTTGGTGCTATGGTGACTTAACTATTGCGTTGACACTTGCAAGAGCTGGGCATGCGCTTGATAAGCCAAGGTATGTTGAGCAGGCATTGGAAATCGCGTTGTTCAACGTCGATAGAGATGCAACACAAGGCCATATTAACGATGCCGGACTTTGTCATGGATTTTTTGGGTTAGTCACCATTTATCAACTGCTCAACCAAATCATGCCTCATCCTAAGTTACAGCAGGCCGCCTTAACTTGGCTAGATTATGGCTTAAATCAGTACCAAGAGCGTGGATTAGAGGCCTTATATTCATATAACGGTCTGGAAAAGGCACATCAGGAAGATCATAGCTTTTTAATGGGTTATTCTGGTATTGGCCTTGCTTTAATTGGCGTGTTAGATGACAACCTAGATTGGGTTGATTGTTTGCTAATGAGTTAAGGAGTGACTATGTCAGCTAAAATATCAACAGATTCCTTTTTTGTATTAAGGACACCAAAGCTGCCGATTGAAACCTTGTTCAATCAACAAGATACTAATGCTATGCTGAGTGCCTGGCTCGCCACACCTGGTGTGGTGGAAGCCCTTTATGTCGCAAGTCCTTCGTTGCTCGAACGCTTAGAACAGTGGCGCGAAAAGCCAAACTCTAAACAAGGTAAAAAAGTTGCTTTAGCACTGCTGAGATATTTAATTCGGATGTCATCTCGTCCTACACCTTTTGGTCTTTTTTCGGGGATCCATACGGGTAAAATTGGCTCAGAAACTCGACTTGTGAGTGATAACGTAGAGCATGATTCCCGCAAAACTCGTTTAGATATGTTTCTATTGTCAGCTGTTCGCTCTCATTTAGCCGAAACGGAAGCAAAATCGGATAGTTTGTCCTATTTACCAAATCCTTCCCATTACTTCATAGCAGATCAGTGTCGTTATATAGAAACTTACCTCTCTGATGACTCGATGCAATATCGCCTAAGTGCAGTCGATAGTGATGAATACTTCATCACTATGTTGGAGCTTGCGAAGCAAAAGCTCAGCTTTTCTCAGTTAATTGAGCAATTTTGTCACCGCTATAACGAAGCTGAATATGATGAAGTTAGCGCCTATCTAGAAGAGCTCATTAGCGAAGGGGTGTTAATTCCTGATATTCCGTTACCTCTTACCGGTGATAGCCCCGACATCGCGCTACTTAAAGCACTGAAAACCATCGCGCCAGCAGAGATTTATACTAAGGTGGAGCAAGCAGTTAATGACCTTGCTATTATGGATGAAAAGGGACATGCAACGCCTGAAGAATATCAAACCATTTTTAATTACCTCTCTGAATTACCAGTAAAAGTTCAAGAAAACAAACTGTTTCAATCGGATACTTATCGCGCGTTTTTGCATTGCGAAATGTCACGACAAGAAGTTGCGAGAGTGAACAAGCAGCTGCAATTGATTGCGAGTTTGAATCGCAGCACTAAGCAGAATCCACTTGAAAATTTTATTTCTAAGTTTAACGCGCGATTTGAAGGACAATTTGTGCCTTTGGACATGGTATTGGATGATGAATCGGGTATCAGTGTCTCAACAGAAACTGGTTATGATGCCCCTCTTGTGGGTGGTTTGCAGTTGGGTCGAGCGAATAGCGGTCAATCTAGTTCCCCTGAATATACTGAACTGGATCACATTATTGAGCAGGCAGTTACATTGCCAAGCAATTTAGGTACAAGCTGTGTGGCTCTTACCAGTAGTGAGTTGAAACAAAGAGTTAAGGATAAAGTAGAACTTAACTTGCCACGTTCAATGGCTGTAATGTTGAGTTTATTTGAGGACGAAAAGTCTAATCCCGTATTTAAGTTCAACGGTTGTTACGGGCCGTCTGCGGCCAATCTTTTGGGTCGCTTCTGTCACCTTGATGAAACATTAAAAGAATCGGTTATTCATCATTTAGAGCAAGAACATAGTCACAGTGAAGACGTTATCTTCGCTGAAATTGTACATATGCCTGAAGGAAGACCCGGTAACGTAATTGCGAGGCCACATTTACGACAATACGAAATCGTCTTCATGGCGGACAGTTCACTTGACCCTGAATACCAGATCCCGCTAAGTGATTTATACGTTTGGGTCGAAAGCCAGCAGGTTAAACTCTGGAGTAAGCGGTTAGATAAGCGCATTATTCCTCGCTTATCCAGTGCGCATAACTTCTCTGCCAGAAGCTTGAGTGCTTATAAATTCCTTTGTATGTTGCAACATCAAGAAAGTGAAACGCCCAAGTTTTCACTGCCCTCGAGCCTAAGAAACGCAACCTATGTCCCACGTATCATGTTAGATAACCTGATTCTGCATGAGAAAACATGGCGTATTGAGCGCAAAGAGCTTGAGGCGTTGCTGGTTAATCAGAGCATCGAAGAAAATAAGCTTCAACAACTCAAAGATAAGTATTTGTTAGACGATTGGGTGAGCTTTGCTGCAGGTGATAATGTGCTAACTTTGAGTTTGAGCCAAAGTGCGATGGTAGAAGTTTTGTTGATGGAAACCAAAGGCCGTCATACGGTTGAGCTCAGTGAAGTGTTGGCATCTCAATTTGCACCACGAGTAACAGATCCACAGGGTCGTCATTATACTAATGAAATCATTGTTCCTTTACTTAATGAGAGTGCAGCTTCTCACACGCACTACATTGAAAAACCGTTAGAAAATATTACGGCTACACCAATCTCTCGGCGTTTTAGTGCTGGTTCCGAGTGGCTTAGCTTAAAAATATATTCAGGTAATACTATTGTTGAGCAGCTGCTTTATGAGCAGTTATTGCCGCTTATTGAGGAAAATAGCGCATTATTCGATAAGTGGTTCTTTATTCGCTATGGCGATCCTGACTGGCATCTACGCTTACGCTTCCAAGGCAAGCCAGAAGTACTTTGTGGAGAGCTATTGCCGAAACTTAATCAGCTGTTGTCACCTATGATAGAGAGCTCTCAGCTACATAAAGTTGAATTAATGACTTATGAGCGAGAGGTTGAGCGTTACGGCGGTCCGCAGTCTATGGCTTTGATTGAAAGCTTATTTATGTTTGACAGTGAGCTTATTGCAAAAAGTTGCCAGCTTGTCGCAGAGTTTGGTGAAGATGTCCGTTGGCGCGTCGCGTTAGCTTTTACTAATCGACTGCTAACGTTATTTAGCTATGATGCTGAACAAAAGCTATCGCTAATCTCTTCATTGCGCGCAGGGTTTGGTAAAGAATTTAATGAGAGTAGTGCGCTGAGAAAGCAGCTCGGCAATCGTTATCGCGACCATCAAACACAGCTCGATGATGACTTTGCGAAGCTTAATATTTCGAACCTAGCGCAATGTGATGAGGCTCAGCAAGCTATACTTGCACTGTTAGAAGGTTGGCAAATGCAGGCTGAGCCAGTGGTGAAGGAAATTCTGACGTTAGAAAAGTCAGGTTCGCTTAACCTGAGTACACAATCATTGCTGGGCTCTCTTTTACACATGCATAACAACCGTATGTTTAAAGCCTATGGTCGAGAGCAAGAATTTGTTATTCATGATATGTTGAGACGAAAATACTTTTCTGAATCTAAAGCCTTGTAGAGTATGAAAAGGTTGGCTTGATTGCCAACCTTTTTCATTTATGAGCTATGCTGATGCTTTATTTTGCATTTTTTCACCAGCAAGCTGTGGCAGTACTCGCTCAATGAATTGTTGAAGTGGTTTAACGTGCGCTTCTATGTCAGTCCAATCCGCTTCTAAGTCCTCAATAATATGATGAGTTTCTATCACCTCACCTTGATGGCAAAGTTCAATGATGGGGTGTAAGAATTTACTTAATTCCGCGTCAGTCGCGTTGTCTTTATGCACCCGAACCTGGTTGAACGGGTCACCTTCAATTGGCGCACCAAAGTCCAATGCTATCTGCAAATGATAGTGATCACCTAGGTGAGCATGGAGGTATGGGCTCGGTAGGTGCTTGTAATACTGCGCCATACCGGTCTCAGATACTGTGACGGCATCCACCATAAAGCCATGTTGCTGCCATAGCGCGCTAGTCTCATTGATACGGCTGAGGATTGCGCTGCTAATTGCTTCTGGTGTGCCAAGGTGTTGGTCGCATGCAAGCGCGGTATCGTGATGTTTTTGCTTTAACATCTCGACTAAAGCGCGGCTATTGTATCTAAAACCATGAATAAAGCCTGAAGTTGACTTACGATATTTGGTGGATTGAGTGAGCGTGCCTGCAAAGTAAAGACCTTTCACATTAATGGATTCAAAGCTGCAATCTAGAGACGGGAAGCGGCCCTCAATCATTAAATCGGGTTTTGCGCTATCGGCAAAAATGCTGCTATCCATGGCAAACCCTGTACAACAAATGATCTCGTCATACTCTATGGTTTCTTGCTCTCCATTTGCGTGGGCATAACTAAAGTGCACGATAAAGCGGTCGTCTTGTTTCTCAATTAACTTAATGTCGGCGTCTAAGATAGCATTTTGAGATTTAAGCTGATAAGTATCTAAAATATTATTGTTTACGGCACGTAGGTCGCCAACATAGTGCGTCTTCCATGCCATGTCTAAAGGATTTGGACTACAAACATGGATTAGACTTGTAGCAGGAATAAGGTGATCAGCCGTTTCGAAAGCGGAGTTTCCTTTACCGAGAATAAGTACGCGCTTGTTTGCAAACGGGGCCAAATCAATATTTAAGTCAGAGTATTGCGTCACTAACTCAATTCCCTCGATCTTTGGAATATAAGGTTTAGGGACGCCTGTACTAACGATAACGCGAGACGCTTCATATTGATCATTACTTGTTGTAGTTACTACAAAGTGCCCAGCAATTTTTTCGATGGACTTAACATGCTGGTTATAAGCAACATTTAGCTGATTTTGGTCGACATAATGATTGAGATATTTGACTAAATTATCTGCACTTGGGAAAAAGTTTTGGTCAAAGCTTGAAAAGTTTAGGCTGTAGTCATCAGTTAAAATTGAGTTCCAGTCGTGTCGTAAGTTGAACTCAGGGTTTGTCGAACCAGTATATACTTTATTAATTGAAATCAGTTTTCGGTGAATTGGGAATGTTTCGAAAAAACATCCTGCGCGCTGACCTGACTCCAACATAAGGTAGGACAAGCCATTTTGTTTTAGATGATAAGCAGTTTGGACCCCCGCAGGGCCTGCGCCAATAATAAGATAATCAAGCATGTTTGTTGTTCCTTGTTGGTGTTGGTGCTGCAACAACTACTCTAGACAGGGTAAGGTTCCCCGCTTTCCCTATTGCAGTTATGATATTAATTTGTTGTGTAATTGTTGTTTTAAAATGTGTATTAATTGTGTATTTGCAATGTTTTTTTACCAATGGTGGGATGACTGGTTCACCTTAAGTACGCAACTTGTGCATGAAGATTTATACTGATTGAGACACAATCAACGGAAATAAAAATGATGAAAAAATTCGGGCTCGCCATATTGGTGGTATTCAGCACGCTATCTTGGGCTAATGAAAAATTAAATGAAGAACTCTCGGTGTTTACACCTTATCTCGGTACTTGGCAATCGGACTTTGATGTAGCTACAGATAAGCCAAAGATGCAGGATGTGAGTCACTGGGAGCGGGCTTTAAATGGCACGGCTGTTCGTACCTTACATTCAATCAACGATGGCATGTACGGCGGAGAGTCATTAATTTTCTGGGATAAAAGTAAAAACAGTCTAGTGTTTTACTATTTTACGACGGCAGGGTTTTACACCCAAGGAACGATGGAAGTCCTGAGCCAGACCGAGTTTGTGGCATACGAAGATGTCATTAATAACAAAGATGGCATTACAAAGGTGAAATCAACCAGTAAATTTGAGAGTGGTCAATTTACGGTGTCGACACAATATTTGAAAAACGGCGAGTGGACTCAACCTGAGTCGCGTGTTTACACGAAAAGTGAGAAAGAGGTTAAATTTAAGTAAGCCTTAAAGTGCCTCCAATGAGGCACTGAACTGTGATATTTACTCTTGATTAGTAAATATCAGGGCAAGTGTGGCGACCACACGTATTGGCAACACAATGCGTTAGCCTGTCTTGGCTGAAGCGAAGCGCGCCGCCTGCAACTTGTGGAGTCATTACTGCAGGTACTGTTTGTTTGTCAGCAGATAGGGCTTTGATTTTCTTTTTGTTTAACGATAATTTCATTTCAGTATTCCTTCTAAACTAGATGCTCAGATTGAGCTACAAAAGTGGATTAACGCGAACTAATTTGTTTCGATTTTTTCGAACAAAAAAGAAACACAATTGCCAAGCTAAAACATATTGCTTACTTTTTCAACATTTTGCTTTCGAATGATTATATGATGGGATATTTGGCAACAATGAAAACGCCAAGTACCTAATAAAGTACTCAGCGTTAAAAACCAGTTAGGCCTACTTTTTGTCTAAACTTAGCGATCTTCCCTTGCGCTCGGAGCCTAACCGAGCTGCCCTAAGTGCAAGTACGTTGCTTAGTGAGGTATTGAAGGGCACCCAGTTGCCGTTTTCAAGCTGTGCTTCGATAACAAAACCCGGAATGGCGGTAAAAGCGTCGAGCTTTGCTCCAGATAGCTGTTTTGCGGCGACGACGGGAATGCGAAATTCAATTCCGGCTTGTGCTAATTTAGGTAGCTCTTGATGGCCCAAAATAGCCACGAATCGTTGCCAATCAGCCTCACGTTGCGCCTGTAACTTTGCAGTAAAATATCCGCTAGACTGGCTGTATATACGACCGGCTTGGTAGGGTAATTCCCACTCGGCATGGTGCCATGCACGCTCTGCAAGGGCCAATAGCCGTGGATAAAGCATGTATTCGGCTTGTGCATCACTGCGCAGCATTTCACTCCATAAGTGCCCTTGGAGCCCGGCAAACTTAACCCCTTTGTTTAGTGATGAGTCGCTGTCGTTGGCTATGTAGGCGTGGTTATTGGTATTTTTCCAGATCTCTGCATGTGCAGGAAGGTTGTCTGGCATAAATTCAAACATCTTCTTGCTTTCGATAGCACGGCTTGCCCAGTGATTACCACGCTCTTCTGGGTGAGATTGATATGGAAAGTCAAAGTAGGTTACATCAGGGCTAGACAAGACCACCTGCCAGCCCTGATTGGCGAAGCGATGCGCGACCGCGTGCCCGTTTTCGCTTAATGTCGCCCAAGCATTGCTCTGTACGTTTGCTGGCATATTTGCAGCACGTACATCACCTAAACCGTCGCTCCACCCTGCAACCTGTATTCCTTTTTTATCTAGTAACTTTGCGATCCGTTCAATGAAGTAACCGTTAAAGTTGGTAAAATCTTTCACGCTTGCCTGCAATTTTTCACAAGCCGGCGACTCTAGCCAAGCACCTGCGGTTTCATCTGCACCTATATGGTAAGTGTTGAGTGGTACACCTGCACGGTCATGCAGTACTTTTACTTCGCTTAATACTTTGTCGATAAAGGTATAAGTGTTTGCAATACAGACATTTAGCGTGTTGTCGTTATAATGTTGAATGGAGCTGTAACGCGTCTTGTCAGCAGCTTCTACTAATCGATATTGCTGCGCATCCTCTGGTTTGCCTTGTGCCATCAGCTTTTTATATCGCGCCTCCATGGCGATGATTGCAGCGCGTGAGTGACCAGGCATATCTAATGAGGGTAACACCTCGATATGATGCGCCTTGGCATAGCGCAGGATCTCAATATAATCCTCTGCAGAGTAAAAGCCATTCACTTGCGCGTTTTTATCATTCCCAGCGCCTAATTGCGGCAATAGGCAGCGAGTTTCGGTCAAATCAAAGCAGCGATAAGCGCCGACAGAGGTGAGTTCGTCAAGACCGTCGATGGCTAAGCGCCAGCCTTCATCATCCGCTAAATGAAGGTGCAGTTTATTTAGCTTATACGCCGCCATCTGTTCAATGGTTTGTAAAATAAAGGTTTTGGAGCGGAAGTTGCGGGCAACATCGACGTGTAAGCCACGAAAGTCGTACCTTGGTGTATCATTAATATCCACTATGGGAATACTTAAATCATTAATATCCAACAGCCCTGCAAGGCTTTGTAGCGCATAAAATGCAGCGGCGCTGTTATTGGCTTGGATTGAGATATTATTTTCGGCGACCGTCAGTTGATAATGTGGACTTGATTGCTTATTTGGCTTTACAGCGACATTAACTACAAGTCCGTCCTTGGTGCTTTTTACCCCGAGGGTATTGAGTCGCTGTTGTGCCATGGCGATAGCCTCAGCTGAAACGCCCGAAAGTTGCAGATTAATACCGGCTGCTAGATTGAGTCGTTTATCGGACAGCACAGCCAGTTGTTTAGGTTTAGGTATTAGCCCAATTGCAGCATCAAGTGTTGGCTTCACTTGATGTTGATATAAGTATTCGCTGCCCATCCACGGCGTGTCATCTTTACTGCTGGTTTGCAGCTGGTTGAGCGTATCAAATGGCGTCAGATAAGGTTGTAGCTCAAGTCCTGTGTCGTTATCGCGCTGGGTTTGCGTGCTTTTGATCACTTGTGGGGTGAGCTTAAGCTGCGCGTCCGTTACAACATAATTTGGCATAAATTCCGAGCGCGTAACCTGAGAGTCCTTGGTATAAAAGCGCACGGTAGTGGGAGCACTTGAAAACCCACTAAACCCTGCTGCAGGCGTGATTTTGTGAATATCACCATTGATATGGGTGATGGCAAAGTTATCGCCCTCGACATGGTAAATCGGCATCAGTTGGCTAAAAAAGATAGCAAAGTCATTATTTGCTTTGGTATTTTCTTTAGCTACGCTAAAACTCAGCTCTGAGTAATAGCACTTTTGTTGTGCCTTGGGGCAGGTGCTTGGCTTGCTATCAAGCAAGGTGTACTTTACATCAAGATTTTGACCTAACCAGTTTACTGCGGTTTGGTCGAGCGCATAAAGGGGTGACGACACCCCAAAAAGTAGGGCCATAAGCCTATTAAACTTCATTGGCTAGTTCCTTGTTATCATGGTTAATTTTATTGTGTTGAAACAATCCGTATGCCCCTAAAAGTGGCGCGTGATTTAAGGTGCTTGGAATGACACGAACGGATTGATATAAAGCATTGCCAAGCAATTGCTGCATCTTTGCTTCAAGTGCAGCGTTAAAATAGTCATATGAATGCGTCACGGAGCCGCCAAGTACAATGACATCTGGATTCAGCACCATGACTATTTGCGCGAGTGCATGACCAACGTGACCGCCAAAAGTCTCAAATTGTTGTAGTGCAAATGAGTCGCCACTGCGTGCTTGTTCGGCCAACCACCTCCCTTCAATTCCTTGTCTCCCAAAGAACTGTCCTGAAGCATAATCTTCAATAATTCCATCAAGATAGCTTAAATTTCCTAGCTCTCCTGCAGCACTATGGTTACCCGTATATAAATTACCGTTAAACACAAAACCGGCACCAATGCCTGTGCCAAGGCATACGCCAATTAGGTTGTTGGCATGGTGGCCACCATATAAGTATTCACCAAATGCAAAGCAGTTTGCGTCATTATGGACAACAACGGGCAATGAAAAGTGGCGTTCTAACAACCGTTTCAGAGGCACATTTTGCCAATGAGGAATATTTTGTGTTGTCAGCACGGTGCCGCTGCACACATCCAGTGTGCTTGGTACGCCAATCGAAATACCAGTTGTTTCGGTCGTTAGGTTTTCTTCGATTAAACGGATAACAAAGGCATTAACTTGGTCTAAGTTGGCCTGACTAGGCACTGCATACTGGCGTACCTGCTCGACCTGAGTGTGCGCAACCGAAGCCACAAGCGCTTTGGTGCCACCCAAGTCAATACATAACAAAGAGTGATTCATCGTAATTTAACTATTTTCATTTAGAGGTTGAGACAGCGTCTTTTGACTATTGCCAAAAGTTCTATTTTTAATCAAAGGATTAGCCCATACACCAACACTCAGAATATAGCTAAGTGGCAGTAGTAACAGCAGGGCTGCAAGTTGTAAGTTGTTACTCAATTCGGCCGCAAAACCTATGATTGGAGACATAAAAGCACCGCCAATGATCCCGGTACATAAAATCCCTGTGATTGCGCCATGGCCGGTTTTGAATGAATTTAATGCCAGAGCAAAGATGACCGACCACATAATGGAGAGGAAAAATCCCACAATTGGAAAAGCAATAAGCGCCACCGTAGTGCTACCGAATAACGCACTTAGGAGCGCGATAGCGGCGCCAGAGCTGAATAAAATCAAAAGCTTTTGCGCATCAATGAGTTTAAGTAGTGCCAGTCCAAGTAAACAGCCTAAGGTTAGGCATAACCAGAATTCGCTCACCACTTTTGCGCCTTCGATGGTTGGGTCTAAGCCATGATATTGCTGCAAAAAGACGGAAATAAGGTTAGCGACACCTTGTTCTAGCGCAACATAAGCGGCGATGGCGGCAAAAAATTTCAGTACGGTTTTATCTTTAAAAAAACCGATACTTTGTGACCAGCTCAGCTGCTGCTTTTTCTGCTCCGGTACCGCGTTAAATGGCGTAAATTGCGAGAGTAATAGCATCACGACGCTTAGGATAGCGAATACCGCATAGATACTTAGCCAGGTTTTATCTGCTGGGATAACACCAGACAGCGCTCCGCCAAATCCCTCTGCGGTGGTGACTTGAGACTGTAGTTTGCTATAAACCAGAGGCGCGAGTGTTGCGGCAGCACCAAACATCAACTGCGCAAACACTGAAAGTACGGCAAAGTGTTCTGAACCACCGCTAGCGCGTAATAGTGGATTGATAGCCACTTGCAGTAGTGCCATGGCACAGCCGAGCATAAACAACGCAACCATGGCAATGGCAAACGTTGGCATTAGCACAAAGGTCGTTGCGCCAATTGCAGCAAGGGTAAATGCGAGCTGCATAACGGTTTTTTCTCCAAAACGCTGAACTAGCAGTCCCGCTGGAATAGACATCACACCGTAAGCGATAAAAAAGGCGAACGGGAAAAACCCCGCAAGCGTTAGACCTATGCTGTAACTTTCTATTAATGCTGGAAAAATCGCGCCTAAAATATTGGTGATAAAGGACACCGTAAAAAAGGTTGCCAATACTAAGGCAATCACTAGGTAGCTTTTTTTCATGTTGTATTTCCACCTTCATTAGGAGCGGGTGATGGCGTGGCGATCTCGCTTGTGGGCAGACAAACAAAAAGATCAAGGGGAATCTCACCACCACCCGCAATTGGTTTATGCACGGAACGCTTGTGCTCGCTGTAATTGTTCCAGTGCTGTTGTATGGGCAGTAAAATGCTCATCACTAAGCTTCGTAAGATAGGCCTTGGCCGCCTGTTCGATATGCTGTGGCGCTTGTTCAAAGGGCATTTGGCAGGCGCTATCGCGATGATCCATGCCGCCAAGTAAGCAATACCAACTGGGACGAATATAGGGTGAGTGCATCCTGTGTTGGTTGAGCCAAGCATCAAAATCACCACCGCTACGCCAGTGTGTGAGCAGCTCATCGAGCTCGTTTAAGCTCAGAGCTGCGACTTTTGCATCTTGCCAATACGGTGAATCTGCGCGTTTGCTGGTGGCGTAATGTGCCAGTACATACTCTTTAATACCGAGCACCAGATCCGACAGTTGTTGATTGATGGCTAGTGTCTCGAGCTGTTGCGAAAGCAGCTTATTCAATAACTCAATGCTATAACCTGTGACCATCAGCGCGGTGGCTTCGAGTGGTTCAATAAAGCTCTGCGCGAGGCCAATAGCAAACACATTGCCTTCAATACTGCGCGCCATCATGCCCACTTTCATGGTGAGATGTTTGGCTTGTCCTTTATCGAGTTGCGCGGCTTGACGCAGTTGAGCCTCAGCCTCTTCGGGAGTGGTATGTGCGCTGCTGTACACGTAACCATATCCGGTTCTGCCTTGTAGCGGGATCTGCCAGCGCCAGCCGCACGGCATCGCGATAGCAGAAGTGCTTGAAGGTAGCGGGTTTATTTTAGCGCCGGCAATCGCGACAGCAGAATCATTGAGTAACTGATCTGCAAAGGAAATAAAGGGTACTTCGAGCGTTTTCTCTATCAGCAGGGCGTTAAACCCTGAGGCATCGACGTAAAAATCGCTTTTCACCTGCTCACCCGACTCAAGTGTCAGTGCAATAATTTCTTTGGCATGATGCTGTACGCTACTCACCGTACTTTGAATATGCTTTACGCCTCGCGCTAGGCTAAATGCCCTTAACCAATCCGCAAGTTTTTGCGCATCAAAGTGATAGCCGTATTCAAGCGCCCTTGGTAATGGACGCTGTGGCAGAGGTGCTTGTTGCTTGTCGGCCAGCACTGCAGCTAAGAAGTAATGTTCGGGTTTATCTATATATTCGCTACCACGACGTCTGGCATTGGCGTTGACAAAGTAGACTTCCGCTGTTTTTACATCCATTTCAGAGAAGAAGGGATGGAAATAGCCGCCATTGTCGCCATTCCAGTTATCAAAATAGATCCCGGTTTTATAGCTTGCTTGGCATGCGGGCATCCAATCGCGCTCTTTCACACCAAGGCTTTGCATAAAAAGCTGCAAATGTGGCGTTGAGCCTTCGCCAACGCCAATTCTGCCAATACTCGATGACTCAATCACCGTGACCGATAAATTGGGTTGATGCTTAGCAAGGTAGGCTGCGCACATCCAACCGGCGGTACCGCCACCAAGGATGGTGAGTGACTGTATTGTTTTCATAGGCAAATGAGTTTTCATAGGCAAATGACCCCAGCCGCAAGCGACTGGGGCTCCGAGGTTAGAACTTATAGCTGACGCCAAGGTAATAACGCGTACCAAATTCAATGGTGTTCTGCGTTAAGTTGTAGTTGGTGTCGTAAGATTGAATAACCTCATTGGTCAGGTTTACACCCTCTAAGCTGACATCCAGATTTTCCATTGCATGCCACACCAAAGATGCATCCCATTGTTGGTAGCTATCGTTGCGCACCGCTTGTGCTGCACCGACGCCAATCCATTCACTACGCCAGTTATAAGCGATACGTGCACTGAACTGCTCGTTTTCGAAAAATAGCGAGCCGTTAAATGAGTTTTCAGATACTCCCGGCACCATTTCTTTTGCATTATCTGGTGTGGTGGTTTCACTATCCACGTAGGTGTAGTTAGTAATAAAGCCAAAGCCATTATCAAAGCTATGTTGAAGCTGCAGTTCTATCCCTGTTACGTCACCGTCTCCGTTACTACGTGGGCGTGTGACTCGGCATTGATCATACTTAGAAGGGTCGGTACCGCATCCGTCTACATATTCAATCGCTTCAGTAGAAAAGACAACGTTGTCAATTTTCTTCACAAAAACGGCTGCTGAGAACAAGGAAGCTTCGGTAAAGTAATATTCGACGCTAATATCTGCTTGATCTGCTTCATAAGGTTTAAGGTTCGGGTTACCACCGGTGGCAGAACCAAAGTTGGCATCAATCGCTAGACCTGGTTTTAAGTCGTTATAATTAACTCGAGACATAACGCTGGAGGCGGCCGCACGGATGATAATATCGTCGCTGTAGTCATAAGCGAAGTTGATGCTCGGTAGCCAGTTGTCGTAGTCAACCGTTTCATCGAACACCGTGTTATCAACATAGCCGCTGGACTGTTGTTCTGTATCCACATAGCGTAAGCCGATATTACCGCGGAAGTTTTCACCGCTGAATTCACTTTGCACATAGATAGCGAGCATATCTTCTTCGACATTGTAGGTTTTACCAAAATCTTGCTGCTCAATTAATTCACCCGCCTCATACTTACCAGTGATAAAATCCCACCACTTATCTTCATCGAGCTTGGCGTATGAGTTAAGAATATGTCCGCCTGTTTGCGAATGAAGATTGGTAAAAATACCATCACTCCAGTTAGCTAAGCTATTACCATCAGGGACAAAACCAACAACATCCGCTGGATTTCTTTGTATTGCGATACGTGCAAATTCGTTTTTATTAACCTTCACACCTGCTTTGATGTTCTTGAAGTAATCATGCTCTAGCATCCATTTGATATCGGCTTGCGCATAACTTACCTCATGTTCTTGAATCGTAGTTTGGAAGTTTGATTCATGAGCAAATTTGAGCTGTGAGGCATCGGTTGGGTCTAGCGAATCAAACCAAATTTGATAAGGGCCTGTGGCATCGTAAGTAAAGCCGCCGTCAGTACTATTTTGACCATTAGGGAAGGCTGGATCGCCAATTTTTCCACCCTCATCCGTTGCCGGGATCCACCAACTTGAGGAACCAAACTGTGTACCACCATCAGATGTAGATCGACCAATAACACCGCTTACCTCGAAAGTATCACCGACGTATTTACCACTGAAGTTTAAGACATCGACTTCCATGTTTACGGCGTTACGAACAGTAGGGTTGTATATAATGTTCGCGTAAGCTGGCAAAATACGTGCGCGTTGTGTACCGCCTGCAGCGTTGTTTTGTACATCAACAGCACCTGCACCACGGGCACTTACGGTAAGGAAGTTATGGTTTACATGTGGGTTGTCAAACTCAAAGCGAAAGTAGTCTACCGCAAATTCGGTGTTATCGCTTGGTGCAAATTGCGCCGTGAGTTGCGCGCTGGTGCGCTCGCGCTCAGCTCTAAATGCTTGTGAGCCGATTGCCCAAGCGCCCACTGTAGATGCTTGTCCCGTATCTTGATCCGCCGCAAAATATTCATAGTAGCCACCAATGGACTCAATAACGTGACGGCCTGAAGTCAGGTTCTCAACAGAGTATGCTGCGAGCACACCAAATTTTTCATCGTCACTTTTCCAGCTACCTAAAAATGAGCCACTTATATCATTTTCATCATACAAAGTAGAGCGGCCCATTTCTGCTGACACCATGTAAGTGTGTGCATCTAAGTCCAGTGGTTTACGCGTGACAAGATTCACTGTACCACCCAGCGCACCTTCTTCAAGGTTTGCTTCAGGCGTTTTGTAGACGTTCACTGCCGAAACTTGCTCTGCTGATAACAGCTCCATGTTAAAAGTACGCGTCGATGGACCCAAATCATACCAATCGGTACTGGCGACCGATTGGCCATTTAATAAAATACGCGATTGCTCGGGCGCGGTACCACGGATAGTAACACCACTTACTTCACCATATTGGCGGTCGACCGTGACCCCAGAAATACGCTGTAGCGCATCACCAATGTTTTTGTCGGGAAACTTACCAATATCTTCCGAGGTGATAGCATCAACAATACCATCTGCAAAGCGCTTGGTGTTCATTGAAGCTTCAAGCGAGCGGCGAATGCCTCTTACTTCAATTACTTCGACTTTTTCAGTTGCGCTTTGTTCTTCGGCTAATGCTGATGGTGCAGCGGTGAGTAAAAGTGGTGATAAGGTACTTGCTGTCACGATGGCGGCAAGTTTATTCAATTTAAATTGCTTCAACTTAGTTGTTTTCATTGTTCTGCCCATTGTTCCTATTTGTTGTTGGCAGAAGCTAGGGTATCGCCTTGGGTGTTTTTTAAGCGGTATATTTCTATCTACTAATGATACTTTTCACGCTTAAATGAGAGTAATTTGACAAAAATACTTCACTGCACTTCAGGCTGTCGCTATATTTCGATAGATTAATATTGGTTGGTGATTGAATTTGCATGATATGCAACGAGGTGTAACGAGTAGTTGTTTTAAAGTTTATAACATGTCGATTTTAAATAAGTTTATTAATGTAAAAGGAAATTGCTATGCGCGCGATGTACGAGAAAGTACTACCATCTCCTGGATGTTCATGGCGTTATTGCCTGTATCAATTGCCCGAAATTCCCTTTAATTGGCACTATCATCCGGAATATGAGATCTGTTTGACGCTCAACAGTGTCGGTGTATGTCACGTGGGTGATCATATCGCCCCTTACGAAGACTTAGATTTGGTTATCCTAGGCCCTGACTTACCACATACTTGGCAGTCAAAACCGAATCCGGATCACTCCGCTCACGTTGTCCATGTTGCACAAATACCTGCGCACTGGTTGGAATCTTTA
The DNA here is from genome assembly GCF_018141365.1 of Pseudoalteromonas sp. M8. Classification (NCBI taxonomy): domain Bacteria; kingdom Pseudomonadati; phylum Pseudomonadota; class Gammaproteobacteria; order Alteromonadales; family Pseudoalteromonadaceae; genus Pseudoalteromonas; species Pseudoalteromonas sp. M8. Next base: position 4,294,205 of record NZ_CP047240.1, on the reverse strand, counting down.
GTGGCTCAGCATCCTGAATTACACGGCTTATCTGAATTGTTAAATGCAGCGCGCCGTGGCGTCAAATTTCCAGTGGAAGTTGCACGGCAAGCGAAAAAGTGGTTTGAGCAAATCGCGGATGCCGAGCCGTTAATGCGCTTTGTGCTTTTGCTTGAAATGTTAACGCGGATGACGACATCGAACTATCAACATTTAGCCAGTAACGGCTTTCGCTTTGACGCCCGCCATGATCCCGCGAAAGACAAGTTCGACCGGGTTATTGCCTATATCTATGATAATTACACCGACAAATTAAGCGCCGATGAGCTTGCACAGCAAGTGCACATGAGCACCAATCACTTTCACCGTTTCTTTAAAAAGCGCACGGAGCGAACTGTGACGGAATTTATCAATCAGCTGCGTATTGCCAAGGCCTGTAAACTATTAATTAGCTCTGCCTCTCCCATTAGTGTGATATCGGATCAATGTGGTTTTAATAATATTTCTAATTTTAATCGTCGTTTTCAAGCATTGAAGGCGTGTACGCCCAGTGAGTTTCGTGCACGGCTGCACCAAAAGGCATTGTATTGATCTGGACGTGAACCTGTTTATTGTGCTTTTTAATCAAAACTTCAATTCAAACAGTGAATATTTCGTAATGCTATGATATTCATGCTTATTCCTAAATATTCAACTTGGTATTTATCAAAGAATTGCCAAGAATGTGCCGGGTCGCAACAACAATAAACGAGGATGACGGTGATGACACTAGGACACTTTATTAAACAGATCCGCACACAAAAAGGCTTAAGTCAACCCCAGTTAGCGGAGCAAATGTGTGTTGAGCAAAGCTATTTATCTAAACTAGAAAACGACAAATCCGTGCCTTCTAACGAGGTATTTAGAAAGTTACTGACGGCGCTGAATTTATCCTTAGATGAGTGTATGCAAACCCTTTCAACACAAGGAAAGCGTGAAGAACTAAGCCAAATACCGGATATCGAATATTGGTATAAGCAGCATCAACAATCAAAACAAAAGCAATATAAGCAACTTGCGATATTAGCTATTTTGCTAGTGTCTCTCGGTGTTGGGTTATTTTGGAGTGGCTACAAACAGATATTTTTTAGTGAAAAACTGTTTGAATATGAATCTCAGGGGGTATTGCAAGCTGGTGAACCCGTCGAACTATATAGAAAATGGCGCTTTCTCCTTGTCCCTCATAGTAGGAATAGCGATATTGAATTTGTGGAGCAAGTTAAGCTTGCCATGGCGAAACGTTTAGACAAAAAAACGGTATTTTTTTCAGACTATAAAGGGAGCGCTTATACCGAATCGGTAACCGATGGTAGAAGGCATTATCGTTTTCAAGGCCCTAAATTTAGTGAGCGTGTAGAAAACGCCTGGCTGCAATTTGTTGGCTTATTGTGTCTCTCCGCTGGGGTTATGCTAACTTTAGTAGGTAAGCGGTTAGTTAAACCTTAGATTATCAATATAGGTGTAAGATGCAAAAACGATTATTTTTTGGTATTGGCATGGATGACGACACTCGAGCGCATATTGGCCAATGGCTGGTGGATAGTGTGAGCGCGAGTAAAGCCAATACTCAGCCGAATAATTGGCATCTTACACTGGCGTTTCTTGCTATGGTGGAGGAGTCACAAGTAGCTGAGCTTTGTGATTTTGCTAGTAGTTTATCGGTGCCTAAATTTACACTCACCTTTGGTGACTATGGCTACTGGCAGCACAATGGCATTTTTTACTTAAAGCCCGAACAAAAACCACAAGCTTTGCTTGATTTAGCCAATCCATTGCGTGCTTTTGGAGAAAAATGCGACCTCTATCACAACCCGCATCCATTCTCACCACATATCACGCTATTTCGAAATTGTAAGCCAGAACCGACTATCGATAAGCCAATTGCACCTTTCTCACTCACGGTAAAGAAGTTCTACTTATACCACTCTCACCGCAATGAAAATGGCCTGATTTATGAGCCAATAGCGTCTTTCTTCTTGAGCTGAAATGTCTATTTTGAATGCTTTTTCCAAATAGAATAGAGTGTACTGCTAAGTAAACAGCTAAATAGCAAGACAAAGATATAATTTGGCACGCCGTTATAAAGATATAACGAGAGGTTAGTTGCTAATAATAGTAATAATGCAATGTACTTCATTCAGTTTAGTTCCTATATTCTTCAAAGCTTTAATGAGAACTAATGTTTGATACATCCCCTGTTATGCCCGTTTGTAGCAGGCCTTAGCTTTTCTTAGAGTAAAAGGGTTCGAGTAGATAACAGGCTAATCCATAGGCGCAGCCGAATCCGATAGCAACAATTGGTAGCATTTGTATTTCACTAGCACCAAGCCAACTGCCAAAAATAAACACCAATGACACAACAGAAACTAGGCATATTGTTATCTTTGCGAGCACAATTAAAATATGCTGTTTCAAAGGTAAGTCGCACTTTTCCTTCCATCTCTCTTGCAGTACTACGTAAATAAAAACGAAAAACACAGGCAACAGAAACTCAATAAACTCAAACATGATTTCGTGTCCTACTAAGTAGGTCAGCTCCAGAACACGGAGCTGACCGATAGGTTAAGCGTATTTATTGTAAAGCTTCTTCGCTAATCCACCCAAAGCTGCGCCAACTAGAAAGGCAGCAACAAATCCAGCGCCATTAACTTGGGCTGTTTCCATTGTAGTTAATTCTTTCATTTTTCTATTTCCTTTTTATTTATTCTGATAACCAACCGGCTACTGCACCTATAGCTCCCCCTACAATTCGACGGCCATAACGGCGAGCGATGTATCCTGCTGGAAGTGCAATAAAAATAGGTATACCGCCATTTGTTTGTGCTGTTTCTGCTACAGTAAGCTCTCGCATAATATTGTCCTTAAGTTAATATAAATTTCAAATCGTTTCCTGTCGCTAAGTATAGAAGCATCGATATTAATCGAGTCGACTCCCGCCAGAGACTCACTCAATAAATCAACATATCCTAGATGCGACTTGGTCAAGTTAGCATAAAAACTCGCAAGTTCAAAAACCAAGAAAATAAAATTTATTCAATAATATTAGTGGATTATGTTTGTTTGTTATAGGGTGATAACAACTCGGTTTGCAAATCGTTATAATTGCTTGTCAACTATGTAGCCAACGCTTTAGCTTTTTAACCAAAGTTTCGAACCAAGTCAGTTGATAGCGTTTGTATTTCTCGCACTTGAGGAATAGCTTTTTGGTGGCTTCGTTTCGTGCTGGGCTAATATGTAGACGGCTACACTCTTTACTTGCGCTGTACCAATCTTGTGCACTGACGGCTTTAATCAAATTAGGAAAGGCCAAAAATAACTTACTGGTACCAAGGTTATAAGCCATATCCAACAGCGCAATCTTAGCGGGTGTTGGTAATAGCTGATAAGGGATGCTGCCAGTTTCTTGTTTGGCGAGAAAATGAATGAGGTACTGTTCAAACTCTTTGATTTGCTCTACAAGGTATTTTTTAGATGCCTTTGGTGGCAAGGTAAGCTCGGTATATTGCGCATACCAAGAAGCTTTATAGCCGCTGGGTTTTCCCTTAATGTTACGGTATTCATCGCGCTTTTGTTGTAGGGTGGCAGAGCGTTTGGAGCGCCTATCTCGCATCGGTAATTGGCAAAATTGTTCAACACTTTGCATATGAAAACCAACACCAATCGTCGGATTGGCATTCACATCTAGGTACAAATGTAGTACCTCGCCCTCAAATTGCAATAGATGCTGTATTACTCTTTGGTAGAATTTATCTGCGTCGTTGAACAACTAGGTACCTCAGTGATCACTGCTTTTTCGTTCGTGGTATAGCACTGTTTTAGTATAGAACAGTAGCAGGCCTCTGCCTTAAAAACCGACTTATGGGCATCAATTTTGTCCCATAATCCACGATTAAAATTGCTTTTTGGCATGGTAAAAATGTTGAAAGTGTCGCCATCTGCCAGCAATATCTTCTGTGGTGCACTGGAAACATACCAACCAAACTTTTTTAGATAATTGATATTTGATTCTTCGTCTTGAGCATCACTAAGCGCTGCTTGATAGGCGTTAAGGTTACAACAAGCGTCCATCAGTTCGGTAACATCAAAGTAATTTTCGCCATCAAACTCGTACTTAATGTAGTGGATTATGGCAGGTCCGGTTCCTGAATTGCGAATATCGACTCTAATCGTTGCTTGAGTGGAGTCTAAATCAAAGTTGCTATAGCTGAATTGTAGCCATGGCCAGGTTTCAGTTTTTAGCTGCTTTTCGGCTGCGGAAACTTGCTCCTGAGCAGCCTTTGCTTGCAGGTAGGTGGCGTAAAACGACGCTGCGGAAATAAACATCGCACACAGGGCTAAAATGGTGTTCATTTTAGAGCGGGAGAGTTTAAATGTCCCTCTCGCTTGTCTTGAATTATGTGGAGATGGGTTTAGGCGCTCAGTGCGTTTCTCTTCGGTCAAATCTTCAGAGTGTGAGTTATTATTATGTTCTGACATATTTATCCAACTGATATTACGCCCTAGGGCGACAGAAATACGAGTAACGTATCGCCAATTTTAAGTCTATCTGTCGAAAGCTGATTCCATTGCTTTAGCTTAGCGACACTGACATTAAATTGTTTCGCAATGCGCCATAAACTATCGCCGTGTTTGATCTGATAGTCCAGTTGTTTGTCTGCCAAAATGGGCAAAATTAGCTTTTTTCCTGCACGAATACGGTCACTCTTTAACTGATTAAAGGCTTTTAATTCGGCGACAGTTAGCGAGTAGTGCTGTGCAATGGTGCTAAGAGAGTCTCCACGTCGGATAGTATAATGTTGCCATGTATCCGCGGGCATTTTTGGTAAGTGTGTGAGCATGGTTTGCCACTCTGACACGCGCGCTGTGGGGACTACAATATGCTCAGGGCCGCCGAGTAATGCAGGAAAACGTGCATAGCCTGGATTTAATACCTCGACTTCTTTCCAACCTTTAAGATCAGATAAAATAGCTTGTTGTTCGAGTTTAATAACGCTGATTAACGAACGATTAGGGATCTTAGGAAACTTCATTAAGTCATGCTTTAGCAGTTGTGATGCCGCAAGTAGCTTTGGTACGTAGTGACTTGTTTGGCGCGGTAGCTTCAAATGGAAAAAGTCAGTTGGTTTACCTGCTTTTTTATTTCGTTCAATGGCTGCAAGCACTCTACCTTCACCTGTGTTATAGGCGGCAATGGCATGATACCAATCACCATCAAAACGTTTGTGGAGGTATTGCAAAAAGTCCAATGCGACACGGGTCGAGTCTACGATATCTTGGCGGCCGTCATACCAAGCGTTGATCTTGGCATCATAATGTTTTGCAATCAGCGGTGTGAGTTGCCACAAACCCGAAGCATGCTTGTGAGAGTAGGCCTGGGTATTAAAGTCGCTTTCAATTAGCGGCATCAATGCAAGCTCTATTGGCATATCGCGCTTTTCGACTTCTTCTACTAAGTAATAAAGTAGCGGCGCTGCACGTTCACTGATGGTATCCATATAGTTTGGATGCCTGAGATACCAATCAATCCGTTGTTTTACACGCTTATCGTCGGAATCGGCAAAGCTGAGCTGATCTTTAATGCGGAGCCATAAATCATCAGTTGCGAGCGGATCATACGATGCTTTAACTACGGTTTCAGCTTCGTTTTTAACTGTTTCTCTTGGCTTATTTACACCAGTTTGCACGGAGTTATCTGGCGTTGGTTCATCCTGTTGAGGTTGCTGTATTTGGCTACAGCCATTTAGGAGCAGGATTGCTGCGAGTAATGGAGTGATGAGGTTTTTCATAGAGCCTTTTTTATTATCCTTTTATTATGCAGTCCAATGAGGCATCTGAACCGCATAAGATTGTATATAAATTCGGTGCAAATGCAAAAATAGGCACCTTACCTGTTGCGGCTGTGTAGTGTAGAGCGATGAAATGGATACAAAATGAACTTTAGCGTTACAGCATTTATCATTGATTAATGGGATTAACGCAATAACACGCGATTGCTCACTGATCGTGTATTGCCCATTTATTCAAGGCCTAGTTGGTGCTTAAATTGTGTTTTATAGGTTCGCGAGAGCGTTAATACTTTCCCACTTTGCAATGCGATTTCACTGTCACCGCTGGCGAGCGGCGTAATACTTACCACTTTAGACACATTAATAGCAAAAGAGCGATGAATACGCACGAAGCCAACGGGGTCTAAGCGCTGACATAAAGTAGCAAGCGTCGAGCGTAGCGGATAAATGCGGCCATTTACGTGTAGGTTGACGTAATTTCCAGACGACTGTAACCACTCAACCTCTTCAACTTTAACGATAAATTCTTTACCAAGCTTACGTACCAATAAGTGATGAATAGGTTTGTGGAGTGTTTCACCTTCATCGCTTTCTTGTTTTATCGGAGATGCTTCACCAAGCATATGGGAGACACTAAATTGATAACCTTTTATGAGTGCAATAAAGAACACCAAACTCCATGCATCTTTTTGATATTCATAGATAAGTTCAAACCAAGAAAGGTGAAAGTTGTAATCTAGTTGCAAACTAAAATAAATCGTTTCACGTAATAACACCATGATGCCAACATGGCCAAAACAAAATAACAGTGAGGCCATAAAAAAGCTAAAAGCGACGTTAACAGGTTTATGCCACTGCCAAGGAAATGCGTTTAAATACCAAGATATGACGGGAATTAAGGCTAAGCTGGCAGCTGCACTGGTATATTCCCACACGAAAGGTTCCCACAGCGCAAAATCGAGCTGCGCATCTCGGTTGGCATCCATGATCAGAGTAATGGCATTTAAGGTGCTATTAATCGCCAGAAAGAGGGCGAGTAATGCCATTGCCATCAAAGGGTGGTATTGCTGAATAAAGGTACGTGAAAACATCATGGTTTGAGTTTTTCTTTTACTCTAGCAACTGGACGCAAAGCGGTCACTTATTTTATCCCTCTATTCCACGGTTTATCCCTAGCTATTGTTATTTAAGCAAAATTCGTTTGTTTGTACGCTGTATTGGCGCACTGTAGGGGTAAGTTTACTTTCAAAAAGAAAATAACATGGATCATTTAAATCGGCGAGTAGAGCTAGACTGGCTGCGTGTTATTGCATTTACAATACTCATTTTTTATCACACCGCTATGTTATATGTACCTAACTGGGGTTTTCACTACAAAAGTGCTTATACTTCGGTTTGGCTAGAATATCTGATGTTACTGATCTCACCATGGCGCATGTTGCTTATCTGGTTTATCTCGGGAGTTGCGCTTAGGTATATTTTTGATAAACAAGGTGCATGCACAGCAATGCTCTTTCGTACTCCTTTGCTATTGCTCCCACTATTATTTGGCATATGGGTTGTTGTGCCCGTACAACTGTACGCAGAAATGCAGCAAAATGCTGGATTAACGCTCGGGTATGTTGATTTTTACAAACAGTTTATTGATTTTAACAGCCCTTTATTTAGTCAATATCAAAGCGGTATTTGGCCCCATGTCGATGTCAATCACTTGTGGTATTTGCGAGAATTATGGCGTTTTACTTTGCTCCTTGCTGTACTGCATATCTTCTTTAATTCTAAGCTTCAAGTAATGCTCCGGCATTGTATCACTTTGCGCTGGTTAACTTATCTACTAAGCGTGCTGGCTTTTGCAAGCTTACTCTGGGCTCAGTTGGCATTGGAAGGTGATAGCAAAAGAGAATTTCAGGGGTTTGTTTTTCTGCTCGCAGGTTATCTGCTTGCTAAGCATAATCGGTTTTGGGCTTGGCTTGCTCGACAAGGTAAAGTGCTGCTGTGGGTTTGTGCCGTCAACGCCATGATTATTTTGCTTTTATATCATTTTTACTGGTTGCAGCAAGACACGCGCACTACCTTCATTACTTGGGGTGGGAGTTTTGTGTTGGTGTTACAGCGTGTGTGCGCAGTGTTGTTGATATTAGCATTAGCGGCGCGTTATCTTAACCGTCCTCATCCACTGCTTACGGGGCTCAATAAAGCGGTGTTTCCCATTTATCTCTGGCATCAAAGCGTGATTATTGCCTTGGCGCTCTGGCTGAGCCGTTATCAACTCGGTGGTGTGCCTGAGAGCCTGTTGGTGATCACAGGAACACTGCTATTTTCTGGATTGTTGTTTTGGCTGGTGCCAAAGCTGGGCTCCCTTGGGTTGATGGTGGGGTATCGCGCAGCCTTGCTGACAAACAATAAAATTCTTTGGGGGTGGGGTGTTTGTTATTGTTGCCGCTGATCCTCCGGATTATTTAACCAGTGTACTGCACCATTGTGCAATAAATGCTCTACTCTTATTGCTAGGGTCAGTATGCCTCCGATGGAGGATACTTCACGGATAGCATCGCCACGGGCAAGGTGGTGAGCGAAAATAAGAAGAGGGAATCAAGCAAATGAAACCAATTTCTTCACCTCTGGCGGCAATTCAGCCGCATTACGATGTACTTGTTATTGGTAGTGGTTATGGTGGCTCTATCGCTGCGTCACGCATGGCGAGAGCCGGAAAATCAGTCTGCCTACTTGAGCGAGGGCGCGAGTTTTTAACGGGAGAATTTCCGGATACCGAGTTGGAGGCCGCTGGTGAGTTGCAGTTTAATAGCCAAACAGGGCACAAGGGCTCTCATTTGGGATTATTTGATATTCATATGCACCGTGAACAGAATGTCGTCGTCGGTTGTGGCTTAGGTGGTACCTCTCTTATCAATGCCAATGTTGCTTTGCCCCCAGTAGATGCAGTACTGAGAGATCCAGTATGGCCACACGCGATTAGAGATGATGAGGATGGTTTGTTGGAAGAGGGATTCTCGCGAGCTCGAGAGATGCTGAAGCCTGCCTTATACCCTGAACATTACCCAACTTTGAATAAACTTAAGGCTCACCAGCAGTCGGCAAATGCATTAGAAGCCCCCTTTAATAAAGTACCAATAAATGTATGTTTTGCGACCCCAGAAGGTGGCATCAACCATGTGGGTGTTGAGCAGCAAGCATGTAATAACTGCGGAGACTGTGTGTCTGGTTGTAATTTCAATGCCAAAAATACCACCCGAATGAATTACTTACCGGATGCTTGGAATCATGGCGCAGAAATTTATTGTCAGGCCAGTGTGCGCTACCTTGAGAAAATCGACTCTGGTTGGCGGGTGTTTTACCAAGACATGGGAACCGGCGCAGAATGCTTTTCTGCAGCACCGTTATTTGTTGAGGCGGATATTGTGCTCTTGGCCGCTGGCACGCTGGGTAGTAATGAAATTTTATTGCGTAGCCAAAGTCGCGGTTTGGCTATCTCTTCGCAACTTGGTCAGCATTTTACCGGTAATGGCGATATGTTGGGTTTTGGCTATAACTGCGATAGCGAAATCGGTGGTGTTGGGGTTGGCAATCTAGAACCAGAAGGCAAAGCGCCTACAGGACCTTGTATCACCAGTGCAATCGATCTCCGTGAAGCGAGCGAACGCGCGCAACAAATGATTATTGAAGAGGGTAGTTTACCTGGCGCCATGGCAGGAGTGTTACCAACTGCGCTTGCAAGTGCAGCGGGTGTAGTTGGACTCGACACGGATCATGGTTTTTATGACGCTTTGGAGGAGCAAGCGAGAGTATGGCAAAGCCAATGGCGAGGCGCTTATCATGGTGCGGTAAAACATACTCAGACCTACTTAGTAATGAGCCATGACGATAGCCAAGGTGTCATAACTTTAGAGCAAGACAAGTTGAACATCCGTTGGCCTGAGTTAGGAGCTCAGCCTAATTTTCATCATGCGAGTGAAAAGCTGCTTCAAGCGACAGCAGCGCTCGGTGGCACCTATGTTAAAAACCCAATTTGGTCACCGTGGTTGAATAATCGCTTGGTTACAGTTCATCCTTTAGGTGGCTGTCGGCTTGCTGAGACGGGTTCCGAAGGGGTGGTAAATCATAAAGGGCAAGTGTTTACCGGAGAGAGTGATGCTTGCTACGACTCACTCTATGTGTCAGATGGTGCCATCATTCCAACGTCGCTTGCGGTCAATCCGTTGCTTACGATAAGTGCATTGACGGAGCGCTGCTGTGCACTTATCGCCAAGGACCGTGATTGGCAAATTGACTATCAGTTGCCGTCAAGCCGTTCCCGTACTGCTGAACCGACCACAACGGGGTTGGCGTTTACAGAGCGAATGCAGGGCTATTTTAGCCGCGTGGTAGAGCCAAGCACTACCTCTTTACAAACCTACTTGGCTGCTTATCAGCAGGGCCAAGAAACAAACCAAACGCTGTCTTTTGTATTGACGGTCACCTCGACGGATCTAGAGGTGATGTTGACCGACCCACAACATAAAGCGCATATTTCGGGTCGCGTTGAGTGTAATCTGCTTTCTGATAAACCACTGATCGTTCGCAATGGTGAGTTTCGTTTGTTTGAGCGTCAGGCCTTTCCTCCAAATACTCGGAAGATGATCTATAAAATGAATTTAATGGCGGAGGATGGCAAGCAGTACTTCTTTAATGCCTTTAAGTTAATCAAAGACGACCCTCACTCTCTCGATCTTTGGGATGATACTACAACCTTATTTGTTGATATTCATGAAGGAAAAGATACTCAAGGGGCCGTATGTGGTCACGGTATTATGAAGATAGCGCCGATTGATTTTGTGACGCAGCTTGCCACTATTCGTGTAAGTCATGCCGAGAGTAAAGCGGCTCGCTTAAAAGCCATCGCGCGCTTTGGGCAATTTTTTGCGGGCACACTATATCAGAGTTACGGCAGTATTTTTTACCAAGAAAAAACGCACAGTAGTGAATTGGTGCGCAAAAAACGGCCGCTAAGGGCTCCAACACCTGAAGTATACTTGTTTGATACAGCTGATCATGTGCAGCTATCGCTGACTCGTTATCGTGGCGGTGACAAGGGCCCGGTTATGTTAGTGCATGGGCTGGGAGTTGCTTCGAGTATCTTTTCCACCGATATGATAGATACCAACTTAGTCGAGTACCTAGTCGCTAACCAATATGACGTGTGGCTATTGGATTATCGAGTCAGTATTTTGTTGCCTGCTGCCGCAAAGCAATCAAATGGCGATCAGGTAGCGAAATACGATTACCCTGCTGCAGTGAACAAGATCCGAACCATCACGGGAGCAGATAGTATCCAGGCGGTGGTGCATTGTTATGGTGCTACGACCTTCTTTATGTCTATGCTTAGCGGCCTTTCAGGGGTTCGAAGTGTTGTTGCATCACAAATTGCGGCGGACGTGGTGGTGCCGATGGCAACGAAAATGAAGACAGGTTTACATCTCCCCTCATTTTTAGAAAGGCTGGGCGTAGACTCGCTAACGGCGCGAGTACCACAGCAGAGCAATGGGCTTGCCTCTTTGTATGATAAGGCGTTAGGCTTGTACGCGCTCGCTGAAGCACAGGGGCGATGCAACAATGACAGCTGCCATCGCGTGACTTTTATGTACGCCTCCTTATACCGTCATGACCAGTTAACCGATTTGCTGCATGAGCATATTGATGAACTATTTGCCGAAGCCAATATTCAAACCCTCGAGCACCTTGCTGCAATTTGCCGAGCAGGAAAACTGGTCGATGCAGATGGCAAGGACGTTTACATGCCACACATCAACCGGTTAAACATACCGACGCTATTTATTAGCGGGGCAGATAACGAATGTTATTTACCCGAGAGCACGAAAAAAACCTATGAACGTCTTTGTCTTGCCTTTGGTGAGGCTAAGTTTACGCGTAAAGTGATCCCCAATTACGCGCATATAGATTGTATTTTTGGGCGTCAGGCTGATGTAGATGTTTTTCCTCATATTCTCAATCATTTAGAGCGATATTAGCCGTGGTTTTACGATTGTGGCTAACTATGACTGCCAATTTAAGTACTACACACTTTTGGATAGTTTTACCTTAGCTTTAATGTAGCACTAAATGACAACGAAGGATCTCAAATAACAAGGGCTCCCATATTACCAAACGAATATGTTTTGCTTCACCTAGATTGCGTTGATTACTAACCAAATACGCATCTGAAGCATGCGCCTTGTTCGCGCCTAAGATAAATTAAGTCGCCGCCATGATTAATCATAATTTGTCTTGAGAGGCTTAAGCCGATCCCCGAGCCTTGTTGTTTAGTGGTAAAAAACGGCACGAAAATCATGTCAATGACATGTTCTGCGATGCCGGGCCCATTATCGCTTATTTCTATATAGTGCTGACCTGCGTTATTTGCTCCGGTCTTTAATACCACTTGGCGGGTGTTTCGCAGCTCTTCTTCATTGCGCTGCTGCACCGCTTCTATGGCATTTTTGGTTAAGTTAATAAGTACTTGCTCAATTTGAGCCGTGTCTAACATCACCAGTTGGGAGTGGCTAATATCAAGCTGTAAGTCTATGTTCGCTTGATGACAGCTTTGTTGATGCAACTGATAGATGCCCTCTACCAGCGGCGCTAGCTGGACAGGTTGCAGCGCTGGGCTGGGTAAATTACTCACCGTTCTAAAACGAGCGATAAAAGCGCCCAGATACTCAGTGCGTTTTGCCAGTGTCTGCAACGCTAAGGTTAGGTCTTGTTTATCTTCTTCATCGTCAAAACTCAATGTGTCGGGCATGAGTCCCTCACAGGTTTGTGCAATGGATGACAGAGGTGTAATAGAGTTAGCTACCTCGTGCGTAAGCACTTTGGTGAGGCGTTTATAGGCTTGCTGCTCTTTGTTTTGTAAAGCATCACGAATGGATTGTAAGGTGACAATTTTACGAATTTGCCCTTGGATCTGCGCTGATGTTATTTGTATAGACAAGTTATCTTGTTGCTCGCCATATTGCCAATTTGCTATCGTTTTCAAGCTCTTATCGCATTCATTAACCAGTGGTGCGATATCTTCTAAATCTTTGCTGTGATTAATGTGTTTACCGAGTAGGCGGGTTACCGCTGGGTTTGATTCAATAACCTTCCCCTCGCTGTCGAACACCAAAACCGCTAAGTCGATATGCACTAGCAAGGTTTGTAAAAAGTGAGCTTGCTGCTCGGCGCTCAACCGCGCGCTTTGGATCCGCGTTTTGATCTCTTCTAAGTGTTGCCGCATTGGGTGATGTTGGCTTAGTCCCAAGGAGCTATCGCCATTGGCTAAAGACTTAAGTACAAAACCCATGTGCTTGTTTTGCTTGTTAAATTGAAAGTATAAGGTTGAAATAAACGTGATGGTAATAAGGGTGATCAACAGCCAAGTTGCCGAAAAGCCACCTTGTATATACAAATATAGCGAGAGCCCACTGGAAATTACTAGACCAATGATAGTAAAGAAAAAAACAAGGATGGGATGGTGAGCAACGCGTGTCATTTCTTTTCTTCCTACAAATCGTACTTTTCTAAGCGACGATACATTGCCCCTCGGGTTAACCCGAGCGCTTTGGCTGCGTTTGAGACATTGCCTTGATAATGCTTGAGCGCTGCACGCACCGTACGTTGTTCAATTTCTTCAAGGTTGAAAGTGCCTTCAAAAGTGAGTGTATTGGTGTCCGAGGTATCTTCCATACTTGCTTGTGCCGCCGTGGGATTAGTGCCAATCACGGTACTGATATCCAAAAACTCGGTTTCACTTAAGATCACCGCACGTTCGATAGCATGTGCGAGCTCTCTGACATTACCGGGCCACGGGTAGGTTTGTAGACATTGCATGTCGCTGCTATTTACCTCAAGCTGCCTTTTATACTTGTGGCAAAAGTGTTCAAGGTAGTAGTTTACGAGCAGTGGAATATCATCGACACGCTCGCGAAGCGGTGGCAGACGGATCTCTATGGTATTGATCCGATATAATAAATCTTGCCTAAAACGACCTTCATCAACCGCTTGTTGCAGATTATCGTTGGTGGCACAGATAAGCCGTATGTCCACTGAAATAGGCTTATTGCCGCCTACAGGAGTGACTTGTCGATTTTGTAGCGCTGCAAGTAGCGTTGTTTGTTGGCCCATCGGCAGGTTGCCCAATTCGTCCAAAAACAAGCTCCCCTCGTGTGCGAGTTCAAAGCGACCGACCTTATCGCTTTTCGCATCGGTAAACGCCCCTTTTTTATGACCAAACAATTCGCTTTCAAACAAACTTTCGGAGATAGCACCCATGTCTAGGCTGATAAAGGTATTGTCGCGACGCATACTCGCCTGATGAATGGCGTGGGCGGCAAGCTCTTTGCCCGTGCCACTTTCGCCGGTGATCAAAATGTTGGCATCGGTGAGTGCCGTGCGTTCGATGGTACTAAATACCTTTTGCATGGCCGAGCTTTGGCCTAAAAAAGCAAATTGATGGCTACCACTGGATTGATTGAGTGCCTGATTTAACCCTTGCGTCTGACGAGTGAGCTTACCAACCTGCTGTTTGTCTTTGGCATGAGCAAATGCGGCAGCAACCGCACCCAGTAGTTGGTCATTTTGCCAAGGCTTAGCGATAAAGTCGGCGGCGCCTGCTTTTATCGCGTCAACGGCAAGCTGAATGTCACCATAGGCAGTCATTAACAACACCACGATGCTTGGGTCTTGTTCGACAATTTTCTTTAACCAATAAAAGCCCTCTTTGCCACTAATAGCATCTTGGCTAAAGTTCATATCAAGCAAGATCACATCTATTTGCTGCGATGCAATCTGCGCTTCTATATCAAAGGGGTTATCTGTGGTGATGATGGTTTGGTAATGCTTTTTTAGCAAAAGCTTTGCTGCAATTAATATATCGCTGTTGTCGTCGACAATTAATATGGTGCCTTCCTGCTTCATATCCTGATCGCTTTATTTTTCTTTTAGCGTACCGCAATCGTTTAGATCTCGTCTACGAAAAGTGTTCATTTATGGACACTTTGTGATTTTTGATGTGTTCTATTTCCGGACACTTATTATTCTTAGAATATAATGGTAGATACCTAAAGTTTTGTAATTACTAATAAAATTAAGCTTGGCATGGTGTTTGATATTAGTCATACATATTCGATAAAACGATTTAACCGACTAACAACAAGAGGCGTGATTATGGATAAGAAAATAGAGCGTTCAGGATTGCAAAAACATCTTAAGAAAGCGGTGGCAGGTGGTGTACTACTGAGCATTGCAGCAGCGGCACTGGCATTCAATAACACAGCCTCTTCAGGTCGTAGTCAAAATCTCGCACTGAGTAGCCTTACGGTGAGTACCGTAAGCAAAGGGGCGTTTGTGGACGCGCTAAGCTTGCGTGGTCAAGTCGTACCAAAAACCACGATTTACCTAGACACCATCGCGGGTGGTCAAGTAGAAGAGCGTTTGGTGGAGCAGGGTGAGTTTGTTGAGGCGGGTCAGCCATTAGTGAGATTGAGCAATACCAGTTTACAGCTAGACGTGATGAGTCGCGAAGCACAAGTAACAGAGCAGCTTAACTTCCTAAGAAACACCCAAATGACCATGGAAACCAGTCGCCTTAATTTACGCCGTGACTTGCTGGAAATTGACTTACAAATTAGCCATTTGGAACGTCGTTATAAGCAATCCAGGCCACTCGTTGAAAAAGGTGTGCTGGCAACTGACAGATTGTCTGAAATCGAAGACGATTTACAGTATTACAAGGCCCGAAAGGAGCTGACGTTAGAGCGCCAAGCGCAGGAAAATTCAATTCGTAAAGTGCAAGTAGAACAGCTAGAAGACAGTGCTGAGATGTTACAGAAGAACTTGCAATTTGCCCGTCAAAATCTCGAAAACCTACTGATCAAAGCGCCGGTATCGGGTTACTTGAGTGAGCTGGATGTTGAAATCGGTGAGTCAAAGAGTAAAGGGGCACGGTTAGGCCAAATTGACATTCCGAATGAATACAAGTTGGTTGTCCGCCTTGATGAGTTTTATTTAAATCAAGTACAACCGGATATGGCAGTGAATGTGATGTTAGACAGTGGCTTAGTCAGTGCCAAGGTGAGCAAAATTGATAGCCGTGTAACGCAATCACAATTTCAGGTAGAAGTGGCGTTACCAAGCGGCCAAAGCGACATTAAACGCGGCCAAAGCATAGATGTCGAACTGATGCTTGGCGGCAACAAAGAAAATGCCTTATTGCTAAAACGCGGTGCCTTTTTTACAAGCTCTGGCGGTAATTGGGTATACGTGTTGGCAAGTGATGGCAAAACCGCCGAGCGTCGTGACATTCGCTTAGGTAAAAAGAATCAAGATTATTACGAAGTGTTAGATGGTTTATCACAAGGTGAGCAAGTGATCACCTCAAGCTATAGCAACTTCGACAAAGCGCAACAACTCAATTTCTAAGGATATAACAATGATAAAACTAACTAACCTAAACCGTGTATTTTGTACTCAAGACGTTGAAACGACTGCGCTAAACGATATTAACCTAACTGTTAATGAAGGTGAGTTTGTCGCCATCATGGGCCCGTCTGGGTGTGGTAAGTCTACTTTATTGTCCATCCTAGGGATGTTGGATTCACCGTCATCTGGGCAGTTTGAGTTTGCGGGCACGGACATTGCGGGCTATAGCGAAAAGCAGCTCTCACAGCTACGTAAAGCGTCTATTGGTTTTGTATTTCAAAGCTTTAACCTGATTGATGAGCTGACTGTGTTTGAAAATGTCGAGCTACCGCTGCAATACCAAAATATCTCAAAAAGTGAACGTAAGCAGCGTGTAGAGCAGATTTTAAAACGCGTTGCCATCGACCACCGCGCTGATCACCTACCACAGCAACTTTCTGGTGGTCAGCAGCAGCGTGTGGCGGTTGCAAGAGCGCTGGTTATTAACCCTAAACTTATCTTAGCGGATGAGCCAACGGGTAACTTGGACTCCAAAAACGGCGAAGAAGTCATGGCGATGTTACGCGAGCTAAACCGCGAAGGCACAACCGTGATCATGGTAACGCACTCAGAAAAAGAGGGGTCATACGCGGATAGACTTGTACGCCTTCTCGATGGCCAAGTGATGTTAGACAAAGCCAACACGGTGGTGCAACCACAAAAATCAGAGGTGGCATAACGATGATAGTGAATTATCTAATAACAGCATTGCGTGCTTTTAAGCAGCAAAAACAGCATTTTATTTTAAATGTACTTGGGCTTAGTGTGGGCTTAGCCGCGGCAATTTTGGTCGCACTGTTTGCAAAAAATGAACTATCTTACGATAGCCAGCAACCTCATGCTGAGCGTGTGTATCGAATTGCACAAGACTATTCGCAATTAGGGCTTGGGGTCGTTCCTATTTTTAATTACATCAATGGCACTCGAGCACTTGAATATAGCCAAGTTGAAGAGGTTTTTGCGCTGACGATGGTGGAGTTTACTCGCGAAGCTGAAGTAGATGTGACAGTAAAAAATCAAGGTTTTAAACTGAATGACCTTTATGGCGCAACTGCAAATATCGAGAATTTTATCGATATGGAGACGGTGGCAGGTAGTCTAAGTCGCGCCATGAGTGTACCGAATAGCATTGCATTGAGTAGTTCAGAAGCTCAGCGTATTTTTGGTCGCACAAACGTGGTTGGCGAGACTCTACAGCATAAAAACGGCCAATATACGGTAGGTGCAGTATTTACAGATTTACCTGAAAACACGCATTTTGGCTTTAAAAACCTAGTGTCTGTAGAGCATGATCCAGTCAATACGGATATAACTTCTAGTTATGTTTATTTAAGATTGGCGCCGCAAACAGATGTTATTGCTTTGGAAAGCATACTGACTGAGAAATATTATTTCGGTGATTTTAAGGGTCGCTTATCGCTGCAATTACACCCCTTAACGGAGCTTCACTTTACTGCAAAGTCGCCGTTTGAAATGAAAGTGGGTGGTGCGAAACAAGTGGTGATGATCTGTGTTGGTTTAAGCGTGCTGCTGATCCTTATCGCTGGCTTTAACTTTATTAATATGACGGTTGCACAGTCGACCAAACGTGCAAAAGAAGTGGGTGTACGCAAGGCACTTGGTGCCAGCAAGTCGCAATTAGTTGCACAGTTTTTATCTGAGTCTGTACTCGTGTCATTGCTTGCAATGACAATAGCCTGTGTTTTGGTCGAGCTACTATTGCCAAGTTTCAACAATCTAGTTGGCCGTGAATTAAGTATTGATTATGCATCTATGTTTAGTGTCGTAGTAGTCGCGGTTGCCGTCATCGTGGGTTTGTTGGCGGGTCTCTATCCTGCATTTTTTATCTCATCTTTTAGTGCTAAACGCGTACTAAGCGGAGATTTACAGCGTGGGAGTACCGCGATTTGGGTGCGCAAAAGTCTTTTAACTGTACAAGCAGCACTTGCGGTTGGGTTAATTATTGCTTCGATAACGCTACAGTACCAGTTGGCACATTTGCAAAATTTACCGCTTGGTTACGAAACCACACAGCGTTTGGTGGTCTCAGAAGTGCCCGTTAAAGCGGCTTTTACAAAAGCGCCAACGTCATTAGTTAAACAGTTCGCGGCGATTGAGGGCGTTGAACATATCAGTGTGATAGATACGCAGCTGACTCGCTCGATTAATAACACCCTAGTACCAACGTGGCCAAATGGTGAACAGTCGCAATCCTTAACGCCAGTTATTGGCACAAGCTACGAGGTAGTCAAAGGGCTGGGGTTAACGCTACTTGCAGGTCGAGACTTTAGCCGAGAGTTTGCCGGTGATTGGTCAAATCGAGTTAACGGCGTAACCACAATAGGCACCATTATTACCGAGTCGGTCGCTAAGCAAGCTGGCTACAGTAATGTTGCAGATATTATTGGCAAAACTATCAAAGATACTGGCCGCAACGTAGAGATGCGAGTGGTTGGCGTCGTCGCTGACGTCAAAGTGGGGAATGCACAAGAAGCGAGTTCTAATATTATGTTTTTATTGGGGTTTACTTATTTTAATCCAACATCTGAAGTAATCTTAACGATTAACCCGCAGTATTTAGCACAGATTCGACAAGACTTGATTAGTGTGTTGGCAAAAACCGCAAACGTGTATGAACCAGAGATAAATCTACTTTCAGACAGTTATAGGGCGGTACTTAGTGGTGATGAGCGTATCTCTAAGGTAGTACTTATCTTCACCGCGCTAGCTGTATTCTTAACCTGTTTAGGCACTTTTGGATTAGCATCCTTTGCAACGGTTCGCCGTCAAAAAGAAGTAGCTGTACGCAAAGTCTTGGGGGCATCACGGCTAAGCATTGTGAATATCTTAGCAAAAGAGTTCCTGATTTTGGTGGGAGTCAGTATCGCCATTGCTTATCCGGTAACTTATTGGCTCGTTGGTGATTGGCTTGCAAACTTTAATGACCGCATTGAGCAAGCAATGTGGGTTTATGGCGCAGCAGCCTTGGTGGTTGCCGGTATCACTTGGTTGACTGTGGCGACCCTTGCCTTTAAAGCCGCGAGTACGCGTCCGTCGCTGATCTTGCGATATGAGTAAATTAAATTGGTAATCACTCAAGAAATTGCGGCCTAATTTAGGCCGCTTTCATCATTTATTCTTTGGTGTTTTCATCGCCAATATCGGCACGACCATTTCTGCTTTTGAATGGTGTGAATATACTGCTACAAGCAGTCATTTTTTAAAAGTGAGTCACAATCGAAAGTGGAAAAATCAAGTGACTTTGTACTGGATATCTTTATAAAAAATAACTAAAAAGGATCTTCTATGCTCACTTCATATTTGAGTACGGCAATTCGGGTAAGTAAAAAACAAAAGCTACACACACTGCTCAATGTCATCGGTTTCAGCATTGGAATTGCTGCTGCAATTATCGTGGCTTTATTTGCTCAAAGTCAGTTGATTGTTGATAAACATCAGCCTGATGCAAATAATGTTTATCGAGTACATTTAGATTTGCGTTCTGTGGGTGTGGGCGTGCGCGGTGCGATTGACCCTAGAATGCCGCTGCTGATGCAAAAGCACAGTCAAATAAAGGAACTGTTGATTATTAGTCGGATTGAATCGTTACAATATAGTGGCGAACCAATGGCGGATATCGTGAAGGTTAAAGATCAGCGCTTTAAGCTCAAAAAGGCGTATGTTGCGACGCCAAATTTGGCTGAGTTTGTGAATATCTCTGTATTACATGGAGACTTAACTCAGGCTCTTTCTCAGCCCAATCTTATCGCCCTTAGCCAGACAGAATCAAAGCGCTTGTTTGGCGACACAGATGTTATCGGCAGGCAACTTGAATACGATGGGGGAAGCTATGAAGTGGCTGCTGTTTTTGCGGATTTAGAAGCAAATACACACTTTGATTTTGATGTGCTGATGTACTTACCCAAATTGCAGCGCGGTCCTTTTAGTAGTCATGTGTATTTAAAGTTGCAGCCAGAAGCAGATCCTAACGCGTTAGCGCAAGAGATGACGCGCGAGATGCAAAAAAGAGCTAAAAACCCGAACTTCAAAGACATCCAGTTTCAGTTTATTCCATTGACCCAGTTGCATTTTCACACCAATGGCACCGTAGAGATGAAGCAAGGCGGGTCTTATTTGGCACTGCAAGTGAGCGTTGTGCTGAGTACTTTACTTGTGATCATAGCCAGCGCTAATTTTATTAACTTCAATATTGCCAGTGCTGCAAAGCGTGCTAAAGAAGTCGGCATACGTAAAGCGCTAGGTGCCAGTAAGTCGCAACTCGTCACACAATTCCTGTCAGAATCGTTACTGATTGTGCTGTTTTCAGGGTTTTTAGGGGTTGTAATCGTTGAGTTGGCATTGCCGCACTTTAATCAGTTAATCGCGCAGCCCCTGACATTGGTATACAACTCTCTATTTATGCTCGGTCTTGTAATTACATTGACTGTGGTTGGTTTATTTTCTGGGCTATATCCAGCTTTATTTATCTCGTCATTTGGCGCGAAAAAAGTGTTAAGTGGCGATTTTAGTCGAGGGCGTTCATCAGCAAGGATCCGCAAAATAACCTTATGCTTACAAGGTGCGATTGGCGTAGGGCTGATAGCAGCTATCAGCATGCTCTATCAACAAATGATGCTGGTAAAACAGTTGGATGTAGGTTACGAAAAAGCACAGCGAATTATCATTCGAGAATTGCCCTCAGAGCTGATTTATCAGCAACAAGGAAACGCATTGCTTGATGAGTTAGGCCAGATCTCAGGTGTGGCTGGTTGGACATTGAGCGATACCAATTATGCAACCGCCATTAACGGTGGGATGCATTACACTTGGCCAAATGGCGAAACCTATGACGGCATGTTAGCAGTAATCAATACGGGTTATGACGTGATTGATGTACTCGGGTTAAAGCTGATTACTGGGCGAGGCTTTAGTCGCGATTACACTGGAGATTGGTATCGTGAACAGCAAAATGGAGAAGCGCATGTCGCTATCCTGATAACCAAGAAAATGGCTCATTTAGCGGGATATGAGAAGCTTGATGAGGTAATCGGCGTCACTGTTACCGTACCAAGGCGAAAGTTGACAGCCAAGGTTGTGGGCGTAGTTGAGGATATCAGAATTGGTTCCGTGAATAATGCAGTACAACCTACTTCATTGATGCTTGGTCATGTTGATGGTGAAACTGCAAATGTGGTATTAAAAATCGCTGAAGGCATTGATCCAGATAACGTGATCACTGAAATTGAACAAGTCCTTGCTGCACATCTCAATCGTCGTGATATAGAAGTTCAGTCTCTCAATGATGAGTTCTTGGCGGCCCACAAGAATGAACTTTATACGCTTACCATGCTATCTATCTTTAGTCCTTTAGCTATATTGCTGACCTTACTCGGAACATTTGGGTTAGCGTCATTTACTACCTTGCGTAAAGAAAAGGAATTAGCTATCCGTAAAGTGTTAGGCGCTACACGTCTTGGGTTAATTAGCTTGGTTGCTAAAGAGTATTTGTGGTTATCTGCATTGAGTATGGTACTTGCGGTCCCGCTGACGTATTGGCTAGTTGGTGAGTGGCTTAATCGCTTTAATGAGCGGATAAATCAATCTATATGGATTTATGGAATCGCAGGCCTACTTGTGATCTTGCTTACTTGGCTTACCGTTGTGCTCGTTACCTACAAGGTTGCAAGCCGGCGCCCCTCATCAGCGCTGCGCTACGAGTAGCTGATAGCAATTTGGCTTAATATTTAAATAGGCCACTTAATAAAGCAAATTGGTATGACTCGCTGTCAATTTAGTGTCAAAAACCATAGTTACACTGGGGTTAATTCAGGCTTGAATAACAAGGTGTAGCTATGGCTAAGGTTAAGACAACCTCTCGTCTTCGTAGAAGATCAGCTAATTCACTTTGGATTGGTGTTTATAACAGTATCCTGTTGTTGTGTTTACCTTTGATTGCGCTGATCTTATTAAAAAAATGGCTACGTAAACCGGGTTATAAAAGGCACTTTTTACAGCGCTTAGGTGTCTACGATTGTAAGCGTTTACCCGCCTGTATTCATTTACATGGCGTCTCCGTTGGTGAATGTGCCGCCATTGCTAAACTTATTCCTGAGCTGCGTAAACAGCATCCTCATTTACCCATTGTTTTTACTTGTACCACGGTTGCGGGTTCCAACTATATTGAGCGCAACTGGGGGGAGCAAGTCATTCATACTTATTTGCCACTGGACTTTCAATTGACGGTTGGTGCGTTCTTGACGCATTTTAATCCGGTATTGACCATGTCGGTTGAGATGGAGTGGTGGCCGAACCTTATTCGCCAGTCGCGCAACCAAGGCAGTCGAGTGATGCTGGTAAATGCTCGCATGACCGACAGATCAAAAAATCGTTATGCCAACATGTTAGGTCTTTTTACCTTTATGGTGTCCAAGGTGCATAAAATTCTGCCGCAAAGTGAGCTAAGTTATCAAGCTTTTCGCGAGTTGGGTGTACCACCAGAAAAACTGATGATGTGCGGTAATATCAAGTACGATTGGCCAGAGCTTAAACATGCCGACCCAACGCAAAAACCCTCTCAGTTGACATGGATTGCGGGGAGCACGCATGACACTGAAGAAATAGCGGTGGTCGCAGCGCACAAACAGTTGTTACAGCAAAATCCAGCAGCTCAGCTAATTATCGCACCGCGTCATCCTGAAAGATTTGATGAGGTATGGCAGCAGCTGCAAGCAAGCGGGCTGAGCTGTCAGCGTTACTCGCACGCGCCAACACTAACGGCAAATACGCAAGTGTATCTGCTCGATACGATGGGCAAACTATTTGCGTTTTATCGTGATGCCCACGTTGCCTTTATCGGTGGCTCGTTAGTTAAGCTCGGTGGTCATAATCCTGCCGAAGCCATTGTCCAAGGGGCTGCCGTCGTAATGGGAAGTAGTCGACGAAATTGTGAAGATATATGTGCGCCGCTGAGTCAAGCTGGTGCACTTGTTGAGGGTAACGAACCACAGCAAATAGCTAAAGAAGTCATCGGCTTTTGGCAAAATAGTGCTGCAACAGTACAACAAATACAGGCTGGGCAAGCTGCTATCGCAAAGCATAATGGCGCACTACACAAAACCACATTGCAAGTTTTATATCAGTTAAAACAAGCGCAACGGCCAGTCCATAGTACCCGATTACATCCAATGGTGATCAGATAACAATGCAATACAACAATATCCTTATTGTCCGACTCAGTGCCATTGGTGACATCGTGATGGCGTCAGGTCTTATTTCTGCACTAAAGGCACGTTACCCAGAAGCAAAACTGAGCTGGTTAGCAGAGCCTGCTGGCGCGACCTTGCTACAACAAAATCCATTGCTAGATGAGGTGATCCTGTGGCCTCGTAATGAATGGCAAAAAGTGCGAAAAGCAAAAGGGATCATAGCGCTACTTAAGCTAGTTAATAGCTTTAAAAAGCAGTTGGCTAGTCGACAATTTGACTTAGTGCTCGACGCCCAAGGACTCCTTAAAAGTGGCGTGCTAGCTTGGCTAAGTGGCGCTCAATATAAGGTTGGGATCAATAGTCGCGAGGGCAGTCAGTGGCTTATGAATAAGGTAGTGACCTCGCCTTGGTCTGCTGATATCAGCTCGGAATACAGAGCTGCAGCGAAATTTTTTGGTGCGCCAGAAACGGCATTTCAATACTCGCTTATTGCCTCGAAAGAGACACAACAACACACAAAAGCACTGCTATTGGAGCATACTCAAGGTCAACCTTATGTGGTGTTTTGTCCGTTTACAACGAGAGCACAGAAACACTGGGTAGATGGGCATTGGCGTGAGTTGTATAAACAAGTAAATCAGTCTATTTGTGCGCATATTATTATATTGGGTGGACCAAGTGATATCGCTCATAGCGAGCGCTTAGAAAAACAGATGCCGGGGATCATTAATCTAACTGGGAAAACGACATTGCTTGAGTGCAGCGAGATCATTCGGGGAGCAAAAGGTGTGATTGGCGTTGATACAGGGCTAACTCACATGGCGATGGCGCATCATACCCCGGTTATTGCATTGTTTGGTTCAACCTTACCGTATGAAAACACCTTTAATCCAAATGGTCGCGTGTTGAGCGATAAACTTGCTTGCTCACCATGCAAACGCCGGCCAACCTGTGAGGCTCGTTTTGATTGTATGGTGGGGCTCACGCCACAAAGAGTGTCGAGCGCACTAGGAGAAGTGCTATGAAAGTTCTGCATATTGAAGCGGGTCGTCACTTATATGGCGGCGCACAGCAAGTGGTGTATTTAACCCAAGCGTTACAGCAAAAGGGCATTGAGAACGTACTGGTTTGCCCGCCTAATAGTGAAATGATTGCAGCCGTTGATAAGCAAGTTGTTGTGGAGCCTGTGAAAATGGCAGGCGATCTCGATGTCATGCAATGTTTGCGTTTACGAAAGACTATTGCCCATCATCGGCCTGATTGTGTTCATATTCACAGCCGTCGAGGGGTTGATACTTGGGGATTACTTGCCGCTAAGTTGCTTAATGTTCCTGTTATTTTATCGAGACGAGTCGACAACACCGAGCCACGCTGGTGGTCAAAATTAAAGTACCCAGCCTACGATAAAGTTATCGCTATCTCAGAGGGGATCCGCCAAGTATTACTCTCACAAGGTGTTGCCTCTGAGCAAGTAAAGTTAGTCCACAGTGCCGTCGATACCGAGCGCTTTGCACCAAATAGTGCGGAGCGGCAATGGCTGCTTGATGAGTTTGAACTACCACAAAATGCCTTGGTTGTGGCTAATTTTGCGCAACTGATAGAGCGCAAAGGGCAGGATGTGATTATGCGTGCAGCCAAACAACTCATTGCTGAGCATCCTAATTTACGTGTATTACTGTTTGGCCGAGGGCCAAAGCTGCAACAGTATCAAGCGCGTATAGATGAGCTGGGGCTGCAAAAAATTGTCCAGCTGGTGGGATTTCGACAAGACGTAGCGCGTATTTTACCGGCGGTTGATATTGTTGCACATCCAGCATCGATGGAAGGGCTAGGCGTAGCGTTATTACAAAGTAGCGCATCTGGCGTGCCTGTCGTGGGCTTTACTGCCGGTGGCATTCCCGAAGCGGTTGCGCACAATGAAACCGGACTACTTGCTCCGATTGGTAATCAAGCTCAGTTTACTCAAGATCTTAATCGCTTATTGCAGGACCCGATTTTACGAGATCAAATGGGCCGTAAGGGTCGCGCTAAAATGTGCAGTGAATTTGCCATTGAGGTGATGGCGGAAGGTAACTTGTCGGTGTATCTAAGCGTGTTAACTGAGTTGGGAAGAGACCCTTTAACTAGCCAATCATAAAAAGTGTGAGTTCCAATAAGGGTAATCACCAATGCGGCTTACTAGCTTGGTTCTTAGTGGGTTTGCAGCAATATGCTGGGCAATGGTATGCCTGTCTTCTGTGGTTCTGAGCTGATGATAGTAATACGCGCTTTGCCAAATTCTGTGTTTAGCAGGTAAGCTGTTCCGCCTTTTAATTCTCCTACAATCTTACCAAGTTGCGTATTTCCAAGTTGCGTATTTCCAAGTGTTAGTAAGCCATGAAAGTGATCTGGCATTAATACCAATTGAATTAATTCTCTAATCAATTTGAAGGGTGAAATAGCATATTAGCTTCGTTAAAAATTTCTCATTTAGAACAACTAAATAGCAAAATTTTTGCCTTGCTACTAAAGCTATTTCCCCGCTTCAAGATAGATCATTTACTTAATACAACTGGTATAACACCCATGTTTGCCAGCGGCACTCAAACTTTTTTCATTATGTGAGATAGATTGGAAAAACAATCGTGCCAGCCGATAATCCGTAAAATAGAGCGTGCGTTTATGGCAGTTAAACGTAATGAAGTATTCCGCGTACGGGATTGATATCCTGCCTTTTCTCAGGTTATTCCAGCTCATGTGCATGCCTTGCAATTGAGAGATAAGTTTTAAAGATAAGTCCTTCGATTAAATCTATCGAGGTACACCTCGACCTACGTGATGGATGGTAGGTCGTGATTTATCACGACAACAGGTTTGCGACAACACATTCACGACTATCAAGGTGAACCAAACACGCACAAGGGCCGTTTAATTATTAATCGGTTAAACGAGGAGAGCATTATGCTTGCTGCCACACTAAAAGAAAAAATCGCTAATAAAGAACTCCATGCCATCGTGCTTAGCTACGCGGATTCAAATCACTATCTTGCGGGTGGTCAAGATGCTGATGGGAACTTGCATATCTTAATGCATGCCGAGGGCAAACTAACGCCGTTTAACTCGCTGCGAGAGGCCGAGACAAAGCTGGCGGAACTCGGTGCAACTCAAGCCTATCTCAGAGTTGAGTCTGCCTATGATGAAATTGGTCCTGAGGACGCTTCGGGAACGCATATCAGCAATATGGAGATCCGTCACTTAGCTCCATCCGACATAACCGTTTAAATAAAAAGGCTTAAGCGCCCGCAGGTGAGCGCTTAAGCCTTAAAAGTTATCGAGTAGAGAGACCTTATTCTACTGAAAGTGTCATTGTTTTAGTTGCAACGGAAGCGGACTTTTCATCAACAACACTTAAACTTACTTGGTAGTCGCCTGGTGCAACAGGAGTGAATTGTAGGTTCGAGTTATGAGCTGCGGTACTGTCAATCACTTCGCCTGACGGAGCAACCACCTTCCAAAAATAGGTCAAATTGCTTGCGTTGCTGTCGCTATCCATAACCGTTGGAGTTATCCAAAGCGCTGTATCTTTTTTAGGTGCACCTTGATAATCCAGCGACGTAATTATTGGAGCGCTATTTTGAACTGCACTTACTTTGATGAATGCTGCAACTACTAGTTCAACCTTGCCATCAGACACGATGCATTTCAGCACATAGTTGCCAGCTTCATCGAAGGTAATAGACGCGCGATTATCAGCATTATTGACTACTGCAGTGCTATTCTCAGGCTTCGTTTCAAGCGACCAGCGATAAGTGATCGGATCGCCGTCTTTATCTTCTGCGGATACCAAAAAGACTTTGGTTTCCCCTTCCGTAGCTGTAGATATTTGTGGGCTCATAGACGCTGTGGGTCCATAATTTTCAGGGTGACTCTTTATCACGCCACTGGCGGTTTGGCTTAGCTCACCGTTACTTACCTCCACAAAATAACGATAACTCCCCTCTCCGTGAGGCGTAAAGGTCACCGTGTCGGTATCTTCATTCGTAATGGAATAGGTCAAACCGGCGTCAAATGGCTCAAACGTCCAAATAAAGGAAAGTGTTCTGCCGCTTGTATCTCTACTTCGCTTGGCGCTAAGCTCGATGGTTTCATTGATTTTGGTTGACTCTGGCACATCGACGAATACAAGCGGTTTGTTTGCTGCGCCTAATTTGGCCGTTAAGGTATGGGTTGCTTCACTTAAACGGCCCTGTTTGTCTTTAAGGCTAAAGCGGATTTTATATTGCCCTGCCTTATCTAATTGAAGCGAGGTGAGAAATCCATTTGGTGTTGCCATTGCGGCTTGGCTGCCGCTCGGTTTGCTGTCAAAACTCCAAAGCGGTGTTACAGCGCCTTGATACTGACTACCATCGCTTTTCAGTTCAACAAAAGTCATTGAGCTTAATGTAACCTCTGAAGGCGCTGAAATAACCGCTTTAAGAGCTGGCTGGTTATCTACAACGATGACTTTTTCCGATTTGCTATGCGATGATTTACCATCATAAACGGTTAAAGTAATGGTGTATTCACCCGCAAATTTAGAGGCGAAAGAGGCAACGTTATTGTTAGGGCTTACTAATGTATATTCATCAACATTAGCAGGTGCAGTGACTTGCCATTTATAACTGAGATTATCGCCGTCTGAGTCTGAACTGTTGCTCGCATCTAACCGTAGATGCTCGTTGATGGCAATTTCCTGTTTTGTGAGTGTGAAATCAGCGACAGGAGGCGTGTTCACACTTGGTGTGGTTTTTTCTTTTACACGGATCTCAAACTGTGTTGTCGATTCGTTACTACCTGACTTGATTGTTAGCCCTACAATGTAGCTACCTGCAACATCAGCGGTAAAGTGCGCTTGCTTAGCATTGGGGTTAGATAACTGAGCGTTACTGCCTTGAGGTTTGGCTTGCCACTGCCATGTTATTTCGGCATTTTCAGGGATCGTACTTCCCGTAGTGCTAAGCTGAATGACGTTGCCAGTCTCCCCAAAGGCACTTGCCTGAATTTTAGCGACTGGCTTAGTCGTGGTATCCGTTCCAGAATCTGTATTATCGTTATTTGAATCTGTGTTGCCGTTATTTGAATCTGTGTTGCCGTTATTTGAATCTGTGTTGCCGTTATTTGAATTCGTGTTGCCGTTATTTGAATTCGTGTTGCCATTATTTCCATTTTTGCCGCTATCTTGATTGACTGGTGTAGTGTCACCGCCTGAACCGCCGCATCCTGCTAGTAATAGTGAACAACAAAGCATTGATGTTATTAAGTTTTTGTTCATTTAATTATCCTTTTAAGTACCTCAATTCGGAAATGTATCCTGATGTTCATAATATTTCCAGTTAAAATTTGTTCAGTGCAAAATTTAACTTGTTTAGGTTTTGAAGTTTCGACTATAATCGCCTTAAATTTCGAAACGAAACTTATTTGATGACTAAACGAAACACTCAACAGCGCAGACATACCATTCTTTCATGGGTGAATGAATACGGTGAAGTAAGCGTAGAATCACTCGCCGCTGAGTTTGAAACGTCAGAAGTTACGATTCGTAAGGATTTAACGGCACTAGAAAAAAGCGGCCTGTTACTACGCCGCTATGGCGGTGCGATAGCTCTTCCTAAGGAGATCACCGCATCAGGTAAAGACGAGCAAGACTCGGTACGTAAAACGGCCATTGCCAAAGCGGCCGCCGAGCTGATTAAAGATCACAATCGCATCATTATCGATAGCGGCAGAACCACTGAAACCCTAATTCCGGAGCTTGCACAAAAGCGCGGCTTAGTCGTGATGACCAATGCGATGAATATCGCTAATCGATTGTTATCACTGGAGAATGAGCCAACCTTATTGATGACCGGCGGGACATGGGATCCGCACTCAGAATCCTTTCAAGGGCAAGTAGCAGAGCAAGTACTGCAATCCTATGACTTTGATCAGCTTTTTATTGGTGCCGATGGCATTGATGTAGAGCGCGGCACAACCACATTCAACGAATTAATTGGGCTGAGCCGTGTGATGGCAAAGTCAGCCCGTGAAGTGATTGTGATGGTCGAATCCGACAAGATTGGCCGTAAAATTCCAAATTTAGAAATACCTTGGGCACAGATCACCACTTTGATCACCGACAACAACTTGGCCGATGACCTCCGCCAAGCGATCGAAGCGCGTGGTATACAACTTATCTGTGCTGAACTACACACAACGTGCAAATAATGGAGAGATTATGTGTGGAATCGTAGGCGCTGTTGCTGAGCGTCCAGTAAACAAAATTCTTATCGAAGGCCTAAAACGCCTTGAATACCGTGGTTATGACTCTGCAGGTGTCGCTCTTTGCGAAGGCGGCGCACTCAACAGCGTGAAAGCCGTAGGTAAAGTGGTGAACCTAGAGTCAGCCCTTGAAAATGCCGAAGTAAAAGGTACTACCGGTATCGCGCACACGCGCTGGGCAACACACGGCGGCGTAACAGAAGCTAACGCGCACCCGCATATTTCTAACAGCGAAATTGCGCTGGTACACAACGGTATTATTGAAAACCACGAAGGTTTGCGCGCGGCATTAAAAGAAGACGGTTACGAGTTTTTATCTGACACCGACACCGAAGTGATGGTGCACCTGATCCATCAACTCAGACAGCAACACACTACATTACTCGCTGCCGTGCAAGCAGCGGTAAAACAGCTTGAAGGTGCATACGGTACGGTATTATTTGATAAAGCCAATCAAGATGAAATCATCGTGGCACGTTCAGGCAGCCCATTGGTTATTGGCCTTGGCCTTGGTGAAAACTTTATTGCCTCTGATCAGCTTGCGCTATTACCTGTAACCCGCAGCTTTATCTTCCTAGAAGAAGGCGATGTAGCACGCATTACTCGTGAAACGGTAGAAATCTTCGACATTAACGGCAATTCTGTAGAGCGCGAAGTGGTTGAGTCTAACATCACGCAAGATGTGTCGGGCAAAGGCGAATACCGCCACTACATGCTAAAAGAAATCTACGAGCAGCCAATGGCCGTACGTAACACACTTGAAGGCCGTTTAGATAACGATCGCGTTAGTATCGATGCATTTGGCGATAAAGCGAACGAAATTTTTAAAGATGTAAAACACGTACAGATCATCGCATGTGGTACGTCTTACCACTCAGGCATGGTGGCACGCTACTGGCTGGAGCAATTTGCAGGCGTAAGCTGTAACGTTGAAATCGCCTCAGAATTTCGCTACCGCGACTCATTCGTTCACGAAAACAGCCTACTGGTAACCATTTCACAATCGGGCGAAACCGCAGACACGCTCGCGGCACTGCGTCTTGCCAAAGAGCAAGGCTATATGGCGTCGATGACCATCTGTAACGTACCTGGCTCATCGCTAGTACGTGAGTCAGATCTTGCCTTTATGACCAAAGCAGGCGCTGAAATTGGTGTCGCATCAACCAAAGCATTTACGACTCAATTAGTTGGCTTATTGATGCTAACGGCATCGATCGCGCAGGAAAAAGGCCGTGACCAAAGTGCAATCGTCAACGCCATTAAAACTCTGCCAACCAAGCTTGAAGAAACGCTAACGATGGCCGATGGCATCGAGCTTCTTGCAGAAGAATTTGCCGACAAACATCACTCGCTATTCCTAGGCCGTGGTTCACAATACCCAATCGCAATGGAAGGTGCACTTAAGCTTAAAGAAATCTCCTACATCCACGCCGAAGCTTATGCGGCAGGCGAGCTAAAACACGGCCCGCTCGCGCTTATCGACGCAGATATGCCAATTATCGTCGTTGCACCAAACAACGAACTGCTTGAAAAGCTTAAATCAAACGTTGAAGAAGTGCGCGCACGCGGCGGTATCATCTATGTATTCGCGGACAAAGACTCAAACTTTGCCTCAGACGACACCATGCGAGTAATGAACGTCAACCACGTAGAAAACATCATCGCCCCAGTGGTTTACACCATCCCACTACAGCTACTTTCATATTATGTAGCCGTAATCAAAGGCACCGATGTTGACCAACCGAGAAATCTCGCAAAGAGTGTAACGGTAGAATAAGAAAAGGCGCGCAAGCGCCTCATGTTGTAACTTAGGAATAAAGTTTCATACTAAGTAATAAAAGTATACATACTTAAATGATCGCAAAGTTGATAGTAGCCGGCTTTGCGATTTTTATAATGTAATTTATTATACCCATACTAATTTACTTATTTGAGAGTTTTTCATTAACTAAAGAGATCAATACTTCCTTTTTCTAGAGAATCAACGATTATATCTAGTGACATATCTCTTGATGCTTGTACCATAATCACATCATCGCCTGAAACCTCAGAGAGCAAGAAATTAGCAGCCAAGTTGGCATTTTCAAAGTGCTTCCAATGTTTTAGCTGGGCTGTTTCTCCAATGAATCTAGCATGCTCGCCAATGGTAATTAAAACATCTATACCAATTTCAGAAATAACTTCACCTATATGTCTGTGAGCTTCCTCGCTGAATTTTCCTAATTCCAGCATATCCCCAATAACAGCCATTGTTCTAGCCCCTTTTGCTCTGACATCAGCCAAAGTGTATAAAGAGGCTTTGATTGAGTCTGGTGCTGCATTATATGTGTTATCTAGTAAAACTGCTCCACATAGTGCTCTAGAAAACACACCTCGTCTTTCTGGAGTTGAATAAGAAGAGAGTCGATCAGCAATCACTTCTTGTCTAATTCCTAAAGCTGATGCAACAGCAAAAGCAGCTCCTGCGTTGTAAGCGTGATGCTTTCCAATGCTTCCCATTATTGATATAGGAACACCATTAATACGAAACACAGGGTTTCCTTTAGAGGTCAAGTGAATATCAGATATTCTAAAGTCTGAGCCTTCAGATTCCCCAAAGGATAATATTTTACACTTTGTAAGCTTTTTAAATTTTTCGAAATACTTATCATCGGCATTTAATATTAAGAGACCGTCAGCATCTATACCCTCTAATATTTCTATTTTTGCTTTTGCTATTTCTTCAATAGAACCTAAATGTTCAATATGAGACATTCCAATGTTAGTGATGACACCAATGGTCGGTCTAGTAATTTTTGAAAGATAATTTATTTGGTTTTTTCCTCTCATTCCTAGCTCAACAACAGAACATTCATGACTTCTATTTAGCTTGCTTAACTCAATCGGAACGCCAAGTTGGTTATTAAAGTTTTTACGGCCTTTATGTGTGTTAAATTCACTTGATAATATGTGTGCGATCATATCCTTAGTACTTGTTTTACCTACACTTCCAGTAACTGCTATTAGAGGGATATTTAACCTTCCCCGCCATATTTTGCCAAGCTGGCCCATAGCATCGACAGTCGAAGGGACTACAAACTGAGGAATATCTACATGTTTCACTTCCCTTTCCACAACTGCGCCAATAGCGCCATTCTTTTTAGCTTCGGATAAAAAGTCGTGACCATCAAATTTTTTTCCTTCTAAAGCGATAAAAAGGTTTCCAGGTAAAACTTCATTAGATATTTGAGTATACCCGGTGACATAATCTAATGAAGATATTGGTTTCGTTGGCCTTCCACCAATTGCTACGGAAGCCTCTATTAAAGGTAAGATCATAATTTAATTTCCTTATGTTACTGAAAGAATAGTCGAATCACATTTGCTATAGTTGCTAGAGCTCCTAAGGCTGAAATGCGTAAAGCTGTTTTTTGAATTTTTAATGTGGTTTGAAGCTCTTTTTCTTTATTTTTAGCCTCTTTATCTATTTCGCGACTAATCCACTTCGTTGCATATTCAACAGTCGGTTTGAATGTTGTTGTGAGCTTTGTTTCTGGGTTAATCAGTGTTGTGGGATTAGGAATCTCTATGAGAGATTTCGGTTTTGCATTTATCACCAAAAGTCTAACTTGTTCTACCCCCAGAACTTGCAAGCTCTCGTCCCACTGTCTTTCTGACTTTCTTTGGCCTTCTTCGTGCCAATCAGACATCAATTTGGTCATAATTCTCCTTAAAATCTTAAGTCTTAGATTTACTAATCTATAATATATATCGAAAATGTTAACAGTGTAAATATTCTTGGTTTGTGGTTTCTATATAAAAGATAATTATGCGTAAGGTAAAATATGCTGATGCAATTTAATCAAGGCTCGATGCAACCAAATGTTGCAGAACCAAGTAGGATCGATTGGTCGAAAAGAGACAAGAAATTTGTTAGGTAACTAATTAATTTAATGAATAAATCTGAAAATCAATTAGATACAGCGTGATATACAGTCACTTGGTTCGCAACCCACGCAAGCATTCCATTGTCTCAGATCAAAAAATACATGAGTTACTTTTTTGTAAATTATTTTTTAATAAATGTTGTGAAACTATAGGAGAATATCAACGCCGTCGTATCGCTGTGGCATGTATTCGTTGTATTGCAAAACATCAAAGGGGCAGCAGCACTGACACCCACGATTATTTACTCACGATGGTTATGGCAGTTTCGACTTAGAATTATACAAGATTGTTCATTATGTGTATCAAAAGCGCTTCTAAAATAAGGTAGTTGTTGGTGTTTGCTCATTTTTCGACACTAAAACTAGTGTATCACGCACGACAAGGGGGCAGCAGCACTGAGGGGCAGCAGCACTGACACCCACGATTATTTGCTTACCATGGTTATGGCAGTTTCGACTTAGAATTATACAAGATTGTTCATTATGTGTATCAAAAGCGCTTCTAAAATAAGGTAGTTGTTGGTGTTTGCTCATTTTTCGACACTAAAACTAGTGTATCACGCACGACAAGGGCGCTGTAATTTGCACAGCTTGAGGGGGTATCGCTAAAGGCGTTATTTGGTTAAGCCAGCAAACGTGCACAATTTGCTAGATTTGTGCGCCGTCGTTTTTTAAGGGTTCCACAATAAGCTGTGAGTACTTGTTCTCGACCCACCGCGCCGTGGAAAACCCGAGAAAATTGTGTAGTGAGCTTCATCCAGTTATCAGGTTCGATGTTTAGTCGAGACAGAATAGGTTGAGACTCAAAGATGGCACCGCTTTTGTCGGTGCGAATACATTGACCGGTAAGCTCAACTAATTCTATATAAAACTTGAGTTCAAAAGGCAGCCCTTTTGGCATATGTTTTCGGGGGCTTCCTGCAAACCGTAATAGGCTTTTTGGTTGTTTCCCTTGCCTTGCATGGTCGATACGCTTTTTGATACTGGTAAAGTCAGAGGTTTCAAGTGTTGGGGCTAATTTAGCTCGAATAGGGTTTAAGTCAACGTATGCCATACAAGCGGTTAATGCTGCTTCGTCCAACAAGGGCTGAGATTTAAATCGTCCTTCCCAGAACCGGCCTGTACACTCATCCTCTTTATTTGCTCTACGGGCAATATCCTCGTTGAGTACCCGCATAAACCAACTAATATCAGCCAGTCTTTGTCTGTATTTGGAAGTATATTCACTGAGTATCAACTGCTCCGACTCGCTTAGAGGCTCTTCCTCGATAAACTTCCAAGTTACCCAATTACCTTTAAACAGCTTGTGCCAGCGTATTACAACGGCTTTATCTGATAAGCGCTTGGCCTTTTTATCATCAACGTGCAGAACAAGGTGAGTGTGGTTACTCATCACCGCATAAGCACAGACGTCAATACAGAAGGCAGCTGCCAACATCAGGAGCTTTTCTTCAACCCAGTCACGGCGATGTTCATAGGATTTTCCGGTCAATTTATCTTCACCGCATAAAAACGCGCGCCTCACGCAACGGGAGATACAGTGGTAGTATTTGGTGTCGGTTAAGCTGATTTGATTTTTACGGGCAGTAGCCATCCTTTGTTTTCCTCAATCCTTTGAGTGCAGAATTAGAGCGTAGACGACTTTTAAAAAAGGCACAAATTAGTGGTGGGTGTCTTTGGTTTACTTGTTCAACTTCTACAGGCTTATATGCCCTCAAAATCAAGATACTAAAGGCGCATTCAGCGCCTTTTTTATAACGGTTCAAATTAATCCGTCTTAAAAATCTCATAACTCATTTCCCCTTATGGGTTTCTGAAGTTTGCATTCTAAAAGCCAAAGCAGAAAACTTATTTATTAAATACAATTTCTTACTAGATATTTTTCTATTTATTTAAATCGTAAGTTTGTGGTACTACGCACTTAAAAAGACAGTATGAGTAACAATCAGGCACAATTCATCAAGACGTCAGGTTTTTTGTATTTGAACTGCTAATGTCAGTGGTTCTTAAATCACCATTAAGGACAAACCATGAAGTCGAATTTAGCTTTACTCACCCTATTATTTTTAAATCTCAGCGGTTGCTCTATGAATCATGCTGAAGATAAAACCAATGTAAAAGAAAGTATGTATTTTGGTGAGCAGCCACCGGGTTTAGTGCCGAAGATCTTTGAGCCTAAAATAGTTTCACCAAACGGGGAGTTTGAAAGCGGTACATTCACGCCAGATATGCAGTCTTTTTACTTCACCAAAGCGATAGGCGAAGACAAAAAGCGAGGTTTCTTTGTTATCCATAAAGAAAATAATCAGTGGGGAAAGGCGTCAGAAACAGATCTACATTGGCCGCAGTTTTCTTATGATGGTAACAAAATGTTTATCGGTAAAATGTATCGAGAGCGCGAAGGGGGTGGTTGGTCTGAGCCTAAAAGCCCAGGCGCGTTCATAGAACATATGGCTCATGGACGATCGGTTTCTGCAAGTGGCACTTATTACTTTACCGGATATAAAAAGCGAGGTGTTGTTGGCGCTTTGTATTACTCTCGACTTATCAACGGGCAGTATGAAGAGCCGATAAAGCTAAGAGACGATATGAATCAAGGAGAGTATATTGCTGGTTCTATGATAGCGCCTGATGAGTCATATTTGATTTGGAGTGTGCAACGAGCAGAGGGTTTTGGCCAATCTGATCTCTATATTAGTTTTAAAGAGCAAGATGGTACTTGGTCGAAGGTTATAAATATGGGGACAGCAATTAATACAGAAAAACAGGAAAGCTCCCCTCAATTATCACCTGATGGAAAATATTTTTTCTTTAATCGAGGTGATTGGCATGTGAATGGAAGCGGCAAACGTGTTTATGAAGGAAAACAATATTGGGTTGATATTCAACTGATAAAAAACTTAAAACTAAAAAGTGAGTTTACTTAATTATCTTATGTTTACAAACAAAGGCGCGTTTGGCGTCTTTTGACTAATATCTATAGGACACGTAACTGTTCAACGAGTATGCTTATTTACGAGTTACATGGTAAGCAACCAAGCTACAAACTGTTTTGCTTCAACAGCATTGCTAAGGCTTACTTTTCTGAAATCAGCATGATCTTTATAAACAACATTTTGTTTGTTTACAGAGATCGATGAAATCGGTGGGGTGGCTTCTATGTCAGGGGCGGAGCATACTTTGATTACTTATAAGCCAAAGAACACCTGTGCCCTAAATTTGTCGTTCCAGCCAGCTGTTTTCAATTTGCTGCGTTGACTCGGTAAGCCGCATTCACACTGCTTGAGCATATTCATTACAAAGCGCCTGAATAGGGCCATATTTTCCACCGCACCATCGAGACAAATTCTTGATGAATCCTCTTTAAAGGGGGTTATAAAGACACCCATAATTATTTGTCATCAAAGCTGCACTATCCATACACAACCTAATACGATTTGCATTGGCTTAACCGAAAAACGAAAATGATTTCTGTCCAGCAAACAATACTGACAGCCACTACTATTTGCTTACCATGGTTATGGCAGTTTCGACTTAGCTTTGTACAAGGTTGTTCATTATTCGTATCAAAAGCGCTTCTAAAATAAGGTAGTTGTTGGTGTTTGCTCATTTTTCGACACTAAAACTAGTGTATCACGCACGACAAGGGCGCTGTAATTTGCACAGCTTGAGGGGTTATCGCTAAAGGTGTTATTTGGTTAAGCTAGCAAGCGTTCACAATTTGCTAGATTTGTGCGCCGTCGTTTTTTAAGGGTTCCACAATAAGCTGTGAGTACTTGCTCTCGACCCACCGCGCCGTGGAAAACCCGAGAAAATTGTGTAGTGAGCTTCATCCAGTTATCAGGTTCGATGTTTAGTCGAGACAGAATAGGTTGAGACTCAAAGATGGCACCGCTTTTGTCGGTGCGAATACATTGACCGGTAAGCTCAACTAATTCTATATAAAACTTGAGTTCAAAAGGCAGCCCTTTTGGCATATGTTTTCGGGGGCTTCCTGCAAACCGTAATAGGCTTTTTGGTTGTTTCCCTTGCCTTGCATGGTCGATACGCTTTTTGATACTGGTAAAGTCAGAGGTTTCAGGTGTTGGGGCTAATTTAGCTCGAATAGGGTTTAAGTCAACGTATGTCATACAAGCAGCTAATGCTGCTTCGTCCAGCAAGGGCTGAGATTTAAATCGTCCTTCCCAGAACCGGCCTGTACACTCATCCTCTTTATTTGCTCTACGGGCAATATCCTCGTTGAGTACCCGCATAAACCAACTTATATCAGCCAGTCTTTGTCTGTATTTGGTAACATATTCACTGAGTATCAACAGAGGAGCAGCACTGACATCCACAGTTATCTGCTCACCATGGTTATGACAGTTTCGGCTTAGCATTGCACTAAATTGTTCATTATTCGTATCAAAAGCGCTTCTAAAATAAGGTAGCTGTTGGTGTTTACGTATTTCTCGACACTAAAACTAGTGTATCGCGCCCGGCAACGAGGAATACTGCGTCCCAGGCTATTAATGTGGTAACGGTGTCTGCGTGTGCTTGTTCAAATTGAATCTTAAACTAACTACGCGACGTGTTAAAAAATATTTAAACTTGTTTTGTTTTATTTAAATTTGTTATGTGTTAGGTTTGCAATGCCTTAGATTTCAAGGGCTTTTCTAATAAATGAACTTAATAAATGTATAAAGGAATAATATACAATGAAAGTATTGAACAAAGTTTTTGGTGCAACCGTTTTAGCGTTAGGTGTATCTGCAGGGTCGGCTTCTGCTGCTGAAGTAAAAATCACAGAAGTAGATTATGGTAGTGTGATCATCCAAACTGCTGATGTTGTGTTAAACCACAGCCAAGCAGGCACTTTCTCTATGAATGTGAGCGAAAACCATTTAACTGTAAATGCTCAAGACTCTAATGGACGTAAGTTCCGCTGCGTAATGAATGGCACTGTAAGCTACAGCGATCCTACTATTCTTGAAAGAGTAACGAACATCGCAGCGACAATCTCTGAAGGCGACAGAGTACAATTTGAGGTGCAAAAAAATGTATTACCTCAAGTTTGTCATGTTAAAAAAATGCTAAGCTTCTAAGCTTTGCTATTTCGCAATGGAAAGTGTGCGCACCTTCCATTGCTTTAAGTACTTCTATTTAGCTAGCTTGACTACGCAGTGATAAAAGCTTGGGCAAGATCATGGTGACCATCTCTTTCTAAGCAATCGATAACTTGTTGTTCTACTTGAGTAACTAAGTTACTGCGCTTTAGTTCGATAAAGGCATCGGTAAAACTGTCTTTATATTCTTCCCAACCGCCACAATATGCATTGGCTTCACCGAAAATGGACTTAAATTGATAGGTGATAAGAAAATACTCCCCCGATTCTTGCCATTCTGTTGTGGATTCAGTTACTTGACGACCATTCGCTTTCTTCACAAATAAGCGAAACAGTTCAGGTTTGAGAAAGTAGCCGTAGTGGCAGGTATCTAAACACGCAGTATAGTCGTTTTCGGTTAGCTGACTTAAATCGAGTTCTGGGTCTTTAAGTAACTTTTCTAAACAATTCGCGCCATATTCACACTTATCAAGGCGACAAATAATTTCGCACATCAGTGCAAAGTAGTCTGTGACAGACATTTTGCCTGCTTTGCGCAGCTCCACAAAAGAAGGGGCTACGGTGCGCTCAAAAAACTCAATGTCGAACTCTGAGCGATTCGCCGTCATTTCCATCAAAAAGTAGTCGGCGAATGGAAAATCAATGCCAAGTTCGAGGCAATGAAGACAGGCCGTTTCGATATCACCTGGGTGGTGATGATCAACTAATTCTCCCATACAAATATCGAGCTCTACCGCACTTAACTCATCACCCATCAAGTCGGCATACTGAATGACTTGTGCTTTCGTGAGTGCTGCGGTGACATCCAAATAACTTTCAAACAGGGCTTCCGATAAGGTTTCTACCTTTGCCTTATCTTGTTGAGACAAAGCTTGTTTTAAGGTGTCGAGGCGAGTTGGAGTGTCCTCGTTGTACCAATCTCCAAAATAGAATTGCGTCATATTTGTTTTCCTTAATCGATAATAGTCGCAGGAGTAAGTGATTAAGTGCTTGTTGCTGAATATCTAGCTGCTATCCTTGCATTGTTTAGGTTAATATCACAAGTTGCAATTCTTATCATTCAGCGCACAGGCAATCCAAGGTTGCATTGTGTTCCCAAACTGTTTACACTTGCCGCGATTCTAACCATTCATTCACTGTAGAGGAGAAAAAACATGACACAAACAACTTTATCCTTTGCAGGTCTTTCTCTGTAATTCGCGAGCGCGAATAAATATTTCCTAGCTTGCGAAAGCTGTATTTAGCGATTCTATGTTGCCTATGTAACCTAACATTTGATTGCTATAACTAAGCCATTCTAGACCTGCCAATACACAATTATTTTTAAACCTCATTGAAAGGTATTGGTAACTATGGGCAGATCCGTCCAACAAATTTCTGATCGCGTGTGTCTATTTGCATCTCAAGACACTTGGATTGAAGGCGCTGCGATCCAACAACTTACAAAAACCGCTGAACTAGCCAGTATGCATCGCGTTGCTGGTATGCCTGACTTGCACCCGGGGCGTGGTTATCCAATCGGCGCGGCATTTTTTAGCCTAGACCGGCTGTATCCCGCGTTAGTCGGAAACGATATTGGCTGTGGTATGGCGCTGTGGCAGACCACCACAAAGGTTGCCAAAGTTAATTTGGATAAGTTTGCTAAACGGCTAGAAGATATCGAGCAACCGCTCGATGCCAGTTGGCAAGAGACGATTCAAGCTGAAATGACACATCGTGATATTTCAGCTGGATTATTTGAAAGTGCACTGGGTACGATTGGCGGCGGTAATCATTTCGCCGAGTTTCAAGCGGTGGAACGTGTTTACAATGAAGCCGCGTTTACTGCGCTTGGCCTTGATAAAAAGTATTTACAGCTGCTGGTTCACTCCGGCTCGCGTGGGCTTGGGCAAGCCATTTTAGTCGACCATATTGCGCGTTTTAATCATGATGGCTTAGTGGCTGATGCGGGCTCGGAGAGTGAAAGCGCACGCTATTTGGCACGCCATGATGAAGCGGTGCGCTGGGCTGAGTTAAACCGCTTTTTGATTGCAAAAAGATTTCTCGCAGCCATTCGTAGCGATGGCGAATGTACGCTAGATGTTAATCACAACCTCGTGTGTCCAAAAGTTATTGATGGCCGCGCAGGTTGGCTGCACCGTAAAGGTGCGACCCCAAGTGACAAAGGTGCAGTCGTGATCCCCGGCTCACGAGGAGACTATAGCTATTTGGTTCAACCTGTAAACAATGCGCCTGCGTTAACTGCCAGTTTATATTCTTTGGCTCATGGTGCTGGTCGAAAGTGGAAGCGAGGTGACTGCCAAAGCCGCTTGAGTCACAAATATAAACGCGAAGACCTTTATCGCACAGCATTGGGGAGTCGTGTGATCTGTGGCAATAAGGAGTTGCTGTACGATGAAGCGCCGCAGGCTTATAAAAAGTGTGAAACCATTGTCAGTGATTTGGTTGACGCTGGATTGATAGAAGTGATCGCCATATTGCGTCCGGTGCTGACATTTAAAACCAACGGGAGTTGTTCGTCATGATCTTGTTGCAACTTTCAGCCGGTCAAGGCCCAGCAGAGTGCGGGAAAGCCGTTGCATTGGCGCTCAACTTAGTCGATAAACAAGCTAAAGCAATAGGCGCAGAATGTACTGTGTTAGCGCAAGAAATGCATGAACACAAAGGCTGCATGAAATCCGTATTGCTACAGCTTTCGAGTGACGCAAAAGCGCTTGCCGAGTATTGGCATGGCCCGCAGTTGTGGGTGTGCCAGAGCCCATTTCGTGCCAAACATAAACGGAAAAATTGGTTCTTTAGCGGAAGCATGGCCGAGATAGATGAAGTCACAATGGCATCCGATATTCGCTATCAAACTTGTCGCGCGTCAGGAGCTGGTGGGCAGCATGTTAATACCACAGACTCAGCGGTACGAGCGACGCATATAGCATCAGGATTGAGTGTGCGAGTGGAGAGTGAGCGTAGTCAGCACGCCAATAAGCGCGTTGCAAAGGCGTTATTGCTACAGAAATTGGCCGCGCAGGCAGATGCTGAGGAAATGGCTCGTGATAAAGCAAGGTGGCAGCAACATCAGGCGCTACAACGCGGTAATCCTAAAAATACTTTTAAAGGAAACCAGTTCAGCCCAAGGGTGCCGTTTAATATAGGAGCTCTGCATGACAACTAATGTGTTATTCATCTGTAGTCGCAACCAATGGCGCAGTCCAACCGCTGAGCGTATCTGGAAAAATCATCCGGGTATTAGCGTGAGATCGGCAGGCACAAGCCCAAGAGCACGTCGCAGCGTAAATGCGAGTGATATTGAGTGGGCCGATACTATTTTAGTCATGGAAGAAAAACATAAATCGCGGCTGCGTGCACAATACGCCAATCTATTGCGCTATAAAAATGTTCAAGTATTGGATATTCCTGACGAATATCAATTTATGGATGACGAGCTAGTGACGCTATTACAAGACAGTGTCGCGAGTATTTTAGTGGTTTAACCCAGCCCATTTGGGGTGTTAATAAGATTGTAGGGAAGAGGATAGAGCAATGTAATTCCATCGGGAACAAGCAATTGAGAACACAATAAGTCGTTTTGTTGCGATTAATTGCTGATTTTGCGGCCAAGTACCAACTTGGCTTTTTAATTTTAAAAATGGAGCAACTAAGATGAGAATTAAATATCCTCGAACTCCGCACTTGGTGTGGTCAAAAGGGATCACAAGTGATGATGTAAGGTGTGCCAACACGGAGCACTTTAAAAACAAACAAGTAGTCGTGACCGAGAAAATGGATGGTGAAAATACCACTTTGTATGCTGATTATATGCATGCACGATCACTCGACAGTCGTTATCATCCATCTCGCTCTTGGGTAAAAGCACTACAGGCTCAAATAGGTCTAAAGATTCCAAAAGGATGGCGTATCTGTGGTGAAAACTTGTATGCAAAGCACGCCATTCATTATCAGAAGTTGCCTAGCTACTTCCTCGCTTTTTCTGTGTGGAACGCGAGTAACGAGTGTTTAAGTTGGGATGATAGCCAAGCTATTTTTAATGAGCTTGGTCTGCATAATCCAAAGGTGCTCTATCGTGGGGCATGGTGCGAAAAAACCATCAAAAGTATTGTTGTAGATACAAACTTACAAGAAGGCTATGTGGTCAGAGTGGCTGATGCCTTCCATTATGATGAGTTTGCTAATTGTGTTGCCAAATGGGTGCGCTCAGATCATATTGTGTCGGATAAGCATTGGATGCATAGCGTTATTACACCAAACAAACTCATGGAGGAGTAACACTGTATGTTAGCGAAGAAAAAAGTAGCGGATTGGTTGCCTTTGCTTGCAGAGCAACATCAGCCTGATTTTACAGAGTGCTTAACCATGTTGGGGGAAACCTTTCCCCTGTTGCACGAACTTGAAGCAACACCACAAGATACTATTTGGCATGAGGAAGGTAATGTTGCCATTCATACCAATATGGTATTGGAAGCACTTTATGCATTGCTGCAGAGTTCTGCCTCTCATATAAAGGGGGAGCGAAGGCAGGTGCTGATACTCTCT
Organism: Pseudoalteromonas sp. M8; assembly: GCF_018141365.1. NCBI lineage: Bacteria > Pseudomonadati > Pseudomonadota > Gammaproteobacteria > Alteromonadales > Pseudoalteromonadaceae > Pseudoalteromonas > Pseudoalteromonas sp. M8. Next base: position 4,250,853 of record NZ_CP047240.1, on the reverse strand, counting down.
GCGCTGTTGCATGATATTGCCAAGCCTGTCGTGACCAGAGCGAAGGAGATTGATGGTCAACGGCGGATTGTTGCACCGCGGCATGAGGCGATCGGGATGAGTTACCTAGCAAGTAGACTCGTTGACTTACCGTTGCCAATGCAGACTATTCAAACGATTTTGGCATTAGTCGGTTTTCATCAAATGCCCAAATTATTGGTAGTTAAAAACAAAGGCTTCAGTGAATATCTTAATTTAGCGCTAAATGCTGATCTCGAGATGCTCTACTGGCTCGAAGTTGCAGATATGCGAGGTCGTATCTGCCCAGATCAGGATATGCAAATTGAACTGCTGAGCTTGTTTAAAATGTTTGCTCAAGAATATAAGCTTTGGTCGATTGCAGATCCGGCTGAATCACTACTTGCTAATATATCGCGATACCCAACTGTTGAAGAACAGTGCTTCATTGCTGCTTATACAGTTAGGCAAATGGCTTTTGGCGAAATCACAGTTCCTGAAGAAGCTCCTATCAAATTTTACCAACAGGCAAAGCACTATGGTCATTTTTATATCATGTGTGGAGCTAGTGGGAGCGGTAAATCCAGTTGGATAGCAAAGCATCTTCAAGGATTTACACTGGTCTCTTTGGATGAACTAAGAGGCGAGATTAATGGTCGTTCCACGAGTCAAAAAAACCGTGGTCAGGTTCTACAAGCCGCCAAACAAAAGCTGAAAAAAGCATTAGCAGCAAAGGAAAATGTTGTGTGGGATGCGACAAACCTGCGAAAAGATTTTCGTAAGATACTTTGCGATTTAGGGTGTGACTACGGTGCGCTCGTGACGTTAGTTGTATTTCAACAAGGTGAAGTACAACTTCGGCAAAATAACCGAGCAAGAGCACGAGTCGTCCCAGATGAAGTGATAGCCCAGCAGCTGAAAAGGTTGGAGTGGCCATCGGTGACAGAAGCGCATCGGATACAGGTGATTGGCGAACAAGGGCAAGTGCTTTGGCAAAAGGGGGCGTTTTAGCCACCGTTCAGTGAGATTAGCTTTACTTGTCAGCTAATTTTGATAGCTGACAAGTAGCCAATATAGAAGTGTGAATAGTGGCAGAGCGCTATCCTACGAGCTATGCTAATTTTATCTTGCTCAAGAACAGTTCTTTTGTCGGACTGCTCCTGAACATCATCCAAAATTTCGAAGCCTAAAACGTTCCCTTTCTTTGCATTTAACAATCGTTGCACCAGTTTATATTCTTGTGTTGTATAGCCTAGCCAAGGAGCAACTGCACTAGTGTTGTTGGTCATACTCCCTCATACCACTTTTACCAATATCAATGAGAGTATTAAGGTTATATGTATAAATTTTAAGCGCTTTTATATAAAACTTATATACCTTAAAGAAATGACGGTAGACCCACTGTCAGACATAGCTATACTTCACTCTCGATACGCCAAATACAATTATTTTGTGTGGTGGTTTTTAGGATTTTGTTTGTGGAATATAGGGCGGAGGCGCGGAAATACACACATAGATACTTTTAGAATGAGCACAGGTGCGCTCAATATTAATGCGTTTAAGACTATAAATATTAATCCATCATAAGCTTTTTGCGGCAGCAGCATATGGATACTGAGGAATTTATCCGCTAAGAGAATCAATAACCATGATAAAAAGGTGGCTAGAAAATGGTCTAATTTTAGGAAGTAGGCAATAGGGAAAGTTGCAAAAAATATCATCAGGTAGCCGTAGTTTAGGTTGGTGCTGAGTGTGTTACAAAGCCACAGGGTCACGGCTAACAAGGAAATAGTAGATGTGTGCAAAAAGTGTGATTTTATTCCCTGACTTCCAGTAGCCATTTACGTTCCTTAGTGACTGTGGTGGTGTATATTTGTTCAGCAATTACATCCGAACTTGTTCGATAACGCAACGGCTTTTTCAATAACTCCACTGTGCTGCAAAGTGCCTCGCTAACGTAGCGCTTTAAAACGCTTCTATCATTGCTTGTGAAGAAGCGCTTAACTTGTTAAAAGTGCAAATTAAAGCGGTTTGATGGCAATAATATCAACCGCTTTTGCCAGCCATCCTTGATACAGTGTAAATACCTGTTTGGTGTAGGCTTGCTGGTGATGAAAATCAAACGCGGCATGGTCGACAAAGCGTTCGACTAAGGTAAGCTGGGTGCGGTTTTCACTTTCATAAAGTTCAAAGCGTAAACATCCGACCTCTGCTCGAGTGGCTGGCAAGATCTCTTGGATTGCGTTAATACAATCTTGATAGTGCTCGGTTTTAGGCGTGATATGGGCGATAAAGTTGACGTTATTGTGGCTGTTGGCCATGATATTTCTCCATAATGCGTTTAGTAACGGCGGTAACTGGGGCTGATAAAACATAGGCGGCGATGAATGAGGCCGGCCAAGCATTGGCAAAGGCATGCGCCCATCGCGTGGTAAAGTCCGCCACTAATCCCAAATTGATGTACGTAACCCATCCAGACACCATAAACGACAGGCACAATGACAGCAGTAATGTAAAAATGAGTTTTTGCATGTTTCCTCCTCTGGCTGTTGATATGATTGTAGGGAATTGCCAGCCGATCAGAATGGCAAAAATGGAAAGCTAAGATTGCGGAGATAACTATGCTAGATGACTTACGACTCTTTGTTGAGGTAAGCCGCCGAGGAAGTTTTGCCAAGGCGGCAGAAGACCTTGGCATAGGCGCGCCGACCTTATCTAAGCGGATGTTAGCGCTGGAAGACAAACTTGGTTATCCGCTCTTACTGCGCAGCGCCAGAGGACTTACATTAACGAATCATGGTCAGGCAGTGGTGGATAACATGGCGGAGTCTTTGCTCGCCTTGCAAGCGCAAAGTGAGGCGCTATCAACACTAGAAGCGTCCACTTTCCACCTGTTATGCCCGCAAAACCTAATGATTGGTCCTTTGTATAATGCGCTGCAATCGTTTCAGGCCCAGTATCCAGAGATCCAATTGCATGTGGAGCCTGCCAATAGTGTGGCCTTACTCAGCCAAAAGCGGTTTGATTTAACCGTGCGAGTCGGGGAGCTGGATGATTCAAGCGTCTATCAAAAACGGCTGGGGCAAATCGCGGTAAGGGTGGTGGTCGCCAAGGAAATTGCGACTACACAAACCCTGTTTTTGCCCTTTAAAGCATCGCAACTGCCCGCAACCGATGCGTGGCGAGCACTGTTGGCGCAGTTTAGTCACGTCTCTTATGTGGGTGATATTACCTTAGTGCGTAAATTGGTAGGCTCGGCTAACGGTGCTGGCGTATTGCCGATGACAGAAATTGCAGCGTTGGCAGCGCAATCTCAAACCGCATTTAGCTATATCGGTGACTACCAATTTATTCGCAGCATCTACGCACTTTGGCCAAATCAACGAACTCCACCGACTTACACCAGAGACTTTATTGAGTTACTGCAAATGCGGTGTCAGGAGCTTGATTATCTGCAAGGGGCAGTGATAGCTCTGTAATAAACACCGCACAATCGCATTTTATCCTAAGCTCAGATTGCGCTCAAAATGCACGATATCGACATCAGGCTTTAGCTTATAGAGCTGTGCTAACCGTCCGCCTGACTTGACCTTTTCATCCAGTGCTTCAAACATGTTTGAGGCTTCAATTCGTCTTACCAAGCTCTTGCGCTGAATGGGTTTGGCGATAATGGCTTCGATGGCGGTTTTGAGTTGTCCAATGGTAAATTGATCTGGCAAACAATAAACCGGGATCATGGAATATAACGCCTTTTGCTGCAGCCTTGCCTTGGCCTTTTCAATAATATGCTTATGATCAAAAGCCACAGCAAGATCTGGGATCTCGCTAAGATCCACCCATCTCACATCATCTACCGAGTCAATTTGGGTTGCCACTTGCTGAGGTGAAATCAAGGCGTAATAAACCAAGGTGACACTAAAGCCTCGCGGATCACGGTTGATCCCAGAAAACGCCTGAAGTTGTTCAAGGTATTGTGGGGCAACACTGGTTTTCTCTTTGATCTTACGCAGCGCGCTCATATCCGTGTTGTCATCCAGCTCAACATCAACAAACCCTCCAGGTAATCCCCAGCGGCCTTTGAACGGCGCATGGGCGCGTTTGGTGAGGAGGACTTTTAAGCTACCTTGCCAAATTGTAAATAACACACTGTCTACTGAAAAAAGAGGCGGGTGAAACTGGGATAAATTGTGTTCTGAGCTCATTGATTTTTTAGTTAATGTCTTTTGGACACAATAAACGATTGTTTAGGTTAAAGCAAAACAAAGGTTTCAATGTTAATAAGTGGAGTATATTGTCTCTGTGACTCTATCTTGGTGCTTGATCAAAATTTGTGTTGTGATGAGTTTGTGTCTTTATGACACTATTAATTTTGAGTTGCAAAGGTTGCTATTTTGAGCTTGTAAGTAATGTAAAAGTCCTTTTATTTTAAATGGTTATAGTAGCTGGAAGGGATGGAAGCGGATGTTGTTTTATTATGCGATAGTTAAAAGCGGTATCAGTAGAGGTAAGTATGACGTTCCTTAACGAGTAAGGCTGTGGCATAGTAAAGTCACTTAAATTATTAGCTGAAAGATCACCCTGCAATGTGGCTACAAATATCCCTCGTCATGCGGAGGTGCTGTGGTTATAAAGCGGCTTTAAGAATCTCAGCATTAACTCGTTAAATTAATCTCAACAATGTCTGACCAATATACTGTTTTATATGTAGAAGATGACCCAAGTAGTGCTGAGATATTACGTTTATATCTGGCACAAGCGGATATGCAGGTTGTCCATTTCGATAACGCCCCAGATGCCCACCGAGCCCTACAAAACCTAACATTTCAACTCGCTATTTTAGATGTCATGCTACCCGGAGGTGATGGCCGTGAGTTACTTAAAGAAGCCGTTGCACGCAACATTCCTACCATTATGGTGACCGCCAAAGTGTCTGAAACCGACCGTCTTGAGGGGTTTGAGCTAGGTGCGGATGATTATGTATGTAAGCCTTATAGCCCACGAGAAGTGATCTCACGAGCAAAGGCACTATGTAAACGTAGCTATCGTGGTCAGCAGAGTGCCGCTTTGTTGTTTGATGGCTTAAGTATCAATCTTGAGAGCAAATCCGTAACGGTAACACAACAAACACCAGCGTTAACGGCTGTGGAGTTCGAGTTATTACTGACCATGGCCAAGCAGCCGCAACAAGTATTTAGCCGCGCGCAATTAATTGAACAAGTATGGGGAAGTGATGCGCCTATTACGGATCGGGCAGTCGATACTCATTTGGCTAACTTGCGTAAAAAACTAGGTGACAGTAAGGCTGAGCCCAAGTTTATCGCCACTCGTTACGGGCAAGGCTATCAATTTATCGCGCGTAAGGTGTCTTCATGAAGCTAAAAACCAAATTTACCTTACTCGTGGCGCTTTGTACCTTTGCGCTACTCGGAAGCTTTTATCAACTATCTAAAAACTCAGCCGAGCGCACTTTTTTAGCATTTAATAAGCAAAGTGCGGTAACGTTTGGTCATTCATTGCTTGATGATGACTTAGTGGAAGAAGCATTGACTGGTAAAACCTTTGCGAGCCCAGAAGCGACGTTAACGTTTTTAGCATCAACCTTTCCTGAGCAGCTATTTATTTGGCGAGATGCTAACTCAACAGCGGATGTAAAGATCCTCAACCCCGATCTCACCATAGACTATGAGCAGGTCAAATCCGGTCATCAATTTTCAATTCATCATCCCGGTGTTGCGGCGTTTGTGGTGCAATTTAATGAGGCGCAATATGTGTTATCACCACAGGGTGAGTTGTTTTGGTTGCCTGAGGTATTGCTAGATAGGTCGTTTGAAAAGGAAGCGCTGCAGCAAGCGATGTTGGATGATTTTATGCTTACTTTGGTCATCTTATCGATTATTGCTGCATTACTTGCTTGGTTGGGGTCGTGGTACTTTTTGTCGCCACTTAAACAGCTCAAACGTAGCTTCAAGGCGATAGAGTCGGGCGAGTTAGACACCCGCTTAGCGCTAAAACGCCATGATGAAGTAGGTGAAATCATCAATAGTTTTAATAATCTTGCGGCTTGGCTACAAGGTTTGCATCAGCAGTATAAACAAATGAATTCCGACTTATCTCATGAACTTAGAACACCACTTAACGGCATTCGTTCGCGCTTGGAGGCGATGGAAGACGGTATAGTGCCAATGGATAAGGCTCAGTTAGCGGTGATAACCCAAGACCTTCACAACGTTAACCGTATTATCGACGACCTGTGTTTGTTGTCATTAACCGAGTCAAAGCAGCTGACCTTGTCATCAACACGAGTAAATCTCTCTGAGCTGTTAACATCGACCTTAGTGCGTTACCAAGCACAGGCCGAAGCGCGAGGCGTGAAATTGGACGCAGATATTCAAGAAGGTGTGACCGTGACGCTTGATGCCGGAAGAGTCAGACAGATAGTGGTGAACTTATTAGATAATGCCTTTAAATATGGTGCTGATGGTGGCGTTGTGACGTTAAAGCTCAGTTATCAAGATAATGAACTGGTGATTACGGTTGCTGACTGCGGCCAAGGTATGTCGCCTAATCAACTCGAACAGGTGTTTGAGCGCTTTTATCGTGCGCAGGGGTCGCGCCACGATACATCCAGTTTGGGGCTCGGCTTACCAATTTGCCGTCAACTTGCCGAGTTGATGGGCGCGACATTGACCGCGACCAGTACTGAAAATCAAGGCGCAAGCTTTTCACTTCGGTTTTCTCGACTAACTTGATAATTGCTTGACAATTGCTCGGCATAGTTAGCTCAACAACGACATCAACAGTTTGAGAGCAAAAATATGAGAGCAATTATTTTATCAGCATTGGCATGTACCACCGTTGGTTGTGGGATCACCGCGTCTACCGCGCCACAATCACTCACTTTACCGATGAAGTACACCGAGAAAGGTCATGCCTATGTGATGGCAACGATTAACCATACGGTTACCCATCCTATGATTTTAGATAGTGCTGCGAATGTTGGTATTTTACCGGTTAATCTGAAAGCAGCACTTGCCTTGCCAGAAGATAAGCTAAGCAAAATGGACGTACAAGGCGCAAGTGGTAGCTCAGAGCTAGTATTGGCAACGATAGACCACACCAGCGTCGGCCACTTAGCAGCAGAGTCGCTTCCATATGTATTTAAAGATATGACCCGCTTAGATGTGGAAGGCGTCTTGCCAGGAATTTTGGGGCATGGATATATGTCGCAATATTGTAATGTGTTTGATTTTAATAATAATGAGCTGAGTTTGTATCAAGGGGTTTGCCCAAGTAGCGTGACACAAGGCTTGGAGAGTGAAAGTTTTAAAATAGATAACAATTTCATCAAGCTGACAGCAAGTTTTAATGGCGAAGAGGTAGACGCCGTGCTTGATACCGGCGCTCCAACCAACTACATCAACTCACACCTGGCCAATAAACTAACATTAACGCTGGGCGAAAAAGACATCAGCCGAGGGTTAAACGACCAAGCGACTAAAAAGGTGGCCATAGAATCACTGCGTTTTAGCTTAGGTGACAAGGAAATCATCAATACCGAAAGTCACTTATCGGATATGCCTGTGTTTGAGGTGCTTGGATATAAAGATGAGCCGTTTATCCTGCTGGGTTTAAGTAATTTCAACGACGATAAGCTCATTATCGACTACGCTGAGAACAAAATTTACTTTTGATCCCAACGCTGCTGGCTTGACGCTCGACCAGTCAGTAGCTAATTAAATTTCATATTAATTTAGACAGTTATGGTGTTTACTATAGCGAATAGTTATTTGAATGATCATTCAAGTAAAGTTAGTCTAGCATCCAATGAGTAGTTAACCTGAGGTTAGTTAGAGCTCAGGTTATACCAATACAAAATGCATCAAGAGGAGCAACTGATGACTGACTTTACAATCCATACCGTAGAATCTGCACCGCAAAAAGGTAAACCATTACTTGAGAAGTCCCAGCAAGCATTTGGACGTATTCCGAACCTTCATGGTGTAATGGCGGAATCACCAGAGCATCTGCATGGTTATCAAGTGTTACATGAGGCTTTTTTAAATAGCTCGTTCAATAACGATGAAAAAACTGTGGTGTGGCAAGCGATTAATGTAGAGCATGAATGTCACTACTGTGTACCGGCTCATTCTGCTATCGCAAAATCAATGAAAGTAAGTGATGAATTGGTCAAAGCACTGCGTGAGCAAGCACCGCTGGGCGATGAGAAACTAGAAGTGCTGCGTGCCACAACACTTGAAATGCTGCGTGAGCGTGGCAAACTGAGTGATGCACAAACGAAAGCGTTTTTTGCAGCAGGTTATACTAAACAAAATTTGCTGGAAATCATCTTAGCACTAAGTCAAAAAGTGATGAGTAACTACGTGAATCATATCGCACATACTCCACTGGATGATGCTTTTAAAGCGTTTAGCTAATTAGTAGAGAGGCATTTAGCCTCTCTACTAGGTATTACTCGCTTTCTAATCCGTCAAGCTGTAAGCCTATCTGAGTGCTCAATACTCCTGCTTGTACACGTAAATATGCATTCAAAGTTGTGAGGTCAGTGTGTGCGTCAGCGTGGCGATAGATAGCTCGGTTACCACGAGCGTAGCTTAAAATTAGATTATTGTCGCTAGCGAAAGTATTGGCGTTAATCATCGTAAGGTGTTCAACGATAATCTCACCGGTTACGGTATACACCTCCCCAGTTACTGGTGATTGTAGTTTCAACCCTTTAACCAGTGTGGTGTTGTTTTCTTCAAGTGAAACAAATGATTGATTGTTGATGTTTATTTCAGCACCGTGTGGCGCCTCAGTTAATTCTATCAACACATTGTCGGTCGCAAGAGCTTGGCCACTAAGTAGTATGACTGATAAAAAGAGTGCTTTCATAATGGTTCTCCTTAGTTATGACCAATAAAACGAATTTGCCAAGAGGTAAGCTGGCCATCTTGCGCATTATTTCTGTGTACAGCACGAATGTCCGGTGCGCCACTTACTGGATCAAAGATAAAGGCTTCGTCCTCACTTTGTGTATCAATTAACCGAATGGTCCATTGGCCTTGCGCAGGTTCGCCATAGAAGTGATGCGATAGCATTTGCATATCATTAAAGCCGTTGCGTCCAGAAATAGTTCCTGTTCTTGGCGTCATTAATACGCTGCGAGTACCTGATGGAGAAATAAGCTCAATTGCAACGTCACGGGTACTGGTATGCTCACCGGTTACACGGATCTGTACGGCTTCTACGGTGACATCGTTGTCAATTTGTACCGAACTTTCTGCGCCAGCAAGGCTACCGTCAGGAATGGTGACATTAGCATTAACTTGCTGCCAAGGTGTGATAGTGAAATTACCTCTATCTTCATTATAGAAACGAGCCATATTTACTGCAGCATCAACATCAATTGCACCAAAGCCGTAGAAGCCATGGTAGTTATAACCTGCAGCATTGCGCTGCCATGTGGGGATCGCATCATATTGTTGTGCTTCTCCAGCCGCATTATTAAAGGTCAATGTAACGCCAGGATTGTCCGCATCAATTTTACGCGCTGTAGAGGCTAAGATATGTCTCACATCGCGCCAAGTTAATGCCGGGTTTGCTGACATGATAAGTGCAATTGCCCCTGTCGTGTTTGGTGCAGCGGAAGAAGTGCCATTCATCGTTGCATTATAATCACAATTAGGATCCAGTGGATGGCTTCCATGTAAGGTGTTACGCAGATTGGTCGGGTTGCTTCCCCAGTCACAGCCACTGATGTCCGTAGAGATTATAGCGGGAGTGGTTGAGCCGTACTCACCGCCAGGCGCACTGACAAAGACGCTTGAACCAACCGTAGAGTATGACGAGCGTTTACCGTCAGCATTATAAGCAGACACAACCAAATTCCAATAGCTGGTATCAATACGCTCTAAGTTAACATCTTGCATTGGTAAGCCATGGTTACGATTTGCAAACCATAGATACCCAGGCCCTAAACCACTGGCATTAAAGCTTTGAGCTTGGTAACCATTACCTGCAGATTTTACGAAAATTGCACCGCGGCCGCTGTGACTTGTAGTCGTGATCTCTTCTTGAGCATCTTCATAGGTCTGTAGCCATGGAGAGAAGTCGTAGTTAAATGTTTGCGGTGATGAAAGGGTTCGGCCATAGCTTTGGTTAAATACTCTAGGAAAATCAAAAGAAGCTTTGTTGAAACCATCAGAATACATGCCGTGAGACTGTAACCAATTTTCCATACTTCCGTTTTTAAGATAGTTAAAGCCAACGAGCCCGGCTCTAGGTGCGACACCACGACCGCCAATGCCATTAAATGCACTGGCAGCAATGATACCTGCGACACCTGTACCGTGACCATCGCCGCTGTTGGCTGGTTTTAAATCAGCAGAATTCGTAAGGAAATCCCATGAGCCTGGTTTTACATTGTTTATAAGATCAGGGTGAGTAAGCTCAACACCACCGTCGATGACTGCGGTGGTTACGCCTGTTCCCATAATACCAAGCGCATGAGTAAGGCTAAGGTTTAGATCTTCTCCTGCAACACCACCCCGCTCAGAAAAAGCATTTTGCCCTGTATTTTTCAAATGCCATTGTTGGTTGACAAGGGGATCACCTGGAAATAATGGGTATTCTTGTTGGGCACTAGCAGTGCCATGAAGTATGCCTAGCAAAGTAGCTAGATAAGTTATTTTTATTTTCATGGTATCTCAGTTTTTATTGTTTCTTTTACAAGAACAAACTGTATACCCTAAAAAGGGACTTAATGTAAATAGTGGGTTATATATGTATTTTTGTTGTTTTTATTTTGTTTGTTATAAGTGGGACTACTTTGTGCTTACAGGAATTATGGAGGGACGCGTTAGAATATAGCTGAGCACTCCGGCTTCGGTTATAGCGACAGACCACACCACCCACACAGGTGCGCCACTAAAGCTCAGAGCCAGTAAGCCAACACTCATGCCAACCGCCGCGCCAATCTTGCCTTTAATGGGGATCACCTGATGTTGTCGCCATGCAAGCAGACTCGGGCCAAATTTGGGGTGGGTAAGCAGCCAGTTTTCTAACTTAGGAGAAGAGCGGGTAAAGCAAGCAAGGGCAAGAATAAAAAAGATGGTGGTAGGCATAACAGGCAGTGCCATGCCGATAAAGCCGAGACCAACAAATACGATGCCAGCAACATGCAGCCAAAAACAACGATTGAATAGGGGGATTTTCTTACGCATAGGCATCCTCATATTTCGGGAGTGCTGAACTGGCAGCGCATCACGGTGACCTGAGCCAACATTGTTAACCAGAAGCCAATTATTAAAAGCATATCACAGCGGCTGAAATTCGCGAATTTTCAACTAAGCTAAAGCAAAGAGATTATCAGTCGGACGTCAGTGTTTGAAATAGCGAATCTGATCTCAGGTTAAGTACAGGGAAGTGGTGCGACTGAAACGTTGAGGAGCAAAGTATGCAAGTAAATTTAGAACGTCTAAAGTCTACCTTATTTGCGCTCGCGGAGTTCGGCTATAACCATGAAGATAAGGGAATTTATCGCCAAGGTTTTAGCAATGAGGATTTTGCAGCGCGTAAATGGCTGATGGAATGCGCACAAAGCGAAGGATTTGTGAGTCGTATGGATGGCGCTGGCAATGTGATTATTGAAATGACCAGTCCGGATATCGCAGCGAAACCCGCAGTGATCATCGGCTCTCATCTCGACAGTGTACCAGCAGGTGGCATGTTTGATGGAACTTTGGGCGTCATTGCGGGGTTTGAGTGTATTCGTATTTTAAAAGAGCACAATGTGCAATTGGATAGGCCGATTTGGGTCATCGGTACCAGTGAAGAAGAAGGGCGCTTTGGCGGCATGATCGGGGCACAAGCGCTCACCGGGAAGTTAACGCCTCACCAATTACTCACAAGTCATGATGCGGATGGCTGTATGCTTAGTGATGCCATGCGCGCGCAAGGGTTAGACCCTATGGATGCACTGAATGCGAGGCTAGAACCTGAGCAAATAAATAGTTTTTTTGAATTACATATAGAGCAAGGGCCCGTGCTTGATCAAAAAGGCATTCAAATTGGTGTGGTGGAAGGGATTTCGGGAGTATTTAAATGGATGGTTAAATTAATTGGAAAGGCCGACCACGCAGGCACAGCCCCCATGGAGATGCGCAGCGACGCCTTTATGGGGTTGGCTGACTTTGCCTACCAGTTAGACCGCATTATTGCAGAGGATGGCACAGATACCACGAGGATCACCGTCGGTAAGGCAGAATTAAAGCCGGGTTTTGCACATACGATTGCTGGAGAGGTGGATTTCACCATCGTCGCGCGTGATATGGACGAAACGGTGATGGAGAACCTTGAAATTGCCTGTCGTAAAGCGCTTTCAGCCATCGCTCGAAAACACCATTTAATGTTTGAATACGAGCAGGTGAGTTGGTTGTCTCCAATGAAGTGCACACCTGAGATGGTGGAATTTATTAGTCAACAAGCAGAGGCCTTGTCACTGAATTATCAAATCATGCCAAGTGGTGCTGGTCACGATAGCCAGTTTTTTTCAGAAGTGTGTCCCACGGGGCTGATATTTATTCCATCACTCAACGGCGTTAGCCATGCGCCAGACGAATGGAGTCATTGGCATGATGTTGAAGCTGGGAGTAATTTACTGCTGCAATGTGTTCAAAAAAGAGCAATAAAAACAAAAGAATAAATGTAAGGCTGGGGTGAAATTGGGTGAGGCTTTACTAGACAAATTTGATCCTTGGGCTAGTCTTTGTTACTACTAGAATAATGTGGATAGCAAAACTTGCGGCGAATTCGGACTTGGATAACCGCAGTTAGGGATTATGAGGATGTGGATCGCCCGAGTAGTAACCTTGGTCTTACTTGCTGCGAGCTTTAGTGGGCTTGCCGCCTCGCTGAGGGTGAGCGATGAGGTCGTGACTGCTGGGTTTATTACGCTACACATTGAGCGTACAGGTCCGCCTCTACAACAACCAACACAGCTATCCATTCAACATCTTTCGGAACCTTACTCCCTCTCCCTTTCGCTTCAGCCGACTCAACAAGCGGTAACCATTAGTGGCTTGGCTGATGGTGATTATCTCGCAACCTTAGGTAGTCCCTCTGCTAACTCGGCACAAACGTCGGTCTCATTTTCAGTCAAACATCATCAGTTAACGCTGGCGCTTGCGCTGTTTGTACTGGGCTTGTGCTTATTTGTGCTACTTGTAGGGATGATTATGGTGGGTAATAAGCAAACGCACGATAAGGAAAGCGTATGATAAATGCTTCATTGGCGCTCGGTCTTGCCCTAGCGTTTGCTTTGCTATGGGTATTTTTTGGCTGGTGGATTGGCAGGCGCGTGCAGTCACATAATGAATTTGCGCTGGCCGGTAGAAATGTTGGGTTGGCCTTTGCTTGTGCCACTGCGATGGCAACTTGGGTCACCAGTAATACCACTTTAGTTGCGCCACAGCTCACTTATCAGTTTGGTATTTGGGGCATGATAGGCTACGCCTGTGCCGCATTCGGATTGTTGCTATTTGCGCCGCTAAGCCAACGCATCAAAACTTTACTACCCCACGGCTACACCAGTGGCGACTTCATGCGGTTGCGGTTTGGGCGTTTCTCTTGGTGGGTCTTTTTGCTGATCTCTTTCGTGTATGCCATGAGCTGGCTCGTTAGTCTAGGCATGGCCGGTGGCATTTTGCTACACACCCTAAGTGGCTTAGATTATCACCTTGGTATGTCGATTATTCTGCTGATGTGTGTGGTCTACACGCTCTTTGGCGGTCTAAAAGCGGTGATCGCCACGGACTTTCTACAGGCCATTATTATTTTGGCAGGTGTCGTCGGAATTGCCATTGTCGTGGCGATGAATGTTGGGCTTGAACCAATTCACCAAAAACTCAGTAGCGACCACCCCAAGCTACTCGACCTGCTTTTTCCTGCCGCTGTGATGTTTTTATTCAACAATATCTTTTTTGGTTTAGGAGAAATTTTTCACAGCAACGTATGGTGGTCAAGGGCGTTTGCATTTAAAGGTGGGGTGGGCAAAAAGGCGTATTTTATCGCAGGACTACTGTGGCTACCGATCCCCATCGTAACTGGGTTTATTGCGCTGGCAGCGCCGAGTTTAGGTTTGTATCCCGCTAGTGCCGATATGGTGGGACCCTTGGTTGCAAGCCAAGTGCTCGGCTATACCGGCTCGATCATTCTGTTCATTGTGGTGTTCTCAGCGCTAGCATCGAGCTTGGACTCTTTGCTCGCCGCAACGTCAGATCTCATCAATCAAGATATTTACCTGCAATACATCAAACCAAAGGCGAGCGATAGCGAACGCTTAAAAAGTGCTAAGTGGATCATTGTCATCTTAGGTGTAGTAACTTGGCTTTTGTGTTTACCAAAAATCGCCACGCTGGGTGCCTTGTTGAACTTCGCTGGTGCCTTCGTCGCCAGCACCATTTGGCCTATCGTATTTGGTTTGTACTTTGCGCGAATGACGGGAAATAGCGCTGGTTGGGCTATGTTGCTTGGCACGGTATCAGGTTTGATTGGGTATTTTTATATTGGTTTTTATGTCGCTGCATTAGTTTCTTGTGCGGTGTCGTTATTAATTTGTGTGATTGCTTGGCGTTTTAGTCAGCAATCATTCCATTGGCAAGCGTTGGGCACACGAAGCAAAGTGGAGGATGTATGATCTCATTGGGCGCATTTTCTAGTTTAATTTGGCTGGCCATAGTGCTCAGTTGTTTATGTCCTGTTGTCCTTGTCGTTATGTTCCTTATTGATTTTAAAAAGAGGCAGTTATGGTAAGTGCGCAGCAAGTAGAGTTTAATCGAGCGCAGCCGGATGTTTACGGGATGCACATCCCAAAGCATTACTCAGAGCGATACAAGAAGACGGGGACAGGCTGCATTGTTTGGAGAATAAGCACATTATCAGTGTCGACCACCTTGACCGAGACGTGCTGATCCAGCTATTCCGCCTCGCCGCGAAATATGAAAGTAACCCTGCAAGGTTCAGCTCGCCGCTTAGTGGCAAAATTTTGATCAGTGCGTTTTATGAACCCAGCACTCGCACCCGTCTGTCGTTTGAAAGTGCATGGCACCGCTTGGGGGCGATATTATGTCGATCACCGATCGCTCCTCAACGGGCATTGCGAAAGGGGAGTCGCTGCAAGATGTCGCCGAGATGTTCAATAATTATGGCGATTGTGTCGTTTTACGTGACACCTCTGTGGAGTCTATTGAAGAGATGATCCACAGCCTACGCATTCCAATTATCAACGCAGGTAATGGCATTGATGAGCACCCAACACAAGCGATGTCTGATCTATACACTATCTTCAAATGGCGGCCGTCGTTATTACTCCCTGACAGCGAAGCCTTTAGTCCTATAAAAATTGGTGTGATTGGCGTGCCGAGTCAAATGCGTACGGTGCGTAGCCTGCTGAAAATGTTTACACATTTTCCGCGCATTGTGGACGAAATATTCCTGCTCTACGACGAGAGTGTCGAGGAAGCGGTGTCGAGCGAGCAATTAGCCCAGCTAGAGGAAGCGGGGGTCAAGGTGTCTATCGGCCATGACTTGAACGCCGTTTTACCTGAGCTTGATGTGGTGTATATCAATTCCATTGCATGGGTTGGTGAAAGCTTCGAAACCTATGGAAAGTCGTTTAAATTGAGCGCAGATTCCCCCTTTAAGCCCGATGCGATAGTGCTTCATCCTCTGGCTCGGGGTGAAGAGCTGTGTACCAGTTTAGATGCCACGCCACACAATTGGTATTTTAGTCAGGCACGTGGTGCCGTCTTTTTACGCCAAGCCTTATTGACCTGTATGGTGCAGCGCGCCAGTACTGTGATGGATGTGATTTAGGGAGATATTATGTGCGGAATTGCTGGTATTTTTTCAACGCAAGCGCAAACACAAATAGATAATCAATTATTAGTAAACATGGCAGCCATTCAACATCATCGTGGCCCCGACGGTTTTGGCTATAAACAAATGGCTGGCGTGGGATTTAGTCACGCCAGACTGTCGATAATCGACCTCGACGAGCAGCGAGGGCGGCAGCCCTTTATTAGTTCTGACAAGCGTCTAATGTTGGCTCACAACGGTGAGTTTTACGATTACGCGCGGATCCGAGCTGAGCTGGTAGCAAAAGGGGCAAGGTTCCAAAGTAAAAGCGACTCAGAAATTGCTATGCACTTATATCAGCAGCTTGGTCTCGATGAGATGCTGACGCATCTGCGCGGTGAGTTCGCTTTTGCGTTGTATGACCAACAAACCGATACACTACACTTAGTGAGAGACCGCTTTGGTATTAAACCTTTGTACTACACCCAAACAGAAGACGAAATTGTGTTTGGCTCAGAACTGAAGGTGCTGTTTGCCAACCCTAAAGTTAAGCGCCGATTCTCAAGTGAAGGCCTATTTCATCAACTGATCCAAGTCATGGTGCCCGGCAGCACGGCATTTGCGAATGTACATCAAATCAAACCTGGACATGTTGTTAGCATCACCAGAAGCGAACAAGGTTTTAGCATTGAAGATAGACCTTATTGGGATGTTAACTTTCCGAAGGCGCAAGCGTATTTAAATAGCAAAGATGAAGCATACTACATTGATGGCGTGCGCAAACAGCTCCTAGAAGCGGTGCAGTTGAGACTCACGGCGGACGTTCCGGTAGGTTGTTACTTAAGTGGTGGCATAGACTCATGCGCTATTTTGGGTTTGTCTTCGGCTGCGGCACAGGCACCAATTAAGGCCTTTACCATTGGTTTTGATAGCGCAGAGTACGACGAAACGCCGATTGCAAAGCAAATGGCGCAAGCCACCAACGCCGATCATCATATTATGTCGTTAAGCGGTGACGAGCTATATGGCCATTTCGAGCGAACTTTATGGCATACCGAAAGAACCATTTATAACACGCTTGGTGTTGCGAAATACTTGATGAGTCAGCAAGTTAACGAGTCTAATTATAAAGTTGTGATGACCGGAGAAGGCTCCGATGAGCTTTTTGCGGGTTATCCAGCATTTAGAAAAGACCTGTTTTTATATGGCTTAGATGAACTTGATGACACCGAAAAAGCCCAGTGGCAAACCATGCTGGAAGACAGCAATAAGTTGTTTAAGGGGGCTATGCTTTCCCGTGAGCAATACGATAGTGCAGCATTAGATGAGGTGGTTGGTTTCACACCAAGTTGTTTGCAGCCTTGGCTGTCATGCAGTCACTTTGCCCATCAACTCGTTGCCGCCGAACACAGAGAAATACTCACGGGTTATGACGCAGGCAAAGCGATTGCCGAGACTTTAGATGATGCCATGTTAGAGTCCCGCCATCCACTCGACAAAGCCCAGTATGTGTGGATTAAAACCATGCTTGAGGGGCAAATATTAACTTGGGGTGGAGATAGGGTCGACATGGCCAATTCGATGGAGGCAAGGCCTGCCTTTTTGGATCATCACCTCGCTGAGTTTGCCTTTACCATTCCCCCGCAATATCGCATTAAAGATCGTAAAGAAAAGTACGTGTTACGTGAAGCGATGAAAGGACTGCTGCCAGAAGTGCTGTATGAACGAGAAAAGTTTGCTTTTATGGCACCACCGGCGCACTCGGATAAGAAAAAATGGGCGGCAATGCGCGTGCTGGCCGATAAATACTTATCTAGACAAGCTGTAGAAGCCGCTGGTTTATTAGACTTTGAAGCGGTAAATGCGCTATTTGAGTTACATGAATCGCCAGACGCAGATGATTCACTCAAAGTGCAACTAGATGCCGTGATCAATCACTTGCTTGGTGTGCAAATACTGCACAAACAATTTATCGCCGCAGACTTACCTCAATTTGCCGCCGCTGAAGCGGAGCGCCTTGGTTGGAGGGCAACCACAGAGTAAAGGCTGATCTTATTGGTATTTCAGAAAGTAAGGTAATAAAAAGGCGATGCGCCAACAAGCGCATCGCCTTTTTGATTTAATACCTAAGATTAATCCCTTAGATTAAAAGTAATAACCGAAGTTAATGTTGAAGCGACGCTCGCTTTCGTCACTATCGCCTGCGATTGAACCACCAATAAACGGCTGGTTCTTTGCGTGAACTAAATCAACATAGGTGAAGAATGCACCCGCAGCGAGTGACACACCTGTGACATTCATCCAAGTGTCTTCAGTGTTATCGGATTTGTCGTAAATAATACCGAAGTCGTTATAAAATTGCAGATCGGTAATTGGACCGAACTCAACTGGCAGGTTGTACGCTACATTAAAGTTCGACATGGTGGCTTCTGCTGCGATGGAATCATAAAATGCATAAGCACCTACTGCCATACGGTTTACATCATCAATATCGTAATGGTATTCACCGTGTTGTAACTGTAAGTTCCAAGGGCCAATGTTGCTATTTAAATGTAGTGCCCACGCGTTGTAATCACCTGCTCGGTCATTACCGTCGTGAAGGCCTCCGGCAAGACCAGAGACGCCAATTTCAGTTGTGCCACCGTTGTGTTCAATATGATACGCGTAACGACCAACAAAGGTGTTGTATTCGCCGATTGGTTGCGTTGGGTCGTCATAAACGCCATCGCCCGCTTTACGGAAACCTACCACGTCATAAGAGTAGCGATCGCTGCGGTCATCCACGTAACCGTCCACACCACCTAGCTCATCATTTTTGAAAAAACCAAGATCAAGCTGCCAGTTGTCCGCCACTTTACGTTTAAATACCACCCCCATGTCGTGGTCGTCTTCAAGACCAATATAATAGGTAGTGTTAAAGAACCAGTTGTGTGAATTGTAAGGTGAGTTACCAAAAGGTACTTTAGTCATACCAACCTGAGCTTGCCAATGGTCGGCAAAGTCATAGTCTAGGTAAGCGTATTTTACCGCAGTCATATAGTCGAAAAAGCGGATTTCAGCATTTAAGCCAAAGCCTCCGACATTGCCAGAGAAGTTCAATCTGAAAATATCGAAGTCAAAATCGCCGCCACGGTTCTTGTTGTCATCGTCATAAGACGTATGGCTGTAGTTTGTTCTGATCGCGCCGCCGACTTTGATGGCCGGTTTTGTTTCAGCTGCTGCAACTTGAGTTTTAGTTTCAGCTTTTGCTTCGGCTTTTTCAGCCTTTGCGATTTTTTCCTGTTGTGCTCGCGCCTGCTCTTTTTGTTCTAGCTGCGTGAGTTTCTTCTGAAGTTCAGCCAATTGGCGCTTTAACGCGTCAATTTCTGAGTTTTCGGCAAGCACTGAATTAGAGCAAAGTGCTAGACCTAATCCGAGTGAGATGGTTGAAAGTTTTAACATAGTTGTCCCGTTGTTAAATGGTTGAGCGCAAAACCTCTTACAAATTGTAGACCACCAAAGCTATCATTGCAGAAAGCAAATAAATTTTATGGCCCTTGATTGAATTATCCATAGTAACACTGTGGCCTATCCGACCTCAAAGTTACCCAACATTTAACCATACCTAAGATGAATATAAGACGAACAAGTGATCACATTTGTATGTCATTCTTGCCCAATAGCCTATCCCTCACTATATTTTTACTATCTGTGAAACGGTGTTTATTCATGAATATATCGCAAAAATTAAAGCTGTCTTTCGCAACGGCAATCGCGCTTCCTTTGTTAATCATCGCGGGGCTTATTATCAGTCAAACTAGGCAGCAGGGAATAGAGACCTTCTCGGAGCTCAGTGATCGAGAGGCGCTACAGGTTGAGAATGGCATACAGATGTTTTTTGATGAAATTGCAAAAAACGTAGACTATTTGGCAACCCATGCACAAGTCTTGAGCGCGCAGCAAGACGTGAAAACTTATATGGATTCAACCAGCACCACTCGACTTAATTCCAAAGTAGGAAGTAAAACAGAGCAAGCAGCATATTCGTTATTTGAGCACTTTGGTAACACGCACCCCGGCATTGCCTATATCTACATGGGGAATCAGCAAGGTGGTTATATTCAATGGCCTCTAGGTGAAGTGAATGCAAACTACGATCCTAGACAGCGTCCTTGGTATCAAACAGGGCAATCGGGAAATGGTGAGACGATCCGCACTAGCGCCTATTATTGGGCGCCGGATGATATGGTGATTGTGTCGACGGTAAAAGCGGTTACTGCCAATGGTCAAACCGTGGGTGTTCAAGGTATGGATGTGTCACTGCAAGGGTTGACCAAAATCATCCGCAATATCAAATTGGGCGAGACCGGCTATTTAATGCTAGTGGAAGACACTGGAAATGTGTTGGTCGATGCCAAGTTCTCCGAACATAGATTTAAAAAGCTGGCAGACATTGCGAACGGCCGCTATCGTGAATTGGCTCAAAATAAAGATGGGCTATTTGAGCTCGAAATTAACGGGCAAGACTACTTTGCCAACATCTATACAGCACCCAAATTAGGCTGGAAGTTTATTGGTTTAGTTGAAAAAAGTGAGGTAATGGCTGCAGCCAATGCGATGACGCTGACGATATTGATTCTAAGTGCTGTCCTGATCACCGTATTTTTGTTGCTAGCAAGTTATATTTCTAAGTTGATTTCAGCGCCCATTGTAGAAGTGAGTGACGGTTTAACTGAAATTTCGCAAGGCGGTGGTGATTTAACGCAGCGTTTAGACATTAAAGCTCAGGATGAAACGGGCAAACTGGCGACGAGTTTTAATTTGTTTTTAAATCTCATTGCTGAGTTGGTGACGCAAATCAACGAGTGTGCGCAGCAAGTTAATGAAACCTCACGACAAACCGCTTCGCAGTCTGATCAGCTCACCGGCGCTACCAGTCAACAACAGCAAGCGCTTGAAATGGCTGCTACTGCTATTAATGAGATGGCGGCAACCGCAAATGAAGTGGCGGCAAGCTGCGCCAATGCGGCTGAGCTTGCAGGACAAACTCAGCAAGCATCTGAGTTGGGCCAAAGGGTGATAACAGAGTCTGTCGAGAGCGTCACAACATTATCTGAAGTGATCAATAAGGCAACCGCAGATATCATGCAGCTCGACACCGAAAGCGAAAATATTATGTCGATACTCAGCGTGATCCGAGGCATAGCAGAACAAACCAATCTTTTAGCGTTAAATGCGGCAATAGAGGCGGCACGCGCAGGTGAACATGGCCGTGGCTTTGCCGTTGTGGCCGATGAAGTACGCGCGTTGTCGCAGCGTACCTCTGAATCGACGGAAGAAATTGCCTCTCAGCTTGATAAGCTTAGAAAAATGACGGAAATGGTGTCGGGAGAAATGAAGCGCAGCCTAACGCGTACGGAGCAAACGGTTGAACTGACAAACTCAGCGCAACAACAATTTAGTGAAATTACCCAAGCGATTGTCAATATTAGCGACCTTAACACGCAAATCGCCACCGCAGCTGAAGAGCAGCAACATGTTGCTGAAGACATTAATCGCAACGTGGTGGAAATTAAAAATGCTGCGGATAGCGTGAGTGATATCGCTGTGAATACCAATCAAAATGGCGTGAGATTACATTCATTGTCGAGCACACTCACAGAGCTGGTGGGCAAATTTAAAGTATAGCTTTAGCCCAATCCTCAAGTTCCATAAATCGTGAGAGCAACGCTCTCACGGTGCTACCGCATTGGTATAATTGAATAACTTTCAAATTGGATGGATAACAGTTTACTCGTAGTATTTAAGTGGTAAGGTAGGCATATCATTGAGTTGACGTAGGAATCACCATGGAATTATCACCTTCAGTTTCAATCGAGCGCACTGAGTCCGGACTAGAGTATATTTGGGTCGACAGTGCATTTTGCCAAGCGAAGATCTTTTTACAGGGCGCGCAACTTACCGAGTTTACACCAGCAGGAAAAGGCAATTTAATTTGGGTTTCTGAGGCGGAAGATTACCTTGAAGGTAAACCAGTACGCGGTGGTATTCCAATCTGTTGGCCTTGGTTTGGCGTACATAGCAAAGCGGATTGGCCAATTCATGGGGTTGCTCGCAAGCTACTTTGGCGTGCGCACAGCGTTGAAGAAAAAAGCGATGAAATTACCGTTAAACTCACACTACCGATGACCTTAGTTGAAGCGCAATACTGGCCACACACGTCACAATTAGAGGTCGAGTTTGTGTTATCAGACAAGCTTGAAGTGCGACTGACCAATATCAATACTGGTGATGCGCCATTTACGTTAACGCAAGCCTTACATACGTATTTCCCAACGCCAGAAGTCGGTAATACCACGGTAGACGGGTTACAAGGAGCGAAATATATCGAATTTGGTGAAGGTCCATTTGAGCAAACCGAAGTAGTTAGCTTTGCCCGCGAAACCGATATGGTGTACACCCAAGCAAGCCCGGTGCAAACCATCAACACGCCTGCGGGCATTATTGAAGTAAAACGTGAAAACTCAACTTCTTGTGTGCTTTGGAACCCATGGATTGAAAAGTCACAGCGTTTAAGCAACTTTAATGATGACGAATACCACAAGATGTTGTGCTTAGAAGCTTGTAACGTAATGGACGATGCCGTGCAACTTGCACCAGGTGAAAGCCATACCTTAAGTACAATCATCCGTTGGTTATAATTTTATATTCGCGGAGCACACTATGCTCCGCTGAAACCCTATAACAATAAAAATTCCCCCTATGGAAAAGCCCACAATACTGGTTATCGACGATAACGCCGAAGTACGCCTCAGCGCCGTATTCTTTTTAGAAGATCAAGGTTTCAATGTAATTGAGGCGGCAACCCTTGAACTTGCCAAGCCACTGCTCACCGCTAAGCAAGTGTCATTAGCCTTGCTCGATATGAACTTCTCCCGAGATACCACCTCAGGCAATGAAGGGCTGGACTTTTTGCGCTGGCTACGTGACTCCAATCTTAATGTGCCTGTGATCTGTATTACCGGTTGGGGAAATGTCGCGTTAGCGGTGTCTGCAATGCAGCTTGGTGCGAGCGACTTTATCGAAAAGCCATGGGACAATCAGCAGCTGCTGCAAGCCGTGCAGCAACAACTCAAAATATCATTAAAGCAAGCGAATATCGTAGCAAAACACAGCGAGCGCGGCGCGTTTCAATGGCGCTCTCAGGCGATGCAATCTTTATATAAGCAGCTTGCTAAAGTAGCAAAAACCGACGCTCGGGTGCTGCTTACCGGTCCAAGTGGCGCGGGGAAAAGTCATTTAGCTCAGTGGTTACACCAACAATCTAATCGTTCAGCAGGACCTTGGGTTGAGGTGAATATGGGCGCGGTGCCAGAATCATTATTCGAAAGTGAGATGTTTGGTCATAGCAAAGGGGCGTTTACAGATGCAAAGCAGCATCGTGTTGGTCGTTTTGCAATGGCAAAGCAGGGCACATTATTTTTGGATGAAGTTGCGACTATTCCACTTCCTTTACAAGCAAAATTACTGCGGGTGCTGGAAAATGGCAGTTATGAAGTTGTGGGTAGCAGTCAGACGCAACAAGCGGATTGTCGACTTATTTGCGCAACCAACACCAATCTTGACGACTTAGTGAAAGCCGGTGAGTTCCGAGAAGACTTGTTATATCGCATCAATACAATTGTGATTGAAGTGCCGAGGCTCGCCGAGCGTTTTGGTGATATCGTGCCGTTGGCTGAGTATTTTGTCGCTAAATTCTGTGCGCAGTATGGTGAGCCAATTCGTGAACTTAGCCCTGCGGTTGAAACTGCGTTGATTGAACACGCTTGGCCCGGCAATGTGCGTGAGTTAAGTCACGTCATGGAGCGTGCCGTGTTAATGGCGGAGGGCTTGCAGATTGAGCTCAGTGATTGCCAACTACGCTTTACCGCCGCACCGAAAGTGACCAGTGATATGCCAAGCAAGACCTTGCAACAAGTGGAGCAGGAAATGGTGGAGCAAGCGATGCAACGCGCTCAAGGCAATGTCGCTGAAGCCGCTAAAATACTTGGGCTCACGGCCTCTTCTCTTTATCGGCGTTTGGAAAAATATGGCCTTAAAACATCTGGCTAGCGCTGAGTGGCGGCTTGGGGCCTACTGTACGCTGTTAACCATTAGCTGTACGGTTTTACTGACTTTGCTGCTTCTGCAATTACAGCTAGAGATAACGTGGGTAGCTGCCGTATCGGTGAGTGTGTTGGGGCTGTTGGGCGGGTTACAAAAAATACTGTTGTCTCACCTTAAACGCATTGCCATGCGTGCTAATTGGCAGCTAGAAGCGATTGCACAAAGTGATTTTACGCAAACTATTAAGCCACATTATACAGCGGGCGTGGTAGCCGAATTTGAACAGCGCTTACTGGCCTTAAGTGCACAGCTACACAGTCAAAAGCGCCGCTATCATAGTCAGCAGTTTATCATTTATCAGCTAATAGACAGCCTTAATACGCCTATTATGATGTTTGACGAAAAACTCAAACTTGCCTATGCCAATGGTGCATTTGAGTCGCTTTATCATCGCCCTTGGTTAGAGTGTAAGGGAATAAGCGCGGCTCAGTTTGGGCTGGTGCAACAAGATAATCACTGGCATTTTGCAGATACAGCGCAGCAATCTCGGTGGCAACTACAAAGTAGTGAATTCTTTCAAGAGGGTAAGCAGTTTTCTTTACTTGTCGCACTCGATATTACTAAGGCATTACGTAAAAAGGAGCTGGCTGCTTGGCAACACTTAATCCGAGTAATAAGTCATGAGATCCATAACAGTTTGACGCCCGTAAGCTCCCTAGCGCAAACCTTATTAGCAAGAGCTAAGGACGAAAAAGAGCAGCATGCGCTAAGCGTAATAGGTCAGCGTTGCCAGCATTTACAACAATTTGTGAGCCAATACGCCAAAGTTACGCAAACCCCAAGGCTAGATCGGGAGTCAGTCTCTATCATGCTGTTATTGTCTTCTGTTGCTGCGTTATTTGAGGATACCGACATCCAAGTAAATTGCACTGTGAATACGCTCAATCTCGATAAAGCCTTAATTGAGCAAGTGTTGATTAACTTAGTTAAAAATGCCATTGAGGCCAGTGGTGAAAATGCCAAGTTGACGCTACATGCTTATTATCAGCAGCAACAAGCGGTGATTGATGTGCAAGACAATGGCCCGGGCTTTGCCAACCTAGATAACATGCTTACTCCTTTCTATTCCACCAAAGAAGGCGGGCAGGGAATAGGTTTAACCTTTAGCCGCACCATTGTAGAGTTACACGATGGACAACTGAGTTGTCACAACACAGACTCAGGAGGATTAATAAAAATCACTTTGCCTTATTGATAATAATTATCATTAGCATATAATTAAAGTTCCTTCAAAACCTTGGCAAGGAGCTACCATGTTAGTCACTTATCTGTTGGCCAGCTGCTTTATCTTTATGGCGTATAGCTACTCCAAATCATTCAAACCACACGCGCACACCAAGGCAAAACTGGCGGTGTTATTGAGCGCGGGTTTAATCGCCGCGGCAAAGTGGCAGGCGGGGTTGAGTTCAACCGTAGTATTTTTTGTGTTTGCAGTGTCTCTAGGGGTACTTAGCTTGTTTATCACCCTTGCACAGCCACAAAAGCACTGAAAAATTACGCGCATATAGAGCAACGCAGATCTTGCTTGCCTCAAAATAGACATTTTAAGGTGAAACGTGCGCAAGAAATTGTTACTAAAAAGCACACTTTTTCTTTACATCTCTTGTTAAGCTAGCGCAACTGGATTTATTTAGGAAAAGTAATGCGAGCGCTACTGATAATTTTTGTTGCTTTTACGAGCTTTGGTTTACAGGCTAAGTGGCAAACCATCAAAACCGAAAACTTCAATGTGCATTATCCTCAAGCGCTTCAGCAATGGGCGTATTCTGCAGCAAATGAGCTGGAAGTGGTGCGAGATAAAGTGCTGGCACAACAAGGTAGAGCCTTGAGTGAACGTGCTGATGTGATTATTTACGATCCAGAAAATACGGCCAATGGCTTTGCATTACCCAGCACAGATAAACCAATGATGGCACTGCAAGCAACGCCGCCTCAAGCTGATTCCGTCATCGCAAATAACACCAGTTGGCAGCAGTTGCTCATTTTGCACGAATATATTCATCTCGTTCACCTATCACAACCTAGCCGTAATCAATGGCGACAACATCTCAGAGATTGGCACGATATTACCGACTTGCTCGATGCGGTATTACCGCGTTGGGTCAGCGAAGGCTATGCGACCTTGCTGGAGTCTAGATTAACGGGACGAGGACGTTTATACGATAATTACAGTGAGAGCATTGTGCGCTATTACGCGCAGCAAGGCGCATTACCGACCTATAGCGCTTTAGATAATGGCGACAAGTCTTACCTTTCCAACTCCATGGCATACTTAGTAGGCGTACGTTTTCTAGCATGGCTTGAGGATAATTATGGCGCACAGACGTTAGATGCCGTGTGGACAAGAGTGCAAGCGGTGGAATCTCGCAGTTTTGAAACCGCATTTAGTGGTGCTTTTGGAGCGCCAGCCAGCCAGTTATATCGTCGCTTTATTGTTGAATATAGCTATCAGGCCATGCAGCAGGAGCAGGCCTTGGTTCCGACACAGAGTGAGCTTTGGCAGCGGTTCGCATATGCTGCTCGAGATATCGCATTCTCTCCAGATGGCAGTCAGTTTTTGGTGGTAGAGCAAAATCGTAAACGCCAAGTCACACTCAATATCTACGAAAACAAAGAAAATGTAGAAGCCATTGAGCAATTTAATAAGCGCAATGAAGCAATACTAAATGCCGATCCTAAAGATATTGTGGATATCGCACCCGAAGTCTTTCCAAAAAAGCGACTTGCGCAGCTTGATGCTCACAATTTTGCTGGTATCTATTACCCCCAATGGCTGAATGACAGCCATATTTACTTCGTTGCAAAAACGCCAGCTGCAGACGATACCTTTATCAATGATTTGTTTGTCTGGAAAGTTGGTACTGGAAAGCCGAAGCAACTAACCGAAGGCGCGGGTATTCGTCGCTTTAGTATTGTTGATGCTAATACCATTATTGCGGAGGTGTCTCGTTTGGGTTACTCACAGCTAGTGACCATAGAGTTGGACTCAGGCAAGCAAACGCCAATTACCACAAGCAAGCTTGGGGATGTCCATGACTTTCCTGTGCTCTCTAATAAAAAGACGACATTAGCCTATGTGCATGTTACTCCTAACAAACGCTGGCAACTTGTTGTTAAAGATCTTAGCCATGATACAACTAAAATTGTTTATTTACCTAAGTCACATCAATACCTTTCGGGGTTAACTTGGTCTCATGATGATGACAAGCTGTACTTTATTTCTGGAGTCGCAGGCCATTTAGCGGTGATGCGTTATGACGTGGCGAGTAAAATACTTGAGACCTTACCTGCAAGTGCTAAACCGCTTGAGCAAATTATTACCCATTCACAGCTGTTACTGGTGAGCTATGCGACCCCTGAGGGGGTCAAGGTTAACAAAATAGTTGCTCCGGCTTGGCGCACCGTGAGTGTGTTGGAACAAGTGGATGAGGCGGAACAAAAAGAGCAGCATCCCCATCAATTACCTGCGGCTAAGATAGATCAAACCGCGCTGCCCAGTTCTGATTATTCTGTGTTCGAACAGTCTTATTCTGTCGCCTTATCAGGCGCATTAAATAGCGCCTCTTTTGATAGTTTGGGCGTGGCATTAAAAGGGCAGGATGTGCTGCGCCAACTTGCTTGGCAGCTTGGAGCCGAGAAAAGCATCAATAATGGTGCGTTGATGGGCGCATTTGCCCAACTTGAATATCGTCATGAAAACTGGAAAACGACGTTTGATGCTGGATATCAAGAGCTAGAAGCGGATAAGCAGTCTCGCTCGCCACAAGTAAAGACCCAGAATAAAAGCAGCTTTAAGCAATTTGCCTTGTCATCTAGCTATCGTTTTGGTGAAGCATTGAATTTCCTCGCTCCCGAATTGGGCGTTATTCGTGTGCAACATGGTGAAAAAGCATGGAGCGGCGGGCGTTACGGCTTTAACGGTCGTGCAATGTGGGATACGCAGCAGCATGGTGTAGCACTGCAAGTCTCTGCAGCTCAGTGGCTAGGTGAATTAGATGGTTTTGATTATCAGCTGAGCTTGTTTGCTAAAGCATGGCAAATTCCATTCTATGCATCGGTCGATAGCCGCTACAGCAGCGAATTGCCTCTATCTGTGGGCGGTGGAGCGCTTACCAGCACTAGTATTAGTAACAGTTTACACGCTGTCAGCGAACCTATGTTGCCGCATCTATTTGCAACGGGAAGCCGCTATTTAGGCTATGAATTTGCAACTTCATGGCAGCAGGGCAAACCTAAGTTATTTTATAAGCAGCATCAGTTAGATGGAGAAGTGATTGGGCAAAATTACGGTATTAAGATGCGCTTACCTTTGACTCGAGTGATATTAGATAAGGCCGCTGATTTTGCTCCTGCCGGATTAACCGATCTACAGTTTAGTGCTGGAGTTGGTCGTATAGAGGGGCGT
Source organism: Pseudoalteromonas sp. M8 (assembly GCF_018141365.1). Classification (NCBI taxonomy): domain Bacteria; kingdom Pseudomonadati; phylum Pseudomonadota; class Gammaproteobacteria; order Alteromonadales; family Pseudoalteromonadaceae; genus Pseudoalteromonas; species Pseudoalteromonas sp. M8. The sequence goes on along the minus strand of NZ_CP047240.1, from coordinate 4,222,451 downwards.
AATATGACCAATGAAAACCGTGTTTGGTTTAGTGTTTGGTATGAGTTGTAGGTAATCGTTGCGGACTGCTATCAAACAATGTGCGGGGCGAGCACGCACATTGTTTGGTGTGTTATAAAGTGCTGAGATTAATTATGGTTCGCTATAATCTGCAAGCCGGAGTAAGCATTATACCCGCGGATCATCACCCAATAACGACCTGCACCTTCATTTAGGGTACAAGATTCGCTGTTACCATAACGGTAAGGGCGACAAGTCCAATTGCTGGTTGTTGGTTCTGCACCTTTAAGTACGTACATATCAGCATCACCAGTGCCACCACTTGTATTGAATGTCACTGTATTCGTGCCTGCAGGGGCATCATAATAGAAGAAGGTTTCACTGCCGCTAGCACCAGCAAGCCCTGTTTTGGCTACTCCCTTGATAAGCTTTTGCTCTTCACCTGGCAGCGTCACGGTGACTTGTTGTGTTGTTGACGCAGTGTCACCATTACTATCTGTCACGGTGAGTTCTACGGTATAGCTGCCAGAGTTTGTGAAGCTATATGACGTTTGCGCGCCTGAAGCGGATGCGCCATCACCAAACTGCCAGCTGTGCTGTGTAATAGAACCATTTGGTGAACTAGAGCCTGAACCATCGAAGCTGCAGCTTAGGTCATTACAGCTGTAAGTAAATAATGCAACGGGCAATGGATCGGTAGTGCCGTTATCGCCAACAGGAATTTGGCCACCAAAGTGACTAGAAACCTGAGGCCAAATTAAGCTGATTTTAGCGCCTTTATTGGTACAGCCACCTAAGTGGTGTAGCGCAACAACATTATTGGTTGAGGCTGCAAGTACAGGCGAGCCTGACGAGCCGCCAATAGTGTCGCAGTAATAGCCTATATCTGTACCCGTACCTCGACCATTCGCCGTTGCTTGGTTAACAGAGCACAGTCCATTGGTGTCTTGATCAGACTCAATCGACAGCTCTTTAGGATTACCTGAACCATGTTGAGGAATGTAAATACGCTCGCCCTGCGATGGATTACGCACGTCTAAGCCAAAATAACCAAACGGCTGGGCCTTAGCGAAATCATTGATGGTAAACAGCGTATAATCTAGTGTGTAATCTGTTTTAAGGAAGTCTTTACCTGTGACCTTAACCACAGTCTCGCGCTGGCTGCCGTTACAGCTCGTACTTTGATAGTTAAACCATACCTCAGTATTCGCCAGCTCTGATGCTGATCCCACACAGTGATTATTGGTAAACATGCGGTTATCTGCACCAACACGCCAACCCGTACATAAACCACTGCCGTTCATGAGCAGTCTGGCGACTGGACGCGAGCGCTCGAATTCCACCGGGTGCGATTGCGCCCAGCACTGCACGTCTTTGCGTTCCATTGCGCCACAAGTTGACATGGGCGTCACATCGGTCAAGCCCTCAACAGTTGCTTGCCCTTCAGTACCATGATAGTAAAAATCGACTTCGGGTGTTTTGCCTGCATTACCTTGGCCTGGAGTATATTCAATGATGACTTTATCAGCAGAGACTGACATAGCAGAAAACTGTTTAACGCCGTCATCGCCGAGGCTTGGATCAACTGTTGCTGCGCGGAGGTTTGCTTGGGTGTATTCATAGCGCTCGCCACTATCCTCCGAGCGAACAACGAGTTTACCGCCGTTTGCAAGGGTGAGGTTTTTAAAGTGTAGTTTGATGTAGCTTGCATCTGGGTGTGAAACTGTTTGCACAATAGTTTGTGTAGACGTTGAAGTGCTTGTAGCACTGTTTTGAGTAATAAGTGGAAGGTTTAGATCGTACTTTTTACCAATCATTGCTTTGCTAGCTTTGCTGGTATATTCCATCATCTGAGCTTCCGTTAGTGGCGCTTGTGCCATCGCGATACCTGATGCTAAACCTAATGCTGTGACAAGAATGTGTCGTTTCATTGTTATTCCTTTTGAGTGTGCGGTTATCCAACTTGAGATAAAAAGTTGGGCGTCGTTCAATACCGAACCAAGCCTTGGGTGCACTGTAGAGCACGACCAGTTGGTGGTATGTTTTTTGAACATCCACACACCAAAATAGAAACAATAATTCGTTTTGTAAAGTTTTATATATATTATTTTAACATAAGTTTTACTTTGTTAATTCCATGCCGGCTGATAGTTAGATGTTTTCATGCCGCCGCACTTCTAAGCCTTCTAAAGTGTACTTATTTTTATACGGTTGTATTTGAGCCTTGCCAAGGGGTGGGAAATAGATTCTATAGGTTATGTTGTATTTTTATGTTTAGTTCTTAAAATGCGCGCCTTCAAAAATAAAAACCTTAAAAATCATAATTTTACAAAGTGTTTTTAAGGGTTTTACAGCACTTTAACTTAGCAACAATTTAGACATTTGGAGTTGGCATTGAGCGAATATTTACCGATCGTTTCTTCTTTCGTTTTGGTTTTAAGCTTTGTTCCTTTGATTAGGAAGATCCGTAAAAATCGCAGTGTATCAGGTGTCTCACTGTTAATGATGAGTTTTGGTGTTGCACAAAGCTCTTACTTTATTGCCTACAACGTTTTCTTTGAACGTTTTTTTATGGTGTTGCCTTTTGTTGTTACAGGTTCTTTAAGTGCACTTATTTTATATTATTTTATTCGCTACAACGCAAGCTCGAAACAGTGTAATCAATTAGCACTCTTGCTTGCTTTGTCGACGTTGCCATTTGGGCTTTTATTGGCAAAGGACATTGAAGCTGCAGCGTTGCTAAATGCGTTAACTTACTTAGGGCTAGTGATGAGCTCAATTCGCGTTATGCCGCAGACCTATAAAACAATTAAAAGCGGTGATGTGTCTAACTTAAGCGCTAGGTATTTCTCACTGCAGTTTTTAGCCGGAGGAATTGGCTTGGCTGCTGAACTGAGCTTAGGTCATGTTAGCGTAGCTCACGTGTTGATGTTTGTGATGATTTTACTGACTAATGCCGCACAATTAGGCTGTATTCAGTACTATCGCTCTAAACCCGCTTTAGCTTAGTGATATAAACAGACAAAACAAGGGCTAGCAAATTGCTAGCCCTTAACGTTTTCGCTCATTTCACTCGCGTAATACAAAAATTTTCGAATTACGCTTCTAACGCTTTTGTGATCATACGATCAATATACGCTTTATGTGCCTTAGTTGCCTGATCGGCACCCCAAGCTGTGCTCTTATCCAAAATACTCTGCAGTTGGAATAGTGCAGCGGCTTTTGCCAAATTGTCGTATTTGCTCGCTTTGCTCAATCCTGCAACATTAATTAAGCGAGAAACGTACTCAATTTGTAGGTTCTGGCTTAAGGTAGTTGCATTCTTATCAGCAACGAAAATAGCGGCAGTCAGGTCGTTCATCACCTCGTTTAGGCTGTATTCGTTACCATAGTACGTAGAGTCGCTGATACGTTGTAATACATTCGCGTGTAGTACTTGGTCTAGTACCGACTTTTGCATGCCAAGTACCATCTTATGGACTTTAGGATCTTCGTTCTTACCATAATGGTTAAAGCCACGGCGCTGCGCTTGCATGTAGTTGTAAAGAGGCTGCATATTTTCAAGCACGGTCGGTGCGAAAACCATTTCCTTAAGCGCGGTCATAGCCGCTTTTTGGCGCGCAAGTGGTACTGGTGTAAATGGTTTTGTTTCACCTTCTGTGCCTACTACGCTGCGCTCAACGTATACACCGCCAATTTGGCGTGAAATCACAGTTGCTTGAGCACGGTATTGACCAAACAGCATATTCGCAGAGGTTAATAACTGTTGGTTAGACTGACCTTCAACACGCGCTTTGTCTTTTAGTTCGGTGAATAAATGGTTGACCAGAGTCATGCGGTCAACCCCGTATGTCACCGGATCGGATGATAAGTCGCCAATCATCACGCGAGGATCAATATGACGCCCCGGCGCACGCATATCGTCGGCATCGTTGCCAAAAGCTAAGCCATGTTCGCCAGAACGAGATAAGATCTTTTCAAGGCGCTGTTGCTCTTGGGTGTCATCGTTAAGTGCTGTGCTGTAACCAAATTCTATCGCCCAATCATCGTACGGACCTGGTTTGGTTTGGAAGATATCACCTTGGTCAACGCCTAGAGGGGCAATGTTAGCTGGCGCGTAGTCCATCACAGAGCCGGTTACGATACCTTGTGTTTTTGACTTGTCGTGTACTTCTTTAGGACCCCACAAAATAGAAGACTTCATGTTGTGGTTTAGGCCTAAGGTGTGTCCTACTTCATGAAGAACCAACTGTACTAAGCCCTGTCGTAGCATTTCTTTGCGTTCGATGTCAGCACCTGTTGCAAGGCTTGCCGTCATCAATTGGCCCTGCATTTCATGTCCAAGCGAACAGTGTAGTGTATCGCTTGATGCTTCAGCACCATGGCTCATTTGACCTTGAGAGTAGAGTGAGTCATACATCCAGCGGTTACGCATAAATACATACTCTAGCATGATGTCGGAACCAAGAATTTGGCCAGTAAGCGGGTTGGCAGTTGCTGGACCATAGCCGCCAAACGGTGGGCGAGGTGAAGAAGTCCAGCGCAGTACATTGTAGTTGATATCACCCGCATCCCAAGTGGCATCGTCAGGTTGTACTTTTACAACAATGGCATTCTTAAAGCCGATTTTCTCAAACGCACTATTCCATCCTAGTACACCATCACGAACCGTGTCACGCCATTCGACTGGTGTGGTGTTTTCAATCCACCACACGATAGGTTCAACAGGTTCAGAAAGCGCCGCGCTTGGATCTTTCTTCACTAAGTTCCAACGCTTAATAACGTCTTTATACGGCGCCCAATCTGGTGAAGTTTGCACGTCAAACTGATTGGTGAAGTAACCGATACGTGCATCATCGTAGCGAGGTTGGTAGTCATTGTCTGGCAGTGCGACAAAACTATGTTGTACTTTTAGCGAGACAAAACGTGAGTCTGTCACTGCATTTGAACCTGCAACTTTTGGGTCTGGGTTACTAAAGACATAATCAACAACAATATCTAAGTTGTTGCTATATGGACGGTGCTTAACGATTCGAGATTTCTTCTCGTCTAATTTGCCAAGGGCAAAGCGCTTGCTTGCGTTCTTGTCATCTGCACGTTTCCAAGGAGATACTTTATGTAGTGACTCACTTAAAAATAGCTTATTTGCTTTGAATAAAATTTTACCGTCTTCAGCTTTTTCAATTTCGATACTGGCGAGTACGGCTTCACTGATGTTGGCATCGCTCGCGTTCGCAATAGCTGAGTTTTCATCAAAGATAAAACGCGGCGTTTTGCTGATAATATCAATGCGGTTAAAGTGTTTTCTAAACTCAATCAGTTTCGTTTCTCGGTAGTTACCTCGAAAATGGCCGACATCGGTAACGCCATCAACAGTATGCGCGAAGTATAAGAATGGAGTATCAAGTTGCGTCTCATTGAGTTGCATTAGGTATTCTCCGCTTTCTTTATCCTGATAAAGCGGAAACAGGCCATCAATACTGGTTTTATTTTCGACTAGTGAAGCGATTGTTTTTTCTTCTTCTTTTTTGTCTTTTTTTGCAAAGCTTGGGGCGCTTGCGAAGGTGAGCGCGAGGGCAATGCTTAATGCAGTTTTCTTCATAATGTTGACTCGAAATTGTAAAAATCTGAGTGTACCCAAAACATCAGAGCCTGTCAGAAACTCAAGGTAAAATGAATGTAACAAAAGATAAACGACATATTGGCAAACAAAGTTAAGATCTCTTTCCAATTCCGAAAAGCTGTGTTCGATTTCGAAATATCAGCCGGTTTTGATATCTGGAATTAATTTAACTTATTGAAATGTTAGTTTATTTTTATTTGGCATGGTTCTCGCTAACAGTCGACAGTCAGTGAGGAGGGAACATGGATCTAGTCAAACCGGCAAAACCAAAAAAAACCAAACATTACATCGTTGCTATCTGTTTAATGGTGGTGATAATTGTTTATTTACTGTGGCAACAGTGGGCGTCTCATTCTAGTGTGATGCGTGCTGAAATACTGGTAGCGGAGGTCAAACAAGGTCCGCTTACGTTGTCAGTAGATAGCTTTGGAGAATTACGTAGTGCTGAGCAGTTTTTATTAAACGCCCAAAGTGCGGCTATTGTTAAGGTGATCCATCACAAAGCAGGCGCAATTATTCGTAAAGGGGATGCGATAGCCGAGCTTGTGAGCCCTGATCTCGTGTTGCAAGTTCAGCAAGCCAAACAAGCTTTGCGTCAGTCGCGGGCAATAAAAGAGCAGCTGCTACTCACTCAACAAAGGGAGCTGTTAAACGAACAAACACAGCTGATGCAAAAACAAGGCGCGCTTAAAACCTTAGTATTGCGCCACCGCGCGGAGCAAAACCTTGCACTACAAGGCATTATTTCCGCGCTGAACTTTGCCCAAACTGAAACCAGTTTGAGTACCTTGCAGCATGAAATTAGCATGCTAGAACAGCAAGCTAAACAGTTGCAAGCACTACATGGCTCGGCGCTTATTCTTGCTAACGAGGAAATCAATATTCGTGAACAAGAACTCAATAACTTACTAGAAAAACAACAACAACTGGAGATTAAAGCCAGCACTTCAGGGATCATTGAGCGCATGCCTCTGGCGCTTGGGCAACGAGTCAATGTTGGTGACGAATTAGCATTGATTGGCTCTAACCAGTCGTTGATGGCGGTATTGTCTGTGCCACAATCCCAAGTGCGCTGGGTTGAAACTGGGCAAGACGTGATGGTGAACATGCAGGCCAACAAAGTAAAAGGCAAAGTGCTCCGAGTTGACCCCGTGGTGGCAAACAATAGCGTGGAAGTAGAGGTGAGTTTACCAAATACCTTACCGAAGCAGGCGCGAGCGCAGCTGAGTATCTCTGCCAGCATCGCCATTAAGCATCTTGCCAATGCCACCTATGTTCAGCGCCCTGCCAATGCCAAAGACAATCAAACGCAGACCTTATTTGCACTGACTAGTGATGACACCGCAAAGCCGCTAGAAATCACCTTTGGTGCTTCAACGGGGAAATATATTGTTATAGATTCTGGCGTTGAAGCCGGGAAACGATTAATCATTTCTGATCTAGCCTATCTTGCCAGTCTAGATGAGACAATCTTATTAAAGTAGGAATATCAAAATGATAGTGCTTAAAAATATCAATAAAGTGTTCGAAACCGAAGAACTACAAACACACGCACTGAGAAATATTTCACTGGAAATTGCAAAAGGCGATTTTATTTCGATCTCTGGCCCATCAGGATGCGGTAAATCTACTTTGCTATCCATCATCGGTTTAATTGACCAAGCAACAAGTGGTAGCTATACGATTGGTGCTCATGATGTGACAACTCTGACGCTTGATCAGGCCGCTGAGCTTCGCAATGAGCATATTGGGTTTGTCTTTCAGGCTTTTAATCTCATTGATGAAATTTCGGTATTCGATAACGTCGCTTTACCCCTAAAGTATCGTCCTGAGAAGTTGAGTAAGGCTGAAGTAAAGCTCCGAGTCGAGTCTTGTTTACAAAAGGTTGGACTGTCGCATCGCGTTCAACATAAGCCAAATCAGTTATCAGGCGGGCAGCAGCAGCGTGTCGCGATTGCTCGTGCTTTGGTGACCGAACCAAGCATTCTACTGGTGGACGAACCGACGGGTAACTTAGATTCGAAAAGTGGCGATCAGGTGATGCAATTAATCGCTGAATTGCATCAGCAAGGCACCACAGTTTGTATGGTGACGCACGATCCACGTTATGCCGATATGGCTCCAAGGCAGGTGAAATTGTTCGATGGTGAGCTGTTAGGCACCGTCGCTTCTGCTCAACCTGTTAGTCAACGAGCATAGAGAGGGCACCATGCAAGTGTTCAACTTAGGCCGTGCAAATATTTATCATGTTAGTGTGGTGACTACGCTGAGCTGTGTATTCGTTGTGATGCTGGTCGCAATGGGGATGTTACATAGCCTGTATTTTTCACCTTTAACATATCCAGATTCAAAACGTATTGTGAAGCTTGAATACCCGATGTTTGATGAAAATGGTAACGAGAGCAGCGAAGCCTTTAATTACCCATCATTGATGCATTTATACGAGCATAAACCTGCCGCAATGGAGCAGCTGGCGATGGTGCATTATGCTGAGCAATTGCTTACTTCGGATGCCGATGCGCCACAAGTTGAATCAGCTTATGTCTCGCCAGAGTGGTTTAGTATTTTTGATATGCCGCTTGCGATGGGGCGGGTTATTACTGAATCTGTAGATGAGAGCAGCCCTGTCGCAGTGCTGAGCTTTCAAGCTTGGCAAAGTCACTTCAATGGTGATCCTGATATTTTAAATAAAACGCTGCGACTGGATGGGCGAGAGTTTACGATTGTCGGAGTTGCTGCAGAGCCGTTTTATGAACCTAACTTAAAAAAGCTGACACACAACACTGCGGTATGGTTACCTTGGCAATACAACCTAACTTCAGAGGAAGCTAAACCTTACTGGTGGAACCGATATGCGCTTAACTTGATGGTAGGTAAGCTGGCTACAGGGGTGGAGCATGAACAAGTCAGCCTCTCGCTATCGAACGAAATGAACACACTTTGGCGCAGCAAAGTGAGCGACAGTGAGTATTTTGCGAAGTGGTATATTGGCATTCGCGCGGTGTCGTTGAAATCAATTATGCTCGGTAAGTCTCCCTTATTGTTATTTGGAATGTTTGTGGTATCGCTTGGTTTACTTGGTATCGCGCTATTAAATATCAGTAACTTATACCTTGCAAGACTCAGTCAGATCCAGCGCACGCTGGCAATTCAAGCGGTGGTGGGAGCAAAAATAAGAGATATTGCGCTGATGCAGTGGTTACCGCTGCTAGCACTTTGCTTAGTATCACTCGTGGTTGCAATTGGAGCGTCTTATGTTATCTGCCAGTGGCTACAAAAAGAACTAGTGGGGCTGTTGCCGCAAGCGCAGCTGATAGCGTTAACCTGGCAAAGTATACTTGCACTGGGATTGGTCGCTTTATTGACGAGCTGGTTATTGTTGTTCGCAGGAATGTCTGCAATACGCTTTCGTCACTTAACGCACATGCTAAAACAAAGCGGTAAGGGGAATGCCGTTGTTGTGAGTGCGCGAGTGCAACGGTTCATGGCGGTGAGTCAGTTAAGTATTTCTATTATCTTGCTCTTCTTCTGCTTCAATGTCGGCGTTGCTGCCTTATCTCATCTCAAAAATGCTTATGCGGTAGATCTCAAGAATAAATACGAAGTGACGTTTTATGCCCCTGATACTATGCCAAGAGATGAATACACAGAGGTAATGCGTCAAGCCAGTGAAGTCCTTGCGAATACCGCAGAAGTAATCGCGGTGAGTCGAAGCCGTTCACCGATCGGACAAGGCGTTGGCACTTGGTCATTGCAAGAAGTCGAGACGCTCGAACGCGTGCATCCGGTTGGCCGAGTTGTGGATAGTGGTTATCTTGAGTTTTTTTCTTTGCCGTTACTACAAGGTCAGTTTTTCGATAGTGAAGCGGTGCGCCGCGGTGAGCAGCAGTTAATTATCAATAAAACCTTTGCAGAGCAACTAGGTGGAGAGGAAAAGGCGCTAGGCAAGCGCTTGAGTTTTAACATTACAGACGAAGATGCGGCGTTTGAAATTATTGGTGTCGTTGCTGATTTAGCCGTGCCTGGCGAACCCGTACTGCCCCATGTGTATCGAGCAGTACAAGGAAGTAATACGGTGTTAATTAAGACTCAGCAGCCTGTCACTAAATCCCATTTTGCAGCGCTGCTGATGCAAGTTCATCCAGCATTGAAAATCTTTAGTTTTAAATCACTTACTGCGCAGCGTGAGCAATACCTGTTGACTGATACCTTGGTTACCTATGGAGCACTGTTTATCTTCGCGTTGGCGTTGTTGCTCGTGATTATTGGCCTATTTGGTGTCTTTCGTTATAGCCAATCACTTAAGCTTTCTTATTACGGCACGAAAATGGTGCTGGGTGCTAAGCATAGCGATCTCACTCGAGAGGATCTTACTACCCACTTTAAGCACATAAGTATAGCGTTAATGATCTCCCTAACAGGGTGTTTATTATTGTCGCCATACTTTCAGCAAACATTTAATGTGGCAGAGTTTTCGATTGCGGCTGTGGGGATAGTGTTGGTGTCGAGTTCGTGTTTGTACTTTTCACTACAGCAAATACTGCGCAGGCCACTCAACGCATTAATCAACCCATCTGAATTAGTGAAGGGATAAGCATGACATTAGGGCATAAGCTATTGAGGCGATTGAGGTATAGGCTTAGGCTAAGTCTGATGTTGGTCATGTTATTGAGCGGCGCTTTCGCCGCTATGATGATGAGTATTGGCTTATCATGGCAAGCTTATCAGTCGCTACCTTATCCGCAAAGTAATAAACTCGTTTGGCTGCAAGGGGATATGTTAGATGAACATGACAAGACGATCATGGAAAATGCTATCTCCACGCCTGTTGCGTGGCAGCTAGCTCAAGATCAGCAATTGTTTGATAAAGCCTCCGCAGTATTGTATAGCCACAGCTTATTACGTGGTTCAGTGGTTGAGCCAAGGATTGAGACAACTTACGTCAGTGATGATTTTTTTTCGCTCTTTAATATTGCTTTAAAAGAAGGGGGGTGGTTTTCCCAAAGTAATGAGCTTGGTACAGCACCTAACGAAGTCGTTGTGACAGAGTGCTTTGTGCAGCAATATTTTCCTGATGAAAATATTATAGAGCAGAGCATTCAGCTAGATGATCGTCGTTATATCGTGGTGGGAGTGGTCGCGTGCGATGAGTCTGAACCGCAGTTATATCAATCTAACCGGATGAGTGAGGTATTTTTGCCATTCACACTTATGATGGGTGACCGTATTACGGGTATGGACCACTTGGCGGTAAGAAGCGACTTATTTCTTGTGGGTCGCATAAAACACGAAAATGCGCAGCTGCAATTAACGCTTTTGCAGGCGCAGTTTCAAACTGCATTTGAGCAAGCTCAATTAGAACAAGGGATATCTGGTCGTGCGACGCTCAGATTTTCGTTGTCACCACTTGCTGATAAATTAAAAGGGCAGCTAAGAACAACGACGCAATGGTTAGCATTTGCAGGCGTTGGGCTGCTTGTCATCACCTTAGTGAATGCATTTTCGCTTTACTTGCTAGACTTTAAAGCCAAACAAAACCAGCTGGCACTGGCGATTGTACTCGGTGCTAAGCGCGGCAATCTACAACTCGAACAGTGGCGTTATATTGCCTTGATTTTTTTGTTTGCGTCATCGCTTGCGATAGGGATAGCGAATGCTGGCGTTTGGCTAATGCAGTTTTGGTCGAAGGAGACCCTAGCCCATGCAGTTTGGCTCAAACTACCTTGGTGGAGCTTTTTATTGGTAGGTGCTTTTGCTCAACTCTGTGCACTGGTGTTTGTAAAACTGGCAATGTCTCAGGTGTCATTTAAGGATATTCGTAGTCAACTAAGTGGCTCAGGGAAGGGGCAGGTCAAACAATTGCCTAAGTCAATGAGTCAAGCCTTACTCGGATTGCAAATCGGTGTGGGCATAGTCACAATGAGCTTTGCGTTTTGGCTATTGAGCTACTTTGGCGGGCAGCTAAATACCTCAAGTGGTTTTAACTCAAATAACCTTTATTTTGTTGAGTTACAGCAAAGTAACTACGACCGCAGCTCAGATGCTATTCAAGCAAGATATAATCAAGCGATGATAAACTTGTCGGCGCTTAGACAGCACCCAAGCGTCGAGAGTGCTGCTCTGGCTGGCGTATTACCCCACGAATTTGTATTTCTGGAGCCGCTAAGCTTAGTTGATGATGGCAGCGACTCAGTCGTCGCTTATTTACAGCTCAGCGGGCCAAATTACTTTATCACCTCAGGCCTAAGGTTTATTGCTGGTGGCGGATTCTCTGAGGATGACCTAGCTATCAATAGTTCAGGGAAAAAAGTGGTGCTCAATCAGCTTTTAGCACAGCGCCTTGGCGTAACAGCAGCAGATATCGGCATGACCATCTACGACAGAAATCAGCGCCCCATTACCCTTGTGGGTATTGTCGAAAATACCTTTAGCCATACGTCTCAAGCACAAGCCTTAGCTTATCTACCTTTTAATTTTATTAGTGGAAATATTCTGGTGCGAGCCAAAGCAGGAGAGAAATTAGACTTGCATACGGTTACCGCCTTGTACAAACAACAAAACCCAAGCCAATCTATTTTAAAGCTCGTCGATATCAAATCGCGGATGCAGCAACTCAATAAAACAGCCATGCTGAGCTTTTTAGCTGGGCTGGTGATCGCACTGATGATGTTAATACAGGTAGTGGCAGGTATGTATGGTTTGCTCGGCTACCTCGCCATATTGAGTACGCCAGTCTTCTATATCAAGCGTTTAGTCGGTGCTAAGGTACGTGATGTTCTTATTGAGCAGTGTTGGAGTCGGGCTTCTCTCGTGTTAGTCGCAGTTGTTATTGCAGTTTTCTTGTCTTTAGTCGTGGCGAGTACGTTTGGTATTTTGAGTCCACTGCTTGGGATCTATCTGTTGTTCGCTATCGTATTGGTAGGCAGTATAGTTCTAGTGCTTGAGCTTCATCATGTCACTAAGCAGATCTAGGGTGAAAAATGTGACAAAAAGCCGAAAAAACTGTTATATAAATCACAAAAATCGTACTTAAAAAGGTCTTTTCAAATCAATGGTTTTGGTACTTAATTGTTTGAAATAACTTTATAATTTTTGCTGTTTTTCGATAGTTATAAAAAGTTGTTCTAAAGGTGTAACAGATTCTTACAAATGTCACATCCGAGAACGCGCTAAACTTGGTACTATACGGTCAGGAAATTATCAATAGGTACTGTCATGCAAGCTAAAACTTTAAAATGGATTCTACCCTTTACCGTGCTTATAGTGGGTGTTGTCGGATTTATGTTCGTCAATGCCGTTGCTAAGAGTGAACCTGAGAAGCAAGAAGTCGATTCTCGTCCTGTTGTTGAAGTTGAAACACTCGCTGCGCAAGATCACCAAGTTGTGATCCAAAGCTATGGCGAAGTAAAACCGCTAGAAAGTACACAACTTTCTATTCAAGTATCGGGCGAAGTTGAATACTGGCACCCTAACTTTGTTGAAGGCGGTGTGGTACAAAAAGGCGAAGTGTTACTGCGTATTGAGCAAGATAACTACGAAGCCGCGTTACTACAAGCAGAAGCAGAACTTGCCAGAGCTCAGGCGCAGCTTATCGAAGAGCAAGCACAAGCTGATGTAGCTGCTGATGAAGCGAGAAGATTTCCAAATAAAAAGCATACCGACCTATTTTTACGTAAACCGCAGGTCATGAGTGCCAAAGCCTCTGTAAAATCGGCAAAAGCTGCACTGCAGCGTGCAAAGCGAGACCTAGAAAACTGCGAAGTTATCGCGCCTTATAACGCACTAGTGGTGAAAAAAGACGTTGGTCTTGGCCAGTTCGTTTCTATGGGTAGTTCAGTTGGTACGGTCAATAATATCGAAACGGCGGAAGTGATTATTCCTATCGCGGGTTTTGATTCTGTGTTCTTACCTGAGCGAGTGTCAGGGCTTGCCGCTACGGTTTATCAGCGTGGTGTGAATGCCTTCACTCGTGAAGCTGAGATTGATAGAGATTTAGGTACTGTTGACCAACAAACGCGTATGAACAACCTGGTGGTACGTATCAATGACCCGTATGGTCTCACAACGCGCCAGCCAGCGATAAAATACGGCACGTATGTACAAGTTAGCTTTGCGGGTAAAACGTTAAAACAAATCTATCGTCTACCACAAGATATCGTGAATAATCAGTCGGTTTGGTTACTTAATCAAGATAACCAGCTTGAGCCACGTAAAGTGCAAGTTATTCGTGAAGAGGGTGAGTTCTTCTTAATCGGCGATGGCATCACAAGTCGCGATAAAGTGGTCATGACACCACCTGAATATCCACAAAAAGGCATGGAAGTTAAAGTTGCTGGCACGGACTCCTCATCAAAGCCTAGTAGTCAGCCGGAAAAGCTGTAACAGCAAGGAGCGACCATGAGTGATATAGAAAAAACATCGCAGCGCGGTATTATCGCTTATTTTGCGAATAATACGGTAGCGGCGAACTTGTTGATGGTCTTCATACTGATAATGGGTTTTATCAGTTATATGACTATCCAAAGACAAATGTTTCCAAACTTTGAAATCAATTATGTGACGGTGTCAGCTGTGTATCCTGGCGCGTCTCCTCAAGAAATTGAAGAGGGGATTTTGATCAAAATTGAAGAAGCATTAAAAGACGTTACAGAAATCAAAAAAGGGGTTTACCGTGCCGCTAGAGGTAGCGGTAGTGCGCAACTTGAAATCTATAAAGATGAAGACTTAACGGAAGTAGAAGATAAAATTCGCTCGCGTGTGAATAGTATCGCGACTTTCCCAGCATCCATGGAGCCTGTGCAGGTTCAGCTTATAGAATTTCGTCAAGACGTGGTGAACGTCGCACTGGCTGGTAATCTACCGTTGAATGCACTCAAGCCAATCGCCAAAGAGATCGAAGATGAATTACTCGAAATTCCAACGATTTCATTGGTTGACCGTTCAACCCCAAACTATGAGATTGGTATTGAAGTTGATCCAGATGCTCTGCGCCGTTACAACCTAACGATTAGTGATGTAAGTAGCGCAATTAGACGTTATTCAACCAACATTTCAGCAGGTCAAATCAGAACTGAATCAGGCATCATTGCAGTGCGTGTTGAAAACCAAATGTACCGCGGTAATGAGTTTAGAAACATCCCTGTTAAGGTCGGTGATAACGGCGCCAAAATTTATCTTCAAGACATCGCAGAAATTAAAGACGGGCTAACTGAAGGTGAATATTACTTCCGTTTGAATGGTGAAAATGCGGTATTTCTGTCGGTTAAAGCGACCAAAGACCAAAATATGATCCCAATCGCGAAAGCGGTACATAAATATATCGAAGAGAAAAATGCTAAGTTACCCGCAGGCTTAAGATTAGAACCAATCGTTGATATGACGTACTACCTGAACGCTCGACTCGAGATGATGAAGAGCAATATGTTACAGGGTGCGTTACTCGTCGCAATCATGCTGACTATTTTCCTACGCTTCAAATTAGCGCTCTGGGTAATGATTGGCTTGCCGGTGTGTTTCCTTGGTGCATTCCTATTTATGCCAGCTCTTGGGATCAGTATTAATATCGTATCGCTATTTGCCTTTATTATGGTACTTGGGATCGTGGTGGATGACGCCATTGTCATAGGGGAGTCCGCCTACTCCGAAATTGAACGCAAAGGCCACAGCGTTAAGAATGTGGTGATTGGTGCTAAGCGTGTTGCAACACCAGCAACCTTCGGCGTATTAACAACCATTGCTGTGTTTGCACCTATGTTGTTCTCATCTGGTCCTGAAAGTGCATTCTTTAAGTCAATCTCGGGCGTTATTATTCTGTGCTTGGTATTCAGTTTGATTGAATCCAAATGGATTTTGCCAGCGCACATTGCTCATACTAAGATTAAACCACTGCGTCCAAACAGTCGTCGTGCTGCATTTAACAAGAAGTTCTTCGCATTTGTAAACGGACCATACAGACGCTTTATTCAGCGCTGTGTTGATTGGCGCTGGACCGTATTATTAACTTTTGTGGCGATGCTGGTATTTAGCTTTAGCTTAGTGACTTCGAATTTAGTGCGCTTTATTCCATTCCCGAAAGTGCCAGAGGATTATCCAAAGATCGAAATTACCATGAACGACAATGTCTCGGACGAGCAAACCATTGCGGCAATGCAGTCTATTGAGTTAATGGTGCGCAATGTCGATAAAGAGATTGCCCAAGAGTTCGGTCAAGGTATGGTTAAGGATGTATATTCTTGGAACCAAAGCCGCGCTAAGGGCTCAGTGTTATCGACGTTAGTTGACGAAGAGCTAAGACCATTTACGGCTTTTGAACTTGCACGCCGTTGGCGCGAGGCAATGCCAGAGATCACCGCAGTGAAATCAATCATCGTGTATGACAGTGTTGGCGATCAAAGTGGTGGTGAGGGCGAATTTGGCTATCGCTTGCTAGGTTCTGACATCGAGACCCTCAACGCGGCGGGTAGGCAGCTTATTTCAATGTTGCAGCAGCAACCTGGACTATTTGATATCAGCTCAAGTATTGACCCTGCGAGTAAAGAAATGCAGATCGCGCTTAAGCCAGTGGCTTATGAGCTTGGCTTGCAACTTGCTGATGTTGCGATTCAGGTTGGCAATAGCTTCTACGGTGGCGAAGCACAGCGTGTTATTCGTGATGGCGAAGAGATCAAAGTGATGGTGCGTTATCCTGAACTAGATCGTAAAGCTTTGGCTTCACTTAAGCGTACTATCATCACAACGCCAAAAGGTAAAGAAGTGATGCTAGGCGATGTCGTAGAGTTTACCGAGAAGCCGGGTATCAATTATATTCGTCGTGAAGATGGCTTTAGAACGGTATATGTATACGGTAGCATCGATGAAGAGCTGATTGAGCCAGATGCCGTGGTTAAGAATATCGAAGAAAATATCTTACCAGAGCTACTAAAACAGTTCCCAGGCGTCAAAACTAAGCTAGGTGGTAGTGTGGAAGAGCGCCAAGCGCAAACCAGTGAGCAGATCTTATTCTTTGCCGCTGGTATGTTGATGGTTTATATCCTATTGGCTGTACCGCTGAAGAGTTACGCACAACCGCTTATCGTGATGTCGGTAATTCCGTTTAGCTTAGTTGGCGCGCTATGGGGTCACTTAGTGTTTGGCTTGGATATGAGTACTATGTCTATGTTTGGACTAGTAGCCGCTGCAGGGGTTGTGATCAACGACTCCTTGGTAATGACGGACTATATCAACCAAGCACGTGCCGAGGGCGTTAAGCTTAAAGAGGCGGTTATTGAAGCGGGTTGTGCGCGCTTTAGGGCAATCACGCTAACCTCTATCACGACGTTTGCCGGTGTCATGCCAATCATCTTTGAAACGAGTCTACAAGCAAGGTTTGTTATTCCGATGGCGGTATCTCTTGGTTTTGCAGTGCTATTCGCAACGCTTATCACGCTGGTGTTAGTGCCGGCCTTATATATCATCTTAACGGATGTGCAGGGTGCGGGTTCACGCTTAAAAGCGAAGATCAGACGCAAGCCTAAATCTGACGATAACCAACTAGAGAAAGCAGAAGCTTAGAAACTCTCGTTTCCACTCAATAATATAAAGGCCGCGCAGTGATGCTCGGCCTTTTTCTTTGCGCGCTGGTATGGCTCTTGAATCATGATACACTGGCGAAAAATAACGAATTTAGGATGACAACTTGGTGATGGAAAAAACTAAACCGCTAGCCAAAAAGCAGCCGAAATCCTTGCTGCACCATAATCATGAGCGTATCGACAACTACTACTGGATGCGTGATGACGAGCGTAAAAATGCTGATGTGTTGGCACACCTCAAAGCAGAGAATGATTACTGTGAAGCGCAAATGGCGCCTCACCAAGCACTGCAAACCCAGCTGTTTGAAGAAATGAAAGGTCGTATCGTAAAAGACGATAGCTCAGTGCCCGCAAAAGATGGCAACTATTGGTATGTGAGTGAAGTGAGTGGTGATGAGGAATATGCTAAGTATTATCGTGCATCACAAGAAGATTTGTCGGATAAAAAACTGCTGTTAGACATTAATCAGTTAGCCGCTGGCAACGAGTTTTATGACATCGGTGATATTACTGTAAGCCCAGACGAGCAACTGCTTGCCTATAGTGAAGATACCGACGGGCGTCGAATTTATACCATCAAGTTTCTTGATTTAAACACCAATACGCTACTACAAGACGTGCTGTATAACACGGAAGGTCAGGTAATTTGGGCGAACGACAATAAAACCGTATTTTATGTCAAAAAAGACGAACAAACGTTGCTCGGCTTCCAAGTGTATCGCCATGTGTTGGGAACGCCACAAAGCGATGATATTTTGGTGTTTGAAGAGCAAGATCGCCAATTTTATATGGGATTGGGTAAAAGTCGTGACGAAAGCGCTATTTATATCTATCTCGCAGCAACGGAAACGAGCGATCAGTTAATACTGGATGCAAACGATCCTTGCGGTGAGTTTAGCACTCTTATTCCAAGAGAAATTGGCCATGAATATGGTCTTGAAAAAATGGGAGAGTTCTTTTACATCCTTAGTAATAAGAACGCTAAAAACTTCCGTTTAATGCGTGCAACAGCGGCAACCGTTGGTGATGTCGAGCAATGGGAAGAGTTGGTTGCCCATCGCGACCATGTACTATTAGAAGGCTTGGAGCTGTTCCATAGTCACTTTGTGCTGACTGAGCGTGAACAAGGGCAGATCCGTTTTGTTGTCCATGATTATCAAGGGCAGAGCTATCACCTTGGATTTGATGATGCTTGTTATTTTGCTACGGTAGGAAATAACCCTGAGCCAAGTTCAAGTAATATTCGTATCCACTACTCGAGTATGACAACTCCTAGCTCAGTGTACGATTGTGATTTAACCACTGGTAAGAAGACGCTGAAAAAGCAACAGCAAGTGTTAGGTGATTTTAAACCTGAATATTATCACTCTGAACGTTTGCATATAACCGCAAGAGATGGTGTTAAAGTCCCTGTGTCTTTGGTGTATCGAAAAGATAAGTTTAATCAAGACGGTAGCAATCCACTATTGCAGTATGGCTATGGTTCTTATGGTATTACTATCGACCCTAACTTCTCTAGTCAAATTCTAAGCCTGTTAGATAGAGGGTTTGTATACGCGATTGCGCATATTCGAGGTTCTGAGATGCTTGGTCGTGAATGGTATGAGCAAGGCAAAAAAGCGCATAAGCAAAATACCTTTAACGACTTTATTGATGTTACCAAGGCTTTGGTTGAGCAGGGCTACGGCCATAAAGACAAAGTGTTTGCATCAGGCGGGAGTGCAGGCGGCCTGTTAATGGGTGCAATTGCAAACCAAGCTCCAGAGCTGTATTTAGGGTTAGGCTGCCATGTGCCTTTCTTGGATGTGTTAACTACCATGTTGGATGAGTCAATCCCATTGACAACCAATGAGTATGATGAATGGGGTAATCCGAATAATGAAGCGGACTACCAGAATATTTTAGCGTATTCGCCGTATGACAATATTGAAGCCAAAGCCTATCCAAATATTCTAGTCACCACAGGTCTGCACGACTCGCAAGTGCAGTATTGGGAGCCAATGAAGTGGGTTGCTAAGCTTAGAGAATATAAAACGGATGATAACGTGCTGATCTTTAAAACCGACTTGGAAGCAGGTCACGGTGGTGCCTCAGGCCGATTTAAAAGCTTACATGAAAGAGCACTAGAAATGGCATTCTTTATCAGCTTATTGAATGGTAGGTCGTAGCTCTAACTCGACAACAGCGAGATAAAAGATCGCGAGGTAAACTCGCTCCTACCAGAGGAAAACCTAGGTAGGAGCTGGCTCTGCTTGTAGGTCGTAGCTTTAGCTCGACTTGTACACCCTAGCTCTAACTCGACAACAGCGAGATAAAAGATCGCGAGGTGAATTCGCTCCTACCAGAGGAGAATCAAGGTAGGAGCTGGCTCGCTTGTAGGTCGTAGCTTTTAGCTCGACTTGTACACCCTAGCCTTAATCTTAGTTTAAATATGCTTTAAGCATCCACACCAGCTTCTCTTGCTCTTTGATGTAGTCGCTCATTAGCGCAGCTGTCCCTTCATCTTCGGCTTCGCCCGCCTGCGCTAGAATCTCACGCTGCATAGAAATAAGCGTTGTGTAGCCATCAAGCAGGGTTTCTAGTGCTTGCGTACCATTGCTGATCCCTTTTGCTTCTTGAATTTTGCTGGTTTCCAAATAATCAGAAAACGCATGCAATGGGTTGCCTTCAATTGTCAAAATACGCTCTGCGATTTCATCGACTTTCTCAAGT
Organism: Pseudoalteromonas sp. M8; assembly: GCF_018141365.1. Lineage (NCBI taxonomy): Bacteria > Pseudomonadati > Pseudomonadota > Gammaproteobacteria > Alteromonadales > Pseudoalteromonadaceae > Pseudoalteromonas > Pseudoalteromonas sp. M8. The sequence continues at coordinate 4,202,546 of NZ_CP047240.1, read as the reverse complement.
AATAGCGTATAAATTTCTTCAAATTTTAGGTGTAGTTCAAAAAACTCACGACCTTTGATATTCCAGTGAAAACCACGGGCATTCATATATTGAATTTGGTAGCTGCTTAGTAGCGTATTAAGTGACGTTACTAGCGCTTGGCTCTTTGCTTTGTCTAAACCGATAGAATTAATGTTTGTCATGCGATGCTCCTTGTTGATTCACAGTCAGTATGGCGCAACCTTAGGTGATTGCCCAATGAATAAAATCAAAGTGTTTAATCGGAAAAATCAATTAATAAAATAAAAACATATTAAATATTAATACAATATAACGTTGGGATGAGCGTGGTAAAAAACAAGATGAAACCCCAAAAAGCGCTCAACAATAACAAGGTGACATGAATACTTGGCGGGAATAAAGCTTGCCAACTTTTCCCAAAACCTTACCAGAGCGCGTAGTTTTTGATCTAAGACAAGTGTTTAATCTCGTTCGTATTTTGGCGGTTTTAAACTTGATTTAGGTCAAAATATCGCCGCATCATAAGCGCATAATCATTTCGTCAAGACACAAAAAACGCGGTGTCTACTACTGGAGGAAATGAGTATGAAAGGCAAAACAAAATCAGAACATAAAATGGAACTCGTCGTCGTTGTTATCGCTTTAGTGGCTTTTGTTGTTGGGCTCGTAGGTCACTTAGCTGGCGCAAGCATCGCAAACTCAGATACCTTTGGCTATATTGCAGCGCCAGTACCGTTATTAGTTGGCTTGATCGCAGTGATTGCTTACAAAGTAGCTGCAAGCGCAGAGCACTAAGGCCTCCCTAACAGCTCGCAGATATAGTCCATTACCGCACGGGAATATATTAAGCTGGTATGGCTGAGATGAAATACTTTGTGCTCGGCCATGCCACTGAGCTTGGTTTCTTCTAACAGCACAGTGCCATCCGACTGGCTACCTTTTTGTAGCAGTGGCATTAGTCCAATGGGTAAGTCACCGGCAATACTGTAAAGCTTGGCGTCGAAAGGCCAATCTTGATTGTTAGATAATAAAAACTCCACACTGTTTTTTAACAGTAGCTCCAGTCCTTTGTCGTGCATATGCTTGGCAATGGCACTGCCTTTATGTGGTGTCCCCAAGGTCACCACTTTTTTTACTTGCTTGCTCGCGGCAGAACCTCGTTCTAAATATGCTCTTGCAACTAAGCCCCCCATGGAGTGGCAAACGAGGGCGGCGGGACAGTCGCCAACAAAAGTATCAATAGCGGCGCAGATCTCATCAATATCTGGTGTTAATGTGTTATAGCTTAAATTGAGAATACGGTAGCCCGATTTACCTAAGCGAGCGCTAAGCGGCCGCATCACAAAACCAGACATGTACAAGCCGTGTAGCACCACAATGCTCTCGATTTTGGCGCTCGCGGTAATATTGAGTGAAATAGGAGCGTGGTTCATACCGCCTCTTTAAACTTGAATACTTCTAAGCCTTGCGCGAGTGTACCACCCCCACTTGAATACTTGATGTATAAATCAATCCAAATTAGAAATTATTATTCTAACTAATCAAATTGCCACTCTTGCTTGTAATCGTACCTAAAGCCAATGGAGATGGAGTCCATATCGATTTGGTTGTCGAAGGACTTGTTCAAATACTCCAAGTGCACTCTGAGGGGCGGTGTTGGTAGCCACTCAAGTGTAACATTGTAGCCATCGAAGCTTTGATTAAGCGGATCATGACTGCCGTAACCGTCATCAAAATCAAAATATCCGGTTTTGAGTTTATAGTGTTTTGCGAGTTGATAGGCCAACGAAAGATCAAAGGTGTGGCCTTGTCGAGAATCAAGAGCTTCCACGCGTTGATAGTCTTTGTCCTGATATGCCATAGCAGCGTAAAAGCGGGAGGTAAATTGGTAAGCCAGCGCACCAGACCAAAGTTGGTTTTCGCCAATATGTTGCTCGTTATCGTACACATCGTTTTGTTGATAAGTAATCGCTGCGTGTAAACCTGCGTTATCGTAACTTAACCCAGTGTTGAATAAATCCGTTTGATTATCGCCCTTATCACCATTAAATTGGCCTGCGGCGATAAACGTCATTGGCCCCAATTCGTAGCGGTAAGTGACTAAATTATCAACGAAAAAAATACTCTCTGGATCGTAAGCAAATGGGCTGCTGGCGTGATTAAAAATATCAACGTATTCGGCAATAAACAGATACTGTGCAGGCCTTTGTTTGCCAATGCCAAATCGACCATACGGTGTACCTAGCGCAGTATAAGCACGGCGTGACTTGCCAAAATTTCCTTCATTGGCGAGATCGATGCCCCATTCACCATGAAGTTCGGCCTGCCAGCCCGGCATAAATTCATGAGTTACTTTAATCCCTGCGTGGGATAAGGCGTCACGAACATCCCAGTTACTTGCGTCATCTTGATTGATTACGCCAAATGTCGGGCGTATTGTGGCATAGGTTTTGAGCGTGGTTGAGGGCTCGCTAGGTGGTTTTACCGGGTCACTTTGTGGTGTTGATTTTGCCATTGGAGCTGCGGCCTTTAGTTCGCTATTTTGCGTCATAAACCGAGCTTTAAGCTCAGCTAATTGCCGCTCAAGATTTTCAATGTCGGCCATGGTGACAGGTCGATCGGTTGCCAAAGTTGCTGAAGAAGTCAGTAAACAGGCTAGGCCAATCAGTGCGGTTGAATTGCTCAAAGTAAAATTCATGGTTTTTACATCGCTCAGTTGCCAATAATCGAATTATAGACAACACTTTTGATATTCGAGCACTTTTTATTCAGGCTGTTGAATATGAAGATCCGCACTAAGTTCTCTGTGACTTCTGCCATAGTGATCTTATTGATCATCACGACGACGACGCTTTCTACTTACTGGTTTGTTAGCGATTCGGTGAAAACCAAAACCCATGCCTATGTAACAGATAGCACGCAATTGCTGGCTGTGAGCATAGAGAATTGGCTGGCTGGTAAAGCAACGCAAATTAATGTGATAAAAAGTCAGTTAGAGCAAAACTTTAGCGATGATAACTTTCAACAAGCACTGAATACACCAGTGTTTAAAAAGGAGTTTCTGCTGGCTTTTGGTACTTTGGCTAATGAGGAAGGGCTCAGGTCGAACAACCCCGCTCGCAAAAATCCTCCGGGCGTCGATTTTAGAGAGCGAGCTTGGTATCAGCTTGGTAAAAACCAAAATAAAACCGTTTATACCAGTCCATATACGGACGCGGCGACAGGTGAATTATTGCTGTCGGTGGTATCTCCCATTGTAGTGAACGGTAATTTTAAAGGGGTAATTGGGGGAGATTTAAGCCTAAAAACCATCGCTAATAGTGTCAATCAGGTTAACTTTGATAACACGGGCTATGCCTTTTTGGTCGACAAGTCTGGTAATGTAATTTCTCATCAACATGCCGAATTTAACGGCAAAAAATTGCAACAGGTATATCCAGCTTTACGCTTAGATAGCGTAGATAAGTTGCAAGAAGTGGATACCAAAGAAGGCAAAAGGTTGTTTTACTTACATTCGCTTGATAACACCTTTGGTACGGACTGGTATTTGGCGGTATTAATCGATAAATCAAAAGCCTACAAAACACTGACTGAAATTACAATAAACTCCCTGATCATTGCTATTTTAGCCGTGGCTATTGGAGTATTCTGCGTACGGACGTTAGCAATTCACTTACTCCAACCATTACGGGATTTGGAATCTGCAATCACCGGCATGGCAAGTGGGGGCGGTGACTTAACTCAGCGCTTAAAAATTGTTAACGAAGACGAGTGCGGCACGGTAGCGCGACAATTTAATTTGTTCTTGGGCTTTTTGCATGGGTTAGTAAGTAATGTAAAAGAACGTGCAGACGACGTGGTGATAAGCAGTGATGCCGCCAAAGAGCTGTCGACGCATTCTTCACAGAAACTTGATCAACAAGTTAGCCTAATTGAAAACCTCGCTACCGCGATGAATGAAATGAGTACTACCTCGACCGAAATCGCAGGTAACGCGCAGCAAGCCGCAAGCTCTATCACCTCTGTAAATGAAAAGACCTCCGAAGGGCAAGAAATATTCTTTAAAGCGCGAAGCCAAATTAATGCTTTGGCTGACGATATTACTGCATCGTACGAGTTGAGTACGCAACTTGCAGAATACAGCCAAAATATTGAGAATATTCTTTCGGTCATCAATGGCATTGCTGAACAAACCAATCTACTGGCACTTAATGCTGCAATTGAAGCCGCACGTGCCGGAGAGCAAGGTCGTGGTTTTGCGGTTGTGGCCGATGAAGTGCGTTCTCTAGCATCAAAAACACAGGAATCCACCACCGAAATTAAATCCATGATCGACCAGATCCAAGCTTCGTCCATTCAAGTTCAGCAATCTATGGGAAGTAGCAGAGATAAAACCCAGCAATGTGTGTCACAAACCGAGCAAGCGACACATATGCTAGAAGAAATCTCAGAGGCAGTAAAAGAGCTTATGGATCGCAATATTCAAATCGCAACAGCCATAGAAGAGCAAAGTGTGGTGATTGAAGAAATCAATAAAAATACAATACATATCAACGATATTAGTGTCGAAGTCGGCAGCTTTTCTGACAAACAATACAGCGCCAGCGAAGAACTCGCTAAAAACGCCCATGAACAAGAAGCGCTGCTGTCTAAGTTTACGTTGTGAGTTCTTGAGTTTGAACAATCCACTCAACTTTTGAGTGGATTATTACTTAATTGTGGCGTTGGTATTCCTACTATAAGTCTTTTCCTATCAATCCATCAGTATTCTGTTCTAATTACATTATAAAGTTAATTAAATGTTAGTTGTTTGGGGGGAGCAAAGCTAGATCCAAGTGTTACTTGAGTAATAACTCAAAAAATAAATTATAATTGACATATGTTAAAAGCATGATGATGTACCTTTATTGGGTCCTTTAGCAGTAAAGTAATTACAAAATGGTGGTATTTAATGCAACTAGGTCTACGCAAGATCGATCATAATTATAAGAACTTTATTTACAGATATGTATCTTCGAGTTTCTGTGTTAGACAATTAAAAAATATACTACCAATGGAGTTGGTTTTACATGATTATTATAGTTATTCATTAAAAAATAAAAATTGAAAATATATTGAGATTGAGAGGGAAGTTCTATAAAACTATTGATTTTGGTTTGAGGGAAAGGGAGCTTGAGGAAAGTGATATTTATTTAATTAATAAAAGCCTCAGTTTAGAGCTTCCAGGCTATAGGACTCATAAGTCATGGGTTGGTAGGAGTGAAAATGATAAAATTTATATACCACCTGCACCCAGTAAAATTAAAAGTTTAATTAACGATACGATAAAAAAATTTAACAAGGAAAGAGTTGGAAATAATTTAACTTGCAACCTTTTTTTATATTTTAGAGTTGTAGCTATACACCCATTTATTGACGCGAATGGAAGGACCGCTCGCTCTTTATTTCTAAGCTTAGTCGAAGAAAAGTATAGCTTATATTGTCCTAGACTTCATCTTTCAAAGAAAACTGAAGAAATGTACAACGAACTATATTTTAAATCTCTTTCATCCTATGAGAGTTTTGCTAACTCTCCAGAGTTAAGAACACTATTAGAAATGGGAAAGGAGTTGACCAATTACTTTAACAATGAAAAGGAATCCTTGGTTTTTAATGTGGTGCGAGATTATAGGGTGACGGATGAAGAAAGGTTTTATAACTTATTTAATGTTCTGGTTGATAAAGGGGTTTTTATAGAAAGTGTAGAGGGAGTAAAAGATGATTTTTATATTAACCTTAAGAAAAAAGGTGTTGTTGAAGTCTTGCCAATATTTGGAAGAGTCGGTAACGTTATAATTTCAAAGCATATTTTCAATTACCACAATAAGTTACATGAAAAGTTAATAAAAGGAATGAAATGAATATAAAAAAGAGTTTGATCTTTAGTCTGATGGGGGGCTGTTTTATTAAATGTTGATATCGATGCTTACGAACTATCAAATAGTAACTCGCTATCAGTCGGCTTTAAAAGTGCGTATGCTATTGAGAGGATACAAGTAAATGGCGTTGCTATTCCGAAGAGCCGATTTCGGCATTCTGTTAGTAATTTAAGTCGTACATTTGAAACTTTGGGTGATCGTTATGGGTACGATAACTCTAGCTCTGAGCAAAGAGAAAAAGAAGCAAGAGCATTTGATGCTGAGGTTATATGGCTCTGTGGTAATTATGCAGATCAAAAACCAGACTCTTGTGATCCATTGTTAAAACCAACAATATCAGTCGACGGTTGTAGCTCAGAAATAGGTTCTATTGATATACTTAATAGCTGGGATGGAGTTTTTAGAGATAGCTGCAACGGCCATGATAAGTGTTACTCTACTCTTGATTCAGGACAAAAGAATTGTGACGATCAATTTCACGCAGATATGGCTGCGACATGTAAAGTAAAATGGGAAAAGTCTGCGAAGGGAAAAAAAGGTATAGAGTTTAATTATAGATGTAATAAAACAGCGACGCTTTTTGCTAGAGGAGTAAAGGGTTTTGGGAAGTCCTATTATAACTCGGTCCAAGAAGAATCTGCATGTTATGAATGGCACGATAATTTACAAATTTTCAAACCTATAATTCACAAATATTTTAAAAGCTAACTCACGGCCCTATTTTTGGGGCTATCTAGGAACGAGAAAATGAATCACTTATCAAAAAATATTTTTTTAATAGGTTTATTTTTTTCACCATTCTCCTTTTCTTCTAATTGTAATTACTTTTATTTTGATGGGTTTGGTGGAAATGTTGAGAGGCCCTATGTTTATTACGAAAGGGATTGGTTCAACGATATTGATATTGAGTCAGATGAAGTTGAGATCACAAAATCTTTAGTTGTTGATGCTGTGGTAAAGGTAATATCAGGGGAAGCTAGTCACCACAATATTGTAACTGGGTGGGACTTTAATACTCTAGAATTAGCCTTGATTTATGATGTTGGTGATGATTATGTAGAAAGTTTGGCTGCTTTAGGTTATCGAGTTTCAAAATCATCTCTTACTATCTTGCTGGAGAATAAAGGTGATGAAGCATTTATAGATTTATTGAAAAAACACTATGATGGTAATAAGCATGAGTTGTTAATATACATCTCAGGGAGAAGTTTTTCTTTGACCAATTACTTGTTGTCGAAGAAGAGGTTTGAATTAATAAAAAAGTTGCAAGATGAATTAAATGTTGATGCCAGTTCAAATTCCTTGCGAGGGGATATGATTAACTTGGATGGCTATAGTATAAGTGAAAGGTTGGTGATTTCTGATTTTATAGATTTGCGCGTTTATGGCGAGGTTTTTAATAGAAAGGAATTGCAACGAAAAGATAGATTGAAAAAGATAAAGTTAGCTTTTGATAATTATAAACATTATAACTTTTATAATAGGTGTAGGTATCAAGATGTAGACTTTACAAAGGCAAAGTTTATAGGTGCAGTAGGGTTTGGTGAGCTTAAAGAAAAAATAAAAGGTCTTGACTTAGATGGTTCGTTAAAGTTATTTCAAGGTCAGCCTATTTATCAAGATTATGTAAGTTATCTTTTTTCAATAGATAATATAGATGATAAGCCGTCAGTATTCTTAGATGATTTTAAGAGAGTCCCTTCTGAAGAGTTGTATGGTTATGTTAATGATCAAGAGCATGCATACTATTCAAGGAATGGGATAAGTGTTAATGAGTTCTATTTTCTACATAGAAATGGGTCTTGGAAAGAGCAAAAACAATTGTTTAACATAACTAGAGTTGCTGGTTATTTGTCAGAAAATAAATGGCTTATCTCTCGCTTGTCAAAAAATAAATTAGATTCCCTAAGTGGTTTATATCTTTATGGTAAGAATTTTAGTTTCTATTATTTACAAGGTGAGACTGATGTAGAGGAATTTAAAAAGGCTGTAACCGTTTTCGGTGCTCCAAAGTCTGAGTTTGGTATCAATATTTTGGAGTGGTACTCGGTAAAGTCGATGCAGAATAAAAAGTATGAAAAAATTAAGAACTACGTTAAAAATAATTATAGTTATGTTGTTAGGATTCAAAAAGAAATAAATTTATGAATGATAAATTTAATCATGACAATATATTAACTTTTCTATTTCTTTTCGTTAGCTTGCCACTTTTAGAATTTGTCAATTTAGCCTATAATGGTACGTACTTTTCATTGTCATCTTTTTTGTACTTATTAATGGTGGACCTAGTCGCAAAGTCAACTCCACTTGCTTTTTCCAAATTGATGTTGAGTTTTAAAGGTATAAGGTTGATTCGTGAAATAGTAAGAAACTACTTGTACGGCAGTATTATGCTGATTTTTAGTATGTATGTTTGGATTATATACTTTTCGGAATCAAACTTGGCAGTTCTTATCTTGGTAACACCTTATGTCATTTTAATTACAGTCCCTGCACTGATTATGAGCTGTATACTCACCCGATGTATTAGAAAAAATCAGAGGGCTGAAGGGCAGCCCTAATGGGGAACATACGTTAGCAAAATGATTGGGTGAATATGGATGAGGCGGCTTTGAATCGTCGTACTAACAAAGCCATTAACCCAATCCTGTCAATTTATAGTAGAATAACCAACTTAGTGATGAGGTACTGCTGCTGTATTAAAAGCGTTTAGTACCCTATGTTGTATCCTTTACTTATCTCTTGCTTCGTACGAATGGCGCTATGGTAGGTGTGAGCTTGGCAAGGTGTTCAACATATGAGCTTTTAAAGTTAATTAATACAGGTGGTTATAATGGCAATACAGTGGTTCCCAGGGCATATGAATAAAGCGCGCAATGAGATCAAAGAGATCATGCCGCAGATGGATGTCATTATTGAAGTGCTGGATGCTCGTATTCCATACAGTAGCGAAAACCCGATGGTAGGGCAGTTACGTGGTGACAAGCCTGTTATCAAAATCATGAACAAAGCGGACCTTGCCGATCCTGAACTGACCAAGCAGTGGATGGAGTATTTTGAACGTGAGAGCGGTGTAAAAGCGCTGGCGTTTGGTCATGATAAGGCGAATGAAGTACAGCGTATTAATGCGCTTTGCAAAAAGCTTGCACCTCATAAAGTGGGTCAAGATAAGCAGCTAAAAGCCATGATCATGGGTATTCCAAATGTGGGTAAATCGACACTTATCAATACACTTGCTGGCAGAATTGTTGCAAAAACAGGTAATGAACCAGCGGTAACTAAAGCGCAACAGCGTATTAAGCTTGAAGACGGCATTATGCTTTACGATACGCCGGGTATGTTGTGGCCAAAGGTTGAGAACGAAAACTCGGGCTATCGTTTGGCGGCAACGGGTGCTATTCGCGATACGGCTATCAATTATGAAGAAGTGGCGAGTTACACCGCTGAATATCTGCTAGGTGCATATCCAGAGCTTTTAAAAGCACGTTACAAGCTCGACGAATTACCGGACTGTGATTGGACATTTATCGAGATGGCTGGCCGCAAGCGTGGTTGTGTAAAGGGCGGCAATCAGGTCGATACGCATAAGATGTCGGAGATTTTAATCAACGAACTGCGCGATGCTGTTATCGGACAGATCACGATGGAAACGCCGGAAATGCGAGAGTCGGAAGAAGAAATGGTTGCTGAGTTACGAGCACAAGCTGAGGCTAAAAAGGCCGCGCGTGAAGACGAAAAACGTCAGCGCCGCGCAAGAGCGCGTAAGAATCGCCGCTAAGCGGCGAATTTGGTTTGATTCCGGCCTTGTTTGGCACGATAGAGCGCGGCATCGGCGCGCTTTATAAAACCATCTTCTGATTCATCAATATGGTATTGTGCAACGCCAATACTGACTGTCACTTTGACCTCACATTCCGCCTGCTCTAGAGCAACATGGATCTTCTCAGCAATCGCAATTCCTTGTTCTAACGTCGCTTTGGGTAGCAATACCATAAATTCTTCACCTCCCCAGCGGCACAACAAACCGTTGTTTTCTATCTGGCGTTTACATACGTTCGAGAAGCATTGCAGCACTCTGTCGCCTACCACATGGCCATGTTGATCGTTCACTTGTTTAAAGTGGTCAATGTCCATCATCAACATTACTACAGGGGTTGATTGGGTACGCGCTTTCGCTAAATGATGCTGAAGCTGTGGCTCGAAGGCTTGACGATTAAAGGTATCGGTGAGTTTGTCGTACTTCGCCATTTTTTCTAAGCGTTTTTGATAATGGTTAAACGTCAACTGCGCTACGGCCAATATTAATAAGGTGACTAGGCTCCCTACCCATAAATTGGTTGTGAGTATGTCGCTTATTCCACTGGATTTATCTATTGTTTGCTCAACAATTAAATACCAGCCTATAGAGTCCAAATAGCGCGAATGGACAAACTCGGCATGGTCGTCGGTTTCCAACCGAAATTGATATTCGGATTGATTGAGCAGCGCCGTTGCTTGGGTTGGAAAACGATCATGAATACTGGTGCCTGATAGGGTCTGATCGTTAAAAAATAATAGCCTGCCTTTGTGGTCAATAAAGTACAGTTTGCGTGCGTAGCTGGCTTCGTATTGTTCGATTAAATTATGTAAATCAGCCAATAAGATGCCAACCCCAACAACGCCAATTACATCGTTGTTTTGCCTTATTTTATGATTGACGTAAACAATGGCTTCGTTGTTATCTCTTGGGTCTATATCAACATTGAGCGCATAGTCAGCATCGCTGTGCAAGCTTTCTCGGTACCAATCGTTTTGTTTGGCGCGAATGTCTAATTGCTGGGTGTTACCATCAAAGTGGTAATAAATGAGGCTCTTGTCATCCACTAAAAAGCTTGTTTTTGCGTGATGTAAAGCTCGAGTATCTTCTAAGTAGGTGAAAATAAGCGCAGGGTCTTGCTGTGAAGACGTTAGCCAGCGTTTAATAAAGACGTTATTTGCCATTTGCTGAGAAACAATAATTGGAGCTTGAAGCCGTTTTTGTATATCTAAATCAATCAGATGGCTGGTGAGTGGCAGAGCATCATCGCTCACCCCTTTATACAACGATTGTTTAGCATGCTCGATACTTATCCAGCTGGTGAAAATAAACCCTACCAGCAGCAGCAGACTTAACAACATGTTATAACGGTAGCGTCGAGCGTTCATATTATTGTTATTTTTGGAAAAATAGAATGATACGGATTCTAGTAAAAGAAAACGATTACACGACATTACAGCTGAACAAACGCTGATAGAAAATGTAGGCATAAAAAAAGCCCTGAGCAGGGCCTTTTGATTCATATCTACCGTCACCGATATGAGCAATGTAGCAAGTAAAAAGTGGTTGCCAGTGATACACATCAAGGGGCGTTGTAGCACATCACCGACAACACGATTCAGGGTCGAATCAGCAAGAGCATGTTCTCTTGTTGATATTGATTATCAATTAGATTAGCCGTTAGGTCAATACCTTTTTGAAAATAATTCTCATTAATATTTGTACGGCTGTTTTTCGGTAAGTGCTGAAAATAGATATAATACCAGTTGTATTAAGTAAATGATCTATCTTGAAGCAGGGAAATAGCTTTAGTAGCAAGGCAAAAATTTTGCTATTTAGTTGTTCTAAATGAGAAATTTTTAACGAAGCTAATATGCTATTTCACCCTTCAAATTGATTAGAGAATTAATTCAATTGGTATAAATTTTAGGCATAAAAAAAGCCCTGAGCAGGGCTTTTTACGTTCATATCTACCGTCACCGATATGAGCAATGTAGCAAGTAAATTGTGAGAATAAACTTAGTCAGGTTTAGGGGCGACTGAGTTAAGTTCATTCAAGCCATTAACGTTGGCCAGCCGTGTTTCAGGGTCGAGAAACAAACTAGAGTACTAATGCCAATCTCAAGGTAGTGAGTACATCAGGTAGACAGGGCTTTACAACTATCAACCTTACTAACTGAGTTGGCGAAACAACACGTTGCCGTCTTGTTGATAGTGATTATCAGTTAGATTTAACAATGAGTCAATACTTTTTTGAAAATAATTCTCATTAATATTAGTGTGGCTGTTTTTCTAGGAAATACCGAAGTGAAAATAAATTTTGGGCATAAAAAAAGCCCTGAGCAGGGCTTTTTGATTTCATATCTACCGTCACCGATATGAGCAATGTAGCAAGTAAAAAGTGGAGTTAGCGTCTAAATACGAGGAGCAATGCAAGTGCCTGCTAACGTCCTTGGTAGTTGTGGATACCAGCCTTGTTTCGGGTCAAGAAACTATTGTGATAACAAGTTGAGCCGTCACTCTCGCCTTGTTGATAGTGATTATCAATTAGATTTGAAGGGCTGTCAACGTTCTTTTTGAAAATAATTCTTATTTAGATCTAAGTGATTGGAATTACACCAAATTTAAATTTATTGAGTGTATTGTTTTATTAATGTGATGGTTTTTGGTGTGTTGTGTGTCTTATTTCTGCTTATTCTAGGGGCAAAGTATTATTCTATATTGAGCTTTGTAGGCTCACCGTTTCCAGAGCTTCAGAGAAAAGCTAGGTTAATTCATCATCCACATCTTAGATATTTTGATTAACGCAGTAGTCATACTTTCGCTTCACTCGTTATTTATTTCCACACTACTTTGGGTTTTGTGCATATTGCTCATGATTTTTATGCACAAAACGCGTTTTACTCAACTTAATCAACTTATTTCCGCAATCTATGGTTAATTGAGGGTTAACAATAAGCTCGTACTTGATAGCAGGTTGTAGTCGCTAGTCACAATACGTTTAAGACAAATGAGTACAGAGCAATGAGAACAACAATAATGAAGCCAGTTGCAGCAATGTCATTAATTGCAGTAACTGCTTGCCCCGTTTTGGCACAACAAGATGAAGCACTAGCCAGCAAGGTTGCAAAGCTAGAAGCGCAATTAAAGGAATTACAGTCCAATAAATCACTGAACCTTGAGTTTGGTGGGCGTGTACAACTCGATTTTAACCATTTTAGTGGTGCATACAGCGCCGATAATGAGGGTAATGCCGCCAGCGACTTTTTTCCGCGCCGGATCCGCACCTATGTAGAGAGTGAGCAAGGCGACTGGGAACACAAGTTACTACTCGATTTTGCTGAAGGCGATGCCGAGATAGTCACTGTAAGAGTGCGTTATACCGGCTGGAACAACGGCCCGCGCTTTCAGTTTGGTAAATTAAGAGAAGATATCACCCTGAATGCGCTCACCAGCAGCAAACACATCAATACCATAGAGCGCAGCTCTATCGCTGATACGTTTTCTCCTTACTTTCGATGGGGCGCATCAGCTTATCAATATTTTAAAGATTCCGGTTTTCGCTATGCGTTAGGGGTATATAAAAACGACGCCTTTGGTGCATCTGGGCGTGACCAAGATGACCGTCTGGCACTTGCCTATTCGGGGCGTTTGACTTGGTCGCAACACACTCCCGGTAAAACCCTGCATTTAGGTGGTTGGGGTTCGTACCGTGATATGGGCGGTGCTACGCTGGGTAATCGCCTTGCTCGCGGTGAAGTACGCGAAGCCAAAGTGCGCCTCGTGGATTATGCTGCAGGCGGTGATGTCGTTGCCCTTGATAGCATGTCACAAGCCGGGTTAGAACTCGCTTATCAACATAATGCCTTTATGCTTGAGGCCGAATATGCCACACGCAACTTAGATACCCTCGACCCTACTTCTGCATTAGATGGGGGAGATATTTCGGGTTATCACTTGTCTTTGAGCTATTTCCTGACCGGTGAACACAAACAATATTCCGCAAGCTCTGCGGTATTTAAGCAGCCTAAAGGGGTAAAAAATGCGTGGGAGTTGGTTGCACGTATTTCCAGCATGGATGCTGAAAACGCCAACCAAGGCACGCAAGTCGACGCCTACACACTGGGCGGTACCTATTACCATTCCAGCAGCTTAAAGTTCATGGCTAACCTTGTCTATGCGGATGTTTCAGGCGCTGGAAGTACCGCGTTGGTTGGTGACGAAGATTCAGGATTTGGCTTTGCTGCACGCTTGCAGTATCTATTTTAACGGGAGCAGGTTATGAAGTTTGCATTAAAGCATCTCAAGTTAGCAATGGCTGGCGTGGCGATGATGTCTACTCAGGTATTAGCGGATACCCACTTTTTAATTCCCGGTGGTCCAGGTGGTGGCTGGGATACCACGGCTCGAGCTGTGGGCGAGGCGTTAGTGAAATCAGGGCTTGAGTCCAATGCATCGTTTCAGAATATGTCAGGCGGTGGTGGCGGCCGTGCTATTGCTTATTTGATTGAATCGGGCAATAAAAAAGGCGATATGTTGATGGTTAATTCAACGCCAATCGTGCTGCGCGCGTTGTCGGGTAAGATCCCCTATAGTTATCGTGATTTAACGCCCGTTGCCAGCGTAATTGCCGATTATGGTGCATTCGTGGTGCGTGATGATTCGCCTTTTAAGAGCTGGCAGGAGGTGATTGCTCGTCTAGAAGTAAACCCGGGCTCTGTGACCGTTGCGGGTGGTTCTGCTCGCGGCAGTATGGATCATCTCGTTGCAGCACAAGCTGTAAAAGCAGCAGGCGTTGATGGTCGTAAGCTGCGTTACATTCCTTACGATGCCGGTGGCAAAGCTAAGGCCGGTTTATTGTCTGGCGAGGTGAAGATGCTCTCGACCGGATTAAGTGAAGCGCTCGACATGGCAAAAAGTGGTCAGGCGCGCATTCTTGCTGTTACTGCGCCAGAGCCTATCGCGGACTATCCAGAGATCCCAACCCTGAAGTCTTTAGGCTATGACATGGAATTTGTTAACTGGCGTGGTTTTTTTGCGGCTCCGGATTTCCCTCAAGCAAAACTCGACGAATATACCGTGAGATTACAAAAACTGGTGCAAAGCAAAGAGTGGGAAGCGGTGCGCGCACGCAACGGTTGGTTGAATCTATTTAAGCCACAGCACGAGTTTATTGAGGCGCTAGAGGCACAAGAAGCACAGCTGAAAGTGGTGATGGAAGAATTGGGTTTCGTTAGACGCTGATTAAATTAAATAGGTGGTTGCAGTGAGGTTACTGCATCACCTAAAAGTGGGTAATTCACTATGTTAAACCGAGAATTGTTAGGCCCAGTGCTGTTTTTAATTCTGTTTTCACTCTATGCGGTATCTGCTTGGCAGATCCCGATTATGCCTTTTGAAGAGTACGAGGCGGTAAACTCAGCAACTTTGCCTAAGGTATACGCGCTGATTGGCATTGTTGTTTGTCTTTTGTCGATTGCCGCAACACTGTTTAAAGGCGTCCCTGCACCTGATACACGTGAAAAAGCAGAGACTACCTCCAAGGCAACCATAGCCCAATGTGCAGCACTGATTGTATTGATGCTTATCTACAGCAGTGTGCTTGAAGAACTCGGGTTTATTGTTTCGACCATTTTGTTTTTAGGCTGTGGCTTTTTAATTATGGGTGAGCGACGTAAGCAAATTTTGTTATTGGCGTCAGTACCTGTGGTTATCGTGTTTTGGGCCATTATGACGCAGCTACTTGGGATCTATCTGGTTCCAGGTGATTTTTGGAGTTAAGCCATGTTAGACGGTATTTTAGTTGGCCTGTCCACGGCCTTTATGTGGCAAAACTTACTGTACGTAATTGTTGGCTGCTTTGTCGGTACGTTTATCGGCATGTTGCCCGGCTTAGGGCCAATCACGGCGATTGCGTTGATGATCCCTATCACTTACAACATCGGTGCCGACTCCGGTATGATCTTAATGGCGGGCGTATATTACGGCGCTATTTTTGGTGGCTCGACTTCCTCTATTTTGATTAACGCTCCCGGTGTAGCTGGTACTGTGGCATCGTCATTTGACGGCTATCCAATGGCAAAACGAGGACATGCGGGTAAGGCTTTGGCTATTGCCGCTTATGCTTCATTTACTGGCGGAACGATTGGTGCGTTGATGCTCATGATAGCCGCACCACTACTTGCAAAAGTGAGCTTAAGCTTTCAGTCTCCAGACTATGTGATGTTGATGTTTTTGGGCTTGACTGCGATTGCTGCTTTTTCTGCAAAAGGGCAATTTTTAAAAGCCATGATGATGACTGTATTTGGCTTGATGTTGTCGACGGTGGGAATAGACCCTTCATCTGGAACTGAGCGTTTTACCTTTGGTCAGGCAGACTTGCTAGACGGCGTAAGCTTTTTGTTGGTCGCAATGGCAACCTTTGCATTGTCTGAGGCGTTGATCAACGTGATCCGTCCTGAAAAAGCTAATCAAGGTTCGAATGATGATGACACCCCCGTTATTGGCTCAACAAAATTATCAGGCGCTGAAGTGAAAGAAATGGCGCCAGTTGTGGGGCGCTCTTCGATTTTAGGGTTTATCATTGGCGTATTGCCGGGGGCTGGCGCAACGATTGCGAGTTTTATGGCTTATGCAACGGAGCGAAATTTGGCACCAAAAGCCATTCGTGAGCGTTTTGGGCGTGGTGAAATCCGCGGCTTAGCGGCACCTGAGTCGGCAAACAATGCTGCTTGTACTGGGTCATTTGTGCCCTTGTTAACGCTTGGGATCCCGGGGTCTGGCACCACTGCGATTATGTTAGGGGCGCTGATTGCTTATGGTATTCAGCCGGGTCCTACGTTAATGCAGGATAATCCTACGGTGTTTTGGTCGGTAATTGTAAGCATGTATTTTGGCAACATTGTGCTGCTGATTTTAAATTTGCCACTGATCCCTTATTTTGCAAAGGCTTTGACTCTGCCACGCTCGGTCCTCACGGTGATGATTTTATTCTTTAGCTTGATTGGCGTTTATCTGGTGTCATTTAATACCTTCGATTTGTTTATGATGGTAGGTTTTGCCTTGGTGGCGGTGGTGCTGAGATTATTGAGTTTCCCGATGGCACCTTTGCTCCTTGGGTTTATTCTTGGCGATATGATCGAACGCAATTACCGCCGCGCCATGATGATTTCGGATGGCTCTATTAGCTTTATTTGGGAGAGGCCACTAACTTTAGGCATATTTGCGCTTGCCATGTTAGTGTTGTTGATCCCATTAAAAGAGTACTTCCAGCAACGAAAAGTTGCGCAGTAACCCAGCAGTGAGGAAATAGGTGTGTCGCAATCACAAAAATTAGCACGCAGACCAAAACGCTTAGAAACGCGACTGATCACTTGGGTTGTGGGCTTGTGTGTGATCCAAGCATGCTTATTTACCGCGCTGGTGTATCAGGTTATTACGCAAAGCTTACATCAGGAAGTGGGAGAAAAAGCCTTGGCTTTGGCTAAGGCGGTGGCGGTTCGTGAAGATGTTATGACGGCACTCATAGCAGATAGGGATAGCTCACAGATCCAACGCCTCAATACTAATGTTGAGCTGCTGCGCCAGGCAACTGGCGCAGATTTTATCGTCATTGGTGACACCGAAACGCGACGTATCGCCCACCCAGATGAGCAAAAAATTGGTCGCACTATGGTCGGAGGGGATAGTCAAGCCGCACTGTCAGGAGAGAGTTATATCTCGACTGCACAGGGCAGTTTAGGTGAGTCTATTCGCGGTAAAGTGCCTGTGTATTCTCCCGCTGGTGAGGTGATTGGTTTAGTCTCGGTAGGCTTTTTAGTGCAATCCGTCGAGTCGTTGGTGTTGCAGCGCAGCATTGCCGTTTTTGTTGGAGCAGCAGCGGTGTTACTGCTCAGTGTCATTGCCGCAATTTGGATTGGTCGACGTGTCCGCCAAGCCATTTTTGGCCTGCAACCAGATGAAATCGGGCGCTTATTTGCAGAGCAAGAGGCGATACTGAATACCGTACGGACGGGGATTATCGCGCTTGACCCTGATGGCAGCGTGCGTCGTTTGAATCAACGTGCGTGCGAAATTCTCGAAAAGCCTCGCGGCTTGAGTAAGCAAGGTTTGCACCTGAGCGATCTGTTGCCAGAGCATAGCGACTTCTTGTTGCATAATCCCAATCGCCCTTTAGTTGGTTTTGAGCTATTTGTTGCTGACAAGCGTTTGGTGTTATCGCGGTTTGCGCTGCAAGTGCAAGGTCAACACGAAGGTATTTTACTGAGTATGCGACCCTCCGATGAACTAGAGTATGTGTCAAAGCAGCTCACTAAAGTACAGGCTTTTGCAGAACTGTTGAGAGTGCAAACGCACGACTATTCAAACAAGTTAAATACCATTGGCGCGCTTATCCAAATGGCACAATATGACAAAGCGATTGAGCTGATAGGTCAAGAAAGCCAAGGCTCACAAGCGCAAATTGAAAACCTCCTCACCTATATACAAGAGCCAGTGATCGCGGGCTTATTACTCGGTAAATACCATAAAGCGCGAGAGCATAATGTGGCACTAGAGGTGAGTTCCGACAGTGCGCTGTGCGCTATCCATCAAAAAGAGATGTTGGAACGAATAGTTTCAATATTAGGTAATCTCATCGATAATGCCATCGAAGCGGCGAGAACGACGGCACAGTTACGGCCTGCCAAAGTGGTCGTAACAGTGGATGAAACAGTTCAGGATATTATCTTTGATGTTGAAGATAGCGGCACTGGACTGATTGGTAATGTCGAAGAGGCGTTTACGCCGCAGTTTAGTACTAAGTCCGGCGACCAACATGGTGTTGGCTTATATCTCGTAAAAACAAATCTTGATTCCTGCCACGGAACCTTAGAGGTTGGGGAGTCTGAATTACTTGGTGCAAGGATCACGGTCTTTATTCCCAAGCAAGTAAAAGAGCAATAACAATGACTTATTCTGTGGTGATCATCGAAGATGAAGTAGCTGTGGCACAATTATTAGCGCAATACCTAGTGACACCAGCAACACCAAGTAGCGCAAGGCAAGGGCAATATCGGGTGGTGGCCAGTAGCGACAATGTTTCTACCGCGACGGTACTGTTGAGTGCGATACAAGCCGACTTAATTTTATTGGATATTTATCTACCCGATGGTAACGGTCTTGAGTTTTTAAAGATGCTACGCGAGCAAGGCTGTAAAAGCGAAGTGATGCTGATCACCGCAGCAAAAGAAGTGGCGACGCTAGAAAAAGCGATCCGTCTGGGAGTCTGTGATTTTTTAGTTAAACCGCTGATCTTGGAACGGCTCGACCTCGCACTCGCCCGCTTTGAAGCACGTCAGCAGTGTTTGGATGGTGCCAATGAAGTGACGCAATCTATGGTCGACACCTTATTTGGTAGTGAACAGGCGAGCGTACAAAGTACGGCTAGACTACCTAAAGGCGTTGACCCACTTACTTTGGAAAAAATTCGTACGGCATTTCAAAGTCAGCCCAAGCAGGTGTTTACAGCAACCCAAATGGGAGAATTGGTGGGGGTGAGCCGCTCAACCGCTCGGCGCTATTTAGAGTTTTTGGTTAGTATAGAAGAAGTAAAAGCCGACCAAAGCTACGGTAGCATTGGCCGACCAGAGAGAAGCTATCATTTAAATTAAGGGTGTGCCTGTAGTGACTGCCATGGGATCACCGGCGCATCATTGCTGCTAGGGCGAGTGAATTCGCTGAGATAAGGTGTGGGTCCCGTGAAGAAACCGGTGTTACGTAAGTAAAAACGGTTTTGCTCCTCACCACCTTGATAATCCAAACGCGACCCTTTTCTGGCGGTGGCGTCATAAGTGAATTTAGCCTGATTTAACTCAACCCAGTTACCTTGGGTGTCACGCAAAAACTGGCGATTATAAAATGCCTTACGCTCAAACTGTCCAGCTTCGGGTAAAAAGTTTTCCAAAAAGCTATGCGGTCTTGCAACATAGGTGTTGGTTTCAGGGCGGCTAAAGGCTGCGATTAGCTTCCATTGGCCGGTTTCCGGCGCATAAAAATAGCCGCGATATTCAGTATGGCCTTCATAAGTCGTACTGGGCTCGATATTGACTAAAAAGCGATATGTCGTATCTGGCTGCCAGTTATAACGTAAATAGCTTTGTCCTCCAGAACCTTCATTGCCAAATTCACCGACGTAAACGCCGTCGCCTTTAGCGAGTAATTTGATTTTAAGATTGTCAGGAATCGTGCTCGGATCATCCGTTTGATATGGGCTCCAAACCGAAAACAGCACGCGGCGCTCGCTGGGTGAGTTTACCTGAATACCAAAGTAACCTTCGCCAAAACCATTCGCCATAAAATACGAACCTTGTGGATCATAGCCAGATGGCACCGTCACTTCGTTGTAAAACCAGTTATAGTCCTTTTTGTCAGGTACGGTATAGGAAAGGTGTACTGAAGGGCCGCGACGACCCCAGTAAAAGTCTTCTTTGACATAGTTAGGTGCAGGGGTCATGGCCTCGCCATCGAGACTGAGCCCGGTAATGGCGGGGAAGGTACTGTTTCGCCCTTTGGCTAATGTGTCACCGGCTATTTGGACCGTTTGATAGCCAACTTGTGTCACAGCAAAGTCACCGACTTTAACCTTAGTCGGGCTTTGTCTATCGAGGTTAAGCGTCACTTGTTTATTGTTATGCGTTACCAGCAATGTACTTGGTGCACTTGGTTTCTCAAGGTGTAAATAGAGGGTATAGGTGCCAACGTTATTGGCATAAAAATAGTGATTAAATCTAAGCTGCTTATCCTGCCATGGGGCAATTCCTGCTTGAGTTATATATTGCTTGCTGGCGTCAATATCGTTGTTGACCCAAGCGTTGCCGTAACTGCTGATATAAGCCTCTTGCGCTGAGGTAAATAGCGAGGCGCACAGCAGTATCGGTGTCATTATTGTATTCTTCATCTTAAGTTCCTTGAATGGGGCGCGTTGCCCCATGTTGATTAGAAAGAAGTGTTAATGCCTAAACTGATACTGCGGCCGTAACGGCTCAAGTGGCTCACTTGCTCTTGGGTTTTAATGTATGACCATTGACGCTCATTGGTGAGGTTGGTCACGTTTAGGTCAATTCGTGTCTTTGCCGTAAGATTATAGCTGGCACTGAAATCAAACTGACCATAATCCGCTGCCCATTCCGGGCCGCCCCATGCATCTGGATACTTCAGATAATCATCTCGCCAGTTGTAAGCGATACGCGCTTGGTAGTCATCCTTTTCATAATAGATAACTGCATTGTAAGAATGCTCAGACATTCCAGCGAACGGTAGCTCATCTTTTTCGGGGTCGTCGTATTTACTATCCGTAAATGTATAGTTGATTTGCATACCTAGGCCATCAAAAGGTGCCGGTAGCAATTCCTCAAACGACTGTTGATAAGCAATTTCGAAACCTTTGATCTCTGCCCCCGCTTCCGAACGTGGAGATACTTGGGTAAATTCCGGACCGTCAACTTCAACGCCGTCTTTTATGAATTTACCCACTTTTATCGTACCGACACGCCCCTGAGCGATAACAGATTTAATGTCTTTGTAATAGGTTGCAAAGGTGAGCGCACCATAATCAGAGAAGTACCACTCTAGTCCCAAATCAAGTTGGTCTGCTCTAAGTGGTTTGATCCCAGGGTTGGCAAGATTAAGCTCAAACTTACTGAAATTAATTGAGCTATATGGGGTTAGAAAATCGATGCTAGGTCTGGTGATAACTTTAGCCACGCTGGTTCTAAATAACAGTGAGTCTGTTATTTCTAACTTAAAGTTCATGCTAGGCAGTACATCAGTGTAGTCATCTTCTACGTAAGAATCGGAGTAATAATCGGCAATATCCCCTTCTATACGATAGATAATATCGCCATCTTCGTCTTCTTCTACGTTGTATACCAGACTTGGGTAATCAAAAACGTAGCCATCAGAGGTGATCTCGGTTTTGATTGCTCTTACGCCTAGGTTTAGGTTGTAAGGCATTTCCGACAGCTCGCCGACTAGGTTGGTCTCTAAATAAAGTGCAAACGTTGACTCAGAAAGCTCGTAGGAATCTTTAGGGCTCTTGGTGGCTCTAATTTTTTCATCTGCGGCTTGGGCATTGATGGATTGATAAAATGTATAGAGTTTGTCGTAGTCAAAGCTTGCCCACGGCGCAGGATGCATGCCCGGCTCACCATCTAGGAAGTTATCAAAGTTGGCGGGTACAAGTACATCTGCGGGTAGTCTAAATAAGTTAAGACCACCGAGCTTTTCCACACTTGAGTTATCAAAGCTGTCGTAATCTGAGTTTTTAAAATAAGCCCCACCATTACTAAACATTGACGGATCATCTGATTTACTTACGTCTCTGCCTTTAGTTTGCTTTCCGTAATGAAAACCAAACTTGATGTCTTTGACAAATTCCCATTCAGGAATAAATGTCCCTTCAAGCCTTAACTCTTCAACATCGCTTATCACTTCCGTGCCATAGTTGTAGCTGTAGTGAGCTCCAAAGGGTTGATCGGCATTAAGTGCTGGTGACATGGTCACATCTGGCAGGAGGTTGTCGCCTGTTTGATCTATAGTGATAGTATCCACAAAGCCACGTGCCACGATGTAGCGGTTGTCGCCATCATTGATCCGCTCGGCACGCGACTTAGACACGTCAAATTCAAGCGTTAGATCGCTGGTAGCATACCACTTGAAGTTAAGACCGGCCTGCCAAGTGTCGGTATTGCGAGGCTCAGAGACATTTAGTAGCTCAGCCATCGCGCCGTCGACTAACTCAATGTAGTTGACGTTGCCATCTTCATTAAATTTTAATTCACCTACCGCTGGGATCCCCGGTGTCCAAGGTTCATCATAGGTGACGAAAGAGATTTGATATTTTTCACCGTCGGTTTTGTAGCTTGAGTATAAGCTATCAAAGGTGACATCAATATCATTCGTTGGACGCCATTGTAACGCTAGGCTCGCACCAATGCGCTCACGTTTATCTTGCCAGTTCGAGTAGCGCACATATCCTGGGATCATTGATGGGTGTACTTTCTCGCCCTCATCTAGCTCGCCATTTCGGTTACTGTCAACAGGGACTCGCACGTCAGTATTTTCTTCTGGATCGTAAAACCCTTGTCCTTCATAGGAGTCTTCGCGTTGTGTTCGCTCGGAATAAACGGCGGTAAATAGGGCGCCAAAGGTATTGTCAAAAAAGGTATCACTAATTAGGAAGGAGGCTTGAGGGTTGGTATCGCCGGTACGTTCTTCGTAAATGGCTTTGGCACTTCCGGCGAGGGTAAAGCCATCCATATCTAACGGTCGGCGGGTTTTTATATTGATGACCGAACCAATCCCCCCTTCTTGTGTTTGTGCTTGTGGTGACTTGTATACTTCTAATGCTTGAACCATTTCAGGCGCAATTAAATCGAAGTTAAAGTCACGGCTTGTGTGTTCAGATGCCATTCTACGACCATTGATGGTGGTAACGTTAAAGTCCCCGCCAAGGCCCCGCACTGTGACGTTTTGTCCTTCACCTGCGTTACGGGTAATGGCGATACCTGTCATTCGTTGTAGCGCTTCAGCTAGGTTTTGATCTGGGAACTTGCCAATGTCTTCGGCAACGATGGCATCCATTACGCCGACGGCGTTTTTCTTGAGAAAGAGTGACTCTTTGATACTGGAACGTACGCCACGTACTTCAATTTTCTCGACTTGTTGCTTGGCTTTATCTTGCTCGTCAGATCCGCTGTTTTGTTCTGTTTCCTGTGCGTGCGCGTATTGGGACAGGGCACAGCTCACGGCCAATCCCACAGCACACAGTTTTAGAGTGTGTTTCATCTTGTTGTCCTGTTGAGTGTTGTTATTATTGCGCCCGCTTTACGGGCGCTTATTCAGGCATTGTTAGTACTTGCTATAGATAGCGTATTTAACCTCTGGTTAGTTATGTGACAATGCCTAGTGGTGCTGCAGTGCGCCATGTGCCCCTAGTGAAATCCGGGAAGTCCTTGCTATTACTTCTGTCTGCAACTGAGTCCATTGAAAGAGGGAAGACCGCTGACCAAGCAGCTGCGTCGTAAACATCCTGATCTAGCGGCTCGCCATTACGAAGGCAGTAAATAATGCGCCAGAACATTAAGAAATCCATGCCACCATGGCCGCCGTTGCGCTCTGCTTCAGCCCCCATTTTTTGCCAAAGTGGATGGTCATATTTACCGTACCAATCATTCATGTCGTAATCCCACTCGTGAAAGCTCTTACTCCCGCCGTTTTCAAGCGCGATGCGGTTGGGGAATCCTGCAAATACGCCGTTAGTACCTTGAATTAAATTATGGCGGGAGTAAGGGCGTGGGGTAGTGGTATCGTGCTGTACCATAATCGAACGACCTTTGATGGTTTTAATGATGCTGGTGTTCATATCTCCAGCAATATAGTTCAGTTGGTTTCGTTCATGATTTGCTGGAAATTCACGTTTAGCATAGGCTGCACGACCAAGCGCTGGTGAACTCATGGAGGAGATATAGTCGAAGCGATCGCCACGGTTGATATTCATATATTGAGAAACCGGGCCTAGACCATGGGTTGGGTAGAGGTTACCGTTACGTTTGGTATGCCAATGTGTGCGCCATGAGCCAGTTTTATGCTCAATTTCTTTCATTTGCCAACGAAGTTCATGGATATAAGCTGCTTCACCGTGCAGTAACTCACCGAATAGCCCTTGGCGAACCATGTTTAATACCATCAGCTCGTCGCGACCATAGCAAACGTTTTCCAACATCATGCAGTTCTTTTGCGTGCGCTCTGCGGTATTTACCAATTGCCACGCTTCTTCTATGGTTACTGCTGCTGGCACTTCGACCAAAGCGTGTTTGCCACTTTCCATTGTGTCTACCGCCATAGGCGTATGCCATTTCCAAGGCGTAGAGATGATCACAATATCAATGTCATCGCGCGCCAACATGCGGCGATAGTCCATATCACTCTTGCCGTAAGTCGCAGGTTTTGGTAAACCCTTGTCGACAACAATTTTAACGGCTCTATCGACGACTGCTTGGTGCGTATCGCAGATGGCCTTGATCTCGACACCGTCAAGATGGCAAAAGTGCTTTACCGCGCCAACACCACGTTGACCTACACCAATAAAGCCCACTCGCACGACATCCAGTTTCGGTACGACTAGACCTTGAACTGAATTTCCTTGTGGCTTTGGTGTAAGCGGCGTCTTATTATTGTTACTCGCGCAGCCAACCACTGCGCTTGTTGCTGCGATAGCAGCCATTGATTGAAGAAATCGCCGGCGGTTTAGATCACCCATAATAACCTCTTAGTTGTTCACTCTTGTTGTTAAAAACGAAATGTTATTTTTTGGTTATTATTACGGCAGTTTTATTTTGAACGCAAGAAAAATATCTTTCATATTCTTTCGATTTGTTTTCAATGCGTTTCTAATTTAACTTTAAATCCTTATAAAACATTTGTTTATGTTTATTTTTGTTTAAAGTTAAAAAAATGAATTGAAAGCAAATGAAAGCTGTGTAGACTAAATTCAACCAAAACGAAAGGAGGTGTCATGCTGAACACCATCGAAAGACGCCACGAAATCGTTCAACTCGTTGGTCAAACGGAACGAGTAGAAGTATCTGAGCTGGCAGAACAATTTGGTGTATCAACCGTGACGATCAGAAATGATCTCAATGCCCTGCATGAAAAAGGTTTGTTGGTTCGCTCTCATGGTGGTGCCGTTGCGAGTTCTAGGTTAACCAAAGAGCTCACCATAACGGAAAAGCACGATCATCATCACCAAGTGAAAGTCGAGCTTGCAAAGTTGGTGGCGGGCCTTATAGGCAATGATGAGTCTATAATTCTGGATTCAGGTACCACCACTGAAGAGGTTGCGAAGCAACTTACCGAGCATCAACAGCTAGTGGTGATGACCAATGGGCTTAACGTGGCGCAAGCGCTCGTTGCAGCTGATGGCGTTGAAGTGTTGATGACCGGTGGTTCACTGCGTAAAAAGTCACTGTCGTTTTATGGCAGCCATGCAGAAGATCAGCTAAAGCAATATCACTTTGACCGTCTGGTGCTCGGTGTTGATGGGTTCTCTGTTGATGTTGGTGTAACAACACACTTTGAACCGGAAGCTGCGCTTAACCGCGAGATGTGTAAGGTTGCAAAGCAAGTCATAGTGGTGACGGACTCCAGTAAATTCGATCGTAAAGGTGTGCATCGCATTATCGCCTGCGAAGAAATTGACGTTTTGGTTACGGACAGTGGTATTCCAGCTGATGTTCATCAGCAATTGGTTGCCGCCGGAATTGAGGTACATTTAATAACGTCTTAAGAGGTGATCATATGCGGCGTTTTCAAGCCCTAATCGAAGCCAATAAATCAGGGAAAAACTCAGGCATTTATGCCATTTGCTCAGCTCACCCTTGGGTGCTAGAAGCGTCGATAAGATATGCCAAGCAGGAAAATACGCTGCTATTAA
Organism: Pseudoalteromonas sp. M8; assembly: GCF_018141365.1. Classification (NCBI taxonomy): domain Bacteria; kingdom Pseudomonadati; phylum Pseudomonadota; class Gammaproteobacteria; order Alteromonadales; family Pseudoalteromonadaceae; genus Pseudoalteromonas; species Pseudoalteromonas sp. M8. The sequence continues at coordinate 4,176,361 of NZ_CP047240.1, read as the reverse complement.
TTGAAGCCACGGCCAATCAGGTTAATCAATTTGGCGGTTACACCGGGATGCGTCCCGCGGATTTTATTGCCAAAGTCGAAGAGATGGCCGACGAACTTGGTTTTGATAAGCAGTTACTGATTTTTGGCGGTGATCATTTGGGACCAGTCTGTTGGACGAGTGAAAATAGCCAAGCCGCAATGGCCAAAGCGTGTGACTTAGTCGCTGAATACGTGAAGGCTGGTTTTAAGAAAATTCACTTAGATGCCAGCATGCCCTGTGCTGACGACCCTGACGTGTTAAGCGATGATATTGTAGCTAATCGCGCTGCCTTGTTGTGTCAAACAGCGGAAGCAGCCGCGATTGCGACGTTTGGTCGTAGTGATATTGTTTATGTGATTGGTACTGAAGTTCCCCCTCCTGGTGGCGCTGATGAACAGATTGACAGTCTACAACCGACCAGCCAAGTTGCTGTGCAAGAAACCCTAGCTTGCCATCGTGAACTCTTTGCAAATAAAGGATTAGCGGATGCTTGGCAACGCGTGGTTGCAATGGTGGTGCAGCCGGGTGTTGAGTTTGATAACACCCAAGTTTTTGACTACAAATCGAATGAAGCGAGTGCATTAAAAGATTTTATTCGTACCGTTGACCGTATCGCTTTCGAAGCGCATTCGACAGATTATCAAACTGCAGGCGCTTATCAGTCGTTGGTTGCTGACCACTTTGCCATTTTGAAAGTCGGGCCTGAATTGACCTTTGCGCTGCGCGAAGGATTATTCGCGCTTCACCATATTGAAAAGCAATTACTACCCTATGTTCATAGTCAGTTTGTTGAGGTGGTGGACGAGGTCATGCTGGCAGAGCCTACGAGTTGGCAGCGTTTTTATCACGGCGAATCACAGCAACTCCGTTTCTTGCGTCAATTTAGCTTTAGCGACCGTATTCGCTATTACTGGCATCAAGATGCGGTGCAAAAGGCGTTAGCAACTATGCTCGAAAACCTAGCGCAGCAGACCTTATCATTGCCGCTTATCAGCCAATATTTTCCAGAGCTATATCAACAAGTACGCCGTGGTGAAATAGCAAGGGATGCCAAAGCGTTAGTGATTGCCAAAATTCAACGTGTTGTGGCTCGCTATTCAAATGCGTGTTTTGCCATGGAGAAAGCGTCATGAACACTTTGCTAGGACACGAAATTGCGCAATTAAAAACACGAAATGCCTATTGGACAGCAAAAGAGATCACCCAGCAGCCACAGATGTGGCAAGAAACCGCTCAATTAGTCGCGAGCATAAAGCCTAAGCTTTTGGTGGAGTTAGCTCCTCTTCTAGATGACCCTGATACTCAGGTTATTTTGACGGGGGCGGGTACATCCGCTTATATCGGTGACGCTATCGCCACTCATCTTAATGCACACATGCGCCAAAGTGTGCGGGCAGTGAGCACAACTGATTTAGTTGCTGCACCAAGGCAATACCTAGCGACGGATAAACCTTGTTTATTAGTATCTTTTGCTCGCTCTGGCAACAGTCCAGAAAGTGTGGCGGCCGTAGAGTTGGTAACACAGCTGGTTAGTAACAGCCAGCACCTTTTTATCACCTGCAACCGTGATGGAAAGTTGCATCAAGCAGCGCTGCAGACAAGCAATGCAACAAGTATATTGCTACCGGAACCTACGCTTGACCAAAGTTTTGCAATGACGAGTAGCTATTCGTCAATGATGGTTGCAGCGCTACAACTTTTTGCAGTGGATGACGGCTCCGTGGATAAGTTGATCAATGCAGCGCAAAGCATGTTAGCTGCGGCAGAGCAGCAAAATATCCGTGCATTTGCACAACAACCATTTGAGCGTTTGGTGTACCTAGGCTCTGGCTGTTTGTTGGGATTTGCAAAGGAAGCTGCGTTAAAAATGCTTGAGTTATCGGCAGGCCAAGTAATGAGCGTGAGCGAGTCACCGCTTGGGTTCCGTCATGGTCCAAAATCACTTATCAATAGCAAAACTGTCGTGGTATGTTTTATCTCAAGTGATGGTTATACCAGCTTGTACGATCAGGATTTAGTTGCTGAATTGCAGCGTGACGGTACAGCCATGACGGTGCATTCACTTTGTCCTAAAGTGCCACCACTAGAAGATGTGTGGCAAGGGTTACTGTATATGTTGTTTGCACAGCAGTTAAGTTTCTATAAAGCGCTGAATCTCGGTATTTCACCGGACAATCCTTGCCCGTCGGGGAAGTGAATAGAGTCGTGCAGGGCGTAGTCATTCATCCATTTGGGAGTGAAGTATGATTTATGGAGTGGATGTTGGCGGGAGCAAAATTGAAATTGCGGTGTTTGATGAAAAGCTACAACGCATAGAGTCTTGGCGTGTGGCGACACCAAAGCACAGTTATGAGGCGTTTTTGGCGCAAATCGTCACTTTGGTGCAGCAAGCCGATGACAAATATGGTTGTAAAGGACAGGTTGGTATTGGTATGCCGGGGATAGTAAATGCGCAGCAGCGCGTGCTATCAGCAAATGTCCCTTGCGCCAATGGTAAAGAAGTTAAGGCTGATCTCGTTGCAAAACTGGAACGGCCCATCGCGGTCGAAAATGACTGCCGTTGCTTTGCGTTATCAGAGGCCAGTCTTGGAGCCGGTAAACAATATCAAAAGGTCTTTGGGGCAATAATAGGCACCGGTGCTGGAGGCGGGTTTTGCATTGATGGTGCGTTGTATAAAAGTGCCCAAGGGATCGCCGGTGAATATGGCCACCATCCGCTTTCTGCGGTGTTACAGCAAAAATATCACCTGCCTATTTTAGCGTGTGGCTGTGGGTTGCAAGGGTGTTTAGAGCGCTATGTCGCAGGACCAGGGCTTGCCGGTTTGTATCAACATTTCACTACGCGGAAGCGTTCCTCAGAACAAGTTATCACAGCGATGCGGGCTGGAGAAAGTGAAGCAATCCATGCGTTTAATTGCTATATGGATCTGTTGGGCTCGGCGTTTGCAAATTTAATCAAAGCATATGACCCTGAAGTTATCGTGCTTGGCGGTGGCATGTCGCTTATCGATGAACTTGTAGAGGCGCTCCCAAAAGCCATCGAACCTCATGTATTTTCAGCGGTGTCAGTGCCAGATATTGTTAGAGCCAAGCATGGTGATGCAAGTGGTGCATTAGGCGCGGCCCTATTAGGGAGCAAAGTGCATGCTTGAACAGCTTCGTTATATTCGGCCCCATCGTATCTATACCCCTACCAGCGTCCTTGAAGCGCACGTTGCGGTAATAAAAGGTGAGCGTTTTCACGCGATTATTCCAGCGGCGGAAGCGCCTGATAATACCGAATGTTATTCTAATTTAGATATGTGGCCTGGGTTAATTGATTTACATATTCATGGCCGCGAGGGCTGTGATGTTATTGATGGCAAACTCTCCAGTATAGAAACTATTAGCACTTCGTTGCTCAAACATGGCGTCACTGGCTTTTTGGCAACCACGGTGACGACTACATGGCCACAAACTATTGCAGCGATGAAGGTTATTGGAGCCGCCTATAAGCAAAAGATGCCGGGCGCTCAGGTGTTGGGCGGATACAGTGAGGGCTTATTTTTTAGTGAAAAACACAAAGGTGCCCATAACGAAGCTTTCTTTAAGCCGTTAGACGAAGCCTTAATTGATGAAATGATTAGCGCGGCTGATGGTGCGCTTAAAGCAGTGGCGCTTGCACCAGAAAAGGCTAATGGCGTAAAGATGACACAGTACCTAAGTAAACATGGGGTGCGAGTGATGCTAGGTCATTGTGATGCGGATTTTGCGCAAACCAATGCCGCTTTGGCACATGGTGCCTGCGGCGGGGTCCACGTGTTTAACGGCATGCGTGGCATTCATCACCGTGAACCGGGCTGTGCTGGTGCGTTGTTACTTGATAGCCAAGCCTTGGTGGAAGTGATTGCCGACGGTATTCATTTGCACCCTGCGATTTTACAGTTGATCTACCGCCTAAAAGGTCAGCATAAGGTGGCCTTGATCAGTGATTGTATTAATGCTGGTGGCCTTAAAGATGGTGAATATCAATTGGGTGAAATGCCAGTTGTGGTCAAGGATGGCGTGGCGAAAACTCACAGCGGCAGTTTGGCCGGCAGTACACTAACACTTGAAAAAGCAGTGAAGAATTTAGCAGAATTGGCCAATATTCCGCTTCTAGAAGCCATCAATATGGCAAGTTTAGTACCCGCGACTTATTTAAATATGGACAATGAACTTGGTAGCATTGAAGTGGGTAAAATAGCGCATTTTTCTTTGCTAGATGATGCCTTCCAAGTCCAGCATGCCAACTTGTTCGGAAAGCAGATATTTTAAACAAAAACCCAAGCTCACCGCCCTGAAATTGACAAAATACAACGGAATTTTCTTAAATACAGCGGCCTAGCAGTAAGCGATACGGTAAAAATAGGTCACAAAGTTTCGCATTAGAAACTTTTTCGCGAATTGATTGCATTTTAGACGACTTCAAGGATGATGTTCGCTACAAGAGGTGATATACTCCCGCCGAATAATTTTTCTACTTTAAATAGAGTAAAACAATGGCAGATTTATCGAAATACAGAAACATTGGTATTTTCGCGCACGTTGATGCGGGTAAAACTACCACCACTGAGCGTATTCTAAAGCTTACTGGTAAAATCCACAAAACTGGTGAAGTACACGACGGTGAGTCTACTACTGACTTCATGGAGCAGGAAGCTGAGCGTGGTATTACAATCCAATCAGCGGCGGTAACTTGTGAGTGGAAAGGCCACCGTTTAAACGTTATCGATACTCCTGGACACGTTGACTTCACAGTAGAAGTATACCGTTCACTTAAAGTACTTGACGGTGGTATCGGTGTATTCTGTGGTTCTGGTGGTGTTGAGCCACAATCAGAAACTAACTGGCGTTATGCGAACGAATCAGAAGTTGCACGTGTAATCTTCGTAAACAAACTAGACCGTATGGGTGCAGACTTCTACCGCGTAGTTGGTCAGGTTGAGAAAGTACTTGGTGCTAACCCACTAGTGATGACGCTTCCAATCGGTATCGAAGACCAGTTCTGTGGTGTTGTAGACGTACTTGAGAAGAAAGCATACGTTTGGGATGACACAGGTCTTCCTGAAAACTACGAAGTACAAGACGTTCCAGCTGACATGGTAGACAAAGTTGAAGAATACCATGAGATGCTAGTTGAGTCTGCTGTTGAGCAAGACGACGACCTAATGGAAGCGTACATGGAAGGTGAAGTACCTTCTATCGAGCAAATCAAAGCGTGTATCCGTAAAGGTACTCGTGATCTAGCGTTCTTCCCAACTTTCTGTGGTTCAGCGTTCAAAAACAAAGGTATGCAACTTGTACTTGACGCTGTTGTAGATTACCTACCTTCTCCTACAGAAGTTGATCCTCAGCCACTAACAGATCCTGAAACAGGTGAGCCTACTGGTGAAGTAGCAACTGTTGACGCTGATGCGCCACTTAAAGCGCTTGCGTTCAAAATCATGGACGACCGTTTCGGTGCGCTTACGTTCATCCGTATCTACGCTGGTCGCATGAAGAAAGGTGACACTATCCTTAACTCTGCAACTGGTAAAACAGAGCGTATCGGCCGTATGGTTGAGATGCAAGCGGACGAGCGTACTGAACTTACTGAAGCACAAGCGGGTGACATCATCGCTGTTGTTGGTATGAAGAACGTTCAAACAGGTCACACGCTATGTGATCCTAAGCACGAGTGTACACTTGAAGCGATGATCTTCCCTGATCCAGTAATCTCAATCGCTGTTGCACCTAAAGATAAAGGTGGTAACGAGAAGATGGGTATCGCGATCGGTAAGATGGTTGCAGAAGATCCTTCATTCCAAGTTGAGACTGATGAAGATTCAGGTGAAACTATCCTTAAAGGTATGGGTGAGCTTCACCTAGACATTAAGGTAGATATCCTTAAGCGTACATACGGTGTAGACCTAATCGTTGGTCAGCCTCAGGTTGCTTACCGTGAAACTATCACACAAGAAGTTGAAGATAGCTACACGCATAAGAAACAGTCTGGTGGTTCTGGTCAGTTCGGTAAGATTGACTACCGTATCAAGCCTGGTGAAGTTGGTTCTGGCTTTACGTTCAAGTCTACAGTTGTTGGTGGTAACGTTCCTAAGGAATTCTGGCCAGCAGTTGAGAAAGGCTTCAAGTCAATGATGGACGAAGGTGTACTAGCAGGCTTCCCAGTACTAGACGTTGAAGTTGAGCTATTCGACGGTGGTTTCCACGCAGTTGACTCGTCAGCAATCGCGTTCGAAATCGCTGCTAAAGGCGCATTCCGTCAGTCTATCCCTAAAGCGGGTGCACAACTTCTTGAGCCAATCATGAAAGTTGACGTGTTCACGCCAGAAGACAACGTAGGTGACGTAATCGGTGACCTTAACCGTCGTCGCGGTATGATCAAAGACCAAGAAGCTGGCGCAATGGGCGTTCGTATCAAGGGTGAAGTACCACTATCTGAAATGTTCGGATATATCGGTCACCTACGTACTATCACGTCTGGTCGTGGTCAGTTCTCAATGGAATTCTCACACTATGCACCATGTCCAGCAAACGTTGCTGACGCGGTAATCGCAGCTGAGAAAGAGAAAAAAGCAGCTAAGTAATTAACTACTTATTTTGCATAAAAAGGTCGCCTTTGGCGGCCTTTTTTATTTTTAAACTCAATGATTTACTGCGTTAATATCCTGTCTAAAAGTCGTCACGATTATTTCATGTTTTATTAATTTTAAAGTTCTTGCTTTAGGAACATTGGCACTTTATCATTAGCTTTTCTTCAATAAATTGGGTCACGTTATTGCGTCGAGGGCTCAAATTTGATTGTGGTTGGGTAAATAAAGGAGATACTCAATGAGAACCCTAGAGTTGGAAATAAACTGGCTTTTCTACGTGTTTACTTTGTCGTTGATCTGGCTTGGTAATGAGCTGTTTTCTATCTTGGCTATTCCCTCATCATTGTTGCAAATAGTTACATTAATTTTACTGTTGTTTACTCTAACAACATTGGCACTATCATTAACTGGAAAGCGTTTTCTTCATATAGATAAAGCGGGAGTTAGCTATAACTTTTTTGGTAAGACTCATTATATCCATGCGGAACATATTCAGGCGATTAGGTTACGCTCCTTAGGTGTTTTAAGTATCCCAGAAGTGTATCTTGATGACGGTCGTGTCATTCGCTTCTTTAGTTGGAAAATGAATAGTGATGAGCTTTTAAAAGCAGAAAGCTTGATTAGGTAAGTTGAAGCTGTGCAGGTGAAAATTTCACCTGCTCCAAATAATGACGCTTACTTCTCGTTAAGCCAAATAGCAGCTTGCTTTGCAAAGTAAGTCAAAATACCATCTGCACCAGCACGCTTAAAGGCGAGTAAAGATTCTAGTACGACAGGTTTTTCAGCCAACCAACCATTGTCAATTGCAGCCTTATGCATCGCATATTCACCACTGACTTGATAAGCGAATGTTGGCACCCCAAACTCATCTTTAACGCGTCTGACGACATCTAGATATGGCATGCCAGGTTTTACCATCACCATATCGGCACCTTCTTGTAAATCCAAAGCCACTTCACGTAATGCTTCGTCAGAATTAGCAGGATCCATTTGGTAGGTTTTTTTGTCTGCACCTTTAAGGTTGCCCGCAGAGCCAATTGCGTCACGGAAAGGGCCATAGTAGCTTGAAGCGTACTTGGCAGAGTAGGCCATAATACGAGTATGGATAAAGCCACACTCTTCAAGTGCTTCACGTACAGCGCCAATTCGGCCATCCATCATATCCGATGGTGCAACAACGTCGGCACCGGCTTCTGCATGAGAAAGCGCTTGCTTGACCAGTACTTCTACGGTTTCTTCATTCATGACATAACCGTGTTCATCCAAGATACCGTCTTGGCCGTGCACTGTGAATGGGTCTAGTGCAACGTCAGTGATCACACCGAGCTCGGGACATGCTGCTTTGATTGCACGAATGGCTTTTTGTGCAATTCCTTCTGGATTGTATGCCTCTTCAGCGAGCAATGTTTTTTGCTCTGCTGGTGTTACCGGGAACAAGGCGATAGCAGGAATACCTAGCTCTACTAATAGTTTGGCTTCCTCAACTAATAGATCAATAGATAAGCGCTCAATACCTGGCATAGATGGGATCGCTTCACGTTTAGACTCACCATCAAGCACGAACACTGGATAGATTAAATCGTTAACCGTTAGCGTACTTTCGCTCATTAGACGTCTTGAAAAATCATCGCGGCGCATTCTACGCATACGAGTAAGGGGGAAAAGATCGAGTCCTGATTGAGCCACGTTAGTTCTCCTGGTTAGGTTTGAAAGTAACAACGCGATTACGGCCTTGTTGTTTTGCTTGATACAAGGCTTTGTCTGCATTGTCCGTATAAAGTTGTGGGTTATGCGGATCGCAAACCACAGCGCTGTATATACCAGCGCTAGTGGTCATATTTAATGTGTTTTCCCCAAGTTTGATATTGAGCTCTTGGGTTGCGATTCTTAATCGCTCAGCTACTTCACGTGCGCCATCTTCAGCTGTATTTGGGAGAAGTAAAATGAACTCTTCACCGCCATAACGGAACACTTCGTCATGCGGTCGCCGTAAGTGTGACTTAATTAAATTGGCAAATTCGCAAATAGCCTGATCACCAGCCAAGTGGCCATATTTATCGTTAATTTTTTTGAAGTGATCGATATCAAAAATGACGAGGCTCAGTACTGTCTGTTCCCGTCTTGAGCGTCGTACTTCCATTTGTAAGCGCTTATCGAAGTAACGACGATTTTTCACTTTAGTGAGTGGGTCTTCCATGTTCATCCGTTCTAGTTCTCGATTTTTATCTTCGAGTTCTCGTAACGTGACTTGTAGCTCAAAAGTGCGTTCCTCAATATTGGATTCTAAATCATATTGTGCTTGTTCTTGGAGTTTGAGCTTCTCTTTTAATAAGGCATCTTCAGCTTGGGTATGCGCCAATCGTTGTTGTTGCTTAACCAGCTTTTCGTCTCTTTGAAAAATGTAAAGGCGTACTAGTAAATAGCTGAGTAAAGTCGCTTCTATCGCAAAAATACCAAAGTACCCCAAGTGATTTAAAAAGCTTCCAGACTGAACACCGAGTTCAACTGTAAATGGGTAGCTGACCACAATAAAGTGGCAAAGTGCAATCGCAATTAAGATATTGCGGTTTTTATTGCTAAATCGGGTAAGTATGTAGATAAGTATTAGTGCGATAATAAAACTGATACTTTGAGCTAATAAAAGTGACTGAGAAACTGGCAGAAAAGCGGTTATTACGAACAAACTCACTATGACCGCAATGATTCTTTTACGTGTAAGCAGAGGGTGAGCGAGTAACCTTCTTTCTGCGCAATAACTAGCAGTAGGCAACAGTAGTATACTGAGCAGCAAAGTCATGACACCTTGGCCATACTGCTGGAACCACTGCCAAGTAGAATACAAGTAGCGGTAGCCAAAGCCATAAATATGAGCGTTAAATAGCCAGATTATAGCGATGAATAAAGTTGCGCATAGAAAGTAACTTCTTTTGGTAACAAAATAAAGTGTGGCATTAGTTAAAGCGAGTGCTAATACAAAGCCTGCTAAAATCCCAAAAATAAGATTAAATTTACTCTTAAATTGAAGGTATTCGTTAGGCTCCCAGATAGCAATAGGTGCATTGAACACACCATCATCATTGATTTGCAAATATAAATGGCTTTGCGTTTGTGGCTGTAGCTCAAGTGGAATGACTAACGACTCATATTTAAGTGGTCGTCTTATCAGTGGTAGCGCATCACCCATATCAAGAGTAAATATAGGATGGTTTGGTTTAACATGATAAGCAGTCACCGCATCAATGAGGTTATTGTTTATACTGACTAACACCGGTGTGAGAGCGTTATTCGCGTTGTGTATTGTAATCTTTAACCATAAAAATTTCTCAACAGGCCGGAGGCCTTTTGGAACTTGAATGCTTTCATGCCATTCGGCTGGGGCTGCAAGCAATTTAGCTAAAGAGGCGTCTTCACTCAGTGTATAACTTAACTTTATTTGGTGCTCTACCTTAAATGACTCAGAAATAGTCACAGTAGAAAATGCGGCGGAGCTGAATAACAATAAAAGTAAAGATAACACAATGCGCATTATTGGTTTTACCTCACAAACAATTGTTTAAAATTGGTAGTGGTTGTGGATATAACTTCTGAAATGGGACATTGTTTTAAGCGTGCAATTTGCTCAGCTACATAGGATAAGTACATTGGTTCATTGCGGCGAGATTTAGGTTTTGGGTTAATTGTTCTTGGTAGTAGGTACGGCGCGTCTGTTTCCAAAAGTAAACGGTCAAGAGGTATGTATTGAATGAGCTCTTGCAGCGTTGTGCCTCTACGTTCATCGCAAACCCAGCCTGTGATGCCAATCATTAGTCCGTAATCTAAGTAATGGCGCAGTGCGGTACGGTCACCAGTAAAACAGTGTAGTACTCCTTGAACTTTAACTTCTTGCAGTAGCGCAAATAGCGCATCGTGCGCATCTCTTTCATGTAGATACACTGGGTAGTTAATAGCTTCTGCTAGCTGCAGTTGCGTCAAGCACACGTTTTGTTGTATTGGCCTTGGTGAAAAGTCGCGATTAAAGTCCAAGCCACATTCACCAACAGCAATAGCCTTGTTGCTACTTTTTAAAAGAGTGAGGAGGTCATCGTAGAGCGTGTCAGGTGCATCTTTGGCATCGTGTGGGTGGACACCTGCTGTACAATAAAGTTGGTATTGCTCAGCGAGTGAAATACTTTGCTCGCTGCTTGTTAAATCGCAGCCAATTGCTAGCATAGATTCTATGCCTGCTTCTTTGGCTCTAGTAATTACCTCGGCCAAGTCGGATGAAAATTGCGAGCTGGTGAGGTTTACACCAGCATCGATCATCTTGTCCATTAGTTAACTCGTTTAACTCGCGTTGTGCGGTTTGAACCCGCTTTTTTCATCAAAAATGAGCCGAAAGAAGCACGCTCAATAATTAATGTGTCGCCCTCGTTGGCAAAAAAGGTCTCTGATGAAACTTGTCGCCATACTTGGCCATTGTCTAGAGTGAAGACCATTTTATTACGGCCTTGGGTAGAGGTTTTAACTAGTTTAGCCGTAATTTCTTCGATTTCTTCGCTTGCTGCTTTAACTTTATGCTCTAAGCCAAAACCATCTTCTTTCGACTCTATTTTTTCTACGCTTCGCGCTTCACTTACCTTATTTTTACTTGTGATTGCTTTGCCAGACTGCGCTTCAGTGATTGGTTTATTTGCAATCACATTGTCATAGCACATGAGCCGCTTAAAATTATTCTCAATCAGGGTACAAGCTTGTAGAGCCTGTGTATTGATCGGCTTTGCAGCGCAAAGAGAGGTAAAGCCAACTGCAAACAGTATCATGGTTTTTTTCATTCTTCTGACTCCTGTTGTTGTGGTTTAGTGCTATAAAATCTGGCTAGAATGAGCCCCAACTCAAACAAGAGTAGCATAGGTAGTGCCAATAAAGTTTGAGATAGAACATCAGGGGGGTTAAAAACATTGCGATGACAAAAGCACCAACGACAACATAAGGCCGTTTCTCTTTTAAACTCGCAGGGGTTGTCATACCACTCCAACATATAAGCATGATGGCAACGGGAATTTCAAAGGCGATGCCAAAAGCAAAAAATAGCTTCAGGATAAAGCCAAGATAACTGCTAATATCTGGTGATAATGTCATCATCTCCGGTCCCACACTGGTAAAAAAACCGAGAATGATAGGCATGACAACAAAGTAGCAAAAGGCAATCCCGCCATAAAATAGTAGTACACTAGAAAGTAATATCGGTATAAGCATCCGCTTTTCATGCTTATATAAGCCTGGTGCGATGAAGCCCCACACTTGATGTAAAATAAATGGCACTGCAGCGAATAACGACACGAATAATGTTAGTTTAAAGGGGGCAAAAAACGGTGCTGTAACATCTGTTGCGATCATTGTTGTATTGCTAGGCAAGCTATTTACTAGCGGCGCCGCAACAAACGCATAGATATCATTGGCGAAATACACCAAGGAAACAAAGATAACGAAAACGCTCATTAACGCTCTCATTAAGCGGTTTCTTAACTCAACAAGGTGAGCTATAAATCCACTCTGGGCTGATTCTGTCATGTAACTTGACTCGTACGAATATAATGTCAATTGGATAAGAGAAAAGGTACTGCTTGGATGTCTAAATATCCAAAACTTGAACCCATTCTAACTATCTAACTGGTAGATTGATTAGTCTTTATTTTTATTATTTTCGGTTGATTTATAAGAATGTCTGACTGATTCAGCCGCTTCCTGTAATTCTTGAACGGATTGCTTGAGTTCGGGGGCCAAATCTTGCATTCCCTGTTGTTCCGCTTTCTTTAAATTATTATGTAGCTCGTGAACGCGTAACTCTTCACTTACTTCAGCTTTGACTGAATTAGCGACAGACTTTACCGTTTTTATCCATCTCGCTACGGTGCGGATTGCAACGGGAAGACGTTCAGGGCCAAGTACAATTAGACCGACGATAAGAACGACCACTAACTCCCACATACCCATGTTGAATTACACCTTATCTTTTTCTTTCTCTGATACAGGTTGTGCTTGCTCAGTTGTTGTATTTTTTAACTTTTCTGGCTCAGAGTCGGTCGCAGTTTGCTCATCCGATACCGCCTTTTTAAAGCCTTTAACTGCACCGCCTAAATCACTACCAATACCGCGTAGTTTTTTAGTTCCAAATAACAAAACAATGATGGCTAAAATAATAAGTAATTGCCAAATACTGATCCCACCGAATCCCATAATAACTCCATTGATACTTACTGCTTATGAATAATGATTATACGCCTAGCGAGCAAAAAATCACCCTGTTTTACGCCATGCGCCAATAAATACTAGCACGGCAATAATCGCAAGTAGGCTACTTGCGACAGGTTTGTCAAAAATAAAGCTCAATCCCGATATTATTGCAAAACTACTCGCTGCTAAGCCTAACAACAGCGGCTTTGTAGCAGTATCTGCTTTTTGTGTGACAGGTGGAGGTGGGCGGCGCTTGAGATTTTGATAAATCAAATCTGGCAGTTCAGGCATTTTTTCAGCCCAAAATGGTAAGTTTGCATATAGCTTTTTCGCCACCGCGAAAGGGCCTACTTGCTCTTGTACCCAATGCTCTAAAAATGGTTTTGCTGTTTTCCACAGATCTAACTGCGGATAAAGCTGACGCCCTAGACCTTCTACATACAGCAGGGTTTTTTGCAATAATACTAATTGTGGTTGCACTTCCATGTTGAAGCGCCTTGCCGTGTTAAACAAATTCACTAGCACATGGCCAAAAGAGATTTCTGCAAGCGGCTTGTTAAAAATAGGTTCGCATACGGTGCGAATGGCAAACTCAAACTCTTCTACGCAGGTATCTGCAGGAACCCAGCCAGAGTCCACATGAAGCTGTGCCACCTGACGATAATCACGATTAAAAAAGGCGATAAAGTTTTCGGCCAAATACCTTTTATCTTCACGGTTTAAGGTGCCGACTATGCCGCAATCTATGCCAATGTACTTAGGGTTATGAGGATTTTCACGAGCGACAAAAATATTGCCAGGATGCATATCTGCATGGAAAAAACTGTCACGGAAGACCTGTGTGAAAAAGACTTCCACGCCGCGCTCGGCCAGCAATTTCATATTGGTGCCTTGCGCTAACAAGGCTTCGGTGTCTGAAACCGGAATACCGTAGATGCGTTCCATCACCAGCACGTTTTTACGTGAATAATCACTATATACCTCAGGGATATACAGTGAATCTGAGTCTTCAAAGTTGCGTCTGAGTTGAATTGCGTTCGCGCCTTCTCGCATCAAGTCTAGCTCGTCGAGTAAGGTTTTTTTGTATTCCCTAACAACTTCCACTGGGCGCAGACGTTTTCCTTCGCTGAGTAAATTGACAACGATTTTAGCGAAACGCTCCATTAAAGAGAGATCGGCATGGATTTGTTTTTCGATATCGGGACGAATAACTTTGATCACGACATCCTTCAGATCTTCTTTGTGTTGTAGCTTGGCAGCATGCACTTGCGCTATTGAGGCTGAAGCCAGCGGTTTTGATTCAAATTCAGCAAAGTATTCATGAATATCGTCGATTTCTAGCGCTTGTTCAATGAGCTTTTGTGCCATCGCGGGGTCAAATGGTTGAACTTGATCCTGCAAAAATGCAAGTTCTTCGGCAATGTCTGGTGGCAGTAAATCTCGACGGGTCGAAAGCATCTGGCCGAACTTGATCCACACCGGCCCCAAAGTTTGTAGTGCCAGACGTAGGCGTGTGCCTACTGGTTTGTCTTTATGTTTGTTGCGCAGCCAAAACAAACTTGCTCGAGCGAGTTTACCGTACCAAGGCTGCTTATGCGCAGGGACGATTTCGTCTAAACCATAGGTTAAAAATGTTTTGGTGATCTGATGCAAGCGAAGTAAAGACAACCTAATTTCCTTTGTTCTGCTGAAGTAATGCGCTGAGGCGTTGATTTAAGCTTTCGACTTGATTGTTTAATGTTCTCACTTGCTGCTTAAACTGTTGAAACTCGAGCGGGTGAGGCGCAACCTTCAACTCATCTTGAAATAACCCAGTTAGTGTTGCTTTGGCTACCTGTCCATCTTGCTTTGCGCGATGCGCTAACTTATGAAAGGTATCTACGGCAACTTGTGCGGGCCCATCACCAACATATTTGGCGAGGTGTTCCGCCCAATCAATATCAAGTGTTGCTAATGCATTACTATATAGTTGTGCGAGCGCCAAATCCCCTTCAAGATCGAGCTTATCTTGACGGATAAGCGCAGTGAGTTGGCTTGGATCTTTGAGCTCAAGCAAGGTTGGTAAATCGGCACTAATTGAACAATCGGCTTCGCCATCAAAAGGACATAAAACGTGAATGTTAATGCCTGTGTAAGTAATAGCTAAACAAGTATTTTGATCTCGAATATCAACACTGAGCACTTTGTGTTGGCCTTTACTTAGCACATGCTTTAGCTCAGGTGAGAGTTTAAGACCTTTGTTTAAAGCCGTCTCAAGTACGGCGCCAAGTAATGAAGCTAACACAGCAACTCCTAGAATTTAAAGCCGCGATGAAGGGCGACGATGCCTCCGGTCATATTTTGGTAGTCAGTTTGTTCAAAACCGGCTTCATCCATCATGGATTTTAGCGTTTCTTGATCTGGGTGCATGCGAATAGATTCTGCAAGGTAGCGATAAGACTCACTGTCATTTGCAACTAATTTGCCCATTGCAGGTAATAGTGTAAATGAATACATATCATACAGCTTTGCCAGCGCTTCATTATCTGTCTTTGAAAATTCAAGTACCAGTAAGCGTCCACCTGGCTTTAGTACTCTGTACATTGAGCGCAATGCTTTATCTTTATCAGTTACGTTACGTAAACCAAAGGCAATAGTGATGACATCAAAAGTATTATCGTCAAATGGTAGCATTTCTGCGTTCATTTGAACGTATTCAATATTGCCAACAAGTCCCGAATCGCGTAATTTTTCGCGGCCTACTTTAAGCATTGAGTCGTTAATATCACCTAAAACAACTTGTCCTTTATCACCAACTAATTCGCTAAATCTTGCGGTTAAATCACCCGTACCGCCAGCAAGATCAAGTACTTTGTGACCAGCGCGTACACCTGAGCAGGCAATAGTTTGACGCTTCCACAAACGATGGATACCGAATGACATCAGATCATTCATGATGTCGTATTTTGCAGCTACAGAATGAAATACGTCTGCAACCATAGAGGCTTTTTTGTCGGTCTCGACTGTTTTGTATCCAAAGTGGGTAGTATTGTCTTGTGACTCTTTCATGTGGGTTCCATCATTACTCTGCAACTATGCTTGCTAGTGTACTTGATTGGTAGCCGTAGGTGCAATTTCTTATCCGTGTTGTATTGTTGAAAATGCAAACAAAAGAGGATATTGCGGATCAGTGACTAATATAACAGTGTTGGCCGAGAGAATGTGCTTTCTGTGCAGCGTAACCTGCGCGTTTTGCCAACATATTAAAGTCTTGCTCTGGTGCAAGTTGGGCTATCCCAAGGGCCAGAGACACATTCGGTAATGGAATTTTCCCTTTCGCGCTGACAAACTTTAATCGCTCAACACCTTTACGCACTTTTTCCGCGATAACACTCGCGGTATCTAAATCTACATCGGCAAGGATAACCGTGAATTCTTTTTTTCCTGTGCGACCAGGTAGGCCGCTTTCAACGACATAACGTTT
Organism: Pseudoalteromonas sp. M8; assembly: GCF_018141365.1. Lineage (NCBI taxonomy): Bacteria > Pseudomonadati > Pseudomonadota > Gammaproteobacteria > Alteromonadales > Pseudoalteromonadaceae > Pseudoalteromonas > Pseudoalteromonas sp. M8. The sequence goes on along the minus strand of NZ_CP047240.1, from coordinate 4,160,050 downwards.
GATATTATTGGCGATACGATTAAGCACAACTTCACCCACAACATCACCAAACCGTGTTGAAAACTCGTCAAGGTTATCAACTTGTATAGAAAGCGCACAGACGGATTTTTGCTGCGATTGCCATAGGGACACTTTTTGATGAAGATAGTGACGCTTATAAAGACCCGTTTGTGGGTCTAATAAGTGTTGTTTACGCAAGTCGAGTAGTAACTTTTGATTACGTTCATAATCTAAACGCGATTTTATTAACGCTTGTTTAAATTGTTTGTGCTGTTTTAGCAATAGCTCAGTTTGTTTGGTGAGTGTTGATAGTGCGCGCTTACTCTTTTGAATGTTGTGTTCATCTAAATTATGCACACATTGACTGACTTGTTGGGCAAAGCGAATAACCTGCTTTTGAGAGGTTTCTGCATTTTCGTGTAATTCAGTCACCAAAGAATCAACACCTTCAAGCAATTCAGATTGTGTTTTTTGTCCTTGATCTAGAAACTGATAGTAGAGTTGCTCAATGAATACACAGTCTATTTTTGTGTGCGCTTTGATGGCTTTGTTGATGGCACAGTCGAGATCTTTGTTCGTGGCGCTAATATGGGTATAAGCAACCTGATAATTTAAAGGCGTGGGCGGCAAATGATGTTGCTCTAAAAACAGGCACACCTGTGTCATTTTTTCTTGGGCAACAGCCATGGGATCATGGAACATCATTTCATTTACCACAACAATTAATTATCAAACGTTAATGAACTACCACCAACTCCATCGGTGTAACTCTTGTCCTAATTGCACTAGACCTACATTAATCTGTATCGTCCGAATTTAAAAGTAAAAAATTTGTCTTTGAAATAGAAAATTTACATTTTTTTGTTGAATTGCTGATTTTCTCATCAATTTTTACTAGGTTGAGTAAATTGTATTCGATCTGAGATATTCGTGATTCTGTCGAATTAAGTTGCATCTGTTACGGGACTCTCCTACTTTGACTAGCAGAAAGTTCATTTCACCATAACAAAGCTCAGAGCGATGGATAATCATTATTTTTTGGCTATTTTATCGCGAGCTGAGTAACAACAACGTATCGAGGAAGTCAGCGTGTTATCACCAAAATTAAAGCTGTGGACTAAGCGTTCAAGCGTCGCCGTTTATTTAACTGTCGCCTTATCAGGTTGTGCTATTACCGGAAGTGACAATAACGCTGAGTTTACTCAAATAGCTGGCAGCGTTATGAAATTTAGAAGTGATAACAATGCCTATGGTCGCAGTGATACAAAAGTAGAGTTTCTGCTACCAAACCTCAGTGCAGAAAAGTTGGCGACCACAAATCAGCAGCGTCTACAGTTTTTGGCTCAGCTCGACAATATCGACACTTCAGCGCTAAGTGAGGAAAATCAAATCAATCTCACTATTTTGCGTGCGCAAGTGCAGAATAGCGTCGATGAATATCGTTTTCATAGTCACTATATGCCGCTCACCTCTGAATATGGTTTTCATTCCGGTCTGTCTTTTATGATCTCGAGTCATGACTTTAAGAAACGTGCTGGTTACGAGCTATATTTAGCACGTTTGCAGCAGGTTCCTCGTTATTTCAAGCAAAATATCGACTGGATGAAAGAAGGTATGGCGATTGGTCTGACTCAGCCGAAAGCTGTGCTTGAAGGTTATGAAAGTTCTATCGAAGCCTATATCGTTGATGATGTGACAAAATCTGAGTTTTATGGCCCGTTTACACAAAACCAAGCGGGTTTACCTGATGCTGAATTTAAAGCGCTGCAACAGCGTGCCAAAAAGATTATTCAAGGTGATGTGATCGCTGCATATCAAAATTACCTTAATTTCTTTGTCAATGAGTATCGTCCTGCGGCTAGAACTGAAATTGGAATTTCTTCGACACCAAATGGTGAAGCGTTTTATGCGAATCGTGCTAAATACTACACCACCACGAATATGACGCCAAAAGAGATCCACGAGCTTGGTCTTAAAGAAGTGGCTCGGATCCGTGCAGAAATGGAAAAAATCATTAAAAAAGTAGGCTTTAAGGGGTCTTTTGCCGACTTTGTGCAGTTCTTAAGAACCGATCCACAGTTTTATGCTAAAACCCCGAAGCGTTGCTTAAAGAAGCTGCATATATAGCAAAGAAGATGGATGCCCAGCTACCTAAGCTATTCCATACATTACCAAGAAAGCCATACGGTGTCGCTCCAGTGCCTGCGAGCATTGCACCTAAATATACAACCGGGCGTTATTCGGGTGCACGTAGCGATACTGACGCAGGCTATTATTGGGTAAATACCTACGCTCTGGATAAGCGCCCGTTGTATGTATTAGAAGCATTGACTCTACATGAGGCCGTGCCTGGTCACCATTTGCAGATCTCCTTGAATGCCGAGCTTGATTATCTACCGGAATATCGTCGTAACGAATATATTTCTGCTTTTGGTGAGGGATGGGGGCTATATTCTGAGTTTTTGGGTATCGAAGCCGGGTTTTATCAAGATCCTTACAGTGATTTTGGTCGCTTAACCTACGAGATGTGGCGAGCGGCTCGTTTGGTTGTAGACACTGGCATGCATATGTTTGGTTGGAGCCGCGAGCGAGCGATGAACTTTATGAAAGACAACACTGCATTGTCCTTACATAATGTTAAAACGGAGACTGATCGTTATATCTCTTGGCCGGCTCAAGCGCTGTCATACAAAATTGGTGAACTAACCATTAAGCGGCTACGTCGCAAAGCAGAAAAAGCACTGGGCGATCAGTTTGATATCCGTGAGTTCCACCATCAAATCTTACGTCATGGTTCTGTACCATTGTTTGTGCTTGAAGACCAAATCGACAAATATATTGAAACCACGATGAATCAAGCACGTAAGTAATCGAGATTATCCATTTAATAAAAAAGCCCAAAGTAAAGACGTTGGGCTTTTTTATTTTATTAGCCTAAGCTAGTTTAGTTTACAAAACTAATGATTAGCTGATACACATCATCAGTCGTTCGGCATTTATTGGCATTAATGATGAGCTGTTCACCTAAGTGCAGTGCTCGCTGTTGTGCCGCTAAGCGTGCATCTTCATCTTCAATCGCATCTATGTCCGCAACATGTGCGAGACCAATGGTGCGGCGGATCAATTCACACCCACAATAACCAACCGCGTCTTGCAATACCTTAGTGAGGAAGTATTCCGCGTAGCCATCTGCTTGCAATGACAGGTCGCGTGTTTGTGTTTTTGCCAGTTCAAGCCAAGTTACATAGAAGTTAGATAGGGTGGTGGCGATACTATCGAGTAAATACACTTGCATATTTCGACGTTTTGGCAGAGCGTTAATGCGAGCATGTTGGGCACAGTAGTTGAGCAATAAATTGCCGATAAATGAGCCTAAATCAAAGCCAATGGGGCCAAAAAAGCCAAACTCTGGATCGATTAGCTTAGTGTGCTTGGCATCGACGAAAATACTACCATTATGGACATCACCGTGGAGCAAGGTTTCTGGAGCATTGAGAAACTGGGCTTTGAGCTTTGCCACTTCAACTAATAACGTCTTATTGTTTCTTAGCATTTCCACAGACGATTGCAATGCGGCTGGAAAGTTGTTTCTTTCAGCATCGCGGTATGGGTCGTCGAAGAACAAATCTTCAGTGATTGCGCACAGCTCAGGATTAGTAAACTCGGTGACTAGGGCTTTCTTTTCACTCGGTGTTAAGTAAAAACTTGAGTGATAAAAGCTGGTTTTTGCTAGGTAATTTGCGACGTCTTTGCTGAGTCTTGCAAAGGTGTTTGCTTGGTTTAATTCACCGCGCAAAATGCGTAGATGACCAAGATCTTCCAACACAGTTACCGCAAGCTCTGTATTGTGGTGCAGCACTTTTGCTGTGGTATCTGGGCAGAGCTCACCATGGCGTTGTAACACACTGGCTTCAATTCTGGCTCTGTCTAATGTCAGTGGCCAGCTCTCACCAACACATCGAGCGTAAGGCAAAGCTTGCTTGACAATGATGCTATTTTCTTGCGTGTCTTGCACGCGGAAAACCAAATTCAGATTGCCATCACCAAACTCATAACAAGATAAGGTTGCATCTTTATCAAAGAAGCTTCCTAAATTAGTAATGTAATCAATAACTTTCTCTGCATCAAATTCAATGTAGCTCGACATGTTTCTGCACCTTGTGGATATTTGCTATTAGCATTCTATATTTTTAAATGTTTAGATGTCTATACTTCTTTAGATCTTGATGTAAAATATCATTAGTACACTTTGAAAGAGCGGGATGTCATGAAAACCTTAATTGCACGTAGTCTTAAATTCGAATCGGGCGTGGTACAGGTATTGGATCAATACTTACTGCCACATCAACAGGTGTGGCATGAATGCCGCGACGTTGCGACGATGAGCGAGCTAATTCTGACACTTAAGGTTCGCGGTGCTCCGCTTATTGGTTTAGCGGCAAGTTTGTTAATTGGTTATCTTGCCGAACAGGGAGAAGACAAAGACACAATTGCTCGTTCGATAGATGAACTTGAAGCAACGCGTCCTACAGCGGTGAATTTAATGCACTGCATGGCGAGATTGCGTGAAGCGTTACAAGCGAATGATTGGCAACAACAAGTGATCACAACCGCTGAACAGTTATTTGAAGAAGACACTGCGCTATGCGAGCGTATGGCAAACATAGGTGCAGAGCTTGTGAATGCGGGAGACAATATTCTTACCCACTGCAATACTGGCGCGCTGGCAACGGCAGGTGTAGGCACCGCACTTGGCGTAATTCATCATGCTGCAAAACTACATGGTGACATTCATGTTTGGGTTGATGAAACTAGGCCACTGTTACAAGGTGGTAGGCTCACCGCGTTTGAACTAGATGCATGGCAAATCCCATACACGCTAATCTGTGACAATATGGCTGCGAGTTTAATGGCGGCGGGTAAAGTCGATAAAATCTTTGTGGGGGCAGATAGGATTGCGGCAAACGGTGATTTTGCGAATAAAGTCGGCACTTATAATCTAGCAGTGTTAGCCCATTTCCATAATATTCCTTTTTATGTGGTTGCCCCGATCACAACATTAGATAGCAGCTGTCCAAATGGCGCAGCCATTCCAATTGAACAACGTGCCAAAAGCGAAGTAACTGGTGTCAGTGGCAGCTTTGGTGATTGCCAATGGGCACCCAACAATGCTGAGGTATATAACCCAGCATTCGATGTTACACCAGCGAGTTTGATCACTGGGTGGGTGTTGGATACGGGGTTATTTACGGCTGAGGATGTTGCCAAGGGAGAATTTTTACAAAGTTAAACATTTGTAAATTATACAACTACCTAAGTGACTAAACTCTTGTTACAATGTACCCATTAAAGTGATGACTATTTTTAATAATAATGGAGAAGTTATAACAGGATGAAAAAGTTACTTATTTTAATTCTTTCCTTGATGGCGACAGCTGTGTTTGCTCAGCAAGACATACCGTTGGAGGCATTTAGCAAAGGTAGTGAGTTTTCAAGTGTAAAAATATCACCAAACGGTGAATACCTAGGCTTTATCACTAAAGCTGAAGGAAAAAGTATCTTGGGTTTTCTAGAGCTTGATGGATTTAAGGTTATTCATGCCGTGAGATTCAACGGTAATGCCCAAGTTGGTCGTTATGAGTGGGTTAACGACAACCGTGTAGTACTTGAGAAAGAGTATATCCGAGGGTGGCGAGATCACCCTGAGTATCATGGCGAATTATTTGGTGTAAATGTTGACGGTAGCCGAGGGAGATACTTAGTTGGATATCAAGGTGAAACTCAAACCGGATCACGACTGAAAAAAGCGACACCTCTGTATGGCACTTCCTACATCCTTGACCCTTTGGTCAATGATGAAGATAAAATGCTGATCGTGACTTATCCGTGGTCAGGCTCTAAGGAGCCAGTAACTGTGGTATACGAAGTCAACGTCCATTCAGGTGTTAGACGAAAAGTCTCTATATCTCCGCGTAGGATGGGGCGTTTTTTGACAGATCATCAAGGGGAGGTGAGAGCTGTTGCTTCGACTGATGATAATGGCAACACATCTGTATTTATAAAAAATACAAAAGATAGTGACTGGAAAGAGTTAACACTAGCACAAGATCTTGATGACTATTGGCTACATGGTTTTGATGAATCGGGTAAATTGGCGTATCTATCCGCTGCAAAAGCAGGAGAGCCGCGAGGGGTTTATCAACTGACACTGGAAACTGGCAAGCTCAAGCATTTTTTCCAAGACAAATTAGTTGATCCATCTAAAATATGGCGTGATCCGGTTAATCAAACTCCTTTCGCAATTGAGCTCGATCCGGATTATCCGACGTATGCGTTCGTAGATCAAGATTCAATATGGAGCCAACGACTAAAGTCGCTTATAGCTTCAATACCGGGGAATCAGATCCGCATAGTAAGTGGTACTCGAGATGGCAGCAGAGTTATCGTTTTTGCTGGTAGTGATATTAATCCTGGAAATTACTATCTATTTGATAGCAAGAAAAATCAACTTGGGTTATTAGTCGCAAACCGTAGTTGGATTGATCCTAATAGTATGTCAACGATGGAAGCCATCAGTTTTAAAGGACGTGATGGAATTACTATTCACGGGTACCTCACCACACCACAAGGTAAAGAAAAGAAAAACCTTCCTTTGATTGTTATGCCGCATGGTGGACCTCACGGACCAAGAGATTATTGGCAGTTTGACCCAGAAGTGCAAATGCTCGCGAGCAGAGGTATGGCTGTATTACAAATTAACTTTCGAGGGTCAGGTGGTTATGGAGATGCATTTGAAGAGCTTGGCTATAGAAAGTGGGGCAAAGAAATTCAATATGACATCATTGATGGAACCCGTGACTTAATCTCTAAAGGTATCGCTGATAAAAATCGGATTTGTATTATGGGAGCGAGCTTCGGTGGTTATTCGGCATTGCAAAGCGCAATATTAGAACCAGACTTATTCCAATGTGCTGTAGGTGTGGTTGGCGTATATGATTTACCACTGATGTTTGAAGAAGGTGATATTGCTCAGCGTAGTTCAGGGGTCGCATATTTAGAACGTGTACTTGGCACCGATGAAAAGCAGTTAAAGGAATTTTCTCCAAGCTATAATGTCGAGAAGCTTAAGGTTCCAGTCCTTATCGTACATGGTGGTGAGGACCAAAGAGCGCCAATTGAACAAGCGGAATCTTTAATTGATGCACTGAAAAAGGCTGATAAGCCTTATCAGTATTACTTACTTGAAGATGAAGGGCATGGTTTCTATAAACCGGAACATCGTCTGAAATACTTTAAGAAAGTGCTGGCATTCTTAGAAAAGCCCATGCAGTTATAGTAATAAAGTACAATGATAGCCAGCAATTGATGCTGGCTATTATATTTCTCAACTAACACCTTCAATACTTATCTTATTCGAACTGAGCAAAGCTTTTTAAATTCAAGAACAGTTCAAAATCACGCCACATGCTAGGTGAAATCACACATAATCGGTTATGCTTTATCCAAAGCTTAGCCATTCATTATGACAGCTTCAAATGCTCACGATGCAGATTAATTTTCTTGTAATAGAGCGCAATAGGCACTACCGATTATATAAATTAATAAGGGAATCGATGTTTTCACAAACCGTTCAGTTGCAGCCAGTAAACATCTTGCAAATAGTTTTTACAGTGGTTTCGGTGTTAGGAGTGATTTTAGTCTGGAAAATGGATAGATATCGAGGCGTCTTATTTCTTTTCATATATTATTCTATCTTAATGATATTTAATTTATATGAAGAAACACGAGGTCAAGATGGGTATATAGTAACTCCAATTTTTACACTAATTAAAGGGCCAATAGTCTACTTTTTAGTTAGATGGATAATTAATGAAAAGCCTATAGCTTCTAAATTAAAGTTTCTGCATGTGGCACCTGCAATTTTAGCATTACCCTTCACGCAACATGTCCAGCTTATTATCTTGATTGCTACATTTAGTCAAATTACCTACTTAATTGCTTCTTTAAAGCTAATAAAGCGATATCACTCCATATCAATGGCCGTCCGCTCTGACGCACTGTCATTAAAGTTAGATTGGGTTAACAAGATAATTTATGTTTTCTTTATCTTTGCTCTAGTAGATCTTTTAAGGTTAAATTTGCAGCCATTTAACGCCATTGAGATAAAGGCTGGTTGGTATTTTATTGATGTATTGGTGGCGCTGCTTTTGATGTGTTTTCTAGTAGTTAAAACTGCTCATCAACCTGAGCTATTTGATGATATGGTTCCCTATGAAGACTTGAAGGTGAAAGTTTTAGAATGTGATCAACAATCTAACTTAAAATTAGCACAACAATTATGTGAAGATATTACAAAAGTAGTATTAGAAAAAGAGCTTTATAAAAAGCCAAGGTTATCACTAATAGAAGTTGCGAATGAAACAGGTTTTAAGTTGAAAGACGTTTCTTGGTCTATAAATTTTTCCACAGGTTATAACTTTTGTGAATTCATTAACAACATGAGAGTCAATGAAGTTAAGAAACAAATTGTTCTGCCACAAGAATCTCACAAAAGTATCTTAGAAATAGCTTTTGATTCAGGTTTTAACTCAAAATCTGTTTTCTATAGTACATTCAAATCTACGGTAGGAATGACTCCTAGTAAATACCGAAGTTCACAAAAACAGTGAGTTAACCGGTCCTATTTAGTCCCAAATCATGATTTGGGAAGACAGAACTAATTAAAAAACGGATAGTGTTGTAAATTCGATTTGACTACCAAGTGCACCAGCCGTCTCCAATGCTAATTGAAGGCTGCTTCAATGCTAGTCGTAAGATAAACACTATTTTGTAGGTTTTATATGTTCAAAACTATAGCCGTTACACTTTCCTTTGCTTTTTACACCTTGTTTTTTTCACCTCCAGTATTAGCTGATCATTACACTGTTTTTATCACTAAGAACAACCCCAGAATAGCGAAAGTTAAAGCAGTTCTTTTCCCACATGGTCATGTTATTTCCATGAATGAGCAAAATGTTCATGGTTTGAAAAATGGCTGGGGAGGATTTGTAAGAAACCTCACAGTATTAAATTCAGATGGAGAAACTATTCAGATTTCTGAGGTTGAAAATAGTAAATGGGAACTAATTGGATACGAAAATGGAAAGATTACTTTGTCATATGATGTCGTTTTAGGACACGACACAGTAATTCCTAAGATAAAATTTGGTGATAATGGAGCTGCTTATGCAACAGAAGATGGTGTAATGTGGGCTGGACGTGCTCTATTTATTGCAGGGAAGCCAAGTAAAAAAGTAAATATAAAATTTGAAACCCCCAATTCTTGGGCCATTACTACTCCTTGGGAAAGTGTTAATGATAGTACAACTGAATTCTACGTGGAGGGGACGAGTGATCTGCAAAACTCAGCATTCTTTGCGGGTGAGCATACTCAAGGTTCTTTTAAAGTAGGAAATGTACAACTAAGAACGGCTTTTTCAGGTGAATATACTCGTAAAATGGTTGACGATATAAATCAGAAAGTTGACCAATTTTTTCAATATTACGGAGCTCAATATCAATCACCTTTAAAATCTAGAATGGTTCTTATAGTTTCAGATCGTAATGATGGAGGAGGGGAGGTCATGGGCAAAGCAATATCAATATCGGTAGGTCCAGCTGACAAAAAATTTTTAGATAAAAGTAGCAAAATCCCCTTGGGTATTTCACGGCTAGTTGCTCATGAGCTGTTTCACGGTTTCGCATTCAATCAGTTAGAAGTTGATGATAAAGGTGATAAGTCCGCATTATATGAATGGTTTAATGAGGGGTTTGGAGCTGAGTATGCTTCTCAACTTGCACTATTAAGAATAGGTATAAAAAATGAGTCTGAATTTTTAGATGGTATTTTATATAGAATGAAAGAATATGAAGCTGAAGCCGATGGAAAGTTAACTCTGATTAGTGCTGGTGCTGATAAGTCTGATAAATCTACCACTGTTTATTGGGGGGGCATGATTGCAGCTCTTACTCTTGATTTCAAAATCCGAGCCAAAAGTGAAGGGAGACGAAGTTTAGATGAGCTGTGGAGATATTTACTACAAAACTATCCAAGAGGTGGAAAAGAGATGAATTTGAATGAGCTATATAAATCAGTAAGTAAATTATATGGAGAATCAATAGCCTTAGAGTTTAAGGATTATGTAACAGTTCCTAATGTTATTCCATTTTATGACGCCGCGAAATTAATGGGGCTGAAATATAATGGTAGGAAACTGCTCAGAGATAGCTTAGCTACTAAAAGTCAGAAATTGTTATGGGAAGAATTTGTTTTAGGGAAAGGAAGTAGTTTATAGATCTAACTTTGTTGAATTTATAATTTTTATTTTTAGTGTGGTGTTGAGATAAGTTGATTTTTAAATGTGTTAGTCCTTTTTAAGTGAAGTAGGTGGCTCGTCATGAATTTAAAATTCTGCTTTTGTGTTTGGTTTTATAAAATTAAGTGAGCGATTATATTTTTATGAAAGAAAGATCGATTTTAGATGTGAGAATTCAACATAACGCGCCAAAAGTAAAGGAGTTTATTGATTTACGATGTATCGTAGGTTGGGAAAAACAAGATACAAAGACAGCTTCAAAAGCATTGGCAAACACCTTGTTTCATGTCGTTGCAAGATTAGATTCAAAGCTTATAGGAATGGGAAGAGTGATTGGTGATGGAGCTATGTTTTATTACATTCAAGACGTAATTGTCGACCCTAAATATCAAAGTATGGGAGTTGGAAATTTGTTAATGGAAAAAATTGAGATGTATTTATCAGAAAATGCAAACGCTGGAGCTACAGTAGGACTTTTTTCCGCAAATGGTAAAGAAACATTCTACAAAAAATATGGATATTTAGAAAGGGATGGTAGTCAGTTAGGTTTTGGTATGTGCAAGTTTTTATAATAAAAATGTTTTTTATTTGGGGTTTTAATGGTGGCTTGTGCAATGTTTGAAACTAAAATATTTAATTTTTTTGGTTTTGTTTTTATTAGCTTTTTTGTTTCAAGTTATTTGTTTGCTGCTGAAATATACCCAGATGTTACTTGGCTTCATTACAAATCTCCAGAACAGGCTGGCTTTACTTCAGAGCGATTAGATAAAATTAAAAAGTTTTACAATAAGAAGTCCTTCTCAGCGCTTTTAGTAGTTAAAGATGGCGCCATTGCTATAGATTGGGGGGAGAATGACCGAAGGTTTCCTATACATTCGATTAGAAAGAGCTTATTGAGTGCACTATATGGGATTCACTCTAGTTCTATCAACTTTCAAGCAAGCCTTGCAGATCTAAACTGTAATGATAACTCATTGCTGACTGATCAAGAACTATCAGCAAAGGTTTTTGATGTTATATCGTCTCGGTCTGGAGTCTACCTTCCTGCAGCCGCCGAAAATAATGAAATGAGATTAAACAAGCCAGCTAGAGGTAGTTATAAGCCAAGCAAGTATTGGTGGTATAACAATTGGGATTTTAATGTTGCAGGTACTCTGTTTTCGAAAATTACTGGAGAGGAAATTCTTGGGTCAATTGCAACTCAATTGGCAGCCCCTTTACAGATGCAAGATTACCGAGTTACAGACGGATATTATGTAAAGGCTGAGTCTGAACATTCAGCTTTTCAGATTAGGATGTCATCCCGCGACTTAGCTAGGTTTGGTTTATTATATGCTAGAGGTGGGGTTTGGAATGGCAAACAGTTGATTCCTCATGAGTGGGTTGTTAAAAGCACTAGCGCTATAAGCAACACGAATATGGGTGATAAATACCCTCCTTATTTCGGCCTTATGTGGTGGGTTGAAGAAGATGGTAGTTTTAGTGCCAGAGGGAATGGAGGGCATACTTTAGCTGTTTACCCTTCTCTAGATATGGTGGTGGTTTTACGTACTGATACATATTTGGAACACACGGTTTCTGCCAAGTCAATTCATAAAATGCTCAGCGGCATTATTTCTATTTCGAAGGGTCAACAGCATTCGAAACCGAGTTTGATTACTGAAACACAACAAGAGGCTGATAAAAAACAGATCCCTGAACTATATCGATTTAATAATGCAAGCATTGCTTTAGATAATGGGCTTTTAGTTAGCATCAACTTCAAAAATGAGACTTTATTTGTTGATTGGGGAACGGGAAAATTTGAACTTAGTTACTTGAATAATAATCGATTTATTATTTCTGATCTCCATGAGCCACTAGAAATTGAAGTAAATGATGTTGGTGAGCTAATTGACATTAAAACACCTAAGTTGTTTTTTATACAAGCAGCAACAGCTGCTAAATATGATGATTTATTAATCGCGGAAAGCTGGGTTGAAAAAGCCATTAAGATGAACCCTAACTCGCCAATACCTTATGTAAACCTGGCCAAAATACAGATTGAAAGAGGTAATAAAGAAGGTGCAAAAGAAAACCTACAAAAAGCCTTATCTATTGAGGTTAATAACAAGCAGGCAAAAAAGCTTTATCAGAAAATCTTATTAAAACAGTATTTTTTTCCTGGTTTAATGATTTTGATACTAGTTGGATTTTATTTAAGGTCGTATAAAGGTAAAGTGTGATTTTAACTTTGTTTTTATATTTTTAGTTGGTGGTGTGTTAATTTTAATCTTTGTGGTTTCGGGTTGGTTCTCAAGAGATAATTGTGTAAGGTTTTTAAATGAAACGTATTGTTGTTTTTATAATTTTGTTAATTCTATCTTGTAATGTTGCTATATCAAATGAGGGATTTTCAAATTACGAAGTAGTAAGTGAAAAGTTTAATTACTACTCAGCTTCACATAACGAAAATAGAGTAATACTAGTTAGTTTGCCTAAAAGTTACGCGTTGGATAAAAAAAGGAAGTACCCTGTCTTATATGTTTTAAATGCAGAGAAAAACCATATATTGGCGACAGAGATTGCAAGCTTCCTTGCATCAAAAAATCAAATTCATGAAATGATTGTGGTTGGGCTACCTAGTAAGGATAATTACTTTAATGAGAACCTTCCTTTTCTAAACTCAGAGTCATATACCATTTCCGAATTAGCAAAAAAGCACGAAAAATTTATAAGAGATGAAGTCACGCAATTTATAAGTGAAAAGTTCAGGATAAACAATACCAAGTTTATAGCTGGGCACTCAATGGCTGGCCTATTTGTATCATACTTGTTTTTGCAAAACCCTACTGGCTACAATGGACACATTGCAATTAGTCCTGCATTTCACCATGCTAAGCAATTTAGTAAGAAGTTAAAGCTGTACTTCACTAATTCAAGAGTTAATGAGGGAGCAATCTATTTCTCTTTAGGAGGGCTAGAGCACTCTCTAATTACAAAAGAATTTAACCACGTCGTTGATATATTCAAAAGTAATGTCTCAGGTAATTTGTATTGGGGATCTGAAATTTTGAAATATTCTGATCACAATACAACTAGTTTGAGTGGGATGATTCAGGGTTTGAGTTGGTTATACAATGGACTTTCTCTTACTGAGGAATTTATTTCTGGTCGTTCTTTTGAAGATGTTATATTGCATTATGAAAATTTATCAAAAAGAATAGGCTACCCTATTATACCAAGAGAAAACTCTCTCCTAGGAATGGCTTCATTCTGTATGTCTAGAACAAAAGATTACAGTATGGCGAATCTACTTTTGAACCTTTCAAATCACTACTACCCTGATTCTGTTTTGAGTAGGAAATCATTTCATATATATGGGAATTGGATGAAAGGAGGATTGTCAGCTATTTCGAGTTCAACGTCTAAAGCTGATGATTTAGATGAATCTATCTTAATATCATTAGCTTACGATCGTTTAAATAGTGATGAAGTAGGAGAAGCTATTGAGTTGTTAAAGTTTGTTGTTGGCTATTTTCCTAATTCGATAAATGGATTTGATAGTTTGGGTGAAGCATATGAAAAAGGAGGAGAGTATGACTTGGCTAAGCTTGCATATAGAAAAGCGTTGGAGTTGTCTATAGAGGGAGATGACCAAGAATTTATAAACATAGAAAAAAGAAATATTGCGAGAGTTAAAAAACTAAGCGCGAAAGTATTACAGCAAAGTAAGCTATGAAATCGAAACTTAATCAAATGGGAAAAGACGTCGTAGGAATATATGCTAGTGTGATTATTTGGAGAAGCTGACCGTGTTCTGCACTTGGTGTTCATGACTATATGATAACAAGACCCTAAAAAGGTGTTAGATCATTCAGTTTAAGGTAATCAATACACAAACCATAATTGACAGTGTAGTTTAAAGGTGCCTGGGCTTGAACTCAGAGTGTGTTCAACGAGCGGAGAGGCCTGAAATGGTATCAATAACGGCTGGACAACTAAAGATAAACATCGTCTTACAATGTTGATTCAACGGTAATAGGGGTTATACATGATTAAAGGTAGTTCTAAAAGAAAGAGTGTGGAAGATAAAGGAAAATCTAAAATTACCTTTTATTTTTTGTTTGCACTTTCAATTGCTACTTTTCTATTTTTTATGATGCCGAACTACAATAATGGTGATAATTTGTTTCCATTAATTGTAGTGTTTATAGCATATTGTGTAGGTGGGGTAGGTATTTACTTTTATGTTTTTTATCCTTCTGGAAGTAGGTTGGAAAAGTAAAGTGTATATAAATGGATGTTTTTTTTAATTTTTATATTGGTTATTTTGAATTTTATTAATAAGAAAGGGTGAAATATTATGAGTGCTAAAAAAGGTGTTATCTTATTGGCTATAGGAGCTACTATTTTCTTCAGCACGGCACTAGCGCATCTTTCTTGTATTTACTTTGGACCTCAGTGTTATTCATCACAGATGGCTCCTCCCGAGATTATCGAGTCTGCAATGAAAGGGACTCTACTAGCCCCAATCGGAACAATTCTAGTGTCTGCGATATTCATGGTGCTTGGGTTGTATGCATTATCTGGTGCAGGGCTATTGCGCAAACTTCCTTTATCGAGGTTTTGTATTTATCTAATTGCGTTTGTATGCATTATCCGAGGCGTTTTACCTATTCAATTGTATTTTCGCCATCCTGACAAAACAAGCAACATTGTCTTATCCATTGGTATTACTTGGTTGCTAGTTGGCTTGTTATGTTTTTTCGGATATAGAACGGTAAATAAGCAAACAGTCGGACACTTTGATAAAAATAAGGAAGAAGCAAGGTAATTTATTGATTATAATTCATAAAATGGTAAGTGTTACGCATTTTTCGACTAGGCCGATTAAGGTGAGTTTACTTTTGAAATGATTGAAAGTATTCACAAGATGACAGTCGCGAATTCAAGTTTGAAGTGCATCGCTCGCAAAATTAGGCTGCTTTTGCCTAATTCATCGAATATAACCGCTTGTTGTCTAAACCCTGAACATTTTCTGGGCCTCGTATTGAGTGCCCGTTATCTATTCAGGGCTCCACCTTTTTCTAATCCTAACTCAACAAACGCAATGGAGGATTGGTGCATTTAGCTGCAAGTCGTTTTCGTTTATGCACTGTTGAGTGGGCGATTTCAGTCAAATAATGACATCGAATACTATTGTACTATGACTCACTTTTAGCTTGTTTCTATCACCCTATAAAACTCATTGCGTAAACAAGCCTTAACTTGGTATCTGCTCTTATCTTCTGGCGATTACAGAGTACCACCAACAAGCAATTGATGCTTTCTCACCCTTTAATCATGATTGATGGATTTATTATCTGAATTCGCGAGCTATTTCCGTACTCCGAAATGGCTTATAGGCTTAATGCAATAGGTATAAAACGACATATTCGCATTGTTATCGTTATCTAACACTTCACTATTTGTTGTTCCAAAGGCTAAAAATAATTTCATTATATTTATAACTATTTGATTTTAGAGCTAATAAAAATAAATAAATTCATGATGACTCGATAAGCGACTTAAATTTCTTTGGCTTGTAATCTTGTCGCCAACAACGGGGAACGCTGAACGCTTCTAGCTTTGTTCCATACGAGATAACCGCCAAATTATAAAATAAATGTAAGGATTTTTTATGCTTTTAAACAAAGTTGCAATCGCAGTCATAATGGCCGCAACATTGAACGGTTGTAGTCAATTTCAATCTTCTGATGCGTCAAAGTACGCTGGTGCAACATTAGTGGAACAAAAAAACATTGAGGGCGGTGATATTGGGATCGCTTATCAAAAGTTTGAACTCGATAACGGTTTGACAGTTATTCTTCATGAAGATCATTCAGACCCATTAGTTCATGTAGATGTAACTTACCATGTTGGATCTGCACGTGAAGAAATGGGCAAATCAGGATTTGCACATTTATTTGAGCATATGATGTTCCAAGGATCAAAGCATGTAGCTGACGAAGAGCACTTTAAAATAGTGACGGAAGCAGGTGGTAAGTTAAATGCAACAACCAGTACAGACAGAACAAATTACTTCCAAACAGTGCCAGTAAATCAACTGGAGAAGATGCTTTGGTTAGAAGCGGACCGTATGGGATTCTTTGCTCAAGGTATTACTCAAGAAAAGTTTGAGATACAACGCGCCGCGGTAAAAAATGAGCGCATGATGCGATACGACAACGTCCCTTATGGGCAAGCTTTAGAAAAGCTGCACCAAGCGCTATATGACTATGGTCACCCCTATTCATGGATGCCGATTGGCTATATGTCTGATTTAAATCGTGCGAATTCAAATGATTTGAAAGCTTTTTTTAAACGTTGGTATGGGCCTAATAATGCGACGTTGACTATTGGTGGTGCTGTAACTCCAGATGAGGTTTTACCACTTGTACAGAAGTACTTTGGCTCTATTCCAAAAAGGGAGACTGTTTCAGATGCTGCAAAGCAACCCGGTACATTAGTTGAGTCTCGTTACGTTTCTTATGAAGATAATGTATCACTACCGATGCTTAGAAAAGTGTACTCAACGGTTTATATGGGGCATAAAGACGAAGCTGCGTTAGATGCGATTGGTTATTTTGCAGGGCAAGGTGAAAGCTCAGTGTTATATCGCGAATTGGTTGATACACAAAAAGCGGTAGCGGCATTTGCATGGCATCAATGCTTTGAACTATCTTGTCAAATGGCTTTTGGTGCACTTCCTCATCCGGTGAGTGGTGAGACACTGACTAGCTTAGATAAGCGCATTGATGAGTTAGTTGCAGATTATATTCAAAATAAAATTACCCAAGAAGATGTTGATCTTTTTATCACTAAAAGAGAAGCAGAGATTGTGAGAGCGCTGCAGAGCGTGGAGGGTAAAGTTTCTATGCTGGCTAAATTTGAGACTTTCCATGAGAATCCAGGTTTCCTAACTCAACAGCTTAAAAATGTTAAAGCTTTGAAAGTTGGAGATATAAAACGTGTATTTGAGCAATATGTTGCTAATAAGGCGAATGTTGTATTGAGTATTGTACCAAAAGGAAAGCCAGAACTTATCGCGCAGCAAGACAACTATACGCCGAAGTTTTATGAGCCTAAAGCAACTGAGGAAGTACGAGACGAAGTACAACTTCCCTCGATTACTGATAGTTTTGACCGCAGCATTAAACCGCAGGCAGGTGTTGCAAAAGCAATTACATTGCCAGACTTATGGCAAGTTAAAATTGATAATGGCATAGACGTATTAGGAGCGTTTGATACCGAAACGCCAACCACAACATTGCTACTTCAGATCCCTGCTGGTCGTTTATATGACCCTGAAAATAAAGCAGGGATCGCACTTTTAACGGTGGAAATGTTGGGTCAAGCTACAACACAGAGTACGCCGTCAGAGCTGGCACAGCAATTGGCAAAATTAGGTGCTGAGATCGCATTCGAAGCGAAGTCTGAATATATCGAGATTAAGCTATCCACATTAAGTAAGAACTTAACCGCGACACTAGATATCTTGTCAGAAAAGTTGTTACAACCAAAGTTTTCGGAGTCGGACTTCGCGCGAGTTAAAAGCATGGTTTCAGAATATAGTAAATCTGAACGCGATAGCGCAAAATTTCTGGCAGATAGCGCATTATCTCAGGTGATGTATCAAGAAGGAAACTACAGTAAACCTTGGTTGCCGTCTCAAGCAGAGCTTGCGACTATTGAACTTGCAGATGTTAAATCATTTTATGCGCAGCAGATACGTCCACAAGGTAGTAAATTATCAATTGTATCCGATGTTGCACAGTCGAAATTGATGTCGGCATTAACTAGTGCGCTATCACAGTGGCAAGGAAAAGGTGAGCTGGACATGGCGCTTCCTAAATTTGCTCCCCTCGATAGTAATATCGTGTATTTGGTACATAAAGAGAATGCACCTCAGGTCCAGATCCGTGTTGCTCGCCATGCCGCTGCGGAAGATTTAGCTGCGGAGCACTTTAAAAGTCAAATCATGAACTTTGCCTTCTCCGGCAGCTTTAACAGTCGAGTGAATCAAAACCTGCGTGAAAACAAAGGATATACATATGGTATCGGAGGACACTTCTCTGGATATGGTGATGCCGGTCAGTTTGTCCTCGCTTCAGGCATTAATGCAGCAAACGTTGCTGATGCGCTGACAGAAATCCAACAAGAGCTTAGCAAGATTAGTGAGCACGGATTAACTGATGAAGAAATTCAATTCACAAGAAATTCGATCGCGCAAAGAGATGCGCTGAAATACGAAACACCAGCGGCAAAATTAAACTTCTTTGCGATGATGCATGCTCATAATGTTGATGCTGATATTGTTGATGTCCGAGCTAAAATAATTGAAACAGTTGGCAAAAAAGAGCTTAATCAGCTGGCGAGCAAGTACTTTACTCCAGCCGAGATGACTTATGTTGTAGTTGGTGACACCAACACGCTAAGCAAGCAGCTTGAGGGTAAAGGCTTCACTGTAAAGCAACTGACTATTCAGTAGGTTAGTGTAATCGAAAGGATCCCAACCATGGCGAGCTTATAGAGCTCGCCATTTTTCGTTATAAGCCTATCGGTCGGTAAGCTTTACCTGTTTAGCGGTGATATAACTTTATCTCATTGTGGTATCTCGTGAGGTAAGAAATCAGTAACTTGTCAGCATGAGCATCAAGGTAGTAAATGCTAGATTCGGCATTCACGCTGGCTTTGATATCTAAGATGGTTGTTATTTGTTGATTTGCGTCAAGCTTATATACGTATTGCCGATTATAGAGGTAGATTGCACCATTGGAGGCGGTGATCGTTGGTCTTACTTTTACTTCATTGGTGCGGTTTGCAAGCTCGGATCCGGATATCAAAGGGGTCACTTGAGCCGTTTCTATATTCAGTAACGAAATATTCCGGTTACTTGATAAGGTTACTAGGTGATGGTCGTCGTACCAATCAATACTCACGATGTCATCAACCGTAATGATTTTGTTATTTTTGTCATTCAGAAAAGTAACCTCAATAATTTTGTCATCAGTTACCTTGTGAGCCCGCAGTTGAGCAACCTTATTTCCGCCAAGCCGAGTACCACCATTCTGTTCGTTATCGGACAGAGTTATTAGCACATCAAGAGACTTCCAATCTCTCACTTCAGTTTGTTTGTTGGCGACATGTTTGACGAGAATTTGCTGATTGCTTGGATCTGAGTCGATAATGGAGTAGCCCGAACTTAATGCCGCTATGGGTGAATATCGATGGCTTGAGTCTATATGCATGACCCCGTAAGATTCCACATCTTTGAAAATGGAATCATTGTAGGCAAATTCATTATCCCCAAGGTAAGCCATAATTACTTCGTAAATATTCGGTTTGGCAAAGAGGGTTGATTTACCCGTATTAAGATCGATGACATAGCTGTCATGGTCGTAGCCGTAGGTCGTCATGAGCAATTGGTTTTCTGACATTGGCAAAATGTACGAGGTGGGCTCGACCGCAACTTTTACGGCAGGCAGCTCCGTTAAGCTTTGCATGGAATAGCGTTTGATTTCACTGGTGTTGTGATCAAACCACAGCACACTTTTTTGTTTAGTATTCCAGTTCGCAGCCCATAGCAAATGCGGGAACTCTGCCAATTTTAAGGTCTTTTGCCCTGTTGAAGTGGTCACCAGTAGCTCGACTTTATCACCGATATTACGAGTAAAAATTAGCTGGTGTGACTCAGGGATAATTGCTAAAAGCTGATCCCCAAAACCATGGTTATTCGGTGTTGTGATCCTAGTTTCTTGTTGTTTTTCCATATTATAGCTATAAATAGCACCTAGGTTTGGTACGTCTAAATAGCCTCGTCGACTGTATATCAGATGGTCTTTTCCAAAATCAAACAGTGCGTTAATTAGGCCGCCAGAACAGCGAAAGAGTAACTGGTCATGAGCGCCTGTTTTTGGAGATAACTGGTGGCGGCGGTATTCGCAGATAGGGTTTTCCCCTTCAGATCGGTATAAATAATAAACCCATGTACTGTCAGCCGACCAACCTAAAATGTTGCTGCCATTCGGCAGGCTAAGTGCTCTTTCATGTTGGGTGGTAAGATCCATGAGCCTCACCTCCCCTAACGCCCCAACTTCATTGGTATCAGCTTTAAAATTATAGGCTAGGTAACGTTGATCCGGTGAGTTATACAGTTTGCCATGATGACCTCGATACCAAGATAGTATTTGATTATGGAAAATCTCAGCGGATGGCTGTGGCTGAGGTGCACTTTTTATCTGGAGAGTTTGCTTTGTGACGAAATATAGCACGGTGATCAAAGCGGCGAGCGCAATTAAGGTGCCACAGAGTATTCGCACTCGGTAAGACTTGCTTGCTTCGCTGTTTCCTGTGGTGTCAGATGTTTTACTAGATAGCTCAATCGGTTCAGGTGCCGGTATCGTGAAACTGTAGCCTTTGCGATAGTGGGTTTTGATCGTTGGTTGAGGTTGCAGATCACAAGCCAACTGCTTTCTTAACTCGAAAATGACTCGGTTAATTGTATTGTCGTCGACAAAGTTAAGTTGCCAAACATGTTCAGCCAGTTCCTGCCGCGTAATGATCCGCTCTTGGTTACCAATGAGATACATAAGTGTTTTAAACAGCAGAGGCTCAAGTTCTTTGCGCTCGTGTTTGTTGTTGATGGTTTGTGTTGCCGTATTAAGTTGCCAACATCCTATATCAATATACTTTGATTGTGTTGCTTCAAGAACCATGAAAATACCAAGTTAGTAATCAAAAAGGCGGATATACAAATTTCGATATTATCAAAGATTTCAAAATAATATTCAGCTGTTATTGCTTATATCATTAGAAATTAATAGTTTCCCATTATTGCATGGTCACAAAACCTTCGTTTCAGCTTTAGGGATAAGCTGCTTTACTATAGAGAATTTGAAGTAAGGTAAAGTAGCTAATGAAGGGATGGTTCATTATCGGTGTGGTTGTACTGGCCTTATGCAGCTGCCACTCTATTCACTCGCAAAAAACCTACATCCATATAGTTGCAAGTTGCCCCCCTCAGGTGTTTGAACAATTGTTTATTGATGCGACAGATAGCTTAATTATATCGTCCTCTGAGGCTGAAATTCCTACCGGCATGCACACTAATACTCTGCTTTTTTCACCGCTGACAATGTCTTGGGATGTGGTGGATAAACTTTTGATTGAGTTGGATAACGCTGGATTTAAGTTTCAAGCAGATTTTTTTGGTAAATATAATCACGCTTATCGTGATAACCATATAGGCGTGTATTTTGTTGAAGGTTGTGAGTATTTTATGCGCAAGTGAGATAGATATCGAGTTCACGATGTAATGGGTAAACTATCGACCGTAAAGTGTATAGGTCTTAAGCAGTTACCGTTATATTTAAAAAACGATGCTGGTTGCTTTATTTTGGTTAGAGTGTTGCATTTGTGAGTTATACCAATTTGTCTTAATACTTGCTCAATCTGAAGGAGCAAACCTGACGCTAACTATGTTAAAAACTTCTGATTGAGAACAACTAAGTAGAAAAATTTTGCCTTGCTTATATGGATGTAGATACCTTGGAGGCAACAGGACGCGGTAGCCGTGTTATCGACAATGTTTTATCACCTCATAATAGGGTACTTAATTAATCAAGTTGGCCTTAAAGTCGGGATAAATAACTTACTTTGATAATTTTTATTGATATAGCGGTAAGTGGCAGCCTAATAAGTTCTATTAAAAATTTTTTATTTATGTCTTATTCAGTAATGTGAAAGTCTAAGTCGTTAAAGTGTTTGTTAATTCAGTGGGTTGTTATATTTAACTCCATGCTTTGAATTGCTTTATAAAAATTTTAATTTCTAAACCCGATAATCAAGTTCTTACCAATTTGTTATTTGCTCATGATTTTTTGTAATAAGGTGTTGAAAATAATTGTTATTTTGTTTTTTTTGGAAGTTTTACTTTCTTCTTTATAAGTGTATTTTTGTGATGGCATCTCTCTATTGTTGAAGACCCACTCAATTATTATAGGTATTGGTGTGTCAAGTTTGATGCTTATAACGCCTATAAAAAGTTAGTCAAATACATACAAACCGTAACAAGTAAATAAGGTGAAAATAAAAACGCTTGTATTGAGCTTTATAGTGCTCGTAGCTACCCAAAATGTCACTGCCGTAGAAAGAATTGACGTGATAGGTCATAAGCCATAAGCCATATCCAATGCGGACACTATATCCGTGGGAAGGGGGTAACTCTAGTAATAGCGCTGGCGCTTGGGGTGATGTATAGGAGCACATTTTGCGCCTATACATCGTTGACGATATATATTAATGCAAGGAGCAAAATATTGAGTAAAAAGTCACTTTTAATTGCAAGCGCTACATTGTTAGCACTGCTCTGCCTTTATTGGACATACCTCGCCTTTGACAACATCGAGGAAAATGTAATAACTCGTGAGCCGTTGCAGTCAAATAACATTGGACAATATCAGCATACAAGCTCGGGAAGTGTTGCAACTCAGCCAGAAGAAACGCTCAGTGTGATGTGTAATGACTATGCAAGTGATATTGATGATATGGTAAGCTGGCAAGCTCTAGCTGAGCAGCGTATTCAATATATATTTTCTTCTATGCAGCATCAGGGATTAGGCGAAAACCAGCTAGATTATATTTCAAAAGCTGCGGGCCTAGGTATACTTAGAGGTCGAATGCTAAGGCCTGAATCGAAGTATTACCAATCGGTAGATGCAATCCCTCACTACGCTAATGGTATTTTATCTCAGCGACAGGCTGATATGTTCTGGGCCTACCTTAGAAGTCAAGACATCAAAGGGTTAATAACCGCCTATCAGCAAAATAAAATACAAGCCAGCAAGCGTGTTTCTGTCTACGACACACCTGTGAGTCTCATATTGACGCAACTTCAAGGTGACAATTCCAACGTTATTTCAGAGCTTACCTCGAGCGGTATTTTGGTGACATATCAAGACTTGGTTACAGCCACGCAACTAGGTATCGCTCCAACCCTTATGGCCCAGTTACTCGATGCAAGCGGACTAACACCCAGTGAAGTTTGGTATGACTATGAGTTAGAGCATTATACATCACTAACAAATGTTGCTATTGCTGCAATTAACTCTGAATTAACTACGTTTTGGCTTAAAGAAGGAAGTCCAGCAATTGCTGACCCATTTTCGAATAATGCCCTCGATTTACTCTCACCAGCACCTACAGACAAAGCTGATGAAGTAGAATCTATCATTCTTTTATTACTAGCAAATGGGGTGCGCCCTTCGAACGAACTTAGTAGTAAGAGGCTTCTTCACTGGCTCTCTGATGGTACTCTCGCGCAATATAAGACCCAGCTTCAACACGTAGAAAATGCAATACCGTCAGAATGGCAAGATGAGATTGAATCGGGTGTCGATAAATTATATCGTGCCGTTTTATCAGACATAGTAGCTCCTGAAAAGTTGTCTAAAGCCCATCCCTGCTTTCACTCTGTCGGGCGAGCAAAAATACAGCTAGTATTTAATCGTGAGCACGCATATGAACAGCTAAATAATGAGCAGTTACAGGCCGTTAATGTTAAAGAGATAAAACAGTCAGCTGAGAGTTTGGTTACTACAGTCACTGAACAGAATACTGATCCAAGCATGATAGTCCGTGTTTTAGGGCAAGAACCTGATTTGCTGAACAAAATGGCAGTAGACCATTATCGTTATGAGCAATTAAAAGCTTTGCTGGCGAGACACACCGAACAACAAGCGCAGTTAAGCGATGAAGAAAAGGCAAAGCAAGCCAAGTTACAAGAGGCGATCACAGAAGCCTTTACGCTGGCACAAAAAGGTAATTGGCAGCAAGCTGCAGATCACATGACTGAACAAAATGCGCAAATAGAGCAGCAAGAAATGCTAAACGCTTTATTGACCATGGCCATTTCGACAAATGCCAGTATCGATGAAATAACTAGATTACTTGAAAAAGGGGCACGGCTAGGTCCCCAAACAATATTAAATTTAGTGCGAACGCACAACCTTCCACTAATTAAGGCGCTCGTTAAATATGACTTGGATTTACATTTTGTTGACCCACTAGGTCGCAATGCGTTGCTCTATGCCGTTTTATTACGCACTCCAAAAATCATGACATATTTGCTGAGACATAAGGTTTCAGTCAAGCCAGATCCCTATGGGCTAGATGCCTTAGACTTTGCACTAGAGCAGGTTGAAAATGGGGCAAGTGCCATGGAGTTAGCTGCTGGGAATAATATGAGTTTGAATGACAGCTTTTTCTATATCTCTCAGCTGCTCTACGCGGGAGCCCCTATTGAATCAAGTCACAAACAAAGGGTTGCTGCGTATCAAAATAGCAACCCGATACTATACAAAGAAATTATTTCGGCCTTTCCGAGCTTTAAACTATAGTGTCGTCTTATTTAACCTAAACCAAGCAATAAGCGAATCAAACTTTAAAAGGTATTATTATGGAAAAACAAGAATCGAAATCAATAGAATTAGATGAAATTATTAAGCAATTAGAACAAGCAAATAAGGTTGAACGGAAGAAAAAAATTGAAGTCACGGGGTTTGTTTTCTTGTATCTTGCTCTCTCTGTATTTTTAAACTACTTTCCATACATGTATAAATCTGTGTTATTTGGGTATACAGCGATAACGGTGATGTATTTACTTTTGAAACAGCATCAGCAGCAAACATCAATAAACTTACTCATCAGCGCGCTCAAAGAAATTAAATAATTTTGTATTTTAATCAAATGTCGAGCCGATTAGTTGATAAGGAGGCTTTCTTGCAGTTAGGTACAAAAAGTTAACGCATTTTAGGGAAAGTATGCGCATTTTAAGGACTTAGTTTTGATAAGTGAAAACGTTCATATCAACGGAAATGTAGATTGAAAGTCAGGCCTCTCCAAGAGTTTACCTATTATGTCAGTGCCATGTTGGTTTACTTGCTGTTGTAATACAAATATTGAAATGAGTCATGAGGTAAAATCTGATGATGGAATTTGGTGTGTATTTTGTTGAAGGTTGTGAGCCTAGCATGAGTAAGCAAGTACTCACAGTGCTTCGTTAATACTGTGAGTATTCAGACTTGGATTAATCAAGTAAGGGAAACTGCTTTGCAATGTCAGAGTCCGTGCTTTTCGCAACCCAGCCCTCTTGATTATTGAACAGGCGAATGGCAGTAAATTCTGGATCGCTACCCATATCGAACCAATGAGGCGTATTTTCTGGCACTGAGATTAAGTCGCCTTGCTGACATAAAACTTGATAAACCTTGTCGTTTAAATGCAGGCAAAATAACCCCTGTCCTTTAACAAAAAAACGCACTTCATCTTCGCTATGAGTATGCTCAAAAAGAAACTTTTGTCGCAACTCCGAGGCACTAGGGTTGCCCTTTGCAAGTGAAATCACGTCGACAGTTTGATAACCGCCTTGCGCCTTTAATCTTTCAATATCGCTCAGGTAGGCATTAATAATGTCGTCTTGTGACATTTCAGCTGTGATATCGGTGCTAGTCTGCCATTGTTCAAAGCGTACGCCTTGCTCTGCGAGCAAAGATGCGATGATGTTTGCGTCTTGCTCTTGTTGTAAAGCTTGGCTTGGATTCTGTACCTGGTAGATAGTCAGTTGACTCATGAAAATGCCCCTTCATCAAAATGGTCAAAGCTTGATATAACTGGATGTTCAGGTGATGTTGCTTGTGCATCTCTAAACAGTTGTAATGTTTGCATGCCAGCGGCCTTTGCCGCGTCTAGCTCGGCAACGATATCGCTTAAAAAGAGGATTTGCTCCGCTTCATACGGTAGGGTTGCAATAATATTCTGATACGCCGAAATTTCCTGCTTGGCACCCACTTTAGTATCAAAGTAGTCACTAAATAGCGGGCGAATATCACCATAGTCTGAGTGCGCAAACAGTAGCTGCTGCGCTTTCACTGAACCCGACGAATACACGTAGAGGTCGCGGCCGTTCGCTTTTTGTTGTGTTAAAAATTGGTAGGCATCTTCATACAAATGTCCGGTAAAATCGCCGTTTGTATAGCCAAACTGCCAAACGAGACCCTGTAGCTGTTTTAATGGCGTGATTTTTTTATCTGCGGCGATCCACTCAAGTAGTGCGGCAATCACGGTATCAATGTCTGCATCAGCATTATCCAATTCTGCTCTGACGGCACTAATTTGCTCGGCAACGGCGGCGTCATGCTGATGGTCGCGAATAAACTGCGGTAAATGCGCAGCGGCATATGGGAATAGTATCTCTTTAACAAAGGAGATGCGGGTAATTGTCCCTTCAATATCTGTTAAAATGGCTTTGATCATTGGCGCCCCTCCAATTTGATGCGTTCTAATTCGCAGGCAAATAAAAACTCTAAGCCCTCAATATGACGACGAGTTTCTTGCACTGTGCGGCCCACGGCGTATAACCCGTGACCTCGGATCAATACACCGTGTACAACTGGTGTAGTTTGATGAGATTGCGCCACCCGCTGTGCTAGTCTCTTTATATCCTGATCGTTATCAAAAATAGCAATGGATAGGGTTTCTTCATGAGATTGAATGCCAGACAGTGACTTTTGCATTTCATAACCACGGATCTGAAATTGATCGCCTTGAATAAGCCGTGATAACACAGTCGCAGCTACGGAATGCGTGTGTAATACACACTGTGCACCCGCACATAAATCATATAATTTTAGGTGCAATGCGGTTTCGGCTGAAGGCTTGCCACTACCGGCAATGATGGTGCCTGTGGCGTCTAATTCCAGAAATTGTTCTGGTGTTAATTTACCTTTATCAAAGCCGCTGGCCGTGACAACAAAGCCAGAGTCTGTTTTGATAGAGAAATTACCACCAGTCGCGGGAACCCAGCCTTGCTGAGCAACCCAAGCTCCTGCGTCGATAAGCGCGAGTTTTGCGGCTTGTGTGTGCATAGTTAACACCTATAAATTAAATGCGTTTGGACGGCTATACATCTATTTTGAGCAATGATAGCATCCACTCACGATTAGCACCATAAGAAAGAGAGTGTTGCAGTGAAAAGTAAGTTACCTCAGGTTGGAATTAGTATATTTAGCCAAATGACGGCATTAGCGAACGAGCATGGTGCGATCAACTTATCGCAAGGCTTTCCGGAGTTTGATGCGCCTGATTACCTCAAATCACAATTGAGTCACTATGTTGGCGAAGGTCAAAATCAGTATTCGCCTTCTGCCGGCATACCGAGCTTGCAAGCACAAGTTGCGGCATTAATTGAGCGTCGTTATCAGGTGAGTGTTTCAGGACAAGAACAGATCACGGTGACCTCCGGTGCAACGGAAGCACTCTTCGTGGCAATTCAGGCAATAGTATCTGAAGGGGACGAAGTTATTGTATTCGATCCGGCTTATGACTCCTATGAGCCTGCAATTGAACTTGCTGGCGGAAAAGCCGTACATATTGCATTGACCGCGCCACATTACCAAATTGATTGGCAACAAGTCGCAGAGAGTATCAACCCAAATACCCGTGCTATTATCATCAATACACCGCATAACCCGTCGGCTAAAACGCTGAAGCCGTCAGATTTAGAGCAACTAAAACAGCTGCTAAATCAGCATGACTTGTTATTGATCAGTGATGAAGTATACGAGCATATTACCTTTGATGGTTTGCCCCATCTGAGCGCATTAACTGATCCTGCATTGTTTGAGCGTGCGTTTGTGATCTCTAGCTTTGGTAAAACCTTTCATAGTACAGGCTGGAAAATGGGTTACTGTGTGGCGCCAAAGCAAATGACTGTTGAGTTTAGAAAAATCCATCAGTATGTAACGTTCTCAAGTTTCACTCCGGCACAACTTGCATTGGCTGATATGCTTGCTGAACACCCTGAGCACGTTGATGAGCTGAGTGGGTTTTATCAACAAAAACGCGATGTACTGGTTAAGGCGTTAGCGTCAAGCCGATTTACGCTATTACCAAGTGAAGGGACTTATTTTTTGCTTTTGGATTACAGTGAAATTTCTGATCTTGATGATGTTGTCTTTTGTCGCTATCTGGTGGAAGAGGTTGGGGTGGCGGCAGTGCCACTCAGCGTTTTTTACCAACAAGCACCTGAAGACAAGGTCATTCGATTGTGCTTTGCTAAGGAAAACCAGACATTAGAAGAGGCTGCAAAACGCTTATGTCAACTTTAACCGTTACCCTTGTTCAAACAGATATCCAGTGGCTTTCACCTGAGGCCAACTTTACCCATATTGAACGTTTGCTAGAAAATGTCGAGCCAAGCGATTTAATTTTGCTACCAGAAACATTTGCGACCGGCTTCGCCGTAAAAGAGCTGGGTGTTGAGCGTTATGCTGATGCAGCCATCGAGTTTCTACAGCAATGTGCTCAGCACTTTCAAGCTGTTGTTGCGGGCAGCATACTGGTTTCGCAAGGAGATAAAAAGGCCAACCGTATGGTGTGGTGCCAGCCAGATGGAAAGATACTTCATTATGACAAAAGACACTTATTCTGTTTGGGTAATGAGGGTGATTTTGTGGTTGCTGGTGAGCACCGTGAAGTGTTCGAATTAAAAGGCATAAAATTCTTACCGCAGATCTGCTATGACTTACGTTTCCCAGTATTTCAGCGTAATCAGAATGATTATGAGGTTATGATTAATATTGCAAACTGGCCAGCGGCACGCCGAAATCATTGGGATACTTTACTGGCTGCTCGTGCAATCGAGAATCAGTGCTTTGTGCTTGCGGTAAATCGCGTAGGTGAAGACGGGTATGGCACTGCGCATAATGGTGGTACTAAAGCGATTGACTTCAATGGTAATAGTCTTGTGTCGGCAGTAGATGAACAAGCAGAGGTTATTACCGTAAAGCTAAAACTGAGCGATTTGCAGCAGTATAAAGCTAAATTTCCAGCCCACCTCGATGCGGATAAATTTACGCTGGCATAATACACATTGGTACAGGCATAACATGCCCAACTAAAAGGCTTAGTTGGGCATGATCTAACTCGAAGCTCAACAGGCCCTAAGATGCATTATATTGATGCACAAGCAACTCACCTTCTCTACCTGTGGCGCTGTAATCATTTTTTGATAAACGGAAATAGCTCAATTGGGAGCGCATTTCATGGGCTTGCTCGGCCATTTGTCTCGCTGCTGCCATCGTTTCTTCGGTAATTGCAGAGTTTTCTTGAATAAGATCTGTTAGCCTTTGCACCACCAAATCCACTTCTTTAATGGCTTGCTGCTGCATTGAAGTCGACTCATTGATTTTAATGATGTTGTTATTTACATCACTCACGGCACCAACGATTTGTTGCAGCTTTTCACCGGAACTATTGGCAAGTTCAGTCCCTTGCTCTACCTTCTGATTACTGTTTGAGATAATTTCTTTGATTTGCTTTGCAGAGGCGGCGCTACGCCCTGCCAGCTCTCGTACTTCGTTTGCAACGACTGCAAAGCCACGGCCATTTTCTCCCGCTCGTGCCGCTTCAACGGCAGCATTTAGTGCCAGCAGGTTGGTTTGAAACGCAAGTCCATCAATCACCGATACAATCTCATTAATGTCTTTACTGGCTTTGTTCACTTCAATTATTGCAGCTACGGTTTGGGCAGATAAACTGCCTCCTTCTTTGGCTATGTTTTCTGCGTTTGTTGCCAGTCCTACGGCATCACCAGATTGGTTTGAAACCTTAGTGAGTTCATCTAACATATTACCAGTGCTGGCACTGGCTTCTTCTAAGTTTGCTGCTTGCTCTTCTGTGCGTTGACTGATTTCAGTGTTACTCGCCGCTATTTCTCCGGCACTTTGAGCAACATAATTTGCAGCGGCTTGGATCCCTTCGATTACACTGGTGAGTTTTTTAATTGTGGTATTAGTGTCATTTTGCAAAGACTTAAACACGCCAAAATATTCACCATTTACTTGATTACTTAAGTCACCCTGAGCAACGTTGGCCAACACGCTGCTCACTTCGGAGATTGCCCCAGAGACCTGTAAGGTCGAGTCATTTACATTCTCTTTAAGCTGTTGCAGCTGACCTTGTAGTGGCAACTCTATTTTTTGACTAAAGTCTCCTTCGGACATTGCGCCCATTACGCTGCCGAGTTCTTCGATGACCTGATTGAGGTTCTCGACTGAACGGTTGATATCACCTTTGAGATTATCAAGCTGGCCAGACATCGCAGATTGAATGGTGCGGTCGAATCGACCATGGCTAATAGCCATCATCACCGTAGAAATTTCCGAGATAGCAACATCAACGGCCGTCACCGAAGCATTAATGTTATCTTTAAGTTGCGCGAGTTGGCCCGTTGCTACCACATCCACTTGTTGTTTAAAGTCGCCGTTGCTGACGCCAGCCATCACAGTGCCTATTTCTTTCATTACTCTGTCTAGGTTTGCCATGCTGGAGTTGATATCTTGTTTTAAGGTATCAAATTGGCCTGCGAGTGGGGCATCGAGTTGCGCAGAAAAGTCGCCTTGGCGTAGTGCAGACATAATCGTGCTGATACCGTCAATTGCACTGCTAAGGCTGCGTACGGAATTATTTACCGAATCTTTAAGTTGCGCTAACTTGCCTTTAGCGGGCACGGTGACTTGTTCCTTAAAGTTACCTTGCTCAATATTGGTCATCACATGAACAATACCGTTCATAGTCGAATTAATCGATGCCAAAGAATCGTTAATATTATTTTTGAGCTTGTCTAAATCGCCAGACATGGGAGCATTAAGTTTGGTATCGAAGCGACCATTAGCCATATCAATCGAAATTTCATTCAGCTCGGAAATCGCTCGACTTAACGTATTAGCACAATGGTTAGTGGCTTCTTTTAAGGTTTCTAGCTCGCCCCGACACGGTACTTTGATGCGGTCGTCAAACTTGCCCGAGGCCATTTGATTCATGACGCGATTAGCCTCTGTGATAGAAAGCTGTAAGGCATCTAGTAGTGAGTTGAATGCCTGTGCACTGTTACCTATTTCATCATGACTACGAATGGGGGCACGCAATGAAAAGTTGCCTTCTTGTTCAACTGATTTCATGGTTTCTACCAACTCGTGAACAGGTTTGGTAAGCGTTTTTGAGAACCAATAGGCGACGATCAGTACTAACACTATAGTGACCGCTAAAATAATCATCAGGTATTGAGAGAGTGAGGTGATAGAAGCAAATGCTTCCGCTTCGTCAATTTCGGCAAGCAGCGCCCAACGGGTATTAAAAACTTCCACAGGTGTATAGGCAGATAACACGGCCTCGCCGTTATAGTCCTCAATAACCTGTTGTCCAGATTGATTATTTAATGCTTGAGAGACAGCAAGCGTAGCTACCTTGCCGCGCTCAGGGTATCGAAATGAATTCACCACGGAATGATGTTGTGGATCTAAGAATGAGTCTGAACGCATCAGACCCTCAGGGCCGACTAGGTAGGTTTCACCACTTTCTCCTAAGCCTTCTCGCTCGGTCATAATGGCATTGATGGCATCAATAGATAGCTGTGCAGCTACAATTGCAACGGTTTGGCCATTCACCACGATAGGTTTGGCAATAAAACTAGCGGGTGCATTATAGGAGGGGAGGTATTGTTTGTAGTCTGCGAAAGCGCTGATTGTTGGATCCGCTGAGTCCTTCAGTTCTTGATAAAGAGAAGCTAGATTACTATTGGCATAAGGACCCGTTTCTAGTGACGTAGCAAAGTCGACCTCTTTAAATACAGAATAGACAATATTTCCATTACTTGGGTCAATGATAAAGATATCGTAAAACTCATAAATGTCGGCGATGTTAAGCATATATGGATGGTAACTGCGGTGAGCAAGGTCATAACTATCTAAGTGACCGGTTTCAATAAATTTGTATTTTTCGCCAACTGGGTAGGGGTTGCTTGCTAAGTAACGTGCTTGCAGCGCAAGCCCAGACTCTGAAATGTTACCAATTAGCCTTGCCGTGCTCGTATCTTCGGGGTTTTCTTGATTGAATTTAGGTACGAACACTTCATCATAAAATCGAGATAATTTGGCATAGTTAATATCGGCCTGAGCGCTAGGAAAGCTGGTAATAAACTCTTGTGCAATCACAGGAAGTAATGGGTTTGCCGTAAAGGCATCGAGTTTATCCTCAACGGTCTTAAAGTAACGATTAACCGCGCTTTTTTTAATCTCACTAACGGCACCAAGTTGTGAATATACTTGCGCTGTCATGGCATTCGATGCGGTATTAAGTGCGATGGAAATAATTACTATCAACGGCACGAGCGCGACGATTAGAAATGCAAAAATCAGCTTTTTAGTTAAATTAAGAGAGTTAAAAAATTGCGAAAACCCAGACATAACCTAATTCCTTGTTGTTATGGAAGTACCTATAACAGCATAGAACAGTATTGATTAAGATCTAGACAAAAAATAAAAAACCCGGCTATCTAGATAGCCGGGCTTGTAAACTTAACGTTTCACGCTTCAATCGTGCTACGTATTAGTGTTTCCAATGATAGGTATGGGCCTTTTCTTCCATATACTCAGCAGTTGCTGGATGCATTTGGGTTTGTGCGCCATTTTCAAAGAAGAAAGGCTGACGTTTATTGTCATAGTTGCCGATTTCATTCATGGTGGCCGCATCGTAGATACGGCCATTGATCACGGTGTAGGCAACTTTCTCTGAATCACGGATGTTAGACAGCACATCACCATCTATGATGGCAAGATCGGCGAGTTTTCCTTGTTCAATCGTACCAAGGTCACGGTCCATACCTAGATATCTTGCACCGTCGATTGTACCGCTGCGAAGCGCCTGCCAAGGTGTAAATCCGCCTTGTGCCATAGACCATAATTCCCAATGTGCAGCTAGACCTTCACGCTGGCCGTGAGCACCAATGTGCACAGTCACACCCTTATCGCGAAGCTGTTTTGCGGTTTTGGCGACATTGATATGGTTATAGTGACGTTCAGGTGCTTTGCTTGGACGAATTGATCTTGGCTTTACCACATACTCAGGAACGAAGCTCATTAAGCGCTCGTTTTCCCACACATTAGTGTGTTGATACCAGTATTCTTCGCCAGAGATACCGCCATAGGCAACAACGAAAGTTGGCGTAAAGCCAACATTTGTTTGTCCCCACATTTGTTCGATATCAGAGTAAATATTCGGGATCGGCAGGGCATGTTCAACACCGGTATGACCATCGACTATCATGTTCATGTTGTGTTGGAATTTTGAACCACCTTCAGGCACAACCATGATTTCCATGTTCTTCGCCGCTTCCAATACTTGCTGACGTGTCTCACGGCGAGGGTGGTTGTAACTCTTCACTGAAATAGCGCCAGCGTCTTTTAGGCGTTTAACGTGGAACTCTGCGTCTTCAAGGTTACTGATTGGTGTTTTATAACCCGGCGCGTGACCAGCATATAAAATACGTCCAACAGAATAGGTACGTGGCGCGACCGTTAAACCCGTTCTTTGTAGTTCTGCCATAGAAAATACCTCGGCAGAGTTATTTGATGGATCATGGATAGTCGTTACACCAAAGCTAAGATTAGAATACTGATTCCAATTTTGCTGTGGCTGTAGGTTATAGCTACCGTAACTGCCATGTGCGTGGGCATCGATAAGGCCTGGGATCACGGTTTTACCGCTAATATCCATTACTTTAGCTGTGCTAGGAACGTCTAGCTCACCTTGCTTACCGACTGCAACGATGCGATTCTCTTTGATTAGGATCACACCATTGTCGATGATTTCTTGTTCGTTCTCAGCGTTACGCATAGTCACTACTTTACCGCCGACTAACGCAATCATACCTTCAGGCTTATCTGCTTTTTGCTCAAAACTCAAGTCGATACCTTCAGCGGTTAGCTCGTCGGTGTTGTCAGATGCACCATCGACGAAAGCGAAAGTGTCAGTCAGTTTGCGCTGATAAAGTGTGGGACCAAATGCCCAAGTTAGCGCGCTGCTGTCCGCTTTCCAATTTAGGAAATCACCAGAGTACTTTGACACTTGCTTAACTGGGAAAGCTTTCTCACCCTTGTTAATGGATAAGGTTTTACCCGTACTGGTAAAAGGTGCAACAAACGTATTGAAATGCTCGATAAATGCAACATATTGGCCATTTGGAGAGACCTTAAAGTCAAAGACGTAATCACCTTTGAAGTGGCTACGTTCTTCTTGACCATTGAGGTTAACACTTTTTAGTTCGCGATGTGTTTCATCACTCATGGTGGAGAAGTAAATGCGCTCAGAGTCGGCTCCAAAGTGCGGATTGTCGCCGCGTTTAATGATGCGTTTTGCTTCACCGCCGTTGGCATTAACTAGATAAATCCCTGGATGCATTGACCAGTCACCGCTTAGCAAGTAGCCACCAGTTACCTTTTTAAATAGCACGTTTTTGCCATTTGGTGAAAAGCTAGGTGAGATATAGTGACCAGGTTCTTGGGTGATCACTTTACCTTTACCACCGTTTGCAGACACAACACGTATTGCGCCTAAGTCTTTATCACTCCAAGTTGTGTAAACGATAGACTTGCCATCGCGAGAGTAGCTTGGGTAGAACTCAAAGTGGTCGGTTTGCTTAGTGAGGCGTTTTACTTTGCCTGACGCAATGTCTTTTACGTAAAGGTAGCCAAGCGCTTGGAATAGTGCAGTTTCACCATCAGGAGAAATTTGCGACCAGCGTGCAAGTTTGACTTTAAAAGTGTCAGGCGCGACATCTACCGCAAAGCGTAGCGCCGGTGTGATTTGTTTTTCAGCGACAACGCGAGTAGGGATGACGTTGACCTCGTGCGATGCGATATTGACGCGGTTGAATACCCCTTTCGCCCAAAAAACGAGGGATTTACCATCCGGCGTGTAAGCAAAAGAAGGTGTGTTACCATGTGCGCCATTGGCTTCTTGTAAATCGCGATCAAGGCCGGCATAAACACGAGTTTCGACGCCAGAGTGTAAATCTTTAATATATAAGGAACCGATCATTTCGTTGCCGTTATCTTCGCGTTTAACAAACGCAATAGATTTACCATCAGGACTGACGGTTGGACGAATAGCACCGCCAGCACCACGGATCACTGTCTCTTCTTCACCGGTTGCTAAATCCCAACTACGAATTTCGAATACAGCGTCGAGCGAGTTTTTGTTATATTCCCAGCGCACGCCAGAGGTCGCATCAACTGAGTAATAGATTTTCTTGCCATCGTGAGAAAAAGCGGGCTCTGCAACGTTCTTTTGCGATTTTGCACCATGTAGACGCTCGCGAACCAACACGCCTTTACCGCCGCTGATGTGATACATACGAATAGAGCCACCTGGAATGGTACGCCCCGTTACTTGACCTTGCTTAACTGCAATGTATTGACCATCAGGCGACCATGCAGGGTTGTGAACAATATTATTCACTTCTTTTGATACCTGACGCAGGTTTTTGCCATCTACGTCCATCACCCACAGGTTATCGCCACCAGCGCGATCGGAGATAAATGCGATGTGCTTGCCATCAGGCGAAAACTTAGGTTGAATGTTCCAGCCCATGTCGGATGTTAAGGCTGTTGCTTTACCACCGCCAATTGGCATGATGTAAAGGTCGCCAAGCATATCAAAGACGATGCTTTTACCATCAGGGCTAACATCTAAGTTACTCCATGTGGTTTCGTTGGTATCGATGGTGATGGTTTGCTTTTCACCTGGTGGGTTGAGCACATCCCAGCCTTTGGTTGACTTCTCTTCTTTTTGCGTGGCTGTAACGGCATCATCAGCGCTGGCTGGCTGAGCCAAACCAATCACAGCAGCACCAATAGCAATGGCTAATGGTGATTTAAAAAATGACATAGATGTTCCCTTAATTTTATAGTTATTGCCCAAGGCGAGCAGTTTGCCTCGGTTAAATTAGCGTTAATGTATATGCTTACTAAGCATGAACAAGTTTTATTATGATGTCGAACAACATGCGTTTAATGACGCTTAACCTATCGCCTCTTTACGAACAAAGTGGAGATATGCAGCGAGACTGTCTTGCCATAGCGTCATGGCTTCTGTGAGTTCATCATGGCAGGATTTGCCATCCAATAAGCGGCGCTCTGCTTTTTTCAAATTTGAACCATAGCGGTTAAACCCGAGTTGTAACGCGGTGCTGGCTTGACGATGAAGCTGTCTAATACATTGATCTTCGTCTTGCTCTAATAGCTGCTGAATATGGATGAGTTTATTACGAGCCGACAACACAAACTCGTTGTAAATCGAAGAGACTTCATCTTCACTAAATCCAGACTTTAGGGCATTTACAGCCGTTTCATCGTATAGGATATCGGGCAACTCGACGCTGACATTGGCTTTTTTGGGAGACTGAGACTCGCTAAGCGCTTGGCGTAATTTTTCTTGCTTTATCGGTTTGCCAACAATATCGCGAATGCCGAGTGCTAAGTATTCTTTAACCTCATCAGGGCTGAGGCTTGCGGTAAAGGCTAGGAAAGGGGTTCGTTTGTTTTTATGCTCACAATTTTGTAGCTGCTTTAATACTTCTTGCCCGGAAAGATCGGGTAAGTTCATGTCTAACAACACCACATCGAAATGGTGCTGTATTAGCATCTCGATGGCGCTTTTACCATTGGTTGCCAATTTAACCTTATGCTCATCTTCTGCCATAAACTCAATAGCGATTTTTTGGTTGAGATCTAGGTCTTCGACCAACAGTACTTTCAGACCAGTGATACAATTATCGTGCTGCGGGCGCTGCTCCACTAGGCTCAGTTCACCAATGTTTAGCAGTAAATCAAAACTGAATGTACTGCCTTTGTTAAGCTCGCTTTGAATATCTAGCTGCGAATTCAGACGGTTGAGTAGGCGACTGGTAATGGCAAGCCCCAAGCCCGTACCACCCTTAACTTTACCTGCACTACTTTGTACGTATGGCTCGGTCAGCTTATTAATATCTTCACTATCAATACCTGGCCCTGAGTCCGTGATACTAAAGCGCACTTTATGCTCAATTTGTTGGTCTTTTAAAATCTCAACTTTGAGTTTTACTTCCCCTTTATCAGTGAACTTAATGGCATTACCAACGAGGTTGATAAGAATTTGTCTTAGCTTTTGTTGGTCAAAGTAATAGCACACCTGATCGGGCAGCTCGTACACCAATTCAAAGTGCAGCTTCTTTTGCTCTGCAAGCGGACTTAACAATAAGCAAAGGTTCTGTAGCCAACTTCTAAGCTCAACGTCCTCTTCGTACAAGGCTTCATCACTTTGCTCCAAACTGGCGTAGTCTAGTACTTTATCAATCAGTAAATTTAGCGACTCTGCAGAGTTTACGATAGCCTCACAGTAGGCCTTGTTGCGACTATCTCTGGTGCGTCCCAGTACAAGTTGGGCGCTGCCCAAGATACCGTTAAGCGGAGTTCGTATCTCATGACTGATCGTTGATAAAAACATACCGCGCAGCTCAAGGTCTTGTTGTGCCTTTAATGCAAGTTTATTAAGGTTTTGTTCTCTTTGCTCGTTACATAACAGCGCCATGCCGGTGGCATAAAAAATGGGAGCAAGGACGCCATTGAAGAAAATAGTGATGGTAAACCAGTTCTCTTTGAAAAGCGTGAAATGCGTCACTTCTCCCATTAATAGGGTTCTGCCGGTAAATATCACCAATATAATAAGTAGAATGGTGATATAGACTATGCTGCCGTTAGGGTATTTATTTCGTGCAAAGCGGATAAAGAAATAGAGCAGGAGTGTCGCTTCAGCTAAGTGTTGTAAGTCTGAGATAAGGATCCTGTCTCTCAGGCTAGGAGAGAAAATACTGCTGTACATCAACAAGATGAAAAGCCCTGCTGTAACGCCGAGAAACACTTTAAAGGATGGGCCTTTAACCCCTAAAAACTGCCTTATCGCCATACAGTGGATGATGGAGGCCGTGAATAGCAAGGTATTAGCAATGGGAATAGTTTCCCAATTGTCAAAATAGCCGTGTAGTGCAAAGGAAGAAATCGCACAAAGCAAAACCAGAGGGTAAAAAATATAGAGCAGCGTTCCGGGAGTGCTTTTATTCGCTCGCCACGTTAAAAAGGTAAGGAGTGCCATCATTGCCGTCATGACGAGGCTGGTTAGGTAGAGGGTTTTTGGGTCGAGCATTTACCTAAAACTGCTTTTTGTTGCGAAAAAACTTAGCATAGAGGTATTCGTTGAGGCAGTAAAGCCCGTATGAAACAGAAGCTTCGATATCACGATGTCAGCGCTGTCTTCCCCCGCCGACTTGCGTCAGCAGGTTAAAGACATATGAAGCTTAGCGAATTTCGTCAGGAATATTCTGCTGAGCCCATGAAAGGAGTTCGATACGGTTACGACATTTGGTCTTACGAAATGCACTGTACAGATGCGTTTTCACCGTATGTGGACTGATATTTAGCTCTTCAGCGATCTCTTTGTTTTTCGCGCCTTTACTCATTAGCGCGATAATTGCTTTTTCTCGCTTAGTGAGCTTAACAGGTTCGATATCACCTTCGGTTAGTTTATGTAATGCATCCTTATTGAATTGCAACATGCGATTTAATACATTACACATCACGTCACGGCGATACCACAGTTGATCTTCAAGCAACAAACGGATCCCTTTCATTAGCACGTCGGCGTTGTCTGTCGTGTAAAATACACCACGAATACCGCTTAGCAGCGCACGATTGGCAAGCTCCGGGTTTTCATCTAAGTTGAATAGCACGATATCGCATTTAACTTTGAGGTTGACTAGTTGTTCTTTTAATTGACCCCAAGAATCGTTCACTGCGGTTTCGATGAAAAGTAATCGAGTGCCTTCAGGCACATCTGAGATATCAGTTCCGATAGTAACATCCAACCCTTGGGTTTTTAACAAAGGCTGTAACACATTGATACCAATGGTGTTAACCGGTTCTTTATCTAATAACAAAAAAGCACTACTGCTCATTTTAGGACACACTCTAATTTTTCCGATTTCTCAATGCTAACATGGGATTCAGACCTTTTGTATTAGAATTTTTAGTACAAGATAGAGAAATCCGCTATATAACAAAGTGAAATAATAAATCGAAATTATGTACAGAATATGTATTTAAATGTAATTTATTGAAATAAGTAAGCTTTTAACAATTTCTGTTAATAACTTACTTATTTACATTGCTTAACAGAGAATAATTTAAACTGGTACTTTTTTCGTATTTTGGTAAGGCGGCCAGCCCATTTCTTTTCCAGCTAATACATGTAGATGAAGGTGATATACGGTTTGACCACCGTGATCATTACAGTTCATCACCACGCGATATCCATCTTCCGCAAAGCCGTGCTCTCTCGCTAATTTGGCGGCAACAACATATAAATGACCAACAAGATGAGCATTTTCTTCCGTCACGTCATTGATGGTCGCAATTGCTGTTTTAGGAATAACTAAGACGTGAAATGGTGCTTGTGGATTAATGTCTCTAAACGCGAGTGCTTGTTCATCTTCGTAAACGATGTCTGCTGGGATCTCTCGATTAATAATTTTGGTAAAAATAGTTTCTGAACTCATGGTCCTTCCTTATCTGCATATTGAATTGCTCTAGCATAGCTAACTCTCAAGGAGACTCAATAGATTTGATGCGTTATCCCGCTGCGCATCAATTAAAAGGGTAGAGATATAAGCAGGTATGCAGTAATCTCATCAAGGTATAATGATTTGGTACTCACGAAGGAGTGAATAGATGCGCTTAAAATATACGCTTGCGACCGCTGTTTTACTGTTGTCACCGCTTTCACAGGCTGCGTTGCTAAGTTTTCCTGAAGAAATTATTCCCTTGCAAGTTGATGATAAAACCATTGAACACTCATTCTTCTCCAAAGTGCGAGAGCTAGACTTAGCAAAAGGTGAGTATGCGGTCAAAATGCGTTACACCGACTTGTATGAAGTGGGCTATGACGACCACGAAACCATAGAGTCGAAGCCATTTTGGGCAAAAGTAAGTATCGATCAAGACGGCGAGTATCAGGTTGAATTTAACCGACCTGACAATGTGGTTGCGGCAAAGGCATTTGCAGATCAGCCGTTGATTATGTTGCAAGCACCCAATGAATCGTTAGCGACAACATTGGTGGTGACACAAGAAAGACCTAAATTAACGGCGACGATGGTAAGTGAGCCTTCAACAGCCACTGCACCACGTTATTCAACGCCAAGTACTACCACACGAGCCGTTACGCCAGCACCTGTAGCGCCTAAATCAGCACATCCAGATGTGGTTGGCATGTTGGACTATTGGTGGCAACAAGCAACTCCAGAACAAAAACG
Organism: Pseudoalteromonas sp. M8; assembly: GCF_018141365.1. Lineage (NCBI taxonomy): Bacteria > Pseudomonadati > Pseudomonadota > Gammaproteobacteria > Alteromonadales > Pseudoalteromonadaceae > Pseudoalteromonas > Pseudoalteromonas sp. M8. Next base: position 4,119,433 of record NZ_CP047240.1, on the reverse strand, counting down.
GTTGTTTTTGGAAAAAATAAAGGGCAACTAAGCCCTTTATCTGAATAAGTCTTAATTTGACCTGTTAGTCTTTATTAACGGGGCTCAATCAAATATGACCGTTGTGTATGTGTCAGAAGCGAACCCGCAGGCGTAACTCGTTTTTGCCCCAAAACAAGCTAGAAAATTTTGCTCAAAGGGCTAACAACTCCGTTTGCGTCTTGCTGTAAAACATGAGTATATATTTGCGTTGTCTCACATCGGAATGACCAAATTTAGATTGCACGGTTCTGATATCTGCACCACTTTGTAGTAAATGAGTAGCCAATTCATGTCGCAAGCGAAAGTTAGCATTAATAAAGTCACAAGAATCACACACAGGTAAAGTGGAGAGGCCAAAGACAGAAGAAAGCGTGACGCTGATACCACATTGGCCTTGTCAGCATTGTCGAGCAGGTATCTTGCGGCTAATTGGCGTATTCAAGTTAGATGCAACAACGGCCAAAGTAGAACGAACGAGGTGGCAGCTAGATAGCTTTTTACAATCAATGAGTTAACCTGCTTAATTGTTCAGGCTAGAGGTCTTTGTACGCGTAAAAAATATAATTGCTTATTAAGGCAAATTTAGGTGTAATGAATACATAATAAGCGCTGAGCAATGCAGGGAAAGCTTACATAACACTAGCTAGGAAAGTGAGAGCCTCCAAAAAGCCTATTTTTTCTAAGTAAGCTATAGCATAAACAACACCAACTCTGTTACACCGAGCAGGTAGCGGCTCAGTTCAACAAGCGATTATGCAACACAAATTGCGTGTCACATAAATACTAAAACGTTATGGCTAAGTAACTTCGCGTGCGGTTGTTTTAAGGAAGATTTATGATTAATGAAATTAAAAATTGGTGGAGCTCAGTACCAAAAGCCCAGAAAACTGGCCTGATTGTGTTAGCGGCATTTGTTGCGGCAGCTCTTATCATGAGTTTTGGAGTAATTATTGGCTCATCTCTGGGCAAGGCGCTCTAAAGTTGTTGCCTTTGCAAAAAGATATATTTGAGCAGTTATGGCAAAACGAGCTACCAATGTCGTTATCAGGTCTGGAACATGTGTCATCAAGCGAGCGAAGTAGTCATAACAAGGTCAGGCACAGCGACGGCTTTTCTGTTGCGGCTTCACCTTCACTACAAAGCCGCGTGTGCTGGCGGCGTTAGTCCATAGAAATTTTTATGCGAAATTCGTCTAATGCAGCCGACGGCCGAAAACGTTTTTATCCGTGCGAACTAGAGCGAACATCTACTGTTCGCTCATAACTACAGGTCAGGTGAAGTATTAACCCAATCATCAAGGCTGTAGAGTCAGATATGAGTCACTACACTTTAACAATTGAGTTTATGTTTTGATTCGGCCTACTTTTCGAAAGCACGCTTCATAAAGTTAGGTGTTGCTAATGCACCTTTATGAATACCTGTGTTGTAGTACTCAGTATCAAATGTTGCGTTATCAACGTCTTGTTCGCGGAATCCGGCAAACTTTTCATCTTTACGCGCCATCGTTGCTGACCACAGGCCGCTTGGGTAGATTGGCTGTGGGAAAGGCAGGGTTTGCAGATCAACAAAGCCTACTTCCAACATTGCATCGCGCATTTCTAGTAGCAACGGCATGTGCATCAGTGGTGATTCACTTTGCTGGATCATGATACCACCAGTGCGAAGCGCTGCTAAACAGCTCTTGTAGAATGCGTGGTTGAATAAACCTTCACCAGGGCCAACAGGATCGGTGCCATCAACGATGATAACATCGATAGACTCTGCTTCGGCTTCACGCATATATTTGATGCCATCATCAAACATCACAGTTGCACGAGGATCGTCATTAGACTCACAAAGCTCAGGGAAGTATTTCAAAGACATTTGCGTTACAACTTCGTCGATATCAATCTGCGTTACTTTTTCAACGCCAGGGTGCTTTAATACTTCACGCAATGTGCCACAGTCGCCGCCGCCAATGATCACAACATTTTTAGGTGCAGGGTGCGAGAATAGCGCCGGGTGACTCATCATTTCGTGATAGAAAAAGTTTTCACGCGTGCTCACCATAGTGCAACCGTCAATGATCATCAGGTTACCAAAATCCGTCGTTTCAAACATTTCTACTTTTTGAAATGGTGATTGGATTTCGTCTAATTTTTTGTTGACTCTAAGTGAAAAAGCGCTGCCATCGCGGTCGCTAATTTCTGTAAACCAACGGTTTGCTTCTAAGTTTGCCATGATTGTGTTCACACTTGATAAAAATTAAGGCAATTTTGCCAGTGCTTGCGCCTTTGCTCAATCAATTTTAGTCAACATTTTGTACTTTGCCTCATATTAGTCCTAATCAAGCATGGGCTATTTATCAGGTTTGTAAGCTAATGAAAACGCAACTTTAGGTCGCATTGACTTGCCTCGCGTATTAGAATGAAGCTTTATAAAGAATTAATTGAGAGCAGCAATGACTTGGGGTCTGCAAACAGCACGTTCTATCTATAACGTTACCCACTGGAGTGACGGCTATTTTGATATCAATGAACAGGGCCGGTTAGTGGCGTTTCCTGATGGTGATCGCACTAAGCCACCAATTCTTCTTCCAGAGTTAACTGAGCAATTTAAAGCGCAGGGGCTAACTTTGCCGGTTTTGGTGCGTTTTACCGACATTTTAAAACATCGTGTCGATACCTTGACTCAAGCATTTACTGCTGCACGAACTCAACGTGATTACCAAGGCCAGTACACTTGTGTTTACCCAATAAAAGTGAATCAGCAGCGCTCGGTTGTCAGCAAGTTATTGGCTCATCCAAGCGGTCTTGTTGGCCTTGAAGCCGGTTCTAAGCCTGAGCTGATGGCAATTTTGGGTGTGGCACACCAACCTATTACCATTGTCTGTAACGGCTACAAAGACAGTGAGTTCTTGCGCTTAGCTTGCATTGGTCAAGCGATGGGTCATCAAGTAAACATAGTCGTTGAAAAGCTCTCTGAACTAGATACCTTATTACAGGAAATCGACGATTTAGGGATTGAACCGTCGATTGGTATTCGTATTCGCCTTAATTCAGTTGGTAAAGGCAAGTGGCAAAATACCGGTGGTGAAAAAGGCAAGTTTGGTCTTACTGCTAGCCAAGTGCTGCAAGCGGTTGAGCTACTTAAGTCGCATAATCGTTTGCACTTAATGCAGTTGGTACACTTCCATATCGGCTCGCAAGTTGCCAATATTCGCGATATTCAACGTGCGCTTAAAGAATGTGCGCGTCACTATGCTGAGCTATACCAACTAGGTGTTCCGCTGCGTATCGTTGATGTTGGCGGTGGCCTAGGAGTGGATTATGAAGGCTCAGGTTCTCGTAGTTCATGCTCTATGAATTATACGGTGGCGGAATACGCGAAAAATGTGGTGCATGCTTTTCATGATATTGCGGAGCTCAATAACATTCCGCATCCGGATATTATTACTGAATCTGGCCGAGCATTAACTGCCCATCACGCGATGCTTATCACGGATGTGATCGACGTAGAAAAAGCGCCAAATCAAGTTGAACCGGTGCAGCCACAAGATACCAGCCCATTGGTGTTGCAAGAGTTATGGCATTCGTTGTCACAACTGACTCCTCGCATGGCTTTAGAAACTTATCATGACGCTATGCACTTGTTCAGCGATGCACACGACCAATACGTGCATGGTTTGATCAGCATGCAAGAGTGGGCGCAGCTTGAGCAGCTTTACTTCACGACACTTCATAAAGTGCGTGAGTGCTTAAATGAGAATGCGAGAGCACACCGAGAAGTACTAGACGACCTCAATGAAAAGCTGGCTGATAAACTGTTTGTGAACTTCTCGTTGTTCCAATCACTGCCGGATGTTTGGGGTATTGACCAGCTATTTCCGGTGATGCCTATCGACAAGCTCAATCAGCCGTTGACGCAAAGAGCGATTATTCAGGACATTACCTGTGATTCTGATGGTCAAATCAACAGTTATGTTGAGGGCGCGGGTATCGAGTCAAGTTTACCCATTCCTGAGTATGTGCCGGGAGAGCAATATCACGTTGCAATGTTCTTGGTGGGAGCCTATCAAGAAATATTGGGTGATTTACATAACTTATTTGGTGACACAGACTCAGTACACGTTGAGCTTTGTGATGAGGGTTATAAACTCACTAATGCAATCAAGGGCGACAGTGTTGAAGATGTACTGCGCTTTGTTCATTATGACAAAGCGGTGTTATCTGAGAATTACGCACAGCAAGTCGCGGCCTTGTCGTTGCCAGAGTCAATTAAAGCTCAGTATCTGCAAGAGTTAAACGCCGGACTTGAAGGTTATACTTACTTCGAAGATTGATTTTCAAATAGTGAAATGGAATAAATTATAGCCGACCAACTGGTCGGCTTAATTGTGTGTGATTTTCAAGGTATGATACAGCTCTGCCGTAAAACACGATGAGGGAATGAATGTCGTTTATTCGTAAAGTGATCAGCATCTTGCTGTATGCCGTTAACACTATATTTTGGTTTATACCGATCTTTATTTGTGGCTTGATTAAGCTACTGCCGATCCCACCATTGCAAAAAGCCATGAGCTATATTGCTAAAGCGTGCGCAAGTAACTGGGTCGCGTGTAATTCAGTGAGCCAAAACCTCATTGCGCCGTATACGCTCAATGTCAGCGGATTGGATGAGCTAAAACGCAAAGACTGGTACTTGGTTATCGCTAATCACCAAAGTTGGGTGGATATCTTAGTGTTGCAGCGCGTGCTTCATGGCAAAATCCCGTTTTTGAATTTCTTTTTGAAAAAAGAGCTGCTGTACGTACCCGTGCTAGGCCTTGCTTGGTGGGCGCTCGATTTTCCTTTTATGACGCGAACCAGCAAGTCGCAATTAAAGAAAAACCCTAAATTGCGTGGTAAAGACATAGAAACGACGCGAAAAGCATGCGAAAAGTTTAAAACAATGCCAGTGAGTATTGTAAACTTCGTTGAGGGTACGCGTTACACCGAATCCAAGCATAGTAAGCAGAAAAGCCCATTCACACACCTGCTTAAACCAAAAGCGGGAGGCATCGCATTTGTGATGCAGGCCATGGGTGAGCAAATCAGCAAAGTGGTGAATGTCACCATTCATTATCCCGGTGGTGTACCAACTTTTGCAGACTTTATTGCTGGTAAAGTGAAGTCAGTAGATGTTCAGGTGGAAGTAATGCCGGTCAGTGCAAACTTGGTCGGCGACTACACGAATGATCCCGAATTTAGAGTGCGTTTCCAATCCGAATTAAACGCCTTGTGGCAAGCCAAAGATGCACAACTTGTGGAGCTTGCCGATAAAAAGTAGTAGAAGGATGTTGTGATGTTAAAACAAATACTACCTAAGTGGTTTCTCGGGCTATCGGCCAGTGTGTGGCTGCTGGTGAATACCTTTGTGTGTGGTTTATTGGTGCTATTGTTTGGCATCATAAAATTGCTTGTGCCAGTTAAGTTTATCTCTACAGCACTGCACTTTTTTTACGGTATGTGGTGCAAAGGCAATTACCTTGGTTTGCGCATCGCGTGCGACAAAATCCAAGTGAGCTTGCCAAAAGAATTACACGCTCAAGGGTGGTATTTATTAATTTCCAATCATCTTAGCTGGCTTGATATCGTTGTGCTTAGTGCCATGGAGGTACTACCTGCACCTAAATTTTTCCTAAAAGATGAATTAAAGTACGTGCCTTTCATTGGTACTGGTGCATGGGCTATGGGCATGCCATTTATGAAACGTGCGAGTAAAGCGCAGATCGCCAAAAACCCTAAGCTTAAAGGGATGGATGTAGAGCGTACCAAAGCCAGTTGTCGCAATTTTCGTGATCATCCCACAACGGTAATTAATTTTGTGGAAGGTACTCGTCATACTAAAGCCAAACATACGCATCAAAATAGTCCGTTTAAGCATCTGCTCAAACCAAAGGCGGGTGGTGTAGCGTTTGCCCTTGAAGTGTTATCTGAGCAACTTGACGGCATGCTCAACGCGACTTTGGCTTATGAGTTAGAGGGTGAGCATATTTGCCGTGCATTTACGCTTGGACGCTTGGATGCAATTGATGTAAAAATAGACTACATCGCGATGGAAAAAGTGCCACTTGGCAACTATCAAGCCGATAAAGCCTATCGTGTACAGTTTCAATCTTTTATGAATGAAGTTTGGCAACGCAAAGATTGCCAACTCGAAGCGCATTGGCTGCATTCGACTGAGCCAAATGACACGCTCAATGAGGAGCTAAAACAGCTATGAAGTTTGATCACCTTCATGATGTCGTTCAACCGTGGTTAAAAGAGTTACCGCAGGGCACTGTGATCAGTGCTTTATTTACCAATGGTGTCGCGGTGGTTGGATTATTGTTTTTATATTGGGTGATCCGCCGTTTAGTGCTACCCAATGTAGAAAACCTCGCGCGCCATATTTCACCGCGTAAAATTGGTCACCTTGCCCCTCAGTTAAGTAAATTTAGCGGCCGCTTTGCCTTTGTATTGTGTTTACTGGTTTTTTCCGCCTACCACGAGCGTCTATTTGTCGCGCCAGCTTGGGTGTTTGTCGTGATGGAAACACTGGTGTACGTTATGTTGGTGGTGGCATCAGGGTTTTTATTTAGCAGTTTAGTCAATTTAGGGAATGGCGTTTATAACCTCTTTCCATTCGCCAAAGAAGTGCCGATCCAAGGGATTATTCAAGTAATTAAGTTACTGATATTTATAGTTTGTTCTATATTGGTGGTCAGTATCTTGGTGGATAAATCACCGACCTATATTCTTTCCGGTTTTGGTGCTATCGCGGCAGTCATTATTTTGGTATTTAAAGATACGATTTTGGGATTGGTTGCGAGTATTCAAATAGCGGCCAACCGACTGGTAACCACTGGCGACTGGATCCAAGTTGACGCATTTGGTGCAGACGGCGAGGTGATAGATCTGGGGTTAAATACCGTTAGGGTACGTAACTGGGATAACACCGTCACCACCATACCAACTTATATGTTGATCTCTGATTCATTTAAAAACTGGCGTGCCATGCAAGAGTCAGCAGGACGCCGCATCAAACGCGCCATCCATATTGATTTTACTAGCATTGAGCCGTTGCCAGAGCAAAAGCGAGCGTCGCTAACCGAGCAATATCCACTACTGGAAAAACTTGAAGATGTACCAAGCGATATCACCAATTTAGGCTTATTTAGACGCTATGCAGAGGCCTACTTGAAGCAGCATGATGCCATCAATCAAGATTGTTTATGTATGGTCAGGGAACTTGCACCCACACAACATGGCTTGCCTCTAGAGTTTTACTGTTTTAGTCGCGATAAACGCTGGGTGTTTTACGAGCACCTACAAGCCGATATTTTGGACTACATGCTAAGCGTAATGCCAGCATTTGGGTTACGTCCATATCAAAGCGTGAGTGATTACTTTGGCGCACACCGCGTGAAAGTGCGCGCCGGTAGCAAACCAGACGCAACTTCAGAATAATCATCAAGGCCACTCAAGCGTGGCCTACACACTTCCTGCGATAACCCCAAACACCATAAAGGCAATAAGCAACTGCCATATCGCGGGCTTTAGCCATTTTAGTGCTGCAAAGCCTAATACCACCGCGGTGATATCGAGCAAACTATGCACCGCAGAAAGCCAAATTGGTTGATAAAACGCAGCAGCTAAAATTCCCACAACACCGGCATTTAAGGCCGCGCTAATGCTTGCAAACCTTGGCAATGCAATAAGTGATTGCCACTGTTGGTTAAACGCCCACATTAACAGTAGGCCCGGCAAGAAAATAGCGAGCGTCGCAATCGCTGCGCCCAAAATGGGATGTGTATTGTCGACAACGGCACCTAAAAAGCTTGCGATGGTAAACATCGGCCCTGGAATGGCTTGCGCGGCAGCATAAGCCGTTAAGAAGGTTTCTTGCGTGACCCCCTCGACACTGGTTTGTAGCAGCGGCAGCACGACGTGACCGCCGCCAAAAACCAAAGCACCTGCCTGATAAAACTCGGCAAATAGTTGATTTGATAGCGCGGTAAAGGTTAACGCAAATAGGCCAATAAATAGCGCAAATACAGACCAGTTGATTTGGCTTTTTGATTGACTCGGTTTACTTGGCACATTGCTAAATGAGTAAAAGCAACCCGCGATGACAAGCACCATGAGCACACCCAATTGTGCGCTTAAGTTCGGCAGCATCAACAGCGTGAATGTGGCGAAAAATGCGACGAATTTGAGTGCTGTGGTTTTACAAAAGCTTTTCGCCATACTCATTACCGCATCGGCAACGATGACAACAGCAAACAATTTCAACCCATCGATGACATTCAACGCAGTGCCCGAAAGCTGCTCAGCGGTTAATGCCAGCATGATCATGAGCAAAAAAGACGGTAGCGTAAATCCTAAGAAGGCGGCGATCCCTCCTAGTATTCCAGCTTTTTCTAAACCAATCGCGAATCCGACTTGACTAGACCCCGGTCCTGGCAGTATTTGTGACAGACTGATCATACTGGCATAGCGCTCGTTACTCAGCCATTTTAAGTTATCGACAAAGTGTTTTTTAAAGAACCCAAGGTGGGCTGCAGGTCCTCCAAAGCTCGTACATCCTAATAACAAAAACTGGTAAAATATTTTCAGAAACATAGTGTACCTTGTGATATTGTTAACCTTATATCTTCACAATTTTATATGACATATTTATGACTTTTGGCGCGAGTGCGCCTCAGTTGGATAAGTATTATGCGAATGACTTTTTTATCGCCGTGTTTACTTTTTTTGTTGGCGAACTTCTCTTGTTTTGCTCAGCAAATTAATGTCGCTGTTGATCACGCGCCACCGTATAGCATTATTGAAGACAATGGTGAAGTGCAAGGTTTAATCTTAGATATATTGGCAACGGTACAGGCTCAAGCTGGTGTTGATTATCAAATAAATGCCGTTCCCTGTCCTTTCTCACGCTGTATGCGGATGATAGCGCAAGGTGAAGTAGACGTCATGGGTGGCTTGATCCGTACGCCTCAACGAGAAAAGTTAATCGACTTTGTCGAACCCGCCTACATGGCGCTGACATCTTCGTTTGTATTCTACGCTAAGCAAGACAGCGATATTCGGGTGAAACAATATACGGACCTTTATACCAAGCGGATTGCAGTGATGCGTGGGGGCGTTTTTTATCCTCGTTTTGATGAAGACCGTCAACTCAATAAAGTCCCAGTTTTTAGTGAGCAAGTGGCGTTTGATTTATTGCTTAAAGGGCGTGTTGACCTAGTGATCGCAGTTGAAGACACCGCGGAGGTGGCGATGGAAGTGCTTGGTCAGCCCATTGAAAAGTTGAAAAAAGTCTCCTATCACCACGCTCAGCCGATTTATGGCCATATGGCGATGAGCAAACGCTTCAGCGGCACCGAGCTTGCGCAAACCATTCGTTTAACGATGAAGCAATTGGCTGAAAAAAAGCAGCTTGATGCTGTGGTTGCAAAATATAAACTGCCACCAGTTTCTGAGCATATAAGCGACTTAGTCCCTGCTCATCCTTAAAAAAACCAACAAGGCTTCAGCCAGAGTTAATTGTTTATTGCAACAATATAGACAATCAAGTTGAAACGAACTCAGGTGGGAAGATGATTGCAAGAAATATGTTAATTGGTGCAGCTGTTGTGGTTGCTTTGTCTGGATGTGAAATGAATAACACAGGTAAAGGTGCGGCGATTGGTGCTGCAACCGGTGCGGTGTTAGGTAAAGCTACAGGTAACCACAAAGATAAGCGTCTTGCCATTGGTGCTGCGGTTGGTGCAATTGCAGGTGCCGCGATTGGTAACTATATGGACAAGCAGGAAGCCGCTTTTAACCAAGAGCTTGCTGGTACGGGTGTTGAGGTTGTTCGTGAAGGCGATCAAATGCGCTTAGTGTTGCCATCAAACATAACCTTTGCGACAGGTAAGTCAGCTATCAGCCCTGGTTTTTACAATACACTTCAAGGCATTGCACGCGTGATGCAGCAGTACGATAAGACATTCTTAACGATTGTCGGACATACAGACTCTACTGGTTCAGCGAGCTTCAATCAGACTTTGTCTGAACAGCGCGCAAATAGCGTAAAGCAGTATTTATTATCACAGCAAGTACTACCTGCGCGTTTGTACGCAGAGGGCATGGGTGAGTCTCAGCCAATCGCGAGCAATAGCACCGAGCAAGGTAAGGCACAAAATCGCCGAGTCGAAATTAAAATTATTCCAAACCGCGCGTAAGAAAAATCAAGGAGTGCTATGTTTGAGCACTCCTTTTTATGGATTTCGGCTGCTATAAGAATAAGGTATTTATCGAATTATCAGATAAATCAGGCCTGCGCCGATAACGCCCCCAACGCTTAGGGATAGGATTGCAGTAAACAAGAATAAATGATAACTCACTGTTTTTTCTTCTTTGTTTTCTTTATTATGGAGCATGTCGGCCAAGTCAATAAGCTTGGATTGGGAGATTTCAAACACCGCACACAAGCTCATTACAGTCTCTTTACTTGCTGTCCCGTCGCTCTCGACGCGTTGAATTGTGCGTAGACTTACTCCAGAGGCATCTGCTAAATGTTGCTGAGTCCAACTCTTTTCGGTTCGCAACAGCTTTACTGTATTATTATTTATTTGCATTATCTCCTCCTTGACGAACTTAAAGTACGGTGCTGCCGTACCAGCGTCCCAAGTAGTACGCGAGAGTAAATATACAAAAACCTGCAACCAGGCCGTAGCCCATAAAAGTGAATATGACCTTGGCTAAGGTCAGTTGATCGTTCAGAGGGGGACTTGACTGGCGACCAAGTATTTTTTTTCCTTTGAGTAGTAGGCACTCAGTTTCAAAAGTAAACCCGTTAATTAAACAAAATCTAGCTTCATAGGCTTGATCTGCATAAGTAAATTTATGGGTACTATCACCGAGTAAGTGGCGTTTTTGAGAAACGCAAACATCGTCGACGAAAACATATTGAGTGCAATTTAATGCATTTGCACAACACGTAATTTGATGATCTCCATCTTGGAAATACACTTTGTAGGTGGCTCTTTCTAGCTTTTTTAAGTCAGACATATTGAACTCCCGTTAAGTTGTTGTCTCCACTGTGCCTGTTTCTCCATTAAAACACGCCGACAAGCTTACGTCAGTGCTCAAACTGTCATATGACAATAGATTTATAAAATTAATTAACTTAATGATTTAAATACTTTTATAGCGAATGTTAAGGCTGGGTAAGAAATGGAAGTCAGAAAAAGCACTGAGCCTAATAAAGTTTTGTGACTCAGTGCCTCAATAAAAAGAAGGTCATAATGTGCTTAAAGCGTGTCACACACCACTTCAGCTTTGCAGGTAATTACGCTGACATTGGTGTAACCGATACGAGTTAGTTGCTCTGCGGCAAAAATAGCACGGCCACCAGCGGCACAGTGTAAATAAATTGGTCTGTCTGCGTCTTTTTCCAGCTCTGGAAGCTTAAATTCTAGCAATCCTCTTGGGATATTTACCGTGCCGTTGGCTGCCTTTTGACTGTGTTCAGCCGGCTCTCTCACGTCGATAACCAGACCATTGTTTTGTGCAATCTCTGATTTTGCTTGTACCGCGTCAATGCAGCGTTGATTAGGCTTGACTGTCTTTAATACATCTTGGGCAGATATCAGCATATATAGCTCCTTATTGGGTTATCGGTTTCATTATGACTCACCTTTCCTGAATGCCAAGTTTCTTCAATATAACGATCATAGGGCACCAGTTTGTAAAAGCAGACTGCACTAAATTGACACAAATAAACACACTAAACCAAACCCAATGTGGGTTGACAAAATGTGTGAGCAGTAAAGAAATGGCAAACATAACACCAGCGATTAATCTAAGTAGAGGATGTAAGGTCATAATGAGTGTCATCTTTAATATTAGGTGTTTCTAATATTAGACATTGCTAATGTTTGTGTCTATACTTTAAGCGCATTTATTTTTTGGGAGTCAACATGGATCTTCAGCAAATGGCGCAAAATGCCGAACAGGCAGAAGCCTTGTTAAAGCTTATGGCGAATAAAAATCGCTTGATGATTTTGTGTGCATTGCAAAAGCAAGAGCTCAGTGTTAGCCAGCTTAACGAAATGGTGCCGTTAGCGCAGTCTGCCTTATCACAACATTTAGCCAGCATGAGAAAGGCACAAATCGTGGCGACTAGGCGTGAGGGAGCGACGATTTATTATCAGGTTAAAGATAGCCGAGTCGCTGTACTACTCGAGAGTTTACATCAGCTGTTCTGCGCCTCAAGTGCAGAGTAACTAGGAACGACTGAGATGCAAAAGTTAGATGGTGTCATTCGGTATGCTCTACAAGGCAGCTTGCCAACGATTATCTTCTTGTGCGCTGTGGTACTTGGATTATTTGCATTGCAAATGACACCACGAGAGGAAGAACCACAAATAGTGGTGCCTATGCTGGATATTCATGTGTCGGTACCAAATACTGCCTCACCAGAAGTGGCACGATTGGTCACCACTCCACTTGAAAAGTTACTGCTGCAAATTCCGGGCGTTGAACACGTCTATTCTACGACCCAAACCGGCGGCACGGTTGTTACTTTAAGATTTCATGTGGGTGAAGACAGAGAGAAAGCCATTCTCAACACCTACACTAAGCTGTATGCCAACCGGCATACTATGCCGGGAATTGTCACTCAGTGGCAGATCCGCCCAATAGAAGTCGATGACGTTCCGATTCTTATGCTTGGACTGACAAGTTCCAAGCCGCAACTATATGATGACTACGCGCTAACGCGTTTTGCACAAGAGCTAGCTATCCAGTTACAGAGCATTGCAGATACCAGCGAGGTTTCAGTTATTACCGGGCGCACGAGAGCACTTAGGGTTGAGTTGAACTTAGCTGCGCTTGCCGCACATCAAACAACACCAATGGATGTTTTAGGTGCTATCCAAAGTAGTAATCTAGTGACACGAGTCGGGCAAGTGACGGCAGGCAGTAACACAATTGCCTTTGAATCAGGTGATGTCCTTCGTAATAAGTCGGCACTTGAAGGGCTCACGGTAAATGTAATTAATGGTCGTGCCATTGTTTTAAAAGAAGTTGCTCGGGTTATTGATGGTCCTAGTGAGCCCGATAGCTATCAGTGGTTAGCAAGCAGCGACAGCCAGGCTGATGCACCATTAGTGACGATTGGCGTGGCGAAGCAAAAGGGAAGTAATGCGGTAACGGTTGCAGAGCAAAGTTTAGCGCTTGTGACCCAGCTACAACAGGAGCTCCTTCCTGCTGAGGTATCGGTAAAAGTACTAAGAAACTATGGTGAGACGGCCAATGACAAAGTCAATAATCTTACCTCTAGCTTGGCCTTTGCGGTATTTACCGTTGTGATATTTGTCGGTGTATTTTTAGGTTGGCGGCCTGCCATCGTTGTTGGTCTTGCAGTGCCAATTTGCTATGGCATTACACTTGGGTTGGACTTTGCGTTTGGTTACACCATTAATCGGGTCACCTTGTTTGCGCTTATTTTGTCGCTGGGATTGTTGGTCGATGACCCAATCACTGGGATTGATAATATTAGCCGCTTTATTCATCGCGGCGCGGCAGCTGACACAGATCATAACATTGTCGCTGCTATGGTCGAGATCAAATCTGCGCTTTTGATGTCAACGTTAACTATCATCATGGCGTTTATTCCATTGGCGTTTATTACTGGCATGATGGGCCCATATATGGCACCCATGGCATTTAACGTCCCCATTAGTGTCATTGCCTCGACGTTAGTGGCTTTTTTAGTGACGCCTTGGCTATCTAAAAAGCTACTCAAAGCGGATTCAAAAACAAGTGAAGTCGCGCCTCAAGACTCGTACTACAGCAAAATCATGCTGCCAATTTTACAAAACCCCCGCAAAGCCAAATGGTTATTATGGGGTGTGTTAGGGTTATTTATTGCAAGTGTGAGCCTCCCTATTTTTAGGGCCGTACCACTGAAATTGCTGCCGTTTGATAATAAAAGTGAAATCCAAGTATTGATAGATATGCCTGAGGGAACCAGCCTTGAGCAAACGGCCGCAATGGCGAGGCAAGTACAGCAAATCGTTTGGTCAGAAGCTGAAGTGACCGACATCGCCGCTTTTGTCGGTAAGCCTTCCAGTATGGATTTTAATGGTATGGTGCGAGGCTATTATCGTCGTAGTGGTACGCATCTTGCCGAACTTAGAGTCGTACTGGTGGATAAGCGTGAACGCGAACATCAATCTCACGCCATCGTCATGCGACTGCGTGAAAAGCTTCAGCCTTTTAACCAAACTTTGACGCAAGTAAAAGTGGTGGAAGTGCCGCCGGGACCTCCGGTATTAAGTACACTCGTTGCTGAGGTTTATGCAGATCCGTTTGTTGCTCGTGAAACGCAAGAGCAAGCAGCCCAGAGGTTAGCACATCGTTTAAGGCAGGAGCCACATGTGGTTGAGGTTGACACCTCAATGGCTTCGCCAACATGGCTAAAGCGGTTTGTGGTTGATAAACAAAAGGCTGCGTTATCAGGTGTGGCCACAGAGGATATTAATCAATCTTTAGTGGTTGCAAGCAGCGGCATGTCAGCAGGCTTTTTATATACTCAAGGTGAGGTCGCAACGGTGCCCATCGAGTTAGGTGTGAGTTACGCGCAGCGTAATCAATGGCAAAACGTATTGGCGATGCAAGTTCGTGGTCGTCAGGAGTTGGCTAAAACCATTCAAGAATACGGCTTAGAGCAGGCTGCGAGACCCCTTGTGGCGATTGGTGAACTGGGCGAATTAACATCTATTCCTACGGCTCCCGTGATCCTTCGAAAAGACCTAAAAGAGGTGATTTATGTGTTTGCGGAGCTAAATGGCCGCATGCCAGCTGAGGTGATTGCCGATGTGGTTGCGGATGAAAACCAACAGATAACACCGAGCAATTGGGCATCTCGCACCTTTTTACACAGTGGCGGAGGAGTCACTTGGTCAATGTTTGAGGGAACCCATTATACCTTTAAAGGCGAAGGTGAGTGGCGCATTACCATAGATGTGTTTAGAGATATGGGGATCGCATTTGCGTTTGCACTGGTGGCGATATTTATCATCCTGCGGGTACAAACGGCATCTAGTAGCTTATCACTTATCATTATGTCGGCTATTCCCCTCACTATGATAGGGATTATGCCGGGTTTTTGGTTACTCAACCAGTTTGGTGAGCGTGTGGTTTCAGGTGCGCCAGAGCCCGTGTTATTTACAGCGACCGCGATGATAGGGATGATAGCGCTGGCCGGAATAGTGGTGAGAAATTCCCTGATTTTGGTGGAGTTTATTAATCAGTCTCGAGCGGCTGGTATGGCACTTATCGATGCATTGATTGCGGCGGGAAGTGTAAGAATGCGACCGGTATTACTTACAGCAGGTACGACGTTATTAGGCAATTTAGTGATTATCTTAGATCCCGTTTTTAGTGGCCTCGCCCTTGCTATTATCTTCGGGATCATTGCTTCAACGTTATTTTCACTGTTGGTCGTGCCTATCGTTTACTATTTAGTATTCAAATCATCATCGACACCTAATCAACCCCTTAATGCCTCATCAGTTCAGGAGTTTTCTCATGTCTCGTAATAAAATCTTTATTCCTGTTCTTGCTATTTTTTGCCTATTATTGATGGTCGTATGGCTTGCTGGTGGATTCCAAAATAAGCTAGCTCCGGGCAATAAGTCCGAACTTCCCGCCTATCAAGGAGCACGTTATACCGTGCAAAAGTCGCTGATTGCGATGATTGAACAAGTTCCCGCGAGTGTGGTCGCAAAAGAAAATACGTTAGTGTCCAGTCGGTTATTGGCGGAGCTTAAAACGCTTAACGTCAGAGCCGGTGATAAAGTCACTGCGGGACAGCTGATAGCAACACTCGATGATGCAGAGCTTAAAGCAGAGCTGCAAAGAGTGGCAGCGCAGCAAGCGGCAAATTCAGCCAAGCTAGAGCAAGCAACTAAGCAGTTAGTACGCAATAAATCTCTTAATGAAAAAGGGCTTATCGCGATTAACCAAGTGGATGAGTGGCAAGCCACAGTGAACGAGTTACAAGCGCAAGATAAGGCATTGCAAGAAGCGTATCGTAGCGCTGAAGTCGCGCTGGGTTACACGCAAATCACAGCCCCTATTTCGGGTAAAGTGGTGGCGCGCTTACAAGAGCCGGGCAGCATGGTTAGCCCCGGTGGCGCCATTATTTCGTTATTCAACCCATTACAATTGCAGATTGAAGCGCCAATTCGCGAGAGCCAAGTTAAGCATATTCAGCTAGGAAGCGAGATTAAGGTACGCATACCTGCGCTAGACATAAGCCAAACCGCGCGAGTGTCGGAAATGGTGCCAATTGCCGACAGCCAAGCGCGCAGCTTTATTATTAAACTGGATATGCCTTTGCTGCAAAATGTGGTGCCTGGCATGTACGCGCTGGTTGAACTTGTGCTTGGCGAGCAGGCGGTTATCCAAATTCCAACTAATATGATCAGCAAGTATGGTCAATTGGCGATGGTTGAGGTAATAGAAATTGGCCAGCTTCACAAACGCTACCTCAGGTTGGGCGAAGAGACAGGTAATAAAACGATTGTTATTAGTGGCCTAAACGAAGGTGATCAGCTAGCTGTGCAGCGATAGTTAGCTGATCCGAACTTTTAAATAAAGGAAGCGATTTCGGCGAGTGATTTTTTCACTGTTGCGTGCTCTGGAATAGTTGCATCATCACTTGGATAACCTGCAATCAATAACATATAAGGACGTTCGTTATCTTTATCTCTACCGCACAACTCGCTTAAAAAGCTCATAGGTTTAGGTGTATGGGTCAGTGTGGCAAGTCCTGCATTATGCAGAGCTTGGATAAGAAACCCAGTAGCGATCCCAACCGATTCATGGACATAGTAGTTGGTATTTTTGTCTTCCGCGTGGATCCCACCTTTTTTCTGACTAAAAATAGCGATAAGCCAAGGTGCATGTTCTAAGTAGGGTTTTTGTGCATCTGTGCCCAAAGGCTTTAGTGCGTCCAGCCACTCATCTCCCGCACGGCCTTGGTAAAACGAGCGCTCGAGCTCTTCGGCTGCAGCTCGGATCTGTTTTTTCTTTTCTGCGCTGCCAATCGCCACGAAATGCCATGGCTGGTGATTTGCACCACTAGGAGCAGTGCCCGCTGCTTTGATACAAGTTTCGATGATTTCTTGCGGTACTGGGCGGTCGCTAAAAGCACGGATACTATGACGTCTCTTACTGTTCTCCAAGAATGCTTCCGCACGACTTAGCATTTCCTCGTGAGGGTATTCAATAAAATCCGTCAATGGGTGGTTGGCGTGATCTTGCATGTTAGTTTTCCTTGGGTGTTGTAAACTAAGAATGCTTCTTAGTGTTTCAGTGTTTACTTTTATTTGCAATTGATATGTTTATGTTAATTGTCACTAACCTAGGGAAATGTTATAAAAAGGACAATAATAAAAATCCGGACAGGAAATAAAAATGCTCGAAATCTCAGGACTTTCAAAAACCTATGACAATGGCGTTCATGCTTTGAGAGGTGTAAACCTGACTATTCCAAAGGGAATGTTTGGTTTACTCGGACCTAATGGCGCTGGTAAATCTTCGTTGATGCGCACGATTGCCACATTACAGTCGGCAGATGCAGGCACTATACAGTTCGATGGTGTAGATGTTTTAAAGGAGCCAAAGGCACTTCGTGCACGTTTAGGCTACCTGCCGCAAGACTTTGGTGTTTACCAACGCGTTAGTGCGTATGATTTATTGGATCATATGGCAATCCTAAAAGGGTTAAATAATAAAAAAGAGCGTAAAGAAGCCGTTGACGGATTGCTCGCACAAACTAACTTATATGATCACCGTAAAAATGCGGTAAGCGGATTTTCCGGAGGTATGCGTCAACGCTTTGGTATTGCACAGGCACTGCTTGGCGACCCTGATTTACTCATTGTGGATGAACCGACGGCGGGACTAGACCCAGAAGAACGTAATCGTTTCCACAATCTACTCGTTGGCTTAGGTGAGAGTAAAGTAGTCATCTTATCAACGCATATTGTAGAGGATGTGTCTGAGCTATGTCCGAATATGGCTGTATTGGCGAGCGGACAAATTTTACTTGAAGGTAATCCTATTGCACTCACGGAGCAGCTACAGGGAAAAATCTGGCGTAAGTCGGTCACACTTGCAGAAGCGAAAGAAGTAGAGCAAAACTTACCGGTTATTTCTAAGCGCTTATTCGCGGGCCAGACCTTACTTAATGTATTTGCTGATCAAGCACCTGAAGGCTTTGAAGCGGTACCAGCCGATTTAGAGGACGTCTATTTTTCTACTCTGCATACTCATCGAAATAATCAAGCAGCGTAAGGAGTAGGCAGATGCTATTTAAAATGATGCGTTTTGAGCTACGGTATTTTGTCCGTCAGCCTTCCTTTTATGTGACTTCTCTGATTCTATTTTTACTCACCTTTTTTGCGTCAGTTTCGGACTCAGTACAGATTGGTGGTGGCAGTAACGTCAATGTAAACTCGCCCTATGCCATCTTGCAAACCGTTGCCATCATGACCATTTTTTCCATCTTTTTGGTGGTTAACTTTGTTGGTAGTGCGGTAATAAGAGACGATCAAAGTAAGTTCAGTGAGCTTATTTTGAGTAAGCCTTTGCACTTAGCTCAGTACCGATTGGGTCGTTTTCTCGGCGCTTATCTTGTTACTTTACTAGTATTTTCAATGTGTTTAGTGGGGATCTGGGTAGGCTCAGGCATTGGTGGTTTAGTCGGTTGGCTAGATACCGAACTGATTGGGCCTAATAAACTCAACTATTACTTAACGCCACTATTTGTCATCGCGGCCCCTTCACTGTTCTTTATGGCGAGCCTATTTGCGCTGGTGGCGCAAAAATTTAGAACCATGATAGCAATGTACTTAGTTGCTGTGGGTTTGTTTGTGACTTATCTTGTGGCAAATAGTATTTTTTCAGATATTGAATACCGTACTATTGCTGCGTATTTAGACATGTTTGGCCTATCAGCTATTTCGGCGCAATCAGAATATTGGACCATTGCAGATCGCAATACGTCAGTCATAAGCCTAGTTGATGAACTGCTCTATAACCGCTTAATTTGGATGTCAGTTGCACTGCTCAGTTTAGGTGTTTTAGCCTTAAATACTTCTCATTATTTACCGCAAAAACAAAAAACCAAGAGTAAAGCCAAAGAAGATGGTAACCAAGCGTCGGCATTGCTGAATCGTTTTGATTTTAAAGCGAGCGTAGGTAGTAGTTGGGTGCACTTTTGCACCAGAACCACTTTTGAAGTAAAGCAAGTGCTTAAAAGCTACCCATTCTTAGTGTTATTAATTTTGGCGGTGGCAACCTTAATACCTGCATTGGTTGGCTCATTTAATTGGTATGGCACAGAAGTATGGCCAGTGACCTTTAGAATGGTGGAGCTTATCCATGGGAGCTTCTGGCAATTATTGGTCATTGTATTGGTGTATTACAGCGCTGAGCTGGTATGGCATGACCGTGATTCGCGAATGGGAGACATTGTTGACTCTTATCCTGTAGCAAACTGGGTATTTTGGGGCTCTAAATACATAGCCTTAGTTGCGGTGATGACGCTGCTATGTGTATTTGGTAGCTTGATCACCATTAGCTATCAACTATTGTCGGGTGTGACACAGATAGATCTTGCCCAGTATATTGTGCGCTTGGGATATTTATATGTGTTAGGTTTTGCCTTCCAAACCACCTTAGCATTTTTGATACAGGTGATGAGTCCAAGCAAATATATGGGTATGGGAATATATGTCGTTTATTTCATTATTTCGATAGTCCTGACCAACTTTGGTTTTGAGCACAATATGTACCACTTAGGCGAAACTTCCCCAGTGCCGTACTCAGATATTAATGGTTATGGTCATTTCCTCAGTGCGGCACATTGGTACAATTTGTACTGGTTTGGTTTTAGCATGATATTAGCGACACTAAGCTATGCACTTTGGCCTCGTGGTGCAGGACAAACGCTGAAAGCACGCATTTCACTGATGGGCTATCAGTTAGGTAACGCTGGTAAAGCATTATTGGCTTGTGGTGCTTTAATATTCGTGGGCAGTGGCAGCTACATCTACTACAACACGCAAGTGGTCAATGAGTTTATCACGCAGGATGAAGCTGAAGATATCGCAGAGCTATATGAGCAACAATTTTCCCAGTATCGTGATGACCCTGTACCTATCACGTTAGATGTACAGCTCAATGCTGAGATATTTCCAAAGACACGTCGTATTGAAGCGCAGGTAAAGCTGTTGGTTGAAAACCGCTCAGATAAAGAGATTGCTCGCTTCTTGGTCAATAAACCTGATCATACATTAGAGTGGCAAGTTGAAATGGCTGGCGCTACGCTTGCTGAAGAGGATAAAACCTTTAAGCATGCTTGGCTTGAGCTTTCACAACCAATGACACCGGGTGAGCAGCGTGTAATTACGATGTCAGTCGTACGCCAAACGCTTGGCTTTGTAGATAGAGGCTATGATGAAACTTTGGTGAACAATGGTACCTTCATTGATAACGCGACCTTGTTCCCGACATTTGGTTATAACATCTATAAGCAAATTCAAGACAAAAGTGAGCGTCGTCAGCGCAGCCTTGAACCACTAAAACGTGGCAATAAGATTGAAGAAACACACTATCATCATGAGCCATTGTTTGCTGAAAATTTCGTCACATTCGCCGCAACGGTGACGACGGATGAATCGCAAGTTGCGATGGTGCCGGGTTATTTGCAATCAAAATTCAGCAAAGACGGCCGCACGACCTATGTCTATGAAATGGATGCTCCAATGCTGCACTTCTATAACATCTTGTCGATGGATCTTGAGGTGAAACGAGAAGAGTACAAAGGCATTGCGCTCGAGGTTTACTACCATAAAGACCATGCTTGGAATGTAGACACTATGTTGCAGTCGACTAAAGACTCAATTGATTATTTCACTCGAGAGTTTGGGCCTTACCAACATAAGCAAATGCGTATTATTGAGTTTCCTCGTTACCGAGACTTTGCGCAAAGTTTTGCTAATACAGTGCCTTACTCGGAGAATATTGGATTTTTAACGGACACCCGTAATCCTGACAATATCAACGTACCTTACTATGTGACGTCACATGAGCTGGCACACCAGTGGTGGGCGCATCAGGTGATTGGTGCTAATGTGGAGGGATCAAATATCCTGTCGGAAATGTTGTCGCAATATTCTGCCATTATGGTGATGAAAGAAAAGTACGGCGAGCATAATCTCCGTAAATTCTTGAAGTATGAACTAGACACCTATTTAAGTGGGCGAGGTTCTGATCCGTATGAAGAGCGGGCGCTATCCAGAACAGTCGGTCAGCAGTACATTCACTACAATAAAGGTTCTGTTGTGATGTTAGCGCTGCACGATTTACTTGGAGAAACGCGACTCAATAGCGCATTAAGAAGCTTCTTAAATGACTATCGTTTTAGAACAGATATCTACCCAACGACACTCGACTTTTTGACTTACTTAAAAGCGGGGGCTTCAGAGCAAGAACAAGTATTTATCGAAGATCAGTTCAATGCGATTACGTTGTATGAGCTTAAGCTTGCGGGTGTTGAAGTGCAAGAAGCGACGCAAGCGGGAGAGCTACATACGGTGACCTTAACGGTTGAGGCGGCGAAAAAGCATGCAGATGGTGAAGGTAACGAAGAAGAAATCCCGCTTAATCAAGAGATTGATATAGCCTTATTCTCTGCCGATCCTAACAACATTCAAAGTGACGAAACGCTGTTATATCTACAAAAGCACGTCATCACATCGGGTGAAAATAAGATTGAGTTGAAAGTAATAGAGTTACCGAAATTTGCGGGAGTTGATCCGTTTGTAAAACTGATTGATAAGAAAACCGCCGATAACATCAAGTCACTCTAATGGATATATAGGTAGGAGAGGGCTTTTCGAAAGCCCTCATTCGTTTTTAAAGGAAAGTTATGCCAGATTTATTGCAAGTAACAGGGGTGTCGAAGCAATATGTTTCGGTAAAAGCAGTAGACAATCTAAGTTTTAGCGTTAAACAAGGTGAGATCTTTGCATTACTGGGCCCCAATGGTGCGGGTAAATCATCTCTCGTGAGAATGTTGGTTGGATTTACCTATCCAGATAGCGGCACAATCGCTGTGAATATTGATGGGCAAGCATATCAATCAATCCCTCATCAAAGTTTAGGTTATCTCCCAGAAGATAGAGGGCTTTACGCTGAAAAAACCGTGCAGCAGAATTTGCTCTATTTTGCCAAGCTACGCGGTGTTGAGAAAAACGCAGCGCTAGCACAGATTGAGTCTTGGCTAACACAGTTTGACTTAAGTGATAGAGCGCATGAGCGGTTGAAATCGTTGTCAAAAGGCAATCAGCAAAAAGTACAGTTAATATCGGCAGTATTGCACAAACCCAAGGTTGTATTGCTTGATGAGCCTTTCTCTGGTCTTGACCCCATCAACCAAGAAAAGGTGGTGGTGTTTTTAGAAGCGTTAAAAGCACAAGGCATGACGGTTATTTTAAGCGCACATCAGATGGCGATGGTGGAAAAGCTTGCCGATCGAATGCTGTTAATGAATCACGGGCAAGCCGTGCTTTATGGCACGTTAGCCGAAATAAAACAGGACGTTGGTGTTGGCATCGACATCACAGTGAGTTTCAGTGAAGCAACGAACTACGCAGAGCTCAATTTAGGCAACTACAGGGTGGCTTGTACTCAATTAAGTCAGAATAAAATTAAGTTTGAGTTGAGTGACTCCTCAGAGCTTAATTTGCTGCTCGCTGATTTGTCTAAATCAACGACTTTGCAAGGAATAGAAACCAAAACGATGGACTTGCATCAACTCTATCTTAAAGCAATCGAGTCTCATCAAGGCAAAGTGCAATCTCAGGAGAATGCCCATGTCTCATAAGCTGCAACAGATACTGCAAGTGACCAAATGGGAGTTTATGTACTTTTTTAAACTCAAGCAGGAGCTGATCGGTAAAGCAATTATGCTGGCGATAGGTTTGCTTATCTATTTTTGGCAAAGCACTTCGTTTTTTGAACCTGAGCAATATGTTATCGCAACACCATCCGCCATGAACTTAACTCAGCTACCTGAGCCTTTGCTTCTAAAGCGAGTTGATGCTTCAAAAGCTGAACTTCTGACTCAGTTAGAACAAGAGGAAATTGACGGTATTTTGATACTTCAAGCCCAAACGGGTGAGGCGTTACAGTTTGAACTGATTACCACAGGTAAAATGTCTTGGCAGAATGAAGTTGAGGTAGCGCTTAAGCAGTTTTACAGCAACGAACTCGCACAGAGTTTTAATTTATCTGCCGCTCAGCTCGCCTTGTTACAGCAACCTGTGAGCGTTTCCAATCAATATACCAAGGATGCGGTTAAGGAGGCACACAACCAGTCTTCGATGACAGCATTTGGCGTGATGCTATTGATGCTCATCGGTATTTTTACGTCATTTGGACAGATCTTCGTGTCTATCACCGGAGAAAAGCAGCAGCGTGTTACCGAGCAATTATATTCTTGTATGAATGCGCAAACTTGGATTGACGGCAAAATATTTGGCCAAATGCTTCATTGTCTAAAGGCTATGTTAAGTACGTTATTTTCATTTTTGTTGGCGATGGCTTTTATACAAGTCGTTGTAAAAAACGAAGCCTTGGACTTTACGATGATAGACTTTGCAATGTTGCCTTGGTTTACCCTGTTTGCGATAGTAGGTCTTTATATGGCAACAGCCTTTATGGCAGCAATAGCCGCAGCTATTGACGATCCTAACCATAGTGGCAAGACAGGATTTATGATGATCCCTATATTGCCAATTGTTATCGCGTTTATGATTGTTGATAGTCCTAGCAGCCTTGCCGTGGATATTTTGAGTCTTTTCCCGCTTACCGCATTTGTGGTGATGCCAGTAAAAATGGCGTTAATTGAAGTACCCATTTGGCAAGTGTTATGCGCGTTGGTCAGCGCATTACTTGGTTGCTACCTTATTCGTGTTGCTGCGGGACGATTGTTTAAAGCGGGTATGGTGATGTATGGCAAGGAACCCTCAATTAAGGATATGGTGCGCTGGGTCTGTAAACCGGAATAATACCGTTTATATGATAACTTGCTAGCTCAAGGCTTTGGTTATGGTACGCTCCATAACCGGAGCTTATGGCAGTACAGAGAGGGTGAAATGTATCAACACATTGATAATGAAAACAATAAAATAAGTCTACCAGCGGGGAAAATCATTTGTGTTGGTAGAAACTACGTAGCGCACGCCAAAGAGCTAGATAACCCTATTCCAAGCAGTCCGCTGTTGTTTATCAAACCAGCAACGAGCTTAGTACCATTTAATAATGAAATGAAGTTGGACGCCGCACTTGGCGAACATCATTATGAGGCCGAGCTTGCACTATTAGTAGGCACCAAAATTGATGCAAAAACCCCTGCGCCTCTCAAGCATATCGCTGGAATTGGGCTGGCACTCGATTTGACATTACGAGACTTACAAAGTGAGCTAAAAGCACAAGGGCACCCATGGGAGCGGGCAAAGGCCTATGATAATAGTTGCCCAGCGACGCCTTTTGTACCATGTGATGAAAACACCTTTGCTGAGTGTATTGAATATCGTTTTTGGCAAAATGGAGAGCTTAAACAACATGGCGACTCTAGCTTAATGATTTTTCCAATCGCTGAGTTGCTAAAGGACATTGCTCGTTACTTTACGCTTCAGCCAGGAGATATTGTCTTAACAGGAACGCCAAAAGGGGTAGGGAGCCTAGCGCATGGCGATGAACTTACGCTGCAGCTGAAAAGCCATACTCCTTGGCATGGCAAAGTTGCGATAGATTAGCTTCTCGCTTTTATGTACATCGCTGCGTAGTCTGTTACGACTGCGCAGCAACGAGCTCAGCTTCCGGTTGATTGATTGTGCTCGAGCAACACAGCATGATAGCAACGAGTGAAATTACGCCTAATATTATCCAGCTGATAGTCAGGCTGACGTAGCCCAACAGTAAAGCGGTTAATGCAGAGCCGAGCAAGCCACCAAAGCGAGTGGTCAGTGACATTATTGACTCCACACTAGCTCGCACGTTATCGCTACTCAGTTGATGTTGTAGTTGCAGTTGTGCCGGTTGCGCTAGTCCCATACAAAGATAAAAGCACAGCAGGGCTACAATCAGTAATGGTAGTGACGTAACCCAAGCAAGTAACAGCACAAAGGCTAATTTGGCGAAATGAGCGAACGCCATGACATACCCTAAGCGTTGGCCAAATAGAGAACAGATCGGAGCGCTGATCGCAGCAGCGACGCCATTTAATAAAAACCCAGCTGCCATCATTGCTGGGAATATCCACGCAATAGAGTCAACTGGTGCACTACTATAGCGCTCTGCTAGAGCAGGCCAAAACTTCTCTATGCTACTGGCAACAGGAATTGCAAAAACAATCACCAACAGCAGCCTTTGCATACCACTTTGCTTACAAGTTGCCAGCATGGCCTTAGCTTGGCTAATCAGTCCTTTCTTAACCACGTCTTGCAGCGGTCTCCTTGACTCTTTCACCACGACAAAAGTACATGCAAATACCACACACAATACCGCTATCGAAACCACGATTAAGGCTTGATACAAGTGGTTGAGCTGTTGTGTTGGGCTAGCCGCAAACGCCAAAAAGAGGGCGGCAAATAAAGCGGCACTGGCGCCGATAAGATAACCAATACCATACACTTTACCGAACCCCTTATTCAGTGGTTCGTCTCCTTCAAGCTTTTGATAAGTTTCAACAAACCATGCGTTGAGCGTGCCAGTTAACGATGCCTGACTTAATCCCCAACATGCCATGGCTAAGCAGACGTGCCAAAAGTCTTCACTCAACAATAAAAGTAAGTTGCATACAGCGGCAAACACTAAAGAAACTAAAAATACTTTGCGGCGACCAATGGCATCTGCCGCAATACCACTTGGTACTTCAAATACCACGATAGTGATAGCCATGACCACCATAGCTAAGGCCACATCTTGCAATGCTAGGCTTAAGTTCAGCATGTAAGGCGTAAAAATAGGGAGCACCAGCATACTGGCAAACATAGTTAACCCAAGGTGGATGCCGTATCGTGTAGCAAATTGTGAACGAGTCATGCGCGTTGCTCCACAGTGGTTGCGGCGCTATTCGTTTGTTGCATTAACGCATTAATGTGTGACGCGATGATGGATAAGTCTTTAGCGTCGGTCATGATTTCATCGTGTGCACTTTCAAGCGCAATATAGTCTGCATTGGCAAGTAAATTTTCAAAACCATTTCTGTCACTCGCAAACGTCCGTTTATACAGCGCAGGTATGTCTTCCACTTGATGGATCAACCTCAGTGCCGGAAGTGGAATGGCCTCATCACTGACATGATCGGCGATAAAGAAGCTCACAGGGAAGGTAAACGCCGTCGCGCTTTGAAAGTATTGAGTAAAGTCTAAAAATGCTCGAGCGATGGGTTTAGCGTCATCGTCTTGCGAGCGAATATACTCTTCTTCAGCGGCCTGACGCGCTGTTGAAGTAAGCCTTGGTAAGACGGGGTCAATCAAAAAGCAATGGACAATTTCTCTACCCATTTCGGCCAAGTAACGCGCCACTTCCAGTGACAATGCCGCACCTTCACAAAAGCCACCCAAGTAAAGTGGGCCAGTTGGCGATACCTCTGTAATACGCTGAGCATAATAGCGCACCATAGTATGCAAGCTGATGTGTTTGCCTGTGAACAGTTTGATATTTTCTAATGCGTGAATGCGCAGGTCGGGCGCGAGTTTTTCACACAGAGGTGCAAAGCTATCTGCGGTTGCTGCTGCGGGCATGAGGTGAAGCAGAAACTCACCCTGCGGTGCATTAAAAAAACGCGAAGGAGCGAAATGCTCATGGGCAAGCGCAGCTTCAATTGCTTGATCTTCATTCATGGTGGCAAAATCAAGTCGGGTCTGATGATCAATAAATCTTGCCAGTTGCTGCACTGATAGGTGTTCAAGGATAAGTTGTGGCGTTAGCTGCCAATTACGCTTGCTTGCCGCGCCACAGAAGCTTAATAAACTAATGGAGTCGGCACCTTGCTCAGTTACTGCCGTCGCACAACAAAGTGGATTCTGGCCTAAAATATCCTGCCAAATGGCCTGCACTTCCTTCTCTGTGTTGGTTTGTGGCACAACGAGTTGATGCTGCTTTAGCTCAGGTTCTGGCAGCTTAGTTTTGTCGAGTTTACCGTTGAGCGTTAACGGTAACGCCGAAAGTACAGTGAAGCTATGTGGCATCATATAACTAGGAAGTAACTTGGTAAGCTGAGTTTTACAGTGGCTGAGTGCCGCAGCTTGATCGGCCGCTGGTTTGATGACCAAATATGCATGCAGCATGGTCTGAGCCTGCTGCTTTTTGGCAATAACCGCACAGCTATCTATATCCGCCAGCTGATTAAGGTGATGCTCAATCTCTGCCAACTCAATTCTAAAGCCTCGTACTTTGACTTGTTGGTCGCCACGGTTGATATAACACAGTTGCTGTTTTGCATTCCAATATACTAAGTCGCCCGTGCGATAGTACTTTTGCATTGAGCCAAACAGATTTAGGGATACAAACTTTTCGCTGTTGAGTGTTGGGTGATTGAGGTAACGTGCAGCCACGCCATGTCCACAAACCACTAACTCGCCGGGACAGCCAAGTGGCAGTAATTCGTTATTGCGACCGACAACAGCCACTGCTCGCCCTGGGATTGGCTTGCCGATTGCTATCTCAGACTGCTGTTTAGACATCGTTTGCACTGTGGTAAATGTGGTGCACTCAGTCGGGCCATAACCATTGATAAAGTGTTTTGGACAAGATGTGGACGCCAGCAATTTATTTACCATCGACTCTGTTAATGCTTCACCACCCACGAGTAAATGAGTCAGAGAAGCGAAAATATGCTCGTCTTGCAGCAACAAAGTGTCGAACAGTGAGCGGGTTAGAAACATTGAAGTGATATTCAACGTCTGCAATGTTGCACTGAGCTGCGCTGCAGAATTAAGGCTGTCCTGATAGCCTAAGTGCACCTCGGCACCGTTGAGTAATGCGCTCCATATCTCAAATAGAGTGGCATCAAAAGCTGGGTTTGCGAGTTGAATAAAGCTATCTTGGGGCTGATGCTGGTAACTATGATTATCGAGTGCCAAAGAGCTAATTGCGGCGTGAGAGAGCAATGTGCCTTTAGGGTTTCCTGTCGTACCTGAGGTATAGATAATCGTCGCGACTTCACTAGGTGCGATGTACATAGGCTCAAAATCGGCCGTGATATCAGTATCTTCCAGACTCGTATCACAGAAAACTTCAACGATATTGTTGTGGTTGAGTGTTGCCAATGTTTGGCTATGTTCATGCAAGGTGACTATTACGTCGGCATTACTATCACTCAGTTGATATTGATGACGCGCCACTGGGTCTTTGAGCGATAGTGTTGTGTATGCCGCGCCGATTTTTAGTACCGCCAACATGGCAATCACAAACTCAATGTCGTTTTGCATGTAAAGAGCGACGACTTTGGGTTCAGGGCAGGCTGCCAAGATTGCATTGGCAAGTTGCTTGGCTTGATGATCAAGCACTTGATAGCTCATGGTTTGATGGCGATTACTGATAGCGGCTTTATCTGGATAGCGCGCTGCTATTTCAGCAAACTGGTCGGTGATACTTGCCACGCTCGGATAGGCGTGTTGCATTCCACTTAATTGATATTGTTTTTGCTGCGCCGTGTTACTCAATAAAGGTAGGCTATAGAGAGGCTGTTGGGCGTTTTCAGCTGTTAGATATGCCTGTAAAACCGTTTGATATAACTCGAGGATCTGCTGCGCGTATGAGCTGGAAAAAAGTGCCGTGGCATAAGTTAACCCCAACTCAGTGGTTTTCCCTGCACTCAAGTGTAACGTTAAATCAAACTTCGCTTGGCACTGCTGGCTAAGATCAAGGTCAATGCTTTGCCATAAGGTATGATGTTGCTCAGGGGCAAACTGACTACTGCTAAACAACGTTTGAAATATCGGGTGCATGCTAGTGTCGAGCGGTACGTCTAAGCTATTCTTAATGGCCTCAAACGGCAAGGCCTGATGTTGTTTGGCTTGATTAACGACTTGATTAACTTGAGTGAACCAGCGCTCAAGTAACATCGTCATGTCGATATCCGCTTTAATCGGCAATGAGTTAACAAAATATCCAAGTATGTTTTGCTGCAGTGCCGTTGGACGGTTCTCGCTTGGAATACCAACAACAAATTGACGTTGATGACTGAGTAGCGCAAGGGTGTGATACCAAGCCGCAAGCCCAAGTGTATTAATACTAATGCGGTGCGTTTTCGCTGTTTGTTGTAACTTTAGGGTCGTACTTTCATCTAGCACAATGCTCTGTATCGCGCCGCGATGATCAAAGGTGGCTGGGCGCGACTGATTTTGCGCAAGTTTTAATGGTTCGTAATCAGCCAATTGAGTTTGCCAATAACGTTGACTTGTTGCTTGTCGTTCACGTTGGCCGGGTGTTGCTATGTAATAAGCATAATCACTAAATTGTAGACTCAGAGGTCGATTTTCCCCCTCATAGAGTGACGTTAATTCTTGTAAAAACAGTCCCAAAGACCATCCGTCAAAGGCGATATGATGCCAGACAAAAAACACATGTTGTTGCTCCTTTGAGGTGATGACATAGGCACGAAATGGTCGAGAATGCTGTAAGCTAAACGGCTCGTTAAAGAAATGCTCGCACTGCTCATGCAAGTTTAGATTACCAAGCTCATGATGCGTCACGACAAACGCCTCATTGGCAGGCTGCTGTATCGTCTTTCCTTGGTGATCATAGGCCACAACCATATCTAGCGCACTGTGGCGGATCACCAGTTGTTCTATTGCTGTTGTGAGTTTTTCAATATCGCAGTGCTTGGCGATTTTGAGTAGGCATGGAATATGATAAGTACTTGCCGCGTTGCTCACTTCTTGCGTAAACAGTAGTTGTTGCTGCCCAAGCGTAAGCGGAGCGCATCGCGTTTCCAACGGCAAGATAGACAGTTCATCAAAACGAGCTTTGCTATCTATGCCTTGCCTTGTGAGGTAGCGTAACAATTGTGGCTTATTCTGTTTTAACTGCTCAACGATGGCTTGGCCTTGTAAATTCACGTTGCTAGCAATTTTTAATTTATCCTCTTGCTGCCAAACGCTTATCCCACTTTGTTTTAGTCCATAAATAAATGATTCGATCATGCGTTATAACTCCATTTCAAATTCGCAGTCTTCGCTGCTAGCTAGCGTGTTTAGCTGTTGTTCTACTTGCGTGGCAAATGCGTCAAGTTGTGGGTAAGTCAGTAAGGTCGCGACGGCAATTTCGTTGCCGAGTGCTTGACTACACAGAGCGGTAACTTGTGCTGCCTGTATCGATGAGCCACCTAAAGCAAAAAAGTCGTGTTGTAGGCCAATCTCGGAGACTTCAAGCACTTGCTGCCAAGCATTGGCGAGTTGTTGTTGTAGTTCCGTTGCTGGCGCGATATAGGTAATACTATCTTGCAGCGTTGGAATGATGAGCTGAGCGGTATCAAGTTTGCCATTTACTGTCATTGGAAGTGCGTCAATCTGTGATATCGCAGCAAGCTGCATATAGCTTGGGAGCTGTTGATTCAACCATTGGCGAAGGTCGTTCACATCACACTCAGTGTTAGCGTTAAGTACGACATAACCCAACAGCACTTTGCCTGTTTCACTTAAATGTAAGTGTGCAACGGCGTGGTCAACATCTGGATGCGCTTTGAGTTTATACTCAATTTCGCCTGGCTCAACACGGTGACCATGTAAATCCCACTGTTTGTCAGCTCTGGCAACAAACTCGAATTCACCTTGCTGATTTTTACGCACTAAGTCTCCGCTGCGGTAGAGCTTTTCGTCAGAAAAGTGGTTGTTTTCACAGCGAAGGTGATAGTCAATATAGTGTTTTTCCGTTTGCTTTGGTGACTGCCAATAGCCCAAACCGACGCAATCACCGGCGATGTATAGCTCACCCAACGCACCGTCCGGTAAAATCCGCATAAAAGGGTCCAACACATAGCATCGAGTGTTACGAATAGGCTTACCAATAGTGATAGGTGTATTGGGGTACACTTCACTAAGTGTTGCGGTGACACTTGTTTCACTTAACCCATATTCATTGAAATGATACTCTGCCAACTTGTGGCTGACTGGGTCTAAACGAGAACCACCGGCATACAATACGGTTAAGTTAATATCCGCTATCCACTTTGGAAACTGATTGATAAATACCGTAGGAATAAATGCGACGTTGACCTGTTTAGCTTTGAGATAGCGGCACAGCTGTTGTGGATCTTTGCGTATTGGCTCTGGAATGATTTCCAGTTTAGCGCCGGCAGCTAGGGCTGGGAATATCTCGCAAATACAGGCATCAAAAACATATTCAGCATATTGGCTAGTGACTACCTGAGTATTTCCCTCTAATTTATGGGTGTTGCGCTTCTCGGTGCAGAGGTTAGCAAGGCCTTGGTAAGACAGCATCGCCCCTTTTGGTTCTCCCGTCGTCCCCGAAGTAAAAATGAGGTAAGCCAGCTTGTCTGTTGCATGATTGTTGGCTGAGAATGACCGTAGTTGAGCACTTTGCTGTAATGTCTGTACATCAAGAGTCAGTGTTGGCAATGCATTCCAGCTGAGTGGTGTGCGGCTAAGGAGCAGTTTTGCCTGCGCTTTTGCCATAATCTCTTGGCGACGAGCAACGGGATGATTAGCTGAGAGTGAAACAAAGGGCATGCCCGCTTTTAGCGCCGCTAGCATTGCTATGGGAGCTTCTATACCTTTATCAAAATATAATGCAACTGGTGAGCCTTCGTCATTGGTTGCAATCAACTGTGCTGCTAAGTGATCAGAAAACAAGTCTAGCTCGCGATAACTCACGGTTTGCTCAGCGAAGCTTAATGCTGTGCGTGCTGGATACGCTGCTACTGTCTTTGCAAATTGCACTAAAAAAGCGTCATTTGGTTGTGATAGTCGTGTTTCTGAGATGACTTGCTGTAAATATTCAGTACTAACCAAAGGGCATTGTAGTAAAGGTTTCTCGTTGTACTGACAGAGATTTTCAAGATAACGGCAAAAAAAGTGCACAAATTGTTGGCAGCGGGAAGACTGGTAACGACTGCGAGCAACAATGAGCTGACCAATCAATTGTTCTGGCATATCTTTAATCACCAAATTCCAGTCAAACTTGGCTGGGTGATACTGGTTTTGCTGGGCGGTGTCGCTGGCGACTTCAAAATGTTGATATTGCGCCGTTGGTAGTGAGAACTGATCAAAGGTAAAAAACACTTGGAACAGTGGCGATACACCCACCTCTCGGATCAATCCAAGTTGTGCAGCAATTGACTCTAACGGCAATTGTTGGTGAGATTTCGCCGCAAGTAACAGCGTTTGGCTTTGTCTTAGGTAGTCAGAAAAACTCTTATTTAAGTCGACACGCAGCGGCATCGGTAAGGTATTAACAAAGTAACCTAGCGTATCTTTAAATGCCGAGTCGCGGTTATCGGTGGGGGAGCCAACGACAATACTTTCACGACTATCCCATGCACATAATGCGAGCTGAAAAGCACACAGTAGTAAGTTGTACATAGATACCTGATGTGATTTTGCCAGCGTCCTTAACTCAGCTGTTAGTGTTGCCGAGAGGGTAAAGGG
The DNA here is from genome assembly GCF_018141365.1 of Pseudoalteromonas sp. M8. NCBI lineage: Bacteria > Pseudomonadati > Pseudomonadota > Gammaproteobacteria > Alteromonadales > Pseudoalteromonadaceae > Pseudoalteromonas > Pseudoalteromonas sp. M8. Next base: position 4,086,660 of record NZ_CP047240.1, on the reverse strand, counting down.
GAATGCTTCACCTTGGTGATCAAACAAAGCCTGTCTTGGCTCATCGGTTGGCCATGGGGTGACATCAATATCAATCAAGTGTTGCTGCCAAAATGCGGTGGCATCGTCGTATTGTTGTGTTGATTGCCAATATGCATAGTCGCGAAATTGCAGTGAGATTGGGGCAAGCGTGTGTCCTGATAGCAGCGTGTTAAGCTCATCCAACAATACTTGTGTCGACCAACCGTCGAAGGCTATGTGATGAAATACCAGTAACACGCCAAATTCATTACCTTGGTGATACAGTCCAAGCCGCAGCGGCGCATCATTTTCAAGGTCAAATGTCTGAGCGATAAATTGACTATGCGGCGTGTTTATTAGGGTTTTGCATGTTGGCACGCCTTGCTCATCTTTATATGCCCAGCGACCTTGTTGCTGTTGAGTGTAGCGGGTGCGCAAAATAGCATGACGCTCAACCAGCTGATAGATTGCGTGTTGTAACGCTTGCTGTTGTAGCTCACTTGGGCATTTAAGCTGTAAGGGGATATGAAAAGCGCCTGATTGTGTTGCTAATTGCTCGCTGGTGAGCATCGCTTGCTGCTGCGCTGGCACGATGAGATCATCAAGTGATTGTGATGTTGATGCGACCGGTAAAGGCTCGTTGGCGTTGCTAGTTTGTTGTAATACCAGTTGCGCTATCGTTTTGCTTTGCAAAAATTGACTCAAACTGATGTTAACGTTACAGCTAGAGTGCATTTTAGCCACTAATGTCATTGCACTAAGAGAATGACCGCCTAAGGCAAAAAAGTCATCATCAATACCTACTAGCTCAACATCAAGTTGCGTCTGCCATAGAGCACAAAGCTGCTGCTCTAATGGGGTGCGTGGTGCTCGGTATGGTGTCTGTGATACTAGTGCGACGCTTGGTAAGCTGCGGCTGTCCACTTTACCAGAGGCGAGCACAGGCAATTGTTCGAGCCAACACGTGGCACTTGGCAGCATATAATCTGGCAATTGTGGTTGTAGCCACTTCACAATCTCGGTGTGAGAGAGGGTTTGGTCGCCAGTGAAATAAGCAATGAGATGGTTGTTTTGCTGTACTTTGACGCAAGCTTGGTTGATTTGCGAATGCAGGTTAAGTAGGTGCTCTATTTCTTGTAGCTCGATGCGATAGCCACGAATTTTTACCTGCTCATCGGCACGCCCTAAAAATTGGATCTCGCCGTTTGCCAGATACCGCGCCTGATCGCCCGTGCGATACATACGTGTTCCGTGCCAGTTAATAAAGCGCGACGCCGTCTGCTCTGCAAGGTTAACATAGCCTCGTGCGACACTCGCGCCACCAATAAGGATCTCTCCTTGACAAAAGGGTGGCAGCGCTTTGAGGTTGGCATCAACAATCTGAATATCAACATGAGGCAGTGGTACACCAATATTATTGAAATAGCGTGATTGTAGCGGCTGGTGGTTTGCTGTTGCGGTTACCGTGGTTTCGGTCGGACCATATTCAATATGAAGAAGAGGCGTCCATGCCTCCATGAGATTACGGTCACAAGGCTCGCCACCGGTGATCACACGCTGTAGTGCATGATGCTGGGGCGGCGTACCGATGGCACTTAAAAATGCAGGAACTGTGACTAAGTGACTGATCCTTTGGCTAACGATAGTTTCGCTTATCATAGCTGGCGAGTTTGCACTTGCCTCATTCATGATCACCCAGCAAGCACCGTTGAGCAGCGTTAAAAAGAGTGGCTCTACGGACGCGTCGAAAAAGTACGGAGCCAGACTCAGTGTTTTTTCACTTGAGTTAAAATTGTAAGCCGCAGTTGCGCTTTGAACCAAAGCCTGAACTTGCCGCTGCTCTACCATGACGCCTTTTGGTTTACCGGTGCTTCCAGAAGTATAAATAATATATGCAAGTGATGAATGACACGTTGAGTTCGCTTGATCTATATCGAAAACAGGAGCTGGTTGTTGCGCTAACTCGTCAATGTTTTGCACCTCTGTGATTGCGCTAAAACACATGGCTGTATTCAAGGTTGCTTGATGACAAAGTAGCAGGTTGGCACTACTGTCTTGCAACATAAACTCACTACGTGTTTGGCCTTGCTCTGGATTGAGGGGTAAATATCCAGCACCGGCTCCAAGCGTTGCTAATATGGCGACTATCATCTCTGGACTGCGCTCAAATATCAGCGCGATAACAGGGTTTTGCTCGTGGGTTAACTGTGCTTGGAGTTGCACAGTCAGGTGCTGAACACGCGCAGCGAGTGTTTGGTAAGTAATAACCTCATCGTTGATTTGTAACGCTGGTGCATCTGGAGCTGCTGAGGCGCAGGCTAAAAATTGTTGATATAGCGATAGGGTTGAAGTTTGCTTAACTGTGGTTGCTGATGGCTTTGTGCTTGGGTGAGAAGTTGATAATTGCTCAAGAGCGACGTCGCTGTGCTCTAACTGCTGTACCAATAATTGCTGATAGGTGTGGGCAAATTGCTGTGCAAATGCATCATCAAACTTATTGGGATCGAGATTTACCTGTCCTTGTAAATTTGTATTGCTATCATCAAATGCTAGGCGGAAATCACATTTAATCGGGTTGTATAAAGACTCACTAGTAAAAGCATCAACCGCTGAAAATGGCAACGCAAACTCGTCCATAAGCGCGCTGGCAAACCTCTGTACACTAAACATCAGGCTTGGCTGAGGTGAATGTTTGCCCTCACTCAAACAGGCAATTTGTTGATCATAAGGATAACTTTGGTATTGTTTTGCGGCGCGCACAGTCTCATGAACTTGCTTCACGAGGCTAGCAAAGCTTTGGCGATAATCTAGCTTCACTCTAAGCACTAAGGTATTGACAAAAAAGCCAATTATTTCTTGCGTTTGCGGGTGATCTCGATTATCAGATGGCGCACCAATCACGATGTCTGTTTCACCGCTATGAAGTGCCAAAATATAACAGTAATGGGCAAGCAACACGCTGTACACTGTGGTATTTAATGACTTTGCTAGGGCACGCAATGCCAGACTTTGCTGTGGTGAAAGTGCAAAATAGTGCGTGAGCGATTCGGTTTCGTGTGTTTGTGTAGCAAACAGCGGTGCAATTTGTGTGGCATGAGCGCCTGCAAGTTGCGTTTGCCAATAACTGTGTGCAGCGCTTTGTTCTTGCCTTTGTTGCCACTTGGCAAAGTCAAAATAGCTTAATGGCTTAATGTTTTCTCCTTGTAGCAAGCTAACTAAGTCGCGCAACATGACTCGCATTGACCAAGCATCAAGGACGATATGATGCCAAAGGAAAAGCATAAAACGCCTTTGCTCAAGCTCAATAATACAGACTCTAAAGGGAGCTTGAGTATGGAGGTCAAACGGCGTGTGGATGTGCTCTTTTACCAGTGTTTGTACATGAGCCAAAGTGGTTGCACGGTGATACTCGACCGCTAGAGGTTGTAAGGTTGCTCGGCAGTTAAAATGCTCAGCATCGGTTTCAATCACACTCGTTAGGATCGGGTGATGGACAAGCAGCTGTGCTAGTGCCGAGATTATGTCTTGTTGCTGCGCTGGATCATCCAGCTCAACCAGCATTGGAATATGATAAGCACAGGACTTTGGTGCACGTTTGTCTACATACAGCAACCTTGCCTGGGCATTGGAAAGCGGCACTGGCTTTAATAATGGCCAACTTAAAAAGGCGGCTTCGGAGCAGATCTGGTGGGCGCTTAGTAGCGCCAATAATTCAGCTTTATGCGCTTTGAGTGCCGAGAGCAAAGTTGGCGCTACGTTACCCTCATATCCCAGTGCCAAGGTATTTTGCTCAGACACCCACACGCGCAACTGCTGCGCGTGAAGGTCGTTCAGTAAAGATGTTAACTCCATGACTATAGCTCCATCACCTGCGAAGAGGAGGTAGTAGATGCCTCCTGAGATTGGGTGATATCACTCAACTCTATGGTGTTTAGGTATTGAGCCAGAGCCGCGACTGATGGATTGGCAATGATCGCTGATAACGGGATCGCAATCTGATGCCATTTATGGGCGTTGCGTACGAGCTGCACCGCTAAGATGGAGTTACCACCTAGGCGATAAAAGTTATCATGGATACCGACTTGTTCCAGTTCTAATGTGCTTTGCCAAATTTGGCAAAGCGTCTGTTCAAGCGCAGTGCGCGGAGCTGCGTATTGGTTTGATGATAACACCTGCGGCAGCGGTAGTGCTTTGCTATCTAGCTTACCGTTAACGGTTAGTGGCATCGCCGTGAGTTGGGTGATGCTATCCGGTATCATATATGCTGGCAGCTGCGTTCGTAGATAATTAAGTAACAGCTCGGCGTCAAAATAAGCATGGCTTTCCATCACAGCATAGCCACTTAGCGCCGTTTGATTTTGGCGTGTATAGGTGATCACTGCTGCCTCTTTAACACCGCTACAGCTGAGCAATTGGGATTCGACTTCACCAAGCTCGATACGATGCCCCCTGATCTTCACTTGGTTATCCAAACGACCTAGATATTCTAAATGACCGTTTGGCAATAGTCTGGCGTTATCACCGGTTTTGTAAACGCGGGTGAGTTTGCCATTTAGCGTTAGCTCGAAAAAGCGAGTAGCGCTCAGTTCTGGCTGATTCAAATAACCAATCGCCAAACCTGCACCAGAGATAAACAGCTCTCCAGGACAGCCCACAGGTACTGGACGTAACTGACTATCCAGCACCCAAGCCTGCATATCATTGAGCGGCACACCAATGTCAGCAATCTGGGTATTCATGTTAGGGTGCAAAGGTTGGTACGTGACATGTACTGTGGTTTCAGTAATACCGTACATATTGACCAATTGAATACGTTTACCAAAACGTTGCCACCAAGGAGCTAGTTTATCGTAGTTGAGCTGCTCACCACCAAAGATCACAGTGCGAAGGCTATCAAGTGACGCGCCCGCAGAAATGGCAATATCACTAAGATTATAGAATGCACTTGGAGTTTGGTTAAGGACGGTGACAGCAAATTGCTCACACTGTTTTACAAAACCAAAACTGTCTCTTGCTTGTTCGTAGCTTGGAATAAACAACCGACCGCCATGACACAGTGCTCCCCATATTTCCCAAACACTAAAGTCAAAAATCGTATCGTGATAAAGCACCCAAGTATCTTCGCTATTAAAGTGGTAAAGCGGTTGACTGGCAGATAGCAAACGCGCAACATTTTTATGGCTTTGAATAACGCCTTTAGGTTGGCCCGTCGTACCTGAGGTGTAAATTATGTAGGCTGCAGAATCAGGCGACGGTCGGCAAAGTGCAATATCGCATGGCGCGAATGTATTATCCAAGTTTAACAGTGGCCAATTTGATTGCTCATTTTCGCTCAAGCTTTGCTGACTTATGGTGTTAGTTAATACTAACTTGAGCTGAGCATCGTCAATAATAAAAGCATTGCGGGCAGCTGGCGCTCTTGGCGATAGCGGCACATAAGCGGCGCCAGCTTTCATGATGGCGAGCATTGCAACCACTGTGTCAATGCCGGGCTGCAGGTATAGGCCGATATACTCAAGCGTACCATACTGCTTAAGAATATGTGCAGCCAGGCTGTCTGATCGAGTACTTAGCTCCTGGTAGCTTAACTCCATTTGACTGGTGATAAGTGCAGTTTGCTGGTTGCGAGACTGCGCGTGATGCGTAAATAGTGACAGCAAGTCTTGGCTTTGGTGCTGTGCCGCTTGAACATCGCGCTCAGCAAGGTTTTGTAAACTTAACTGCTCAAGTGGTAATTGCCCATCTACACTGATAAGTTGCGCGAGAATATGACTGAAGTTGTCACTCAAGGCATCGATAAACCAAGGATCGTAGCGGTTTAAGTCAAACTCCCATAACATGGTGACCGAATCATCCTGTTCTTGCCCCATACGGGTAAGCACCACGATATTAATCTCAAATTTCGCCGCTTGACTGCTGATCGCCTCGAAATACTCAATATCATCTAACCCCGGAAGCGTGAGTTCTGGGAGTGGTGAATCATGGAAGCTAAAACAGATCTGGAATAACGGGTTGACGCCTTTGATGCGCTCAGGGTTTACGTCCGCGACGACTTCAGTAAATGGTAGGGTTTGATTGGCCAGCATGTCGTTACTGACTTCAAAACAATGCTGTACCAGTTGTTCAACAGGCATTTCTGGTGTTTGCTGAACTCGCGCCACTACGGTGCTGACGAGCATACCAATGGTATCATCCACATTGGTGTAGCCTCGGTTTGCAACACCAGAACCAATACAGATATCCTGATCGCCACTAAAGCGCGAAAGGACAATATTTAATGCCGCAAGGGCGACGGCGAATGGCGTGATCTGATGCGCTTGGCTGTAGGCTTTTAAATTGTTCCATAGCGAACGAGGCAGTTTTACTCGGTGTGCGCGACCACGTTCGGTGGCGGTTTCGCCGAGACGAGAAACAGGCAAGTTAATACGGCTCGGTGCATCTTGTAGTTGTGCTTTCCAAAATTGGCGTTGCAACTCGGCTTGCTCTGTTCCTAACCATTGATGCTGATAGGCTGCGTAATCGGCGTATTGTGTGATTTCAGGCAAAGTACCTTGGCTTGCGCCATGTAAGCGCTGCTTATAACAACTAAAGAGGTGATCAAGGAAGATGTTAGAAGACCAACCATCATGTACTAAGTGATGTTCAATATGAATAAGTACATGTTTATATTCGCTAATTTTTACAATTGCCCAGCGCGCTAGCGGTAATTGGTCAATCGCAAAAATATCATTCATATGACCATTAACGAGTTTATCGACCTCAGCTAATGCTTGTGTTTCTTGATACTCACTAAAATCAAAGTAAGGCACGTCTTGCTGGTAGTGTTTTGCAATATATTGCAGTGGCTCATGTAAGTCGTAGCTAGTACGGAAAATCGCATGGTTATCAACGATATCCTGTAATGCACCTTGTAGTGCTGGTACATTTAAATCACCACTGAAGGTGATTGTACACTTTGCATGATAGGCTTTATCACTTGGATCGGCTTTGGCTAAAAACCAAATCGCGCGTTGTTGCAGTGATAGCGGGGTGACCTCAGCAAAATCAGCATCGCGCTTTGGAATCGCAATGGTTTCAAAGTGTTGAGTTTGCATTGCCTGCCATACTTGCCCAGCACTACGATAGCGATAAATTAGGTGTGTTGGCACGCTTAAGCCGAGCTGCTGAAATAACTGGTTGCTAAGGTTGATTGCAGAAATGGAGTCACCACCTTGTTGGAAAAAATCTTGTTGCCAGCCAAGGCCTGGCAAACAGAAACCTTGAAACTGTGTTAAAAAATCTTGTTGTTCTTGGCTCAGCTGATCTTGCGGTTGGTCTTGTTGGCTACTTAATTCGTAATTAGCGAGCGCGCGGCTATCTACCTTCCCGTTTTCGGTCATGGGTAATGCGTCTAAACATTGATAGTGATCAGGCAACATGTAGTCTGGCAGTAACTTTTCTGCTAACTGGCTGATGTGTTGTCCAAGGTCTGCTGTGGGTTTACTATGGGGAACGATAAATGCCACCAAGAACTTAGCATTACCTCGTTGTACTACTTGGCAGCTTGCAAGTTTTACTGCCTCATGTTGGGCAACAACTTTTTCTATTTCACCTAACTCAATACGAAATCCGCGTAGCTTAATTTGGTTGTCATTACGACCAACAAAATGATAATTATCACCGTCAAAACTAACTAAGTCGCCAGTTTTATAAAGTCTAGCGAAGTGCGCAGGGTCTACTTCTGCTTGATAATAGGGGTTTGCGATAAATCGAGACTTTGTGAGTTCAGGACGGTTTAAGTATCCTTTTGCCAAACCTGCACCACTAATATAGAGCTCACCGATAGCACCATTGGCTACTTGTTGCAATTGCTCATCTAGCACATAAAGTCTGGTATTCACAAAGGGTTGACCAATATTAAATTCGGAGTCGGCATTGGTATATTCATTGGCGCAGGTGCACACGGTATATTCGGTAGGACCATAACCGTTAAACACTCGCGTGACTTCTGAAAGTCGAGATAGCATTTCTAGATTTGGGGTTTCTCCTGCAACGATTAATTTGCGCATCGAGCGCAAATCTCGGGGATCCATCAAAGCCAGCAATGCAGGAGGGATAGCGCCAAATTGAATCGCATTTTTTGAGATCAATTGGCTCAGCGCTTTGGCATCTCGTCGCTCGGTTTCTGTCGTTACAAATACAGTTTGACCCAACATGATATGCACGAGCAGCTCAAACACGCTAGCATCGAAAATATAAGAAGCAAACATCATAACGCGGTCTAATCGGTCTAGCTCAAAACGGTTAATTTGTGATTCGGCTAAATAAAGTAAGTTTTGGTAAGGTACTTCTACGCCTTTTGGCGTGCCAGTGGTGCCCGAGGTGTAGATCACATAAGCAATATCACTCATTTTATAATCAGGAGTAACAAAGGCTTGCGTTGCAGGAGAGTCGATCAGCACTTGAGGTGTGTGGCCAAATTGTGGCAGTGCTTGATAATGTCCATGGGTGACGATAAGCGCTGGTTGGCTATCTTCAAGAATAAACTCGCAGCGAGCTTTGGGTGCCTCCGTGGAAATAGGGATATAACCCAGTCCTGATTTGATTGCCGCTAAGATCCCCACGACCATATCAATGCCACGCTCGAGATATAGTGCCACATAAGGCGATTGAGATTGGCTCAGACTCACCTGTTGCTGAATATTCGTGGCGACCCGTGTTACCTGCTCTTCAAGTGCTTGATAGGTGACTTGCGTACCGTTAAATACCAGTGCGACTTTATTGGCGTATTGGCTGAATGCGCGCGTTAATAAGATCTGCGGCTGAGTGCTGTAATCAATAGGAGACTGGGCAGTCATTGAAGTAATCCTTTAAATAAAAAAAGCTCTTTGTGTACGATATGTAAAGAATGTGTTTGAAATGTGTATTTTGTGATTTCGAGTTGAATTGCCGTCTTCTCAGCTTTTGCATATGACAAAAAGTCGCTACCATGGGGTATCAAACCAACCAAGGAATCATCATGAAAATCAAACCTCTGGGCACGCCTTTTTCGGCAACTGCTTGCAAAATATTACTCTGCGGTGGTGGTGAGTTAGGGAAGGAAGTCGTTATCGAGTTTAAGCGCTTAGGTGCAGAAGTGATTGTCTTAGATCGCTACGACAATGCGCCAGCGATGCAAGTGGCAGATCGCAGCTATACCTTGTCTATGTTGGATGGTGAAAAACTCAAAGCGATTATTGAACAAGAGCAACCTGATTATATCGTGCCGGAAATCGAAGCCATTGCGACGGATAAGCTGGTGGAATTAGAGGCTGAAGGTTACACGGTTGTGCCAACCGCCAAAGCGACTCAACTGACCATGAACCGAGAAGGGATCCGCCGTCTTGCCGCTGAAACGCTTGGGCTTGCCACTTCACCCTATCAATTTGTTGACACCCTGGCAGACTTTAATGCTGCTGTCGCGCATATCGGCATACCTTGTGTGGTTAAGCCTATCATGAGCTCGTCAGGTAAAGGGCAAAGTGTGATTAAAAGTGTCGCGGATATCGAAGCGGCTTGGCACTACGCTCAAGAGGGGGGGCGTGCAGGTCAGGGCAGAGTGATTGTGGAAGGTTTTGTTGATTTTGATTATGAAATTACGCTTTTGACGGTACGCCACATTGATGGCACGAGTTTTTGTGAGCCAATTGGACATGTGCAACAAGATGGTGATTATCAGCAAAGTTGGCAGCCGCAGCAGATGTCAGTACTCGCGCTAGAGCGCAGTAAAGCGATGGCTGAAAAAGTCACGGCAGCACTGGGCGGTCGGGGTCTGTTTGGCGTTGAGCTCTTTATTAAGGGTGATGAAGTTTACTTCAGCGAAGTCTCACCAAGGCCACATGATACCGGCATGGTCACGCTTATCTCGCAAGACTTAAGTGAGTTTGCGCTGCATGCTCGGGCAATTTTAGGTTTGCCTATCCCCACCATTCACTTTAATGGGCCATCGGCATCTAGCGTGATCCTTGTCGAAGGGGAATCAACACAGCTACAGTTCAACAATCTTGCACAAGCGCTTGCAGAGCCACTAACGGATATTCGTTTGTTTGGTAAACCCGAGGTGAGTGGCAAGCGTAGAATGGGTGTGGCGTTAGCGCGCTCAGATTCGGCTGAAAGTGCTGTCGAAAAAGCCAAGCAAGTGGCTGAATCAGTAGGGTTTACTTTATAAATCAATCTTTCCTTTCTTGTTTATATTCGGTTTCTGGCCGTTTATTGATGAATGAGCTGAATAACAAAAGCCGAGTACAGAGGTTACTCGGCTTTTATCGCTATTCAGTTTTTCATTATCTAGTGAGCGTTAACTGACTGGGGTCAGCAGTCTCAATATAGAGTTCTTTAAAAACGGTTTCGCCATGTTTATTTTTCTGTTTGCTTTGAAAAGATGAGTCAGGGTTTTATGCAGGCACTTGGGTCTCTAACATCGACTTTGGCGACTCCGCCAGTTACGAAATGGATCTGTACGCGGGTTACGCTGGAGAAATCAAGGGCATGAGTTTTGATTTCGGTTATATCCACTACGCCTATCCCGATGCCAGTGGAGATATTGATTTTAGCGAGATTTACGCCGCGCTTGGCTGGCAATACTTTACGTTTAAACTCAGCCACCTAGCCACAGCGCAAAGCGACTCAACCACAGAAGAAGACATGCTATATGCCGAAGTGTCGGCCAGCTTCCCCATTTTTAAAGACAGTGAATTAACTCTACATATTGGTCGCTCCAGCGGAGATACAGTGCTTGAGTGGACAGGAGAAGACTACGCTTATATGGATTACGGGGTGAGTTTATCTACGCAAGGTTTTACCTTCGGATTAGTAAAAACCGACCTAGACAGTAGTGACGATATTAAAGCATACGTAAGTTATGGATTAGATTTTAATCTGTGATGACCAAAGGTGAGCGGTCCTGTGACAGCCGCATCACCTTATTTTTTACTTGCTGCAACACGTAGGGCCGAAAGGCCCTTTTTCGAAGTAGGGATACCCATAAAATCAAGTAACTACTTTTAAATATCTGTCTATCACCTTGGTAAGCAAAGCAATGAAATAATATAGAAAAATCACTTTTTAACCAAATATGAAAGTTCATCAACGCGCTATTATTATAATTTCTAAACACAACCACTAAACAACACACACAAACTAATAAACCAACTGCTCAGCCTTTTGAATCTAGAACCAATTAAATTCAAAAAAATACCATTTACCTCCCCCCCAATAAAGGTATGCTGGTATCTTTATTGAATAATGAACAAGGCAGTTACTATGAAAAAAATGCTCGCAGTTTTAGCTCCACTTTTACTCTGCAAGATAGCGATTGCTGCAGACTACCATGCAGAGATAAAAATAAGTATGGATGGGAAAGTCGTTGGGCCATTATCTGTACAGGGGAATTTTAGTGAGCAACTAAGGCTTGAAGTTGGTACCAACCATAGCTTTTCTATGGCTGTACACGATATCAACAGCGACTCCGCTCAAGTTGATTTATCGGTAAGTGCCGAACAATTTCAAGCTTCACCAACTTTTAACGCTGAATACAAAAAATACACAAAACTGATTTTTGACACAAACAGTATTGAAGTGAAAATATCAAAGGAAAAATTATGACTTTAAGAGAAAAAATTAAACAACGTGCAAGCCTATTAAAAGCTAACTCAAATAGCATCCCAAAAGAATTACTTGATAAGGTTTCAGGAGGGCACGATTCTCACTTTGGCCAAGGCTGTGATGGCGATTGGAGTGATTCAAGCTGTGGCTTTACTCAAGCTTGCAAACCTTTCTAGATAGTAAACTCTAACTCCCCGAATTGGGGAGTTAGACACATAAATCACATGAACTTTAACTATCCAAAAAATCATAAAGACTTCTTCTTATTCGACGGCGTCGAATCTATTGAATTAGTGCTGAAAGTGACAGAAAGATGCAACATTGCTTGCAAATATTGCTACTACTTCTTTGGAGGAGATGAATCACCATTATCGCGAAAGCCGATTTTTTCCTCAGCAAAAATGCACGAATTGGTATCGTTTTTAGAGCGTAGTATTGAGTTTGGCTTAAAGCGGGTCAGAGTTGTGCTTCATGGCGGGGAGCCTTTATTAATAAAAAAAGAATACCTTAATGGGCTCTTAGCGACAATGACTGACGCGCTTAGCGGAAAGATAGAACTAAGCTTTACAATCCAAACTAACGCTACCCTAATTGATGACGAATGGATTGACATATTCGTTAAATACAAGGTTTTTGTTGGCGTAAGTATTGACGGGCCTGAGGAATATAACGATTTATATAGAATCGATTTTTCCGGAAAAGGAACTCACTCAAGGGTACTACAAGGAATAAAACTCCTCTTTGCCGCACACGAAAAAGGCTTAATGCCTAAACCAGGTATGATAGCAGTCGTTAACCCTAGCTTTTCTGCTAAAAGAATTTATAACCACCTTACAAAAGAGTTGAACTTTGATTCACTGCACTTCCTTTTGCCTGATGATACCCACGATACATTTAATGAAAGTGAGCAGTCCAAATTCACTAGTTTCTTATTGGAGTTAATCGAGTGCTGGGCTTCAGATACCGATAAATCAAAAACAATAAGATTCGTTAACGAAGCACTAGATAAACTGAAACAATCTGTATTTCAAAGAAATATTATTGGCAATTATAATAAAGTTAGAAGGCATATTTTAACTATCGATTCCGATGGTTCAATTGGACCTGAAGATACTCTACGTTCAATTGCTCCACATTTATTTGAAACAGGCCTAAATATTTCGGACTCAAGTAGCTATGACGTTGCTACAAACCCCACTATGATAACAGCATTAGAAAAACTAGTGGATATACCTAAACATTGTAAAGGATGTGATTGGGAAACTATTTGTGCAGGAGGCTCTCTAAAAAATAGGTTTTCTTCTAAGGATAGCGAGTTATTTGATAGACCGTCGGTTTATTGCGATACATTAAAAGAAGTCTACACAACACTTGCTGCTTATCTAATTTCATCGGGATTTAGTGAAGAAAAGCTAATATACAATATCTCTGGTAACTCTCAGTAACCCTATAAGTCTCTAGTATAGGTGAGAGCCTAGAACTTGTCTTGGGTTCGGATAACAATTTAGACTCGTTAAACGATATATCGGAATTTGATAAAAACTATATATCGTGCCGGAAATCGAAGCCATTGCGACGGATAAGCTGGTGGAATTAGAGGCTGAAGGTTACACGGTTGTGCCAACCGCCAAAGCGACTCAACTGACCATGAATCGAGAAGGGATCCGCCGTCTTGCCGCTGAAACGCTTGGGCTTGCTACTTCCCCCTATCAGTTTGTTGACACCTTGGCAGACTTTAATGCTGCTGTCGCGCATATCGGCATACCTTGTGTGGTTAAGCCTATCATGAGCTCGTCAGGTAAAGGGCAAAGTGTGATTAAAAGTGCCGCGGATATCGAAGCGGCTTGGCACTACGCTCAAGAGGGAGGGCGTGCAGGTCAGGGCAGAGTGATTGTGGAAGGTTTTGTTGATTTTGATTACGAAATTACGCTTTTGACGGTACGCCACATTGATGGCACGAGTTTTTGTGAGCCAATTGGACATGTGCAACAAGATGGTGATTATCAGCAAAGTTGGCAGCCGCAGCAGATGTCAGTACTCGCGCTAGAGCGCAGTAAAGCGATGGCTGAAAAAGTCACGGCAGCACTGGGCGGTCGGGGTCTGTTTGGCGTTGAGCTCTTTATTAAGGGTGATGAAGTTTACTTCAGCGAAGTCTCACCAAGGCCACATGATACCGGCATGGTCACGCTTATCTCGCAAGACTTAAGTGAGTTTGCGCTGCATGCTCGGGCAATTTTAGGTTTGCCTATCCCCACCATTCACTTTAATGGGCCATCGGCATCTAGCGTGATCCTTGTCGAAGGGGAATCAACACAGCTACAGTTTAACAATCTTGCACAAGCGCTTGCAGAGCCACTAACGGATATTCGTTTGTTTGGTAAACCCGAGGTGAGTGGCAAGCGTAGAATGGGTGTGGCGTTAGCGCGCTCAGATTCGGCTGAAAGTGCTGTCGAAAAAGCCAAGCAAGTGGCTGCAACAGTAGGAATTACGTTATGAACTCAAACACCCGCGTACTTGACCCATTAGTATTGGGGTTTTGGCGGCTATTAGATTGGCAAATTACGCCGCAAGAAAATTTACGCTTTTTAAAGCAAGCGATTGAGCTTGGAATACGCGATACTGATCATGCTGATATTTACGGTGAGTATCAGTGTGAGGCGGAGTTTGGCAAAGCCTTAGCGCTTGATCCTGGTATTCGAGAGCACATTCGGATCATCACTAAATGTGGCATTAAGCCCGCATTTCCAAGCTTGGGGCTAGTGGGAAAGGCGAACCACTATGATTCGAGTAAGGCGCATATCATTGCCCAAGCGCAGCAGTCACTAAAGCATTTCGGCACGGATAGGTTAGATGTGTTGTTGATCCATCGCCCGGATTATCTGATGGATGCTGATGAAGTTGCCGATGCGTTTAATACCCTCAAACAAAACGGCGATGTGCTGCATTTTGGGGTCTCGAACTTTACACCCAGCCAGCTTGCCTTACTGCAATCGAGACTCGATTTCGCTTTAGTGACTAACCAAATTGAGTTTTCACCTTATGAGATGAAAGCGCTTGACGATGGCACGCTTGATCAGTGCCAACAACTAGGCATGAACCCTATGCTGTGGTCGCCGCTAGCAGGGGGGAGAATATTCTCCAGTGAAGATGAAAAAGCCAAACGCCTGCGTGCGGTGCTACAGCTAGTGGGTGAAGAGATTGGTAGCACTGAAATTGATCAAGTGATCTACGCATGGCTTGCCATGCATCCATCGAAACCCGCCACTGTGCTTGGAACGGGAAACATTACTCGAGTTGCCAGCGCGTTTGCTTCACAGTCACTTAGCATGAGTCGCGAGCAGTGGTATCGCATTTGGACAGCGTCTACTGGGCATAGCGTACCATAACCGATTAGTTTGCCCTGAAGTTATTTGGGGCAAACCACGGCAATAAATTTGAGCCAGTTATAATATCAGTTGCATTCAAACCTCAGGTATCGTAGTTTGTTAAAAATTTATCAATTAGAACAAATGAATAGCGAAGTTTTTCCTAGTAAACATAGATAGCTTGGCAGTAGCTGAGAGCACTACTTTTGAACTTTAATACTTATCTCAAACTACTTGTATATTGTCTCTTCTTTTGATTATTTTGTACTTTCATTTCTAAAAAGGAGTTAAATAAATGAAATGTATAATCTCAGCGGTGCTATTCTTGATGTGCATATTGGCCACCAGACCTGTATTTGCGAATTCGAGTGCGTCTGATTATCGAGGCCAGTTTTGCAGCTTATGTACATCCGAAAGTAAAGCTCAGAAGATGGCTAAAACTTATGCACCACAAAAAAGCTGCTATCCATTAAAACCTAGCGCGCCTATGACCCCTGAAAACATGCAGTGTACTTCTGCAAAAAAACAGGTTTTTCTTGTACACCCTGCAAGTGGAACGACTTACGGTTTTTGGGTTACGCATGAAGATTTTTTACCCTATGATGTCAAAGTGACTGCCTTTTCGTTAACGGAAGTACAAAAAAAGGTCTTTGCAGAGGCGGCCAGTTTTTATGAAGAGATGAAGCACGTACTAGCAACTACCTCAAGTCAGAATGTGAGTCGTTATGGTTTGTCAAACGTGCGTAGTCAGGCTCAGCAGCCAGAACAATCGTGCCCATCAAATTCTGCGCTAGCAACTTTGCTCGACCCCTCAAAAATGATGGCACTGGAGGAGCTTGCGTTGGCTGAGATTACAGTTGGGATGGGTGACGGTATTGATGTTAATAAGAGAATTTATCAAGGCGCGCGTTTCACTGGAGGTTCCGTGAGTCTATCTTATTTTGGAGCGAGTGTGTCAGTCAGTATACCTGAACATGAGCAACCGCTAGTTTATGCTAAGACGTTTTATGAAAATGAAGAGTCTAGCTCATTTCGTGATGTGCTAGCGTTGAGCATAGATCATATCGGTTGGGATGCTGAAAATGTACCTTTGCTGGGTATGAAGTTGAATAAAGCTCATTCGCGAGTTGCTGGGGGGAAAAGAATTACGACGCTATTGCAAGCACTTCATGGGCCGCAAGAAATTACTAATGAGTGTGTTTTATACCAGCTAGAAAAATTAAGTCAGTTCGGACAGTTGAAACTTAAGGGTGGTTCGGCGACTCGGTTTGGTAATCCAGGTGGAATTCCGCCAGAGTCTGGAGACAGCAGTAAGGTAACAGGCTGCACAATTCACTTTTACAATTCTCGCAATGAATTACAGTACGTTTTTAATGTTCCAAACTCAGAATGTTGAAGAATTAAAAAAAGGGCCTTTCGGCCCTACGTGTTGCAGCAAGTAAAAAATAAGGTGATGCGGCTGTCACAGGACCGCTCACCTTTGGTCATCACAGATTAAAATCTAATCCATAACTTACGTATGCTTTAATATCCTCACTACTGTCTAGGTCGGTTTTTACTAATCCGAAGGTAAAACCTTGCGTAGATAAACTCACCCCGTAATCCATATAAGCGTCGTCTTCTCCTGTCCACTCAAGCACTGTATCTCCGCTGGAGCGACCAATATGTAGAGTTAATTCACTGTCTTTAAAAATGGGGAAGCTGGCCGACACTTCGGCATATAGCATGTCTTCTTCTGTGGTTGAATCGCTTTGCGCTGTGGCTAGGTGGCTGAGTTTAAACGTAAAGTATTGCCAGCCAAGCGCGGCGTAAATCTCGCCAAAATCAATATCTCCACTGACATCGGGATAGGCGTAGTGGATATAACCGAAATCAAAACTCATGCCCTTGATTTCGCCAGCGTAACCCGCGTACAGATCCATTTCGTAACTGGCGGAGTCGCCAAAGTCGATGTTAGAGACCCAAGTGCCCGCATAAAACCCAGACTCATTGCTATAATCCAAGCCGCCAGACACCGCTGCGCCGTCATCAGTCTGGGTGATACCACGCCAGTAATAATTTGAGCTTGCCGCAATATTCGCGGTCACTTCCGCCTGAGCAGAGACACAAAAGCACGCAGTCAGGCCGCCTAGTAGCATAAGCAAAGGTTTGTTTTTCATTCTGTTTTCCCCATTGAACGCAGAGTTATTATTCAGTTGTTGTCATTGCATTTTTTGCAAAGAGTAGGTGCAAGGGGGAGGCCAATGTCGGAAAATAACGGAGAATTTATTCTATGTTATTAAAAATATTAGCATTTAATTTCTGAGTTTCGAAAGTAGGGCAGAGTGATTTGCATAAATGTTGCACATGGCTGGTGCAAAGTACCACAGCTTGCACAGTATTAATGCAAGCTGTGTTTTGAGCTAGTCGTTATCCAAAGATGGTGCGCATTAGGCTGATGGTTTCATCAACACTGCGGCCTTTTTCCACTTCGGCGACTATCGAGTCACGTTTGGCGCGAATATGTTCTGGAATAGACTCATCCGCGAGTGCGCGGTCGACTAACACTTCAGCTGACTCTTTACCGCGGCGTACGGTCTTTTTGCCACCACTGCTGCCGCTGCGCTTAGGCTTATGCAGTAGCTTAAAGTAATTGGAGTTAGTGGCGGTGTCTTTATCCGCGTAATAAAACAGGCATGGTAGCAGCGCTTTAATTTCAGCAAGTTGCGTTTCAAACTCATCCACAGGAGCGGCCATCGTATACCATGGCATTGCTTTAATGGTGCTGACGACATCGGTCCAGTAACGCTCAAAATCGCGATTGTTAAGTTTAGCAACACCAAGCGCTTGGCACAAAGCGTCAAGCTTGCTCGAGGTTATTGGAGTGAACACATCAGGGCGACGCATTGCTAATAGGCGAGTAGCTGGTGCAAGCGTTGGCTTTTCCTCGCTGCCAGCAAAGGCACTTAAATACCCGACCATAAATGACTGATAATGTTCGAGCGTCACGTCACCTTCTGCCGGGATTGTGGCTAGCGCTTCATCAAAAGCTCCCGGTAGGTCGTCTAATAACTGGTGAAAGCCTTTTGCACTTTTGGTGGAGGCAAACCACTCCACGTCAAACTGATACACGCTGGTATCTAAATTTGCAGCATGCTTACCGCTAAAGGCGAGGCGATCCTCTTTAATCATATCTTTAAGTGGAGTGCTGCGCATTGATTTAAGATATTCAATCAGTTTTAATTGCTCATCTAGTGCAATCACTTCTTTGTGACTGGTAATAAATGCGGCCACCATAGGCCAAGGCGCAATGCGTAACGTCTTGAGTTGTAAAAAGCTAATCGCTGCGATGAGCAGATCTTGTAGCTTTTTCACTGTGGGTAATTGATGGTCATCCAGTAAATCAAAATTGATACGATTTTTCGCCACATCAAGCAGTTCATAACACCAACCAAGAAAATCTTCAGGGTGATTTTCCACCTTAACCGCCATCAGATTAAGGCTGATCTCCGTGGCCTGTTTGAGGATATTTTGATAAATCTGACTTTCTTGTTCGCCCAAGGCCATGTTTGACGGTGATATGAGCAGTTTCTTCATGCGGGTTAGATACTCCAAGTTTGATTAATAAACCAACCAGTAAAATATAGCTAATGACGCTAAAAACTGGCAAGGGCGAGGATCATACCGATTAGTCAAAAGGTTGCAATCGCTCAGTACAAATTATTTGCCTTTATTCATGGTATATTCGACTACAGCCGTTATCATAAAGAGAACCAAGCCTTACGAAGGAAAAGCAATGAACCGGCTAGTTAAAATCGTAGGCGCCATTGTCGCGCTTATTATTATTCTTGTTATCGCAGCCCCGTTTTTAATCCCCAAACAGGCAATTATTGACCAAGTCACGTCACAGGTTGAGTCAGTGACAGGTAGAAAACTGTCGATCGATGGCGACTCTGACATCGGTATTTTCCCAACGCTGCACATTGAGCTAAACCAAGTGCGATTTGCCAACATGGCAACGGGCAGTCGCCCAGATATGTTCGCCATGGAGCAACTTGCCGTACATATTCCGTGGTTAAGTGCGCTGTCAGGCGAAGCTAAGCTTGAGCGCTTTGTGATAAATAATCCTAAAATTATTCTAGAAACCGACAAACAAGGTAATGCTAACTGGCAGTTGCTACCCACCAGTGCAGAAAACACGCCCACGGCGCAAACCAGCTCAAAAGGTAATATGCAGTTACCGGAAGGCTTAGATGTTAGCCTTGGCGAAGTGGCGATTTATGGTGGCTCGGTGACTTATCTTGACGGTGTGACAGGCGCTGAATATCAGGTAACTGATTTAGACATTAGCGTGATGTTATCGTCACTGTACCAACCATTAGAAGTCGACGGTAAGCTGACTTTTCAAGGTCAAACTTTTAACCTAGTTACTACACTCGATAATCCAGCAAAGGCGATCGAAGGTGAAACCTTTAATGTTGAACAACAAGTAAAATCAGCGCTGTTCAACCTTGACTATAAAGGTGAAATTGCAGAGCAAGGTAAAACCATTCGCGGTCAATTAGCCTTGTCTGGCGACTCGGTAAAAGCGCTAGCTAAGTGGCAGGGCGTTGATCTAAAAGCCAAAGAAAATGCGTTCAATGACTTTGGCCTAAACGCTAAAATGACGACGCAAGGGCAAGTTTTTACTCTCAATGCCTTAGAAGCGACCTTGGACGAATTGGTAATAAAGGGTCAAAGTAAAGTCACTCTCTCTGGTAAGCCTGATATTACCGCGAGCGTTGACCTTGGCATGTTAAATCTTAACCCGTATTTGCCAGAACCTATGGAAAAGCCACAAACGCAACCTGAGCCCGAAGGCGCACCAACACAGCCTATCGTGTGGGATGACACTGCAATTGATTTGTCAGTACTTAATAGCCTCAATGCGAATGTGAAGATCACCTCAACAGGGCTACGTGCGAGAGAAATTAAGCTTGGCGAAAACCAAATCAGCTTTGTACTTAACTCAGGTAAGGCGACACTGAGCCTAGATAAGTTCCAAGCCTATGAAGGTCAGGGTAAAGGTAAGGTTGTTGTAAATGCAGCAGCAAAACCTTATGCCATCAGTACTGACTTTGCGTTAACGGCAATTAACGCTGAGCCACTACTGACCGATGCTATTGGCTTTGACAAAGTATTGGGCAAAGGTAGTCTTAATTGGACGTTAAACACACAAGGTATCAGTCAAAAGCAATTTGTGAATGCCCTAGGTGGTAAATTAGGTTTTGAGTTCAAAGATGGTGGCGTAAAAGGCGCAAACCTTGCTGAGATGATCCGTAAGGGCAAAGAGATGCTCAAAGGTGACTTCTCTTCGGTATCGCAAGGACTCAATGCCAATTTCGACCCAGATCAAAAAACCGACTTCTCAGCCATGACTGGCACCTTTGTCTTTACCAAAGGCGTAGGTCAAAACGATGACTTCTCGTTGGCAAGCCCGTTACTACGAGTGACAGGCAAGGGCACCGTTGATTTACCACAAACTTTAGTTGATTATCGTGTGGTGACTGGAATTGTTGATACCATTGAAGGGCAAGCCAGCAGCGATGACAGTACCGGCTTTAAAATTCCGGTGCGGATCAAAGGTCCATTCCACAAAGTTGAAACTAGCTTAGACCTAAAAGAAGCGGCAAAAGACAAAGCCAAAGACAAGGTTAAGGATAAGGTAAAAGACAAACTTAAAGGTTTGTTTGGTGGATAGATCTTTATGACGCTTCAATAAACAGCTCATCTGTTTGTTTTAAATCAATTTCAGCTTAACAAGGGCTTGCCGATGGTAGCCCTTGTTCTATATTCATCGCGAGTTAATTATCTATATGCAGTTATAGTGAGCTTATGATGACTTATGACTATAAGTTGTAATCTACAGCAATAGTATTACTGCTATTCATGTGCTTAAATAGAGGCGGATAGCTCTACAAACAAAGGAAGGATAAAATAATGAGTACACCTACTTATTTACTCGAATACATGGTGACCCCAAAAGCTGAGGGCAACTGGATATATGACGATAAGCCAGTTAAACTTAAATTAGCTCAGGGTGAAAGCGCTGTTCTAACCTATAAGCTCGTTACCGATGAAGCTGGCTGGAGCTTTGCTGAAAACGGTACTTACTTTATCGAGGCGCAAGATAACTTCAATTATAACCTTACAAGCACATTAAAAGATGAGTTAACGGTTGAGGTTAAGATTGAGGCATTGAATGTTGCGAATACGCTAAGTGAAAATGATATCAAAGCGCTTTCAGCTGACCCTGGTGCGAGGGTTGTTACACTAGTGAGGAATAACAGCTCAAATATTGAGTTCAGACTTGTTGCTCAATATGACTCCGCAAATGGTGCTGTGCGTTATTTCTCTCAAGATCCAAGGGTGATAATTGACAACCCAGATGGTCCAGGTTAATTCGTAATTTGCATTTGGCACAGATAGGTAAAATGTTCTGTGCCAATTCTTAATTCAAGTGATGGCGAGTGACATAGTGTCCTGAACCATGACAGGCGATAAAAAGACGGGCTCCAGCCTAAATCAATGCTTTTTTTCAGTGAAGCCATCGCGGAATACTTTTCTTCTATCAGGGTTTGAATTAACGATTTTACGTAAAAAGCTTCAGCTGAATCGGGATACTCAGCCAAATATTCATCAATTGCTATTAATGCCTCTTGGTGCTTACCTAGGTGTGCTAAAGCTTGGATGCGCACGACTTCAACTTGGTTTGCTGGATCACTGGCTAAAATTTGCAGATACACTTCACTGGCTTTCGCCTTCTTGCCCATTAGTGAGTATATGTCTGCGTAGTTAAGCAAG
This sequence comes from Pseudoalteromonas sp. M8, assembly GCF_018141365.1. Lineage (NCBI taxonomy): Bacteria > Pseudomonadati > Pseudomonadota > Gammaproteobacteria > Alteromonadales > Pseudoalteromonadaceae > Pseudoalteromonas > Pseudoalteromonas sp. M8. The sequence goes on along the minus strand of NZ_CP047240.1, from coordinate 4,064,851 downwards.
ATTTCTACATTACTGGGCGCCAACTGAGTTTCTCGTTCAGCAAACTCGAGTGCCCGTTCTAAATCACCTAATAGCATCAATACAATGGCATAATTATTAAAGGTAGCCGTACTTGTATATGAGCGCTTAACTAGAGTTTAGTAGAGTTTGTTTGCTTCATATTGAGCAAGGCTACACTGCGGATGACTTTTATAGTACTTCTCATCGAGTTGAGCCTGTTGATTATGGTTTCGGCTTTGGTGAATCACTGTAGTCGCTTTGCTTGCTGTAACCTATTGTAATGGCATTGGTGCAGCTGATGTGCTTATATTAAGTGCGAATAGCTCTGCAAACAAACGAAGGATATTAAAGATGACGCAACAGTCGCTCAGTTATATAGTTACTCCTGGTTTTTTACCACCTGTAGAACACTCTGAAGAGGCGGCGAAAACTGCCCCTTGGAAAATCACTAACCTTCAACACGAGGATGTAGAAGAAGTTGTTATAGACATTTCTGAGTTATCAGGAAAGTCGGTTAACTTATATTATGAACTTGACTCTGGAAGCTTTGATAGCGGTTGGCAATTCGGTGATAACGGTACGCTATTTGTTAATGCACAAGACAACTTTAACTATCAAGTGAGCAGCATTGTTGCTAACGATGGTCGTAGTATGATTGTAAGTATCAGTAGCATTGAATCGTCTAAAACGATTCTAGAAGGCGCTGCTCAGGAAATGGCGGGTCACTTAGACTCTGGGTTTGCAATCCCTTTGCAGTCTAACAATAACTTTAAGGTTGCTTATCGACTCATAGCAAAACATAAGAATGATTCACAAATGCGTTATTTTTCTCAAGATCCTGTCATTGTGATCGAAGACGTTGATCCGCCTTCTTGATTTAAGTTTTTTGGCATAGATAGGTAAAGTTTAGCTGGCCTATCTGTGCCGCTAAATCTGGTTGGTTACAAAGTGGTTTGAACCAAGCTAATCTATAAAATACGGCACTCCAGCCTAAATTTAGACTACGTTGTAATGAAGAAATAGCAGAATAGGTTTCGTGCAATAAAGTTTGTACCAACGCCTTAACATAGTAGGCTTCCGCTGAATTTGGCTCTAACGCAATCTGCTGTTCTACCAGTAATAATGCTTCTTTAAAATTCCCTAAATGTGCTAGTGCTTGTGCTTTTACCAACTTTGTGACTTTTGAATCGTCCAGAGCAAGTACCCGTAAATAAACCTCTTCCGCTTTTTGCTGTTGGTTAGTTAAAGTTAGTAAATCAGCATGATTTATCAAAAACTCAGCTTTGCTAGGCGCATGTTCAACGGCTTGTGATGTATATTCTAATGCGGAGATAAACTCTCCTTTTAGCATTAAAACAACGGAGTAATTGTTCAGGGTAGCCGTATTAATTTTTTCGTTTTCTATTAGCTTTTTATACGCTGCACTGGCTTCGTCGAGTTTGCCCAAAAATGAATAAATATCCGCAATTGTTTTGAGTGTTTTAAAATCATTGGGTGCATATTGTTGTGCTTTTTCGAGGTAGCTGAGTGCTTGTTCGTAGCGACCCAAGCGTATGTTTAGAAAAGCGGCATTTCTTGTGATACTTAAAGTCGGTCTTAGCTTGAATGCATTAGTGGTATGTATTAATGCCGCTTCGTAGTCACCTTGTAAATCCAAATAAAAGCTGAGAAGCCCTTGTTTTTCGAACTCATCTAATGAAGAACTGTGGATAGTTTCTAATACTTTTTTGGCTTCTCGATTATTTTGAGAGTATTGATAAAGTTGCAAAAGATGCGTTTGGTAAAGTGGCGTATTTCTAAGCTTTTCGGGAGCAGATTCAAGCACTTCACTCAGCGAATGTAAGATTAAATTGTCTGAGCTATTTTTGAACGCGTTGATGGCAGTCTTTGTATATATCGAATAAAGCGGAAGAAAGTCGGGAGAGATTCGGATTAATGACTCTATTTTTTTAATCGTTGTACGATTTTCAATATTAACAGACTGTGCTTCACGATAGAGCTCTGCGTATTGGTTCAAAAAGTTTCTGTCAGTCAATTCAGGTGCAGATTCTTCTTTTGATAATGAGTATAAGGAGGATAATGTGACATTAAAAACATCGCCGTAACTTTCACTAGAAGTGACATTTCGAACACTATTGGTTAACGTAGCATTGGCTCCATTGATGGTGCTTAACTCAATGTCACAGCTGTTCACATCACAGACTAACTGGGATGATATTAGAATATCAGCATTCAAAGCTGCGCCGATTTCTTTTAAAGGCGCGGTATCACCGAGTAGCTTTTGTGTTTGGCTTATTTCGCTATTAGCAATCAATACGTGACTAGAATCGTCGAGAAAGTACTGCTTTATTGCATCTTGGATAGCCAATTCAATAATTTGTTTGTGAGCATTCAATATTTGCGTGCTTTCACTGAATTCTACTGGTAGCGCTGCAATATAGATCTTGGGTTTGGTTTCCTGCCAATACCAGTACCCACCAACGGCTAAGCACACTAAAAAGGTGAAAAGTGCTGCAATACCTAATTGCTTTTTACGTGCTTTGGCTTTCTCTCTGGCTCTATCTCGTAGCTCTATTTGTTCAAGTGACACTGTCGCTTCGCTGTTATCGTAGCTAAAGGCGTGTAAAATTTGCTTTAGCTGCTGACTGACTTCATTCGCGCTGCTTGGACGAGCGCTTTTGTCATATTGCAATAAGCGATCAATGAGCTGTGCCAGTGCAGGGGGAATATCTAAAATACGTTTAGCACTGGCTTTTAATGGCTGAAACTTGATCTGTTCAGCAATAGACTTGTCACTGCCATCTTCAGCTTGTTCGAAATAAGGATGATGTCCTGCTAACAATTGATAAGCTATTAGCCCAAATGAGAATAAGTCACTGCGACTGTCTAGCGTTTCATCACGAAGTTGCTCTGGTGACATTGCTGTGAGACTACCGTAACTGGTATGTGGGCGAGAGGCTTGGTTGTCTTCTAATTGTGAAATACCAAAGTCGGCAATTTTGGCTATGCTCTGTTCATTAACCAGTATATTGCCAGGTTTTAAGTCTAAATGAAGAATGTTCTGGCCATGAGCTGAGGCTAGGCCATCGGCGACATGGCTTAGTAGCTCGACTTTTTGCTCGGTAGTTAATACGTGTGTTTTTGTGTAGTGCTGTAAAGTTGCACCTTGCACATATTCCATTTCCAAAGCCATTTGGCCATCGCTTTCAAAGACATCATAAATTTGTACTATATTTGGATGGTTAAAACGCGCTAACAGGCGGGCTTCGTTGAGTGCATCTGATTGCGTGTGCTGAGTTAGTGACATCACCTTTACCGCCACTCGGCGGCCTAATTTTTTGTCGGTAGCAAGGTACACTTTGCTCATTCCGCCTTCGGCGAGCAAGATCACGTCCTGATAGTATTCTTCTAACTTCAACACAGCGCTGTCTTTCTCTTTTATTATTGGGGTTAGTGTATCGCTAAAAATACTAAATTAGTACCATTTGCGTTGGGCTTAGTCGCAAATAACAAGTTGAAAATTTAACACTTTGTCATACTCACAGCCGCATGTAGGTTATAAGGATAAACAACAATAAGGACAAGCAAATGGCAAAGTTATCTTCTAATTTAGTTTCTCACTTCAGTTTGGCCGCCATAATGGCAAGCGCTCTGCTCGTGAATACGTCTAGTATAGCGGCAGATAACAAACAAACCTTTAGTTACCCCAATAACGCTCGTAACGCAATAAGCCTTACGTTTGATGATGCAAGACCAAGTCAAGTTGATGTGGGAGTGCCGCTACTCAATCGCCACAAGGTGAAAGGCACATTTTATGTTATGCCACCACAGGTGAAGGAAAAGCTCGCATTGTGGCAAGCCGCTGTGAAGCAGGGGCATGAAATAGGTAATCACACCAGTGAACACTTATGTACGGGCAACTTTGCTTGGCTGAGGGAAAAGGACAAAGGACTCGAACAGGTTGATTTGGCCTACATAGAACGCGATGTAGTAAGCACCACAAAATATATTGAAAAGCATTTAGGCGTAACCCCCAGAAGCTTTGCATATCCTTGTGGTAATACCTTTGTTGGTCGCGGCGCTGAAGTAAAAAGTTATGTGCCGATGATTGCGAAGCATTTTGACAGTGGCCGCACGTGGTTAGATGAAACCGCTAACCACCCAACTTATACTGACTTTGCGCAGCTCACTGGAGTGAGAATGGACGGTGTTAGTTTTGAAGAGCTAAAAGGGTTACTGGAGCACCTTAGGGCAAATAACAGTTGGATAATTCTTGCTGGACATGAGGTGGGCGAAAAAGGCATGTACACCGTCGATACCAAAATGTTAGACCAGCTTATTCCTTACTTACAGGACCCTAAAAACGGTTATTGGTTAGACACCGTAAGCAATGTGGGTGATTACATAAAAAGTAAAAGAGAGCCGTAGGTCGAGATTTATCTCGACTTGACGATTTCTAAAATTCTCTCGTCGCTCCATATAGCTGTTTGCTCAAAGCTTGAGCTTGTTTGTGAGAAAAGGATGAGAAACTCTTGTTCACAGCCTACTAAGCGATATGTCTAAACAATAATCGAAATAAAATTTCCGCTGTAAACTTTGTTTAATATTTGCGCAAGTGGTTGAATTCTCGATTGCTTGCCGCCATATCCTCAAACTGTAATCGGTACGTCATGTTAACGCGTTAAATTAATTAAAAATTGAACTATCTTTGATGCGACATTGCTGATACAATTGCCCGCCCTTGAAAGACATAATCACAGTTTTTTGAGTGGAATTTAACCTAAATGCCTTGATTTTGAACGAAATCTAGGCGAGTTGTAACTACACCGGAGGTCATTAAGATGATCCAAATGCAAACTCAGCTGGACGTTGCTGATAACAGCGGCGCTCGCAAAGTGCAGTGTATAAAAGTCCTTGGTGGTTCGCACCGTCGCTACGCAGCGGTTGGCGACATCATTAAAGTTTCTGTTAAAGAAGCGATTCCTCGCGGCAAAGTGAAGAAAGGTGATGTTAAAAACGCAGTAGTAGTGCGTACTAAAAAAGGCGTACGTCGTCCAGACGGCTCTTTAATCCGTTTCGATAGCAATGCGGCTGTTATCTTAAATGATAACTTACAGCCTATTGGTACTCGTATCTTCGGCCCTGTGACTCGTGAACTTCGTACTGAAAAGTTCATGAAGATCGTTTCACTAGCACCAGAAGTACTATAAGGAGTCGATCATGGCAGCAAAAATCCGTCGTGATGACGAAGTAATCGTACTAGCCGGTAAAGACAAAGGTAAGCGCGGTAAAGTGCTTTCAGTTGTTACTGAAACTGGCCGAGTATTTGTTGAAGGCGTTAACATCATCAAGAAACACCAGAAGCCTGTACCACAACTACAGCAAGCTGGCGGTGTTGTTGAGAAAGAAGCGTCAGTCGACGTATCAAACGTAGCGATTTTCAATGCCGAAACTGGCAAAGCGGATCGTGTAGGTTTTAGATTTGAAGACGGTAAAAAAGTCCGTTTCTTCAAGTCTACCGGTAAAACTATTTAATAGTTGGAGTAGACGATGGCGAAACTGCATGAAGTGTACAAAGACAAAGTGGTAAAAGAGCTTCAAGAGAAGTTCGGTTACAGCTCTGTCATGCAAGTCCCTCAGATCGAAAAGATCACACTTAACATGGGTGTGGGCGAAGCCCTAGCTGACAAGAAAATTCTAGAAAACGCAGTAGCAGACCTAGAATCAATCTCTGGTCAGAAGCCTCTAGTGACGAAAGCACGCAAATCAGTTGCTGGCTTTAAGATCCGTGAAGGTTACCCAATTGGCTGTAAAGTAACCCTACGCGGCGAGCGTATGTGGGATTTCCTAGAGCGTTTAGTCTCTATCGCGATGCCACGTATTCGTGACTTCCGCGGTGTTAGCGCAAAGTCTTTTGACGGTCGCGGTAACTACTCTATGGGCGTACGTGAACAAATCATCTTCCCAGAAATCGATTATGATAAAGTAGACCGCGTTCGCGGTATGGATATCACAATCACTACTTCTGCGAAAACAGATGACGAAGGCCGTGCGTTGTTAGAAGCGTTCAACTTCCCATTCAAAAAGTAAGGGTAGGGTTATGGCAAAGAATTCAATGAAAGCACGTGACGTAAAACGTGCTAAATTAGTTACTCAGTATGCTGAAAAGCGTGCTGCGTTAAAAGCTATCATCAGCGATGTTAATGCATCTGATGATGAGCGTTGGGATGCAGTGTTAAAGCTACAGTCTTTACCACGCGATTCTAGCCCTTCACGTCAACGTAATCGTTGTAACATCACGGGCCGCCCTCATGGTTACCTTCGCAAGTTCGGCTTAAGCCGTATTAAAGTTCGCGAAGCAGCGATGCGCGGTGAAATTCCTGGCCTTAAAAAGGCTAGTTGGTAATAGAATCACGGGAGTAAGACATGAGCTTGCAAGATCCAATTGCGGATTTGTTCACACGTATCCGTAACGGTCAGTCTGCGAAGAAGGTATCTGTTTCAATGCCAACTTCAAAGCTGAAAGTAGCTGTAGCTAAGGTACTTAAAGACGAAGGTTATATCACTGACTTCGCAGTATCTGGTGACGTAAAAGCAGAATTGACTATCGAACTTAAGTACTTCGAAGGCAAAGCTGTAATCGAAAACATCCAGCGTGTTAGCCGCCCTGGTCTACGTATCTATAAGAGACGTGACGAATTACCTAAGGTAATGGGTGGTCTAGGTATCGCTATCGTATCAACTTCTAAAGGCCTGATGACAGACCGCGCTGCGCGTACCGCTGGCGTTGGTGGTGAAATCATTGGCTTTGTAGCTTAATCGGAGGGGAACTATGTCTCGTATAGCGAAGGCTCCAATCAATGTTCCTGCCGGTGTTGAAGTTACAATTAACGGCCAGGACATCAAAGTTAAAGGCAAGAACGGTGAATTAACTCGCACAATCAACGATGCGGTTGAAGTTTCACTAAACGACAACGTTATCACTACAGCTCCTCGTGAAGTTGCTAATGCTTGGGCTCAAGCTGGTACTGCACGTGCGCTAATCAACAACATGATTGTTGGTGTTAACGATGGTTATGAGAAGAAACTACAGCTAGTAGGTGTTGGTTACCGTGCGGCAGTTAAGGGTAATTCATTAGATTTAACCCTTGGCTTTTCTCACCCAGTGAACTTCGAGATCCCAACAGGTATCACTATCGAAGCTCCAAGCCAGACTGAAATTGTTGTTAAAGGCGCAGACAAGCAGTTAGTTGGTCAAACAGCTGCTAACATCCGCTCATACCGTGAACCAGAGCCTTATAAAGGTAAAGGTGTACGTTACGCTGATGAGCACGTGCGTCGTAAAGAGGCTAAGAAGAAGTAAGGTAAGACGATGGATAAGAAAACAGCTCGTCTACGTCGTGCTAAGCGCACTCGTAGAAATATTATCGAACAAGGCACAACACGTCTTGTTATCCACCGCACGCCACGTCACATTTACGCTCAAGTAATCAATGCTGAGGGTAATGTACTGGCTGCTGCTTCTACTGTTGAAAAAGCAATTGTTGAAACAGTTAAAGGCACAGGCAACATCGAAGCGGCTCAAGCAGTTGGTAAAGCAATCGCTGAGCGCGTAGCTGACAAAGGCGTTGAAAAAATCGCTTTTGATCGCAGTGGCTTTAAATATCACGGCCGTGTGAAGGCGCTAGCTGATGCTGCGCGCGAAGCCGGTCTGCAATTCTAGGAGTAGACAATGGCTAACGTAGAAGCAAAAGCACAACAGCCTGAATTGGCTGAAAAGCTAATCGCGGTAAACCGTGTGTCTAAAGTGGTTAAAGGTGGTCGTATCTTTAGTTTCACTGCACTAACAGTAGTTGGTGATGGCGCTGGTAAAGTAGGTTTTGGTTATGGTAAAGCACGTGAAGTTCCTGCTGCTATTCAAAAAGCAATGGAAAAAGCACGTCGTAACATGATCACTGTTGAACTTAAAGGTAACACGCTACAGCACCCAATCAAGGGTCGCCACGCGGGTTCTAAAGTTTACATGCAGCCTGCATCTGAAGGTACAGGTATCATTGCAGGTGGTGCGATGCGTGCAGTACTAGAAGTAACTGGCGTACAGAACGTACTATCTAAAGCATACGGTTCAACTAACCCGATCAACATCGTTCGCGCAACTATCGCAGCGCTAGAGAATATGAATTCTCCAGAAGGTATTGCTGCGAAGCGTGGTCTTAGCGTTGACGAAATCTTGGGGTAAGACACCATGGCAAACACAGTAAAAGTAACTCAAGTACGTAGCTCAATCGGTCGTTTACCGAAGCATAAAGCTACATTACGTGGCCTTGGTTTACGTCGTATCAACCACACTGTTGAGCTAGAAGATACGCCAGCAGTTCGCGGTATGATCAACCAAGTTTCTTACATGGTTAAGGTTGAGGGGTAATTCGATGAACTTGAATACACTTTCACCTGCTGCAGGTTCAAAAACAGCTGGTAAGCGTCTTGGCCGTGGTATCGGTTCTGGTCTTGGTAAGACTGGTGGCCGTGGTCACAAAGGTCAAAAGTCACGCTCTGGCGGTAAAGTACGCGTTGGTTTCGAAGGCGGTCAAATGCCTATGCAACGTCGTCTACCTAAGTTTGGTTTCACTTCACGCAAGTCTCTTGTGTCTAAAGAAGTGAATCTATTCGAAATCGCTAAAGTTGAAGGCGATGTGGTAGATCTAAACGCGTTACAGGCAGCTGGTATCGTTAAAAAGAACATCCAGTTCGTAAAAGTTGTAAAATCTGGCGAAGTTTCACGCGCTGTTACTGTTAAAGGCATGAAAGTGTCTAAAGGTGCACGCGAAGCTATCGAAGCTGCCGGAGGCAAGGTAGAAGACTAAGGAAGTACGCTATGGCTAAACCAGGTCAAGATATGCAAAGTGCACAAAGTGGGCTTGCGGAACTGAAGCGCCGATTACTATTCGTATTGGGTGCTATCATTATTTACCGTCTGGGCTCTTTTGTGCCAATCCCTGGGATTGACGCCGCTGTACTTGCCGAATTCTTCGAGCAACAAAAGGGCACCATTGTTGAGATGTTCAACATGTTCAGCGGTGGTGCGCTTGAGCGTGCATCGGTATTGGCGCTAGGTATTATGCCGTACATCTCGGCTTCGATTATTATGCAGCTATTAACGCACATACATCCTGCGATGATAGAGCTTAAGAAAGAAGGTGAGCAAGGGCGTAAGAAAATCAGCCAGTATACGCGTTATGGTACGCTTGTGCTTGCTACATTCCAATCGATAGGTATCGCTACTGGTCTACCTAACATGATGGAAGGCCTAGTTGTGAATCCAGGCTTCGGCTTTTATTTCACAGCTGTAGTGAGCTTAGTCACGGGAACTATGTTCCTTATGTGGTTGGGCGAACAAATCACTGAGCGTGGTATCGGTAACGGTATCTCAGTTCTAATATTTGTTGGTATTGTAGCTAACCTGCCGTCTGCAATTGGTTCGACAGCAGAAATGGCGCGCCAAGGTGATCTGCATATTTTAGCATTGTTATTGATTGCGGTAATCGTATTCGCCGTAACTTACCTAGTTGTGTTCTTCGAACGTGGTCAACGTCGTATCGTTGTAAACTATGCGAAGCGTCAACAAGGTCGTCAGGTATTTGCTGCTCAAAGCACGCACTTACCACTAAAAGTTAACATGGCGGGTGTTATTCCACCAATCTTTGCTAGCAGTATCATTTTGTTCCCTGGTACAATAGCAAGCTGGTTTGGCCAAGGTGAAGGTCCGGTCGCTGATGTGCTACAAGCTATCTCAGCAGTATTGACTCCAGGTCAACCACTGTATGCGATGGTATTAGCTGCGGCTATTATCTTCTTCTGCTTCTTCTACACTGCGTTGGTGTTTAACCCGCGTGAGACAGCAGATAACCTGAAAAAATCTGGCGCTTTTATTCCAGGCATTCGTCCAGGTGAGCAGACATCTAAATACATTGATAAAGTGATGACACGCCTGACATTGGCAGGTGCTTTGTATATAACCTTTATCTGTCTGGTGCCCGAGTTTATGACTATGGCATGGCAAACGCCATTCTACTTCGGCGGTACATCGATTCTGATTATCGTTGTTGTCATCATGGACTTTATGGCACAAGTACAGACTCATATGATGTCACATCAATATGATTCTGTGCTGAAAAAAGCGAACCTTAAAGGCTACGGCCGTTAAGGTCAGTTTACGGAGTTGAGTAATGAAAGTACGTGCTTCCGTTAAGAAAATTTGCCGTAACTGCAAAGTAATCAAGCGTGCAGGTGTTGTACGTGTGATCTGCAGTGAGCCAAAGCACAAGCAAAGGCAAGGCTAAGCAAATTAAGTCGTGCAGGCTGAGTAACTTTACTTAGCCTGTTTCTTTGGTAAAACTTGAATGTCGGTTGGGTATCCTATACGGGCTTTCCAGCAAGATGATAATCAAGTTTATTTATAGGAGATATGTTAGTGGCCCGTATCGCAGGCATTAACGTTCCTGATCATAAGCATGCTGTTATCGGTTTAACAAGCATCTATGGTGTAGGTAAAACTCGCGCTAAGGCGATCTTAGCTGCGACAGGTATCGCTGAAACTACTAAAATCGGCGAGTTAAATGACGAAACACTTGACATCCTTCGTGAAGAAGTTGGCAAGTACACTGTTGAAGGTGATCTTCGTCGTGAAGTTACACTAAACATCAAGCGTCTTATGGACCTTGGTTGTTTCCGTGGCTTACGTCACCGTCGTTCGCTACCACTACGTGGTCAGCGTACTAAGACTAACGCGCGTACTCGTAAGGGTCCTCGCAAGCCTATCAAGAAATAAGGTGGGGTAAGTTATGGCAAAAGCACCAATTCGTCGTAAAAAGGTCAAAAAGCAGGTTGTTGACGGCATGGCTCACGTTCATGCATCTTTCAACAACACGATTGTGACCATCACTGACCGTCAAGGTAATGCTCTTTCTTGGGCGACTGCAGGTGGTTCAGGTTTCCGTGGTTCTCGTAAGTCTACTCCATTCGCTGCACAGGTTGCTGCGGAGCGTGCAGGTGTTGCTGCACAAGAGTACGGTCTTAAGAACCTAGAAGTATTCATCAAAGGTCCAGGTCCAGGCCGTGAGTCTGCTGTTCGTGCATTGAATGCTGCTGGTTACCGTATCACTAACATCACTGACGTGACGCCAATTCCACACAATGGTTGTCGTCCACCGAAGAAACGTCGCGTATAACAATAGGTTAGGAGAAAGAACATGGCAAGATATTTGGGCCCTAAGCTCAAGCTGAGTCGTCGTGAAGGTACTGACCTGTTCCTTAAAAGCGGCGTAAGAGCAATTGACTCTAAGTGTAAACTAGAAACAGCACCTGGTCAGCACGGCGCACGTAAAGGTCGTCTATCTGATTACGGTTTACAGCTACGTGAAAAGCAAAAAGTTCGTCGTATCTACGGTGTACTAGAAAAGCAATTCCGTAACTACTACAAAGAAGCTGCTCGCCTTAAAGGTAACACAGGTGAAAACTTGTTACAGCTTCTAGAGCAACGTCTAGACAATGTTGTATATCGCATGGGTTTTGCAAGCACACGTGCTGAAGCACGTCAGCTAGTAAGCCACAAAGCGATTATGGTTAATGGTCGTGTTGTTAATATCCCTTCTTTCGTAGTTACTCCTGAAGATGTAGTAGTAATTCGCGAGAAGTCTAAAAAGCAAGCGCGTATCATCGCTGCTCTAGAGTTGGCTGAGCAACGTGAAAAGCCAACTTGGATTGAAGTTGACGGTAAGAAAATGGAAGGCACTTTCAAGCGTCTACCAGAGCGTTCTGATCTGTCTGCGGACATTAACGAACAACTAATCGTCGAACTTTACTCGAAGTAAAGTTAAGAGTTAAGAGAGGATAAAATGCAGGGTTCTGTAACCGAATTCCTAAAACCAAGATTAGTCGATATCGACGCTGTAAGCTCAACGCGTTCTAAAGTAGTTTTAGAGCCTCTAGAGCGTGGTTTTGGCCACACACTAGGTAATGCTCTACGTCGTATACTTCTTTCATCTATGCCTGGTTGTGCTGTGACAGAAGTTGAAATTGACGGCGTATTGCACGAGTACAGCGCGAAAGAAGGCGTACAAGAAGACATCATTGAAATTCTGTTAAACCTTAAAGGTCTAGCGGTATCTCTAGAAGGTAAAGATGAAGTTTTCCTTACCCTGACTAAGTCTGGTGTAGGCCCTGTGACTGCGGCTGATATCCAGCACGACGGAGATGTGACTATCGCCAACCCTGAGCATGTCATTTGTCACTTAACTGCTGACAATAGCGAAATCAGCATGCGCATTCGTGTTGAGCGTGGTCGCGGTTATG
>NZ_CP047240.1:3987500-4047500 GCF_018141365.1 Pseudoalteromonas sp. M8 | reverse complement strand
CCGTAAAGTAATATCCGGGAGACACACGGCGGGTGCTAACGTCCGTCGTGGAGAGGGAAACAACCCAGACCGTCAGCTAAGGTCCCAAAGTGTATGTTAAGTGGGAAACGATGTGGGAAGGCTAAAACAGCTAGGAGGTTGGCTTAGAAGCAGCCACCCTTTAAAGAAAGCGTAATAGCTCACTAGTCGAGTCGGCCTGCGCGGAAGATGTAACGGGGCTAAACATACCACCGAAGCTACGGCTGCGTACGTAAGTATGCGGGGTAGGGGAGCGTTCTGTAAGTGGCTGAAGGTGTGCCGGGAGGCATGCTGGACATATCAGAAGTGCGAATGCTGACATGAGTAACGACAAGAGGAGTGAAAAACTCCTCCGCCGGAAGACCAAGGGTTCCTATCCCATGTTAATCAGGGTAGGGTGAGTCGACCCCTAAGGCGAGGCTGAAGAGCGTAGTCGATGGGAAACGGGTTAATATTCCCGTACTCGGTATGAATGCGATGGGGGACGGAGCAGGCTAGGCAAGCATGGCGTTGGTTGTCCATGTGAAAGGCTGTAGGCTGGTGACTTAGGAAAATCCGGGTTGCCAAGGCTGAGAGTCGAGACGAGCCACTAAGGTGGTGAAGTTGTTGATGCCCTACTTCCAGGAAAAGCCTCTAAGCTTCAGTTCATACTGAATCGTACCCTAAACCGACACAGGTGGTCAGGTAGAGAATACTAAGGCGCTTGAGAGAACTCGGGTGAAGGAACTAGGCAAAATTGTACCGTAACTTCGGGAGAAGGTACGCTCTTGTTTGTGAAGGACTTGCTCTGTAAGCAAACGAGAGCCGCAGTGACCAGGTGGCTGGGACTGTTTATTAAAAACACAGCACTGTGCAAAATCGTAAGATGACGTATACGGTGTGACACCTGCCCGGTGCCGGAAGGTTAATTGATGGGGTTAGCTTAGGCGAAGCTCTTGATCGAAGCCCCGGTAAACGGCGGCCGTAACTATAACGGTCCTAAGGTAGCGAAATTCCTTGTCGGGTAAGTTCCGACCTGCACGAATGGTGTAACCATGGCCACGCTGTCTCCACCCGAGACTCAGTGAAATTGAAATCGCAGTGAAGATGCTGTGTACCCGCGGCTAGACGGAAAGACCCCGTGAACCTTTACTACAGCTTGGCACTGAACATTGACCCTACATGTGTAGGATAGGTGGGAGGCTTTGAAGCAGAGACGCTAGTTTCTGTGGAGCCGACCTTGAAATACCACCCTTGTAGTGTTGATGTTCTAACTTAGGCCCCTGAATCGGGGTTGAGGACAGTGCCTGGTGGGTAGTTTGACTGGGGCGGTCTCCTCCCAAAGAGTAACGGAGGAGCACGAAGGTTTGCTAAGTACGGTCGGACATCGTACGGTTAGTGTAATGGTAGAAGCAAGCTTAACTGCGAGACAGACACGTCGAGCAGGTACGAAAGTAGGTCATAGTGATCCGGTGGTTCTGAATGGAAGGGCCATCGCTCAACGGATAAAAGGTACTCCGGGGATAACAGGCTGATACCGCCCAAGAGTTCATATCGACGGCGGTGTTTGGCACCTCGATGTCGGCTCATCACATCCTGGGGCTGAAGTCGGTCCCAAGGGTATGGCTGTTCGCCATTTAAAGTGGTACGCGAGCTGGGTTTAGAACGTCGTGAGACAGTTCGGTCCCTATCTGCCGTGGGCGTTTGAGAATTGAGAGGGGCTGCTCCTAGTACGAGAGGACCGGAGTGGACGAACCGCTGGTGTTCGGGTTGTGATGCCAATTGCATTGCCCGGTAGCTACGTTCGGAACTGATAACCGCTGAAAGCATCTAAGCGGGAAGCAGGCCTCGAGATGAGTTCTCACTTTGACTTAGAGTCAACTGAAGGGCCGTTGAAGACTACAACGTTGATAGGCGAGATGTGGAAGTGCTGTGAGGCATTAAGCTAACTCGTACTAATTACCCGAGAGGCTTAACCATACAACGCCAAAGTGGTTTATAAGCGACAGAAGTTAATAGACTAAAGTAGACAAAAGAATTTAATAGCTTTTTCCAGATTTACATTGATGAAGGAGACTTCATTGATGAACAGAATTTCCTGGTGACTATAGCGTTTTGGACCCACCTGACCCCATGCCGAACTCAGAAGTGAAACAAAACAGCGTCGATGATAGTGTGGATTACCCATGTGAAAGTAGAACATCGCCAGGGCCAAATAAGAGAAACCCGTTGCAGCAATGCGACGGGTTTTTTGCTGTTTGGGGTAAAGTACTTCCATGTAGCATCTCCCCTTCGCGCGTCCTTGCGCTCACTTCCTCGAACTGCGAAGCGGTGCTTCGGTTTCTCGTCACCCAAACTCAGAAGTGAAACAAAACAGCCGAAGGGTAGGCCCCGGTCAATGATAGTGTGGATCACCCATGTGACTCTCTATTTAAAAAATGAGAACATCCTACTTCGTAGCGAGCCAGGGCCAAATAAGAGGTTGATGAAAAGCGTTCATCCATGAACTTCATCGACATTCGAACATCCATGTACATCAAAACCCGTTGCAGAGATGCGACGGGTTTTTTGCTATGTGTGATTTAAAAACCTCGCGAGGTAAACTCGCTCCCACTCCCCCACAGCATCAGCACAGCGCAACATGGTGGGAGGTGGTTCACCCGCCGATGGCTTACAATGAAAGTTTCGGCTCAAAAATAATGTGGAACACCCATGTACATCAAAACCCGTTGTAGCAATGCGACGGGTTTTTTGCTATTTGAGGTATAGAAATTTGAGATATAAAAAGCCTCGCGAGGTTTTCTAAACCTAAGTAAATGCGCTCCCACCACAGTATCAGCACAGTGCAAAATGGTAGGAGGTGATTTATCAGCCCTAAAACTTAATAATCCTTATTTCGTAGAGTCGTAGGTTATGCTCTGAAGCTTCTTGTTTAATGCTGATCTAATTAATGCTATCAATAAATACACTTAAAATATGGCGAAGAAAGAAACATTTGCGATTTTTTTTGAGCTGTATATACTTACAGTAAATAAACCACTGTATGGAATACCAGTTAATGCGTCCTCTAACAAAACGACAAGAACAAATCTTTGAATTAATAAAAGTATTCATAAAAGATACAGGCATGCCTCCAACTCGTGCTGAAATAGCTGATGCTTTGGGTTTTAAGAGTGCAAATGCAGCGGAAGAGCACCTGAAAGCGCTTGCGAAAAAGGGAGTTATCGAAATGGTCCCAGGCGCAAGCCGAGGGATTCGACTTGTAGAGGATGAATCAGAACAACTTGGTTTGCCTATTATTGGTCGTGTTGCTGCTGGTGAGCCTATTTTGGCAGAGCAACATGTAGAAAGCCACTGTAATGTAGATGCTAGTTTTTTTAAACCTAATGCTGATTACCTTTTGAGAGTTAATGGTATGAGCATGAAGGATATTGGTATTATAGATGGTGACCTATTGGCTGTTCACAGAACTCAAGTGGCAGAAAATGGGCAAGTGATAGTTGCTCGTGTAGAAGAAGATGTGACTGTTAAACGCCTTGAAAAGAAAGGAAAGAAAGTTTTTTTACATGCTGAGAATGAAGAATTTAAAGCGATTGAAGTAGATCTAGAACATCAAAATTTCTCCATTGAAGGGTTAGCTGTCGGTGTTATCCGAAGTGCAGACTGGATGTAGTTTATGAGAGCGAGCGTAGCGTTAAATATAAAGTTGCGCTTGCTTTAACTATATTTTGTTTAGAAAGTAATAATTAACTTTTCTAACTGTGTGAAAGTTAGATAATTATAGTGACTTTAATCATTTAGTAATATTTTTAGTTTTCTGATCTTTATACACTATTTTTCATCATTCTTCGTTTTACTCCCTATAGTCCCCAGTTTTGATTCTAAAGTCGGTCTTCTCGAAAATCTTGCAATTTGTTTGTTTTTTGACTAATTGGTTAATAGTCGTGCAGTAAGTCTATGTACAAATAGACAATATGACAGTCATCCAATAATAACAAGAGACAACCACGAGTTGTCTTGAAGGAGACGTCAAATGAAAATTTGTCGATTAGTTGTAGCATTCATCGCGGTGCTAATCGCCATGCCCTCACTTGCTAACAGCGCTTACAATATGAGGCAAGGTGTTACAGACATTAGTCATCAAGTGTATGAGCTTCACATGACCATATTTCTAATATGTTGTGTCATTGGAGTGATTGTATTTGGGATTATGTTTTGGGCGCTTATAAAACACAGAAAGTCAAAAGGCGTTGTTGCGGCGCAATTTCATGAAAGCACCAAAGTGGAAATACTTTGGACTGCAATTCCCTTCCTGATACTCATTGGTATGGCAATACCAGCCACAAAAACGCTTATTGCTATGGAAGACACGAGTAAGGCTGATCTGACCATTAAGGTCACAGGCTCTCAGTGGAAATGGCACTATGAGTATATGGGGCATGATGTTGAGTTCTATTCTTTGCTCTCTACTTCGAAAGATGAAATTAGTGATCTTAAAGAAAAAAATGAAAATTACCTGCTTGAAGTTGATAAGCATTTAGTTATTCCTACAGATAGGAAAGTCCGCTTTTTGATGACCTCGGATGATGTCATCCATTCTTGGTGGGTGCCTGATTTTGCGGTGAAGAAGGATGCCAATCCGGGATTTATAAATGAGGCATGGGCAAAGGTAAACGATGAGGGAATTTATAGAGGCCAATGTGCTGAATTATGTGGCAAAGATCATGGCTTTATGCCAATCGTCGTCGAGGCCGTAAGTCCTGATAAATTTGATAGTTGGCTTAACGATGCTAAAGCTGAAAAAGCAAAAGCAGAGGCGGAGTCACAGGCAGTTGCGCAACAAACTCTTTCGAAAGAAGAGTTAATGGAGGTTGGGGAACAAACTTACATGGCTTATTGCGCAGCTTGCCATCAACCAACTGGGCTTGGGCTACCAGGAGTCTTCCCTGCAATGAAAGGAAGTAAAGTCGTCACTGGAGATATTAAAGCTCATATAGATATTCTACTTTTAGGTCGCCCAGGAACTGCGATGCAATCTTTCGCAAAGCAATTAACAATTAAGCAGATCGCGGGGGTGATCACCTATAAAAGAAATAGCTGGGGTAATGACACTGGCGATGTTATTCAGCCAAGCCAAATACAGCGTGAGATAGATGCACTAGAGGAGGGTAAGTAATGAGTGCCATCGTAGACGAACATTCACACCATACAGCTCCCAAAGGCTTAAAGCGCTGGCTGTTTACCACCAATCATAAAGACATTGGAACACTGTATTTATTGTTCTCACTAACCATGTTTTTAATTGGCGGTGCTATGGCGATGGTGATCCGAGCCGAGCTTTTCCAACCTGGGTTACAGCTTGTAGATCCGCATTTTTTTAATCAAATGACGACAGTGCATGGACTAATAATGGTATTTGGCGCAGTAATGCCCGCATTTACAGGTCTTGCCAACTGGATGATCCCAATGATGATTGGTGCTCCTGATATGGCGTTACCGAGAATGAATAACTGGAGTTTTTGGATACTACCCTTTGCATTTGCAATTTTACTGATGTCATTATTTTTGGAAGGCGGCGGGCCTGCTTTCGGTTGGACTTTTTATGCGCCACTATCTACAACGTACAGCAATGACAATACTGCATTTTTTGTTTTTGCTGTTCATATAATGGGCATTAGCTCTATTATGGGTGCTATCAACGTTATCGTGACCATCGTCAATCTTAGAGCTCCAGGTATGACATGGATGAAGTTGCCTTTATTTGTCTGGACCTGGTTGATAACTGCATTTCTTCTGATAGCTGTTATGCCGGTACTTGCAGGCGCCGTAACTATGGTGCTGACCGACAAGTTCTTTGGAACGAGCTTTTTTGATGCAGCAGGTGGTGGTGATCCTGTTATGTTCCAGCATATATTCTGGTTTTTTGGTCATCCTGAAGTGTACATCATGATATTACCTGCCTTCGGCATAATCTCTACGATAGTACCGACATTTTCAAGAAAGAAACTGTTTGGCTATGCATCAATGGTTTATGCAACCGCTTCAATTGCACTGCTGTCGTTCGTCGTTTGGGCTCATCATATGTTTACAACGGGTATGCCTTTAGCTGGTGAGTTGTTTTTTATGTATGCAACTATGCTCATTTCAGTGCCTACTGGCGTTAAGGTTTTTAACTGGGTAGCTACAATGTGGCGAGGTGCTATTAGTTTTGAGGTGCCGATGCTTTTTGCTATTGCATTCATCGTACTTTTCACAATTGGTGGATTTTCCGGTTTGATGTTAGCGATTACTCCCGCCGACTTCCAATATCACGATACCTACTTCGTTGTCGCGCATTTCCATTACGTGTTAGTTACGGGAGCTGTGTTCTCAATAATGGCCGCCGCATATTATTGGTTACCAAAGTGGACGGGGCACATGTTTGATATCAAATTGGCTAAATTTCACTTTTGGCTCTCCTTGGTTAGTGTGAACGTATTGTTCTTCCCAATGCACTTTGTTGGTCTTGCTGGCATGCCAAGGCGGATCCCTGACTATGCTCTACAGTTCGCTGATTTCAACGCGATCATTAGTATCGGAGGGTTTGCATTCGGTCTTTCTCAACTGTTGTTTGTTGCAGTGGTTTATAAATGTATAAAAGGTGGAGAGCAGGCCTCTGGGAAAGTATGGGATGGGGCAGAGGGATTAGAATGGCAAGTACCATCTCCGGCTCCTTATCATACCTTTTCAACGCCACCGGAGATTAAGTAATGCAACATGGCCGCCTGCTTAAGAAGCTTATTTTGTTGACGCTAGGTATGTTTGCTTTTGCCTTTGCACTGGTTCCTCTATATGACGTTTTTTGTGATGTCACAGGCCTAAATGGTAAGCCATCCATGGAAATCGCAAAGCAGAGCGAGTCAATTGCACAAAGTCGACAAGTAGATGTGAGCTTCACAACGCATAGTCAAAGCCAGGCGCCATTTAAGGTCGATGCAGTCGAGCATTCGGTTAGTGTTCAACCCGGTAAGCTAACCGATGTCAAATTTATTGCAAAAAACTTGAGTGATAGTGAGCGTGTGTTGCAAGCGATCCCTTCAGTGTCCCCGGGGAAAGCTGCAAAGTATTTACACAAAATGGCCTGCTTTTGTTTTGATCAGCAATCAATGAAAGGCAAAGAAGAAGTTGAGTTTGTCTTGAGGTTTTATGTAGATACGGAGCTACCAAGTGATGTTGAGGAACTCACGCTTTCATATACGTTGTTTGATATTACAGAGCGAGTTAGCAAACAAGACAGTGATGGACTGAATATGCTAGTTGCTCGAGAGGAGTTCAAATATGAACCATGAACAAGAAAAATATTACGTGCCTGAGCAAAGTCCATGGCCAATCGTTGGGGCTTTTGCACTTTTCTTTATCGCTGTTGGCGCTGGCTTAACGATTATTCAACTTAAATCAACCAGTAATAGTGGAGTAATGCTACTGCTCGTGGGTATTGCTGTGCTGATCTATATGATTTTTGGTTGGTTCAGGAATGTGATCCAAGAATCTCAAAATGGGTTATATTCTGCCCAAATGGATCGTTCGTTCAAGCAAGGAATGGGATGGTTTATCTTTTCCGAGGTTATGTTTTTTGCTGCTTTTTTTGGTGCACTTTTCTATGCACGAATGATAGCTGTGCCGTGGTTAGGCGGTGCAAGTAATAATGCCAGTACCAATGAGGTTTTATGGCCTCAATTTGAAGCTGTATGGCCATTGCTCACAACTCCAGATGGAACTGTCACTCAAGCTATGGGTTGGCAGGGACTTCCACTGATCAATACGATTATTCTATTAGCATCATCAGTAACCCTTAGCTTTGCTCATGTAGCTTTAGAAAAAGAGCAACGGGCGAAAGTAAAGGCGTTCTTGGGATTAACAGTACTACTTGGCGTCGCATTCTTAACCTTGCAAGTGGAAGAGTATATTCACGCTTACCAAGATCTGGGGTTAACTCTCCAGTCGGGGGTTTACGGTAATACATTCTTTTTACTGACAGGGTTTCATGGCTTTCATGTCACACTTGGCGCGATTATTCTTTTCGTTATATGGATCAGGGTGTTGAAGGGCCACTTTACCGCTAAGAACCACTTTGCTTTTCAAGCTGGGGCTTGGTATTGGCATTTTGTTGATGTTGTTTGGTTGTGCCTGTTTGTATTTGTTTATGTGTTGTAACAACGGGTGAAGAGTGTAGTTTTATAAAGCCAAATTGAGCAGCAAGATAGATTAGAAGTACGACAGCTATTGATGCATAAACTCTTTGTTGCAATAGCCTCGCCATCGACTCTTGTTGCTCTGACTTGAGCATGACTAGCATAGCTCTAAATAGATTTAGAAAAACGAGTAGTAGCAGTACAACAATAATAATTTTAATCATAAGGGGTGTCCGATGGATTTAGGTGCACTTTTTAAAGGTAGATCAAAACCCCCCATATTGGCAGCATTAATAGTTGTTCTTTTATGTGGCTCGCTCTCTTATTGGCAGTGGCAAAGAGCACAGCAAAAACATGTGTTGCAGCATAAAGTTGAGATTGAAAAATCGCTAGGCGTAGCTAATGAGCAGCAAGTAACATCCCAGCCGCTAATGCAATATGTTAATGCTGAAGTGTCGATTTCAGGGAATTTTGTAGGCGATGCGGTTTGGTATTTAGATAATCAAGTCGTAAAAGGCCGAGTCGGTTTTGATGTAATTGGCATTATAAAAATTTCCGGAACTGATGAGTATCTAGCTGTGAATTTGGGTTTTGTGCCACAGCAAGCTAGTCGCGTGCCTACCGTTTTCTCTCTTCCAAGTGGTACCGTTTCTCTACCTGTCTATATCAAATCTAGTGCTAGTAAGCGGTTCACCTTAGCTAAGTCTGCGGCAGAGGAGGCAACAAAACAATCTGTGATCCAATATATTGATGTTGATTACTTATCTGCGGAGTCAGGTAAACCTCTTTTACCTCTAATTGCCTATATGACTAAAAACAGATTTGCCGGGACTGAGCCCCATTATCAACCGGTTGTAATGTCACCGCAAAAACATGAAGCTTATGCTTTACAGTGGTTGCTTATTGCCTTGGCTGCGGTAGTAATTGGCTGGAAACTTTCAAAAAAGGAGAATAAAAATGTCTAAAAGTGCGGCATGGTTTATAGGGCTGTTCGTATTCCCCTTACTGTTGGCATTTGTTGCCCTGAAGGTTGGCTGGATACCACATAGCACGACTAATCACGGTGAATTTTTAAGTCAGGAGGTTCGCCAATCAGAGCTGGTTTTAGATACTGAGTGGAGTATCGTTTACCAGCGACCAAAACAGTGTAATAAGCAATGTTCTTTACTACTAGATAGCTTACCTAATTTGTATTTAGCGCTGGGGAAAAACCAGCAGAAAGTATCGCTTGTGGTATTACAAGAGCGAAATGAAAAAGGTATTGAGTACGCTACTTCTTTGCCGATATACCTCAACCAGTTAGACGACAATCATCTCTATTTGGTTGATAAAACAGGGTTATTTGTACTCAAGTATGCACCAGTAGCAAGCTTAGAAGAAATGCGAAATGTGCAAAAAGGGCTACTGAGTGATTTGAAGAAATTATTGAATTACTCTCGTTCAAGTTAGGAGGTAAATATGTCCAAGGTAAAAATAAAAATCGCAATATTTGCCTGTTTCGTCGCAATAACTGTAGTGACACTTGGCGCCTTCACACGTTTAAGTGATGCGGGACTTGGGTGTCCAGATTGGCCTGGGTGTTACGGCTTTTTAACAGTACCAAATGAGACTCATGAACTATCTGCGGCTAAAGACAATTTTCCACATTTAGAAGTGGAAGCAGAAAAAGCTTGGATTGAAATGATCCATCGCTATTTTGCCAGCTTCCTCGGGTTACTTATTTTGGCACTTGCATGCATAAGGCTGTTCAAAAAGCAAAATACAGAAAGCCCTAACCGTCACTACTATCTACTGCTATTGCTTGTGTTATTTCAAGGGGCACTCGGGATGTGGACCGTGACGATGAATTTACAGCCAGTCATTGTGATGGGTCATTTACTAGGTGGGTTTTGTATTCTTGCATTGCTGGTGTTACTGGTTCTAAGGCTGAAATACACCACTATTACTGCTAGTGTAACTAAGCCTACCTATCGCTTATGTTATGTGGCTCTTGGTGTGTTGATTATACAAATTGCGCTTGGTGGGTGGCTTGCCGCCAATTATGCTGCTCCACATTGTACAGGGTTGCCGCTATGTGACAACCTTCAGCTTTTCTCTTGGCAGAGCTTATTTACGCTTCCTGAAGCTTCAGCGACCTACGAGTTTGGAGTGTTACCGTTTGAATCTAGAGTATCTATTCACTTTATCCATCGGGTTTGGGCAGTTGTTACCGTTTTAACGCTACTTGCTGCATGTTGGCCACTCCTTAGAGCTGGTCAAAACCACTTACTCCGACATTCAGCGCTTGTCGTTTTAGCTTTAGTTTCTATACAAGTTTTGGTGGGGGGGCAATCGTACACTTCCAATTTCCTCTGTTGTTGACCTTATTCCATAACTTCATGGCAGCTATGGTGTTATTAGCAATGGTGAAATTGTGTTTCTTTATCAGCTTGGCGCAAAAAGTAGGAGTAAAACATGCTTCAATTAACTAGTTTTTCAGAGCTTCAAAAAGCAACTACTTTATTCAAAGCCTACTTTGGCATGTGTAAGTTCAAAGTAGTATGTATGTTGGTTATTACCGCTTGGGTCGGGATGATGTTAGCACCACAAAGTGATAAAACATTATTGGCACAATTAATGAGTTTGTTTGGCATTGGTTTACTTTCGAGTAGTGCAGCAGCTGTAAATCATATCGTGGATAGAGAAATAGATAAAAAGATGGCGCGAACACGAAACCGACCGTTAGCGACAGACTCTGTTTCTGTATCATCAGCTTTAATCTTTGCGATAGGCCTCGCAATTTCTGGGTATGCTCTATTAACTATTTTCGCCAATCAGTTATGTGCGCTACTTACCTTAGCCGCGCTATTCGGTTATGCCGTGATTTATACGTTATTGTTAAAACGCGCAACACCTCAAAACATAGTAATTGGGGGGTTAGCAGGAGCGATGCCACCCCTGTTAGGTTGGGTCAGTGAGACTGGTCAGCTTGGTGCAGAGCCTTGGTTGTTAGTAATGATCATTTTTGCTTGGACACCTCCCCACTTTTGGGCATTAGCTATTGCTCGTAAACGAGACTACGAAAAAGCCGAAGTCCCCATGTTACCAGTAACGCATGGAAACGAATTTACAAAACTCTGTGTGCTATTTTATACCATCATTTTGACTTTAGTCTGTTTGCTCCCTTATCTAGTGGGAATGTCTGGTTGGATCTACTTGTTGGTCTCTGGTATGGCAAATGTCGCTTTTATTTACAAAGCGACAAAGCTTATGAGAACAAATAGTTTAGAGTATGCTATGAGGGTATTTTATTTCTCTATCTGGCATCTTTTGATAGTGTTCATTGCACTTTTTGTGGATAAAGCATTTATATGAAAAAATTTCTGTTAATTATCTCTATGTTAACTTTGTTTGGTTGTGGGCCTGCACCAGATGTGTCGGAAAAAGTGGTTTGGTACCCAAAGCCTAAGGACGTTAAAGCGTTTGAATTAAGGGATCAACACGGTGCGATAGTCTCAAACCAAGACTTTACCGATAAATGGAATTTGCTATTTTTGGGTTACACTAGTTGTCCCGACGTGTGTCCTATGACGCTGTTGAAATTAACTCACGTATATCAATCTGTAAAAAATAAAGGTGACTTACAAGTATGGTTTGTATCGGTCGATCCCAACCGAGATACTGAAGAAAAGCGTTTGGCCTACATCAAGCACTTTGATCCTGATTTTAAAGCGGTATCTGCCGAGCATTCTGCTTTATTTCCGTTTGTGAGAGATCTCGGTTTAATATACGCAATAAATCAGGAACAGACAGAAGAGTATTATGTTGATCATAGTGCGTCTGTAGCATTAATTAACCCAAAAGGTCAGCTTGAGGCTATTTTCAAACCTACACATACAGTGGGAGCTGTCCCTACAATCGATGACAAACTACTTCTTGCTGACCTTGAGAAGATCATCAATTAGTCTTATAGCGACACTGGTCGACCCTAGTGTCGCTGCACTATCTTACCTCTAACGCTTTAATTATTTGCGGATTTTTAATCAATCTTTGTGGCATTTTTACCATCACGGTCTAAGCTAATTTTATTACTCATTTTTACAAGGATAGTCTTCAGCTCATGTTGAAACTTCCACCTGAAATGGCGATTAACCATGTGGAAAGCCTGTACCATCAGATTTTCCAAGACTCTATGGAAACATCAGACATCACGATTGATATTAGTGAAGTGCAAAGAGCCGATACAGCATCTATACAACTGCTCTGTGCCGTACAGAAACACTTGCTCTCGTTAGAACATAAAATTGTATGGCATGGTGAAAGTGACGCTTTAGCGCAGGCTGTCAATGAGTTGGGATTAACCCATTATTTATTCCATAGTATTGAAAATTAAGAGGTGAATATGAAAAAGATTTTAGCTGTGGATGATTCGGCGTCAATGCGCCAAATGGTTGGCTTTACTTTGAAAAAAGCAGGTTTTGATGTTACGGAAGCCAAAGATGGCAGTGAAGCGCTATCTATTGCCAAGCAACAAGGGTTCGATGCCGTGATCTCTGATGTAAACATGCCTGTAATGGATGGGATCACACTTATTAAAGAGCTGCGTAGCCTACCCAACTATAAGTTCACCCCTTTACTAATGCTGACCACCGAGTCGGGGTTAGATAAAAAAACAGAAGGTAAAGCGGCGGGAGCAACTGGTTGGATAGTGAAGCCATTCAACCCTGAACAACTACTAGCGGTATTGAAAAAAGTCATAAGATAGATACAGAGAGGCGTCGATATGAGTATTGATTTAAGCCAATTTTTTGATGTCTTTTTTGAAGAAAGCTTTGAAGGCCTAGACATAATGGAAGCTGAGCTGCTGAATTTACAGCCAGGCCATGAAGACTCAGAAACGATCAATACTATATTTCGCGCAGCACACAGCATCAAAGGTGGCAGTGGAACATTTGGTTTTACTTCTGTCGCTAACTTCACGCATGTGTTGGAAACCTTACTCGATCAAATCAGGGATGGGCGTCGACAGTTGACCGCTGAACATGTCAATTTGCTGCTCCAATCCGTTGATTGTTTAAGAGCCTTACTAACCGCATTACAAGCCGAAGAAGAGCCAGATCTTTCCAATGCGAATGAGTTGAAAGTTAAATTTGAAGAGATTTTAGGTGGTAAAGAGAGTGTTAGCTCAGATACTGCCGATAGCATACCTCAAGGGCAAGAATCTCAAACCTATCAAATAGACTTTAAACCGCTCCCCCACTTGTTTAAAACCGGTAACGAACCGCTCTATATGTTAAGTGAGCTATCAGAATTGGGGGATTTAGAAACTCATGCGTTTTGTGATGCAATACCTGAAATTGATGACTTCAATCCAGAGGATTGCTACCTCAGTTGGCGGTTATACTTAACAACCAGTCATCCAGAGTCGGCGATTAAAGAAGTATTTGAGTGGGTTGAGGATGATGCTGAAATTTCTATTACCTTATGTGGTGGTTTATTTGAAGATGATGTGAGTGTCTCCACAACGCCAGAACCAGAGAGTGAGAAGAAAGAAGCGTCGAGCAACGACACTCAAAATATTGATGTACCAAAAACATCCTCAGCGACAGCGACAAAGGCTAAGCCTGAGGCTAGCAAGAAATCAGCAGAATCGACTTCGATCCGTGTTGGGATTGATAAAGTTGATTCGCTTATCAATATGGTAGGGGAGTTGGTTATTACCCAAGCTATGTTGACTCAATTAGGCGAGCAAGAACCGACCGAAAATACGCTTGCTGCGATGCAAGAAGGCCTCGCTCAATTAGCCCATAATACGCGAGATTTACAAGAAAATGTAATGCGGATCAGGATGTTACCTATTAGTTTTGTCTTCAGCCGATTTCCTCGTTTAGTAAGAGACACATCACAGAAGTTGAACAAACAGGTTGAGCTAAAACTGCTAGGAGAGCAAACAGAATTAGATAAAACCGTGATGGAAAAAATTTCCGATCCTATGGTTCATTTAGTAAGAAACTCTTTGGATCACGGCTTAGAAACACCGGAAGACAGAATAAAAGCCGGAAAAGATCCTGTGGGTACGGTGACACTGAATGCTTTCCACCAAGGTGGAAATATTGTGATTGAAATCATGGATGATGGCAGAGGCTTGAATACCGAAAAAATAAAAAGTAAAGCAATTGCCAATGGCCTAATTCAAGCAACTGATGAGCTGACTATTGAAGAGGTTAATGAACTTATTTTTAGGCCTGGGTTTTCAACAGCCGATGAAGTGAGTGATATCTCTGGTCGCGGCGTGGGTATGGACGTTGTTCGAAGAAATATTCAAGCATTAAACGGCAGCGTTGAAGTAACTTCAGCAAAAGGGGTTGGCTCAACGTTTACAATTAGATTGCCATTAACGCTGGCCATTCTTGATGGTCAACTGGTTAAAGTTGCAAAGCATACCTACATCATTCCACTTATTTCTATTGTTGAGTCTTTACAAATAGATATTAAAAAAGTGAGCAAAGTAGGTAATGGCTTAGAGGTGCTACGGTTACGAGATGAATACATACCAATACTAAGGCTATATCAATTATTTAATCATGGTGGTGCAATAGAAGAGTTGGATAAAACACTGTTAGTGGTTGTTGAGAGTGATAATCACAAAGTGGGGTTGTTGGTAGATGATTTACTGGCGCAACAACAGGTCGTTATTAAAAGTCTCGAAGCGAATTATCAGAAAGTAAATGGGATCTCAGGGGCGACAATTTTAGGTGATGGCAGAGTCTCTTTAATTGTTGATATTAGTGGTCTTATCAAGCTAAGTGGCTTAAAGCGTCCAGGAACTCAAGAATTATTAGTAGAACAAGAGTTAGATGAGGTGGTGTCATGATCACTGAAAAAGCCTCGATTAATGAACAAGTCATGCTTGCAGACAGAGATGACGATACACAATTTCTCACCTTTATGATGGCGGGCGAAGAGTATGGCATGGATATTCTGGCCGTACAGGAAATCAGAGGGTGGGAAGAAGTCACTGCAATTCCAAATGCTCCTAAGTATGTGAACGGTGCGATTAATTTACGTGGCACGATAGTACCAATCATAGATTTAAGGATTCGATTCGGCTTACCGCAAATCGAATATGGAGCTCTAACTGTGGTTATCGTTGTCTCCGTTGTAATAAAAGAGGCAACAAAAATTATGGGGTTAGTTGTTGATGCTGTTTCTGACGTATACAGCATCAACGAAGAAACAGCGAAGGATGTTCCAGATTTTCAAGACTCGGAAAATAGTCAATTTGTACAGGGACTTGTAAATGTTGGTGAAAAAATGGTCGTACTTTTAAATTTGAAGAAGATATTAGATCTTGAAGTCAAGCAGAATGAGCAATTGGTTGTCGGGGGATAACATGAGCGATCAAGCATTAGCAAGTCAACTCAACAATAGGGTTCTGATTGCGGGTGCCATAATATTTGTGGGCTTGGCAATTAGTGTTCAAATGTTGAATATTAATATGTCTACACAAGCCTATGTGGCGATGGTTATAGCAGCTGTCAGTGTGGTGCTGGCAATTTTACTACTTAAGCAAAGCGCAAACATTCTGCTTTCTAAGTTACAAGATGTTGAGGAAATTGTTCCCGCGATAGAGAGTAAAGATGCTAGTTTACTCAATGCAAGTAATGCGTCACGTCAATCATCTTTATACAAAGCGGTTGCTAATTTATTAAATGGTGACGCAGTAGATAGTCAAGATCATAGCCATAGTTTGTTGCTAGCTTTAAAGGTCTGTCAGGCCAATGTTATGCTTGCAGATGCTTCTCTCAATATTGTGTATTTGAACGATTCCGTAACCAGCATGCTGCGTAAAAATCAGGCTAAGTTACAGCAAGAATTGCCTGGCTTTAATGTTGATAATTTGATTGGTGCAAACATTGATACATTTCATAAAAACCCCAGCCATCAGAGAGGCATCCTAGCTAATTTGACCCGTCCATATGTCACACAAATCAAAGTGGCAGGTTTGACCTTTGATCTTATTGCCACGCCTGTTTTCGATGATGAAGGGCAAAGGATCGCGACTTTAGTTGAGTGGAAAGACCTTACAAGAGAATTAGCGCTAGAGAAAAAGCAGGCGGACTTGGCGAGTCACAATGCTCGTATATCGAGCGCGCTGGACGTTTGTCAGGCAAACGTGATGCTAGCGGACGAAGGATTGAATATTATTTATGTTAATGATTCGGTTGTGCGAATGTTGAGAGACAATCAAACGCAGCTTAGAAAATCATTACCGAACTTTGATGTGGATACGCTTGTAGGGCAATGTATTGATGTGTTTCATGCGAACCCTAGCCATCAAAGAAATCTGCTTGAGAAACTGAGTGATGTATACAGTACAGATATCAAAGTTGCTGGCTTCACCTTTGGTTTAATTGCGACCCCGGTGTTTGATGAAGAGAAAAAGCGGATTGGTACCGTTGTAGAGTGGGACGACAAAACAGAGCGTTTAGTTCGTGAAGAAGAAGAGAAAACTGCCGCAGCTGAAAACTTACGCGTCCGAAGAGCATTAGACAACGTTTCAACGAATACGATGATAGCAAATGAGCAGTTTGAGATCGTTTACTTGAATCGCGCAGTGAAAGATATGATGAGAAATGCTGAGAGCGATCTAAGGCGTGACCTGCCTAATTTTGACAGTAACCATCTTATGGGGGCGAATATTGATGTATTCCACCGCAACCCAAGTCATCAACGCAGTATGCTTTCTCGGCTCGAAACTGAGTATAAAACGGAAATCGTTGTCGGCGGAAGAACCTTTGGTCTAGTCGCCAATCCGATATTTGATGGCAATAATGAACGCGTGGGCACCGTTGTCGAATGGGAAGATAGAACCAAAGAAGTTACGATTGAGAAAGAGGTGAATGGCCTCGTTCAGTCGGCTAACGCTGGTAACCTTAGTGTTCGTTTATCAGAAGATGGGAAAGATGGCTTCTATTTAAGACTAACCAAAGGGTTAAATAGTTTAGTGTCTACTGTCGATGAGACTGTTACAGACATGGGGGATATGTTAGACGCATTGGCGACTGGTAATTTGACTAGGCGTATTGAAGGCGATTATCGCGGGGCTTATGAAAAGCTCAAAAAAGACGCAAACACCACTGCTGAGAAGTTAACCGAAATGCTTGGTCGCATACGTACATCTGCAAATCTAGTTGCCAGTGGTGCAGATGAAATATCTCAAGGAAACGCAGATTTGAGTCAGCGGACCGAGGAGCAAGCTTCCTCGCTAGAAGAAACTGCTTCTAGCATGGAAGAAATGACGAGCACAGTTAGACAAAATGCAGATAACGCGAAAGTAGCTAATGAGTTGGCTGAAGATACTTGTGACAAGGCGACCAAAGGCGGTGAAGTAGTCACACGCGCAGTTGAAAGCATGTCTGAAATTAATGATTCAAGCAAGAAAATTGCTGACATTATAGGTGTTATTGATGAAATTGCTTTCCAGACAAACCTATTGGCATTAAATGCAGCCGTTGAAGCAGCTCGGGCTGGAGAGCAAGGTCGAGGATTTGCTGTGGTTGCTGGTGAAGTTCGTAATCTAGCTCAGCGTTCTGCCGCAGCAGCTAAAGAAATTAAGGACCTGATCAGAGACAGTGTAAGTAAGGTTGAAGATGGTACGTTACTGGTTAATGAGTCAGGTGAAACACTAAAAGAAATAGTTGAGTCCGTTAAGCGGGTGACAAACATGATTTCTGACATTGCTGAAGCGTCGATTGAGCAGAGTTCAGGTATTGAGCAGGTTAATAAAGCAGTGTCACAAATGGATGAAATGACGCAGCAAAATGCTGCCTTAGTTGAAGAAGCGTCAGCCGCAGGGGAGTCGATGGCTGAGCAAGCAAATGATATGAGAAGATTATTAAACTTCTTCACTCTTGATGAATCTTCACACCGTAGCTTAGAAATATCTGAGTCACCGAAGAACTATAAAGCGCCAGAAAAACAATTACCAAAACGGACAATGAATTCCAATAAGCCCCCGCAGCAAAACACGAGAAGTAATCAGTTTGCTGATGACTCGGAAGAGTGGGAAGAGTTTTAGGGTTTGGTAATAGACCAATTCCTTAGTGGGGTTGGCTGAAGGAATACGACGATGCGAGAGTTTCTGTTGACCGATAAGGATTTCTCCGAAATTTCGGCTCGGGTCTATGACACATGCGGCATAGTACTCGGGCCGCATAAAAGGGAAATGGTTTACTCAAGGTTGGCGAGGCGCATAAGAGCCAACGGGCTAAAATCATTTGAGGCGTATTTGTCTTTTTTGGAAGAAAATCAAGATGTTGAGTTTAGCCATTTTATTAATGCAATAACAACTAACTTAACTTCTTTCTTTCGAGAAAATCATCACTTCGAGTTCTTAACGAAAAGAATAGTTCCTGAAATTATTGCCAGGCACAAACACGACAGAAGAGTCCGAATCTGGTCTGCTGGATGCTCTACAGGTGAAGAGCCTTATAGTATCGCGATGACCATTGCGAATGCTTTTCCAAGTGGTTGGGACGTCAAAGTGCTAGCAACAGATCTAGATTCCAACGTCTTGGGCAAAGCGAGTCTCGGAGAATATACGGCAAATAACGTCACGGGTTTAGATGAAGATAAGCTCAAAAAATGGTTTCTTAGAAGTGCAGATGGAGCAATGTATAAAGTGAAGCCTAAATTGCAATCTTTCATCCATTTTAAACGACTTAATCTTCTAGAGCCATGGCCAATGAAAGGACCCTTTGATGTTATTTTCTGTCGTAATGTTTTGATTTATTTTGATAAAGAAACCAAAGATAAATTGTTTGAGCAATATCATGACATGTTAGTTCCCAATGGTTACTTACTTATCGGGCACTCCGAGACGATGGGAAAAGAGCATCTGGAATTTAAAAACCTAGGTAAAACCATTTATCAAAAAGGCCAGTTGAATGAGAGAGTTTAGACCTGTTCTCAGAGGATTCGAACATGTAAAACGCTTTTGGGATTCAGGACGTTCTAAAGTCGTTGCAAAAGTATTACCTGGGGAATTTTATGTATCTAAGCAGGACGAATTGATTTCGACGGTATTAGGGTCTTGTATTGCAGCTTGCGTATATGACGAGAAATTGGGGATAGGTGGTATGAATCACTTTATGTTACCCGGAGCGAAAGCGCTACGAGAAGTGCATGCGGATGACCTAAATTGTCGTTATGGTAACTGGGCGATGGAGTATCTGATAAATGAAGTACTCAAAAATGGGGCGTCTAGAAGCAATTTAAAAATCAAACTTTTTGGCGGTGGAAAAATTATTAGCGCAATGACTGATATTGGGGAAGGGAACATCAGGTTTGCTCAAGCCTATGTGGAAGAGGAAAGTTTGAATTTAATTTCACAGGATGTAGGTGGCCCCTGGCCAAGAAAAGTTATCTTTCATCCTCAAAGTGGCAAAGCGCAAGTGAAAAAGTTACGAACCATGCACAATAACACAATTGAACAACGTGAAGTGCGTTACTTACATGACATTGAGGCTCAAGACAATAAAACTGATATTGAGCTATTTTAGGTGTGAAATATGATCAAAGTTCTGATTGTTGACGACTCGCCGTTAATTCGTGGGTTGTTAAAAGAAATACTAGGTCAGGCGGATGGTATTAAAGTCGTTGGCACCGCGGAAGACCCTTATGAAGCTAGAGAGCTCATTAAATCTACTTCGCCTGACGTATTAACTTTGGATATAGAAATGCCAAAAATGAATGGCATTAATTTTCTTAAAAACTTAATGCGTTTAAGGCCTATGCCTGTTGTGATGATCTCTACGTTGACCCAAGAGGGCTCACCCGCCACGATAGAAGCACTAGAGTTAGGTGCAGTTGATTTTATTTCTAAGCCCACCAGCAATGTTGCTGATACCTTAATGTCTTATTCCGATTTACTGGTTAAGAAGATTAGAGTAGCGGCTGGTGCAAGAGTGAGGGCTTTTAAAGCACCAAAACAGGAAAGCGAATTAGAAATTGGCCGTAATTATACATTTTCGCGTAATACTATTTTAGCCATAGGCGCCTCAACTGGAGGAACTGAAGCGATCAGAGAAGTGCTTATGCGATTACCAACACACGCGCCTCCTGTTGTTATCACCCAACATATCCCACCAGTTTTCAGTACCTCATTCGCGCAAAGAATGGATCGCACCTGTGCGGTATCAGTCAAAGAAGCGGAAGATGGTGATGTTTTATTACCAGGTCATGTGTTCATAGCACCGGGAGACAAACATCTCAAGGTGGCACACACTGCAACCGGATATGTCTGCCGATTAGATGATACTGAGCCTGTTAATCGTCATAAACCCTCAGTTGAAGTGTTATTTAACTCCCTTGTGCCAATGGGGAAGCATGTTTGTGCTGCTATGCTCACGGGAATGGGTAGTGATGGAGCAAAAGCAATGCTAGCTTTGAAAGTCGCTGGTGCCAAGACGTTTGCACAAGATGAACTAAGCTGTGTAGTATGGGGAATGCCTAGAGCAGCGTACGAGCTTGGTGCAGTGCAAAGTCTGGTACCTTTGAGTAAAGTGACCGAAACCATGTTGAGCGCGGTTAAAAAGTAAGGGTAAGAGCTAATTTGTTCCTACCCAAAGCTGTTATTTTTCAATAACCCAAGGTTGTGAAAACCAATAATATCGTCCTGTGTCTTTGATTGAAGGCGCAGTACAGTTATATCGTGACCGTCCTATGGATAGTGCTTTCGGGGTTTGGATACGTACGCTGGTTTCTGATAGCCACGTCAGCTCAGCTTGCCCAACACCTGAAACGTAGCATGCAAATTGACTCTGATGAAAATCCTTATTGTTAAAATGCAACGTGATTGCTGGGGATTTATTGTTCGTGACGCTATCAAGGTACTCTAATTTTTGTAGAGAGAACGCTTTGGTCTCGAGCTTAGTTTTTAATGTTTCTAAGTTGCTGTAGTTTCCCGATGCGGGAAAGCGAGCGATACGTGTAAAATCTGAAGAAATACCAACCGCACCAGAGTGTTGCCCAATACCAATAAGTCCAAGCTCTGCTACTAGCTTTTGTAATTCATGATTAAATTCGCCGTACGGGTATGCGAGGTAGGGGTAATCGTGGCCAATTTCTTCTTTAATTCGCTGTTGTGACCATGTGATATCGTGCTCAACACGCGCACGCCACTGTGCCACTGTTTCATTTTTTAGTTTGAGATGGAGGTAATCGTGCTTAGCACTATGATTTGCGATAATAGCCCCGCGTTTTGCTAATGCCCTCAGTTCATCCCACGTCATGACATAGCTTTTCTTTTCGTCAATAAGTTGAGGGTTGACGAAAATCGTATAGGGAAAGCCAAAAGATTCCAGGATCGGGGCCGCCGCAGTGATATTGTTTTCATAGCCATCATCAAAGGTGATAGCCAACGTTTTTTCTGGTAGAGACTTACCCGACTTCAGGCTATCTAACAAATGTGGTAAAGGTATCACCGAAAAACCATGTTCTTTAATGTGGTTAAGATGAGATTTAAAGGTTTCTTCACTCACGCTGGTGACCGCTGGGAGTTTCTCACTCACGTGATGATACTGTAAGATAACCGCACTCCAACTATTTGCTGAAAATAGGGCCAAACCAAAAATAATATGTTGTATCAATTTCTTAAATGCCATAAAGCGCAACATCTGAGCCTCTTACTACTTGCAGGTCCGATGATACTATCAAATATTACGGTGCCACTGTTAGGATTAGTCGATACGGCAGTAATTGGTCATATGGGGGATGCGCATTTTTTGGCTGGGATTGCGCTTGGCTCTAGCGCTATCTCGGTACTATTTTGGCTTGCAAGTTTTCTGCGAATGAGTACAACAGGAGTGATCGCTCAATCAAGCGGCCAGCAAGACCATGACAAGCTAACACGTTCACTATATACCAGTATGCTCATTGCGCTGCTCTTTGCCGTGAGTTTGATTGTGTTATCTCCTCTGCTGATCCAAGTTATTGCTCAGCTTTCAAATGCTTCTAGTGAAGTATTTGAGCAAGCAAAATTATATTTTCAGATCCGTGTATTTAGTGCGCCTGCAGCAATGTTAAATCTTGTGTTGCTGGGCTTTATGCTTGGGATGCATTACGGGCGAGGACCATTCTATCTGGTGTTGTTCACAAACATAGTGAATATAGCCTTGGACATTTTATTTGTTGTCGGATTTGAGTGGGGAGTAGCAGGTGCAGCGTGGGCTTCACTGATTGCAGACTATTCGGCATTAGGCTTATCCTTGTTTTTGAGCGCATTGGTCGCAAAGCGTCACGGTATTACGTTGAAATTCACTCTACCAAAGCGCGCACAGTGGTTCAGTTTACTCACCTTGAATCGTGATATTTTTATTCGTTCCTTGATCTTACAACTCTGCTTTAGTTTCATGACTTTCTATGGCGCAAGGCTTGGTGAGATCACACTAGCGGCCAACGCTGTCTTACTGAATTTTTTGATGTTAGTCAGCTTTGCGATGGACGGTATTGCTTATGCTGCGGAGGCTAAGGTCGGCAGAGCAAAAGGACAAAGCTCGTTAGGACAATTGCAATTATGGGTAAAAGTAAGCCTGTTTTGGGGGGCTGCATTTGCGCTTTTATACAGCGCTATTTTTTATCTAGCTGGTGGCTGGATCATTAGTTTATTAACCAATATCCCCGAAGTAATAACGTTGGCAGGTACTTACTTACCTTGGTTGGTGCTATTACCTTTGATTGCTATGAGTTGCTTTTTGTTTGACGGCATCTTTGTGGGGCTTACTCGTGCTAAAGAAATGCGAAACAGCATGTTAGTTTCTGCGGTATTCGGTTTCTTCTTGCCGTTTTTAATTGCATTGCCACTCGGTAATCATGCGCTCTGGCTTGCGATGAGTTGTTTTATGGGGTTGCGTGGATTGACTTTGGCATATAAATATCATCAGCTCTCTCGAGAAGCTGCTTTACTCGAATAATGGAGCTGCGTTAAGCAAATGGGTCGTTATCTTTTAGGGCTTGGCGGCGTTTTTCTCTGGCTTCTATCACTTGAGAAAAGCGGTTAGCAAAAATACCAATATAACCGTAAAAGGCACAGCACAAACCAGGAAGTAAAAGCACTAAACCTGCGATTTGAAAGCGATGATCTTGATAATAACCCAGTGCTATAAAAGCACCCGCGAGTAACACAATAACAAGGCCAAAAAGGAAAAATTTGAGGCTTCGCTTAGGGTGAGACCCTAAGCGATAAATGAGGGTTTTGCTCATTAATAGTAAGAGTGTTCGCCACGCGCGTGCTCTGTGATGTCACGTACGCCATTGATTTCTTCAAACTTAGCGATCATCTCTTTTTCGATGCCCTCTTTCAATGTGACATCAATCATTGAGCAGCCGTTACAACCACCGCCGAATTGAAGTACTGCAATACCATCTGCGGTAATTTCTACTAGGCTAACTTGACCACCATGATTGGCCAACTGTGGATTTACTTCTGTCACAAGCATGTGCTCTACGCGTTCAGCTAGGCTCGCATCGTCACGTAATCGTTTAGCTTTGGCATTTGGTGCCTTAAGCGTTAACTGACTCCCCATTTTATCGGTAACGAAATCGATATCGGCTTCTTCTAAAAATGGTGCACTTTCTTCATCAACGATGGCTTCAAAACCATTAAACGGTAAGCGGATATCGCTTTGTTCAACGGCATCTGCTGGGCAATATGACACGCCACACTCAGCTTGAGAGGTGCCTGGATTAACCACGAAAACCCTAATATTGGTGCCTTCAGCCTGATCGGCTAATAGTTTCGCGAAATGGCTTTGGGCAGAATCTGAAATATGGATCATAATTCGCTCTATACTTGACTAAATTACTCGGTTAATACGTATCATACTCTCCTCGTCGTGTTGTCGCTAGTGTTCGGCGTAAAAATTTGGCAATCGGCGGTGTGCTTGTTAGCTTGAAAAGTAATCGGAATTAAAGGACATTATCATGCGGTTAATAAGCTGTATTATCGTGCTGTTGAGCTTTAGCTTGCAGGCCAAGCCCATTGCCTATTATTTTGGCGATGAAGTAAAATTTGATCCCACAATAACTACGCCAAAACAAGCATTTGGATATGAAGTTGGGCAGTGGCATTTGCGCCACGATCAAATCGTTAATTATCTACATACCCTTGCAAGCGAAAGTCCAAGACTGAGTGTCGAAACAATCGGGTTTAGCCATGAGCGACGTCCTTTGTTACTCCTAAAAGCGAGCTCGCCACAAAACCAACAAAACTTGGCGCGTATTCAGCAAGATCATATTGCTTCATTGAGCAGTAGCCAAAGCCGTTCAGACCAGCCAGTTGTGATGTGGATGGGCTATAGCGTGCACGGTAATGAGTCTTCAGGAAGCAATGCCGCGGTACTCATGGCATATTATTTAGCTGCGGCGCAGGGCGAGTCTGTTACGCAGCTCCTTGATAATGCGGTGATATTGTTAGATCCAGCTTTGAACCCTGATGGCTTATCACGTTTTGCTACATGGGCAAACGCCAATAAGAGCATGTCTCTATCAACCGATCCTGCACATCGTGAGCATAATGAGTCTTGGCCTTCTAGTCGCACTAACCATTATTGGTTTGACCTCAATCGTGACTGGTTACTACTACAACATCCTGAGTCAAAAGCACGGATCAAAGCGTTCCATCGTTGGAAACCAAACGTACTGACCGATTTTCATGAAATGGGACCAAATAGTACGTATTTTTTCCAACCAGGGATCCCATCAAGAACTCACCCAATTACCCCATTACAAAACGTAGCGCTAACCAACGAGATTGGTAAGTTTCATGCCAAAGCTCTTGATGCGCAAGGGGAGTTATATTTTACTCAAGAGAGTTTTGATGACTTTTATTATGGCAAAGGTTCTACGTACCCCGACGTAAATGGTGCGGTTGGCATTTTATTCGAACAAGCTAGTAGTAGAGGGCATGCACAAGAAACTCAGTATGGCGTGTTGAGTTTTCCTGAAACGATTAAAAATCAAGTCACGACGAGTCTCTCGACATTCCAAGCCAGCATAACGCATCGACGCGCTTTACTTGATTATCAGCAGCAGTTTTATCAACAAGCGAACGAGCTTGCGAGTAAAGATGAAATTAACGGTTACGTTGTTGCTCGCGGCAAAGATAACTACCGTTTTCAAGCGTTTGTGGATTTATTGAAACAGCATCAGATAGAGGTGAAATACCTCTCAAAAGCCAAAGAAGTTGATAACACCGAATATCAGCAAGGGGATTTATACATTCCACTAGCCCAGCCGCAATATCGCTTGATAAAAGCACTATTTAGCACACAGACGCATTTTAAGGACAACACGTTCTACGATGTTTCAGGTTGGACGATGCCGTATGCTTATGATTTAGATTTTGCCGCAGTAAAAAGTGGCTGGGGTTTAAAGCTTCAAGGTGAATCGAGCACTGACTCAAATATATTGGCTCCCGTTGCAGGAAGTTATGCCTACACCATAGAATGGCACCATTATCTGGCGCCACAATTAGCAAATCGACTCTTACAGGCAGGAGTGAAAGTAGCAGCTGCAATGTCACCATTTTCAGCATCAACAACCTCAGGCTCTCATGACTTCCAGGCCGGTACATTGGTGATAGCAAGTGGTATTCAACAGCAAGCGGACTGGTTTACTGAGCTTGAAACAATCGCCAGAGAGCTTTCACTTCCAGTCTATAGTGTGACTACAGGCATGACACAAAGTGGCGTCGATTTTGGGTCAAGACAAATGCTGCAGCTGCAAAAGCCAGAAGTCTTCATCATAGGTGGTGCGGGTGTAAGTCAATATGAAGCGGGTGAGCTTTGGTATCATTTGGATAGGCATTTAAAACTAGCCCCGTCGATTGTGGAAAAGCAGCATATCGAGAAACTCGATCTTACACGCTACACCCATATTTTATTGGCTGATGGTAAGTATGGAGATTTAAGTGACAAGAGCAAAGCCAAGCTCTTGAGTTGGGTTGCTAAAGGCGGTGTGATTTGGGGGCAAAAGCGTGGTGCACAGTGGCTAATCGAACAGCAACTACTAGACGCTAAAATGGTTTCAAGCAAAGAAATGCGAGCCCAGTTTGACAGCAAAAATCTCACCTTTGCAGATCAAGATAGCCTTTCGGCAAAGCAGCGGATTGCCGGCGCGATTTTTGATGCGCGTTTGGATTTAAGTCATCCCTTGTCTTTTGGCTTCGAGAACCGGGAATTACCTGTCTTTAAAAATAGTACTTGGGTGATGCATCGTAATAATAAGCCATTTATCGAGTCGTTAACGTACACTCAAAAGCCTTTATTGGCAGGGTATACTGATAATATCAACGTTGAGCAGATCGCAGGTTCCTCTGTCTTGATTGCGTCAAAGTCTGGACGTGGGGTGGCTGTTGGAATGACTGACAACCCGGTATTTCGTGGCTTTTGGTTCGGTTCTAGCCGGCTGCTAAATAACGCGTTGTTCTTTGCACACGGCATAAGATAAAGTCCAGAATATTTAGCAAGTTGATTGGTATCTGTTCTAGCTATATCAATTAAATAATACGCTTTTAAGCGTCGAATGGTGTGAGGCTGATAGCCATTGCCCACACCATTTTCGCCCCGTTTTGTTTACACACTTTTGCCGCTGCATTCATGGTCGCGCCCGTTGTGATCACATCCTCAAGCAATATGATATTTTTTCCCTCAACAGATTGGTTGAGCACAAAGGCATTGTTTAAATTACGTTTTCGTTTAGCTTTGGTCAGCTCAGATTGCGGCTTGGTGTGCTTTGTTCTTTTGAGTATTGTCTGGGTGATTGGTAGCCCTTGCCAAATTTGCTCAACTTGATTGTAACCTCGTCGGATTAACCGTCTTCGGTGTAGTGGCAAACAACAAACTAGGTCTACAGGGAAGCCATTTTCTTCACTGAAGCGCTGCCATAGTGTTTGAGCCAGCAGATTCAAGGCACATTGATAGGCTTTGCTGTGGTTAAACTTTACTCCTTGCAACCATGTATTTATAGGCGTGCGGTACCAACTCGCCACGGTTAACCCATCGCAGTCTTCAAGGCTGACCATGCGTTGGATATTAGGGTAATTAAGTAGATTAATCTCTTGTTCCATAAAGTCTAAGCAGGCTTGTAAGCAGTGTGGACAAAGCAAGGCTTCTGTTGTGCGTTGTTCACAACATACACAAGGCTGACACCACTTTTTAGGTAATAACCGATTAAGTTGGATCATTGCTTTCCATCCCGGGTTAGCTATCATGGCGTCAAGTTTGGTATAGAGAACAGATAAATGCAAAATGAAGTTGTGCTGCTCCATGGTTGGGGGATGAACAAAGCGGTGTGGCAGTTATGCGAGGAAGCTTTAGCACCTACAACACCAATTAAAGCGGTCAATCTTCCTGGGTTTGGTGGTACACCAAGCGCCGAGGGCGATTATTCTCTTGAGCGTAACGCTTTACTTATTGCTGAGCAGCTGATGCCACAAAGCGTGTTGATAGGCTGGTCTTTGGGGGGGTTATTTGCATTGTATTTAGCTACTCATTTTCCAGACAAAGTTAGCAAGGTTATTTTGGTCGCTTCAACGCCATTTTTTTGTGAGCAAGCTGATTGGCCCGGAATAGCCCCTAAGGTGCTAAACAACTTTGAGACTCAACTGCAAACCAATAGCGCAAAAACGATAGAAAGGTTTTTAGCGATTCAAGCGATGGGCAGTGAACATGCCAGAGAAGACATCAAACAACTTAAAGCGTTACTGGGTACTCTGCCAGAAGCGGAGGCGAAAGCTCTAGCTGGTGGGTTGGAGATATTGAAATCGCAGGATTTACGTGGTGAATTTTCACAGCTGAAACTTCCCATTATAGGTATATTCGGCCGTTTAGACTCTCTTGTTCCACAAGCGGCAGTCGAGAAAATGCAGGCATTAAATCCAAATTTTAAGGCTCATACGCTTGCAAAGGCCTCTCATGCGCCTTTTATCTCTCATAAAGAAGCCTTTTTATCACGCCTTAAATCAATTGTTTAAATATTTGGAGTAATAAAGCGGCAAAAAATTGCCGCTTTTACTTTTCTTTGTTGATATTTTGCGCAATAATTAGTCAGTAAGAAAAGGTTTATCTAGGTGCGAATATGCCAATAGGTGATGTGTTAAATAATGGAATTGACGGTTATAACCGCGCTGCTCAGGGGATTGCCCAAGCAAGTGCTGATATTAACCGCGCTGCCATCGATCAACAAAGTGATTCTGAACGTGCAGCTGGGCGGCAGTTGCAAGGTGCTAGTGCCGGTGAAGCTGTGACGGCTCCAGTGAGTGAGACGCCAAGCTTGACCGAATCAGTGGTAGCCTTAAAAGTTGAAGAGTTTAACGCGAAAGCCAATGTGCAAACTATTCGCACTGCAGATGAAGTGTTAGGTACGTTGATTGATATTAAAGTGTAATGAACATAGTAACGCCACCACCGGCGATGAATTTAAACACTGCCAACGTGTACACCGAAACGGTTGTACGCGATAATCAGCTGCGTGAAGCGATCCCAAAACCTGCACCAACTAACTCTTCATTTACTGAAAACCGCAACCTTTCCGATTCTGAAAAAGGCCGCTCTTCTAACGTAGACGATGCAAAAGTTTACGGCTCTGATGGTAAAACAGAGCAAAGCAAAACCATTCAAGGCAAAGAGCAAGGTGAAAAAGGCGAAGGCCAAGAAAAAGAAAAGAATGAACAAGAGCAGCAACAAACCGAGCAAGATGAGCAGATCGTTCAAGAATTAAAATCTCGAGATAGAGAAGTAAGATTACATGAGCAGGCTCATGCCAGAGTAGGCGGGCAATATGCCGGCTCACCGAGTTATGAATATCAGCGCGGTCCTGATGGCAATAACTATGCTATTGGCGGCGAGGTGATGATCGACGTTGCGCCGCTGGAAGGTGATCCGCAGGGCACGATTGAAAAAATGCAAACGGTGAGAGCGGCAGCGTTAGCACCAGCAGAACCATCTGGCGCTGACAGAGCCATCGCAGCAGATGCGACTCAAAAACTCTCGGCGGCGCAGGCTGAGTTGGCAAAAGCTTCTATCAGTGGTGAAGAGCAAAGTG
Organism: Pseudoalteromonas sp. M8; assembly: GCF_018141365.1. NCBI lineage: Bacteria > Pseudomonadati > Pseudomonadota > Gammaproteobacteria > Alteromonadales > Pseudoalteromonadaceae > Pseudoalteromonas > Pseudoalteromonas sp. M8. The sequence continues at coordinate 4,018,248 of NZ_CP047240.1, read as the reverse complement.
ATAGCAAGCGGGTACAAAACATTCAAACTCGCCGCTTGAGTGGTGAGCAGGCAAAAGCAGAGAGTGAAGAGGAGCAAGCCAAGCTTAAGCAGGATGCAGATCCTTACGCTGTTGCGATGCCAATTGAAGCTGACCCTGAAATCCAAGCAAGATCGCTCAGGATCTCAAATTTTTATCAACATGTAGCGATGCCTAACCAACCCGCATCGCTATCAGTGCAAATTTAACCGTAGGTATTGGCCTTCTCCTCCGCGGGTCATTGCAGTGAAAACGAGTTAAAACCCCCGACAAACGAAAAGCGCGACCAAGGCCGCGCTTTTCTTTGTTCACTGTTCTGTTGAGATTACTTCTTCAGCTTTGCGAAGGCTTCAGCAAACGCATTACCCATCGCGGCGTTACCTGCATCTCGTGACTTTGGCTTAGAAGACTTAGGCACCGGTTTTCCTTTGTGCGGCTTAGCGTTTTGTTTTTGCGCTGGAGCTTGAGATATTTCATCGTTTAAGCGCATGGTAAAGCTAATGCGTTTACGAGGCACATCAACCTCAATCACTTTGACCTTAACGATATCTCCCGCTTTAACGACTTCACGTGGATCGGAAATAAACTTATCCGTGAGTGCTGAAATGTGAACAAGTCCATCTTGATGTACACCTACATCCACAAAAGCCCCAAAATTGGCAACATTAGAGACCACACCTTCTAAAATCATACCGACTTTAAGATCTGTGATTGTCTCAACACCAGCTTTAAACTGCGCCGTTTTAAATTCTGGGCGAGGATCTCGGCCTGGCTTATCTAATTCTTTGATAATATCAGTGACCGTTGGTACCCCAAACTTATCATCTACATAGTCATTTGCCACAAGGCCATTCAAGACTTCGCGATTACCGATAAGGGTATTCACTTCTAGATTTTGTTTTTTACAAATCGCTTTGACAACAGGGTAAGCTTCAGGATGCACTGCTGATGCATCCAGTGGATCGTCGCCATTGGCGATACGTAAGAAACCGGCTGCTTGTTCAAATGCTTTAGGTCCTAATCGCTCAACTTTTTTAAGCGCTTTGCGATCTGTGAAAGAGCCATTTTCGTCGCGGTATTTTACGATGTTACTGGCTAATGTTTTATTCAAGCCCGAGACGCGCGTTAGTAATGGTATCGATGCCGTGTTCACATCGACACCCACTGAGTTTACGCAGTCTTCGACCACAGCAGTTAGCGTTTGCCCTAACTGGCTTTGAGAAACATCATGCTGATATTGGCCAACACCGATTGATTTTGGTTCGATTTTTACAAGCTCTGCTAACGGATCTTGTAATCTTCTTGCAATAGAAACTGCGCCACGTAGAGATACATCAAGATCTGGAAATTCGTTTGCGGCAAATTCAGAGGCAGAGTACACCGATGCGCCAGCTTCACTCACCATGATTTTATTAAGTTTTAATTCGGTGGCGCTTTTTAGCAGTTCTGCGGCCAGTTTGTCGGTCTCGCGAGACGCGGTTCCGTTACCGATAGCAATAAGCTCAACTTTGTATTGGCGACACATTTGCTCTAGTGTCTTCAGCGACTTATCCCACTGGTTTTGAGGGGCATGAGGGTGGATAGTACTCGTTGCAATCAGTTTGCCTGTGGCATCGACAATAGCGACTTTACATCCGGTACGTAATCCCGGATCGATACCCATTGTCACTTTTGCACCTGCAGGCGCAGCCATCAGCAGATCTTTTAGGTTTTTCGCAAAAACTTCGATAGCATCTAGCTCTGACTTTTCACGCATTGACCCTAAGAATTCGTTTTCCAAGTGCAGGGCGATTTTAATCTTCCATGCCCACTGGACTACACCCATCAACCAATCACTGGCAGCTTTACCAGAGACGGCTAGGCGGTAATGATCGGCAATGATCTGCGCACAAAATTGAGCGGCGTCTTCTGCACTTGGTTCCGGGTTGATAGATAACTGCAAAAAGCCTTCGTTACGTGCTCTTAGCATCGCCAGCGCACGGTGTGATGGAATTTTATTTAGTAGCTCATTATGTTCAAAGTAGTCACGGTATTTGCTTCCTGCTTCTTCTTTACCTGCGATGACTCTTGCTTCGATTTGCGCGTTGTCTTTAAGGTGTGCTCGGAGCTTAGCAAGTAGTTTAGCGTCTTCTGCAAAACGCTCCATGAGAATGAATTTAGCGCCATCTAAAGCCGCTTTGCTGTCAGCAACGCCTTTGCTTTCATCAATGAAAGGAGTCGCTTGTTGTTCTGGGTCTAACGTTGGATCTGCAAATAAAGCGTCAGCTAAGGGTTCCAAACCTGCTTCTATCGCGATTTGGCCTTTTGTTCTGCGCTTTGGTTTGTATGGGAGATATAAATCTTCGAGTACGGTTTTACTGTCGGCGGCTTGTATTTCTGCACTTAGCTCAGCAGAGAGTTTACCCTGTTCATCGATGGTTTTTAAAATAAACTCGCGACGTTCATCAAGTTCTCGTAAGTAACCTAACCTTTGCTCAAGCAAACGCAGTTGAGTGTCATCTAAGCCACCCGTTACCTCTTTACGGTAACGTGCAATAAATGGAACGGTTGCCCCTTCGTCTAGCAAACTAATAGCAGCATTAACTTGCTGTTCTCTGGCGTTAAGCTCAGTTGCTAAACGTTGTGTGATATTGCTCATGCAAAATCCTTATACTCTTCTTAATCGGTCTGTGTTGCCTAGATAATACTCATCTCGGGCAAACAAAATTTAGCTCAATGTTATCATTGTTCGGTGTTTCTGCGATATTCGATTTGGTTGATATACCAAAGTCTTCGGCCGTGCGGTGTGGTGACCGTAATTTCATCATCGACTTGTTTGCTTAGCAATGCCCTAGCCATTGGCGCATCGATGGAGATGTAGTCATTGCGTTCGTATATTTCATCAGGTCCAACAATCCGAAATGCACGAACCTCGCCTTCTTCGCTTTCTACTTCTACCCAAGCGCCAAAAAATACTTTACCTTCTTGTTCGGGACTATATTCCACGACTTTTAGTTCGGGCATACGCTTTCGTAAAAAGCGTACCCGTCTATCTATTTGCCTTAATAAACGTTTATTGAAGGTGTAGTCGGCATTTTCGGAGCGATCGCCTAAACTCGCTGCCCAATTCACAATTTTGGTGATCTCTGGGCGCTTTTCAAACCACAGGTGATCATGTTCTTGCTGCAGTTGGCGGTATCCTTCGGGCGTGATCAAATTCGTTTTCATGTTTCTCAGGTATTTTGGGTTAAACCCTTGTAATGTTCGGTAACAATCTAGTATCAATGTATGGTGTCGAAAAGCACCAAATTCAATTATATTTATGCATAATAATATCATGGTCCATTATCGCCATGAGCGTTAAATGAACAGGATGATGATTTGTGCACGAAATGTCGCAGATCAGCACGCTTTAGTAAATTAATAAATAGAAGAAATATAAATGGGAAATGAAACCACCAAAGTGCTCGTAGTTGACGACGATATGCGTCTGCGCAGTCTTTTAGAGCGTTATCTCGTAGAGCAGGGATTTATCGTCCGCAGCGCAGCCAATTCTGAACAAATGGATAGACTACTTGAACGCGAAAATTTTCACTTGATGGTGTTAGACTTGATGCTTCCTGGAGAAGATGGCCTTTCCATCTGTCGTCGTTTAAGACAAAAAGAGAATGAGATCCCAATTGTCATGTTGACGGCGAAAGGTGACGAAGTTGACCGTATTATTGGTCTTGAGCTTGGCGCGGATGATTACATTCCAAAACCTTTCAATCCAAGAGAACTGTTGGCGCGAATAAAAGCCATTCTTCGTCGTCGTGCCAAAGAAGTACCAGGTGCGCCTGCGGCAGAAGAAAATGAAGTGAGCTTTGGTAACTTTACCCTTAATTTAGCGACGCGAGAGATGCAACATGGGGAAGCGACAATTTCACTTACCTCAGGTGAGTTTGCGGTACTTAAAGCACTGGTGAGTCACCCTCGAGAGCCGCTTAGTCGAGATAAGTTAATGAACCTTGCTAGAGGGCGTGATTATAGCGCACTTGAGCGTAGCATTGACGTTCAGGTTTCGCGCTTACGTCGTATGATTGAAGATGACGCCTCTAATCCTCGCTATATACAAACGGTGTGGGGTCTTGGGTATGTATTTGTGCCTGACGGCGTGAAGTAGCCAGCATGTTACCTCGTAGTGCATTTGGGCAAACCGTCTTCTTTGTCGGCGCGTTACTATTGATAAATCAAGTCGTGTCTTACATTACCGTTACCTTATACGTCTTCAAACCAACCTTTGAACAAGTGAATCTGATGCTCGCTAAGCAGGTTAAAACGGTCTTCATTGATTGGGAAGATGGTGTTGAAGTGGACAATACACTATCTCGCAAATTTTTTGAGATAACCGGCATTGAGGTGATGACACAAAGAGAGGCGTATGTAAATGGGCTGGGGCAGGCCAAAGAATATACATTGCTGTCTCGTAGTATGTCGGAGCAACTTAATGGCTCTGCGCGAGTCAGGATAAGCCAAGGAGATCCGGTTGTTTATTGGGTTGAGCCACCACAAGCGCCAGGATATTGGGTAAGAGTGCCGCTTAGCGGACTCAGTGAAACAAAAATGGAGTTTTTAGTTTTCTACCTCTCCAGTATTGGTTTCTTAAGTGTGTTAGGGGGTTGGCTTTTTGCTCGGCATCTAAATAAACCGCTAAAATCACTACAAATTGCTGCTAGTCGAGTAGGGGTCGGGGACTTTTCAACCCGGCTTGTTGAAGAAGGGTCCACGGAAGTCATAGAGGTGACTCGGGCGTTTAATAAAATGTCTAAAGGGATCGCAGACCTAGAAAGTGATAGACGACTGTTAATGGCTGGTGTATCGCACGATTTACGTACGCCTTTAACCCGAATTCGTCTAGCAACTGAAATGATGTCGGATGAAGAAGACTACCTGCGCGAGGGGATAATCGACGATATTGAAGATATGAATGCGATTATTGACCAATTCATTGAATATCTCCGTCATCACAACGGTGCGGAAATGTCGCCAGACGATGTTAACACGGTTATTGAAGAAGTTGTTCATGCAGAGCAGCAGCATCAGCGACCAATTCACCTGCAAGCAGAGGAATACTTACCAGCGGTAATGATGAATGCCGTCGCGTTAAAGCGAGTGTTTACTAACATGATTGAAAATGCGATCCGTTATTCTGAACAAGATATTGAGGTGACGACAGAGTATAGCCCCAAGCACCGTGCTGTTATCGTAAAAGTAATGGACAGAGGGCCAGGTATTCCTGAGTCAGAGTTAGAGTCTGTATTCGAACCATTTAAACAGGGAGATCAGGCTAGAGGGAGTGAGGGGAGTGGCTTAGGGCTTGCCATTATCAAACGTATCGTGACCACACACGGCGGTAAAGTAAGACTACGAAATCGAGATGGTGGTGGTCTGATCGCGGAGGTTTCTTTGCCAGCTTATCGGGGAAAGCTTGAGGAAGCATGATTTTCAAAAGAGTAGGCGAGCAAATTGAGCACAATAAAGCATAGGGATTTAAGCTATCAAAAGGGAATGTTAGATACACCGTATTTAAACCAATTGAAGCGAGTGATAGCGACAAGCTTTTCTAATGTAGAGGTAGAGCATTACTTTGCACTGTACTTTGAAAAAGGTGAAAGTACAAAGCGCAGGCTTCGGTTGTTTTTATCAGGCGGTGACATTGTCGGCTATTGCTTATTGACCTTTGATGATAGCAACAAGGATGTTTGTATTGTTGGCGCTTCAGCTGCTTTTTTACCTGCCTTTAGAGGGAAAAACAGCACCTTTAGGTTTTCTCTTATAGAAGTATTAAAACGTTATATACGTAACCCACGTAGACAACTGTTATATGCAGATACCATGCTCAGTCCCGCCATGTTCAGGGCCATGGCAAAAAATATCGCCGAAGTTTATCCAAATAACTTGCCTCAAAATAGCGCGATAGCAACGCTCTATGACACCATCAATCCAGTTGGCTTGGTAAGCCCTCATAATGGCCTAAGGTGTTTGAAGGCTGTTGGACGCAAAACCAATTACAGCGAGGCTGAAATCGCACGCTTTAGAGAAAGCAGCAAAACTGAGATTGCACTTTACTGTTGTGTTAACCCTGACTTTGATAAGGGAATTGCGCTTGTGGCTATCATTCCAATCACAATGAAACAATTTGTATTAACCTTTAAAAAGTTGGTGCTAAATAAGCTTTGGAGTACGTCGTAATAGGGCGAGTTTTCGCCCTATTAAAGGACTTGGTTATCGCGTTATTAGCAGATATCTACTGAACGACAAAGTCCCATTGACTCACAAATCGCAACGTGAGTATCACAAATTTGCCAACTGCCACAATCAACTCTAGAGCCAAAAGTCGCGCCCGCGGCAGCAATTTTTCTGGTCGCCTGATTGTTTAGATCTTTCGCTTGCAGCGATTTTAGTTGTTTCTTTTTTAATTGTAATTTCATGGTTTTCCTTATACGTGCTGTTTAAATAATCAGCAATATATAAGCATGTATGTACCTAAATGTTAATAATAAGTTTGTTGAAAGATATTCATGTGTAAAAAATCAGACACAAAAAAACGCCCAAACAAGGGGCGCTTTTGATAAAGGAATCTTTCTTAGGTTAGCCGCGAGGGCCTGCTGCTTTGATTGCTTCAGAAACATCGTATTTAGCGAAGTTTTCTTTGAAGTCAGCCGCAAGTTTAGCTGCATATTCCGCATACTTAGCCTGATCTTGCCATGTATTTACCGGATTAAGTAGCTTGCTATCAACACCTTCCACTGCCACTGGTACATCTAAATTTAGTGCCTCAATGTGCTGTGTCTCAACGCCCTCTAATGTATCGTTTACGATTGCATCAATCACGGCGCGAGTTGTTGGAATGTCAAAACGCTTACCAATGCCATAAGGACCACCAGTCCAACCTGTGTTTACTAGGTAAACTTTAGCGCCAAACTCACGCACGCGTTTCATTAGTAGCTCAGCGTACACGCCTGCTGGACGCGGGAAGAAAGGAGCACCAAAACAAGTTGAGAAAGTTGATTCGATATCAGAAGTTGAACCAATCTCAGTTGAGCCTACTTTCGCTGTGTAGCCACTAAGGAAGTGATAAGCTGCAGCTTCTTCGCTTAGGATTGAAACTGGAGGTAATACGCCGCTCACGTCACAAGTTAAGAATACAACTGCACGAGGCTCGCCCGCGCGGTTTTCAACTTTACGCTTTTCAACATGCTCAAGAGGGTAAGCTGCACGCGTATTTTGCGTTAAGCTTGAATCGGTATAATCAGGAGTACGCGTTTCATCTAGCACGACGTTTTCTAAAATAGTACCAAAACGGATTGCATCCCAAATAACAGGCTCGTTCTTTTGTGACAGGTCGATACATTTCGCATAACAACCGCCTTCAATGTTGAATACGCTACCAGGTGCCCAACCGTGCTCATCATCACCGATAAGAAAACGCTTAGGATCCGCAGAAAGCGTAGTTTTACCTGTTCCTGATAGACCAAAGAATAACGTTGTGTCACCAGCTTCGCCAACGTTTGCACTACAGTGCATAGGTAGCACACCTTTTGCTGGTAGTAAGAAGTTCTGTACAGAGAACATCGACTTCTTCATTTCACCGGCGTAATGCATACCTGCGATAAGCACTTTGCGCTGTGCAAAGTTGATGATAACGGTACCATCGCTGTTTGTACCATCACGCTCAGGATCACAAACAAAAGAAGGAACGTTCATCACCTGCCATTCAGGTAAATCAGTTTTGTTATAAGAGTTAGGTTCGATAAACATGTTTTTAGCGAAAATGTGGTGCCAAGCAGTTTCAGTCGTTACAACGACTGGTAAATAGTGCTCTGGATCCGCACCGACTTCTAAGTGAGAGACGAAGTGGTCATTTTCAAGAACGTGCGCTTCTACGCGAGCCCATAAAGCATCAAACTTAGCACCTTCGAATGGGCGGTTTACGTTACCCCATTGGATGTCATTTTCTGTGCTTGATTCTTTTACGATGAAACGGTCGTTTGGTGAACGTCCAGTACGACGACCAGTTTTTGCAACAAAAGCTCCATTTGCGGCTAAAGTGCCCTCGCCACGACGGATAGCGTGTTCGACAAGTTCAGCTGCGGTTAAATCGACAAAACGAGTAGCGCTTGAAGTCATGTTTATACCTAAAAAGTGAGAGTTGAACGGGATAGCTCTGGGGTACTCTTGCCCTTAGCTAAATTTATAGTAACAGATGAAATTGAGATATTCGAGCCTTTAGAGTGCTTAAAATTACATAAAAACGTCAAAAAACTTGAATAATTTCAATGATACCGGTGTCATAACTTTTGTATGTTTTATGACACCGGTATCACCCAATAGCCATAAAAAAACCGCCAAAAATGGCGGTTTCATTTTGTAATTAAGGGCTAAAGCGCAACTTAATTAAATAACGATTTAATATCTTGCTCGTTAAAAACGTAGTTTTTCAAGCAGTAATGACAGCTAATATTGACCTCGCCGTGTTTTTGCAAGTCTTCCATCAAGGCTTCTAGTCCGACATTGGCCAGCGCATTCTCGGTTTTCTCTCGGCTACATCCACATACAAACGAGATAGCTTGCGGTTCAAAAAGTTGAGGATTGTCTTCGTGATACAGTCTAGTTAGTACGGTATTGGCGTCTAAATCTAGTAGCTCTTCATCTTTAATCGTGTCGCTTAGTGCTTCAAGATGTTGGAAATCGGCAACAGACTTTTCTTTATTGACGGGCAGTACTTGTAAAAACAGACCTGCCGCTTTCACTTTATCGCCGACTAGGCTTGTTGCGAACCATAAACGGGTTTTCAATTGCTCAGATTGCTCGAAGTATTCTTCTAAACATTCGGCAAGTGATTCTTTAGAAAGGGGAACTATGCCTTGATAGCGTTCGCCTTTTGTCGGTGTAATGGTGATAACCATATACCCTTTGCCCATGAGCTCAGGTATAGATGATCCCAAAACCTCAGATTGCAGCCTTGCCACGCCACGCATCTGTTGTTTGTGATTACCATTGATCACCGCATATTTTACTGGACCATCACCCTGGAGCTGAACCGCAATGTCACCTTCAAATTTTAACGTAGCGGTCAGTAAACTGGTTGCAACCAATAACTCGCCTAATAGGTGTTGCACAGGCTCTGGGTAGTTGTGACCGCTAATGATGTCAGTAAAAGTCTGTTCTATTTGTACAAGCTCACCACGTACGTCTAGCTTGTCAAAAATATAACGATGAAGTAAATCAGTCTGCATCAATGAAAATCCTAGTTTGATTTCAATTTAAGTAATTCACGGCGTTGTTTCTTGTCCGGCTTAGTGGCAGGACGAGGCGCAAACAAGCTATTGTTTTGGCGCGCCAACGCGTTTTGCGTTCGTTTTTCAATGCTTGCTTCAGACTCTTCATAAAGAGTTTGAGCAATTGGAGCCGCTTGTCGCTTTTCCATGATTTTGAGTATGGTTACTTCTTTCTCTTCATATCCTTGGGCTAATTTCACTACCGCGCCGACTTCAACCGTTTTACTTGGTTTACAGCGTTGACCGTTGTAATGTACTTTGCCACCTTGGACCATATCGCGAGCAAGCGCTCGTGTTTTGTAAAAGCGAGCAGCCCATAACCACTTATCAATACGAACTTTCTGTTCAGATTGGTTGTTTTCCTGTTGGAGTTTTGTCACAATTCGTTAACTATTTGCTAGTGTGAAATTTAACCTAACAAATTTAGCATATTTCGTTATGCAAACAAAGTAGATGACAGGCACTAAACTTGTGAGTTAATCGCACTTTACCTAAAAAATGAACTAATATGAGTGTCTATGTTCCAAGGTTAAGTTTAGATTCAGTTAATTGGCCTACGGTGTACCTATTTAATTAAAAGTTTAACAAATGCACGCTTGTTGAAAAAATTTCGAGGCGGTACACTGGGGCGTTCAAGAAAATAAGAAAAGTATTATATGGAATTACAGTTACAACAGCTTCAGAAGTTTTGGCTTGGTTTGCCTCACGCAAAATTGAGTCGTATCATTGTTGTCCTGTCGGTTGTTTACGTTGCGTTTCTCTTTTCGCAATTATTTTGGTTGTTATGGCCAGTGCCACAAACACAACCCTTGCTTCCAGCATCACAACTGTATAGTCAATCAAGTAGCGGTATCACAAGCCAAGGAATTGTCGCTCAAAATTTGTTTGGTGAGGCAAATGCTAAGCCTGATACCAAACCACAGCCCGTGGTTTCTGATGCACCAGAAACAACGCTTAACGTTAGGCTAACCGGTATCGTAGCGGTAAGCCAAGATGATGGTGCGGGTCTTGCTATTATCGAGTCTCAGGGTCGCCAGGAGACCTACTCAGTTGATGCACCAATCACAGGCACTCGCGCTAAGCTTGCCCGAGTGTTACCTGATCGTGTGATTTTGGATGTCAGTGGGCGTTTTGAAACGCTGATGTTAGATGGTATAGAGTTTAGTCGCACTGTGGCGATGCCAACAAAGTCAAAGAAAATCGTCAACAGCACAGCTTCACCAACCCCATCTCGAAATGAACTAGCAAATCGTCGCCAGGAATTGCTCAGCGATCCAGGTAAATTATTTGATTATATTAAGATTGCTCCGGAACAGCGTAACGGCGAAGTTATTGGCTATCGTCTCTCACCTGGAAAGGATCCTGAATTGTTCGAACAGGTGGGGCTTAAAGCGAATGATTTAGCAATCGCAATTAATGGGTTTCAGCTCACGGATATGAAACAGGCTATGTCAGCTATTAATGAACTTAGAACGAGCACAGATGCGAACATCACGATTGAGCGAGACGGTCAAGTGATGGATGTGCAGTTTAGCCTGTAAAGTTACTAATTTTGGAGTTTTAGAATAATGGGTAAAAAGCTACACCTCACAAAAACCAAAAAAGGGTTAGCTAAGTATGCAACGCTCTTGATTGCTGCTGGTATTTCACTTTCTGTTTCTGCGGTTGAATATGCCGCGAACTTCAAAGGCACTGATATTAATGAATTCATTAATATCGTTAGTGATAAGCTGAATAAAACTATCATCATAGACCCTAACGTGCGCGGTAATATCAATGTTCGCAGTTATGAGCTGATGGATGAAAAGCTTTATTATCAGTTCTTTTTAAACGTGCTGGAAGTGTACGGTTATTCTGTTATTGAAATGGATAGCGGTGTGCTTAAGGTAGTTCGTAGTTCTGATGGTAAAAAGTCAAATGTACCTTTGGTATCTGGTGAAGAGCTAGGTAATGGTGACGTAATGGTAACACGCGTTGTTCGCGTGAAGAACGTTAGCGTGCAAGAGCTTGGTCCACTTATTCGTCAGTTCAGTGACCAAAAAGATGGTGGTCACGTAACCAATCTAAATTCAGCAAACGTGATGATGCTAACTGGCCACGCGTCCTCGGTGAATCGTCTAGTTGATATAATCAAAACGGTTGACCAAGCAGGTGATAAACGTGTTGATATCGTTAAGCTGAAGCATGCCACTGCTGAAGATGTTGTTAAAGTCGTTGAAAAGATTTTTCAAGACTCAGGGAAAGGCGGTGTACCAGACTTCCTTATCCCGAAAATTGTGTCAGATACCCGCACTAATAGCGTCATTGTCAGCGGCGAGTCACAGGCGCGTAGCCGAGCTGCTGAGCTTATAAAGCGTTTAGACGACGAGTTGCAATCCCAAGGCAATACTCAGGTCTTCTATCTGAATTACGCAAAAGCTGAAGATCTGGTTAAGGTTCTTCAAGGCGTGAGTAAATCGATTGAAGAAGAGCAAGCCGCAGGTCAGCAAGCAAGAACTCGCAGTAGTAGCAAAAATGAAACCAGCATTGAGGCGCATGAAGACTCAAACTCATTGGTGATAACGGCGCAGCCAGACACTATGCGTTCACTGAGTCAAGTTATTAAAAAACTGGATATCCGTCGTGCCCAAGTATTGGTTGAAGCGATTGTTGTTGAGGTTTCTGAAGCCGATGGTATTAACCTTGGCTTACAATGGATCTCTGAAAAAGGCGGTATGCTACAGTTTAATGACGGTACAACTGCACCAATTGGATCCATAGCGGTTGCTGCTGAGCAAGCTCGTGACAAAACAGTCACTAAAAATATAACAGGTACAGAATCTGGAAAAACAACAGAATATGATGAGACTGTTAAGGGCGATTTGACTGGGCTTGCCAAAGTTCTAGGCGGTATTAATGGGTTAGCCGCAGGTATTGTCAAGAATGATTGGGGTGCAATCATTCAAGCGGTAACTACTGATACCAACTCAAATATTCTTGCCACGCCATCGGTTACGACTATGGATAACGAAGAAGCGTCCATGATCGTCGGTGAAGAAGTGCCAATTGTTACGGGTTCAACGGCGAACGACAATAATTCAAACCCGTTCCAAACGGTAGACCGCCAAGAAGTGGGTATTAAATTAAAAGTAACCCCTCAGATTAACGATGGCACAGCGGTTCAACTGACGATAGAACAAGAAGTATCAAGCGTGAAAGGTGCGACGTCGGTGGATATTCGAGTGGCTAAACGTGCTATCAATACCACGGTTATCGCTGATGATGGCGGCATGGTTATCTTAGGTGGTCTGATTGATGAAACCGTTCAAGAAAGTGTATCTAAAGTACCACTATTGGGTGACATTCCAATATTAGGTCACCTATTTAGATCAACAGGGACTAAAAAGGAAAAACGCAATCTATTAGTATTCATTCGTCCGACTATTGTACGTGATAGCCGCAGTATGAATGAAATTAGCCATTCAAAATATAACTTTATCCGTGGTGAGCAGCATAAACAAAGAGAAGATGGCATTGAGCTAATGCCATTTGAAGACACGCCAATCTTACCTAAGTGGGATGATAAGCTTACTCTGCCTCCTACGTATGAAGAGTTCTTAAAAGAACAAAACAAAAAAGAGCGTGAAAATGATTGATGAGAAAGTCACGCCGGATTTAGGAGCTGAAGCTGAAGAGATGGCAGCGCAGCTGCAAAGCGCTGAGCCAATACTAGGTGAGGTGGCTGAAATGCCGCCCATCCCAGCAATCACTTTACGTTTGCCATTTTCGTTTGCACGTCGCAAAGGGGTGTTACTCAGCCCTGATGGCGATCAGGCTAAGCTCTTTCACAAAGGTACGCTCGATCTTGAAACGTTGATGGAGGTACGCCGAGTTGCAGGAAAGACATTACATCTCGAAGCTTTAGATGAAGAACGCTTTGAGCATATGCTTGAGGCGTCTTATCAAAGAGACAGCTCTGAAACACAACAGATGATGGAAGACATCGGCAACGAGATGGACTTGTTCTCGCTTGCTGAAGAATTGCCACAAACAGAAGACCTGCTTGCAGCGGATGATGATGCGCCTATCATCAAGCTAATTAATGCCATGTTGAGTGAAGCGATAAAAGAAGGTGCATCGGATATTCATATCGAAACATTCGAGCAAGAACTAGTTATTCGCTTTAGGGTTGATGGTGTACTGAAAGAAGTCTTGAAGCCAAACCGTAAATTGTCTTCATTATTAGTTTCTCGTATCAAAGTAATGGCTAAGCTCGACATCGCAGAAAAACGTGTGCCGCAAGATGGTCGTATTAGTCTGCGGATCGCGGGACGAGCCGTGGATGTGCGTGTATCAACGATGCCATCAAGCTTTGGTGAACGAGTGGTGCTGCGTCTACTAGACAAAAATAATGCGCGATTAGATCTCGAAGATTTGGGCATGACCCAAGCAAACCGCGATGCGTTTGCAGAGATCATAGCCAAGCCTCACGGTATTATACTGGTTACTGGTCCAACGGGTTCAGGTAAGAGTACGACCCTGTACGCAGGCATGACACAAATCAATTCTAAGGATCGCAATATTTTAACGGTTGAAGATCCGATTGAATATGAGATCCCAGGCATTGGCCAAACACAAGTGAATCCAAAAGTGGATATGACATTCGCTCGAGGTTTACGTGCAATCCTACGTCAAGATCCCGATGTAGTGATGGTCGGTGAGATCCGAGATTTAGAAACCGCGCAAATTGGTGTTCAAGCATCTTTGACCGGTCACTTGGTATTATCCACACTACACACGAATACAGCCGCCGGTGCTATCACGCGTATGGAAGACATGGGTGTTGAGCCGTTTCTTTTGAGTTCATCACTGCTAGGCGTGCTGTCACAGCGATTGGTAAGAACGCTTTGCCCTAACTGTAAAGAAGCGCATTTGGCGGATGAACGAGAATGTGAACTACTGGGTGTGGCCAAAGACAGTGGCACGCAAATCTTCCGTGCAGTCGGCTGTGAAGAGTGTAACTTCAATGGTTACAAAGGCCGTACAGGTATTCATGAGCTTCTCATCGTTGATGAGCCCATCCGTGAACTTATTCATAACGGTAAAGGTGAGCAGGCGGTTGAGAAGTATATTCGTAAGCGTACGCCAAGCATCCGACAAGATGGCTGTTCGCGAGTACTTGCTGGTCAAACAACCTTAGAAGAAGTAATGCGTGTAACACGTGAGGAAGGCTAATGGCAGCGTTTGAATACCGCGCCTTAGATGATAAAGGCAAAGAGAAGAAAGGAATTTTAGAAGCAGACACGGCGAAGCAAGTTAGGCAGATGCTAAGAGAAAAAGCCATGATGCCACTTGAAGTTTTGCCTGCTGCGGAGAAAGATAAAAACCAAAGTAGTGGTGGTTTTACGCTTTTTAAAGGCTACCGTCCCTCGGTATCAGATCTTGCCTTGATCACGCGCCAGTTGGCAACCTTGATCCAATCCTCTTTACCTGTTGAAGCTGCGGTGATGGCTGTAGCTGAGCAATGCGAAAAGCCAAGACTAAAGCGTATGCTGATGGCGGTAAGATCAAAAGTCGTTGAAGGTTATACACTTGCAGATGGTATGTCGGAGTTTCCTCACGTATTTGATCACTTGTACCGCTCAATGGTTGCCGCTGGAGAAAAGTCAGGGCACTTAGATGAAGTACTAAATCGCTTGGCCGATTACACTGAACAGCGCCAGCATATGCGCAGCCAAATTACGCAAGCGATGGTGTATCCCATTATTTTGGTCATCTTTGCTATCGCGATTGTTTCCATTCTATTGGGAACGGTAGTACCAAAGATCTTGAAGACCTTTGAGAAATCTAAGCAAGCACTGCCTTGGACAACAGAGTGGGTTATGGCTGCCAGTAATTTTGTACAAAACTACTGGATGATCACATTGGCAGTGGTTGTCATTGGCACCTACGCGATTAAAAAAGCATTACAAAAACCTAAGATCCGCTTTTGGTATGATAGTAAGCTGCTGAGTTTACCAGGTCTTGGTAAGGTAACTCGCAGTGTCAATACTGCACGATTTGCGCGTACCTTAAGTATTCTCTCATCGAGTTCTGTTCCGCTACTTGAGGGCATGAAAATCTCAGGCCAAGTACTTGAGAACGAAAAAATCAAAGCCTCCGTTGCAGAAGCGGCGACTCGTGTGAGTGAAGGTGCAAGCCTTAGAGCGTCGTTGCAACAGACCAAAATGTTCCCACCTATGATGCTGCACATGATTGCCAGCGGTGAAAAGTCGGGTGAATTAGAACAGATGCTTGAGCGTGCAGCGAATAACCAAGAAAGAGAATTTGAAAGTATGGTAAATGTCTCGCTGAAGTTGCTAGAACCTGCGATGATAGCGACGATGGCAATTATTGTACTGTTTATAGTTATGGCGATTCTTCAGCCGATTATGGCGATGAACAAAGCCGTAGGATTGTAGTCAAAAAGGAAAGGCCATCGCATGTTTTTGCATGGTCATCAATAACAGCATTGAGGTAAACATTGTGAAAAAACAATCAGGTTTCTCACTACTAGAAGTGATGGTGGTACTTGTTATCATCGGTATGATCTTATCTATCGTTGCGCCTAACGTGATGGGTCAACAAGAAGAAGCAGCAAAAGAAAAGGCACGTCTAGATATTCGTCAGATTGAAGACGCAATGAAGATGTACAAACTAAAAAACAAACGCTATCCAACTACAGAGCAAGGCTTGGAAGCTTTGGTAACGCAAACCAATATTGACCCGGTACCAAAACGTTTCCCTGAAGGTGGCTTTATTTCTAAGCTTCCAGAAGATCCATGGGGTAATCCTTACCAATTAGTAAGTCCTGGCGAAATGAGCCAAATCGATATCTTTTCAATGGGTCCGGATGGCGAAGTTGGAACTGATGATGATATCGGTAACTGGGATACGGAAGACGAACGTTAATCTATGTTAGCACCTCTGCATAAACCGGCATTAGCTAAGGTAAAGGGCTTCAGTTTACTAGAAGTCCTTATTGTCTTGGTGATCATTGCTTTTTCAGTAAATCTCATTACTTATACCGTCAGTGATAGTGATGAGGAAGAGCTCGAAACCATGGCTATGCGTGTGCAGGGGACGATTAATCTTGCATCAGAATTTGCAGTACTAAATCAGGTTGAACTTGGTTTTCACTTAGATAAAGGTGTGATTGAGTTTTTGGTTTTTGACGGTGAGAAGTGGCGAACTTTCGAAGCCGACGATATCTACAAACCAATTGAGCTGCCTGAGCAGTACAAAGTGGAATTAATCTTAGAAGATCTGCCTTGGTCTCAAGATAACTTACTTGAGCAAGCAAATTGGCGAGAGTTGATGAGTGGCGGCGACGACGACAATTTGCTTGAACTTAAAAAGCTCAAGATCCCGCAAGTACTTATTTTATCTTCCGGTGAAGTCAGCGCATTTAGATTAAGTGTGGAAAATAAAGAGCTTCAAGAGCCAATATTTTTTGTCGAAGGTGAATTTATGGCACCAGTAGGGCTGAAGCGGGAACCTGAAGAATGAACGCTAGAAAAAGCTTGGGCTTTACCTTACTTGAAGTCATGGTTGCGCTCAGTATTTGTGCTGTCGCTGGTATTGCTGCAATGCAAGCAACAAGCGAACATATAAACCATATCGGCTCGCTTGAAGAGCAGACCTATGCGTCGTGGGTGGCAGAAAATCGCTTGGTATTTTTGCGTGCGCAAGGTGATGACTGGCATGGGAAGAATGGTAACAAAGGCGAAGAGGAAATGGCCGGGGTCACTTGGTATTGGCAACAGCATATCCAACAAACCGCAGATCCTAGCTTTGTAAAGCTCACCGTGCACGTTTTCCGCGAACCTGAACTCAAAAACTCAGTGTATGACATCACCACTTTTATGTACCGGAGTAAGTAGTGACAGTGCATACACCTCAGCGTGGTTTCACGCTAATAGAAGTATTGTTGGCACTGGCTATTTTAGCGGTGGTGGTGACGGCGACTCACCAAATTTTAGATTCAACGCTGAAGGCCCAAGCTGCATCAGCGGAAAAAATTGCCGAAATTGAAGGTCTACAAACGACTTTCCGCTTGATGGATCAGGATTTTAATCAGATCACTAAGCGAGAAGTCAGAAATGAAGCCGGGGATTTTAGCCCAACTTATATCATCCATGGCCGGTATGAGCTTGAGAGCCAATATGATGGTATCGCTTTTGTTCGTGATGGTTGGACTAACCCTATTAGTTTATTGCCTCGCTCTGAACTGCAGGCAGTGGGCTATCGGGTTATCGATGACAAGCTTGAGCGTATTTATCGAATATACGTTGATCAGCTAGATGGAACAGAGCCCCGCGCGCAGGTCATCTTGGAAGATGTCGAAGAATTAAAGTTTGAATTTTTGGACGACAAACTAAAATGGCAAGCTGATTGGAAGTCGAAATCGTTACCTAAAGCGATTAAAGTGACGTTGCAAAGAAAAGACTCGGATCCAATAAGCCGTTTATTTTTAACGCCAGGCAGTGGTGTCGCTGATGATAAGGGGCAACAGCCATGAAGCAGCAAGGTGCGGCACTCGTCATCGTACTTTTCATCGTTGCATTGGCAGCGACAATTGCCGCTGAAATGGCGAGTAGTTTAATGGTGCAGGTACAAAAGGCCTCGAATATTCAAACTCAGCAACAAGCCAAGTGGTATAGCTATGGTGCTGAGGAATTAGTCAAAAGAGCGTTGATACAAGCGAAAAAAGATGATCCTGATACCGTTAATCTAGACCAGCCTTGGGCTCGTGAAGAAGTGCCTTACCCCGTTGACCATGGTACGTTGAGCGGTAAAGTTACAGACTTACAGGCATGCCTAAACCTGAATGCTTTGAGAGCAAAGTCACAAACAAATGGAAATAACCAAGGTGGTCAGCAGATTGGTGGAAAGAATACTAACCCAGCCCATGCTGCGCTATTGGAGCTTTTGAAGAATATTGAGGATTTGCCGAGTAACGAAAGCGAGGAAGCCCTTGCTGATAGTGTCTACGATTGGCTTGACGAAGATAGCATTACTTACCGCTCAGGGGCAGAAGAAGACGAGTATATGTCTAATCAGACGCCTTATTTAACGGCTAATAATTTGATGGCGTCTGTTAGTGAGCTACGCGTGATTAAGGGCTTTAACCCGCTGGTGATGGAAAAGATTAAGCCTTATGTTTGCGTGATCCCCGGAAGTGAGGAGCTTGCGGTAAACGTCAATACGATATTGCCAGAACAAGCGCTTTTACTCAGTGCGCTTATACCTGGTTTATCGAAGTCAGGTGCTGAAGCTATTATTTCTGCAAGACCAAAAAAAGGTTTTACCGATATTAATGAATTTTACACGGAAGTCGCGAATCAAGGGGTCAAAGACCCTAACAAGACTTCCAAAATTTTTACGATTAACAGCAATTATTTTCAGTTGCGAGCAACAGCTGTGTTTGATGAGCGACGCTTTTCTCTCACATCAATTATAGAAACAAAAGATGGTAAAGCGTACGTGCTTGCTCGTAAATTTGGAGGCGTAGAGTGACAGAACAATTATTGATCCGTGTGGATCAGTCACACCAGGCGACAATACACTGGTTAGTGTGGTCAACAGAACAACAACAAATTATTGCCAGTGGTGAATTAGAAGGGAGTGAACAGCTTGGTAGCCTTGCCGAAAAAGCGCAAACGAGACCGGTTGTTTTGTTACTACCAGCGACTGCGGTACAGTTACGCACGCTAGAATTACCAGCAAAATGGAATAGGAAACTAGAGCAAGCCTTACCGTTTATGCTTGAGGAACATGTCGCGACCGACATCGATGCGCTATTTATCGCAATTGGTAAACCGGGTATGAAAGCCGACACACATACTATCGATGTTGCGATTTGTGATAGCAGTTGGCTACAAAGCTGGTTTAGTACCTTCGATGACGCAGGGATCAGTGTAAGTAAAGCGCTACCAGACGCCTTATGTCTGCCGCTTCATGAAGAGATGACTAGTGCCGTGCAGTTAGGGCAGCAATGGCTATTCAAACACAATGCTTGGCAAGTTGGCACTGCTGAACTTAGCTGGGTTAACGAGTACCTCGCCATTGCGGGTGTTGAGCAGCTGGCGCATTTTAGCCCTGCAAGTGATTTCTCAGAAACGATAGCGCTCACTGCGCAACAACAAGATTACGATTTACCTTTAGCCATCTTCGCGAAATCATTATCAAATATTGATTTTAATTTGCGTCAAGGTCGGTTCGCTGCGAAGAAAAAGCAACCGCAGTGGTGGCGTGATTGGCGCAGTGGCTTAATAGCGGCGAGCGTGGCAGTAGTGAGCTTTATCGCAATTAAAGGCACTCAACTGTATGTAATAAGTCATCAAGCTAATCAGCTAGAAACCCAAGCGGTTGCTATGTATCAACAGGCATTTCCAAATAAAGTAGTGCGTCCGCATTTATTGAAAAAACAGATCCAAAATGAGCTTGATGCTTTATCTGGTACGGAGCAAGGCGGCTTGCTCGAATTAACAAATCATTTTGTGGCCATTTATGAAGAGGTTGATGCTTTCGCTCCTGAAACGCTACGTTACGACAAACGTAGGAATGAACTCAGAATTAGAGCGCGCGCAAAAGAGTTCCAGATATTTGGTCAGGTCAAAGCAATTTTAGAGCAACGCGGTGTAAGCGTTGAACAGGGGGCCCTGAACAATGATGGTGACTTTGTGGTGGGTGAAATTCGTATTCGAGGTGCAGCATGAAGCAGCAAGCAGTTAACTATTGGCGTGGTTTAAAAGAGCAAGAACAAAAACTGCTGATCGTTGCCGGCGTTATTTTTGTCGTTTTTGTTCTGATAATGGGTATATTCAAACCTTTAAATCAGGCTGTCAGCGATGCCGAAGCTAAGCTAAAACGTAATCACGAGCTCGTAAATTGGGTTGGTCAAAGCGTGAATAAGCTGAAATCTAACAGCCCTGCACAGGTGATTAGCGGCGGTAATATCAGCCAGATAGTCAATAACACCCGTGGCCGCTTTCAAATCGATATCAGTAAAATGCAACCTAGTGGCGAAAGCCTGCGTTTAACCATCGATGATGTGGAATTTAATAAACTTGTTGCTTGGATAGATGAACTGACAAATAAGCATGGAGTAAAAGTAGAAAACCTAGACCTTACACAAGGGAATTTACCTGGCTTTGTGCGTGTTAGTCGCTTGGTTTTAGAGAAATAATTATGAAAAAAACACTATCTCTACTCATTATATTTTTACTCGCATTTATTATTTTTAGTGCTTTTACTATGCCAGCAGCGGTGTTGCTGCAAGTTTTTAAAGGTCAATTGCCAGCTAATTTGCAGCTAGGTGCAGTAAATGGTTCTGTTTGGCATGGTCAAGTGAGCGGTGTGAGATTCAATAACATTCAATTGAATCAGGTTCAGTGGGAGCTTGAACCGTCGGCTTTACTACTCGGTGATCTGGCAGGCAATGTACAGTTTGGTAATGCGAGAGATAAAAATGAGATCTCAGGAAAAGCTAATTTCTCATCGAATTTAGTCAGTAAATCAGTGATGGTAAATAATGCCTCACTTCGTTTCAGTGTTGAGCAGGCTATGGATCAAGTAACCCTGCCATTGCCGGTTGATGCCAAAGGGCGTGTTATCGTCAATGTGAAAAAGTACCAAAGTGGTGCACCATACTGTGAAGGGCTAAATGGTGAGATAAGTAGTCCAAATATTGATGTTAAAGGCATGAATGGTTGGTTTAGTATCGGCGACCTTAGTGGCCAGCTCGATTGTAAATCAGGAGATATTGCCGTGCTTGTTGACCCTGAAAATCGTCTGGGCTTACAGGCTGATGCGACACTTGCTGCCAATTTCCAGTTTCGCGTATCTGGTAATATTAAGCCAGATGCAAGTCTACCAAAAGAAGTACACGATGCGGTTAAGTTTTTGGGTAGACCGGATGGCGAAGGTCGTTACCCGGTAAATTTATAATATACTTCTGTCATATCAGACTTTAGTTAATCTAATCTCAGGTTAGTTATTAATATAAAAGTATTTTTGTAGGCGCTGATACGGCGCCTAAGTTCAAGGCAACACTATGCACGACTTCTCTTTTACTGCAGCTGATCAGCTGAATTTAGAAAACTACTTTTCTGCGCGCAAGCTTTCTATTGATATCGCTTTTTTACAAGGATATTTATTTGCTACCTGCATAGACCCGAACGGTATTGAGGTTGATAAGTGGCTTAAGACTTTAACCAATGCGGATCCAGAATTAGATGAGAGTATTGCGTTTGCATTGATGGCCTTACATCATGAGATTTCTGAGCAGGTATACGAAACTGAATTTCAATTGCCTTGGAATAGTGAAACACCACTTGAGCAAAAAATTAATTGGGCCGAAGGATTTTTAATGGCGGCAACGCCCTTTTACGAGCAATTGATGTCCAGTCCGCTCGCCGACGATATTAAACAAGCTTTGCAAGTGAGCACAGAACAACTAGGGCTCTTTGCACTTGGTGAGCAACAGTTAACGATTTACTGTGACAAAATAGGACAGTCACTGGTCGAGTTTCAACTAACTCAAGCGCAATTGGCTGACGAGTTTGCCGCATCTTATGCTGAGTTAGTCGAAGTTGCCGCAGTGAATAGTGGACTATTTGAATAACCTTTATGCGAGATCTAACTCGATAAATGTGCAACCCTGCTGGCATTGCGCCACAGCTCTATTTGACGTTGATTGGCTTAAACTGAGTGCTATGGGTTGCTGACAGCTTGGGCAATTGACAACACGTCCCTGACTAAGCTTTTTGATGAGTGCTTTTTGATCATTAAAGGATTTTGCCGACTTTTTATTTAATTGACTAAAGTCCATTATAATCCCTTTGCTTCATGAATGGCTTGCTCTGCAATTTCACAGATTTTGACGAGATCGGGGCCGTAAAAATACAAGTTATAGTCGTTTTCTTTACAATACTTGAGGTGGAAAAGCCTTACTTTTTCATCTGTTGCAAGGGCTTCATCAATATAGCGCTTTTCGTCATCTGTCATGGTAATTGCTTTTACTACGTTGGCTCTGGCGATTCTTGCAGCCGTACTGCGTTGTACTTTGCTGGACTCGCTTAGCACTTCAACGCCTTGACCGAGTAACCTATCTCTTGGCTCTTTAATCAATGGATGATCCACAGTAAACAGAGCAACGACTATAATGGCTAATACTAAGAATTTTTTCATAATCTGACGCTGATTTGATCTAGCTAACAAAAATCTTGTTCCTAGTGTAATAAACTTGTCTGTCAGGTCGCAACAGGTCTCTCATCATTTATGGTGGGTTTTAGCTCAACTTACTATTAATCATAGGGTTTCAAAGCGTATAATAGTAAGCGCTAAACTATGTCATGGGGCACATTGCAATAGTTTAGCCTGTATTTTTCAAGGTCACTGTAGCAAGTGCATCTCGTTCCAAAGCACTAAGGAGCTTCCATGGAGAACGAAAGAATCAAGGTTAAAAACATACCGTCTGAAGTAAAAATTCAAAAGCCAATAGGTGGCACTGAAGGGAAATCGCTCAATAGCTCTACGCCCGATCGTTTTAATCCTCGTAATCGCATATATGTCCGGGCGGTGTCTGGCCTACATCAACTGCTAAGAAGGCGTATCGGCTTTATTGGTATGTTGGCATTTATGGCTTTACCTTGGTTAAACTTTCACGGCCATCAAGCGGTGTTGTTCGATATTTTTGAGCAGAAGTTCAATATTTTTGGCATGACACTATGGCCACAAGATCTGACTATCTTTGCTTTTATTCTGATGATAGCGGCATTTGCTCTGTTCTTGGTGACCACCTTCTATGGCCGGGTATGGTGCGGCTACACCTGTCCGCAAACCGTTTGGACGTTTATTTTTATTTGGTTTGAAGAAAAATTTGAAGGAACAGCAAACCAACGGAAAAAACTAGATCAGAGACCGATGGATTTTGACAAGTTTTGGCGAAAAACGGCAAAACACGGTAGCTGGATACTCTTTTCACTGTATACCGCAATCACTTTTGTTGGTTACTTTACCCCGATCCGCTCATTGCTCCCTGATTTACTTACTTTTTCAGCAGGTTTTTATTCCGTCATTAGCATCATCGTGTTTACCATTTGTACTTATGGTAATGCCGGTTGGATGAGGGAAATTATGTGTTTACACATCTGTCCTTACTCTCGCTTCCAATCAGCCATGTTTGATAAGGATACGTTTACCGTCGCTTATGATAGCGAACGAGGTGAAAGTCGCGGTCCTCGAGGACGCAAGCAAGATCCAAAAGAGCTAGGTCTAGGAGATTGTATTGATTGTAACCTGTGTGTTCAGGTGTGTCCTACCGGTATCGATATTCGTAATGGTTTGCAATATGAGTGCATCAACTGTGGTGCGTGTATTGATGCCTGTGATGGTGTTATGGATAAGATGAACTACCCGCGCGGATTAATTGCTTACACTACAGAGCGCAATTTAGAATCATCTAGCGAAAAGACCAAACCAGTACGTGGTAAATTAATCGGTTATTTAATGATCCTGGTCGTTATCACTGGTGCATTAGTTGCGAATATTGCGATGCGTAAGCCGATGGATCTTGATATTATTCGGGATAGAAATCAACTTTATCGTGTCAATATTGAGGGATTGGTAGAAAATACCTATACCTTGAAAGTGATAAACAAAGCGCAAGTTGAGCAGAAATTTTCTATTGCAATAACGGGTCTAAGTAATTATCAGGTGATCGGTAAGCATGAGGTGCACTTAGCTGCAGGCACGACATTAGATGTGCCACTCTCTGTTGTGATTGATCCATATGATTTGAAAAAGCCAGTAACCGAATTTGAGTTTGTGCTTATTAACCAAGAAGATCCAGAAGAGCGGCTGGCGCAGCCGACCAATTTCTTCAAAGGAAGATAATAGAGTAAGGTAAAAGCGAGGTATAAAACCTCGCTTTTTTATAAACATTATGAACGATTTTAGTTTTAACGCACTGACACCGGATCTTATTTTAGATGCGATTGAGGCACTTGAGATATATCCTACAACGGGGTTATTGGCCCTGAACAGCTATGAAAACCGTGTTTATCAATTTGGTGCTGAGGACGGCAAGCGTTATGTAGTGAAGTTTTACCGTCCAGCGCGTTGGACGGATGAACAAATTCTTGAAGAGCATGAGTTCGCGCTGGCAGCGAAAGAAGCTGAAGTGCCAGTTGTGGCACCTTTAATTATTGCTGGGCGTAGTCTGCACTTTCATGAAGGTTACCGCTATACGTTGTTTCCAAGCGTTGGTGGACGCCAGTTCGAACTCGATAATCTAGACCACTTAGAAATTTTAGGTCGCTATCTAGGGCGCTTGCATTGTCTGTCGGCTGAGCGAGCATTCGAGCATAGACCACAGCTCAATACCCAGCGTTTTTTGGTTGATGCGCAACAAACACTGCTAAAAAGCCAGCTAGTACCTAGTCATCTACATACTCCATTTGTTACTATTCTTGAGCAAGTTATTAACAAAGCAACCTCAAAGTATCAAGTTACTAAAACACTTCGGCTTCATGGGGATTGTCATGCTGGAAATTTATTGTGGTCTAGAGATCAATTGATGTTGGTGGATCTTGATGATTGTCAGCAAGGCCCTGCAATACAAGACTTGTGGATGATGTTAAATGGCGACCGCAACGAGCAATTGGTACAGTTAGACACCCTGCTTATGGGTTACGAAGAATTTATGCCGTTTGATTCAAAAGAGCTTGCGTTAATTGAGCCGCTACGTGCCATGAGAATGGTGAATTATATGGCTTGGTTGGCACAGCGCTGGCAGGATCCTGCATTCGAACGGAACTTTTCTTGGTTTGCGACAGACAAATACTGGGAACAACAGATCCTAGCGTTAAAAGAGCAATTTGCCGCATTAGATGAACCAAGTTTGAGCCTATTTCCTTAAAATTAGAGAGAGTAACATGCTAAAGAAATTCAGAATCGCATTAGTCGCACTATTTTTGCCTATTGCAGCAATGGCTTCAGACTTTACCGAAGGTGAGCACTACACGACCTTAACAACCGAACAGAGTAAATCAGAGAAAGTTACCGAGTTTTTCTCTTTTTACTGTCCTCACTGTTTCCGCTTTGAGCCAATTGCAAAAGCGATTGAAAAGAATTTACCAAAGGAAGCTCGCTTTGAAAAAAGCCATGTAAACTTCCTACGAGGTATTCCTACAGAGACGCAAAGTAATCTTAGCTATGCCTATATTATTGCCGAGCAAGAAGGCAAAGCGGATGTGATTGCTGAGAAGATTTTCAATACTATTCATGTTGAAAGAAACAAACTGTTAGACATTAAAGATTTGAAAACGCTAATGGAGTTAAATGGGATTTCTGCTGAAAAGTTTGAGCAGGCTGTAACGAGTATGCCTGTCGTGAGTGCTGAAAATAACATGCTTAAAGCACAAAATAAGTTTTCTGACGCGGGTGCACTAACAGGCGTTCCAACTTTTATCGTAAATGACAAATACAGAATCGAAATGAAAGGTATCAAGAGCCAAGAGCAGCTTGATGAATTGATCGCATATCTATTAAAAAAATAAGGACTGGAGAAAGTTAGTATGTTGAAAGTATTAAAAGGCTTAGCGGTTGCACTAATGCTTCCTCTTCTTGCTCAGGCTGCGCCATTTGAAGAAGGTGTGCATTATGAAGTTATTGCCGAGCGTGGCACGAAAAAGCCTGAGGTAATGGAGTATTTTTCTTTTTATTGTCCAGCCTGTAACGCAATGGAAAATTTAATCGTTGACGTTAAACCAAAGCTGGACGAAGGCGTTAAGTTTAAAAAGAGCCATATAGATTTTGTTGGTCCAAGAGAGCCTGAGATCCAACAGGTGTTGGCACAAGCACTTGCAACTGCTGAAGTGCTGCCACAAAAAGACAAGATAGTTGCAGCCATGTTTAATCATATCCATGGCAAGCGCGCAAAAATCAATGAACTTGCTGATGTAAAAGATATCTTTATTGCACAAGGTGTTGAAGAAGAGAAGTTTGATAAACTTTATGCCAGTTTCTCTGTTCGTACTAAAGCTTCAAAAATGCAACGAATGCAGAAGACACTTTCTGATAAAGGCGCGCTAACAGGGGTACCAATGTTCGTGGTAAACGGTAAATACAAGCTATTGCTTCGTGAGTCTGGTACGACTAAGCCTGAGCAAATTGCAGCTTTGGTGAATTATTTAGCAAAGAAATAAAATCTAATTTGTATTAGACTAGCCCTGCAATTGTTGCGGGGCTTTTTTATGTTTAAAGTTTTAGTTTCTAGCTGTTTATTAGGTTATCCGGTGAGGTATGACGCCTCTTCACAAAGCCTTCAAGATAATACCTTGCAGTATTGGCGGCAAAAAAATTGGGTCTTACCGCTGTGCCCCGAAGTATCTGGTGGTTTACCAACACCTCGCCCATCGGCTGAAATAGCAGATGGTAAAGTTTTGAGTAAACAAGGGGATGATTTTACCACCGCGTTTGAACTCGGTGCTAAAAAAGCGCTAGCGGCTTGTCTTCAGCACGATATAAAGTTTGCGTTGTTAAAAGAGTCCAGTCCGTCTTGCGGCAGCAATCTGATTTACGATGGTAGTCATACAGGTAAAAAAATAGTAGGGCAGGGGCTAACGGCGTCTTTATTACAGCAATCCGGTATTCAAGTCTTTAGCGAAACTCAACTGCCAGCACTTATCACAGCGATGGCAGCCAGTCGTTAATCGTTAGAGATCACTTTCTCACTAAGTAAACGCCAGATTCAATATGATGGGTATAAGGGAACTGATCGAAAATTGCCATGCGTGCGATTTTATGTGTTTCACATAACAAGGCTAAATCACGCTCTAATGTGTCTGGATTACATGAGATATAAATAATGTTGTCGTAGTTGCTGACTAAGCGACAGGTTAATTCATCCATACCAGCACGAGGCGGGTCGACAAGAATCGTTTGGCAATCATAGGACTGTAAATCAATACCATCTAATCGAGAAAACTTCTGCCCTTTCATGGCTTGTGTAAACTCTTCACTCGACATGCGAATAATATCTAAGTTATCGACTTTGTTTGCTGCAATATTAAATTGTGCAGACTTTACTGATGATTTAGAGATCTCCGTAGCCAGCACTTTATTGAATGAACCAGCCAACGCAATTGAAAAGTTACCGTTACCACAATAAAGCTCAAGTAGATCGTTGCTTAGCGGTTCACCGATGGACTGCGCCCAAGCTAGCATTTTCTGATTCACTTCCGCATTCGGTTGCGTAAAGCTGTTCTCAACCTGCTGATAAATATACTCTTTACCGTTAACGCTTAGTTTTTCAGTTACATAGTCGTTGCCAAACACAACCTTTTGTTTTCTAGCACGACCGATAAAATCAACTTTATAGGTTTGTTGCAACTCGGCTCTCAATGTCTGCATCGCGGTTTGCCACGCTTCATCTAACTGCTTGTGATAAAGCAAGCTGATCAGTACTTCACCACTCAGTGTCGTGAGGTAGTCGATCTGAAACAGTTTACGACGCAATATTTCGTTGCCTTTCAGCTGATGTATCATCACCTGCATCATTTCATTGACAAGCGGCGCACCAGGATCAAAGCTATCAACACGGATCTTTTCTTTTGTTTGCTGGTCAAACATGATGTGAAACAGATCTTCACCCTCATGCCATACTCTAAATTCACAGCGCTGGCGGTAATGGCGAGTTGCAGATTCATACACTTCAAGTGCAGGTGCATCAAACTGTGCAAATTGTGTTGTGATACGCTCAGCTTTATCTGCTAACTGTTGCTCGTATGCTGAATCATCAATTTTTATTACTGCCATGCTAAAACCATCTATGTTGAATTAAGAGGCGCTATTTTAGGGAGCGTTGCTAATTTGTCCAGTCTAGCATCACTGATGCGTCTGGTTTGCTGTTTTTTTAATCATTATACTTTAGCTTTGCGCAAATATGCCGATAATCTAACTAATATATTGGAGGGCATACCATGAAAATCGGGCAATTAAATCAGTTGCTCAATCCAGCGATGCAGCATAAGCCTGGAAAGAGCAAAGGGATAGGACCAAATATCCAAATTAATTCGGACAGCTATGCGGGGAATAAATCTAAGCTAGCAGCTAAAATTCTTGATGATAAGCTTGCAGAAGCGTTGGGGATTGAGAAGCCGACACAAGATAAAAAAGACAAGCCACTATTTGATTTTGAATCTATTGTCAAAAATGTACTCGATTTTGTTCAGGGGGCAGTGAAGAAAGCCAAAGTCGACGGCAAAAATGATGACGAATTGAAATCCATGCTAGATGGGGCACGTAAGGGCGTGCTGCAGGGTATTGATGAAGCCAGCGAAGAGTTAAAAGGCATGGGCGCTTTCAATTCCGACATCGAAGATGGTATTGAAAAATCACGAGAAGGGATTTTTAAAGGTTTAGATGATTTTGAAAAAGAATTGTTTGAAGAAAAGTCGCCAAAGGCATTAGCGATCAGTGCCGCACAGTTTGCGAGTCTTTCTAATCAGGCTGAATATGCATTTACTACAGCTGAAGGGGATGAAGTCGTTATTTCATTCTCCGATGCGTATGCTCAGGGAGCCGCTGCGAGTGTTGCGCAAAAAGGTAATGATTATGGCATGGCATATGGCACTAAGTCCTCTCACGAAGTCAGTTTCTCAATTAAGGTAAATGGTGAGCTGAACGAAGAGGAGCAGCAGGCAATTAACGATATGATGGAAGATATCCGTAATGTCAGTGATTCTTTTTTCGGTGGTGAATACGATGAAGCTTTCGATTTGGCAAAGTCGCTTAGCTTAAACTCAGATCAGATCACTAATTTCACGATGGATTTAAGACAAAGTAAAACATCTGCTGCGATTGCTCAATATCAGCAAGGCAATCCAATGAAAGACTTAGAGAAGGCATTTATGCCACTGAATAAGCAGTTAGCAGATGTGCAAGAGCAAGCTAAGGGACTCAATGCCGATAATGAGTTGCCAAACCTGCTTGCTTGGATGAATGAAGGTCAGTCGAGACTAAATGAATTTTTGGATTATGCTAGTAGCTTTTTTAGTAAACTGAATGAACTAAATAAAGAGCAAGTTGAGCAAAAACAAACAAGCTAAGCCAGTTTATTTTCGCGAGGACTCATGGCAAACTTCATACTTCATTGATTTGAGGTATGAAGTTTGTCGCATATTTTGGTTTTCGATTCGGGGATCGGTGGCACCAGTGTGCTGTCGCACTTAAAGGTATGTTTGCAGGGGGTTTCATTTAGTTATGTTATGGACAACGCTTTTCTCCCATATGGCCTTCAGCCTCAAGAGCTAATCAAATCACGTATCAAGGGACTTATTCGTTGGCAACAGCAATACTTGGGCAATGTTGATCTTATCGTTATTGCATGTAATACCGCTTCAACATACGCGTTGGAAGAAGCCAGAAAACATACCCAGATTCCAATTATAGGTGTTGTTCCTGCTGTTAAGCCTGCTGCGTCTAGTTCAAAGACCAAGCACATCGCACTATTGGCAACACCGGCAACGTCAAATAATGCTTATACACATAAGCTCATCATGGATTTTACCTCAGGTTGTAAAGTTGAAACTTTGCATTCAACGGAGCTTGTAAGGATCGCTGAGCACTTTTATTGGCATAACGAGTTGGATAAAGAGGCACTTTGCGCGGAAATAGACCGGCTTTACATTCCAGCCACTGTTGATAGGCTCGTGTTGGGATGTACACATTTTCCGTTGATAGCTCACGATATCAAGAATTGCTTACAGAAGCATGTTGAGCTGGTTGATTCTGGCAAAGCAATAGCCAATCGCGCAGTGTCATTGTTGGGAAGTCAAATAGTAGTAGGAGAAAAGGTGCCGAGTGCATCGAAAGTGCGTTTCTATGCAACGGCACCAGTAATGGGTAGTAAAGAAGTAATCTCTATTATTAATTTAAATAAAGATTAATTAAGCGGGTGAGTGATCCATCTCACCTTCAGGCTTTTGCTTTGCTTCTCTTACTTTTAATGTACGTTGTTGAAATTCACGTTCATTGAGTTGAGTAATCGCCTTTTCTGCATCTTGCTTAGACATCTCAACAAAACCAAAACCACGTCGTTTGCCTGTGTTTTTATCCTTAAGTAGGCGAACTGAAAATACTTGCCCTTGCTCTTCGAAAAGCTCGCGGACAACATGTTCGTTGGCTCGATATGGTAGATTACCTACATATAATGTAGTGGTTGATAAGTTTGATTGTTTTTCTTGTTGTGTATCACTTTTTAAAAACTGGCTTATTACGCCACCGATGATAATACCTACGGCAAGCATAAGAGCAGCGTCGAGCTGAGTAGAGCTTAATGCAAGATCAACAATGAAAAAGCTCGCTACTGCAATAACCAAAGTGATCAAAATTGCTTTATGATC
>NZ_CP047240.1:3687500-3985000 GCF_018141365.1 Pseudoalteromonas sp. M8 | reverse complement strand
CCACTTTACTACACCTTCTTATAGATAAACACTCTTACTCAAGTTTAAGTAACTGAGAGTTTTTAACTCTGAGAAGTTATTCTCTTGCTCTTTAAAAATTTGGAAAAGCTGAAAAATTAAATTCTGATAGATAACGAAAGTTATTTATCGAGTTTTCGAAAGAAAATGCCGATTAATCATTTCGATGATTAATTAGCGTCTACTTTAGTATTCAATATTAACTTCTGGCGAAGTTAAACTGTCTTTAGCAGTACAACTTAAAACTATTTTGGGTTGTATGGTTAAGTGACTAAGCGTACACGGTGGATGCCTTGGCAGTTGGAGGCGATGAAGGACGTACTAACTTGCGATAAGCCTAGTCAAGCCAGTAAGAGGCGCTTGAGACTAGGATTTCCGAATGGGGAAACCCACCTGCTTGCAGGTATCGTTAACTGAATACATAGGTTAACGAGGCGAACGCGGAGAACTGAAACATCTAAGTACCCGTAGGAAAAGAAATCAACCGAGATTCCGAAAGTAGCGGCGAGCGAAATCGGAGCAGCCCTTAAGCTTTAGTGTAGTTAGTGGAATATGCTGGAAAGCATGACGAAACAGGGTGATAGTCCCGTACACAAAAACTTATCTAAAGTGAAATCGAGTAGGTCGGAGCACGTGAAACTTTGACTGAATATGGGGGGACCATCCTCCAAGGCTAAATACTCCCAACTGACCGATAGTGAACCAGTACCGTGAGGGAAAGGCGAAAAGAACCCCTGTGAGGGGAGTGAAATAGAACCTGAAACCGTGTACGTACAAGCAGTAGGAGCCTACTTGTTGGGTGACTGCGTACCTTTTGTATAATGGGTCAGCGACTTATATTCTGTAGCGAGGTTAACCATTTAGGGGAGCCGTAGCGAAAGCGAGTCTTAACTGGGCGCTTAAGTTGCAGGGTATAGACCCGAAACCCGGTGATCTAGCCATGGGCAGGTTGAAGGTTGAGTAACATCAACTGGAGGACCGAACCCACTAACGTTGAAAAGTTAGGGGATGACCTGTGGCTAGGAGTGAAAGGCTAATCAAACCGGGAGATAGCTGGTTCTCCCCGAAATCTATTTAGGTAGAGCCTCGGACGAATACTTACGGGGGTAGAGCACTGTTAAGGCTAGGGGTCATCCCGACTTACCAACCCTTTGCAAACTCCGAATACCGTAAAGTAATATCCGGGAGACACACGGCGGGTGCTAACGTCCGTCGTGGAGAGGGAAACAACCCAGACCGTCAGCTAAGGTCCCAAAGTGTATGTTAAGTGGGAAACGATGTGGGAAGGCTAAAACAGCTAGGAGGTTGGCTTAGAAGCAGCCACCCTTTAAAGAAAGCGTAATAGCTCACTAGTCGAGTCGGCCTGCGCGGAAGATGTAACGGGGCTAAACATACCACCGAAGCTACGGCTGCGTACGTAAGTATGCGGGGTAGGGGAGCGTTCTGTAAGTGGCTGAAGGTGTGCCGGGAGGCATGCTGGACATATCAGAAGTGCGAATGCTGACATGAGTAACGACAAGAGGAGTGAAAAACTCCTCCGCCGGAAGACCAAGGGTTCCTATCCCATGTTAATCAGGGTAGGGTGAGTCGACCCCTAAGGCGAGGCTGAAGAGCGTAGTCGATGGGAAACGGGTTAATATTCCCGTACTCGGTATGAATGCGATGGGGGGACGGAGCAGGCTAGGCAAGCATGGCGTTGGTTGTCCATGTGAAAGGCTGTAGGCTGGTGACTTAGGAAAATCCGGGTTGCCAAGGCTGAGAGTCGAGACGAGCCACCAAGGTGGTGAAGTTGTTGATGCCCTACTTCCAGGAAAAGCCTCTAAGCTTCAGTTCATACTGAATCGTACCCTAAACCGACACAGGTGGTCAGGTAGAGAATACTAAGGCGCTTGAGAGAACTCGGGTGAAGGAACTAGGCAAAATTGTACCGTAACTTCGGGAGAAGGTACGCTCTTGTTTGTGAAGGACTTGCTCTGTAAGCAAACGAGAGCCGCAGTGACCAGGTGGCTGGGACTGTTTATTAAAAACACAGCACTGTGCAAAATCGTAAGATGACGTATACGGTGTGACACCTGCCCGGTGCCGGAAGGTTAATTGATGGGGTTAGACTTCGGTCGAAGCTCTTGATCGAAGCCCCGGTAAACGGCGGCCGTAACTATAACGGTCCTAAGGTAGCGAAATTCCTTGTCGGGTAAGTTCCGACCTGCACGAATGGTGTAACCATGGCCACGCTGTCTCCACCCGAGACTCAGTGAAATTGAAATCGCAGTGAAGATGCTGTGTACCCGCGGCTAGACGGAAAGACCCCGTGAACCTTTACTACAGCTTGGCACTGAACATTGACCCTACATGTGTAGGATAGGTGGGAGGCTTTGAAGCAGGAACGCTAGTTTCTGTGGAGCCGACCTTGAAATACCACCCTTGTAGTGTTGATGTTCTAACTTAGGCCCCTGAATCGGGGTTGAGGACAGTGCCTGGTGGGTAGTTTGACTGGGGCGGTCTCCTCCCAAAGAGTAACGGAGGAGCACGAAGGTTTGCTAAGTACGGTCGGACATCGTACGGTTAGTGTAATGGTAGAAGCAAGCTTAACTGCGAGACAGACACGTCGAGCAGGTACGAAAGTAGGTCATAGTGATCCGGTGGTTCTGAATGGAAGGGCCATCGCTCAACGGATAAAAGGTACTCCGGGGATAACAGGCTGATACCGCCCAAGAGTTCATATCGACGGCGGTGTTTGGCACCTCGATGTCGGCTCATCACATCCTGGGGCTGAAGTCGGTCCCAAGGGTATGGCTGTTCGCCATTTAAAGTGGTACGCGAGCTGGGTTTAGAACGTCGTGAGACAGTTCGGTCCCTATCTGCCGTGGGCGTTTGAGAATTGAGAGGGGCTGCTCCTAGTACGAGAGGACCGGAGTGGACGAACCGCTGGTGTTCGGGTTGTGATGCCAATTGCATTGCCCGGTAGCTACGTTCGGAACTGATAACCGCTGAAAGCATCTAAGCGGGAAGCAGGCCTCGAGATGAGTTCTCACTTTGACTTAGAGTCAACTGAAGGGCCGTTGAAGACTACAACGTTGATAGGCGAGATGTGGAAGTGCTGTGAGGCATTAAGCTAACTCGTACTAATTACCCGTGAGGCTTAACCATACAACGCCAAAGTGGTTTACTAGAATTGTTCCAGACAATTCCTAGCATGACCTCCATCCATGGAGGCCTTAGCTAACAGAAGTTAATAGACTAAAGTAGACAAAAGAATTTAATAGCTTTTCCGGATTTAAGAATTAAACAAGGTGACCAACCTAAGCGGTATCGCGAAATCGGTTCACCTTGCGCAAATGGAATGCTCGTGCGAGGCACGATGTCATTAGACATTTGCACCCAGTTTTCCTGGTGACTATAGCGTTTTGGACCCACCTGACCCCATGCCGAACTCAGAAGTGAAACAAAACAGCGTCGATGATAGTGTGGATTACCCATGTGAAAGTAGAACATCGCCAGGGCCAAATAAGAGAAACCCGTTGCAGCAATGCGACGGGTTTTTTGCTGTTTGGGGTAAAGTACTTCCATGTAGCATCTCCCCTTCGCGCGTCCTTGCGCTCACTTCCTCGAACTGCGAAGCGGTGCTTCGGTTTCTCGTCACCCAAACTCAGAAGTGAAACAAAACAGCCGAAGGGTAGGCCCCGGTCAATGATAGTGTGGATCACCCATGTGACTCTCTATTTAAAAAATGAGAACATCCTACTTCGTAGCGAGCCAGGGCCAAATAAGAGGTTGATGAAAAGCGTTCATCCATGAACTTCATCGACATTCGAACATCCATGTACATCAAAACCCGTTGCAGAGATGCGACGGGTTTTTTGCTGTTTGGGGTATAGAAAATCTCGCGAGGTAAACTCGCTCCCACCACAATATCAGCACAGTGCAACATGCTAAGAGGCGGTTTACCCGCCGAGGGGTTGCAATGAAATTCCGAAAAACCTCGCGAGGTAAACTCGCTCCTACCATAGTATAGGCACAGTGCAACATGGTGGGAGGTGGTTTACCCGCCGATGGCTTACAATGAAAGTTTCGGCTCAAAAATAATGTGGAACACCCATGTACATCAAAACCAGTTTCAACAATACGACGGTTTTTTCTGTTTGGGTATAGCTTTGGGGCATAGAAAGGCTCGCGAGGTGCACTCACTCCCACCATAAACACAGTATTGTGGGAGGTTTGAGAGGGTTAGGTGGTTAAATAACGCGAGAGAAGCGGGTGTTTTTGACTTGGTTTTGTAAGTAAGCATCAAAGCACATGCAGATGATGCGAATAAACAAATTGCCGTTACTTGTGACTTTTATGGTGTGTTCATTCAGCTCTACCAGTCCATCTGCTGCTAGCGGCTCTAGAGCGTTAAGTGCTTGAACGAAATATTCGTCAAAATTTATATCATAACGTTGCTCGAACACCTTTTTATCTAACTCAAAATGACAAATAAGCTGTTTGATCACAGCCGCGCGTATTTCATCATCACCACTTAAGGTTATCCCTTTAGTGATCGCACATCTTTTATCACTTAAAGCATGATAATAAGGTTTTAACTCTTTCTCATTTTGCAAGATCATATGACCAATTTGAGAAATGGATGACACACCAAGACCTAACAGGTCGCACTCGCCATGAGTGGTATAGCCTTGAAAATTACGGTGTAGATGCCCTTCATTTTGCGCCACAGCTAGCTCATCGTCTTTTTTGGCGAAGTGATCCATACCGATGAATTGATATCCAGCAGTGGTCATCTGTTCCAGTGTTTGCTTAAAGATCTCAAGTTTTTCTCCCGCACTTGGCATGTCGGCTTCTTTTAGCTTTCGCTGTGCTGCAAATCTATCCGGAAGATGGGCATAGTTAAATACAGAGACTCTATCGGGAGAAAGCGCAATAAGTTGCTCAATCGTTTGCTTGTAGCTCTCTACTGTTTGAAATGGTAACCCATAGATCATATCCATATTAATAGATTTAAAACCGAGCGTTCTCGCTTCAGTTAAGGTAGCCAGCACTTCATCTAGATGCTGTGGGCGGTTTACCGCAGCTTGTACTTCATCATTAAAATCTTGTACGCCAAAAGACACACGATTAAATTCGAGCTCGTGTAGGTGACGCATCATATTTGGTGCAAGTGATCTTGGGTCTATTTCAATACCACGCTGTGCACTTTGAGAGAAGTTAAATGCACTATTGAGCATTTCGATTAGACGTGTCATTTGCTCTGTAGTTAAGAAAGTTGGTGTACCACCGCCTAAATGAAGTTGTTCTACACGATACTCAGAAAATAGCGGCGCTTTTGCTGCGATTTCTTGTGCTAAGTAATCTAGGTAAACGTCAGCTTTGGATTGATGACGAGTAATGATTTTATTACAGCCACAGTAGTAACATAGTTGATGACAAAAAGGGATATGAATATACAGCGAGAGTGAACGAGATTTAGAGCCCGTAATAGCCGCTTGTAACTCTTTTTGGCTATAACCAGACTCAAGCGATAAGGCCGTTGGATATGAGGTATATCTAGGACCAGATATATTGTACTTGTTGATAAGGGAATCATTCCAAATAGGTAAATTAATCACGATACGCACTCTCGAGTTTTATTAAGAGTGTCAGTGTACTTTTTACCGTCTGGGCTAGACTTGCCTCAGATCAAAACACGCCGCGATTGCGACGTGTTTTAGTGTTTGATTAAAGCTTAAATTGGTTTACTGTTGAGTTAAGCGCCTTGGCTAAGTCGTTCAAGTCGCGGGCTTCATCTGCCAGTACATTGGCGTGGTTAGCCGTGCTATTGACGAGCTCATTAATTTGGTTAAGGCTATTGTTAATATCTTCTGCAACAACGGTTTGCTGCTCTGTTGATGTCGCAATTTGATGGCTCTGGTCTTGTACTGTCGTGACCGACTCTGTGATTTCTTTTAAGGCATCAAGCACGGCTTGCGTTTCCTCTACGGTCCCCTCTGCGCGGTCTTGACCTTGCTGCATCATCACTGAAGCTTGTTGTGCAATTTGCTGTAAACGAGAGATCATATTGCGGATGTCATCGGTAGACTCTTGCGTGCGGCTTGCAAGCGATCTGACTTCATCAGCAACCACCGCAAAGCCTCGACCTTGCTCGCCCGCTCTGGCGGCTTCTATGGCGGCATTGAGTGCCAGTAAGTTCGTTTGTTCAGCAATACCGTTAATCACATCGATAACAGCACCTATGTTACTGGTTTCTTGTTCAAGTCCGGCAACCACTTTTGCGGCCTCACCAATATGGAGTGCTAGTTCAGTCATGACTTCTTGGGCTTGTGATGAACGTCCTGCACCTTCATTGGTAATACGTTGTACGACATCAGCGGCTTGGTTGGTCTCTTGTGCATTACGTGAGATTTCAGTCACAGTGGCTGCCATCTCGGTCACTGCCGCGCTTACGCTATCTACCTGTTCTTTTTCGCGCTGAATTTCGCTGTTAGTATTGTTTGATACTTCACGCAATTGGGCGGAAGCATTACTTAATTGCTCAGCTTGTGCTGCGGTATCGAGCATCATTGCTCTAAGTTTATCGATGAAGGTATTCATATGCAGCGCGAGTTGACCAACTTCATCTTTACTGGTGATATCGATACGTCTAGTTAGGTCGCCTTCACCTGATGCGATGTCTCGCATGGTTTCGGTTAGCGCTACAATCGGTTTGGTGATCATTTGCGTGGCGAGCAAGATCATTGCCACGATAATGGCTAAGATAATAATCAAGGCTGTGATTGTGCTCATTACGGCGTCATTTACAGGCGCTTCGATCAGCGACACCGGAATAAGTAGGCCAACGTGCCAATCCAATAGGGGGTTGTCTAATTTCACATTGTCATAAACAACATAATACGCTTCCCCTTTGAACGTGACTGTACTATTGCCAACGGGGTTACGCTTGATAGCGGCATTTAGAGCGTCAAAGCCTGATGTATTGGAAAACTGGGATTCAAGGCCATCTAAACCTTCTTTGCCTTTCTCGCCTTCATCTGTGGTAGAGAGTGAATGACCAGTACGCTTGGATAAATGCACAACATTTAAATCACCATCGAGCAAAAAGCCAAAACCTTTATCTTGAAACTTGATACGTTCAACCATATCGTTCAATTTATTGATCTGTAAGTCGACGCCACCCATGGCGACGAGTTTGCCGGCGTTATTGTAGATAGGTTGACGGATCACAGCAGACACTGCACCGGTATTGATATCGGTTGCAATTGGACCAACATACAATTTACCTACATCCAGCGTATCCTGCCACCATGGGCGCTGATAGGCGTAGTAAGGTCGACCATCCGAATATGCTGATGTACGATCATTTTCTTTAAAATATTCACCGGTGTTTGCTGAGGCAATAAAGGCTGAGAGAATATTTTCATCACCTTTGGCGATTCTAACTAAGTCTTCATTGACCTCTTGATAGTCTTTATCTTTAGTCAGATCGGCGCCACGGGTATTATAATTTTCAAACCAATGAATGTTGTGAGGCGTAGAAACAAAGGTTTCAACTACTTTGCCGTATTGGCCAAAGAATGCTTCCATCGCCAATTTTTCAGCTTGAATATAGCTTTGCGTTTCTCGTTCAATTCCATCTCGAGAGAGCGTTGCAATATGGCTGACGAAAAAGCTTGATGCAATAATTAATAATACGGAAATGGTGCCGCCAATTAGCAGCAATATTTTCTTTCTAAGGGATAAATTCTCAAGCATGACACTTCTTATTTTTAGCTTATGCAAACGGTAATCAAACCATAGATAACAGGAGAACGCCACCGTTTGCGTTAACTTCTTTTACATAGATAATACAAGGTAACTTCTTGGTTAAGGTAATATTCATATGAAAGTATTAAATCGCAGTCTGGTGGTACTGGGCGCGGGTTGGCTCGGTGAAGCGTTGTGTCGCGAAGCTGAGTTGCAAGGGTGGCAAATAGAAGGCACCAGAACCCAAGCTAGCGAGATGCATAGCTGGTCAAGGCAGCTGGTCTTGACTGAAAATGGCACCTTAGCGCACTCAATTTCTTTACACAACGCGTATTGGGTGTGTGCGATCCCACCAAGAGCGAGGCATGTCGATAGTAACTATTTAGAAACGTTAGAACAGGCATTGTTACTTGCAAAGAAGATGTCAGCAGCAGGCTTCTTATTGTGTTCGACCACTGGCGTTTATAGCACCGAAAATGGTGAATATGATGAACAAGGTAAGTTAGCGGATAAAGCCAACCAGCGTGTTGATATACTAAGAACTGCTGAAGAGATGGTGCTTAACGCAGGCGGTAAAGTGGTGCGCTTAGCAGGTCTTCAAGGTCCCGGTAGGGAGCCTGGGCGATTTGTAGCAGGAAAAGCCTTGTCTAGCTCAG
The DNA here is from genome assembly GCF_018141365.1 of Pseudoalteromonas sp. M8. Taxonomy (NCBI): domain Bacteria; kingdom Pseudomonadati; phylum Pseudomonadota; class Gammaproteobacteria; order Alteromonadales; family Pseudoalteromonadaceae; genus Pseudoalteromonas; species Pseudoalteromonas sp. M8. The sequence continues at coordinate 3,976,592 of NZ_CP047240.1, read as the reverse complement.
CGAATGGTAGAGTGAATATGGTTCATCGCGGTGATGTTGTTGCTGCAATCAATACCGTGATCGCGCGGTGGCAGGATGCTGCAGACATTTATAATGTTTGTTATCCAGCGCACCCCACGAGACAGGCGTTTTATCAATATCACTGTGAAAAGTTAGGGACTGAGATGCCAAGTTTCGCTTCGTCAAAAGAAGAAGCGCGCATTATCAAAGCCGAGCGTATTACCGAACTCGGCTTTGCCTATCATCATCCGATTGTTAATGAATCTGAGTTAGGCTGAAGGTAAGAGTTGTGCTGGTAGCAAGTGCGCCAGTGCAGCTTGACCCAATAACGCATTAGCACTTTCAATATCGGGTGCAAAATACCTATCTTTGTCATAAAAGCTCACGACTGCTCGTAATATTTGCTGAGCAGTAGCCACTTTGTCAGATGGCTTAAGTGGCGCTCTAAAATCTAACCCCTGCGCTGCAGCAAGATATTCAACTGCGAGTACACCTTGGGTGTTGTCAGCCATTTCCTGTAAGCGTCTTGCCGCAAAGGTTGCCATGGAAACATGGTCTTCTTGGTTTGCCGAGGTTGGGAGGCTGTCAACACTGCCAGGATGTGCGAGTGTTTTGTTTTCAGAGGCCAGTGCCGCAGCAGTGACTTGCGCAATCATAAAGCCCGAGTTTACACCGCCATTGTTAACTAAGAAGGGAGGCAGTTTTGATAAGCTCGAATCAATAAGCAGCGCGATACGACGTTCAGCCAATGCACCAATTTCAGCAATGGCTAGCGCTAGGTTATCAGCCGCCATCGCGATAGGTTCTGCATGGAAGTTGCCGCCAGAAATAATATCTCCAGCATCAGCAAATACCAGCGGGTTATCTGTTACCCCATTGGATTCTACAAGGATCACCTCAGCGGCCTGGCGGATCTGAGTTAAACAGGCACCAAGCACCTGTGGTTGACAACGTAAGCAATAAGGATCTTGTACTTTTTCACAATCAACATGAGCATCACTTATTTCTGAGCGAGTTTGTAAGATATCTCTAAACGCCAGTGCGGTGTCGATTTGGCCTTGCTGGCCGCGGACTTCGTGAATACGCGCATCAAATGGCGAGCGGCTGCCCATAGCCGCTTCAATGCTCATTGAACCAACGACACAGCTTTGCGCATAAAGATCTTCTGCTCTAAATAGGCCTTGCAGTGCAAAGGCTGTAGATGCTTGTGTACCGTTAAGTAGTGCGAGACCTTCTTTTGCAGCTAAAGTAAGTGGTTCAAGCCCTGCTATTTTTAACCCATCGATGGCATCGATAAGCTCACCACGATAGCGAACCTGACCTTCGCCAAGGATCGGTAAACACATATGCGATAGTGGTGCAAGATCGCCTGATGCCCCGACTGAGCCTTTCTTGGGCACACAAGGATAGACTTCGGCATTAACCAAGGCCGCTAAGAATTCAATTACATCCAAGCGGATCCCAGAGAAACCACGAGAGAGTGAGTTGATTTTTAGTACCATCATGAGTCGAACGGTGCTATCGTCCATTAACTCGCCAATACCGGCTGCGTGCGACAGTACAATAGAGCGTTGTAGCAACTCTAATTCGTCTTTTGCAATTTTGGTGTTGGCCAGCAAGCCAAAACCCGTATTAATGCCGTAAACGGTGCGCCCTTCTTTGATTACTTGCTGAACTGTGTCTGCACTGTTAGCAATAGCGGCTTTCGCTGATTCGTCTAAGCTGAGATGAACAGGCTGTTGATTGATTTGTCGTAACGTGTTTAAAGTCAGTTGGCCTGGGATTAAATTTAGTGAGTACATACTTACTTTCCTTCCAGCATAGGTAAATCTAGTTTTTGTTCTTTTGCACAGTCTTTGGCTATGTCATAACCGGCATCGGCATGACGCATTACACCGGTACCTGGGTCATTCCATAGTACGCGAGATAAACGGGCGTCTGCTTCGTCTGTGCCATCTGCCACAATAACGACTCCCGAATGTTGACTGAAACCCATACCAACACCACCGCCGTGATGCAGTGAGACCCAAGTTGCACCGCCAGCCGTGTTTAACAAGGCATTGAGTAACGGCCAGTCCGATACTGCATCTGAACCATCCATCATCGATTCCGTTTCACGGTTTGGACTGGCTACAGAGCCAGAATCTAAGTGATCACGACCAATCACAATCGGTGCTTTGAGTTCTCCATTTTTGACCATTTCGTTGAATGCTCGTGCTAAACGCGCTCTGTCCTTCAGTCCAACCCAGCAAATACGAGCTGGCAGGCCTTGGAATTGAATGCGCTCGCGCGCCATATCTAACCAATTGTGAAGGTGTGGGTCGTCTGGGATAAGTTCTTTAACTTTCGCGTCTGTTTTATAAATATCTTCAGGATCGCCAGACAGCGCAACCCAACGGAATGGACCTATGCCTTGGCAAAACAGTGGACGAATATAGGCTGGAACAAAGCCTGGGAAATCAAAGGCGTTATCAACCCCTTCTTCTAAGGCCATTTGGCGAATGTTATTCCCGTAGTCAGTTGTTGCGGCTCCGCGCGATTGCAGCGTTAGCATGGCTTGTACTTGCACCGCCATAGATTGTTTTGCGGCTTTTACAACTGCTTGTGGATCGCTTTCGCGAAGCGCGGCAGCCTGAGCCATAGTCCACGTTTGCGGCAAGTAGCCGTTTAATGGATCGTGCGCAGAAGTTTGATCGGTCACTACGTCAGGCGTGATATTGCGCTCAACCAATTCAGCATAAACATCCGCTGCATTGCCCAACAGGCCAACTGATACCGGTTGCCCTGCAGCATTCGCTTCATCAATGATAGCTAACGCATCATCAAGTGTGGTTGCCTTTCGGTCAACATAGCGTGTGTTAAGACGAAAATCGATTCGTGACTCATCACACTCAACAACGAGGGCGCTAAAGCCTGCCATAGTTGCCGCGAGTGGCTGCGCGCCACCCATGCCGCCAAGGCCACCGGTTAAGATCCACTTGCCTTTTGCCTCACCATTAAAGTGTTGCTTTGCCATTGCTACAAAGGTCTCGTATGTGCCTTGTACTATGCCTTGTGAGCCAATATAGATCCAAGAACCAGCGGTCATCTGGCCGTACATCATCAGGCCTTTTTTATCGAGTTCGTTGAAGTGATCCCAGTTAGCCCAATGTGGTACTAAATTTGAGTTAGCAATTAATACACGAGGAGCGTTGCTATGAGTTTTGAATACCCCGACAGGTTTACCTGATTGCACCAGTAAGGTTTCGTCTTCTTCTAAGCGGTCTAACGTTTCAACGATTTTATCGAAGCATGCCCAGTCGCGAGCGGCACGGCCAATACCGCCATAAACGACTAGTGCATTTGGGTGCTCCGCAACTTCAGGGTCAAGGTTATTCATCAACATTCGCTTTGCCGCTTCAGTCAGCCAGTTCTTTGCGGTAATGTCTGCACCTCGTGGCGCGCGGATCTCGCGGCTAGGATCTAATCTTGGGTTATCACTCATTCTGCTCTCTCCTGTTGTATATACAACCTAAGTGAAACGTCTAGTTGCTGCGATTGCTTAGTTTCACTAGGTTGTTAGTCTATTTGTATTGCATGACAACCGAGGCTGCCATGTCGTTTTGATTTATCTGCCGCGATATTTGGCGACACTTTATGTGTTACGACCTTTGCTTAAAGGTGAGATGACCACCTAAGCGATATTTACTGCCTGGCGAAATTAATCTCGCGAAGCTAACAATGCCCTTTGCAGACCAAGTTCGGCGGATCATTTGTAAGCATGGTTCTTCATTATAAAGCCCAAGCCACTGGCAAACCTCTGGTGATGGCATAACTGCTTCAACGGTGTGTCTAGCCTCAGTGAGTGGCGCGACTTGAGATAAATATTCATGAGGGGTAGTCAGTTCAAAGTTTTGGTCTAAATACTCCGGTGCCAACTGTGGATTGACAAAGCGCTCTTCGACTTGCAGTGGTTGTTCATTTTCATTATGTACAATTACGCTTCTGTAGACTGGCGCGTCCGCTTCTACACCTAGTGCAATGGCGATAGGTGCTACTGCTGCAATAAGTTCAAGCGTTAGTACGGTGCATGAGTATTTGCCATTGCGTGCGTTGACCTCGTCGGCAATATTGCGGATCTCAAGTAACGAAGACTGAGATTTAAAACTGGCAACAAAAGTACCTAGACCTTGGCTACGAGTTAAAATTCCGGCTTCAGTTAGCTCGCTTAGTGCTCGTCTTGCGGTCATTCGGCTAACATTAAATTGGTCAGCTAACTCATTTTCCGACGGCACGCGCTCGTTTTCGAGCCAGCGCGCGGCGCGAATATTATCGATAATATATTGTTTTATCAGCGCAAATTTAGGAAGCTCAGGCACAGTTGTTGTCTCGAGTTCATATTTATGTAAATAAAGATGGCACACTTCTCTTGTATATACAAGTATCCCTGATAGACTCAATGGATAAATCTCGCAGTGAGCGAGTTTCTTTTAATGTGTTGGCATATGGATTTGATTTAGATTAGGACAAGTATGATGTTAGAAGCCGATTTGCTTATTATCGATGTCAATATTGCAACTATGGATCCCAATTTGGATACCCCTTATGGTGCGATAGAAAACGCAGCGATCGCTATTAAAGATGGCAAAATTAATTGGTTAGGCCCTCGTAGTGAACTACCTGAGGTTGACGCCATAGCAACCCCTATTCATAAAGCCAATGGCCAATGGTTGACCCCAGGGTTAATCGACTGCCACACGCATATTTTATTTGCAGGTTCTCGGGCCAACGAATTTGAGCAGCGATTACTGGGGGCGTCATATCAAGAGATTGCCGCGCAAGGTGGTGGTATCGCAAGTACCGTTAAGGCGACACGATTGGCAGACAGAGAAACGCTGTATGTTAACGGTAAGAACCGCTTGAATAGTTTACTCAAAGAAGGGGTTACCACGGTTGAAAGTAAATCGGGTTACGGCCTAGACGTTGAAAATGAGCTAAAGCTGCTAGAAATTAATCAACTACTTAATGAGCATCACCCGATTGATGTGCATAGCACGTTCTTGGGCGCGCATGCATTACCCCCAGACTACAAAGACAATAGCCAAGCCTACATTGATTTAGTCTGTGATGAGATGCTGCCACAAGTTGCTTCGCGCCAATTAGCAACGGCTGTTGATGTATTTTGTGAGAACGTCGGATTTACCTATCAGCAAACTGAGCAAGTATTTACTCGAGCACAACAGTTGGGATTACAGGTTAAATGTCATGCTGAGCAGCTATCTAATCAACATGGCAGCGAGCTGGTGGCAAAGTTTAAAGGGCTTTCAGCGGATCATATTGAATATCTTGATGAAGCTGGTGTGGAAGCGATGGCGAGAGGAGATGTGACTGCGGTACTTTTACCCGGCGCTTTTTATTTCTTACGAGAAACGCAATTACCACCAATTGACTTGCTCAGAAAGCATAAAGTAGCAATGGCACTCGCGAGCGACTTCAATCCAGGTACTGCGCCTTTGTGCTCACTGCGATTAATGCTAAATATGGCATGCACATTATTTAGAATGACACCGGAAGAAGCGCTTAGCGGTGTTACGGTTAATGCTGCGAAAGCCTTGGGGTTGAGCGACCGTGGAGTATTGAAAGTTGGAACGCGCGCGGACTTAGCGTTATGGGACATTACCCATCCTGCACAGTTAAGTTATCAATTTGGTGTAGCGGACCTGTCAAATTTGTGGATCTTAGGTAAACTTAATCAGTAATGATCCTTTTATAAGCAACAAATTATGCTTTCAATTTCAACAGCTAGTGGCGGAGCCACGGAATTATTGCTGTCTGAAGGAATAGCGATACTAATTACGCCAATGATGGCTGGCATGGCCGGAGCCATTGTAATGGGGGCGTTAGCATTAATGTTGCAGCGCCCCTCTGGTATGCTCAAGCTGGCTCACCTTAGCAGTGCAACACTTGCAATACTGCTCGCCTTTACGGGCAATATCACTACATTACATTTACTTACTCTGACGATACTCCTGTATCTATTCCATGGCTTACAGGAGCACAAAAGTGGCTTATTGTTGATAAGTGCTGCTGCGATAATCACTTTAGTAATGTGGACTGTGTCTGAATATCTATGGACATTTCCTGCCCAGCATGGCGCAATTGTCATTGTGTTTATGTATATTCTTTTCCTTGCCTATCAAGCGTATAGCAGCGCAAATGAATTTGAATTGAAAGAACACAATGATGACCACACCGAGCATGAAAGTTTGGGGTTACCTGGTCGGCAAAGTTTTAAACGTGCTTTTAATGAATATCGCCAAACGGAAGGGAGCCCTTGTATGCTCGTGCTAGTCCGTCTCATGGGTTTCGAGCAGGTAAATTTTCATTTAGGGCGTGAGTTTGGTGACTTGCTGCTAGCTCAGTCGGCTAATCGTATTGCACAATGTTTGCAATCAGGCGATGTTATGGCCATCACTCATGGCAATGAAACTGCGAAAATGGCGCATCTAGGTGGTCTTAACTTTGCGTTTGTATGTTCGTTAAAGCATGGTAAGCACTTTCATGAGCAGCTGATAGAGGAAATATCAAACAGCACTTTAAAGCCATTCAATGTTGGTAGCTGTACGTTAGAGATCATGATGCGTGCGAGTTATGTAAATTGCGATGAAGAAATGGGGCAGCTTGAGAACCTGATTTCTTGCGTGTTTTTAGCGCTAGATACACAATCAGAAGCGCATCAGCATAGCCATCAACAGGTCGTGCCGTATCAACAACGTATGCAAATTCATCGGCTGGAGCAACAGGTTAGGTTGTCGGAGTTAGCTAAAATCAACTTTAGATCTGAATTTGAGCTCTATTTTCATCCAGTCGTTCGTCATGAAGATAACAGCATTGAGTTTGTTGAATTACTGTTGCGTTGGCAGCATCCAAAGCAAGGGATTTTAAGTGCCAATGAGTTTATTGATGATATTCGTTTAGTTGGACTTGCCATTCCCGTTGCTGAATATGTATTAGAGCGTGCATGCGAAATTGCATTGGCACTGAAAATGGAAGGGATCAGCGTTCCCATCAGTATTAATGTCTTTGGTGCTGAGCTCTTGAGCGAAAGCTTTATCGAGTTTATTGACTACACTATGCTCAACCATCAGTTAAGCCCTGGCGCTATCATTATCGAGTGTCCAGCTAGTATGCTTGCCGAACTAGATGAGCAAGAAATTGCGATGATCAGTCGTTTGAAGAACTTGGGTGTAAAAATGTGTGTCGATAGCTTTGGTGATGCGCCGCTGGTACTTGCTAAATTACCCGCACTGCGTTTTGAGTACGTGAAACTGTCGCGCAATATGACGCAAGAACCAGAGCATATGGGGCATACCAAATCCTTGGTAAAAGGCATTGTAGAGATGCATCAAGAAAAGCACTGTCGCGTGATTGGCGAGGGTATTGAATCTCTCGGGCAACTCGAGTTTGTAAAAAGCATTGGCACGGTGGCAGCGCAAGGGTTTTACTTTTCTCGACCACAGAACAGCAATATTTTGATCAGTTGGCTGAAACAAAGGCTACCTCAATAACTAGGAGCGCCTTACCTTTACATTGGTTTGGCTGTGACAGTGTTTAGCGCCTCTGTTGACGGGTACTTAAATAAGCGTTCGCAAGGTTCGTTAGTATTTGGCCACAATGTTCGATACCCGCCTGCTCACCAAGTGGGTGTCTAGCCGGGGCTGCTTCACATAAGTGCAAATATTTAGCATGTCGAGCCTGAGCCATACGGTACACAAAATATTCGGCATCGCTACTTGTGAAGCCTTGATAGGTCAGGGCACTTGCAGGCATACCGACGATGGCATCAACGTCTAACTCTACGCCTAATGGAATGTCGCTTGGCATCGTTGCCAACGCTTTGTCGAGTGATGCGGATAAACTCTGAGTTTGCCTGGTTTTTATCGCTTGATAACTTGAAAATCCGAATCCAGCGTTTTGCAATTGAGTAAGGATTGTTTGGTTGTTTTTGTGCTCGTGCAAGCCGATGACATGATAATGCGACAAACTACCAGCTTGATGCGCGTAACTGAAGCCATTACCGCTATGTCGCCCTTCACAAGCTCGAAAGTCAGCATGAGGGTCAAAGTTGATGGCACCAGCGGCATGCTTGCTGGCCTCAAAATGTGCCTGCAAAATACCAAAAGCATTATTGTGACCACCACCAATGATAATTGGCTCCAAGCCTGCAGCAAAGATAGGTGCTAGGGTTGCAATAACTTGGTTGTCGAGGTCAGCACAGAGAGTGCGTAGCTGCGCTAGCTGTTCGCTATTAGCGTTATCGAGCGATAGTGCACGCGTTTGAATAGCGAGGGTATCCACCTCGCCTAGCAACAAAACCTTATCGCCTGACAAAAACTGGTTATCGGGCTGATTCAAAAAGCGTTTTAAGAAGGCTTGCCAACCGAGCTCGGCGCCGCCTTGCCCGCAATTGGCGCGCGGACCTATATCCTCGGGGATCCCCAACAACACGTAACGGATCCCAAATTGGGCCGCGTCTCTAAGCGAAGCCGCGTAGTCATGATCACATTGTAAAAAGCTTATGCTTTGCCAAATTCTGGTTTCACCGGCTCTTGCACTGACAAAAGTGGCAATATTACTTTCATCATATATACGGACTGCTGTACTCATGACTGTTACTTCTAGCGCTTAATTGTCTTCGTTATCATCTTCTAAAATTAACTCTTCCGCAGAGATGATAATGCCGGTGGAGTCGGCGTAAACAAAATCATCTTCGTAAAAAGAGACACCTGCGAAATTAACGGGAATACCGACTTCGCCGCTGCCACTGCTATCTGCTGCTACTGGGATAGAAGCGATTGCTTGAATGCCAATATCGCTTTCTTCTAATTCATCAACATGGCGCACCGCGCCGTAAACGATGATGCCTTGCCAGTTGTTCTCGACCGCCAGCTCAGCTAAATCAATATCAACCAGTGCACGACGAGTTGAACCACCACCATCAACGAGCAGCACACGACCAGTACCGTCTTGTTGTAGTACATCTTGGATCTGCTCATTGTTTTCAAAACATTTGACGGTAGTGATACGACCACTAAATGACGTCTGGCCGCCAAAATTGATGAACATAGGCTCTAGCACATCAACCACATCAGCAAAGTGGTCGCAAAGATCAGAAGTGCTGTATTCCATATTGAATCCTCGAATATTGATTGTCGATAACCAGTATACTCTCATACTTGTGCTTAGCAATGCTTTGATTCAACTTACATATTTGTGTCTTAAAAGTGTCACCTATTTGTTATTTTGCTCTTCTATGCTGATATTGTGAGCAATTAGGCGTGACTCGAATGATGAAAGCAAAACTAGCCGAGCTGGACGCTGCATTATACTTTGTGGTGTTTTGCCCTAAACCAAGAAACTGGTTTAGATTGATAGCATTAGGTCTATCCAAAAGTGGCAACGGTGGACTCTATGTGTTGGTCGCAATTGCGTGCGCTCTGTTTTTGGAGCAGCTAGGTCAGCAATTTGCACTCACCGTGATTTTGGCCTTTGCAATTGAAAGGCCGCTTTACTTCTATCTAAAAAATCGTTTTGCACGATTACGACCATGTGACTGCTACGCAGTGAAAGCCTTGTTGACGCCGAGTGATAAGTTTAGTCTGCCCTCGGGGCATAGTGCTGGCGCTTGGCTATATGCGACTTGCTTGATGGAGCAAATTCCACTAGCTGCGTTTCCGTTGATGATTTGGGCTTCAGGAGTGTCATTGTCACGCGTAATTGTAGGGGTACATTATCCACTTGATGTGGTGCTTGGTGCGGCAATGGGTGTTGCCTGTGCAAGTTTAGCGATAGTGATATTAGGAAGCGTATGAAAATACTATATGGTGTTCAAGGAACGGGAAATGGCCATACGACTCGAGCTCGGGTAATGGCAAATTGCTTTCGCAACATGGGAATTTCTGTTGACTACTTTTTTTCTGGACGTCCTTCGGAAAACTATTTCGATATGCATGATTTTGGTGATTATCGCAGTTGCCGAGGGTTGTCATTCGTTACCGAACGTGGCCAGTTAAATCGTTTAAAAACTTTTCAGTCGCTCAAGTTTGGTGAGTTTATTCGCGACGTTAGAAAATTAGATGTATCAGGTTATGACTTGATCTTTAACGACTTTGAGCCTGTCAGTGCGTGGGCAGGAAAGCTGGCAAAGGTTCCGGTGATAGCAATGAGTCATCAAGCGTCATATTTATATGATGCTGTTCCACAATTTGCCGTACAGCCTTGGCACAAAGCCCTGATCCGGTATTTTGCACCAGCTGATATTCATCTTGGGGTGCACTGGCAACCGTTTGATAAGCATATTATTCCGCCTTTTATTCCTTACGAGGCTGAGCAGGAGCAATGTGCATCGATAATTAACAAAGTTTTGGTTTATCTGCCGTTTGAAGCTTTGGATAGCATTATTGAGTTGTTAAAAGATTTCCCTGATAAGGAGTTTTACTGCTATCACCCGGATGCTGACAATGCTTCTTTGCAACATATTCACCTGAGAAAACCGAGTCGTTCTGGGTTTATTCAGGACTTAAGAAATACCAGTGGTGTGATTGCAAATGCCGGGTTTGAGCTTTCTAGTGAAGCATTAAAACTCGGTAAAAAACTGCTACTTAAACCATTAGATGGTCAATTTGAACAGCAGAATAATGCACAGACGCTAGCCGAACTCGGTCATGCCCAAGTGATGAATTATCTCAATGCTGGGGCGCTGGAAGAATGGCTGCGAACAGACGCGAAGGCATCGTTTTATTTTCCATCCGATCCTAGCTTGCTAGTGGAGTGGTTGATAGGAGGTCAATGGCACAATATTGATTTATTGCACAATCAACTTTGGAACGGTGTTAATAATTTGTATGTAAAAGCGGCGTAAATATATTAATTTGTAATATGAACCCAGAATAATTACCTATTATGAGGCAAGGCTGAAAGGCTTCAGCTATACTTTAGCCAGTCTATTAACATTGTAGGTAAGCCGATGGCGGTATTAGAAAATCTGACTATCAGACGTCGTTTGCAAGTGAATGCATTAGTGGTAGGGATTGCCTTGGTTGTTATGTTAATTATGATCATGTACGAAGCTCGTACTATGCTGAAATTGAATGAAACCATTCAATATGCAGAAGAGCTCGACATTCATGAATTAGCAATGCGCAAACACGAGAAAAATTTCCTTTTTTACAAGCAGGTAGATTCACTCGATGAGTTTGAAAACGAGTATCGTGAGCTGCAAACTAAGCTCGCTTTGTTGCAAGGTACTTTTTCTGATTTTGATATCGATTTAGGTCGGATCAACGAATTTGAACGCTTAGCAAAAAGTTATTACGATGACTTTCAAAAAGTGGTGCAATTACAAAAAACAATTGGCTTGCATCCAAAGGATGCTCTTTACGGTGAGCTTCGTGGTGCGGTACACGAGGTAGAAACACTACTAAAAGAGCAGCAGAATTATCAACTCCTTTCAACCATGCTGCAGCTTCGTCGAGCCGAAAAAGACTTTATGTTACGTTTTGATACCAAATATCTTAAGCGTTTTGACGAGCTAGTTGCACAGTTTTCTCAGGAAATTCGTAGTGCTGGGTTTAACGCTCAATATCAATCTAAGCTACTTAGTTTATTGAGCACCTATCAATCCAAATTTGCGGGTTTAGTTCGAGCACAAGAAGCACTTGGCTTAGATTTAACGAGCGGTGCGCTTGGCAAGATGAAAGTGAGTGTTGAGAAAAGTGATGCGCTGGTCTCTGAAGTCGTGGAGCAGGCAAAGGCAGAGATCAAAGAAAACGTTGATAAAACTCAGATGCTTGCCATCGGTGTATTTGTTGTGGCTGGTATTATCGTGATGACTTTGGTGTTATCTACTAGTCGCTCAATTATTCAGCCCGTAGAGCGCGTTTATCAAACCATTGAGCGCATTCGTCGTGAAAATAATTTAAGTCTACAAATTGAACAAAGCGGTAATGACGAAATCACGATTATGACCCGTGATTTTAATAGCTTAATTTCTGACTTCAGAGATCTCATTGCTGATGTGAATGGAGCGTTGGCAACTATTAATGAAGCCACGGATCATTTAACGGAGACAACAGCCCAAACGAGTACAGGTATGGCTGAGCAGTTGCACGAAGCGGATATGGTTGCAACCGCTGCGACCGAGATGCAAGCGACGATCCAAGACATTTCTCATAATACGGGTGAAGCTGCGCATAAAGCCGAGACAACGAATGAAAATGCGCAACAAGGTCGCCGTGAGGTCACAGCAACAATTGAGCACATCATGCAGTTATCGGAATCGTTAGGTGGTGCTTCAAGTGTTGTTGCTCAGTTAGAGCGTGACGGTGAAACTATTGGCTCGGTATTGGATGTGATCCGTGGTATTGCAGAGCAAACAAACTTACTTGCGCTAAACGCTGCTATTGAAGCTGCACGTGCGGGAGAGCAAGGTCGAGGTTTTGCTGTTGTAGCGGATGAAGTTAGGTCACTTGCGCAGCGTACTCAAGACTCCACGCAAGAAATCGAAAGTATCATTTCTACACTGCAACAGCGTACACGAGAAGTGGTGAACATCATGGAACAATGTCGTGAACAAGGCAATGAAAGTGTGTCGCAAGCCGAAAAGGCTGGGGAGTTGCTCAGCATGATCACCCAAGATGTGCAAACGATTATGGAAATGAGCACGCATATCGCGACGGCAATTGATGAACAAAACCAAGTTGCTTCAGAAGTGAATAAAAACGTGGTTAAGATCAGAGACATTGCGCAAGGTGCCTCAGAGCATGCTCGCTCTAATGCGCAAAGTAGTGAAGAAGTCGCAGAGCAAGCGCGCGTATTACACGAAGCCGTGGCTAAGTATCAGGTATAAACACCAATTCAACCTGAGGTTCTTAATGTCAAAGCCCCACTTAATTTATAGTGGGGTTTTTTATTAAACCTGAGGCTCGGATAAGAAATGAGCTTGCTTATTATTTTTAAGGTTCAGGTTGATTGTCATTTTGAATATTGAGAAGCGTATTGCATTTAAGGTGACTCTATTCAACATCGTGAGTAATATGTACTGTTGTAGAAATTTTCCGGATCGTCTTAGGTAGGGGTTTGCATCTTTAAAAGGTATGTTTTATAAAGAGAAAATCACATGTTGAAAAGGAATATTTAAATGAAACTCTCCACACGTAATTCTTGTATCCGGGGGCTATTTTTACTTTTGGCTATGGGAAACTTTTCTGTTCAAGCTTCGATGTTATGTCGAGATAGCTTCGATACTGTACGCAATAACATGGCTAATATGAATTATAAAAGCTTTGATCAAACACCTAACTCTGGGTGGCGAGTACTGTATAATCAGGGTTGTTATTTAGAAGCTGCAATGCTCATTGAGCAATATAAAACCATGACTGGAGAGCAGCAAGCAAGTTTGCAATGGCATTTATTTCAGAATTACGCTATGGCGGGAAAGCGAGAACAGGCGATAGAGGTTGGAGAGGCACTTCTGCTCTCTGCGAAGAATAATCCTGCCGAGTTCCTTTGGGTAGAGTATATAGCCGCGAGTGTTGCGTTTTTAAAAGAAGATCGAGTGACACTAATGAAGATGCGTAACAAGCTAGCGGCACAAGCTGATTTCTTCCCTAATAAGATGAATTTAAAGGTTTTAGATAGCTTGGTCGATAATGTCAAATCTTCGTATCAGGCTGCTTATCAACAGTAAATTTAAGGCACAAACTTGATAGGTACGCTGTCCTTTTGGGTTTTATACTCTTCTACCGCGTTTACATATTCCTGCCATAGCACATCGTGTTGTGTAGCTATAGTGTATAAGTATTGCCAGCTGTAGAGCCCTGAGTCGTGGCCATCATCAAAAACAAAGCGTGCAGCATAGTGACCAACGGGTTCAATTTTCTTTATGGCGACATTCTGTTTGTTTAGCACGAGTTGCTTTTGCGCCGGACTATGCCCTTGCACTTCGGCGGATGGTGAATGTGTTCGTAAGAATTCGGCACTTAGCGTAAAACAGCGGCCGTCCTCAAAATAAACATCGAGTACTTTACTGAGCGTATGATAATGAAGTTTGGTGACTTGATACATAATTGGTATAACTCAAAAAGCGGAGCAAGGCTCCGCTTTTGATTTTAATTTACAGAATGAAGCGGCTTAAATCTTCATCCTGAACAAGCATGTCTAAATGCTGTTCAACGTAGGCGGCATCAATCGTCAAGGTATCACCAGCCTTTTCACTGGCATCGAATGAAATCTCTTCCATCAGCTTTTCCATCACAGTGTGAAGGCGACGCGCACCGATGTTTTCAGTTTTCTCGTTGACCTGATATGCAGCTTCAGCCAGTTTAGTGATAGCGTCATCGGTAAAGTCGATAGTGACGTCTTCTGTTTTCAGTAGCGCTTGTTGCTGCTCTGTAAGAGATGCATTTGGCTCAGTTAGAATACGTTTGAAATCACCCGCAGTTAGTGCTTCTAGTTCAACGCGAATAGGTAAACGACCTTGTAGTTCAGGGATTAAATCCGACGGCTTGGCCATTTGGAACGCACCTGACGCGATAAATAAAATGTGGTCGGTTTTTACCATGCCGTGTTTAGTATTAACGGTTGAACCTTCGATAAGTGGTAGTAAGTCGCGTTGTACACCTTCACGGCTAACATCTGGGCCAGAAGATTCTCCGCGCTTACAAATTTTATCGATTTCATCAATAAACACGATACCGTTTTGTTCAACTGACTCAATAGCTTGCTCTTTAAGCTCTTCTGGATTAACAAGCTTTGCAGCTTCTTCTTCAATCAATAGCTTAAGTGCTTCTTTAATTTTCAGCTTACGGTTCTTTTTCTTGTCACCCGACATGTTTTGGAACATGCTCTGTAGCTGGCTGGTCATTTCTTCCATACCGGGAGGTGACATGATCTCAACATGAGGCGCCGTTTCTGCGATGTCGATCTCAATTTCTTTGTCGTCTAACTGACCTTCACGTAGTTTCTTACGAAATACTTGACGTGTTGACGAATTTTCATTTGGCTGAGACTCACCCCAAGCGTCTTTTGCTGGTGGCAAAAGTGCATCTAAAATACGCTCTTCGGCGGCTTCTTCAGCGCGGAATTTGAATTTCTTGGTTTGCTGTTCACGTGTTAGTTTAAAAGAAACTTCGACTAGATCGCGGATGATGGTTTCAACTTCTTTACCAACATAACCCACTTCGGTGAACTTAGTCGCTTCTACTTTGATAAATGGTGCGTTAGCAAGCTTTGCTAGACGGCGGGCAATTTCAGTTTTACCTACACCCGTTGGGCCGATCATCAAAATATTCTTGGGTGTAACTTCTGCACGCAGCTCTTCATCAAGCTGCATACGACGCCAACGGTTGCGCAGTGCAATCGCGACGGCTTTTTTGGCTTTGTCCTGACCGATAATATGTTGATCAAGCTCGTGCACAATCTCTCTTGGAGTCATAGCTGTCATGACGAGTCCTATTACAATTCTTCGATAGTTTGGAAATTATTGGTAAATACGCAGATATCGCCGGCGATCTTCAGGCTCTTTTCCACGATTTCTTTCGCACTTAAGTCTGTATTTTCAAGTAGTGCGGTTGCAGCCGCCTGTGCGAAGTTACCACCACTGCCGATAGCAATAAGATCATGCTCTGGCTGCACCACGTCGCCGTTACCTGTGATGATAAGCGAGGCGGTTTCATCGGCTACCGCAAGTAGGGCTTCAAGCCTTCTTAATGCTCTGTCGGTACGCCAGTCTTTTGCCATTTCTACGGCTGCTTTAGTGAGATGGCCTTGGTGCATCTCTAGCTTTGCTTCAAAGCGTTCAAATAATGTAAATGCATCAGCTGTACCGCCAGCGAAACCTGCCAGTACTTTACCATTGTATAGACGACGTACTTTACGTGCGTTGCCTTTCATAACTGTGTTACCAAGCGAAACTTGGCCATCACCGCCGATAACCACTTTGTCATCGCGACGAACACTAACGATGGTAGTCATAGTAATCCTTATCTGGGCCTGTGCCCGTGTAACTCTAGATTAGTAGGAAATATGGGTGGACTTATAAAAATCAAGTCCAGCCCCAAATCCCGCAGCCAAATATCCCAACGCGTTGTAATTTGTTTTTATCGCTTTCTGCTAAACGCTTGGTATCGTAGGGGCCAAGACGGACACGATACCAGACACCGTTACTCCCTTCGGTACGACGGATCTCCGCGATTAATCCAGCAAACGCAACTTTGGCTTTCATGGCTTCGGCTTGGCTATGGGTTCTAAATGAACCACACTGCATTTGATAGGGACCTTTGCTCTCGATCTCTTTAACTTCGACCTTGATTTCATGATTTTTAATTTCTTCAATGAACTCAGGTGGGCGAGGCTTTGGTTTAATAACCTTTTGCTCGGCAACTGGGTGTGGGTTTTTGGCTTGCTCTACTTCTTTAGGATCGGCATTGGTTTTTATAAACCAAAGACCGTAGGCAAACCCTCCGATTAGTAGAAATGCAAAAATAGCAGCAATAACAGGAAATTTCGCCGATTTTTCTGGCTTGTCTTTCCCCTTGCCTTTAGGTTTCTTATTGATGTAATCGTGCTGTGCCATAGGTTATTTGATTTTAATAGCTATCCATTGGATCAACATCTATGCTCCAGCGTACTCGATTGGCAGACTCATGCGTAGCGATATAGCGCGCAAGTTGCGAAAGGTAGTCCCGCAGCACAGTGCGTTGTTGTGCGTGTATGTGTAATTGATATCTGAACTTTCCAGCTATTCGTTCAAGTGGTGCTGGAATTGGACCCAGCAATTGTATACCAGGATAGGGGGTAGCAGGAACCAAATCCGACAAAAAGCGCAATACTGTATTTATATTTGTTGCCTCGGCGCGGATGATAGCTAAGTGTGCGAAGGGGGGAAGCATAGCTTCTTCACGCTCTTGTAAGGCATATCGCGCGAAGTCGCCATAACCATTATTAATTAAATCTTGCAATAATGGATGTTCTGGAAAATGCGTTTGCAATAACACGGTTCCCGCTTCACCGGCACGTCCGGCTCGTCCAGCAACTTGCGTAATGAGCTGTGCCATTTGCTCGGTTGCTCTAAAGTCACAAGAGTAAAGTCCTGAGTCCACATCCAAGATAATCACAAGGCTGACATCGGCAAAGTGGTGGCCCTTGGCAAGCATTTGAGTGCCGACCAGAATTCGCGCGCCACCTTGATTAATTTCTTCAAGGGCGCTTTCAAGGCTGCCCTTACGGCGCGTAGAATCTCGGTCAATGCGAGTAACGGGAATATCAGTGAAGCGTTCGCTTAAAAAGCCTTCGAGTTGTTCTGTACCAAGCCCTGTGGGCATGATTTGGGTGCTGCCGCAATCTGGACACTGTCTCGGTACAAAGTCCTGTTCACCACAATGATGGCATACCAAGCGGTTCATGTTTTTATGGTACGTGGCGCTGGTAGAGCAATGTTTACAGGTATTAAGCCATCCGCATTCGTGACACATCAATGTTGGTGCAAAGCCCCGACGATTTAGAAACACCATAACTTGCTTACCGCGAGCGAGTGTTTTTTCCATCCAATGTAAACTCATTGGTGAAAACCCGCCTTGTTCTGGCTGACCTTTCATGTCGACAAGGTGAAATTGGTTGTCGTGCTGGGTCTGCGCTCGTTTACTCAGTGTGACGAGTTGATATTTGTTGGTAATGGCTTTGTGTAATGTTTCTAATGCCGGTGTTGCGGTTCCCAAAAGCAAAGGGCAGTGTGCCTGATGCGCTCGAAATGCAGCGAGATCTCTGGCGTGATAGCGCAGGCCTTCTTGCTGTTTAAACGAGTTGTCGTGCTCTTCGTCAACGATGATCATGCCGAGATTTTGAAATGGCAAAAAAATGGCCGAGCGAGTACCGATGACCAAAGCGCTCAGACCCTTTTCGGCGCGACGCCAAGTATGTAGGCGTTCGTTATCGGTTAGATTTGAATGCCATAAATCAATGGGCAGGTTATTAAAGCGTTTTTTGAAGCGGTTGACCGTTTGTGGTGTGAGTCCAATTTCAGGCACTAAGATCAGTGCTTGTTTACCCGCTTTTATTATGTTTTCAAGGCTCTGTAAGTAGACTTCGGTTTTACCACTTCCCGTTACACCTTCGATTAAAAAGGTACGGTAACCGACTTGTGCATTAACGGCGCTGCAAATAGTCGCTTGCTGGTCGTTTAGGCGTGGCTTTTCGCCTAGCTGTAATTCGTTTTGCGACCAATCACTATCATGCTCAATAGATTGTGAGATAAGCGCTTTTTCTTCTAATGCTTTAATTGTTTGGCTAGCAAATCCGAGCGCTTTGAGTTCACTTAATTTTATTGCACCACCTTCATATAATTGAGAAAGCAGCGCTTGTTGCTTTTTGGCTCGCAGTGTTGGTAGTTTCTGCCCTTTTTCCGTTAATCTGACGATAGGGATCTGAGTTTTGTCTGGGCTTCCACCATCTCTGAGTACTGCCGGTAGTGCTGTGAATAAGGTATCGCCAATTGGATGACAGTAATACTGGGAGACAAAGTGTAAAAAGCTAAGTTGTGCTTGATTAAAGACAGGATGCTCGTCCAACACCTCAATAATTTGCTTGAGTTTTTCTTTTGGTACATCGGTGTCGTCTTTTTTAGCAAGCGCAATCGCTGTGCAGCGACGGTTGGCAAAATTGACGGTGACTCTCATTCCTGCTTCAACTTGCATGGTTGGTGCTAGCAAATAGTCGAATGTTCGGTGCAGTGGCAGCTTTAAAGCTACTTCAAGAATGAGCATGTATTACAATTCCATAAAGTGAGCGCAGTGACGAAGTATATACCTAAGGTGGTACGAATTGAAAACGTACTCTGCGACGGTGATAAAAAACTCTGAAATATCGCTTGTAGATTGTTCAGTTAAGCACTAAAATACGCGTCCACATTTTTGTATAACTACGTATGGTGCCAGACTTCGGGTTTGGAGAGCGATACGGCCTTAACTAGAGGTTGCTATGAAAGAAGGTATTCACCCTAATTACGAGACGATCACTGCATCGTGCTCTTGCGGTAACAAGTTCGAAACTCGTTCAACGCTATGTAAAGATATTCACCTAGACGTATGTTCTGCATGTCACCCGTTCTACACTGGTAAGCAGAAGATCCTTGACACAGGTGGCCGTGTAGATCGCTTTAACAAGCGTTTCGGTGCACTTAGCAGCAAGAAGTAATCTTGTTGGTCTAGTCGAAAAAAGCACCTTTAGGGTGCTTTTTTTGTGCCTGTTTGAAAATACCTTCTCGATTTATACATCCTATTCTGCATCAGCAGATAGACCGTCAGTCATCCCGTCTTATTGTGTCTTTTATTCTTCTAAAATAAAAAACTTGCCAGTTTGGCAGCAAAACTTTACTGATCTCTTGGGTAGAGTAAAAACTCTATTTAGCAGATAAATATTCAACATTTACGAGCTTAAGTTGTGAAAATAATCAAAGCTCATATAGTAAATAGTATCAGGTATGAGCACTTAATATAAACTAAAGTCAGTATATTGCGATTAAATGTCGGTATCTTGACGTTAAAGTTAGTTAAGTTGCAATTTTCTTATTGTTTTTATAGTTGGTATACATTTGTGCTAATCTTATACATTCTGTGCTGATTTTAGCGTCTTGTTTTTTAAGTTTTAGTCATTTTATTTGTGAAATATTTCTTAAAATTGAGCTTATCTTCTCGGAAAAGTATAGAAAATACCATGCTAGTGGATAGACCTGATTTTACTTGAATAATGAGCAAAACTCGGTATTGTGTGAATACGGTCGATTAACTATATGTCCTATTGACATACCGCGACAGCAAAGCACATACGCTTGTTGAGTGGTTGAATGTCGTCGCTCATATAGTTAATCGCACTGTGTGTTGCTGTAACCAGCTAGCTAGGTTGCCAACATTCAGAATGCGAACGTTTACCACACTCTCACATTAACTTCGTAGGAAAATATCGCGCCATGACAGACTTTCGTCAACAAGCTCTAGATTATCACGAGAAGCCCGTTCCAGGTAAAATCAGTGTTGAACTCACTAAACCTGCCGAGACCGTAAAAGACTTAGCACTTGCATACAGCCCAGGTGTTGCAGAGCCAGTACGTGAAATCGCGGCTGATCCGGCGAATGCATACCGTTACACGGGTAAAGGAAATATGGTTGCGGTGATCAGTAATGGTACGGCAATTCTTGGCTTGGGTAACTTAGGTCCTTTGGCGTCAAAGCCTGTTATGGAAGGTAAGGCACTATTATTTAAGCGTTTTGCGGGCCTTGATTCAATCGATATCGAAGTTAAGCACAACACCACTGAAGACTTCATCAATACTGTGGCAAATATCGCAGACACATTTGGTGGTATTAACCTTGAAGATATTAAAGCGCCAGAGTGTTTTGAAATTGAGCGCGCGCTAATTGAACGTTGTGACGTTCCTGTATTCCATGATGATCAGCACGGCACTGCAATTGTAACCGCTGCGGGTATGCTGAATGCGTTGGAAATCCAAGGTAAAGATATTCATGATGCGATTATTGTGTGTCTTGGCGCGGGTGCAGCCGCTATTGCTTGTATGGAATTACTGATCAAATGCGGTGCTCAACGTGAGCACATCTATATGCTGGACAGAAAAGGCGTGATCCATACTCGTCGTGATGACCTAAATGAATACAAAGAGCTGTTTGCAAACAACACGGATAAGCGTACGTTACAAGACGTGATTGCAGATGCGGACGTATTTGTTGGTGTTTCTGGCCCAGACTTACTTTCTGCTGAGGATCTAAAGCTAATGGCTGACAAGCCAGTGGTATTCGCTTGTTCTAACCCAGACCCTGAGATCAGCCCTGAAGTTGCACACGGTGCACGTAATGATTTGATCATGGCGACAGGCCGCTCGGATTATCCAAACCAAGTAAATAACGTGTTGTGTTTCCCGTTTATCTTCCGTGGTGCGCTTGATGTACGCGCAACCGCTATCAATGACGAGATGAAGATTGCAGCGGTTGAAGCAATTAGAACGATTGCGAAAGAGCCTGTACCTGCTGAAGTGTTAAAAGCGGCTGACGTAGATAGTCTAGAGTTTGGTCCTGAGTATATTATTCCAAAACCAATGGATCCACGTTTGTTACCTCGTATCGCAAAAGCGGTAGCGGTAGCTGCAATTGAATCAGGCGTGGCACAAATCGATATGCCAGCTGGATATATGGAATAATACCATTGGTATTATTCAAATGAAAAAGCCTCGATTGAGGCTTTTTTTGTGTCTGTATTTCCAGAGCGAAAGAGCAGTTATCACTCTTCGTTTATTTCTGGGATCTCCAAACCGCGCTCTTCCATTATTTGTCTTACCTCTAAAGGAATACGCTCTGGATTATCTTTTCTCAAGTCTTCATCGCTCGGCAGTGGCTGACCTGTGAAGGCATGTAGAAACGCCTCACATAAAAGCTCACTGTTCGTGGCATGACGTAAGTTATTCACTTGGCGACGTGTACGCTCATCAGTTAGCACTTTGAGTACATTCAGAGGTATGCTCACCGTGATCTTTTTTACTTGCTCTGCTTTCTTACCGTGTTCTGCATATGGGTGAATATACTCACCGTTCCATTTTGCCATAATTGTGTACTTGCCTCAGTTACATCAATGCCAATATGACTGGGTTCTGGTCTACATTATTCACCAACCGCATGAATATAGGGATAACCTTACGAATTAAAGATAAATCCCAAACTCAAATAGATGAATAAACTAATCCGCCATAGCGAGATAGAAGAATCTCTGCCATAGTTTTCAATAACTCAGTCGTATTAGCAACGCCTAGAGTGGCGAAATTTTATCGGTTTAAAAAAGATAGTCAAATACTAGTTATTTAGCCATTTAGCAGTATAAATGTTTTGACTTCTGGTTTCTGTTGCTCTAACCTTTTAGACGTCTAAACATCCAACTATCTAGGTGACCTTATGAGTCAAGTTAATAAATCGACGGTAGCAGTGCGTCACGGTATAGAAGCTGATAAAGCGCATGGGGCAGTAGTGCCACCGCTTTACCTTTCTACCACCTATTCTTTTGCCGATTTTGATACCAAACGCGACTACGATTATGGCCGCAGCGGTAACTTTAATCGTGATGTGCTTGCACAGGCACTTACCGAACTTGAAGGTGGTGCTCGTGGTATTATTACCGCCACTGGCATGGCTGCCGTTCACCTAGTAACTCAACTGCTTAACCATGACGATACGCTGGTTATTCCACATGACTGCTATGGTGGTAGCTATCGCTTGTTTACATCGCTTGCAAAGCGTGGATTGCTCAAATTAACAGTCTTGGATCTCACGCAACCTGAAAGTCTTGCGCAGCTGCAGCAGATCAAACCTAAATTAGTTTGGATTGAAACACCAAGTAACCCAATTTTGCGGTTAACGGATATAGAAGCTGTCGTAAATGCAGCACACGCTGTGGGGGCTTTGGTCGCCGCTGACAACACCTTCTTGTCTCCTGCATTACAAAACCCCATTGCCTTTGGCGTGGATGTCGTCGTGCATTCAACCACTAAATATATCAATGGTCATTCTGATGTAGTGGGGGGCGCGGTGATCGCGCGTACTCTGGAATTGGGTGATGAGTTAGCTTGGTGGGCGAATAATATCGGTATTACCGGTGCACCTTTTGATAGTTACCTTACCCTACGTGGACTGCGCACCTTAAATGTGCGTTTACGCCAACATCAAGAAAATGCTCAGCTTATTGCAGAATATTTAGAAAAGTCGCCGTATGTTAGCCAAGTTTATTACCCTGGCCTTGAGTCGCATCCTCAACACGAACTTGCGAAAAAACAACAGCTCGGCTTTGGTGGCATGGTGAGCTTTGATATCAAAGGCGATCTGCAAACATCTGCGAAGTTTTTAACGTCTCTAACGCACTTTTCATTGGCAGAATCTTTAGGTGGGGTTGAGAGTCTTATTTGTCATCCAGCGACGATGACACACGCGGGTATGGATCCGCAAGCACGTTTAGAAGCGGGAGTGGGCGACACGTTGATTCGTATTTCTGTAGGCATTGAAGATGCACAGGATCTCATTGCAGATCTGGAAGCGGGATTTGCATGTATTGATGAAAGTCAGGCGAGTGATGATGCTAAGTCATTCAAATTAACGCCTGCACATACAGTAGCGTTGTGGTGAGTAAATGGCAAAAGTAGTACATAAGTTTGGTGGTTCGAGTTTAAGCTCGCCAGAGCGTTATCAGGCGGTTGCCAAGATAGTGTTAGAGCAATGTCAACTAGGTGACAGTGTTGTGGTTTCTGCTGCAGGAAAAACAACGAATACCCTAGTGAAGTTATGGCAAAGCTTTGAGCAGCAAGATGTTCGCGCATTCAACGATGTTTTATTACAAGTTGAAAATCATCAACGTGAATTAATTGATGCCCTGTTTGTAGGTGAACAACACAGTGTGTTACTCAAACAGCTTGTCAATGAGCTGCAAGCAATCGCTTTAGGACGAGAAGAACAGCATCTTCACTACGCGAGTTTACTTGCACATGGAGAGCTATGGTCGGCTCGTATATTAGCAAACTACCTAAGTTCTCAAGGTATCGAAGCCAAAGCTATCGACGCTCGTACGTTATTTGTACAACAAGAGGGGGTGTTACTACACGCCCATAACAAAGAAGCGTGCTATCGCGCAATTGATGATCACGCTATCTATATCGTTACCGGTTTTATTGCCGCAAATGCACAAGGTGAAACGGTGACTTTAGGCCGAAATGGCAGTGACTATAGCGCGACTTTGTTGGCAAGTTATCTTGATGCGGCTCAAGTATCAATTTGGACGGATACAACAGGTGTATTCAGTACTGATCCACGTAAAGTCGCTAATGCCATAAAATACACTAAGGTATGTCGTGGCCAAGCTGAATTACTCGCACGATTAGGTAATCCGGTATTACATGCAAAAACGCTGTCTCCACTTAAAGATACCGATATAAAACTACAAGTTCGTAGCAGCTTTGACGCTGATGCGCTTGGCACTGAGATAGTAAAGGCAGGCTATAGCAAAGAGAAGCGCTTTATTACCACTTTTGGACAACTTGACCTGTTACGCGTTGAGCAGCTAAAAAGTGGTGAAGTAAAACAGCTAAGCCAGCTTATCCAGCATAGCATTCATCATTTTGTTAAAGGTGGAGAGGCACACTTACTGGTGCCATCTGAGTTTAGCCATGCTGTGATCAAAGCGCTGGATTCGCGGGCCAATATTATTGAATCACAAGTACAAGGCTTTGCTATTGTTGCCCCAAGTCAGGATGTCGCTGGCTTACATCAGCAGGCACTGGAGCTATTGGATGAACATGCGATTGTCACCCGTTTTGTGCTGCAAGAGCGTCATTACAGCTTAGTGTTAACCGATCAAGCAATTGATAGCGATCTACTTGCTATATTGCACGAGCGTTTGGTGAATAAAGGCCGGGAGCTTGCAGTGATTGTGGCGGGTGTTGGCAACGTGGGTGAAGTGTTTATCGAACAATGCAAAAACCAAGTCGCTAAGCTGAGTGAGCACTTTGATCTTAAGTTGGTTGGCCTACTGCGTTCTAAGCAAATGTTGTTCTGTCCAAGCGGGTTGAATTTAGCATTGTGGCAACAGCAATGGCAAAATGAGGCCATCGAATACAATGAAGCAGAGCTATTCACTCGTATTAAAGAGCTAGATTACGAGCATAAAGTGGTGGTCGATATTACTGCGAGCGAGCGTTTCAGCGAGTTGTATCCGCAGTTTGTTGAACATGACTGTCATTTGATCAGCGCCAATAAATATGCCGGCACGGCACAACAAGGTTGGTACTCAAAGCTGCGTCAGCAGTTACAAGAGCGTAACCTTTTATGGCGTTACAATACCAGTGTTGGCGCAGGTCTTCCCATTAACTTTGCATTGGCTGATCTGCAAAATAGTGGTGATGAAGTGGTGAGAATTGAAGGCGTCTTTTCCGGCACTTTATCTTGGCTTTGTAGTCGCTATGATGGTTCTGAAGCATTTTCTGAGTTAGTGCTTGGGGCGCAAGAACTTGGTTTTACCGAGCCCGATCCGCGCGAAGATCTATCTGGCCGTGATATGCAGCGTAAGCTTTTGATCTTAGCACGAGAGTTAGGCATTGAGCTTGAGCTTGACGATATTGAATTAGAGGCGTTAATGCCAGAGTCCTTGAGTGTGGGTTCATGGCAAACGTTTTTAGAAAATCGCCAGCAACTCGATGACTTTTATGCGACACACTATGCAAAGGCCACAGCGAATGACGCTGCGCTTCGTTATACTGGTGCGCTTGAAATTGCAAGCAATGGCAAAGTGTCTGCAAAAGTAGGCATTGCACAGGTACCAAACGGCTCGGCAATCGCGAATTTAACACCGGGTGATAATATTTTTGTGATCCACACTAAATGGTATGAACAAAATCCACTGGTGATCCAAGGCCCGGGGCAGGTAAAGAAGTGACAGCAGCGGGAATACATTCCGATTTATTCTGGCTGACGCAAAATCTAAAATAACTCTTTTAAGAAAATAGATATAATACAACTGATATAAGACAAAAATGCCGATACATCTGTATCGGCATTTCTATTTTAGAATAACTCTTCGTGAGTCGGTAGCGGCGCGGTATCGTCAAACGGTGTGCTGCTATCCGTATCCAATACGTACTTGGTTGGGGCCGTACCTTGCTCGAAATATTCAAACCGAGATGTGTAATCGTTCTTGCGAGACAAAAGCCCTGTCTTTAAGTCAATCCGAGTTGAGATAAGCCCAGGAGGCGGCTCTATCGGGGCCAAAGGCTCATCTCTCAGTGCCTCACGCATAAAGTCTATCCAAGCAGGTTGTGCTGAAATTGCCCCGGCTTCTGCGCCAACAAGTTGATTATCACCAAGGTTAGCGTTGTAGGCCGCACGACCCAAGGATTTACTCGCATCGTCAAAGCCAACCCAAACTGTGGTGAGGACATTACGGTTAAAGCCCGTAAACCAAGTATCTACAGAGTCGTTGGTGGTACCCGTTTTTCCAGCAAGGTCACGACGTTTTAACCATTGACCACGCCAGCCTGTGCCGCTCCAGCCCGTGTCGTGTTTCCAGCTACCGCCACCCCAGATAGCACTGTGAAGTGCATCGGCAATCAGAAATGCGTTTTGCTCCGAAATCACTTGCGGTGCACAGCGCTCAGGTTGTTCTTCCAGCTGCTGCTCGTCGCAGACTAATAACGGCTCTGCCGAACCCAGCTCGGTACCAAATGAGTCGGTAATTCTATCGATAAAGTACGGCTCAATGAGGTGACCGCCATTGGCAAAAGTGGCCATGCCGCGCGCCATTTCAATAGGAGTCAGTGCAGCACTACCAAGCGCCAATGACTCACTGCGATTAATATCAGCGTCTTGGAAACCAAATTTAAGCAAATGATCAGCGGCCTTATTTATGCCAACGCCTTTGATCAAACGAACAGATACCACGTTTTTCGATTGTGCGAGCGCTCGGCGAATACGGATTGGGCCGTTATACACTTCAGGGCTATTCTTCGGACGCCAAGCCACGCCAACGCTTCTGTCCCAATGATTAATCGGGGCATCATTAAGAATGGTGGCTAGGGTATAGCCATTTTCTAATGCGGATGAATAAATAAAGGGTTTGATGTTTGAACCCACCTGACGCTTAGCTTGGGTAGCACGATTGTATTGGCTAAGCTCAAAGCTGTAGCCACCCACAATCGCCTTGACACGCCCATCCTGCGGGTCGAGTGAGACGAGGGCACTGGATGCCTGCGGCAATTGACTTAACATCCAGCCGTCGTCTTGTTTGCGTACAAACACTTGCATGCCCGGCGCGAGGATATCTGCGGTTGTTTTTGGTGGTAGGCTTTGACGCGTTTCACTGATGTATTGTCTGGCCCAACTTAAGCCTGACCATTCCAATGTAATTTGCTCACCGGTTTTTAAGAGCAGGTCGGCCGTTTTCTCTGCAATGCTTAGCACCACAGCTGCTTTTAACGGCCCAATTTCATTGACCTTTTTAAGGCGAGTAATAATGCCTTCATAGCTTAGCGGCGATTCCGTTTCAGCATGCCAATAGGTTTCTTCTGCGCCTCTAAAGCCGTGACGCATATCGTAGGCATGTAAATTATCAACTAATGCATGCTGAGCAGCCTGTTGCATGTCAGACTCCACACTGGTGTAAACTTTCATGCCTGAGTTATAAGCTTTATCAGTACCATAACGCTCAACCATATAGGCGCGAACCATTTCAGAAATATAAGGTGCATACAGCTCGATTTCGGCGCCATGGAATTTAGCCGTGATAGGAGCTTGTGTCGCCTCACTATATTCTGCGCGGGTAATATACTTTTCAGCAAGCATTCGTCCGAGCACAACATTCCGGCGCAATTGCGCGCGCTCTGGGTTACGAATTGGATTTAACGCAGAAGGCGCTTTTGGCAGGCCTGCAATCATTGCCATTTCTGCTAAAGTTAATTCTGATAGTGAGCGACCGTAGTAGACTTGCGCTGCAGCACCTATACCAAAGGCGCGATTGCCCAGTTCAATTTTGTTTAAGTAAAGCTCAAAAATTTCATCTTTCGTTAATAGTTGCTCAATATGCAACGCAATAAAGATTTCTTTCACTTTACGAATATAGGCTTTCTCTCTTGTTAAGAAGAAGTTTCTGGCAAGTTGCATGGTGAGCGTACTGGCTCCCTGCTTTTTTTGCCCTGTGGTGATAAGTACTATAGCGGAGCGGACGATACCTATCGGATCAATACCGAAATGATCGTAAAAGCGGTTATCTTCTGTCGCTAAGAATGCCTTTCGCATGGGGAGTGGAACATCCTGCAAACGTACAGGGATCCTGCGCTTTTCACCAAATTGATTGATGAGTTTTCCGTCTCGTGTAAAGACTTGCATGGGTGTTTGTAGTTGAACATCTTTCAAAACCTCTACACTTGGTATGTCAGATTTGACATAATAATAAAGACTGATAAGTGTCAACACGCCTAAAAGGGTACAAACAAAAACGAATTGTAAAAATCTTTTCAATAATTTCACGGAATTATCCCTAGTTAGACTCCCAATTACAGGTAGACACTGCTAGTATATCTTGATTAAAAAACGATTAATATTTTTGTGTGCTAAATTTTTATGGTACACAGTCTTAAAAGGAAACGGGCGCTTCACATGCTGAGCCAACTACTAAAAAAACAAGCACCTCTGATGATAGGGATCGATATTGGCTCCCATTGTGTCAAAGCGGTGTTGCTGTCGAAGACAAGTTCCAGCTACCGAGTAGAAGCCGTTGCGATTGAACCTATTCCGAAAGGAGCAGTAAATGAAAGGGCCATTCAAGACATTGAAGCGATCGGCAACGCGATAACTAAAATGAAGCGGCGCATTCCAAAGCTCACGCAATATGCAGCAGTTGCCGTATCCGGTCAGACCGTGATTACAAAAGTGATCTTTATGGATGTGTCATTAACTGATGCTGAACTCGAGTCTCAGATAGCAATAGAAGCAGATAGCCTGATCCCTTACCCGTTAGATGAAGTTAGTCTAGATTTTGAAAAAATTGGAGTAAACGAAGCCGATCCGTCAAAAATGAATGTGCTGCTCTCTGCGGCTCGTACCGAAAGCGTGCAAGCACGGGTTGGCGCATTGGAAGAAGCGGGTTTCAAAGCGAAAGTTGTTGATGTAGAAAACTACGCACTAAGTAGAGCCATGGATGTCATTTACCCTGAACTGCCAAATGATGCCTTTGATAAAATCGTAGCAATGATAGATATTGGCGCAGTGCTTATGCTGATTAGCGTTATTCAATCTGGGAAAACGATTTACACTCGTGACCAAGTGTTTGGTGGTGAGCAATATACCAACAGCATTGTTGCTTATTACAACAAAACCTACGATGAAGCAGAACTGGCGAAAACGACGGGGGATTTACCTCCAAACTATACCTTTGAAGTCTTGGCTCCTTTCCAAACTTCTATGCTGCAGCAAATTCGTCGAGCAGTGCAAATGTTTATGACGACCAGTGGTAAAGATCATATCGATTACATCGTGTTGACGGGTGGAACGGCTTTAGTGGATGGCTTAGATAAACTGCTCATTGATGAGCTTGGGATCCACACAATAGTGGCAGACCCGTTTACTGATATGGAGATTGCACCAAAAGTAGATAGGCATGTGCTGCAAAAGCATAAAGCGCAATTCGCCTTAGCGACAGGCTTGGCATTAAGGAGCTTCTCATCATGCCACATATAAATTTGCTTCCTTGGCGCGAGCAGCAAAGGCAAGCGTCGCAACAAATCTTTCTGACTATCATTGCGGTGATCATCGCGGCTTGTCTGTTGTTAATGTACATGCTTGGCAGCTTCTATGACGGCTTAAAAACCGGGCAAGAAATTAAAAACCGCTATCTCGAAAGCGAGATCACTCAACTAGATTCACGGATAGTTGCGATTAACGACCTGAATAAGCAAAAAGAAAATTTACAGCGCCGTATTCGGCTTATTGAGGAGTTGCAACTCAACCGCAGTCTCGGCACGCAAATTATCGATGAAATAGCGCGAGTGGTTCCGGCTGGGGTTTATCTCACCAGTCTTGAGCGGCAAGACAATATGATCAAAGTCATTGGTCGGAGTGAATCAAACAACCGCTTATCGCAAATGCTACGACAAGTTGAATCATCATATTTAATAGAGCGGCCGGTGATCCAAGGCATAGTAGCCGGTGAGCAAAGTTCAAAATTACTGAGTGATTTTACGATGCACTTTTATATTAAGTCTCATGACGACATCCACTTAGCCGATAAAGCGAAATAGGGCGGAGGCACAGTGCATGAATTTTGACTTAAACAGTTTAAAAGAAATAGATTGGAATGAGCTGGAGCTCGATAATATTGGTCATTGGCCATTTCCTGTAAAAGTTTTATGCTCCGTTCTGGTGGTTTTACTAATGATGGTATTGGGTTATAACCTGATGGTCTCAAGTTCCATTGACCGCTACGACCAAGCGGTTAAAAAAGAGCAAGAGCTGAGAACGAGCTACCGGATTAAATACGCAAGAGCAAACAATCTAGAGCTATATAAACAGCAAATGATTGATATGGAAGCGCAATTCACTGAGCTGTTGAGACGACTGCCAAGCTCCAACGAAACGCCTGGACTACTTGATGATCTGACTTACGTTGGTACCTCAAGCGGATTAACCTTCCTAAAAATTGGC
Organism: Pseudoalteromonas sp. M8; assembly: GCF_018141365.1. Lineage (NCBI taxonomy): Bacteria > Pseudomonadati > Pseudomonadota > Gammaproteobacteria > Alteromonadales > Pseudoalteromonadaceae > Pseudoalteromonas > Pseudoalteromonas sp. M8. The sequence continues at coordinate 3,946,329 of NZ_CP047240.1, read as the reverse complement.
TGGATGCCAGAGGTACGTAAAGAGTTTTATACCGAATTGCCTATTAAGCTAGAAGTGATAGGTAAGTATCATGAATTTGGTCAGTTTGTGAGTAAGGTATCTGAATTACCTCGTATAGTCAGCCTACATGATTTTAGAATCGAAAATGCAGGAAATGGCGAGCTGGTATTTAGTGTTGTGGCAAAAACTTATCGTTATGAGCAAGGAGGTCAGAAATGATCCGACTGATGCTCTGCGTGACCTCGTTGATGTTCATCTCGGGTTGTAATGATAGTACTGCAGAACAAAAAGAATTTATTGATCAGGTAAAAGCAAGCTCAACACCAAAAATCGAGCCTATACCTGAAATGCAAAATTATGAGCCATTTAAGTATAGCGCTTCAGAATTGCGTAGCCCTTTTGTTGCGCCCCAGCCTGAAGTGATTGAAAATAAACTAGTTCAAATTAAAAACTGTTTACACCCAGATCCAGACAGAGATCGCTATCCATTGGAGAAATTTCCGTTGGATAATCTACGTATGAAAGGCATTATTGCCAAGTCTGATGGTCGTTGGGCGCTAATCGAAGCGGCGACGCAAGGCTTGTATCGTGTAAAGCGTGGTGAATATATGGGCCTGTATCATGGCAAAGTGCTGAGTGTACATGCCGATCATTTAGAATTATTAGAATTGATCCCAGATGGAACGGGATGTTGGAAAGAAAGGCTAACAAAAGTGGAAATGTTAGAAGCGGAACAAGGTGGCACGAGTGAATACTAACAATAACGTTATAAAATCAACCATTAAAAGCACTCGAACATTATGGCGTTCTGTGCTCGGTGTTGCCTTAGTTGGCCTTTCGTCAATTACGCATGCCATTCCTATGTTGTATGACATTCGCTATAACCCCGTTCCGACAGGGGAAACTCAGCTACAACTGGTGTTTGATGAAAAACTCAATACAGAGCCACAAGTTCGTGTTGTCGGCGAAAGCACCAGTATTGAATTGTTTTTCCAGCAGGCTGAGTTTGAAGAAAGCTTAAAAGCTCTGAGTATTGATAAAGCTGGTATTCAAGGCATTACCAGTGAACTCAGAGATGGTGGTTTTGCCGTTTCCATCAACATGGATGAGCTGAAGCTATATAAAACCGAGGTTAAGAATAACCTTGTGATAGTGGAAGTGTCTAATAAACCGATTGTCTCTGAACAAGATCAAAGTCAAAAAGTCACTGCGTTTATCAACCAAATTCAAGCTATCGATTTTCGTCGCGGTGAGAAAGGTGAAGCTAAAGTACTTGCGTTTCTTGAGCACAACCAAGCGGCCATCGATGTACAAGAGCGCGGTGGTAAAATCATTGCGGACTTCCACCATATCGATATTGCAGAAGACCTGCTATACGAACTCGATGTGTTAGATTTTGGCACTGTGGTATCTCGCATAGAAACCTTTAAAGAAGACAATAAAAGCCGCATTGTGATTGAGCCAAATGCGGCATTCAAGTTTACCTATCAACAGCTTGATAACATCTTTACCTTATCAGTTGAAAAAGACGAAGGTAATAAAACCTTTGGCGATAAAAAAGAGTATAGAGGTCAGCCGATCACGTTGAATTTTCAGGATATTCCAATTCGCTCCGTACTACAGATCATCGCCGATACAAACAACTTTAACCTAGTAACGAGTGACACCGTATCTGGCAATATAACCTTGCGTTTAGATGGTGTACCTTGGGATCAAGCGCTTGATGTTGTGTTACGTGTGAAAGGGCTAGATAAGCGTATGGATGGCTCTATTTTGATGGTCGCGCCATCTGAAGAGCTCGCTGCTAGAGAAGCCAAGGAATTACAAGCGCGTCAGCAAGTAGAAGAGCTGGAACCATTATATAGCGAGTATATTCAACTTAATTACGCGAAAGCGGAAGAGTTTGCTGACTTACTCAAAACCGATATCAACTCTATTATTAGTCATCGTGGTAGTGTATCGGTTGATAAACGTACCAATACTTTATTAATTAAAGACACCTCACGCAGTATTGAAAGTGTACGTCGGATGGTTGAAACCTTAGATGTGCCGGTAAAACAGGTGCGTATAGAGTCACGCATGGTTACTGTAGATGACACAGTACAAGAAGACTTAGGTGTCCGCTGGGGCTTTAGCGATCAGCAAGGCAGTGATGCCATCTCTGGTACGCTAGACGGTGCGAATGCGCTATCCAATGGCAATATTCCGTCTTTGGAAAACCGCTTAAACGTTAATTTAGGCGTAAAAGGAGTCCCTGCTGGCAGTATTGGTATGCACATTGCGAAACTAGCTGATGGCACTTTGATAGATCTTGAGTTGTCTGCATTGGAGCAAGAAAATAAAGGTGAGATAATCGCGACGCCAAGCATCACGACAGCTAACCAGAAAAAGGCGCGTATCGAGCAAGGTACAGAGATTCCTTACGTAGAGGCATCATCAAGTGGTGCAACGACGGTGAGCTTCAAAAAAGCGGTTTTAAGCTTGGAGGTGACACCGCAAATCACACCTGATAATAAAATAATTCTCGACTTAGTGATTACACAAGACACTAAAGGTGATACCGTGCAAACGCCAAATGGCCCGGCGACGGCAATCAATACCCAAGAGATCCAAACACAAGTACTGGTCGAAAATGGTCAAACTATCGTACTGGGTGGTATCTATCAGCAAGAAGTGAAAACGGCAGTAAGTAAGATCCCAATTTTGGGCGATATCCCATATTTAGGTCTATTGTTTAAGAACTCTCGTGATATTAATGAAAAGCGAGAATTGCTGATATTTGTGACGCCTAAGATCATTCAAGACAGTTTATAGGCCCGTTGACAGTAAAAGTATTGCGCTTTTTGCGTGGTTTGACTTGAAATTGTTCACGGATTACTGAGATAATCCCCTCCTTAATTTTGGGGCCAGGTCGTTAGGCGGGGTTTTATTTCAAATTTTAGAGTTCGTTTGTACTAAAAAGATATGGCTGAGAAACGTAATATATTTCTAGTAGGCCCGATGGGGGCTGGTAAAAGCACGATTGGTCGTCACATTGCAGATCAATTACACCTTGAATTTTTCGATTCGGATCAGGAAATTGAGCGCCGCACAGGTGCCGATATTTCTTGGGTGTTCGATATCGAGGGCGAAGAGGGGTTCCGCAAGCGTGAAGAAAGCGTCATCTCTGACCTAACAGAAATGCAAGGCATTGTGTTAGCGACAGGTGGTGGCTCTGTGATCAGCAAAGAAGTGCGCAACAAGTTGTCTGCGCGCGGTATTGTTGTTTACCTAGAAACGCCGATCGAAAAACAGGTAGCTCGTACTCAGCGTGATAAGCGTCGTCCATTACTACAAACCAGTGAAGACTCACGTGACGTACTAGAGCGCTTAGCTGATGAGCGTGAACCACTATATAGAGAAGTGGCAGATCACGTTGTTCGCACGGATGAGCAAAGCGCTAAAGTAGTTGCAAACCAAATTATTGAAAAATTAGATTTCTAATATAACAACACCGTAGGAGGGACGCCATGCTTGAATTAAAGGTTGATTTAAACGAGCGGAGCTATCCCATCTTTATCGGTGAACATCTCTTATCTGATGAAGGACGACTTAAGCAGTATGTTGGGCAAAGTCGTCCTGTTATCATCACCAACACCACCATAGCACCTTTATATTTAGACAATCTTTTAGCGATATTTGACGCTCAAAAACCGCTACATTTTGTTATCCCTGATGGTGAACAATACAAATCGCTAGAATGGTTTGAAAAGATTTCTGCCTTTTTGCTCGAGCATAATTGTGGTCGTGATACGTGTTTGATTGCCCTCGGTGGCGGTGTGGTTGGCGATTTGACTGGTTTTGTTGCGGCATGCTACCAGCGCGGTGTTCCGTTTATTCAAATCCCTACGACTTTGCTGTCACAAGTAGATTCATCGGTTGGTGGTAAAACAGCGGTAAATCATCCGCTAGGTAAAAACATGATTGGTGCTTTCTATCAGCCAAAAGCGGTTTTTATCGACACCAAGACCTTAAGTACATTGCCTGCAAGAGAGTTTGCTGCGGGTATGGCTGAAGTCATTAAATATGCGTTGATCTATGACGCATCTTTTCTTGATACATTAACGGATCAGCATCCTCAGCTCAGCGCACTAGATGCTGAAAGCCTTCAACAAGTTATTTATAAGTGTTGTGCGATAAAAGCCGAGATCGTCGCCAAAGACGAAACCGAAGCGGGATTGCGTGCATTACTTAATCTGGGTCACACCTTTGGCCATGCGATTGAAGCGCAAATGGGCTATGGTAATTGGTTGCATGGTGAAGCCGTTGCTGCCGGTATGATGATAGCTGCAAATTTGGCTTGTCAGCGCGGCGCGCTTAGTACTACTGATGTTGAAAAGATCCGTCGTGTTATTGCGCTTTATCAATTACCGACAGAAGCGCCAAGCGAGATGACCGCAGCGCAGTTTTTACAACATATGCGCAAAGACAAAAAGAACAAACAAGGCAAAATTCGCTTTATTCTTCCTACGCAACTAGGCCAATGTGCGCTAGTGGATGATGTTAGCGATGAAACCGTGGTAACTCTAATAGGTCGTTAAATGCAGTCGCAAATTTTACCAAGCAGAGCTGCATTGGTAGATAGAATTGCTATGCAATTCGACTATGGCCAAAACCTGATAACCTTAGTTGGCTCTTCAGGTCTTGGTAAAAGCTACCTTGCGGAATCGTTTCTTACTGATAAATACCCAGACTTTAACAAAGCGTTTGTAAAGCTGACTGCCAATACTCAAGAGTTTGATGTGGTACGGCAGCTGCTTGAGCATAGCTTTCGCAGTCCTCTCATTGATCAGAAGTTATCTCTAAGTGAAAACTTCATGTTGCTCCATGATGAACAAGCCTGTGGGCCATGTTTATGGGTGTTAGACAACGTCAGGCATTTAACCCAAGAGCTTGCGGAACAACTACAAAAGCTCGCAAAATCTTCTCGCGAAACAATTTACATACTCGCTACGGCGCAGCAGCCTCAGCTGATCCCTGAAAGTCTGGATATTCATATCGAGCCTTTATCCGTGCTCGAGAGTAAGCGCTTGATGAGCATGTTTTACAAAGACTTACCGCCTGACGAAGATCCTATTTTTAATACGTTTGTTGCTGAAGCTCGAGGTAATCCGAGTGTTTTACTTTCTTGGCAGCCACAGCAGCAGAGTCTAAATTTACGTGAACAAAGCTCCAAAGTAGGTAGCAAATCACAATGGCAATGGTATGTCATTGCGCTTTGTTTGGTATTAACAGCGTTGATGGTTGCTTTAGTGTATAAGCAAGAATTAAAACGATACTGGACACCGACTCAAGGTGATGAAGAAACAGTAGCCACCGCTATTGATGCGCAAGAGGTATTTGAGGCGCCAAATACCACAGTTGAAAAAGTTGAAATTGAAAACGACTTGCAACCAGAGTTGCCAACCGAAGCGCCAACGCAAGTCGAAACAGCGGCTGTTGGCAGTATTTTATCTGCACTAACCGAAACAAAAGAAGATACGACAAACAACAATAACGCACTATCAGAGCAAGCGGTTACACCTGAAAAAGCCGATGTTGATAGTACTCCTGCCACTTTATCGCCAGTAACAGAGCTTCAGCACGCGGAGCCTGAACTATTGACGGGAAACCCTTGGTATCTCAGTCGCTCAGATGGTGAATGGGTGATCCAGTTACTTGCAGTGACAGAAAGTGAGATTGCAGCTGGGTTTATGGCGGAGCATAACGAGGTAGTAACACAGCAGTTTACTGTTTTAAGAAATGGCCGAACTTGGTTTGTAGTTACTACTGATGCTTACGAGAGTTTGGCATCAGCGAAGCAAGCAAAGGCAGTATTGCCAGAAGCGCTACAAAAAGGTCAGCCATTTTTTAAGAGAATGAGTAAAATTAAACAAGAAATTACTCAGTCTCTCGGTAATTAGCCACATTTAGTGTAAAATCGCGCAACCACTAACGACATAGAACGAGCATGCAACAAAAGACTAGAGCCTTCTTAAAATGGGCAGGCGGAAAATACAGCTTAGTAGAAGATATTTCTAAGCGCCTACAAGCAGCAAGTAATGAAGCCGACACGCTAGTAGAACCTTTTGTTGGAGCGGGATCTGTTTTCCTTAACACTCAGTTTAAGCATTATGTCTTAAATGACATTAACGCTGATCTTATCAACCTGTATAAAGAGTTGAAGCGTATTCCTGATGAATTTATCAGTGACGCTAAAAGGCTATTCGTCGAGCTGAATAACCATCCAGATGCGTATTACGCGTATCGACAACAGTTTAACGAAAGCATTGATGTGTATGAGCGTGCGATTCTATTTCTATATATGAACCGCCATGGCTACAATGGTTTATGTCGTTATAACCTCAAGGGGATCTTTAACGTCCCTTTTGGTAAATACAAAAAGCCTTACTTTCCAGAGCGCGAGTTATATGTGTTTGCTGAAAAGGCTCAACAGGCTACTTTCACCTGTCAAAGTTACAGCCAAGTATTTGAAACCATGCCAAAGAATGCGGTAGTGTATTGCGATCCTCCGTATGTACCTTTGAGCAAAACTGCGTCATTTACTAGCTATGCAAAAGGCGGCTTTAACTTAGACGATCAAGCACAGCTGGCGAATCTTGCGGAAACTGCGGCTTTTGAAAAGCAAACGCCAGTGTTAATCTCCAATCACGATACGGTGTGGACACGAAAGATTTACAATCAAGCGAAGCTAGATGTGATAAAGGTGAAACGTACAATTAGCCCAAAGGGTAATGGGCGGAATAAAGTTGACGAGCTAATGGCGCTATATCACCGTTCGTAATTTGCAGCGGCATAAAAGACTAAGCCAAAACTACACCATTTACAAACCAAATTAAGCCAATGACAAAAGCGGCGACAAAAACGATGCCCGCAAAAGCAAACGGCCAAAAATGCTTTTTGTTAAAGTCATATGCTTGTTTTTGACCGCTCTGCACACCAAACATTGCCGCACAGACACTTTGAATTAACGCGAATTTACTATTGGAAGAAGCCATAGTGTTTACCTCTTACCAGTTGATTGGCTCAACTGGTATTAGTAAGGAGATGAAACTTTACTACTGCTTTGATTGTCTTTAGAGCCAAGTAATAACTCAAGCAAATCCAAATAATGGAATTGGCCACTCGAACTACCGCCAGTCAACCACGCAGCCCAACTGGTGTGCGCTTCTTGCTGACATTCCACTGCATTTATTCGACTGCTTAAATTGCCAGTGCTACAAGTGCATGCGGAGTAATTTGCGGCAAGACTTTCATCATTGTCGAAAGAAAATACCCCTGCCGACACGGCTAATACCGTCCCAAGCAGAGCAATCCGTGCTTTATATCTAGAAACCATAACCCTATCCCCAGAAGTTAAATATCACATAATGATACACAATGTTCGTTTATTGCACAATCATAAAGCGCCTTAAATCGCAGACATTTTGGGCAATTTACGGTACAGTATCGCGGTCTTACGTTTAGGGGAAAAGTATGTCTGATTTTTTAATTGCACCATCCATTCTATCCGCAGATTTTGCGAGGTTAGGCGAAGATGTTGAAAAGGTACTGACAGCAGGTGCCGACGTGGTTCATTTCGATGTAATGGATAATCACTATGTGCCAAATTTAACTTTTGGTCCAATGATTTGTGACGCATTAAGAAATTACGGAATTACTGCTCCTATCGACGTACACTTGATGATAAAGCCTGTAGATAGTCTAATTCCCGAGTTTGCTAAAGCCGGAGCGAGCATTATTACATTTCACCCAGAGGCCAGCGAGCATATAGACAGAAGCCTTGCGCTGATTAAAGAATCAGGTTGTAAAGCGGGCTTGGTATTTAATCCGGGCACACCGCTGCATTATCTTGATCATGTGATGGATAAAATTGATCAAATCCTCTTGATGTCAGTAAACCCGGGCTTTGGTGGACAAAGTTTTATCCCACATACACTTGAGAAATTAAAAGAAGCGAGAGCACGCATTGACGCTTCCGGTCGCGATATTCGTCTTGAAGTGGATGGGGGAATTAAGGTGGACAACATTGCTGAAGTTGCAGCGGCAGGTGCAGACATGTTTGTTGCAGGTTCCGCTATCTTTAATCAACCCGATTACAAAGCGGTAATAGACGCCATGCGTCAAGAATTAGCAAAGGTAAAATAATGCGTTTTGAGGGTATTTTATTTGACCTCGATGGCACGTTAGTTGATAGCGTCGAGGATATGTATATGGCGCTCAATTTAACGCTGTCTGAGCTTGCTCACCCAATTGTTAGTCACGCTCTAGTGCGTGAATGGGTAGGTAACGGCATCGATATGTTAGTAAAAAGAGGCCTAAGCGGTAGCCATGAAGTTAGCGAAGACTTATCCGAAAGTTTAGCGCACACCGCCATTGAGCGTTTTAAAGTGCATTATGACGAATTAGTTGGTCAGTATGCGGGTTTGTATCCGCATGTTGAGACAGGGCTATTTGCATTTGCCACAGTGCCAAAAGCCGTCGTGACAAATAAAAATCGTGCATTTACGCTAAAACTGCTGGATAAATTAAATCTCACATCGCATTTTGATTGTATCGTCTGTGGTGATGACACTGACAAAAAGCCGTCACCAGCTCCGCTATTGCTGGCTGCCGAGCGTCTTGGTATATCAGCGGATAAGCTTATTATGGTTGGGGACTCTAAAAGCGATATTTTGGCCGCTCAGGGCGCTAAGATACCTGTGATTGCGCTAAATTATGGGTATAATCAGGGATTCGATTTGAAAGAGTTCAATCCACAGTACCTTTGTGATGGATTCTTAGATATTATTCCCATTATCAATCAACGTTAATTCAATGAAGAAATAAAGGAACGACATGAGTAAACCTGTAGTATTAAGTGGTATTCAGCCAACCGGTGGTATGACAATAGGCAATTACGTAGGTGCCATTAACCAGTGGCTTAAACTACAAAACGATCATGATTGTTACTTTATGTTGGTTGACTTGCATGCCATTACGGTTCGCCAAGAGCCACAGCAACTACGCGATCGCGTATTAGACGGCGTAGCACTATATACTGCTTGCGGCATCGATCCAGATAAATCGTCACTATTTGTACAATCACAGGTTCCTGAGCATGCACAGCTAGGTTGGGTGCTGAACTGTTATGCACAGATGGGTGAGTTAAACCGCATGACGCAGTTTAAAGATAAGTCAGCAAAGCACGCCAATAACGTAAACGTTGGCTTATTCGCCTATCCAGTATTGCAAGCTGCGGATATTTTATTGTATCAAGCGGATCAAGTACCGGTTGGTGAAGACCAAAAGCAACACCTTGAGTTGACCCGCGATATCGCAACGCGCTTTAACAACTTGTACGGCGATGTCTTTAAGATCCCAGAACCTTATATTCCAGAGTTTGGCGCTCGTGTTATGAGCTTGCAAGACCCGAGCAAGAAGATGTCAAAATCAGACGAAAACCCAAATGGTTTTGTGATGCTGTTGGACGAACCTAAGAAGATAGAGAAAAAGCTGAAAAAAGCGGTAACGGATTCAGATGAGCAAGCACGCATTTACTTTGATCGTGTTGAAAAGCCAGGAGTATCCAACTTACTGACTCTACTAAGTGTTGCAACTAAACGCTCAATTGAAGAGTTAGTGCCAGAGTACGAAGACAAAATGTACGGTCATTTAAAGAAAGACACTGCCGATGCGGTCGTGAATATGCTGGAGCCTATTCAAGCGCGTTTTAAAGAAATCCGTGAAGATCAAACTCTGCTGAACGAAATCATGAAAAAAGGCGCGGAAAAAGCAAGTATTCGTGCCGAAAAAACACTGAAAGCTGTGTATGACGCCGTCGGTTTTATTCCTCGCGGTTAATAAAACACAATGAAAAGACACCATAAATGGTGTCTTTTTGTATTACAAGGGTCTGCAGACCTTTGGTTTAAAGCAGATACTAGATATAAGAAAACCCTCCTGTTGAGTTCGTGATAAAATAGATTTATAACGAACATCCTTACCCCAGTGGCAAATAGGCCGCTTGGTTCTTTTAGTGGTACCTACATGCTGTTGATGATTGATAACTATGATTCCTTTACCTACAACTTAGTGCAGTATTTTCAGCGCTTAGATGTGGATGTGCTGGTAAAGCGAAATGATGAAATCAGCACCTCACAAATCAAGCAGCTTAATCCCAAATATGTTGTGCTATCCCCTGGCCCTTGCAGTCCTGATGAAGCGGGGATCTCGCTTGAAGTCGTAAAACGTCTACAGGGACAAATCCCTATTCTCGGCATTTGCCTCGGTCATCAAACTATTGCACAAGCTTTAGGTGGCAAAGTCATTCGCGCAAAACAAGTGATGCATGGGAAAACGTCTCAAGTGCACCATAACAATATAGGCGTATTTCAAGGCCTGCCATCACCATACGAAGTATGCCGCTACCACTCTTTGGTTGTTGAGCAAAGTAGCTTACCAAAGTCTCTAGCCGTAACGGCTTGGACACAGACACAAGAGGGTGAGCGTGATGAAATTATGGGACTCTTGGCATCCGATAGAGCACTTGAAGGTGTGCAATTTCACCCAGAAGCTATCCTCACTGAACACGGCTTAGCATTACTTGATAACTTTATAAAACGCTTCTAAAGTTTAAACAAAACCAACAGGATTTCGCCTAGGTGTTATACATCCATATTCGCTGCGTTTTTGTTGGTTAGACTAGTTTTTGATACGTAACTTTTTGATTCTATTGTGCGCAATATCAAATCATAATATTGCTTTTACTGGTATAATGTTAATCAGTAAGACGATTCTGTTGAGTGCTTAACTCAGTGTTTTTCCTTTAGATAAGTAGCATGCATGACGCAAGAAAATAAGCAAATTAGAATGGCACAAGCGCTATCCGAGCGTGCCCATGACCTTCTTATCAGCCTCAACTTTGCGCAAAAGCAAATAGGCTATATCCATACATTTGATATTAGCTATGGGGAGAATATCGCACAGCGCACTATGCTAGAGGTGGAAATTGCAGCGGCTGCAAAACGCCAAGAAAGCAGCACAAGCCATCACAAATATATTGCCAAAGCGAGTAAGCATCTACATTCAGTTATCGAAGAAGCTATCACAAAGCAACTGCATGACCTTGATAATATCTATCATGAAGTCATTGGCATTCAAGACTCCGTTCCTGCAATTTTAGACATTCTTGCCGTGCGCTCAGCTTCAGTTGGGCGTTTAGAACCTTTGGTTAATGACTTAAGTTGGTTGGGTCGTGAGCTGGTTTCGCTAGTCAACTTGCCACAGTATCGCAAAAAAAACAGTAAAGGCACGTCCATTAAGGTCGACACGCCGGCATTAGCATTAAGGTATTTAGGCCTTGAGAACTTGCAAATGGTGATCCCGACAATGGCGGTAAGACACTGGATGCCGCATGCTACAGAACCATTTGGCTTAATGAAGCGTAAATTACGCGAGCTGAGCATGAGCACGGCCATTGCGGCAAAAGAGCTGGCACCATTTTTTGGGGTAAAAGAACAGCATGCGTTTACTTTAGGCATGTTACTAGAGCTTGGGAAAGTGGCCTTGATCCGTCTTTATTTACGCACCTTCGAAAAGGTGTGGCAAGCCAAGGTACAAATAGCACGAGACAAAAAGCAAAAAGACCTACACACCGCATTAATGGAGTTATCTCCTGATCCGTTATTTTTACGTAATTTGTTGATAGAACATTCAGCAGAGATTTCACGTAAGCTAATTGAAAAAATGGAGTTACGTTATTTGCCCTTTAATGCCGTCATGGAAGAGTATGCGCAAACTTATCTACCAAATGCGCATAAAAACATTGCCGACCCATTACCTCTGACACAAGTGATGCAAAAAGCCTATGGTTACGCACAACTGCTTGTTTTAAAAGATAGTCAGTTAATTGAAGATGACGAAGCCGAGATTTTGCTCAATCATTTAGAACTTACCGAGGAAATGCGTCAGCAATTGGCAAAATGTGCGTTCCATAACCTGCAGTTGACGATTTTGTAAAAAAAATTGAAATTTTTTTTGCGACTATTCATTCAAAACCTAATCTTAAATGATCTGTGCAAGGCTGCACGGCGCTTGCTTTGCCCTAAATATCTGCCCTAGATAGTTATTCACTTGAGTTGAGAATATATGTTAAACCCTTGAATACTAAGGGCTGAGAACGTGGTATAAGTGAGACAAATGGCGCTTTTTCTGGAATAATGAGCGTATGAATTTTGTGCCATCAAGGGGCGGGTCAAAATACATAGCACCGAATTGGTGTGAATAAATATCCTATCAAGTGGCGGCAACGCGCCGACCTCCAAAAGGAAATGACTCCTTGTTTGCACTCTCACTCACCAAATATGAGGAAATAAAATGACTATCAATCGTGAATTGTTTGACGACGTAATGGTACCTAACTACGCACCTTCAGCGGTAATTCCAGTGAAAGGTGAAGGTTCTCGAGTATGGGATCAGGAAGGTCGTGAGTACATCGACTTTGCTGGTGGTATCGCAGTTAACTGTCTAGGTCATTGTCACCCAGCTTTGGTGGGCGCGCTTAAAGAGCAAGGCGAGAAAATTTGGCATCTATCTAACGTGATGACCAATGAGCCTGCACTACGTTTAGCGAAAAAGCTAACCGATGCCACGTTCGCAGAAAAAGTCTACTTTGCAAACTCAGGTGCAGAAGCGAACGAAGCGGCGCTTAAACTAGCACGCCGTTGGGCACTAGATAAGTTTGGTGCTGAAAAGTCGCAAATCATCTCTTTCAACAAAGGTTTCCACGGCCGTACTTTCTTCACTGTGACCGTAGGTGGTCAAGCTGCATACTCTGATGGCTTTGGTCCAAAGCCGGGCGACATTGTTCACACAGACTATAACGATTTAGCGGCATTTGAAGCGCTTATTTCAGACAACACTTGTGCCGTGATGATGGAGCCGCTACAAGGCGAAGGTGGTATCATTTCACCAACGGCTGAGTTCGTAAAAGGTGTTCGCGAGCTGTGTGACAAGCACAACGCGCTACTTATTTTTGATGAAGTGCAAACAGGTGTTGGCCGTACTGGTGACCTGTATGCATACCAAGGTTTAAACGTAACCCCTGATATTTTAACAACGGCTAAAGCGCTTGGCGGTGGTTTCCCTATCGGCGCGATGATCACAACAACTGAGATTGCTGCGCACCTAAAAGTGGGTACTCACGGTTCTACATACGGCGGTAACCCGCTGGCGTGTGCGGTTGCAGAAGCGGCATTTGACACAGTAAACACAACAGCAGTACTTGATGGCGTAAAAGCAAAAGAGCAGCTGTTCCGTGAACTACTAAACGACATCAACGAAAAGTACAACGTATTTACCGAAGTACGTGGTAAAGGTCTATTGCTTGGTGGTGTAGTCACTGAAAAGTACGAAGGCAAAGCAAAAGAATTCTTGGTTGAAGGTATCAAGCAAGGCGTAATGTCACTGGTTGCAGGTGCAAACGTAGTGCGTTTCACTCCATCTCTAGTTATTCCAGAAGCTGACATCCGCGAAGGGATGGCACGCTTCGAAAAAGCCGTTGCCGCGGTAGTTGCTAACAACGCTTAATACTGGTTGCAAGGTCACCTTTTGGTGGCCTTGTTGTTATCCACATTTTTGAGGAGTAAGCGGGCTCATGATGATCCTTCGCCCAATCCAAGAAAGCGATTATCCAGCGCTTTTAAACATTGCTCACGAATCAGGCCACGGTTTTACCTCTTTGCCTGTTAACGAAGAGCTATTACAGAAGAAGATTGCACGCTCTGTTGCTTCATTTGGCAAGCAAGCAGACAAGCCTTTTGATGAAGGCTATTTATTTGTATTAGAAGATACTGAAACAGGCGAGGTGGTTGGTACCAGCGGTATCGAAGCTGCGGTTGGTTTAGATGATGCGTTTTATCATTATCACCTAAGCAAAGTGATCCACTCTTCACGCACACTCGATGTTTATAAAGCAGTGGATATTTTAACGCTATGTAATGACTACACTGGCGCGACGGAATTATGCACCCTGTTTTTGAAAGATGGCTATCGCAAAGGCGCAAACGGCAAACTGCTATCTCGCTCTCGCTTTATGTTTATTAACCAACATCGTGCTCGTTTTGCTGAAACCGTTATCGCGGAAATGCGTGGTGTTTCTAACGAGCAAGGCGAAAGCCCGTTCTGGCAATGGCTTGAAGAGCATTTCTTCTCGATGGATTTCCCTACAGCGGATTATCTAACGGGTATCGGCCAAAAGGTCTTTATTGCTGAATTAATGCCAAAGTACCCAATCTACGTGAACCTGCTTAGTAAAGAAGCACAAGCGGTGATTGGTGAAGTTCATGACAATACGCGTCCTGCGATTGAGCTACTAAAAAGCGAAGGTTTCACATTTAATGGTTATGTTGATATCTTCGACGCGGGTCCAACTGTAGAAGCAAAAGTGGGGAACATCCGCACGGTTCGCAATAGTGAAACTCGTACTGTGAAAATAGGCGAAAGCAACGGTGGATTCCCTGTTATGGTCGCAAATGGTAAACTTGTTGATTATCGCGCGACAGTAATTGAGTTAGCCCTGACTGATGGCAATGAAGTTACGCTTGCTCCACATGTTGCCGCGGCGCTAAAAGTTGAAGAAGGCGATCAAGTAAGCCTAGTAAAGATTTAAGATTGGGAACAGATTATGACAACACATGCAGCACAACTAATAAATGGTGAGTGGATTGCAGGACAAGGCGCAAGCTTTAGCTCTGTAAACCCAGCAAACAACGACGTTATTTGGAGCGCAAACGCAGCTACTGCTGAGCAAGTTGATGGCGCGGTAAAAGCGGCTCGTGAAGCTTTCTATTCATGGAGCGACATGAGCTTTGACGCGCGTCTAGAAATTGTTAAGCGTTTCGCTGAAGTACTAAAAGAAAATAGCGAAGAGCTGGCTATCGCAATTGCTAAAGAAACGGGTAAGCCACTTTGGGAAACTCGTACAGAAGCGGGTGCTATGGTAGGTAAAATCGCGATTTCTGAGAAAGCCTATCAAGAGCGTACAGGTGTTGTTGAAAATCCAATGCCAGTTGGCCGTGCCGTGATCCGTCACAAGGCACATGGTGTAGTTGCTGTATTTGGCCCATATAACTTCCCTGGTCACTTACCTAATGGCCACATCGTACCTGCGCTACTTGCTGGTAACACGGTTATCTTTAAGCCATCTGAACTAACGCCATATGTTGCTGAGCTAACGCTTAAATACTGGCAACAAGCGGGTCTTCCTGCTGGCGTGATTAACCTAGTTCAGGGTGAAGTTGAAACAGGTAAAGCACTTGCGTCACACGCGGGTATTGACGGCTTATTCTTTACTGGCTCTTCTCGTACGGGTCACTTGCTACATGAGCAATATGCAGGTCAACCGGGTAAGATCCTAGCGCTTGAAATGGGCGGTAATAACCCACTCATCGTAAAAGATGTAGCGGATACCAAAGCGGCAGTACACGACATTATTCAATCTGCGTTTATCTCAAGTGGTCAACGTTGTACTTGTGCTCGTAAACTATTCCTTCCTGCAGGTGAACAAGGTGACACAATCCTTGAGCAACTGATCAAAGCAACTAAAGCGATTAAAGTGGGTAACTTTGACGATGCTGATCAACCGTTCATGGGCTCAATGATCTCAAATGCAGCAGCCGCTGGCATGGTAAAAGCACAGCAACAGCTTGTTGAGCTCGGTGGTGAGTCGCTTATCGAGCTGACGCACACAGAAGGCACAGGCTTTGTGACGCCAGGTATCATCGAATGTACTAACATTGCAGACTTCCCTGATGAAGAGCACTTTGGTCCGCTGTTAAAAATATTCCGTTACACAGACTTTGACGCTGCTATTGAAAAAGCGAACGAGACAAGCTTTGGCTTATCAGCAGGTCTGCTTGGCGACAACGAAGCTGATTACGACCGTTTCTTACGTCGTATTCGTGCAGGTATCGTAAACTGGAACCGCCCAATCACTGGCGCTTCAAGTGCAGCTCCGTTTGGTGGTATCGGTGCATCAGGTAACCACCGTGCAAGTGCATACTACGCGGCAGATTACTGTGCATACCCAGTGGCTTCTGTGGAACTAGAAAAGGTAACTTTACCTTCTAGCTTGAGCCCAGGTTTATCTTTGGATTAAAATGCCAATATTGAGGTTTACTCAATAAAAATTGATTAGAAAAGCAGCTTCGGCTGCTTTTTTGTGTCTAGTTGACTACAAAAGTAGCAATCGAAAAAACTTTCTGCTTAAATCAATAGGAGATGTCTTTGATAGGTTCGGGTGAGCAAAGTATGGTTTTAGATAAACAAGGGTACGATGATTTAGTCATGTATTTGACGCAAAACTTAGCCTTGTTTGAGAAGTCTGGGACGGTTGAACCAGGGGCTCCAACAGTCATGGAATTAATCGAAGATGTGATCGCTGAAAACGTTATCCGTATATGCGAGCAGCACACTGAGTTATCTACAGAGCAGCGCAGCATGATCGTGCGTGAGGTAGATGGCATTGTGTACGACTTACAAGAAGTGCTATCAAGTGTTGTTGATAGACGTGTCACCGTAGAACAAAAAGAGTTTATCGAAGAATTCGCAGGTTTGGTCAAAAACCTGTTTGATTCTGCTGTATAGCTTGGCACAATCACTATCGACAGTGTAGAAAACACACTTAGAGGCAATTCTAGGTTTAAGATACACCGCCATTTGGCGGTGTTATGCTTTATAGAGGATAACTATGTTAGCTAGCGTAAAATGGGTTGAAGGAGATACCTTTATCGGTCGCTCTGCGTCGGGACATAATGTGGTATTTGATGCTGGTTCAGACAGTGCTGCGCCAAGTCCAATGGAGATGGTATTAATGTCAGCGGGATGTTGTTCGTCAGTCGATGTAGTCAGCATTCTACAAAAGGCGCGTCAGGATGTTAGCGACGTGGAAGTAAAATTAACCGCAGAGCGCGCAGAAAGCGCACCTCGGGTTTTTACCAAGATCAATTTACACTTTGTGGTGAAAGGGCGTAATGTCTCTGAAAAACACCTAGAAAGAGCCGTAAGTTTATCCGCTGAAAAGTATTGTTCAGTGGCATTAATGCTTGAAAAAGCAGTAGAAATTACGCATAGCCATGAAGTGGTTGAAATTGACGAAAAATAACGCTTTTTCATAGCGCTATTTTCGTATAAAATCCGCGAACTTTTGTTTCTGCAGCGCAGATTTTTTGTATTAAGGTGGGTCTATCGTGAACAAGCCCTTTGATAAAATTAAACTCCATGGCTTTAACAACTTAACTAAGAGTTTAAGCTTTAGCATTTACGATATTTGCTACGCCAAGACCGAGCAGCAACGTAAAGAATATCTAGAATATATCGATGAGCAGTATAGTGCTGATCGTTTGACGGATATTCTAAAAGACGTAACGGATATTATCGGTGCAAACGTACTGAATATCGCGCGTCAAGATTATGAACCACAAGGGGCGAGTGTGACGATCTTAGTATCAGAAGAGCCTGTTGAACAACAGACTTTTGATAGTAATGAAGCACCAGGACCATTGCCTGATTCAGTGGTAGCACATTTAGATAAGAGTCACATCTGTGTTCATACTTATCCTGAAGCGCACCCACATGATGGCATCTGTACTTTTAGAGCAGATATCGAAGTTTCAACGTGTGGCATTATTTCGCCACTTAAAGCGCTTAACTTCTTAATTCACTCTTTAGAGTCAGATGTGGTGACGATTGATTATCGTGTTCGTGGATTTACTCGTGACGTTAATGGTGTAAAACACTATATCGACCACGCAATTCACTCGATCCAGAATTACATGACGGAAGATACTAAAGACGCATACCACATGGTAGACGTAAACGTGTATCAAGAGAACCTATTCCACACTAAGATGATGCTTAAGGAAACAGACCTAAATGCATATCTATTTGGAATTAGTACTGATGATTTAGACGCAGACGAAGAGGAAGAAATTCGTCTTAAGCTGAATCGTGAAATTCAGGAAGTGTTCTACGGTCGCAATTTACCAGAAACTGAATAATCAGCGGTAAATTGAGGAATTAAAAAAGGCGCGCAAGCGCCTTTTTTAATGTCTGAGATTTGTAAGATATTCAGCCTACATTTAATTTAAATGTGGACAATATTTGCTCGCTATCAATAGCGGCTAAAGCATCTAATCGGTGGGCTTATTCGGTAGGCAATAGTGCAGGCTAAAACCAGCTGGAAGAAGACATTAATTATCCGAGGCTCAGATTAGGTACTAACCTCTCATTTCATAACGCTATTAAAGGACTAAAAAATGGCATTTGATGATCTCATCTCGCGCTTAGGTGATAATCAGGAAAGCACCAGTAATAGCACTGAGCATGAAGCGTCAAGTGAAGTACAACTTCTTGCTGCAACAGCGATGTCCTCCATTCAAAGACGAAAGCTTCCGATTGAAATCATGCATGTGCTTCATGGTCGTATTTGGAGCATCATTCCGTTTAGACAAGCACCGCTTTTTAGATATCACTCTCAGGCTCAATTTTGGATACTTGCAAGCAAGCGCTGGCAGCGAGTGAATTATTCTAGCTTTAGTCACCACAGTGGTGAGCGATATGCCTTTGTGCCATATCAATCACTTGATGTAAAAGATAAACTGACAAGCTATGGGGGAGGAAATCGCAGTGCGCAAGATTTTAATAGCTTGGTGCAAGCAGATATGCCTCGAGGGCTTAGTCAAGCTGAAATTAATCGCGCCTTACTTGGTGGCAGTAAAGCAATAAAATCTGAAGTGGTACTCGAGCCAACAGTTTTTATTTCTAATCCAAATAACAATTCCAAAGTGGAACTAAAACGCTCCCAACAAGTTTATATGCGTTTTAGCGATCACATGTTTCGTGCTGGAGATACCGTAGAGTCCGTCGCTAACCAATATGCGGGTAGGCCCGATCCTAAGCTGATTTATGGTTACAACGACCATGTCAATCGCAACAATCCTCCAAAGGCTGGTGATCGTTTACGGGTACCGAGTGGTTGGGATACTAAAGTGGGTGGCTCGGTAAGTAATGCCCGCGCAGTAAGGTTGCAGTGGCAAGGTCCAAGCAAGGGAAGCGCAGTGCTTGATGTACCAAAACTACCACCAGATCAATTACACTTTTGGGACACTCGACTTAAACTCGATCCCGGCGTTTATGTTCTTACCGCGAGCGCAGGTTCAGCCAATCATAGTATTGACGTTGAAGTACTCGGTGTTAAGTCAAGTGCCGCATGGATAAAAGTGAGGGCGTATTACGATGATGAATGGCAGACCGCGCTTCCCCTTGAACAAGTCAATATTCATTTAGGTAATACACTTATCCACGGAAAACTTAAACTCAATTCAAGTGGTGATAAAAGCACAGATGCAAATGCACTTGAACGAGCAGAGTCAACGGCAAATGAGGCTGGAGTTGTGGTAAAAAGCGACTTACCACAAGAGGGGCAAGTCACTGTAGAAGTTGCTCGTAACGAAGCGCTAGAAGCGGAAATCAACAACCTCAAATCATCATTACACATGCAGCTTGATGGTGCATATCGAGATACCGTATCGAATATGAGTGGATTTCAATCTGATTGGGACGAATATGGTTTTGCTGCAATTGCAATTAATGGCGCACAAGGTGCGTATCAAGGTGGAAGTAAGTGGCTTGAAGACCAAGCAGACTTGTTCGAAGCACAAACATGGATTGACTTAGGAAAAACCATTAAGTCCGTCGCAGGTAGCGCATATGATACCACCGCAGATTATGCTAGCGAGCGCTTTGAGCAATTGCGACAAAGTGCCAATGAAATGTCTAATTGGATTGAAGAGGATGCCAGTGAAGACTTGCTCAGTTGGAACTGGTATCAAGCCAATACACAGCGAGCATTAGATGCAGCCGAACAGGCTTATCGCGATGTACATCATGATACTACTCAGTACCTTAACGACGCTGCAGACGCAATTAAAAATACAAGCCATTATGCAAATGCGTTGTACACGCACCGCCATGCAATTACCAACTTACTTGATGATATCGCGAAAGGAGAGGTCGCCAAAGTACAACAATTTGTTGATACCACTTTAGTTGATATTGACCCTGAATTAGCCGCTAGCATAAAAAACACTCCTGACTTCTATTTAGTGTTGGCGCTCATAGACGATCATGATAGTGCACTAACTTATGTTGCTTACGCGTCACTCTTTATGGAAGCTGTGCCTCCTAACTTTTATGCATATATTGGCGGAAAAGGCGGCGCTTATGTCGCGATAGAGGTTTGTTTGTTACTAGCAACGTCATTACTTACATTAGGAGCGGGTACAGCCGCAAGAGTAACAGCACTTGCTGCCAAGTTATCAGCCAACGGTGCCAGAGCCGCAAGTACATCAGTAAAAGTTAAAAAGGCACAAGCGGCAATTAGCGCTTTTATCCGCACGCTTGAAGACTTTAACGACAGCACTACAACCTTAAAAAAACTCGGGAAAAAGCTTACAACCGCGCGTTCAAGTGGGTTGCTACTTAAAGGCAAAACCAACTCGACGCTAACTGCGAAAAAGCAAACAACAAAACGACAGACACGATGCCGCTTATGTGGCAAAACAGATCACACAACACCACGAAGTCTACGCGGCATCGTTCATTATGAATAAGGAGTGATTCATGAGTGAAGAAATTGAAGAACAAATTGAAGGGATGGTTGATAAGGACAAAAAATATCGAGATAGGCTGATCGCCAATATCAAACACAAGAAGGATCATCCGTTCCATAATGGTATTCATATGGCGGCTCATCATCTGATTTCGAAAAGTGGAGTAACCGAAAGTGAACTTGGGGAAGCTCTTGTTCATAAAGGATATAACATTAATATGATTGAGAACCTAGTCTTTTTACCCAGTACTCCCCAAGGAGCGTGCCAGCTAAGAGTTCAACTGCATCGATATGATCATACGTATTCGCTGTCCGACCAAGAGCCATATCATGATCAAGTAGCTTCATTGTTGTCAAAATTAGAGAAAAAGATATTGAAATGTACTCAGAGAACAAAAAAGGACAGTAGTGAAGTTCAAAATCTATTGAATCAGAAAAGTGAGGAAATACTCCAACGTATAGCTGAATTTCGAGTGCCTCTGACATCTATATTTCGAAACTTTAAATCATCCAGCAAGATTGGTTGCGCTAATCAACTAGAAATAGATGACAGTAACGACTCTTTTGCCAGATGTACAAGTGAAAGAAGTCATACAGGTGAGGTTCATAACTTGAATCCATACGCCAAAAAGCGAAAACTTCCTAAGATGATAAAGTATCAGAAATCTTACTATAAGTTAAAAGTAGGTAATTAAAATGATTAATAATTACGATAAAGAATATTATATTATTCTAAAAAAGTTTGATGGCGATACTTTGTATCCTAAGCCTCTGAAGAAAACTGCAAAACGTCGCTTTCGGTTTGAACAGCTTACTTGGGGACAAGAGCCTTTATTTTTTGAAAATGCACATAGAGATAAAGATCTCAAGGCAAATAGGAGTCGTCTAGTTCCTGATGTCTTTCTCAGTGCTACTATTCCAGTAGTTAACTCAAAGATAAGAGAAAAGTTGAAGTTTTTTGCGTTTGAGGGAATGCAGTTATATCCGGCGGTTTATATAGATGATGAAGGAAATTATCATGAAAACTTTTGGTGTATGAATTTTTGGGAAGAGCTGGATTGTCTAGACAGAAATCGCTCGAAGTTTTCTAAATTGACACTTGAAAAGCTGAAATTAGACCCAGACGCAGATGACTTAACGACTTATAAATACAGCCTTGATAGCGATGTATTAGATAAAATTCCAGAAGAAGAGCGGCTGATTTTTAAAATGGGGCCCGATGATATGGGTTATGTCTTTGTCCATCAAAAAATTGCGGATATCTTTTTTGAGGAGAAGGCGACTGGCGTTAACTTAGTCAAAGTATCCGACTTTGAAGAAGGGATGCAGTTTTAGCTTTATAGCATTAGCTGGATGCATCGAATTGTGACGCAAGTGATAGAGAGCATAGTAGTGAAATACATTCAAAGCTAGCAGTGGAAAATGTGTAAAAACTATCGAGATTGCAACGGTAAAATGTAATTTAAGGGCAAGGGAATGAGCGGGTTCAATGAAGTTTATTACGTTGCTTGTGGCAATAGCTATGAAGAGCAAATGAGATTGTCAATTAATAAAAAGTCTGATGGCTATTTTTTTTATGGTGAAATAGCCAAAGAAGGAGAGCCTATATTCTTTGAGCCTAGCTTTCAAGAGCGAAATAAAAAGCTGGGTATTGCTTCAGTAAAAACAGACGTAATGTTCGACGGGCCGAGCTTTGTTGTTAACAACAATATAAAAAAAGAGTTGGATAAATATGATTTGCACGGTATTCAGCTATGTCCTGCTATAGTTATTGAATCAACAGGGTGGGATGAAGGATACTGGTATTTAAATATTTATCAGTATCTTGATTGTTGGGATAAAGATAAATCGATCACTCGACCTCTAAAAGCAGGAAGAGATATTGAAGATACGAAAGTGCTAAAATATCACCTTGATAAAAGTGTGCTAAATAAAATTCCAGAAAATAATCGTATGGTATTTAAGATGGGTGGGGATTTTTATAGCCATATATTTATACATGAAAAACTTGTCACCTACTTCTTGAAAAATAATATTACAGGAATACGCTTTTTTAAAGTATCTGACTTTGAAGAAGGGATGCAAATCTAGAACTATAAAATTAAATGTCAAAAAATTACAATGAAGAATACTATATACTTCTCACGGATTACAATGAAAATACACTGTATACAATGCCGCTAGAGCGAAGTGCGACTCGTCACTTTGGTATTAAAAAGCTTAATTGGGGAGATGAGCCTCTTTTTTTTGAGAACTGTTACAAGGAAAGGGATGTTTTAAATAATTTTACACGTCCAATTACGGACGTATTTTTTGATGCTACAGTACCTATTATAAACTCAAAAATAAGAGATAAGTTAAAGTTTTTATATCTAAAAGATATGCAACTTTATCCTGCTGTTTTTATTAATGATGAAGGAGCTTATATAGAAGACTATTGGTATATGAACTTTTGGCAAGAACTTGACTGTTGGGATCGGGAAAAGTCAAAGATAGAAACATTCACAGCAGAAGAAATGTTAGATCCAGATTATTTAGAGGACTGTGAGATATATAAATATCATTTAGACAGTGAAGTGTTAGACAACATCCCAGAAGAAGAACGTTTGATCTTTAAACAAGCTGGTGGTGTAAAGTATATTTTTGTTCATCAAACGGTTGCAGATATCTTTTTTGAGGAGAAGGCGACAGGCGTTAACTTAGTCAAAGTATCTGACTTTGAAGAAGGGATGCAGCTTTAGTTAGTCATTAGACTACGTTAAATAAATAATTGGCAGTGCGATGGCAAGAGATTTTAACGACCAATATTACATCATTTTAAAAAAGTATAGCGAAGTAACATTACACCTTACTGCTTTGCAAAAGTCGGCGGATAGAGATTATGAGTTTGAACAGTTAGTTTGGGGGAAAGAACCGCTTTTCTTTGAAAATAGCTACAAACAAGAAGATATCAAAAGAAATATCAAAAGGCCTATCCCAACCGTTATGCTAAACATGGTGACTCCTATAATTAGTAGCCAAATTAGAGAGCGGCTAAAATTTTTTAATTTTGTCGGGATGCAGCTATATCCAGCTGTGTACATTGACGATGGTGGTAACTATCACGAAGACTATTGGTGCATGAACTTTTGGCAAGAGCTGGATTGTTGGGATAGAGAAAAGTCTAAAACAGAGAAAGCGACGAAAGAAGAATTAGCAGATCCATACTTTATGTCGAGAATTGACGTTTATAAATACCACTTAGATAGTGAAGTCTTGGATAAAATCCCAGAAGAAGAACGTTTGATATTTAAACAAGCTGGTGGTCTGAAGTATGTCTTTGTCCATCAAAAAATTGCAGATATCTTTTTTGAGGAGAAGGCGACAGGCGTTAACTTAGTCAAAGTATCCGACTTTGAAGAAGGGATGCAGTTTTAGTTTTATATCTGTGTAAAACAAAAAATAAAACCCGCGGGAGCGGGCTTTATTTTGCCCTATTTGGGTTCGCTTTCCAATTCCTCATCTGGCGTATCAGGGCGCTGTCGTTCGACAAAGATAGTGGCCAGTAGGGTGGTGATCACACAGGATAGTAAAATCGACTTTAGGATTTCGTAGTTTTTATATACCCAGCTCCAACTCCAAAAGGGTTTCGAAGCTTCTTCTGAAACACCAAAAAAGAGATCCATATAGCGAATCAAGTTTTCACCAAAAGCGGCTAAATCGACCAATACAAATGCAAAGAAAATACCGTATAGAATTGGGTCAGCATGAGTCATATAAATGGATCGCCAATTGTCAGGATTACTAAAGCGCATATACCTTAAGGAAAGTCGAACTCGGTACTTCAGAATCATTAGGGCAATAAAATCACATATCAGGTGTAAGCTATATATGAATGCATTTGTCTGATAGCCAGGTAGTCCTGCTTTGTTAAGATTCATAAAGTAATTAAAAAAACCATATTCAATAAAGCTCAACACCAATAGTATCAGTACAATATGCTTAATATTTTCTTGGCCTCTTAAGAAGAAGCTAGTCATAGCTATGCTACCCATAAATAACAAATGCAGGGAATTTATAGACTGATAGTGCAAACCGATAAAAATAAGGGCTAGGACTACACAAAATAGCAACACAAACCAAGAACGCTTCATTTATTCCTCTCTATTCTGTTGTGTTTCATAACTTAGCCACCTTCCTTTACTCTTGGATCCTCAGCCTGACCACCAGTACTTCCTCCAACCACTTTATTGAAGGAATCGGCTTCCAGCGGTGGTTTTTTATCTGATTGAACTGCTACGCCTTTTACTCTCGAATCGCCGCCTTTATCTGCGTGGCTTCCACCAATCACCTGATTAACTGAGTCAGCACTAAGTGATGATTGTTTACTTGGCGCTGCTGAGTCACTTTCGAGTTTTGGATCTTTTACTTTTGGCCCAAGCGATCCACCAGATACCCTGTTAGCTTGTTTTTGGGAAAGTGCTGTTAAAGTTACGAGTCGGTTAGCTATATTTTTTATAAAAAAGCGCATAATGACGTCCTTTCTAAGTTAAGTTTTGCGGTGTTTAGTTTCCACTCCACTTTACTCCTTAACAATAAAGTTGAAAACATTGTGTTGCAAATGGACCTTATTCGTAACTTTATTGTTTGCCATTGTGGTGAGGGGCAATGAAAGTGCGCGTCTTTCATTAGCTATTATCCTCGTTACTTGATTTGCTATTTCGTGGTGTTGGAGACTTGCGCCATAACTTGGCGTCGTCAATTTTGTCTCTTAAGGCAAGGATTTGTTCTCTAAGTGGATTAAGGTTGATGCCGCAGGCGTCGCACCATACTTCAAAATATTCGTAGGGAAATTTGCTGACGCCTTTTTCGTAGTTTTCGTAAGTGCCACGCTCCACGCCAGCCAAATTAGCCATTTCTTGCGTGGTTTTGCCGGCGACTTTGCGCATGCGGCGCAGGTCGTCTCCTGTAAAGCGCTTATCAAATTTCCCCACCAACTCAATCCTTTTTGCCTGTCGCACTCGCGTCACAAACAGCATTAGTCCCTATGTAGCCGGATGTATGCTATTTGTTTGTCTCTATTGTTCGCTTAACCAAGTTGCATTTTTGTATCTAAACCGTAAACGCGAGTCTATCGTAGAAATTTTCTTTTTCAAGCCTATTCAGTCGAAAAATGAACATTTTGTTGCATTTAATGAGTCTTCGCTCGATTTTTTAGGCGAAGCCTGAGATGAGTAACTCTTGAGTCAACGGAGGTGTTGCTATGATGGTGCTGGCGTTTTTAATTAATTTACAAATAAATTCAAAAAAATTTTCTTCGCGCAGATTTTTGCCCGAAGCTTTTGTTACTTTAGTGTGAAATAAAGTGACATGTTGGAGAGCAATATGGATTATCTACGCCAATATCATGACTTAACGATTTATTACGATGCCCTCAAGAAGGCGGCAAGGCAGGGTGACGAGGTGCCAGACACCACAACCAAATGGTTAGCACTGGTGGAAACAACCTTGTTTGAACTGCAAGAGCTTGCCCATATGGAAAAGGCTTACATGCAGAAGTCAAAAACGATGAATAATCTGGTTGAGTTGGTGTATTCCAGTGCCCCAAGCATGGAGTAACTAAAAGGGTAATTGCTTTTTGAGTTTTTGCGGTGAGGGGGAACGTTTTACTCTAATTTTACGTTCCCCCTTTTTTCTTTTTGTGCCCGTTTATCGCCTGATGTGTAGGCGATAAACGGGTCGTACTACAGTTCGTAAGTAAAACTTAGACCATAAACGCGCGGCTCGCCGTACTGTACATAGGTATTGTCTTGCCAGCCGTCTAGTGGATTATTACCAAACCTAAAGCCACGCACTACAATGTCTTCGTCTGCTAGGTTTCTACCCCAAGCCGTTAATGACCAGTTGTCGCCATAGTAACTAAGGCTTGCGTTGATCAGGTTATGATTGCGCGCTTGCTCGTTGTGACTGTCCGAGAGGTAATAGTTATCTTTGCCTTCCACACCCAATTCAACCACGAGGTTATCCATTAACTCGTAATTGACGGCAAACGAGTATTGATAATTTGGCGCTTGTGCTTGGTCGCGACCATCAAGGTTTAGGCCACTGGCAGCCACAAAGTCTTCAATCTCGGTCTCTAAATAGCCTGCGCTATAGGTAAAACCAAGGCGGTCCGTGTATTGTAGGTTGCCTTCAACTTCTAGGCCATAGTTACTGCCTTTACTGGCGTTGTCGATGTAGCCTGCAAATTGTTGGTTAGAAACTTGCCATTGCTTTAACTGGATATCATCGCGTTGCATATAAAACGCGGTAACACGCACAAGGTGACGTTTGTCTTCAGATTCACCTTTTACGCCAAACTCAGCGTTCCAAACATACTCAGGGTCAAAGTAATGGTGTTCGGCCGGAATGTTTAAACCTTCATCTTTGGCTTTTGCTAGTGCTTCGCCGTTTACACCGCCGACTTTGTAACCGCGAGTAAGGCTGGTGTAGATCATCGTGCGCGGTACAACTTGATATTCAAGTGCAACTTTTCCGCCCCACATTACATCATCGGTTTCAATGGTAAAGCCGTTACTATCTAAATAGTCAGCGTCATATTGCTCCGCGCGAAGGCCACCGATAAGACGGGTTTTGTCAGATAGGTGATGTACGTATTGACCAAAAATCGCTCTACTTTCTACGGTGTATGCTGACGTAAATGGGTTCTCCAGCCAAGTGTAATGACGGGCCAAATCAACATCGTTACGCTTTGCAAAAACACCTACCACCCAGTCATTTTGCTTATCTTTGATTAAAAACTCTATATTGCCATTTTCATGGTTACGCTCGTAGGCATCGGTTGAGCTGTATCCTTCTGGGTGCAAGCCTGCTGCACATAGCGCTGGTTGAGCTGCGTCGTTACATACCCAATCTTCGTCGTAGCTATACAAAGTATCAGCATCTAGCCCAGATACTTTAAATTCGACATTGAATAAGTCTGAGCGAGTGTAAATTCCGCGTAGTGAAAACGCATCGGAGCTGAGGTTGTCTTGGCCCGGGGTATCAGCGACGCTGTTACGTGAATTATCTAGGGTAAAACCGTCGTACCCGTTTTCAGTATCAATATGGTGATAAGCGAACTCTAGTGCGAGGTTGTCGCTCACTTGAGAGTTAAGTTTCACTCTTGCTACTTGCTCGTCTTGTTGCTGAGTGGGTTTGTTTAGGTAGAGGTTATCTACGTAACCGTCAGACTCTCGCTGATAAAGGCTGACGCGCACTGCGGTGTCGTCGCTTAATCCAGTGCCAGCAGCAAGGCCTGCTTCGTAGCTACCATAATTACCAGCACCTAATTTCACTTTTAATGATGGCGCTGTGGTGGCGGCTTGGGTATTTACTTCAACGATTCCAGCTAAAGCATCTGAACCGAATTTAGTGCCTTGAGGGCCGCGATACACTATCACTGACTCAGTATCAAAAAGCAGCGCACTTGCGCCTAATCCTGAATAATTAATACCGTCAATTAATAAGCCAACGCTGGGATAAATAGGATCAACAAACTGTGAACGTAAGCCGATACCACGGATTTGCATAAAGCGACCACGAGATGCACCTGCCGTAAAGTTAACGTTAGCGGTGGCACCTAGTATCTCATCTAAATATTGCGCACCACGCTTAGCGATAGTGAGTTCGTCAACCACAGAAGCGCTTGCACTTAATGTCTGGATAGTTTCATTCTGAAAATCGCCAGTGACGACAATGGTTTCTAGGTTATCGTCGGCAAGTACCTGATGAGAGAAAAATGGCAGCAGTGCCAAGGTGATCGTAGAGAGTTTTAACTTCATGCTTAATCTTTGTCCCATTTTTAATTGGGCACAGTTTAACAAAAGCCAGACCAGTTGACAGTGAAATTGTGTTATATGTTAGCCCGAAAATGTTAAACAAATAGGCCAGATATGAGTTTTAAAGTCGATTTTAAAGTCCGAGATTACGAGTGTGACTTACAGGGAATAGTTAATAACAGCGTGTATTTTAATTATTTAGAGCATGCAAGGCATGAGTTTTTACTGGCGAATAACGTTGATTTTGCAGCGCTTGCTGAGCAAAAAGTGAACTTAGTCGTTATTCGGAGCGAAATGAATTACAAAGACTCGTTACGCCCAGGTGATGAGTTTTATGTTGAAGTCGCACTCGAGCGTGAAAGCAGAGTAAAGTTCGCATTTAAGCAAAAAGTAATAAGAGCGCATGACGATAAGCTCATGCTAGATGCTGTGGTAACAGGGACTTCGGTGAATGAGCGCGGTAGACCGTTTTTACCAGACGCTATTACGCACTTATTTGAAGAGCAGCAATTTGTGAAATAGTTGGTGTTAAAATATTCAGGTAAGACAATTTTACAGAATTTTACTGCAATTTTTGTGTCTTGAAACGTTATAATAAACTCAGGGCATAAAATAGATGGTTTACCATGAAATTCATCAGCATAATCGGCGCAATAATGGCGCTAAGTGGATGTATATCGACAGGGAAGGTAGACACGGAAGCGCTTAAGTATTCCGCTTGGCAGTTACAGAGTATAAATGGTCAACATATTACGCAGTTACAATCAGACGCTGGACTTGGTGAAAAGCCTATTGATATTCGTTTTATCGATGCACTGCAGGTCAACGGTTTTGCGGGTTGTAATCGCTTTTTTGGCGAAGGCGAAATTGTCGAAGGGCAGCTAAAAGTTAAAAACTTAGGCATGACGCGTAAATACTGTGGTGAAGAAATCGCTCAGGTTGAATCACAGCTTATCAACCAATTACAAATTGGTGTATTGCTTGAAGTAAATGCTAATAAGTTGACCTTGAAAGGAAAACCTCAGTTTAGTTTTATTAAACAATAAGCTGAAAATAAGAATTCCAGTGTCAGTGCTTGCGAGCTTTCGTGTTAGCAAGTAGACTGGCGCTAATTCGTTACTTGTCGGAGTGCCTTGAGTTTTTGCAGCAAATTTGTGTGCAGATATTCGGGCTGAGATCGCATTTTGCGGGATCCGTGGACCTGATCAGGTTAATGCCTGCGTAGGGAACAAGACAGCAAACGCGTTGCGTTTGTCTGTAGCAATAGTGGTTTATTGCTATCCACCTTACCCGAGGACTATCCTCGTCTCTCTCCTTTTGGAGATCTGACAAGACACCTTTGTATGAAAATAAGAGGGACGTCATGTCAAACAATAGTAGCAAGCTAAGTCGTCGTGAAGCGCGAGCAGCCGCGGCAGAATTTATCCATAACCTTAAAGGCCAACCTTTTCCAAATTCACATAAAGTTTATGTGGAGGGCGAACAAGCAGGCGTACGCGTTGGTATGCGTGAAATCACGCTAAGTGATTCGTTTGTTGGTGGCACCGAAGAAAATCCGGTATTTGAATCAAACGATCCCATTCGTGTTTATGATACTTCAGGTCCATACACAGATCCTGAAGTGCCGGTTGACGTTCGTGCTGGCCTTCCTAAATTTAGAGAGCAGTGGATAGTTGAGCGCGATGATACCGAAATGCTAGAGTCGGTGACGTCACAGTTTTCTCAGCAGCGTATGGCGGATGAAGGGCTTGACCATATTCGCTTTGAACATTTACCTAAAATTCGCCGTGCTAAGGCGGGTAAAAATGTCACGCAAATGCACTACGCCCGTCAAGGCATAGTGACGCCTGAAATGGAATATGTAGCGATCCGTGAAAATATGGGACGCGCTAAGTTGCGTGAAGAATTGCTCGCGCAGCAACACAAAGGCCAATCGTTTGGAGCCAGTATTCCTGAGTTTATTACGCCTGAATTTGTGCGTGATGAAATTGCCCGTGGTCGTGCTGTACTGCCAAACAATATTAATCACCCTGAGACCGAGCCGATGATCATCGGACGTAACTTCCTAGTAAAAGTTAACGCCAATATTGGTAACTCATCAGTGACTTCTTCTATCGAAGAAGAAGTAGAAAAAATGGTATGGTCGACCCGTTGGGGTGCAGATACCGTAATGGATCTGTCGACAGGGCGCTACATTCATGAAACCCGCGAGTGGGTGGTACGTAACTCTCCTGTGCCTATCGGTACGGTTCCAATCTATCAGGCACTAGAAAAAGTGAATGGTGTTGCCGAAGATCTAACGTGGGAGATCTTCCGCGATACCTTGATTGAGCAAGCTGAGCAAGGCGTGGATTACTTTACTATCCACGCGGGAGTACTACTGCGTTACGTGCCGATGACGGCAAAACGCGTGACGGGTATTGTGTCTCGCGGTGGTTCAATTATGGCGAAGTGGTGTTTAGCGCATCATAAAGAAAACTTCCTCTACACGCACTTTGAAGACATCTGTGAAATCTTAAAGCAATACGATGTTTGTTTCTCGTTAGGTGATGGCTTGCGTCCGGGTTCTATTGCCGATGCCAATGATGAAGCACAATTTAGTGAATTGCGTACCCTTGGTGAGTTGACTAAGCTTGCGTGGAAACACGATGTTCAGGTCTTTATTGAAGGCCCAGGACACGTGCCGATGCATATGATCAAAGAGAATATGGAAGAGCAGCTAAAGCACTGCGATGAAGCACCGTTTTACACGCTTGGCCCACTCACTACCGATATCGCTCCGGGTTATGATCACTTCACTTCAGGGATCGGTGCGGCGCAAATTGCGTGGTATGGGTGTGCGATGCTGTGCTACGTGACACCAAAAGAACACTTAGGCTTACCGAATAAAGAAGATGTAAAAGAAGGTTTGATCACCTACAAAATCGCGGCGCATGCAGCGGATCTGGCGAAAGGCCACCCGGGTGCTCAAGTTCGTGACAATGCGCTATCTAAAGCGCGTTTTGAGTTCCGCTGGCACGATCAGTTTAATCTCGGTCTAGATCCAGAGCGTGCTCGTGAATATCACGATGAGACCTTGCCACAAGAGTCGGGCAAAGTCGCTCATTTCTGCTCTATGTGTGGCCCTAAATTCTGCTCGATGAAGATCACCCAAGATGTACGTGACTATGCGAAAGCGTTAGAAGCGCGAGGCATCGACCCTAATAATGTAGGCGAAGAGATCAGCATTAAAATGGTGGATGTTGAAGCTGAGATGAAAGCAAAATCGGAAGAGTTTAAGCAATCAGGCTCTGAGCTTTACCACAAAGCGATATAACCTATCCCATCATAGCCACCTTGATGCCCGTCGGGTGGCTAATTTTAGGAGTGTAGCTATGTCTACTCAAGCACGTGTTGCTATCTTGGGTTTTGGCTTAACTGGGCGCATCGCTGCATTGATGCTCGCTGAGCGCTATCAAATCAGTGTGTTTGAACAAGCAAAGCAAGGTACGGAGAGCTCAGCAGGTAGTGTGGCGGCGGCCATGTTAGCGCCCTTGGCTGAGTCTGTGATATGTGATGAAGCGTTGGCGCTGCAAGGTCTGGAGTCCATGAAACTGTGGCCACAACTACTGGCGAAACTGGAAAACCCGGTATTTTTCCAGCAACAAGGCTCCCTTATTGTGGCACATGGTCAAGACCGTGGTGATTTAGTGAGTTTTCAGCAGCGCTTAAAACCGTTAAAAGATCATAGCGCGGAAGTGGTAAATGGTGCTCAGATCGCACAATTGGAACCAGAACTTAGTGGTGTGTTCCATCAAGGCTTGTATTTACCTTGCGAAGGCCAGCTTGATAATCAGGCGTTTTATCAAAGTAGTGCGGCAACATTGACGCAGCAAGGGGTAGAGATTAACTACGGTGTTCATTGTGATGAAGCGCAAAAGGCGCAGCTTAGTCAAGCGTATGACTGGGTAATTGATTGTCGCGGTCTTGGTGCGAAAGCCACGTGTAATGGGCTTCGTGGCGTGCGCGGCGAAGTGGCGAGAATTTATGCCCCAGAAGTGACCTTGACTCGACCTGTGCGCTTGATGCACCCAAGATACCCCATTTACATTGCGCCAAAACCAGATCATCAGTTTGTTATTGGTGCGACGGAAATTGAGTCGCAAGATAATGGTGAGATAACGGTACGTTCTACACTCGAATTACTCTCTGCTGCTTATTCAGTTCATCGTGGGTTTGCCGAAGCGCGAGTATTATCTTTATTAGCAGGGCTTAGACCTGCGTTTAAAGATAATCACCCCAAAATTGAACAACAAGGTAATGTGATCAGTATCAATGGTCTATACAGACACGGTTATTTGCTGGCACCGCTTATCGTGAAACAAGCACTATCTAAGGAGTTATTATGAAAGTCGAATTTAATGGCGAAACGATTAATATCAACCGCGAGCAAAATATTCAGGAATTTATTGAAGCCAGAGGTGCCAAACCGCCTTTTGCCGTCGCGCTTAATGGTACTTTTGTTTCCCGTACGGAGCTGCCAAGCGTGACATTGAGCGACGGTGATAAGATTGAGCTTTTATCGCCAATTCAAGGGGGATAAACATGCAGTCTTTGACTGATACTAAGCTCACTATTTATGGTGAACAATTTACTAGCCGCATGTTAATTGGCTCGGCACTTTATCCTTCTCCAGAGGTAATGCAGGCAGCCATCGCCACCTCGGGTGCTGAGATTGTTACTGTGTCGCTGAGACGCCAGCAAACTAAGCAGGCGGGTGATGACTTTTGGTCGCTTATCAAAGAGATGGGACTACGAGTCTTACCAAACACGGCAGGCTGTCACAGCGTAAAAGAAGCGGTGACCTTGGCGCAGATGTGCCGGGAAGTGTTTGCCACGGATTGGATTAAACTTGAACTTATTGGTGATGAATATAACTTACAGCCAGACCCAATTGCATTGCTCGAAGCCACCGAAATTTTGCTAAAAGACGGTTTTAAGGTATTGCCCTATTGTACTGATGATTTGGTGCTGTGTCAGCGTTTGGATGCGCTGGGATGCGAGGTTTTAATGCCTTGGGGCGCGCCGATTGGTACGGGAAAAGGGCTGTTAAATCCATATAACCTGCAAACCATTCGCAGACGTTTGCCCCATCAAACCTTGATTGTCGATGCGGGACTCGGTTTGCCGTCTCATGCTTGCCAAGCACTTGAGCTGGGTTATGATGCCGTACTATTAAATTCGGCAGTGGCAGGGGCGGGCTGTCCTATCACCATGGCAAAAGCGTTTGAAGCCAGCACGGTTGCAGGGCGTCTGTCTTATTTGGCAAAAGCAATGCCACAAAAAGAGGTGGCATCACCTTCTACGCCAACCTTAGGCATGCCTTTTTGGCACACAAACTAACTTGAATTGCGGATAACTATATAAGGAGTTCTCTTTGTCACATATCGTTTGGAGTATTGCGGGTTCTGATTCTGGCGGCGGCGCTGGTATTCAAGCGGATATCAAAGCAACGCAGAGCTTTAATGTTCATTGTTGTACCGTAGTAACTGCGTTGACGGCGCAAAATAGTTTAGGGGTGGAGGCGTTAAACCCGGTTTCGACCACGGTTATCGACTCTCAGCTGACGGCGCTTTCGCAAGATATGCCTGCAACGGTGATAAAGATTGGCATGCTCGCCAATGTTCAGCAGATCCAACTGATTGCTGAACACCTTGAGCATTATAAAGCAACATGGGCAAAACCGCCGCTAGTGGTTTATGACCCAGTAGCTATCGCGACGAGCGGGGATTCATTAACCGAAGAAGACACGGTGGATGCGTTAAAAACCCATTTATTACCGCTGGTGGATATCATTACACCCAATACACACGAAACTCAGCTGCTGACAGGCGTGTATTTGATAGGTCCTGAAGCGGTAAAAGAGGCTGCTGCCAAATTGCGTGAATTCGGTGCAAAGTCGGTGATCATTAAAGGCGGTCATTGGGATTACCCAAAAGGCTACTGCATTGATTATGGCTTAGCGGGAGATACCGAGTATTGGCTTGGCAATGAGAAAATTCAAACACCGCATAGCCATGGTACTGGGTGCAGTTTATCGTCAGTGATCGCGGCATGTATGGCCAAGGAGTACCCATTTAAAGATGCTTTTATTCTCGCTAAAGCATACATCAATGCAGGGCTAAAAGCGGCGATACGTTATGGTGAAGGCGTGGGCCCTGTTGCGCATACGAGTTTCCCAGTTGATCTCAATGATTACCCGCAAGTGATAGAAGCGGGCTCTTGGCTTGCTGATGAACTAGAGTTTGCATTACCTGAGGAGTTTAATTTTGCCGCAGGCTTTGCCAGCATTGACGACCCTATTGGGCTTTATGCAGTGGTGGACAGCGCTGATTGGGTGGAAAAGTGCCTTGCTTTAGGTGTCGATACGGTGCAGCTGAGAATTAAAGATCCAGAGCAAGCTAATCTCGAAGCTGAAATACAAACCGCCATTGCACTTGGACAAAAATACGATGCGAAGGTGTTTATTAACGACTACTGGCAGTTAGCGATTAAACACGGCGCTTATGGAATTCATTTGGGCCAAGAGGATATCGATAAAGCTAATCTTGTTGCCATCCAAGAGGCAGGGCTGCGCTTAGGTATTTCGACCCATGGTTTTTATGAAATGCTCCGGGCACATAACTATCGCCCAAGTTATTTGGCTTTTGGTGCTATCTACCCAACCACGACTAAAGACATGACCGGCCAAATCCAAGGGTTGGAAAAGCTGATGCACTTTGTACCTTTGATGCAAAGTAGCTATCCAACAGTCGCCATTGGAGGCATTGATCTAAGTCGCGTGCCAGAAGTGGCTGCAACTGGCGTATCTAGTATTGCGGTTGTAAGAGCTATCACTGAGGCTCAAGACCCAGAGCAAGCTGTACTTGAATTAAAGCAAGCTATGGCGCGGCATGACTGAACTCAATGACAAAGAGCGGCTAAGGTATAGTCGCCATTTGCTGTTAAAAGAGGTTGGTGAACGAGGCCAACTCGCATTGAAACAGGCGCATGTGGCTGTGATTGGCTGCGGTGGGTTGGGAAGTCCCGCGTTGTTTTACTTAGCGGCGAGTGGCATTGGTAAGCTTACTTTTGTTGATGACGACGACGTGGAATTGTCTAACTTACAAAGGCAAATTCTGTATAAGGTGAACCACCTTGGTCAGCAAAAAGCCAAAGCAGCAGGAAAGGTGCTGGCAAGTCTTAATAACGAGATCACACTAGTACCAATAAATGCGAGATTGACTGATAAGAACGTCGCCGAGTTACTCCGTGATGCCGATATTGTCTTGGATTGCAGCGATAACTTTACTACCCGTTATTTGCTCAATAGGTATTGTCATCAAGCGAGCAAGGTGTTGATAGCTGGCGCTGCGATTGCCACGCAGGGCCAACTCATGTGCTTTGATTTTAGGGCTGAGTCACCTTGTTATGCTTGCGTTTTCCCTGAGGGTTCGCAAACACCAGTGGAGAGTTGTGACAACTTTGGCGTCATTAGTCCATTACTGGGTGTGATCGGCGCGCAGCAAGCTTTATTGACCATAAACGTGCTACTTGGACATCACCAAGGAAGCGTATTTTGTACGCTAGATGGTATGAGTTTGCAGCAAAAGCAGTATGGGCTCAGTAAAAACCCCGAGTGTGATTGTTGTGGCTTGAGATAGTTTCAAGCCACTAATACCAATTAGTCTACTCTGCTATTTTTGCGAAAGGGGTACCCATGCGTGTGACGGTCTCTGGGTTTTGACCATCTAAGAACTCAGCTTTATTTGCCCCCCACGCTAAGATCACGGTAGAGCCAAGTTTAAAGCGACCCATCTCTTC
Organism: Pseudoalteromonas sp. M8; assembly: GCF_018141365.1. Taxonomy (NCBI): domain Bacteria; kingdom Pseudomonadati; phylum Pseudomonadota; class Gammaproteobacteria; order Alteromonadales; family Pseudoalteromonadaceae; genus Pseudoalteromonas; species Pseudoalteromonas sp. M8. The sequence continues at coordinate 3,909,999 of NZ_CP047240.1, read as the reverse complement.
GCCTTTTTTCAGCGGTATCGCGTTGTCACCTTCTGCTGGATATGTCCAAGTAAAGACATCTCTTCCGGCTGGTGGTGTCACTGTACCGGCCCAAATCGTCTCAATGCTAGCAACGATAGTTGCACCAACCAATACCATAGAAAGCGGGCCAATTTCAGTGTCAAAAATAGCAACAACTCGCTCGTTACGAGCAAATAAATTAGGCACATTTTGCGCAGTAAGTGGATTTACTGAGAATAAGTCGCCCGGTACATAAATCATTTTACGAAGTGTGCCATCAACCGGCATGTGGATACGGTGATAATCCTTCGGTGCTAGATAAATCGTTGCAAACTTACCACCAACATAAGGCGCAACGTCTTCTTCTTTACCGCCTAGCAGCGTCTGTAAGCTGTAGTTGTGACCTTTAGCTTGGATAATTTGACCATCGACGACATCACCAAGTTGGCTGATTGCACCATCAACTGGGTGGGCAAGGATATCGCTATCTTCTGCCAAAGGACGGATCCCTGGCTTCAGTGGACGGGTAAAAAACTCGTTAAAGGTTTTGTAGTGAGCTGGATCTTCGTGCAATGCCTCGCTCATGTCGATTTTATATTGTTTGATAAACAGCTTAATTAGCTTTGTGGTTAAGGCGCCAGCTTCTGCTGCGGCAAGCTTACCAACCAAACGAGAAACCGCATGTTTAGGTAATGCATATTGCATGGCAATTTTTAGTTTATCCAAATTCACTTTTAACAGTTCCTAATTATTAGTCTTGCCACTTTCGGTTTTTTTGTATTGCGAAGTGGCTATCGGGCTCAAGTCATTGAGCCAATTTAGCAAATATTATCAGACTCTCGGCGCGCGCGCACCTGCGCGGCCATCAGCCATAGATTCTAAAATACGATGGTAACTTTCAAAACGTAATTCGCTGATTTTACCTTCATCTACGGCTTCACGAAGTAAACATCCCGGATCGTTCAGGTGTTTACAGTCTCTAAAGCGGCAGCCGCCAATAAATTCCCTAAATTCTTTAAAGCACCAAGTGACGCGTTCCACGTCTAAGTGCCATAGGCCGAACTCACGGATCCCTGGGCTGTCGATCAGGTTTCCACCGGACGGCAAGTGGTGTAAGCGCGATACTGTGGTTGTATGTTGCCCTAAGCCGCTATTTTCGGAGACTTCTTTGGTGAGAATATCTGCATTGGGCAGTACCGTATTGACCAACGTTGATTTGCCAACCCCTGATTGACCAACAAAAATATTATTTTTGTCCTCAAGCATGTGTTTTAACTCGTCAATGCCTTCGCCTGATTTTGTACTGACTAACAGTACGCGATAGCCAAGCTCACGATATATATCTAAGACTTCATCAATATATTCGAGGCTTTCTTGGTCAAGCAAATCAATTTTATTGAGTAATAAAATCGGCTCTATCCCCATATCCTCGCAAGCGACTAAGTAGCGATCGATGATTTGAGGGGTGAATTCGGGCACAACGGCCGACACCATCAATATTTGGTCAATATTCGCAGCGACAACTTTCACACCGTCATAAAAATCCGGACGAGTGAGTTGTGTGCGCCTTTCATGTACAGCCTCAATTACGCCGGCTAAGTCACCATCACTGACCTTGGCACGACGAAAAATGACTTCATCACCGCAAACTAAGCTTGTTACGGTACGACGGATATTGCAACGCAAAACCTCTTGGTCTGTGGTTTCTATATCCGCATGTTGGCCGAAGCGGCTGATCACCACTGCGGCTTCTGTTGGCCCTAAGTTGTCGTTTTGCCATGAAACATCAGATACTTCTGTCTCTTTCGCTTTATCGATTCGCTTCTGATGATTGGCTCTAATCCGACGGGATTGGCCTTTACTGAGTTTCTTTTTCTTTGCCATGTTTATAATCTGTTTAAGCTTTGGCGTGCAGAGCGTTCAAATTTAGGCTATAAATCAATAAAACGCCGCGCATGGTAAAAAAAGCTTTAGGTCGAGTGTTTAAACTAATATGATATATCTAATTGCATTGGATCTAAAGGAAAGTACCGCTAAGGTAAAGTATGACTTTTCATGAATCAAACTTGATCTGGCTCGATCTAGAGATGACGGGGCTAGAACCGAAAACAGATAAAATCTTAGAAATCGCGACGGTGATCACAGATGGTGATCTCAATGTTTTAGCTGAAGGTCCAGTAGTGGCAATTCATCAAAGTGATGAGCTGTTGGACAATATGGATGAGTGGTGCACCAATCAACATGGTCGCTCAGGTCTGACTGCTCGCTGTAAGGCGAGTAAGTTCACGGAAGCAGATGCAGTTAAGCAAACACTAGATTTCCTTAAAGAGTGGGTGCCGCCAGGTGCTTCTCCAATGTGTGGTAACTCTATTGGTCAAGACCGTAGATTCCTCAACAAATACATGCCAGAGCTAGAAGCTTATTTCCACTATCGCAATTTGGACGTCAGTACGATAAAAGAACTTGCGAGACGCTGGAAGCCTGAGCTACTAGGTGAGATCAAAAAGAAAAGCTCTCACTTAGCACTGGATGATATCAAAGACTCCATCATGGAGCTGAAAGTTTACCAAGAAAAATTCTTCAAAGTTTAAAAAACACTTGCAAAGCAAATTTTATCTTGTAGAATCCTGCCCCGCTTGAGATGACAAGCCTTGCGGGGTTTCTTGAGCATTATTAAAGCAGTATAAGCTCAGCTGTTATAGGTAAAACGCGACCTAGCGTAGTTACCGAACAATACAGAGCTAAATATTGTGATGCGGCACTAGCTCAGCTGCAGTAGGTAATCAACGCGACCTTGCGTAATTACCGACGATATAATGAGCTAACTATGGAATGCGGCACTAGCTCAGCTGGTAGAGCGCGACCTTGCCAAGGTCGAGGTCACGAGTTCGAACCTCGTGTGCCGCTCCAAACTTCTCAGTTTATATTCGACTGGAAAAATAAAGAATATGATGTGATGCGGCACTAGCTCAGCTGGTAGAGCGCGACCTTGCCAAGGTCGAGGTCACGAGTTCGAACCTCGTGTGCCGCTCCAAACACTTGCTTTAGGTGTATAAACTAAAAATGAAATGCGGCACTAGCTCTGCTGCTAAAACGTTAGACGCGACCTCAAGGTTGCGCCCAGCGGAAAACTAAGAGCTATATCGGAATGCGGCACTAGCTCAGCTGGTAGAGCGCGACCTTGCCAAGGTCGAGGTCACGAGTTCGAACCTCGTGTGCCGCTCCAAACACTTACTTTAGGTGTATAAACTAAAAAATGTGATGCGGCACTAGCTCAGCTGCTACAGGTGAAGACGCGACCTAGCGTAGTTACCAACAAATCCAGAGCTAAATATGTGATGCGGCACTAGCTCAGCTGCAGTAGGTAATCAACGCGACCTTGCGTAATTACCGACAACATAATGGGCTAACTATGGAATGCGGCACTAGCTCAGCTGGTAGAGCGCGACCTTGCCAAGGTCGAGGTCACGAGTTCGAACCTCGTGTGCCGCTCCAAACACTTACTTTAGGTGTATAAACTAAAAAATGTGATGCAGCACTAGCTCAGCTGCTTCAGGTAAGGACGCGACCTTGCGTAGTTATCGACAACATAATGAGCTAACTATGGAATGCGGCACAGGCTCAGCTGCTACAGGTGAAGACGCGACCTAGCGTAGTTACCGACAAATCCAGAGCTAAATATGTGATGCGGCGCTAGCTCAGCTGCAGTAGGTAATCAACGCGACCTTGCGTAATTACCGACAATATAATGAGCTAACTATGGAATGCGGCACTAGCTCAGCTGGTAGAGCGCGACCTTGCCAAGGTCGAGGTCACGAGTTCGAACCTCGTGTGCCGCTCCAACTCTCCTAAATATTCTTGTTTTTCAATCACTCTAAAAAAAACCTTGCAGATATAGTCTTATTCCACCAATTTTTCATAACAAACTGATTGCTTAATTTTAATGCTACGCGTAAAATACGCGCTCTTTCGGCCTTACTATTATCGTTCCTTGCCTTACCCCGACTGGCCGAAACGGGACAAGGCTATACTAACCGTAAGGAATATCCATGCGTCATTACGAAATCGTATTCATGGTTCACCCAGACCAAAGTGAGCAAGTACCTGGTATGATCGAGCGTTATACTGGTGCTATCACTGAAGCTGGCGGTACTATTCACCGTCTAGAAGACTGGGGTCGTCGTCAACTGGCTTACCCAATCGAAAAGCTTCACAAAGCACACTATGTTCTATTGAACGTTGAAGCACCAACTGAAGTAATCAACGAGCTTGAAACTTCTTTCCGCTACAACGATGCAGTGCTTCGTAACCTAGTTATGCGTACTAAAAACGCGGTAACTGAAGCGTCTCCTCTTGCAAAAGAAGAGAAAAAAGAAGCAGCTTCTGCTTAATCGTTGTTGATTTCGGATTTGACTAACCTTTCGAGGTAATGGTGAGTAATCAGGTTGACCTGTATACCAATCAATATCTGCTTTCGGGCGTGATTTGTAAAACACCTAAATTTAGTCAAAGCCCAGCTGGGATCCCACATTGCATATTTGTACTTGAGCACAAATCAATGCAATTAGAGGCTGACCTTACTCGAAATGCCTACGTGCGTATTCAAGTGGTTGCCAGTGGAGAACAGTTCCGAAACCAAACTGAGCATTTATACGTTGGGCAAGCATTACAAGTTCGCGGTTTTATAAATCGCCACGAGAGCCGAAATGGCTTGAGTCAGCTGGTATTGCACGCACAACATATTGAAAGAATTAATTGAGGAAATTACTCATGGCACGTTATTTCAGACGTCGTAAGTTCTGCCGTTTTAAAGCGGAAGGCGTACAACAAATTGATTACAAAGATCTGGCTACTCTTAGAAACTACGTAACAGAAAGTGGCAAAATCGTACCTAGCCGTATCACAGGTACTAGCGCTAAATACCAGCGTCAGCTAGCAACTGCTATCAAGCGTGCTCGCTACCTAGCCCTTCTTCCATACACTGACTTACACAAGTAAGCAGCTGATTACTAGTTTTTAAAAGGTGTAGAGACATGCAAGTTATTCTACTAGACAAAATTGCAAACCTAGGTAGCCTAGGTGATCAGGTTAATGTTAAATCTGGCTTCGCACGTAACTTCTTATTCCCTAAGGGTAAAGCAGTTCCTGCAACTAAATCTAACATTGAAACTTTCGAAGCACGTCGCGCTGAGCTTGAAGCGAAAATCGCTGAAGAGCTAGTTGCTGCACAGGCACGCGCTGAAAAACTAGAAGCACTAGCTGAAGTAACTCTAGTTTCTAAAGCGGGTGACGAAGGTAAGCTATTCGGTTCTATCGGTACTCGCGATATTGCTGATGCTATCTCTGCAGTAGGTGTTGAGGTATCTAAGTCAGAAGTTCGTCTACCTCTTGGTACTATCCGTGAGACTGGCGAGTTCGATGTAGCTATCCAAGTACACTCTGACGTTACAGCTACGATCAAAGTAATCGTAATTGCTGAAGCTTAATTTTTAATTGAGCTTAAAAAAGCCGTGTATTTTTATGCACGGCTTTTTATTCACTTAATTTTCCTAAATGAGCCCGAATTTCGGACAGTAAAAACCTAGTTAATAGATATTCTTAATGCTATTGGTTTTGTTGGTATCCAACTCTTAGGTTGAATTAAGTAACCCCTCGAAGAAAATCATAATAATAATCTTATTCATACCAATTTAAGGTGTGACATGGATGATCCTCTCGCTCAAAGTTTGCCTTATATCAAAAGGTAATACTGTTGTAATGTGGTGTAATAAGTTTCCTTTTTAGAAACTTTCGCTCCATGTTATGTTTACATATTATAGGTTAATCCTTTTCTTTGTCTTTTGTCTGTCATAAAGTGGAATAAAATGACAGCGCTATCAATTTAGTGGTGGAATAATTAAATGTCGGTAAATAAAGGTTTTACGCTTACAGAGCTATTAATTGCGGTTGCAATAGTGGCGATCACAGCCAGCGTGGCATATCCGTCATATGTGGAATACGTTCAGGATGGACGTCGTTCGCAAGCACAACAGCAAATGTTGGAAATGGCAGGTGTGATTGAGCGCATATATAGCCGTAATAGTGGCTACCCTGATGCGAGTTTACTTACAGACCTGCCTGAGTCTAAATTCTACACGTTTAAATATATTCCCACTGATAAACCAAATGGCGCAGTTGGGCAATACCGTAACTTGGGGTATCAATTTACAGCCACGCCAATAGCGGGAAAAGCACAAGCGGCTGACAGGTGTGGTGTACTAAGTATCAACCATCTTGGTGAACAGGGACCGAAGAACAATGACTGCTGGCAATAGATATTTAGGGTTTACCCTGCTTGAGCTGCTTATTTCCATGGCAATACTTGCAATTTTAGCTTCGATAGCTGCGCCAAGTTTTATAAAGCAAATTCAGCAAGACAGACTCACGACGCATGCTAATCAACTGCAGGCGGTATATCGTCTGGCCCGCAGTGAAGCGGTTCGACGAGAGCAGCAGGTGTCACTGGTCGTAGAGGACAGCGACTGGGTTGTGAAAACCAATGAAAATGGCCAATTGACCGAAGTAGGGCGGTTTTCTATTAAACATAGCTCGATAGAAGTGGCACTTGCCGACCAAGTTGTGCGTGAAAGTGGCGAAGTGCTGGCAACAAACAATATATTGATTACCGACAACATTGCCAATACTCAGGATTATCGTTTATGTGTGTTGGTCAGCGGTCAAAGTTGGTTAGCTGAGGCGGAACAAAATTGCAGTTAAGTAAGGGGTTTTCTCTCATTGAGGTCGTGGTGTCGATGTTGGTGGCTGGGTTAATGTTGCTTGGTTTGGCTGCGACGCAGCTTAAGTCATTACAGTTTGCCTCCAATAGCTTTCAATACACAATGGCGTTAATTCATGGTCAAAACGCAATTGAGAGAATATGGCCGTTGTTATGTGAATTGCAACATAACAACAATGATATGACGCTCGCCAATCCACTTATTCAACAGCTGCATCCTGCGGATAGTCGCTTTACGTTAGTGTTGCCTGCGACCTATAGCAATAACATGCAGCTTACGGTGAGCTGGGAAGATAAGCGAGTAAAAAACCCTGCTGAAAACCAAATTTCTTTAACTACCAGTTACCCAGAGGTTGCGGACACTTGTTCTCCGCCGGCAGGAGGGGGCTCATGAAACAGATAAATGGGTATACCTTACTGGAACTCATGGTTGCTATGGTTGTGGGATTGGTATTGGTTATGGGGATTGCAACGTCGTACACGTCGATAAAAGAAACGGTGACGACAAGCCAGCAGCTTGCAACATCGCAAGAGATTGTTCGCTATACCAATCGAGTGATGATGCGCAGCATCAAGCAAACTCAGGAAGTCCCTACTGTGACGGCGACCGATATTACGATCCGCCAATTGGCAGGGGTCCCCGCTTGTGATGGCAGTGTCCCCATAGTTGACTACACTGAGCGCTATTTTTTACAAGATGGGTATTTAGTGTGCGATCGCGGCACGGGTGATATCAATCTTTTGAAGGGGGTAACTGGACTCACATTTGCAACCGATGCCAGTGGTCAGTTAATTACAGTCACAATACAGGGTAGTAGTTTTCCGACACAATATGGTGCAGGCATACAGATGAATTTTTACGCTGGATTAGGTAGCTAATACAATGAAACAACAAGGTTTTACACTGGTTAAAGTGATGCTGCTCGGCGGCATGGCTAGCGTTGTGGTATTCGCTTCCCTCAAGGAAGGTGTTGTACAAGAAAGATTAAGTGGTAACTTCCAAAAAGACATTAATGCAAGATTAGTGGCTGAACAAGGGATCAGAGAATATCGTCAAAAGCTGGATGCGGCGTTAAGTGGCAATCCGCAAGACGTCAATGCGCTGATAAATGGTATAAACAAAACGGGTAGCGGTGCAGTTCCTGATTCGCAATATCAGATCTCGGTTAATGCCAATGGCAATGAGTTTGAAATCGAAAGCTTAGGTCAACGTCATGGTGAGCACGCGAACCATCGGCTAGTTGCGCGCTTTGAGTTGCAGCCAGCGGCGAAAGAGTCCATATTCCAAAATGCGGTTACTGGCTGTAAAGGGGTGAATCTATCTGGTAGTGGCTCTGTCGATAGCTATGACTCATCGAAAGGCACTTACGAAGAAACAAAAAGCCATGATGGTGATGTACACACTGTGGTAGGCGATGCAGATGTGGTGCTATCAGGCCACTCTCCGATTAAAGGTGATGTTGAAGCATCTGGTGTGATTTACTTAAAAGGCTCTTCACCGATTTTGGGTGACGTTAGGTCAAATACCGGGGTAGATATTTCGCCGTCATCGAGTGGTATTCGAGTGGAAGGTAATGTCTATAGCCGCGGCTTTTTCACGCATAGAGGCGGAAAGATCCAAGGTTATGTACGTGCAATGGGTGACGCGAAAATGGAGTGGGGCGCTGAGATCCTCAACCAAAATGGCGATGCGTTCGATATTCAATATACTGGCAGCGGTCAATTTAAAGATACTGGCTTGCAAGTTCAAGATGGTGTGCATTACTCCGATGCTAAATTTAGAGTCGCAGACTTAGTGGTTGAACCGGTAAAAGTGTACGATCCAGATTCTCCCGACTACGACCCAGCAAGGCCAAATAAAGAATGTGATCCTTTGGCGTTGCCTTTTAATATGGATAGCATTATCGATCCTCGTAATCGATTCACTCCTCTAAATGTAGGCGCGCAACAAATCTTGCACTTTAAACCTAAACAGGCCGTGTACGAGCGTAATGGCTCAAGTGTGTATGTTGCAAAAGAGCACACCATTTATTTGTTCCAAGGGGTAGATCAGAATCTCGGCACAGCGACAGAAAAAACGCAGCTTGCGTTCCCTTTTAAAGGGTTGAAGTTAGGATCTGACGGAAAAATAAAGATCTCTGGTGGCGATGTGATTTGGTTGATTGATGGTGACCTCACATTAACTGGCGACACCCATATCTGGATAGAAAAAGAAAGTTCTTTGACCGTGTTCACTACCGGCAAAGTTTCTATTGGCGCAAGTGCTAAGGTTATTGCTGAGCAAGAAGGCTTAACCAAGAAGAGCAAACTGCCGGTATTTAGTGTGTATTCTTCATTTGATGGCCCTAATGGTTTTGTATTTAGCGGCGCATCGTCACTATATGCTGCTATTTATTCACCGTTGACTTCTATTCTGTTGAACGGCAGTGGGCAATTGTACGGTACAGTTCGAGGGGCATCGATTACTGGTACCGGTGGTACAGGGATCCACTTTGATCAAGCATTAAAAAATGCAGGCATTGGCGTACAGCCGCCGGGACAAAAGCCGACATTGGTCTTTAAGGGCTGGCACTACAAACCGTACCAAGTTGCCGATGAGAGTGAAGCTAAAAGCGCTGAGTAACTTTCCTAAGTGGAGCGCCAACGCTCCACTTTTTGCTGCTAAATACAAAAAGTAAAATTTTTTCAAACCCCTTTAAACCATTTCTGATTTCTCCCGCGTCTAAATAAGTACTTTATAAAAAAGTAGAAATTGGCAATTGAGCGTTGGTGACTTTGTTTGTTCCATTCGATATGCGAAGATGAAGGAATCAACCCAAAGGAACAGACGCATGATAATTAATGCCAAAGAGGCATTTACACAAGAACAAACCGATGCGCTAGTGGCTAGGTGCCAGCAAGGGGATCAAAGTGCATTTCGCGAACTATTTGAGCAACATCATCGTCGCGTATATGCATTATGTCTTAGATTGCTCGCTGAGCCTGCTCATGCAGAAGATGCATGTCAGGAAGTTTTTGTGCAATTGTGGCAAAAGATAGACCAATTTAAAGGGCAATCACAATTTACGACTTGGCTTCATAGTGTGACCAGTAATATTGCTATCAGCTATCTTAGAAAGCAAAAAAACTGGTTACAAAAGGTCGTAAGCTTTGAGCAGTCCGGTCTGGATGAGCAAGGTGCTGAGCAGCTAGGAGAGCTAAATGGCTTAGATAAACTCATTGTCAGATTGCCAGAACGTGCCAGGTTGGTTTTCGTATTACATGCTGTCGAAGGGTATCGCCACGAGGAAATTGCCAATATGTTAAACATGGCCGTAGGGTCGAGTAAATCGCAATATCACCGAGCACGTAACTTATTACAGGAGTGGTACAACAATGACTAAACCATCTTTTGATGAATTTATGCATACCGCACTGAATGACGAACAGTCGCAGCCAAAGCCACAACGTGACTTATGGCAAGGCGTTGAGCGTGCAATCAATCAAGCACAACCGATGCAGCCGCCGAAGCAAAATAATTGGCAAAAGTTATCTGGTATTGCGGCGTGTACTATTGCGGGCTTACTTGCTTGGCAAGTCATTATGAATCAGCCCAAGCAAGACTCACTGGCTAACATTAGCGCTTTTTTTGAGCAGCAAAAGCAGTCTTTACTGGTTCAATATGAAACGCAGCCAGCGCTGACTTCTGATTGGCAGACACAATTGCAAGAGCTCGAGCAGGCGGAACAAGCGATTAAGTTGTCTTTAAAGCAAGATCCTGAGAATGCTGCGCTGTTAAAGATGTTAGCTCAGGTTTATCAGCAGCAACTCGACTTAATCAATAAGGTTCACCAACCTCGTTGGCAACAAATTTAGGAGAATTAGGATGAAAGCATTAATTATTGGCCTAGCGGCGCTACCTGCAATAGTGTTCGCTGGAGAATCTATCGATAAAGAACTGTCGGTTCCTGCAAATGGTAAAGTTGTCATCGAGAATCAGCGCGGTGACGTAACGATAAAAACATGGGATAAAAACGTTTTTAAAGTGACAGGCGAGTTAGACGATAAAGCCGAGGGTTATAAACTAGAAACCTCTGGTGAGGTAACCGAGTTTATCGTGAAGATGCCAAGACGCTATAAAAGTTGGGGCGGTGGTGATGGCTCTAAACTCACCATTTACATGCCTCGTAGCAGTGAATTAAATTTTGAAGGGGTGGTGGTTGATGTTGAAGCTGCTGATTTAACTGCGGGCGCCCGTATCAAAACAGTCAACGGCAATATTAAAGCGAGTAAAATCAGCGGTAAAATTGCATTAGAAACGGTAAATGGTGATATTGATAGTCGTGACTTAGATGGCAATATTCAGTTTGAAACCGTCAATGGGGACATTGAAGATATCGCTTCGAGTGGTAAGCTAAGATTTAACGCCGTTAATGGCGAAATTAAAACGCAAACCACCGCAACCGAGCTGCGCTTAGAAAACGTCAATGGCGAAGTCGAGTTGAAGATGGCAGAGTTAAAAGACTTACGCTTATCTACCGTTAACGGCGAAATAGCAGTATATGCAGCAAAGTTACTGGACAACGCCAATATAAATATGGACAGCGTTAGTGGCGATATTGAGCTTTATTTCCCTGCAGATGTATCAGCAAGGTTTGAAATCAACGCGCATTCAGGTGGCCATATCACCAATGAGCTAAGTTCAGATCAAGTCAAAAAAGCCAAATATGGTCCAGCTCGTTCACTTGAATTTGTGCTTAACGGTGGTAATGCAGATGTAGAAATCGATACAGTTAGCGGCAATATTGAGCTAAAGCGTAACTAGTGAAGCAATAGACCTGCAAGAACAGCAAAAGGCCAGAGTTTCCCCCAAACTCTGGCCTTTTGTTATTTGCACTTATGGGTAGACCAGATACAATAGAGGGCCCTCAATTTCTCAATGTTGTGATATGGCTAAACCAGATATACAAGTCGATACCTTAAAAGTTCCACCGCACTCAATTGAAGCTGAGCAATCTGTGCTCGGTGGCTTGATGCTAGATAATGAAGCCTTTGACCGTGTTGCGGAATTGGTGGTGTCTCATGACTTTTATACCAGAACCCACAAGCTGATCTTTGAAGCGATGGAAAAGCTGGTAGAGCTTAGTCAACCTATCGACTTAATCACGATTTCTGAGAATCTAGAAAAGAACAATCAGTTAGAAACCATAGGTGGTTTCTCCTATCTTGCTGAGATTGCTAAAAACACGCCAAGTGCTGCAAACATTGATGCATACGCGAGTATCGTCCGTGAGCGTGCGGTTGTTCGCGAAATGATTGGTGTGGCGAATGAAATAGCAGAGGCTGGCTTTAATCCTGAGGGACGAGATAGCCATGAGCTGTTAGATTTAGCTGAGAGCAAGGTATTTAAGATTGCTGAGCAGCGCACTAAAAGCACTGAAGGTCCGCAGAGTATTCACAGCATCCTAGAGAAAACCGTTGATAAAATTGAAGAACTTTACCAATCTCCACAAGATGGTGTTACCGGGGTAAGTACAGGCTACGGCGACTTAGACAAGATGACAGCAGGACTACAGCCTTCTGATTTGATCATTGTTGCAGCGCGTCCGTCGATGGGTAAAACCACATTTGCGATGAACTTGGCTGAGCATGCCGCGATGACGCAAGATAAGCCAGTACTGATCTACTCGCTAGAGATGCCTTCAGAACAGATCATGATGAGGATGCTCGCCTCACTCGGCCGTATCAACCAAACTAAGGTACGTACCGGTCAATTAGATGATGACGATTGGGCACGTTTGTCATCCACCATGGGCTTACTGATGGAAAAGGGCAAGATGTACATAGATGATGCATCCGGTCTTACGCCAACAGATGTGCGTTCACGCGCGAGACGAATTGCGCGCGATCACGGTGGGATCAGCATGATCATGGTGGACTACTTGCAGCTCATGCGCGTACCGAGCCTTTCGGACAACCGTACGCTTGAGATTGCTGAAATTTCTCGTTCATTAAAGGCACTAGCCAAAGAGCTGCAGTGTCCAGTTATCGCGCTTTCTCAGCTTAACCGTACGCTAGAACAACGTGCAGATAAACGCCCAGTAAACTCTGACTTACGTGAATCAGGCTCTATCGAGCAGGATGCCGACTTAATCATGTTTATTTATCGTGATGAAGTTTACAACGACGATAGCCTAGACAAAGGCACGGCCGAAATCATCATAGGTAAGCAACGTAACGGTCCGATCGGTAAGGTTAGGTTAACCTTCCAAGGTCAATACTCTCGATTCGATAACTATGCGGGTCCAGCAATGGACGACGAATATTAACTGTCAATTGAGTAGTGAAATGCGACTAGCAAGTGCTGAAATCGATTTAACCGCGCTGAGAGAAAACCTACAGCTAACACAAAAACTGGCGCCAAAAAGTAAGATTATGGCGGTACTTAAGGCCAACGCTTATGGTCATGGTTTGGTTAAAATAGCTCAGCATTTGCAAGATGCGGATGCATTCGCTGTGGCGAGAGTTGATGAAGCGCTCGCGCTTAGAACAGGTGGCATCACTAAACCAATTGTCTTGTTAGAAGGTTTTTTTCATCCTTCTGATTTACCTATTTTACTTGCCAATAATTTGCAAACCATAGTGCATGACATTTCTCAGCTTGAAGCCATTGAGCGTGCTAATTTAGATGCACCGCTCACAGTGTGGCTAAAAGTAGATACCGGTATGCATCGTCTCGGCGTTGAGCCTGAAGAGTTTGAAGCGTTTTATGCTCGCCTTAAGCGCTCAAAAAATGTTGCTGATAAAATCCACTTAATGACACACTTTGCTTGTGCCGATGATATCAAAGACAATAAAACCGAAGTACAGCAAGTACTATTTAAGTCGTTAGTTGGCCAAAGTCACGCACCATTGTGTTTGGCAAACTCCGCGGGGATCATAGGTTGGCCAGAATCTCATGGCGACTGGATCCGTCCGGGCCTAATGCTTTATGGCGTTTCACCTATGCTTGCGCGTGTTGGCCAGCAACACGGTTTAAAGCCCGTCATGCGCTTGACCACTAAAGTTATTGCCATCAAGCGGGTGAGAGCACATCAGGCGGTAGGTTATGGCGGACGTTGGCAATGTGAACAGGACACCTATCTTGCCGTTATTGGTGTTGGCTATGGAGACGGTTATCCCAGACACGCTAAAATTGGCACTCCGGTGGTTATTGGTAACCAGCGTTACGGTATAGTCGGCACCGTGTCTATGGATATGATCAGTGTGAATATTGGTGATAATTCTAATGGCATTCAAGTTGGTGAAGAAGTAGAAATGTGGGGACCAAACCTGCCCGTAGAAGAGATAGCGCAATGTGCAGATACGATTCCATATGAGCTGCTGTGTAACGTCACCCCAAGAGTAAGCTACGAATACATCGAAGGCTAAGCGCCTAGCCTTTTCTGTCACCTTGAAGCGTTGCGATAACGCGTCTTGCACCACCATGGTCACGATGCTCACCGAGATAAATACCTTGCCAAGTACCTAAACGCAGGCGGCCCTCAGAAATGGGAATGGTTACTTCACATCCTAAGGTGCTGGATTTGATATGTGCTGGCATATCGTCATCACCCTCATAGTCATGGCGGTAGTAGCTTTGCCTCTGTGGTACAAAATGATTAAAGTGGCTTTCCATATCCATACGTACCGTAGGGTCGGCATTTTCGTTAATTGTTAGGCTGGCGGAGGTGTGTTGTATAAACAGGTGCAGCAGCCCTATACGATAGTCATGTAGTTCAGGAAGCTGCGAGATAATCTCGTCGTCTACCAAGTGAAAGCCTCGCTTTCGAGGCTTCAAGATAATTTGTTTTTGAGTCCAACTCATAAAGTAACGTGTGTTTTTAACTGTTAGGCGAGTTTGTCGAAGCTGACTTCGATATTGGCATTACCGTCAGGAGAGGTGAATGGCATAATAAGTTTAGGACCATCACATTTATGAGTGATGGTATGGCCTGGACCTGAAACGACAACCGGTGTTGCCATATCAAACTCGTAGCCTTTTTCGCCGAGCAGGTTTTTAGCACCGCCAGTGACCATATTGGTGATTTCACCAACCATATCAGTGACGTCTTCATTTATGGAGTCTGGGCGTTCACCAAGCATACGCTCCATAATGGTTAGCGCTAAGTTTTCTTCAAAGGTGATCGAAAATGACCCTTTTGTCTGTGGACCAACCATGCCAATCAGACCCGATACATCACCTTGTGCGACTTCGTCTTTCTTCACTTTTGGCTTACCCGGCGTCAATTCTGTTTGCGCCATTGTAGCCAATACATTGATTAGAGATGATAAAAAGGGGTTGATGAACTCTACATTCATATTGACTTTCCCTTACGCTTTTTTAATAAATTAGTGTCGCTCTTAGTGATAAGTGTAGTGGGCTTTTTTACTCACTGCACTTAATCTTTACATTTTTCGCAACGGCCATGAGCCTCGATGGTTTGCTCTGTAACCACAAATCCGGTTTCCGCAGCTAGGCTGTTCAGTTCATGCGAAATCGTGTTTGAGTGTAACTCTTGAACGTTACCGCAACTATCACAGATCAGTAACTGCACTGGGTGTGTGTGGTCGAAGTGATGGCAAAGCATAAACGCATTAGTGCTTTCTATTTTATGGATAAAACCCAACTCAGAAAGAAAGTCTAAGGCACGATATACGGTAGCTGGTTTTGCAGCCGCTTCCGTCAACTTGAGCTCTTCAAGTAAGTCGTATGCACCAACGCCACCTTGTTTAGAGGCAAGTAGTCTAAATACTTTTTCTCTAATAGGAGTAAATCGTGCACCACGGTTGTCACATACTTGCTTGGCTTTGCTAACTAGTAACTCTATATTCATGATTCAAAATCCTTACACTGCCTTGCAATACTAACATATTATTTTTATTAGTCTTGTGTTTACCCTGATTTATTATCTCAAGTGGATATTCGGGCGCGATGTTGCTTTTAAAGTTTGTTTTTCTTGCTAAGAAGAGCGCTTAACTGGTTCGATCTTAGTATGGTAAAAGCTTTCAAATTGTGCTGCAGAAAGCGGTTTGCTGATCAGGTATCCTTGACCAAAATCACACTCTAGCTGCTGCAATAAACGCAATTGCTCCAGCGTCTCCACGCCTTCGGCGACTACCTTCATCGATAAATTATGCGCCATGGCAATAATGGTTTTAACTAACGCTTTAGACTCGTGAGTGGCGAGCATATCGCTGATAAAACTGCGGTCTATTTTGAGTAAATCGAAGGGGTAATGGCGGAGGTAATTCAGTGACGAATAGCCCGTACCAAAATCATCCAAAGATAATTTAAACCCTAACTGATGTAATTGGGTTAGGGTCTGTTTTACCTGTGCCTGTCCTGAGATCAGTACGCCTTCTGTGATCTCCAACTCGATAAAGCGATTGGCAATCGGGATGTCTTTTACTAATAGCTCAATCTGTTTCAAAAGGCTTGGGTCTTTAAACTGCCTTGGTGATAAATTGATTGCGATACGGATGTCGGAGTCTAAGTGTTGCTGCCATTGGTGTGCTTGGTTAATAGCCGTTGAGAGCACAAACAATCCGATGTCGATGATCAAACCGCTTTGTTCCGCAACGGGAATAAACTCCGCGGGAGAGACATTACCCAGTGTTTTACTGTGCCAGCGAAGTAAAGCTTCCGCGCCAAATACATCACTGTTTTCAATATAAAATTGAGGTTGGTAAAACACTTCTAACTCGTGTTCATTTAGTGCTACGCGCAGTGCTTCCTCAATTTCAATGCGCCGAGACAACTGTTGACTCATCTTTTGATTAAATAGACAGTAGTTGTTGCGACCATTACTTTTGGCATTGTACATTGCGGTATCAGCGCAGCTAAGTAACTCTTGGGGGGAGTTCGCGTCTAAAGGATAGATAGCAACGCCTATACTGACTGAAATATTAAAATCTTTATCGTCGACAATAATGGGATGGTGAAAAAGTTTGATGAGCATATCGGCAACTGAGGTAATGTCTGCAGTATGTTTAAATCCTCCCATCAACACAATAAACTCATCACCACTAAGACGTGACACGGTATCTTGCTCACGTAGCGATTGCTTGAGTCTTTCTCCCGAAGCGATGAGAATTTGATCCCCCGTTTCGTGTCCGAGTGAATCATTGATCCTTTTAAAATCATCTAAATCAATAAAAAACACCACCGCAAGCTCATCGTTGCGTTCGGCATCAAACAGTTGCTGCGCTAGCCGCTCCATCGCTAAAAAGCGATTTGGTAAATCGGTCAATGAGTCATAAAAAGCGTGATGTAAAATGACTTCTTCTTGACGCTTTTTCTCAGTGATATCTCGCACTGCAATAACCAATTGATCTGTTCCTGGAATAGGGGATAACCGAGCTTCAAATAACTTCGCTTGATCAGCAATTGTCAGTGGATATTCTATTTGGGTTAATTGGTGGCGCTGATTGGCAGACTTGATGGCTTGGCTAAAGTGTTTAGCTGCGTGGGAGGGCAGTACTTCCGACATTTTCTTGTTGATAAATTGCTCAGGCGACATATACAAGTCGTCTGATTTTCCGGTATGACATTCTAAGATGGTGCCATCCGTATTGATTATAAAGAAAATATCCGGTAATGCCTCAAAAACACTATTAATAAGTGCGTGACGGCGCTGTAATTCTTGGGTGCTTTGTAATTGTTGTTGCCAGTTTTTTTCTAACGTTTGTGCCATGACATTGAATTGCTTGGCAAGGACTCCAAGCTCGCCATGTCCCACAATGTCGGCTCTACTACTCAAAGACTTTGTGGATAATGCATTGCCTACTTGGATCAGTCTTTTGATCGGTTTATGAATGAAGTAATGGGTAAAGCTTAGTAGTGCGATAATGATGAGTATCAAAAACACCGCTAAAATACTCGCCGTCGTTATCAATTGTTGCCTTAACGCAAGAAAAATGGTGCTTATGTCATAAATAGCAATCAGCCTAACTAAATCAGCGGACTCAACGACGGGCACTTTAGGTGAAATGGGAATGGCTGCGAGAAAGTGCTGCTGATTAGGGTCAAATGCCACTGTGAGGTCAAGTGTGCGTAGTGTTGCAGTCGCTTGCGCCTGACTGATAACCTGATTAAATATTTGTAGTCCACTCGCTGAGTGTTGGGTTTCGTTGATGAGCGTTTCTCCTTGAATAAGGAAGAGCGCTTTATATTTACCGTCAGAATAATAATCCTTGAGAGTCAGACTTATCTGATTATCGTTGCCCTCCACAAATTCAGTGAAAAGATGTCTACCTAAATGGGATAAATCTTGTCTTAGATTTGTTTCATAGGTATTGAGAAGCATGTATCGCTGGCTAACATATGAAATGGAGATAATAAGAGACGTGAGCACCAAGCCACAGAGTACCGTGCCCCAAGTCAATGTTTGTTTTAAGTTTATAGAAATAACCCGATTACTCATAAATAACCAATTCAATTATCCTGATCTCGATTAGGTTTATTTTTTCTGCACAGCACTTCAACATTTAAGTGTAGTCCAGCTGCAAAAGCTTGTATTAGATTTGAGGGAATACTCTTGTGGCAGAGCGAGTGCTATGGCGATGGTGTCTTGAGTTTTCGCATTAGGTCCAATCTCGTTTTCTTTCGCTTTGACCGCAAATGAATTGCTGTAAGCGAATTGGCTTTTTATATTGGTTAAAAAGAAAACAACAAAAGAGAAAAATAATGAATAAGGTCGTTAAGTGCACACTGGTTAGTATGCTATGTGCTTCTGTAAGCTCAGCGGCTCTCGCATATGACAGGATCACGGGAAAAGCTTTTGCTAGCCGTTCAGAGGTTATTGCAACTCAGGGTATGGCTGCAACTTCTCAACCACTGGCAACCCAAGTCGCAATAGAGGTATTGAAGCAAGGCGGAAACGCCATAGATGCTGCAATTGCAGCCAATGCCATGCTTGGCCTAGTGGAGCCTACAGGTTGCGGTATCGGTGGCGACTTATTTGCTATTGTGTGGGACGCGAAGCAACAAAAGTTATTTGGTCTCAATGCTTCAGGGCGCTCACCAAAAAGCCTTTCGCTAGCAAAGTTACAGCAGCAAGGAGATACGATTCCAAGTTATGGGCCGCTTCCTGTTTCAGTGCCCGGTGCGGTCGATGGTTGGTTTGAACTGCACAAAAAATTTGGCAAACTGCCAATGAAACAGTTACTTCAACCCAGTATCGACTACGCTAGAAGCGGCTTTCCAGTTTCGGAGTTGATTGCTTATTACATGCAGCGCTCGGTGTCAGCTCGTGAGCAATATTCCGGATTTAAAGAAGTATTTATGCCTGAGGGAGAAATGCCTAAAAAGGGAGAGATATTTAAGAATCCGGCACTCGCTAATACCTATGAGTTACTTGCAGAAAAAGGCCGCGATGCCTTTTATAAGGGCGAAATTGCTAAAGAAATCGACCGTTACATGAAGGCCAATGGTGGATACTTAAGTTACCAAGACTTGGCTGAGCACCACAGTGAGTGGGTTGACCCCGTAAGTGCTGATTATCGCGGCTACACGTTATGGGAACTACCTCCCAATGGTCAGGGCATTGCCGCCCAGCAAATTCTCAATATTTTAGAGGGCTATGATATCAAGGCTATGGGATTCGACAGCCCTGAGTATATTCACACCTTTGTTGAAGCAAAAAAACTTGCCTTTGCAGATAGAGCAAAATACTACGCCGATCCAGACTTTAATGAGATACCAGTCGCGACGCTTATTTCGCAAGCATATGCTGACGAAAGGCGTGCATTGATTGATCCAAATAAAGCAGCTAAACGCGATCATGCAGGGCCTGTAGAAGGGGATACCATTTATCTTACGACTGCCGATAAAGAAGGGAATATGGTGTCGCTGATCCAAAGTAATTTCCGTGGTATGGGCTCAGGTATGACTCCAGCTAAACTTGGCTTTGTCTTGCAAAATAGAGGCGAACTCTTTGCGTTAGATAAAAACCACTACAACGGTTATGCGCCGGGAAAAAGACCATTTCACACCATTATTCCTGCCTTTGTCACAAAAGATGGTAAACCATGGATGAGTTATGGCGTGATGGGAGGCGCGACTCAACCGCAAATGCATGCGCAGATCCTCATTAACATGATTGATTTTGGTATGAATCTACAAGAAGCGGGCGATGCGCCTCGAATTTTGCATAGTGGTTCATCGCAGCCAACCGGTGAAATCATGACGGATGGAGGGTATATCAGTCTCGAGTCTGGCTTTTCGATGGAAACCCGTAGAGAGCTGATAAAAAAAGGTCATAAGTTACAAGAAGCAGTTGGTCCTTATGGCGGTTATCAAGCGATTATGCGAGATGGTAAAACTGGAGTGTACTATGGTGCATCCGAAACAAGAAAGGATGGCCAAGCAGCAGGTTACTAAAAGCCTGATTGGGTAGTGAAATCCACACGAATTGTAACAGTTAAAGCACTTCGCTTTTTGTTATCTTGATGTAATATTATTGTCGTTAAACGGAAATTTAAGGAACAATAACATGACAAAAATAATAACAAAGCGAAGTGCCTTGTCGACACTCGTTGCGGCGCTTTTAACTACGCAGAGTTGGGTAGTATTTGCTGACACCATTATCAATAATGTTTACTCAGAAAAGGGCTTAGCAGGTACGCTAAGCCAAGAAAAAATCAACGAGCAAAACTATACAGCCAAAATTGAGTTTGGCTGGAACAACCGTCGGATCTTAATTGATGAAACCTTAAAGTTGAATGAAAAAGGGCTACCCATCAATTTTAGTCTTAAAGGACGTTCTGCTTTTGGCTCCACAATTGACGAAACGTTTAGTTATAACAGAGGCATTGCGCAGTGGAAAAGTGTCAATGAATCAGGCATTAAAGCTGACGCGACACTCGATTTCTACGTACCGTCTAATAACCACCTTGCACTAGATAACGCGACGATGCGTTATGTTCTAAAAAATAATAAATACGAATTAGATGTTTACCCTCAAGGTAAAATGCTTATCGAAAAAATGAAGACGATGAAGTTGGGGGAACAAACCGTTCATCTATTAGTAACGAGTGGCCTTAGTCTTACTCCTAATTTTGCATGGTATGACGACGATGGTAACTATTTCGCGCAAAGTTGGGGGCCAATGTATGTCTTGCGCGACGGCTACACCAAAGCACAGTTCGAAGAACTTGAGACTATCCAAAAACAAGCCGAACAGCAACATCTAGAAAACCTCGCTAACAAGCTGACACACGATGTCCCTGCATTACTTATTGAAAATGTTGCCGTCTTTGATGGTGAGCAGAAAAAACTGCTGAAAAACCATGATGTGTTGATTAAAAATGGCAAGATTGTAGAAGTAGCTAAACATATTAAAAAACAAAATGGCGTGGTTAGCCTTGATGGAAAAGGGAAAACCTTGATCCCAGGGCTTTGGGATATGCACGGTCATTTATCAAAAGAGAACGGTATTTTAAATATTGCGAACGGTGTTACCAGCGTTAGAGACATGGGTAACGAGCACGACAATATTATGGAAATTGAAGCGCTATTTAATACCAATCAGGTGTTGGGCTCGCGTGTATATCGTGCTGGCTTTATGGATAAATTCAGCGAAAACTCAGCAGGCTTAAGTGTGAAGTCATTGGAAGAAGCGCTCGAGACGGTCGATTTCTTTGCCGATAATGGCTATGTTCAAGTGAAGCTCTATTCTTCTATCGATCCGAACTGGGTAAAGCCTATTTCTGAACGTGCGCATAGCCGTGGATTGAGACTTAGCGGTCACGTGCCAGCGTTTATGACCGCAGAGCAAGCCATTGCAAATGGTTATGATGAGATTCAGCACATTAATATGCTGTTCCTTAATTTCCTTGCTGGTGAAGAAGTGGATACCAGAACACAAAAACGGTTTTCACTGATGGGAGAGCAAGCTTCAGGCTTATCACTTGATAGTCCAGAGATGAATGCATTCATCAAGTTACTAAGTGATAAGCGCATCGTTGTGGATCCTACCGTATCTACATTCAGAAGCTTATTGATGGCAGAAGATCAAAAGATCAATCCGGAATTTGCTGCTATTTCAGAGCATATGCCAATTGCATTCGCTCGCGGTTTAAAAGGGGCTGAGATGCATGTTGATGAACAGTTTAAACTGAGCTATCAAGAGTCAGGTGAAGCAATGCAAAAAATGCTGAAAAAGCTCTATGATGCTGGTGTTCCAATGGTACCTGGAACGGATAATATTGCAGGCTTTACCTTGATCCGTGAGCTAGCACTTTACGTTGATGCGGGCATTCCTGCGGCCGATGTGCTGAATATGGCAACGCTTGAGAGTGCTAAATTGATGGGGGTTGCACATCAAACCGGTTCAATTGCCAAAGGAAAAGTGGCAGATCTAGTGTTGATCGATGGCGATCCACTTAAGGATATAACAGCACTGCAAAAAGCGACATTGGTGATCAAAGGTGAGCAAGCGTTTAAGCCTGCTGAAATTTACCAAGCGATTGGAGTGAAGCCGTTCACTACCTCGCCTTCGCTAAAGTAATATTAAGCACATCACAAAAGTAATAGTTTGATGCTATAAAACCAGTGCAAAAATATAACACTTGCACTGGTTTTATTTTCGTTACCTCGATATCAGACTAAATTGTATTTCTGAGTTTTATCAAAAGTGTTTCTAAAACAGAGGTTTGTTTAAAAAACAAACAAAATGTTCTGGCTTTCCTGTTACTACCTAATAAAAAATTCCTAAAAACGGTTTGGTGTAATCTTGTGTAATGGATAAATTTACTTTTTTGTTAATAAAGCGGTTTATTTATCAGTTTCTTGTGCTAGCCTTTTTCAGTACAGATCACGAGTCGTTGATGTGAAGCCATACAAACTGTGTGTGTTTTACCAGCTTCGGTATGGTCTTTTTTATAACTCTATTTGAGACTTTGATGTCGTCACCCTCGCGTACAAGGATGGTAAAAAAGTTGCCATATTCAAGCGTTAAAGTGACAGTGAGTGATTACAGCAATGTTGTATATATGCTGCAAGCAAATAGCAAAAGGTGCTGTTGATTAACTTGGCTCGCGGTTTTAGCGGTTAGTTAACCTTTATAGATATACCCTACAAACGTTTTCCTACTTAAGTGGGTACTGTGTTTGTTGCGGTTAAGTAATTGATTGGTTTTTCACAACGTTACTGATGGTTAACTGTCGCAAGCCAAATTGATACTGCTCGCGCTGTTGCCAAAGGAATCCCAACCAAGTTATGGGGATGGCATGAATACAAATATTGTTACTATACTCGCGAGTTTAGCGCGTACTCGATCTCAAGATATTGCCTATCAGTATTTTTACGATGAGGCATTACCAAGTAAAACCATTTCCTACCAAGAACTGCATGAGCGTGCAGCCTCTATTGCTGAGACATTGAGTGAATATTTTGAACCGGGTGACAGAGCATTATTACTGTACAACTCTGGATTTGAATTTATTGAAGCCTTTTTTGCTTGTTTATACGCAGGGATAATTGCGGTACCGGTTTATCCCCCTAAAAAGAATCAAAATGTTGATCGTCTGCGTGCCATCATCGAAGACGCAGGTGCCAAAGGTGCGCTTACCAGTGAAAAGATCAATGAAATCGCCAAGCCATTGCTTGATTCTGAGCCAAGTCTAGCGCAGTTAGCACTATTTACTACCGATAACATTGCACTTAAATCGATCACTCAACAGTGGCCTCGTGCACAAATCCGTGGTGAGCAACTGGCATTTTTGCAATATACCTCAGGCTCGACGGGCACACCTAAAGGCGTAATGGTAACTCACGACAATATTCTTGATAATCAGGCGCTAATGAAAGAAGCGTTTGGTCATGACAGCAACTCTTCGATTGTAAGTTGGTTGCCTCATTTCCATGATATGGGACTGATTTTTGGCATTATGCATCCAATCTATATCGGTGCGACAGCGGCGCTGATGAATCCGGCTTATTTCCTGCAAAAACCACTACGTTGGCTAAAACTGCTTTCACAAACCAAAGCATTAACGTCAAGTGCGCCAAACTTTGCCTATGATCTGTGTGTGGACACCGTCAAAGATGAAGACCTTAAAGACTTAGATTTGTCCCATTGGCGCTCAGCATTAAATGGCGCGGAACCAGTGCGTGCCAGCACGTTAGAGCGCTTTTATCAAAAGTTTAAAGTGTGTGGCTTACAAAGAGAGAGTATCGCACCTTGTTACGGTATGGCTGAAACCACTTTATTTGCAACTGGTGGACGTCTTCTAGAAAAGCCAAAGATATTACGTATTGATGCAGCCAAGCTACAGCAGGGCATAGCCGAACAAGCCACAGATGAAGATACAGTAGATGCGTTTTATGCATTAGATGTGGCTGATGAACAGCAACCTTATTACGCCGTATCTTCTGGCGTGAGTTGGGGCGAGCATTGCATTGCGATTGTTAACCCAGAGTCTTTTGAAGCGTGCAATGATGGTGAAACCGGAGAAATTTGGGTAACTGGTCCAAGTGTAGCAAAGGGGTATTGGAATAACCCAGCGGCAACCGAGGCTACATTTCATGCCAGAATTAAAGGTGCTGACGAGCGGGCTTATCTCCGTACTGGTGATTTAGGCTTTATCCAGCGTGGGGAATTGTTCGTTACAGGACGCGCCAAAGACGTGCTTATCTTCCGCGGTAAAAACTACTACCCGCAAGATATAGAGCTTACAGTTACACAAGCAAGCGATAGCTTAGAACAAAATGGCGGCGCAGCGTTTTCGGTCGCCGCTAATGGTAATGAAGAGCGTTTGGTGATAGTACAACAAGTAAAGCGTACTGCACTAAGAAAGTTAAATGCTGAGCAGGTATTACAGCAGATCACCGCTGCGATCGTTGAGCACCACGGCATTACGCCCTATGACATCGTATTGATAAAGCCCGGTCGCATTCATAAAACATCGAGCGGTAAAATTCAGCGCCAAGAGAATAAGCGCAGCTATTTAGCCGATAACTTTGAAGTAATTGCGCGCGCCCGAGAGGCAGCTGTGCCGCAACAACTTGAAGCGCCATCATCCTCATCGTCACTACAACAAATTCAGCGATTATTACAAGATTTAGTCGCACAAGAAATAGATAAGCCCGCGCGTAGTTTGGATATCGACGCGCCATTCTTGGCATTAGGTGTGGATTCGATGAAAGCGGTGCGGATCTCAGGGGAGTTAATGGAAGTACACGAGCTAGACCTTGAGCCTACGGTACTTTACGAATATCCCTCCATTCGCGAATTAGCCCAGTATTTAAGTCAGTTTAGTACGCTAACTCAAGCTCTAGGGCAGACAGAGCTTAACGAGTCGAAAGGTGCCACTGAGCAAGCGAATAAGACGCAGCCTACTCGCCGAGCTGAAGATATTGCGGATACAGATATTGCCGTGATTGGCATGGCCTGTCGTTATCCTTTAGCAAATGGATTAGATGCATTTTGGCAGCTGTTAAGCCAGCAGGGCGATGGGATCACCACGCCAGATCCTAAGCGCCAGCAGCTTTGCCCGAATCTTGAAGCCGACCGACTCGGTGGCTATTTAGAGAATGTCGATGAGTTTGATGCTGCATTATTCGGCATCTCGCCACTCGAAGCTAAGCATATCGACCCACAACATAGATTACTGCTCCAAACGACTTATCACGCTATACAGCATGCCGGTTACCAACCCGCCACGCTCGCAGGTAGCAATATTGGCGTGTATGTCGGTATATCGCAAAATGATTACTTTTTATTGTCGCAACAACAGCAAAAAAGTACCGCGTATTTAGGCACGGGCACAGCACTGAGCATTGCAGCAAACCGTATTTCTTATAGCTTTAATTTTACCGGCCCGAGTGTGGCGATTGATACGGCGTGCTCGTCATCGCTGGTGGCACTTCATCATGCAATTCAAGCACTAAGAAATGGAGAAACGAACGCGGCGTTGGTGGCGGGCGTTAATCTTATTCTGAGCGATGATGTGACTAAGGCCTGTGAAAACGCACAAATGTTGGCAGCAGACGGCCATTGCAAAACCTTTTCACAGGCAGCGGATGGCTATGTGCGAAGTGAAGGAGTTGGGGTGGTGATGCTAAAGCCGCTACAACAAGCCATGGCAGACAACGACCCAATTGTTGGTGTACTCAAAGGCAGTGCAATTAATCAAGACGGCCGCAGCAATGGCATTACCGCGCCAAATAGTGCCGCGCAACAGGCTGTGATCAATGCCGCCCTTGATAATGCCAAGATGCAGGCGGGAGATATCCACTATGTGGAAACCCATGGCACGGGTACGGAGCTTGGCGATCCTATCGAGATCACAGCATTAAACCGCACGTATGGAGAACACCATAGTCGTCATGATCCGGTTATTCTCGGTGCGGTAAAAGCGAATATTGGTCACCTTGAATCCGGTGCGGGTATTGCTGGGCTTATCAAAACGCTACTGTGTTTACAGCATGGGCAAATTCCTGCGCAGCGTTACAGTGAGGTGTTAAATCCGCATATCCCATGGCAAAAGCTCCCATTTATGGTGCCGCAAAACATGCAGACATGGTCTGTACAACAAGGGGGAATAAGAGCCGCTGGATTAAGCTCTTTTGGTTTTGGTGGTACTAATGCACATGTGATCTGCGCACAAGCGCCTGTGCCTAAACCAGAAATACAAGCTGAAGTAACACCGCCTTCGTTTTATCTATTGCCTCTCGCTGCTAAATCTAAAGCTGCATTGCAGAAACTTGCTGGTCACTATAGTGAACGATTGTCGAGTTTGACTCCTCAAGCATTTGATGACTTCTGCGCACAAAATGCCGAGCAAGTGCCGCTTAAAGGTGTGCATAAAACGTTTAGTGGTGTGAGTAGAGAAGCACTTATTTCGCAACTGAATAGTCCCATTATTGCTGAACAGTCCTCGGCAAATACTGCACTAGAAGTTGCGCTTTTGTTCACCGGACAAGGTTCACAATACCCCTTGATGGCCCTCTCTTTATATCAACACCACGCAGTGTTTCGCAGTCACTTAGATGACATTGACAGCCTGATTGGCGAGCGCTTTGGAGCACGCCTGTTGGATGTGTTATTCGATGAAAAGCATAGAGAACTACTGGCACAAACCCGTTGGACGCAAGTGAGCTTGTTTGCCGTCGAATACAGTTTGGCAAACTTATTGATGCATTACGGGGTGAAGCCATCTCAGCTACTCAGTCATAGCGTTGGTGAGTATGCAGCGGCTTGTATTGCGGGTGTGTTCTCGCTTCATGATGGCATTGAGTTGATTGCAGCGCGTGGTCAACTAATGCATGAATTACCGATAAAAGGCAGCATGATCGCCGCAAGATGTGATGAAATAACCGCACGTAATTGCTTGAGTGAGATTCAGGAGCAAGTGGTTATCTCAGCCTTCCATGGTGAGGCTGGGGTAGTATTCTCCGGTGCTGATGAAGCAATCACAGCCCTCAGTGACGTGCTTGCAGCACAGCAAATTAAAGTAAAAGCGCTGCATACGGCAAACGCTTTCCACTCTCCATTGATGGCCCCCATGCTAGAGGCCTTTAGGGAAGTCGCTGAACAGGTTAGATTCCAACAGCCTCGGCTGCCTTTTGTTTCATCCATGACGGGGCAAGTGGAGTCTACACTTATCGCTACGGCCGAGTATTGGGTTGAACAAATTAAGGCACCGGTTCGCTTTGTTGACTGTGTAACTGCGCTTGAGTCACTAGAGCATGGCTTAGCGATTGAGCTTGGTCCTAAACCTATTTTGAGTGGCTTACTACAGGAAAATAGCAATAACAAAGCGCTCAGTTATGCCCATGTATTGCACTCCAAAGGCGAAGACAGCATGAGGTTCGCCGAGTGTTTAGGCACATACCTCGACTTAGGCGGGCCGCTCGAATGGCAACAGGTGTATGGCAATCGCCCGAGCGCTAGAGTAGGCTTGCCGCAATATCCGTTTGATTGCAGCTCATTCTGGATTTTTGGTACTGAACAATCACAGCCCGAAGCACTGACAGTGGTAGAAGCGAGTGACCGTGATGCACAAATTCGCAGCTTTGTGCTCAATACCCTGGCGGGACTCTTATCGATGCCCGCTGATGCTATCCAAACCAACCTC
The DNA here is from genome assembly GCF_018141365.1 of Pseudoalteromonas sp. M8. Classification (NCBI taxonomy): domain Bacteria; kingdom Pseudomonadati; phylum Pseudomonadota; class Gammaproteobacteria; order Alteromonadales; family Pseudoalteromonadaceae; genus Pseudoalteromonas; species Pseudoalteromonas sp. M8. The sequence goes on along the minus strand of NZ_CP047240.1, from coordinate 3,882,122 downwards.
CCTTTGCTAGAAATGGGGGTTGATTCGTTGATGATCATGCAGGCTGTTAGAGTGTACGAGCGGGAATTCGGTTTAGAGTTTAGTGTTCGTCAATTTTATCAAGAGCTCAGCGATGTCGATAAGTTAGTGGCCTATATTCAAAGCCATAGTGACTATCTCAAAGCGCCGCAAGGTTCACAACAAGCTGGCAGTTTGCCATCACCTGCATCGGTGACGACTGATACGCCAAAAGGTAGTGTAGTAGAGGCTGACAACCACACGCTTGTCGCTATCTATCAGGCGCAATTGCAGGCGGCAAGCACAGTGACCAGCGCTGAAGCGAGAGCTGCGTTAGAAGCTGTGGTGGGACAGCAGTTACGCCATATTCAGGGCGTGAAAGTTGAAAACAGTGCAGTCACCTCGACAGCAACCTTGGTATCAAAGCCCCAGCCAAGCAGAGCCCAATCTGTATTACCAGGCGCGCAACAAAAACAAGTGCAGCGTGCCAATAGCAGCCCGGCCATACGCCAACACCTTGCTGCATTGAGTGATGCTTACATTGCGAAAACGCACAGTTCAAAAGCGCTAGTGAGCAAATATCGCGCACGCCTTGCGGATTGCCGAGCATCGGCAGGTTTTAGACTGTCGAGCAAAGAGCTACTTTATCCGGTGTTTTCTAAGCGTTGTGAGGGCGCATATATTTGGGATATCGATGATAATCGCTATATTGATATCACCATGGATTTTGGTACTAACTTATTTGGTCACAACTCTGACTTTATCAAAGCAGCACTGGCGCAACAGCTTGAAGCGGGTATGCAACTGGGGCTTGCAAGTCCTGATGCGCCTGAGGTTGCTGCACTTATCTGTGAGCTGACAGGGCTTGAGCGGGTATCGTTTTGTAACTCTGGTACAGAGGCGGTCATGACGGCGCTACGCTTGGCAAGAACGGTGACCAAACGCGATAAAATTGTTCAGTTTTCAGGCGCGTATCATGGTCACTATGATGGTACTTTAGCAACTGAGTCGCCAGAGCAAGGCGTAGAGACAATGTGCGCTGGAGTGCGTTATGGCGCAATCGCCGATAATCTCGTTTTACCTTATGGTGATGATGAGGCGCTAGAGGTTATTACCCGAGAGGCGCAACATATTGCCGCGGTGATTGTTGAGCCGGTACAAAGCCGTCATCCTGAAAATCAGCCTTGGGCGTTTTTACGTAAACTACGTACGCTTACCGAAGCGCATGATATTGCCCTCATTTTTGACGAAATGATCACTGGCTTTAGAGCACACCCCGGTGGTGTTCAAGGCTTGATAGGGGTTAAGGCCGATATGGCAACCTATGGCAAAATCGTCGGTGGTGGTATGCCTATCGGTGTAGTCGCGGGGGCCGCTACCTATCTCGATGCCATTGACGGAGGAAATTGGCAATACGGAGATGATTCCTACCCTTTGACCGATACTACCTTCTTTGCCGGGACTTTCTGCAAACATCCAATGACCATGGCGAGCGCCAAAGCGGTGTTGCAAGCTATTAAGTCGCAAGGTCCAGCGTTACAACAAGGGATAAACGACAAAACCGCGGCATTTAAAGCACATCTCAATGCGTTTTTTGAAACCCATGACGTACCCATTCGAATAGAAGCGTTTGCCTCATTATTCCGTTTTCGCTTTTCGCAAAATCTTGATGTGTTCTTTTATGAAATGCTAGAGCGCGGTGTGTTTATCTGGGAAGGGCGAAACTGCTTTTTCAGTGCCGCCCATACAGATGAAGACATTGCAGCGGTGATAAACGCAGTTGAAGCCAGTGTACTTAGCTTAAAACGTGCGGGCTACTTTGGTGAAACGAGTCAAAGTGATGACGATGCTGCATTTCCACTTAGCCATAGCCAGCAGCAGCTATTAGCGATGGCGTTGACCTCAAGCGATGGAGCGAGTGCATATCAACTACAAGCGATATTAAAGCTCTCCGGCAAGCTCGATTTACCGCGGCTGCAACAAGCCGTTACCGCGGTCTGCCGCGACTTCCCAATCTTGCGTTTTGGTGTCGATAGTGACCGCTTAATGCAATATTGCCGAGTGGAAAAAGCCGAGTTGCATGTTGAGCCATGGAGTGAGGACGACCAAGTAACATTGCAAACGCGGTTATCCGCGCTGCGTTATCAACCATTTGACTTTGCAAAAGACCCACTTTGTAGAGTGACGCTGTTGAGTGATGGCAAAGCGCAGCACTATTTAAGTGTTGTAGCCCATCATGTGATCTGCGATGGGCTTTCACTACAAATAGTGCTGGCAGCAATCGCTGAGCGCTACAATCAAGATGCAAAACAAAATGAGGTGGCAAGCCGAGCTGTCTCCTTTAGTCACTATGTTGATAGCTTGCAGGCATATTCGCATTCACCAGAAGCTGCAAAAAACCAAGCTTTTTGGCATCAGTGCTTAGCTAATTCAACACCACTTGCGCTGCCAAAATCAACGACGGTGAGCGTGGCTTCATATCAAGTTAATCAGCTCACATTACCCATTTCATCGAGTGCACTCCGAAATACTGAGACCCTTGCTCAATCTTTGCGTTGTGGGCAATTTGCAACCATGCTTGCACTCTATTGCTTGTGGCTACACAAGTTAAGCGGTCAGACGGTAATAAGTGTCGGTGTGCCGGTATCAGATAGGCAACGGTTGGCATCACAGTTTGAGCCTGAGTTGCTCGACCAAACGTTACTGGGTTATTGCACCAATATCTTGCCCATTGTGGTTGACATGACTAGCATTAGCACTATCGGTGAGCTGGTACAGCGGGTGCAAAACACCTTACTTGATGCCTTTGATCACCAAACCCACCCGTATGCAAGCCTTGCCGATGACCAGCTAATTCTACCTAGCACTTTGTTTAATCTAGATAAAGTCACCACTTTGCCGAGCTTTAATGGACTAGAGGTTGAAGTACAGCCAAGTGTCGCTAAATTTGGCCAATTTGAACTGACGACAAATATGACCTGTGTTGCGGGACAGTGGTCACTGTTAGTGGAATATCACACTGCGAAATTTGATACTGAACTAATGGCCCAGTATGTGGCTAAGTTTGTCCATTTGCTGTCGCAGGTTCAAGGCAACACACCGATAGGGGCTCAAAATGAGTTGATACAAAGTAGTGATGATGTGTATCGATTGGTTGAGTTACCGCTACAGCAAGAGAAATCGGTTAAGGTCGCGACGAGTTTCGTTGAAACTTGGCAGCACAATGTGTCGCGTTGCAGCGCACGTACGGCACTGGTAACGGATGATGTGAGTCTCAGTTATGAGGCACTAGATTCGCGTGTTAACCAACTCGCTCACTACTTGATGAAGCAGCAGGTAACGCCCAATAGTATCGTGGCGGTGGCATTACCACGCAGGGCGGAGCTGTTGATAGCACTCATGGCGGTGATGAAAGCTGGAGCGGCATTTTTACCACTCGATCTCACCTTTCCTGACGAGCGCATCGCGCATATCTTAGAGGATGCCAAAGCGAGTGTTGTGCTATGTGATGCCAGCAGTGCAGAGTCTGCGTTATTCAATCATGGTCGTTTCAAACGAGTCTGTATGGATAGCGATGCAGAAGAAATTGCCAAAAGTTCGACTCGCAGCCCAAGCTTGCTAATTCAAGCTCAGCAGCGTGCTTACGTGATTTATACCTCTGGTTCCACGGGGTTACCCAAGGGCGTTGAAGTTAGTCACGGGGCATTTGCTAATTTGCTTGCATCTATGTGTCGTGAACCAGGGCTGGTGGTAGATGACCGCTTATTGGCCATCACCACGGTGGCATTTGATATTGCCTTGCTAGAGTTGTTTGGGCCATTACTGGTTGGTGCGTCGGTGGTGCTGGCAAGTGATGAAAGTATTAGCGATTCTGCTGTGCTTGGCGCGCTTATTGAACAGCAGCAGATCACGGTGATGCAGGCAACGCCAACGCTATGGCAATTAGTGTTAAATGCGGCGCCAGCATGCACTTCTGGCATAAAAGTATGGAGTGGCGGTGAGCCTTTACCTCAGGCACTGGCCGCGCAGTTACTTAGTCACAGTAAAGCGGTTTATAACTTATACGGACCAACCGAAACCACGATTTGGTCGGCGGTGGCACATATCGACAATGCCGCAGAGATAACCATTGGTAAAGCGATACAAAATACTAGCTTATTTGTGCTCCCAACAGAGTGCCATGGTGAAGGACTGCCTTTACCCGACGGCGTATGGGGCGAGTTATACATTGGTGGCAGTGGTGTTGCTATGGGTTATTTACATCAAGCGGAGCTGACCGAGCAGCGTTTTATCAATCATCAATTTACAACTTCCATTAGCCGCCGCTTATACAAGACGGGAGACAAAGCGAGGCGTTTAGCTGATGGCCATTTTGAAGTAAAAGGACGCTTAGATAATCAAATTAAACTCCATGGTCATCGTATAGAGCTTGGCGATATTAGCCATCACCTAGGGCGGATACTCAATACTAGTGAAGTCGATGTTTGCGTACAAACGCTAGAAACTGGCCCATGTCTGTGTGGTTATATGATTGATGATGGTGAGCTATCAACCGAGTGGTCTTCGCCTCGGCTGCGCCAAGCGCTCGGTGAATGGTTACCAAGTTACATGGTGCCTGAGCATTTTGTTTGGTTAAGTCAATGGCCGGTGACACCAAATGGTAAGCGCGACCGAAAAGCACTACCAATGCCTGCTGTTGAGCAAGTATCAGAAATATGCACGTTGGCTCCTCGCACTGAAACAGAAAAACAGCTGCATCAACATTATCTAGCGCTTCTCCCTGTTGAGCAGTTGGGCGTCACAGCACGTTTTGTGGATAGCGGCGGCAATTCGGTGATTGGTATGCAGTTGGTATCGAGACTCAACCGAGCTTTCAATATTAAATTGACCATTGGCGACATCTTTGAGCACGCCTGTATTGCAGAGCTTGCTGAGTGTATCGAAGCGCTAAAACAAGCTCATGATGCTATTTCGGTGGAGACGCAGACTCCAAACGTAGAGAAAGTCAGTGATATTGTAAGCGACCGAGATTTGAGTGCAGCGCTAAGTGATAAATCTATGACGGAGATGGACTTGTAATGATGGAAAACTTTGCAATAAAACAGTGGTTAGATGAGCTGGACCGTCAACAGATTTATGTTTATTTACAGCAAGATAAATTAAAACTTAGAACACCGCTTGGGCAGGTGCCTGAGGGTATTCTGGATAAGATAAAGGCGCACAAAGCTGCGCTTATCACCTACCTTCAGGGGCAACAAAAGCAATCTGCTGCGCTCTCGGCAGCACAGCAAAGAATGTGGTTTATTGATAAATATGAAGGGGGCACTGCGGCATACAACATGGCTGGGCTAGTTAAATTATCGCAGCCATTTTCAGTCACGGATATTGAACAAGCGTTGAGCCGCTTGATAGCTAAGTACGATATTTTGAGAGCACGATTTATCACGGTTGAAGGGAAGGTGGTGCAGCAAATTGAACCTGCTGAGGCGATGAAAATTGCTGTGATGACCGTGGATGAAGAAGCGCTACCCAATCAGCTACCAGAGTCGATTAAAGAGGCTGTGCGGTATCAGTTTGATCTTGCCAACGAGTCGCTGCTGCAAGTGACGGCTTTAGTGAGTAACTCTCACACTGCTTGCCGCTGGTTACTCGTTAACATGCATCATATTATTAGTGATGGCTGGAGCGTGACTATATTTATCAACGCACTGCTGTATGAGCTATCGGAGGCGTGTGTTGAGCTTCCCGATTTACAGTATGTTGACTATGTGCACTGGGAGCAGCAATTAAGACAATCCCCAGACTATCAACAACAATTGGCTTATTGGACTGAGCAGTTAGAGGCATTTACACCGTTTGAATTGTCCACCAGCTATCCAAGAAAAAAAGAAAAGCAGTACCAAGGTGACACGGTTCGTTGTTCGTTTAACGCAGAACAAATACAACGATTAGATAAAGCTTGCCACAGCGATGGCGTAACACATTTTACCGCCTTGCTGGGCGTGTTTTACATCTTGCTTTATCGCTACAGTGAGCAAGCCGATATTACCTTAGGGGTGCCGGTTGCAAATCGTCAGCAAAGCGAGTTTGAAGCTATGCTTGGCTGCTTTATTAATACCTTGCCACTGCGTATGCAGATAAACGGACATCACTCCATGAGTGAGGCGATTAAGGCGCTGCAATACAAAGTATTGCAAGGGCTTAGTAATCAAAACGCTGCCGTGGAAGACATCATTGAAGCGCTAGAGCTACCCAAATCCGCCGCGCATTCCGCCTTGTTTCAAGTGTTATTTAACTACAATGGTGTAGCCAGTAGTAAGGTGTCGGTAAATAACCAATTAGAAGCCGAGTTAATTGCCCTAGATAATGGCACAGCGAAATTTGACTTAACCCTATCTGTTGATGATACAGATGATGCCCTTGTGTGTGACTTTGTTTATGCAACAGGGCTTTATGACCATGCGCTTATTCAGCAATTTGCCGATGATTATTTGGCACTCGTCCAGTGCTATTGTGCTAAAGAGGCGCTGCCGATTGACGACTTGGTGCTCAAATCAACGAACTTACCGACAAAGGCGGCAAATATCAATCACAACATCAGCCAGCCGATGCTGGTGCCGCAAGCAATCAGAGAGATAGCGCAAACCCAAGGCGAGGCGATAGCCGTGGTGGTGCCAAGCACCAATGTTGAAGCATCACGCACCCTAACTTATCAGCAGCTGTATGCCCAAAGCGTGCAAATTGCCAACAACTTACACGCAGCCACGTCAATTATTGCGCTGATAACAACGGGCGATATGAGTGACATTGTCACTATGCTTGGCGTAATGCAAAGTGGCCGTGCGTATTTACCTATTGATGGCAATATGCCCACTGCCAGAGCGCTACAAATGCTAGCGCAAGCTGAGTGTAATACGGTGGTGGTAAGTGTCGAAACGCCACTTTTCCAAGCGCTACGAGAAGCTGACATCAGAGTGCTTACATATAGTGAGCTGAGCCAAAACAAAGGAGCGCCGCAGCAAACTTATTCACCAAGTTTTGATGATAGCGCGTATGTGTTGTTTACTTCTGGTTCTACTGGTGTGCCCAAAGGGGTTGAGATCAGCCATGGCGCGCTGAGTCACTATTGCAGCAGCATCGCGGCGAGATTGAGTTACAACCAAGATACGCGAGCGGGCGTGGTCACAGGACTTGCCACGGATTTATGCTTAACGGCTGTGTATCCGGTGCTTACTCATGGCGGTACTGTGGTACTCACCCTTGCAAACCAAGCGGCAGAACCGACTGAAATTGCAGCCAAGTTAGTGGCTGAGCAAGTTAACTTGATAAAATTAACCCCTTCTTTTGCCGCGGTGCTGTTGCCTCAATTTGCTGAGCAAAAGCCCGCTATTTCGCAGTGGGTGTTAGGTGGAGAAGCATTAGGTGAGCAGCTTGTTGATAGCATTCGCGCGCTGACGCCAGCAGCGCGTATTTTCAACCATTATGGTCCGACGGAGGCTTGTGTTGGAGTGGTTTGTCATGAAGTCACAGACAGCAGGCTAACCGGCCACAGTTATCCGATCGGTGCGCCTTTGGCACATGTCACCACCTGCGTATTCAACAAACAGGGGAAGCCAACACCCGCTGGCATGCCTGGAGAGCTCTATATTGGCGGGCCGAGCCTCGCCAAAGGATATATAAATGCGCCTTCAGAGACTGCAGCTCAGTTTACAAGTAGCTTGCAACATAGTGCCCAATGCGCCCGTTTTTACCGCAGTGGTGATAGCGTTAGGCTGAATGCGAGCGGCGAGCTTGAATTTCTCGGTCGAATTGACAAACAAGCGAAAATTCGCGGTTACCGCGTTGATCTCAATGAAATAGAAGCTGCTCTGTTAGCGCTTGATGAGGTATCGCAGGCAGCAGTCGTGGTGCGCAAGCTCGGCAAGCAAGATGCTTTGGTTGCTTTTGTGGTAAGTGGTGGTGGCAGCCAGTGCGCCGCAACCAATCTGCGCGAAGTGATCCGCCAAGGCTTGAAGCGTCGCTTGCCCGAGCCGATGATCCCAAGCTGGATAGAGCTTTGCCAGCACTTACCCACCCTGAGTAATGGCAAGATAGACCGCCAACAATTACAGTCTTTGGCATTAACTTCTCAAAGCCAAAGTAGTGAGGTGACAAGTGCGTTGCAGCGACAGTTAATCACACTCTATCAAACCTTAACGGGCGCACCAGAAGTGGGGCTGCACGATAGCTTTTTCAGCATCGGTGGTCACTCTTTATTGGCAATGCAATTACTCAATGAACTAAGAGCCCAGCTCTCGGTGGAGGTGAGCTTAAAGCAACTGTTTGCCAATCCTAGCGTATTTGAACTAAGCGAGATACTGGCTAACTCTCAGTCTCAATCTTCATTACCAAGTCTACAACCTGCGCCACCACAGCCCAATTATCCTTTGTCATTTGCACAGCGGCGCTTGTGGTTTGTAGACCAACTGCAAGGGCACAGCAACCAGTATAACCTACAGGGCATATTTCAATTGCAAGGCAAACTGAATACCAAGGCCTTAGAGCACGCCTTTATTGCTGTGATTAAGCAACATCCAGTCTTGGCGTTTAATTATCATCAAAATGAGCAAGGAGAACCGCACCAAAGCATTAACCTTGATGCTCGATTTACCTTGATTAAGCACGACTGGACAGATAAATCCGCTGAGCAACAAGCACATGCGTTAGAGCAAGCTATCGCAGAAGATTACGCAACCAGCTTCGATTTAAGCCGTGATTTAATGCTGCGCGCCAGTCTTTATCAACAAGAGGCGATGCAGGCTACCCTTGTGATCACCTTACATCATATCGCTGCCGATGGTTGGTCTATTGCGTGTTTGAGTGACGCTTTAAGACAGGCATACAAAGCTGCTCTCAGCGGCGAAACCTTATCGCTACAAGAGGTGCATTATGTTGATTACGTGATGTGGCAACAGAAGCTGGAACAGGGGGCGCTATGGCAACAGGAACTCGACTATTGGCGTATGCAATTACAAGGTCTGCCCAAGGTTCATGAATTACCGCTGGATTACCACAGAGAAGCGAAAACCTCTTTGCGTGGCGCCTTAGTGATTGAGCCCATACCTGCAGCGCTGGTTAGTGCGCTTCGAGCGTATCAAACTCGTTCAGGGCAAACCTTATTTGTGTTACTGCAAACGCTATTTTCATTGTGGTTAAGCCGCTTTTCTCAACAGCGCGATGTGGTTGTTGGTACGCCGGTATCAGGACGTCACCTTAAAGCATTTGAGAGTATGATTGGTAACTTTATCAATACCTTAGTGCTTAGGAGCGAATGGAGGGAAGACACCAGTTTCACGCAAGCGTTACAGCAAACCCAAGGCTTACTCAACGATGCATTGCAACATCAACATATTCCCTTCGATGTGTTAGTGGATGAGCTAGACGTTGAACGCTCAAGCGCCCAGCACCCGCTGCATCAAATCGTGTTTCGGGTAAATAATCAGGTAAATGAAAACCTTAGGCTAGAACAATTGGAAGTGACGCCGTGCCAAAGTAAAGTACGCGGTGCCAAACTAGATTTAGAAGTCGCAGTGATAGACGAGGGGGATATACTCACCGTTGAATGGCTTTATGACCGCAATTTGTGGCAAGAAGCGAGTGTGGTTAGTTTCCATCAGCAGTTTTGTTATGTGTTATCGCAGTGTCTTGCTGAGCCAAATACCCCGTTGTCAGCATTGTCATTGTGGCCCGCTGAGCAGCAGTTAGCGCTATTAAAACAGCAGCAAAGTGTTGCGGTAGAAGTGACAGAGCAACAGCCATGGGTGACTCAGTTTAGTCAGGCGGCTCTTCAGACTCCACTACAAACTGCGGTGCGCATGGGGGAATTCACTTGTAGTTATCTCACCTTAGAAAAATGCGCGAACCAACTTGCTAATAGCTTATTAGAAATGGCATTTGCCGAGCAAAGTCGCATTGCTATTTTACTGCCGTCTTCAAGTTACATGGTGGCCGCGGTGCTGGCAGTATTAAAAGCGCGCCATACCTATGTGCCCATTCATCATGACACGCCAACCGATACCTTAGCCTACATCATGAATGATGCAGACATCGTATTGACGCTGGCGCTAAGTGAAGATGCCGAGCGCTTGATTGAAGCCGGTAGTGACTTTTTGTTGCTTGATGATCTGTTCGAAGCCGAGGGGAACTTTGCGTTTTACGATACCAGTTTGTTGGTAGATGAAGACGCATCTGCATTTAACCAAGCCGAGCTTGCCTATGTTATTTATACCTCAGGTTCCACCGGGCAGCCAAAAGGGGTGCCCATTAGTCATGGCAACCTCAATAATTATCTGCGCTTTGCGTGTCAGCGCTATCTGCCACAATCCGGTGATATAACCAAGGCAGTACTCAGTACACCGCTGGCGTTTGATGCGACGGTGACCGCCTTAGTGCCTATCTTAATGCGAGGTGGTGAGCTTGAGTTGCTTCCCTCGGGTGCTGAATTGTTGCCCGCCTTACAAACGCAGATTTTTGCAGCTAACGAAGCCAAGTTATTCAAGTTAACACCGGCTCACCTACGCGCGGTATTTGCATTAAGTGACGCACAAACTCGCAGTAATATCGCCCACCGATTTGTGGTTGGGGGTGAAGGGCTGAGCGCAGCTTTGGTTGATAAGCTGATGGACAAGCTCCCTAACGCCCAGTGGATAAACGAATATGGCCCAACAGAGGCAACAGTCGGCTGTAGTATCTATGCTGTAAGCCGTGAGTCGCGCCACTTGTTAGCGGGCCATGAGGAAGTGCCTATTGGTCACGCTATCGATAATATGACACTTGCGGTGGTTGACGAGTTTGGCGAGCTGGCTTTACCCAATATGCCCGGAGAGCTTTGGCTAGCGGGAGATGGGGTGTGTGAAGGCTATATTAATCTCGCGAGTGTGACGCAAACACGCTTTGTTGAGCAAGCAGTGCCTGCGTCTGGTACTTCAAGCTTGCGTTGGTATCGCAGTGGCGACAAGGCAAAGTGGCAGGCGAATGCGCGCGGTGAGGCAGACTATCTTTGTTATTTAGGGCGGTTAGACGAGCAAGTAAAACTGCGAGGCTACCGTATTTCTCTTGTGGCAATCGCCCATCAAATCGACGCGTTGGTGCAAGTAAAAAGCTGCGCTGTGAGTGTTGATGAAGCACAAGAAAGCCTAGTGGCTCATGTGGTTTTAAATGGTGAGGCTAAGCTCACACTCGTGCAGTTGCGCCAAGCTTTATCGCAGTCGTTGCCCAGTTACATGTTACCTGCCGCACTGGATATCGTTGCTGATCTTCCACTGACTGCAAACGGAAAAGTAGACAAGCAAGCATTACAGCTTGCCTATCAGGCACAGGCGAAAAGCCAAGAGGTCGCCGAGGTAATTGATGGATCTAAGCTCACAGACATACAGCGTTATTTACTTGAGTTATATCGTGAGCTACTGCCGAGCCCAGTACGGAGTATTAACGATAGTTTTTTTGACTTAGGTGGGCATTCGCTGCTCGCCATAAAAGTGATCAGCCGAGTGCGCAGTGAGCAGCGGCGAGATATCACCTTGCCACAACTTTTTGATGCGCCAAGTATTGCAGCGTTTGCTGAAGTGATAACCGCAAGTTCGATGATTGCGCACAGCAATACCATTGAGCCGGTATCAAGAGCTCAAGCGTTACCTCTGTCTTTTGCTCAGCAGCGTTTGTGGTTAATCGATCAGTTACATGAGCAAAGTCTGCAATACCATATGCCAGCGAGCTATTGGTGTGAAGGAGCCTTAGATATTGACGCTTTAACACAAGCGTTAAGCGCGATTGTTGCACGTCATGAAGTGCTCCGTACGGTCATCGTTCCTGCAAATGGTGATCACGGTGCTGTGCAGCAAGTTCGTGCTCAAGTAGCTTGTCCTGTGGAATTAGTAGATTTGTCTGGGCTGAATACCGCCGAGCAACAGCAGCGTTGGCAAACATTACAGCAGCAATCGCTCAGCAAGCCTTTTGATTTATGCCAAGACACTATGCTGCGCGTGATCTGTGTACAGTTTAGTCACAACCAATTTGGACTCTTGTTTAACATGCATCACATAGCCAGCGATGGTTGGTCGATGGCGCTGCTTGCCAAAGAATTTGTGGCGTTTTATCGGCACTTTAGTGAAGCGCCAGCGTATTCGTTGCCAGAGCAATACGCTAAACCGCTAGCGGTGCAGTATGCAGACTTTGCCTACTGGCAGCAGCAACAGCAAGATAGCTATCAGGCAGATCTTTCTTATTGGCAAACTCAGTTACAGCAGTGTCCTGTTGTTCATGAATTACCGCTGGACTTTGAGCGACCACAAGTTCAGTCCCTTGATGGTGAATGCATTCGTCATACTCTTACAACGTCGCAAGTTGAGGCGATAAAAGCGCATTGCCAAGCACAAGGGGTGACCTTGTATATGTGGTTGCAAAGTGCCTTTTCGCTGTTGATGCTTCGTCTAAGTCAAACGCAGGATATTGTCATTGGCTCGCCCATTGCAGGACGTGAGGTGAAAGAGTTAGAGGAGTTACTGGGCTGCTTTGTGAATACCTTGGCTATTCGCGCTCGCAAAGTGGGGTCGCCTTCATTTAACGACTGGCTAAGTGAACAAAAACAGGTGATCTTGTCGGCTTTTTCCCATCAGAATCTACCCTTTGAGCAGCTTGTTGATGCCATTAATCCACCGCGCAGCTTAGCGCATTCGCCCGTATTACAAATACTCTTTGCACTACAAAATAACGAACAAAGTAACTTCAAGCTACCTCACCTAAAAATCGAGCAACAGCTTGAGCTTAAGCCTGCAATGAAGTTCGACTTAGAAGTCAATGCACAAGAATCGGGCAGTGAGATCACGGTGCAGTGGAATTATGCCAAAGCCTTGTTTAAACACACTAGCGTACAGGCGATGGTTGATGCTTTTGTGACGTTAATTGACGCGGCGCTGACAAGCCCTGAGCAAAGTGTGAATACCTTACCATTAGTTGATAGCAAAGTACTCAGCGAGTTAGGGTTTGCCACGCAAGCGCAGCCGCAATCTCCTTGGTTTATCAGCGATAAAATACGGGACTTTGCTCAGCATAGTGCACAGCAAAATGCTGTACGAGATATGACTGGCAAGCGGTTAAGTTTTGGCGAATTGGAGTCACAAAGTAATCAACTTGCGCGTTACTTGATTGAACAAGGCGTAACGGCAAGGTCGCAGGTCGCAATAAGCTTAGCGCCAAGCTGTGAGCAAGTTGTGGCACTTTTGGCAACCTTAAAAGTTGGGGCAGTGTATGTGCCGCTTGACCCAAATGCACCGAGTCAGCGTCAGCACTATATATTGCGTGACAGCAAAGCGACTTGCCTTATCACTACCTCAGCGCTACTTCCAAACAGCGCAGAACTCAGCTGCCGTTTGGTGCTAATGGACACCGCACCGCATTGGCAGAACATGCCTGTAGAGGCGCTAGCGCCATTAAGTGATATTGATGCGCCTGCTTATATGATTTATACCTCTGGCACTACAGGGCGACCCAAAGGTGTGGTGATCAGCCATCGAAACTTGCACCTTTACCTTGAGCATGTTAGCCACAGTTATCTCCAAGGCGATATACACGAGAGTGTTGTCAGCACGCCTTTAGCGTTTGATGCGACAGTAACGAGCTTATGGGGCGCGCTGGTTAATGGCCTTGGAGTTGTATTATTGAATGATGGCGAGCAGTTAATCACAGAGCTTAGTGCGTGTTTAGCGCGTGATGAGGCGCTGCTGTTTAAGCTGACACCAGCCCACTTGCAAGGCGTGCTGGCGCGATTACAACCGAGCAATGCTGCGCACCACATTGTGGTGGGGGGAGAAGCCTTATCTAGCAGCGTGGTTACTCAAGTTGGGGCACTGCTGCCACAGGCTTATTTTTATAACGAATATGGCCCAACAGAAGCAACGGTCGGTTGTTGTGTGTATCGCTGTAACGGCCAAGATGCGGTTTCCCTTGCACAGCAATCGCAGCGCTTTGTGCCAATCGGTAGCGCCATTCAGGGCACTCATTTGGTGGTGCTGGATCAGCATCAACAGCCGGTGCCGATGGGCATGCCCGGTGAGCTATACATCGCAGGCGATAATGTGGCTCAGGCGTATTTTGGGTTGCCTGAGCTCAGCGCCAGTAAATTTGTGTCATTGACATTGATGAATAACTCGCAGCGTTATTATCAGACGGGCGATCAAGTGCGCTGGCTGCTAGATGAACAGGGCTGCCCTAGTGCGCTTCAGTTTATTGGTCGTCGAGACAACCAAGTTAAACTGCGTGGCTATCGCATCGAACTTGAAGAAATTGCGGCTCAGCTTGAGCACCTAGATGCAGTGCAACAAGCACATGTGTTACTTAACGAAAGTAAAGATAACTTACAGGCCTGTGTGGTGCTAACTACACCATCGCACAGTGATGCCATTTATGAGCTTGAACAGACGCTACATACTCAGATATTAGCCTCGTTAGCAGAGGTCCTACCAAGTTACATGTTGCCTTACAAGCTGTATGCACTGGCTGCTATGCCACTTACCAATAACGGCAAAGTAGATGCAGGAGCACTTGCACAACTGGTGCAATCGCAACTGGCGCAAGTGCTTACAGCACCTTTAGCTCCTATGACTGAACTACAAACGCTGCTGGCAGAAATTTTTGCTCAAGTGCTCAATACTCAAGTTCGAGATATTAACAGTAACTTCTTTGAGTTAGGGGGCACTCTTTATCAGCAAGCCAAGCGGTTGCCTTAATTGAGCAGGCGCTTGAGGTGCCCATTACCTTAAAAATATTGTTCGAGCGGCCAAGCGTAAGCGCACTTGCAACTTGGTGTGAGATCCATCGTGCAGCCAAAGCGGCGGACGAAAACGGTCAGTCTGAGGAGATGTTTTTGTGATGAATGAACAGCAAAGACAGATAGAGGCTTTGATCGCAGAAGCATTAGCCGCTGGCGTGACCTTGTATGAAAAAAACGGTGGCTTGGCATTTAAGCAAACCGCTGGGTTTCCTCCACAGTTAAAACAGCAGGTGGTTGAATATAAATCAGAGATCGTTGCCTATTTTCAGCAACAAAGCCGTGATGTGGCGAACTCATCGCCGAAAATAGTCGCGCAGCCAAGCGCGGGGAAAATCTTACCGCTGAGCTTTGCGCAGGAAGGACTGTGGTTTATTGAGCAACTGCAAGGTAGCAAGCAGTATTATATGCCCGCCGAGTTTTTGTTACGTGGCAAGCTTAATATTCAAGCAATGCGCAGCGCCGTACAAGATGTGGTGCAGCGCCACGAAATACTGCGTGCTAGGTTTGTAAAAAATGAACAAGATGGCCAACCCCAGCTGCAAATAACGGATGATATTAGTGCGCCGTTCGAGTGGCTTGATGCCAGTGTAGCAGCTGAGGAAACACGGCAAGCCTACATTGCTTCGCGCATCGCAGCACATCAGAACAAGCCTTTTGATTTGGCTCATGATTGTTTGCTTCGCGTGCTGGTGGTAAGTAATGGCGATGAGCATCACCTTGCTTTTAATATGCACCATATTGTCTCTGACGGGGCGTCAATGGCGCTACTTGCACAAGAGATAGAGGCTGGCTATTGCAAACACATAGGCGTACCCTACACATCGCTTGCAACT
Organism: Pseudoalteromonas sp. M8; assembly: GCF_018141365.1. Lineage (NCBI taxonomy): Bacteria > Pseudomonadati > Pseudomonadota > Gammaproteobacteria > Alteromonadales > Pseudoalteromonadaceae > Pseudoalteromonas > Pseudoalteromonas sp. M8. The sequence continues at coordinate 3,866,486 of NZ_CP047240.1, read as the reverse complement.
ATGCAGGTGCAATATAGTGATTTTAGTCAGTGGCAGCGAGCACAGTTAACGCCAGATCGCATCGAGGCACCACTGGCGCAACTAAAACAGCAATTTGGCGAATTAGCGCCGTTGCAGTCATTGCCTTGTGATTTTGTCCGTCCTGCGGTGCAGTCGTTAACGGGGAAGGTATATCGCCAAGCGCTTGATGCGTCGTTATTTGCGGCGATCTCGACACAGGCGAAGTCGCTCCAGCTCACACCCTTTATGTGGCTGCTCAATACCTTTATGTTGTTTATCGCAAGGCTTACGCAATCGCAGCAGGTGGTTGTAGGCACGCCAGAACTTGGCCGTCATCACCCCGAATTAACGCCGTTAATTGGCTTGTTTGTTAATACCTTAGTGATGCATGCAAAGCTCGACAGTGATATGCCATTTAGCCAATGGTTGCAGCAACAAAAAGCCCTCAACCTAGCGGCGTTTGAATATCGCGATATTCCTTTTGATAAAGTGGTGGAAGCGGTTGGTGCTCCAAGAGATTTAAGTCACCACCCGCTAGTGCAAATATTATTTACACTGGAAACCCGTGATGAGCGTGCTTTTACGCTTCCGGGATTATCGGTTCAAGAAGTGCAAAAACAACAGGCGGATAGCATAGCGGTAAAATGCGACTTAGAACTCAATGCCGTAGTTGATGAGCAGGCACTTTATTTACATTGGAAGTTTGATAGCAACCTTTACACAGCAGAGACCATCAAACATTGGGCGGATTGTTTCCATACGCTGCTTCAAGCTTGTGTTACAGCCCCTCATACCGCCGTTGGTGAACTTGCGTTACTGAACCAAAAACAGCAACAAGCATTAATAATGGGCGCTCAATGCCAAGCGGCAACTTGGCCTAAGCAAGACACCATCACCAGTTTATTCACGCGCTACGCCGAGCACTTTGCCACACGTACTGCCGTGCAAGATAGCACGACTATGCTGAATTATCGTGAGCTTAACGATCGAGTCAATGCGCTGGCGGTAATGCTGTTACAACAAGGGGTCACGCCACGAACCATGCTGGTGGTGAGTGTATCACGCAGCATTGAGATGATAGTGACCTTGCTAGCAGTGCTTAGAGTGGGTGCTGCCTATGTGCCGGTAGAACCCGACTACCCGCAAGAGCGCATTGAGTATATTTTGGGAGATGTGCAAAGCCCATGGCTACTTTGTGATAACGCTACCCAGGCACAGTTTAGCCGGCTTTCATACCAGCTAATTAATGTGTCACAGGCAGAGCATCAGGCCAGCCGCGAAGCCCTCAAGCTGCTTGATGCTATTCAGGTTGAGCCGCAAGATTTGGCTTATATGATCTATACCTCGGGCACCACAGGGCGACCAAAAGGCGTACAAATTGAGCATCGTCATGTGGTGCGCTTACTTCATGTAGAGCCCAACTTATTCGATTTTAATGAGCAAGATGTTTGGACCTTATTTCATTCCTTCTGCTTTGATTTCTCTGTGTGGGAGATGTATGGCGCGTTACTCTTTGGTGGTCGCCTTGTGGTTGTGGATAAAGCGACTGCGCAAGACACTCAAGCTTTTGCTCAGTTGTTGGTTGATGCTCAGGTTACGGTCTTAAATCAAACACCAAGTGCGTTTTACGCGCTACAAGCCACGCTACTCAATGACAGTCAGTTGGCGAGCCAATGTGCAGTGCGGTACGTGATTTTTGGTGGTGAAGCGTTGCAGCCAAGTAAGCTACAACCTTGGGCACAGCACTTACCAAATTGCCAGTTAATCAATATGTATGGCATTACCGAAACCACGGTACATGTTACGTTTAAAGCGCTGGAACTGGCGGATATGGCGCTTGGCACCAGTAATATAGGTCGTGCTATTCCGACCACCAGCTGCTATGTACTTGATGACAAGCAAAGGCTCTTGCCGCAAGGTGCCGTGGGCGAGTTGTACGTAGGGGGCGAGGGGTTTGTCGGGGGTATTGGCAACGTGACGAATTAAACGCGACCCGCTTTATTCAAAACCCATTTAGTGAAGCGTCCGAGCAGCGATTATATCGCTCAGGCGATCTCGTGCGCTTAATGGCCAGCGGTGAGCTGAGTTATGTTGGCCGAATTGACGACCAGGTAAAAGTTCGGGGTTATCGCATTGAATTAGGCGAAATTGAAAACCAGTTGCGCCATCATCCCGAAGTGGCTGAGGTCACTGTGCTGTTAAATCGGCAAGACCCAGAAAATGTCTGGATCTGCGCCTTTGTGGTGTTACACAAACAGGTCGAGTTCGACGACATCACTTTGGTCATGCAGCAGTTTTTAAAACAAAATTTACCTGACCATATGTTGCCGGCCAAAGTGCAAGCGGTGACAGCTATGCCACTGACCAGCAATGGTAAAGTAGATAAAAAAGCACTACTGCAGCAACTTGATACAAGCTTTAACGAAAACACTTATGAAGCACCGATTGGCGAGCTTGAAACCCAACTTGCAAGCTATTTTGCCGAGACTTTGCAGCGCGAATCAGTTGGTCGCTATGACGACTTTTTTAGACTCGGCGGGCATTCGCTGCTTGCTGCAAAACTGGCAAATCATATTCGCAAGACGCTGCACATTGAGTTACCGCTGCAAGCGATTTTTACGCACCCTACGGTGCAAGGTTTAGCTACAGCACTTGAAAAACAAGACGCGCAGCTAAGTACAATTGCTGTGGTAGATAAAACTAATGGTGTGGTGCTGTCTTTTGCTCAGCAGCGTTTGTGGACATTAGATCAAATGCAGCAGGGCAGCCAGCAATATCAAATTCAAGCGTTATTGGCGTTTTCAGGGGAGCTTGATCTGAGCGCGTTCGAGCAAAGTTGGCAAAAGGTGCTGTCACGGCATCAGGTGTTGCACTCGGCTATCATCAACACTACCGATGAGCCCAAACAGTACCTTGTCGCTTTGCCTGAGCATTTTGTTACGCTTATTGACGTTTCTACGCAATCACCGCTTTGGCAAACTGTGGTTTGGCAGCGCGCGGTACGAGACGACCAAGCGCAGGGTTTTGATCTTAGTAAAGATCTAATGATCCGTGCAACTCTAGTTCGATTCTCATCAGGCTACCATCGGCTTATCGTCAATATGCACCATATTGCTAGTGATGCTCAGTCTATTGAAGTATTAATGCGAGAGCTCACACAGTTTTATGCCCATTACACCCAAGGCTGTGAACTTGCCCATGACTTGATTGCGCCACCTGAGGTGCAATACGCGGATTATGCCCATTGGCATCGAGCACAGTGCCAAGGCGCGCAGCAAAGTGCAGACATGGCATTTTGGTCTGCGCATCTTGACGATGCGCCGCCACTGCATCAATTACCGCTCGATACGCCTCGTGGGCAGGCCGTGAACAATAGCGCGCAAGCATTTACTGAGCAGCTAAGCGTAGAGACATGGCAACGGCTGCAACAGTTTTGTCAGCGTTTGGGAATAACCCCGTTTATTTGGTTGCATAGCGCGTATGCGGTGGTGCTTGCTAAGTTTAGCCAAGTGGATGATATTGTGATTGGTGCGCCATTTTCAGGGCGGCATCACCCACAAGTGGAGCAGTTGATTGGCTTTTTCGTCAATGCCTTGCCAATTCGCGTGAAGGTCGATTGGCAGCAGAGTTTCAGTCAGCTACTCGATATACAAAGAGAGCAGATTGAGCAAGTACATCAACATCAATCACTTCCCTTTGAGCAGCTCATTGACCATCTTGGTGTTAGCCGAGAGCTAAGTCACCAAAGTGTTTTCCAGTTGAGTTTTGCGTTTAATCCCGAGCCACAGCACACACCAGAGTTTGTGGGGCTCAGCACGGAAGTTTTAGCGTCGGAAAACGCGCGTGCCAAGTTTGATCTAGAGCTCAGCGCAACAGTAAATGGGCAAGGGTTGAGATTGCACTGGCTATACAACAGTGGATTATTTGAAAGAGAAACCGTAGCTAGCATTGCAGAGTGTTTTAATGTTGTGATCGCGCAGTTACTCACGCAGCCTGATTGCGCACTTGCGGATATAAAACTTTGCAAGGAGCAGAAGCTAGAGAGTCATGCGATTTCAGGCAAATCAGCGCCGGAACACTTTGAGCAGTCAGTGCTTGAGCAAATTGAGCGACATATGGCAGAGCCTGCACAAGCTGAGCGGTTCGCAGTAATTGACACAAACTCAAATCAAACCTTGAGTTATGGTGAGCTTAATGAAAGAGCCAAGGCATTGGCGGCGCTGTTATTAAGTGAAGGGCTGCAACCAGAGCAGCCTGTGCTTGTTGCGATGACGGGCAGCGCAGATCTCATTGTGGCGATGTTGGCTGTGTTAAAAGCGGGTGGATGTTATGTGCCTGTTGACCCTCATTACCCTCAAGCGCGAGTCAATTACATCGCTAAAGACAGCAGCGCTGCGCTGGTTTTAACCAAGTGTGAGTTTGCCGCTCGCTTTGAGGTAGCAGAGTTAGATGATAACGACATTGAGGCTGAATATCGCTCCTCACATGTCATTTGTGTTGATGACGCCAACGTGCAGGCGCGCCTTGCGACAATATCACTACCTCAGCAGTTTCCAAAAGTTAAAGCGGAGCAGCTGGCCTATGTGATTTATACCTCAGGCACAACAGGTAATCCTAAAGGCGTGATGATAGCCCACCAAGGGTTGGCGAATTTATGTGGTTGGCACCGACGAGCTTTTGCGGTGGATAATCATAGCGTTGCGAGTCAAACCGCCAACCCCGCCTTTGACGCGGCAACATGGGAAATTTGGCCTTATTTATGTGCTGGCGCGAGCCTCGTGTGTGTGACAAAAGCGGTGCTACAGTCACCGGCCGAATTAACAGCCTGTTTCAATACACACCAAGTCACGCATAGTTTTATTGCAACGCCAATCGCTCAAGCGCTGCTCACTGAGTCTTTGTTTAACCCGCAAAGCTTGCGCTATTTATTGGTTGGCGGCGATAAACTCGGTGCGCTTCAAGCAAAAGAATACGGATTTACCTTAGTCAATAACTATGGACCTACCGAAGCCTCGGTGGTCGCGACTTCAGGTGTGGTTGAGTTTGACGGAAAGGTGCCAGATATCGGCTTGCCCGTCGACAATAGCCAGCTATTTATTTTAGACCCACAACTGCGTGCTGTGCCTCAGGGGATGATTGGGGAGTTATACGTAACAGGAGCAGGACTTGCCAGTGGATATTTACATCAACCACAGCTTAGTGCTGAGCGTTTTGTTGAGCTACAAGTCTCTCCCTCGCACATGGTGCGAGCCTATAAAACGGGAGATTTGGTTCGCCTGCTTAGCAGCGGCCGTATCGCCTATATGGGTCGTAACGATGGACAAGTAAAACTGCGAGGGTATCGTATTGAACTGGCCGAAATTGAACAGCAAATTGGGCTGCTATCGAGCGTACAAGAATGTGCGGTTCAGATAACCACAAGCGCATCAGGGCAGCCACAGTTGCAGGCATTTGTGGTAACAACAACTGAGCCTCAAGTGCTTCAAGCCCAGCTAAAGGAAAGACTACCAAGTTATATGGTGCCAGAGCATTTTGTTATGCTCGCAAGGCTACCTTTGACACCGCATGGCAAGGTTGACCATCGTGCCTTGGCAACACTTGGTAAAACTCAACAGACTATCACAGTAACCGAGCCGAGCGCGGTCACACCACAGGCTAACAGCATCGTAGCCCAGTTACTGGCGATTTATCGGCAGGTATTAAATACACCATCGATGACCGCTGAAGATGACTATTTTGCGTTGGGCGGCGACTCTATTTTGAGTATTCAAATCGCAAGTAAAGCCAAAGCACTCAAGTTACCTGTTAGTGCTACCGACGTGTTTACCTACCCCAGTGTTTCGGCACTTGCAGCAAGACTTGCCCAGCAAGATATTCGCCTGACTATGGGTAAAGAAAGGCAGCCATTGGTTGGTCAACTCGATAAATTACCAATTCAGCATTGGTTTTTCGCCCAACAATTTGCCAAACCCAGTCATTGGGATCAAAGCGTGTTGGTGAGTGTAGATAAATCCGTCACACCAGCGCAGCTCAAGCAAGTGATAGGGTACTTGATAGCTCAGCACGATGCGCTACGTTTGGTGGTTGCGGATGAAAATACCCTATTTGTACATGATGGCATTGATATTAAAAAGGTATTTACGGCGCATACGCTTGAGCGTGACGTATGGCAAGCTGAGCTGAGCGAGTTCAGTGAGCAAGTGCAGCAAGGTTTTGCGTTTACTGGCACGCCACTGTTTAAAGCAGTGTTATTTGTTACACCTGACGGCGAAGCCAACAATCGCTTGCTGTTTAGCGCACATCACTTGCTAGTGGATGGCGTCTCTTGGCGTGTGTTACTTGAAGATGTAAGTCAGCTATTACAGCAGCAAACAAACAATGTGCCGCTGGAGCTTCCTGCTGCAAGCGCGAATTTGGCTGAACTTGCCGATTTTTATCGTGAACTTGCAACCGATGAGCGTGGTTTGCGCAAATGGCAGAAGGTGGCTGCACTGGCTGAAACTTCGCACTTATTGAGTCTTAAAGATACAAGCGCGACCCCAACCATAGCCAAAGTTCGCCACACATTGTCAGCAGCGCACACCCGTGCGCTACTGGGATCCGCCAACACCAGTTACGGTACGACGGCGCAAGCATTGCTGCTTAGTGCGCTTGCTTGGTGTGCGCAAAAGCGCGGTGTAGACCGTGAAGTGATCATGCTAGAAGGACACGGTCGTGAGTTACTGACGAAATCACTGGATAGCAGCCGGACCATTGGCTGGTTAACGGCGCTCTATCCAATGCAGTTATTTAGTAATGGTAGCCGCTTGCATGATGTGATTTGCAGTATCAAGGCAGAGCTTGAAAGGAGCGCTAAAGTCGCCAGTAGTTATGGTGCAGCGCGGTATTTACACCCAGAACCAAACGTTCGCTCGTCGCTTGAGATTGATACCCGAGGTTTACTGTTTTTCAACTATTTAGGCCAGCTAGATACAGTTATTGAGCAACAAGGTTTGCTGGGAGATGCTCGTGAGTCGACTGGCACTTTGGTTGCAAAGTCAAACCTCAGTTACTTTGGAGCACAACTAACGGCGGCAGTTGTCGATGGTCAATTGGCGTTAACGTTAGAGTTTGACAGCCTGCGCTTAGCATCTGAAGCAGCAGAGCGATTAAGTAAAGAGATACTCGAAAGTCTAATTCAGGTCATCGAGCATTGCCAATCCCAGCCTCAACGTCATTACACAGTCAGTGACTTTGCACTTCTCAGCGGCATTTCTGAACGGCAGTTACAGCGCATAGTTGAGCAGGTTGAAGGTGAAGTTGAGGATATTTACCCTCTAACTGGTTTGCAGCAAGGCATGTGGTTTCACAGTCAAACGGCACGAGAGGCGCACGCTCAAAGCACGCTACCTTACGTCGAGCAAACCAGCTTATTGTTGCAAGGAAGTATAGATATTGAAGCGCTGAGTTATGCTTGGCAGCAATTGATTAAGCAGCACAGCATATTACGCTCGGCATTTATAGACGTTGCTGGCGAGCCGCTGCAAGTGGTCTGTAAACATGCCGATGTGCCACTCAAACTGCTGCACAGCAGTGTCATTGCAGAAGAGCAATCGCAAATAGTGAAATCACAGGCCGCGGTGGAGCTTGCCGAGCCGCTTAGGCTTTCACAAGCGCCTTGTATGCGATTGAAGTTAATTGCTTTTGAGGATGGCAATGTTGGGGTGGTTTGGACTTATCATCATCTCATCATGGATGGTTGGTCGCTGCCGGTATTATTTGCTGAATTATTGGCATTTTATCAAGCCCGTTGCCAAGGTGAGTTACGGCCCATTGTGGTAGATAATTTCCGCGATCATATCGAATATTTGCATACGCATGTTGACCGCGACGAAGCGTTTTGGCGGGAGTATCTGGGTGGAGTTACCGCGCCCACATTACTCAGCGAAAAGGTACTTCACACTGAAAATCACACTGAAAATAAAGCGGCTGGTGTTAAAGAACTTAGTGTGACTTTACCGCAATCGCTGCAAGATGCCGTGACTCGCTTTACAGGCGAACAAGGACTTACCGTCAATCAGTTTATCCAAGGGCTCTGGGCGTATTGGGTGGCAAATTGCTGCAACGAACCGTATGCCTTATTTGGTCAAACCATTGCGGGCAGACCTACAGCGCTTAGTAGAATGGCGCAGCGCGTTGGCTTGTATATCAATACGCAAGCGGTCCATGTCGGGATAGATCAAGCTGCGCGTGTGAAAGATTACCTGCAAGCGGTGAAGTCGCAGCTTACGGCATTGGCGCAGCACCCGCATACACCACTGACACAAGTTCATCAGTGGTCGGGTATTGAGAACGACAGTCCATTGTTTGATTGCTTGTATGTTTTTGAAAATTATCCGCAAGATCCGTTGCAAAATAGCGCTGCGCTGCCATTTATTGCAACAACCTTAAGCGAAGTTGACGAAACACACTACCCATTGACCTTTGTGGTCGGCGTAGGGGCGAGTTTATCGCTCACGCTGAGCTATCAGCAGCAATGCTTTGATGAAGTGTTTATCGAGCAAAGCCTTGCGGCGATGCAGCAGCTGATGTTAGCTGCGACACAACAGCCCGAACAAACACTTGGGAAATTGTCTTGGCAGCCTCAACACGCGCAGTACAGCAAGGCATTGCCTCTACCTACTTTTTCACTGGCGCAAGCGGTGCAATATCAAACGCCAAATATACCAATTCAGCAATTATTTGCTCAAGTTGCTGCTGAATTTCCTGAGCATATTGCTATTCGTGAATATAGTACCGCCTCTGGGGAGGCTCGCTGTTATCGCTATTCACAGCTGGATAAAGACGCCAATCAGCTCGCCCATTACCTTGCTTCACGACTAGAGCCGAGTACGGCCCCCGTTATTATTGGCCTGTGTCTAGAGGCGAATTACCAGCTTATTGTGGCTATGCTTGCGGTGCTCAAATTGGGCGCAGCTTATCTACCAATTGCACCAACACTACCCGAGTCTCGACGTCGTTTGCTGCTGCAAAATGCCAATGCAGCCATGCTGGTTTCTAAAACAGAATATTGGCAGGGTAGCTCGGAGCAGGTGGTGCCTCAAGTCGATTTAGATAGTATTCAGGGCGCTTTGGCTGAGCAGCCTAGCCGTTGCTTTACTGCGCCATGCCAGGTTGACGACCTCTGTTATGTAATTTATACCTCGGGCACCACGGGCATGCCAAAAGGGGTGATGGTGGAGCATGCCAGTGTCGTTAATTATGTGCAGGCATTAGCCTCGCAATATGCGATTACGCCCAGCGACAATTACCTGCAATTTGCTAGCATGAGCTTTGATGTGTTTGCGGAAGAGGTCTTTTGTACTTTACTTCGTGGTGCAACCTTGGTGATGGCACCGACAGACGACATGTTGGATCCCAACAAGCTGGCGCAATTAAGCCAAGATGCCGAGTTAACACTGATGAGTTTACCAACGGCGTATTGGCATCAACTTGCAGCGACTTCAGTCACCTTGCCAACCTCGCTGAGGATCATCACCATAGGTGGCGAGCAAATGCTGATTGCCGCGCTCACCGATTGGCAGCAGCGCTATGGCGACCATATTCGAATTATTAATGCCTATGGCCCGACCGAAGCAACCATTTCTGCAACCCTTAATGATGTCACACACTTCAGCGGTGCACGCGTGCCGATCGGTCAACCCGTCGAGGGTTTATCTTTATATTTACTTGATGAACAGCTTCGAGCGGTGGCTACCGGTGTGGAAGGGGATTTATACATTGCAGGTATTGGCCTTGCCAGAGGCTACCTCAATGACGAAGAAAAGACGCAGCAGGCCTTTATCATTGAGCCAAATAGCGGCCAGCGACTTTATAAAACCGGCGATCGTGCTTGCTGCTTAGCCTCAAATGAATTGCTGTATCTAGGCCGTGGTGATGACCAAGTTAAAGTGCGCGGTTACCGCATCGAACTGGGTGAGATTGAGCGGCAACTTCAGCTGCTAGACGAAGTTGCTGCGTGTGCTGTGGTGGTGCGTGAAGATAGCAGTAACAACGCGCAATTAGTGGCATTTGTGCAGCCAACGCAACATACGGAAGTGAATGATGCAGCTCTGCGAGCGCAATTACGCGCAGTACTACCCACTTACATGGTCCCTGAGTTGTTTCAATCAGTTAGCCAACTTCCGCTGACAACGAACGGCAAAGTAGATCGCAAACAGCTCATTGCGCTGGCCGGATCATACACTCCGCCTCAACCCTTGCGGCAAGAGGCTAAGCTGGAAAGGCTTACACCACTACAAACTCAATTAGTGCAGCAGTTTGCTAGTCGTTTGCTGGTGGATGGAGTGTGCCTTGACGATAACTTCTTTAATTTAGGTGGTCATTCGCTATTAGCGATGCGTTTAGTGGGTGATATTAATCAGCACCTACAACTCAATTTGCCACTGTCGGCACTTTTTGAGCATCCGACTGTGCGTGGGCTCAGCCAGTATATTCAAGCATTGAGGGATAGTTTCGGCGAATGTCATGGTAAACCTCAATCGCTTGAAACCTTAGTGTGTTTGCAAGAGGGCGAGCTTGGTTTTACACCAGTGGTGTTGATTGCGGGAGCGGGGGGTTGGTTAATGGCATTTCATGCGTTAGTGAATGGGCTTGATAGCCGTATACCCGTTTATGGCTTGCAGCCAGAGGCGCTAGCCGAGGAACCCGAGACGCTAACCTCGATTAGACACACCGCAGCGTATTACTTGAGTGTATTAGCAGGCGCTGAACTTGGTGAGCAAGTGCATTTGGTCGGACATTCTTTTGGCAGCTTTATCGCCTATCAACTTGCCACTTTACTTGAGCAGCAAGGTCGAATTGGCTGTTCGGTAACTGTGATTGATACGCCTGTACCGAGCAACCCAGCGCTTAACTTAGATGAAGCGCAAATCGCACAAATGATGCTGGATAATCTGATAACGTTTTTTCGCCTCAGTGTCTCTGATGCTGAAATCAGTGCCTATAAGCAAGGTGATGCTCCAGCACGCATTGCCTATCTCAATCACTGGATACATCAAGCTGGATTTAACTTTAGTGATGCGCATTTACGCCACTTTCAACAAGTTTTTAGTGCCCAACTGCGAGCAAATATTGAGATGCCGTCTATGCTTAGCGACACCCTAATCTGTGTTGTAAAAACGCAGCAAACGCAAGAATTTGAAGGCCATCCTGTGAATAAAGACATGGGATGGAAACCATTTAGTCACTCTCTCTCTTGTTATGAAGTCAAAGGAGATCATTTGTCCTGCCTGCAAGCCGAGCAAGTAGGGCAGTTGGTTAACATAATTGAGCGCAACTATGTGTTGCACTAGCAAAAGTACATACTTTTAAGGATGGGAAAACAATGGATCACGCACTTTCTTTGGAATTGGATCCGACATCGATTGCAGCAGACCCTCGGATACATGACTTATCTGAGGTTAAACAAAGCGGTATGGCATGGGTGAAAAACCACGTTCAAGAGGTGAATAACTGGGTTGAGCGAGATGGTTTTGCATTGCTTCGTGGCTTAAATATTGTGAGCACGAATCAGTTTAGCGCCATACTTGAGACCTTGTTTGGTGAGCGTTTAAGCCAGTATGTTTATCGCTCTTCGCCACGAACGGCACTGAACAACAATATTTACACCACCACGGAATATCATGCCGATCAAGTGATCCTGCAGCATAACGAAAATGCTTACTCCAATGTTTGGCCGATGCGAATGGGCTTTTTTTGTGTGATCCCAGCAACCACGGGTGGGTGCACACCACTTGCCGACAGCCGTGAAGTATATCGTCGTATTCCCAGTGAATTAAGAGACAAGTTTGAGCGTTTAGGTGTGCAGTACGTGCGTAACTACGGTGATATCGACCTACCTTGGCAAGAGGTTTTTCAGACTGAGAGTAAAGCCGAAGTTGAGCAATATTGCCGACAAAATGAAATCGAATTTACTTGGCTTGATGATAAAAGGCTACAAACCAAGCAATGGCGTCCGGCGGTCATGCGCCATCCAAAAAGTGGTGAAAAGGTATGGTTTAATCAAGCTCACTTGTTCCACTGTTCGAGCCTAGATAATCAACTCAGTGCACAAATGCGTGACAGTATCGGCAGCGAATTTTTACCTCGTAACGCCTTTTTTGGTGATGGTAGCGAAATAAGTGACCAAGACATCAAGCTCATCAATCAGGTTTATCAAGACCTCACTTTTGCTTACCCGTGGCAAAGAAACGATATTTTGCTGCTGGATAATATGCTGTTTACTCATGGCAGAGAGGCCTATACAGGCACTCGTAAAGTACTAGTTGGCATGGCAAATATCGCGTCAGCATAACTAGTTGGTACTCATTCCGATGAAAATCGGGCAACAACATTTGTTAGTGGTTACGTGGTTGGCAATGTAAGGAATGAAAAAATGAAATGGCTAATACAACTACGGCTAAGAATGATGATGCTATTTTGCATCACCTTAGCACTGGCTTCTTGTTTGCAGAAAAAGAGCATCGCAGATAATCACACCATTATGCCTAATCAATTAGAAATGATAGCGGCGGTGGTGAATGAATATTGCGATGCCAACCTATTCTTTGGCACGGTTTATATCACCTCGGTTGATAAGGTGGTGTACCAGTCCAACTGCGGACCACAGAACATGCAATATGATGTTGATAACAGCGTTAAGTCCAAGTATCGCATCGGTTCCAATACCAAAGCGTTTTCGGCTGCTATTTTAATGAAGATGTTAGATGGTAAGGACTTACGGCAGGAAACCATTGGCGATCACTTGCCTTGGTACCCAGATAACCAATGTGCGGATGTTTCGCTACATCATTTGCTTACCATGTCGTCTGGGATCAATAACTACAGCGACAACGAAGCCGTATACGATAACTACGGTTGGCGGCCTTATTTATATAACTCGAGTCTAGATCTTAACGGTCCGGAAGATTTTAGTAATCGCTTTTGCACTTGTGGTGCCGAAGCGGGGCAAAGTGGCTCACCGTCATTTACCCCGGGTAGCAAGTATGAATATAGCAACTGTAACTACTATCTTATCGGTAATATCATTGAGCAATTAGCGACTGGCAAACAAGGCAATATCGGTCGTGAGTATTGGTTTGCCAATATCGTTCAAGAGCAAATTCTAAACCCGCTTAGCATGACGGACAGCGGCTCTTACAGTGCGATTGGTGTCTATTCAAATATGACCACAGGCTATATCTATAATCAAAACCAATACTTACCCCTTGCCAATGGTCGTCCACCAGCTACAGGTGGACCTGCACCTTACGAAGACATTTTAGTGAATCCATATAGCAACCCTTTGGTACTGTATTCCGCTGGAGATTTGTATTCCACAGTGGAAGACATGCATAAATGGGATCAAGGCTTGTATGGCACTCAAATCTTAAACGATACCCAGAAACTAGCGGCCTTTGCTCCCTACTCTAACACTGGTAGCAGCGACGAGTGTGAATACTATGGCTATGGTTGGTTTGTCACTTATGTTGACCCAAACCAGTACGGCAAAGTGGCAAATTGCCCCGAAAACCCAGCCGATGCAAATCTCAGAATGTATGAAAAATTTTTACAGTACTCTGGTAGTTACCCCTATTCATGGGTGACCAGTTTCACCCGTTTACTGGAACGAGATCAAAGCATCATGGTGTTTAGCAACTATGTGAAAGAGGGGATTGAGTCAGATTGTATCGCCAAGGAGATCCGCAACATTATCTTCTATAGTGATAAACACCGTACCGAGCAATGCCAGCAAGATTTGAATCAGGCATAACGCGGTAGGGAAAAATACCGAGCTTTCGTGCTCGGTTAAACAAATTAATAGAACGCCTGCAGTAGGTGGCAACGTTTCGCTCAGTTGTATTTGTGACACTGTGCAAATCCTTGGTTGTTCTTAGGTTTACTTCTTCATCATGGATGAAGGCGGTAAAGCTCAGAGTTGAATAAGTGCAACTTGTTTGATTTTGGGTACTAGGGCAAGTGCCAACATGGTGCTTGATGAGTTCGACAACTGTTTAAATAAATCATAGAGGATGAATTATGGCAGTGACAAAAACAGCGAAGGATGACAAGGCGAGCGACGCTCCAGAACAACAGGAATCACAACTTGTTGCTGATGAAGACAGAGCAGCCGTTGCTCAGCTGATTGTCGACAAATACACAAAATGGTCGTTTGGCTCTGGGTTTATTCCCGTTCCTGCGGTTGATTTAGTGGCGTTGACAGGGATCCAAATGAAGATGATAGGCGAAGTAGCAAAAGTCTATGGTCAATCATATGGTGACAACAAGCTGCGTGGCACAGTAAGCGCATTGATCGGCGGCTCTTTTCCACAAACCTTAGGGGGCGCGGGACTAAGCAGCTTTTTGAAGGCGGTTCCTGTCCTTGGCACGTTAAGCGCAATCGCATTTATGCCTGTTGTGTCTGCGGCATCAACACACGCAGTAGGCGCAACTTTTGTTCGACACTTTGAAAATGGCGGCACGCTGATAGACCTGAATCTAGCAAGTATGAAAGGGGATATCGCAGACATCGCAGCTAAGTATCGTGCAAATAAAGGGAATGCGGACGCAACAGCTACAGCGGAAAAAGCCACAGTATAACCGATACTGGCTGACATAAACCGGCAGGCAACTGCTGGTTTATTCTTCGCACCGAATTTATCAACAACTTGGAGAAAATTATGCTTATCGCTTTATATTTAGTGTTATGCATTTTAACTGGTTATTGGGGACGAAACACCTTTGCCGGACCTGTGGGCTTCTTTTTAATTTCGTTGATGTTTACGCCTATTGTTGGCTTGATCATTTTACTAGTTGGGCAAAAGCGCAAGCCCACAGAGGTGAATGACGAGGAATGAGATCTTACATTGCCGGTAAAACTGGGCGATTTATAAATATAACTTAATGTTTTAATGCAATATTTATTTAAATCCAACAGGCAGTTTTGATTTTTAGGGACTATGCTAAGTAGCATGCGCGGGCGGTAGCCCAATAACAATAAAAGATAATAACAATGGTATTGTACGAATTAATTCGCCGACATATTCAGATAAAGAAAAGGACCTTTATTGCACTGGGGTGTATTTCTGGTTTGGCCAACGCGTTGGTGCTTGCGCTTATCAACAACGTAGCTGCCAATATCTCTGATATTAATAAAGAAAATCATATTCTTTACTACTTGGTGCTATTTACACTGACGATTGCAATATATGGTTTCACTCAGCAAAGATTGATGACTAAAGCCGCGCAAATGGTGGAGCGTGCTATAGATAAATTGAGAGTCGATCTGTTTGAAAGCATTCGTCATACCGAACTGTCAACGCTAGAGAAAATTGGCAAGGAGCGGATCTTTAATACCATCAGCAAAGAGTTACAGACCATATCTCAGTCGGCGCAGCTGTTTGTGATCATTGGTCAATCCATCAGTTTGGTGTTTTTCACATCTCTTTATATTGCCTGGCACTCTTTTGTGGCTTTTATGGTTATCTCGACACTGATTTTGGTCGGAGCCAGTATTCACCGATTACGCGCCAATGAAATCCAGCGCAACATGCGCATTTCTTTTGAAAGCGAAAACCAGCTTATTCAACGCTTATCTGACTTGCTCGATGGCTTTAAAGAAGTAAAGCTCAGTGAGCCAAGAGCGGAAGATTTAGAACATGAGTACCGCCGTGATTCGAATCGTGCAAGGCGTGCAAAAACCAAAACCCAAACCTTGTTTGCGACCGACTTTATTCTGTCGCAAATCACCTTTTTCGCAGCCACAGGCGCGATGGTGTTTATCGTCCCTATGCTCTCTGACGTGTATACCGATGTGGTCATTAAAGTCACCACCGCATCGCTATTTTTAATCGGCCCTATTACCAGTATTGTTGGTGGGATCCCTGTGTTCACCACCGCAACAGAGGCGGCGCAAAACGTCTTAGCATTGGAGCGCGATTTAAAAAATGTCCAAGATGAGCAAGAGGTTAAACGACCTGAACCGAGTGAAAGCCTAACCTCATTTAGTGCCATCACCTTAGCAGGGGCGTTTTATCAACATCAGAAAAAATCGAGCGATCGTCCGTTTGCTGTGGGGCCGGTGGATATCACCTTTGAACAAGGAAAAACCACTTTTATTACCGGTGGTAATGGTAGCGGTAAAACAACGTTTATACGGATGTTGACTGGCCTTTATGAATTACAGAGCGGACAAATCCTTTTGAATGGCAAAGCGGTTACGGAAGATAATCGCCTTGCTTATCGAAGCCTATTCACAGCCGTTTTTGCGGATTTTCATTTGTTCCAGCAGCTCTATGGTATTCGTGATTTGAGTACTGAAGAAATCGACGAATGGTTGGACTTTTTAGAGATGCGCGCCAAAGTGGGTATTCAAAATGGGGCGTTTAGCACCATAGATTTATCATCAGGTCAGCGCAAGCGCTTAGCGCTTTTGAGTACCATTTTAGAAAATCGTCCCATTTACATCTTTGATGAGTGGGCGGCAGATCAAGATCCTATCTTTAGACGAAAATTCTACGAACAAGTGTTACCTCGTTTAAAAGCGCGTGGTAACACCATTATTGCCATCACCCATGACGACGCCTATTTCCATTTGGCCGATGTGCACTTAAAAATGGAGGAAGGTCAGTTGTTAGCACACCTCGACAGTGAAAGTAATGGAGTACCATCATGAACATTAATATTTCAGGGGATTTTGCCTTACTCGTCGCCGGCGGCTTAATACTGGCACTGATCCTATCTAATTTGCTCATGCGGGTGTTAAAGCGTTACAAGCCCAAGTGGCATAAGCGTATTTTGTCTTGGCGTTTTCGCGCAGGTGTGACGTTACTTATTCTACTGTTTATTGCCGTTGCATTGGTCAAAGTTATTTTTATTAAAGTCGACTCAGGTCAAGTTGGAGTGCTGTGGAAGCGCCTTGGCGGCGGTACGTTCGTAGAACATCCATTTTATGAGGGCACGGTGCTGGTTTATCCCTGGGATACGTTGACGATTTATTCGAGTCGATTTCAAACCGCGACTACTCAGGTACATGCGATCACCTCTGAGGGCTTGCGGCTCCAGCTAGATATCACCGTGCGTTACCGTCCTGTAGTGGAGCATATTCCCTACCTACATAAATTAGTTGGAGAGGATTATTTAGACGAAATGGTGATCCCTGAGGTTGCCTCTGCGGTGCGCATGATTGTATCTGACTACACTGCGGAGCAAGTCTATGGTCATCAGCGCCTGGAAGTTCAGGCTCGGCTATTGAATACGGTGTTAAAGGAACTACAGCTGCAAGAAAAAACAATTCTTGAGCAAGAGAAAAGCACGATGCAAGGGCATAACTTAGTGAACCTTGACGATATGCTTATTCGGCAGGTGGATGTGCCAGATAAAGTACATAACGCAATTATTTCCAAAGTGAATCAGATGTACTTAAATCAAGAGTATGAAATGCGTTTAGAAGTAGCCAAAAAAGAAGCAGAACGGAAAAAAACCGAAGCTCAGGGGATAGCCGACTTTCAAGAAACGGTGAGTGGTGGGATCTCTGAAACTTATCTAAGATGGCGCGGCATAGAAGCAACCATAGAATTGGCGAAATCTAATAACGCAAAAGTGGTGGTAATAGGCAGTGGTAAAGATGGCCTACCATTGATCTTAAATACGGAGGGCAGCACATCCGCTTTGCCTGCCTCGGTTAACCCAAATGCTACGGATCCACAAAGCCAAGAGCCACAAACGCCTAATGCGACTAAATCAAAGTAAGGAATAGTTACATTTTCAGTATCACGGACTACACTGTGGCGATAAAGGAAAAGAGAAGGACAACGAAAAATGCAAATTGATTTACATCATGGCATGACATGGGTGGTCGCACGCGCGGCGGGATTCACCGACCAAGAGGCTGAAATTATTGCTCACTCGGCACAATACGTAGATGATGCAACAAACTATGGTCACATCAAGTTTGATAACGGTGCTGCTTATGAGCGCATCGCAACCGCTCATAAAATGCTCGATTATAAAAACCTAGACAGCTTAAAGAATATGAAAGTGTGGGTACCTTTTCATTTCCTACCGGGTAATGGCGGTTTACCTGCTGGGCAAAATCCGTCGGGCACCTTTATTCAAAAGCTAGTGTGTAAGCCACATTCCCATGTAGCAAAAGATATGGTCGCTGAGTGTATTGCAGATAAGCATAGGCCTTATGGACTGCACCGCCTTGGTATCACCTCTCATGTCTTTATTGATACTTGGGGCCACCAGGGATTTGCTGGCATACAGCATGAAGTCAATGAAGTGACTGAAATAATGGACTTGAATGGTGAAGCAGAAGAGACTTGGCGCGAGCGAATAAGCGAATACTTTTCTGATGTTTTTCAAGATGATATTCCAAGTTTAGGACATGGGCAGGCGCTTTCTCACCCTGATCAGCCTCATCAGCAGTGGAGTTACTTCAACGGATTGGGCGAGAAAGTGGTGCGAGATAATCCAAGCGATTTTCTGGTCGCGGCCGATGAGCTTTGCAAAGTCTATCAAGACTATCGAGGCGAGGCTATCAGTGGCTTGAGTGAGTCATTAAAGCAAGAGATAGCGCAGTGCTTTGCTGAATTTGATATGGATGATGGTGAAGAACGTCATCAACTGTGGCTTGATGCCATCGAAGCTAACCGATTTGGGCTTGGAAGTTATACCCTAACTTACATTGCCAAAGGTGAAGGGTCGTGGAAACACCAAGCGCTAGGTACAACCCGTGCTAAAGGTGATGACGATAGCTATTCATTTCGCAGTGAATTCCTAACTTCTAACTGGAAGTATTTTCACGATGCAGCCAAAAAGCATCGCCTCTGTGTCATTGATGATATTCTGCCCAAATACGGAATTTGTGTGAGCTAAACTTCAGTAAAGTAAGTGCAGCTAGGCTGCACTATTCTTGTGTTTAAAATAGCTCGGAAGAAAGCTCACGGGATTGTGAGTTTTGGTTTATATGCCAAGTTTCGACAAGGCGAGTCGTACCACCCGAGTTTTTACAAATTAATTCCGTCACCAGCACTTTATAAAAACCACTGTATTTAGCCTCACCGACAACATTCAAGACATCACTATAAAATCCACCTTGATGTCTTTCATTGAAAAATTCTGGGTTACCACTGACATAATTGGCTTTGCGGCACTGGCCTTGGTGCGAGTTGTTATTAATATTAATCAAGCCGGTATATTGAACATCCGCAAAATACCCTGGGCCATTGCTCGGCGTTTGCCAATCAGCCACTGTGATTTCACTGTGCCATACAACGGCGGGAGCCTTGGGTATCTTGTGATAAACAATCGCCTCTTCACCTGAGGGTAACGTGCAGCTGAGTTTAACCGACTTTTCTGTCAGCTTATGCTCCGCAGGCAGTGGGCCAGAAATAAAGGGCGCGTTGAATGTGAGAGGAGCAATCAAATCGCCGGTTTGTGTATTAACCACTTCAAATTGATGGCACTCATCCGCCGCTAAGCCGCCCGTGAGCGCATTAAAGAACTCAGTTGTGCCTGCACGAGCTGAGATAAAATCAACAGGTGCGCCCTGATACTGCGAATGATCTCCCGCACCATCCTGATCATAAAATACCTGTGTAGCCAAAACAGAAGTGGAACTACAAGCCAATACCATCGCAAGCAGTCGAGTGTTGAATGTAACCATAGTCTTTCCTTTACAGTTGTGTTTATTTTTTATTCAGTCTCAATATAAGGTAAATGTAACTTCATGCAACTTTTTGATTTTTCTGGTTTTGGCAACTATCTAATTGCTGCAACTACTATTTGGAGTGGTACGTGATAAGGATATAAATACATAGAGTTTAGCTAACGTTAGATGAATGGAGTTCAAGTGGGTGGAGGTTCTAGTTATTAGAGAGGAAGTGGACAGTATGTTGATATGGGAAAATCATTTCTATTCGCCAACATTAGGTAAAAAGCTTTATGCGCTTATGGCTTTTCCAGTTGTAAGTTGTGAATCTTTAGACCTTGGCTGACACATTTCTGTATATTTATAATGTGTTAGTTGAGGTTTTAAATGAATAGAAAAGATGAGCAAGAAGTTAGGCGTAAGCTTAAGCGCGAATTCAACCCCGAAGTGCACCACTCGCTAAATTAGGCTGCATTGCATGCAAATACTGGCTTTATCAACGTTCGATTCACGCTCTTTCTTGGCTTTAATATTCTGCCCAACTTTAAACATGCGAGGGGTCAGCCCTCGCATACAAATCAACGACAGCAACTTGCTTGAAACCGACTTATCTATTTATCGACTTCCATTTGCGCCAATGTATATCGAGTACTTCTCCCACCAGCTTCGCTTTTAACCAAACACCCTAATTCGACCAGCCAAGTTAAGTGGCGTGTCGCGGTTGGCTTACTCACTTTTGCTACCTTATGGTACTGTGAGGTGTTGATGCCTTGTTCGAACTCACCATCAAGCATTTTATTAAGCACCTTAACTTGTTCTGCGGTTAGCTGAGTTTGGTTGATATTACGCCAGAAGTTTGTTTTGATTGTTGTCTTATCAATCTCTTGAAGCACCTGAGCAAAAGTTTCATCTAATGTATCTAAAAACCAGACCAGCCAGTCAGTTATATCTAACGAGCCTTTTTGAGTTTGCTCCAATATGTCGTAATAGCTTTTTCGTCGAGCCAAGATAGAAACCGACATTGCATAAAACCGGACTGATTGGCGCTCAGCTTGAGCAAGCGCTAAATCAGTCAATAAACGAGTGAGCCTGCCGTTACCATCGTCAAATGGATGTAAAGTGACAAACCAGAGGTGCGCAATTCCAGCTCTAAGTAGGGGATCTAAACTCGGTTGTATGCGCGACTCATTAAACCAACAAATAAATACGCCTAACTCACGATCAAGAAGTTCTCGTCCCGGTGCTTCAAAATGGACTGTTGGCCTATCAAGTCTACCCGATACAACGTGCATTGGTTCGTCACCGCGCAGTTGGCCGCCAACAACTGAATTGAACAATGTATCGTCTTCTACAAAAAGGCGCTTGTGCCAATGCAAGAGTCGCTCTATCGACAATGGCACCTCTAAGTTATCCACTGCGTCCAGCATGATTTCAGCAAGGCCATCGGTACGAGCGGAAGTCGGAAATGGCCTTTCTTCAGATAATCCGAGTTTGTTCGCTAATGATGAGCGCACCGAAAAGGCATTTAGCTTTTCGCCTTCGATAGCACTCGAATGAACAATGTTTGCAAGTAAGGTATCCAACATGCTTTGCTTGTGGTTTGCTGTTTGGCTGAGCACTTTTCCTAGAAGGACCCCTTGATGTAAACGGACGCTTCTTAATTGAGGCTCGATTTTATCTTTGTCCCAAGTAAAATTGGGCCACCGAACTTGTTCCCAAATCCACATTTTCATACCTATGATGCGAAAACCCTCTTAATCAAATCATAACATGATGTGATTAAATCGGGCAATCACATCATGAATCGACTAGATGAAAGGCTAAGAGAATAAGGGAGTAATCCGTTAGTCTGGCTTTTGAATATCGATCGAAAAGCCTCTGCAGTGAAAGATAAAACGATAAAGCAGATTGAAACAATCCATCCAGATTTAAAAGTGCTATTTCAGAGTTTGATAGATAAAAGAATTTGCTTAGGGTAACGCATTATAGTGTAAAAAAGTTAAACACTTCTTAATCTTAGATTTAGGCTTTGATTTTAAAGGCTTTTTTAGGGTGAAATGGTGGCCCCACCTGGACTCGAACCAGGGACCTAACGATTATGAGTCGTGCGCTCTAACCAACTGAGCTATAGGGCCATTTTGTGTTTTTGCGCGTTATATTCGTCCATGAAGCTTGGTTCCGGTCTCGGATTCAACACTCAGGGTCGCTGCGCTAATATCCCTTCGCTTCCTCGACGTAAACTTTCTTTGAAAGTTTACCCAACTGAGCTATAGGGCTATTTGCTGTAGTGATTTAAAGGTAAATCACTGAAAGCGCAGGCAGTATAAAAATTTTTAACAGGCTTGTCACTATTAAAACGTGAAAAAGTCGGGGCGAATGGATTGATTGCTCAATAATAAGCCAATGTTGTAGTGGTTATGGTGTTGAGCTGTGCGGACCATTAAAATGGCGAGGTAAGTATTAGTCTGGTTTTACGGTGAAAAAAATCGAGCCACTTAGGAGCCGGGTTGGATTTTTACTGCAAACACGAGATGAGCAAGCTGCAAGGTTGGCTGGAAGTAGGGCAGAGATAAAAGAAGCCGGCAATTGGCCGGCCTCTTTTAGGAGAACGAATTAGGTTATTGGTGCATGCCTAGTTTTTTCTCTAGGTAGTGGATATTCGTGCCACCGTTTTGGAAGTTCTCGTCTGACAAGATCTTTTTGTGAAGTGGGGTATTGGTTTTAATCCCGTCAATCACTAGTTCATTCAGTGCGTTTTTAGCACGAGCGATCGCAACATCACGGTTCTCACCATAAGTGATTAACTTACCGATCATTGAGTCGTAATGTGGCGGTACTGTGTAATCAGCGTAAATATGGCTGTCCCAACGGATCCCAAGGCCACCTGCTGGGTGGAAGCGTGTAATTTTACCCGGTGAAGGGATAAAATTCTCTGGATCTTCTGCGTTAATACGGCACTCGATTGCGTGACCACGGATCACCACGTCTTCTTGTGTGATAGAAAGCGGTTGGCCAGCAGCAATCTTAAGTTGCTCTTTGATTAAGTCTACGCCAGTGACCATTTCTGTTACTGGGTGCTCAACCTGAATACGAGTGTTCATTTCAATGAAGTAGAACTCGCCGTTTTCGTATAAGAATTCAAACGTACCTGCACCGCGATAACCAATCTCGATACATGCACGAGTACAGCGATCACCAATGTATTTACGCATTTCTGCTGTGATCCCTGGTGCAGGTGCTTCTTCCACTACTTTTTGGTGACGACGCTGCATTGAACAGTCGCGCTCACCTAGGTGGATTGCATTGCCTTGACCGTCAGCGAGTACTTGAACTTCGATATGGCGTGGGTTTTCTAGGAATTTTTCCATGTAAACCATACCGTTACCGAAGAACTGCTTCGCTTCTTGTTGTGTTAAGGCGATAGAGTTTGCAAGTTCTTTTTCGTTGCGAACGACACGCATACCACGACCACCGCCGCCGCCAGCCGCTTTGATGATAACTGGGTAGCCGATACGCTTAGCGATCTGCGTATTGCGGTCGTTGTCATCTGTCAATGGACCATCAGAACCTGGCACGCAAGGTACGCCTGCTTTTCTC
Organism: Pseudoalteromonas sp. M8; assembly: GCF_018141365.1. Lineage (NCBI taxonomy): Bacteria > Pseudomonadati > Pseudomonadota > Gammaproteobacteria > Alteromonadales > Pseudoalteromonadaceae > Pseudoalteromonas > Pseudoalteromonas sp. M8. The sequence goes on along the minus strand of NZ_CP047240.1, from coordinate 3,843,214 downwards.
ATCGCTTCAATTGCTGATACTTTATCGCCCATTAGGCGAATAGTGTCGCCCTTTGGACCGATAAAGATAAAGCCACTTTGCTCAACTTGGTCTGCAAAGTCAGCATTTTCAGAAAGGAAACCGTAACCTGGGTGAATAGCAACCGCGTCAGTGACTTCTGCCGCTGCGATAATACGAGGAATATCAAGGTAGCTTTCGCTTGCCGCAGGTTTTCCGATACAAATGGTTTCATCTGCAAGAAGAACGTGTTTTAGGTCGCGGTCAGCTGTTGAGTGCACAGCAACCGTCTTAATACCTAGCTCCTTGCAGGCACGCAATACGCGAAGTGCAATTTCACCTCGGTTTGCAATGACTACTTTATCTAACATAACGTTGACCTTCTGCGTAATTATTCGATGATGAATAGCGGTTGGTCGAATTCTACTGGCTCACCGTTTTCAACTAGGATTGCTTTCACTACACCAGCTTTGTCTGATTCGATCTGGTTCATCATCTTCATGGCTTCAACGATGCAAAGTGTGTCGCCAACATTTACTTTTGAACCAACTTCAACGTATGCCGCTGCTGTTGGAGAAGAAGCGGTGTAGAAAGTACCAACCATAGGAGACTTAACTTGGTGACCTGCTGGTGCGCTGCTTTCTGCTGGTGCTGCTTCTACTGCTGCAGGAGCCGCCGCTGGTGCCGCTGGTGCTGCTGGTGCAGGTGCCGCTGGAGCTGCCATGTATTGTTGAGGTTGTGCATAAACTGGTGCACTGCTGTGGCGATTGATACGTACTGACTCTTCACCTTCAGTGATTTCTAGCTCTGCAATACCTGATTCTTCTACTAGCTCGATAAGTTTTTTGATCTTGCGAATATCCATACAATGACCCGCCTGTTAGTTAATTTGAGTTATTTTGTTTTCGCAATTGCGCTAACGCTGCATCAAATGCAGCACGATAGCCCAACGCGCCTAATCCACATACCACGCCTTCCGCCACATCAGAAAAATAAGACTTGTGACGAAATGGCTCTCTGGCGTACACATTGGTGATGTGTACTTCATAAAAAGGGATGTCCACACTGAGTAAAGCGTCTCGAAGGGCAATGCTCGTATGGGTAAATGCGGCAGGATTAATGATAATCGCATCGCATTGTTCATATTGAGCGTGAATAGCCTCAATTAGCTGCGCTTCACTATTACTTTGAATGTGTGACAAGCTGACTTGCTGTGCTTCTGCATATTCAGTTAATGCGTCAACAATTTCGTTGAGAGTCTGCGTGCCGTATTTGTGCGGCTCACGGCGACCTAGCATATTTAAATTAGGGCCGTTTACTAATAAAATCTTTAATTTTGCAGACATATTACGCGAACTTCCTTTAACTAAAGCATTAGCCAAAAATTTAGACTGTATGGCTTGTTAACTTAAGCCGAATTCCAGCAAATAGCAAATATTTCTCCATTTCGTGGAGTATTATAGAGAGTTCGAGGTAAATAGCAGCAAAATACTGGTCTAATCAGAAGGGAGAGGGGCAAACAAGCTTGCCCCTAAAATGGTTACTTTGCGTCCTGCTTGGCCTTTTCTAGGTGGGCAGCAAAGTCTTTTGCATCTAAGAAGCCTGTGATGCGGTGTGCTGGCATCTCATTACCTTGGCTATCAAAGATTAAAATAGTCGGTAAACCAAACACCGTGAATGCTTCCATGATCTCTTGGGTGTTGTCATTGGCTTTGGTCAAGTCGAGCTTTAATAGCTCATAATCTTTGAACTGTGCTTGTACTTCAGGTTTCGGGAAAGTGTATTTTTCAAACTCTTTACACGCAACACACCACTCTGCGTATAAATCAACGATAGGCACTTTGCCTTTAGCATTGGCCTCAGCAACGGCGACTTTAAGCGCGGCTAAGTCAGGTAGTAGCTTAAACTTCTGCTCTCCGGTAACGGCCTCTGCTTGAGTCGATGCAGTACTTACAACAGCTGTAGGTGCAGGAAACAAGCTTGTTTTTAATGCGTATAAGCCAACAATGAACAGGGTGATCGCAAAGCCCCACAATGTGGTTTTACCTTTTCCTGCCTGTAATTGGCTTTGCCAATAATGCAAGTAGAGTGCTGTTGCTACGGCGAGGCCACCGGCAAGTGAGACAATCACTGTCGCATCGAGTATGCGCTCTAAAAGGATAAGCGGTACGAAGAGCATCACAAAACCAAATAGCGTTTTGACCTGATCCATCCAGCCACCTGCTTTTGGTAGTAATTTTCCACCTGAGGTACCTAGTAGTAATAGCGGTAGGCCCATGCCCAAGCTAAGTGCATATAGTGTTACCGCGCCCACTACATAATCACCACTTTGCGCGACAAATAATAGCGCGCCGGAAAGTGGAGCCGTGGTGCAGGGCGATGCAATAAGTCCAGATAGTACACCCATAATGAATACGCCCCAGTAATTGCCGCCTTTTTGCTTGTTACTGAGCTGAGTGAGTTTATCCATCATGCCGCTAGGTAAACGAATTTCGTAAACCCCAAACATAGATAGCGCGAGTGCGACGAACAATATACTAAAGCTGATAAGTACCGCGGGATGCTGCAAGTAGCCTTGAATTTGGCCACCAAAATACGCAACGACTAACCCAAGCGCCGCGTAAGTGACCGCCATACCTTGCACATAAACAAAAGACAAACTGAAGGCTTTTTTAGTCGAAAGGCCTTGTTGACCGGCGATGAGGCTCGACAAAATCGGGAACATCGGGAATACACAAGGGGTAAACGCAAGGCCAATACCAAGGCCAAAGAAAGTCAAAATATTCGCAACTAAGCTGCGCTGCATTAGCTGCTCAGTGAAAGACAAATTATCGTTATCTACAGGCGCGATGTCGCTTTGAACTTCTGCTTTTGTCTCAGGAGTTTTTGTTTCAGGAGCTTTGGTTGACGTGGTCTTTGGCTTTTCTCCTGCAATCGTGCTTAACGGCACTTCAACAATTTCTGGCGGGTAGCAAAGCCCAGCTTCTGCGCAGCCCTGATAGCGTATTTTTACGATTGCACCTTGCTCGATATTACTGAGCCTAGAGATAACAGATAAGTTATTAAAGTAGACTTCAGTGCGACCAAAAAACTCATCTTCAATCATCTTGCCTGATTCAAGCTCTGGCACTTGGATGTCGGCTTGTTTGGCGATAATTTGAAGATTCTTCTTATATAAGTAATAGCCGTCGGCGATGTCCCAACCCACAAACAAGGTGTTGCCTTGCTGGTCAAAATCGAACTTGAATGCTTCTTTTACTGGTAAAAAAGTCTGTTGTTTAGGAGCCAGTAAGCTGTCTAGCACCGCATTGTTTGCTTGCGCGGGAAACCACATCAGCAATGAGAAAAGAACTACTAAGAGTCGCATTACAATAATACCTCGTCCATCCATTTGAAATAAGCTAAGTTGCCGCTGGTGACGTCCACGACTTGAATTTCTGGGACATCATAACTGTGTAAGTCGCGAATAGCGGCCATCACTTGCTCTAGTTTTTCGGATTTTGTCTTGATTAACAGCTTGGTCTCTTGTGCATGTTCAACCCGACCTTCCCAAACATAAATAGATTCCACTGCCGAGATTAGGTTCACACAAGCTGCAAGTTTTTGCGTTACAAGTTGCGTTGCAATTTTACGCGCTTCTGCAACCGAATCGCATGTAGATAAGACGAGTTTATATCTTACGCCCATTGCCATTTCCATTTTAGGGTTAGTAATGGCATCTTAGCGGATAGCTCCTCTTTTCTAAAGCGTCTTACTTGTATCGCTTGAATTAAGACCTTTGCACCCATATTTATCTTTCGTAGATTTGGAGAAAGTATGTTTAGATTCTTATTTATTTTGTTTATCGCTATTCCGATTATTGAAATTGCTTTGCTGATCCAAGTCAGCGAGGTGATAGGCGGTTTTGCTACCATTGCGCTTGTAATTGGTACCGCCATTTTAGGGGCAAGACTGGTTAAACAGCAGGGTCTTGGCGCTTATGTCAACGTACAGCAACAGATGTCTCGTGGGCAATTGCCTGCACAAGATTTATTTACCGGTTTGTGTGTGATCATTGCCGGTGTGCTATTGATGACGCCTGGGATCATGACCGATGTATTAGGTTTTTTACTGTTAACCCCAGCCGTTAGAAAAAAGCTGGCGCAGTCGCTTTTAGCCCATGCCACCGTAAGAGTGCAAACAGGCATGCACTCAGGTCAGTCACCGTTTGCTAATCAATCACGCGACGAGCGTGCGGATCAGCAGGAAGAAATTAGAGATCCATTTAAAAATCAATCGGGTAGAAATTCTTCAACAACGATTGAAGGTGAATACGAAAGAAAAGACTAAATTTTTTTGGTTTTTTCTCTTGGGTTTTAATTTGCCCATCCCCATAAATGAAAGCAATTAAAATTGCGTGTGTTAACCACAGCCTGTGGATGTAACAGCGCCTTAAAAAAGCATTATTTCTGTCATTGTTCAGAAACTGTTAGGAGAACTATATAAATGAACATTCGTCCTTTACATGATCGCGTCATTGTTAAGCGTCTTGAAGAAGAAACAAAGTCAGCTGGCGGCATTGTGTTAACTGGTTCTGCAGCTGAAAAGTCTTCACGTGGTGAAGTAGTTGCAGTAGGCAACGGCCGCGTGTTGGACAATGGTGAAACTAAAGCACTACAAGTAAAAGCAGGCGACACAGTGTTGTTCGGCTCTTACATCGAAAAAACTGAAAAGATCGAAGGTCAAGAGTACCTGATCATGCGTGAAGATAACATCTTAGGCATCGTAGAATAATTAATACTTTTTAGTTTAATCGACAACAGAATTTAAGAGGAATTTATAACATGGCAGCTAAAGAAGTTCGTTTTGCAGGTGACGCTCGTACAAAAATGCTAAAAGGCGTAAACGTACTAGCAGACGCAGTAAAAGTAACACTAGGTCCTAAAGGCCGTAACGTTGTTTTAGAAAAGTCATTCGGCGCACCAACTATCACTAAAGACGGTGTATCTGTTGCGAAAGAGATCGAGCTTGAAGATAAGTTCGAGAACATGGGCGCACAAATGGTTAAAGAAGTTGCGTCTAAAGCGAATGACGCAGCGGGTGACGGTACTACAACTGCAACTGTACTTGCTCAAGCTATCGTGAACGAAGGTCTTAAGTCAGTTGCTGCGGGTATGAACCCAATGGACCTTAAGCGTGGTATCGACAAAGCAGTTATCGCTGCTGTTGAAGAGCTAAAAACGCTTTCAGTGCCTTGTTCAGACGCAAAAGCGATTGCACAAGTTGGTACGATTTCAGCTAACTCTGATAAAGAGATTGGTGACATCATTGCAGAAGCAATGGAAAAAGTAGGTCGCGAGTCTGGTGTTATCACTGTAGAAGAAGGCCAATCACTACAGAACGAACTAGATGTAGTTGAAGGTATGCAGTTTGACCGTGGTTACCTATCACCTTACTTCATCAACAACGCTGAAAAAGGCCAAGTTGAGCTAGATAACCCACATATTCTTCTAGTAGACAAGAAGATCTCTAACATTCGTGAACTTCTTCCTACACTAGAAGCTGTTGCTAAAACAAGCAAGCCGCTACTAATCATTGCTGAAGACCTTGAAGGTGAAGCACTGGCAACTCTAGTTGTAAACAACATGCGTGGTATCGTGAAAGTTGCAGCGGTTAAAGCACCTGGCTTTGGTGACCGTCGTAAAGCAATGCTACAAGATATCGCGACACTAACTGGTGGTACAGTTATCTCTGAAGAAATTGGCCTTGAGCTTGAGAAAGCTACGGTTGAAGACCTAGGTACAGCTAAGCGCGTGGTTATCACTAAAGATGACACAACTATCATCGACGGTGCTGGCGAGCAAGAAGCAATCGATGGTCGCGTATCTCAGATCAAAGCACAAATCGAAGAAGCAACTTCTGACTACGACAAAGAGAAACTACAAGAGCGCATGGCAAAACTTGCAGGCGGTGTTGCAGTAATCAAAGTTGGCGCAGCAACTGAAGTTGAAATGAAAGAGAAAAAAGACCGCGTAGAAGATGCACTACACGCAACTCGCGCAGCGGTTGAAGAAGGTGTAGTACCTGGTGGTGGTGTTGCGCTAGTTCGCGTAGCGAGCAAGCTTGAGTCGTTAACTGGTGACAACGAAGACCAAAACCACGGTATTAAAGTGGCACTTCGTGCGATGGAAGCACCACTTCGTCAAATCGTTTCAAACGCAGGTGACGAAGCATCAGTTGTGGTTAACGCAGTTAAAGCTGGCGAAGGTAACTACGGTTACAACGCTGCAACTGGCGAATACAGCGACATGATCGAAATGGGTATCCTAGACCCAACTAAAGTAACGCGTTCTGCACTACAATTTGCAGCATCAGTTGCTGGTCTAATGATCACTACAGAAGCGATGGTTGCTGAGATTCCGAAAGAAGAAGCTGCTGCTCCAGATATGGGCGGCATGGGCGGAATGGGTGGTATGGGCGGCATGATGTAGTAAAAATCGGTCCAAATCGCTTTTTAGAAAAACCCTAACACATTGATGTTAGGGTTTTTTTGTGCCTGAAATTTGCTCAATCGTCATCATTTTAGGGGTATAAAGTGGGGTGTCGATTTAACGCCCATGTGCTGTTTTTGGAGAAGAGTAGATTACCCACAGGTAGATAGTTGAGGGTTTACTCCTCTACTTCAATAATTGAAATTTCGTATGCATATGGTCCTTTTGGTTTCTTACCTACCTTAAATTTCAATTTATCTCCCGGAGAAGGTTCCTTTATTTTTTCGGCTAAGTCTTGGTAGTGAAAAAATACATCCTTTCCCTTGCTTCTTCTGATAAACCCAAAGCCTTTAAATGTGTCATATGTAGTTACAATACCGAATTCTATTTCGTTAGTCATGCCAATACCTTTCTATTGTTGTAACTTGGTTAAAGTGTTGCTTTAATGCCATTCTGAGCTTTTTCGCTAAAGTTTTATTTGTGCGAGACAGAATGCCTAATTTATGTAGCTGCTTATTATATTGCTTCGCAACATCTATCCGTTTATGCTTTATTTTGGGGATACTAAGAAGCCTGTAATGAATAGTTACTATCTTTTTCGTAGTATATTTATCAAATTCAGGGAGTATATTCGATAGCCTCTGTCTTAAGCTGTCACTTTGCTTATGACCAAGTCTATTCAATTTTGCAACCTTTCCTGAGGCCTTGCCCCACAATTCATGGTACTTCTCGCTAGTTCGGTCAGTTCGATACAGCTTTTCTGTTTCATAAACAAGTTGCCTAATGTACTTCCTCTCCTTTTTCTTCAACTTGGGCGTACTATGCTCCACCCAAAGGCCAGTAACACAAAAATCTCCATTAGGTGTGTCACGGTATTCAACCTTGAGCTTTTTATTGTTCTGCCGTAAATCATATTTCTTAAAAAGGTCAATAACTTCTTTGATTGAGTTAGTCACCTCTTCTTTCTTGAGATTTTCACCGGATGATAACGTTACGTCATCTAGTAAACGTGAATATGATATTCCTCGTCCCCTTAATATTGAAACCACTCTATATTCACTATTAAAAAAGATGAGATTAGCCAGATAGGTAGAAGTACAAGCGCCTTGAGGTAATGTTCCCCTGTATGTCGTTACACGAGCCAACAACTCAGCTACCTCATCGGGGAATTTGAACAAGTACTTATATACATCATATACATACGATTCTTTTACATTATCAAAAAAACGTCTGATATCGAGACTGATTAAAGTTGTGGCTTTGGAATGAATAAGAGCATTTTGGACATAGTCGCGTTTTGAGGTGCTTTTAATTCCACCTTGGAGGTATTCAGGGTACTGTACTTTCTCAAAAATTCTGCGGTTTATTCTTTTTTGTAGTTTCTTGAGTTCAAACTTAGGTTCACAGACAGTTCTCTTTCCATCAGATATTAGAAACTCAGTGTATGAGTTATCTGAATCTGATGCTATTGCCCTAAGTTTAAGCTCAGTAATCCCTAAGGTATTTGCCAGAATAGCAACAGAACCTATCGGTTTATGGGGGTAATAGGGTTTATCCATAAAAACTTCCTTTTAAAAAAGGAAAGAAGTCTTTACATAGGCAAACCTCCGCAAAGCATTTCATAAATTGCAAAGGCATGTGATACCCATGTAATCACCTCAAAAAGCCCTGAAACCAGTGACTTTTTATCGGGTGAACTCAGGTCAACTTGCTTATCCGAGCTAAACTCTGCAAAAAAGGATAGCTCTGTTTCATTGGTTTTAATGGTGCAAGATAGCTTTAACAGCATTTTCTTCTCCTGTTTTGGTTAAAATTGCCAGACCAAGGAAGAAATATAGAAATAAATTAATTAACCATTTGAGCAGACTTCTAACTTTTCGCCAGACAACGGTCGCCGTATGCGCCCCCATGGTTTTACATGGCTGCAGGACTCATTAGAGAGTTGCAGGAGCTGGGTCTAGACCACAATAAAGTGGTCGCTCATTTAAGAGCGTCGATTTTCTATAAAAATGTGCACCCCAATAAAAAAGCAAATGGGCGTATATCACCCACTAGCCATCAGGCGATTAAACAATATACTATGCTGGTAATTACTTCAAGGAAAAAAGATAAATTATTTAACACTTTTTTCATAATCAGAATAAAACACTATCAGTAATGCTCTTTCTTATTTAAAAGAGCAACCGAAGCAGGGTCATATCCAAAAAATGAATTGGTAGCTTGAGAAGTGTGGGTCAAGCACAATGACTGCTGCTTAGCTAATATCGATGTTACCTTGATGAAGATCTTCAGCTAGCCGCTGTTGAAGTGATTTTACTGTAACACTAAAGAGATTCACTCAAACTTGGAAAGCTGAATACCTTTATTTCACCCTAGGGGTATAAAGTGGGGTATCACCACTTTTTCCCATGTTAATAATTTAATAGAAACAAAAGCTTAACCTCTGTATGGGCGGCATGATGTAAAACATCATCTCCTAAGCACTACACGCTTTAGAAAAAATCTAGCAGTTTGAACTGACCCCCAATAGTTGGACACCAACATTGGGGGTTATTTTATGTCTACATACATCAGAGAATTAAAGCTGTGCATCGCACAGCGTTGTCTTGATGGTGAATCATCGACTCAAGAGTTTTCTATCAGTTTTAGACTGATTAGGTATTGGACTTCTGTTTATATAATCCATGGTTCATCTTCATTTTACCTCTGATTATGAAAATTCCGCAGACTTTAAATGCTCGGTATGGTTGTTGGCGTATTCATTATGTTTTGCGTAAAGAAGGTATCTACTTAATCATAAAGCGGTTCAGTGTTTAATGGCAAAACTAGGGTTAAAATCGACTGTAAGGCCGAAGAAATATCGTTCATATAAAGGGTTGGTTGGACGTATTGCACCAAATATCATGAATCGAAACTTCACATGGACTAAACCAAATGAAAAGTGGATGACCGATGTGACAGAATGTAAAGTGGCAGGTGAAAAAATGTATTTATCTCCTATTATCGATTTATTTAATCAAGAAATCGTTAGCCATACTGTCGCGACCACACCTAAATTGCATCTCGTGACTGAGATGCTAGATAAAGCGATGAGTGAATTAAGTCAGGTATGAACCTTGGTTCTACATAGCGAACAAGGGTGGCAATTCCAGCACCATGGTTGTCATAAGATTTTGAAAAATAAAAAATTAATCGGAGTGTATTGAGAAAAGGAAATTGTTTTGATAATACAGTGGCTGCAAATTTCTTCACGCTTTTAAAATCAGAAATGTACCATGGTCACTACTTTGACAGTGCCGAGCAACTTATGGCATGCATTGATGAATATATTGATTATTACAATAACGATCGGACTAAGGTCAAATTAAAAGGCCTGATTCCGGTAGAATACCGGAATCAGGCGTTGGAAGTCGCATAATAGAAATGTCCAACTTTAATGGGTCACTTCAGCTAAGGTGGCTTTTCTTGTTCGTTCGGAATGTTTAACTAAAGCAGCAATCTTTGATTAGCGCTTTAATAATCGCTTGAGATGGTTTTATTTTTTCCATATTGAGATATTCATTTGGCTGATGTGCTTGATTAATTGAACCTGGGCCCATGACGATAGTTTCGCAGCCTAGCTGTTGTAGAAATGGTGCTTCGGTACAATAGTTTACAGCAATTGCTTGTTGTCCTGACAGGCGCTCAGCCATTTTCACCAAAGCAGAATCCGTCGAGCCGGTAAAAGCCGGAATAGGTTCGTGCATATCTATAACCGAGACGCTATTCGGATAATGTGTATTGATTGGTGCTACAGCTGCCGTGAGCATGGCTTGTAGTTCTTTGATGCTCAGACCAGGCAAAGGGCGCATATCAATATGTAGTTCACAACAGCCACAAATACGGTTGGCATTGTCGCCGCCATGAATGTGTCCAAGGTTTAAAGTTGGGTAAGGAATAGCAAAATGTGGAGTTGAATATTTATTCTTTAATTCTTCTCTTAATTTTAATAAATTTGCAATCACCTGATGCATGATTTCAATAGCATTTAAGCCACGCTCTGGATCTGAGCTATGGCCTGAACGACCAACTATACGGATGGCGGTCGTCATATGGCCTTTGTGGGTAAATACCGGCACCATATCGGTGGGTTCACCAATAACGCAGCGCGCCGGCTTCAAGCTTGGATGTTTAGCAATTTCCTGAGCGCCAGCCATGGTGGTTTCTTCATCGGCGGTGGCTAAAATCATGATAGGAGCACTTTGCTGTAATTCATCAAGCTCTGAGATTGCATTCAATACGAAAGCAAAAAAACCTTTCATATCAATACTTCCAAGACCATATAATTTATTATCTTGCTCGCTTAATTTAAAAGGATCAAATTGCCAGCGGCTATCGTCGAATGGCACGGTATCCGTGTGGCCGGCCAACATTAATCCACCATCGCCATTACCTCGTCTTGCAATTAGATTATATTTTCCTTTTGCATGTTCAAGCTCTGTTACTTCGACAGTAAATCCTAACGTTTCGCACCACTGTGCGAGTAGCTGGATCACATTCTGATTACTCATGTTGAGACTTTCTTCTAATGCACTGATAGATGGCGCGGCGATCAGTTGCTGATACATTTCCATAAAAGCGGGCAATTTCATAAAAATTCCTAAAATACTTATTCAAAGTTCTTGCATAAAAATATAAAGATGTTTAGAGTGAATATCAATTCACTTTTTTAGCATAAATATATTTCTGGAACAGCAATGCGACGATTTGACTTCAACAATTAGCAGAACCAACCCTAATCAAACTTTTTTAATCTTGAGAACACTATGTTGAAAGTATCTATAATCGGAGCGAGCGGCTACAGTGGCGCTGAGCTTGCTAAGCTGGTTGCCAAGCATCCTGCCTTCACACTTGCACATTGCTTTGTATCTGAGCAAAGCTTAGACAAACACAAATTCATCAGCGATTTATATCCAGAATATTCGGGCTTGCTAGATATTGAGCTGCAACCCTTAAATGAGCAAGCTTTTTCGTTGATAGAGCAATCATCGGATTATGTGTGTTTATGCACGGATCACAAGGTTAGCGTAGAGCTTGCACCGATATTTTTACAGATGGGGAAACGGGTTTTTGACCTATCTGGAGGTTACCGTTTATCTAGCAATGAAGACTACGAAAATTACTACGGCTTTTCTCACCCGCATCAAGACTGGTTAGCGCAAGCGCAATACGGACTAGCTGAATGGTACGGCGATGCTATTAAAACGGCGAAGTTGGTGGCGGTCGCGGGCTGTTATCCGACTGCGGCACTCAATGCACTTAAGCCATTACAACAAGCTGATCTGATAACAGAGCAGCCAGTTATCATCAATGCTGTTTCAGGTGTTACTGGCGCAGGTAGAAAAGCGAATGTCGCCACACACTTTTGCGAAGTATCTCTTGCACCGTACGGTTTGTTTACGCACAGACATAGTCCAGAAATAGAAAAGTACCTTGAGCACCCAGTGTTGTTTACGCCGCATTTAGGGAATTTTAAGCGTGGTATCTTGGAAACGATCTACGTCACTCTGAAAGAAAATGTCACACCAAATCAAGTCGATGCCGCTTACCAAGTGCTTGCCGATGAGCCGCTGATCAGATTAAAGGGGAGTCAACTTCCATCAATCAAAGCCGTTGAAAATCAGCCTTTTGTTGATATTGGTTGGCAGCAAAAGGGCAATCAACTGATCGTGGTTGTCGCGATTGATAACTTGCTTAAAGGGGCTGCAGGCCAAGCATTACAATGTATGAACTTGGCGGCGGGACTTGAGCATTATCAAGGTTTAGGAGTATCAGCATGAGCAAACAAACTTGGGTGATAAAACTAGGTGGTGCGGTGTTGAATCAAGAGGGTGCAGCGCAAGCATTGTTTTCAGCTATCAAGCAAATTCAACAGGACGCACCACACAAGCAGTTTGTGATTGTTCATGGTGGCGGGGCGCTGGTTGATAAATGGCTGACCGATGCTGGTTTTGCTACTGCAAAACATCAAGGACTGCGGATCAGTCCGCAAGAGCAAATGCCCTATATTGTTGGTGCACTTGCAGGCTGTGCTAACAAGCAACTGATGGCGGATGCCATTACCGCCACGCTCAAGCCCGTTGGGCTGTGCTTATATGATGCAGGATTTACCACAACTCAAAAGCTTAAAGCGCTTGGCCGTGTGGGTAGCTGTGAAGCGAGTGAAGGGGGCATGCTTGAAGCGGTGTTGGAGTTTGACAGGTTACCTGTTGTTAGTTCAGTTGGTATTGGCGCTGACGGCCATTTATACAACGTGAATGCGGATGAAGCAGCAGCAGCTATCGCCAGTAAGCTTGGTGCAGAACTTATTTTTATGACTGACGTTGAGGCGGTACTTGATGGCGATAAACAGCCATTAAATCAACTTAACGCGGAACAGATCTCAACGTTAATCGCGCAAAAGGTCATTGTGGGCGGGATGGAGGTCAAAGTTAAGACCAGTCTTCACGCTGCCCAACACTTACGACGAGGGGTGTACATCTCTAGCTGGCAAAAGCCAGAAAATTTAATTGCGTTGCTCAATGGTGAGCACGTAGGTACACAAATTCTGCCGTAGGAAAACACCATGACTAAGCATTTTTTAACTGGTTTGGAATTAGACCAAACTAACGTTTTGAACTTATTAAAGCTTGCAAAAAATATTAAAAATCAACCGCAAGAATATAACCAAGCCTTAGCAGGCAAATCGATTGTCACGTTATTCGAAAAGCCGAGCTTAAGAACGCGGCTGTCGTTCGATATCGGTATCCATAAACTGGGCGGCCATGCTGTGTATTTAGATCAGCAAAACGGTGCAATGGGGGCGCGTGAATCCGTAAAAGATTTTGCGCTTAATATTTCTACTTGGGCCGATGGCCTTGTGGCCCGCGTAAATCACCATAGCACGCTTGAGACGCTCGCTGAGTTTTCGTCGGTGCCTGTTGTGAATAGCCTATGTGATTTATATCACCCTTGCCAAGCGTTGGCTGATTTTCTCACCTTATTTGAAACTTACGACGATGTCAGTCAGATCAAAATCGCTTATCTCGGTGAAGGTAACAACGTAACACATTCATTAATGTTGCTTGCGGCAACGTTAGGTACTGATTTTGTGGCGGTTTGTCCTAAAGGTCATTCTCCAGATGCACAGATTGTAAAGCAAGCTGAACAAATTGCGGCGGTAAATGGCGCCTCAGTTCTGGTCAGTGATCGGGTAGAAGCGGCGGCTGGTGCCAATGTGCTCTACGCTGATACTTGGGTTTCGATGGGGAATAAAACGCCAATTGAACAGGTGAAAGACACCTTTATGCCATATCAAATCAACCAACAATTGGTTGAAGCGTGTGGCGCACAAACCATTTTGCATTGCCAGCCAGCACATCGTGAGTTTGAAATTACTTCCGAAGTGATGGACGGGCCAAAGTCAAAAATTATTCAACAAGCTGAAAACCGCATGCATGCCCAAAACGCATTGCTGGTATCGCTGTTAAACAAAGATTACGTTTGAGGTTAAAGAACATGAGCAAGATTAAAAAAGTGGTACTGGCTTACTCTGGTGGATTAGACACATCAGCGATTGTGCCATGGTTAAAAGAGAACTACGGTTGTGAAGTTGTCGCCTTTGTTGCCGATGTAGGTCAGGGTGAAGAAGAACTGGTTGGGGTTGAAGAAAAGGCAATCGCATCGGGTGCCTCTGAGTGCCATATCGTCGACTTAAAAGAAGAAATGGTTAGCGACTATATTTATCCAACTCTTAAAACTGGTGCTATCTATGAAGGGACATATTTACTGGGTACTTCGATGGCGCGTCCTATTATCGCCAAAGCACAAGTTGAAATCGCTCGTAAAGTTGGCGCGGATGCACTTTCGCATGGTTGTACAGGCAAGGGGAATGATCAGGTGCGTTTTGAATCTTGCTTCTCAGCGCTTGCGCCTGACCTTAAAGTGATTGCACCATGGCGTGAATGGTCACTATCAAGTCGTGAATCTTTGCTTGACTATTTGGCCGAGCGTAATATCCCTTGTGCAGCCTCTGCCACCAAAATTTACAGTCGTGATGCCAATGCTTGGCATATTTCTCACGAAGGTGGCGAATTGGAAGATCCATGGAATGAGCCAAGCGATCAGGTTTGGACCATGACTAACTCTCCAGAAGCAGCTCCGGATCAGCCTGAATATGTGTCGGTATTAATCGAAAAGGGTGAAATCACCGGTGTTAACGGTGAGAGCTACAGCCCTTATCAGTGCCTAGTTAAGTTAAACGAGATTGCAGCGCAGCACGGTGTTGGTCGTGTGGATATCGTTGAAAACCGCCTGGTCGGCATGAAATCTCGTGGCTGTTATGAAACACCGGGAGGCACTGTGATGATGGCTGCGTTACAAGCGATTGATGAGCTGATCTTAGACAAATCTTGTCGTAAATGGAAAACCGCGCTTAGCGAAGAGTTTGCACACTTAGTCTATGACGGTCGTTGGTTTACCCCACTGAAAGATTCAATTCTAGCTGCCGCAGAGTCTTTCGCACAGCAGGCAACTGGTGAGGTGGTACTTAAGCTTTATAAAGGCCATGTACATGCAGTGCAAAAGCAATCAATCAATAGCTTATACAGCGAAGATTTTGCCACATTTGGTGAAGATGACGTATATGACCAATCTCATGCGGAGGGATTCATTCGTCTATTCTCACTATCTAGCCGGATAGCGGCGTTAAACAAGCAAAAGCAATCTTAAGGTAGGAGAACGAGATGGCATTATGGGGCGGCCGTTTTTCATCAGGTCCTGATGAGGCATTTAAGCAATTTAATGATTCTCTGCCATTTGATTATCAATTGGCAGAGCAAGATATTGTTGGCTCTATCGCTTGGGCGGGTGCGCTAAAGCAAGTAGATGTATTAACTGAAAGCGAACATCAGCAGATCATCTCAGCGCTGAAACAGCTTTTGGATGAAGTGATTGCTGATCCGCGCAGTGTAGCAACCGCGGGACATGAGGATATTCATTCTTATGTTGAAGCTAAACTTATCGACAAAGTGGGTGATTTAGGTAAAAAGCTGCACACAGGTCGAAGCCGTAACGACCAAGTAGCCACAGACTTTAGATTGTGGAGCCGGAAAACGGCGCAGCAATTGCTTGTGGCACTGAGTTCACTCAAGCAAGCTCTTGTGGTACTCGCAGAGCAGGAGCTTGGTACTATATTGCCAGGCTACACCCATTTACAGCGTGCTCAGCCCGTGCTCTTTAGTCATTGGTGTATGGCCTACGTTGAGATGATTGAGCGTGATGAGTCGCGCTTAAATGATGCGCTTGAAAGGTTAAATGTGTGCCCACTTGGCTCAGGTGCACTAGCGGGGACTGCTTATCCTATCGACCGTGAAATGTTAGCTGTAAACCTTGGCTTTAGAGAAGCCTCTCGTAATAGTTTAGATGCGGTCTCTGATCGTGACTTTGTGGTTGAGCTACTCAGTTGTGCGTCTATTTCGATGATGCATTTATCTCGTTTTGCAGAGGATTTGATCTTTTACAACTCTGGTGAATCTGGATTTATTGATTTGGCCGACAGCGTGACGTCCGGCTCATCCTTGATGCCACAGAAAAAGAATCCTGATGCCTTAGAGTTGATCCGTGGCAAAACAGGTCGAGTTTTTGGCGCCTTTAGCGGCATGATGATGACGCTTAAAGCTTTGCCCTTGGCCTACAACAAAGACATGCAGGAAGATAAAGAAGGCCTATTTGATGCCATGCCAACTTGGCTTGCGTGTATTCATATGGCTGAAGCATGCGTTAAAGGCATTAAGGTTAATGGTGATAAGACGTTAGCGGCTGCAAAAGGTGGTCACGCCAATGCGACAGAGCTTGCTGATTATCTCGTTGCTAAGGGAATACCGTTTAGGGAAGGCCATCACATCGTCGGTGAATTAGTGCAGTTAGCAATTAGTAAGGGGCAAAACCTCGAGGATCTGAGCTTAGAAGAATTCCAGCAAGTCAGCGCAGTAATTGCAGAGGATGTCTACCCGGTACTAGAAATTGACGCTTGTATTGCCGCTCGTAAAGCATTAGGCGGCACCTCATTGCCACAAGTGACCAATGCCATTAAAACGGCAAAAAAAAAGCAAAAAATCCTAGTGCGTGATGCCAATTTAGATGATGTTGAAGCCATTGCCGGACTGATCCAATATTGGGCTAAAGTAGGTGAGAACCTACCGCGAGCGAAAAGTGATATGATCCATAGTATCAATGAGTTTGCGGTAACAGAGGTCGGTGGCAGGGTGACAGGATGTGCATCTTTGTATATTTACGACACTGGGCTTGCTGAAATTCGCTCTTTGGGTGTAAATCCCGAGAGCGAAATAAAGGGACAGGGGCAACTTTTAGTCGAGCATTTACTGGTGAAAGCCAAAAAATTGGCACTCAACCGTATTATTGTGCTAACTAGAGTGCCTGGCTTCTTTATGAAACAAGGTTTTAACAATTGTACCAAAGATAGCTTGCCTGAAAAAGTGATGAAAGACTGCGAGTTGTGTTTGCGCAAAGATAACTGTGATGAAATTGCGATGGATTTCATTATAAAACAAACATCTAGCTTAAGTATTCCATGTAAATTTGTGGCTTAACACTAAGCTTTTACAGAATCAGAAAGAGCGCTAGTAAGCGCTCTTTCTGTATGTAAATTAACCGATTGAAATTGATTTAATAAATGTTGGCGTGTTTCGTGCTAAGTAAATCTCGATAATTTTTAGATGACTCACTTTTAGAGTTAAGACTAATTTGTAAATATTGAGGGAAATTTCATGATAAAAACAATCCTAGCGAGAAAAAATCAAGCTAAAACAACTGGTCAAGCAAAGCCACTTTCTGATAAGGTGATTCAATCTGTAAGTAAACTTGAGATGGTATCTGGCGCACGTGGAAGTGCAATAATTCCGCCTGGGTCTAAAGAACCGTACTAATGATTAATGTTAATTTATGACTTTTTTGGTATGAGTATAGGAGCCCTTGTAATATGGGGCTTCTTGATGGCCTCACTGCTACATCTATTTTTTTATATACTAAAAGTCCAGAAAAATTTACAGCTACTCTTTGCTTCTATCCTGTTATTTACCTCCTACTTTGTAAGTGATTTTATCATTGCTTCTGATAGCTACAATACGGCTATTCACGGAATATTTGCTTTGTTTGATCTCTTTACCTTATTGATTCTTTTTCTAGTCGCGTATACTTTTTTTAAAGATGAAAAGCTCGAAGTTGGCGTTTTATATATTACGGTAGGTTTGGTTATTAATACTTTAATGTTCTTCTTTATGTTTATAGATACATATATTTATGAAAATGTAACACGCTGGTTCTTATGGTATTTATACTCATACATAGTGATTTCTGTGGACTTTATTATGGTTGCTTCTTTATTAGTCAATAAAGATTGGTTAGGTATTAAATGGGCTATAAGTAATGTGAGAGCTAGGGTAGCTTGAAAATTTAGTCGATTTAAACTCTGTTTTTTACTTACTTATCAGTGTGTTGTGTTCGTTTTGCTGTTTTTGTGCTTACTGGTTATACACTATCGGAATGTATATAACCGATTAGCTTTTAATTGTCGTTTTGCTTATTCCTAAAGATCTTCTTGGATTATACGCCATGATCATAGAGCGGCGATGGCCGCTCGTTAAAACTGATATTCCACGCTCAACTTAAGTGCTGCGTGGCTTTCGTCTTCTTCCTGAGACTTATCTTGCCATGCTTTTACGCCTATTTTTGCAAGCGCGCCAAACACACCTTGTTGGTAACCGAGCTCAAGCTGGTTTCGCTCAACGTCTAATGTGTCAAATTCAACTCGCTTCAGTTTGGCATAAGCACCAATGCCATCTGTGCTGAAGTAATCTAACGCGAAAGTGAGGTTTTTAGCGTCCAATCCCGAGCTTGCTCCAAGCCAGAGGTCGCGTTCACGGTAGTTCGCTGAATCCACGGTATTGTCTCTTGGGCAAAGCGCGAGCTTTAGCTCGTCTTTACAATCAATGCTTGTATCTGAATATTCAATAAAGCTTTTAAGGCGATAGTCTTTACCACCCCAATAACTTTCAATACCTAGGGTGTACATTGGATTGCTTGGTAATGCACCACTGTCGTTATTGCCTGCAAGCTCACCGTATAAAGCGAGTGGTTGACTTGCTATCCGAGTGGAGTATTTGAAGTCAACGCTGGTGAGGCGTTGCGTTTGCTTTTCGCTTTCAAGGTTTTGTTGTTGATAAACAAAGTCGCTGGATGTTGTACTAAAGCCAAGCTCTAGCCCTTGAATTGGAAAAGCGGCCGCTCTAAACCCCCAAAAATCGCCATCCTTTTTACTGGCTATATTCGGGCGTTGTTTTGCCATAATAGCCGTCACTTGCCAAGGACCAACGAAAGAGAAAAAGCTCGGTCCAATATAGTTATTATTGGCACGACTCAAGCGAACCGCCTTCATTGGTGCTGCGTTGTTTGAAAGCATCAGCGCATTTTCGTTGCTCGGTCCCCACCAGTAACTGAGTCGCTCAGCGCTGAGAGACCAATTACCAAACAGCACTGCAAGGTGGCTGCCGTGGTGATTAACGTATTTTCCATCTTGGCCTTCATCTGCGTAGTTAACCGCAACTTTAGCGCTAACAGCACCGCCGGTAATAACGCCATAAGTACGTAAGCCAGAACGTTCATTTTGACGTTCACCAAAGCCTGTTGAGCGCTCTTCAGCACCGTTAAAATGTGCTTTTACACTACTGTATCTTTCTCTTTTTGCTTGTTTTAGTGCATGGCGTAAATGTGCCAATGCAAAACTTGCAGTTTCAGAAAGATTTCCGTCATCAATAGCAGCAAGGTCATTAACAATGCCGCTCCACAGCAGAGGATATTGATTAACTGGGCGATTTATCACGCCTTCTGCAACCAGTAAATCTATGCTGTGTTTAAGCTCACTTTGCGACACCTCTATCCAAGGTGAAGCGTGCGCATAAGTACCAACCAATACGGCTAGGGATAATAGGCACTTTTTCATCCGTGTAGTTTTTCCTCTAAAGCTTTGGCAACCAGCGGGTGAACAAATTCACTGACATTGCCTTTATGAAGCGCAACTTCTTTTACTAAAGTTGACGAGATAAATGAATTCTTTTCAGATGGCGTTAAAAATACGCTTTCCAAATCGGGATGTAAACGGCGATTCATATTGGCCAGCTGGAACTCATAGTCAAAGTCAGACACCGCGCGAATACCGCGGATCAGCACGTTGGCTTTTTGCTCTTTCGCTAAATCAACGAGTAATCCTGAAAACCCAATCACCTTTACATTTTTATGTGACTTTAAAATTTCTTCAGCCAAAGCAACACGTTGCTCTAGTGAGAAACAAGGCTGTTTATTTGGGTTATGGGCAATTGCCAAGATCACGGTATCAAACATTTTTGCTGCACGTTTGATTAAGTCTTCATGTCCATTAGTGAGGGGATCAAATGTGCCAGGGTAGAGGGCGATGACTTTCATAAGCGTAATTATGTTGAATTTTTTTGTATGGTAACAAGGTTTTTTTGAAAAAACACTGGTCAGCTTTGTCGGATCTAAGCTTATCTAGAGGTAAAATTAGTGCTATTTTTTCACATGGAGCGCGCAATAGCCTATTAACACTAGCAATAGCGCGACCACGTTATCAACAAAGATAGAGAATCGTAATGAATACCAAGGAAAAAATAATACGTACCAGCATCGCGTTATTTAATTTGCATGGAGAGCGCGCGATTACGACAAACCATATAGCGTCCAGTTTGGGGATTAGTCCTGGCAATTTGTACTATCATTTTAAAAATAAAGAAGACATCATTCGGCAAATATTCGCGCTTTATAGCGAGCATTTAAATACGCATTTTAAGCCACTGGAGCAGCACAATGAGCCGCTTGAGCAGCTAACTCAATATTTAGACTCCTTGTTCGACCTGATGTGGCGTTATCACTTTTTCTACGACAATCTGACAGACATCTTGGCTCGTGATGATGAATTGAAAAAAAACTACATTGCTTTTCAGTCACGCTTACTTGAGCAAGTAAAAGCTGTGGTAATTGGTCTAAGAGATACAGGCGTGATCACCATAGATGATGACGATGCTAAAGAGCTCGCGCATATGTTGAAAATGACCGTTAGTTTCTGGACTCCCTATGTTAAAGCCAGAAGAATGACAGGCGTCCTTGAGCAACAAGATATATACAATGGTATTGTTAAAGTTCTGATGATTTTTAAACCTTACGCGACGCCCATGAGCGCACCGAAAGTGGCACAACTTCAGCAGCATTATCAAGCACTGGCAGAGGCGAGCTTACCGAGTATTGCTTAGCCTGAAATAATTAAGCGGGCCTTTTGCCTGGCTGAGCACGGCAAAAGGCTTTGTAGAGCACAAAGGGAAAAGGTTTGTTTATTTCCTAATCGGCTCTGAGTTTGATATACTCGCGCGCCCGAACTGTCCTCGGTCAGTGTGCGCCACGATAAAGTCCGCTTAGGTCAAATCAGTGCGTCATCGCAACCGATAATCGATCTGTAGTAGAGTGACTTTTATGCTTAAATTTATCGTCAAATTACATCCCGAAATTGCTATTAAGAGCAAATCCGTCCGTAAGCGTTTTACCAAAGTATTAGAGAAAAACATCAAAATGCTGTTGGTTCGCGTTGACGAAAACGTAAAAGTTAAAAATAACTGGGACAATATCTCAGTGACGAGCGAGCTAAGTGACGAGAAAACCCGTCTTGGTCTAATTGACCACCTTAAACGCACGCCAGGTATTGTGCAGTTTATTGAGGTGCAAGAAACACAGTTCGACACGCTTGATGATATCTACCAACAAACGATTGCTTTGGTTGAGCCATTGATCAAGGGCAAAACGTTTTGCGTGCGTGTAAAGCGCCAAGGTAAGCATGAGTTTACTTCAAGCGACGTGGAGCGTTATGTTGGTGGCGGTTTAAACCAAAATGTAGAGGGTGCCAGTGTAAGACTGAAAAAACCTGATGTGACGGTTAAAATCGAAGTCAAAGACAATAAAGCCTACATCGTTCGTCACCAGCACTTTGGTCTAGGTGGCTTCCCACTACCAACGCAAGAAGACGTGCTGTCTTTGGTTTCTGGCGGATTCGACTCGGGTGTTGCGACTTATCAAATGATGCGAAAAGGCGCGCGAACGCACTTTTTGTTCTTTAACTTAGGTGGCGCAGCCCACGAAATTGGCGTTAAGCAAGTGAGCCACTATTTGTGGAAACAATTTAGCTCTACCCACAAAGTTAAATTTATTACGATTGACTTTGAGCCGGTTGTTGCAGAAATTCTTGAAAATATCGAAAGCGGACAAATGGGCGTGGTACTAAAGCGCATGATGATGCGTGCAGGTGCTGTGGTTGCAGAGCGTTTAGGGATCCCTGCGCTGGTAACTGGTGAAAGTATTGGTCAGGTATCGAGCCAAACCTTGGCTAACCTTAACGTGATTGACCGTGTTACAGAGATGCTGATATTACGACCGCTTATTCAACACGATAAAGAAGAGATCATTCGTATTGCCAGAGCGATTGGCACCAATGAAATGGCAGAAGCAATGCCTGAATATTGTGGTGTGATCTCTCAAAAACCAACGGTAAAAGCACAGCTTCACAAGATATTAGCTGAAGAAGAAAAGTTTGACTTTGATGTATTGAATACGGTTGTAGCTAACGCGACGGTAAAAGATATTCGCGACATTGAAGCTGAAGCAAAAGAAGAGGTGAAAGAAGCGGAATCGGTAAGTGAATTACCGGACAACGCGGTGGTACTGGATATTCGTTCTCCAGAAGAGGAAGATGCAAACCCTCTAGAGCTAGATGGTGCACAAGTGATCCACTTACCTTTCTTTAGATTAGCCACTAAGTTTGGCGACTTACCACAGGACAAAGCATACTACTTGTACTGTTCGAAAGGCGTAATGAGCCAGTTACAAGCACTTATTCTGCATGAAAATGGCTATGCAAACGTCAAGGTGTACCGTCCTTAAAAAAGCGTGTTAACAAGCGTTGGGTGAGACTTCAGGATTTACCCAACGTACGTCTTGTGGGGAGGCAAGAGGGCGCTTGTTATTGCTTATTTATACGACTAATATAGTCGATATAAAGACCAGTTAAGAGACTGATTTTATGACCACTAGAATATTAGCAGATGTTGCTGCGAGCATTACTGAACTAAAAGCAAACCCTATGAAAGTTGCAACAAGTGCTGACGGAGAACCTGTCGCTGTGCTTAATCGAAATGAACCTGCTTTTTATTGTGTGCCTGCAGAAGCATACGAGATAATGATGGACAGGCTCGAGGATCTTGAGCTACTCGCTATTGCTAAAGAGCGTGAATCTGAAGAAAGTATCTCAATAAATATTAATGATTTATAAACTCGGTTTTAAAAAGAGTGCACTCAAAGAATGGAGTAAACTAGGCTCTACCCTGCAATCGCAGTTCAAGAAAAAGTTAATTGAACGCCTCAAGGATCCCCATGTGCCAGCGTCGAAGCTATCTGGTGCTGACAACATGTACAAAATAAAACTACGCCAATCAGGTTACCGCCTAGTCTACAAAGTTGAAGACGACATTATCGTTGTAACTATGCTAGCAGTGGGAAAGCGTGAACGTAGTGATGTTTATCATAAGGCTATGAAGCGAATAAAAGATGATTGAGTTTCTAAAGGAATCGCTGTGTAATACCAATTGAATTAATTCTTCAATCAATTTGAAGGGTGAAATATCATATTAGCTTCGTTAAAAATTTCTCATTTAGAACAACTAAATAGCAAAATTTTTGCCTTGCTACTAAAGCTATTTCCCCGCTTCAAAATAGCTCATTTACTTAATGCAATTGGTATAAATAGTTTTGTGGGGGGCGGTTTACCCGCCGAGAAGTTAAGTCTATTGTCGCGCTAGCTGCCAGCGCTTATTCACTTCCTCAAGTAACTGTTGATTAAACGGCACATCGATATTTTGCTTCGCTGCTAGCTCACAAATATACCCGCACATGGCGTCAATTTCTGTGCGTCTGTTATTCGTGATATCCTGATTCATTGAAGAGCGATTGTTTGCAGTTTGCGCCATTACGGTGTAAGCAAGCGTGACTAGCTCGCTAAGCGCTAAGTTCACGCCTGTACTTGTGGCCACAAGTTGTACTTCATTCATTAAATTAAGGATTTGGGCCGCGTATTTGGGCTGTCTTAGCTGACCATTTGCGACTTGTTCCAATGCACTTAACGGGTTAATGGCAATATTAACCGCCAGCTTTTTCCAAAGCGTTGGCATGATATCAAACGTGGTTTGGGCATTTTCAAATGTGCTAAACAGTTGCGAGAATACGCGCTGGTAGTGGCATTCTGCTGGTGAATTTAACGGCCCAAACCAAGTTGCACCTTGTCCTGTATGGTGCACAGTGTCTGCGACTTTATAGCCTGCGATGGATGTGCTTAAGAAGTAGGCTGATTGTGTTTTATCAAGCGCTGCTAACTCACCAGACCAATCTACCATGCCATTATGACTAAGGATTAGCGTGCCATTTTTTGAAAGTGCAGGGCGAAGCGCTCGGAGTGCTTCGATGACCTGATATGCTTTAACGGGAATGATTAGCGTATCTATACTGCTAGTTGGAAGTTCTGCAAGCGTTTTGGTGCTGCATGGGATGGTTTGTTGAATACTTGCTGTTTGATAGCGATAAGTTGCCGCGCGTTTATTTCGAGTGATCAGCGTAATTTGATGAGATTGACTAAGGTGCTGGGCGAGCAGTAATCCTATCGCCCCTTCACCTAAAATATGTATGTTAGCCATGTTTTCTGCTGCGCCAACTTGTCCAAATATAAAATAGAACAAAATAACTGACCGCACCGGCTAAATCAGCTAAAAAATCAGCGGTAGATGCTTGGCGATACGGTAATGAATGCTGCATCCACTCAATTCCTGCACCGTACAAGGACAGTAGCACTATGTGTGTCCATACCTTTACTTTAAAAGCATGGTGAGAGATAAACGCAAGCACAAAAAATACACCAAAATGTGCCACTTTATCGATATTGGGGAACAGCTTTGGAGACAAGCTAATTTCCTTTGCGAATAGCACCGTACATATAATTAAAGAGATAATCAAAAGAGCTTTATAAACGCGCCGTGTCACAATACATCCTACTTCTGTATGACTAAGCGAGCAGTATACCATCGAAAACTGTCCATTGGGTGAACATCCTAATACGCTGTTTAAAAACTTAAAGTAACTCAAATTAAGCATAAACTGCTATAATCGAGCCAAAATGACTTTAGGAGAGAAGCATGCCTTCATTTGATATTGTATCTGAAATTGATATGACAGAAGCAAAAAATACCGTAGACAACGCGGTTCGTGAGCTTGATACGCGTTTTGATTTTCGTGGCGTAGATGCATCAATCGAGCTAAGCGGTGAAATGATCAACCTCAAAGCGGAAGCAGAACAGCAAGTTATGCAGTTGTTCGATATGCTAGTGGGTAAAGCGGCAAAACGTGGCCTAGATGTGGCAAGCTTCGAGTTAAAAGACATTGAACGCTCAGGCAAATACGTATCGCGCAAGGTGGCGTTAAAACAAGGCATCGACAAAGAGATGGCGAAAAAACTGGTTAAGCTTATTAAAGACTCAAAAGTTAAAGTTCAAGCATCAATTCAAGGCGATACGGTGCGTGTAACGGGTAAAAAGCGTGACGATTTGCAAGAAACGATGCAATTGGTTCGTACCGGTGAGCTTGGCCAACCATTTCAATTCAAAAACTTCCGCGACTAATTACGCTTTACTTCATTCCAAAAGTGCATAGATTGCACTTTTGGATTTCTAGACGTCCATTGACAATCATTCCGAAACCCAAGACAATAGCCTCGCATTTTCAAGGTGCTGTACACAACCTAGTGTGGTTGCTAAGTGTATAGATAATCGGGAAACTGGTGCGAACACAAGGGAACATCTAATTGCGTGAATCAATAATAAATTGAGTAAGACAGTTTATTACACGTGATTAGCTTGGATCGGTTCTATGCCAGCGCTGCCCCGCAACGGTAGAGTGAACTGCTAATCTGCAGATTTACTGAGCCCGGAGACCGGCCTTGAAACAGTCACTTTGTGTTCTTGTACGGTGGGTACAAGTTAGGGGAAACCATGTTAAATAAAACTGCTCTAAGCGCGGCGATAGCGACGGCGCTCTCTTTTTCAGCATTTGCGGATCAAAATGTTGAACATATCACTGTTACTGCCAATAAATTTGAACAATCTCTAGAAAGCGCATTGTCTGCCATTACGGTTATAGGTCGCGCTGAAATTGAAAAAAGCAATGTTCAAGATGTCGTATCGCTACTCGATAATGTCGCTGGTATTCAAGCTGTTAGAAACGGTGGCTTTGGCCAAAGCGTGAGTTTATTCCTACGCGGTAATGACGCTAAGCATACGCTAGTGTTAATCGATGGGGTTCGAGTGACGGATGCAAACTCCGGTGACAATTCGCTCACTAATTTACCACTTAATAGCATCGAAAGAATTGAGATCATTCGTGGTGCCAAAGCTGCGATTTATGGTTCAGATGCCATAGCTGGCGTGATTAACATTATTAGTCGCGAAGGGAATAACAATACTATCGCGTTTACGACTGGGAGTAACAATTACTCCAAGACCGAAGCGACGGTAAATTACAAAAAAGACAAGTTTAGTATTGCAGCTAATGCGGGTTACACTCATACCGATGGCTATGATGTGATTGAGAAAGACCCTGAAGCTGCAATCACAAAAAACCATGACCGTGATGGATATTATAACGGTAATGCCGGTTTAAATGTGCAGTATGGTGATGAAGAAAGTGGCATTTTTAGCTTACGTTCACAGTACAGTGAAGGTGAGGGGGAGTATGACTCTTTTGGTAGTGATGCTTACCGTTTCCATAACTACACCAATAAGTTGGCGTGGAAAAGACGTACTGATAAGTTTAGCCAAAGTGCGTCATACAGCTTAGGTAAGGAACAAAATGTTCAAATCGGTAATAGTGCTGACGATAACGCTTATGTCACCAAACGCAGCCAATTTGAATATCAGTCGCAATATAGTTTAACTGAAGCTTTGATCTTCACGGGTAACTTTACCTTTCTAAATGAAGATGTTGGTGATTCTACCGCCTCTTTTTCAGAGCCTGAGCGTGATAATTTATCTTTAGCACTCGGTGGGTTTTACAACGATGAAAATTGGCTGGCAGAGGTTGTACTGAGAACGGATGATTATGATTTTCATGGTCGTGCAAACACCTACACGGTTGCTGTAGGCAAGCAACTCATGGATGGCCTAAGTGTTAA
Organism: Pseudoalteromonas sp. M8; assembly: GCF_018141365.1. Lineage (NCBI taxonomy): Bacteria > Pseudomonadati > Pseudomonadota > Gammaproteobacteria > Alteromonadales > Pseudoalteromonadaceae > Pseudoalteromonas > Pseudoalteromonas sp. M8. Next base: position 3,816,388 of record NZ_CP047240.1, on the reverse strand, counting down.
GTTGAATCATGGTACTGCCTTTAGAGCACCTTCTTTATCACAGGCGTTTGTGATTGATAGTCCTTACTATTTACCTAACCCAAATATTAAGCCAGAAGAAGCTACTAATAACGAAATTATTGTTACATGGAGCGGCGAGAACTTCCGTGTGGAAGCTGCGGTATACGATAACCGTATTACCGATAAAATCGTTTATCAGCAAAATGATAAATGGAAATACATCCCTTACAATGTTCAGCGCGCTGACTTTGAAGGTGCTGATCTTTCTGTTGAAATTGAAGACAACTTTGGTATCGAGCATACGGTAAATGTGAGCTATGTGAGTGCTAAAGACGCAGATACCGATAAGCAATTACAGCGCAGAGCGAGACGCACCTTAACTTATTCAGTCAGTAAAGAGTGGGAAAATGTCGACGCAACACTGACCTTAGTCCATAGAGGTAATCGCGACGATAAAGTATGGGGAGCTGGAGGTGCATATACAGTGACTTTACCGTCATATACGCTGTTTAACTTAGCTGCTAACTATACGTTTTTCGACGGATTCAAGTTAAATGGCCGTATTGAAAACTTAACCGATAAGCGTTATTTCAATGCCACAGCGGGCGAAGCAAAAGATGGCTCTTTACTGGGCTATAAGCCACTAGGTAGACAAGCCTACGTTGGTGTGAGCTACAGCTTCTAATACGTTAAAAGCTTTTCAATACCCAGAGTGATCCATCGTGAGTAATGGATCACTTTTCTTATTTATCATTTAGTTGCATTACATTTGTAACTGGTGTTCTGCCTTATGTGTGGTTGATAATAGATTTGATTTGTATTATTACTACCTTAAGGAAAAGAACATGAAGTCACTATTATTTGGGTTACTCACGCTTGGGATTGTCACATCAGCGCAAGCTTCGCTACCTGAAAACCAGCTTGAACCTCAATTTTCAACACAATCAATGGCGGGCGATTTCGCTTGGTTTAACGCGCCATCGCAAACCTGTAGTCGGATCCGCAGCATGATGTACTATCGTCACCCCGGCAACGATCACCTAACGCCTATATCTGTGCCTGTGATTTATACCGGTGGCGAGTGTTGGTCTACTGGCAGGACAACATCTAGCCAAGGTCCAAAGGAAATGTATACGCAGGTTTCAGATATTATTCATCAGCAATTTTCGAATGTGGAACATAACTACAAAGAGTTGACGACCGATATCGTCAACAATATTGCCGCACAATCTAGTTCAAATAAAGTGAGCCACACGACTAGCCTCTACGGCACTATGCATATGAAAATCGCAGGTAGAGTTGATGCGCAAAATAAAGTACCGGTGTTGATCGATGGTTTCGATTTGAAGTCTTACGCTAAGTTCCGTAAGAAGCAGCTTGGGATGAATATTTATATCCATGTCTATATTAACAACGAAAATGTCACCATCAAAGGTAAGTATGATGTACGTACCCAGCAGCTTGAGTTAGATCCTTTAATTTCTAGCTTTAAGCCTATGGTGACGACAAAAGTAGAGCTGCCGTGGATCCTCGATTTGATAGATACCTTGACTCCGGGGATTTTTGACAAGCTTTATACTGAATTTAGCCGTATTGTGATTGATGTGTTTGAATTCTTAGGTGTGGATATGAGCGAAGATATTCCGCAGGTCATTAAACACAATGCCCAGTTAATCAATTCAGGTGTTGTTCCGCTTAAAGGCTTAGATACCTTAAGACCTGGTGATACTGCGAATTTAGAAATGGAAGTAACGCGTGGGCATTTGCGGATTAAAGATGGCCGCACTAGTTTTTATGTATTTGCTATACCTATGTTGCCGTAAGGCGTAAGCCGAACGCAATCTATTGCGTTCGGCACACAAGTTTAGTGCTTTAAATTTGCCGCAAAATAGCTTTCAAATTTTGCAATTTTAGGGGCAATCATCACACTGCAATAGCCTTGATTTGGGTTTTCAGTGTAATAATCTTGGTGATAGTGCTCAGCAGGATAAAATTCAGGCGCTGGGCTAACCTCAGTCACTATTTTTTCACTCAACTGATTTTGAAGCTGCGCAATACAATCTTGAGTTTGCTGCTGTTGCTGATGGTCATGATAAAACACCACACTGCGGTACTGAGTACCAATGTCATTGCCTTGGCGATTCAACTGCGTTGGGTCATGCAGGGTAAAAAACATATTAAGCAAAGTATCAAAGCTGACAATATCGGCATCAAATTGCAGTTGGACTACCTCAGCATGACCACTGTCTCCCCGACATATCATTTGATAGGTGGGATTATCTGTGTGGCCACCTGCGTAACCTGACTGCACTGACTCAACACCATTGACGCGGCGAAATGCCGCATCAATACACCAAAAACAACCACCACCAAAAGTTGCGGTTTGTAAAGTTGCCATTATACCTCCTGCTCAGGATGTTGTTGCGACTGCTCCTCAAGACGTTTTGTCGTCTCTTCTGGAGATTGCGTCTGCTTAGCTAGTAAAGTATAGGCGGTTGGGATAACAAACAAGGTTAAAATGGTGGCAACACTGACACCGGCAAAAATCACGACACCGATCACCATGCGGCTTTCGAACCCAGGGCCTGTTGCAAACACAAGCGGGATAGAGCTCATCACGGTTGTTAGCGAGGTCATGATAATAGGTCGTAATCGCTGCGCAGCAGCGTCAACAATGGCTTGTTCGAAGGCAATGCCTTTGTCACGCAATTGGTTAGCAAATTCCACGATTAAGATACCGTTTTTGGCGCTAAGGCCAATCAACATGACAATACCAATTTGGCTATAAATGTTGAGCGTGCTGTCGGTGATAAATAATCCATACATCGCACCGACTAAGCCCAGCGGTACGGTGAGCATGATAACCAGTGGATGGACAAAGCTTTCAAACTGTGCGGCTAATACCAAGAAAGTAACGGTGAGCGCCAGAATAAACACATAGGTCATCGCTGATGCACCTTCATAAAACAGCTGTGACTCGCCTTTGTAGTCGATGGCGCCGTCGATATCATTCTCTTCGGCGGCAACTTTATTTAAAAAGTCGAGTGCTTGCTCCAGTGTGTAGTCGCCAGCGAGGTTTGCCGTGATAGTGATTGCGCGCATACGGTTGTAGCGGTTTAATCGAGAAGCTGTGGCTTCTTCTTTTATGGTGATCAAACTGTCTAATGGCACGAGCTCATCGCTACGAGATTTCACATAAATATCAGAAATATTATCTGGGGCAGAGAAGTCGGCTTTGGTGCCTTTTAAGATCACATCGTATTCTTCACCGCGGTCAATAAAGGTGGTAACACGACGTTGTCCCAACATGGTTTCTAGCGTTTGGCCTATGGCACTTACCGACACGCCTAAGTCTGCAGCTTTGGTTTTATCAATGCTTATCAAAAACTGTGGGAAGGTTTCTTTGTAATCGTGATCGAGACGAACCAGTCCTTTATTTTCTCTTGCGCGTTCTAGAATGCGATCACGCCATGCGGCCAATTCGTCATAGTCGTTGCCTTGTAGTACAAACTCAATGGGGCGTGAGTTACCGCCGCCGCCAATACCACGGCGCATAATAGCAAAGGCGCGAATATCTGTAACGTCTTGCATTTTACCGCTGATCTCATCCATGACTTCCCAAGTAGAGCGTTTTCGCTCATCCCAGTCTGGCATGCCGATAATAGCAACACCGCCTTGACCACCCCAACCAGGCACCCGAATAAGCACGCGGCTAAGCTCCTCTGAGTCTACATAAGGAAGTAGGCGCTCTTCAATTTTTGCCATATTTTGCGAGTTGTTTTCGTAGCTTGCCCCTTCTGGGCCATTCATCATCACGAAGAAAGTACCACGGTCTTCTTTTGGTGTCAGTTCAGATGGGATCTGTTTAAACAGGCTATAGCTGGTAAAACCCGCCAGTGCCAACATCACAATCAGGCTGTATTTGCGCGATAAGTTGTCTTGTAAAACACGGCGATATCCTTGTTCTAGTCGAGTAAATTGACGGTCCATCCACTGACTAAAGCGGTTTTCTTTATTACTAGGCTTTAATACTTTGGAGCAAAGGGCAGGAGACAAGGTCAACGCGGTAATACTAGAAAACAGTACCGCTGCACTTACTGCAAAGGCAAACTCGGTAAATAGGGCACCAATACGACCATCCATAAAGACTAAGGGTATAAACACGGCAACTAAAACCAGGGTTGTCGCAATGATGGCAAAGCCTACTTCACGCGCGCCACGGTATGCCGCCAGTAACTTGGGTTCACCAAGCTCGATGCGGCGATAGATATTTTCTAGCATTACAATGGCGTCATCGACCACAAGGCCGATGGCAAGCACGAGCGCAAGCAGCGTCAGCAAGTTGATAGAATACCCCATGGCCAGTAAGAACATAAAGGTTGCAACTAAGGCTACCGGCACGGTAACAGCAGGGATCAGCGTGGCGCGAATATTGCCAAGGAAGATGTAGATAACGAGTACCACCAACGCCATGGCAATCGCAAGTGTGCTGTATACTTCAGCAATGGACTCACGGATAAAAATAGAAGAATCGTAGCTGTCTTCTATGGTGGTGCCTTGAGGCAGGTTGCGTTTTATTTTTTCAAGCTCTTTACGGGCGTTGTCGACCACTTCTAGCGTATTGGCTTTGGCTTGCTTTACAACGCCAAGGCCTATCATATTTTTACCATTACCACGGAAGGTACTTTCGTCGTCAGCGGCTTCAAGTACCACCTGCGCGACTTCACCAAGTCGCACCAAATAGCCTTGTTCGCCACGCTTAATCACTAGGTTGTCAAAGTCTTCTTGAGTCTTATAGCTTCTGGCAATACGAACAGAGAAATCACGGTCTACGGATTCTATTTCGCCAGCGGGTAATTCTACGTTTTCTCTGCGTAGCACTTGTTCAATATCACTGCTTGTGACTCCACGAGCGGCCATCGCCTTTCGGTCTAGCCAAATCTTCATGGCGTATTGACGTTCACCGCCAATACGTACATTCGATACGCCATCAACAACCGCCAGACGGTCAACGATAAAGCGCTGGGCGTAGTCTGAAAGCTGCAAGGTATCCATGGTTTCGCTGTTGAGTACAAACCAAGCGATAGGGCTTTCGTCGCTGTTTGATTTCGATACTTCAGGCGGCCTAACTTGCTCTGGCAACCTATCCAGCGCTCGAGAAACGCGCTCACGCACATCATTTGCAGCAGCGTCGATGTCGCGATCGATATTAAATTCGATAGTGATATTGGAACTACCATTGCGGCTACTGGAATTTATGCTTTTGATCCCTTCGATCCCCGAAATCCGGTTTTCTAATACTTGGGTGATCTTGGTTTCTACTACTTCCGCTGATGCGCCTGTGTAGTTAGTGCTTACACTGACTATTGGGGTTTCAATATCAGGATATTCGCGCAGCGGTAGCATAGTAAATGCCACTAAGCCAAAGGTCAGCAGCAGTAAGTTAATAACGATCGCGAAGATCGGGCGCTTTACCGCCGTATCAGTGATTCTCACGTCGCCTTACCCCTTTATTTCAACTTTTGAGCCTGAGCGGATCTTCAGGGTGCCTTCCGTGATCACCTGTTGTCCCTCTGTAAGCCCCTCATCGATAGCTACCCAGCCGCTAAAGCGAGTTTGCAGGTGCACTTCACGTTGTTGCGCTTTACCTTGGTCGTCAATGACAAATACAAAATGCTTATCTTGTCTTGGTATGATGCTTTTTTCTGGCACCACAAGGGCTTGTAATCGAGCCAGTTCCAATCCCATGTGTAGTAGCATACCTGGGCGGAGTTTATGGTCTAGATTGGTGAAACTTGCTGTCACTCGTACCGAGCGCGTTTGTTCATTAATACGCGGGTCAATATGGGAGACCTTACCGGTAAATAGTTGCTCTGGGTAAGCTTCACTTTGTGCATTCACTTGCATACCAAGCTGCAGTTGCGCTAGGTATTTTTCTGGTACCTGAAAATCCACTTTGATGATGCTAATGTCATCGAGTGTGGTGATCACAGTATTGTTGTTTACGAAGCTACCGATAGAGATATTTCGAGTACCCAATAATCCATCGAATGGCGCATAAATGGTCATCTCGGCGAGTTTTGTTTTGGTGGCTTCCAATTGTGCCGTTAAGGTGTCAACCTTTGCTGATTGTGCTTCTAATTGAGAGCGAGCCGCCGATTGGGTTTTTGCGAGGTCTTTAAGGCGGTTTAGTTGTCTAATTTCTTCCTTTAGCGTCACTTTCAGCGCTTCGATATCGAGCTTCTCTTCGGCATCACGCAACTGGACTAGCTTGTCACCTTTTTTTACTACGTCTCCGTCATCGAAAAAGAGGGCTGCCACATAGTCGCTTTGGGCGCTACTCACGTTGATTGCTTGATTTGCTCTGGCGGAACCAATAGAGTGAACAGCAATAATACGCTCCTCTTTAGTTACGGTATGAGCTTGAACGGAGGTTACGGGTGCTGAGTTGCCACTCATTTTGCCTTCCGAGGCTGGTAAATATAAATAGCCGCTGATGACGACTAGCACTACAATGATAAAAGGAAACAGTGCTTTTCCTGATTGATGACGCATAAAAGTGACCCAGATTATAATTTGTCTCTAGTTTACAAAATTAAAGGCTAACAAAGTCGACGGCATATCCTGTAAATTTGTGCATTAAACGAAAATGTAATTCAATTTAAGTGTTTGTACCTAAATTAAATATTATGAAACGCAGTCATTCATGTAAACGATGCATCACAATACGTAAATTAGTCGCATGGGCGATCATCATGTATATCTTTTATGCTTGGTATACCCATGCTTGAAGCAAAACTACGTGCAACCGCTGACCGCAATGGCGTTGAATTTATGCTGGTTGGTGCAATTGGTTTGGTTGTTATCATGCTTTTTGTCAACTTGCGTGGTACAGCTATTACTATTGTAGAAATATTTCTTGCCAGTGCCATGTTAGTGGCTATTTTTGTTGGCTTTCTTAAAAGTCAGCAACCATATTTTAGTTTATACTTTACAGAACAAGAGTTTAGGTATGTGCATAAATATGGAGCTTGGCCGCTATCCATTGTAAACTTCCACTCCAGCGGCATTCCCAAAGTTCAACAAGGTGTTGAAACACTTGAGTTAAATGCAGTTGGTATTAAACTTAATGATATTGATGCGTTTTTATTAAATTTAACACCTCGACTTGCGGGTAAATTATTGATCGAGCAGCGGCATATTTTTTTACAAGCTGTTAAAATGCATTGCGAAAATGGCAACTGCCCATCTGAATGGTTGATAGAAGAAACCGTTTTTCGCTCCAAGGCGGGAAAAGAATATACTGGTTTAATGGCAATGTTTGCAAACCGGATGGATAATTTAAAGACAGTGACGGGATATGATTTATTGATCCCCGCGACTGCCTTAGACAGGGATATTTGGCAATTTTCAGTCATGTTAAACCGCTGGAAACTTAACCCTAAAGAGGTGGTAAAAGCATTGTTAGAAGAACAAACCACCTACTGAAGATGTAACAGGATACACCAATATGAGCTTAGAAACGGCCTATATTAAAAGTGGGCGTAATACCATTATTCACAAAGAGAAGAAGTTAGATCTTGTGATTGTAAATGGTGAAGCACACCCAAAAATCAAGGTGACTGCAAACGGCTTGGTGCCTTTTAAGGAAGAGCTGCCGAGAAATCGAAGAGAGGCTAAAGAGCGTTATTTAGAAGTCGTCCACGTTTCGAGTATTGATGTGTTTGGTGAAGTGAAGCGGTTGTTGTTTATTCAGGCTTTAGATGGTCGAGAATACAAAGTAGATTATAGTAAAGTTGGCACTAAGTTGTTTGTGCGGATACATCAAGAAAGTTATCTATAATTCAAAAGGAATAATATGAATGCATTCAAGGGAAGTTGGGTTGTACTTGCACTAATATTAACGGGTTGTGGTGGAGGCTCTGGGAGTGATGAACCGAGTCAAGTCAGTGCGTCGGTTAATGCGGGTGCTGATATCCAAGTGACCGAAAAAACAGAAGTCACCTTGAATGCTCAAGCATCACCTGCTGGCGGCACCTTTAACTGGCAGGTTATCTCTGGTGCAAACGTCAGTGAATTTCCAATTACGGAGCAACAAGCCGCTTTTGTTGCACCGGATATCAAAGCCGATGTCAATTTACTTATTCAGGTTGACTATGTTGCGCCTGATGGCAGTCTTGCAAGCGACCAAGTGACGGTTGCTATCAAATCTAACAACCAATTACCTATACCAAGTATCAGCCAAACTGCACCGGAAACACTACCAGCCAAATATAAAGATACTATTGTCCTCAGTGGCGCAGGCTCCTCCGATCCAGACGAAAATGGCCAAGTGGTTGCTTATCAATGGCAACAAGTGAGTGGTCCCACAACAATACAGCCAATTGGTTTGAATACAGCTACTTTATCTTTTGTCCACCCATTATTGGCTACCTCTCAGGCGTCAATCTGGCAGTTGACGGTTACCGATGATGAAGGCGGACAAGCCAGTACCCAGTTTACCCTCGGGCTACTTGAGAATTCGGATGTAGTAGTGGCGGATGCTGGGAGCGACCAGCAAGTGCAAGAGTTTGATGAGGTCACGCTTGATGGTTCAAACAGTGATACGGTATCTGGTCAGAAACAGTGTGTATGGCGGCAAGTGACGTCTGGCACTCAGGTAGCATTAAGTTCTGTTACCGGGTGTTCAACAACTTTTAACGCACCAGATCAAAATATTTTGTCGCAAGTGGAATTTGAGCTGACCGTTACTGACTCACAAAACCGTTCAGCTACCGACACCGTGCGCATTGATATAGAGAAAAAGCCATTAGGTAAACTAAACGACAGTGGCCAAACCGCGTGTTTTAACAATACGGATGTGATCACCTGTAGTATGACGCAGTTTACGGCTCAAGATGCACAGCGTGGGCGTGATAATTTTGCCACTCAGGTGGCGAAAGAAGGCAGTGGTCAAGCAGGTTTTGACTTTACCAAACTAAATCGCTTTGCGGATGAACTGCCTGATGACGCTACCGACTTTGCTTGCGTTCGTGATAACGTCACGGGACTTATTTGGGAAGTAAAAGAAGCGAGTTCGGGTACATTACCAAACACTTCTTCTCGCAACGCACAAAATAGTTATACCTGGTATGTTGAGGTAGATGGAGCGATTGCCGAGGGGAGTGTGCAGGCCGCAGCAAATACAACCTGCCCGCAGGATAGTCACTGTGGTATTCAAGCTTTGATTGATGAAGTAAATAACCCTGCCGTTGGAGAGCAAAGTTACTGTGGTGGTAACAATTGGCGCTTACCAACTTATATGGAACTACTTGGACTACTAGATTACGGCAGTGCAGGTGCTGCGGTGATAGATGAAGCGCTTTTCCCTAACTTACCTAGCACAACAACACTTGGTCATCGCTATTACTGGACCTTGCAGTCGAGTTTAGATGGTACCGGTGGCACGCTGAGAAGGGCTTATGTTATCGACATGGATACGGGCAATGATTTTGCAGTAGAAAAGTCTAGCAGCGCATTTGTTAGGTTGGTTAGGAATCCTTAGGGAGCGTGGTATGAAAATTATTACAACTATACTATTTACTCTGTCATTCACGGCTGTTTGCCAAGCGCAAACTTGCGTTGGTACTGGCTCCAATACCAGCCGTTATACGATAAATAGCAACGGTACAGTGCTGGATAGCCAAACGGGATTAATGTGGCAGCGCTGCAACTTTGGGCAAAGTTACAACGCGACTTCTCAAAGCTGTGAAGACAATGCTCAGCAACTTACTTGGCAGCAGGCATTGGTGGTTGCCAACGAAGACCAATTTGCAGGGTTTACAGACTGGCAAGTACCTAACGTTAAAGAGCTTGCCAGTATTGTGTATCACGAGTGTGTGACTCCAGCGATAAACATAACGGTATTTCCAACGACCAAAAGTAATAATTACTGGTCTGCGACGACCCAGACTAGTCAACCTCAGTTTGCTTGGGTGTATCAGTTTGCTGATGGTAAAAATAATCCAACTATTAAAACTGCGGATGCCTTTGTCAGGTTAGTGAGATACTATCAATAGCCCTTAGTTAGTGGTATTGCTACTGCCTTTAATGCTGACGGGTATGGATCTCTAATATTGCCAGTAAGACATAGCTTGTTACTTTCATCCGTCTAAAATGGCTTTGGGATTGTTTGATCTTTTGGTACTCTCCTGAAGCACCCCTTTCCCGTCTTACGTTCTGCACACAGGAGGCCATATGAATCGATTACTCAGCGCGATAGCCTTGTCTTGTGCCGTATTGGCGTCTTCCGTACATGCAAAAAATAAGTGCGATGTTGAACTTGGGCATGGTCTTATCATAACCGACAACGAAATTCGTATCGTTGATGATGGTCAGACTCGAATCCAAATCAACAATGATAGTCAGCTCTTTATTCTAGGTCGCTGGATTGAGTTAGATCCGGAAGGGGAGAGAGTTGTGCGCGAGTACTCTTTAGGAATACGGGATACCGTTCCTGAGCTGGTAAATCTGGCAACCGATGGCGTCAACCTCGGATTGAGTGCGATTGAGCAGGTGGTTGAGGGAATGTCCGACAAAGAGCCCGAAGTGCTCAAAACGCAGTTGCAATACGTTGAACGTGCGCTGATGGATAAGTTTAAGCGTGGAGATGATTTCTTTTTTATCGCACCACAGTCACTTTCTAAAATTGATGATTTTTTTACTAAAGAGATCAGCCAAAAAATTCACTCTGCTGTTCATGGTTCGTTGGGCTCTATTTTAGTCTCTTTGGGGGATGCATTTAAATCTCGCGAAGGGAATATCGAAGATCGCATTAACGATATGGGACAACGCATGGAGATTATTTCGAAAGAGATAGATAAATCGCTGCAGAAAAAAGCCCATCAATTAGAAGAAAAAGCAGAAGAATATTGCGAGTGCTTAAACACCTTAGATCAAACGGAAGAAAAACTACAGCGCATAGTACCTGAGCTAGTTGCTTACGATCTCGTCCAGATCCGCTCATAATCCATAGCAACTTTTGGCATTGTCTCGGCTGAGTTTATGCCAAGTTGACGATATGCCTATCACGTCTAAATAATCCTGCCATATTTGCCAATAGCTTTTTTGCATAAGAGAAACCGGATAATTCGAACCTAGCATTAGGCTCTCTTCTCCCGCATGTGTGATTAAGTGAGTAAGCCACTCAGAGAGTGGGAGTGGGTTTGCTAACATTTCGTGGCCAGAGCACTTGATCATGACATTATTAAGCGCTCCAATGCGCCTTAATATATCTGTACAAGGGCTGTTAGCGTCAATAAACCCTGCATGGTTAAATACGATTTTAAGGTCAGCTTTTTGTTCTGCAAGTTGTAATAAAAGGTCGACTTTTTCGCTTTGTTTAAATTCTAATTGCGCCTCAAAATGTAGTCCGTGCTCGGCAAGACTGGTGAGATTTTTGAGCACGAAAGGCGCGGATAAACGTTGGCTATCACTGCCTTCGGTGATGTCTCTTATCGCCACGAGATGAGGATGTGCTAACTGTGCTATGGCTGCACTAAATTGCTCAGGCGTTGCGTTAATAGGGGCGTAACCGACGGCTTTAAAAGGAAAGCTGCTTAGTTCCTGATTTAACCAATGTAATTCGTTGATGGGATTGTGATTATCAAAACCGGCTTCCACATGCACCAAGGCTTCGAGTGTAAACTGTGCATGTTGGGGAAGACTAGTAAGGGTATGATTCTGCCTTATTTTTTCCAGATTAGGCCAAGCGGGCGGGTCGTGTTTGAGCCAAGAATATTGTCCTAACGCTAAATCGAAAAAGTGTAGGTGGCTATCAATAACTCTCAGACTCATCACGCATTCCTTTTTTACTGTGCAGTATAACCGCCATCAATGCTTTGTAGGCTACCTGTGATAAAGCTCGCATCCTCATTTAGCAAGAAAGCAACCAGCGCTGCAACCTCTTGCGGTTGCCCTAATCTACCCAATGGCTGCAACTGGGCTTCTTCTGCAACAATTTCTGCTTTATCAGCGCCGCTGCGCGCGCAGTAACTATCAATGGCATGATGGAATAACGGAGTTTCAATTGTGCCAGGGCACACTGCATTCGCGCGAATGTTAAATTTGGCGTAATCCAATGCTGTGGTTTTCGCCATCGAAGCAAGTGCACATTTAGAAAGGTTGTAAGCGAAAGAGTTAGGTTTACCAATAATTGCCTGATCCGAAGACATCAATACGATGCTACCGCTACCTTGTGATTTCATGCTTGGTAATACGGCTTGTATGGCAGCGTAAGCGCCTTTCACATTCAATGCAAAAAGGGCGTCAAGTGTGGCTTCGTCGGTATCTTCGATTGTTGCACTCAGATGTTTCCCCGCGTTTGAAACAAGCGCATCTATTTTCCCCGTTTCTGCGACTATATCTGCGATTGTTGCTTTTACATCGGCGACTTTACTGACGTCACAATGGCGAAAAATCCCTTGTTCACTGGGCTGAATATCGAGGTTATAAACGGTGTATTGTTGCGATAGCAGCTTGTTGACAATGGCGGCGCCAATGCCAAAGCTGCCACCGGTAACGATGGCAACTTGGTTCATCATTAGTGTCCGCAGCCGCCAGCAGCGTGTACGTGACCATGTGAAATTTCTTCTGCAGTTGCTTCGCGTACAGAAAGGATCTCAACATCAAACGTTAATGTTTTGCCTGCGAATGGGTGGTTTAAGTCGCAATCCGCATTGAAGCGTCCTACCTTTACTACTTTAACCTGATGACGACCTTGGTTTGAATCGACAATAGCAGTCATGCCTGGCTTCCAAACTTTGCTGTCACCAAGACCTTGAAGGTGCTTAATAGGGATGCGCTGTACTAGACCGTCTTGATATTCGCCATAAGCTTGCTCTGGCGTTAAGGTTACCGTAAAGCTATCGCCACCGGTTTTACCTTCAAGTTCACTTTCAAGACCAGGTAGCATGCCTTCAGTACCGTGCAGGTAGTTTAGTGGCTCGCCTTCTTTGCTTGATTCGATTTGGCTGTCACCTTCGTGAAGTGTGTAGTGAAACTCTACCACTGTGTTCTTTGCAATTTGCATAAGTAAACCTTAAATAAATAGTGTTCGGTGACGCCATTTAGCATCCACCTGTAAAGCGTGTAGTTTACGTGAGTGCGCTTCTTGGACGCAAGTCTATCCCTTTAATTTGGGCTCTCACTTTGCTTTGGCTTGCCATGGCGCAGTATTGATTGGAGCGCTTCAATGCTAGAGATTGAGGAGCTAGCTGGTTGAGTCTTATTGCTTTTTGGTGCAGCAGGAGCTGGTAAAAACACCATTAACACTTTGCCAGGTTTTAATAGACTCTGCGCCGTGAGTGAATTCCAATTTAATAAATCTTTTACCGCGACCTTGTAGTGACGGCTGATAGTCCACAATGACTCGCCTTGTTTTATGGTGTGGTGATGTTCCACTTGAGGTATGGGCTTGGCTTTTATTTCTTTAATATAAGGGCTTACGTCATAGTCGATGAGTAAGTCTAACTGCTCATTACTCTCGGAAACTAATAGCTTTTCGCCAACTCGGATCAAATCAGAGCGCTTATTGTTCAGCGCTTTTAGTGCACTAACACTCATCCCCGCATTTAATGCGATGCGGTAGAGTGTGTCGTTAGCTTTGACAGTGTAGCCTTGGCTGAAGTTTTCCCTGAAAAATGCACTTTCCAATAATGCTTGCTCGGATAATGGCAATAACACTTTGTGTGGACCGTTTGGAGAGCTTCTATGTTTTAAGATCCCTTGATTGAGTGCGTATAGTTGACGCTTTTTGATACCACTGAGTTTAGCCAGTTGATTGACGTCAAATTGCTGTCCAATATCAAGTATCGACGTAGTGGCCTTGTTGGGCAAACTTGGTATCTTAAAACCCTTGGGTGAGGTTTTTAGTAAGTGGCTGAGCGCTAAGAGTTTGGGCACGTAGTCTGCGGTTTCTTTTGGTAATGTTAAGTGCCAAAAGTGGGTCGACTTTCCTGCTTTTTTATTCTTTGCGATGGCTTTTTTGACACGCCCTTCACCTGTGTTGTAGGCCGCAAGCGCGTGTAGCCAGTCGCCATCAAAGCGTTCATGCAAATACAGCAAATAATCAAGCGCGGCGTCAGTCGATGCTAACACATCCTGTCGACCGTCATACCATTCGTCTTTCTTGATGCCGAAATGGTAGGCAGTGGCATCCACTAACTGCCAAACTCCAACAGCATTTTGTTGCGATTTGGCCTTTGGTCTAAAGTCACTTTCGACAAAAGGAAGTAATGCGATTTCAACAGGAAGACCTTTGCGCTCTACCTTTTTTACTACGTGATAAAAGTAGGGGGCGGCGCGCTTATTTACCACATTGAGATAATTAGGCTGTGATAAATACCATTTTATGCGCTTATCAAGCCTTGGGTGAGATGCAGTATTAAAACTGAGCTTTTGGCGTATGTGTTGCCATAAATCATCGTCTCTGAGGGGGGCTTTAACGGTAGTGGCTTTGGGTGGTTTTACCTCAACTATAGCTGGAGGCATGACTGGCTTTTCTACGGGCACTTGTGTGAGAGCCGACAAAATGGCTTGCCTACTCACTTGTGGACTGCTACTGCTTTTACACCCAGAGAGCATGGTTAGTAATATTAACCCGCTTAGCTGTATTAATACTCTGTTCATCCTTTAACTATACCGAGAGGTTAAGTTTTATTCAAAATTTCTTTGCTGCTGAAAGTGTTGCCACTGTAATAACGCGCGTTGCTGCATGTGTTTATTTGGATATAGAATGCTTATCTTTTCAACCACTTGTTGACTATCTTGTAACGCTAATAAAGCCAAAAATTGTGCTGGAGTGCTCAGCATTTCAGGACGATAGGGTTTTCCTGTTGCAGGTAATATCCAATCGAGTGCATAGCGATTAAAGCGAGCAATAGTTTGCTGCCACTGTGTAGTATGCGGTAAATGTGCAAGTGGGATCTGATCCACGCTATAACCTGCTATCAAGCCTTGATATTTTGGCAGATAAACACTGATGTCATGACCGCTAAAGCCCGTGACTTGAGTAAGCTCAACCACTACACCTCCTAGCTCCACGGTTTTAGGCGCGTTATCAATGGCTTTACTTGATGGTGCTTGTGTGGCGAGCTTGGACCACGTTGCAATCCTACTTTTTGCCAGTGCAAGTTTGGTTTGCCACTTCGTTCGTTCACTTGGTTCTAGAGACGCGATACGATTTTCACTAAGCATGACGCTTTGGTTAAAAAGCTCAAGCTGTGCGTGAAAGGCAGTCGTCAATGCGTTGGCTGATGTTGCCGTTGGGCTTAGCCATTGTAAATTTGGATAAGCATGCTTGAGTAGCACTATGCTGGTGTCTTGTTTGATATCGGCATGCAAAGAGATTACGTAACAAAGCGGAACGGTGAGGCGCTTTTCTAATTCGTGGATCAAGGCCTCTGTGGTGACAAGATCGCCATGTGTGGATGCCAACAGTGCACACTGTTTGCCGATAACTAAAGCTTGATTGGGCTGTAAAGCGCTATCTTTTCCTTTGATAAAATAAACCGCGTCATTGACTTTATGGAACTGATTAGCATTGGCGGCAGTACTTTGAAAACTCGCCGCCAATAGAATGAGACCCCAAACTAGAGAGATGCTACATAAGATAGGGTTGCTCCAGTATGTCGGCATTATTCGCCTGCAGGCAGCACTAACTTGTCGATGAGCGTGGAAACGAACTCTGCGTCTTGCTGTTGCTTTGCTTCCAATGCTTGTAAATCATGACAAAGGTGTAAGGCTGCGAGTAGTAACGCATTGTGATCATTGCGAACGGTTGAGCGTTTACGCATTTCTTCTACACGTCGGTCTAAAAGCGCTACGGCGTTATGCAGCGCTTCTTCTTGATCTGGCGCACATGCAAATTGATGTGACTTGCCAAGTAACGTCACTGTTACTTGGTTATTCTGCTCAGACATTAGCTAGCCTGTTGAGTTTGCAACTTATCAAGTAGGCCAGATAAAGATGAACTAAATTCTTTTTGCTTTTCTTCGCTTTCTAGCATTTCAAGCTGTAGGGTTTCATTTTCATCGATGAGTTTTTGATTTTGTTCCTTCAGTGCCGAAACTTCCGATTTTAACTGGTTATTTTGGCTCAAAAGTTGGTCAATCAACTGGTCGAGTTTTTGGAGATCTTGGTTATTCATAAATGCGCTCATATGACTGTGATTTGTCATGCAAATGTAAAACAAAGCGGCTAAGGATGCTAGTGTTTACGCGACTTTCTGCTGATTTTTCTCAACTTTTAAGAGATAATGCCGATATTGGAATATTTTGTTCAGAAGTGATTCAGTCTAAAGTTAAAAATTGATGAATCATTGCTCAAATTTAGCTCAGGTTTATTTCACCTGTGTTGTTATTATTTTTATCAAGGCGGGGTTATGCTCAGTTACCGACATTCTTTTCATGCAGGAAACCCTGCCGATGTGATCAAACATTTAGTATTGGCAGAAGCTTTGTCATATACATGGCTAAAAAAGATAAGCCGTACGATTACGTGGATACGCACTCTGGCGCTGGTTTTTTTGAGCTAGCGAGTAGTGATGCACAAAAAACTCAGGAGTATCTGCAAGGCATCGCTAAGCTGTGGGATTATTCTGGATCCGTGTCGGCAATTAGCGATTATGTTGCATTAATCAAATCATTTAACGAAGGCGATAAATTAAGCCATTATCCCGGTTCTCCTAAGGTAGCGGAGCACTTCTTACGTCGTCAGGATAACGGTTGGTTTTTTGAGCTACATCCAAAAGATCTTGAGCTGTTAAAGCAAAATACGGCACATAAAAAGTCACTGCGCGTCACTGGGAGTGACGGTTTTAAAGGGCTATTAGGATTGGTGCCTCCAGCTTCACGCAGAGCCTGCGTGCTAATGGATCCTCCTTATGAGATCAAATCCGATTATGATGTTGCGGTCAAAAGCATCATAAAAGCGCACAAAAAGTTTGATTCCGGCGTCTATATGATCTGGTATCCCGTTGTTGACCGTGAACGCATTGATGCAATGGAGTCGAGTCTGATTGAATCTGGAGTGCGTAATATTCAAGTGTTTGAACTTGCCACCCGCGCAGATACACAAGAACGAGGCATGACGGCTTCTGGTATGATGGTGATCAATCCGCCTTGGACCTTAAAGAAAATCATGGATAAAGTGTTGCCTGAGCTGGTTTCGTTATTGGCTGAGGATGATGGTGCGTTTTACCGCAGCATTCAATTAGTAGAAGAATAGTAAAAATAAACTGCTAAGCTATCTAACCTGAGGTTTGGATAAGGAATGTTCCAACTCATTGTTTCTAAAGAACAGATTAGTTATTTCCTTTTCTAGCCAGAGAGTTTTAGGGAAAACAAGGCGAATTTACGCACCAATAGCTGGCTATTGGAAGTGAATTCAACGCAGTTAGCGCTAAAACTGGCTGCTAGAAAGGCATTAATTATCCGCAGCTCAGGTTATCTAGGGCCTGTTTACCTTTCAAGTTTGTTTTTGCAGCAGTTTGATTGGAATTTGTACAAGGCAGAGCCTGCGTAGCATAGTTATTCTATGTGAGTCAGGCGAGAACACAGTAGAAATGCTAATCAAGCGCTGCCCTTTGGGTTCACCTGAGTGCGCTTCGTTCATTGTTGCTCAACTTTTGCCTAGATTACTAGGCGGCAAGTCGAGCGTCGCGACCAAAACACACTCAGGAGAACAAAAATCAAACAGCAAAGATCAACAGGCCCTAGTCGATAAAGTATTGAAGAGACTTAGCAGTTTATCTTAGGGCCTAGTTATTTCTTAACAAACTTCGTTAAAATAACGATGTTTTGACCTTCTACACGACCTTCAATATGCTCTGGGTTTGAAGGCGAGAGGCGAATGTTACGTACCGCAGTGCCGCGTTTTGCAACTAGGCTACTACCTTTAACATCCAAGTCTTTAATCAAAGTCACTGTGTCACCAGCACTCAGTTTCACCCCGTTACTGTCTAGGTGAACAAGGTCGTCATCCTCTGCAAGTGCTTGATCTGCCCATGCTCGAGTCTCATCTTCTAGATACAGCATGTCTAATGCATCTTGAGCCCAACCATTATCTGGCGCGAGGCGTTTAAGCATACGGTAGGCAACAACCTGAACGGCAGGAACTTGGCTCCACATACTATCGTTTAAACAGTGCCAATGGTTGGCTTCTAAATCCTGTTGACCTTCAACCTGTGGTTTGCACTGGCTACAAAGATAAACACATTTGTCAGAATGCGCCTCGGCGACTGGTGGTACTTCGTATACTTCGAGACCATCCGTTGAGGTACATAGCTCACATTGATTGTTACTGCGCTCAGCAAGCGCGGCAGCGATAGTCATAATGATTTCCCAAGCTGTAAAAGCGCCATTATACCAAATGCGTCAATTGATGCTCAATTTATGGGAAGAATTTATGCGTATAACTTGATCTATGTCCAGAGCAGAGGTTATCTGCCACCTTTTGCGTGTATAGGTAGTTGGGAAATATACTGCTGTTCTATTTTTTCGATTTCACCTGAGAGTTTGAGTTGTGCGATAGCTTGATTTATCCGCTTAAGTAATCCTTGATGCTTAGCTAACAGGCGTAGCTGCAACATCCCTTCTGAATGTAGCTGGTTGAAGCTAAAAGTAATACCAAGTTGTTCTGACCAATATAATGCGGGTAAATCACCAATGATAATATGCTCAATCCGCCGTAAGTTTAAGGCCTGAAGTAGTTCCTTTTCGGATGCGAAATCAACTCGCTCGAATAGTTGGTCATCATGGTAGTAGTAGCCTCTCACTGTGCCAACTTCGATACCCGCTAGGGTTAGTACTGGTGGTTGAGACTGACGGGTAACAACGTACTCTTTAATAGGTAGAATGGGGTCTGAATAGATAAATCTATCATCTTGCTTTTGCTGTTCGTTCAACCAATCTGGGCTGATAATATCAAAATCAATTTGCTGCTTTTCTAAATAAAAGTTAGTACGTTTAGCTGGGAGAAGTAAGTTTTCGCCTTTGATATTTGCCTTTACCAAAATGGCTTCCACCATTTCGGGTAGGATCCCGGGCGCATCTTCGCTGTGAGTAAAATAAGGGTAAAAGCTTCCCGAGCCACTTAAACTGTATTTTAAGTAGGGGACTTGTTCTGCCTTAGTCAAACCGGCAAAGGCGAATAACCAGACGATCAAAACTTGCTTCATGCACTCATCTTAGCTTAACTTTTCTTAGACAGGCAAGCCGCTGGCGTTCTGTGAATTAAAAGCCTACTCTTTATAAGGACTTAGTTTAATAAGTTGGTAACTTTTGGTTATAAGTGTTGTAAAATAGCGAAACTTTTTTATTGCTCGGGGCGTTACCATATTATACGCTCCATGATACGTGGTTTCCTTTTACCTAATAAAGGATACGAATGTTAATGAGTGGTCCGGTGACTGAAGTACGTAAATCAGCAGTGCAGTATATTGCACGACAGGCCATTTTGCGGCCAGATCAAGAAGTCTTTGCCTATGAGTTGCTTTACAGAGACTCAGATAACAATGCTTTCCCTGTAGGGGTGAGCGATGGGCAAGCGACTGGGCGAATGTTTTTTAACTCCTTAATGTTTATCGGCGTAGACCGTTTGGCCGCGGGACAGCTTGCCTTTATAAACCTATCCGACGAATCCTTGCTGCAGGAATTACCTAGCTTATTAGCGCCACAGAAAATTGTGGTGGAAATCGTTGAGCGCTCTAAAAATATTCCTTCACTGGTGAATACGGTGACTAAGTTAACAGAGAAAGGCTACCGCTTTGCGCTAGATGACTACGATGGCACGTCAAAGTGGGATCCGTTGTTACCACTCATGGAATTCGTCAAAATAGAGGTTGAGCAGCCAATTATAAAAACCAATATGACGGTAAAAAAGCTCAAGCGTCAGTATCCAGATATTAAGGTGATTGTTGAGCGTATCGAATCAAAAGAAGAGTTCGAGATCATCAAATCATCTGGAGCAGACTTTTTCCAAGGTTTCTTTTTCGCCAAGCCTGAAATGCTCAACCATGGCAACGTGGAACCGTCGAAAATGGTGGTGTTTCAGCTGCTACAAGCAACAGCAAGAAAGTCTTTATGCTTCAAAGAAATACAAACTAGAGTAAGTAAAGATCTGAGTTTAACCGCACGACTACTAAAACTGGCGAACGCGAAAGCCGGTGAAGACAGGTTAGAAATTAAGTCTATCTCTCAGGCCGTAGTGTATTTAGGTGAAGACGCAATTAGGCAGTTTGTTAAAGTACTCGCGTTGAGCGAATTGGGTTCAGATAAACCCAGTGAGCTGACAAGAATGGGGTTAACTCGTGCCAAGTTTGTGGAAACATTTTTGATGCCAGGGGGCGAAGAAATGGCTGAAACCGGCTATTTGCTTGGTCTTATGTCCATCCTTGACGTGATACTTGATGTTGATCTTGCTGTGATAGCAGCAGAATTTTCACTCGATGATTCGCTTTCCAGCGCGCTACTGAGTTATCAAGGGTTGCTTGGTGGAGCGCTACGTTTAGCATTCGAAATTGAGCGCAATGACTGGCGAGAAGCTGAGCTTATTTTACAAGCCATTCGACCTGCTACACCGACCAATTATCTCTATGATATGGCGCTTTCTAGTCGAGCTTACGCAGATGAAATCCTCTCTATTGTGGCAGGTGATGAACAGTAGCTCTCACCTGTCAATGTGAGAAGGTAAGTAACTTGAGCTGTGGATAGTTAGCGCCTTTCTAGCAACCTGTTTCAGTTCTAACGACGTCGAATTCCCTTCCAATAGCCAGCATACTTATCCAAAGCTCAGGTTAAATTGAATACCTATTGTTTTTAAGTAGTTTTGTTCTTGCTCTAAATCTGCTTGAAACAGTGAATGTGATTCGAGCCACTCAGTTGCTATGTGAAGTATCAAGGCGTTATCAACAGCCGTGATGCTGAGCTCTGGAAGTTGGTCTTGTTGGCGTTTTTGGTTCACTAAAACGCTGAGACGAAACACAGCCAAAATACGGTTGAAGTGTATTAGCTCTTCTTCGATTAACTCTGTTAACTCTGGCATTTTTATCTTTTTTCGATAAAAGCGTACAAGTGCACTTAGCCTTAATTGCTGGGCTTGAGTAAAGCCTGGAAGTTGACTGTGCCTGACAATATAAGCACCGTGTTTATGCATGCCAGAAGAGTTAATGGCAAGCCCAACTTCGTGGAGTTTTGCTGCCCAACATAACATTTCGACATCATAAGAGGATAGTTGCCATTGCGCTTTTAGTTGAGTGGTAAAAAGTTTGATGGTTTCACAAATATTTTCGGCGTGTTGTTTATCAATATTATAGTGATCGCTGAACGTGTTAATTGTGCGAGTTCGAATATCAAACTCGTCGGTTTGATGCATTTCAAACAATAAACCTTCTCGCAATGCATATTCACTAAGGCGCATGCGCTCGAGTCCTAACTGTCTAAACAGTGCTATCAATACAGCAAGGCCGCCAGCAATACTGGTTTTTCGCTCCTCTGGTAGTGCTTTTAAGGAGACGTTGTCTATGTGTCCTGCATCAATAAATAACTGCTTAATTTGCTCCAAAATAGGCAGGGTAATTTCATCGGCTTGAGTGAGTTCGTGAACCATGGCCGCAATCGCTTTAATGGTACCAGAAGTACCGATAACGGTATTCCAGCCGAGTCTTAAGTAGCTCGCGGTAATACTTTCAATTTGTTGTTCTGCTTTTATTTCTGCCTTTTTGAATCGTTTTGCAGATAATTTACCATCAGCAAAGTAGGCTTTTTGCATGGTTACGCAGCCCACATTGCGACTACTTAACAGTTTGTGTGTAAGGTGCTGACCAATGACCAACTCTGTGCTGCCTCCACCGATGTCGATAACCAAACGGTTATGACTATCATGTTCATGGTTGGCGACCCCTTGGTAAATAAGACGAGCTTCTTCTTGACCTGAAATCACATTGATTGGATATGGAAAAACTTGTTTTGCCTTCGCGAGAAAATAATTAAGGTTTTTGCAATTTCGCAGCGTATAGGTTGCTACTACTTGCACGGACTCTTTCGGAAAATCATGTAGTGTCGTCGCAAATTGCGAGAGGGTATCTAATGCTCGGGCGATCGCGTCGTCACTTAAATTAAAATCATCATCAAGGCCCGCGGCCAAGTACACACGCTGCTTTTCTTTATGGAGGAGTTGAAGGCGACCATCTACTTCTCTTGCTACAACAAGGTGAAAACTATTTGAACCTAAGTCTACTGCGGCAATAGAAGGGTAGTCGCGCATATATTCTTCCTCAACGGTTATTCTTTCGCTTCATTTAATTGGTGTAACTCCCATTTTTTTAAATGGTCATAAATCGCGATCTGAGAGCGAATTTTTTTACGGTTACCTCGGCGAACGTACAGATTCTTCTGTTCGGCGTCAATAATTCTGGCTTTGGTGCGATCTTTAAACTGCAGTTCAATAATATCGATAATTAGTTTCTTCAAATGCTCGGCATAAATAGGCGTGCCTACTTCAACTCGGTGGTCGAGGTTACGGGTCATCCAGTCTGCTGACGAAATATACACCTTGGGGTCGCCGTTATTATCGAAAATCATCACTCGCGGGTGTTCTAAGAAACGATCGACGATACTAATGATCTTTATATTATCGCTAAACTGTGTAAGGCCTGGTACAAGGGCACACATACCTCGCACAATGAGGCGGATCTTGACGCCTTTACGTGATGCTTCGTAAAGTTTATCAACGAGCTGCTTGTCAACTAAATTATTGATTTTAATTGTTACTTTTCCTGTTCTCCCTTGCTCTGCATGAGTTATCTCTTCATCGATCAACTCTACAATTCTACTGCGTGCATTGATGGGGGAAATCATCAGGTGTTCGAATTTAAACGGTAGATAACTACTCTCAATAAAGCGAAACACGCTATCGCATTCTTCCGTAATATCGGGGTGTTTGGTAAACAGACTGAAATCAGTATAAATCCGAGCCGTCTTTTCGTGGAAGTTACCCGTTCCTATGTGTGCATATTTGACGATTTTGCCTTTTTCTCTACGGTGAACCACACAAAGCTTACTATGGACCTTAAGCGCTGGTATGCCAATCATGACCTTAATACCGTATTCACTCATGAGTTTTGCCCACTCAATATTATTTTGCTCATCGAAGCGGGCTTTCAATTCAACCATCACGGTGACTTTTTTGCCATTTTTTGCTGCATTGATCAATGAAGCGATCAATCGAGATTGCTTTGCCACACGATAAATGTTGACCTTGATTTGCGTCACTCTGGGGTCAAACGCCGCTTGGCGGATATATTCCAGCATGTGATTGAAGGTATGGTAGGGGTAGTACAGTAAGATATCTTGAACTGAAATTGCGCGAAAGACACTGCTATATTTTGAAAAGGCTGCGCTTTTAAGCGGCGGCAGGGGCTTGTTTTCTAGATAGCCGCGACCAACATTTGGAAAAGAAATAAAATCCCGAAAATTGCGATATCTACCGCCTGGGATCATGGCATCTTGACCTGTCACTCCTAAGCGCTTTTTCATCAGCTTGATCATTTCTTCCGGCATAGATTCTTCATATACCAAGCGCACTGGTTCGGCATATAAGCGCTGTTTGAGACCTTTAGACATGGTATCTAACACGCCTTCTTCAAGCTCATCATCTAAGTTGTATTCAGCGTCACGAGTGAGTTTCATCGAATAGGCGTCAATGCGTTCAAATTTGAAGAAACTCTTAAACACATCGGCTATAAAAAATCGAATAACGTCATCGAGCAACACAATCGTTTTATGCCGACGAGTTTTTTCTGGCGGCAGTTGGACAAAACGATTCAGGCGATCAGTAGGGACTTCCAAAAAAGCGTGATGCTGCTTTTCACCATTTAGCTCCACAAAAAGGTGGGTCATGGTGTCATTGATATTGTCTGAATAGTCCTTACTTTCGTTAATCATCATTGGCAATAGGTGAGGTAGTACTTGGTCTTTAAAATAGTTGGCTAGCCAATTCTTATGGAAATCCGATAGCGCATCCGGTTGCTTAATATGAATGTGATGCTCATTTAAGTCGATGAGGATCTGGTCATAAATAGCATTAAACTTTTTACCTAGTTCCAACACTTTCTTCTGAATGTCGGCGAGCAGTGCTTCGTCTTCGTCGAAATTCGTTTCAGGAAGGTTATTTAATAAGATACGGCGTTTTACATCTGCAACTCGTACTTGGAAAAACTCGTCTAAGTTGTTGGAAAATATACCAAGAAACCGGATCCGTTCAATGATCGGGTTGGTTGGGTCCTTGGCTTCTTGTAAAACACGTTCGTTAAAAGAGAGCCAGCTTAATTCTTTGGCAAAGTACGTGATAGTTTTATGCTCTGGAGATACGGCCTGCATGGTTCTTTCCATAGGTACAGCTTATTTTTACAGCTTAAGCAGGGTGTGTGACATAATTATGACAAACACAACGCGCCTGTCGTGTTTGTCATGTAACTATCATGAGTATAGTGAAGGTTTTAGCTTTCTTCTATGTCCACGATCAAATCACTGGTGATTGACTCGAGTGCTTCAATTACGTTTTCCTTGACCGTGCCTGCAGGTAAAGTCACGGTTGCGAAAGCGCTGAAAATAGGTAGTCCCCAGTTTGGAGCACTACGTTGTTTTGAGGTTAGGTGCGTGATGTTTGCGCCTTTGTGACGAATAACCGTAGCAAGCTCTTGCACAATTCCCGGTCTATCGTTGCCTGTAATGATTAAATTTAATGTGTCTGGCTCATCCTGCACTTGCAAGCTTTCGCCTGATTCAACGCTAACGTCTAAACCAGGCAATTTATGCAATGCATCTTGTATTTCTTGCAAATGTTCTTCTGCAACTTCAACCTGTACGATGCCCGCGAATTGTCCGGCAAGATGGCTTAAGTTACTGGTTAACCAGTTGCCATGGTTAGAAAGAATAGTGGAAGAGATTTCCTCAACGAGACCCGGTCGGTCCTTACCTATAAGTGTTAATATTAACTGCTTCATATCATGTCTCTTTTTTTGTGGCGCCCGTGGGCGAAAAAACGAATTCGGCGCATGATTTAGACTAGTCTAAAAACTTACTTTGTCCAGTGTCTAAAAACACTTAATGTAAAGAAATGCAACGGAATTTTTGTATTTACTCTAGGCTAACAATCAGAGCACTTTTTGAGCCGATTAGTTCCATTATTTTTATAATGAATTTGAAGGCCAAGACCGATTGAAGAAAGTGCAATTGTGTCTCGGGTGTAACACAACTGTCATCTTGATGAAATATAATGCCCCCAATTTTTAAACCAAAGGGTATATTGATGACTTCAAATCCGCAAAAGCCATCCTTTAAAACGGATAGAAGCCGTCTCTTTAAAGACAGGTTTGCACAATTTGGCATTACTTCTGGTGGAGTAATGGTATTAGTCGCACTTTTACTTATCTTCTTCTACTTACTATATGTTGTTCAACCAATCTTTGAATCGGCAAAGGTTGAGAAGCGTATGGATATTCAGCTTACACAAGACAAAACATATTTAGGTGTAGGGGTAGAAGAACAAACGGAAATTGCGTACTTACTCGGCAGCAGAGGTTCGGTAGATTATTACCAGATCAAAGGTGAAAGCGCCGGTAAATTACTAGATACATTGGATGTTGAACTTGACGGTAATATTACAGCATTTGCAGAAAGTGCGCCTTTCTTAGGGCAATATGCATTTGGTCTGGATAACGGTCAGGTACAACTGGTGAAGCCGATGTTCACGATAAGCTTTCCGGGAAATCAACGTGTCTTAACTCCTCGCTTAAGTTATCCACTTAATGCGAAGCAACTAATTGTTGATGAACAAGGGCAAGCAATTCGTAAATTCGCCTTTAGTCACTTCGAAGACAAAACCGCTGTTGTTGCACAGACTGCGGATAAACGTGTGATTTTTGCCTCCTTTGTTGCAGAAGAAAACATGTTTACTGGAGAGGTTGAATGGGCGGTTGAGCGTACCGAGCTAGATATTGATGGTCGCGTTGATGAGTTACTTATTTCTCCAGACACGTCGCGCACATTTGTTCGCTCAGCAAATCAAGTTTACGTCTTTGATTCTCGCTATGCTTCTGAAGTTGAGTTATTCCAGTTGCTTGCTGCAAATGAAGAAAATGCCAACTTGGTCGATATGAACCTGCTAGCGGGTGCCAACTCATTAATGCTTGCTAACGACAACGGTGAGGTTTCACAGTGGTTTGAAGTCAATACCGATGATGGACGCCAGTTTGCTAAGATCCGCTCTTTTGAAACGCCAAAAAGCAAACAGGTCAAACTATTTAGTGAATATTATCGTCGTACTTTCTTCACGACTAATGAAAATGGTCAATTAGGTCTATATTACACCACCAGTGAAGCACACTTATGGCAAGGTAAAATCACAGATAAAGCTGTACAAAAGTTTGCGGTAGCACCACGTGCTAATGCGGCTTTGTTACTCGCCGATGATACGTTAACGGTGGTAGAACTACACAATGAACACCCAGAAGTAACTTGGTCTGCTTTGTGGCAAGAAGTGTGGTACGAAGGGTATCCTGAGCCTGCTTACACTTGGCAATCAACCTCTGCGAGTGATGACTTTGAGTCGAAATTCTCATTAGTGCCTATTTCATTTGGTACCATTAAAGCGGCGCTTTATGCCATGTTGTTTGCTGTTCCTATTGCATTAGCGTCAGCAATCTACACCGCCTATTTCATGTCGAGTGAATTACGCCGTGTGGTGAAACCAACAGTCGAGATAATGGAAGCACTACCAACGGTTATCTTGGGCTTCTTGGCGGGCCTTTGGCTTGCTCCTTTAATTGAAACGCATCTACCTGCCGTGGTCGCTTTATTGGTGCTATTGCCAATCGCGATGATAGCAACGGCATTTGGCTGGACTAAGTTACCTGCAAAAGTGAGACACGTTGTGCCTGAAGGCTGGCATTCAATCTTACTGATCCCTGTTGTGCTTATCGTAGGCTGGATTTCATTTGCCATGAGCGCTGGTATTGAGTCTTGGTTGTTTGGCGGTAATGTGCGTCAGTATCTAACCAATGAGTTAGGTCTAACATTTGACCAGCGTAACTCGCTAGTCGTGGGTATCGCGATGGGTTTTGCGGTTATTCCTACAATCTTTTCTATTGCAGAAGACGCGGTATTTAGCGTACCTAAGCACCTTTCTAATGGCTCATTAGCACTCGGTGCCACGCAGTGGCAGACTTTGGTTCGTGTTGTATTACTAACAGCAAGTCCTGGTATCTTCTCTGCGATAATGATGGGTCTTGGCCGCGCCGTAGGGGAAACCATGATTGTATTGATGGCAACCGGTAACACGCCAATCATGGACTGGAGTATCTTCCAAGGTATGCGTACGCTTGCTGCAAACATTGCGGTGGAAATGCCGGAGTCTGAAGTTGGCAGCTCTCACTATCGCATCCTGTTCCTAGCTGCCTTTGTATTGTTTATTTTTACTTTCGTATTTAACACCGTTGCTGAGTTTGTTCGCCAGCAGCTGCGTGAAAAGTACAGCTCAATGTAATTGGAGTGACATGACATGGTAAAACAGTGGTTTAAGTCAGGTTCTCCGTGGATCTGGATGACAGGTGGCGCGGTCAGTATTAGTTTGATTTCAGTAATTGGACTACTTGCGATGATAGCGTGGAAAGGACTGAGCTTCTTTTGGCCATCAGAAGTTGTAGAAATGCATCTCGACGGTTCTGTTGCTAAGCAGACTGTTATTGGTGAAATATATGATCGCGAGATGGTGCCGAAGTCTCGCCTTGAAGCGGCTGGATTCGACCTTTCAGGCTACAACAGCGAGCAAATCGAGCGTTTACTCATTAAAACGGGTAACCGTGAATACGTAGAACTTGATTTCCGTTGGGTGTTATCAACAGACATCAAAAGCCAGTCTACGCCAGCGGAATTAGCGGTATTTGAGCGTAGTAAAAATGGTAATTTCTATGGTTATGTTGCTCGCGTTTTAGAAGACGGTAAAGTAGTAACTGACCAGCCGATAGAAAGGTTACATGAGCTTGTTGAGCGTGCCGTTGACCTTAATGACGAGGCGCTTGATCTACAAAATAGCGAAATCGGGCACATTAACTATGAGCTTGAACGTCTACGTTTAAAAGAAAAGTCGTATCAACTCGGTAATGACCTGACAGAGGAAAAGTTAGCAGAGTTAAATGCACGCCGTGCTGAGCTACGTGAAGATTACAAAGTCTTCGAAAAACGTTTATTTGAGCTAAGGAAGCAAGCAAAGCGTGACCAAGTTGTAGTGCGTGATATGCGTGGTGAAGAAGTGACTTTGCCGCTGTACCAAGTGTTGGACGTTTGGTTTCCAAATGACATGGGCTTTTTTGCCAAAGTGGGTCACTACTTAGTGCAAATCAGCAAGTTTGTGAGCGATGACCCGCGTGAAGCAAATACCGAAGGTGGGGTATTCCCTGCAATCTTTGGTACGGTATTTATGGTTATGCTGATGGCGGTGATCGTGACCCCATTCGGTGTTATTGCCGCAATTTATCTTCATGAATATGCAGCAAAGAACGCTGTGACTAAGATGATCCGCATCGCGGTGATCAACCTTGCAGGTGTTCCATCCATTGTATATGGGGTGTTTGGCTTAGGATTCTTCGTTTATATGCTAGGTGGGTCAATTGACGAACTTTTCTACCCTGAGGCTGCGCCAAGTCCTGTATTTGGTACACCAGGTGTGATTTGGTCTGCACTTACACTTGCTATCCTTACTTTGCCTGTGGTTATTGTATCCACGGAAGAAGGTCTGTCTCGGATCCCAAGCTCAGTACGTCATGGTTCACTTGCGCTTGGTGCGACTCAAGCTGAAACCCTATGGCGGATCATTGTACCAATGGCAAGTCCGGCAATTATGACTGGTCTTATTCTTGCTGTTGCGCGAGCAGCGGGTGAGGTAGCTCCTCTGATGTTGGTTGGTGTAGTAAAGATGGCACCTACACTACCACTAGACGGAAACTTCCCCTATATTCACTTGGATCGTAAGTTTATGCACTTAGGGTTCCATATTTATGATGTTGGCTTCCAAAGCCCGAATGTTGAAGCTGCTAGACCTTTGGTTTATGCAACCGCGTTCCTACTGGTTACGGTGATTATTGCACTGAATATCACAGCGATTGGTATTCGTAACCACTTACGCGAAAAATTCAGATCGTTAGAGCATTAATAGTAAAGATTTTTAATAGGTAAAAACATGATTACAGTAGCGCCAGAAGTCAATCAAGCAAACGGCAATAACAAGCTTGATTTAGCAAACTTAAGTCCAGAACTCACCGCACTAGAGATCAAAAACCTAGATCTTTACTATGGTGATAAACAAGCCCTTAGCAACGTTAATATGTTGATCCCAAAAGGGCAGGTAACCGCGTTTATCGGTCCATCAGGTTGTGGTAAGTCAACGTTACTGCGTTGTATTAACCGTATGAACGACCTTGTTGATAGCTGTCGTATTGAAGGAGAAATCAACCTTCAAGGACAGAACATTTATGACAAGAGCGTAGATGTTGCGGCACTGCGCCGTAACGTAGGTATGGTATTCCAAAGACCAAACCCTTTTCCTAAGTCTATTTATGAGAATGTGGTTTATGGTCTGCGTCTGCAAGGTATCAAAGATAAGCGCAAGTTAGACGAAGTGGTTGAAAAGTCACTCCGTGGCGCCGCACTTTGGGATGAAGTAAAAGACCGACTTCACGACAGCGCATTTGGTTTATCTGGTGGTCAGCAGCAGCGTTTGGTGATTGCTCGCTCTATCGCGATTGAACCAGAAGTATTGTTACTTGATGAACCAACATCAGCACTCGATCCGATTTCAACATTGGTTATCGAAGAACTCATTAACGACCTGAAAAACAAGTATACTGTAGTTATCGTTACACATAACATGCAACAAGCTGCGCGTGTATCTGATCAAACTGCGTTTATGTACATGGGTGAGTTAATTGAGTATGCAGATACCAATACCTTATTCACCACGCCGTCTAAGAAGAAAACAGAAGACTATATTACAGGTCGTTACGGTTAAGGCGAGCTTGCGAGGAGAATATAATGGAACACAATATTAATAAGCACATTTCTGGCCGCTTTAATGAAGAGCTAGAAAACGTGAGAAACCACGTACTCAGTATGGGTGGATTAGTAGAGCAGCAACTAAACACTGCGCTTGATGCGGTTAACCACAATGATGCTGAAAAAGCGAAAAAGGTCAGTCAGAACGATTACAAAGTCAATGCGATGGAAGTGAATATTGACGAAGAATGTACACGTATCATCGCGAAAAGGCAGCCTGCAGCCAGTGACTTGCGTTTGGTTGTTGCCATCGCAAAAACGATTGCAGATCTTGAACGTATCGGAGACGAAGCGGAGCGTATTGCTAAAGTTGCATTGGATTCGTTTACCAAAGATCAGCAAGATCTATTGGTGAATATTGACAATATGGGTCGCCAAGTGTCACAAATGCTGCATGATGTGCTCGATGCGTTTGCCCGGATGGACGCGCAAAAGGCATTTGAAGTGCATAAAGCTGATGCCAAAGTGGACCGTGAATACGAAGCAGTAACACGCCAAATTATGACCTACATGATGGAAGACCCACGCTCGATTCCAAAAATTATGGATTTAATTTGGTCTGTGCGCTCATTAGAGCGTATCGGCGATCGTTGTCAGAATATTGCGGAATATGTGATTTATTTCGTAAATGGCAAAGATATTCGTCATACATCTCAAGAAGATATCGCAAAAACCTTGTGATGCTTATCAATTAGTTGCGCGCTTTCGGCGCGCAATTTCATAGTAAGTTCATCTAAACTTGCAATAAAACCGTTCACAACAGCGCTCAATGCTGTAAAATTACACTTTGCACATGCATACAAATATGATTTAAGGGTCAGTTATGCCTAGTAACGCGTTTTTAGGAGTATTTGCTAAATCTCCTATTAAGCCAATTGAAGAGCATATAAAAATAGTCCATCAAGCCAGTGCGGCTTTGATCCCATTTTTTAACCATGTCTTCAAAGGGGAGTGGACAGAAGCGGATGCAATTCGCATTGAAATCCGCAACCTAGAGCGTGAAGCAGATGAACTAAAACGTGAAGTACGTTTACATTTGCCTCGTGGTTTATTCATGCCAGTAGAACGGACTGACTTACTGGAACTTATCACCCACCAAGATAAGATAGCCAATAAAGCGAAAGATATCGCAGGTCGCGTTATCGGTCGTGAAATGGTCATCCCTGAATCCATTCAAAAAGACTTTCTTGCTTACGTCACTCGTTGTGTGGACGCAACTAAACAAGCATCAGAAGCGATTAATGAGTTTGATGAACTGCTTGAGACAGGCTTTAGAGGCCGTGAAGTCACTTTAGTTGAAAAAATGCTAGTTGAGCTCGATGCCATCGAGCAAGATACCGACGATATGCAAATTAAAATTCGTCGAGAGTTACGCGCTGTTGAAAGCGAGCTTAACCCAATTGATGCGATGTTTTTATACAAGATCATCGAATGGGTCGGTGGGCTTGCAGATATCGCAGAGCGCGTTGGTTCACGTCTTGAGCTGATGTTAGCTCGTTAATAAAAATCGATCTTTTAAAATAAAGTAAGGTTTCTTATGGATATCATTGCATCCTACGGCACAGTATTGGTTTTAATTGCCGCAGCAGTTGGTTTCTTTATGGCTTATGGTATTGGCGCAAACGATGTTGCGAATGCTATGGGTACTTCGGTAGGTTCAAAAGCACTTACCATCAAACAAGCAATTATCATTGCTATGATCTTTGAATTCGCTGGTGCTTATCTTGCGGGTGGTGAGGTAACATCAACGATCCGAAAAGGGATTATAGATTCAACCCCTTTCATTGATATTCCTGAACTGATGATATTAGGAATGATCTCCGCGCTTTTTGCTGCAGGCGCATGGTTATTAATGGCTTCAATGCTAGGTTGGCCTGTATCTACGACGCACTCAATCATAGGTGCAATCATTGGTTTTGCGCTAGTAGCTGTGGGCAGCGAAGCAATCCAATGGGGCAAAGTTGCAGGCATTGTTGGGAGCTGGATTGTCACCCCTGCCATCTCCGGCTTTATTGCTTACCTCATCTTTATGAGTGCCCAAAAGCTCATTTTTGATACCAATAAGCCACTAGAAAACGCCAAACGCTTTGTGCCTATTTACATGGGTCTTGCGGGCTTTGTTATGTCTTTGGTTACAATCAAAAAAGGTCTTAAGCATATTGGTATCAAGCTTGGCACATTCGAAGGTTTTGCGCTTGCTATCGGTATCGCTATTATCATTGCTATTATCGGTAAGATTGCGATTTCTAAGCTGAAAATGGATCCTAATGCAGACAAGCAAATGCAGTTCAACAATGTTGAAAAAGTATTCGCTATCCTTATGGTACTAACAGCATGTTGTATGGCGTTCGCGCATGGTTCGAATGACGTTGCTAACGCAATTGGTCCATTAGCTGCAGTGGTAAACATTGTTGAAAACGACGGTGAAATTGCTAAGAAAGCGGCGCTAGCTTGGTGGATCTTACCACTAGGTGGTTTAGGTATTGTTGCGGGTCTTGCGATTCTTGGTAAGAAAGTTATCAAGACCATCGGTGAAGGCATCACGCATCTTACTCCTAGCCGTGGTTTCGCAGCTGAACTTGCAGCTGCTTCAACAGTTGTAATCGCATCAGGCACAGGCTTACCAATCTCTACAACTCAAACCTTAGTTGGTGCGGTATTGGGTGTGGGTATGGCACGTGGTATTGCGGCATTAAACATGGGTGTTATTCGTAACATCGTAGTTTCTTGGGTAATTACATTGCCAGTTGGTGCTGCCCTTGCTATTGTTATATTCTATATTTTGAGATTAGTGTTCGGCGTATAAAAATAAACCGCACTTTTCAAAAAGACAGACTTTTAGCTTGAAAAGATCTCAACACCTTTGGTGTTGGGGTCTTTTTATTTGTGCTGTTGAAAATTAAGAGTAAAGCTTGTGACGAATTTACCTAGTATCAAACAACTACAATACCTGCTTGCGGTGCATCAGCACCAACATTTTGGTCGTGCAGCGGAAGCATGCTTTATCGGCCAATCGACGCTAAGTAGCGCGATACAAAACCTTGAAGAGACATTGGGATGTCAGCTAATTGAACGCGAAAATCGCAGCCTAATGTTTACCGATATTGGTGAGGAAGTGGTTGAACGAGCGCGGAAAATTATCGACGACACCATGAGCGTTAAAGAGCTGACTAAAAGCTATAAAAATCCATTATCTGGCAAGTTGACGTTAGGGATCATTCCCACCATTGCGAGTTTTATTGCTGCGCCACTTTATCAGGCGTGTAAAAAGGAGTTTGCAGCACTTAATTTGGTACTGGTTGAAGATACCAGTGATAACTTACTGGACAAATTAGAGCATGGCCATATTGATATGGCCATGTTAGCGCTGCCATATAGAACCGATAAGTTTCATACTCAAGTGCTTGCAAAAGATCACTTTAGCTTGGTTCGCCATACCGAGTACAGCGTACCAGAGCCGATTGAGGACTTTAACCTGTTACCTGAGCAAAGTGTATTTTTACTCGAAAAAGAGCACTGTATGACGGGACATGCTCTTAGCGCTTGCCACTTAAACCGTAGCGCGTGCATTAATCCATTTGAGGCGGCAAACCTACATACTTTATTAAGTATGGTGGAATATAAAAATGGCGTAACCTTTTTACCTCAAATGGCGATCAATGCAGGGATTTTGGAAGGGAAACCTTTAGTGGCTATGCCACCACAAGATCATGCATATCGTGAGATTGGCTTAATTTGGCGTCGTACTACGGGGCGGATCAGAGATTTTAGACTGTTTAGCGACTTTGTTGGTGGCTACATCAGCGGCCAATGTCAGCCATAGTAATAGTAATGATAAGAAGCACCCCCTCGGTGCTTTTTTTTTCAAAAAACTTTCCCGTCTGAACAACTTTTTTTGCAGCCGCTACGATTAATAGTTAGTGAGAAGATTGGATGAGTGAACTGCGTGTTTTTTAATAGCGAAAAACAATTAATAAAAAGAGCACTGCAAGGTAATCAAAGAGCATGGTCAAAGCTTTGCGCCCAGCATCATAGCCGTGTGTATAACCAATGCTTGAGGCTGGTTGGTAACCCGCAAGACGCGCTAGATATAGCTCAAGATGTATTTTTAAGTATGTATCGAAATCTGCATACCTTTAATGGTGATGCTAAGTTCTCGACTTGGGTATTTAAAATCACCCATGCAAGGATAGTGGATCACATGCGAAAACATAAGTTTGAATCGATTGAAGGTAAAGAACCTGAGACGCCGCAACACGGACCTGACAGCAAAATAGCGCAACAACAAAGTAATGAAGAGATATATATCGCGCTGAAACAACTACCATTTGAGCAGCGCATTGTCGTGGAGCTAAAGTTTTTCCAGCATTACACCTTTGATGAAATTGCGCTGCAGCTTGAGTTATCAAGTAATACGGTGAAGGCTAGGCTATACAGTGCGTTAGGTAAGATGAAAGGGCAACTAGAGGTGCAAAATCATGGCTAAATTAGCACACTTATTTGAGCAGTGGTTAGATGGCAAAGTGCTGTCTGAGGCAGAGTTGGCCGAACTTCAGGCAGATAGTGAATATCGAGAAATGATGAGTGCTGCTATTACTTGGCAACAGCGAGCTGCTAGCTTCGAAGAGCAAGCGCCACCCCCACAGCTCACTTTGCAGCATCAAACTCGCGCTTGGCCAGTGGCTGCCGTCGCAGCTTGGCTGGTCGTTGGGCTTGGTGTGTCAGGACTTTGGCTACAGAACTTAGGCTTACATCAACAGTTGAGTGCTCAACAAACACAACTGGCACAGCAGCAAAGCGCTATGCAGGCCATGCTTGCAAAACTTGATGAGACTAAGCCAATAGATCAAGCTACGCTTGCCAAGTTAGCAACGCAAGTGGTTGAACAAAATCGTAAAGAGCGCAGTTTGGCAATGAATAATCTCGTTGATCTGATCCAAGCACAAAGAGCGCAAGATCAAGCCCTACTTAGGCTGCAATTGAATGAATTGGCAGAGCAAGTAGAGCAAACACCGACACAAAATTTAGCACAGTATCGAGGTAAACCATGAAGTTAATTCCACTTTGTTTTGGCGCTGTCGCAGCCATTGCTACAAGCTTTGCTCAGGCCCAAGTTGTTGATGAAGCGCTAAAGCGTGAGGTTGCTATTTTTGAGCGGGTATTAATGAGTGCACTACAGCATGATACACAAGATCAAGTTCGTAGTGTTTCTGGCTATTATTTAAAAGATCAGGGAGTTGTGTTTGAACTGGCATTAAAACGCCGGCACCGTTTAGAGTGGATCTCTCATATCGATAATCTCGATGATGTGGCTGCAATAGGGGAGTTTGAACTGCCGGAATTTGATATGGACATCGCGGAGATTGAGATTTCACAGCCGATAGCTGAAGCTTTTTCTCAAGCTTATTCGGATGCAGCTGAGAAAGTGAGAGCAGGAGCCGAGAAGGTCCGCGAAGCCGTAGAGCAAGAAAGAGAGAATAGAATTCAATTGAGGGAACTTGAACGCCAAAAAGCGGAGCTGGAGTTTGCGAAAAGGCACGAAAGTGAGGATCAAGTAAAAGAATTTACGGAGTCATTGAGAGAAGTTGAGAAACGCATAGAAAAGCTTTCACTTAAGGATTCGGAATTAAAAGAGCTTAAGGATAAGCTGAAAGCAAGTCTTGAAGCTTCTCGGGTCAAACGAGCGAAAGAGAAAGCAGAAAAGCAGCAGGCGCTTGAAAAAATGCTAGTAACCAGCTTAGCCCGAAGTTTATGTGACTATGGTGCAGGTTTAAGAAGTTTACCTAGAGATGAGCATATAAGCTTTATTTACAATGAACTCAGCAACCCAAACAATAAACAGGTGTTTGTTTATCCAAAATCCTTGGTGCAGCAATGTGTAAAAGGTGAGAAAACGGCTAAGCAGCTTGCCGAGATAGTAACTAGCTATCGCTTTTAGTTAGCCTAATTTTGGGATAAAAAGCGCCTTCTTCGAACTTGGGGGCAAGAAAATGACAACACAAAAAACAGCATGGCTGCATGCTGTTTTGTTTTAAAAAGGAGCTATTAAGCCTGCTCGATGTTTTTTGCAGTAGTTAAATTTGGTAAAAAGAGTAAGTAAACCCAAACCACTAGATTAAAGTAGGGTAGCAAACCGAGCCCTGTGAACAATTTTACCGGATATCCTTTTGTGTTGGCATAGCGGTAACATTGATAAGCAATGAGCAAGTTTGCAAGTAGTAAAAACAGTGATAATGACAGCATAATTTACCCCTTGAAGTCCATAGCAAGATGTAACTCAATCCTTTGAATGTCTATAAAATTAAGGTGTTACCTTAAAATTTGGTGACATTTTAAACTGGTATCTTTAATTATAGTGGACTTTGCAAGAAGTAAAAGTAACCTTTAGTATAAAAATGTTACTACGCTGTTTTTAGAGATAAAATAGTTTTTGCACTGCTCGCTAGTTGTTCAATAGGGAGCGGTCTAGAGATAAAGTAACCCTGTCCATAGTCCACACCTATTTCCTTAAGTTGTTGAAATATTTCTTTGTTTTCGACATATTCGGCAACTGAACACTTATCTAACGAGTGACTAATATCGTTTACAGCTTTGACCAGCGCCAGGTCAATTGGGTCGTTGAGCATGTCTCGAACAAAGGAGCCATCTATTTTAACATGCTGTGCGGGTAGCTGTTTTAGGTAGCTAAAAGTGCTGAAGCCTGTCCCGAAATCATCAATAGCGAAATGGCAGCCAAGATCGTTCAGATTTTTAATCATTGTCTGGGTTGCGTTAAGGTTATTGATACTGGCAGATTCTGTGATTTCAAAAATAACGCGATTAGCTGAAACTTGATGCTCTTTTAAACAAGCCTGAATGTGGGGTTGCAGTCGTTCATCTAAAAATGAATGAGCAGATAAATTAATCGCCACTTGGCTCAAAATCTCATGTTCAGCCAGTGCTTTAATGGCAGTTCTGATCACACATTGATCCATCAAAAATGTATCATTAAGTAGCTCTAATGCAGGAATAAACTGATTTGGGTAAACTGTCTCACCGTTAATCTTTAATCTAAGCAGTGCTTCGTAATAGGCTATTTGTTGTTTTTTGAAATCCCAGATCGGTTGATAGTGGAGTTCTATGCTGTCGTTCTGAAGCGCTTGCCTAACACTATGGCCCCATTCTAAACCGGTTTGCAGTGTTTGGTTTTGTTCATCTTCTTTATTATAACAATGAACCAAGTTGCGGCCGAGATTCTTGGCGATATAAAGGGCTATGTCAGCTTGTTTCAAACACTCGCTGGGATCCGCATTTTCATTGGTAATTTGCGTTAACCCGATAGAACAACTGAGAGAGTATGCATTATTTTCAAAGTGAAATTTATGTTCTTCGATAGCCATGCAAATGCTTTCAGCGCACATATGAGCATCAAGTAAATTGGTGTGCTTAAGCAGTACAGCAAATTCGTCTCCACCAATACGGAAAGTGAGATGCTCTTCACCTATTTTGTCACCAAACAACTCAGATACTTCTTTGAGTACAATATCTCCTTGCTGATGGCCTTTACTGTCATTGATGATCTTAAAGTGATCTAAGTCGATGTAAATTAGTGCATGTTCTATCTCTTGTGCAGACTTTACTTCATTGCACAGCTGATTCAGTTGTTGGTCGAAGTAG
This sequence comes from Pseudoalteromonas sp. M8, assembly GCF_018141365.1. Classification (NCBI taxonomy): domain Bacteria; kingdom Pseudomonadati; phylum Pseudomonadota; class Gammaproteobacteria; order Alteromonadales; family Pseudoalteromonadaceae; genus Pseudoalteromonas; species Pseudoalteromonas sp. M8. The sequence goes on along the minus strand of NZ_CP047240.1, from coordinate 3,778,586 downwards.
TAGCGGTTGTGTAAGCCGGTAAGCGTATCATGCAATGCTAAGTGTCTGAGTTGCAGCTCAGCTTGCTTGCGTTCGTGAATATTATCGAGTGTTGCAGTTATTGCGACCGAACTTGAGGTATTCTTGATAAGTTGTAGGCGACACTCGACCCACACTAGATGTCCTGCTTTGTGGCAGAGTTGCAGCTCTAATTGCGCATGTTGCCTGACTCCATTTTGAATTTCTTGAATGACTTTGTTGAAGGTCGGCAATTCATCTTTGGCAATATAATCGCGGAGCTGGGTATTGAGGCTTGACTTAATACCAAAGCCTGAGAGGTATTCCCATGCTGGGTTTATAAAGCGGATCGCGCCTTCCAATTCCAATTCAACGACAACTGTTCTCAGGTGGAGTAAAATCCGTTGGTGTGCAGAAAACAAATCTTTATAGCGACTTTCACTGCGACTGAGTTGCTCGACTTTATTAGCAAACTCGGCATAGCTCACCATAAAATCTTCTCGCCGCGCTGCATGGTCGCATACTTTGCTTAAAAAGGGCATATCGTATGGTGCTCGAACAAAGTCGGTAACACCTAACAATAATAGTTGTTCGGCATGGTCGGCATCGCGTTTGTCAATAATGGTTACAATGGCTTGGCTTGGACGATGTTTGAGAATACTTTCGACTAAGCTTTCTGCGGAACCTGATAAATCAGACGTAGTGTCCATTAAAACAATGGCGTAATGATCTTGTAGAAATAGTGATAAAGCGCTGGCCGCCGAGCTTACATGTGTGCAAACGAAATTGTGCGATAGGTGCTCACATATTTTTTGCGCACGTTGTTGGTTGGGCTCTAACAAGAGCAAGTTGAGGCGGCTGCTTTTATCTAAATGCGTTGACAACACATTGGCCAAAATTTGCGGCAACATGTCTTGACGTTCAAATGGCAGCACGGCATCAATACTGTAGCTACGAGCGGTGGTTTCGGCTATTCGTTCACAATAAGTCGGTGGAATAAGTACGATGGGTGTATTTTTGGGCGTTGCCAGCAGACCTGAGCGGATCATGCGCGAGAATCGCCAGCCGTCAATTTTGCCAACATCCAAGCCGGTGATCACTAGATCTACAGCTTGCGTCTTTAGTAAGCTTAGGGCATCTTGAGAGTCGGATTTGGCAATGATAGTAAAGACATCTAATGCACTAAGAGTTTTAGTCAAGGTTTGACGCTCGTGAGCACTGGCGTTAACAATGAGCAACGTTAGTTGTCTAGACACAATAAAAAAACCTCACCAGATACTGCGACACAATCATTGGGCTTGTCTTAAAGTTAGCAAATCGTACTTAACCGCTGCTTGATAATAATCAAACAGTGACACGAACTTTGCTCGGTAATCATAGCCGATAGCGATAAGTTATTGTTTAAACGTAAAGAATAAAGAACGTACTAAACAAAGGTGCACACCGTACAAAATTTTACATGGTGATTACCGTTTTAGACTCGCTAGGTTAAAGGTATTTACGCAAGGTTACAAGCACTTGATTTCGCCAAAACACCGCACTAGACTTGGCGCACTTTTAGAAATGAGGCCTTTCCATGCGCGTAGCAGACTTTAGTTTTGATCTTCCTGATGAGTTGATTGCCAGACACCCAATGAAGGAACGCTCTAGCAGTCGTCTTCTTACCTTAAATGGCAATAGTGGTGAAATAGAACACAAAGTATTTAGAGATATTTTGGCACTCATTAATCCAGAAGACTTAATTATCTTTAATAACACTAAAGTTATTCCTGCGCGTATGTTTGGTCAAAAAGCCAGTGGTGGAAAACTAGAAGTACTGGTTGAGCGCGTTGTAGATGAGCGGACTGTGCTTGCTCATGTAAGAGCGAGCAAGTCGCCAAAACCTGGTACTAAAATTGAGCTTGAAGGCCAAGCAACCGCAGAAATGGTTCAGCGCCACGGTGAATTATTTGAGTTGAGATTCGAGGGCGAAGAAAATGTATTGGCTATTTTAGATAAAATTGGCCATATGCCTTTACCTCCTTATATCGACAGACCGGATGATGAAGAAGATAAAGAGCGTTATCAGACTGTGTATGGTGAGAAACCAGGCGCAGTCGCTGCACCTACCGCCGGACTGCACTTTGATGATGAATTGATGGCTAAGCTAAAAGACAAAGGTGTTGAGATGGCCTTTGTTACTTTACACGTGGGCGCAGGTACGTTCCAGCCGGTGCGAGTCGATTCGGTGGAAGAGCATGTTATGCACTCAGAATATATCGAGGTCTCAGCAGAAGTCGTGGAGGCAATCAAAGCGGCAAAAGCCAGAGGAGGACGCGTCATCGCGGTAGGTACTACGTCGGTGCGCTCACTTGAGTCTGCGGCTAAAGCAAACGGCGGTGAAATTGCTCCACTTTACGGCGATACCGATATTTTTATTTATCCGGGCTACCGTTTTAACGTGGTAGATGCAATGGTGACTAACTTTCACTTACCAGAATCAACGCTAATCATGTTAGTGAGTGCGTTTGCAGGGCAACAGCATATTATGAAGGCTTACCAAACCGCCATTGAACAGAAATACCGCTTCTTTAGTTACGGTGATGCGATGTTCTTGCAAAAGCAAGATAAGTAACTCACGCCATACAACTATTAAAATGCCCAGTGTTGCTGGGCATTTTGCGTTTTATGGCTGTAAAGTTGCAAGCTCGATATGGACTTTGTGTTTTTTATCCCAATATTAGAATTGCGCTAGTAATCTTGGTAGAATCGAAAGATCACTGCCCTAAGCATTGGCTTAGCACGTTTTTTAGTCAAGGTTGGACTGTTTTTCCGACAACGAGGTAACAATGAAATTTGAATTAGATAGCAAACAGGGTAAGGCTCGCCGAGGTCGCTTGATTTTTGACCGTGGTGTGGTAGAAACGCCTGCATTTATGCCTGTTGGTACTTACGGCACAGTAAAAGGCATGACCCCTGATGAGCTCAAAGAAACGGGCGCACATATCTGTTTAGGAAATACCTTCCATTTGATGCTAAGACCTGGCACTGAGATCATCAAGCAGCACGGCGATCTGCATGATTTTATGAACTGGGATAAACCGATTCTGACCGATTCAGGCGGCTTCCAAGTATTTAGTCTTGGTGCAATGCGTAAAATTTCGGAAGAAGGTGTGTTGTTCAAGTCACCAGTTAATGGTGAGAAAATCATGTTGTCTCCAGAAAAAGCGATGGAAGTACAGCGCGACTTAGGGTCAGATATCGTCATGATTTTTGACGAATGTACGCCGTATCCAGCGACAGAAAAAGAAGCAAAAGACTCGATGGAGCTAAGCTTACGTTGGGCTAAGCGCTCCAAAGATGCACATGCTGATAATCCTTCAGCGCTATTCGGCATTATTCAGGGCGGTATGTACCCAGAGCTTCGTGCCGAGTCGCAAAAGGGCTTAGAAGAAATCGGTTTTGATGGTTATGCACTTGGTGGTTTATCAGTTGGTGAGCCAAAAGAAGACATGATCAATATTCTTGACCAATGTGCCTATAAAATGCCAGAAAACAAGCCACGTTACTTAATGGGCGTTGGTAAACCAGAAGATTTGGTTGAAGCGGTACGTCGCGGTATCGACATGTTTGACTGTGTAATGCCAACGCGTAACGCTCGTAATGGTCACTTATTTGTGACAGGTGGCGTGGTAAAAATCCGCAATGCAGCACACAAAACAGATACTAGCCCACTAGATGCGGAGTGTGATTGCCACACTTGTAAGAATTACTCTCGAGCGTACTTACATCACCTAGATAAGTGTAATGAAATTCTAGGCGCTCGACTCAATACCATCCATAACTTACGTTATTATCAACGTCTGATGGAAGGAATGAGAAACGCCTTATCTGAAGGTACATTTGATGAATTTGTCGAAGACTTTTATGCGCGCCGTGGCATTGCGGTGCCAGAGTTGGCTGACGTTGGTTTGACAGAAAATAATTAATTTATAAACGAGGAAGTGAAATGAGCTTTTTTATCTCAAACGCGCATGCTAGCACCGCAGCAGCTGCACCTGCTGGTGGTGGCATGGAAATGCTAATCATGTTAGGTATTTTTGGTCTGGTATTTTATTTTTTAATTTACCGTCCACAAGCTAAGCGTGTTAAAGAACACAAAGACCTAATGGGTGCATTAGGCAAAGGTGACGAAGTACTAACTCAAGGTGGACTTGTGGGTAAAATCACTAAAGTTGCTGATGATAAAGACTTTGTTGTAATCGCACTAAACGACCAAACTGAAGTAACAGTGCAAAAGTCAGCGGTTTCAGCTGTGTTACCTAAAGGTACAATGAAATCTCTATAAGAATAACAATAAAGGGATAGCCCAGTGTTAAACAAGTTTCCAATGTGGAAGTACTTACTTGTTCTCGCTGTGTTGGCTATCGGTATTCTTTATGCCACACCTAACTTGTATGGTCGTGATCCGGCCATACAAGTTTCTGGCACAAAAGGTGCTGATGCGACGCTCAGTGTATTAGATCAAGTTAACGAAACCCTACAAAAGAACAACCTTGCCGTAAAATCTTCTGTGTTAGAAGACGGTCAAATCCTTGTTCGCTTCAAAAATGTTGAAGATCAGCTTAAAGCACAAGATATTTTGCGTAATAGCTTAAGCGATGATTACATTTCAGCAATCAATATGTCTCCGGCACAACCTGAGTGGTTAAAAGACTTAGGTGCAAATCCAATGAAGCTTGGTCTAGATTTAAGCGGTGGTGTTCACTTCACTATGGAAGTGGATATGGTCACGGCGATGGACAATGCACTTGAGCAAATGGAGCAAGATTTCAAGAGTGATTTACGTGAAGAAAAATTGCGTTATCGCTCGGTGCGTCGGGTTTCTAATAGTGAACGTGTACAAGTAACGATGCGTTCGGAAGAGGACAAAGACGCGGCAATGAGCTTCTTGAGAAAGCGTTACCCGGGTAACGACTTTATCAATGATAGCAGCGACAGCCTTGCTTTCTTCTCAAGCCTTAGCGACCTTAAATATAAAGAGCTGCGTGAATACGCTATCAAGCAAAACGAAACCATTATTCGTAATCGTATTAACCAACTAGGTGTTGCTGAACCAAATGTTCAACGTCAAGGTGGTGAGCGCATAATTGTTCAACTTCCAGGTGTTCAGGACACGGCTCGCGCGAAAGAAATTCTCGGTGCCACGGCGACGCTTGAGTTCCGTGAAGTAGACGAAAATGCCGACGTGCGTGCAGCAGCACAAGGTCGCATTCCTCCAGGCACAGAAGTGATCCCACATAAAGATGGCTATCCTGTTGTGCTTAAAAAGCGCGTTATTCTTGAAGGTACGCATATCACAGGTGCGCAATCTGGTATGGATGAATATCAGCGCCCTCAGGTGAATATCAAACTTGATAGCAAAGGTGGGGCAAAAATGAATGCCTTTACTAAACGCGCCATCGGCAAACGTATGGCGACGGTTTTCATCGAATACAAACCATCTGGCAAGAAAGATGAAAATGGCAAAGCGTTACCACCAATCAAAGTGGAAGAAGTGATTAACGTTGCCACGATTCAAGCGCGTTTAAACAGCTCTTTCCGTATTACCGGTATTGATAGCCCAGCAGAAGCGCATAACTTAAGCTTGCTACTACGTGCAGGTGCACTGGTTGCGCCAATTCAAATCGTTGAAGAACGTACTGTAGGTCCAAGCCTTGGTCAGGAAAATATCGAAGCGGGTATGACTGCGGTTGTGCTTGGTTTTGCTTTTGTTCTTGCCTTTATGTTGCTGTACTACAAAGGCTTTGGTCTGGTAGCAAACTTGGCGCTTGCGGCTAACCTCATCATGATTGTGGGTGTGATGTCGATGATCCCAGGTGCGACGCTGACGCTGCCAGGTATTGCCGGTATCGTATTAACCGTCGGTATGGCCGTTGACGCTAACGTACTTATCTTTGAGCGTATTCGTGAAGAAATTGCGGAAGGTCGCAGTCCACAGCAAGCCGTTCACCATGGTTACGATAGTGCATTTAGTACGATTTTTGATGCAAATATCACCACTTTAATTGCAGCTGTGATCCTATTCTCTGTCGGTACAGGCCCAATTGCAGGCTTCGCGGTAACCTTAGCTATCGGTATCATTACCTCGATGTTTACAGCGATTGTTGGTACGCGTGCAGTTATTAATGCCATCATCGGTGGCAGACGTATCACAAAGCTATCAATCTAGGAGACGGACATGCAATTATTAAACTTAAAAGGCACTATCCGTTTTATGTCGGCAAGAAAGCTTTCAATGGCTTTCTCGGCATTGTTGATCTTGGCTTCAATCGGCTCATTTATGGTGAAAGGACTAAACTTTGGTTTGGATTTTACCGGTGGTACGGCAGTTGAAGTTGGATTTTCACAGCCAGCAGACTTAGCAAAGGTACGTAGTGTATTAGCCGAGAGCGGTTTTGCCGATGCCTCTGTGCAACTTTTTGGTTCAAGCCAAGAGGTATTAGTACGACTCGCCCCTCGTGGGGACGACGTGAAAGCTGAAGTATTAGGTAACCAACTCATCTCCGCGCTGAAACAAGCGGATGAAAGTGTGGTGATGCGCCGCATTGAATTCGTAGGTCCAAGTGTTGGTGAAGATCTCAAAGAGCAGGGTGGCTTGGCGATGCTAACCGCGCTTATCTGTATCTTGATTTACGTTGCTTTTCGTTTTGAATGGCGCTTTGCAGTAGGTGCTGTATTTGCACTTTTCCACGATGTTGTACTGACAATGGGTCTGTTCTCAATCTTAGGTCTGGAATTTGATTTAACGATTTTGGCGGCAATATTGGCGGTAATAGGTTACTCACTCAACGATACTATTGTTGTGTCTGACCGTATTCGTGAAAACTTTCGTAAAGTACGTATTGATGACACCTTAGAGATCATCAACATTTCACTGACACAAACGCTTAATCGTACATTAGTGACCTCAATCACGACTATTCTCGTTTTGATTGCGCTATTCGTATGGGGTGGTCAAACCATTCATGGTTTTGCGACGGCCTTGCTGTTTGGTGTGTTTATCGGTACATATTCTTCTGTTTATGTAGCGAGCTCAGTTGCAGTAGCAATGGGCGTTAGCAAAGAAGATTTGATCCCGGTAGAAGTTGAAAAAGAAGGTGCAGACCTAGACGCTATGCCTTAATCATGGAATTTGATGTAATAATCGAAAGCGGCTTTTTGGCCGCTTTTTTGTTGCCTGTAAAACGTCATTTTATTGTTTCTAAAATATTACATTACTATATAATGATAATCGTTATCAATAAAGGAGATACTTATGTACAAATTTGCGATGGCGGTTGGTGCACTGACATTAATGGCCGCATGTTCTAAGCAACCTGAGCTTGAGCAACAAACCGGATCTGTAACTACAGAAGCAACCTCATCTTTAGCACAATACAAAGTTCAAGCAGAGGCCTTACTTGCAGATATTCGTATCGAGAAAGATGCTGCAGCACTTGAAACACAATCCGCCGATCTTGTGGCTCTCTCTAGAACTTTGCTAAATGAGTTTGTGGCTAAGTACCCTCAGTGCCAGACTTATCTAGATGCCTTGGATAAGGCTGCGGATATCATTCCTACTTTACCACTTGAAGAGATCGAAACGGGCTATCACGCAGATGGTAAATTACCCAAGTTTGATGACCCTGTTTGCTACCATGCAAAAGATTTATTAGTGCATCCAGCAACGGTTCAAGCGATTGCGATGAAAGGGTTTAGTGGCGCTGAAGACTATAAGAGCGCAGAGATGGAAATTGTGGAAGTGATTGCACACTTTGATCAGGTAGAACGAGCGCTGAAGTAAGCGGTTGAAAATCATTCAATTGCAAATTGGGTACATTTCACCCGATTGACATATATCTGTCATACTCTGTTGCTACCGTGCGCGATTATACTTTTACAGTGAGTTTAATGCTGTGGATCCTTCGCGCACGTTAGTACTTAATACAATAATAAAAGAAAAAGCTGTATTTACTCTGTTTCAGCCAATCTACGATCTTGCGAAACGGCAAATCTTAGGGTTTGAAGCATTAAGTCGCGGCATGTCCGGCTCATTGTTGGAATCTCCAGACAAGCTTTTTGCGATCGCAAGTAAGCAGGAGCGTTTGTCAGAGCTGGAGATTATCTGTCGTGAAGCTGCTATTAAGCAGTTCGTTTCACTCAACCTTCCTGGTAAGTTATTTTTAAACGTTAGTCCAAAAGCGTTACTTGATCCGAGCCACCCAAAGGGCGAAACCAGACATCTTACAGAAGTGTATGGGCTCGATCCCAAGCGTGTCGTCATTGAAGTGACTGAGCAAGACAAAGTAGATGACGCGAATCTGCTACTAACTACAATTACCCATTATCGTGAACTTGGGTTTCAAATTGCGATTGATGATTTGGGAGCTGGTTATTCTGGTCTCAGAAAGTGGTCGGAGTTATGCCCTGACTACGTCAAAGTCGACAGATATTTTATCGACCATTGTGACCAAAGTGTGGTGAAACGCGAGTTTTTAAAGTCTATTATCGAGCTTGCTAAAGCCACTAGCACTCAAGTAATTGCCGAGGGAATTGAGCGGATGGAGGAGCTAAAGCTGATAGAGCAGCTCGGTATTGTAAACGCTCAAGGCTTTCTGCTCGCGAAGCCAACTCGAAAGCCACCGACAGAGCTGGCGTTGTTAAAATCCCTTCATTCGGAAGTTCGTTCCAGTGTCAATCAATTTGAGCAGTCGATGGCAATCGGTTGGCTTGCCAAAGAGGCCAATGCTATCCATGAATGTACGCAATGTATCGATGCTCATAGGCTGTTTGAACAAGATCGCAAGCTAACCAGCCTTGCAGTGGTTAATGATGCTAGAGAGCCTGTTGGGCTGCTACACCGAGATCAACTGACTGAGGTCTTTGCGGCACCATATGGCCATGCACTCTTCGATAAGAAATCAGTGATTAAGTTGATGGATAAACAGCCGTTAGTGGTGGATGAGCAGCAAGAGCTTGATACGGTGAGTAAGCAAATAACCGACCATGAATTTGATATTCGACGTCATATCATTATTACTAGAGATGGTCGTTATCTTGGCTTAGCGCCCTTGAGAGACATACTCAAGCACATCACAGAAGAAAAAATTCGTCATGCTCAACATGCCAATCCATTAACCATGTTGCCGGGCAATGTCGCGATAAATGAGGCAATAGAGCAAAGGTTACGTTCACATCATGACTTTTCTCTTGCATATATCGACCTTAATCATTTTAAACAGTTTAATGATTTATATGGATATGCCAGTGGCGATAGCGTGATTAAGCTACTTGCCGAGGTGACAGTTGATGTATGTGTACAGAGCTCAAGTTTTGTTGGGCATATCGGGGGTGACGACTTTATGGTGGTGTTCGATAATAATGATGCAGAAGTGTTGTGTCATGAGATCATCACTCAGTTTGAGCTTAAATCAAAAGCCTTTTTTACTCCCGAGCATGTTAGTGCTGGCGGTTACTGGGCAACAAATCGTGAAGGGCAAAAGCAATTTGTACCTTTACTCACTTTATCGATTGGTTTAGTGAGACCAGATTTACAACACTGTATCAATTCGCACCAAGTTGCAGCTTTAGCAACGGATGCTAAGAAAGAAGCAAAGCGCTATCGTAATAGCTATTTATTTGTATGTAACCGTCGCAAGCCGACAGTATCGACTGTACGATTGGAAAATGCAGGTTGACTATATTTTTAATTACGCAATAGTAATAGCAATCCGTAAGAATACTCTTGATTGTAGTATTGTTTCCCCTAAAAGAGGGTTGTGCGATGAAGTTAAAGTCGAGTGTAATTATCTCTGCTCTGGTGTTTCAAAGTGCTTGTATTGCAGCGCAATCCCCCGAGTTAATCTATGTCGCGAAAGAAGCGCGAACCTTGTACGATCGCGATCTTTATCTTTATGAATTACTAGAAAAGGCACTGGCTGCTGCTAAGTACTCAGCTCAAATCGAACACATCAAGATCCATCCTCATCAACAGCGTACGTTAATGGCACTAAGCCGAGGTAAGGTTGATTTACACTGGTCTATGACCAGCCCCGCACGCGAGCAAATCGCTATTCCCATTAAAGTCCCACTGTATGATGGACTTATTGGTAAACGCGTGCTGATTGTTCATAAAGATGTTTATCCAGCCATAAAAACGGTTCGTTCGCTTGATGAATTAAAGCGCTTTACCGCGGTACAAGGACACGATTGGCCCGATACTAAAATTCTTAGTTATAACGGTCTGAAGGTCAGGCCTATTTCCGATTATCAAACCATGTTTAATTTAATCGCGGATAAAAAAGCGGATTATTTTCCACGCTCGGTGATTGAGGCAAATTCAGAATTGATCGCACAAAATAACGAAAATCTCATGATCGTACCTGATTTTCACCTTGAGTATTCAACCGCTTTTTACTTCTTTGTGAATAAAGACAAGCCAAAACTTGCTTATGCACTCGAGGAGGGGCTTGCTAAGCTTAAAGAGTCTGGTGAATTAAAACGATTAAAACAAAAATATCGTTTAGTGTTACCGCCTGAAGGTGAAGGCATCAAATTGAATAACCCTTACTTTGCAAAAAACTACTAGCGTTTCTTGCGCAAGCTTGGGAGTGCGTAATCGTACTCTTCTTTGTATGTTAGGGCTGTTAAAGCTATCATAATTCCACATTTTGCTGAGTACAGAATATATCCTGCAATATCGGAAGAGTAGAAAAAGAAAGTCACATCATAGCCTTTACCATTTCTTAGGTAATTTTCGACAATAGTAGCGAATGTGAACAAAGCTCCTAAGATAGCCAACCATGGAAATATATTATCCGCAAAGGTGTATTTAATTTTATATCTTGGGAAAAGTTTTTTGGTTAATTCTGTCCGGTAAGTGAGTGGGGCGAGCACTATTAACTCGATAATTAGGTGAATGCCGAAAATCAAACTATTCTGAAATAATCTATTCTCAGGGGAAGATGATAGGCTAATTAATCCGGTTGAAAACACGAGTGTTTCAAGAACAAAGGGAGTCAGGCATAAGATGGACAGAATACATATGTTCACATCCTTCAGTCGTAATCCCACACCAAAACAGAGAGATATAAGTGCCGTGTACGTCAGAAAAAAGTGAAAATTAACATCGTGTATAATGAAGACTCCTACTACAACTAAGACATATGGTAGTAGTAAGTCTCCGAGTGCGAATTTTCTTTCCATAACTAACAATAATCTTTAATTGGCTTTGCTAGATTTGGTATTTGCATTAGCTTCAGCACTGTTAGCTGCTGGTTCATCTGGCATCCAAATACCACCACCAGAAACTTTTTTACATTCTTTCAAATTTAGTTTTTGCATTATCATAGTCCTTATTAAGTTTGCTTGATCTCTACGCAATCAAGCATTCAAACTTTAGGTTGCATATATTATTGCAATTATAACAAACAAAGAAGTCTCTTGAGACTACTAAAACTGAAACTCTCTGTGGGTACAAACTTAACACCAAATAAACACAAGGTGAATGAAAAATTAAAGAAATTTTTCAATTAACAGTTTAAATAAATTTACACTTGGCTAATTGTATGAAAAATAAGAATAAAGTTGACTTATTACACTTTGAATTTGGCCATCTCAATCTCTAGATTTCCAGATAAAGATTTAATTGTATCAGTCGCTTTATGTGCTTTTTCAGACACACTTGCCGTCTGTGAGGCCGTGTCAGAGATAACAACGACACGTTTGGCTGTATCTTCTCCTGCATCCAACTGTTCTTTGGCTGCTTGAGCTATTTGATGACTCATCTGCGATATAGATTTTAAAGAATCGGCGACTTGTACAAGCGCTTGAGATGCCTTAGATGACATACTCACCGTTTTTTCGCTTGTTGCAATGCTCAAGCTTACAGAAGCCTTCGCATCTTGAGTTGCACTTTGCAGTTTAGTGATCATGGTACGGATCTCTTCTGTACTGGTTTGAGTGCGCTGAGCAAGCTGTCTGACCTCGTCCGCTACGACAGCAAAGCCTCGTCCTTGCTCTCCAGCTCGAGCAGCTTCTATTGCAGCATTGAGGGCTAATAAATTGGTTTGCTCGGCGATAGATTGGATAACGGTAAGTACATTAGCGATATTAGATACTTCTTCATCTAGTACTTGAATATTATTACCAGCGCTGTCAATTTGTTGCTCTAATAATGCAATTTCAGTTGCTGCTTGAGCTGTCAGTTTGTCGGCAGCATTACCTTGCTTTTCAGCCTCTTGAACTGAATCCGCAGCTTGCTCCGCATGTTCGACAACGGTTTGTGCTGATGCTGTGAGTTCGGTAATTGCTGAAGCCACCATTTGAGTTTCTGCATTTAAACTACGAGTTAGATTCTCAAGTTCTACTGAGCGTACCTCACTGTCTGATGTTTGGTTTTGTAGCGCCTTAGTTGCTTCTTTAAGCCCTTCAACTACTCCTTTTAATCCGCCTTGCATATAGTCCATGGCTGCGAGAATACTATAATCTTGGCAGTCAGCAGTATTGATAGGTGTAGTTAGGTTTCCTCTTGAAACATGTTTTACGATTTCGAGCACATCATTGATTTCAGCACCAAGTTTGTTATTCAAAGACAGTCCAAACCGCGCAAGTGCGGTGGTCAATGCAATGGCAACCGCTAAAGAAAGTGCGACTAACCAGATTGCGGTGTCCCAATAACGATCGTTTACTTCTTTGTAGCTAATACCTGTGCCGACATACCAGCCAAACCCTGGTGTTTTTTGTACCACTGAAGTCAGGTCGACAACTTCTCCATCTCGCAGTGAAGTCCAATTGTAGGTAATGATCCGATCAAATTGGTTACCGACTAAGCGCTTCACCATGCTGCCTATGCTTTTGCCGTCAGCATCTTCAAAGTCATTAAAGCTGGTGTTATGCAGCTGGGGGTCATGAGGTGTTGCTACGAAGTCCATTTTGTCATTAACAACATACACATACTCAGAGTCATGGTATTTATTTTCTCTTAAAACCTGAATTGCCATCTCTTTTGCTTGTTGCTCAGTCAGTTTCCCTTGCTCTGCAAAGCGCTCAAACTGTTTAACAATATTAACGGTGCTTTTCATTAATTGGTTGATACGCGCAATATTATCGCTTTCACTGGCATGGCGCAGAGCTTGAAGACCTACAAAGGCAACGGCAAGTAATGAAACAAATATTGCGGCGGCAAAGGTAATTATTTTTGCTTTTAATGTGAAACTAGAAAACACAGGATCGCCCCCTAAAAATACTCTCACTACATGATTTAGCATGTTTAGGGGGAAGTTGTAAGTAGGTTAATGCCCTAAGGAGGCGATTTTGAGATGATATTTACTCATACTACCTAAAGACGATGACTAACTTGCATTAATTATGCTTATTTCTTCATCAGTTAATGGGCGGTATTCGCCCTCAGCAAGGGTTGGATCAAGTTCGATCCCTGCAATATTTTCTCTATGAAGTTCAACTACTTGGTTGCCAACTGCGGCAAGCATGCGTTTTACTTGATGATATTTTCCTTCGCAAATAGATAAGCGTAGTGCAAATTTATCAATAAGCTCCGCTTTTGCTGGCAGGGTTGCTTGTTTCTCACCATGTAGTTCAACGCCTTGTTCAAGCTGTGTTAGCGCTTCTTCAGTGAGTTCGTCGCGACTTTCTAGTACATAGGTTTTAAACTTTTGTTTCTTCGGCGAGGTGATTTGATGAGACCAATCACCATCGTTAGTGAGCAGTACTAAACCCGTGGTATCGATGTCCAGTCGACCTGCAACATGAAAATCTTTTAAGTTAGGTTCTTCAATTAAATCGAATACTGTTGGGTGTAATTCATCACTATTTGCACATACATAACCTTGTGGTTTGTTTAGCATATAGTAGCGTAAACCCAAATACTCTAGGCGTTCGCCATCAAAAGTAATGTGGTCTGCTGGGGTGACTTGGATGTCGCCTTTTTTGACGATATTGCCATTGACGGTAACGAGACCTTTTTTAATATTAATTTTGACCTTGCTGCGTGGCATCTCTGCAACGTGGCTCAAAAATTTCTCCAATCTACATGGAAATTTCATAGTTAAATAACTCGAATAATAAATTAGTTTTTGCGATAAATATCGGATAATAAATCATAGCAATGGACACTGAGCGCAAAATGCTCCCCGACCTTTGCGAGCAAAAGCTTCAGAGCACCTTCCGTGAGCATTTGTTTTTGCTCTAATGTTCTACCAGCCATCATATGGATCTGCAGGTGAATAAACCCTTGTTTGCCATCACCTAACTGAAAATGCTCAAAAGCAACAGCACGGGTTTTGACGGAAGTTGGATCAAACAAGCCACTTGCACAGGCAAATTGCTGCACCTGTAATACTAACGCCTCGGTTTCAATTGGCAAATTAGCTGAGTGTTCAAGAATAAAGTGTGGCATGTGAAACTCCATGTTTTTGCATTAGGCTCAGAGTTTATGCTATTTATCAGGGGTTATTCCAGAAAAGAGTGAATTATTAGCATGCTGTCCTTATTTAAAGTCTCACCTTTGCTTAGCGATGAAGAAACCCAATGGTTAATTGATACCTTTGTCTGGGCATTTGAGCATTTTGATGGCGAGTACTTTTTAAATGAAACGCAGATCATTACTCCGACTCTCAGTTGTTTTCCTGAGCCGGTATCCAGTATTGAAGAGATGGCGGCGGTGGTTTTCTCCCGCGTAAAGTCCTACGCGGGGTTACAACAGTGGCCAATCACTTTGGTTGCGCCTGAACGCATGCTCGCGTCGACCAGCATGACTAAGCTAAACATTGCAGGGCGTTGGCGCGGTGAGCAAGCGGTTATCGCTGAATCGGCTGCGCCTATTTTGATTTCTTATAATCCTAACCAAATAAATCAGCCTCAAGATCTGATTGCCAGTTATGCAGGTGTCATGGCAAAAGTTTTAATTTTACAGCGTGGCGTGTTACCTCCAGGTGGGGAAGCGCAATTAGACGCGGCTTGTGATGTGCTGGCGAGCTTTTTTGGCTTTGGAGTCATGGTGTCTAATACCGTATATCACTTTAGGGGAGGATGTGGTTCTTGCTACAACCAATATGCCAACCGAAAAGCTGCACTGACGGAGCAGCAGAGTGTTTTTGTGCATGCCCTCGTATGTCATTTTAAAGGGGTGAAAGATGGTCATAAGCATCTTAAGTCACATCTTGTGAGCCAGTATAAAAAGGCGAAAAAGCAAATTAATACCTTAATGGATAACTCAGAGCGGGGTGATTTACTGGCCTTACAGGAGCATGCACATGCTCGTTTATCTTGATGAGTTTATTTTAATTGCGCTGGCACATTTTTTTGCTGTCGCAAGTCCAGGTCCCGATTTTGCGATAGTGCTTAAACAAAGTGTACAGCAGGGCAGAGCAAACGCCCTTTGGACAAGTTTTGGGGTTGGTCTTGGTATTTTAGTACATGTCAGTTATTGCTTATTGGGAGTTGCGTTACTGCTATCTCAATCTGAAACCTTGTTCACAGCAGTAAAATATATAGCCGCGCTTTACCTTGCTTACCTTGGTGTGCAAGCGTTGCGATATGCAAAACCCAATTCAGAGCAAGAAAATATCACTGCACATGCTGTTACTGAGTCTAATTGGACTGCGTTAAAACGGGGTTTTTTGGTCAATGCCTTAAATCCTAAAGCAACGCTGTTTTTCTTATCGCTTTTTACCCTAGTGATTGAGCCAACCACACCAAGCAGTGTGCAGTTGTTTTACGGTGTTTATATGGCATTGGCTACGTGGGCTTGGTTTTCGTTTTTATCTTTAGTTTTATCAAAAACAACGGTAAGACAATTTTTTCGTCGTGCAGGACATTGGTTTGATCGCGGGATCGGTGTGATCATGTTACTGCTTGCAGTAAGATTGGTGATCTAATGTGTGACAAAAACATTATTAACTTTAGCTTTGGTTCAAATATGTCGACTGCACGTTTGCTTGCTCGCTTACCACAAGCGAAGTTACTTGGAGTGGGGAAATTGCATGGCTATCGGCTGACTTTTGATATGTTGAGCACCGATGGTTCAGCCAAGTGTAGTATTACGCCGAGTACTGAAGCAAATAGCCATGTTTATGGCGTTTTGTATGCCTTGGATGAGCGAGAAAAAGCGCGTTTGGACGACATTGAAGGGGAGCGATACAGCTGTCATTGTTTGCCTGTTGAAAGGCAAGGTGGCGGTATGGTGGAGGCCTGGTGCTATATTGCTAACACCTTTGTGGAACATCAATTACCTTTCGATTGGTACGTACATCATGTGTTGGCCGGGGCAAAGGAGCATCAGTTTCCGACCAGCTATTTACAGGCTATTTCGGCACAATCACACGTTACAGATAATAATAGTGACAGACAACAACAAGAATTAGCCATCTATCAATGTGATATTACGAAGTTAAATCGCAAAGCTTGACTGGTAACATCATGATTGGTTGTGGCAAAAAAACCAAGGAAAAATAATGAAAATAAAACAATGGCTATTAACCTCAGGCCTAGTTGCTGCAAGTTTTCTTAGTGCACAGGCAAGCGCGGCAGTAAACCAACAGGATGTTGAAACTGCGGTAAAAAGCGCAATGACAAAGTTTAATATTCCAGGTTTGGCAATTGGTATCGTAGAAGATGGTAAGGTTGTGATGACCAAGGGCTTCGGAGTGACGCATTTAAATAAGCCAGCTAAGGTCAATGCGGATACCTTGTTTGGTATTGCATCCAACACCAAAGCTTTCACGGCAGCAGCACTGGCGATGTTAATTGATCAAGGCAAACTGAGTTGGGATGACAAAGTCATTAAACATATTCCAGAATTTAAGCTTTACGATAGTTATGTTACTCAAGAGATGACTATCCGAGATTTATTAAGTCATCGAAGTGGATTGGGCCTTGGGGCAGGCGATCTTATGATCTGGCCTGATACTGATAAAACCATGCCAGAATTGCTAGCTGGTATTTCACATCTCAAACCTGATTCAAGTTTCCGTAGCCATTACGCTTATAACAATTTGATGTTTGTTGTTGCAGGAGAAGTCGTAAGCCGAGTCAGTGGCAAAGATTGGCGCGATTTTGTTGAGCAGGAAATGTTTACTAAGCTGGATATGGATGACTCAAAGGCTGGATTCTCTCGGATCCCGGCTAACAATAGTAATTGGGCGACTGGCCATATTCCGATGGATGGCAAACTTACACCGTTCTTTGTTAATTACCTAGAAGATTTCCGTGGTGCTGGTGCCATTGCGTCTAACGTGGATGACATGACCAAGTGGTTACAAACTCAGCTTGAAGGTGGTCGCTTACCTTCTGGCGAGCAGCTATTTAGCCAAGAGCAACAAGTGCAAATGTGGCATCCACACATTACGCGTATTCCCGCAGCAAAAGCCGCAGAAGTATACCACCAACAGTTTAGAGGGTACGGCCTTGGCTGGGCGGTAGAAGACTACTTTGGTTATAAAAAGGTAGGTCACGGCGGTGGGATTTTAGGTATGGTGTCGCAAGTTGCGATGATCCCAGAGAAAAAATTGGGTGTGGTGGTCTTATCAAACCAACAAAAATACCCCGCACTTTCCGCGATTATCAATGAAGTGTTTGAAGATGCGCTTGGCCTAGAAGATAAAGACTGGGTGCAGATCATCGCCGATGATTACTTTAAGGCGCAACAAGATAAATACGCCAAAGCTGGGATAATCGAAGTTGCAAAACCACAGCCTGCTTTACCATTAAACAACTACACGGGAACACTAACTAGCGCTTGGTATGGCGATGTGGTAGTGGAAAAGCTCGGTAAGGAACTGCGCATTGATTTTACGCATACTAAGCGCTTAAAAGGGAAACTTGAGCACCTAACCGGTAACACCTTTGTGGTACGTTGGGATGAGCCATTACTTGAAGCAGATTCTTACATCAATTTTGTGATGGATAAATCTCAACGGGTTGAGTCTGCTGCGATGGAATTTGTTAATCCGGAAATAACCGACTTTAGTTTCGATTTCCATAACTTGGATTTAAAGGCGAAAGAAATCCAGCATTAGGATATACCAAAGTATCAAAGCCACAATTATGTGGCTTTGATATAGTGAAAGGATAGCTATTTAAATCAACCACGTCGCAAACTAACATAGGATGTATATTCGTTATGCGTACTGCAATTATTACTCATCCGTATTGCCGCAAGCATAAAATGACCGAGGAACATCCTGAGTGTCCTGCGAGGTTAGATGCGATATCAGACCGGTTGCTAGCGTCTGGACTTGATATCGCCATTGAGCACAAAACGGCGCTGAAAGCCGATACGTCACACTATGCATTGGTTCATGATCAAGCTATGATCAAAGAAGTAATGGATAAAATCCCTAATGAAGGGTTAACCGAGTTAGACGGCGACACTTGGCTTTGTCCTGATTCTATGAAAGCGATTGAACGCGCTGTTGGCGCAGGAATACTCGCGGTGGACGAAATAGTCGCAGGTAAACTTGATGCTGCATTTTGTTCTGTTAGACCTCCTGGGCACCACGCCAATCAAAGTACTTCATCGGGATTTTGTGTCTTTAATAATGTTGCCATTGCTGCCGCTTATGCCAAGACAAAGGGTGTAGATCGAGTGGCTATATTGGACATCGATGTACATCATGGTAATGGCACGCAAGATATTTTCAAAGACGATCATAGCGTATTACTTTGCTCTTTATTCCAACACCCTTTTTATCCAAATACCGCGATTGAGAATCATCAAACGCTAATCAATTCCCCGTTGAGTGCAGGAGCGGATGGCACAGACTTAAAAGCCTTGGTGGAGCAGCAATGGTTGCCTAAGCTGCGATCATTTAAACCTCAGCTCATTTTTATCAGTGCAGGGTTTGATGGTCATTTAGAAGATGATATGGGCGGACTCAAGTTTGTTGAACAAGATTATCAATGGTTTACTGAGCAAGTAGTCGAGTTTGCAAACTCATCGGACTGTTTGGGGATTATTTCCTACTTAGAAGGGGGCTATGATCTTTCTTCTTTAGGCCGCAGCGCCGTGACACATATCAAAGCGCTGGTTGAAGCCGGTTAGCTTAGACTTAATAAATCAAAAGCCTGCTGAGTATTGCTCAGTTGGATTTTGCTGACGCAACACTGGCCTTCGTCAACGAGATATTGTTGCACTAATTCGGTTAAATATTTCAAATCAATACCTTGTACGGGCGCACCTTGTGCGTTGCTGCAGCAATCGTTTGGGTATACTAGAATTAACCGTTTGAGTGACGCATCATCGAGCAGATGCGTTGCATCTCTAAGTGCTTTTTCATCTTCGATAAACTCTATACTTTGGTCTAATACCAGCAATAAAGGGTAGGTTTTTATCGCCATAATTTGTTCTTGGTCAAGTTATCAAAAGTGTCGCCCAGTATACTTCAAATTGGAATAATATTGCGAGAGTGTGCTTATGGTTGGTGATTCACGTCAGTTACAGATCAAAGAAGTATTTACCAATAGCTTGTTATGTTGCGATGAGCAAACCAGTCTATATGATGCGGTTGCGCAAATGCGAGCGAGCAGAGTGAGCTCGATCTTTATTACCCGTGCCGATGACATTATTGGTATCTGGACTGAGTCGGATTGCGTTAAGCTCAACTTTAACGACCCTGATTTTGCTCAGGTGCCGATCCGGGAAGTGATGACTACACCGGTGCAAAAAATTCAAATTGATAAAACCTTGAGCGAGGCGACGGTCAAATTCCACCAACTAGGGATCCGTCACTTACTCGTGGTGGACTCGGATAATCTGCCTTGTGGTGTGGTCTCTTTATCCGATATTGTGCGCAGCCAAGGGCTCGACCATTATTTACATTTTAGACCAATTGAGCAGCACTTTGACTCGAGCATTGTGATTTTAGACAGTGAAGACTGCGTCTCTGATGTTATCAATAATATGCGTGAGCTTAAGCTTACCGCTGTGCTGGTGTATAACCGTGAATTAAATGAGTATGGCATTATTACTCAGCGTGATATTGCGTATATTATTCTCAACCCAGATTGGCGTCAGCCTTGCTGGCAATTAGCCAGTTATCCGATGCTCTCCATGACGCCAAAAGACAGCCTATTCGATGCTTATCGGTTGATGACGGTAAACTCCATTCGTCATTTGGTGGTGACGTCACCAGATTCGCAACAAGTGATAGGGCTATTAGCGCTCAAAAATGTCCTGACTGAAATTGAAACTGCGTATTGTAGCGAGCTGGAAAAAGTCCTAGTACAACGTGATATTGCACTGCAAAAATCGGAGAAGAATCTTTATCTAGCTAACCGCATCATTGATGCTTCTCTCGATGGCATTATGATCACCAAAAGTTCAGGTGAAATAATCCAGATCAACCCAGCGTTTAGTGCGCTTACCGGCTACAAAGATTACGAAGTACTAGGGAAAAACCCAAGCATATTGAGCTCTGGGCTACATGATGAATGCTATTATCAGAGCATGTGGCAAACGCTCAGAGAAACAGGTGTGTGGCAGGGCGAGATCTGCAATCGTAAAAAGAGCGGTGAGATTTATGTTGAATGGCTTACGATTATTGAGATCAGAGAGCCGTACAGTGACGACATGCTCTACGCAGCCATTTTTAGTGACATTACGGAGCGTAAAAATGCTGAAGAAAAAATTGCTCGCTTAGCCTATTTTGATGAATTGACTGGGTTGCCTAATCGCCGCTTATTTTACGACAGACTCTCTATGGCATTGGCATCAGCGCACCGCTACAAGCAAAAACTCAGTGTGATGTTTATAGATTTAGACCGCTTTAAGGAAGTGAATGACTCTCTTGGCCACAGCGCCGGAGATGAATTATTGGTTCAGGTTAGCGAGCGGATAAAGTCTATTCTAAACGAAGGTGACACGTTAGCGCGACTTGGGGGCGACGAATTTGTTGTGCTACTGAGTGAAGTGAATGGCATGTCGGAGGTTATTGAGTTTGCTGACCAAATGTTGATGGCACTATCGAGCCCCTTTCAACTTGGTGATATGCAGGTGGCTGCAACAGCCTCAATGGGGGCTGCTATTTATCCCGAAGATGGTCATGACACGGAAACATTGCTTAAACACGCCGATGTTGCTATGTATCGCTCCAAAGAAGTAGGGCGCAACTCCTTTCAGTTATTCGAAGCTTCGATGAATGCACGCTCATTTGAGCGTTTATCCATGCTAAGTCGTTTTCAGAATGCCTTAGAAAATGATGAGTTTGAACTGCATTTTCAACCCTTGCAGTGCTTAACCAGCAGTCGTATTTCCAGTGTTGAGTGTTTACTGCGCTGGCGTGACCCAAATCTTGGGATGATCTCACCGGCTCAATTTATTCCACTTGCTGAGGAGCTTGGGCTTATTATTCGCTTAGATCAGTGGGTAATAGATAAAGCCTGTCAGCACCTGGCTAAATGGCAACGCGCAGGTGTTGAGATTAGGCGCTTGGCGATTAATATCTCGGCGTCACATGTCACTCAAGGTGACCTGTATCAATGTGTTGCGCAGGCATTAAAAAAGCACAGCGTCGACGGCAAGTATCTTGAGCTTGAGCTTACTGAAAATAGCTTTATCGGTAATCTGCTTGAGGCTAAGTACACCTTGAAAAAACTCAAGGAGCTGGGTGTAAAACTGGCGATTGATGACTTTGGTACAGGGTATTCTGCGCTCAGTTACTTGGCTAAACTGCCCATCGATATCCTAAAAATAGATGCTAGTTTTATTGCTAAAGTGCCCGATGAATATGGCAACAGCGAAATTGTTTCGGCAATTGTGGCGATGGCTAAGGCACTCAACTTGCAAGTTGTAGCTGAGGGCGTAGAAAAGCCTGTACAGAAACGTTACCTGCGCAAGTTAGGTTGTCATACAATCCAAGGTTACGTCTTCTGTAAGCCACTTACAGAAGACGATTGGCATGCATTTTATTCGTCAGAGAAGGTAATTTCGTAAGAAGTAAACTTACGGATATTGATCACACCATTATCAAAAATAAGGTATTGGCCTTTGATCCCTTCAAGCACGCCTGATACTACAGGGTCTTTATCAAAGTTAAACGAGCTGATTTTACTCGGGTGCTGCTCTACAGGGAAAGTGAGATCAACCACTTCCTCGTCCAGCACTTCAATGGCGGTTGCACCAAAGAGTTCAGCAAGTTCGTCGAGCTTTGCTTGGATCTCGGGAATAAGCTTAGCAGCTTCTGCTTTGAGGTCTATTTCAGGATTGATGCCTTTGAGCATATTGCGCCAGTTAGTCTTATCGGCAATAAACTGAGCCAGTGCCACTTCCACTAATCCTGACTGGTGACGGGTCTGCACCTTAAAAATCGGCAGTGCTTGCGTTGCGCCTTGATCTATCCAACGTGTTGGGATCTGCGTATGACGAGTGATCCCAACTTTAAGACCTGAGGTATTGGCCAAATACACATAGTGCGGGATCATACAGTTCTCTTCGCCCCATTGGGGTTCACGACAGGTGCCTTGATCATAGTGGCAGGTCTCTGGCTTCATAATGCACATGTCGCAGCTAGCGAGTTTTCTCATGCACACGAAACAGTGGCCTTGCGAATAGCTCTTTTTGGTTTTTTTACCACAGCTACTGCAAAATATATTGCCAGTGAAGGTAAGGGTAACTGGTTTACCAAAGTATTCGTTGAGCGATACTAAGTTATCACCCACGGGTAATTGATATTGAATAGGTTCAACAAGCGCTGACTTTAACTTGCTGAGTGTACCTTGTACTTGCATCTTTGCCCCTAAAAATGCTCATAAAAGGGTAGGATACCATTACAAACTTAGAAACGCAGTGTGTAAAAATGAAAAAGGCCAGCGTCGGGCTGGCCTTGCAAAGCTTAATGTGAATTAGCTTTCGCGTGCGATTGCACGATATGCGATATCTGTGCGGTACTCTACACCATCCCAGTGAATGTCTTTAACTAGAGAGTAGGCGCGTTTTTGCGCTTCGGTTACCGTGTGGCCAAGGGCCGTTGCACATAATACTCGACCACCTGCGGTGACTACATGCTCGCCATCTTGTTTAGTACCAGCATGGAACACTTTTTCACCTTCAGGATAGTTCACTTGAAGACCTGAAATAGCGTCACCCTTAGGGTAGTTCCCTGGGTAGCCACTAGCTGCAAGCACAACACCAACGGCAGCTCGCGGATCGAATTCGATCGATGTTTGATCAAGCTCTTCTCGGTTTGCCGCTTCAATCAGCTCAACTAAATCAGACTGAAGGCGCAACATGATAGGTTGTGTTTCTGGGTCGCCAAAGCGGCAGTTATACTCGATAACTTTTGGTGTGCCGTCTGCTGTGATCATCAAACCAGCGTATAGAAAACCTGTATAAGGGTGACCTTCTTTCGCCATACCTTCAACCGTTGGATTGATCACTTCAGCCATGATGCGTTCATGAATATCTGGCGTGACTACAGGAGCTGGAGAGTATGCACCCATACCACCTGTGTTTGGGCCTTTATCACCATCGTATGCACGTTTGTGATCTTGGCTGGTGGCAAAAGGAAGTACATTTTTGCCGTCAACCATGACGATGAAAGAGGCTTCTTCACCTTCTAAAAACTCTTCAATAACCACACGACTGCCCGCTTCGCCAAAAGCGTTACCCGCAAGCATATCGCGGATTGCTTCTTCCGCTTCCGCTTCGGTCATTGCCACAATGACCCCTTTACCAGCAGCAAGCCCATCAGCCTTAACGACGATAGGTGCCCCTTGTGCTTTCAAGTAGGCAAGCGCAGGCTCAATCTCTTCAAACGTTTGATAAGCCGCTGTTGGAATATCATGACGTGCTAAAAAGTCTTTAGTAAACGACTTCGAACCTTCCAACTGCGCTGCCGCTTGAGTAGGTCCAAAAATAGCTAAGCCTTCTTCACGGAAACGGTCAACTACACCGATAACCAGTGGCGCTTCAGGGCCAACAATGGTTAATTGCACATTGTTTTCTTTAGCAAAGACGACCAAGGCATCGATATCTTCAACGCCGATAGCTACGTTTTCGAGTTTAGGCTCAAGCGCAGTACCTGCGTTACCAGGTGCTACAAAAACCGTTTTTACAGATGGGTTTTGTGCGGCTTTGAACGCAAGCGCATGCTCACGTCCACCGCTGCCAATGACTAGTACATTCATGGCGAAATTTTCCTATTAAAGCTTTTTGAATTTTAAGGTCATGCGGTCGCTTTCCCCAATCGCTTTATATTGCGCTGCTTTTTCATCACCTAGCGCTAAGCGAGGTGGCAGAGTCCAGACGCCTTTTGGGTGATTGGCGCTGTCTAGTGGGTTGGCGTTAATGTCGCTGCTTGCAACTAATTCAAACCCAGCTTGCTTGGCGATATCAACAACATAACTTTGCTTCATATAACCTGACGACTTTTGATCATCAAGTTGACGGTGCTCAGGTAGGCGGTGTTCAACCACACCTAAAATGCCACCAGGTTTCAGTGCCTTATTAAACGCGTTGAACGCGCTAAGTACACCTTCATCCCCTTTACCCATGTACCAGTTATGTACGTTACGGAAGGTAAGTACCACGTCTGCACTGCCTTGTGGCGCAATATTACTGTGCGTCACTGGTGCAAATTCCGTGATCTTTACTTCACTATAGTCTGGGTTGGTTGCTACTTTTTCTTTGTAGCCTTTTAATGAGCGTTGATAGTAGCCAACATCTGAATCAGCAGGGAAGTGCGCTGCATAATAGGTGCCTTGACCTTTAACCAGCGGCGCTAAAATCTCACTATACCAACCACCACCAGGTGCAATTTCTACCACGGTCATTGATGGCTCAATGCCAAAAAAAGCAAGCGTTTCACTTGGGTGGCGATATTGGTCTCGGGCTCTATTGCTCTCAGCTCGATTGTCGCTAGCAACGGCTTTTGCAATCGCGCTTGGTACTGCTTGGCTGGAGTTAGATTCTGTCGCGTTACAGCCCACTAAAGTGGTAAATACTGCAGCAGCGATAAGAGATTTCATACCTAGATTCATCGTTAGCTTCCTTCATTCTGTTATGATTATGCTGTAGCCAGAATACTGGAAATTAGCTGAAACAAAAAGCGCGAAACTCATAAGTTTCGCGCTTTATTGATTAATGGCGGAAGTGGCGCATGCCGGTAAACACCATTGCCATTCCCGCTTCATCAGCGGCGGCAATCACCTCTTCATCACGCATTGAACCACCCGGCTGAATTACCGCAGTGATACCCGCAGCCGCAGCGGCGTCAATGCCATCACGGAATGGGAAGAACGCATCAGAAGCCATCACAGAACCCGGAACTTCTAGGTTTTCGTCTGCGGCTTTGATCCCTGCGATTTTTGCAGAGTATACGCGGCTCATTTGGCCTGCGCCCACACCAATAGTCATGCCATCACGGGCGTAAACAATCGCGTTGGACTTAACAAATTTAGCGACTTTCCAGCAGAACAGTAGATCTTTTAGTTCTTGCTCTGTAGGTTGACGTTTTGAAACCACCTTAAGGTCGTCCAAACCAACCATACCTTGGTCACGATCTTGTACTAAGATACCGCCATTAACACGCTTAATATCAGTACCTGTGGTTTTGTTTGACCACTGACCACATTCTAGTAAACGTACATTTTGCTTCGCAGCAACGATTTGTGCGGCTTCTTCTGATACGCTAGGTGCGATGATAACTTCAACAAACTGACGCGCTACGATGGCTTCCGCCGTGTCGCCGTCTAGCTCTCGGTTAAAGGCGATGATACCACCGAAGGCAGAAGTTGGGTCGGTCTTAAACGCGCGGTCATAGGCGGCAAGAATGTTTTCATCTACCGCAACACCACAAGGGTTTGCGTGTTTTACGATAACACAAGCCGGCTTATCAAACTCTTTAACACACTCAAGTGCGGCATCGGTATCAGCGATATTGTTATAAGACAGCGCTTTACCTTGAAGTTGTTTAGCCGTCGCGACGGATGCTTCTTCAATGTTGTTTTCAACATAGAAAGCAGCGTCTTGATGCGAGTTTTCACCGTAGCGCATATCTTGCTTCTTAGTGAATTGCATATTGATAGTGCGAGGGAATTTGGTTTCCTCTGCTGCTTCTTCCGTATAATCCGGAACCATTTTACCGAAGTAGTTGGCAATCATGCCGTCATACTGTGCGGTATGCTCGTAGGCCGCAATAGCAAGGTCGAAACGTGTCTTGTATGTTGTAGAGCCAGAGTTCGCCTTCATTTCTTCAATGACGCGGCTGTAGTCACTCGCATTTACAACAATGGTCACGTCTTTGTGGTTCTTAGCCGCAGCACGAACCATAGTTGGACCACCAATATCGATATTTTCGATTGCATCTTCTAGGCTACAGTCAGCTTTCGCAACAGTTTGTGCGAAGGGATATAAGTTGACTACTACCATATCGATTGCTGAAATATTGTTTTCAGTCATGACGTCTTCGTCTTGACCGCGACGTCCTAAGATACCGCCGTGCACTTTTGGGTGAAGCGTTTTAACGCGACCATCCATGATTTCTGGGTGGCCAGTGTAATCAGATACTTCTGTTACTTTAATGCCGTTGTCTGCAAGTAGTTTGCAAGTACCGCCAGTTGATAAAATTTCTACGCCTTGAGCTGCAAGTGCTGTGGCGAATTCAACGATACCGGTTTTATCTGACACGCTTAGTAGGGCGCGACGAATTGGACGATGTATATCCATGATGGTTCAGGTTTCCTCAATGATTAGTTAAGGGCTAGCTTAGAAAGCCGGTATTTTAGCGCATTATTGTTAAGATGACGATGTTAAAAGGCGAGATAAACATGAGAAAAGTGCGATATGAAAAGGATAAATGTCCGCTAGTTGCTGAATATTAAACAATAAAAAAGCACCCGAAGGTGCTTTTTTATCAACTAAATTTTACCAGCAATGCTTAGTTCATGCCGTATTTTTTTAGCTTCTTGCGAAGTGTGCCACGGTTGATACCTAAAAGGATCGCTGCACGAGTCTGGTTACCACGAGTATAAGTCATAACCTCTTCAAGTAGAGGTGCTTCAAGCTCAGAAAGAACTAACTCATAAACGTCTTGTACGTCTTGACCATTAAGCTGCTTTAGGTAGTGATGTACAGCTTTTTTAACTGCATCGCGCAAAGGTTGCGGTTTCTCTTGTGACTGAACATGAGCGTTAGTAATAAATGGAGAAGTCACATTTTGTTCGAACATCGTTATGTCTCTTTCTTAGTTAGCCTGAAGGATGAATAAATTCATTCACCCTAATGTTTCAAAATAGTCTTCTAATGCCTCGATTTGCGCTTCTGGCGTCTCCAAGGCATTGAATACTCGCCTAAATTGACCTTCTTGGTCATGGGCCTGCAAATACCAAGATACATGCTTGCGTGCGATGCGCGCTCCCATTGGCTCACCGTAGAATTGATGGAGATTTACTAAGTGCTCCATCAATATTGCTCGAACCTCTGCTATTTCAGGTTCTGACAAATGTTCACCGGTTCGCAAATAGTGGTCTATTTCTCGGAAAATCCAAGGACGACCTTGGGCGGCTCGACCAATCATAATGGCATCTGCGCCCGTGTATTCCAGCACCTGCTTCGCTTTTTCAGGAGACGTAATGTCACCATTTGCTATTACAGGAATAGATACTGAACGTTTAATTTCTCTGATCGTGGCGTATTCAGCTTCGCCCTTATACATACATGCTCTTGTACGGCCATGCACGGCTAGCGAAGCAATGCCTCGACGTTCAGCTATGCGAGCAATCTCAACACCGTTACGATTGTCTGTGTCCCATCCTGTACGGATTTTTAACGACACAGGTACGTCAACGGCAGCAACCACAGCGGTGACGATTTCGTCAACCAACTCTGGATATTGCAACAATGCTGAGCCTGCAAGCTTCTTGTTCACTTTCTTAGCGGGGCAGCCCATATTGATATCTATGATCTGCGCACCGTTTGCGACATTAAATTGTGCTGCTTGCGCCATCAACTCAGGATCTGCTCCTGCGATTTGTACCGAGCGAATGCCCGATTCACCGCTGTGATCCATGCGATTTTGCGACTTATCGGTTTTCCACACTTTTGGATTTGAAGACAACATTTCTGATACCGCAAGCCCAGCACCTAGACGTCGACACAGTTGTCGAAACGGTCTGTCGGTGATCCCAGCCATTGGTGCTACGATAAGATTGTTTTCAAGTTGGTATGGACCAATACGCACTACAGTTTAATCCGCCTTACCTCAAGGGGCGCTAAGTTTACGGTTTTTTTCGCAAAAATCAAAGGTTATAAATTGAACATAATTGCTTTTTTTTTGAACTTTATGGGTTGACATTTGATAACAACCTGAGAGCCCAGATAATTTGCACGAAATTTATGCAAAAACAATTTTAAAGGTACAATTTGAGCCGAAAATTTAAGCTGTGAAAAATGCGTAAAGCCTGTTAATTACAGGCTTTACCAGTTAAAACTTACTAACTTTCATTGACTCGCTGATACTTTTGTCAGCGTTACGTTAGCAGCCTTATTTTTTCACACCGCTGACGCGCGTCCATTCACCCTGTTGAGTAATGTTGTCTAGCTTTAAAAATGGCGCATAAACATCCGCAACAGATTGCGCTTGCTCTTCTAAAATACCAGACATGGCGATGGCACCTTTGTCGCCCAAGAAGCCGAGAATGATTTCGTGTAGCTCTCTCAGCGGCTGTGCAAGAATATTAGCAACAACGATATCAGCACTGAATTGCGGCTGATTTTCAGGTAAATACACTTCTAGTTTATCTGCAACGCCATTGCGCTCGGCATTATCGCGGCTTGCGATAAGCGCTTGTGGATCGATATCAATACCAATCACACGCTCAGCGCCTAATTTGATTGCTGCGATGCCTAAAATCCCAGAGCCACAGCCAAAATCAACGACCGTTTTGCTGCTGAGGTCTTGTTGTTCTAACCATTGCAGGCAAAGTGCGGTTGTGGCATGGGTACCAGTACCAAATGCAAGACCAGGATCCAGTAGCACATTGACGGCATTGGGATTTGGCACATCACGCCAGCTTGGGCAAATCCATAATCTCTCGCCAAACTTAATTGGGTGGAAATTATCCATCCACTCGCGTTCCCAGTCTTTGTCTTCTAGCTGTTCAAGCTTGTAGTTTAACGGCTTGTTATATTGTGACTGGACAAAGTCAACGACTGCTTGCATATCATGATTCGCTTCAAATAAACCGATCACCGTTGTCTCAGGCCATAAGATGACTTCGCCAGGTTTTGGTTCGTAAACGGGATTGTTTTTACTATCCATGAATGTGACAGACGGACAACCGACATCCATAAGCATATCGCTTAACGCATCGGCATCGGCTTTATCTGAATAAATTCGGATTTGGATCCAAGCCATGTGTGTATACCTATTTAATCCAATTACTATAAAAAAGGCCGCTGAATAGCGGCCTTAATCTTATTTGCTACTTTTTAGCCCTTAACGTCTAAAAAGCTCTTTAATAGATCTGAGCGAGAAGGGTGGCGCAGCTTACGTAGTGCTTTAGCTTCAATCTGACGAATACGCTCACGTGTAACATCAAACTGTTTACCCACTTCTTCTAACGTGTGGTCTGTATTCATATCGATACCAAAACGCATACGTAGTACTTTAGCTTCACGAGCTGTAAGACCTGCCAGTACTTCGTTGGTCGCGCCACGAAGACTTTCCATCGTTGCTGAATCAATCGGCGACTCGATAGTTGTGTCTTCGATAAAGTCACCAAGATGTGAATCTTCATCATCACCAATTGGCGTCTCCATTGAGATTGGCTCTTTGGCGATCTTTAACACTTTGCGGATCTTGTCTTCAGGCATCATCATACGTTCTGCCAATTCTTCAGGACTTGGCTCTCGGCCCATTTCCTGTAGCATTTGACGAGAGATACGATTCAGTTTGTTGATTGTTTCAATCATATGCACTGGAATACGGATAGTTCTTGCCTGGTCCGCAATTGAGCGAGTAATCGCCTGACGGATCCACCACGTTGCGTATGTTGAAAACTTGTAACCACGACGGTATTCAAATTTATCAACCGCTTTCATCAGACCGATGTTACCTTCTTGGATTAGATCCAAGAACTGCAGACCACGGTTGGTATACTTTTTAGCGATTGAAATTACAAGACGTAAGTTCGCTTCAACCATTTCTTTCTTCGCACGGCGAGCTTTTGCTTCACCAATACTCATGCGACGGTTGATGTCTTTAATACGCTCAATGCTAAGGCCAGTGCTATCTTCAAACGCTTTAAGCTTGTTAACACAACGCTCGATTTCAGGTTTTACTTCAGCAAGTTTTACTGAGTGTTTTTCACCTGATGCAATTTCAGCATCGATCCATGCGGTATCGGTTTCGTTATTAGCAAAGTGCTTAACGAAAACCTTTTTTGGTACCTTGGCAATTTGAACTGCTTGTTTCATGATGATGCGTTCTTGAACACGCACTTTATCCATCATGTCGCGCATGTTATTTACCATGCGGTCAAATTGCTTAGGAACTAACTTGAAAGTACGGAAGTGATCACCGATTTCCTGAATTGCAGCTTTCGCATCTGGGTGCGAGCGACCTTTACTTTCAAAAATTTCTCGCGCGGCATTGTACAGCGTACGAAGATGTTCAAAATGCTCGCGAGCTTCTTCAGGATCTGGGCCAGAATCGCCTTCTTCTGAGTCGTCATCGTCATCATCTTCATCATCATCTTCGTCATCCAAGTCTTCATCACTTAGCTCAGAACCGATGTGTGTTGCTGAAATTGGTGCTTCGTTTTCCTCGACAGCATTAGGATCAAAGAAACCAGAAACAATGTCGCTTAGGCGCATTTCTTCCGCTTCGTACTTGTCCCATTGTTCTAGAAGATAAGTAATGGCTTCAGGGTATTCTGCAACAGAAATCTGTACTTGGTTGATCCCTTCTTCGATACGCTTAGCGATTTGGATTTCGCCTTCACGAGTTAGAAGTTCAACCGTACCCATTTCACGCATGTACATACGAACAGGGTCAGTTGTGCGGCCAATTTCTTTTTCTACTGTTGCTAAAGCCGCAGCTGCCGCTTCCGCAGCATCCTCATCTGTTGTTGTTTCTTGCATCATCAACTCGTCAGCATCAGGCGCGTTTTCAGAGACCTGAATACCCATATCGTTGATCATGCTGATGATATCTTCTACCTGATCTGAGTCTATGATGTCTTGTGGAAGATGATCGTTAACTTCTGCAAAAGTTAAATAACCTTGCTCTTTACCTTTCTGAATCAGAAGTTTGAGTTGTGACTGAGGAGATTGATCCATAGAGAAATTTGCTTCCACTCTGAAAAGTTGATACAACAGGCGCCAGCTATTTAACAGCTAAATTTTGATGACGCAGTGAATAGAACATTATAGCACCGAAAATTGCTATTGACTAGAACTTCTACTGTTTAAGCGCTTGGGTAAGGAGTGCGCATTCTAGCCGCTCATCATTTGTTAGGCCTTCGGTTTTCTCCTTTATTAATAGGGTCTCTAGGCGATAATTTAAACACTGATCTTCAATAAATTGAAAAGTATTTTTAAATTCGTCTTCTAGCCTATCTTCAGCAACGCCATGTTGCCACACCGCAAGCTTTTTCAAGGCATCGAATTCAGCTTGGTCGCGATAATGTTCAAGTAACTGCGCTGTGTTTATTTGCGGGTTATCGTGACATAACATTTGTAAGCTCAGTAGCAGCTGAATACCTGGGATCGCCATTTCACCGAGTTCAGGCATATACTCAACCGTTTGCGCAAGCTGTGGATGTTGGAGCAGTAAGCCAATCGCTCGACGCATTGGCGTGACTTTAAATTGGCGCTCAATTTTATTCTGCTGTTTGTTACTTGCCAATTTAGCACTAAGTTGCTCACGAGTACGACCAATTAATCTAGCTAAGGTAGTTAACAAACTCTCTTGGTAGTAATCACTGGGTATTTTGCTGATCAGTGGAATGGCATCGGTAAGCAGCTTGGATTTGCCTGCATCATTTGTAAGGTCGCATTGCTCGCGTAATTTGGTAAACAATACTTGCGTATAATCGGTTGCCGTGTCCAGCCGCGCTTCAAAGGCGTCTTTGCCTTCTTGCTGTACTAATGAGTCTGGATCTTCACCATCAGGTAAAAAGACAAACTGTAGAGACTTACCGTCTTTTAAGTTAGGTAAAGCATGGTCAAGTGCACGCCAAGCCGCATCGCGGCCAGCTCTGTCACCGTCATAGCAGCATATCACTCTGTTGGTATTTCGAAACAAAGTTTGCATATGTTCAGCTGTGGTTGCAGTGCCTAACGCGGCAACGGCGTAATCAATGCCTTTTTCTGCAAGGGCAACGACGTCCATATAGCCTTCCACAATCAACACTTTATCTAATTGCTTGTGGGCTTGTTTAGCTTCATAAAAACCATAAAGTTCGAAACTTTTATGGAAAATGCGTGTTTCAGGCGAGTTTAGATATTTAGGGCCTTGATCTGCACCCATTATCCTTCCGCCAAATGCGATGACACGACCACGTTTATCACGAATAGGGAACATCAAGCGATCGCGGAAGAAGTCAAATTGGCGGCCAGCTGACTTTTCTGATGCTAATTTCAAATCAAGTAGCTGTTGTTTGTGCTCAGGCTTGCGGGCTATTTGATTACACAATGATTCCCATTCAGGTGGTGCATAACCAATCATAAACTTTTGTACAGTTTCGCCACTCAGGCCGCGGCCTTTTACGTAGTCAATTACTTGAGTGGCATTGCTATGGTGTTTTAACTGATGCTGGTAAAACTTAGCGGCTTGGAGCATTAAGTCATAGTCAGACTTTTTTTCTTCCATTGAACGCTGCGGCCCTTGCGGGGCGTTTTCGCGTGGTACTTCTAAGTTTAATAGGGCGGCTAGTTCTTCAATGGCATCGACAAACTCAAGCTTGTCGTATTCCATTAAGAAGGAAATTGCGTTGCCATTGGCACCACAGCCGAAGCAATGGTAAAACTGTTTATCACGTGACACGGTAAATGAAGGTGTTTTCTCATTGTGAAATGGACAGCAGGCTTGGTAGTCTTTTCCTGCTTTTTTCAATCCCACACGACCGTCTATGAGCTCGACAATGTCCGCTCTTGCGAGCAAGTCATCAATAAACTGTCTAGGGATTTTGCCTTTCATTTAAGTTCCGAAGTTGTATTAGTGAGTGAGCGCATTATATCAAGTAGCAACGAGAAAAAATCAACTTAATTCAATTAAGGTATCTTATTAGCGCTGCATTGATACGCATGACGCCTAAAACGAAGAAACCGAGCACTAGGCTCGGTTCACTTATCAATCATACAATTGTATGTGGGCTTAAGCGGTAAGTCTTTGCTTAATTAAACCAGAGACTTTACCCATATCAGCACGACCTTCAGCTTCTGCTTTAATCGCACCCATTACTTTGCCCATGTCTTGCATGCCTGACGCACCAGTTTGTGCAATCACGGCATCAATTAGCTCGACAAGTTCATCTTCGCTAAGTGGCTTAGGAAGGAATGTCTCAAGTACGCTAATTTCGTTAGCTTCGATATCAGCTAAGTCTTCACGCCCTGCATCTTTATACTGGGTATAAGAATCGCGACGCTGCTTAACCAATTTAACTAAAACCGCAGTAATGCCTGCGTCGTCTAGTGTAGTTTGGTTGTCGATTTCTCGCTGTTTAATTTCAGCAAGTACCGCACGAATCGCGCCAAGACGAAGTTTCTCTTTGGCTTTCATCGCTTCTTTTTGCGCGTCTTTTAGCGTAACTAATAAGCTCATTGATACAAGACCAATACTGATTAGTATAATTTAACGCGACGTGCGTTTTCGCGAGAAAGCTTCTTCATGTGACGCTTAACCGCTGCAGCTTTTTTGCGCTTACGCTCAGCAGTTGGCTTCTCGTAGTGCTCGCGACGACGAACTTCAGAAAGGATACCTGCTTTTTCACATGAACGTTTGAAACGACGTAGTGCAACGTCAAACGGCTCGTTTTCTCTTACTTTAATTACTGGCATTAAAAATTCACCTACCTAATTAATGAGCTTAGCTCTATCTGGCTAAAAACTAGCCAATTGGTTCAAAAATGGTGCGGTATTGTAATCTGAAGCAAGACCGCATGTAAAGCCTAAATTATAGCTAAAAACACCAGCCCTGTCATGTCATACGCTAGCGGCTGTTTTTTCATTCTTTATGAGGGAATTTCAGCGCTGATACAGGCGGCAGATCACTTGTCCTGCATGCTTTTCTTTAATCACTTGCCAATTTTCTGGTGTTTCAGGCTGTGCCTCTTGTTCAAATTCAACATAGATGAGTGCTTCTTCGCTGAGCCAAGATTGTGACTCAAGTAAGGCACAACAAGGAGTCACAAGCTCTTTGCGAAAGGGTGGGTCAATAAAAACCAAGTCATATTGCTGTTGCTTAAGGTTATTTGCCAGCATGGTTAACGCGTCGGTATTAATGATTTCAACGTTATCCAGTTTGAGTAAAGTTGCATTATTGCTAAGCTGCGTCGCCGCGGTTTTATCCAGTTCGATAAAAGTTCCGCTTGCAGCGAAGCGTGAAATGGCCTCAAATCCTAGACTGCCAGCACCAGCAAAGCAATCGAGTACTTTTGCGTCTCTTACGTCCTGCATGAGCCAATTAAAAACGGTTTCTTTCATTCTATCTGTTGTTGGTCTTAATCCCGCAACATCATGAACTGGTAATTTGCGACCTTTATGCTTACCACTGATCAGGCGGATGAAACCAGACTGTTTGGTATTTGACTTAGGCTTAGATTTTCTCATAGCGACGTAATTTGCTTCTTTATTAAAGGTTCTTGGTGTCAGGATTTTTCATCCTTACGGAACATGGTACACTTGCACGCAATTTTGTCTAAGCACTAAGGTTGCCATCCTCGGCTTGCCTTTCGAGCCCAAAATTAAGTGTGATATCAATCCAAGTAAAAGCAATAAGCTGATGCGGATTGGCGTTTTCGAGTATGGTAGCAAGATCATCAACATTTTGCTTTGGGTTTATGCAATTTATCTAACACGGTCATAAGTGAATATGGGAAAGAAAAACAAATTTTTATCTTGGTTGGGCTTTGGTAAATCCGATAAAGAGCAACAAGAAGCTGAACGCCAAGAACAGTTAGCAAAAGAACAAGCTGAGCGTGAGGAAGCAGAACTTCAGGCACAACTTGCGAAAGAACAAGCTGAGCGTGAGGAAGCAGCACGCCAAGAACAGTTAGCGAAAGAACAAGCCGAGCGTGAAGAAGTAGAACGCCAAGAACAGTTAGCAAAGGAACAAGCTGAGCGTGAGGAAGCAGCACGCCAAGAACAGTTAGCGAAAGAACAAGCTGAGCGTGAAGAGGCTGAGCATCAGGAACAATTAGCAAAAGAACAAACTGAACGTGAAGAGGCCGAACGTCAGGCGCAACAAGCAAAAGAACAAGCTGAGCGTGAGGAAGCAGAACGTCAGGCGCAATTAGCGAAAGAACAAGCTGAGCGTGAGGAAGCAGAACTTCAGGCACAACTTGCGAAAGAACAAGCTGAGCGTGAGGAAGCAGCACGCCAAGAACAGTTAGCGAAAGAACAAGCCGAGCGTGAAGAAGTAGAACGCCAAGAACAGTTAGCAAAGGAACAAGCTGATCGTGAAGAAGCAGAACGTCAGGCGCAACAAGCAAAAGAACAAGCTGAGCGTGAGGAAGCAGCACGCCAAGAACAGTTAGCGAAAGAACAAGCCGAGCGAGAGGAAGCCGAACGTCAGGCACAATTAGCGAAAGAACAAGCTGAGCGTGAAGAAGCAGAACGTCAGGCACAATTAGCGAAAGAGCAAGCTGAGCGTGAAGAAGCAGAACATCAGGCACAGCTAGTTAAAGAACAAGCCGAGCGTGAGGAAGCAGAACGCCAAGAACAGTTAGCTAAAGAACAAGCTGAGCGTGAAGAGGCAGAACGTCAGGCACAATTAGCAAAAGAACAAGCTGAGCGTGAGGAAGCAGAACGCCAAGAACAGTTAGCCAAAGAGCAAGCTGAGCGTGAAGAGGCAGAACGCCAGGCGCAATTAGCGAAAGAACAAGCTGAGCGTGAAGAGGCAGAGCGCCAGGCGAAATTAGCGAAAGAACAAGCTGAACGTGAAGAGGCAGAACATCAGGCACAGCTAGTTAAAGAACAAGCCGAGCGTGAAGAGGCAGAGCGTCAAGCACAATTAGCTCAAGAACAAGAAAAGCCGAAAAAAGAAGGTTTCTTCTCCCGCCTTAAAAAAGGCTTGTTGAAAACCAAGGCCAATATCGGCTCAGGCTTTGCTTCGGTATTCAAAGGCAAGAAAATCGATGATGAGCTGTTCGAAGATCTAGAAACGCAATTGCTAACGGCTGATATTGGTGTTGAAACCACGATGAAGCTGATAGATAACCTGACTGATGCCGCTGATAGAAAGCAGTTAAAAGACGGTGAAGCTTTATATGATCTAATGAAAAAAGAAATGTCAGAGATCTTAAAAACGGCTGAGCAACCGCTTGAGATCCCTGCCGATAAGAAACCTTTTGTTATCTTAATGGTCGGCGTAAATGGCGTTGGTAAAACGACAACAATCGGTAAGCTTGCCAAACAGTTTCAAAGCGAAGGTAAATCTGTCATGTTGGCGGCTGGCGATACTTTCCGCGCGGCTGCGGTAGAGCAGTTGCAGGTATGGGGTGAAAGAAACAGTATCCCTGTTGTTGCCCAGCACACAGGTGCTGATTCTGCGTCGGTGGTATTTGATGCCTTCCAAGCCGCTAAAGCGAGAAATATCGATGTATTAATAGCGGATACAGCGGGTCGATTACAAAATAAAGATAACCTAATGCAAGAGCTTGAGAAGATAGCTCGAGTAATGAAAAAGTTAGACCCAGACGCGCCACATGAAGTGATGTTGACGATTGATGCCGGAACTGGTCAGAATGCGATTAGCCAGGTAAAACTGTTTAATCAAGCGGTTGGCTTAACTGGTATCACGTTAACTAAGCTTGATGGTACAGCCAAAGGTGGGGTTATCTTTGCTGTGGCGGATCAGTTTAAGGTGCCAATTCGATATATCGGTGTAGGTGAAGGCATTGATGACTTACGCACCTTTAAGAGTGATGATTTTATCGAGGCATTGTTCAGTCAAGAATAAATAGAGACATCAGTTGCAATAAAGCGGGCAAATTTGCCCGCTTTATTCGATTGCCGAATTGCTACAATGCCACGGACTGAGTGTCATGGTTAAAATAAGTATAAGAGGCCAACATGATTAAATTTGAGCAAGTGAGCAAAACTTATCCTGGTGGGCACAAAGCACTGGAAAAAGTGAGCTTTGAACTTGCAAATGGAGAACTCGCATTTTTAACCGGCCACAGTGGCGCTGGTAAAAGTACATTATTAAAGTTGGTTAGCGTGATGGAAAGGCCATCAGCAGGCCGTGTCTACATTAATGGTGTCGATCTCAATACGGTATCTAACCGGCAAGTTCCTTTTGTTCGCCGAGATATTGGGATTATTTTTCAAAACCACCGCCTACTCGAACGTTACAGCGTATTTGATAACGTCGCACTACCTTTAGTTATTGAAGGTACTCACCATAAACAGATCACCAAAAGAGTACATGCCGCTCTGGACAAGGTGGGTTTGCTTGATAAAGCAAAGTGCCATCCGAGTGTGTTATCTGGAGGTGAACAGCAACGTGTTGGCATAGCAAGAGCGATTGTTAACTCGCCGCCTTTGCTGCTTGCAGATGAACCTACGGGGAACTTAGACCCAGAACTATCGATGGAAATTCTGAACCTATTTGAAGAATTTAATCGCCGTGGTACATCCGTTCTTATCGCTACTCATGATTTGGGGTTAATAGCACGTATGAAATACCGTAGCTTCACGCTTAATCAAGGACGCATGCTACAAGATCCGCTAGCGGAGGACACGCTATGAGTTTGCTGTTTAAAGGACGGGGAAATCAGGCTGAACAGAGTAAAAAATCGATATTTCATCATTTTTACTTTTTTTGTTTGATGATTATTCGTCAAGGTGTACAGAGCCTTGGGGAAATGTGGCGTACGCCAATGGCCTCTTTAATGACTATTCTAGTTTTGGGACTCAGCCTGACATTGCCCGCGACGCTTTATGTGGTAGTGAAAAATGTACAGCAGGTAAGTAGCGGGTTTAAAGAGGCATCTGAAATATCATTGTTCGTTAAAGATGAAATGACAGAAGCACAGACACAAACCTTGGTGAAGCGGCTTGCACTCTATCCAGAAATAGAAAAAGTAGTACTGATTAGTAAAAGCCAAGCTCTGGACGAGTTTAAGTCAATGTCAGGCTTTGGTCAGGCGCTTAACTATTTAGAAGAAAACCCGCTGCCCAATGTTGTGTTGGTAACGCCTGTTAGTCGTTTTAGAAAACCACAAGCCGCAACTGAGCTTCTTACTAAACTTGAAAAAGAACGTGAGGTCGAGTTTGGTAAGCTGGATATTGAATGGCTAGAGCGCCTAAATGCACTACTGGGGTTACTAAAAGAAAGTGTGATCACCGTGGGGTTTCTTTTGCTTAGCGCCGTTATCTTGATTATTGGAAATACCATACGCTTATCCATCATGGACAAGAAAGAAGAAATTCAAGTGCTAAAACTGGTGGGAGCGACCAATACCTTTATTCAGGCTCCGTTTCTTTGGACTGGTGTATGGTATGGGATAGTCGGTGGTTTGGTTGCCTTTATCTGTGTTGGCCTTATGTTGTGGTGGCTGGAGTCAGCTGTATCTACAGTTGTTGGGGTATATCAAAGCAACTTTGTGCTTCAGGGAATGGCAGGGAATGAACTTTTAGTGCTACTTGGCACTGCAATTACTTTAGGGTTTGTAGGCTCTTTTCTTTCTGTACACCGTTATATCAAAGAGATTGAACCTGAAAAGGTATGATTTAACGCTACAAACACCAATCGACTGCTAAAGTGTAGCAGTCGGTTGCCAATTACTATCAGATTTTAGCACTCAAACAATCAGAACTAATTAAATTTAGCACTGTCATAAAAAAATAATATCGTAAAAAGAAGCCTAGTTAATTCAATATTTTTAATATTATTCAGCAGGTTATATTTTATTTTTGAAGTTCTTCTAAAAAGGTTGATTTTAAAAATCAGATAAAGTAGATTGCATTTAGCACTCTAGATGTTAGAGTGCTAAATATACACGAAACGGTTTATCACTGAGGTGAAACATGACTAAAGATTTATACGCATTAGCACTAACTGGGCAGCAAAGCGCAAGCGTTGAAGGTTACCTTCAATCTGTAAGCACAATACCTATGCTTGGCGCTGAGGAAGAGAAAAAACTTGCGACACGTCTTCAGGAAGAAGGGGATCTTAACGCGGCTAAGCAACTCATTATGTCTCATTTGAGATTTGTTGCTCACATCGCAAAAAGTTATTCGGGCTATGGCCTACCTCAGGCTGATTTAATCCAAGAAGGAAATATTGGGTTGATGAAAGCAGTAAAGCGTTTTGACCCAAGCGTGGGTGTGCGCCTTGTTTCTTTTGCGGTACATTGGATTAAAGCAGAAATCCATGAATATGTATTAAAGAACTGGCGTATTGTTAAAGTTGCGACGACAAAAGCGCAGCGTAAATTATTCTTCAATCTACGCAAAAATAAAAAGCGTTTAGGTTGGTTTAACCAAGACGAAGTGACAACGGTTGCAAACGAGCTTGGTGTAAGTGAGAAAGAAGTTCGCGAGATGGAGTCTCGTATGGCAGGCCAAGATATGGGCTTTGACCTATCTGCTGACGATGATGAAAGCCAAGCGGGTAACTTCTCTCCAGTACAGTATTTAACAGACACAAGTAGCGACCTTGCCGAAGAAGTTGAGCAAGAACAGTGGCAAGAGCAGTCACATAATCGCCTATTTGCAGCACTGAAAACGCTTGATGAACGCTCTCAAGATATCGTAAGTGCACGTTGGCTTGCTGACGAAAAAGCAACATTACAAGATCTTGCTGAGAAATATAGCGTGTCGGCAGAGCGTGTACGCCAGCTAGAAAAGTCAGCAATGAAAAAGCTGCAAAACGCAATGAGCTAAATTTTGCAAAAATGATAAATCGTGTGTCAAATGCCGCTACTCAGCGGCATTTTTATTTTCTATAAATAGATCAGTATCTTAACTATCATACTCTGAGATTCCTCTGGTAGCCTCTAAACTATCATCATTTTGAGCTTACAAGTGTTCGCTTATTTTACTATAATGCGCAAGATTTTAATTCTGGAGTGGTTAAATTGATTGCCATTATACGAATTCTCTTATTAACAGTGTTTATCATTGTTAGTGGTATTTGCGGATTGTTATTGTGCATTGTGCGCCCTTTTCATGCTAACAATGTGCACACGATAGCCAAATGGTATGGCTATATGTCAAAGTTGATAGGCGTTGAGTTGGTGATAACGCAGCATGAAAATGCCAAGCATGTTGTC
Source organism: Pseudoalteromonas sp. M8 (assembly GCF_018141365.1). Lineage (NCBI taxonomy): Bacteria > Pseudomonadati > Pseudomonadota > Gammaproteobacteria > Alteromonadales > Pseudoalteromonadaceae > Pseudoalteromonas > Pseudoalteromonas sp. M8. The sequence continues at coordinate 3,738,113 of NZ_CP047240.1, read as the reverse complement.
CCCGCGATGTATGTTGCAAATCACCAAAATAATTATGATCTCTTTACGCTGCCGGCCGTGGTGCCAAAAAACACCGTCAGCATGGGAAAAAAAAGTTTAAAGTGGATCCCGTTTTTTGGACAAATGTATTGGCTATCTGGCAACATTTTGATTGATAGAGCCAATCGTTCTAAAGCCTTAGGAACACTGACCAAATCAGCAAAAAAAATCACCGAGTCAAAACTATCGGTTTGGATGTTCCCTGAAGGGACCAGAAGCTATGGTCGCGGTTTGTTGCCATTTAAAACCGGGGCATTTCACACCGCAATGAGCGCCAATGTGCCTATTATCCCAGTATGTATGAGTTCAACGCATGAGCAGATAAAGCTCAATCGTTGGAATAATGGTAAGGTCTATATCGACATGCTAGAACCGGAATATTTAGACCCTGAAGTGCCAGCAAGGGATCACGCTGCTCAGATCCATGCTAAAATGGCTCAAAGAATAGCTGAATTAGATGCAAAAGCGAGATTAAAATAATGGAAAACTGGCGTGAGATAAGTGAAGACATCGTTTCTTCATTGCTAGAAGACGGTTCAAACCCTGAAACGCTTTATGAAGTAGAACATCACTTTGTAAGTGAGGATTTTGACAAGCTGGAAGCAGCAGCATTAGCGGCATTTAAATTGGGCTATGATGTTGAAGAACCAGCAGAGCTTGAGCTCGAAGACGGCGGTAAAATTTGGGGCTTTGATGTTGTAGTAGAAGCCGAACTGGATACCGACGTTATCATGGAAGACGTAGACAAGTTAGAAAAGGTTGCACTAGACGCTGACGTTGAATACGACGGCTGGGGAACTTATTTCCAAGAATAGCAACTGTATAAAACCCAGCATGTATATGGTGTTGGGTTTCCCCTTCTGCAACACTTCATAAATACCTCAAATTAAATCACTTAATTAAGTAAACTGGTATAACAAGCGTTTCTGAGTGGTTGTAATTTCACCATACCTTTGTGTGAATTTAATCTGAATAGATGGTGTTTCACCTCATTCAATGGTATTAATATTCATTGGCTAACTACGTAGTGTAAGCGATTCATGCAGATTGTCCTCCCAATTGAAGATCTTAGACCTGGCATGTTTGTGGATAATGTTCACAAGCATAAGTCTGACGCGGGTATTAAGATCAAATCTCGGGGAATGGTCAGAGATGAAGCCATCATTCAAAAGCTGATTGACAAAGGAGTACTGGAGCTCACTATAGACTTTACGCAGAGCGATATTCCTGTACCACAGAAATACCAGCAGCCAGCAGAACCGGTCACTGAAGCGCCACAAGCCCCTGAAGAACCTGCCGCCAAAAATGGCATGGATGGCAGTCTTTCCACCGCTCGCAGCAAACCAAAATCCAAAGCCAAAACGGTGAGTAAAGAACAAACTTTGCAGCAAGAATTTGCGGTTGCGATGCAAAAGTTTGAAAAGAATAACCGTCAGATCCAAAGCCTCTATGGAGATGTAACATCGGGTTTGAAGGTCGATATGAGCCTCATCAATGAGGTAAGTAAAGACATCGTCGATTCGGTACTGCGTAATTCAAATGCGATGGCGATTTTAACTCGGATCAAAGACAAAGATGCCTACAATTGGCGTCATATGACCAACTGCGCCATTCTGATCACCGTATTTGCCAAGCACCTCGGTTTGCAACATCACATTATTGAACAGTTAGCCATGGGGGCGATGTTGCATGACATTGGTCACGCTAAGTTACCGCAAGGGCTGATCAATAAGCCGGGCAATTTTACCGATCTTGAGTATCGTGCGGTCAAAAAACATGTGGCACAGTCTTTAGGGTTGAGCAAAGGTGAGTCTGGGATCACGCCTATTATGCTGGACATGATCATCAACCATCATGAACGCTTAGATGGTACAGGTTATCCGAGAGGGATTAAAGACGACGCACTCAGCACCGCGGCAAGAATGATGGCGATTGTGGATGTATACGACGCCATAACCTCAGATCAGCACCACAAAGAGGCTGATGAACCAATTAATGCGTTACGTTTTTTACTGTCGAGTAAAAAGCAATTTGATCCTATTTTAGTGCAGCGTTTTATTAAGTGTATGGGGGTTCACCCCGTAGGGACTATTGTTAAACTGACCAACGAGCGATTAGGATTGGTACTAGAAGGCAATAAGCATGCACCAACCGCACCTCTTGTACGTGTGTTTTACAATACCAAACATCTCCACCATGTTACGGCAAAAGATTTGGATTTAAGCGAGTCAGAGATAAAAGTGATCGCAAGTGTCAGGCCGCTTGATTATCAAATTAACCTCTCACGATTGCTAAGAGATCAATTACTGATTTAAGGTTTGGATTGCGCGACAGGGAAGAAAGCGTTTTTACAGCGTCTTTTGAGATTTTGCCATCTAGCAGAGAGCATCGCGCCAGTCATACAGCTTGCCATCATTAATATCCACAGTAATGTTCCCTTTTCCGAATGTAACGCCGCACAGCTTAGCAGCAGTGATAGCAGCGCTGCAACAATAGCACCTAACCAGTATTGACTGACCGGGTTATCGCACTCTCCCGCGTGGCGACAGGCACAGTAGTTTGCTTTACACAGGCAATATACGCTGAGACCGCAAAATACCAATGCGCAAACGATTAATGCTATCGACATGTTGTTCTCCTTAGCACGATTAACACACTGAATGACTCATACTCAGATTGAAGAGTGTATATAAGGGATGAAGGTACGTCAATGATATTGGTAATTATTATCATTTGATAATTTATCTCATCCGATGAGTTTACAAAGTGCGTAATTTGTTCGTTATATGTTCACTTAATCAACGAAAAGTCGCAAAAAAGGAGATTTCTACTCCACTTTTAGGTAGGGTGTCATGAATTTATTATTCTGCCAATTTGGTGGGTGTGTGGCATAGCTGGATATTGGCTAGGTGAGCAAGGTCAAAGTGAGGCTGCGCAGTGTTACTCGAATTGGTTTTTTTAACCATTACTCAGGAAATGGTTAGTTCACAGGGGATTAGAGTATGAACAAAGTATTATTAGGTCTTATCGCATCAGGTGCGATTTTATCGTCATCACAAGCACTAGCTGCCGCCTTCCAACTTGCGGAACAAAACGTCTCTGGCCTTGGTCGTGCTTATGCGGGTGAAGCATCTGCAGCCGACGATGCGTCAGTGGTTGCACGTAATCCAGCATTGATGGGTAAGCTATCAGGCACGCAATTATCAGTAGCAGCTATGTATGTTCAACCGGACGTAAGCCTGACGGGAACAGGTACTAGCAATGGTATCCCTGCATCAGCGTTAAATGACAACAGCATCGCACCAAGTGCTATTATTCCTGCTATTTATGCAACGCACAAATATAACGACCAATGGTCGATTGGTGCTGGTATCTATTCACAGTTTGGTCTATCTACAGAATTCGATAAGGATTATGTTGCAGGTCAAATCGCGGGTGAAACTGAAATTAAGACCGTTAACTTAGGTATTTCTGCTGCTTACCAAATTGATGAGCAATGGAGCGTAGCGTTTGGTATTAATGAAGTTTATGCCGATGCTAAAATCGTTCGTAACCTTGGTGCGACAACGACAGGTTTGCCAGCCAGTACTCAGGCGGTACACTTAGAAGGTGACGATTATGGCTTTGGTTGGAACCTAGGCGTTGCTTATCAAATCGATGAAAACAACCTAATCGGCTTCCATTACCGCAGTGAAACAGATATCACATTTGATGGTCACTTTAGTAACGACTTACCAGCAGCGATGGGCGGCTTGAATGGCGCGTCACTACCAGGTTCAGTGGATGTAACGTTACCTGCGATTGCTGAGATCTCAGGTTCTCATAAATTAAACCAAGAAACCTCACTACACTACAGCGTACTTTGGACAGGTTGGAATAGTTTTGATGAACTTGAAGCTGTAGTTGGTAACGCAGGTTCAGTATTCACTAAAGAAGAGAATTTCTCTAATTCATTACGTTTTGCAGTTGGCGCTGACTATCAGCTTAGTAATGCGGTGAAACTACGTGCAGGTATGGCATATGATGAGTCACCAGCGGATGAAAACCATCTATCTATCTCAATTCCTGATACAGACCGTACTTGGTACTCATTTGGTGCGGAGTATACACTTGCTAACCAAGCAACTGTAGATTTCGGGATCAGTGTTTTAAGAGGTAAAACACAAACTTTCACTGAAGCTGACAGATTCAGTGAGTGGGGCTATCGCTCTAAAGGCCATGCGATGATCTTTGGTCTTCAGTATAACCACAAGTTCTAATTATGAGAGAACATTAAAAAAGCGGCTTTTAGCCGCTTTTTACTTTCTATAGCATAGATTTAAGTTGATATAGCAAAGCATGAGCTTGCTTTGGTGTCATATCATCGGGATCCATATCTGCAAGTAGCGCTTCAACCTCAGAAGGCTCATTGGCAAGCATTAAGCTCTGCTGTACAGGTGCGGCTACATGAACAGGCTTATCGCCAACGACACTCTGATGTTGCTCTAACAAAGCGAGTTTCTGTTTCGCTAACTTAATCACTGCTTTTGGCACGCCGGCAAGACTTGCTACCTGTAAACCAAAACTCTTACTTGCAGCCCCTTCCATCACTGTGTGTTTGAAGGCAATAGTATCGTTATGTTCAACGGCATCCAAATGCACATTAACAAGGCCTGCTTGCTGCTCAGCCAATTCGGTTAACTCAAAATAATGAGTAGCAAACAGTGTTTTTGCTGCAATTTTGCTGGCGAGATAATCCGCTGTCGCATAAGCGAGTGATAAACCGTCATAGGTGCTTGTCCCACGACCAATTTCGTCCATTAGCACCAATGATTGGGCGGTTGCATTGTTTAAAATGGTTGCAGTTTCGGTCATTTCAACCATAAAGGTTGAGCGCCCAGAGGCAAGGTCATCACTGGCACCAATGCGAGTAAAAATACGATCGACAATTCCGATGGTGGCTGCGCTTGCCGGTACATAGCTGCCAATATGCGCCATCAACACAATTAACGCGGTTTGACGCATATAGGTCGATTTACCACCCATATTTGGTCCAGTAATAATGAGCATTTTACGTTCATCGTTGAGTTTTACTGGGTTGGCAATGAATGGTTCTTTACTTACTTGTTCTACGACTGGGTGGCGACCATCCACTAAATCAATTTCAGTGCCCTCGGTAAGCGTGGGCTTGCAATAGTCTAGTGTCTGAGCACGTTCGGCTAAGGTGTTTAATACGTCCAGATCGGCAAGCGCTGCAGCCATGACTTGCAATTGTTCAATATAAGGAGCGATGAGTTCAAAGAGCTCTTCATATAGGCGCTTTTCAAGTGCTAGTGCTTTCGATTGGCTACCAAGCACTTTGTCTTCATGTTCTTTTAGCTCAGGAATAATGTAGCGTTCGTTATTTTTCAGTGTTTGTCTGCGAATGTATTCCGCAGGCACTAAGTGCGAATTGGCCCGGCTGATCTCAATATAAAATCCGTGAACGCGGTTATACCCAATTTTTAATGTCGAGATCCCTGTGCGTTCGCGCTCTCTTTCTTCAAGTTTTTCTAAAACATCCGTGGCACCTGCGCTTAATGCGCGTAGCTCGTCAAGCTCTGCATTGTAGCCCTGTGCTATTACTCCACCATCACGAATGAGAACAGGGGGATTGTCGATAACCGCTCGTTCTAACAAATCTTGTAACTTAGGTAATGCAGGTGAATGGCTAATAATAGACTGAAGTCTCGTATCCGTCGCATCTTGTAAAATATCATGCAGTGGCGGTAACGCTTGTAATGCACTTCTTAAGCGCGTTAGATCACGCGGACGAGCGGTAAATAACGCTAACCGGGCTACGACTCGTTCAATATCGCCAATGTGTTTTAGTGCATCGTAAACTTCCATACATAGTTGTTGTTCGATAAGGCTCGCAATCGCATTGAGTCGAGCATTGAGCTCTTTGCGTTCGCGCACGGGCGTATGAATGCGGCGTTTTAGTAAGCGCGAACCCATGGCTGTTGAAGACTTATCTAAAATCTGCGCTAAGGTGTTTTCAACACCGCCAGAGAGGTTTAGAGTTAGCTCTAAGTTTTTGCGCGTCGCGGCATCTAAGATCACCGCGTGCTCATTCTTTTCGAGCGTGATCGCACGAATATGAGGTAATGCAGTGCGTTGCGTGTCTTTCACGTATTGCATGACACAACCCGCGGCGATTAAACCCATATTGGCATTGTCGACACCAAAACCGACTAAGTCGCGGGTTGCAAACTGCTGACAAAGTAAATGCTTTGCTGTGTCTAAATCAAACTCCCAATCTGGACGGCGACGACTGCCTTTAATGCTTTCTAGCACTAAAAGGTTCTGAAATGATTCTGGATATAACAATTCTGCGGGCTGCAAGCGCTGTAGCGTGGAATTAAGTGCTTCGTCAGTCTGTAGCTCTACGATATTAAATCGGCCCGAGTTAATATCAAGATAGGCAACGCCATAACCTAAGTTTTTTGGATGTTGGTAGACCGCCGCAAGTAAATTATCTTGGCGTTCTTGCAATAGTGCTTCGTCGGTGACGGTACCTGGAGTAACAATACGCACAACTTTACGTTCTACAGGACCTTTACTGGTCGCTGGGTCGCCAACTTGCTCACAAATAGCAACAGATTCACCCAGTTGTACCAAGCGAGCTAAGTAGTTTTCAACTGCATGATAGGGAACACCTGCCATTGGAATTGGATTGCCACCGGCTTTACCGCGATAGGTTTGAGATATATCGAGAAGCTGCGCCGCTCTGATAGCATCGTCAAAGAAGAGTTCATAAAAGTCGCCCATGCGATAGAACAGCAAGATTTCTTGATGCTGAGCTTTAATTCGCAGGTATTGCTGCATCATTGGGGTTTGTTGGTTTATAGTGTGTTCTGAATATAGATCTGACGACATTGTTGATACCTAAAAGGTTTTCCTATGGAGCACTACAAAGAGATAGCCGAATATGCGGCACAATTGGGCGCTATTCTAACGAATAACGGCGTAACAATCACTACCGCAGAGTCATGTACAGGTGGTGGGGTGAGTTATGCGTTAACAGATACGCCGGGGAGCTCCGCTTATATCGAACGTTGTTTTGTGACATACAGTAATCAAGCTAAGCACGAATTATTGGGAGTATCACAACAAACCCTAACGCAATTTGGTGCCGTGAGTGAGCAAACGGTTTTGGAGATGGTCAAAGGTGCTCAGCAGGCAGCTCATGCTGAAGTTGCCATTGCTGTGTCTGGTATCGCTGGACCAACTGGAGGCAGCGTTGATAAGCCCGTAGGTACTGTATGGTTTGCTATTGCGAATAGTGATAGAGTTCAGGCATTTCACCAAGTATTTACTGGGAATAGGGCCGAAATAAGACTTCAAGCCATTGAATTTGCATTAAAAAATGCTATAGCGATGGTGAAATCATAAAATTCTACTTGATACTGTAATTTCATACAGTATACTAGGTGTCATTACGCTGAATTGGAGAAGCAAATGAACGATAACAAGCAAAAGGCATTAGACGCAGCACTATCACAAATTGAGCGTCAGTTTGGTAAAGGCTCAATCATGAAACTGGGTGAGAACAAGGCGCTAGATATTGAAGCCATCTCAACGGGTTCATTAGGTCTGGATATTGCACTTGGTATCGGCGGCTTACCAACTGGTCGTATTGTTGAAATCTATGGTCCAGAATCATCAGGTAAAACAACGCTAACATTACAAGCGATTGCAGAAGCGCAAAAAATGGGAAAAACATGTGCGTTCGTTGATGCTGAACACGCACTCGATCCAATCTATGCCGAAAAGCTAGGCGTTAATGTTGATGAGTTATTAGTATCACAGCCTGACACCGGTGAACAAGCGCTTGAAATTTGTGACATGCTAGTTCGTTCTGGTGCGGTTGATTTGGTTGTTATTGACTCGGTAGCAGCACTTACCCCTAAAGCTGAAATCGAAGGCGATATGGGTGACTCACACGTTGGTTTGCAGGCTCGACTCATGTCACAAGCATTGCGTAAGCTTACAGCTAATATCAAACGCTCGAACACATTATGTATTTTCATCAACCAAATTCGTATGAAGATTGGTGTGATGTTTGGCAACCCTGAAACCACAACTGGTGGTAACGCACTTAAATTCTATGCATCTGTACGTCTTGATATTCGTCGTATCGGTTCAGTGAAAGAAGGTGATGAGGTTGTTGGTAACGAAACTCGTGTTAAGGTTGTGAAAAACAAAGTAGCACCACCATTTAAACAAGCTGAGTTCATCATCATGTACGGCGAAGGCACGTCGAAACAAGGTGAGTTGATAGACCTTGGTGTGAAGCACAAACTGGTTGATAAAGCGGGTGCTTGGTTTAGCTATAACGGCAGTAAAATTGGCCAAGGTAAAGCAAACTCAATTAAGTTCTTAAAAGAAAATGTTGAGATTGCCAATGAAATTGAAGGCAAGTTAAGAGAAATGCTCCTAGCGCAAGCGGTTATTATGCCTGAAGAGGGTGAAGATAAAGGCCTTGCTGAAGTTGAAGATGATTTAGAGCTATAGGCTAACCACTCAAGCTTAACGGCTCGCCAGCAAGCTTGAGCTATATTTTAAAAAGCCCAAAGGTTAACCTTTGGGCTTTTTACATTTTATAAAAGTTTACTTTTGATAACAAAGAGATAGTTATCGATTAATCCGAACAATACAGCTATTTTGATATAAAAATAAAATACGTTGTTTGATTTTCAGCTATTAACCCACCTTTTCAACAAGTTATGTAACTTGCCTTGATGCTTTACATCATCAATCTTATTGAAAGCAGAAAAATTAGGCAAATTGGGGTGATTTCGACTATGGTTTTCTGGTAAAATCTGCGCCTAATTTTTTCTAAGTGAATTTGCAATGGGTAAAAACGTCGTTGTATTAGGCACCCAATGGGGTGACGAAGGTAAAGGTAAAGTAGTTGACCTACTTACAGATAAGGCTTCTTTAGTTGTTCGCTACCAAGGCGGACACAATGCTGGCCATACACTAGTAATTAACGGTGAGAAAACGGTACTACACTTGATCCCATCAGGTGTACTACGCGAAGACGTTAAATGTGTAATTGGTAATGGTGTAGTACTTGCACCAGATGCACTAATGAGAGAAATCCACATGCTTGAAGCGCGTGGCGTTCCTGTACGTGAGCGTCTATTGATCAGCGAAGCATGTCCTTTGATCTTGCCTTACCACGTTGCACTAGACCAAGCGCGTGAACTAGCGCGTGGTGAAAAAGCCATTGGTACAACTGGCCGTGGTATTGGTCCTGCGTACGAAGATAAGGTTGCACGTCGTGGTTTACGTGTTGGCGATCTTTTCAACCCAGAGCAATTTGCTGCGAAGCTTAAAGAAGTACTAGAGTTCCACAACTTCGCCTTGGTTAACTACTACAAAGTAGATCCAGTAGACTTCCAGAAGACATACGATGATGCAATGGAAGTAGCAAAAGTACTTAAGTCAATGATTGTTGACGTTACTGAACTACTTGATCAAGCGCGTAATGCTGGCGACCATATTCTATTTGAAGGTGCGCAAGGTACATTACTTGATATTGACCACGGTACTTACCCGTACGTAACCTCATCAAACACGACGGCTGGTGGTGTTGCGACTGGTGCAGGTTTTGGTCCGCTACACTTAGATTACGTTTTAGGTATTGTTAAAGCTTACACAACTCGTGTTGGTTCAGGTCCTTTCCCTACAGAGCTTTACGATGGTCAAGACAAGCAAGACCCAGTTGGCAGACACTTAGGCGAGAAAGGCAACGAGTTTGGCGCAACAACTGGTCGTTTACGTCGTACCGGTTGGTTTGATGCAGTTGCAATGCGCCGCGCAGTTCAAATCAACAGTATCAGTGGTTTCTGCTTAACTAAACTAGACGTACTTGATGGTCTAGAAAAAGTGAAAATCTGTACTGGTTACCAATTAGAAGACGGCACTGTGACTAATGTGACTCCTCTTGCTGCTGAAGGCTATGAGAAAGTGACTCCAGTCTACGAAGAAATGCCAGGTTGGAGCGAAAACACCTTTGGTGCAACTTCTGTTGAGCAGCTTCCTGAAGCCGCTATCAACTATATCAAGCGCCTAGAAGAAATCACTGGCGTGCCAATTGATATCATCTCAACAGGCCCAGACCGCGTTGAAACAATGATTGTTCGCAACCCTTTTGCTGAATAATCCTGCTGTCGATTGATAAAGAAAAAAGCTGCTTCGGCAGCTTTTTTTGTGTCTATTACCCTATAAGTTTTTGTCTTCCTGCCGATAAGTAAGCGAATGTTTGCTCATATGATAAAATTAGACTTCGCTTTGGCGTAAATAATGCTTAATCAAATTTGAGTGTCGATGTTGCTGCAGAGCAAGTAATTTGCCTTTGTAGCCTGCTATAGTTAAACAATCAGCTTTACTTTGATGGGTCTTCGATGAATTACTTACTTCGTTATTTTGCAGCTTCAGCATTGAGTGTTTCCTTAAGTCTCAGTATACAGAGCAAAGTATCTGCCGAAGAGGCTATCGAAGCTGTGCCTTTGTATACGCAGCAAGAGCTACTAGCGCTCATTGAAAAAAATCAACACCTTGCTCGGGTTAAAGCGGATGAGTGCCAGCTGGTTAAAGATATTGAAGCGCGTGCTGAGATCATGGCGCTGCCTTCGTATCAGTTTCTTTATGGTGACATGTTAGCTTATGCCGTGTGTGTAGACAGAGATGTTGAGCTCGGCCTTTATTATATGAAAAGGGCTGCAGAGCAGGGCCTTGCCGCGGCGCTTGAACAATTAGGTCGCTACTATGATGTTGGCCAGTTAGTGCAAGAAGATAAAGCGATGGCGGTAACCTATCTGAGAGAAGCCGCAGCACTTGGCAACTTAAACGCTCAATTAAGACTCGTAGATGTATTTAATCAAGGTCATGGTAGTCCTAGAGATTATGAAGACGCCTATCGATGGCTGTTCCATTCCGCAGTTGCAGATAAAAAGCTACATAAGCGGATTCAGGTAGCACTAGGTCAACTGGCAAACAAAATGCCTGATAGTGTGGTCAAGCGTGCGAGATTGCCTATATAACCTGAACTCGGGATAACAACTTGTTCTCTAGCAGCTGCTATCCCTTACTACTGCGTTAAATTTGCTTGCAATAGGCCAGCTATTGGCGCACAAATTTGCCTTGTATTAAGAAATAACTTCTGGCTAGAGTGACACTACGCTTTTGAACTTAGTGATTTTAGTGGATTAACTTACTTCTTATCCCGAGTTCAGGTTGTATAACCTGAGGCTCAGGTTAACTCCGTTGGATCAATAGATATTACTTCAGCAGGTTTTGAGTGCAAAGTAAAAGCGGCGTAAGTGACGCCGCTTTGCTTGTTTCTAAATAAAGCTCGTAAAGTTAGCTTATTTCTTATCCAAATCTCAGGTTAAGTAATTTGCTGGCTGCTAAGCTTTGCACCAATTTGGCTTTCTTTATTCACATTTGGATCTTTAAGCACCGTTAACTTAGGCGGTTGTAACGCCAATACGCGGTCGCCTTCCTCTGGAAGCTTTTTCATGTCAGAGGTAAACGGGCGGATCAAGATGGGTTCCTCATCTTTGTTCTGCTCTGTGAGTACAAACAGCGGGATTGCTTCACTGTTAACCTCTTTATACTGTTCCCATTTAAACTCTTCTGAGATCCGCGTTACGCTCACTTTGCCGCCCTTAGCCATCATGCTACTTAGCTTGGCGTAATTACCTTCGTCACCAAACAAAATTTGGCGAGAAAGGAAAGTGGCGCTATCTTTGTTCGCCTTGGCGTGGTTAGTGGATGATTTGAGCGAATAAACACATTGATCGCCAAGTAAGTGAGAAAAGTACTGTACACCTAAAGCGTTGTGATGACGGTTAGGTGAAAGCGCTAGCACTGACTTTAAGCTGGTCAATGGGAGGTAACGCTCTGCATGTTCCGACTGTGGGTTACCATAGTAACAAGGCAGTCCGTCCATTCTCGCCATCTTGCAGTTTTCCCAAGCGGGATCGGAGAGATAAACATCAATATTTTGGTCTTTTAAGCCTTTAGCCACCGCTCTAGCTACATGGTTTGCACCAATGATAAGTAAGGTATTGGGCTTTGGTTGACGCACTCCTAAAAGACGTGCGAAAGGCGTTGCCGTTAGGCTTTGTAGTACCACGGTGACAATGATGACGGTGAAGATAAGCGGCACCATTTTATCCGCATCTGCTATCTGTGATTTGGTCATACTCAACGCAAAAACTGAGCCTACAGCTGCAGCAACAATACCTCGAGGAGCTATCCAACTTAACAGAATGCGAGACTTTATCGGTAAGTCAGTATTGAACGTCGATAAGAATATCGACAGTGGTCGAGCAATAAATAATACTACGGCTAGAAAGATAAAGACGTCGGTGTCTAACAGCATTAAATCTTCTAACTTGAGTCGTGCCGCGAGTAAGATAAATAAGCTCGAAATCAGGATCATTGAGAGATCTTCTTTAAATTCTAACACTGAGTCTATTTCCAAGTCATCTTGGTTAGCGAGCCAAATACCAAAGATAGTCACGGCTAGTAAACCCGACTCATGGCTCAGATGATTCGATAGCGTAAAGCTAAACAACACTAGCGCTAAAATGGCGAATTTGTGAAGCTCGAAAGGAAGCCACTCTTTTCTTATTAGGTAAGTGGTGAGGTAACCTGATGCGACGCCAATACTTATCCCCACACCAAGCGTTGATACGAGCGCCCACAAGGTGTGACTGAAGATACCTTCGCCACCAACTAAAGAGACGGCTTCAAATACGAGTACCGCAAAGAGTGCACCAATTGGGTCTATGACTATACCTTCCCAACGTAAAATACGGTCTATGTCTTTGTCTGGGCGCATGGCGTTCAGCATCGGGGCAATAACTGTTGGACCAGTCACGACAAGTACTGCGCCCAAAACGGCGGCAACTTGCCAGTTAAGCTCCAGCACAAAAATTGCGGTCGTTGCTATCACCGCAAAGGTTGCCAACATCCCGATAGAACAAAGATTCCGTACAACCTTACCGATTCCTTTGAGTTCTTTAAAATGCAGGGTTAGTGAACCTTCAAAGAGGATTACAGCAACGGAAAGTGAGACGACGGGAAAGAGTAAATCCCCGAGTAAGGCATCTGGGTCCAGCGTGCCACTAAATGGCCCCAAAGCAAGACCTATAAGAAGTAAAAACAAAATTGCTGGAACCTTAAAGGCCCAAGCAAGCCATTGTGCTATTACAGAACATACTGCAATACCTGCAATGTAGATTGCTGACATAGATTCTCCCCGGTTGGATTATCCCAACATTTTTATCAGTATAGCTAGCATCCAGTTATAACACAGCGCGAATGAGGGTAAAGTGAATAAATTACTGAAAATAAGGTATTATAAAATTGATTTATGGTGGTCATAAATAATTAACATGGGATAGGGTTGCAATCTTACCCTTGCTTACGTTAAGGTAATAAACGTTCAAGGCGTGGAGTAAATCGCGCCGTCATTCACAATCTACTCATTACGCAATTATTCATTGCGGTACAGCCTTTCCGGCCGCACCAAACCATGGTGGCCCTGTTGGAAACGGCTCGACATCAAAGGTTAAGTACTTGATGTCACAATCAATCTTCTATTAGTGAAATGTCAGCCAGTTAACGATTGTTACTGCGTCTGGGTTTAGCATGTGTGGCGACATGATGGGACTAAGGTCTTCGCCGCCGCACGTCTGTTTGTTTTATCTATTTGCCGACTTTTTGGTCGATGCATTGCGCTTTCTGTTGTCTTCTAATAGGAGATATTTGGAGTACCAACTCGTGAGTGGGTGGTTAATTTAATGCAGGAATTTATGTCGATGAAACAGTCAAAACGTATAGTAATCAAGATCGGGAGTGCGTTGATCGCGCCAGAGCAAGATGGGTGTCGATCCCGCTATTTACTCAGCATCGCGCAATTCATCGTGCGTTGTCGAGCCCGAGGTATCGAAGTGATCCTCGTCTCTTCAGGTTCAGTCGCAGCAGGGTCGCACTTATTTCCAAACTCAGAGCAGCCGAGCATTGCGGTGAAAAAAGCGATGGCGGCAGCTGGCCAAACTGAGATGATGGCTACGTGGGACCGTTTCTTTGACTTCCCGTCGGCGCAGATATTGCTGACTCACGGCGACCTGCGTGACAGGGAAAGATATACCAGTATTCGTGAAACAATATTCACTTTACTCGATCATGGAATACTGCCTATTATCAATGAAAATGACACCGTGACCACAGACGATCTGAAGGTAGGTGATAACGATAATTTGTCTGCAATGGTAGCGGGGGCTGCAGATGCAGATGGGCTAATTATTTGCTCCGATGTCAGTGGTTTATATAACAAAAATCCTAATTTACATGCTGATGCAGAGCTGATCTCTGAGGTGACAGAGATCACTGAAGAAATCTACGATATGGCAGGTTGTCCAACGAGTAAGGTTGGTACCGGTGGTATGAAGACCAAAATTGAAGCTGCTGAAAAGGCGACGTCTCACGGTATAGATACCTATATTGTTAACGGCTTCGAAGAAACAACCTTTGAATTATTGTTGGCGGGAAAAAATCCAGGCACGGTATTTACAGCCTATGATAAACCGATGCAAGAAGCGGTGCATTGGATGACTCACACAGCATCAGAGCAAGGTGAGCTGGTCGTTGATAGCGATTATGGCTCAGGCGAAAATCAAGTGGTGGGTCAGTTAAGTGGTGATGAAATCACTGAAGTAAAAGGTGAGTTTTCTGTTGGAGATACCGTGCTCGTGAGGAGCAAAGATGGTAAGCGCTTAGCCAAAGCAACCACCAATTACAGTAGCTGCCTATTAAACTTTTTAACTGAACATGAAGAGAATCCGATCAGCGAAAGAATTCAAGATAGTATCGGACCCGTTATTTCAGAACAAGATATTGCATTATTGGAGAAGTCATAAGACATGAGTTTAATCACAGATATTTCATCACAGGCTGCAAAAGCAGCGAAACAGTTAGCATTATTATCTACAGAGCAAAAAAATGCGGTGTTAGCAGATATGGCAAAAGGGATCCGTGAAAACAGCGATGCCATTATTAAAGCCAATGAAGCTGACTTGGCTGCTGCTCGTGATAACCAGCTTAGCGACGCCATGATAGATAGATTAACGCTTAACCAAGCGCGGATTGAAAGTATGGCTGAAGGTATCGAGACTATCATTCAACTGGACGATCCAGTGGGTGCACGTAGAGACATGGGTGTAAGACCAAATGGCATTAAAATCAGTAAAATGCGAGTGCCACTTGGTGTTGTCTGCATGATTTATGAGGCGCGCCCCAATGTCACCGCTGACGCCGGTGCACTATGTTTTAAATCAGGTAATGGTGTTATTTTGCGTGGTGGTAAAGAAGCGTTATCAAGTTCTTTAGAGATCGCAAAAGCGATGCATCAGGCGCTCGAAAAACATAATCTACCTGCCGCGTTGGTTTCTGTTATTCCGGATCCAGATCGCGCGTTGTTAATGGAGCTGATGCAGCAAAAAGAATATATCGACCTTATCATCCCACGTGGCGGTGAGGGTCTAATCAATTTCGTTACTGAGAATAGTACGGTGCCAGTGATCCAGCATTTTAAGGGCGTGTGTCACTTGTATATAGATAAAGCGGCCGATCTCGATAAAGCAATGGCGCTTCTGTTAAACGGTAAAACGCAGCGTACTGGTGTATGTAATGCGCTTGAAGGGTTAATCGTTCATCAAGATATCGCTCCGACTTTTTTACCGAAAGTTGCTGCAGCACTAGCAGAAAGGGGTGTGAAAATTAATGCGTGTAAGCAAACCGTAGCTTATTTTGATAATGCAGTTGAGTTAAGCGATGACGAATTTGGCGAAGAATACTTGAGTCTTGAAATAGCGGTTCGTCAGGTTGCTGATTTTAATGCAGCGCTTGCACATATTGATCGCTTTGGTAGTCACCATACCGAAGTTATCTGTACGGAAGACAAAGCAGCTGCTGATTTGTTCCAACGCGGTGTAGATGCTTCCGTCGTGATGGTTAACGCCTCTTCACGCTTTAGTGATGGTTCAGCGTTAGGTTTAGGTGCCGAGATTGGTATTGCTACCACCAAATTGCACGCTTACGGACCTATGGGCTTGGAGTCGCTAACAACCGAAAAGTTTTTAGTGAATGGTGAAGGCCAAATCAGAGAATAATGAACTGATGCTGCTTGAGTAGATGGAAGAATTATACTCAGTGGTATACACAGAATGACATAAGTAACTGCAAAGCTCGGGTCGAAAGACTTGGGCTTTTTTCTTTTCGATTTAGAGGGTCAATTTTGTAAGAAGTGCGGAAAGTGGTGGAGCTAAGCAGGATCGAACTGCTGACCTCCTGCGTGCAAGGCAGGCGCTCTCCCAGCTGAGCTATAGCCCCACATTCCGTCAGTGGACGAAGCGAAATTTAATCATTTTTTATATTCCCGTCAACCCCAGACAAAAAATTTCGCTATTTTTTTATAGTCTTTGTTACACTGAACTGAAAATAAAACGAATTAAGCGAATTATGGTTCTGCGTCATATCTTTTCTATTCTCATTATTGGGCTGCTAGCGAGTTGTGCATCACAGCCTGATGAGCCTGAACTTATTATCGAAAAACAATCTCTTCATAAGCGTCTTTCGCCAACTGGTGATAAAGAATTTGCTTTCATTGTAACGGTACAAGCAACACCTCGAATGGAGCTGGATGCAAGTAAGCCAATATCAAGAAGAGAGTTAAAACGCTTTGCCGAGTTTGAGCGTATTGAAGATTCTCCCGCTCTAAAACTCAAGCTAGAAGAGCAAGCTGTCGCCTTATTAAAACCAGCTTTGATTGAGGCGGACTACTGTAATTCAGGTCATAAAATTACCGATGTATACTGGCGACAGCGTAGCGTTCAGTTACGAGGTAAGTGTTTGTGATCAGAAACAATCCAAGTGCACTTGCAGAGCGGCTCGCTCAGTTAGATATCAACTATCTCAATTATGAGCATCCACCGTTACATACTTGTCTAGATGCTGACAACTTGAAGTTAGAGAGAAAAGGGACGCGACTGAAAAATCTCTTCCTCCGAGATAACTATGGAAAGCGACACTTTCTTTTTATTATTCCTGCAGATAAGCAAGTCGACCTAAAAGCGCTGTCTAAATCTCAAGGGGTGTCGCGTTTAGGTTTTGCATCGACGGACAGATTAGCGAAGTATTTAGGGGTGGAACAAGGCTGTGTGTCAGTACTCACACTGCATAACGACAACGAGCAACGAGTCGAATTATGGCTTGATAGTGAACTGCAATCTGCGCACTTATGGCAGTGCCATCCCCTAGTGAATACTAAAACTTGGGTGTTAACGCTCGAAGATTTAAAGCGCTTTTGGCAAGTCACAGGACATTCACCTCACTGGGTTGACTGTGTTTCTCAAACTCAGAGCTAAGCCGACTGTACAAACGATAAAAAGTGACGCACAAAACCAAGCGATACCAGCTTGCTCATAAATCAAACCCGGAAGGTAAGATCCCAGCACGCCTCCGGAATAATAAAATGAAACATAAGCGCCATTGGTGACGGTTGCAGGTGCCTGACTAATACTGTTGGCTAATGGTGCAGCGGTAGAATGGATCACAAACATACAGCCGCAGAACAGCGTAAATAAGACTACAAAAAAGAACACAGACGCCACGGGTAATAGCGCAATGGTTGCAGCGTAGACTAAAAACATCACAGCTAAAAATCGCCAGGTAGAATGAAATTTACTTTGTAGCCAAGGTGTAACAATAGACCCTAAAGCACCAACCAAATAGCCTGTATAGACCCAGCCCACTTTACTGGGATCGGTTAAATTAAAGTCGTACTTGAGTATAAACGGTAAAAAGTTGAGTAGCCCCGCGAAGCAGAAAAACATACAAAATACAGAGCTGTATAATCTCACTAGGCGCGATTGCTTGAGTGGTGCCAAGTAATCCCTGATCCTTGTCGCGTGAATTATTGGTGGTTTGTTTTTGCTGGCTCGAATGCTAAATGCCAGCACAATCAATAACAATGCGTTTAGGTAATAGAAACTTTGCCACTCAAACCAGACAGTAAAGTTGGCTGCAAGTGTACGGCCAAAATAACCTCCGGCTATGGTACTTCCGATGTACAAGCTCATGTTTCTTTTCAACTGTGAGCCACTAAATTGTTGGCCGATATAACCTGTCATCGCAGTGAGTGCTGCAGGTAATAATAGCCCTTGAATTAACCGAGCAAACAATAGCCCTGAAAACGAAGTCATTGAAGCAAATGCTAAACTGCTGAGTGCCAAGAACAGCATGGTCCATTTTAAAATGCGCAGCGGATTGGACTTTGCCAGCAATAACCCGTAGCAGATTGGCGCGATAGCCAGAGGTAGCATAGTTGCTGACATCAGCATGCCCGCATCTGACGCCGATACATTAAATTGCTCTGCAAACTCGGCCAGCAGCGGCTGCGGCGCGTAAAGCACAAAAAAAATGGTCACAGAGCAAAGCAATAGATGAATAACGGGCATTAAGCAATAAGGCTTTTAATTTCGATGAGTTAGCTTAAATTAAAGCAAACTAGATGACAATTTTTTGCGCTAAATCACGATGCGCAACAATAATTTTGGTAGTTTTACATTAGATTGACCGATTCCTCTCTGGTCAATCGAAATTGCTGAGTTAAAATAGTGAAAAGTCTATTTTACGGAGTTGCATGATGGGTTCACTGCAAGATCAGTTGCTAAAAGCAGGTCTAACAACTGAGCACAAAGCGAAAGTTGCAAAAACACAAAAGCGTAAACAGCAGAAGAAAAAGAAAAAAGGCGCAACGAGCGACCAAACAGACCTTCAAAAACATATTGAGCAGACAAAGCTTGAGCAGCAAAAGCGTGCCGAAGAGCTAAATAAAGCGAAGCAAGAAACGCTAAAAGATAAAGAGCAAATTGCTCGCGTGAAGCAGATCTTAGAACACCATAACCAAGATGAGATCCGCGGTAATGTGACCTTTAACTTCACATATCAAAATAAGGTGAAGGAGTTAGAAGTTAATTCCGAAACACAAAAAGCGCTATCAAAGGGGCGTTTAGCGATTTGTGTATTAGAAGAGCAGTTCTACGTGCTACAAGATGAACCTGCTAGAAAGATTGCAGAGGTAGACGAGAAGTATATCGTTTTCCATGTTGAGGACAATCAGCAAGGTGATGAGGATGACCCTTACGCTGACTTTGAAGTCCCAGATGATTTGATGTGGTAGTGATTAGGCTTTAGGTCAAACTTTAGTCTACACTGACTTACAACGTTAACCGTCAATAAAAAGAGTAATGATATGAGCAAGATGAAAAAACTACTAGTAGGGACTACGGTGGCAATTTGCGCACTAGGTTCAGCAAGTTCAATGGCTGCAGATGGTAAAGCATTGTATACAGCAAAGATGTGCCAAACCTGTCATGGTGCAGAAGGTAAAGCACCGATCATGCCTCTGTATCCGAAGGTAAATGGTCAAAGTAAAGAGTATTTAGCGGCGCAAATGAAAGATATCAAATCAGGTAAACGTAATAACGGTATGACAGCAGCAATGAAAGCGATGGTTGCTAATGTCACTGATGCTGAAATCGATGCGATTGCAGAGTATCTATCTAAAGTTGAATAACATCAAAGTTAGATATCAAAGATGATAAAAAACCACCGTTCGCGGTGGTTTTTAGTTGAAGATATAATTAAGCTAATTTAGACTTCTATACATCCAGATGTGGAGTCAATAAGGGATCCCCATGTTCGAATTACCTCAGTTAAATTTAAAAGACAAAGTAAGCGCAGAAGAATGGCAGCTGCGTGTTGACCTTGCCGCTTGCTATCGACTGGTTGAGCACTTTCGCTGGGGAGACTTAATTTATACGCATATGTCGGCGCGTTTGCCGGGTACGGATCATTATTTAGTAAACGCCTTTGGCCTGACCTTTGATGAAGTCACCGCTTCCAATTTGGTGAAGGTCGATCTTGAAGGGAATATTCTTGATGATACGCCATTTAAGATTAATCCAGCGGGCTTTACCATTCACAGTGCAATCCATGAGGTGCGAGAAGATGCGCATTGCGTTATCCACCTCCATACCAAAGAGACGATCGCAGTCGCAAGTGTAGAATGTGGTTTATTGCCTTTGAGTCAGCATAGTATGTTCTCCTTACCATCACTATCGTACCACGGCTATGAAGGCTTAGCGGTGAATATGGATGAGAAAAAGCGCTTGCAGGATGACTTAGGTACAACCAATCATATGCTGCTGGTGAACCACGGTGGTTTAACTGTTGGACCAACGGTAGGCGATGCCTTTATGCGTTTTTATGACTTACAGCGTGCATGCGAGATTCAAGTTGCGATTCAAGCAACGGGACAACAAGCCGTACCTGTACCACAACCCATTATTGATAACATATATAACCAAGCGAATGTCGTGCATAGCGGTAGCACCGGTGGTCAATTAGCATGGCCCGCAATGCTTCGTAAAGCTTACCGCCTAGACCCAAGCTTTGCTCAATAGGAGTCAACATGAAAGTTAATCGCGTCGAAGTTTTCGATATTCATTGTTCAGATAGACCTGCTTGGACACCCGTTTTTGTTCGTATTCACACCGATGAAGGCATTTCAGGGGTTGGTGAAGCTGGGCTTGCATACGACCTCGGCCACAGCGCTGCGGCCAGTATGATCAAAGAAATGGCTGAAGCCTTTTTGATTGGTCACGACCCTTTTCAAACCGAGCTGCTTTGGTCGCGTATGCTGAGAGAAAGCTTTTGGGGTTTAGGTGGTGGACCTGTGGTGTATGCGGCGATGTCAGCAATAGATACCGCGCTTTGGGATATTAAAGGTAAAGCCCTAAACCTACCTGTTTATCAATTGCTTGGTGGAAAAGTGAATCCTGAACTTCGTACCTATGCCTCGCAATTACAGTTTGACTGGGATAGCGAATTTAAGGCGCTTGTTCAGCCACACGAGTATGCTGAAGCTGCACATAAAGCCATTGCAGAAGGGTACGATGCGGTTAAAGTTGATCCAATTCAGTACGACAAAGATGGCAACACGTATTACGATAGAACTAAGCTAATCTCGCGCGCGGAAATGAAATTATACCGTGCAAGAATGAAAGCAATACGTGAAGCGGTAGGTGATGAAGTCGACATTATTTTTGAATGCCACAGCTTACCAGGCGCGACATCAGCCATTCAAATTGCAGACATCGCTGAAGAATTTGATTGTATGTATTATGAGGAGCCAGTGAATTATCTTAACCACTCTTTACATGCAAAGGTAGCCAACAAGACCTCTGTACCAATCGCTGGTGGTGAGCGTTTGTATAATCGCTGGGGTGTTCGCCCTTATTTTGAAGATCAAAGTATTGATGTACTGCAGCCAGATATTGGCCTATGTGGTGGCTTTACGGAAACTAAGAAGGTATGTGATTACGCCGATATCTTTGATATCCGTATTCAGGCGCATGTCTGTGGCGGCCCGGTAGCAACCGCAGCTTCATTACACTTGGAAACCGCGATCCCAAATTTCCTGATCCATGAGCACCATACTTACGCAATCAAAAAATGGAACAGAGAGCTATGCTTGCAAGATCCACAGCCTAAGAACGGTATCTTTAGAGTGTCAGAAGAACCGGGGCTTGGTATTGAGCTAAACGATGAAATCGTGATGCGCTCAGCCCGTGTTGAAATTAAGTAGGTATCCGACGCTCAACGTAAATACCTGAGTTTGGAATAACAGTTAGCTCTTACTATGGTTATTCTTAGACTCAATCAGATACAAAAAAACCCAAGCAGAGCTTGGGTTTTTTCATCTAAGCCAGAGTTATTATTTTAACAATGACTCAGTTAATACTGGACGAATTTCTTTTACAATCGCTTGGCAAAGCTTAGGCGCGCCACAGATGATGTTGCCGCTACGGTTAAAGTTAGCACCGCCTGCAAAATCAGTGACCATACCGCCTGCTTCTTTTACTAACAGCTCACCGGCTGCTGTATCCCAAGGCTTAAGGCCAATTTCAAAGAAGCCATCCATACGACCTGCAGCAACATATGCCATGTCTAAAGCTGCAGAGCCCGCACGGCGGATATCAGCTGTATGAATGAATAATGCTTTGAACGCTTCTAGGTAGGCATCCATGTGGTGCTTTTGCTTGAAAGGGAAACCTGTTGCAAGCACAGTGCCTTGTAATTCAATAGACTTAGATACACGAATACGTTTGTTGTTTAGCTGTGCGCCTTGGCCACGAGAAGCGGTAAATAATTCATCGCGAATTGGATCGTATACAACAGCTTGCTCTACGCGACCTTTAACTCTTAGCGCGATAGAAACAGCATAATGAGGGATACCTTTAACGAAGTTAGTTGTACCGTCTAGAGGATCGATAACCCAAAGGTAGTCTGCATCTTTGCCTTCGTGATGACCAAATTCTTCACCAACAATAGCGTGATCAGGGTAAGATTTTAAAATTGTGTCACGAACGATTGATTCCGCATCTTTATCGATGTTAGTTACTAAATCATTTGTGCCTTTTTGAGTAGCTTCAACGCGCGATAAATCTTCACTTGCACGTAGGATAATCTTACCTGCGTTACGCGCAGCGCGTACCGCAATGTTCAACATTGGATGCATAGCATTACCTTTAGGTTGTAAAAGAACAGGATCATTTTGAGCCGGCGTATTCTAGCGGTTTTTTCTCTAAAGTAAATAACCAATTGTGAATTTCTCTGGTTGTTTTTTGTACTTCGTTGCTACATAAAGATTTTTAATTTCTGGTTGTGGAGCTTGGAAAAACGCAAATTAGATATGCTACACTGCGCCATTATTTTTGTTTGAGACTCGTGTAAATGGCTTTAGAAGATATTCGAATTGTATTAGTGAACACCTCACACTCTGGCAATATTGGCTCTGTTGCGAGAGCGATGAAGACGATGGGGTTATCTAAGCTTTACTTAGTTGACCCTGCATGTGAAGTGGACAGCCATGCAAGTGCATTGGCGGCTGGCGCAACCGACGTGTTGGGTGCAGCGACTAAAGTCGATACACTTCAAGAGGCGATTGCTGATTGCGCTTTAACTATTGGCACGAGTGCGCGCTCACGCACTTTGTCGTGGCCAATGGTAGACCCGCGTGAGTGTGCACAAAAATTGGTTGCTGAATCGGTGAATGGCCCAGTTGCATTGGTATTTGGTCGAGAAAACAGTGGCTTGTCGAACGAAGAGCTGCAGTTGTGCAACTATCACGTATGTATTCCGGCTAATCCTGAGTATAGCTCGCTTAATCTTGCGATGGCAGTGCAAACGTTGGCCTACGAAACGCGTATGACATACTTAGACACGCAACAAAAGCAGCCAGAAGAAGTGGATGAAACGATTTACCCATCATCAAAGCAGATGGAGTTATTCTACGAGCATCTTGAAAATACCCTGAATGACACTGGCTTTATCATCAAACAGCATCCGGGCATGGTAATGACCAAGCTAAAGCGTTTGTTCAACCGTGCTAGACCGGAAGATCAAGAACTTAATATTCTACGTGGGATCCTAAGTTCGATAGATAAATCTACTAACAAGTAAACCAAAAAAGATAACAGTATTGGCCAACTCGGCGCGCCAATACTGTTATATTTCTACTGTCTAAATATCAACCATTCCTTTTGTGAAATCTTGCATAAATCTTCATCACTAATACTTGACTAAAATACTCAGGTAATTACAATATCCATAATACCTGATTAAATTACTCGGGTATTTTGGGTAGGCATACGAGGGTTGCAGATTTAAAGCCGTTATTATGCTTGGTTAATACTTGACTATCTTAGTCAAGTAATTAAAATTTGCGGCTTGGTAAATTAGCGGGGGTTATGCATGAAACTGACATCAAAAGGCAGATACGCCGTGACAGCAATGTTAGATGTTGCGTTACATGCAAGTATTGGCCCTGTTCCACTAGCCGATATCTCTGAACGACAAGAGATTTCGCTATCTTACCTTGAACAATTATTTGCCCGTCTACGTAAACATGGCTTAGTTAGCTCTGTACGTGGTCCTGGCGGCGGCTACTTATTAGGCCGTGATGCACACACAATTTCCGTTGGTGATGTGATTAATGCTGTTGACGAGTCCGTTGACGCAACACGTTGTCACGGCGAAGGCGGCGGTTGCCAAAGCGGTATGCGCTGTCTGACTCATTCATTGTGGTCTGATTTAAGTGTGCGAATTGAAGAATTTTTAAACAGTATTTCCCTAGCCGAGTTAGTCGCCGACGCGGATGTTCAATCCGTAGCAACGCGGCAAGATAAGCACGTTAAACGTGTTATCGAGCAATTAGACAATATTCAAGTGAGCTGTCAACTCTAGGTTGACGTCAAGCGGAGAGATAAATGAAATTACCGATATATCTAGATTATGCAGCAACCGCTCCGGTTGATCAGCGTGTTGCAGACGAGATGATGCAGTGCCTGACAATGGATGGTAACTTTGGTAATCCAGCTTCTCGTTCACACCGTTTCGGTTGGCAAGCAGAAGAACTGGTTGATCAGGCGCGTAATGATATCGCTGATTTAATCAACGCTGATCCGCGTGAAATCGTTTTCACATCTGGTGCAACTGAGTCAAACAACCTTGCAATCAAAGGTGCTGCACAGTTCTATAAAAAGAAAGGTAAGCACATCATCACCGTTCGTACTGAACATAAAGCAGTACTAGACACCTGCCGTGAGCTTGAGCGTCAAGGCTTTGAAGTGACGTATATGGATGTTGAAGACAACGGCTTACTTGACTTGAAAAAGCTTGAAGCAACCATGCGCGAAGACACTGTTTTAGTGAGCGTAATGCACGTTAATAACGAGCTAGGTGTTATTCAAGATATCGCGACTATCGGTGAGATGTGTCGTGAGCGCAAGATCATGTTCCATGTTGATGCGGCACAAAGCGCTGGCAAGGTACTAATCGACCTACAAACATTGAAAGTAGACTTTATGTCATTTTCTGGCCACAAAGTTTATGGCCCTAAAGGTATCGGTGCGTTGTACGTACGCCGTAAGCCACGTGCGCGTTTAGAAGCACAAATGCACGGTGGTGGTCATGAGCGCGGTATGCGTTCAGGTACTCTTGCTACTCACCAAATCGTGGGTATGGGCACAGCATTTAGAATTGCTAAGCAAGACTTTGAAAAAGACCATGCACACATCAGTGCGCTTCGTCAGCGTCTATTGGACGGCCTAATGGATATGGACGAAGTTTATTTTAATGGTGCTATCGACCAATCAGTACCTGGCATTGTAAACATCAGCTTCAACTTTGTTGAAGGTGAAAGTCTACTGATGGCAGTTAAAGACATTGCGGTTTCTTCAGGTTCTGCATGTACATCGGCGAGCTTAGAGCCATCTTATGTACTGCGTGCTCTAGGTCGTAATGATGAATTAGCACACAGCTCAATCCGTTTCAGTATTGGTCGTTTTACGACAGAAGAAGAGATCGATTACACCGTCAATCTTCTTAAGAATTCTATTGGTCGCTTACGTGAGATGTCACCACTTTGGGAAATGCACCAAGATGGCATCGACTTAGATAGCGTTGAATGGGCACACCATTAAGCAAGTTTTAGCCGCTGGCTGGATACTATCCAGCCGCAAGCAGGTAGTGAGGAAATAGTTATGGCTTACAGTGATAAAGTTATCGACCACGTTGAGAATCCACGTAACGTAGGTTCTTTAGACAAGAACGATCCAAGCGTAGCAACGGGCATGGTGGGGGCACCTGCATGTGGCGACGTAATGAAACTACAAATTAAAGTGTCAAAAGAAGGCATCATCGAAGATGCGAAATTCAAGACATATGGTTGTGGCAGCGCGATTGCATCATCATCCCTTGTGACTGAGTGGGTGAAAGGTAAATCGTTAGAAGAAGCTTCTACTATCAAAAACACTGATATCAGTGCTGAGCTTGAGTTGCCACCAGTGAAAATCCACTGCTCAATTTTGGCAGAAGATGCGATTCAAGCTGCGATTGCAGATTATAAGAGTAAACAAGCGAAGTAAGAGACTATTATGGCAGTGACGTTAACAGATGCAGCCGCTAATCGCGTATTAGCCTTTTTGAGTAACCGTGGAAAAGGCATAGGGCTGCGCGTTGGTATTAAAACCACGGGCTGTTCAGGTCTTGCTTATGTTCTCGAATTTGTCGACGATTTAGATGAAGGCGATGAAGTATTTGAAGACAAAGATGTCAAAATCATCGTTGATGCAAAAAGCTTAGTTTATATCGACGGCACAGAGCTTGATTACACAAAAGAAGGTCTGAATGAAGGGTTTAAATTCAATAACCCAAATCAGAAAGACGAATGTGGCTGTGGCGAAAGCTTCACCGTATAGTTTGCAACAGTGAATAGCTTAAAGCCCTGCCTTGGTGGGGCTTTGCTGTATTAGGTGCGTATGCGTTATTTTGAATTATTTGATTTACCTGTTGATTATCACGTTGATTTGAACAAACTAAATCAAGGTTATTTAGAGCTACAGCGTGCAGTTCACCCAGATAGATTTGCTGGTAAAAGTGAGCGTGAGAAGTTGCTCGCGGTACAGAAAACCGCAGAGATCAATGACGCGCTAGCGGTGCTCAAACACCCAGTTAAACGCGCCGAGTATATGCTAAGCGAAAAGGGTGTAGACATACGTGCAGAGCAACAAACGTTGCAAGATCCGATGTTTTTAATGCAACAGATGGAGCTGCGCGAAGCATTAGAAGAATTACCTGATGCGGCGGATCCTGACAGCGCGATTACAGAGTTCGAAACACAGATTAAAGCGTTAGATACAAAGTTTAGCGCTTCCCTTGCCGAGCAGCTTCAAAGCGATGACATGAGCACATTAGAAGCCGCAGCAGACAATATTCGTAAGCTAAAGTTTGTCTACAAGTTACGCGACGAATTAGCACGTATCGAAGATGAATTATTCGATTGATGATGTGTAGCATCAACAAACGTTAAAGTGAAAAGAGCATTATGGCATTATTGCAAATTGCTGAGCCGGGGCAGAGCGCGGCACCTCATGAGCATAAATTAGCGATTGGTATTGACTTAGGTACCACGAACTCTCTTGTGGCAACAGTACAAAGTGGCGAAACGAAGACTCTTAGCGATTTAATGGGTAAACCTATGCTGCCGTCGGTAGTAAGGTACACCGACTCAGAGGTTATTGTTGGTGAACAAGCCCAAGCTGCTTCTGCTGAAGACCCGACTAATACGCTTATTTCTGTAAAACGTTTTTTAGGTAAAACGCAATCTGAAATAGAACAAAGCTATGGTCAGTTGCCTTATAATTTTGTCGATAATAACGGTTCGCTTGCTATTGAAACCGTAGCTGGCGCTGTAAGCCCAGTGCAAGCCTCCGCTGAAATTTTAAAAACATTACACCAACGTGCTATTGATAGCTTTGCTGGTGAGGATGTAATGGGCGCGGTGATCACTGTACCTGCATATTTTGATGATGCACAAAGGCAAAGTACAAAAGACGCAGCCGAGCTTGCTGGTCTAAAAGTATTAAGACTTCTCAATGAGCCGACTGCAGCTGCAGTAGCTTACGGCCTAGACTCTGGTCAAGAAGGCGTGATCGCGGTTTATGACCTTGGTGGTGGTACGTTTGATATTTCTATCTTACGCTTAAACCAAGGAGTGTTTGAGGTATTATCAACCGGTGGTGATTCAAGCCTCGGTGGTGATGACTTTGATTCATTGTTGGTCGATTTCTTTAAACAGCAAACGCAGCTATTTGATTTAAACCCAAAAGAGCTACGCTTGTTTATCAATAAGGCAAGAGCCTGTAAAGAAGCGCTTTCAAGCTATGAAACGGTAAACGTAGAGCTACCAGTTCGCGAGCAAAAGTTGGTTGTTACGATCACGCGTCAAGCATTTGCTGAAATGGCAATGCCTTTAGTTAAAAAGACTTTACGCTCTTGTCGCCGCGCGTTAAAAGACGCCGGTGTCACAGCAGAAGAAGTCTTGCAGGTTGTGATGGTCGGTGGTTCGACTCGTATGCCAGTGGTGCGTGAAGAAGTCGGGAGTTTCTTTGCCAAAGAGCCGCTAACATCAATCGATCCAGACCGTGTGGTGGCATTAGGTGCTGCTATCCAAGCTGATATTTTAGTGGGTAACAAGCCTGACTCTGATATGTTACTGCTTGATGTATTGCCATTGTCTTTAGGCCTAGAAACTATGGGTGGATTGGTTGAAAAAATCATTCCGCGCAATACCACTATTCCTGTTGCACGTGCACAAGAGTTTACCACTTTTAAAGATGGTCAAACCGCTATGTCATTGCATGTATTGCAAGGTGAGCGTGAACTCGTTGATGATTGTCGTAGCTTAGCTAAATTTAGTCTAAAAGGCATTCCACCAATGGCGGCAGGCGCTGCGCATATTCGAGTCACTTTTAGAGTTGACGCTGATGGTCTATTGAGTGTTTCGGCTGAAGAAAAGTCGACAGGCGTGCAGGCTGAGATCCAGGTAAAACCGTCGTTTGGTTTGAGCGATGACCAAGTAGCACAAATGCTAAAAGATTCGATGAGCAATGCCAAAGAAGACATGAGCGCTCGTATGCTTAAAGAGCAGCAGGTTGAAGCACTGCGTGTATTAGAAGCGTTAGAGGCATCGCTTGCAACGGATGGTCATTTGTTGGCAGAAGATGAGCTCAATACACTGCGCGGTGCAATGACTGAACTTGCACAAATTCGCGAAAGTGCAGACAATCCAGAGCAGATTAAAAAGGCGATCGAAGAAGTCGATCAGGCGAGTAGTGATTTTGCTTCACGCCGTATGGATGAATCAATTAAAAAGGCACTGCAAGGGCAGTCGGTAGACGAGGTGTAATATGCCACAAATTATCTTTTTACCCCATGAAGAGTTATGTCCGGAAGGTGCTGCAATCGAAGCGAAAACGGGTGAAACTGTACTCGATGTGGCTTTGAAAAACGGAATTAGTATTCCACATGCCTGTGAAAAATCATGTGCATGTACTACGTGCCATATCGTTGTTCGTGAAGGTTTTGACTCGCTGGAAGAAAGCGATGAGTTAGAAGATGACATGCTAGATAAAGCATGGGGTCTCGAAGCTGAGTCTCGTTTGGGTTGCCAAGCGATAATTAGTGATGAAGACTTAGTGGTTGAAATTCCAAAGTACAATCTCAATATCGTTAATGAAGACCATTAAGTGCTGCTAACAACCTAGGTTGTTACTGACAAATTTAATAAAGCCGTAGTCTTATACTACGGCTTTTTGCTTTTCTAGGAGGAACGCTATGTCACTCATCAGTAACCCCGAATTTTCACTTATCTATGGCCAAGCACATCATAGTAAAACGCATGTCGATGTGGTTAATCCTGCAACTGGAGAGCACCTTGCTCAGGTTTCGGAGGCGGATAATCAGGCTGCCGATAAAGCGCTGCAAGCAGCGGCTGAAACCTTCGAAAAACTCGCTAGCACGACAGCACATGCCCGTAGTCAAGTACTTAGAAAATGGTACGAATTGGTAATAGAGCATCGCCAGGCCTTGGCTGAAATCGTCACTAAGGAACAAGGCAAACCGCTTAAGGAGGCACTTGCCGAGGCGGATTATGCTGCAGGATTTATTGAATGGTATAGCGAAGAAGCCAAGCGCGCCTATGGTCAGCTTATTCCCAGTCATTCTCAATCACATGAGCTAACTACAATCAGGCAAGGGGTTGGTGTTGTACTTGGGATCACACCGTGGAATTTTCCACTGGCGATGATCACCAGAAAAGTAGCACCAGCTTATGCAGCAGGCTGTAGTTTTATTTTAAAGCCCTCTGAGAAAACTCCTCTTGCGGCCATCGCCCTTGCAAAGCTGGCTATTCAGGCTGGAATGGAAGTTGGCGCTTTTCAGGTGTTAGTGACTAACGACTCTAAAGGGTTAGTCGCACACCTTACTGAGTCACCACAAGTGCGAAAACTCACGTTTACGGGATCAACACAAGTGGGGAGTGCGTTGTTAAAGCAATGTGCCGACACAGTGAAAAGAACGTCAATGGAGCTTGGTGGTAATGCACCATTTATTGTTTTCGACAGCGCTGATGTTGAGCAAGCGGTAAGTGGTTTGATGGCAGCGAAGTTCAGAAATGCAGGACAAACTTGTGTGGCCGCAAATCGTGTGTTTGTCGCGAAAGGTATCTCGGCAGAGCTACTCAATACACTCACTCAGCAGGTTAGCACGCTCACCTTGGGAAATGGTCTAGAGCAGGGTATTGATATTGGTCCACTCATTTCACTTGAAGCCAAACAAAAAGCACAGCAGTTGTTAGAAGATGCGTTAGCTAAAGGTGCGAGCATCGCTTATCAAGGTGATAAACAAAGCGGCCAATTTATGGCACCGGTAGTTATCACGGGTGTAAATAGCACCATGCGGATCTTCCATGAAGAAATTTTTGCACCGATTGTCAGCATTATTGATTTTGAGAGTGAAGATGAAGTGGTAAGAATGGCAAACTCTGTGCCAGAAGGGCTTGCTGCTTATTTTTATTCGAATGATGGCAATCAAATAAGGCGAGTAAGTCATGCGCTTGAGTATGGCATGGTTGGGATTAATGAAGGGATCATATCCAATCCAGTAGCGCCTTTTGGTGGTGTGAAGTTTTCAGGTCTTGGTCGAGAAGGGGCACAGGAAGGATTGCTTGAATACCAAGAAATAAAGTACTTATGTCAAAAGTTTAGCTAGTTCACACTGGTGTAAGACTAATTGCGAGGACGTCTTTCCTCGCAATTGCTTTTATTCTGCGCAAAAGCTCAGTACACTTACCCGCTTATTTGAGTTTTGATATTTTTTCAATGATAGGAATCGAACAACCCCCTAAGCTGATCATTTTGGCAGGTGGATTAGGAAGCCGCTTTGGTGGTAATAAGCAGGTTGCTGAGCTGCCAAGTATCGATAAAAGCATTATGGAATTGAGCATAATTGACGCGCATCATGCTGGTGTGCAAGATGTTATTTTGATCATCAATGACAAAGTGCGAAGCCTAATCGAAAATGTGATATTGCCACGATTGCCGAAGGCGCTGAACATTACTTTAGTGCAGCAGCGGCTTAGCGATATTCCGAATGAATTTATCGACTGTTTGGCAGGGCGAGAAAAACCATGGGGCACAGGACATGCGCTGCTGTGTGCAAAACCATACGTTGATAAGCCTGCGATAGTTATTACGGCGGATGATTATTACGGGCCAGATGCATTTGAGCAGCTTGTTGAACATTTTCAGCATCATAGCAATATGGCGATGGTCGCATACCCAATTATAAATACCTTATCAGATCAAGGTGGAGTAAACCGTGGCGTTTGTCAGGTACAAGCGCAACAACTACACTCGGTTGAAGAGGCATTGGATATTCGCTTTGAAAACGGTGAGTTGTCAGGTGATATTGCAGGTAAGCGGTGTAAGATAGCAAGCTCTGCACTTGCTTCGATGACCTGCTGGGGTGTGACGCCGTCACTTTTTGATTCATTAGAAGCCGGGTTTAATGCGTTTTTAAGGAATTATGACAACGGTGTCAAAAAAGAGTATTATCTGCCAGATTGTATCCAACACAGTATCAATAAGGGCCTACAAACCGTGTCGGTCTACCAAGCTAAATCACATTGGTACGGTATAACTTATAAGAGCGAACTAGACATTGTCGCGAGAAAGATTTATGAAGCACGTCAGGGAAGATAATCATCTCCACACAACTACATCCGACTTAACTCCTTTTGAGGTGAATATGGAGTATCAAGCCGTTGCGCAACAACTTGCTGATGAATACGGTCTCATTAGTGAAGAAGCTAAAATGAAGCCGATCGGTAGTGGTCATATCAACACGACTATGCTGTTGCAGGACAACCACAAAACCATGGTAGTACAAAAGCTAAATACCACGGTATTTCCAAATCCTTTGCATCTTGTTGAAAATGCGCGAGCGATTGAGCAGCACTTAACAGCAAAAGCCTTAAATGGTGAATATAGTCTCGCTATCATAAAGCATCTAGCGACGAGTTCAGGCCAATATTTAGTCGATATTAATGATGAAGTTTGGCGTGCGCTTGCATTTATTGGCCGCAGTTATAGCGAAGACGTAGTGGCAAACGAACAACAAGCATTAACGGCAGCAAACGCCTTTGGGCAGTTTGCACATGCGCTAAATGATTTTGATGCGGCGCAGTTACATCATGTCATTCCAAATTTTCATAACTTGGCGATGCGTATTGATGCATTTAACCAAGTGCTAGCGAAAGACGAGCATGGTCGCGCGGAAAAGTGCAGTGATGTTATCGCCGCTTTTCAGCAGCAATTTGCACTTGCAGAAGAATTGCAGCAGGCACAAAAACAAGTACCACTTAGAGCTTGCCACAACGATACCAAAATCAACAACATGCTGTTTTCAACACAGAGTGATGCAGCGAGAGCCGTTATCGACTTAGATACGTGTATGCCGGGTAACTGGTTGTTTGATTTTGGCGATATGGTACGTACCTTCTGTTCACCAGAAGCTGAAGACTCAACGAACTTGAATAATGTGCAGGTAAGAGAAAATATCTTTGCTGCGTTGGCGCAAGGGTACATTGAACCGTTACAAGACAGTGTGACTGAAGCAGAGAAAGACAGTTTTATTCTTGGCGCAAAAGTGATGCCATTCATGATAGGTCTGAGATTTTTAACAGATCACTTAGATGGAGATAATTATTTTGCAACCCACAGAGCCAATCATAATCTTGACCGTGCGAAGAACCAGTTTGCGTTGTATTCCAGTGTGCTAGAAAAAGAGGATTGTCTGAATAATATTATCAGAGCAATTTAACGATTTAGTATATTTTAAGAAAAAGCGCTTCAAGCGCT
Organism: Pseudoalteromonas sp. M8; assembly: GCF_018141365.1. Classification (NCBI taxonomy): domain Bacteria; kingdom Pseudomonadati; phylum Pseudomonadota; class Gammaproteobacteria; order Alteromonadales; family Pseudoalteromonadaceae; genus Pseudoalteromonas; species Pseudoalteromonas sp. M8. Next base: position 3,705,144 of record NZ_CP047240.1, on the reverse strand, counting down.
TTTTTTGCGGCTTTATCGCAATGTTTTGAACCTAAGATTGGGATAGGTTAGCTTGATAGCGAGCAGTATTAGTGCTGTTAAGAAGTATCGTTTAGGAGTAAGAATGAAAAATATAAACCGCCGCGACTTTTTAAAAGCCGCAGGAGCGGCAGCGGCTGCGAGTGTAGTAGCTGGGTGCGCAAGCTCGAATCAAAATAATAGCATTGTACCTAAGCAACAAGGCCGCTCTGTCATTGGGCTCGTAGCACCAAAAATGGACGTGGTTCGGGTAGGTTTTGTTGGGGTTGGCCAACGTGGCTATGGTCATGTAAAGCGCATGAGTCACATCGATGGTGCACGTATTGTCGCGATTTGTGATACCCATGATGAAGTGCTTGAAAAATCGGCTGACTATCTTGTGCGCGAGCGAGGTTTGCCGAAACCTGCGCTGTATCGTGGTGGTGACTTAGCTTATCAAGAAATGCTAAATCGGGACGATATTGACATCGTTATCATTTCAACGCCTTGGAAATGGCACGCGCCGATGGCAATTGATACCATGAATAGTGGTAAGCACGCGTTTGTTGAAGTGCCTTTAGCGTTGACCGTGGAAGAAATGTGGCAGATAGTCGACACCGCAGAGCGCACGCAAAAGAACTGTATGATGATGGAAAATGTCAATTACGGTCGCGATGAGTTGATGGTACTGAATATGGTTCGCCAAGGTGTATTCGGTGAGTTATTGCATGGTGAAGCTGCATATATTCATGAGCTACGTTGGCAAATGAAGGAAATTGAGCACAAGACCGGCTCATGGCGTACACACTGGCATACTAAGCGAGATGGTAACCTATATCCAACTCATGGTTTAGGTCCAGTATCTCAGTACATGAATATTAACCGCGGTGACCGTTTTGATTACTTAACTTCTATGAGTTCTCCCGCCCTAGGTCGTGCAGCCTATGCAAAACGCGAATTTCCGGCAGATCATGAACGCAATCAACTACATTATATTGCGGGTGATATGAATACCACGATGATTAAGACCATCAAAGGACGCAGTATCATGGTACAACATGATACGACCACGCCTAGGCCTTATTCTCGTCACAATCTAATTCAAGGAACTAATGGGGTCTTTGCTGGTTTCCCTAATCGTATCGCGTTAGAGCAAGGTGGTACTAAGAGCTTCCATGAATGGGATTACGAAATGGATCCTTGGTATGAACAATACGACCATCCGCTTTGGACTAAAATGGGTGAAGAAGCGCAGCGCAATGGTGGTCATGGTGGTATGGACTTTTTAATGTTCTGGCGCATGATCTATTGCCTGCGTAATGGTGAGGCGCTAGATCAAGACGTATACGACGGTGCCGCTTGGTCGGTAATTTCTCCATTATCGGCTCAATCAGTCGCTAATCGCAGTGAATCATTGAGTATTCCAGACTTTACCCGTGGAGCGTGGAAAACCGCTAAGCCATTGGGTATAGTGACAGTATAAAAATACACATTTTATCATCGTCGAATTAAGCGCTACAGGCGCTTTTTTTATACTCGATTAATACGGCTTTTGGAGTGGCTATGATGCGCTATCGGTTCTTGCTATTCTTTATATTAATACTGAGTGGTTGTAGTAACTCGATTAATATCAGTAAGAAAAATACATTCATCAGCCATGCCGATGCTTACTTTAATACCTATGCTCAGCGGCAGAACTTTACCCAGTTTATCGAGTTCTATGCAGAAGATGCCGTGCTGGAAGATATGGTTTTTGGCCATAAGGCACAAGGTAAAGATCAAATTACGGCTTTTTTAAATTGGTCTGCTGGGAATTTTGCTGTGCTGGATGAACAACCCGTCTTAGTGGTAGAAGATAAGATAGTCGATACCACGGCTAGAACTGTGGTTGCTAGAGGCGTTTTTAATCGCTTTAATTATGCGTCACGCGAGTTAGGGCCTTGGCGATTTCTGATAGTGCTAAAGTTTGACGAAAAAGGTAAAATTATCTATCAGCAAGACTGGATTAACTATACCCCAAAATCGGATTTTACCGGTGGGGAAAATCTAAACCAGCAATATTAATAATCGGCTGCCATTTGTAAGGAGCGCCCATGCAAGTTTCTGTTGAAATAAGCAAGTACCCACTGCACCAAGACTATATCCCTTTTATTAAAGATTTTATTGATAGGCTGAATGAGCATGAAGGGATCAAGGTGATCACAAACACGATGTCAACTCAGGTCTTTGGTGAATTTGATTTAGTGACTTCAGTATTGAATCAAGAAATGAAACACTCATTTGAAGCTTACGGAAAATGTATTTTTGTTTGTAAGTTTATCTCAGGCGATTTATCTCCAGCTGATAGTGCCTGCGATTAATGGACTGGTTTACTGAAACCTTTGCAGGGTTCACAGCGATGTCGAGTTGGGAGTATATCGCTGTGGTGCTGGCTGTAGCTTATTTACTGCTGGCAATTCGAGAGAATATTTGGTGTTGGCCAGTGGCCTTTATTAATACCTTCATCTATACCGTGCTGTACTGGAACGGAGCACTAGTGATGGAATCACTGCTGCACTTTTACTATATGGTCATGGCCGTTGTTGGCTGGTGGATGTGGCGTCAGGGTGACAAAAACAAGCCCAGTGATATTGTTTCTTGGTCGTTATCAAAACATCTTTCAATCATTGTTATCACTTCAGTGGTTTCCGTTGTGCTCGGGTATTTCACCAAGCATTATATGGCAGCAGATCTCGCCTATTTAGATAGCTTTACCACGTGCTTTGCGGTGGTGACGACCTATTTAGTGGCTAAGAAAATTCTTGAAAACTGGTTATATTGGGTCGTGATTGATGCAGCCTCCATCTACCTTTATTACCTTAAAGGTTTCTATCCTACGCTGGTACTATTTATTTTCTACACCTTGATGGCGTGTTGGGGCTACAAGCGTTGGTACGAAGAATATGAAGCTAAGCAAGGAAAGACGCTTGCAGCACTCTGAGCTTGAAAAATTAAAAGTAAAGGTGGATACCGTATTCAAGGTTTCAGCTGAGCGATTAGAAAAGCTAACTAAGGGTGTGAGTAACAATAATTACCTGATGGTGAGTAAGGGCGAAAGCTACCTATTAAAATGCTATAGCCATGGTATTCCTACTGAGGCATTAAAGGCACAGAATGAGTTAGCACAGCAAGGCATTACTTCTAAAGTACTGCAGTACGACCTACGCACTCGTATGGCACTGTTCACCTTTATGCCAGAAGTGTGTGCTGAGCCAAAGTTAAATACTGCGTTGTTAGCACAAGTTATTCAGGTGCATAGCTTAGAGCTTGAAGTATACGAGGTGCTGGACTTAGTCGGTTATGTTCAGGCTATTGATGAGAAACTGCGTCACTTAGTTGACATCGAATGGCTTATCGAAAGCTTAGCTTCTTTACCCGTGGAGCAAGCGTTTTGCCATAATGACTTAGTCATGAGCAATATTATTCAAAGCCCAGAGGGGATTCGGTTAATCGACTTTGAGTATGCTTGTCATAGTGACATATTTTTTGATTTAGCAGCGCTGGTGTGTAGTTTTAGCTGTGGTGTTGAAGCAGCACTTACGGTGGTTGAGTCTTATTTTTCTCTAAAGCGGCAAGCCATGCCTTCATACGCTCAAGCTAAACTGACGGTATTTTGCCAAATTTATTTGATTGTTAGTATTCAATGGTACGAGCAGCGCGGCGTAATGATAGAAGCCGAAAAGCTTAGGCAGTTACTGAAGCAGTGGATATTGTAGCTACAAGCTGAGCCAGTAGTATGTGATATTCCTTGATCACATTACTGGCCATCACTATTGGGTAGTTTAAATCCCACCCAGTCGCTGTGCTAGCTCTTTGTATTTTTCAACATCGGCTTTGTCAAAGATAGGTTCGCCATTGGCATCTGTGTCTTTGGCGACTAGCAAGTTTTCTCGTGCGAGGCGTCTTACGCGCTCAACCTTTACGTCAAGAAACTCTGCAACTTGCTCTGTTGTCATCGGTGTCATATTTGGGATCCTCAATGATGTATCGCGATATTTCTGAACGGGCAGCAATATCAGTCTATTTTATTATTTTCAAAGCATAGTTGAATAACTGGTTTTTTGCCCAAAGTACAGCTTTTTTTAAAAAATAGGTTACTAATTAGTCATATAGCAAACATTGTCTGGCAATTGTCTGCACTTAGCATTATTATGTTGGCGACGCTCTCGTGGTGAAATGGATATCACGTAGCCCTCCGGAGGCTGAGTTCTAGGTTCGATCCCTAGCGAGAGCGCCAATGATTACTCCTACTTACAACCAGCCTTTGCGTTTAAAGTACACGCCAATACCGCCAGTTAGTACCACCAACATAATAACAAAAAAGGCAAATGCGCCACCCCATTCAGTGCCAGGAATACCGCCAATATTCACCCCTAACAAGCCTGTTAAAAATCCAAGTGGTAAGAATAACGCTGCAACGACGGACATCACGTACATTCTTTGGTTTAACTGTTCATTTTGATGGTTGGTGATCGCATTTTGGATCACTTGTGCACGTTCAATCGCAGCCTCTAATTCTTCGATATATCGACTTAAGGCATTGCTCGCCTCTTCAATCATGTGTCGATGATCTTCATCTAGCCAAGCAATCTTTGCCAATAGCAGTTCGCTAATAGCAAGCTTTTGTGGCTTAAGATAGCGTTTTAAACCAATGGTTTGCCTTCTTAATGTTGAAAGTTGCTGATAGTTTGGCAGCTGCTCACTGCTTTCCATCGCGTCTTCAAATTCATCAAGCTGTTCTTCTATTTGCCAGATGATGTCTTGCATTCGCACAGAAAGTCGCATCACCAATGTAGACAGTAACTCACCGATACTTTTTGCGCCTTGACCCTTTTTAAGCGATGCCAACATATCTTGGGCAGACATAATATGGCGCTTACGACAGGTGATAAGTAGTTTATCGTTTGCAAAACAGCGAATAGAAACCATGTCTTCAGGGCTTTGCTTGGGATTAAGGTTCACGCCACGCAAGAACACTAGCAAACCTTCATCGCCATTAGCCGTTCTCGGACGAGTTTCATCTGCGGTTAGCGCTTCTCTTTCCCAGTCATCCAAAAACGTTTGTTGCTTCAGCCATTCGGTCGTTTCGTCGAAGCTGTAGTCAAAATGGAGCCAAAGTGGCTCCTTGTGAATTACGGATTTTACTTCACTCAGATCGCAAAGTAGCCTACCGCCACCTTGACCGTCGAGCACAAACGCATGGAGTAATCCAGTCATAGCTAATTCCTATTAAAAAGTTCGTCCCAAGACTGACATAGATAATTTAATTTTCAAATTCATTTAAAAATCTTGGCGATGAAATAAATTGTTTGAATACTCTATTTTACTTTAGCTCAGTATAGGGCTTTACCTTGAAAAATGTGTAAGTGGTGTTACTGTAAGTTAAGGTGCTTGGCTTAACAGAGCGTTTTTATCTTTAGGATAAATTTATTTTGTTTTTCAAGTGACTTGAATCAGCGTATAAGTCCGAACTCATTTTGTACGAGAGCATAATATGATCACAGTTGGTTGGAGAGAGTGGCTTTCCTTACCCGATTTAGGTATCGAAAAAATCAAAGCGAAAGTAGATACTGGAGCAAGAACATCATGTCTGCACGCCTTTAAGGTTGAGCCTTTCAAAACAGAACAAGATGAACTTTGGGTAAGGTTTTGGATCCATCCCAAACAAGACAATACCGACTATGAAGTCTGTAGTGAAGCAAAAGTAGTAGATGAGCGCGTTGTTACCGATTCGGGCGGTCATAAAGAACTACGTTATGTAATAGAAACAAATTTAACTATCGGCAATCAGGCTTGGCCAATTGAAATCACGCTAAGCGATAGAGAAACAATGAAATTTAGAATGTTACTGGGTCGTACGGCGATGCGAGGCCGCATCCTTGTTGATCCAGAACAGTCATATTTAAGTAATAAAACGGATAAATCATGAAAATTGGCATTCTTTCAAGGAATCAATCTTTATATTCAACACGTCGTTTAATTGAGGCGGCAGAGCAGCGTGGGCATGAAGTTGAGGTTATTGACGCGCTACGTTGTTATATGAATATCAATAGTAGTGAGCCTGAAATTCACTTTAAGGGTCAGCAGTTGAGCGGCTTTGATGCGATTGTCCCGCGAATTGGTGCCTCTGTGACGTTTTATGGTTGTGCGGTACTCAGACAGTTTGAAATGATGGGGGTGTACCCATTGAATGAGTCTGTTGCAATCACTCGCTCAAGAGATAAGTTGCGTTCATTACAGCTACTGTCAAGAAAAGGCGTAGGCATGCCAATCACAGGCTTTGCCAGTAAGCCTGATGACGTTAAAGACTTACTGGAAATGGTTGGCGGCACACCGGTTGTGATCAAGTTACTAGAAGGCACACAAGGTATTGGTGTGGTGTTAGCTGAGACTCGTAAAGCGGCGGAAAGCGTTATCGAAGCATTTATGGGCTTAAAAGCCAATATTATGGTGCAAGAGTATATTAAAGAAGCTGGTGGTGCGGACATTCGCTGTTTCGTTATCGGCGACCGTGTCATTGCCGCGATGAAGCGTCAAGCGCAAGAGGGCGAATTCCGTTCAAATCTGCATCGTGGTGGTTCTGCGACATTGGTAAAAATCACTCCGGAAGAGCGCCGCACTGCAATTGCTGCAGCAAAAGCCATGGGCCTAAATGTTGCCGGTGTAGATTTATTGCGTTCAGAGCGAGGTCCTTTGGTGATGGAAGTGAACTCATCTCCGGGCCTTGAGGGCATTGAAAAGGCAACAGGTAAAGACATTGCTAGCTTGATCATCTCCTTTATCGAGAAGAATGCAGCGGCGAAAAGGACTGCTACACGTGGCAAAGGTTAAAATCAACCAACCCTTTACATTATTAGATACACGAGTGGGTGTTGCTGAAAGGCAGACTGTCCAGTTGGAAGTGGCCAAGCTCTACACTCACACACCAATGACCATTCCGATTGAAGTCGTTAATGGCGCAGAGGCCGGACCGGTACTTTTGGTCTGTGCCGCAATTCATGGTGATGAATTGAATGGCGTAGAGGTTGTGCGTCAGCTATTAAGTAAAGTCGATGCGGCAACGCTACGTGGTACCTTGATAGCGGTGCCTATCGTAAATATCTTTGGCTTTATTCATAAGTCTCGCTATTTACCTGATAGACGAGACCTAAACCGCTGTTTTCCAGGTTCTGAGCAAGGCTCGTTAGGGGCTCGAATGGCATCTATGTTTTTCGATTTGGTGGTAAAAAAGTGCACCCATATTATCGATTTACATACTGGCGCGATTCATCGCTCTAATTTACCGCAGATCCGTGGTGACTTGTCCTGCGAAATGACCAAAGAAATGGCCATGGCGTTTGGTACGCCGGTTGCGATAGATGCGCGACTGCGTAACGGTTCGTTGCGAAGTGAAGCGGCGGGATTGGACATTCCTGTTATCACTTATGAAGCGGGAGAAGCGTTGCGGTTTGACTCATTGGCCATTGCAGCTGGATTGCAAGGGGTTGAAAATGTCATGCGTAAACTCAGAATGCTGCGTGGGCGTCGTAGGAAACAACGTCATGATGCGGTTATCGCGGCAGCGACAAGTTGGGTGCGTGCAGACGTTGATGGTATTGTTCGAGCACAAGTTAACTTGGGGGAACGCGTATCAAAAGGTCAAATCTTGGCTTATATAGACAGTCCATTAGGTCAAAGCGAAGAAGCGATTATCGCACCTCGTAGTGGGATAGTGATTGGCCAACAAATGCTACCTTTGGTGAATGAAGGAGACGCAGTTTTTCATTTGGCTTACTTTGCACATGCAAATAGCATTGTTGAACAACAGCTAGAAACTTTTATTGACGATATAGGCCCTATTTCTTAGGGCCTAATGTTCTTCTTGGTGTTGGAACCTGTTTAGGTTTAGTCGGTTCTTGACTAAGCACCATAACGGGTCGAGTAACAAACAAGTTATTAGGATATACGACCTTATGGCCGTCAACATGGCGCAGCACTACACTCATCAACCCCATCTCTACAATACAGCCTTCAACAAAGTTTGCACCGTCAACAATTCTTACCCAATTCCCAACGCGATAATCGTTTTGAATAAACATAAGTAAAAATGAAGTCAGATTGGAAAGTAATGACCAACCGGCAAACATGGCAACACCAAGCATCGCAAATAACGATGAACCAAGCACCAGTAAACCACGAAGTTCTATGCCCCAGAATACAAGCATAAAGCAGACGAATACAAAGGCAACAAGTACACGAACGAGTAAGTCGGCACGTTGTTTACGATGAGAGTCTATTTTTCCGCGTGTTACTTTTTCTAAGAGTTTGCAACATGCCTTCATTAATAGTGGGAAGGATAATAGCGCCACCAAAGTTACAATTAGCTTGTATTGACTGAGTGCGAAATCTAACAAATGCAAAATCGTATCCTAAGAAATTTTTTCTGCTTTATATCATGTTTATTGTTGTGCGACACCGTTAAAAGCGATTTTTTACCGTTAATAGCCACTGTACGCTATCGACGTTATCCGGGCCATTAATTGGTGCGGCTAAATCAATATGAACCATGATATCTGAATTGGCTCGGCTAGGTGCTAAACGCAAGCCAATACCGACATTTTTTAGGACTGATTCATCTGCTTCAATCGGCAGGTGAGAGTGGTACGCGCGCCCTACATCAAAAAAAGCTGCACCACCAATTTTGAATAAGCGCAGTAAGTCATATTCCCAGTAATAGCGTTTTTCGATATTGAGTAGCATACTGCGACTACCTTGCTGATATTTTATTGGGTATCCGCGAAGCCCGGTTTCGCCCCCTAACGTAATTTGATTATCAAAGGTCAGGTTATTCCCATAGGTATAGCTTGCGTTGATAAACCAAGACTCATACAAGCTGGTATTTAAATAGTATTGAAAGGTCGTTTTCGCTATTAGGTTTTCGGTTTTATCTGTGTCTTTGTTCCAGTTGCCACTGACATCAAAATAAAAACGCCACAAGCTGTGATCTGAGGTGTAGTGTGCCGTATTGGCAGAAAATGAATAGACAAGACGTTCAGTATCGTCACTCCAAGATTCGGCTGAATAGCCAAATAGAGCATTAATATTCCAACCTAAATTAAGATCCTCTGTACGATAAATCGAGTCGAAGTTGCGTACTTTTACATAGGAATCTTCAAACCACTGAGCTTGAACATAAGGGTAGGTGAGCGTTCTATCTTGTGCAATGGGTAAAGTGGTATCTGCTATCTCACGGAAGGTATGTTGCTCATGTCTAACGCCTGCGATGAGACGGCGAGTCCAACTGCCCGATAGCGCTTTTGAGTGTCCGAAGTAGACTTGCGTGACATCCGTGGATTGACTGAACTCTGAGATTGTTTCACCTTCAGAATATATGGGTTCTTCGCGTTTGTCGGAATAACTCGTAAAACCATAACTATATGGAGTATCGGTTGCAAAAAATGGATAGCTCACATCGATATAGTGGCGCTCACCATCGTCATTATCTGAATATTCTACGCGACCACGATATCTTGAGTTTAAAATATTAGGGTCATCATAGACAAACTGATAACCAGAGCGGTCGACCTCTTGTATGTGGGTAAAAGAAAGGCGCTTTCCCCAGCCAAATAAATTACTTTCTCTAAACCCAATTCGAGAAGTGTTTTCCCCACCACTACGACTAAAACTTAAATCGGGCAATAGTGTCCAAAGATCCCGCGTTACAACCGTAACTAAAATATCACCATCACAGTTTTCTACGGCATAGATACGTGCATCATATAGGTATGACTGATTGCGAAGGAGTCGTTCGGATTCACTGAGTTTTCTTGGGTTGTAAGCATCCCCTTCCTGAAATAGGAGCACGCTTTTTAATACTTCGGGCTTGGTTTGAATATGATAACGGTTGGCAAATCGGAATAGGGCATTGTCTTCTTCAGGTTTATCGGTATCGAAAACATTAAGTTGTTTTAGAGTGATAGCGACGACCTTTTTACCCTCTGCGGGCTCAGGATAGGCTTGTTTGCTGTCTAGCTGGCGTGAAAGGTTTTGGTCGCTTTGTGCTTCAACTCGGTTATTACCACAGCTATTAGCAAAATCAACAGCAGGCACTTTTTCAGCTTGCGCAGCTGCATTTAGGCTACACATTAGCACAATACTATTACACGAAATCCTCTTTACATTCATCACAGAGCCTTTAAGTCTAATATTCCTTTAGTATGGATTATATTGTTGCAGCTTGCTTTAGTTCTGCAACAAAAGTAATAATATTTATAGACTTAAAGAGCTTTATGTGGACTTAACGAGAAAGTTGTTGGCGTAGGAAAGGTAGGAGTTCTAAGGCATCAACGCCATCAGGAGCTATCCACACACTCTCACTGTAATGTTCAAAATTTAAATTAAAATTACAGCTTTTATATGAAAAACGCCACTGATGTCTATCCGCTCCAGCAGAGAATTCAATTAATTGAATCTCATCTTGATGTAAGAATATTTGCCCCCAAAGTTCAAATTCATCGTCTTGAGGTGTAATTTCACAGCTGACGATAATCACCTCGTGTGAATTATCCAAAGTGAGTGTAGTCATTATTCTCTTTCCAAATAATTGCGAATGAGCTGCATGAAAGGGGCACCGTACTTGCTGAGCTTAGTAAAACCGACACCAGATACTTGCAAAAACTCACTATCAGTTGTTGGCGTTCTTTGTGCCATTTCAGCCAACGTTCGGTCGTTAAATACAACATACGGTGGTACATCATCTTCATCTGCGAGCTGCTTTCTGAGTGCACGAAGCTTAGCAAATAGTTTCTTATCGTAATTAAACTGAGCCAGTTTATCTTGATAGACATGCTTTGCTACAAGTCTTGGTTCTGCGAGTTGTAGCACATATTCGCCGCGAAGTACGGCGCGGGCGGCTTCTGTTAATCTAAGCGTTGCGCCTTGAGTAATATCTTGACTCAATAAACCATGATGGATCAATTGACGTAAGATACTCAGCCAAAATTCATTGCTGTGCTCTTTCCCGATCCCATAGGTTGAGAGGGTATGGTGATTTTGTTCTCTGATCCTTGCGGTATTTGCCCCACGCAAAATATCCACAATGTAACTAATGCCAAAGCGTTGTTCTGCGCGGTATACGCACGATAACGCTTGTTGGGCAACTAATGTACCATCAAATTGTTTCGGTGGGTTAAGGCAAATATCACAGTTTCCGCATGCTTCACGTTGATATTCGCTGAAGTAATTGAGCAAAATTTGACGACGACAGGTTTGCGCTTCAGCGAAGCTCGACATCGCCTGAAACCGTTGTTCTTCAACCTTACGACGTTGCTCGTCTGGAATATCTTCAAAAAAGCGCCTAACGCGGGGAATATCCGCAGGATCAAAGTACATAACGGCTTCAGCTGCTAAGCTATCTCGCCCTGCACGGCCGGTTTCTTGATAATACGCTTCTACACTTTTAGGAATATCATAGTGAACCACAAATCGCACGTTGGGTTTATTGATCCCCATCCCAAAAGCAACGGTTGCAACTACGATTTGAATGTCATCTCGGGCGAAGCGGTTTTGTACAAACTGGCGCTGATCATTATCTAGACCTGCGTGATAACCTGCAGCATTGAACCCAGCATCAATCAGCTTTTCGGCAATATCATCAACACGTTTACGGCTACCACAGTAGATTATGCCACTTTGCCCCTTTTGCTCTTTTAAATAGCGGATCAACTGCGACAGGGGTTTGAACTTTTCTTCGATGGTGTAACGAATATTGGGTCTGTCAAAGCTACCGGTATAGATAAATGGTGCTTGCATACCTAATTGCTGGACAATATCTTTTCGTGTCGCTAAATCGGCCGTTGCGGTTAATGCCATCATCGGAACGGACGGAAAATGTTGACGTAATTCTTTTAAACGAAAATAGTGCGGTCTAAAGTCATGTCCCCAATGAGATACACAATGGGCTTCATCAATGGCAAACAAACTGATGTTACAGTTGGATATGCGTTCAATAAAGTCTCGTTGTAAGGCCTTTTCTGGTGCAACGTACAGCAGCTTTAAACGGCCTTGGAAAAGCGCGTCATAGGTATCTCTTTGCTGCTCCCAAGCGACGCTGTTGTTGATATATTCAGCGGCTATGCCTTGTGCTTTTAACTGCGCGACCTGATCTTGCATTAATGAGATAAGTGGCGATATAACAATTGTCACGCCTGCAAATAATACTGCTGGGACTTGGTAACAGAGTGATTTACCGCCGCCGGTAGGCAGTAGTACAAGCGTATCCTGACCAGCTAAGCTAGACTGAATAATATCAAGCTGACCATCTCTAAACGTACTGTAGCCAAACACATCTTTCAGTACTGAATGAGGGTCGTTAATTGGGGTGCTTACGAGGGTATCCATCGGTGTCATTTTAGAGCTTTTTTTGAACCTTGTCTTTGCTTTTTATCTAATCTTAAGAGACTTGAATAAGTTTTGAGCACTTGTAGGCTTTAAACTTTGTGATTGTGAATTCATCGAACTTTCATCGCCGTGATTAGTAAAAATGAGTATAATGATTGACCTCTTAGTTGATCCCTCCAAAGGTTAAACGCCCGTGATTGAAGAACAAAAGAAAGGCCACTTACTCGCTGTACTCGCCTTTTTTATGTGGGGACTTGCACCCATCTATTTTAAGCAACTCGTCCATGTTGACGCGATTGAGATACTCATTCATCGCGTTGTGTGGTCTGTCTTTTTTATTGCACTAATTGTGCTGGCAAAGCAGCAATGGCCCAAAATTAAGGCCATATTGGCTAATCCTAAATTGCTGGCGATGTTGACACTCACTGCGTTGCTGTTGGGTTTTAACTGGGGTTTATTTATTTGGTCTGTGAATAACGGCTTTATGCTAGATGCGAGTTTGGGTTATTACATCAATCCATTACTTAACGTGCTATTGGGAATGTTATTCTTGTCGGAAAGGTTGAGAACGGCGCAAAAGTTTGCTGTGTTATTAGCGATAGTGGGTGTGGTATTACAGTTAATCAGTTTTGGCTCATTCCCAGTCATTGCGTTTTCACTGGCAGGATCGTTTGCAATATATGGATTGTTGCGTAAGACCTTAGCGGTTGAGTCACTTCCTGGATTGCTGGTGGAAGCCCTTATTCTCACCCCAATTGCACTGGCTTATTGGTGGTGGGTTGAGCCCAGTGCCACAAGCAACCTTTGGAATAATGATTGGTACACCAACACGCTTTTGATAAGTGCGGGTGTGGTGACAACTTTGCCTTTGTTATGCTTTACCGCAGCAGCAAAACGGATACCCTACACGACACTTGGCTTTTTTCAATATATCGGGCCGAGCTTAATGTTCATATTGGCGGTACTCTTTTATGGGGAAGCCTTTGATGCAGAACGAGCAATAACGTTTGCCTTTATTTGGGGAGCGCTGGTGATGTTTAGCTTTGATTCTTATCGAGATAAAAGAAAGCGCTTAGTGAACTAAGCGGTTTCTTCCCGAAGCTTTCGCCTGATATAAACGCTCATCGGCTTGTTTTATCAGGCTTTCTATGTCCGTAGTCACCTGAGCGGCAAGTCCCATTGAAACAGTAAACGAGATCTGCTGTTCAGTCAGTTCGTTACTACTTTGCTCTAAATATTCCCTGAAGCACTCCAGTCTTTCTTTGCAATGTTCAGCCACCGTATCTTTAAAATATATCGCAAACTCTTCGCCGCCTAATCGAGCGACTAAATCATTGGGAAAGTATTGAGCAAACGCTTGGCCAATTGATTCAAGCACTGCATCGCCGCCTTCATGACCATATTTGTCATTTACTTGCTTAAAATGATCGATATCTATCATAGCGATCAGCCCGTAGAGCTCCTTTTTATGTCTTGCTTTTAGGCTTTTCTTTACGGTATCGAAAAAGTAGCGTCGATTTGGCAAGCTGGTTAAATAGTCTGTATTTGCTTGTCGGCGTATCGTTTGAATATGTTCTAGCATATCGACGTTCTGGCTCAGACGGCAGTAAAACTCTTCAGCGTTAAAGGGTTTTCTGAGGTAGTCATTAGCACCATTTTTCAAAAATCGTGTAGATAAATTTTCGGTTTCAACTCCAGATATACCAATTATCGCTTTATCATCATCAGTGTAGAGTCGCCTAATTTCGATACATAGCTCTTCGCCTCGCATATTTGGCATTTCATTGTCGGTAATGATCACTGAAATATCCGGGTTGTCTTTTAATACCGCGAGCGCTTCTATGCCATCACAGGCTTCTAGTACCTGATATTTATGGCGAGTGAGGAGTGCTGAGACATAGTGTCTCGACGAAATAGAGTCGTCCACAACCAGTACTCTGACATTTTCATTTCTTGGCAGGCGTTCTAATTGGCGACGTAAATAATGATAGGCTTGTTTATTTTCCTTGGTGATATAGTCGATGATGGGGTATTGCTCAACGATTGAGCGAGTCTGACTTTCAAGGTTACCAGTCATCACTATGGTAGGAATATCAGCTTTAACCGTGCAGGGAATAGCTTCTCCAAGCGGCGCATCTGGTAACACAAAGTCTACCACGGCACAAAAATAATCGTGCTGTGATAACAATGCTTTGGCTTCGGCCAAAGACTCTGCAATATCTACATGGTATCCCACAGTGGTCGCAATATGCTTTTGCACCTTCGCAATTGTGGGGGTGTCTTCAATGATTAAGATTTTCCGTAACACAACCTTCGCCAACCATTTCCTGTTTTACTAATTCTTAACCTAACTGCGCTTAATTGCAATGCTTGTGCTAATAAACAGGTAATGACTAAGAACAAAATACGAGACAGATAGAGGCTGATGAGGTAATCGAGATTGAAATGGGATTGATAATAGAAGTGCTTAGACACCAACGACAGAAATAAAGCCACTCTGTTGGCGTCTAAGCTTGATAGGATTTAGACGATTTTGCTTATAGCTCGTCGTCAATATCTACCGGGATCACCACGCTACCGTCGTTTTGAACTTTAGAGCGTCCAAATAGCGTGTGAAACTTTGTCTTACACGTAGTATGCTTCAAATATTTGGTCCAAGCTTTTTCTACAGCGTTAGTTGGGGGGATTAACCCTTCCATCACCTGAACAAACTGAGATTGGAAACTGTTTTGAGGTTCTTCCGCTTTGCTGTATAAGCTTCTTAATGTGGCACCACAGCGTTCAAGAATTTCGGCTTCTTGTAGCGTGAAGTGACCACTGCGTCCGAATCCTCTAGGGAAGTTGGCGTCATCATAAAAGGCTCTGGGGCTTGCAAATGCATTTTTCAAAGTCGCTAAATTATGATCCATAACTGAGTCCTCTAAGATTATCTGGCTGGAGTATGGACCAAGTTTTATAATTTTTTAAACGAGTAATTTTTATCGTCAGGAAGAAAAATGGACATAGATCTATTAAAAACTTTTGTCGAAGTTGTCAAAACCCGTCACTTCGGTCGAGCGGCAGAAAATTTATACATCACTCAGTCAGCTGTAAGTTTTAGGATCCGCCAGCTTGAGCAAAGTTTAGGGGTGAATCTTTTTATTCGCCAGCGTAACAATATTCAGTTAACTGCGCCAGGTGAAAGGTTGTTACCACACGCTAAAATGATCTTAACTGGGATGCAGCGCGCCAAAGTAGATGTTGCATTGGCAAACAATATGCACAAGCAATTGTCATTGAGCGGCACGGCTAATATTTGGGACGCATTTTTACAATTCGGGATTAACCATATTGTATCCGCTATGCCCGGAGTATCGCTTGTTGCTGAAGTGAAAGCACAGCAAGAAAGCACGCGACTATTATTAGAGAGAACATTGGATCTCGCTGTTCTGTTCGATCCGCCAAAAGTGGATGAACTGGTTGTTAAGCCGATCAGCGATCTTGCTATTATTCCTGTAAGCACTTTTGATAACGCAACAAAGGAAGACTTTTTTGACAACCAGTATGTTTATGTTGATTGGGGAACTGCTTTTTCTCTATGGCATGCAAAACAGTTCACTGGCGCAACCCCTCCTTATTTTAGAACCAGCACCGGCAGAATAGCGCTTGATCTTATTCTTCAGTGTGGTGGCTCTGCATTTGTGCCAGAAGCGTTAGCGTTAGAGTCCATTGAGGCTGGAAGGTTGACTCAAGTTGATGAAGTAGAAAGTAACTCAAGAGAGATATTTGTGGCATACCACAAAGACAACGACCAATTAGAGCAAATAGAAACCATCGTAAATTTACTGGGGGCGGTGAAGTAATTCTTATAATGAATCTTTTGTGACGTATTTCTTAAGGTTGGGTGTCATTTTATTTTCAGAAATATTTTATGTGTAATATTTTTGTCATTTACCAGTGTCAAACTGCGCGTGTTTTGAAAATACGTGTTGCGATATTGAGGAAATACACATGAAACTAACTAAGACTGCTTTAGCGCTATCATTACTAAGTGCATTCACTTTTCAAGCAAACGCTGAAGTTGATGTTTATGGTAAAGCGAATGTATCGGTACAATCTTCTGACGATGGTGCTGGCTCGGTTACTGAAATTAAAAGTAACGCCTCTCGCTTTGGTTTCAAAGGTTCTGAGAAATTAGACTCTGGTTTAGAAGTTATTTATAAGCTTGAGTTCCAAGTAGATGTCTCTGACGCTGATTCAAAAGGTGATAAAGACAATATTACTGCACGTAATCAGTATGTGGGTTTAAAAGGTAACTTCGGTGAAGTTGTTATCGGCCGTAATGACACTGCATTAAAACAGTCTCAAGGTAAGTTAGACCAGTTCAACGACCTTGAGGGTGACATTAAGGTACTCTTTAAAGGCGAAAACCGTTTAGGTGATTCAATTTCCTACAAGTCGCCAAGCTTTAATGGCTTTAGAGTACTAGGAAGCTTTATTGCTGAAGACAGCGAAGAAGGTGAAAACGGTTTCTCTACTGCGCTAACATACGGCGATGCTGGATTGAAAGAGTCAGCTGTCTATGCAGCGATTGCGGCAGATAGCGAAGTAAATGGCTATGACACGGTTCGTTTCACTGTTCAAGGTAAAGTAGCTGACTTCAAACTTGGTGCAATGTACCAGACACAAGAAAAGGTGGATGGAAGTGCAGAGGCCGATGGGTACTTACTAAATGCAGCGTACAAATTGGGCAATGCAACCTTGAAAGCACAGTATCAAGTTATTGACTTCGATGCCGGTGACAAAGTAGATGGTGTTTCTGTCGGTGTTGATTACAAGCTTGCTAAAAACGCGAAGGTTTATGGTTTCTACTCAACATTTGATGCAGACAACCAAGTAGAAAAGGATTATCTAGGCTTAGGTATCGAGTATAAGTTTTAATTTATAGACTCTATCCAAGCTTAAATGTAGTAAAACACCCGCCTAATGCGGGTGTTTTTGTTTGTTTTATATCCGGATTGTTTTCTTTTTGCTCGAACAAACGTTTTTTCGCAATTTTCTTTAAAAAAGGGTTGCACTAAAATCGGATCGCCCTATAATGCGACCCCACTGACACGGGGCGCTACGCTGAAAAGCAAAGCAGCAACGAGTTAGCGTCAAGTAAAACTTAAGTTCAAAACTTCTTCTAAAGAAATTCAAAATTAAGTGTTGACAAAAAATTGGGAATGCTTAGAATGCACATCCCTCGAAA
>NZ_CP047240.1:1370000-3685000 GCF_018141365.1 Pseudoalteromonas sp. M8 | reverse complement strand
ATTTCCGAATGGGGAAACCCACCTGCTTGCAGGTATCGTTAACTGAATACATAGGTTAACGAGGCGAACGCGGAGAACTGAAACATCTAAGTACCCGTAGGAAAAGAAATCAACCGAGATTCCGAAAGTAGCGGCGAGCGAAATCGGAGCAGCCCTTAAGCTTTAGTGTAGTTAGTGGAACATGCTGGAAAGCATGACGAAACAGGGTGATAGTCCCGTACACAAAAACTTATCTAAAGTGAAATCGAGTAGGTCGGAGCACGTGAAACTTTGACTGAATATGGGGGGACCATCCTCCAAGGCTAAATACTCCCAACTGACCGATAGTGAACCAGTACCGTGAGGGAAAGGCGAAAAGAACCCCTGTGAGGGGAGTGAAATAGAACCTGAAACCGTGTACGTACAAGCAGTAGGAGCCTACTTGTTGGGTGACTGCGTACCTTTTGTATAATGGGTCAGCGACTTATATTCTGTAGCGAGGTTAACCATTTAGGGGAGCCGTAGCGAAAGCGAGTCTTAACTGGGCGCTTAAGTTGCAGGGTATAGACCCGAAACCCGGTGATCTAGCCATGGGCAGGTTGAAGGTTGAGTAACATCAACTGGAGGACCGAACCCACTAACGTTGAAAAGTTAGGGGATGACCTGTGGCTAGGAGTGAAAGGCTAATCAAACCGGGAGATAGCTGGTTCTCCCCGAAATCTATTTAGGTAGAGCCTCGGACGAATACTTACGGGGGTAGAGCACTGTTAAGGCTAGGGGGTCATCCCGACTTACCAACCCTTTGCAAACTCCGAATACCGTAAAGTAATATCCGGGAGACACACGGCGGGTGCTAACGTCCGTCGTGGAGAGGGAAACAACCCAGACCGTCAGCTAAGGTCCCAAAGTGTATGTTAAGTGGGAAACGATGTGGGAAGGCTAAAACAGCTAGGAGGTTGGCTTAGAAGCAGCCACCCTTTAAAGAAAGCGTAATAGCTCACTAGTCGAGTCGGCCTGCGCGGAAGATGTAACGGGGCTAAACATACCACCGAAGCTACGGCTGCGTACGTAAGTATGCGGGGTAGGGGAGCGTTCTGTAAGTGGCTGAAGGTGTGCCGGGAGGCATGCTGGACATATCAGAAGTGCGAATGCTGACATGAGTAACGACAAGAGGAGTGAAAAACTCCTCCGCCGGAAGACCAAGGGTTCCTATCCCATGTTAATCAGGGTAGGGTGAGTCGACCCCTAAGGCGAGGCTGAAGAGCGTAGTCGATGGGAAACGGGTTAATATTCCCGTACTCGGTATGAATGCGATGGGGGGACGGAGCAGGCTAGGCAAGCATGGCGTTGGTTGTCCATGTGAAAGGCTGTAGGCTGGTGACTTAGGAAAATCCGGGTTGCTAAGGCTGAGAGTCGAGACGAGCCACTAAGGTGGTGAAGTTGTTGATGCCCTACTTCCAGGAAAAGCCTCTAAGCTTCAGTTCATACTGAATCGTACCCTAAACCGACACAGGTGGTCAGGTAGAGAATACTAAGGCGCTTGAGAGAACTCGGGTGAAGGAACTAGGCAAAATTGTACCGTAACTTCGGGAGAAGGTACGCTCTTGTTTGTGAAAGACTTGCTCTGTAAGCAAACGAGAGCCGCAGTGACCAGGTGGCTGGGACTGTTTATTAAAAACACAGCACTGTGCAAAATCGTAAGATGACGTATACGGTGTGACACCTGCCCGGTGCCGGAAGGTTAATTGATGGGGTTAGCTTAGGCGAAGCTCTTGATCGAAGCCCCGGTAAACGGCGGCCGTAACTATAACGGTCCTAAGGTAGCGAAATTCCTTGTCGGGTAAGTTCCGACCTGCACGAATGGTGTAACCATGGCCACGCTGTCTCCACCCGAGACTCAGTGAAATTGAAATCGCAGTGAAGATGCTGTGTACCCGCGGCTAGACGGAAAGACCCCGTGAACCTTTACTACAGCTTGGCACTGAACATTGACCCTACATGTGTAGGATAGGTGGGAGGCTTTGAAGCAGAGACGCTAGTTTCTGTGGAGCCGACCTTGAAATACCACCCTTGTAGTGTTGATGTTCTAACTTAGGCCCCTGAATCGGGGTTGAGGACAGTGCCTGGTGGGTAGTTTGACTGGGGCGGTCTCCTCCCAAAGAGTAACGGAGGAGCACGAAGGTTTGCTAAGTACGGTCGGACATCGTACGGTTAGTGTAATGGTAGAAGCAAGCTTAACTGCGAGACAGACACGTCGAGCAGGTACGAAAGTAGGTCATAGTGATCCGGTGGTTCTGAATGGAAGGGCCATCGCTCAACGGATAAAAGGTACTCCGGGGATAACAGGCTGATACCGCCCAAGAGTTCATATCGACGGCGGTGTTTGGCACCTCGATGTCGGCTCATCACATCCTGGGGCTGAAGTCGGTCCCAAGGGTATGGCTGTTCGCCATTTAAAGTGGTACGCGAGCTGGGTTTAGAACGTCGTGAGACAGTTCGGTCCCTATCTGCCGTGGGCGTTTGAGAATTGAGAGGGGCTGCTCCTAGTACGAGAGGACCGGAGTGGACGAACCGCTGGTGTTCGGGTTGTGATGCCAATTGCATTGCCCGGTAGCTACGTTCGGAACTGATAACCGCTGAAAGCATCTAAGCGGGAAGCAGGCCTCGAGATGAGTTCTCACTTTGACTTAGAGTCAACTGAAGGGCCGTTGAAGACTACAACGTTGATAGGCGAGATGTGGAAGTGCTGTGAGGCATTAAGCTAACTCGTACTAATTACCCGAGAGGCTTAACCATACAACGCCAAAGTGGTTTATAAGCGACAGAAGTTAATAGACTAAAGTAGACAAAAGAATTTAATAGCTTTTTCCGGATTTAAGAATTAAACAAGGTGACCAACCTAAGCGGTATCGCGAAATTGGTTCACCTTGCGCAAATGGAATGCTCGTGCGAGGCACGATGTCATTAGACATTTGCACCCAGTTTTCCTGGTGACTATAGCGTTTTGGACCCACCTGACCCCATGCCGAACTCAGAAGTGAAACAAAACAGCGTCGATGATAGTGTGGATTACCCATGTGAAAGTAGAACATCGCCAGGGCCAAATAAGAGAAACCCGTTGCAGCAATGCGACGGGTTTTTTGCTATTTGGGGTAAAGTACTTCCATGTAGCATCTCCCCTTCGCGCGTCCTTGCGCTCACTTCCTCGAACTGCGAAGCGGTGCTTCGGTTTCTCGTCACCCAAACTCAGAAGTGAAACAAAACAGCCGAAGGGTCGGCCCCGGTCAATGATAGTGTGGGATTTCCCATGTGAAAGTAGGACATTGCCAAGCACCTATTTAAAGAAAGCCCGATTCGAAAGAGTCGGGCTTTTTTGCTATTTGGGGTAAAGTACTTCCATGTAGCATCTCCCCTTCGCACGTCCTTGCGCTCACTTCCTCGAACTGCGAAGCGGTGCTTCGGTTTCTCGTCACCCAAACTCAGAAGTGAAACAAAACAGCCGAAGGGTCGGCCCCGGTCAATGATAGTGTGGATTACCCATGTGAAAGTAGAACATCGCCAGGGCCAAATAAGAGAAACCCGTTGCAGCAATGCGACGGGTTTTTTGCTGTTTGGGGTAAAGTACTTCCATGTAGCATCTCCCCTTCGCGCGTCCTTGCGCTCACTTCCTCGAACTGCGAAGCGGTGCTTCGGTTTCTCGTCACCCAAACTCAGAAGTGAAACAAAACAGCCGAAGGGTCGGCCCCGGTCAATGATAGTGTGGGATTTCCCATGTGAAAGTAGGACATTGCCAAGCACCTATTTAAAGAAAGCCCGATTCGAAAGAGTCGGGCTTTTTTGCTATTTGGGGTAAAGTACTTCCATGTAGCATCTCCCCTTCGCACGTCCTTGCGCTCACTTCCTCGAACTGCGAAGCGGTGCTTCGGTTTCTCGTCACCCAAACTCAGAAGTGAAACAAAACAGCCGAAGGGTCGGCCCCGGTCAATGATTGTGTGGATTACCCATGTGACTCTCTATTTAAAAAATGAGAACATCCTACTTCGTAGCGAGCCAGGGCCAAATAAGAGGTTGATGAAAAGCGTTCATCCATGAACTTCATCGACATTCGAACATCCATGTACATCAAAACTCGTTGCAGCAATGCGACGGGTTTTTTGCTGTTTGGGGTATAGAAAATCTCGCGAGGTAAACTCGCTCCCACCACAATATCAGCACAGTGCAACATGCTAAGAGGCGGTTTACCCGCCGAGGGGTTGCAATGAAATTCCGAAAAACCTCGCGAGGTAAACTCGCTCCTACCACCGAATACACAGCATTGTGGGAGTGCACGCATCCATGCGTTCATTTCCTGAGTTGCTAAACTGCGTTTCTGAACTTGATTATGAAAAGACGACAGTTTTATTGCCGTTAATGAAAAGCTTATGCTCGCAGGCTAATTGTAACGCGTTACAAAATACTGTTTTTTCAATGTCTCTACCGATTTTTGCCATCTCCTCGGCATTTTGAGCATGACTAACTTGCGTGACATTTTGGGCAATAATAGGCCCTTCATCTAATTCATCATTAACAAAGTGAGCAGTAGCACCAATAATTTTCACGCCACGTTCAAATGCCTGATGGTAGGGTTTTGCACCGATAAAGGCGGGCAAGAATGAGTGGTGGATATTAATAATTTTCCCGTCAAAGCGTGAGACAAATTCCGGTGTTAAGATCCGCATATACTTTGCCAAGCCAACAATATCAGGATCATATTGTTCGATTAAGTCGGCCATTGCACTGTCGTGTTCAGCTCTACTCAACCCTTCATGTGATACCAGATGAAAAGGAATACCAAAGCCTTTAACAAGGGGTTCCAACGTATCATAGTTTGCGATAACTGCTTGTACTTCAATATTGAATGCTTGTTCATATTGTTTAAGCAACACGCCGCCTAAACAGTGCGCTTCCTTCGTCGCAAGCAGCACCACTTTTGTTCGTTCTTGTCCGTATAGGTTTAATTTGGCGCCAGTTGGTAATGACTGACGAAGTTGTGTCAGAAAGTTATCACTGGGTGTGCCTGTGATCTCTGTACGCATAAAGAAGCGCTGTCCTTCTTTATCTACAAATTCGTTATTACGCGTGATGTTTAGGTCGTGCTCATGGCAAAGGCTCGTGATCTTCGCGATCAGTCCTATGTCATCTTTGCACTCTGTCGTTAGTATGTAACTCATTTCCTCATTCCAATTCGTCCAAGCGAACTTTCAGAATACTGCTAATTGGCAGTGAGATAAATGCTTACCAACAAAAAACTTTGGCCAATTTTATTTGACCACGACAAATAAAATGTCACGTCTTAAAAAAAAGCACTAAGTGTTGAGAAAGTTCACTTCAAAATACGTGATCAACCTTTTTAAGGTTGGTATTACTGTGATGACTAATCGTGAATTCGTTTGCAACTTTTGTTGCTTTTACTACCTCAGGATATTAAATGAGAACTTTTACATTCCGCCTCTATATATTACTACTTTGTGGTTTTTTATCTGCATGTAATGACGCTAATCCAGAAAAAAACGAACAAAACACTAAAGCAAGTTATAAAGTGGTCACAACTTATACTGGGGCTGGGTCGATAGTTCCTGAGAGTCTAAATATAGAAGCGGGTTCCTCTGCCACCTTTGAGCTGCGGCCTGACGAAGGGTATTACCTTGCCGATGCTACGGGGTGTCACGGTCTTTTGGACAAGGAGAAGCTTAATTATCATGTCAATAATGTGAATGACAGTTGCAGTATTGACGTTTCATTCAAGCCTTTAAAGTTATCTATAAAAACAAATTTTCCAGAAGGTGCAAGTTTGACGCTGGATAAACCTGACTACTTTTACGGTGATAGTCTTTCTGCTCAACTGATATTGGATGCTAGTCATAAAGTAGAGAGTATAACTGGCTGTCAAGGTCAATTAGTCGGAGAGTATTATCAAGTAGCTAAACTTGTAGAAAGTTGCGAAATATCACTCAAAACCTTAACACCAAAACGAACGTTTACTGATGAAAAAAGCGGTCAGCAACTTCAAGTTAAGGTTCTAGATAATGCTGGAGTTATTGCTACAAGCAGCCAAGGAATTATCTCAAAAGATGAACCAAACTTGCCAGCGATGAGTAACGATATTGTACTGCCATTCCAGTTACTTGCGATAGATATTGCAACAACTCCGGGTGCAGATGTCTTAGTTGAACTAACTTACCCAAGTGCAGTTTCAGAGCAATCTCGTTACATTAAGAGCGATGGGGAAACGTGGTATTTTATGCCTACTGAATTCGCCCAGCTTGCTGCTGATAAGCGTAGTATTGTTTTACATCTCCAAGATGGTGGTTATGGTGATAGTGATGGAGTTGCCAATGGGATAATTAAAGATCCCGGGGGTATAGCAGAATTACAAAAAATAATAGTACAAGGCATTGCTTATGAAGGTGGTAGTATTTCACCTAACACACAAACTGTTAGCTATGGCGACTCAACGATTTTCACGCTTTCGCCTGATGAGGGCTTTGGGATAAGTGATGTTACAGGATGTAGTGGTACTCTGACGGGCAACACATACACTACCGGTATGGTTACTTCTGCTTGCCAAGTCAGCGCTAGCTTTAGTCCGCACACTTTCAATGTAGATGCTAGTGCAGGTGAGGGCGGTGGTATTTCACCCAGCACACAAACGGTAAGCTATGGTGATAGCGCCACTTTTACTCTTGTGGCAGATGAAGGCTATGAAATAAGTGGAGTAACAGGATGCAACGGCACGCTTACTGACAACACCTACACCACTGGCGTGATAACGTCTGCTTGCCAAATCAACGCTAGCTTTAGTCAACAAACTTTTACTGTGGATGCGAGTGCTGGTGAAGGCGGTGGTATTTCACCTAGTACACAAATTATTAATTATGGTGATACTGCCCGCTTTACTGTAACACCTGATGTTGGATTTAGCATCGCTGAAGTATCTGGGTGTAACGGAACACTTGTTGGCAACACTTACATCACTGGCACCATTACTTCTGCTTGCCAAGTCAGTGTAAGTTTTAACCAAAAATCCTTTACTGTGGATGCGAGTGCAGGTGAAGGCGGTACCATTTCACCTAGTACGCAAACGGTAGCTTATGGTGGCACTGTTAGCTTTACCCTCATTCCTAGTGAGGGCTTTGAAATTAGTGAAGCGAGTGGTTGCTCAGGAAGCCTTAATAATTACGTTTATTCTACGGGGGAAATTCGAGAGCCTTGCTTCGTCCAAGCTGAGTTTTCTCAGATAAAACCAGAGCTTTCAGTTGATGCTGGTGAAGATATATTGGGTGTGTCGGGTAATACTGTAAATTTAAGACCTTCCGTAGATACACAAAATAAAATTAAAGCTGTTAGGTGGCAACAAGTAAGTGGCCCCACATTAGCGATTGAAAACGTTAATAGTTTAGAGACATTGGTTGAGCTACCTTCTTTACCATTCTATGGATATGCTGAGTTAGAAATCACTGTTAGTGATGATTCGGGAAATGAAGCCAGAGATAGAGTAAAAGTTGAAATAACTCAAAATATTGAAGTCCCCATTCTGATTGATGATTTAACTGTTACAAACGTTGCTGTATTTCATACTGAAAACCCAGGTATTCGAATTAGCACAGGGGAATTCGATGAAAATTCAAAAGCAGCTTTCTTTGAAAAAATAAGAATAGAGAAAAATAAGCTTTATTACGTCACTGTATCTGGGAGTATCAACAACTCGGAAAGTCAAAACGCTGTGGAGTATGGTTTAGTTTTCAACCACGATATACTCGATAATGGTATGGCTATCTCGCTTCTCTCTGACATTATCTACCAAGCGGTCGCTCAAGATATTAGAAATAACAACCTAAATGAGCAACTATCACACTTTGCAAATATTCTAATCAATGATCTAAATAGCGATGGTACTATATCTTATCGTGATATCTCCTACTTTCATAAAGGTCTAGAAAGCACTTTCATGGGGAAAAGTAAGTACCTTTTAAGTGATTATAAAAATAAAGCCAACTACCTTGAAAAGCTTAATTTCGTTTTTAAGCAGCTTGAAAGTAAACTAGTTATTAGTAATGATAGCTATTTCAATATAGGCGATAAAATATATCCAAATTTAACAGAAAAGCCCCTTGGCACCAGTGTCAGAATTTCTTTAAACAACTCAGATTTTGTGAATGCTAATGAAGGCCTACAGCTACAACAAAGCGGCATTAATAAAGTATCAATATCATTGTCTACAGAGAACGGGGTTTTCTATAAAACTGATAGACAGCTAACCGTCCTTGAGCAAGAAGCTGTAGAAGTAGCAACTATCGTTGCTGATCAGGACAATACGGTGCACCTTGTTGATAATACCAACACCAGCTCAGAAGTTTATTTCCCCGTCGGCTCATCTGGAGGAGACCTTACGATATCAGCAAAGCTAAGCTCTGCAGAAAGCACTCACGGTGTTAATGGAGTACTAAAGAGCGATATATTAACTTTAGAGCCCTCCGGTACGACCTTCGATGTACCTGTCACAATAAAACTAGCGTATCACGGTGATATTGATCCTGAAAGCATCATAGCTACACGAATATCACAAGGTAATGTTATTGAAAGCATAAAACCAATATATGTAGACACTTCTTCTAAACATGCATATTTTCAGACCACACACTTTACCGACTTCATACTTGAAAAAGACATTTTTGGAAAAAGTGAATCTGAAGAGGTAATCCATAACCTTGAGTTAATGGTAAAGGGGGCATGTGATAATAAAAATTATAGCGGCCTTACAGAAGAAGATTGTGAAAGGCTTTACGACTTCAACGATGACGAATGGGTAGAAATTTTAAACTTAAATGGAAGAAGTAATAAAGAGTCAGAAATTACAATCTTTGATATCTTCTCATCGTGGTATTTAGGTAAATCAATTTATAAAAATCTAACCGACATAAAAGATGACAACACAGACGCATATTACATAAATTTGGCTGAGTCATTTCATAAGTTTAAAGATAAGGAGATTTACACCAATAGTTTAGCCAACCAGTATAACAAACTTGCTGAAGCTGGGTTTTCATTCGCGGACTTTAGAAGTGACGCTCAGTTAGTTCTAGAGGCCGCTGAGTTTGGTTTCAATTTTTTCGATGCCAGTACGCTACGAAATATTACCAGAGCAACTGGACTAATAAATAGCGCTATTGGTATATTACCTACGGACTTTGTGTCTTGGTATCTAGAAGCCGTAATCACCACCCCGATAAAGGAAATGAAGAAGGTGAGTGACAAAATATTAGGGATTCAAATAGAAGCTTATGCGTCACTAAGAGATAAAGGAGTCTTCGACTTTGAGGAGTTTATCAGTGCAGTACAAATGTCTTTTAATGGTGATGCATTTTATAATGATTATGTAATACAACATGGTTTTCTTACTTCTAGCAGCTATATTCCTGCTGGTTCACTTACTGAGCCAGAGGAAATTAGGGCTTTTTGGGTCAACCTTGATCTGTTCTTACAACGATATGAACTATATAAATTAGCAGTTTCTGATCAGGAGCCAACTGGCAACCTAAAAGAAATCTTCAGTGACCCACAAATTTTAGCTGAAGATGGAAGAATGCTAGATATCATCTTAAGCGCTGATAAACACATACGAAAAGTTAACGATGAATCTGTAAACATTGCTGATTTTAAGGTCTTCAATACATCTCATGAGTTTGGGCTTTTCACTAAGAAAACAGAAATCAAAGTTTCAAATAGTGAGATTAAAGAATTAGATTCCATAAAGTTTTCGCTGTTATTAGACGAAGTTTCGAGCATTGAAGCTGATGAGTTAATTGTCAATATAGAAACTGAATCCAGAGATAAAGTACTACTTGCTTGTGTCAGCTCAGAAAATTCAACAATTGCATGTAGTGGCGAGCATAACGTCTCTCCTGAGTTTCAAGTCTATGATTATAAACTGTCGATCGAGACGGAGAATAATAAACTGGAAGATGAAAAGTTTAAGGTAAGCTTTATTCAAAACCAGTCAAATATTTCTCCTTTTGTAGCAATAATCAGCCCAGTTAGTAACAAGCTTACTTCTGGAGAAAATGTTTCTTTGCCAGCACACTACAATGACCCTGATGGTTATATTCTGAGTCGGCGTTGGTATGTGAAGATGGGGGAGCAATATTTACCATTTAGCGTATCTGATAGTATTGCAACCTTCACTATTCCAGAAACCGATGAAGAGAAAATACTTACAGTCTATCTAGAAGTAAAAGACAACGAAGGTGCCAGAACAAGTGATCAGATTTATTTCAGAGTTTATCCAAAACAGCAGGGGGATATATCCAAATTTAGTTCTTCATGGTTGAATGGAAAAACCTTGTACAATGTTTATTTTTCAGGAAATGACAAATCGTTTCAGCTCACAGAGATTACCTTTAGTGATAGAGAGGCTCGTGCGGTTGTAAATGGAAGAAACATCACCCTTGAGTACACAATCGTTGACGGTTTCATCAGAATTGATGATGGCTCCGATGTTGATTACATAGGTATCTATCGCTCAGAGCCAGACAAGTTGTTGTTGTGCTGGGGAAGAGATGCATTCAATAATTGCTCTGGTGAGGCAGAAGAATACTTCTTTTATGACAGAGAGTTAGCAAGAAAATATATACAAGCGGCGCCAGGCAGGCATAAATATTCTGTTTTTGCCGGCAATAATAGGCTTGCCAATCATAATGAGTGGCTTACTCCGCTAGAGCACGGATACAAAAAAATTGGTGATACCGACTCAGCATCAGCCAGAAGGTTTTATGGTTCTTACAGATATTACGTCATTATGGTCGAAGACAATGAGTATGCTCACATTGATGCAGTTAAGGATCACAATGGAAACTTGTATCAAACTTACATAACAAGCAACGTATTGAACCACCAAAACCTAGCGAATGGCGTTGATGGCAACTATGCAGAACTGGGTTACTACGGTAAGTCTTATATGGTCATTGAAGTCAATGAACACACACGCTACATCAAGGTCTACCCTCATTAGCCAATGGCTTAAACGAACTGCGTATAACTAGTAAGCCAGGCTCAATTATTAAAGATTGAGTCTGGCTTTAATACCAATAGCGTTAATTAATTGACCAATTTTGAACTGAGAAAAGTAAGTTAAGCACCGCTATCGCTAAGGCTCTGCCAGAAATTACCATTATTCTGCAAAACTAGAGCAAAAGTAACACTGGACTTGCTATTTTGCACTCAGAAATAGGCTTGTTAATGTAGCAGTTTTGCAAGCTATGAAGTTCTTCTATCCGTCTGACTCCTCGGTGATTATAGGTTTGTTGTTTAGCCTTAGATAAATCTGTGTGTTTTTTATGCGGAATATTTTTCCAAAAATTAAGTAATGCCTCGCTACTATCATGCGAAACCGTTACATCAATTTTAGATGATGCTATTTTCGCTTGCTCAATATCTCCTCTAATTAACGCACTAAGCACCTTTACCTTATTTATATCATTCGAAAAACGAGTCTGTTCAGCTGAACTTCGTATAAACTCTTCAGCAGCTATAAAGCTTTCTTCAAGTTGTTTATACTCTTTTTTTGACAACTGTATAGTTAACTTGTGCATGATTGCGTCCCAAGTCGTTTTATTTCCCTTAGGATATATCTGCGAAAATACATCTACTGATTTCGAGTTATATTTTTTTGCTTGTTCCAGCTCCCCAATATTTGCATGAACAAAACCTAACCAGAAATACCTATGACCAGTTCGGCTATGAAGCTCTCCCGATGATAATAAATCAATTTTTAAAGCGGAGTTTAGCGTATCGATAGCTTGCTCGTGTCTTTTTAAATAAAATTGAGCAATGGCGAGATTACCTAAAATACTAGCTACATTGGGGTTGTTTTTACCTAGCACCTTTTTGGCGGTTGTAGCTGCTTTCAATAAATAGTGCTCTGATTGCTCAAAGTCTCCTCGTAGGCGTGAGGCTATCCCGATGTCATTCCATAAAAATGCCAGTTGTTCATGGTCCTCACCATAACTTTCTAAAAAAATGGACTCGCTAGACTTGTAATACTCGATCGCGAGTTCGAAATGATCCTGCATTTCTTCTATAAAGCCGATGTTTCTGTATGCATTACCGGTGGAAGGGTGCTGCTCACCGAGTACCTTTTTGGTAATGTTAAGGTGCTTTTTATATATCTTACTGGCCTTTTCAAGCTCACCTAAGCTACTTAGAATGTTGCCATGAGTATTGTAAACATCAAGTAGGCCAATATGGTCAGCAGGGTAGGTGGCTTCTGCCAGTTTAGAAGCTTTTTGTATTTCTTGCAGTGCTTCTTGAAACATGCTCTGCTCATCGTAAGCTATGGCTTTTTTTACTGATGCTTGAATGAGCTGTCTTTGTTGGTTTGCGGTGCTTGGAACTAGGTTTGCAAGTTTATCTAGCGTTTCAACGGCTTCTTTATTGTTGCCTCGCTTTAATTGAATCGCACTTCTAATGATGATTTTTTCTATCCACTCTTCACTACCATGCCTTAGAGTGAGTTTGCTTAATAGCTCATCAGCTTGGTCATAAGCACCTTGATAGAACATGGTTTCTGCCAAGGGTATATTGAGCTTGTTGCTATCTATATCTGACTCTAACAGCATTCGTGCCCTTTCATAATCTCCGAGTGATAATAGTGCGCGAGCGATAATTTCTTTAATTTCTATTCTGGCGTCGTTCTGCTTAGGTAATTGAGTGTCTAAATTAGCGCTACCAGAATATAGAAGCTGTGCATAATCAGGCTTTTCTCCGTTGTAATATCTCGGATCTGCGGCATAAAAGACATCTTTTAAGTAGTTAACAATTGCCGACTTTTGCTGATACTGTTCATTTAAGTGTTGGTTTTTAGCAATCAGTGCTGCAGTCATTGTGATGATTGCAAGTACTGCTACAGATAAAAGTGAGGTAAGAAATGGCTGACGGTAGAATCGTTTTTGCAACCTATAAAGAATTGTATTTTTCTTTGTTGTAGCTGATAAAGGCTTTTTTTCATAAACTGCATGAAGATCGGCCTGCAATAAGGCGATTGAACTATATCTTACTGATAAGGCCGCTGAAGTTGCTCTGTCTAATACTGCAAGTAAATCAGCATTAACTTTAGCCCTATTAGTTTCCGAATTTAATCGTTTTTTTAAGATCTTGCCCAAGCTATACACATCACTTTGTGTGGTTAATGGCTCTCCAGCAAGCTGCTCTGGGCTGGCGTAGTCTCTACTTAGCCCATTGATATATGCTGAATAGGTTGCGTTACTTTGCTCGCTTAGCGTATGAGCTACGCCAAAGTCCACCAGTTTTGGCTCACCCAGCTTATCCACCAAGATATTATCGGGCTTTAAATCACCATGAATAATTCGATTTTGGTGAGAGTAGCTTACTGCATCACATACTTTAATCAGTAGCTTCAGCATTTCATCATTAGTCGCAGTTGCACAAAACTGCTGTAAGGGGTCGCCTTCTATGTATTCCATGATTAGGTAAATTAGGCCACTTTCTGTTGTGCCAACGTCGTACACTTTAGCAATATTGGGGTGGTTTAAGCGGGCCAAATATTGCGCTTCTTTAAACGCGAGTTCTTTTGAGGTTAACAAAGTGATTGATGGCGCAATAATTTTAATGGCGACCTGTTGTTCTAGTTGGCCGTCGCAGCGCTCAGCAAGATACACCACCCCCATACCGCCCGAGCCCAGTAGCGTTTTGAGTTTAAAGTGTTGGATCTGTTCACCGGTGAGTGAAAGCAAATCTTTATCTGCATCTAAAGTATCTACTTGAGCCGCAATGATATTGCTAAACAAAGTTTGCTGCACATTTTGTTCATGTGCTGAGATTAATGCCGTTACTTCATCTCTCAGTTGTGGCGACAATTCGGGTATGCTATTTAAACCCGCGGTCAGGTTTTGAGAATAATTGTCAAGTAAGTGATCAAATACGCTGAGCGCATCATTAAAAGTCATAGGGCTTCCTTTATTATTTTACGCATTTACCCTGATAAAGGCTTTTGCGGCTTTGAGCTCTCTATAAACAGTCGCTGTTGAAATATTAAGTTGCTGAGCCAATTGTTCAGGCTCAAGGCCCAAAAAATAATGCTGTGAAAAAATATCTGCTTTTGTTGGGTGTTGTTTCGCAAGCAGTGAAAGGGCACTATCTAGTGCTAGATATTGGTCAGGAGGTGCCTCTGTAGCTTCTTCAACCCAATAAGTTGGTGGTGTTCTCTTTTGTGCTTTTAATTTGCGAATTTCATCTCGTAGCATATTACGTACAAAAAGGCTTAGGTAGCGATTAAAGTGTGTCTTATGCTCAATGCCATAGCTTGGAGGGATCAATTCCATTAAGGATTGGTGCAAGAGGCAGGTAGTATTAGGCAAATGGCTTAGAATGAATGTCGCGTCCATTTGTTTCTTGTGTGCTTCAAGGTGTAAACTACACACGGTTTTTAAGTGGTTATAAACTAAGGCTTTAAGCTTTTTCTCACTTTCTTTGCAGCCTCTTTGCCAATCGGCCAGCAGTGCAATGATATCCATGCGCATTCCCTATCTTGTTATTACTTCATTATCCTAGCAACAAATAGGTATCAAATGTAATTAATTTCTAGCTGGCAGAAAAAATCTCACAGGTTTTTCGTTAAGACGATTTTTGTCAGACAGTTCAACAGTGAAGCTATCACTTAGGTGTAACTGCATCGCAATGAAAGCACGTAAAGAACCGTGTTGCGTTACTTTAAAGGACCGAGGAGGGATATCCAATAGATTTACGTTGAGTTGTATTGCTTTGAGTTTGCTATTGGCGGGTTGTGGCTCTGATGATTCATCTTCAGACATTCCAAATAATGATAATTCAGGGGATAAGACCACTGGTAGAAGAGATTTCGGATGTGACTGTTGATGAGTTGTTTATTGCACAGCACAAGAGCCAGTTTAGTTTAGTGATGACTGTGAAGGGAGAGATTTTTATACAGCCGAATAAGTTAGCGACGTCGTAGAAGCTGAAAATCAATTACTGGCACTGGCATCACACTAGTTCTTGCTTAGCTTTACAATAATGGTAAAGCTTTGATATCCGCGACTAAAGCCTAAGTTTACTTAGGCTTTTTTGATCACCGTCCATGATTGAGCAGAGCTTTGAGTTTTGCTGGCTTTACTGGCTTAGACAGGTAATGGATCTGCTCACTTTTAGCGGCGATTTTTACTTCTTCATCCCTCACGGCGGTAATTAAAATAGCAGGAATCGTATTCTGCCAAACGGTGCGTAGCGATTTGATCAAAGAGATCCCATCACAGTTATCGTTAAGTTGGTAATCCATTAAAATAACATCAGGTGCGGGATTGTGTTTTGCGTAAGCAAGCGCGTCTTCTACTTTGTAAAACAGCTGATAGTGGCAATGCCATTTATCTAGCAGGCTCGCCATGGCTTCTAGGTTTTTCGGGTCGTCATCAACCGCGATGACATTAAGTTGAGTTTTGCTTTGCGGTTTTTGGCTAATATCTTCTTTTACTTGGAGTAAATCCACATTGCCATAGGGTATGTCTATGGCAAAGCGGCTGCCTTGATTGACAACCGAGTTCACTGAAATTGTGATGGATAAGAGATCGCATAGACGTTTTACAACACCAAGCCCAAGCCCAATACCTTTATTATCGCCTGCTTGAATACGATAAAAATCGTTAAAGATCTTATTCTGCTCATAGTTTGAAATACCTGGACCGGTATCCCATACTTCAAGCCTTAAACTATGTTTACGGCGTCGACAGGCGATGAGCACTTTGCCGCTGTCGGTATATTTAACGGCATTGGAAACCAGGTTTTGAATGATCCGGCGCAGGTAAGTGGTGTCGCTGTGTACAATGCTGTGGGAGCTTCTTACCTTAAGTTCGAGACCTTTCTCTTTTGAAATGATGGCATACTCATTTGCCAGTGGTAATAAGATATCATCAATGTTGAAGTGCCTAGGAGTGGGCTTCATTGCACCTTGCTCAAGTTTTGCAATATCCAAAAGCGCGCTCATCAGGTGCACGGTGGAGTCTAGGCTATCGGTGAGTTTTTCAAAGTTACCCTGATCTTTACTTATTAGATTGTGGGTATCAATCGCTGCTAAGTACAGGCGTGCGGCATTGAGTGGCTGCAAAATATCATGACTGGCAAGCGCTAAGAAGCGGGTTTTACTCTCATTTGCTTGTTCTGCTTCTTTTTTAGCGGCCATTAGTGCCTGCTCTGTTTCGTGACGATTGGCTATTTCCGCTTTAAGATCCATATTAATGGTGCGGATCTCTTGGGTTCTGGCTTCAATACGGTTCTCTAGATCCATATTGATTTCTTCCAGTGCGTTTTGCGTCGCAATATGCGTGGTGATATCTGAAAAACTCGTCACAAACCCGCCTTCAGGAAGCGGGTTTCCCGTCATCTCAAATACTTGGCCATTACGGCGGTGGCGAATAAAGTGGTGAGGAGTGCCATTTTTCAGATGTTGAACTCGTTTATCGACGTGTTTATCAATTTCTCCAGGTCCGCATTCACCGCGCTCGGCGTTAAAGCGGATCACTTCCTCTATCGGTTGTCCTACTTCTAAGAAACCATCTGGGTAGGCGAACATCTCGTGATAACGCCTGTTCCATGCAACAAGTTTTAGATCTTTATCAACAACTGAAATCCCATGGCTTAGATTTTCTAATGAGGTATAAAGTAGGTTTTGGTTGAACTGTAGTGCTTGTGTGGTTTCATCAAAAAAGTTAACCACCTCTTCAAATGCCATTTGGCGACCCGATGACACGGTACGGATCAGAGCTTGGGCAGATGAAGCACCGAGCACCCCCGTGAGTGCGCGCTCGCAGAATGAGATAAATTCAGGGGCTGGGTATGCGTCATTATCTTCTAAAATATTATTTTGAGCATAGTGCCCGAGCAGTTGCTGACTGCGCTGAACGCCCAAGAAGGTTTGTAGCAGCACTTTAAAGTCATACACGGTAGCGCGAACTTGTTTATTCAAGCGTTTAGAGAGCGCAGCCTGATCTTTAGGGTTTACGAATGCCGCGGCCTGAATACGGTCGATTAGGCGCTCCTGTGCGCCGATAGAAAAGCTAATATAGCAACTAATGTTGGCGAGCAGTGCAAGTAAAGTTCCTCGGGTGATAAGGGTCTGGCGCATTTCGTAATCAAGTAATCCTCCAGCTTCCAGAATTGGAAACATAAGAAATAGCATCCAGCAGATAAAACCTGCGATGAGCCCCGCATATACGCCATACGCATGGCCTTTGCGCCAATAAAGTCCACCGACAATTGCAGGCAATAGCTGAGTCACCAATGAGAAGGCAACTAACCCCATATTTGCGAGTGCTTCACCATGACCAAACCATTGCTGGTACATATATGAAAGTAATAAGATTGCGGCGATAACAAAGCGTCGGACTAAGAGTATTTGACTCTTAAAACTGCTGTTAAGAATGTTCTTCTTAAATTTACGCTTGAACAACAGAGGCAATACCACATCGTTTGATAACATGGTACTAAGTGTGAGAGTCGCAACGACTATCATGGCCGTTGCCGCAGATAAACCGCCGATAAATACAAATGTAGCTAGGATCGGATGCTCCATCATGATAGGTAAAGCGAGTACGAAACTATCCGGTGCCGCACCATAGCCAATATCGGGGTGGATAGCGGCGGTAGCGATTGGGATGATCATGGCTGCTATCAATAACAAGTAAAGCGTAAATGCCCAACGTGCGGTTTTTAAGTGTGAAGTATTGTGGTTATCTACCACCACAACATGAAATTGTCGGGGCAAACAGACGATGGCAGCCGCTGCCATAAGCGTTTGTCCAACGAAGTTGAAGTTAAAGAAGTCAAAAGATTGCCAATGTTCGCTCAATGCTTCAAATGAGTCTGGAACTTGAGCTAAAGATTGCCATGCAAGCACGGCAACAATACCGAGTGCGAGTAGTTTAACGATAGATTCAAAAGCAACGGCCAACATCAACCCTGAGCGATACTCAGTCACATCTACCTTTCTGGTGCCAAAGAAAATCGCAAATAATGCCATGATCAAGGTGCCAGCTAATGCGAGCGCAGTGCCAGACACTTGCTCATCCTGCTGTAATAACAAAAAGCTACTACTCAAGGCTTTGAGCTGGAGCGCAATATATGGAATGGTTGCCAATAGGGCTATCATCGTTACCATGACGGCCGTAGTTTGGCGTTTACCGTATCGTGCCGAAATGAAGTCGGCAATGGTGGTGATATTCTGCTTTTTACTGACCAATATGAGTTTGCGCAAAAACCCCTGACCGAACAAAAACAGTAAAATGGGCCCCAAAAGAATAGGGAAGTAATGCCAGCTACTGGTGGCCGCAGTACCTACCGAGCCGTAATAAGTCCAAGAGGTACAATAAATCCCTAAGGAAAAGGCATAAACAAACGGATGATGACTAATTTTGAGTGCGCGGGGGGTGGTTTTATCTCCCCAGTTGGCGAGCCAAAAAAGTACACCAATATAAGCAGCGGCAACAAGGAGTAAAATGGCAGTCATAATGTTTGTTATAGTTTTTGGGTATTAATATCGTCATACTTTAGCAAACAAATGGCACCCATAGTCTAGTTTACTCTATAATTTTATTTGAGCTTTACATGTGATTTAAAATCAAAGTGTTAGAGTTTTCTTTGGTGAGTAAAGACGTTCATTCACCATTCAAGTTAGACTAATGTCTTACTGTCGCATCCACTCATTGAAAATACATCTTCATCCAACCTGTTTTGACTTATCTTTTTGTTTATAAAGACTTTTTAATTCTTATGAATATCACGCATCTGCAGTTTACGTAAACGTTAATTTGCCGTTACGACTAAGGTCTCAATTTCAACTTACCAAGCCGTTGCTACTCTCATTAAGGTCTATTAACACAACTTGCTCCATGTTGGAGCGGGTGATAGGAGATTTAAAATGGCTTTTAAAAGTGAAGAACAAGCGAAAGCATATTGGTCAGAAAATCTCGCCTTGATGTTTAAGCTACTCGCTATTTGGTTTGTCGTTTCATTTGGATTCGGCATCCTGTTAGTTGATGTGCTCAACGAAGTTCGTTTTTTTGGATTTAAACTCGGATTTTGGTTTTCTCAGCAAGGCGCAATTTATACTTTTGTTGCGTTAATTTTTGTCTACGTTTCAAAAATGAATGCGTTGGACAAAAAATACGGCGTGGATGAGTGAGGAGCTAATCGATGGATGTTCAAATTTTAACTTTTATTATCGTCGGCCTTAGTTTTGCGCTCTATATCGGTATCGCTATCTGGGCGAGAGCTGGGTCCACGAATGAATTCTATGTTGCTGGCGGCGGTGTACCTCCTGTTGCAAACGGTATGGCAACTGCTGCAGATTGGATGAGTGCAGCGTCCTTTATTTCAATGGCGGGGATTATTTCCTTCGCTGGTTACGACGGCGGTGTTTACCTCATGGGGTGGACCGGCGGTTATGTATTACTTGCCCTGTGTTTAGCACCTTATTTGCGTAAATTTGGTAAGTTCACGGTACCAGATTTTATTGGTGATCGTTACTATTCTCAGGTTGCACGTGTGGTTGCGATCCTGTGTGCTATCTTCATCTGTTTTACCTATATTGCTGGTCAAATGCGTGGTGTTGGTGTGGTGTTCTCTC
The DNA here is from genome assembly GCF_018141365.1 of Pseudoalteromonas sp. M8. Classification (NCBI taxonomy): domain Bacteria; kingdom Pseudomonadati; phylum Pseudomonadota; class Gammaproteobacteria; order Alteromonadales; family Pseudoalteromonadaceae; genus Pseudoalteromonas; species Pseudoalteromonas sp. M8. Next base: position 3,665,337 of record NZ_CP047240.1, on the reverse strand, counting down.
GTTTCCTCGAAGTGGATATTGAAACGGGTGTTTACATCGGTATGGTGATTGTATTCTTCTACGCGGTACTTGGCGGTATGAAGGGGATCACTTATACACAAGTTGCTCAGTATTGTGTACTTGTCTTTGCTTATTTAGTTCCTGCTATTTTCATCTCACTGATGATGACGGGCCATTTACTTCCACAAACCGGTTTTGGCGCTACGTTGGCTGATGGCTCGGGCACCTACCTACTCGACAAGCTAGATGGACTTAGTACCGAGCTCGGTTTTGCGCAGTACACTGAAGGCTCTAAGAGTATGGTTGATGTGTTTGCTATTACCGCTGCACTTATGGTTGGTACTGCTGGTCTGCCACACGTAATTGTTCGCTTCTTTACCGTTCCTAGAGTAAAAGACACTCGTATTTCAGCCGCTTGGACCTTAGTGTTTATTGCTATCGTATATACAACTGCACCTGCTGTTGCGTCGTTCGCTCGCGTAAACATGATCGACACTATCAACGGTAAAGATGGTAGTGGCACGGTATATGAAGAAGCACCACAATGGGTGAAAAACTGGGAAAGAACGGGCCTTATCGTATTCAATGATAAGAACGGTGATGGCAAAATGCAGTACTCTGCAGGCAAGATTGATGATCCTGCAAGTGCAAACGAAGTGAAGATTGACCGCGATATTATGGTATTGGCAAATCCAGAAATTGCGAATCTACCTGCCTGGGTGATTGCATTGGTCGCTGCGGGTGGTATTGCTGCGGCGCTCTCGACAACCGCTGGTCTGCTACTGGTTATTTCAACATCAGTATCACACGACTTGTTGAAGCGTACCATTAAGCCGGATATCAACGATAAACAAGAACTGCTAGCCGCGCGTTTAGCAGCGATGGTAGCGATTGGGATCTCAGCATATTTTGGTATAAACCCGCCAGGGTTTGTCGCCTCGGTGGTTGCATTTGCCTTCGGGTTGGCTGCGGCGAGTTTCTTCCCTGCAATTATCATGGGGATATTCTCTAAGCGAATGAATAAAGAAGGTGCGATTGCCGGCATGGTAACGGGTATAGGTTTCACTGCGGCTTATATTATTTACTTTAAGTTTGTTAGCCCTGAGCTAAATGCCCCTGCAAACTGGTTGTTTGGGATTTCTCCTGAAGGGATTGGTATTGTAGGTATGCTAGTGAACTTCGTTGTAGCTGCACTGGTTATGAAGGTGACTGCGGATACACCTGAAGAAGTCAAAGTGATGGTTGATGGGATCCGTAACCCTAAAGGGTCTAGCGCTGCTCACGCACACTAAGCAATGCTAATCGAATTTGCCCAGCCAGCGTGCTGGGCAAATTTGTTTTTGATAGTGCAAAATTGTAGACGATTAAAAGGACAGTTAGGTATGACGCCAGAAATTCAAGATGTCTTTCAGTTTGTTTATAAACAAGCCCCGTTTTCTGAATTGCCCGAAGCGGCTGCCAGCTACTTTTCAAAACATATCGAAATTGTTTATCTTAGCCAGACGAATCAACAAGATTGGCTTCAAGATGGCAAGCCAAATCTATATCTGCTGCGCTCAGGTGTGGTTGATCTGATCTCTGCAAAAGACGAAGTCATTGGTCGTATGAGTGAGGGAGATTACTTTGGTTATCCTTCTTTATTAACCGGTGATGCCATTCAAAATCGCATCGAAGTTCAAAAAGATGGCTTGGTTTATATTCTCAATGAGCAGAACTTTGATTTTTTGCGCCGAGAATATAAACCTTTTGAGCAATACTTTGTTAGAGCACATGCTAACCGACTACTTTCTTCTCGTTATAAACAGCAAAGCGAAACTTGGTCAGAGCGGAAAATATCTGAGCTAATGACTAAAGACGCGGTTACTATCGCGCCGACAGCGAGTATTCGTGACGCTGCCAAATTGATGAGCCAGCATCGTGTTTCATCAATTATGGTCACGGAGCAAGCGCGCTTGGTTGGCGTTGTGACGGATAGAGATCTGCGCAATCGAGTTCTAGCGCAAGACAAAGATCCCAGTGCTCCACTTGCTGAGATCATGACGGAAAAGCCAAAACATATTTTCGAAAACAATCGTGTGTTTTCGGCCCTGCATTTAATGCTTAAGCACAATATTCATCACTTGCCTGTGTTAAATGAAGCATATAAACCACTGGGCATGCTGACTAGCACCGATCTGCTGAGACAGCAAAAAAGTGATCCGGTGCAACTTATTGGCAGGATCTATAAAGCACAAAATCTTCTGGCTATCAAAAATTGCGCTCAGGAGATCCCGGATCTATTGCGTCAATTTTCCTATCATATCGAAGATATTTCACTGATTGGCAAGCTACTAAGTGGCCTCACTGATGCGCTAACATCAAGATTAATCTATTTATATCAACAGCAGCACGGCGCCGCGCCATGTCGTTTTGCATGGATCTGTTTTGGCTCTCAGGCACGAGAAGAGCAGACCTTACATTCAGATCAAGACAATGGTTTATTGCTACCAGACAATATCAGCGAAAACGATAGTTGTTATTTTGCTGCTTTAGGCGCGTTTGTCTGTGAGCAACTCAACGAGTGCGGTATTCAATCTTGCCCAGGAAATATCATGGCTAGTAATGCAGACTGCCGTGGCACAGTTGCCCAGTGGACCGCCAAATTTAGCAAGTGGATCTTGTCTCCTACGCCAAAAGCGATGCTTAATTGCAAGATCTACTTTGATATGCGTTTTATTGATGGCGCCAGCGATCTCTATGCGACCCTGCGCCAATCTTTGGATCAGATCAGTCGAAACGAGCTGTTTTATGCGGCAATGGCGACAGACATCAACGCAAATTCGGTACCGATCGGGATATTTCAACAATTTAAGCTGGAAAAAGACAAGAGCAAACATAAGTATTTAGATCTGAAAAAACGTGGGGTTGCCATTATCAACGATGTGGTTAGGTTGTATGCGCTAAAGGTTGGGGTTGCAAGAGCTAACACATTAGAGCGCCTAGAGGCGCTGACTAAAAGCCCATTACTTGCTAAGTCGGATATCGACAATCTAAAAGACTGTTGGCGATTCTTAACACAATTGCGGTTAAAGACTCAAATCAACCGTGAAGGATTACCAGGAAATTGTATAAACCCAGAAAATCTCTCTTCTCTTGAACGCCATCAACTCAAAGAAGCATTTTATTTAGTAAAACAAGCACAGCAGGCGAGTGCGTTTAAGTTTGCTCGAGGGAGTTTATAAGCAATGAACTGGTTTTCTCACTCAGTTGCTAAGTGGCGCTATAAACATCTGCCGTTTGCGCAAGCCGAGTTGGTGGTGCTTGACCTTGAGCTCACAGGTCTTGATCCTAAGCGCCATGAAATTGTGTCGGCTGGTTGGTTGCCGATTAAAAATATGCGGATCCAAGTGAAAGATGCACAGTATCATTTGAACAGTGAGGTGCAATCGCTTGCACAGAGTCCAGTTTTCCACGGTATTGATAGTAGTCGATTGGCTGACGGTGAGTCCTTACAAACTCTGTTGCTGGCGCTTCAGCGCACGCTCCACGGTAAAGTGTTGGTATGTCATAACGTACAGATGGATTGGGCGTTTCTTAAGGCGGCATTTCAGCGCTTTGAGCTAAACGTAAGACCTGCCTTGCTGTTAGATACCATGCAGATAGATAAGCGTCGTGTGTTAAAGCAAGGCTATCCGCTGGCGCAAGATGCGTTAACACTAAACGCTTGTAGAATGCGTTATGGTTTACCTCCTCACCAATTGCATGATGCGCTTAGCGATGCTTTAGCGACAGCGGAGCTACTGTTGGCGCAATCTCTGGCCATCTGTGCCGGTGGTAAATGTAAAATTGCGGATTTAACTTGAGTTAAAAAATTGCCCTAGCCTCTTACACATTTCACTCAGGTCGATTACAATAGCGCCATCAAAACGAAGGGGAACTTTCGTACTTGCGACTTCATGGATTTTCAATTTAATGACAATCAAGCTTGCAATTAATGGCTTTGGTCGAATAGGGCGTAATATCGTAAGAGCACTCTATGAGTCGGGTCGTCACCACGAAATACAAATTGTAGCCATCAATGAGTTGGCGGATCCTAAAGGGATCGCGCATCTTCTAAAATACGATACCTCACATGGGCGTTTTGCTTTTCCAGTTTCGTTAACAGAATCTTTTTTGGAAGTAGCTGAGGATAAGATCCAGTTATTTTCAGAGCCAGATCCAAGTCACCTGCCTTGGCGTGCGCTGGATGTTGATGTGGTGCTCGATTGCACTGGCGTCTATCATTCTCGTCAGCACGCACTTGCGCATATTCAGGCTGGGGCAAAGAAAGTACTGTTTTCACACCCCGCGGATGCTGATGTTGATGCGACGGTGATCTTCGGTATCAACGAAGAGATATTGTTACCTGAGCACACCATTGTGTCTAACGGCTCATGTACAACAAACTGTATTGTTCCGGTAATTAAAGTGCTAGACGATAAGTTTGGTGTTGAGTCCGGTGCTATTACGACTATTCACGCCTCTATGCATGATCAACAAGTGATTGATGCTTATCACAGTGATTTGCGGCGTACGCGTGCGGCAAGCCAATCCATCATTCCTGTTGATACTAAGCTGGCTCGCGGTATTGAGCGTATTTTACCTAAGTTTCAAGGTCGTTTTGAGGCGATCGCGGTACGGGTGCCAACAATCAATGTTACGGCGATGGATCTGAGCGTTACGCTCAATGAAAATGTCACAATTGATGCGGTAAACTCGGTTCTAAAGCAGGCCGCTGGTGGTCGTTTAGAAGGGGTATTGAGCTACACTGAAGAGCCGCTAGTATCGGTTGATTTTAATCACGATCCACATTCTTGTATTATAGATGGTACGCAAACTCGAGTGAGTCACAAGCGCTTGGTTAAGCTGCTAGTTTGGTGTGATAACGAGTGGGGTTTTGCTAATCGTATGCTTGATACCGCTTGCGTGATGATGCGTGGCTAATCATTTGTTTCAGACGCTGTTATAATCAAATTGTCTGCACAAAATTAAAACAATAATTCAAACCGAGGTAGCAAACGATTGCTGCCTTGTAGATAACAAAATGTATCGTTCTTTAAGGAGATGTCCAATGTCAGTCATTAAGATGGCGGATTTAGATTTAAACGGCAAGCGTGTGTTGATCCGCGAAGACCTAAATGTGCCAATTAAAGATGGCAAAGTCGCGTCGGACGCGCGGATCCGTGCTGCACTACCTAGTATCAAATTAGCGCTAGAAAAAGGTGCTAAAGTGATGGTGATGTCTCACCTTGGTCGTCCAACCGAGGGAGAATATGATGCACAATACTCCATGCAGCCGGTTGTGAATTATCTTAATGATGCGTTATCTCAAGATGTACGTTTAGTGACTGACTATCTAGACGGCGTGGATGTACAAGACAATGAAGTTATCGTATTCGAAAACGTGCGTTTTAACGTTGGCGAGAAGAAAGACGATGAAGTACTCGCGAAAAAACTAGCTGCGCTTTGTGATGTCTACGTGATGGATGCCTTTGGTACTGCGCACCGCGCACAGGCTTCAACACATGGTGTTGGCTTGTACGCAGAGGTGGCTTGTGCAGGTCCATTGCTTGCAGCTGAACTCGACGCGCTTGGTAAAGCACTAGATAACCCAGCTCGTCCTTTGGTGGCCATCGTTGGCGGCTCTAAAGTATCAACTAAACTAACCGTGCTTGATTCATTGTCTAAGGTTGTTGACCAACTCGTTACTGGTGGTGGTATTGCGAATACTTTCATTGCTGCAGCGGGTAACCCTGTCGGTAAGTCGCTGTACGAAGCGGATTTGATCCCTGAAGCGAACAAGCTAGTGGCCGCTGCTAGAGCGAATGACGGTGATATTCCTGTTCCGACTGATGTGGTTGTCGGTAATGAGTTTTCAGAATCTGCAGTTGCTACCATTAAAGATGCGAGCGAAGTTTCAGACGAAGACATGATCTTCGACATCGGTCCTGATACTGCAACTCAACTTGCCGAGATCATTGCAAATGCTGGCACTGTGGTTTGGAATGGCCCAGTGGGTGTATTTGAATTTGATCAATTTGGTAATGGTACTGAAGCGATTGCCAATGCTATCGCTAAGTCGTCAGCATTCTCAATTGCTGGTGGTGGCGATACGTTAGCTGCTATCGATAAGTATGGTGTTGAGCAAGATATCTCTTATATTTCTACAGGTGGCGGTGCTTTCCTTGAATTTCTTGAGGGTAAAACGCTTCCTGCGGTCGCCATGCTTGAGCAGCGAGCTAGAGACTAAAATTGATTGAGGTAGCGTTAAGCTGCCTCTTAATATCAGGTAAACATCACTCTCTCACATACTTGATGTTTGCTTGACGACGCGTAGCGTCCGGTTAGCCAACAAATAAAGTGGTTAACTTCATCAGCGTTGGCTGGTGTAAACATATTATCCGTTCAAACCGATAGCGGTGGCTATCAACAATTGGAGAAAAGCAATATGGCTTTAATCAGTATGCGTCAACTTCTCGATCATGCAGCTGAGCATGGTTATGGCGTTCCTGCATTCAACGTGAATAACCAAGAGCAAATGCGTGCGATCATGGAAGCTGCGGACAAGACAAATAGTCCGGTTATCGTGCAAGGTTCTGCTGGTGCACGCAAATATGCTGGTGCACCATTTATCCGCCACATGATTTTAGCGGCTGTAGAAGAATGGCCTCATATTCCAGTTGTAATGCACCAAGATCATGGTACTTCACCTGCTGTATGCCAGCGCTCAATTCAACTTGGTTTCTCATCAGTCATGATGGACGGCTCTCTAATGGAAGACGGTAAAACGCCTTCAAGCTACGAGTATAATGTGGACGTTACTCGTCGTACTGTTGAAATGGCGCACGCTTGTGGCGTGTCTGTTGAGGGCGAGTTAGGTGTACTTGGTTCTCTTGAAACCGGTGAAGCTGGTGAAGAGGACGGTATTGGCGCTGAAGGTAAATTAACAGAAGATCAGCTACTGACAGATCCTGAAGAAGCTGCAGACTTCGTCAAGAAAACCAATGTAGATGCGCTTGCTATTGCATGCGGTACATCACACGGTGCTTATAAATTTACTCGTCCACCAACGGGCGATATCTTAGCAATTAACCGCATCAAAGAAATCCACGCTCGTATTCCTGACACTCACTTAGTAATGCATGGTTCGTCTTCAGTACCGCAGGATTGGTTAGCAATCATCAATGAGTTTGGTGGCGAAATCCCTGAGACTTACGGTGTACCGGTCGAGCAAATTGTTGAAGGTATTAAATTCGGTGTTCGTAAAGTTAATATTGATACTGATCTACGTTTAGCATCAACAGGTGCTATTCGTCGCCACCTTGCGCAAAACCCAAGCAATTTCGATCCTCGCAAATTCTTAGCGGAAGCGACGAAAGCGATGACTGAGATCTGTGTTGCGCGCTACGAAGCGTTTGGTACAGCTGGTCAAGCTGCTAAGATCAAGCCAATTTCACTTGATGATATGCACTTGAGATATCTAACTGGTGAGTTAGATCCTAAAGTGAAATAACTTACGGATCAAAATTTGACTAAGTAAAATTGTGCATCGCACGCTGATACTTCAAAAAGCCTCTGAAATAGAGGCTTTTTTGTATCTGATCCTTGATTGAAAGCCAATGTTTAATAGGGTTTGCAAGGTGAAAATACACTTGGACCGCCATTTTACTAGCGAGGTAAATAGGGATCAGATCTTTACTAACAAAGATCATTGTTTAACTAAGTAGATATATTTCAAAACCTCAGATCAATAAGTTAGCCTCGCTTAGATCATTTTTATACCAACGTGATCCAGTGTTAAGTAGTAAGAGGTTAGTAAGAAAATGATCTTGGGGACGATCTTGTTAGTAAAAATCTGATCCTGACTATGGATGATCCCTACCAGTTAATAAAATACTGATCCCGGAGTCAGTTTCTTGATCTCCAGCTAAAAGTGTCTAACTTTAACAATACGAGATCTGTTCGCTACCTCCTCTCTGTCTGGCCTCAGCATCTCAAACCTTGTTGTACTGCGCCCAAATACTATCCAAGGTGATCAAAGATGAAAATGAAATACCTACCATTTGTTGCTCTAAGCCTTTGCTCTATGAGTGTTTGTAGTTATGCAAACGAAGCTGTATCTCTATACGGTAGAGCTCATGTCGGGGTGCAAAACTCTGATAAAGACGGTGATAGCGATACTTCAATTGAGAGTTATAACTCTCGCATGGGGTTAAAGGGATCGACAAAGCTGCAGGATGGGCTTGAGGTCTTTTATAAATATGAATTCCAAGTTGAGATCACAGATCAAGACAAAGATGGTAAGTCAGGTGATAACCTTACAGCACGCTCTCAGTATCTTGGGGTTAAAGGGAGCTATGGTCAGCTCCTGATCGGCCGTGATGATACACCGATGAAAAAGTCGCAAGGCAAAGTGGACTTAATGAATGACTTTTCTGGTGATATTAATTCGTTCTTTGTTGGTGAAAATCGCCTTGGTGACACCGTGCAATATACAACTCCGGCGATCAATCATTTGCAGTTTACAGTGAGTTATATTGCCGAAGACAACAGCAAACAAAACGGTGAAGATGGCTTATCTTTGTCGGCAAGTTACGGTGATAGCAAACTCAAAAAAACCAATGTATATGTTGCTGTTGCTCACGACAATAAAGTTGCGGGACAAGACATTAATCGCGTGACGGTACAAGGAAAACTAGGGGACTTTAAACTCGGCGGTATGTATCAACAAAATGAAGCGATTGATAGTGATGAGGAAGTAGATAGCTTCATGGTGAGTGCTGCTTACCAGATTGAGTCATATACCTTACTGGCTCAATATCAAGATTCGGATGGGGCTGCAGGTAAGCTGAAAGACTCTGGCAATGCAGCCTCAGTAGGTGTGGAAAAAAGTCTAAGTAAACAAGCTCGTATGTATCTTTGGTATTCGAAATTTTCTTTGGATAACAACGAAGATCACAACACGATGGCGGTCACATTGAGATATGACTTTTAATTTACAAAGGCGTAAGGCTATTTACAAAAAGCATGCTGATTTTGCGGTGAATTGCAGCATAGTTTTTGTAGTATGGTTTGGAGATCGTAGTTCATATTTCGAAAACACTATTTTGAGACCAATATTTTAGTATAAAATATATTTAAAATCATATTATTACAAATAAATAAGGTATTCCCTTTGTAGCCAAAAAAGAGATTTTTTTGGCTTGTTTTGCGTTTACACGTTACACTTTCATAAAAATGTCACAGTTAGTCATAATAATGACATCAACAACGTCGGTAACGAGAGAACATTGGGAATGTCACGTAAAGTACTTGTAGTTGATGATGAAGCACCTATCAGAGAAATGTTGGTGTTCGTACTAGAGCAAAATGGTTTTCAAGCAATTGAAGCGGAAGACTATGATTCAGCAGTTGCTGCTATGGTAGAACCTTATCCAGATATGGTGCTACTAGACTGGATGCTGCCAGGAGGCAGTGGTATTCAAATTGCTAAAAAGTTTAAGCAAAGTGAATATACCCGTCAGATCCCAATCATCATGCTAACGGCAAGAGGTGAAGAGGAAGACAAAGTTAAAGGATTAGAGGTTGGTGCGGATGATTATGTGACAAAGCCTTTCTCTCCTAAAGAGCTAATGGCTCGTATTAAAGCGGTAATGCGTCGAGTTTCACCGACGTCGCTAGAAGAAGCGATAGAAGTTCACGGATTACGTTTAGACCCTATTTCTCACCGAGTGACATCTGCGGGCACTGAGTTAGATATGGGGCCGACAGAGTTTCGTTTATTACATTTCTTCATGACACACCCTGAACGTGTTTATAGCCGTGAACAGCTGTTAGATCACGTATGGGGCACTAATGTGTACGTTGAAGATCGCACTGTAGACGTTCATATTCGTCGCTTACGTAAAGCTATCGCACCGCTTGGCCACGATCGCTTAGTGCAAACCGTACGTGGTGCAGGTTACCGCTTTTCGAGTAAACTGTAATTAGTATTCCAAGAGGAACTGAATTATTTGGTTCCTAAATGGATTTAGTCTATGTATCGAGTGATTGATAAACAGGCGTTAACGAGACGCCTGTTTTTGTATTTCCTACCACTAGCCTTAATTGGCTATTTAGTCAGTGCACCTTTTCTGTTTCTTTTCATAGGTGCTTTCGTCTTATTAGTTTGGCATTACAAACAACTCTATCGTTTGAGCGACTGGCTGCTCAACCAACGTAGTTTTAATCCACCTGAAGGTAAGGGCGCTTGGGAGCAAGTGTTTGAAGGGATCTATCAGCTTCAGCAACGTAATCGTAAAAAGCGTAATGAGCTCGCGGAACTGATCCGACGCTTTCGTGAGGGGGCTGAAGCTATCCCAGACGCGGTCGTTGTACTGCAACAAGATCTCAGTATTGTGTGGTGTAACCAATTAGCTTTGAAAGTGTTAGGTTTGCAATGGCCTACAGATCATGGTCAAAGATTGGATAACCTTATCCGAGATCCTAAATTTGTAAAATACATGCATGAACATCGCTTTGATGAAGCATTAGAGCTTGAGACCGGACTTGCACATGAGCAAGTGTTGGAAATACGAGTCATGCCTTATGCCGAGCAGCTTATGCTAGTGGCGCGTGATGTCAGCCGACTAAAGCAATTAGAGCAAATGCGCAAAGACTTTGTCGCAAATGTATCTCATGAGCTAAGGACGCCGCTAACCGTCATGGCTGGCTATCTAGAGATGATGGATAGCGATAATATGCCACCCCCCGCGATGTGGGCTAAAGCACATGGCACTATGATAGATCAGTGTAAACGGATGGATAGTCTGGTAAATCAACTTCTTTCCTTGTCTCGAATCGAAGGGGCGAGAAAGCAAGACAATGACAAAGCCGTGAATATTCCTGCCATGCTTGATCTTATTCATACCGAAGCGAAGTCACTTAATCAGGAAAAGGGCCATGAGCTCGTTTTTGATATTGATCCGACTTTGGATATCAAAGGGGCTGGGGATGAGTTACGCAGTGCTTACTCAAATTTAATTTTTAATGCTATTCATTACACCAGACCCGGTGGGCACATTCGTGTACGTTGGTATTTAGAAAACGACTTGCCGACGTTTAGTGTCGTCGATAATGGTGATGGTATTGCGCCCGAACACATTAACCGACTAACTGAACGTTTTTACCGTGTGGATAAAGCACGAAGCCGAAAAACAGGCGGTTCGGGTCTTGGTTTAGCAATTACTAAACATGTGTTGTCTCGTCATGACTCAGCTTTACATATTGAAAGCAAAGTGGGTGAAGGCTCTCGCTTTTGGTTTGCTTTCCCCAAACAAAAGCGAATTTTTATGACAAATGATGAAAGTCATAAAAGTGTAATTTAAGAGTAATTTTATTGTCATTTTATCGCTGCACAATGAGCTGCGTAAAATAACTGGGACCAACAACTGGAGTGACCCCAATGAAATTTAAAAGCTTAGTTGCCGCAATGGGTGTGGCTATTACTACATTAGTTTCTACTCAAGTATCTGCTTTAGACGAAAAGTTACCAGAGTATAATAAAACCAGCGGTATCTCAGGAAACTTCTCTTCTGTAGGTTCTGATACGCTTGCCAACATGATGACGTTTTGGGCAGAAGAATATAAAAGAATTTACCCTAACGTAAATATCCAAATCCAAGCTGCTGGTTCTTCTACTGCGCCACCTGCACTAACGGAAGCAACGGCAAACTTCGGCCCAATGAGCCGTAAGATGAAATCAAAAGAAATCGAAGCTTTTGAAAAGCGTTATGGTTATAAGCCAACAGAAATCCGCGTAGCAATTGATGCGCTCGCAGTATTTGTACACAAAGATAACCCAATTGAAGGCTTAACAATTGAACAGGTTGATTCAATCTTCTCTTCAACGCGCAAGTGTGGTTCGGCAGCACAGGCAAATCGCTGGAGTGATGTTGGTCTAACGGGTGATTGGGCAGCAAAAGATATTCAGCTTTATGGTCGTAACTCAGTATCTGGTACTTATGGTTACTTCAAGAAAAAAGCACTGTGTAAAGGTGACTTCCGCAATAATGTTAACGAGCAGCCAGGTTCTGCGTCTGTAGTACAGTCTATCTCGTCTTCAGTGAATGCGATTGGTTATTCTGGTATCGGTTATAAAACGTCAGGCGTACGTACCGTACCATTAGCGAAAAAAGGCACGAACTACGTTGATGCAACATTAGAAAATGTGGCACAGGGCAAATACCCACTGTCTCGCTTCCTATACCTATATGTGAACAAGCACCCTAATAAAGAATTAGCACCTATCGAAGCTGAATTCTTGAAGATGGTATTGTCTAAAGAAGGTCAAAAGATCGTTGAGAAAGATGGTTACGTTCCTCTTTCTAGCGAAATGGCGACACGTGAATTGAAAAAGTTAGGTTTACTTTAATCAATTACTCAACCCGCTAATTACTTGTTGTTATTGATGCCGCTCGTTGAGCGGCATTTTTTATTTTCACACTTCTATGTTCCCAGATTGAATAATTTGTTTAAATCTTCATCCTCAAGCGGCAAAAAAGCTGGAAATATTCTATATTTAGTTAAAATTTATAATAAATCAGTCGATAATGAACTCGTCTTACTTCAAAAGGTGTATATATGAGTCTAGGTACTGCTTTTGCTGATCTTAGTATCACCAAAAAGATCCACGCAATTACGCTCGTTGCGGTTGTCGCTTTTGTGGTTATCGTGTTTGTTAATTACAACGCTATTAGTTCTAACCAAAGGGCCTTAAATGAATTAGAGGAGCAGACATACAAAATTCTTAACCTCGCCACAGAAAACGCAAATAAGCTGCAGAATTTAGATGAGCTATTCACTCAATCTGTAACCTTCGGGGATGCTGAATTATTAGATAAAGCAAAAGAATATCAACAGCAAATCCAAGCTAACTTGCAAAAAATTGAGTCGGTACAAAGTGGCTTTATGCCCTCAGATAATAGCGATGAACTTACGCAGTACGGCAAAATTGCGCAACAAATTGCTGGAGGAATGATAGATGGTACAGCTGATTTTTCCCGTATCCAAGAAGATGCCAAAAAGAAAACTGAAATCTACGAAGGCTTAGTCGCAGATTTTACCAAGGCTAAAACGAACGCGAATGATCGTTTTGTTGAATTACTTCAAAATACCGAAGAGCGCTCAGCAAACGCGCTCACGATAATGTTGATTGTGGCCGTTATTTCTTTACTTGTGCTGGTTTTCTTAGCGGTTATGATCGCAAGAGGTATAGGCAACTCTGCTAAGGATGCGGCGCAAAATCTGAAACTATTAGCGCAAGGGCAGGGTTCTTTGTCCACCACGCTCAATGTGCGCTCTCACGATGAAATTGGCCAGGTATCCATAAACTTTAATGAATTTGTCGGGTTACTAAAAGGGGCTGTTGTTGAGGTGATGAGTGTCGTCGAACCTCTGATGAAAGACTCAAGTCGCCTTATTCAGGGGATGGAAAAAGCTGAGGGGGCAACTAATCAACAAACGCATGACGCGGAAGTAGTACGTCAATCTATGGAAGAAATGCGGTTAAGTGTGGGTGATATCTCTCATTCAGCGTCACAAGCTTCTGATGCTGCTCAGCTGGCCGAACAAGAAGTTGAGCAGAGTAAGCGCCAAATTCAGGTGTCAGTTAACGAATCACAAGCGTTAAGTGAAGAAATTAATCATGCAGCAGAGACGATCAATAAGCTAGCTGATGATACACAGAACGTGACGCAAATCTTAAATGTGATCACATCAATTGCAGAGCAAACCAATTTACTTGCCTTGAATGCTGCGATTGAGGCGGCTCGTGCTGGTGAGCAAGGTCGAGGTTTTGCGGTGGTTGCTGATGAAGTCCGCGAATTAGCCTCAAGAACAGCAAAGTCGACCAATGAGATAAGAGAACTTTTAAATGTGCTAACAGAAGCGGCAAATCAAGCGGTGAAAGCAATGACAAGTGCAAGCAGTATGGCAATTAATAATGCTGAAGCTGCAGCACAAACTGGGCAGTCGATTGAGCAGATAGCAGCACAAATCTTGTCAATTAATAGCATGAATGGTCAAATTGCTGCGGCAACGGAGGAGCAGACCTCGGTAGCCGCTATGGTAGTAAACAATGTGACATCTATGCACCAGTCTTTCCAAGACACAATGCAAGCGTTGAATGAAGTACAAGACGTTGCTGAGAATCTCCATGTATTGTCCGATAACTTGAAAGATGCAACCTCAAAATTTAGAGTCTAATGCTTTAATTTTTAAACGATAAATAAAAACAGCCACATTAAGTGGCTGTTTTTATTTGATGAGGAATATTAGGGCCTGTTTATCTTTCAAGTTTGCTTTTGCAGCAGTTTGATTGGTATTTATACAAGGCAGAGCCTGCGTAGCATAGTCATTCTATGTGAGTCAGGCGAGAACACAGTAGAAATGCCAATCAAGCGCTGCCCTTTGGGTTCACCTGAGTGCGCTTTGTTCATTGTTGCTCAACTTTTGCCTAGATCACTAGGCGGCAAGTCGGGCGTCGCGACCAAAACCCACTCAGAAGAACAAAAATCAAACAGCAAAGGTCAACAGGCCCTAGTATTTACCAATCACTTTGACGGCACCGGTTACTTTAGTAGCATCGATATAACCAATTGCGTCTGCATTGCTCGAAACAAAATCGATTACCGCTTGATCGCTATCTAGCTTCTTCGGAGGTGTTCCCTTACCGGTGAATACTAATTTAGACCAATGGGCATTTAGCTGAGAGCTAGATTTACCAATCACTTTGTCGTTAAACTCGTCAAATACCGCGTTACCATCCTGATTCACAGGGGTCGCACTACTACCATCGGCAAATGATTTGCTTTTGCCAAGGAATAATTTTTTGATAGTACCATCATCTACAGTAGATGCATTTGCTGAGTTCACGATAACAGCAACATCTGCTAAAACTGCCTGACTGGCTAATAGTAGCCCTAAGGTCATTATTTTTTTAATCATATTAACCTCCGTTAGAATACTAAATCGATACCGAAGCTCAACAGTTCAACTTTTTGATCTGTTAGCGTGTTATCGAATTGGTTTAGTTCAATCTTGAATGCTGCTGACGGATGGAAGTCATAACGTGCACCAATACTCCACGTTTCTGATTCTGCACGAGCGCCTGCAAGCGCACCATTAACAAGTGTTCTTAAATAAGGTGCATTTGGATTGGTTGGATCGGTCGTGACAGGAATGGTTACACCATTTGGAGCGGTGATGGTGAGTGGGACAGAGTTAAACTCGTCGTTGTCATTCTTATCTTCATTGTGTTCGTAGGTTAGGTGGACTGTCCATGCATCAATACGGTAACCGAGGGAAGCGTAATACTGCTGTTGTTTAGCAAGTATGCTGTTATCCACTTCAAACTGAGTGTATTCTGCATCGAACAAGATATCGTTGTAGTCGATAGCAATACCAATCGCGGCAAAGTAAGCATCATCTTTATCGACAGCAATATCATCCGCTTGTTGCGTTAGCCCGTAGCCAGTTAACCCTGCCAATAATCCCGATAGTTCAGGGCTATTAGCTGCGCTAATGCTCGCTTCGGTAGCAAAGTAGGCCGCACGCGCACTGAACCAATCTCTGCTTAGTGTCCAGTTAATACCTACCGTGTTATTTAACTCGGCTTCATCTGAATAGGTAATAGCAACAATGTCGTCATCTACGCTGCCTAAAGCTAGCTGTACAGTGCTTTCCCACTCCCCTAATGTCGAGTTATGGATATAACTCAATCCGTTATAGGTGCTAAAGCTTAGGTTATATACAGATTGAGGTGGTTTAACCCAGCGGTATGCATAGCCCACATCTAAAAAGTCAGAATAGCGATAGAATGGTATACGCATTTTACCTGCGCTTATCTGCGAAGAATCTGAAATCGCATAAGTTAAGTATGCCCATTCAAACTCGGCATCAAAGTCATTCTGGCCACGACCTACGATCTGTGCTGTGGCAGTTAGACTTTCTTGTAGATCGGCGGACAGCTGTAAAGCAAATAAGCTACGATTTTCCATATCAAAATCATTATCATAGCCATATAGTGTGTCGTCACTATCTAGCGTTTGACCACCAATAATGGAAGCAAAACCATTAATTCTGATCTCAGCGGCACTTTGAAAACTCACTGTCCCAAGCGCTATCGCTAATGCAATTGCAGATTTTTTCATATTGATTCCCATTTTCTTTGCAAAGAGTCGTGTCTGTAACACGCATTAAAAGCACTGATACTGAGCTCAACAGTCGTGTTACTTTTGTCTTAGAGATTAGAATAAAAACCAGAAATAACAAGTTATTAAGAAAAGTTAGTGCTTACAACCTGCGTTGTTTAGTAAATCAAGCCTTAAGCCAAGCTAAGTTGGTGTTGTATGTCTATCTCATCAGACCAGTTTATTGTATCGTAAAATATTCTAAAAAGGTGAATAAAAAATAACTGCTGGAGTCAGGAGGTATTTGTATTTAAAAGAATAAAGGGGATTTTTTGCTAAAAAAGAGCAAACTATCGTTTGCTCTCGGTAATTTTTTCAGCCTGTACTTTACAGGCATTATACTGCTCAATACATTTATCAGTGCATATCTGTAACGACATTGTCTCTGGCGTGTTTTGCATCTCACAGTTGCGCTCGCATTGATAATTCTGTTGTGCACATTGATTCAACTCAGGTGAGATAGAGTTACTACACCCCAGTAGGGTGGTAGAAAGTACTAACAAGGCGAACGCAATTTTCATTATTATTCCTTAGACTGTGACTTGAATATTATCAATCAGTCTGACTTTACCGAGAAAAGCTGCGGCAAGAATGACGAGTTGACTATCCTCGAGTGTAGCAGGTTTCAAGCTATCTTTTTGACAAATGTTAAAATAATCCAACTTTAAACCTGCATTATGCAGCATTTCTGTTGCATTTTTTGTTACCTTCGAAAACTCTTTTTCGCCATTTTCTAAAGCGCCAGCTGCTGCTTTTAGTGCTTGAAAAAGTACTTTAGCAGTGTCTTTTTCTGATTCAGAGAGGTAGCCATTACGTGAGCTCATCGCCAGTCCAGAAACTTCTCTTTGAGTCGCAACACCAATCACTTCAACAGGAATAGACAGGTCTTTCACCATTGTTTTGATAACCTGTAACTGTTGAAAGTCTTTTTCACCAAAGCAGGCAAAATCAGGTTGTACTAAGTTAAACAGTTTAGTGACAACCGTTGCAACGCCACGAAAGTGTCCTGGGCGTGTGCCACCACAATGTCCTTCTGATACTCCTGGTACATCAACAAAACTTTGCGCATTTAGGCCGTTAGGATATATGGTCTCAACGGTAGGCGTAAACACAATATCAGTTTCTAGTTCTGCAAGGCCTTGCTTGTCTTGCTCAAGCGTACGTGGATAGCTGTCGAGGTCTTCGTTCGCACCAAATTGCATTGGATTTACAAAGATACTGACAACGACTTTATCCGCTAGGGTTTTTGCTTTTTCTACTAAGGAAAAATGACCACGGTGAAGGTTGCCCATCGTTGGTACGAAGGCAATGCTCAACCCTTGTTGGCGCCAAGCTTTAATCTGGCTTCGTAACGATTTAATCTCAGTAACTGATTGCATGTTGTACTCTAACTCAATAATAACAATACTAACCCAAACAAAACGCTTGGATCAGACTCAGCGATAAGCATCGCTCATCGCAAATTTAATTAAATTCGTGATCAGGCCCCGGGAACTCACCTGATTGCACGTCTGCACAAAACTTTTTCACCGCATCTGGCATGTTGCCAGTTTCGAGCAGGAAGTTCTTCGAAAACTTAGGAATATATCCTGCAGAAATACCAACCAAGTCATGCATAACCAAAATTTGGCCATCGGTCTCTTTACCTGCGCCAATACCAATGACTGGAATTGTCACTGCGTCGGTAATGCGTTTAGCCAGTGCTGAAGGTACGCATTCAATCACAATCATTTGTGCACCAGCACGTTCTAACGCTTGTGCATCGGCTATCATCTTTTGCGCTTGTGCTTCTTCACGACCTTGAATTTTAAAGCCGCCAAACACGTGCACTGATTGTGGGGTTAAACCTAAATGACCACAAACTGGGATCCCTTGCTGAGTAAGCAGTGCAATGCTGTCGTAAAGCCATTCACCACCTTCAAGCTTAACCATATTAGCACCAGAGCGCATCAAGGTAGCTGCATTCTGACAGGCTGACTGCGGATCTGAATAGCTCATAAAAGGCATATCGGCGATAACGAATAGCTCTTTACTACCAGCTCTGACACAACGGGTGTGATAGGCAATGTCATCCGTGGTAACGGCTAAAGTGTCTTCACCACCTTGTAAAACCATACCCAGAGAATCACCCACTAAGATGACATCTACGCCATTGTCGTGAAATAACTTTGCAAAACTTGCATCGTATGCGGTGAGGGCTGTTATTTTTGTTCCTTCACGCTTCATTTTGGCAAGTGTTGAGACGGAAATTTTTGCCATGGTAAACCCCTTGGATTGGTTTATTTGAGGATTGTTAATCCGTTAAGTGGTAACTTTTGTGTTAAAGAGCTAAGCTCAGTGCCATCAGGTAATTTGAGTTCTGGCGCTATCTCTAATAGTGGATAGACGACAAATTCTCTTTCTTTCAAGCCGTAATGTGGCACCGTCAGTCTATCACTGTTAATGGTGTCGGTATTAAAAAGCAGTATATCCAAATCGAGCGTGCGCGGTCCCCAGCGCTCAGCTTTGCGTACACGACCATGTTCAAGCTCTATTTGTTGCAACACATCGAGTAAAGATGCTGCTGTTAATGATGTCGCTAGTTTTGCTACGGCATTCACATAATCAGGTTGATCTTGAGGGCCCATAGGTTTTGAGCCATACAGGCTAGAGTGCTGGACAAGCGAGAGGTCTGGATGGGCGGCGAGCACATCGAGTGCTCGCTGTATTTGTGCCATCGGTTCGGATAGGTTTGCACCCAATCCAATGTACGCAATATTCATTTAATCTTCTTTCGGTTTTCTTTTTGGCTTACGTCTATTATAACGACGCTTAGGTTTGCTTTGGTTACCTAAGTTGCGCACCATGTCTTTTTGGCCGGTGACGTCATTCTTGAGGTAGTCAGTCCACCAAGCTGCAAGTTCTTCTTGCTCTTGTTCACCACTTTCAACACGCAATAATAGGAAATCATATGCGGCTTTGAATCTCGGCTGCAAGCTTAGGCGGTATGCACGCTGGCCTGAACGTTTATCTAGGCGTTGTTGAATATGCCAGATATCTCGGGCACCTAAAGTAAAGCGTTTAGGCACTGCAACGTGTTTAGCATTTTCAGCAAGGACGTGATTAATGGCTTGCATAAAGGCATCATATTCATTCATACCTTCGGCCGCGAGCGCTTCGCTTTTAGCTAAAATAGGGAACCATAAAAGTGCTGCATAGATAAATGCAGGGGTTACTTTTTTATCCGCGTTGATACGGCTATCCGTATTGGCAAACATTTGCTGAATAAAGCGACGCTCAAAGTCATTATCAGGCTGTGCTAGGATTTTATCTAACGCCGGGAATAATTGTGCAAACAAGCCGTATTCACGCATCTGAAGAAAGTTTTCTTCCGCTTTACCATTTAAAAATAGCTTTAGCGTTTCTTCGAACAAGCGTGCAGCTGGGATATGCCCAAGTAACGGCGCTAATGCTTTAATCGGAGTGCGGGTCGGCGTAGCAATCTCCATATCCAGTTTGGTTGCAAAGCGGATAGCTCTCAGCATACGTACCGGATCTTCGCGATAGCGAGTTTCAGGATCGCCAATCAGCTCAATTTTACGCGCTTTAATGTCAGCAACACCACCGGCAAAGTCGCGTAAAGTAAAGTCATTGATCGAATAATATAGCGCATTGATAGTAAAGTCGCGGCGCTCGGCGTCTTCTTCAATACTGCCGTAGACATTGTCGCGTAATAGCTGCCCGTGTTCGCTGGCTTGACTTGTCGTGGCACAAGAGTCATCACTTTGATGATGGCCACGCATGGTGGCAACTTCAATAATTTCTCGTCCAAAAACAATGTGCGCAAGGCGGAAGCGACGACCTATTAAGCGACAGTTACGGAAGAGCTTTTTGATTTGTTCAGGTGTCGCATTGGTAACGACATCAAAGTCTTTAGGCTCTATTCCTAGCATGATATCGCGGATACAACCACCAACTAGGTAGGCATCATAGCCACCGTCTTTTAAGCGATAGAGCACTTTGATAGCGTTAGGGCTAAATTGTTTACGAGATATACCATGCTCGCTGCGAGGAATTATCGCAGGTGTCGGGCTGGCCATTTTCACCGTCTCATCGCCTTTTCCAGTTACAAACTGGCGGCAAAAGTTTACAAGCTTGGAAATAATAACTCGTCTCCTGAGCAATCAAGTTTTCTATTCTAGTTGTTGTGAACCACTGCTTTTGTCTTAAAACAGGTCGCATTTAAGGCTCGCTATCATATACTCAAATGAGACTAAATTGAAGTACTTGAAAACAGTGGGCGAAAAGCAAAATCGCCATTTTCTAGAGAGTCTAGTTGAATTTCTTGTACTTTAGGAACGCTATCTAGACTAAAAATATCAATAGCGTGAGTCAGTAATGCCTCAACATCTTGATAATTATGGAGAGAATCAACCGGCACATGCAAATAACGCAGCGCGGCATAAAGGGTTGGTAACGGGTTATGGTTATCAATAGCTGGAGCATGATTCTGCTTAGATAACTTATATCCGGGCTCTGCGACAGCCAGTGGTACGTGAGCGTACTTAGGTGATGGCTGATTGAGTTGCCGAAATAAACTAATTTGTCTTGCTGTGGGTTCTAGCAGGTCGGCACCACGCACGATATGACTAATCTTTTGCTCTATGTCGTCAACGACCACCACCAATTGATAAGCAAATAAGCCATCGCGGCGTTTAACGATGTAATCTTCATGCGCAATTGCAGGGGGAATGACAACCATGCCCTGTATTGCATCATTAAATTCAGTAACTGGACAGCGCTGCTGTAGGCGTAAAGCATTATCTTGCCAACTTAGCGCTAAAGCTCGGCAATGATTGTCGTAAAACCCACCCATTGCTTTAATTTGCTTTCTTGTACATTGACATGCATACACAAGGGAGTCTGATTTCAGTGTCGTCAAATAGGCTTGGTATAGAGCATGGCGCTGTGATTGATAGGCAACGTCTTCATCCCAATAAAGGCCATATGCTTCAAGAGTGGTTAATATATTGTCGGCAGCACCCGCAACTACGCGCGGTGTATCTATGTCTTCGATGCGAACGAGCCATTTACCTTGATTGACTTTTGCATCTAAATAGCTACTCAGGGCGGCCACTAGAGAGCCGAAATGAAGCGGTCCAGAAGGCGAGGGAGCAAATCGACCGCGATAGCTCCCAGTTTGCTTTAAGCTTGGGGACACAGGGCTGAGATTATCCTCTGCCTTGTTGTTTTTCTTTGATTTCTGCGAGAGATTTACAATCAACACAAAGATCAGCTGTTGGACGCGCTTCTAAACGGCGAATGCCGATTTCAATACCGCACGACTCACAAAAGCCGAAGTCATCATCTTCGATAAGTTGAAGTGTTTTCTCAATTTTCTTGATTAGCTTACGCTCGCGGTCGCGAGTACGCAGTTCAAGAGAAAACTCTTCTTCTTGCGCTGCACGGTCCACAGGATCAGGAAAGTTTGCCGCTTCGTCTTGCATGTGTGTCTTAGTACGATCTACTTCATTACGTAGATCGGCACGCCATGCTTCTAATATCGCTTTGAAATGAGCACGTTGTGCTTCATTCATGTATTCTTCGCCTGGCTTTTCTTGATAAGGTTCTACACCGGCTTGAGCCAATAACCCTAGTTTTTTCTGGTCTGGCATACCATTCTCCTAAATCCTTAATACATAACCCCAGCTTTCGCCGGCGGGTATAAATAGCAAAATCTTTACCCCTTAGCAAACACTTTTTTACTGCAAATGTCAGCCACTTTTTTCAATGTTTAACTATTTGGGGGAGAAAACTATCACGGCTATATGTGGGCAGCATGAAAAAAGTCAAGCGTAATCAAAAGGAATTTCTTCAATTAATTGTACTTGGTTGTCGTCAATATGCGCTCGGTAAGCAATGATTTCTACTCCATGAGAAATTGCTTCTTTTACTAACGCTGCATATTTTTGATCGATATGGCTGGCTGGTTTGACACAATTTATCCCTGTATGGAGCGCGGCAAACAGTAACACCGCACGATGACCTTGCTGTTTAATGTGGATTAATTCTCTAAGATGTTTTTGACCTCTTAAGGTTTCTGCATCAGGGAAAAAACCTTGCTGTTGCTCGAGCAAAGTCACCGACTTTACTTCAACGTAGCAGAATTGCGAGGATTGTCCATTTTCGAGGTCGCTCAACAAAATATCAATTCGGCTATTTTCAGCCCCGTATTTCACTTCAGTTTGAAGTGTTTTGTAGCCTTGCAGTTGCGTTATTCTTCCTTGCTCTATGGCCTCAACAGACACTTTATTGGCCACCGCTGTATTTACACAAATAAAATGACCATCATTATCTTGCGTCAGCTCCAACGAATGAATGTACTTTCGTTTAGGGTTATCGCTGGTGGAGTAATAGGCCGTAAATCCCGGATCTGCACAATTGGTCATTCTACCCGTATTGGCGCAGTGTACGGTGAATTCGTCACCACTTGGGGCGCGTAAATCGACTAGAAAGCGTTTATATCGTTTGAGCAAGGTTGCTTGTTGTAATTGCCTAGAAAACTTCATTGGTCGCTTTAGGTTGGGTGTATTTAGTGGCTAGTGTACACTTAACCACACTTACAAGCACAAGAGTGAAAAGAGAATGTCAGAGAAATTTATTGTACGACTGAGTGAAGACGCAAAACCAGAGTATTTATCTGCTGGTGCTGCATTGTCGTTTGAAAAGGACGGTGCTTTTATCCATTTACAACAAGACGAAACGCTGAAGAATATTCAAAAGGCGGCTCGTAGCATCGCACAACAAGGGATTAAACAAGTTCATCTAGAAGGTGGCTTGTGGTGTACTGAATCTCAATGGGCTTTTTATCAAGGTTTTGTGTCACCAAAAGCATTAGATGGTGTGGTGTTTGTTGACAACGACCAGTCAAGTCTTAACGAACTTGATGCACTAAAAGCGTCGGCAACATGGATGCGTCAGATGATCAACGGGACGGCCGAAGATATTTATCCTGAAAGCCTTGCTGGAAAAGCGGCTGAGTTTATTCAGTCATTGGCACCTGAGCATGTTAGCTATCAAATCATTAAAGGCGACGCGCTGTTAGAGCAGCAATGGATTGGTATCCACGAAGTGGGACGCGGCAGTGAGCGTCCTCCTGTGTTGCTTGAGCTTGACTACAACCCAACAGGTAATGATGACGCACCAGTTAGCGCAGCACTTGTGGGTAAAGGGATCACGTTTGACTCAGGTGGCTACTCGATTAAGCCAAGCGAAGGCATGCTTACGATGAAGTGTGATATGGGCGGGGCCGCAACCGTAACGGCTGGTTTAGCGCTGGCTATTCAACGTGGTTTTGACCGTCGTGTTAAGTTGTTCCTATGTTGTGCTGAGAACCTTATCTCAGGCCATGCCTATAAGTTAGGTGATATTCTTACCTACAAAAATGGTACCACAGTTGAAATCGTAAATACCGATGCAGAGGGTCGCTTGGTGCTTGCTGATGGCTTGATGGCTGCCGGTGAAACAGGCGCAGAGCTTATCATTGATGCCGCGACATTAACGGGCGCCGCGCTCGTTGCTGTAGGCCAAGAGTACAATGCGTTATTTGGTTTAGACAAAACACTTGTCGGTGATGTGCAGCAGTTCGCGAGTGACGAATTTGAAGCCGCGTGGCCATTGCCTCTAGAAAAGTGGCACCAAAATAACTGTCCATCGCCTTATGCGGATACTGCTAACAGCCGAGCGCAAAAAGGTGGCGGTTTTGGTGGTGCATCAAATGCAGCGGGTTTCCTATCTCGCTTTGTACCAAATGAAGGTCAAGGTTGGGTGCATATCGACCTTGCGGCTTCTTTCCAAAATAGCGCTAGTGGTCAATGGGCTGCGGGTGCAACGACTTTAGGTATGAGAACTGTAGCGAGAACGCTCCAAGAAAAAGCGTAATCATGCTAATAGCTGAGTGTATTCCGCGAGTCAGTGGAATACACTCGCTTGTTACCACGTTTAAGACAAGAGTGCAGCAGCGAGTCGCACAAAGTCTGATGAAGTCAGTATACCAACCAATTTGTTTTGCTCGTCTACCACAGGCATACAGCCATGGCGATTATCGACAAAAAAGCGCACCACATCTTGTAGTGATTGGCTTGGGCGCACGCTCGCAAAATCGGTCGCCATAATATCTTGTACTTTTGTTTGCTTTTCTTTTCTTGCAAGCGCATTTGCGCCATAGGTTGCCATTATTCCCATTACCTTGGCGATCATAATCTTTTGCGTGAGCATACCAACCAAGGCTCCTGCTTCGTCAATCACTGGAATGTGACGAACATTTTTTTCTTTCATTAAATTGTGTGCATCTTGCAAGGTATTTTCAGCAATCACTGCGAACGGATCTGGGGTCATTAAATCAGCTACGGTTTGGGTCATCTGCTACTCCTTTTCACTCCATATGCTTATGTTGAGTTTAGCCTGATCTATTTGGCATGTATGGAATTGAGATCAAGTTTTGAACTATTTCTCGAAGAACTCCTCATATGAAGACAACAATAATAAAGGATAACCCAATGAAAAAGTTACTGATGTTAGGTGCTGTTGCGAGCTTACTTTGCAACTCTGTTTTCGCCGCTGAGCGAAGTGTTGAATATGGTGAGATTAATCAAATTCTAGATTTAATCGCCAACAAAGCGCAGTCGCAATATATCTTGTCTAAATTTACTGTGGAAGTGAAGCAGCCTGATATCGCGCTAGAGGATGTTAAACTTTGGCTGGAGCAAGATGACAAGATCATTGCCAACGGTATCATAGACAAAGACGGCAATATTGATTTACCTATTCTCCCGCAGTCTCGTGCAGATCAAGTTAATTTAGTGATCAATCAAGAAAAAGGTGCCGTTGCGATTCTGGTCAATACCGATATAGCGCCGTTGACTAAGCCGCAGGTTATGTATCGCGATTTGTTTATTCTTTTAGAGGATATGGACGCTTTTGTTGAGTTGATGGCAGGTAGCTTGTCTTGGTTTGCTCCAAGCTTTGATGAACTAGAGTTTACATTTACCGAGCCTGCATCAATTCAGTTTGTGAATGCCAAGGGTAAAACCCAAAAGTTTGTGACGGATGATGAATTTAAGATCCAAATCCCTAATAAGAAAACGTGGATGAAGCAAAATCCATCCTTGCAATTTAGTGCCTTACCCACGCGGTTTGCGCCCATAGATTAGGGAAGAAAGTTCGTATGCCTGCTAGCAGGCAGGCATACTCTTTTCCATCAGGTAATTAGTTAACACTTCGCCACGAACCGTCACTTGTTGTTCCTTTATCACTTGGAAACCAAAATATTCAAAGAAAGGTTTAGCCGTTTTACTAACATGGGAAAATAAGCGCGTTGTGTTGGTTATTTTGCTGTGTTCTAAGAGTGCGAGCATAAGTGCTTTACCTATGCCTTGGCCTTGATGTTCCGCATGGCAAAAAAAGTGATCAATAAGACCGTCAGCTTGGATATCGGCAAAGCCAACAATTTTACCATTTAGTACGGCGACAAGGGGCTGATTGTTCCTTAATCGGTCTTGCCAGCCTTTATCGGCAACGTCGCTATGTGCCCATGCATTAACTTGGCTATTGGAGTAATGCTGTACATTTACCGAGCGTATTGTGTCAAACATAAGCTTGCGTAGCACGGCTTCTTCGCCGTTTTGAAACTGTCTGATGATAATCATTGTTAATCTTTATTCTTGGAGTCTTAATTGTCCGGAAATAGCATGCTGCTCAGCAATTTCTGCAAGTCGTACGTATTTTTGTTCAACCAGTTGAGAGACGGGTACCAGTTTGGCATCAATACTTTCAAGCTCAGCTAACTTGGCTGCAAGAAAGGCGGCGGTTTCCTTATATGGGTGCGCAATGATAATAACATGCTCGTGATTATCAAGTAGCTTAAGCATATGTTGCCACTGCTTGTTGAGCGCCTCAGTGGATATATCATTATCTAGAAAGACCTGTCGAGCGACGTTTTTTACGCCGTAAAGGTTGGCAGCATATTGGGCTTGACTGTGGCTAGTGGTACGGCTATCCAAAAAGTATAATCCGCGCTTTTTTAGTATTTCCATTGTCCATTTCATTGGCTCTATTTGTTCTGTTAATGCTGAGCCCATGTGATTGTTTACGCCTTTAACCTGAGGCAGTGTCGATAGCGCATTGCCAAGTGTCATTTGCAACTGCCACTTTTCCATATCGGTGGTTAATGCGCCCGGACCAAGGGCCTTTTCCGTGTCTTGTGCCTGCATTGGCACATGTAATAAAAGCTCGCGTTGTTGGCGGCTGGCTGCAAAGGCAAATTGTTGAGAAAAAGGCGTATGGGGCAGGATCGAAAAGGTGATCCCACCCGGTAAGGACAGCAACTCTAAGTCACGTTGGTGATTGCCAATATCGTCTATAACAATGGCAAACTGTTTTGCTGGCACTGCAAAAGTCATGCAGGCCAGTATTATCCCGATTATTTTTTTTAGCACACAAATTATTATTATAGTTTACAGCCCTACAGGACCGTTTTTTATTTACTGTGATTGAACTAACGCCAGTGCCTTAGGCCAATGCGAGGCAAGTTGTTCAATACCTGTTGTTTTGATTGATTCTTCACCAGTGATTATAGCGCTTTTATCCAACAGGGAAAGCGCTTGTTTGGTAAAATATACATCGGGCTCTATGCCTTTACCTTCAATTGATGTACCTGCTGGTGTGTAGTATCTCGCTGTCGTTAACTTTAATGCAGTAGTGCCATTACCAATCGGGATCAAGGATTGAACCGAGCCTTTACCATAGGAACGTAAGCCAACGACTAAGGCACGTTTATTATCCTTGAGTGCGGCGGCTAAAATCTCGGCAGCTGAAGCGGAATTATTGTTGATTAATACCAAAATAGGCGCACCATTTAAAATATCTCCCCGCTTTGCAATGTAAGCCTGATTGGCGTCATAGAAGCGGCCTTTGGTCGTGACGATTGTGCCACTATCTAAAAAAAGATCTGAGATTGCCACGGCACTATTAAGTGTACCACCAGGGTTGTCACGTAAATCAATAACCAGCTTTTTCAACGGACTACCTAACTGTACTTGTAGTCGGTTTATGTGTCTTGCAACATCATGGTAGGTGTGATGATTAAAACTGTTGACGCTTAAAAAGCCGGTGCCGTCGTTTAAGAGTTTACTGGCGACACTTTCAATGACTATCTCTTGACGTTTAAGCTCAAGTGCAACCAGCTCGTCTTGTCTTAATACTACTAAATTGATGAGATTTTTATTTGCAGCTTTGAGTAGGGCAGACACTTCTTCTATCGATTTACCCGCGACATTAGCGCCATTGATTGCATGGAGTTTATCACCACTCTCTATGCCTGCTTGGGCTGCTGGTGAATTGGGCAGGGTATCCAAGATAATCACGTAATTATCTTGCTCTTCGACTTCAATACCGAGTCCCGTGTAGCGCCCATTTGCTGCACTGAAGATGGATTCCAAGTCTTCCTCATTGAGGTATTTAGAGTAGGGATCTAAATTATCAAAGAGGCTCGATAAGTTGCCCGCGTTGTAGCGACTGAGAGGCAAGTCTTCAACATAATAGGTGTGAATATGATACAGGATTTCATCGATTTCTTGAGCCGAGAACTTTTGTGTAGACGCGTGACTAAAGGCGCTAAAACTTAACAAAAGCAGGAAGCTTAATAATGCAACATAGCGCGCTGCGAGCGCGTAAAAACGGGTTTGTCTATTCATGTGCTGCTCCTCATCAAGGTGCAGCACGGGTTATTCAGTTAACTGGATCTGCACCATTTTATCGGATCTACAGCGCTTCCCTTATGCCGTATTTCAAAGTATAGACCAGGATCTCTTTGTCCGCCGCTTTGTCCTACCAAAGCGATCACTTCACCACTGCGAACTTGATCGCCAACATCGCGAAGCAGCGTTTGTGCGTGGCCGTATAGACTCATAAAACCATGACCATGATCGAGCACAATAACCCAGCCAAAGCCATTTAACCAATCTGCATACACAACTTGACCGGGGGCGACACTCGCAATTTCAGCCCCTTCTTTTGCACCAATGAGGACGCCCTTCCAATTCATGCCTGCATGTTTGCTTTGGCCGAATTTATGTTTAATTCGACCTTTGGTTGGTAAACTCATTTTGCCTTTGAGTTTGGCTAATCCATCTAAACGTACTTCGGCTTCTCTTTGTGCCTTGGCAAGCTCTTCTAACGTTTGGATTAAGGTTTGTTCATTTTCTTTTAAATAAGCAATGGCAGAGCGTGTTTCACTGAGTTTGTTATTTAGGTTTGCAAGCTGGTTTTGACGTTCTTGCTGCGCCTTCTTGAGCGCTTCCAAGCGTTCATTCTGATGGTTTTGTAGCGCTTCTAAGCGTGCTTGTGTTCTTGCTAACTCAGCTTGAGTCTGTGCCAATTCTTGGCCGATAGATTTCAGTTGTTCGAGTTGTTTAATACGTGCTTTATTTAGGTAATCATAATAGGCAATGGTGCGCTCGAGCTTTGTTGCATGCTCTTGATTAAGTAACATTCTAGAATAATCATGAGAGCCCGTCATGTAGGCACTTTTTAGCTGAGCCGCAAGGATCTTTTCAAATTTTTTCTTGTCGTTTAACAGCGTGCTTTCTTGCTTTTTAAGTTCGGCCTGCTCGGTTTGGTTTTCTTTGATCCCGATTTCTGTGAGTGAGATAGCTTTGGCACTTTTGGCAATATCAAGTTCGAAGGCTTTGAGCTTTGCTTCGTGACTGTTAATTTCACCGCGCTGCTTTTCTAATGCTTGTTGGCTAGCTTTAAGCTGTTGCTGAACTTCGCTTAAGTCTTGTTTGGTTCTAGATTCGTTGGCAACAGCGGGCGCTGTTGTCATGAGTAACGCCGCACCGAGAAGTGCGGCATAGTGAAATGTCGTTTTTAACGGCATACAGGCAGGCCGTTATTTTAAACGCATAATTGGAGTGCCTGTCATCTCGCTAGGCTGCTCCATACCAAGTAAATGCAGCATTGTTGGTGCAACATCGCTTAGTGCTTTTCCTGCTTGTGGCCCTGCATCACGACCTACATAAATAAACGGTACAGGCTCACTAGTGTGTGCTGTATGAGCTTGGCCCGTTTTCGGGTTTTGCATTTGCTCAGCATTGCCGTGGTCTGCTGTGATCAAAGCTTCACCACCGGTTTCTTTTAACGCTGCAACCACACGACCGATACACTTATCAACGGCTTCACATGCTTTTACTGCGGCTTCAAATACACCAGAGTGTCCAACCATATCACCATTCGGGTAGTTACAGATAATGACGTCAAACTCACCGCTATGAATGGCTTCAACTAACTTATCAGTTAGCATTTCTGAGTTCATTTCTGGTTGTAAGTCGTAAGTGGCAACTTGTGGAGAAGGAATAAGTTCACGTTTTTCACCTTCAAAGAGATCTTCGCGACCGCCGCTAAAGAAGAAAGTGACATGGGCATATTTTTCCGTTTCTGAAATACGCAGCTGAGTTTTGTTGTGCTTAGCTAGCCATTCACCTAGCACATTGACAAGTGCTTCAGGCGCGAAAGCGATAGGGGCTTTAATGTCGGCAGCGTATTCAGTCATCATAACAAACGCACTTAAGTCCGGTGCTTTGCGTTTTTCGAAGCCGTTAAAGTCAGCATCGACAAAAGCACGGGTCATCTGGCGCGCTCGGTCTGCACGGAAGTTCATAAAGATAACCGTATCACCATCATTGATAGTAGCGGCAGGTTGCCCAGCTTCGGTGATCACTGATGCTTTAACAAACTCATCATTTTCATCACGCGCGTAAGCTGCTTGTAGCGCTTCAACGCCATTACTATAAGTAAAATCAGCGTCGCCACTTACCATCAGGTTGTATGCAGACTCGACGCGGTCCCAACGATTGTCACGGTCCATAGCATAGTAGCGACCAATAATAGACGCTAGTCGGCCACAATTGAGTGACTGCATCAAGGCTTCCATTTTTTCAATTGATGCTTGTGCGCTGCGAGGTGGTGTATCGCGGCCATCCAAAAATGCGTGCAAATAAACGGTTGCACCGCGCTCAGCTGCTAATTTAATTGCCGCAACAATGTGATCTTCATGGCTGTGAACGCCACCTGGGCTCAATAACCCCATTAGGTGAACGGCTTTTCCCTTTGCCACGGCTTTGTCGATATTCTCAACCAGAGCTGGATTGTGCTCAAACTCACCATCGTCAATCGCTTTAGTGATCCGCGTGAAGTCTTGATAAACCACACGTCCTGCACCGAGGTTAACGTGGCCAACTTCGGAATTCCCCATTTGTCCATCCGGTAGACCAACATCAAGGCCTGAACCTGAAATCAAGGTGTGCGGAGCAGAGCGCCATAGTTCATCTAATACTGGGGTATTGGCTGCTAAAATAGCATTGCTCTCGCTTTCTTCGCGATAGCCCCAACCGTCTAAAATCATTAATACCAATGGCTTTTTCTTAGCTGTCATTTGCGCTCCTGAAATCCTGAATTAGGCACGATGTTGATGTCTTATAGCAAACGCTACAAGGTTAGATTTACTAACTTGGGCTGCAGCGCTTCGATAAGCTTGCTCTGGTTGCTGGTAAGTAGAATACCTGTTTTTGTATGAATATTCAGCCCCACAGTGATGAATTATCAACTTTGAGATTGATATTTGCTCATGTTGAACAAGTCTGTTTTGTCGAGAATAAAGCAGGTATACTTGCTGCCACTTTATCGTTTAATAATTTTTGGTTGATAAATTAATGGAACAATACGTTGCGTTTTTAGGTAACCATCCGGTACTTAGCATCATTTGGGTTGTGTTAGCCGCGATGTTAGTGAGTAGTTGGTTTAAGAGTCAGTTTTCTAAAATTAGACAAATTAACCCCAGCAGTTGACTATGCTTGTTAACCGCCAAGATGGTCAGGTACTCGATATGCGTGCAGCAAAAGAGTTTAACCAAGGTCACATTGCAGGTTCTGAGCAGGTGAATGCGGAAAAACTCAAGCAAAAAGATTTTGCTGGTCTTGAAAAACATAAATCTAAGCCCATTATATTGGTCTGTAACACAGGTATGACGGCATCTGCTGTTGCTGATAACATGCACAAAGCTGGATTCGAGCAAGTGTACGTATTATCAGGTGGTATTGGCGCATGGCAAAGTGCGGGTTTACCAATCTCTAACGGAAAATAACTGAGGTCTATGATGAGCCAAGTCGTAATTTACACCAAAGACTATTGTCCATTTTGTCATCGTGCAAAAGCACTATTAGATGCAAAAGGTGTCACATACACTGAGTATGATATTGGCGCACAGCCAGAGCTTCGTGACGAGATGATCGAAAAAGCCAACGGTGGCTATACCGTGCCACAAATCTTTATCGCTGAGCGCCATATTGGTGGTTGCGACGATATGATGGCGCTTGAAGCGAAAGGCGAACTCGATAAGCTATTACAAGCATAAGATTGATTGAGCTTTGGCTCAGCTTACTTTTTATAATGACTGCTAGGAACTAGCAGGATCACAACAGAATTTAGGAAATTATCATGGCAGAACAAAACCAAGCAGCAGAACAACAACAAGAAGGCGCTCAGTTCAACATTCAACGTATCTATACTAAAGATGTATCGTTTGAAACGCCAAACTCACCAGGTATCTTCCAAAAAGAGTGGACACCAGAAGTTAAGCTAGACATGGACACACGTTCAGCAAAGCTTGATGACAACGTTTTTGAAGTTGTTCTCGCGCTAACGGTAACGGCAACTATTGGTGAAGAAACTGCATTCCTATGTGAAATCCAACAAGCTGGTATCTTTGCAATTGCAGATCTTGAAGAAATGCAAATGGCACACATGCTAGGCGCATTCTGCCCTAACATCCTATTCCCATATGCGCGTGAAGCGGTAGCTAGCCTAGTTAACCGTGGTACTTTCCCACAGTTAAACCTTGCGCCAGTTAACTTTGACGCATTATTCGCTCAGTATATGCAGCAACGTGCGGCTCAAGCACAGCCTGAGCAAACTGCTGACGCATAATTGATGAGTACAGCAAAATCAGCTGTAACTGTATTGGGGGCGGGGTCTTATGGCACCGCCCTTGCTATTTGTTTCGCCCGAAATGGTCACCAAGTGACACTATGGGGACGCAATAGCGAACACGTTGAGGCGCTAGCAGCTGAGCGCAAAAACCAACGTTATCTTCCTGACATCCAGTTTCCAAACACGCTTGAACTTGAGGCCGATTTAGAAACGGCTGTTAAGTCTAGTGAGCGTATTTTGGTGGTTGTGCCAAGTCATGCGTTTGCAGACACCTTAAAGAAGATTAAACCTATGCTACTTGAGAATGCAAAAGTAGCTTGGGCAACCAAGGGGCTCGAACCAAATACTGGGCGATTATTGCAAGAGGTTGCACTGGATGTGTTAGGTGACGATGTGCCGCTGGCGGTGCTAAGTGGACCTACTTTTGCAAAAGAAATGGCCGCAGGATTACCTACTGCTATTTCAGTGTCTTCGATTTGTGCAAAGTTTCGTGAAGAGCTCGCAGAGCTGTTGCATTGCGGTCGCTCGTTTAGGGTGTATAGCAACGAAGACTTTATTGGTATTCAGCTCGGCGGCGCGGTCAAAAACGTTATCGCAATTGGCGCGGGCATGTCTGACGGCTTTGGTTTTGGTGCGAATGCTAGAACGGCGCTTATCACCCGAGGACTCGCTGAACTTTGTCGTTTAGGATGTGCGTTAGGCGCGCGCTCTGAAACCTTTATGGGTATGGCGGGGCTTGGTGATCTCATTCTCACTTGTACGGATAACCAGTCGCGTAATCGCCGTTTTGGCCTTGCACTTGGCTCGGGAAAGTCGGTCGATGAGGCGATGTCGAGTATAGGTCAGGTGGTCGAAGGTTATCGCAATACCAAAGAAGTTTATCTACTTGCCAAACGCACGGGTATTGAAATGCCGATCACTGAGCAGATCTATCAAGTGCTTTATGAGCAAAAAGATGTGAAAGAAGCCGCAATGGCGTTGCTTGGTCGCGAGAAGCGAGCTGAGTGATAATCGAATAGAGAGGCGTAGCTACCTCTCTATTACTCTCCAAACTTAATGTTATAGCGACGCTTAAACCACAGTAAAAATGGGATTTCAATCACGCTAAATACGACAATCGTAAACACCACCCAATTACTCTTAAAAAACACTAACGAAAATTCGATACCCTTGCCATAGTACAAACTTCCAGACACGACTAAAGAAACCGCAGTAACCAATAAATCTTGTTTGCTGATACTGGCGAGGCTTTTCTCTTTTAACTTTGGGTAAACGAATACGTAGGCCACAAAAAGTAGAATAAAGTTGAGTAAAATAAGCGTTAGCTCAGGTGACATGATTACCTCTATGCCTTGTGTGTCATTCGGCACAAGATAACATAATTTCTTAGCTTAATGCCTCGTGGAAACGCTTTTTATCTGATACTGAACAGGTATAATGGTGAATCCAACTTTTGAGGTGCACATGATCTCCAAGAATCAACAAAAACTACTTCGTGCTTTAGGGCAAAAAAAATATCGCAAACAACATGGCCTGTATTTAGTACAAGGCGAAAAGAATGTGATTGAGTTAGTTGATGCTGGGTTAGCTGTTGAACAGCTGTTCGCGACCAATGAGTTCATGACAAAGTATAAATCCAAACTCGTTAATATTGACTGTGTAGAAGCAGAAGAGGAAGTGTTGAGCAAGGTGAGTACTTTGGTGTCAAATAATGCGGCGATAGCGGTCGTTGCAATGCCGCCAGCAGAAGAAATCAATACTGCTGGGCTGGTGTTGGCATTAGATGGAGTCTCAGACCCGGGTAATCTCGGTACCATTATTCGTCTTGCTGATTGGTATGGATTAACGCAGCTCGTGGTAAGCGAAAACTGCGCCGATCAATTTAACCCTAAAGTGATCAGTGCCACTATGGGCTCATTTGTGCGTGTTAATGTGGTGAGAACCGATCTCGAGGCCTTTTTAAAACAATATCAAGGCGAGTGCTATGGTGCATTCCTTGGTGGTGAGAGCGTACATCAGTGCCAATTTAGTCGTAATGCCGTGTTGGTCATGGGTAGCGAGTCTCATGGTATTAGCGATACCATAGCGGCGCACATCAATAAAAAGGTGACTATTCCTGCGTTTGGTGGTGCTGAATCATTGAATGTGGCGATGGCTACCGGGATCATTTTGGATAATATTAAACGCTGTCATTGCTAACTCATAGATCTTACTAATGAATTGTCTTATTCTCAAAAGTAACCGCGAACAATAATAATAAGCTATGCGACTGAGTAGCATCAAACTGGCCGGCTTTAAATCTTTCGTAGAGCCAACCAAGATCCCGTTTCCTGACCAGATGACATGTGTGGTTGGGCCAAACGGCTGCGGTAAGTCTAATGTTATTGATGCAGTTCGCTGGGTACTGGGAGAAAGCTCCGCGAAAAACCTCCGTGGCGATGCCATGACGGACGTTATTTTTAACGGTTCGACCAAACGTAAACCTATCTCGCAAGCTTCTGTAGAACTGATTTTTGATAATACTCAAGGCCGGTTGCCCGGCACGTTTGCAGATCGTAACCAAATTGCCATTAAGCGCTTAGTGACGCGAGATGGCCAATCTCTTTATTTTTTAAATGGTAGTAAGTGCCGTAAGCGCGATATCACGGATATCTTTTTAGGTACTGGCCTAGGTCCTCGCAGTTACGCAATTATCGAGCAAGGGATGATCTCTCGCTTGATCGAAAGTAAGCCGCAAGAGTTAAGAGTTTTTTTAGAAGAAGCCGCCGGAATTTCAAAATATAAAGAGCGTCGACGAGAAACTCAAACTCGCATCAAGAGTACTCGCGAAAACATGGAGCGTTTGCTCGATGTTAGGCAAGAGCTACAGAGTCAGCTAGATAAACTGGCACTTCAAGCACAACAGGCGAGCGAATATAAGTCTTTAAAGTCGCAAGAGCGTGACTTAAAGTCGTGGATAGCAATTTTAAAGTGGCAAAGCCTTGAGCAAAAGCAGGCAATAAAAGCCAAAGAAATTGCCAAACTCAACGAAAAATTAGCATTTTTTAATGAAGCTCACAGTGGCCATGACAGCATTTTGGCGACGCTAGAACATGAAATTAAGCATTTCAATGATGGCTATGAGCAAGCACAACATAGCGTGCACCGAATTGAAACCCAGTTGGCAACGCTTGAGCAACAGAAGGTCAATCTAACTGAAAAAAAGCGTCAGCTTATTGAGCAGTCCCAAATACTGAAATCACAACAGCAAGAAGTGATTGAGGCGCAAGACGAGCAAGCCGAGTATGTGGCGAGCAGTGCTGAAAAAGTCGCTGAAGTTTCTGAGCGACTTGAGATTGCGCTATTGCAATTGGAAGAAATTCAACTCACAAATGAGCAAAGTGACACAGAGCAAACTCAATTAGAAGCACAGTATAATGACGCGCAGAAGCAGTATCAACAAATACATGCTCAGGTACAGCAAGGGGCAAGCCAATTAGCGCAACAACAGCAAGCTAAACTGCACATAGATAAGCGTCAGGCTGAGTTGCAGGAACAGGCTGACGCGCATCACGCATCTATGTTGGAAAATGACTTGGCTAAAGCTCAGGATGCACATCATCAGTTAGTTCAAGCGATGGCTAAATTACAAAGCCAAGCTGGTAAGTTGCAAGGTCAAGAGAAAACCAATAAAGAAGAAATCTTACAGGCACAGACTCATGCTCAAAAAGCGCTTCAGGCGTTACAAGAAGTGCAATCTGAAATAAAGGCGTTATCACGCTGGGCAGAGGAAACGTCGGAGACTTCTGCTACGACTATGTTATCGCAGCTTGTTGTTGAGTCTGGGTATGAAGAGTGCGTGGAGGCGGCACTGCTTGGGTTGACGCATTTAGTCGTTGAGCAACGCGAAATGAATACGCTGTGGCCCACTGAACTCGAAGTTCCCGCTGATTCCGTTGCGACAAAAATAAGCTCAGGACTGTTCCCCAGCTTTTTAACGAAAATAAAATTATGCGCTGAACCTACAGACTTTAAATCGTGTGAACAATTCCTTCTCGGCGTGACGGTCGGTGGCGTTATTGTGGGAGATAACTTTAAGGCCAAGGCGAAAAGCAATGAAGAGAGTGGCGCGTTAAAACGCTATGCCCAATTGCAGTCATGCCATACTCAACTTCCTGATTTGCAACAACTCGCCGAAGAGGCTGAACAGGTTGTAGCACAAAAACACATTGTTCTTGAGAACACGCAAGCTGGCTTATTAGAAACACAGCAATGCGTTCACGAAAAAGCCCAAGCGATCGCCAGCCATAAAACCAAAGTTGAAATGCTGGATGAGAATCTGAGCGCTTGGCGTGAGCAAGGACAGAAAATTCAGGAACAGCTTGATGCCATTGCTCAAGAACGAGGCGAGGTCATTGAACAACTTGAACTTTATACTGAACAGCAATTACAACGTGATGAGTTGCTAGCGCAAGTACAAGAAACACAACAACTGGCCGAGGCTAAGTTGGCCGAGTTTAAACAATATAGTCAATCTCGGCGCGCCGCATTACAAGACGCGCAGCAATTAGTTCATACTACTAAACTTGCGTCGCAGCAGGCAGAAAGTGAGCTACAGCTCAGCAATTCTAAGTTGGAACACTTGCAACATCGTTGCGATGAAATAAACCAACGCATCGAACAAACACAAGAAGACATTGTACTTTGTGAAGAGCCACTCGCGGAGGCACATGAAGATATAGAGTTATTGCTCGCCCAACATCTAGAAGCCAAAGCACAAAAGCAAACGATGTTGGATACGCTTAACCAAGCCAAGGAAAACCTCTCCCAAAAACAAGCGGCATTAAAAGATGCACAAGGCGAAGTGAGTAAACTCAATGAGTCTTTGCAACAAGTGAAACTTGAAGAGCAAAGCTTGATGATAAAGGCGCAAGCGGCACTTGAACCTTTGCAGGAGCTTGGTCGGACGCTAAAAGCGGAGCTGGCACAATTACCTGAAGACGCAAACTTGGGCCAGTATCAAGCCAATTTGAGTCGAGTCAGTAATGATCTTGGTAAGTTAGGGGCTGTAAACTTAGCTGCAATTGAAGAGTTTGAAGAAGCGAAGGCACGCAAAACCTATTTAGATACACAGCTGGATGATCTCACTAATGCGTTAGAAACGTTAGAGGCGGTGATCAGAAAAATTGATAA
Organism: Pseudoalteromonas sp. M8; assembly: GCF_018141365.1. Classification (NCBI taxonomy): domain Bacteria; kingdom Pseudomonadati; phylum Pseudomonadota; class Gammaproteobacteria; order Alteromonadales; family Pseudoalteromonadaceae; genus Pseudoalteromonas; species Pseudoalteromonas sp. M8. Next base: position 3,627,895 of record NZ_CP047240.1, on the reverse strand, counting down.
AGAGACCAAAACCCGCTTTAGTGCCACCTTTAATCAAGTGAATGAAGATTTAGCCGAGTTGTTTCCTAAAGTGTTTGGTGGGGGGAATGCATATCTAGAATTGACTAGCGATGACCTGCTAGAAAGTGGTGTTTCTATCATGGCAAGGCCGCCTGGTAAGAAAAACTCGACAATTCATCTGTTAAGTGGTGGAGAAAAAGCGCTGACCGCATTATCATTGGTGTTTTCAATATTCAGGCTTAATCCAGCCCCATTCTGTATGCTGGATGAAGTAGATGCACCGCTTGATGACGCAAACGTAGGGCGATTTTGTCGTTTGGTTGAAGAAATGTCGCAAACAGTGCAATTTATTTATATCAGTCATAACAAGGTCGCTATGGAAATGGCGGGTAGACTGACGGGGGTAACCATGGCAGAACCAGGGGTGTCGCGCATGGTTGCCGTAGATATAGAACAAGCGGTGCAAATGGCACAGGCATAACAACAAAAAAGGTGAGCAATGGCCACAGAGTTAAGATGGGCATTAATCGTGATCAGTGCGTTGGTCATAGGCGGGTTACTCATACATGGACTTTGGTCTGTTCGTAAGAAGAACAGCGATAAAGCTTCAAAAAAGGAGCCCAATGAACTCAAAGAGCAAACGCCGAATCATGATAAAGAGCCTGACGAACCTGAAATTGGAGAGATGACCTTTAGTGCGGTGGATGACGAGCCTGCGACTGAGGGCATTATAGCGACGGAAGAGCCTGAAACTGAGGTGCAAACCGAGAGCAGTGGATCTGAAGAGGCTGAGCCTGAAGAGAGTGCATTAGAGCCACAAGACTTTATTATTCTTCACGTTGACATGCCTGAAGGCCTGAAAATGGCAGGTTCAAGGTTGTTACCAACCGTGTTAAGCCTTGGATTTAAATATTCTGATGAGGGCTTCTTCAATCGCCATTTAGAGCCGTCCGGAAACGGTCCTGTGTTATTTAGATTGGTAAACATGTACAACCCAGGTACGTTTGATATCGATAACATGGAACAATTTAGCACCGCTGGCATTAGCCTATTTATGACCTTACCTTGTGAAGGCGATAACTTGGCTGCATTTAATATGCTTCACAGTGCATCGAAAAAACTAGCTGAAGAGTTTGGTGCAACCGTACTTGATAAAGACCGCGAGCCGTTAACGGTTGAAGCCGTGCGTGGTTATGTTGAAAAAGTGCGTGAATTCGCCGCTTAATCGCTACTTAGAATTATTTTTAAGCCACTGGCATCCGCTGGTGGCTTTTTACGTTTAGAGGTTTAAATGTCAGACAACATTGAAAGCCAAGTTGCAGCTCTTAGGCAGCAACTCGAAGATTACAATTACCAATATTATGTTCTAGATAACCCAAGTGTGCCTGATGCGGAATATGATCGTGTAATGCGCCAGTTGATGGTGCTTGAGCAGCAGCATCCTGAGTTACAAAGTCCGGATTCCCCATCGCAGAAAGTGGGTGGTGAAGCGCTTAGCAAGTTTGAGCAAGTAACACACAGAGTACCTATGTTGTCGCTCGATAATGCCTTCGACGAAAGTGAATTTACGGCATTTAATCGCCGTTTAAAAGAGCGCCTATTGACAAGTAAAGATGTTACTTTTTGCTGTGAACCAAAGCTCGATGGCTTGGCTGTGTCTATTTTGTATCGTGATGGTGTGCTCGTTCAAGCGGCGACAAGGGGAGATGGTCAAGTTGGGGAAAACATCACTGAGAACGTCAAAACCATTCGCAATATTCCGCTGAAACTGCGTGGAGAACATATTCCGCATGAAGTAGAAGTGCGTGGTGAAGTTTTTATGGATACTGCGGGTTTCATTAAGCTAAATGAAACGGCACAAGCGAAAGGTGATAAGACCTTTGCAAACCCAAGGAATGCGGCAGCGGGAAGTCTGCGCCAATTAGACTCAAAAATTACCGCTAAGCGTCCATTGATGTTTTATGCTTATTCTATGGGTTTAGTTGAAGGCGGTGAGCTGGCCAACGAGCACTATGCGCAGCTACAGCAATTACAAGGTTGGGGCTTGCCAATGAGCCCTGAGACAAAGCTTGTCGATAATGCACAGCAAGCTTTGGCTTATTATCAAGATATCATGACGCGCCGTGCTGAGCTTCCCTATGAAATTGATGGCGTAGTGATCAAAGTGAATGATAAAGCGCAGCAAGAGCAGCTTGGTTTTGTTGCTCGTGCGCCGCGCTGGGCGATTGCATTTAAGTTCCCTGCACAAGAAGAGATCACTCAGCTGCTTGATGTTGAGTTTCAGGTCGGTCGTACTGGGGCGATCACGCCCGTCGCACGCTTAGAGCCTGTTTTTGTTGGTGGTGTTACGGTATCGAATGCCACGCTTCATAATGGTGATGAAATTGCGCGTTTAGGTGTAAAGATTGGTGATACCGTTATTGTACGCCGAGCTGGGGATGTGATCCCTCAGGTAACTCAGGTCGTGTTAGATAGGCGTCCAGATGATGCCAAAGAGATTGAGTTCCCAGATACTTGTCCGGTGTGTGATTCTCATGTTGAACGCGTTGAAGGAGAAGCGGTTGCGCGTTGTACTGGCGGTTTAGTGTGCCGTGCACAACGTAAAGAAGCAATTAAGCACTTTGCATCGAGAAAGGCCCTCGACATAGATGGCCTTGGCGACAAAATAGTTGAGCAGTTAGTTGAGCGCGAGCTAATCAAAACCCCTGCCGATCTGTTTACCTTAAGACAAGGGCATTTTGAGTCTCTTGAACGTATGGGACCTAAGTCTGCTAAAAACTTGGTTGCGGCACTTGAAGAAGCAAAGCAAACAACGTTAGCCAAATTTTTGTATTCGCTTGGGATCAGAGAAGTCGGTGAAGCGACAGCACAAAACTTGGCAAATCACTTCCTGACGCTTGAAAAAGTGATGGCCGCCTCCATTGATACTCTACAGCAAGTAAGTGATGTTGGTGTTGTTGTTGCACAGCACATCCATAGCTTTTTTGCCGAGCAGCACAATCAAGAAGTGGTAACTGCATTGATTGAAGTGGGTGTAACTTGGCAAGATGTGGCAGCACCGTCAGAGGATGCACAGCCTTTAGCAGGGCTAACTTATGTGTTGACTGGAACCTTGAGCCAACTGAACCGCAACGATGCTAAAGCGAGATTGCAAGCGCTTGGCGCTAAGGTCGCGGGTAGTGTGTCGAAAAATACGGATGCAGTTTATGCCGGCGAAAAAGCAGGCTCTAAGCTCACTAAGGCACAAGAGCTAGGTGTTGAGGTGTTCGATGAAGAGGCGCTGATCGCACTGTTAAACAAATACGAGTAGTAAAATGAAATCAGTAACACGATACGGCCCTGAATACTGGGATAAATATGGCGTTTATCGTACACCAATCGCTTTTAATTTAGCGCTGGTTGTGTTGCTCCGCCCGTTGCTTATTTGGGTGTTTTCCGCACTTGCGAGACGCCCTGACTTGGATTTGATGTCGCTATTTTTTGAGTCTAAGTTTCACTTTTTTGTCGCGACAGGGATCGCTTGTATCGCGCTCATACCAACCGTTGTGTTTTCTCTTCGGCGGCCAACAAGCTCTTCAAAGCTCGCAGCCGTCTGGCGTTATATGCGTTTGCCACTTATATTAACAGCAGTACTCGATTTGGCGTGGTTGATCCTGCAAGCTGGGAAAACCCATTATAGTTTTTCTCCTTATATTGCCGTACAAATTGTATTGGTGAGTTGGGTACTTTTATATTTAATTAAAAGTCGCTATCTAAGCTGCTTTTTTGGCGATTGGCCACTTCCTGTTGAAGAGCAAAAGACAGAAGTAAACAAGAGAGAGAATTGAGATGTTAAAGTGGTTAGATATACTAAACTTTGCCAGAAATGGTAATCCTGTTGCTCCTCGCAGAGTTGATAAATCGGACCAGCAATGGCAATCAGAGCTTGCTCCAGAAACTTACATGATCACTCGGAAAAAGGGGACCGAGCGACCGTTTAGTTCACAAAGTTGTCAGCTTTTTGAACCTGGTAAATACTACTGCGTATGCTGTGGCGAGCTGTTATTCGATGCCGAAGAAAAGTTTGATAGTGGCTCTGGTTGGCCCTCGTTTACACAGCCTGCAGCAGTGGAAGTGGTGGCGTATCATGGCGATAAGAGCCATGGAATGACGCGCATCGAAATCACTTGTAACGTGTGTGATAGCCACTTAGGTCACGTATTCCCTGATGGCCCTGAACCAAGTGGACTGCGTTATTGTGTTAATGCCCTTGCAATGGAAAAGAAATAGCTCAATTGCGATAAAACAAGTGATTACTCAAAGTCGAGTTTCATTTCATGTAGTTTAGCTTTGAGTTTACCGTAGCGGATCTGCTGTTCACTATCCAACTCAGACTGATTTAGCAAGGTAGTACAACGCTTTGCTAAATTGGAATTAAAAGTACTTCCTGACTTAGCACAACTATCACTCATACATTGCAGTAAATTTAGCGCTATTCCTGAGTTTTTAGGCATAATTCTAAATGCTTGAGTGAATGCCTCCAAAGCGGTTTCATATTGTCCTTTGTTAAACTGTGTGACCGCATGATTATTGAGCTCTCTTGGGCCCATGGTGATCTCTTTTTTCTCTTGCTGCTGCTGATATAGATAGTGCATTGTGATGGGATCTGCGCTTGAGTTATGGCGTTCACAGTGTGCAATAACTTGACTAAATAGCTCCTGAGCTTTGTGGTTTAATCCCACCTCATGTAGTGCTTTTGCTTTGTCTAAAGTGGAATCTACCGAGCGAATAACGGGTTCATCTTCTAACTGTTCTAGCAGTTGTTTCGCTTTTTTATGCTCATCTTTTAGATAATGGACGCGGGCGTTGAGGACATCGATTTGCGCTTGAGTTTGCGCGTTTGGAAATTGCTGTTTTAAATCACTCAGGTATTGTTGCGTTTGCCTTGTGAGACGAGTGACTTGGTCTGATTGATCGGTACTCAAGGCAAAGTCTATTCCTGCTCGTGCGGCGTTCAAATACACTTCTGGTTTGTCATGGATCGAGTAGCGCGCGAAACTTGCGATATCTTTATGCGCTTTATAGCTGGCTTCATAGTCGTGATTAATTTGCGCAACTCGACCAAGTGACTGTTGCCTATTTATGTTTCTGGGTGCCATCTCAATTGCTTGCTCTAACAATTGTTGGGCATTCTCATATTGGTTTAGTTTTATTTCGAGTTTGCTCAATAAATCGAGCGCAGGAAGACGAGTTTCCGGTCGCTCTATTAAGGTTTTCAACATCTTCTGAGCAATAACATCTTCATTGTTGGTAATGAGCGCCTCGACCAAGCCTAGCTTTGCCCATGTAAACTTTTGCAGAGCCAAAACCGACTTGTAAAAAGACTTTGCTTCTTCTAATTGATTGAGTCTGAGTAGAAGTTCTCCTTTTAGCTTTAGGAGTAGGGAAGTGTAGTTATGATCTTTGTTGTCTAGTTCTAGATCTAGCGCTTTTAAGGCCTTTGAATAGTTCTTATCGTCTACAAGCAAGTTTATATGCCTTAAAGCCTGTTTACGCTTTAAAACTCGTTCTATACGGTTTTGTAGTTCTTTTATTGAAAAGGGCTTAACTAAAAAGTCATCGGGTTGGAGTTCGATAATACTATGGACTAACTCGGGGCTAGTTTCAGAAGAAATAAAAATAAAAGCGGTACTTGAGCGAATTAACTGTTTGGACCGTAACTCTTCATAAAATTGATAGCCATTTTGCTTTTTTGCTAAACCAAAAGAGCATACGATGAGATCAAACTTATTGATAGTGCAAAGCTCTTTTGCACTGTCTGCACTTTCTGCAAATTTTAAATTTCTGAAATCTAACTGTTCTAAAGATTGTTTCATATAGCTCAATGCTAATGGTTGATCTTCAACGATTAACATTTTGGCATTTTGAATAGATGGAGCTGACATAGAAACAATTTTTAGACAATGGCTTTGCTTCTAGTCTAGTACTTAGGTGTAGTTTTGAAAACAAAAATTAACTCATTTTTAGTAGGTTAGTCTATTTAGCTTGTCCCAACTATTTACTGAGGTTAGTGTCAAAATAGTTAAGGGTATAACCAAAATTTGGGAGGCTGAGTAGAGTATCTAATTAGTTAGTAAATGAGAAAAACGAGGTTGTTTCTATGGACTTTATGGCAGGTTTAAGTTTATTCAGTTTGATGTGCTGTTTGAGTATGTGATAAGTAATAACGACTGTACGGAAAGTGAAGTGGTGTAATGGATTTAAAGCTGTGACTTTAGCCTTAGTGCGATGTTTTGCATAGACCACTCTATCTAGAAAATAAAGTGGTGGGTTGTACTGGACTTGAACCAGTGACCCTCGCCTTGTAAGGGCGATGCTCTCCCAACTGAGCTAACAACCCGAATTGTGTTTCAATTTATACTCTTGAATAGAGTTATGGTGGGTTGTACTCGACTTAAACCAGTGACCCTTGCCTTGAACAGGCTTAGTGCGATGCTTTGCATCGACCACTCCATCTAATAAAGGATAAAGTGGTGGGTTGTACTGGACTTGAACCAGTGACCCTCGCCTTGTAAGGGCGATGCTCTCCCAACTGAGCTAACAACCCAAATTGTGTTTCAATTTATACTCTTGAATAGAGTTATGGTGGGTTGTACTGGACTTAACCAGTGACCCTTGCCTTGAACAGGCTTAGTGCGATGCTTTACATCGACCACTCCATCTAATAAAGGATAAAGTGGTGGGTTGTACTGGACTTGAACCAGTGACCCTCGCCTTGTAAGGGCGATGCTCTCCCAACTGAGCTAACAACCCAAATTGTGTTTCAATTTATACTCTTGAATAGAGTTATGGTGGGTTGTACTGGACTTGAACCAGTGACCCTTGCCTTGAACAGGCTTAGTGCGATGCTTTACATCGACCACTCTATCTAATAAAGAATAAAGTGGTGGGTTGTACTGGACTTGAACCAGTGACCCTCGCCTTGTAAGGGCGATGCTCTCCCAACTGAGCTAACAACCCAAATTGTGTTTCAATTTATACTCTTGAACAGAGTTATGGTGGGTTGTACTGGACTTGAACCAGTGACCCTTGCCTTGAACAGGCTTAGTGCGATGCTTTGCATCGACCACTCTATCTAATAAAAAATAAAGTGGTGGGTTGTACTGGACTTGAACCAGTGACCCTCGCCTTGCTCAGGCTTAGTGCGATGCTTTGCATCAACCACTCTATCTAATAAAGAATAAAGTGGTGGGTTGTACTGGACTTGAACCAGTGACCCTCGCCTTGTAAGGGCGATGCTCTCCCAACTGAGCTAACAACCCAAATTGTGTTTCAATTTATACTCTTGAATAGAGTTTAATGTCCAATTCTAATCTAAGAGTAGAAGTGGTGGGTTGTACTGGACTTGAACCAGTGACCCTCGCCTTGTAAGGGCGATGCTCTCCCAACTGAGCTAACAACCCAAATTGTATTACAACGTCTGCCGTTGTGGGGCGGTATTATAGGTTTAGTTTGAAAAGAGTCAACACTTAACTTTAAAAAACTATACTGTGTGATGTTTTTATGCTCAATGCTTTAAGCTCTTCATTATAGAAGAGGTGAGGGGCCTTATATTTTTGGTCCAAGAATCATCTTATTTTGGGGGAAAGTAAGTTGCTGTGCTTTGCATGTTATAGCGAAAAATTAAGCAGGGTTGGATACCATGCGGAATAAGAAAAGAGCCGTAAATCACTCTGGCCTAATTGGATTTAAAACAAAAAGGCAGAGGTTCGGTAACTATGCGTTTTAAATTGTGTAATAAATAATCCAATTCAAGGTGTTAGGCTTGCAAAGGGAAGTGGTTTGGTTATATTCTACGCTTCTTGATTTAAAATGAATCAGTTAGAAAAAACTTTCATAAAAGTTGTTGACTTTATTTTTGCTCCTGCATAGAATGCGCCCCGCACTCAGCGATACAGGCTAGCAGTTCAGGTCTGACTATTATGGGGCTATAGCTCAGCTGGGAGAGCGCTTGCATGGCATGCAAGAGGTCGACGGTTCGATCCCGTCTAGCTCCACCAATTTATCGTTAGTGCATATGTCCTAGTACATAATTCAAATGGCAACGCCTCGAGTGCGAAGTTGTTTGATATTGTGTCCCCTTCGTCTAGAGGCCTAGGACACCGCCCTTTCACGGCGGTAACAGGGGTTCGAATCCCCTAGGGGACGCCACTTACTTTGGTAAGTAACTCGGTTAGCAAGAGAATAAACCGCTAAATAAAGTCCTAGTGACACAGAAATAGCAAGTCTGTGATTTGCAAAAAATTCTGCGTCCCCTTCGTCTAGAGGCCTAGGACACCGCCCTTTCACGGCGGTAACAGGGGTTCGAATCCCCTAGGGGACGCCACTTACTTTAGTAAGTAACTCGGTTAGCAAGAGTATAAACCGCTAAATCAAGTCCTAGTGACACAGAAATAGCAAGTCTGTGATTTGCAAAAAAATTCTGCGTCCCCTTCGTCTAGAGGCCTAGGACACCGCCCTTTCACGGCGGTAACAGGGGTTCGAATCCCCTAGGGGACGCCACTTACTTTGATAAGTAACTCGGTTAGCAAGAGTATAAACCGCTAAATCAAGTCCTAGTGACACAGAAATAGCAAGTCTTTGATTTGCAAAAATTCTGCGTCCCCTTCGTCTAGAGGCCTAGGACACCGCCCTTTCACGGCGGTAACAGGGGTTCGAATCCCCTAGGGGACGCCACTTACTTTGATAAGTAACTCGGTTAGCAAGAGTATAAACCGCTAAATCAAGTCCTAGTGACACAGAAATAGCAAGTCTGTGATTTGCAAAAAATTCTGCGTCCCCTTCGTCTAGAGGCCTAGGACACCGCCCTTTCACGGCGGTAACAGGGGTTCGAATCCCCTAGGGGACGCCACTTACATTAGTAAGTAACTCGGTTAGCAAGAGTATAAACCGCTAAATCAAGTCCTAGTGACACAGAAATAGCAAGTCTGTGATTTGCAAAAAAAATTCTGCGTCCCCTTCGTCTAGAGGCCTAGGACACCGCCCTTTCACGGCGGTAACAGGGGTTCGAATCCCCTAGGGGACGCCACTTACTTTCCATCTTCTATTCTAATCATATTCATATTGCCTTTCTTAGTTGTTTAAGTTCAGAACTCTGCTAGCTTTTATATTAACTTTCTGTTGTTCGTTAAGCATTCATACCAATTTGTCTTAGTACTTGATCCTTCAAAATAGCACACTTAATTGTGTAAATTGGTATCAAATCATATTTCACTATGATCTCAATCAGTCTTTTGGTGAAATCTCTTACGGTTTTTAAGAAAGTAATAATTTATTATCTATTGCCCTTTTTAATTATTGCCCTTTTTAATCGAGAGCGAGCTATGACAAAAGGTAGAGCTGATTACACAGGAAAAGAGAATGATTATCCAAGTTCTTACAATCTACTTTCAACGACAAACGTAAAAGGTCAGATAAAGTATGCGAATTCGCAGTTTTGTGAAGTTGCAGGGTTTTCACTTAGCGAGTTAGAGGGGAAGCCTCACAATATCGTTAGGCATCCAACAATGCCTAAAGCCGCTTTCAAGAACCTATGGGATTATATTGAAGCGGGTAAACCTTGGATGGGAATGGTTAAAAACCGCTGCAAGAATGGTGATCACTATTGGGTTAATGCTTTTGTCACTCCTATTAAAGATGCATCCGGTAAGATTGTCGAATATCAATCAGTGAGGACAAAGCCAAGCCGGGAAGTTGTCAACCGTGCAGAGAGCATCTATGCCGATTTAAATAATGGTGTTTCACCAAGTAAATTTACTCGAGCCTCTTGGTCCTTATCAGCTCAAATGATGGCAATAATAATTGTTTTCTATGCCTTAACCATGTTGATCTCAGCTTTATCATCACCTTGGAATTACCTCGCTGAAACTCTACTTACTCTTGCTGTTTTATTTATTACTTATTCTCGCCTTGCTCCAGTGCGGTCGCTCAGCGAAAAAGCAAAAAAAGTATACGATAACCCTCTGATGCAAAAAGTGTATCTCAATAAGGTTAATGATGTTGCATCTATAGAGCTTGCTTTACTCGCTAGAGAATCCGAGCTTCGGGCTGTGCTTGGGCGTGTTAAAGATGCTAGTGCCACCGTTTCAGAATACGCAACCAAAACGATGCAAGAATGCAAAACGAGTTCTGATATTTTAAATCGACAGCAAGCGCAAACCGGCTCCTTAGCAACAGCAATTAATCAGATGTCTGTTTCGATTGGTGAAATAGCCTCTAATACTAACAATGCAGCGCAGCAATCCGAAGCGGCGCTTGAATCCGTTGTGAGAGGCAACAAAGCCGTTGATGACAATATGGAGAATAATTATGCTTTATCGGAAGAGCTATCTCGCACTCAAAAAGACATAGAAGATCTTAATGCGCAAACGGTTAACATCGAAGGGGTTGTTGATGTGATCCGTGGGATCTCCGAGCAAACCAACTTACTCGCTTTAAATGCTGCTATCGAGGCTGCACGTGCAGGGGAACAAGGCAGAGGGTTTGCGGTTGTTGCTGATGAGGTAAGGGCGCTTGCGCAAAGGACACAAGATTCGACAACCGAGATTAATGGTATTATTGCCGATCTGAGGCAACGAGCAGAGAGGGCAGTTACTGCAATTCAAAGTGGAGTAGAGCGTTCTTCTGAATGTGTAGTAAAGGCAGAAGGCACTAAAGTGAGCCTTGAAACGATCAACACAATAGTAAATGAAATATCAGGTTTGAACTATCAAATTGCGACATCGACAGAAGAGATGTCGAGTGTTTCTAATGAGCTAAACGCAAATGCAGTGACAATTTCAGGCCTTGCGGATGAGTCTATGAAAAGTGCGCGCAAGACGCATGAAACGATGAAAAATACAGAGCAGGCTTTAGAAAACCAAGAAGTGCTCGTCGAGCAGTTTATTCGCAAATTAAACCGTGCCCACCGTTGAGTGGATAACTTACGGTAATACAGCACTTACTTCGTTGTGTATGGGAGGAGATTAATCAGAGCTATCTAGCTCTGATTAATAATAGTAGTCAACGGAGTGGCTCTAATACCAATTGCTATAATTAAACGTTGTAGCCGTCTTCAACCCCTTTCACGGCATAAGCTACAGCATCATGGGCGTGAAGGGATTCGTAATGGTTGATTTTAACGTAGAAATCTAAATAAGTTTGCTGGTTTAGCAATGCTTTTAACTTCCTCGCTGCATCTTCACAAAACATTAGGTTTTGGCCGTTAAGGCGCGCAAATTCTTGTTCATCTTCTCGTTTTACTGCGGCTTGAACAGGAGTTTTTAACTCGTTTTCAACCAATTCGATCAGATCTAAAATCTCAAACTCACTACTATTATCTGTGAGCTTAACTTTTATATTTGCAATCGAGCGCTGAGAGTGGGGGGTTGCAACGATCCCTTCTGTGCTACCTAGCCAGTCATGCACACTATGGAAATCTAATTGTTTACCATCAAAAGCTTGTTGGAAAGCGTTTTGGATCAGTTGACGAGACAGTGCAGCTGAACAGGGGCAAGTAGACGAGTAAGCAACGTCAAGCGCCAGTTCTAGCTTGTAAATACCGTTTATCAACGTCGCATCAAGGGTAATTGGGTATGATTTCCATCCCATTTTTTTACTTAAAAGCGAAGGGCGTCTGATAGGCAATTCAAACTGTAGTGTTACTTTTGCACCTGTACTTAAGTCGTTATGCGTACTTAAAAAGTTATCTAACAACTGTTTTAGAGTTTTTGGTGTAAGTATTTGCTCACAAGAAAGCGTGTCAAGAGCAAGAAAGAGGCGTGACATGTGAATGCCTTTTGCGTCTTCTTTTTGCAAATTAACAAAAGCATCGGCTTTGGCTGTAACAGTAACTTGATTTAGGCCTTTGCTTTCTAATACTAAAGGCAACTCTATGTTACCCATGCCTACCCAGTCTAAAGTTCCCGTTTGTAACGCACTAGCACTGTGTGCAATGTCTGGCATGTTATTTTGCATCGACGTTCTCTTTTCTCACGACTTAAAAAACGGGCATATTACACGAAATCAGATTAAGTTGGGATGGTGAGCTTAAATCTATCCGCACTAAATTAGATGATTTGTGCATTTAGTGATACAGAGTCTCATTTCTGTTATCTATCATTCTGCTTTGCGTACATGAAATTGACTGAATGATCTGACCCTGCAATTTCTATACTCGCTTATTACTAGGGCTTTTGTATAATATTTACTTTGAGGGCTTGAAAAGCAATTCAGTCAGGCTCAAGCGGTAGAATATAAACTTGCCTGACAAGTGTTTAACAATGGTGAAGTAATAATATGACAGAAAATTCGTTTGGCTCATGGGCTCGAATTTTATCAAACTTGGTAGAAAAATACGGCAACAAGCGGGCGTTTGCCATCGCTTATGCTTTTACGCTCTTCGTTGCAGTTATTCTATCTTGCATGTTTTACTATGTTGCATTAGGTGTAGTTGAAATTGTCGATATATCGGCACTCTTTTTCTTAACTGCTGTTATTGCGCCCGCTCTCATCATGATGTCCGTCGCAGCAATGCGGGAGGTACATTCATCCAAGGCTTATTTGGAGTCGGCAACACAACAAGAAAAGATGCTGAACCAAACGCTAAAGGACAATATTAATCGTTTAAATAGTGAGATTGACGAGCGTAAAATTGCTCTGCATGCTAAACACCGCGCGATAGATGAATTAAGAAAAGAAATTGCAGAACGTAAAAAGACCCAACAAGAACTTGCGCAGCAAGGTATGTTGCTGCGGAGTATTGTTGATTCATCTCCTGATCTGTTCTATTACCGCGATGAAAACGGTGTATTCGCAGGTTGTAACAAGATGTTCGAATTAGTGATGGGCAAAAGCAGTGAAGAACTAATTGGTAAGTCAGTCGAACAGATATATTCAAAGCAATACCTTCCAAAAGTACTAGAAACAGATAGCCAGGTATCAGAAACACAGCAACCATTAACACTTGACGTTGAGTATCCTGTTGAAGGCGAGTCTCGTTGGTTTGAAATGCGTAAGCTGCCATTTATCAACGATAACGGCGAATATATAGGCTTGCTGGCCTTTGGCCGTGATATTACAAGTCGTAAAGAAGCTGAGCAGGCGTTAGAAACTGCGTATAAGGATAAAGGAAAGTTTATTGCTACGCTAAGTCATGAATTAAGAACCCCGCTTAATGGTATTGTTGGTCTGACGCGCATGATGTTAGACACTGATCTGACGGCGCAACAAAAAAGCTGGTGTAATACTGTGTTTTCAAGTGCGGAGACGCTTGGCAATATTTTTAACGACATCATTGATCTAGATAAAATTGATAGGGAGCAGCTAGATATTGCAACGGACAGTATCAATGTCTCTGATTTTATAAATGATGTGGTCAACTTTGCAGGCCTAATTGCTGATCAAAAGGGCCTAGAGTTTACTATCAATCGCTCTGGAATATTGGACGTTTACGCATTACTCGATCCGACACGTTTGCGTCAGGTACTCTGGAATCTAATTAATAATGCGGTGAAGTTTACCCACAAGGGTAATGTGACGCTGGAATGTCGCCGCGAGAATCGAGATGATGGGCCATGGCTGACAATTAGTGTTATAGATACTGGTATGGGAATATCTGGAGATCAGCTTGAGCGGATCTTTGAAATGTATTACAAGGCTCCGGATGCATCTGGTAGCAATGCAATTGGTTCAGGAATTGGCCTTGCTGTTACTAAAGCTCTCGTTCAGGCTATGAAAGGAACGATAGCGGTTACTAGCCAAGAAGGTAAGGGGAGTCGTTTTGATGTTGAGATCCCATTACAGCTATGTAATGCACCGAAAGAACAGAGCTATGCTGGTAGAAGTTTGTACATTTTACTTGTTGAGGATGTGCCGTTAAACGCGGAGATTGCGACAAACTTATTAGAGCAGCGTGGACATGAAGTTATTTGGGCTGAAACTGGCGAGGATGCACTCTCATTTGTTGAGACTGAGGATGAGCTAGACCTAATTCTATTGGATATGCAGTTACCAGATATAAATGGTGACGTAGTCGCGCGTCAAATAAGAGAAGACAGTCACTTCGATCACTTACCGATTGTAGCCTTAACCGCGAATGTTAGAAGCGCTGAGCAGGAGTTAGAGGGGATCAGTGTTCAGGGGGCTTTGGCCAAACCAATAAATACCACTAAACTCGACAAAATGCTCGCAGAATTATTTGGAATTGAGGCACAGAAAAACAAACAAAGCATTGATATTCGAGAAGCATTGTCACAGCCCGAATACTCAGATTTAGATATAGAGACCATTTGCGATTTTGTTGAGTCTATGGGGGCTGCTGCATTCCAAAGAAGCTGTGACCTATTTACCAAGCTCAATCCTAAGTACTGTCAAGAACTCAGAGAGGCTGTTGCACAAAATGATATTGAGGAATACGGTGCGGTTGCACATAAAGTTAAAGGTGCTGCTGGCTCTGTAGGGTTGCAACTTGCCCAATTACAAGCAAAGAAAATGGAATTAGAGTCAGAGGGTAAAGAGGAAGCGACACTATTGGATTGGGTATCTGAGTTAGAGGTTAAAATAGAAGAAGGGCAAGAAGCCCTTCATCCATTAATTGCAAAACTCGCTGAAGATCAGTAAAAACGATTATTGAGCGTCGAGTTTACCAATGAAACGGTAACCTTCACCGTGAATTGTACTGATTAATTCAGGCGTGTTGTTATCAGTTTCGAAATGCTTACGAATTCGACGAATAGTAACGTCAACAGTGCGGTCATTTGCGCGAAGTTCACGACCTGTCATGTGCTTGATAAGCTGTTCACGGCTAAAAATACGGCCTGGAGAATCTAGCATTAGACGGAGTGCTCGATATTCACCTTTTGGTAGGCGCTTTGAATCACCTGTTGGGGATGTTAAACAGCGACTGTTTTCATCTAGCTCCCAACCATTAAAAGTAATAACGCCGTTGCTATCAATTGTTGACTCTTCTGCAGACGTGCCAGTACGAGAGATCAGGTTGCGAGCACGAATCGTTAGTTCACGCGGGTTAAATGGTTTTGTGATGTAATCATCAGCACCAATCTCAAGACCAAGAATGCGGTCAACATCATTGTCACGACCTGTTAGGAAAATAAGGCCGATGTTTTTCTTCTGGCGTAATTCACGCGCCAAAATTAAACCATTTTTACCAGGAAGGTTGATATCCATGATTACAAGGTTTACATCATCATTTGATGTCAACTTGTCATGCATGTCATCGCCATCAATGGCTTCGATTACTTTGTAACCTTCCGCTTCAAATAAACTAACGAGGTTCAGTCGAGTTACGTCTTCATCCTCTACAATTAGAATGACTGGCGTTTGCATTATTAATTAACCTTTTCGGAATATATAATTTACAATGTGTCCGGACTTATATAATAAATCCGAATATTTACGATTATAGGAGCTTATCCAATTGTTAACAAGTAAAATCAGTTGGGATGAAACTTGGATACGGCAAGCAGCCTTGAGCGCACGATGAAGTACTGTTTTTCTAGGGCTTGCTTATTTATATACAGTCGAATTTTGCTCCCTTCTTGGACCAAAGAAGCAATCCCGCCTCTTTCTAAAAACTCAATACTTTCGCCCACGGTCAACATGTTTGACTCTATTGTATCGGTCCAAGCGGACAGTATATCATTTTCGTTAGTTTCATCAATGTATGTGATATCGCAAGCGCTGGAAAGTTCCTTATAGCTCCACGTTTTTTTTGCTTCTACGAGTTTAATCGGTTTTCCTCGCACGTTCAGCTTTGTTGCACTTTTTAGTTCAGAAGCGGGTCCTGATTCGAGAGAATAAAAACAGAATTGGAAACTGGACTTTGTGTTTTCGTCGGGAAACTCGACGAATTTTGCCATCTGATAGAGAAAAGCTGAGCGAACCTGATCTGGGGATTTTGCAGCTGAATATAAGGAAACAAATAAAAGCAAAATAGTCAGATTAATCAACCTCATTTTAGATCACCTGAAAGTGGGAGCGTTATAATAAATTTGGCACCTTGGCTAAATTCTTCATCTAAGGTGATTGTTCCCCCAAGTGCTTGAGTTACTAAGTTATAAACTAAATGCATACCTAGACCGCTTCCACCCTCACCTCTACGAGTGGTTACAAACGGATCGAAGATACGCTTTTTAATTGCTTTGGGAACACCCATCCCGTTGTCTGCATATTCAATCGCGAGTTGCCCCATTGATGACTTTACTGTAATTGAAATGCTGTTGTTTTGTTGGTCTTTAAAGCCATGGAGTAAGGAATTAGATATAAGCTGCTCTAGCACTTGTTGTAATGGCCCTGCTTTACTCTCGATGGCAAGTCCAGTGTCACAGTCAATGGTCACTTCAGGCTGTTTCGTGGAGAGTTCAGCTCGCATAGATGCTACGACTTCAGTAAGCAGGTTTGACAAATCTATTCGTGAGTTCACTTCTAGATCCTGGCTTACGGCAAGGCGCTTAAAGCTAGAAACCAACTCAGCCGCTCGGTTTAGGTTGCGGTAGATGAGATCAAGGTTTTCAATTCCATCGTTAACAAAGCGCTCTAACTGCTTGGAGGTTAAAGACTTTGTTTGAAACGCTTCGCGAATATCAGATAATTTATCTCTTAATAGCGTAGATCCTGTAATACCCAAGCCGATAGGGGTATTTACCTCGTGCGCAACGCCAGCCACCATCTGCCCCAGCGAAGCCATTTTTTCGTTCTCGATGATTTGGTTTTGATATTGATGCATACGCTCTAAAGCGTTCAGCAGTTCTTGGTTAGCCTCTCTTAGCGCAATTGTGCGTTGATTAACTTTTTCCTCCAAGCTCTGATTGAGTTGTTTTATTTCTTGCTTGTCAGCTTTATGACGCTCTAGTTGATTTTCGGTGCGAGCTAACATGATATTTAAATTATTCGCCAGCACGTTTAGTTCTGCGATATTGCTGCCAGGAGCTCTTGCACTGTAATTATGGTTCTTCGAAACGTCTTGCAATAGCGTTGAGAGTTCTTCAATTGGCGTCGCTATACGCTTTTGGATCCCTCTTGAAACTAGCAATACAAGGAGCAGGACGAATAAGGTGAGTGCAATATCTACCAGTATTTTTTTATTAATATAGTTAGAAAGTCGCTCAAGACCCCCGCGAACATACACATAACCTTCAATATTGCCTTCATAAACAACAGGTTTGATTAGTTCAATGTAATCTTCTGAAACCTTAGGGGTCTTCAACTCCTCTATTTGATTAACTTTTAGCGGTACCGGTGGTGTTCGACTAGCGTTGTAACTGGTAAAAAATACAGGGGTGTTGGTTACGTCATCCATAGCATATATATGGATGTTTTTAATTATGTCTACTTGCTGAAAAGATTTGAGGCGTGCATCTTCGGTCTTTCGATCATCGAACAAAATAGTGATCTGAGAATTAAAAGCAACGATGTCAGCTATCATCTCTATCTTATTGATGATTAATTGCTTTTGTTCTTTTACATCAAGGTAAGTGGAAATAGAAATGGATAAAGAGAGACACAGCGCAGTTACAAGCATCACTGCGCTGATCAATACTTTTCTAATGCTTGTTTTTGTTAATTGCTTACTCATTCTTATTCCAGCTGTATGATCAGCCTTGGCTGCGGCTACAGAGCTTTTGAGATTCAGTAACTCATTATAATAAAGTAGAGCAAATCTTTGAAAATGAAAAGATAAAAGGTCGGTTTGAGTGAAGGTTTACTTGATATATGCAAGTAAACCTTAGAGCTAGTAAACTACTGCGCTTTATAGATGGCAAATTTAGTGTTTTTAGTGACAACTTCAAACTGTTCAAATTGAGCTTCTAAAATAGGAGGATATTTTAGGAAGCTATTTGCAACCAACTGAATATTAGACTTGGTATCCATATGACGCTTGATGTTATGTAGAAATTGTTCAGCGATATCATAGTCTGTTGAAAGGCCCGTATGAAATGGTGGGTTGCTCAATATAAGGTTGAATTTACCGTTTAGCTCACTTAAACCATCGCTAAGCAGCAAAGTTGCACCGAGGTTGTTCAAAGCCAAGGTTTGCTGCGTAGCATATAGCGCAAGTGCATTGACATCTAAACAGGTGAATTTAAGTGTTGGGCTGTTCAATAAGGCGTAGCAGGCGATAAGCCCGGCACCACAGCCAAAATCTAACACTTTGCCTTTATAGGGAAGGATGACATTTTCCAGTAATAGCTGAGTCCCAGCGTCGAGCTTCCCATGATTAAATACACCGGGCAAACTCGCGGCGGTGAACTCGGTCTTGGCGATACGCACTGAAAATGTCTGTATGTAATGGCTTACGTCAAAATTTGGGTTAGTAGTAAGCTGATCAAACTCATATAAAATACAGTGTTTTGCGCTTTCTAATTTATAACAGTGTGCAGCGTGCTCTTTAAGTTGCTTTTCTGCACTTTTAACCCCACTTTTGTTTTCGCCAACAACGAGTAACCTAGTTTCAGCCGTGCTCAAGTGGCGGATGTTATCAAATACCATTTGCGCTTCAGGTTTTGATTTAGGGTAATAATAAATAACTAAATCAATATCTTGCAATTGCGGTAGTTGATGGTCTACATAACTCTTAACATCGGCGATTTTATCGGCGTGAAGGTGGTCTGCAAAATCGAAACTAAACGCATGAATTGCCGAACTTGGATTGAGCGCTTTTAATTCACGTAGGAAGCCATCGCGCTGATGGTTAATAACCAGAATATTGTTGGCAATAAGCTCTTCTTCATTACGAAGTAGTAATAAACTCGGGTTGGTAAACTGCAACGCTAACTCCTAGTGAATGTACTCAAATAGATGGGCGATGAAGCAGCCTGTTGAGCCGCTCCATTATAAAGCGGGGTTGTTTAGCTAATACGCTTGAACATTAAATCCCAAACGCCATGTCCTAAACGATGGCCTCGTTGCTCAAACTTAGTCAGCGGTCTAAAGTCTGGACGAGGAACATAGTCATTGCTTTGCGACTGGTTTTTATAACCAGGTGCTGCACTCATCACTTCAAGCATATGCTCGGCATAGTTTTCCCAGTCAGTTGCCATATGGAACACACCACCGACTTTAAGCTTTTGGCGTATTTTTTCAGCAAACTCAAGTTGTACAATGCGACGTTTGTGGTGACGCTTTTTATGCCACGGATCAGGGAAGAATAACTGTAATTTAGCAAGGCTGCCATCAGCGATACAATCTGCTAAGATTTCAACAGCATCATGTTCAAAAACACGTAAGTTAGTGATGCCTTGTTCATCTGCATCCATCAAGCAGGCACCTACACCTGGACGGTGTACTTCTATGCCAATAAAGTTTTGTTGTGGGTTATTTCTTGCCATCTCAACGAGAGACTTACCCATACCAAATCCAATCTCAAGAACGACATCATTGCTGTTACCAAATACTTCAGTAAAGTCTAGCAAACCTTGTTGGTGTTCCAGTCCCATTGTTGGCCAGCACTTTTCTAGCGATGCTGCTTGGCCTTTAGTAAGACGTCCTTCACGCTTAACAAAGCTACGCACTTTTCTGATGTACTTGCCTTCTTCCTGCGCCTGTTCGAGCGCACTTTTGCTTGATTCGTTCATGGTCATTTCTATGCTCGTGAAAATGGTCGCATATTATCGTCATTCAGTTGGCAATAAACAAGTATAGAGTGAAACTTTACGTGGTGACTATTAAAGCGATTGTGATTACACTGGCGGCTTTGTAACAAGTACTAGTCAAGTTTATGAAAGTTAGCCAGCAACAAGCTAAGTGGTTTGGTGAGCAAGTTGTGTCTTGGTATCACCTTCATGGTAGAAAAACACTGCCGTGGCAACTCGGAAAAACGCCGTATAAAGTATGGGTTTCAGAGGTGATGTTACAGCAGACTCAAGTAACCACAGTTATTCCTTATTTTGAGCGCTTTATGGCGCGCTTCCCAACGGTAATTGCGTTGGCCGATGCACCGGAAGATGAAGTGTTACACCATTGGACTGGGCTTGGTTATTACGCCAGAGCAAGAAATCTTCATAAAGCTGCAAAGGTGATCAGAGATAGTTATAAGGGTAAATTCCCACAAACATTAGAAGCGGTGATGGACTTACCGGGCATTGGTCGCTCTACCGCAGGTGCGATACTCTCTCTTGCGCTTGGTCAGCATCATCCAATACTCGATGGTAATGTTAAGCGGGTCTTAGCTAGGTTTTATATGGTTGAGGGCTGGTACGGAGTAAAAAAGGTCGAAAATCAGTTATGGTCTTTGAGTGATGCCGTCACGCCAAGCGGTGATGTAAGAGCGTTTAATCAGGCTATGATGGATTTAGGTTCAGGCGTATGTACCAGAAGTAAGCCAAACTGTGATGTTTGCCCACTTGTTGAGGAATGTTCAGCGTTCAAAAATAATCGGGTTAAAGAGTTTCCGAACCCTAAACCCAAAAAAGAGAAACCAAAAAAGCGTACTCACCACTTAATAATTAAATGTGATGATAAAGTGCTGATGGAGAAGCGCCCTTCCAGTGGAATATGGGGTGGGTTATTCGGCTTTTTTGAGTTCGCAGAGCGAAATGAGTTAGACGCGTTTATTAAGCAGCAAGAACTTAAACTTGAATGTACAAATACACTTGAACCCTTTGTGCATATTTTTACGCATTTTGAGTTAACTATTACCCCCGTGGTTGTAGAAGTAAAAAGCATACCGGATTGTGTGCATGATCAGCAGTTGCTGTGGTTCGATACTCATAATCCACCAGAGGTTGGGCTTGCTGCGCCGACTAAAAAGTTGGTTAAAGTATTAACCGCAATAGGGTAAACTGACGCTATCACTGGTGCTGACTCTCATTGAGTGCACGATTAAAATTGAAGAGGTAGATACTCATGGCACGTACGGTATTTTGTCAAAAGTTACAAAAGGAAGCGCCTGGACTGGATTTTCAACTGTATCCAGGAGAAGTTGGTGAACGTATATTTAATAACATCTCCAAAGAAGCTTGGCAGCAATGGCAGCATAAGCAAACTATGCTAATCAACGAAAAGCATCTTAATATGATGGATCCTGAGCACAGGCAAATGCTTGAAGAGCAGATGGTCGGCTTTTTGTTTGAAGATAAAGAAGTCGAAATTGAAGGCTACAGGCCACCAGAAAAATAAAGGTCGCATCAACGACCTTTTTATAGCTCATAAACTGGTTAGGAGACGATTAATACTCTCTATCCACAGAAAGTTTAGCAAGTCCTATAAGCGCTTCTTTGTGCACTGAGTCAGGTAAAACGCTCAATTGTGCAATCGCTTTTTGGGCTTCTTCTTGGGCTTTAGCCATCGTGAAGTCAAGTGCTTTGGTCTCGGCTAGTGTTGCTAAAATATCTTCAAGATAATCAAGTCCATTACCACTTTCTATCGCTGTTCTGATCTGAGATGATTGCTGAGCATTTGCATACTGCATTGCATAAATAAGCGGAAGCGTAGGTTTACCCTCGGCGAGATCATCGCCAATATTCTTGCCAAGTAATTCTGCGTTAGCACTGTAATCAAGAATATCGTCTACAAGTTGGAAGGCAGTGCCTAAATGCATACCGTAAAGCTTAAGCGCAGTTTTAATTTCGTCGGATTGCTCTAGCACTACAGCGGGTAGTAAAGTTGCAGCTTCAAATAGCTTTGCCGTTTTGCTGTAGATAACCTGCATATAACTCTTTTCAGTTGTATCTGGGTCATTACAGTTCATTAACTGTAACACCTCGCCTTCTGCGATGATATTAGTCGCATCGGCCAAAATCTGCATGACTTCCATATTACCAAGACCAACCATCAACTGGAATGAGCGAGTGTAGATAAAGTCACCGACTAATACGCTTGCCGCATTTCCAAATTCAGCATTTGCAGTCGGTTCTCCACGGCGCAGCAATGACTCATCAACCACGTCATCGTGGAGTAAGGTCGCTGTGTGAATAAACTCTACAATTGTCGCTAGTGTGATGTGTTTATCACCTTCGTAACCTAATGCTCGTGCAGCCAAAAGGGCCAACATTGGGCGGATGCGTTTTCCTCCGCTATTTACAATGTATAAACCTAGTTGTTTTACAAGTGCAACATCAGATTGCATTTGTTGATGTATAAGTTGGTTGACGTCAAGCATATCTTGCTCAACCAAATTTTGGATAGTTTTTATATCCATTGCGCTCCGAGCCAATCTATTAACCGAAAATGAATAAACTCGGCGATTGTACTACAAAAAAATCATCGACTCGATAAATTGTCGTAGTTGCTTATAAAAAAACGTTTTTATGCTTACTTTTTGTGCTTTCAATGGTTTCGCAAGGGGTGAAATAGGTACGGTGAAATCTCATTTGGTACTGTATTAGGTAAACTATAGAGTCGCCTTTTGTCTAATGAATTGAGAGAAAAAAGAGCTTGGCTTTGACATTTTTTTGACTAGAATAGGGGAAAATATTTGATTGCCCTCATACGAGCTAAATTTTATTCACTTTCTTCAAATTTACTCTTGCGCCAAGATACGCATTAGCGTAAACTTCGCGCCCTATTGAAGAATATTAAGTTGCGTCGATTTGAGGGCGCACAGACGGAGTTAATTATGTACGCGGTTTTCCAAAGTGGTGGTAAACAGCACCGTGTGACTGAAGGTCAAACAATTCGTTTAGAAAAGCTAAACGTTGAAACTGGTGCAGCAGTTGAATTTGATTCAGTACTTCTAATTGCTGATGGTGAAAAGATCGAGATCGGTGCACCGTTTGTTAACGGTGGTAAAATTACAGCTGAAGTTGTATCTCACGGTCGTGGCGAGAAGATTAAGATTGTTAAGTTTAGACGTCGTAAGCATTCTCGTAAGCAGATGGGCCACCGTCAGTGGTTCACTGAAGTTAAAATCACTGGCATTAGCGCTTAATTTTTAGAGGTACAGAAAGATGGCACATAAGAAGGCAGCTGGTAGTACTCGTAACGGTCGCGATTCAGAAAGTAAACGCTTAGGTGTTAAACGTTTTGGTGGCGAATCAGTTTTAGCGGGTAGCATCATCGTTCGTCAACGTGGTACTAAGTTCCACGCTGGTTCTAACGCAGGTATCGGTAAAGACCACACAATCTTCGCAAAAGCAGACGGTAAAGTTGTTTTTGAGCAGAAAGGTCCTTTAAACCGTAAATACGTTAGCATCGTTGCTGAGTAATCGGTATTAAATACTAAAAACCCCGCTTAGGCGGGGTTTTTTGTTTTCAGCACATCAATTACCAAATTAGCTATATCAAGGCGTATTAATACAATTGGTATTAGGAGCGATTTGTCGCTGCTGCTATAATGGTGTAGTGAATTCAGACAGAGTTAAAGAGTTTAAACCATGAAGTTTGTCGATGAAGTAGAGATTAGAGCGGAAGCCGGAGATGGGGGCAGTGGTGTCGTTTCATTCCGCCGCGAAAAGTTTGTGCCAGATGGTGGCCCAGACGGTGGTGATGGTGGCGATGGCGGTAGTGTATTCCTGCAGGCTGATGAAAATTTAAATACGCTTATCGACTATCAGTTTGAACGCTTTCACAGGGCTGAGCGTGGTACCAATGGTCAAGGTCGTAATTGTACCGGTAAAAAAGGTCAGGACTTAGTACTTAAGGTACCAGTTGGTACAAGAGTTACAGATGTCGATACTGAAGAGTGTTTAGGTGATTTGACCAAAAATGGACAAAAGCTGATCGTAGCGAAAGGTGGGTATCATGGCCTTGGCAATACGCGTTTTAAGTCAAGTACTAATCGCGCACCAAGACAGAAAACACTAGGTACTCAAGGTGAAGTTCGTAACCTTCGCTTAGAATTAATGCTGCTTGCAGACGTTGGTTTATTAGGTCTGCCAAATGCTGGTAAATCTACGTTTATCCGCAGTGTATCTGCTGCCAAACCAAAAGTCGCTGACTATCCATTTACCACGCTAGTGCCTAATCTAGGTGTTGTAAGACCAGAAGCGAGCAAGTCATTTGTAATTGCTGATATCCCAGGCCTAATTGAAGGTGCAGCGGACGGCGCTGGCCTTGGCATTCGTTTCTTAAAGCACTTAGAGCGCTGTCGAGTGTTATTGCACATTATTGATGTGATGCCGGTTGACGGTAGTGATCCTGTCGAGAATGGCTTCGCTATTATTAACGAACTGCATCAGTACAGCCCTAAATTAGCGGAAAAGCCTCGTTGGTTAGTGCTAAATAAAGTGGATTTATTGCTTGAAGAAGAAAGAGAAGAAGTATGCGCTCGTATTGCTGAAGAGCTAGACGCAGAAAACTTTTATATGATCTCTGCTGCAAACAAGTTAAATACGCAACCTTTATGCTTTGATATCATGAACCTTCTTGAAAGCATGCCAAAAGATAAATTCGAAGAAGAGCAGCAAGAAGAAGTTGAATTTAAGTGGGACACATACCACAGACATGCAACTAAAAATGATAAGAGCGACGATGATGACTGGGATGATTGGGATGACGACGACTATGATGTTGAAGTTATTTACGAGCGTTAAGTTACATTGAATTTATTCTAGAGGCCCATTAAATGGGCCTTTTTTATGCCTATTTGAACGGTATATTACTTCAACTCAGTATTCTCGCCGCAATTGTATTGAAGATGATATACTAATCAACCTGAACTCGGGATAACAACTTGTTCTCTAGCAGCTGTTATCCCTTACTACTGCGTTAAATTTGTTTGCAATAGGCCAGCTATTGATGCACAAATTTGCCTTGTATTAAGAAATAACTTCTGGCTAGAGTGATACTACGCTTTTGAGCTTAGTGATTTTAGTGGATTAACTTACTTCTTATCCCGAGTTCAGGTTAATCAAACATCTTGCATGCTAATTGTATGTATAAACTAATACTAAAATACTATAAAGGTGCGTTGTGGTAATTTCAATGATAGCTGCGATGGCAAATAACCGTATTATCGGAAAAGATAACGATATGCCGTGGCACTTACCTGCAGATCTTCAACATTTCAAAAAGGTTACGCTAGGTAAACCTGTGATCATGGGTCGAAAAACATTTGAGTCTATTGGTAGGCCTCTGCCGGGTCGTAGAAACATAGTGATATCCAGAAATCTTGACTACACTCAGGAAGGTATAGAGGTCGTCGCTTCGCCTGAAGCCGCATTGAGTACTGTTGAAGGGTGTGACGAAATTATGATAATTGGTGGTGGTCATATATATGACATATTTCTACCTTATGCTCAGCGACTCTATTTGACCTTCATCGATTTAGAGGTTGAAGGGGATACTCAATTTCCTGACTACGAGCAGGTTGCTGAATGGGAAGTGCTTGAAACTGAGTGTAACGAACCTGACGAGAGAAATAACCATAGTTATAAATTCGTAACTCTGAACAAAAAACTATGAGTTTCTTGCTAACAATTGTTTAGGTTGCTAAAATATAGCCAGTTATATGCTACGAATAAAGTATTAAAGGGTCTGTGTAATGAAATTAACTACCGTGCTACTGTCAGCTTCCATCGCTGTTGCTGCTTTTTCTTTCAGCAAACCGGTAAGTGCAAACGATCAGTTGGCGCTTTCTATATGTGAATATATCGCTGCGGACGATAAAAATCGCATTCGTAACGCTTTGAAAACATCACGCCTTAAAATGCGTAATGTTTACGATGCAATTCAGTGCAACGGTAATAACTTACTAAGACATGCAATTGCTAGTAACGCAAACGATGCTGGGGAATACATTATTAAAAGTATTCCAAAAAGCGCGTTAGAAGACGGTAAAGATTTAGCATGGGCTGAGTCAAACCACGGTGGTTCAGCATTGATTGCTGTCATCAAAGAGCGTGCAGGCCTTTAATTGTAAAGTTTAACGCAATATGAAAAGAGCCCTTACTAGGGCTTTTTTATGCCTGGATTTATTATCGCGTAATTTTTCTAGAAATGTTTTTTTGATTAGAATCAGCTTCCTTCCAATTTTTGTAATAAATTTTTGCTAAGGCTCTTGAGAAATCGAGTAATCGTGCCAATACTATTGTTAAGGGTAAACGCAAAAGAAGGATTGCATATGAAGATTAATTTATCTGGCCATCACGTAGATGTAACCGATGCTGTTAAAAACCACGTTCATGAAAAGTTTGCCAAGATCGCTAACCATTTTCCGTCGTTGTTATCCCTAGACATCATCGTCAGCAAAGAACACAAACAATTTTACACGGAGATAAGTACAAACTACGCTGGTAGCCGAATATCGGTAAAAGGTGAAGACGAAGTGATGTATCCTGCTATTGCCAAAGCGTCTAAAAAGTTGGATGCAGCTTTGAAGCACCGAAAAGGTCAGTTAAAAGCCAATAAACATCAGAAGCCGGTGAGTACAACGCCACCTATTGCGCACGAGATCATTCAAGAAATGGAACTGAAATAACCATAGTTTCAGATAAACATCAGGCCCTACGGGGCCTTTTTTGATACACTTCCCCAATCATCCTAGCTAGCCTTAATTACGAGCATATGCCAAATTACCAAGAAATTTTAGAACAGGCTGTGCAGCGAGTTCAACCGTTGTTACGCCAAGGCAAAGTTGCTAACTATATTCCAGCTTTAGCTGAGCAGCCATTAGAACAATTTTCTGTTTCACTGCATACGGTAGATGGCGAAACTTATAGTGCCGGAGATACTGAAGCCAGATTTACGATTCAATCAGTATCCAAAGTAATGACATTGACGTTAGCGCTGCAGCGCTATGGTGACGAGCTTTGGAGTCGGGTAGGGAAAGAGCCTTCGGGTACAGCTTTTAACTCCTTAACTCAGCTTGAGTTCGAAAATGGCATTCCAAGAAATCCATTTATAAATGCAGGTGCCATTGTAACTTGTGATGCGCTGTACTCTCGTTTATCTGCTCCAATTCATACCATGCTAGAAAGCTATAGAGCGATGTCTGGTAACGACAAGCTGTGTATTAATAAGGTTGTGGCGCAGTCTGAATATGATCACAGGTATAGAAATGCAGCGATGGCTTATTTGATGAAGTCATTTGGCAATTTTAATAATGAAGTCGAGGATGTGTTGTGGTCATATTTCAATTTTTGCGCAATTGAAATGAATACCACTGAGTTGGCGAAGTCATTTTCCTATCTGTCTAGTCAGGGTTACTGCAACTTATCAAAACAGCGGATACTTACCAAAAAGCAAACCAAGCAAATGAACTCGCTGTTGTTTACGAGTGGTCTTTACGATGCAGCTGGTGACTTCGGTTATCGAGTGGGGATGCCTGGCAAGTCTGGTGTCGGGGGGGCGATAATCGCCATCGTACCCAATCGTTTTACGGTTTCGGTATGGTCGCCAGGGCTTGATAAAGTTGGTAACTCTTTGGCTGGGATCGCGGCATTAGAATACCTATCCAACGAACTTGGTACTGCTATTTTTTGATGCCAAGTTATATACAAACTAGCTGATATAAAAATAGCGACCGAAGTCGCTATTTTTACCAATCCTAAACAAGCTAAGAACCGTTATTGTTCCCAGTATGATTGCTCTAGTGAGTCTTCACGCTCAGGTAGGCCTCGCGATAACCTTGGAGAGTGTTGAACGAGTACCTCGTAGCTTGCACGGTTTGCATACTTGCTTATCTGTGCCAGCGATGAATAGGTAATTGCACTTTGCTCATGTTTTGCTGAGTTTGGTACATTTAGTTTATGGTATTCATTGGCACAAATATCATGCAAAACAGCGGCAAGAGCGCAGTCACCTGCACCATTAGTATTCTTGATGATGTCTGGTCCACCCATATAAGGAGCGGTATGGCTGTATGCTCTGATAGGCTGTTCACACTGGGCTTTTTTCATTGCGCGTGAGAATTCGTAGCGATTAAATTCAGGAATAGCACCGGGAAGTAATGGGTATTCAGTCACACGCTTACAGCAGTCATCAACATAACCCGCCATAAACAACCCTTTAGGGCCCGCAGTACAGATGACCAGATCAACCCAGTCCAGTGCTTTATCCGCAGCGAGAAGTGGATCGCTAAAGCCTGTGATCGCCTCTCCTTCTTCTTCGTTCATCGCAAGGATATCAACATGTTTAGCAACGAAGTCAGCCCACCATTTGGGGTCTTGTTCAATTAAGAACTTAGTACCAAGCGTCAATACTACGGGTATGCCGGCATTATTGGCATACTCAACCGCCTGCATTGTTGCTTGTGTCATGGTTTCATCGCCACTTGTACGCATTAAGTAAGCGCTGATCACTAACGCCGATGATTCTTCGATAAGCGTTTGGCAAATAGACTCAGGACGTAGGTGATTCATTAATCCTGCGCTGATAGCAAAAGTTCGCTCACCACTGTCATCAATAAGTGTAAAACAACGACCAATGGGGCCATCAACTGGCTGCAAGTAGTCTAGATCAACTCGGCTTGAGGTGTTACATAAAAATTTATAGGCGTAGCTGCCAATTTTTATGTTTTCACTCATCACCCCAAGTAGGACTGAGCGGTCATCTGCTAGCACCGAATAGTTGTGCATGGTGTTACCTATGGTACCGCCGGCAAATTCATAGTCGATCATGTCATCACGTTTTAGCCTATCATAAAGGGCGTTGGTGACATCATTGTCTATCACTTGTGACATACCACGCTGTAAGTGGAATTCATCAAGAAAAGCTTGATCCACTTTCGCTTCAATATCAACGACGATTTGATCTATACCACAGATATAGCTCCTTTTTAGCCGATCATCAGCGTGTAACTGGTTAATAAGCGGATCTTTATCTTCCACCGGAAAATAGTGTTTATGCCTACGGCGTCCCGGAAATTTCATATTCTACCCGTGTGTTTTTGAGCTTACGAAATAAAAAAAGCGGCGAATTATAGCGTAAATCCAACCCTGTGAGCCACGGCAAAATTGCGAAAATTATCAATAATGTCCGCAAAATATTAAAAAGATGTTGGTAACATCCTGAGTTTGCTTATAAAAGCAGCTGTATTGGTGACTGTGATTATTTAAGAATAGCAGCTTAACCAGAGCTCTGCAGGAGGTGATATACTCCATTTTAGGTGAGGACGACTATAAAATTACCATGTCAGAAGTAAAAGAT
The DNA here is from genome assembly GCF_018141365.1 of Pseudoalteromonas sp. M8. Classification (NCBI taxonomy): domain Bacteria; kingdom Pseudomonadati; phylum Pseudomonadota; class Gammaproteobacteria; order Alteromonadales; family Pseudoalteromonadaceae; genus Pseudoalteromonas; species Pseudoalteromonas sp. M8. The sequence continues at coordinate 3,598,834 of NZ_CP047240.1, read as the reverse complement.
GATCAATATTGGATGAAAGTGGCGTTAGCATTTGCTGACAAAGCTGAAGCGGAGAACGAAATTCCTGTCGGTGCTGTTGTAGTGAAAGATGGTGAAATGATAGCTGCGGGTTGGAACCGTTCAATTACCTGTCATGATCCTTCGGCTCACGCTGAAATGATGGCTATTCGAGAAGCTGGCAAAGTCGTTGAAAATTATCGGCTGATTGATTGCACTTTATATGTGACGCTTGAGCCATGCCCTATGTGTGCCGGTTTACTGGTCCATAGCCGCTTGAGCCGAGTGGTGTTTGGAGCCTCTGACGCAAAAACGGGCGCGGCCGGTTCGATAATGAACTTGTTACAGCATGAAAAGCTCAACCACCAACTAGAAGTTACATCGGGCGTACTGGGTGAGGCATGTGGCGAGAAGCTGTCTGCATTTTTCAAGCGCAGACGCCAAGAGATTAAAGCAGCAAAAAAGTTGAAAAACGGTAGTACTTAGGGTTGTACTACCGCAGTGGCTGTTTTCGCATCCCTTTGCTCTTCCATTTGAATTAGCGCAAAAATACGATGGCGCAAGAGCATTTTACGGTGTGTATTTTTCATCATTACACGGCGGCGATTTGGCGACGTGTATTTGGTGTTACGTTTAAATTGATGATTCCGACGTCTTCTCAACATAGAACCTCCGAATGTGAGAGATTAGGTGGGGGTACCGCCCCCAAATATTAATTTAGTATAAATACGCTATGCCTATGACAGATTTATGACCTTTTGAAGCATTTATCAAGCCAGTTTAGTAAATATAAATTACTGCTGCTTCTCGACTTCACTTGCTTTGTCTGGATTATCAACCGGAGTCGTTTGCGAAGAGGCTTTACTGCTGTCAGGTAGGAGTGCACCGTTGTCTTCCAACCATACAAGTGCATCATAATAGCGGCGAATATTATCTACATACGTTACCGCAACATCACCACGAGCATATCCATATCTTGTATTTCGATAGTAGCGCTTTTTAGTAAGTAGTGGTAGTCGTTTTTTAACGTCAGCCCAGTTATTCGGATCGCCTCCTTGATCCGCAGTAATGTTACGTGCATCTCGCACATGTCCCCAGCCCACATTGTAAGAAGCAAGGGCAAGCCAAGTACTATCGGGCTGCTGTATTTCTTCAGGCATACGGTCGAATAAAATACGTAGGTATTTGGCGCCACCTTCAATATTTTGCTGCGCATTGAGGCGGTTTGTCACGCCAACTTTTTTAGCCGTGGGTTGTGTTAGCATCATGATGCCACGAACCCCTGTTGGAGACTTAGCTCTGGGATCCCACATCGATTCTTGATAGCTGACTGCAGCCAGCAAACGCCAATCGATATTGTGCTGTTTCGAATAACTTTTAAACCACTTGAGATAGGTGGGTAAGGTACTATGTACAGCTTCGACAAAAGCTAAGGTGTTTACATAGTTAAACTCTTCGATATGACCAAAATACTTCTCTTCGAGTGTGGCCAAAAAGTTGTTTTGTTGTACTCGGGCAAAAAATGCAGGCAGCAACGCATATAACGAATCGTCTTTTTCGTTACGCATCATCCACGCCACATGTTCATCTTTTGTAACTGAAAACGCAATACTGACGGTTGGGTGGTAGCGTCTAAATAGGGCCAGTGAATGTGAGTCTGTGATGGTGTAGTCAATCTCTCCGTCAATGATGGCCTGAAGCAGCTCTTCTTCACCTTTATCTGAGACAACTTCCCAACTCAAATGAGGATGGCTTGTTTTTGCTTCTTCGAGGGCAATAACATGGTTGCTGTGTGCTAGTACGGTAATTGGCGCTTTAATATCATCAAAGTCTCTTGGCCATTCTCTCCCTTGTTTGTACACGAGCTTTTGACTGATCATTCTATACGTCGGGCCAAAACGATATTGCGCTGTTCTTGATGGGTGAAAGCTTACTGCGGAGGCAACGATATCTAAGTCCCCGGCATCTAGCCTTGCAAATAACTCATCTAAATTAAAGTAAGGAACGATGTGTAATTCAACACCAAGCTCATTGGCAAATTCACTCGCCAGTTCATATTCGAACCCTTGTTCTCCAGTGGTGCCTTGGTAGTAGTTTCCCGGGCCCGCGAGCGTGCCAACACGTAATACCTTATTTTGTTTTACATGTTGCAACTGATTAAGAGGGGCTTTGTCGCACCCAACTAAACAGATGACAACAAAGCACATAAAGATGTATTTAAACATGACCTAGGTTCTCTTTTGCGCTCGAAATCCCAACTTACCGCAGCAAAATCATAATTGCAAAAGCCGAATTAACTTAAGGTAATGATAGATTTGCATGATATTTTCTAGTTTTGACAAATTAGTGTTAATTCCGCGCGCTATTTCCACTATAATGAGCGCCCAAAGATATCGTTCAATCCTTAACCCCGGATGAAAATACCTATGTTAATCCTACGTGGTGCACCTGCACTTTCAGATTTCAAAGTCCAAAAGATCCTTAAAACCTGCGCTGCAGCTCAATTACCAGTTATCAATGTTTATGCCGAGTTTATGCATTTTGCTGATTTAACGGCTGAGCTTTCAGAGGCTGAGTTAACTAAGCTAAACAGCCTGTTAAAGTATGGACCGACTATTACGGAGCACACGCCAGAGGGCAAACTGATCTTGGTAACACCAAGGATCGGAACTATCTCTCCTTGGGCTTCTAAAGCGACAGATATTGCAAACAACTGTGGTCTTACGCAAGTACACCGTGTTGAGCGTGGTATTGCTTATTATGTTGAGGGTGAACTTACACAAGCTCAGTTCGAAGAAGTTGCACAGTTACTTCATGACCGCATGACCGAATCTGTTCATGCAGAGCTTGATGATGCTGCTAAATTATTCCGCACGGAAACGCCTCGCCCGATGTCTTCAGTGGATATTCTTGGCGGCGGCCGTGAAGCACTTGCGGTTGCGAACATTGAGCAGGGCTTTGCACTAGCTGATGACGAAATTGACTACTTAGTCGAAAGCTTTGAAAAGCTAGGTCGTAACCCTAATGACATCGAACTGTTCATGTTCGCTCAAGCAAACTCTGAGCACTGTCGTCACAAAATTTTCAACGCTGATTGGACTATCGATGGTGTAGAGCAGCCTAAGTCGCTGTTTAAAATGATTAAGAACACCTACGAAACCAATAGCGACAATGTATTGTCGGCTTATAAGGATAACGCGGCAGTAATGACTGGCTCTAAAGCGGGTCGTTTCTTCCCAAATACTGACGGCGAATACGCTTACCACGAGGAAGATATCCACATTCTGATGAAAGTGGAAACACACAATCACCCAACGGCGATTGCCCCATTCTCTGGCGCATCAACAGGTTCAGGTGGCGAAATCCGCGATGAAGGTGCAACCGGTCGTGGTTCTAAGCCAAAAGCAGGTCTTGTTGGCTTCACGGTTTCTAACCTTCGTATTCCGGGTTTTGAGCAACCTTGGGAAACTAACTTTGGTAAACCAGGACGCATTGTTAATGCATTAGACATCATGCTTGATGGCCCACTTGGTGGCGCTGCATTTAACAACGAATTTGGTCGTCCAAACCTATTGGGTTACTTCCGTACTTACGAAGAAAAAGTAGAAAGCCATAATGGCGCTGAAGTACGTGGTTACCACAAGCCAATCATGATCGCTGGTGGTTTAGGTAACATCCGTGAAGATCACGTGCAAAAAGGCTCAATCCCTGTAGGTGCTAAGCTAATCGCACTTGGTGGTCCTGCAATGAACATCGGTCTTGGCGGTGGGGCTGCTTCATCAATGGCATCTGGCCAATCAAACGAAGATTTAGACTTTGCTTCTGTTCAGCGTGAAAACCCTGAGATGGAACGTCGTTGTCAGGAAGTGATCGATAAATGTTGGCAGCTTGGTGATGATAACCCAATCGCGTTTATTCATGATGTGGGCGCGGGTGGTTTATCAAATGCATTTCCTGAGCTTGTCGACGACGGCGGCCGTGGTGGTAAATTCCAGCTGCGTAACATCCCGAACGATGAACCAGGTATGGCACCACACGAAATCTGGTGTAACGAGTCGCAAGAGCGCTATGTATTGGCTGTTGCAGCGGAAGACTTTGCTCGCTTTGAAGCAATTTGTAAGCGTGAGCGCGCACAATATGCGGTAATCGGTGAAGCGACGGAAGAGCGTCATCTAACAGTAGCTGATAGCCACTTTGATAATAATCCTGTGGACCTGCCACTAGACGTATTACTTGGCAAGCCACCTAAAATGCATCGTGACGTTGAGTCAAAGCGTGTAGTGGGTACAGCATTAGATACAGCTGGTATTGAACTTGAAGATGCAGCTAAGCGTTTACTTCGCCTACCTACGATTGCTGAGAAAACATTCCTTATCACGATTGGTGACAGAACCGTAACGGGTCTGGTTGCACGTGACCAAATGGTTGGCCCTTGGCAAGTACCAGTCGCTAACTGCGCGGTAACTGCGGCAACTTACGATACTTACCACGGTGAAGCGATGTCGATGGGTGAGCGCACCCCTGCGGCACTACTTAACTATGGAGCATCAGCGCGTCTAGCAGTAGCAGAAGCGTTAACCAATATCGCTGGTGCTAATATCGGTAGCCTAAACAACATTAAGCTTTCTGCAAACTGGATGGCGGCTGCGGGTCACCCAGGCGAAGATGCGGGTCTTTACGAAGCGGTTAAAGCAGTTGGTGAAGAGTTATGTCCTGCATTAGGCCTTACAATCCCAGTTGGTAAAGACTCAATGTCAATGAAGACAAAGTGGGATGAGAATGGCGAAGAAAAGTCAGTGACTGCGCCATTATCACTTATCATCACTGCATTTGGTCGTGTTGAAGATATTCGCAAAACAGTCACGCCTGAGCTTCGTACAGATAAGGGTGAAACCAGCCTATTCCTACTTGACTTAGGTGCTGGTCAAAACCGTCTTGGCGCGTCAAGCTTAGCGCAAGTGTACAAGCAACTTGGCGACAAAACACCTGACGTTGACAGCCCTGAGCTGTTAAAAGGCTTCTACAATGCGGTACAAGTATTAGTTGAATCTGGCAAGCTTATCGCTTACCACGACCGCTCTGACGGTGGTCTATTCACCACTGCCGCGGAAATGGCGTTTGCAGGCCATACAGGTGTGAGCATTGAATTAGATGCGCTGCAAGGTACAGACTTAGAAGTGCTATTCAATGAAGAACTTGGCGCAGTATTGCAAGTTCGCAATGATGACATTGCAGCGGTTGAAGCGGTATTTGCCGAACACGGTATTGCTGATATTGCACATCGCATCGGTACGCTAAATAGCGAAGATAAAATTATCTTTACTCGTGGCGGTCAGGCAGTACTTGAAAATACTCGCACAGAGCTTCGCACTACCTGGGCTGAGACAACTTACCAGATGCAAGCGCTACGTGATAACCCTGATTGCGCGAAGCAAGAGTTTGACGCTAAGTTCGATGACAAAGATCCGGGCCTTAACGTTAAACTAAGCTTTGATCTAAACGAAGATATCGCAGCGCCTTACATTGCAAAAGGGGTAAAGCCTCAAGTTGCCATCTTGCGTGAACAAGGCGTTAACTCACATATCGAAATGGCGGCTGCATTTAATCGTGCTGGTTTTGCGGCAATCGACGTACACATGAGCGATATCCTTGAAGGTCGCTTAACACTAGAGCAATTCAAAGGCCTAGTGGCATGTGGTGGCTTCTCATACGGTGACGTATTAGGTGCTGGTGAAGGCTGGGCGAAATCAATCCTATTCCATGACTCAGCACGTGAGCAATTCCAAGGCTTCTTCCAACGCCAAGATACTTTCAGCTTAGGTGTTTGTAATGGTTGTCAGATGCTTTCTACATTAAAAGAGCTGATCCCAGGCACGGAAAACTGGCCACGTTTTGTCACCAACAAGTCAGAGCGTTTTGAAGCGCGTTTCAGCTTAGTTGAAGTACAGCAAAGCCCGTCAATCTTCTTTGATGGTATGGCTGGCTCTCGCATGCCAATCGCGGTATCACATGGTGAAGGTCATGCTGAGTTTGCAAGCGAAGCGGCGGTACAAACGGCACTGAATTCAGGTTCAGTTGCTGTGAAGTTTGTTGATAACTACGGTGATCCAACCACTCAGTATCCAGCTAACCCGAATGGCTCACCTGCTGGTATTACAGGCATGACGTCAACAGACGGTCGTGCAACTGTGATGATGCCGCACCCTGAGCGTGTATTCAGAGCCGTTGCAAACTCTTGGCACCCAGATGAGTGGCAAGAAGATAGTCCTTGGATGCGTATGTTCCGCAATGCGCGTAAGCTAGTAGGCTAACATATTTGAAAAAGGTCACTTCGGTGACCTTTTTTATTCATGGCTCGATAATTATCTATCGGGTACACTGAAAGGGAAATAGCAATCATATTTTAGGGATACGAATGAAAAAATGGCTTTGGAGCTTAGCGTTGATACTCAGTGTTTTAGTGGGTGTTTACCTTGCCAGAGTTCCTTTGTCGCTCTGGGCCATTAAACATTTTATACCCGTTAATGAACTTCAGGTCAGTTGTCTTGACTGGCGCTTGTCGGGCTTCAATCGTATCCATATTACAAAAGCATGTGTGCAGACAGATGCGTTTAATGCCCAGCTTTATGATGCGCAACTCAGCATGCGCCAAGTCAATATTGAAAAAGCGGATATGCAACTTCTTTCGCCCAAAAAGTCAGATGCAACTCGGCCACAGCGCCTTGCATTGCCACTCGACATCACCAGACCCAAAATGCATGTTGCCAAGCTCTCTATATCTGGTGAGCCATTACCAAAGCCATTAGTCGTGTCGATTTCGGAGTCCGAGCTGAATCAATTTGTAATTTCAGGTGACATCGCTGCTGAAGTTACATTGCAGCCAGAGCGTATTGCTGCAAATGTTGACCTTAGTGGCGAGTACCTCAGCGCTTTGTTACCTCCTCAGATCCAAGCACTTTCAGGAACTAGCCAGCTTGAATTCGATGGCCTGGCTATGGACGCAAAGCTGGAACTTGAAACTTTAGTAGCGCTTGAACAGGCTGAGTGTAAAAGTACCGTTGCGTATATAGGCGCTGTGTCAGGGCGGTATGATTTAGCCACGCAGCAGGGGAAGGTAGCACTTGCCGAGCCGATTTCAGCGAAATCAACGCTTGATTGTCTTACTTCTGAATATAGTAAACTGTTACCGACCACTTGGCAGCTTCGTTTACCGAGTGAAATTACCATTTCTGCGGATTCAATCGCGACAGATTTACTTGAAGTGACAGGTAAAGATAAACCGCTACAGTTTGAAGTTAACGAGTTGGCAGTCGACTTAACTGAGCCTTTCGTCAATGGTGATATTCGCCTTGAATTTTCCGATGAAAAGTGGGGCGCGCATACACTGGCGGGAGCGCTTAGTGCGCGGCCAAATTTTGTTAATATGAGGGGGAAATCACAAGTGACCTTCAAAAGCTTACACTGCAAGATGTTATTGCTGAGAATCTCGAGCTCAATAGCCGCTTCAAAATATTGGGTGATCCAACCAAGCTAATTACAGTTGAGGCTCAGCCGAGCATATTCTCAACCCAGTTATCGACATCAGATTTGGTGATTGATAATCCATCTCTGACGTTTGACTTACATGCGCAGCTAGATGTGCCAAAACTCAAAAGTGGACATCTACTACACAGAGTCTTACCTGAAGGAATGAGTTTTGCGATAACGCTTGATTCAAAACTGCAAAACCTGAGTGTTGAGAATGTAACAGCAAAACAGAGTGCGTTGAGCGGGCGAGTTGTGCTTGAGCCTACACATGATTTTGATATCAACCTCACCTTAACCAGTGCACAGATACAACAGCAGAGTTATAAACTGAATGAGTTTGCACAGACACTGCACTGGCAAGGCTCAGTCGCGACCGGAGAAATCTTTTCAACCTTGTCGGGCAATACTAAGGTAGCAGAAGTTAACTTAGCTGATCTCAGTTTGAAAAACGTGAGCATTGACAGCAAAGGGCAGCAAAGCCGCGGATTGATGGCGTCACATGTGGTTAATATTGATGGTGTAAAGGCGTTGCTTGAGCATCAATATTCAAGCTTAAAACATCCAGCACAAATACACGTGCCCACGCAGCAGCTCACTCAACTTCAGCCATATATTGACGCATTTTTACCGAACTTAAAAATTACCCATGGTAACTTCTATGCAGTACTCGAAGGGGATTTATCCACGCGCATATTTACCTTAGACGGGAGCGTTCAAAACGGCTCTGCGTTATTTAATGAACGGCTTATTCAAAATGCAGCGATTGATGTCTTTGGTCTAATAAGTTCAGCTAATATTCAACTCAAGCCAACCACACTGAGTGTTGAAGAGTTGAGAGCTGGTGTTATCGTTCAAGCAATAACAGGCCAACTATTCAGCGAAGCAGGCGTGGCTAAACTAAAAGATATTAACGCACAGGTTTTTGCCGGTAACGTGGGGATTGATGAAGTTAGTTTGGTCTCAACGCCGCAGGTCGTTCAGGTGTCGCTAGATAAACTGAGTTTAGATCTTATTGCCGCCTCTGGGCATGATGCAGGCGTTGAGCTCAGAGGGCTGATCTCAGGCAAGTTACCAGTACAAGTATCTTCATCTGGGGTGCGTATTGATTCTGGCCATATCCATAATGTTGGTGAAGGGCTATTAAAGGTTGAAAACAATGCATCAATTAATGCGCTAAAAGAGCAGCAACCTAGCTTACAAACGGTGATTGGTGTACTTGACGAGTTGACCATTGAGCAATTGAGTAGTGGCGTAAATTTAAGTGAAGACGGCTGGTTGGACTTAGATGTTAAAATTACAGGAATTAACAAACTCCAACAACAACCAGTAAACTTTAACTATACACACTCAGAAAATGTGTTTACCTTATTACGAGCCCTACGCTTGAGCGACGAGATTACGCGCGAAGTGGAAAATGCGTTAAATAAAGAGGAGCGTTAGTGAATGAAATGGATGCTAGTGATATCAGCTTTATTGGTATTGAGTGCTTGTACTCATAAGGTGCAAGTAGAAACCAAAGAGCCTATTACGATTAACTTAAATGTAAAAGTAGATCATGAGATCCGCGTGAAAGTGGATAAAGAACTCGACAATTTATTCAGCGAAGACAGCGAGCTATTCTAAGGAGGATTTATGAAGCTAAAAGCAATCTCTACCCTAATTATTGGGCTCAGTATGAGCTTCGCCGCATTCGCAATTTCCATTGACGATGCTAAATCACAGGGTTTAGTTGGCGAAACTACATCGGGCTATCTTGGCGTGGTTAAAAATGGCCAAGGTGTACAGCAGCTAGTTGATGAAGTGAATGAAAAGCGCAAACAGAAATACCAGCAATTAGCGAAAAAGAACGGTATCACGCTTGAGCAAGTAGAGGCTTTAGCGGCTAAAAAAGCGTATAACAAAACGCAATCAGGTCATTATATTCAAGTCAATGGCAGCTGGGTGAAAAAGTAGTAATTCAAAACCTTACAAGAAAAGGCTGGCTAAACCAGCCTTTTGACTATTTAACCGTAGCTTAGGTTATTTAACCTTGTGGCATTGCTGCAGCAAATGCTGCCAAAACGCTTCCCCTTTACGTCTTGCGAGGCGGATATTATTTTCTGGGATCTGTTCAGGATCGATATAGTCTTCTAATGCTTGGGCCATACTTTCTTCGCGGATCAAGTGGAGTGTTGGGTAGGGCGCGCGGTTAGTATAGTTTGCTGCGTCATGCTCATCGCTATCAGCAAACACATAATCTGGATGAAAAGTGGCAATTTGATAAGTGCCTTCAAACCCTTGCGCTACTAATAAAGCGTTTGCTAGGTCGACGAGATCCAAAAAGTCATCAAAATTACTAAAACCCATATCAAATATAACTAGTGTTGTTTCTCGCTCTGGCTCATGGTTTAACTCTGAGCACTGCTCTAACATATCCATTACGGCATCGTCGTGGCTTATCGCTTGAGACACGAAATAATGAATGCTGTTACTTTCAACTTCCTGTCGAGCAAACGGGCAAAAGTTGTATTTTACAATGACTTGGCTAACCCAGTTTTGCATTGTAGAGATGACTGTATTCATGAATTATTCCAAGCTCTTATTGATTAGTGTCATGGTTTTAGAAATAGCCCCGGTATTTTCAACTAGTACCGATTGAGCGTTAGCACCGATTTGCGTTCGAAGCGATTTATCTTCAAATAGCGTAATAATTTGAGCGGCAAGCTTGTCCTCATCATCAACTACGATGGCACCTTGTTGCGCGATAAGTTGAGGGTATATATGCGCAAAATTATAGGTATGTGGGCCGGTTAATATTGGCACACCATGAGCCGCCGCTTCTAGTGGGTTATGACCGCCGCGCTCAATCAAGCTACCTCCAATATAGGCGATATCAGCACCACCAAATAGCCACTTTAATTCCCCTAAAGTATCCGCTAACAAGACCGAAGCTTCTGCGTCTATACCGTTACTACTCTTTCTGGTAAAAGCGATCTCTTGTTCACTGAGGTAGTCAGCAACCGCTTGAAACTGCTCGGGATGGCGAGGCGCGATAATAAGTAACGCATTACTTATCTGCTCTAATACTCGTTGATGAGCAGCAATGACTTGCTCATGCTCCTTAGGATGCGTAGATCCTGCAAGCCACATTAACCGCTCGGGGTAATTTTCTTGAAACTGTCTTGCCTTTGCAATTTCTTCTTCGGTGATTGAGATATCAAACTTGATTGAGCCAGTAATGTGAAGCTTAGATTGAACAAGCCCGAGCTTGATGAAACGCTTGCCGTCTTCTTCATTATGGGCTGCAAGCAGATCTATGTTGCTCATCAAGCCTTTCGTTAACCAAGCATGCTTTTTATAACCTTGGTATGATTTTTCAGAGAGTCTGGCATTGACTACCAAGGTTTTACATTGGTTTTGTTTGGCGTAATAAAAAAGATTAGGCCACAGCTCAGTTTCCATCACAATAAGGAGTTTGGGCTTCAAGGAATTGAAAAATTTTCTGACCGCAAAAGCAAAATCTATAGGTAAATAACAGACATGTACCTGAACCTGAGCGCGAAAAGCTTTTGTTATCTCTTCTCTACCTGTTGGGGTGTTACAGGTGATAATGATTGGAGCTGCTGCTTGTTCTTTAAGTACTGATTTTATGAGAGGTGTGGCTGCAAGCACTTCCCCAACGGAAGCGCAATGGATCACAACAGCATGTGGCGGCAGCTTGCTTAGGTTAAAGCCTAAGCGCTCTGTAAAATGAGTTCGATAGCCAGGATTTTTCCTACCTCGAATAAAATAGAGATAGCTCAATAACAAAGGGGCTAACACTAGCAACAGCAGGGAATATAAATGGCGTGCCATAGAAATTGCTTCAGCTCAAAAATCAGTATTTTACCTTGTTCCAGGGCGAAATTGAATGAACAACACAATTTTACACAGTTCAACAGATGCCTAGGGGCTTTTGGTTTGGTAGTATTTAGCGCATTAAAAGTAATGGAATAACAAAATGAATTTAGCTCGAGTACTCGCTTGCTGTAGTTTATTGGCTTCGAATCTCGCTTTAGCGAGCCCAACAGCCTATTTACCCATTGGGCAAGATCCGCTGTTGGAATACCAAATCGATAAAATGTTTGCGTTGACCGTTGGTTCGCCTATGGCAAAGCCTTACCGTATCAGTGAAATCAAGATGCATTTGATGAAGCTTAGGCATATTGACGCCACATTACAACAGAGTATTAGTCAGGGAATTGCACCTTACTTACAAGATGACGCACTAACGCAAAGATCTGTCACATTACGTGTTGATAGCGGTGAGGAAAAGCAAATCGCCAACGACAGAGGTAATTATAGTGGCGAATATGCCGAATTGGGATTCGCTGGAGTATGGCGAGGCGGTGATTCGAGTATTCTACAAATAGGTGCTGAGTATCGAGTAGAAGCTGACAAACTAGTGGCGTATAACACTTTTTACGGGCTATCTTATGGCAATTTACAGCTTAACCTAGGTTATAAAGAACATTGGTTCTCGCCATTTAAGCATTCGGCTCAGGTCTACTCTAATAACGCTAAAAACCGGCCTTCTATTTCATTGGGGTTAGTTGTTCCACTTAAAAACTGGTGGAATTTTGATGTTGAATTGTTTTATTCAGAGTTAGATAAAGTCGAAAAGGGAATTCGTTTTCAAAATACATTGCATGATGGTACACCGAAAATTGCTGGTACACACTTTAGTATTGAACCAATCGATGGTTGGAAAATTGGTCTAAATCGAGTACTACAATTTGGTGGAGGCCCTAGGAAGGTGGATTTTGAGGACTTTATTAAGGCCTATATAGATCCTGCTGGCAATGACAATAAAATCGGCGACCTGACTCAAGATGATGAACTTGGCGACCAATGGGCAACGATCACCACGAGCTTCACTACAAATTACGGTACCAGAGCACAATGGTATCTAGAGTATGGTGGGGAAGATACTAATAACCATAAGAACTATTTGTTTGGTAATACAGCGACTAGCGTAGGCATTTTCCTACCGAATGTAAGTTCAACCACCTCATTACGCTATGAATTTACCGACATGGAAAGTCTTTGGTACGTCAATGAAATTTATCAAACTAAAGGCAATACGATTGATGGGTTTGGTGTGGGACACTTTGCTGCCAACCATCGCCAGTTCGATGATGGTGCACCGACGCAGATCCATGTACTAGAAGGTACTTATCAAGCAGATTACCGTTCTTTGTGGCGAGCTAAGCTGTCGGTTATTGATAACGAAAGTAAATACTTCAACGAATTAAATGAGCTTGGTGCTGAATATGAAACTGGTTATGAATTTGAGCTGGCGCATATTGGTGAAGCTTACAGCAAGCAAGTCGAAACTAAATTAACCTTGGGTAAAGATGTCTTCGGTGAGAATTACACTTGGTTATCAGTCCATGTATACTGGTAGGTATCACGCGGGACAAGCATAGAATAGTTTAGGAACAAATATGTCATTGAATGAACAAGTAGCACAAAGCTACTTCGCAAGCTTACAGCGCCATGTTGATGTTTTTGAAACAATGGCAAACTATCACCAAGAATGTGTTGAGCTACTTGAAGCATGCCAAAGTACATTAGCAGCAGGTGGTAAGGTCATTTGGTTTGGTAATGGTGGCAGCGCGGCAGATGCGCAGCACCTAGCTGCAGAATTTGTGGTGCGTTACAAATTAGAGCGTGGTCCTTTGGCTTCGATTGCACTGACTACCGACACCTCAATTTTGACCGCGCACAGCAATGACTATCACTTTGACTCCGTATTTGAACGTCAAGTTCAGGCACTTTGTAAACCGGAAGATATGGTGATTGGTTTAACCACATCAGGTACGAGCCCTAATATCAATTTGGCACTTCAAGCCGCGAATGAAATTGGCGCGTTTACCGTGGCATTGACTGGCAGAACTGGTGGCAAAGTTAAGGATATTGCTAAATTACCGATTATTATCGCAAACGACGAGACAGCGCGTATTCAAGAAGCGCATATGTTTATTGGTCACTGGCTATGCGAAGCGGTCGATATGCTCGTTGCGGCGGAGCAAGAGGCATGAAGTTAGCGGCGCTTCAACAGCTAAATCAAGCCAAGGTATTGGTGGTTGGCGATGTGATGTTGGATAGGTACTGGCATGGAGATACCGGGCGCATTTCTCCTGAGGCTCCAGTACCTGTGGTTAAAGTCAGCGCGTTGGAAGACAAAGCTGGTGGTGCGGCGAACGTTGCCAAAAACATCGCTCACCTAGATGGTAAAGTGGGTTTGCTTGGGCTTATTGGCGAAGATGACAATGGCAAAACGCTTGAGGCTATTCTTACCAAAGAAAACATTGAATCTAGCCTAGTTAACGTCGTTGAGCTGCCGACTATCGCAAAAATGCGTGTGATCAGCCGTCATCAGCAAGTAGTCCGACTCGATTTAGAAGAACCCTTTCAGTTATCTCACAGTCAACTACTGCTTGAGCGTCTAAAGCAAGAAGTTGATAAGTATGACTTTGTGTTGTTTAGCGACTACAACAAAGGCGCTTTATGCGCCATTTCAGATATGATTGCGGTGGCTAAAGCTGCTGGTAAAACGGTACTTATTGATCCCAAAAATAGTGACTTGAGCCTTTATCAAGGTGCTGATTTTATCACGCCTAACTTAAACGAATTTAAACTCGCAGGTGGAGATACAAGCAGCGAAGAGGCACTCACCTCTAGTGCGCGCGAGCTCCTGAAAACGTCAGGGATCGGCGCTATGTTGCTGACGCGCTCCGAGCAAGGTATGTCTTTGATAACCAATACTGAAAAGTTTGATTTCCCAGCTCAAGTACAGGAAGTAAGTGACGTTACGGGAGCTGGCGATACCGTGATCGCCACACTGACGACGATGTTAGGCGCAGGAATGTCTGCTAAAGACGCGGTGGAGGTTGCAAATATTGCCGCAGGCATTGCCGTGAGTAAGTTAGGTGCTGCAACGGTGTCACCGGAAGAGTTGAGTCGCAAACTGGGTCAGTATCTTAGAGAAACGGGCGAGCACTACCAAACGCCGTTTGAAGAAGTGCTTAAGCACATTACTTTTGCCAAGCAAAACGGCGAAACCATTGTGTTTACCAACGGCTGCTTTGATATTCTCCATGCAGGCCATGTGCGTTATTTAGCGCAAGCTAAAGCGATGGGAGATAGACTCGTCGTTGGGTTAAATAATGATGAATCAATCTCGCGTCTTAAAGGGCCTGAACGTCCAATCAATCCATTGAAAGAGCGGGCAATGGTGTTATCTGCACTCGCTTCTGTGGATTGGGTTATTCCGTTTGGCAGTATTGAAGAAAATGATACACCAGCTAAGCTGATAGAAATGGTCAGCCCTGACATTTTGGTCAAAGGTGGTGACTATAAAGTGGAAGAGATTGCAGGTGCAGAGCATGTGCTTAATCAAGGTGGAAAAGTCGAGGTGTTAGCATTTTTGGATGGCTGCTCGACTTCCAATGTGATTAAAAAGGCACAGCTACAAAAAAGTTAACGTGCGCTGTGATAGGCTTGCATCAATACTTGCCATTGATTTTCATCAAAATAAAAGGTCGGCCATTTGTCGGCCTCTTTTTTAAATGAACGTTGCAAACGCTCCATGTTTGCGTGCTGCCAACTTGAGTTTGGCTGCATGATTTTGCCCTTATCAAAATCAATTAGAAATACTTTGCCGTTGGCATCAAACAAAATATTGTTGATGTTCAAATCATCGTGATAGGCACCGGCTTGGTGAAACTGAGCAATGGTGTGGCCGATACTTTCCAGTTCATTTGTACTAAGCGTTCTTGCTTGCAAAATTTCGCAAACACTGGTGGCATCAGACACCGCTTCGGTCAAAATATCTGCACGATAAATACCAAAATGAAGCGATATTCTTGCGCCAAGTGGTGTTGGGACTGGTAAACCTTGTAGTTGTAGTTGCTCTAGCAAAGCAAACTCTTGATATACGCGAGTATTTTCTAGTTTGGTAAAAATATATTGATCACTCAACAGCTTGCCGATTAAGCCACCACGATAATAGTGCTTGAGTACCGCTATGCCTTGATTAAACCGCACGAACCACGCCGTTGCTCGGCCTTCTTTCGAGCCGACAATCGCATTATTTTTCTGCCAATATTCAGGGTCAAACATTTCTTCTGAAACATCATAATCTAGAGTTGAAGGCGTTAGTAAATAGCTATGCGGCTGTTTGGTGATTTGCACAATATAGGATTCTTAAGAGTCAATTGTGGCATTCTAACGATTTTTCACCCTCAGTGAAACTTGCAAACTTGTTTGATTAATTTAAGATCAAGCGCTTGTTACTTTCCATGAGAACTATTGTTTTGAGCAAATCCTTGACCTCTATTTGTATTTTGCGACTTTCTGCGATTGGCGACGTGTGCCATGCAGTGAGTGCTGTACAGGCGATCCAACGCGCACATCCGCAAGCGAAAATAACGTGGGTGATAGGTAAAGTGGAAGCCATGTTGCTGGCTGACCTACCCGGTGTTGAGCTCGTCGTATTTGACAAAAAGCAGGGTAAAGCCGCGCTCAAGGCGTTAAAGGCAAAGTTCAAAGGGCAAAAGTTTGACGTATTACTACATATGCAGGTTGCGTTAAGAGCCAACCTTGTTGCGCGAGTTATTCCTGCAAAGCAAAAAATAGGCTTTGATAAAGGGCGCTCTAAAGAGTTACACAGTTTGTTTATTAATAAGCGGATCGCACCTCAACAGTCGCCACATGTGCTCGAAGGTTTCCAAAACTTTGCCCGTGCAATTGGTGCTGAGTGCGGTGAGCCAACATGGCAGATGCCAGTGACGGCAGCTCATCGAGCTGCGGCAAAATCGCTATTACCTGAAGGCAAGGTTTTTGTGATATCGCCTGCGGCAAGTAAAGCCGAGCGCAATTGGCTTCCTGAGCGTTATGCGAGGGTTGCAGATCATGCTGCTGCATTGGGGTTTCAGGTGGTGATAACGGGTGGCCCAACGGAACTTGAGCAAAACTTAGCAGCCGAAATTCAACAACACAGCCAAGCTGAGTTATTAAACTTAGTGGGAAAAACTGATTTGAAAACCCTACTTTGTGTATTGGAGCAAGCCGAATTGGTGTTAGCACCTGATACTGGGCCTGCTCATATGGCTGTGACAGTTGGAACGCCGGTGATCGGTTTGTATGCTCACTCCAACCCAACTCGCACAGGGCCGTACCTGTATCAAGACTATGTAGTTGAGGTTTATCATCAAAACCTCATTGCGCAAAAGGGTAAAACTGCTGAGCAATTACCCTGGGGAACACGGGTAAAAGGTAGCGAACTCATGTCTCAAATTTCTGTTGATGCTGTTATTACGATGTTTGAGCGGGTAATAAAAGAGCAGGGGATTGTGACCAATGCATAAGGCTGTATTTTTAGACAGAGACGGCGTTGTTAATAAAGATCACGCCTATGTTCATAAAATCGCGGATTTTGAGTTTATCGATGGGGTATTCAGTGCCTGCCAAGCATTTAGCAAAGCCGGTTATAAAATTGTGGTCGTGACGAATCAGTCGGGCATTGGCCGAGGTTACTACGATGAAGCACAATTTCACGCGTTAAGCGAGTGGATGTGCGCGCAGTTTATGGCGCATGGTGTTGACATCGCTGGTGTTTATTTTTGTCCTCACCACCCTGAAAAGGCACAAGGCCCATATAAAGTAGAGTGTGACTGTCGTAAACCAGAACCCGGGATGCTGCTGCAAGCGATAGCCGAGCATGACTTGGATCCTACGCATAGTATTATGATTGGTGACAAAGTCTCAGACATCAAGGCCGCCCGCGCTGCTGGCGTAAAAACAGCCATTTTAGTTGAGTCTGGGCAGAGTTTTAGTCAAGAGCAACAACAGCTCGCGGATAAAGTATGTGCGTCGTTGGCGGAGGTACCAGCCGCACTATGTTTGTCTGAGTAAAATAAAGTTTGCTGCCAGTTGTCGCAAATCGTGCATTTATTGTGTGAACCTTTTAAAATAAAGATATCTTTTGATGTACCAGGTATGATTGAATTGGTACGTTCCAATTAACTTGAGCTAATTAATATAGAATAAGCCCAAGCGTTAACTTCTGATAGTGAGAATGACAACCGCCTATGGCGATGCGTAGCTTACTATCACCGTGCAAAAAATGGAGACTCCCAGATGAGAGCATCGGCCTTCTACAGCCAGCTTCAGCAACAAATTGAAGAAGTAAAAGCTGAAGGATTATATAAAAAAGAGCGTATTATCACTTCTCAGCAGCAAGCTGAAATTGCAGTATCGACTGGCGAAAGTGTAATTAACTTCTGTGCAAACAACTATCTAGGTTTGGCGAATCACCCAGAGCTAATTAAAGCGGCGCAAGGCGGCCTTGATGACCATGGTTTTGGTGTCGCGTCGGTGCGCTTTATCTGTGGTACGCAAGATATTCACAAAACGCTTGAAGCAAAGATCAGTGAATTTTTAGAAACGGAAGATACTATCCTTTACTCTTCATGCTTTGATGCCAATGCTGGTTTATTCGAAACTATCTTAGGCCCTGAAGATGCAATTATCTCGGACTCATTAAATCACGCTTCCATCATTGATGGTGTGCGTTTATGTAAAGCTAAGCGTTTCCGCTATGCTAACAACGATATGGCTGATCTTGAGCAGCAGTTAATTGCTGCTGATGAAGCTGGTGTGAAAACCAAGCTTATCGCCACCGATGGCGTATTCTCAATGGATGGCGTTATTTGTAACTTAAAAGCGGTTTGTGACTTAGCGGATAAGTACGACGCTTTAGTGATGGTTGATGATTCACATGCGGTGGGTTTTGTTGGTGAAAATGGCCGAGGAACACCGGAATACTGTGGTGTATTAGACCGAGTGGATATTATTACAGGAACGCTTGGTAAAGCACTTGGCGGTGCATCTGGCGGTTATACCTCTGGTAAGAAAGAAATCGTAGAGTGGTTACGTCAGCGTTCACGTCCTTATTTATTCTCAAACTCGCTAGCGCCTTCAATTGTTACAGCTTCAATAAAAGTGCTAGACATGATGAAAGAAGGCGATGCCCTACGTGCTAAACTATGGGATAACGCAGCCTACTTCCGTACTAAGATGGAAGCCGTCGGCTTTACTTGTGCGGGTAAAGATCACGCTATTATTCCGGTTATGTTAGGCGATGCCAAAGTAGCCTCAGAAATGGCTGACAGATTGCTAGCTGAAGGGATCTATGTTATCGGTTTCTCTTATCCTGTCGTGCCAAAAGGGCAAGCTAGGATCAGAACACAAATTTCAGCTGCGCATACTACTGAGCAGCTAGACAAAGCAATCGAAGCCTTTACCCGTATTGGTAAAGACCTAGGCGTCATTTAATTTTGCCACCGGCATTAAGCCGGTGCAGCTAACGAGCGAATACTATGAAAGCATTATCCAAGTTGAAAGCTGAAGAAGGAATTTGGATGGCGGATGTGCCAAAACCGGAAGTAGGGCACAACGATCTATTGATCAAAATCCGTAAAACAGCAATTTGTGGTACCGACGTACACATCTACAAATGGGATGAGTGGGCACAAAACACGATCCCAACTCCAATGGTTGTGGGACACGAATACGTAGGTGAAGTGGTCGATATGGGCCAAGAGGTGCGTGGTTTTAGCATTGGCGACCGAGTCTCTGGTGAAGGTCATATCACATGTGGTCATTGTCGTAATTGTCGTGCTGGTCGTGTTCACCTATGTCGTAACACCATTGGGGTAGGCGTTAACCGCGAAGGTTCATTTGCAGAATACCTAGTTATTCCTGCTTATAATGCGTTTAAGATCCCTGACAACATTTCAGATGAACTCGCTTCTATCTTCGACCCATTCGGTAATGCAGTGCACACCGCATTGTCGTTTGACTTAGTTGGTGAAGACGTCCTCATTACAGGTGCGGGTCCAATTGGTATTATGGCTGCGGCAGTGGCGAAGCACGTCGGTGCGCGTCATGTGGTGATCACAGATGTAAACGAATATCGCCTTGAACTTGCCACTAAAATGGGTGCTACGCGAGCAGTAAATGTTGCCAACGAAAGCCTCGAAACGGTTATGAAAGATCTTGGTATGACAGAAGGGTTCGATGTTGGGCTTGAAATGTCAGGTGTTCCTTCTGCATTTAAGGGCATGTTAAACAGCATGAACCATGGTGGTAAGATTGCAATGCTGGGCATTCCTCCTTCTGACATGGCGGTGGATTGGAACCAAGTGATCTTCAAGGGTCTAGTGATCAAGGGGATTTACGGCCGTGAAATGTTTGAAACTTGGTACAAAATGGCAAGTTTGATCCAGTCAGGCTTAAACCTTGACCCAATCATTACACATCAGTTCCATGTTGATGACTTCCAGACTGGCTTTGATACGATGATTTCAGGGCAATCAGGTAAAGTGATTCTGAATTGGGATTAATGCTCAACTTTGCTTAGTGCATGAATGAGTAGTTATAATAGAAAGACGGCTAGGTCGATAAGGCTTAAGCCGTCTTTTATTTTTTAGTTTTAAATGGGTAACACATGTCTTTTAAACATATTTCAGTAGCAGACACACAAGCGCTTTTAGGCAATGATGATGTAGTGGTAGCAGACATCCGCGATGAAAATACTTTTGCACAAGGGCATATCCCAGGCGCTGAGCATTTATCTAACGCTAATCTTGCGCATTTTATGCAGGAAAAAGAGTTTGACCAACCTATTGTTGTGGTGTGTTATCACGGGATCTCCTCACAAGGCGCTGCTAACTACCTAGTTGAGCAAGGCTTTGAAGATGTTTACAGTATGGATGGCGGTTTTACGCAGTGGGCGAGTGAATTGCCAAACGAGATTGAAAAGTGAAGTTAATAGCCCATTATCACAATGCACGACTAGCACAAGGTGCGGTCGATTATTTTAAGACGCAAGGGGTTTATTGTGTTTTGCAAAGTCACGATGGGCAACAAGTTGAAGTTTGGCTAGAGCGTGGTGATGAAGCGCTTGCTATGCGTCTTTGGCAAACGTTTTTGGAGCAACCTGAGGCTGAACTATATCAAGCGGCTTCTTGGCAAACCGGAAGTACACAGGGGTTATTTAGCTACCAAGGCCAAAACTTAAACTTAGTAAAGCGCTTTTTGGGATTGAACTGGTTATTACAGGGCGTTTTTGGTGTCAGTATTATTATTTTTGTCGCCATGTTATTTGGTGACGCTAATGGCATCTTTTCTGCGCTACGTTTCTCCCTAGATAAACCTTGGACTTGGATAGCGCCTACACTGATACATTTTAGCGCCATACATTTGATTTTTAATTTAAGCTGGTGGTTACACCTTGGCGCGCAAATTTCAGAGAAACTAGGGCTCTGGGCGTTAGTTTGCATCTACTTTGTAACCGGCTTAACCAGTAATTTTATGCAGTACCTATTTGTTGACGCTAATTTTGGTGGACTAAGTGGCGTGGTCTACGGACTACTAGGCTTTTGCTGGGTAATTGGTCATCGAAATCCTGCCGGAGCCGCTTTGGTCTCTAAGCCTGTTATTGGTTTTATGCTGCTTTGGATGCTGTTTGGATTTACGGATATGTTTTTCATCAACATGGCTAACTGGGCACATTTGTTCGGACTGCTATCAGGTATGTTGGTTGCGGTATTTTGGCCTATCAACAGGCAACTCAAAGAGAATAGCTAGTTACTTCGAACTCGGAATCTAGCGCTTCCGAGTTCTTGTATGAGTTGATTCGGTTAGTGATATAAATATTTGGTAAAAAGCACATCTCGAACAATTTCCTGCCCAGTTTCTTCTTTTAGCAATGTCTTTAGCTTTTCAGCACAGCGCTTTCTGATTTCTTCTCTGCCAGTTAATGACTTAATGGTTTCTTCGTTTTCTTTACTCAGGATCTGTACAATTGCATCTCTTAGTAAAGGTGTATGGTGCTCAACCACGGCAATATTCGCAACGTCATTCAGCATTAGGTCAACGGTGACTCGGACATAGCCAAGCTTTTTATTAGATTGGCCTATGTAGTTCGTGATGATATCTGGCTCAAACCCGAAATACCCAATAGTTGAATCCGCTTTTACAGGGGAAGCCGCGGTTAATGCAATGCACAAAGTGAGTACAACAGCCAACAGTCTCATGTTTTATCAGGTATCCTAATGCAAGTTACTTTTTACTTAGTTTATACATAATTGCGTTGATTTTACAGTTGGCTTCAGCACAAACATAAACTTTTTAGAAAGCCTCTGCTCTGCTATTATGACCGCGGATTTTTAAAACGGAAATAGAACGTTGCCTTTGCAATTACCCTTAGAGCTCCCCTGGCTGAAGAGCACACAGTTGGTGGATGTTGAGCCAGCACTTTCTTCTTATTTACTAGAGACCCAATCTCTAACCGCAAAATTGAAAGAAACTTGTGATAAATTTTCTGTGACTGTGCTTGCTAATGAGTTCAGGAGCGCTCCAGATGCGTTACGTACAGATCTTTCTGAACAGGTTTGGTGCCGAGAAGTAACGCTAAATTGTAACGGTAAAGCAGCTGTATTTGGACAAAGTTGGCTCAATGAGGACGCATGTACTGTCGGAATGGATGCAATTGGTGAGACGCCGTTAGGTGAGTTACTGTTTACTGATTCAAATTGGCAGCGCGGAACCCTTGAGTATCTTCGTTTAGCT
This sequence comes from Pseudoalteromonas sp. M8, assembly GCF_018141365.1. Classification (NCBI taxonomy): domain Bacteria; kingdom Pseudomonadati; phylum Pseudomonadota; class Gammaproteobacteria; order Alteromonadales; family Pseudoalteromonadaceae; genus Pseudoalteromonas; species Pseudoalteromonas sp. M8. The sequence continues at coordinate 3,576,649 of NZ_CP047240.1, read as the reverse complement.
ACTTCAGACTATCCAGCGCTGATTGAACTTATTGCACCCATCACTGGCGTCGTCCCAGAGCGTTTATTTGCCAGAAGAAGCTGGTTTAAAAACGGTAAAGCAAAGATTTTAGTTTGTGAAGTCTTTATATCGGAAAGCTTTTATGATTGAACACCAGAAATGGCAGGCTTACAGCCAACTTATGCGATTAGATAAGCCAATCGGAACTTTACTATTATTGTGGCCAACACTTTGGTCACTGTGGTTTGCAGCTGAAGGTATTCCAAGTATCTGGCTTATTGTTACTTTTGCACTTGGTGTATTTCTAATGCGAAGTGCGGGCTGTGTTATCAACGATTTCGCCGATCGCAAGGTTGATGGGGCTGTAAAGCGTACGGCGACAAGACCGCTTGCAAGGGGGGCCGTGACGAGTAAAGAAGCGCTAGGACTATTTTCTATTTTGGTAACGCTAGCTTTTATTCTGGTGCTTTTTTTAAACTGGCAGACTATTGCATTATCGTTTGGTGCACTTGTGTTGGCTTCTGTCTATCCTTTCATGAAGCGTTATACAAACTTACCTCAAATCGTACTTGGGGCTGCTTTTAGCTGGGCGATACCGATGGCCTTTATGGCAGTAAATCAGAATGTGCCAGTACTTGCTTGGGTGTTGTTTGCTGCGAATTTAATTTGGACGGTCGCTTATGACACCATGTACGCCATGGTAGATAGGGATGATGATTTGAAGATTGGGGTAAAGTCTACTGCGATTTTATTCGGAAAATGGGATCTCCACATTATTGCATTGCTCAACATCACATTTATCGCGATGATGGCGGCAGTTGGTGTAACGTTTGATTTAAACCTCGCTTTTTGGTGTGGCTTACTCGCAGCCTCTGTGCTGCTTGTTAAACAACAATATGCCATACGCAATAGAGATAGAGACAGATGTTTTTGGGCTTTTTTAAACAATAATTATGTTGGCTTGGCGATTTTTGTAGGGGTCGTGTTGGGGTTTTTACCGTTCTAAAGCCGGTTATTAAAAACGGGCAAGTAATACAGATTATTTGCCCGTTTTTTTGCAACTAATAAGTTACTGTTTTTTTGCTAGATGAAGATGCTGCATCTTCGATTAGCTCAAGCAAGTGATTTATATGTGCATTTGAACCAATTTGATGATTGGTTTGTACAATCAATTGCTCTCTATCCAATGCCTTATTGGTTTTTAAGAAAACTAAGTTAGGATCTTGTGCGATGGTTTTGGAATGCTCAATGCTAGCAATTGCGAAACTGTTGCTATTCTTTAAGCCATCAATTACTTGCTCAATATTACCAATTTTAACGCTGGTTGATTTGTTTAGCGAATCAACGGCTTCATTAAGCATACCTTGAACTTGCTTTGATTGGGAAAAGCACCCATACATAGGATATTGCGTTAATTCAGCTTTTCTAATGCTGTCTTGGTTTGCTAGAGGGTGGTTTCTAGAAACAAACAAAACTAGCTGATCGGGTAGGTGAATATCGCTCACTATGCTATTTGCGCTTTGTAAATATACGCTAATATCAATTTCACCAAGTTGCAGCTTGCGAGTAAGCTCCAACTCATCTTGTAACTGCATCTCGATTTTTACATTAGGATACTGAGCTAAAAACTGACCGCAAGAAACTGGCACAATGCTACTTGCTTGTGTTGTATAACCAATAATTAACTTCTGGTTATCGCGACCAAACAAACTTTGCTTGATGGTTTTCTTGGTTAGGTCGAGTTCTGATAGCGTCGTTTTACAATACTTTAAGAACAGTTCACCTTGCTCAGTTAATTTTACTGAACGCGTTGAACGTTTAACGAGTTCACAACCTATTTCATCTTCAAGGGTTTGGATGCTTCGGGTAAGCGCTGAAGTACTGATCTGGGTTTGTTCTGCGGCTTGTCTAAAATGTCTTAAATTACCTAATGCTACGAACTGCTCGAGTTGTTCAAATCTCATGTGAAATTCCTTTTAATTTCAACTAAAACACATTTACTACGTCTTTTCCCAATAGTAATACACAAAACGAGAAAAAGAAAGTGAAGTTTTTACATTCTGATTACAAAGTTAGTCAGGATACCTGTCACGTATCTCAATAAATTGTTCCAGATTATTTAGAAAAAGGTCAACTAATTTGGGGTCAAATTGTTTTCCTCTTTCTTTATTGAGTAATTCAATTATCTTTTCCAGCGGCCAAGCGGGCTTATAACAACGCTCGCTGCCCAGTGCATCAAAGACATCCGCCAGTGCTGTGATCCTCCCGACAATGTTTATTTGCTCAGCTTTCAAGCCGTTTGGATACCCAGAGCCATCCCACTTTTCGTGATGTTGATGCGCAATTAATGCACCACATTGCAGAATCTCATTTGTTGAATTTTTTAAGATTTCAAACCCTTGCTGTGCGTGAGTTTGCATAATTATCCATTCTTCATCAGTGAGTTTTCCGGGTTTATTCAGGATTTGATCTGGAATACTGATTTTGCCAATATCATGGAGCGGAGAGGCGAGTTTGATGATTTCTGCATGGTAGTGAGAAAGTCCATAAAGCTGGGCTAAAAGCATACTATAATGTGCCACGCGTTTTACGTGGGAGCCTGTTTCTTTCGAGCGTTTTTCGACGGCTTCACCCAAAATATAAGAAAGCTCTTTTTGAGAGTCTTTGACGGTTTCACGCAACTTTAAGTTGTCGTAGGCTAGCGCTATATTGTTTGCAAAAAATTCAAGTAGCTGGAAATCCATGCTATGAAGATCGCTATCCTTACTCACATAAATCATCGTTTCACTGCCTTCTCGGGAAGGGAAGTAGCCGATATATTCATTGCGGGTCTTCATAGATGATTTTTTGTTGTGCGTTTCTATAAATAAATTTTGTACATTCTCTGGCAAAGTTACATTACTTGGCTCTACGCCTGCACCAGAGGCTGCTAGTAACTTAAATTTTGTGGGCTCATTAGCTTGATGATTTACTGCTGCTGCACAGTATATTTCCGAATCTGATAATCCCATTACAGCGGATACATGGGATAATATAGTTGATGCAAAATCCTGAATATTGCTACACTTTAAAAAATTCGAAGATGCATCAATAATGCGTTCGAGTCCCATTTTGTGCTTTTCGATGGTTTGAATATCCCGGTGAGCGCGTAAAGCAGAATAGAGCAGCGTTTTTAACTTGACGGCAGTGAGCTCGGTTTTGTTCTTATAGTCATTAATATCGTAATCGCGAATAACCGATTCTTCCGGTGCTTCACCTGGCTGCCCTGTGCGCAGCACAAGGCGAATATCAAAGTTTTCTAAGTCATCACGGATATATCGCACTAAATCAAGCCCTGCATGATTACTTTCCATCACGACATCAATAAGGCCTACAGAAATATTCTGCTCCGTGTCCAAGATGACTTTTGCTTCTTGTGCTGAGTAGGCATGATGAAATCTCAATGCTTTATTCTCAAACTTAAAGCCGGACAACACCAGCTTAGTCACTTGGTGAATGTCTTCTTCATCGTCTACAACCAGAATATCCCAGTAGGTATCGGCCATTTGATTTATTGGGCTTTCTAGCACTTCATCTGAGAACAAAAATCCGCTCACAGATTGCTCCTCTTTTTATGCTGACTCAACGTTAGTATAGTCGGCAGTAACAAGGCCGCTAATCTTGTTGAGGTTTTTTCTCGATATTTTGCAATTCTAGTTCGATTGCATCGCAAGAAATGTGGATTTCATAAAGAGAAAGTAGCAATGATAAGGTTAGGCTACAGAGACTCGCACCAAATAATGTTACGCCAAGTAAGGATATTTCAAGGAACAAGGCAAACATTGAAGACGTACAAAGTAAAAACGCAATTACGCCCCATACTTGCATTCGTCTGATTAATCTAATTCGTTTCCTTAAGTTTTCGATTTGCGCTTTAACCAAAGATCTTATGGTGTCGCCTTCTCGAGCGTTTAATTCACGGATCAATTGTGCGAGTACCAAAAAGCGATTGGTGTAAGCGAGCAGTAATAAAGAAATTGCTGGGAATAATAGGCCCGGTGTTGTTAGAGTCATAGTCGTATTTTAATGGAATAGCTTGATGTTTAAGTGTGATGATAATGAATGATTTTATCAAGAAACAAATGAGCACATTGAGTGCTAATTCAATAGTGAAGATAATGCAATGAGTGAACAATCTTTTCATTGGGTGCAATTGTGCGCTATCAGCGGCTTTGTTGAAGCGCATTTACTCAAAGGTCAACTAGAACAAGCGAATATTCAGGTTCGCTTACAAGGTGAGCATTTGTCAGGTGCTATTGGTGAAATTCCAGCAGAGCAAGCTGCCATCAAGCTCTTTGTTTATGCAATAAAGTTACCCGAGGCTCAGGAAATATTGGTAAACTATAACAAATCACGTCATCGCAGTGCCGCCGAGCTGTCGGATTGGCTATGTAACCACTGTGCAGAATTAAATGGACCAGCGTTTGAATATTGCTGGCAATGTGGAAATAAGCATGAGCAAAGCAAATAACTTTCAAAGAATTAGAGAGTTAAATTATCTTCAAAAGGCAGTCTTAGGTGCTGCTATTATTGAGCGTATGTTGCCAAATTATTCATTATTTAGTGAGGCTACGGGTTTTGGCGACGAGCAAGTTCTCAGAAATGCGCTGAATTTAATCTGGGAGAAAATATTACTGCCAAAGAGCAAAATTAGCTTAGAAAAGCTGGTTGAAAAGGTTGAACCAAATGTACCTGAGCTCAGTGAGTTCGATATGTTTGGTACCTATCCCGCAATCGATGTAGCGACAGCTCTGTTAGGCATGTTGCAAGGCCTAATGACAAAAGATGAACATGAGTTTGTAAGCGTTGCCAAAATTTCTCAGGCAACGGTAGCTAAATACATCGAGTTTATGTTGATGGCGGAAGATATATCTCCAACGAATGAGTTAGTGCGTGAACACCCGCAGATGCAGTATGAAATTGAAATCCTCGCTGAGCTTATCGAACATGTGGAAAATATGGGGCGTATTAGCAGCGACTCGGTGAAGTCGCTAAAGGCCTTGGCACTAGCTGACGGCCAAACAAATATTGGTTTGGAACTTGAGTAGTTGATTTCGTATAATCAGCGGCTGCAGTAAAGAGTTTGGAGAAAGTAACTTGCGTATTTTGGGTATAGAATCCTCATGTGATGAGACGGGTATTGCTATTTATGATGATGAGCAAGGGCTGTTGGCACATCAATTATATTCTCAGGTAAAAGTACACGCCGATTATGGTGGGGTAGTGCCTGAACTTGCTTCTCGTGATCATGTACGCAAAACGATCCCTCTTATTGAAGCTGCTTTCGCGCAAGCGGGTTGCGGTCCTGAAGACCTTGATGGCATTGCTTATACCGCAGGGCCGGGTTTGGTCGGTGCTTTGTTAGTTGGCACCTCAATTGGTCGCTCGTTAGCATTTGGTTGGGGGATCCCAGCCGTTGCCGTACATCATATGGAAGGCCATTTGCTTGCCCCTATGCTTGAAGACGATAAACCAGAGTTCCCATTCGTCGCGCTGCTAGTCTCTGGTGGTCATACCATGATGGTCAAAGTCTCAGGTATCGGTGAGTATGAGGTACTTGGTGAGTCAGTGGATGATGCTGCTGGTGAAGCATTTGATAAAACCGCAAAGCTACTCGGCCTTGATTACCCTGGCGGCCCAATGCTTGCGAAAATGGCGACACAGGGTCAAGCAGGGCGATTTACTTTTCCAAAACCGATGACAGACAGACCAGGTCTGGATTTTAGTTTCAGTGGATTAAAAACCGCAGCGGCAAACACGATCCGTAATGAAGGCGATGATGAGCAAACGAAAGCAGATATCGCTCATGCCTTTCAAACTGCGGTCGTAGAAACACTAGCGATTAAGTGCAAGCGGGCACTGAAAGAAACAGGCATTAAAAGCCTTGTGATTGCAGGTGGCGTCAGCGCCAATACAGAACTTAGGCAAAAGCTTGAGCGCATGATGCTTGGTATGAAAGGGCGAGTTTATTATCCGCGCACTGAATTTTGTACAGACAATGGGGCGATGATAGCTTATGCAGGAATGCAGCGCCTAAAAGCAGGTCAGCATGCGCCACTTGATATGAAGACTAAGCCACGTTGGCCGCTGGATAGTCTAGAAAAAGTCTAGGGTCTGTTGATCTTTGCTGTTTGATTTTTGTTCTCCTGAGTGTGTTTTGGTCGCGACGCTCGACTTGCCGCCTAGTAATCTAGGCAAAAGTTGAGCAACAATGAACAAAGCGCACTCAGGTGAACCCAAAGGGCAGCGCTTGATTAGCATTTCTACTGTGTTCTCGCCTGACTCACATAGAATAACTATGCTACGCAGGCTCTGCCTTGTACAAATACCAATCAAACTGCTGCAAAAACAAACTTGAAAGGTAAACAGGCCCTAGTCTTTAGACTTTTTCCCCACCTTGGGCTCTTTACCACTCAAGAGCCTTTTAATATTTGCCCTATGACGAATAATAATCACCACAGTTAAAAAGCTTACCGGCACCGTATAAAGCGGTTTTATCCACCATGTGTAAAGTGGAGCTGCTGCGACTGCGACAATCGCTGCGAGTGAAGAATAGCGTGTTAGCGCTAGCACCACGAGCCACGTACTAATCAATAGCCCACCCAATGACAAGCCGATGGGTAATAGCGCACCAAATGCCGTTGCTACCGCTTTACCACCGTTAAAGTGGAAGAAAATAGGATAAATGTGACCAAGGCATGCGCTTACGGCTATTGCACCTAACCACACAGGTTCTATTTTCAGAAAGTAGGCTCCCCACACCGGGATGGTTCCCTTTAAAATATCGAAGACGAGCACCAGCGCAGCTGGGATCTTTCCTCCCAATCTTAATACATTGGTTGCGCCTGGATTATTAGAACCATTAAAGCGTGGATCTGGTAGATTGAATAACCGACAAACCAGAATCGCTGAGGAAATCGATCCCAATAAATAAGCACATACGCACATTAAACTGATTAACACTGTCTTCCTTATTTTTTATTGCGTTGTTTTGGGCTATGATCGGCGGTCTTAAGTCCTGCACAGATCGCGAATTGCGATTAGAAAATGCGGGTGAATTACAGCGATAAACATGTTTGGAGTTTACATGGATAAAGTCTATATCTCACAGCTACACGTCGAAGCCATAATAGGAGTGTACGACTTTGAAAAAGAAAGTAAACAAAGCCTTTACTTTGATGTTGAGATGTTGACCGATATTAGCGCTGCCGCTCGCCATGACGATATTAGTTTGGCGGTTGATTATGCTAAAGTGAGTGAGCGTATTATTGCGCATACCCAAGCAAAACCAGTTGAGCTATTAGAAACGTTAGTTGAACAGCTTGCCGCAATGATCCTAAATGAATTTAATGTACAACAAGTGCTTATAAAAGTGAGTAAACCTGCTGCCGTGCCACAAGCACAAACGGTTGGTGTAGAAATTGTGCGTAAGAAGTAGAATTATCATGGCACAAATTTTTATCAGTCTCGGCTCAAACATAGAAAAAGAAAAAAACTTGCTGAGTGGCTTGAGCGTATTGATAGAACACTTTCCGGATTTTCAACATTCGAGTGTTTTTGAGAGTGAAGCCGTCGGGTTTGCTGGGAATAATTTCTATAACTCGGTCTTTGCGGCACAAACACAGCTGTCTTTAGACGAAGTGTATAAACTGCTCAAGTCGATAGAATACGATCATGGTCGTCGCTGTAGTGAAAAGAAGTTTAGTCCACGCACTTTAGATCTCGATATTCTCTTTTATGACCACCTTATTTGTTCATCACCCGCTCAGTTGCCTCGGGATGAAATAACCAAAAATGCCTTCGTGCTTCAGCCATTAGCTGAACTAGCTCCTGATTTTATCCATCCTGTTGAGGGTAAAAGCATTGCTCAGTTATGGCAGGAGTATCACAACCCAACTCAAAAATTATGGAAAGTGGAGTTTCCCAAGCAATGAGCTTTATTGAGATTGTCGTCCTTGCAATTATTCAAGGTCTCACTGAATTTTTACCTATTTCGAGTTCTGCCCACTTACTGCTACCTTCACAGGTACTAGGTTGGCAAGATCAGGGTCTTGCCTTTGATGTTGCTGTTCATGTTGGTACTTTGCTGGCTGTCGTTATTTATTTTCGACAAGACATTGTCAGCCTATTGGCAGGATGGTTCAAATCATTCTCAGGTACGCACTCGAAAGAAAGCCGGCTGACTTGGTGTATTGTGGTTGCCACTATTCCATTCGTGATCTTAGCTCCACTGCTTAAGGATATCGTAGAAGTTTATTTACGTAGTGCTTGGGTGATTGCAACATCGACGATAGTATTTGGTTTACTGCTTTGGTATGCCGACGTGAAAGCGAAACAAATCAAAGACGAATTTGCCTTAAACTGGAAAAGCGCATTGATACTGGGGCTTGCGCAAATTACCGCTGTTATTCCCGGCACATCGCGTTCAGGTATTACCATCACCGCAGGTTTATTACTCGGGCTTGATAAGAAAAGTGCGGCGCGCTTTTCGTTTTTAATGTCTATTCCAGTCATTTCGATGATGGGATTGTATTACAGTTTAGAGCTTGCTACCGGCGATGAAGTGGTTGATTGGAATGCGTTATTAAGTGGTGCAGCACTGTCGTTTATCTCAGCTTATGCCTGTATCTTCTTTTTCCTGAAAATCATAGAGCGCATGGGCATGATGCCATTTGTCATTTACCGCTTGCTACTTGGGGTGGGATTAATCGCTTTCTTGAGCCTAAGTTAATCTGGGCTTTGGATAATTCAGCAAGGTTAACAGAAAAGCCAGCTTGATGAAGCTGGCTTAGACTGCATTAAGCAATTTGCTTTTCCGCAAGGCATAATTCCATGGTCGCCTTCAACAGTCGATAAAGGTTTATAGATGCATCTATTTCTTCTTTACGGTTTGTTAAGCTCTCAATATTTAAGCCAAGAGAAATATCTAGATGTGAGCAGCTTTTTAAGATTTGATCTAGATTTTCTCTACAAATACGAATTGACTCACTTAGTGTATTGTCTGCATCTAACATGCGCCATTTGGTTGCTTCTGGTACTGAAATCCCCAGCCACTCCATAAACTGCAAGGTTTTTTCTCCACCACATGGAGTAAAGGTAAGAATAATGCGTTTTGGTGTTTGCCCTTGCTGTTTACAGGTGCGAGCATAGCTCGTAATAAGATCTATGGTTGCTTGAGCGTCATACACTGCTTGGGAAACAAAGAATTGGCAGCCTTGCTCTGTTTTATCAATTAATCTTTCGTGTTCATTACGCTTACTGGCGTGGCGCTCTGCGATAGTTACACCACCTAAGAAAAAGTCATCTTGATGATGCTTCAATACCTTATAGGCTTCAGAAAGCGGCAACTTAATATCGCCTTGTGAAGACGGATTGCCCACTAATACTAGATTGTTTAACCCATATTGCTGTTTTGTGCTGCTTAACCAATCGCCAAAAGCTTCACTATCGCGCTGTGCCACACTTTTATACGTAATTACATCAAGGTGTGATAATTCGCGGATCAACTGACTATATTCACACGGATCAACGGTGTGCTTAAAAGGGAATGGACGTGGTACTTGAGTACGGCTGCTTTCATCTTGAATGTCATAGATGATCACGCCGTCGTATTCAATCTCATGTAAACGGCCCAAAAGCTTAGCGGCAATTGATTTTAGCTGCTCTGGGTCGGTGCCAATCTTAGGTGGTGTGGTACCAATTAAATATACCCCTTGGTTAGGGTCAATGATTTTCTCTTGAAGCGTTAAAGCCATAATCCTCATTCCACAAAAGCATTTCTGTATCTCTTTACTAATATAGCAGCCATTTAGACGTCTAGATAGATTTTTTTAATGAAAGAATTTCAATAATTATGAATTTATCTCAAGTGCTCAAACCAAAATTTCATATTTGTTTACACATTAGGATGGTAAATCACCTTGGAAATTAGCGAATTAGTATGGCTTTGGGGCATAATCAGGAGGTTTACTAACGTAAGTGAACACGACTTACTTAGAATAAAAAATATGATTAGGACCAAATTCATGAAATTCAAATTACTAGCAACCAGCTTTGCCGTAAGCTTAGCGCTTAGTGGCTGCGCAGCGACGAATTCAGACCAAGCCCAACAGTCAGCTGAAAGTACTCAAGCTGCCCAATCCAATAAAGTATTCGCCCAAGATTATGTTTTGGAAGAGCTAGAAAATGGCCTTCGCGTCATGGTAGTTAAAACTAACTATCCTGATGTGGTATCGCTACAGATCCCGGTTTCTGTTGGTTCGCGTAATGAAGTCGAAGCGGGTAAAACCGGCTTCGCTCATTTCTTTGAGCATATGATGTTCAAAGGCTCAGAAAAGTATCCACAAGACGTTTATTCGGACATTTTGAAAAATTCAGGTGTTGATAATCGCGCTTACACGACCAATGACTACACGAACTACCACCTAAATTTCTCGAAGCAGCATTTAGATAAAGTATTAGAAATCGAAGCGGATATCTTTCAGAACCTGACTTACAGTGAAGAACAGTTTCGTACTGAAGCACTAACCGTGAAAGGTGAATACCTTAAAAATAATGCCAGCCCAGTTCGAAAACTGCTTTCTGCGGTAAGAAAAGAAGCATTTGATAAACATACCTATAAACACACAACGATGGGCTTTTTTGAAGACATCGAAGCAATGCCAGATCAAATGGCCTATGGTAAAACCTTCTTTGAACGTTTTTACAAGCCAGAATACGTATCGCTTGTCATTGTGGGTGACGTAGATCCAAAAGAAACCATGGCTATGGTGAAAAAGCACTGGGGTAATTGGAAAAAGGGTGATTATCAAGCTGATATTCCAGTTGAGCCTAAACAAGAGAAAGCACGTTACGTCCATGAAAAATATGATGGCTTACCTGGTCACTGGTTGCTTGTTTCATATAAAGGCACTGCATGGGAGCCTGCGAAAAAAGACCGAGCTGCGCTTGATTTGATCTCGCAGTTATACTTCTCTCAAAACTCTGAGTTATATCAAGAGCTGGTGGTAGACAAACAGCTTGCAAGCCAAATGTTTACCTACAACCCTGAAACCAAAGACCCTGGTCTTCTGCATGTTTTCGTTAAAGTTGAAGATGAAAAAGATCTGGCGACAGTGCGTGATGCAATCAATAACACTTACGCAAAAGCACGCACAGAGCTGGTAGATGAAAATAAACTTGCTGCACTTAAATCAAACCTAAAGTACAGCTTTATTAACGGCCTTGACTCATCACAATCTATTGCTTCGACACTCGCAAGCTACATGCATTTTGAGCGTGACCCTGAAGTGGTGAATGCGCTTTATGCAAGTGCAGATAAAGTCACTGCGAAAGACATTCGTGATATTGCCAATAAATACTTTGTGGACAGCAGCCGCACAACGGTGACTATGTCTGCACTTGAGTCTGTGCCTGGTTTTGATAAGGAAGTTAACTTAGACAAGTTAGTGGCAAAAATGGACAAGCCAGTAACGCGTCATTTCAACGTATTAGACAAGACCAATAATTCACCGCTGGTGGATGTGAACTTTCTTTTTTACACAGGTGCTGCCGCAGATCCTGCAGGTAAAAAAGGTCTTGCTGCGCTTACTGCGGCTATGATTGCCAATGGTGGAAGTGAGTCGCAATCATACAAAGAAATTCAAAAGGCGCTGTATCCTATTGCTGGTAGCTTCGGTTATCAAATCGATAAAGAAATGATTTCTTTACGTGGTCGTATTCATAAAGATAACGCTGATCAATGGTATGGCATTGTGAGTCAGCAGCTTTTGAGCCCAGGGTTCAGAGAAGATGATTTTAAACGTCTGAAAAAAGAGCTAATCGACGGCATTAAGGCTGGTTTGAAAGCGTCAAATGATGAAGAACTAGGTAAAGAAGTGCTTTATCACGAGCTGTACAAAGGCCACCCATACGAAAGCTATAACTTTGGTGATTTATCAGACTTAGAAGCAATCACACTGGATGACGTTAAGGCTTTTTACGCTCAGCAATTTACTCAAGCTAAACTTAACGTGGGTATCACAGGTGCACTCGATAAACAGCTAAAAGAAACGATGTTTAACGATCTTGCGGCTTTACCTAAAGGCGAAGAAGCGCGTTTACAAGTGCCTGATGCCCCTAAACTGTCTGGCCATCACGCAACCATCGTAGAAAAGAATGCAAAATCAACAGCGGTGTCTTTTGGTTTCCCAATCGACACGGTTCGTAGCAGCAAAGACTGGGCTGCGCTTTGGTTAGTGCGTTCATACTTTGGTGAGCACCGCAGTTCAAACAGCCACTTGTACCAGCGTATCCGTCAGGTACGTGGTATGAACTATGGTGATTATGCATATATCGAATACTTCCCTCGTGGTATGTTCCAAACTAAGCCGGATGCAAACTTAGGTCGTAGTGAGCAAATTTTCCAAGTGTGGTTACGCCCACTTCGTTCTAATAACGATGCCCATTTTGCAACGCGTACTGCATTGTTTGAACTCGATAAGCTGATCAAAGAAGGGATGAGCCAAGCAGACTTTGAAGCAACACGTAACTTCTTAATCAACTTTGTGCCGCAAATGGTGGCGAGCCAAGATAGACAGCTAGGTTATGCACTTGATAGCCAGTTCTACAACACCGATGAGTTTGTTGCCTATGTGACAAAGCAGCTAGCGTCGCTGTCTGTTGAAGATATCAATCGCGTTATCAAAGAGAACTTGCAGACCGAAGATATTCACTATGTGTTTATCACTGGTGATGCAAAAGATATGGCGAAGCGCCTAAGTGCTGAGCAGCCATCTCCTATGACTTATAACACGAAAAAGCCTGATGTATTGCTGGCAGAAGATGCTGAAATTGCTACATACCCGCTAAATATTCCAAGTAAGAATATTAAAACGTTGGATGTAGAAAAAGTGTTTGAATAACGATTATTCAGCTTAATAAAAAATGGCGGCTAAAAATTTAGCCGCCATTTTTTTGTATCAAAACCACGCGTAATTTTAGGTTATGGTGTTGAACCACTCCACTGCGGCAGCTATCCAAATTAACGAGCTAATTAATAATGTCAGCGTAACGGCCGCTGATGCCATATCTTTTGCACGACCAGATAGTAAGTGATGCTCGGTACTCACTCGATCTGTCAGCGCTTCGATTGCCGAGTTGATAAGTTCTATGACTAATATCAACAGTACACTACCGACCAATAAGGCCCACTGAGCAATACTTTGCGCCAATATGATTGATAAAGGAAGACTTGCCACCAGTAACCACGTTTCTTGTCTAAATGCCGACTCTTCTTTATAAGCCGCTTTCATTCCTTTCGCCGAGCAATGCGTTGCTTTGATTATCCGCGCAAGCCCTGTGCCATTTGGTTTGTTGGTATCCGTTGTCTTGATCTTTATCGACATATTAGCGATCCCGCGTTGGTAGTATTCAATGGGGCGTTATTATACGAAGATCTACTCAGTTCGACAGTGCTAAATTGTAAGAATCTTTGGTCCAGCTGAGGGTATTTAAAACCAGGCTAAAATATGTTGGTTGGTTATTAGATATAACCAAGTGTTTGAAGCCTGATTTTTTATAATACATGACACTCAATGACTCTAAGCGTTACACTATGAGAAGTATCAGTATTATCGGAAGTTCGTCACATGAGACATGAGATTTGGAATAAGTTACGCGAAGAAGCCAATGAGTTGGTTGCTCGCGAACCATTGCTTGCTAGTCACGTTTACTCGAGTATTTTAAATCACGAGTGTCTTGGTTCTGCATTAAGCTTTATCGTTGCAAATAAGTTGGCGGATGCTGTGGTGTCAGCATTTACAATCCGCGAGCTGTTTGATCAGGCCTTTGTGCACTGCGATACTATGCTGACTCATGTTGCACATGATATAAAAGCTGTTAAAGATCGTGACCCAGCTGCCGATAGTTATCTCAACGTAATTTTAAATCTGAAAGGTTTTCATGCAATCCAAGCACATCGATTGGCATACTGCTTATGGCGTCAAGACAGAAAAGAGCTGGCTCGCTTTATACAGAGCAGAACCTCTGAAGTATTCGGTGTTGACATCCATCCTGCTTGTAAAGTCGGTCATGGTATTATGTTTGACCATGCGACTGGTATAGTCATTGGTGAAACAGCGGTTATTGAAGATAATGTTTCTATTCTGCAATCAGTCACACTTGGTGGTACGGGTAACGAGCAGGGTGACCGTCACCCGAAAATCCGCGCCGGTGTATTGATTGGTGCTGGTGCCAAAGTACTTGGCAACATTGAAGTAGGAGAGGGCGCTCGAATTGGGGCTGGTTCTGTTGTACTCAGCCCTGTAGCACCGCACACTACGGTAGTGGGGATCCCTGCTAAGGTGGTTGGTAAGCCATCATGCCCATGTCCTGCAGAGAGTATGAACCAAAACTTCCTAGAAGACGATGATAGGCTCGAAAATGAGTCTATCACTTCTGCGATGTTGTAGGTTATTAGATTAAAAATGGGGAAATCACTTCCCCATTTTTATGTCCGCTTACTGGGTTGCTTTGACCATAGACACCACCTCCCCATCAGCCAGTTGCGTAATTATCGGCTTTTCTGGGTCGACATCCGCCACTGACTTAATCACGTTATCTTCCTGCTTGGCAATACTATAGCCCCGAGCTAATACCGCCAGTGGGCTGACACTGTCTAGTTTTGCGCTTGATACCGCGAGTTGATGTCTTTGTGTATTAAGCTTTTGCTCCATTGCATACTGCAACTTATCACTGAGTTGTGCGACTAATTGCTTGAACTGGGCGATCCTTTGCTCTGGATGTAATCGATCAAATCTATGCTGCAACAGATGGAATTGCGATTGCTTTTGACGTAAGTGATGGGCTTGGGCACGAATTAATCGCTGCTCCAATTCATCAACTCGCTGTGTTTGCTGCATAAGTTGATTCTTAGGGTGTTGTAGCTGCAGTCGGGCTTCAAAGTTTGCTAATCGCTGTGATGCACCTTCAAGGCGACGTTTAAAAGCCTGATTGAGATATTGTAGCAACTGTGAAGTACGCTGTTTTAGCGCTTCTGAGTCTGGGCTCACTAATTCGGCAGCCGCCGATGGGGTTGGTGCTCTTACATCTGCAACATAGTCGGAAATGGTAGTATCTATTTCATGGCCGACTGCGCTTATCACCGGAATTGAGCTGGCAAAAATGGCCCTTGCGACGGGCTCCTCGTTAAAGCTCCATAAGTCTTCTAATGAGCCGCCACCTCTGCCAACGATCAATACGTCTACCTCGCGTCTAGCATTCGCCTGAGCGATTTGTTTGCAAATCTGCTGCTTGGCTTCATCGCCTTGCACTAGAGCTGGGTAAATTACAACTTGTAACTGTGGGGCACGACGTTTGAGTACAGTCAAAATATCCTTGATGGCAGCGCCAGTCGCTGAGGTGACGACCCCCACGCGATTAATGACACTTGGCAAAGGCTTTTTGTGACTAGCCGAAAACAGGCCTTCTGCGGCCAGCTGCATTTTAAGGGCGTCAAACTGTTGCTTGAGCAAGCCTTCACCAGCTGGGACCATTTGCTCGACTATCAATTGATAGTCGCCTCGCGGTTCATACACTGACACTCTAGCTTGTACCATTACCTGCTGACCGTTGGCAGGGCGGTGGTTACAGTATCGATTATTACCTCGCCACATGGCCGCTTTTATCTGTGCTTTGTCATCTTTTAGAGAAAAATACCAATGCCCTGAGGCCGGAGCAACAAAGTTTGAAATTTCTCCGGTGAGTTGTACAGAGGCAAAACCTTGCTCTAAGAGCGAGCGTATTTCTCTGTTAAGTCTTGATACAGAATAGGTTTTATTATTATTGGGGTATCCCATGTTGGCCTCCATAAAAAATTCACAGTCACTTTATCACATTTTTTGCTAAATTTTATTTACTCCCATAAGGAACGCTGATAAAATTCGCACGCAATTCCTTATACTCAGTTCACTTGAGAGAAGCCGCGAACATGCTAAGAATTGCAAAAGAAGCCCTTACCTTTGACGACGTACTTTTAGTACCAGCTCATTCAACTGTTCTTCCTCACACAGCAAACCTGAAAACGCGTTTGACTCGTGGGATTGAATTAAACTTACCGCTTGTTTCCGCTTCAATGGATACAGTGACAGAAGCGCGCTTAGCGATCGCTCTGGCACAAGAAGGTGGTATTGGTTTTATCCACAAAAACATGACTATCGAAGAGCAAGCTCGCAACGTGCGTAAAGTTAAGACGTATGAAGCGGGTATTATCTCTTTCCCTGTGACGGTTACTTCTGATCTTACGATTGCAGAAGCAATGGAGCTTGCACAGGACAAAGGGTTTTCAGGTTTCCCGGTTGTTGGTGCAAACAACCAACTTGAAGGCATCGTGACTAGCCGTGATATGCGTTTCGAAACTAAGCTAGAAAAAGCAGTTTCAACGGTAATGACTAAGAAAGATGACTTAGTGACAGTAAAAGAAGGCGCATCTCGTGAAGAGATCCTTGGCCTCATGCACGAACACCGTATCGAAAAAATCTTAGTGGTTGATGACGCATTTGCACTAAAAGGCATGATCACCGTTAAGGATTACCAAAAAGCGCAAGATAAACCAAACGCGTGTAAAGATGAGCAAGGCCGTCTTCGTGTTGGTGCTGCTGTTGGTGTTGGTGCTGGCACTGATGAGCGTATTGCTGCTTTGGTTGAAGCGGGTGTTGATGTACTACTAATCGATACTTCTCACGGCCATTCTCAAGGTGTTATTGACCGCGTTAAAGCCACGCGCGAAACTTATCCAGAGCTACAAATCGTTGCTGGTAACGTCGCAACTTCAGAAGGTGCAATTGCATTGGCTGATGCTGGTGCAGATGCCGTTAAAGTGGGTATTGGCCCAGGTTCTATCTGTACTACTCGTATCGTGACTGGTTGTGGTGTACCACAAATTACTGCTATCTCTGATGCAGTAGAAGGCCTAAAAGGTCGTGATATTCCAGTGATTGCCGACGGCGGTATCCGTTTCTCTGGTGATATCGTAAAAGCGCTAGTTGCTGGTGCTGCATGTGTAATGGTGGGGTCTATGCTAGCGGGTACTGAAGAGTCTCCTGGTGAAGTTGAACTATACCAAGGCCGTTACTACAAGTCTTACCGTGGTATGGGTTCTCTTGGTGCGATGAATCAAAAAGAAGGTTCGTCTGACCGTTACTTCCAGAAGAGCGATGCTGCTGACAAACTAGTACCTGAAGGTATCGAAGGTCGCGTAGCATACAAAGGACCAATCGCAACGATTATCCATCAGCAAATCGGTGGTATTCGCAGTGCAATGGGTCTAACAGGTTGTGCAACCATCACTGAATTAAATACTAAGCCGCAGTTTGTACGTGTGACTTCTGCGGGTATGGGTGAGTCTCACGTACATGACGTGCAGATCACCAAAGAGGCGCCTAACTACCGTATGGGTTAAGCCTCAAGGCGTGTTTCTGGGCTAGCAAGTTGCTAGCCCTTATTACTTTTGATAGAGGCGCAATGCGGCTTTATCCTGTTTAGTTCCTAACTAACGAGATTATCAATGAGCAAAGATATCCACGATTCCCGAATTTTGATCTTAGACTTTGGTTCGCAATACACTCAGCTAATTGCACGTCGTGTACGTGAAATTGGTGTTTACTGTGAACTTTGGGCTTGGGATGTGACAGAAGAGCAAATCCGTGAGTTCAACCCTCAAGGTATCATTCTATCAGGTGGCCCAGAGTCAACGACGCTTGAAGGTAGCCCAAAAGCACCAGATTATGTATTCGAAGCAGGCGTGCCTGTACTGGGTATCTGTTATGGTATGCAGACGATGGCAATGCAGCTTGGTGGTCAGGTACATAGCTCAGATAAAAAAGAATTCGGCTACGCAAAAGTAGAGAAAGTAGGCGACTGTAAGCTATTTGAAGCGATTGAAGATCACATCGAAGATGGTGCTGGTTACCTAGACGTGTGGATGAGCCATGGCGATAAAGTTGCTAAAATTCCAGATACATTCAAAACTTCAGCGAGAACGGATACTTGTCCTCATGCGGCAATGTCTTGGGAAGAAAAGCGCTTCTACGGTGTACAGTTTCACCCAGAAGTAACGCATACTCAGCAAGGTTTGCGTTTACTAGAGCGTTTTGCAATTGATATCTGTGGTTGTGAAAAACTATGGACGCCTGAGCAAATCATTGAAGATGCAATTGAGCGTATCAAAGAGAAAGTAGGGGATGATGAAGTTATCCTTGGGTTATCTGGTGGTGTTGATTCATCAGTGGTTGCAATGCTTATTCACCGTGCGATTGGCGATAAGCTAACCTGTGTATTTGTTGATAATGGCCTACTACGCTTGAATGAAGGCCAGCAAGTAATGGATATGTTCGGTGATAAGTTTGGTCTGAACATCATCAAGGTAGAAGCTGAAGAGCGTTTCCTTAATGCGCTTAACGGCTTAAACGACCCAGAAGACAAACGTAAAGCAATCGGTCACACCTTTATTGATGTATTTGATGAGCAAGCAAGCCAACGTGTGAATGCAAAATGGTTAGCACAAGGTACAATTTACCCTGATGTTATCGAATCGGCAGCATCAAAAACCGGTAAAGCGCACGTGATCAAATCTCACCACAACGTGGGTGGATTACCTGAAGATATGGAGCTTGGTCTGGTTGAGCCACTACGTGAACTATTTAAAGACGAAGTTCGCAAGATTGGTCTAGAGCTTGGCCTACCATATGACATGCTTTATCGTCACCCGTTCCCAGGTCCAGGTCTTGGTGTTCGTGTACTTGGTGAAATCAAGAAAGAATACTGTGACTTACTGCGCCGTGCTGACGCTATCTTCATTGAAGAGCTACATAAAGCGGATCTATACCACAAAGTGTCTCAGGCATTCGCCGTGTTCCTACCAGTACGCTCTGTTGGCGTGATGGGCGATGCACGTAAATACGATTGGGTGATCTCACTACGTTGTGTTGAAACTATCGACTTTATGACAGCACGTTGGTCGCATTTACCATACGAGCTACTAGGCCACGTTTCAAACCGTATCATCAACGAAATTGATGGTATTTCTCGCGTGGTTTACGATGTATCAGGTAAGCCGCCAGCGACAATCGAGTGGGAATAAACTTGGTTGTAAAAACCTAACCTAGCTTTCGTTAGATTAATAAAAGGCCAGCCAGTATTTCTGACTGGCCTTTTTTATGAATTTTTACTTTCCTAAAAAACCTTGCGGAGGTATTTGGTTTCTTCGCAGTGATGTTTATAGTGATGCTGGCCTGCTATTTTTTGGGCTGTGACTAAATAGCACCAGACCGCATTTTCATATACATCAAACCGGTTATGTTGAGGCTGTAACTTGTTTTTGGGCAGAAACAATTAATTAAGAGCCGAAGGATATCTCTGTGTCAGAAGCGGACGGTGGTAACGTCCCGTAGCTTTATTGGCTTGTTATACGTTTAATATATTTGGCTTCCATCCCGATACCTCACTAAATGAAATACCATTAATGTTTTCCTTTTCAACAAAGATTTCATCAGTATTAAAATCATTAATCAGAATTGCGCCATTACCGTTTATATAAATCCGATGCCCAATCAAAGGAATATACAACCCTTTCTCTCCATATTCTTGCACCGTTTTTTCGGTGACTTCTGAGATGACCATTTTCTTTTTATCAGTTGGAGCATGTTTGTCTTCGATACTTTTAAGTAACTCAGACATCAAATCTCTCGCCCCTTTAGCTGTAGATTCTCCCTCACTCTCTTGTAGTTTGATTCTAAATAATTCTAGCCTTTCACTCTTTCCCATAATGAGTCCTCTCTATACGTATAACGCCACCGCTCACAGGCAGAATTGCGAGCGGTAGCGATTAATTATGTCCTTGTGTAGCGGATTGTTAGCAATGGACTTGCCAAATTACTTATTGGTTTTTCCTGAAAACATTTTGCTGATTTCACCAAGTGTTTTTATAGCAATGGTATCTGACGCCTTTCCTGATTTGTCTTCTTCGCTAGCAAAAGCATTATAGATTGTGACACTGTTTTTTGAAGTGTCGTCCGTGGAGCTATTAGCGATAACCTGACTTAAATTGATTATCGTAAGCTTTCTAATAAACAGCAAATCTGTACCGAGTGCTTTTAGAAAATATAAACCAATCGATACTATTAGCATGGTTATCATAACTTTTTGAAGAACCACAGACGCATAAATATATTCATCACTGCGAAGTCTTTTGACAATTTTCAATATTCTATTGTTTAGGTCATTTAACTGCGCATCAAATGAGATGACAGTCTTATCGATTTCAACTAAATCCATGTCCAGCAAGTTGAGATATTTCTTTTCGATTAATGTGCTTATTTCTTTATCTGATTTAACAAATTTTACAATTTCAGATACCACATCCTCATCATCACTAATTAGGTAGAACTCGCCTTTGTTGCGAGCTATTTTTTCAATGACATCGGGTGAAAATACTATATCGCCGGAATATACCAAGGTGTCGGTATCGCGAATATTACTTGAACGGCCAAATCCGTTATATGAGAAGGATATGGGTATACTTTTAAGACCCCCAATCACTTCAAATTCATTTAATCTCCTTGACAGTCTTCTCTCTGACATAATGAGTGAAATATTGTCTGTGCTATCTTTTAGAAGGGAATTTTTGAAATCTTTTGCTCGATTTAGATCGCTCGTTGCCTGTGCTTTATCCGACTTTAGCTGGGCTATTTGGTTGCTAAAATTAACAAGCTCTTTTACGCCTTCATCATCTTCGATGGTCTTGAAACTAAGAGCGCTATGTAAAAAATCTGGATTCGTAATTATCAAATATACAGATCCAATAGTAAGTATGAGAATTATTGCATATGCATATACTCGCTTTGTTGCTAACCGAGAAGCACTGCGAATTGTTTCAAGAATATCAGTGCCACGACTTTGGTTTTCATCAACTGACTTTTTTGTTTCCTCGTCACCAGCCATTATTATCTTCCTCTAAAATATTCTTGCGTTCTTTGTTATTGCTAACGCTCGGCTCAGGCGCAACCAGCCAGAGTGGGATTTATGCTAAAATTGGCGCTTGCGCCATTGGCACAAATGATGCAGCGGTTGGTTGTCGCTTGGAGCCGTTTGTGTACGCCCGACATGGGCATTGACTTATGAGGTGAAAGTCCTCTGTAGGAAGAACACCGTTTAAATAACATACTGTTATTTAACGATTGATGCAAATCGCGCACCCACTGATGCAAATCGTGCAAATCGTGCAAATCGCACAAATCGCAGACGCACAAATCGCAGACGCACAAATCGCAGACGCACAAATCGCAGACGCACAAATCGCAGACGCACAAATCGCAGACGCACAAATCGCAGACGCACAAATCGCAGACGCACAAATCGCAGACGCACAAATCGCAGACGCACAAATCGCAGACGCACAAATCGCAGACACCCATCACTAATTTGCACCTTCCTAAGATACCGCCTACGCTTTAATTCTGCACTCAAAGGATTTGAGGAAACCAAACTATGGCTACTGCTCGTAAAAAACAAATTAGTTTAACCGACACCAAATATTATCACTGTATCTCCCGCTGCGTAAGGCGCGCCTTTCTGTGCGGTGAAGATAAATTTACTGGAAAATCATACGAACACCGCCGGGATTGGGTTGAAGAAAAGCTCCTGATCTTAGGGTCTGTGTTTTGTATTGATGTCTGTGCTTATGCCGTGATGAGTAATCACACCCACATTGTTTTATATGTTGATGATAAAAAGGCTAAGCGCCTGTCTGATGAAGCGATTGTTATTCGATGGCACAAGTTGTTTAAAGGCAATTGGGTAAGCCAAAAATTTACTGAAGGTGAGCCACTCAATGAGTCGGAGCAATTGATACTCGATGAGCATGTCGCCAAATACAGAGAAAGGCTCGCAGATATTAGCTGGTTCATGCGAGTACTCAACGAAGACATCGCCCGCCGAGCAAATAAAGAAGATAATTGTACAGGCCGATTTTGGGAAGGACGATTCAAATCCCAAGCATTACTGGATGAGGCAGCACTGGCTGCTTGTCTAGCCTACGTAGACCTAAACCCCATTAGAGCCAAAATCGCCGTAACGCCTGAAACCTCAGACTACACCAGCATCAAAAAGCGCATCGACCACGCTAAGCTGGGCAAACAACCAAAAAGCCTACTACGCTTTGCTGGTAGCCCGCGAAAACATATGCCCAAAGGCCTACCTTTTGAACTCAAGTCCTATATTGAATTAGTTGAACTCACAGGCCAATGTATTCGCGCCGACAAGCGAGGCTATATTAACGAAGCACAACCCATTCTCACTCGATTAAATATAGAACCAGAGAACTGGATAAAACTCACCACGCAATTTTCACAGGTATTCCACGGTGCAGTTGGTCGAGAGCGAACAATAACCGCTTACTGCGAAACACTGCAAAAACGACGACGGACAAACCTAACAAACTGCGAGCGCTTGTTGGCTTAGCAAAACTCGCATTCTCAATTCTAGAATTTCTTACTGTTGTATTTGCAGCGCATTGTCATGCGCGATATCCCTGTTTTGGTGAAGAGATACGCCTGAGCGCTAAAAATTAGTCTATCGATGAACGTTTTTAACCAAAGTGATTGAAGTAATTTTATACTTCACTTCCTCCGCTTGGAGGT
This sequence comes from Pseudoalteromonas sp. M8, assembly GCF_018141365.1. Taxonomy (NCBI): domain Bacteria; kingdom Pseudomonadati; phylum Pseudomonadota; class Gammaproteobacteria; order Alteromonadales; family Pseudoalteromonadaceae; genus Pseudoalteromonas; species Pseudoalteromonas sp. M8. The sequence goes on along the minus strand of NZ_CP047240.1, from coordinate 3,553,937 downwards.
TAATAGTGATGGGGGTCACTTATTTTTACTTCCTTATTTTGTGCTTATTTTGTGTCACTTATTTTTGTGCTCGAATCAAATGCTAGGACTTTGTCAACCATTTGAAATAGGTGGTAGCAGTGACTCAATATCAACTTCTCTGAAGCGTTCAAACAACACTTTTTCTGCTTCTTGCATGGAGTCTGCTAGCGCAGTATTTACAGCTTTTTCAATCAAGCAATTTTGGTATTCATCGGACAAGGCAATAGTAAATAATGTCTTTTCACCTAATAAGTTATAGATATCAAATAGTGTAATCTCGGATAGCTCAGTTGATAACCTCCACCCTCCATGGTGGCCTTTTTCTGAGTTAACATAACCAACTCTCTTCAATAGAGCCATAATTCGCCTTACGACAACGGGATTGGCTCCCAAAACCAGCCCCAACTCTTCAGATGTTATTGCTCGATTAATCAGTTTCATATGTATTAATGCATGAAGAATCCTAGATAACCTGCTGTCCTTTCTCATAATGTGACCATCATTCTTAAAATTTAATTATATTATCATGAAACGATAAAAGTTGCATGAGTTGATTAGCCCCACTCACTCATGTAACATTTATTGTTACTTATGTTGATATCAAATATTATTGGAAATTTTATGCACCAAAATGAAGTGAAAGAGTTATTTGACAAGCAAGCAGAAACTTATGATCAGCAATGGTCTAATACCGCACCAATACGTCATTGCATGCACTTACTGCTTAGATCTGTGTTTGCTGATTTACCTGTAAATGCCAACATTCTCTGTATCGGTGTAGGCACTGGAGATGAGCTACTTTATTTAGCGTCAAATTTCCCTAACTGGCAGTTCACCGCAGTTGAACCCTCAGGACCTATGTTGGATATATGTAAGAAAAGAGCTAAGGAGAGTGGCGTCGACACTCGCTGTATTTTTCATGAGGGGTATCTTCATTCAATGCCATTTGAGCGGGATTATCACGCTGCTACTTGCTTCCTTGTTTCTCAATTTATCTTGCAGGAAGAAAGGCGTTCAGCGTTCTTTGGAGAGATAGCAGAAAGGCTAAAGCCCGAAGGACTAATGGCAAGCGCGGACTTGTCTTCAGATATTGACTCGCCAGACTACGACAAATTACTTGATGCTTGGGTTAAAATGATGTCTATGGCCGATGTTTCGCAAGGTACACTAGAACGTATGCGCGATGCTTATGCAAACGACGTTGGGATACTTTCTCCACCCAAGGTATGTTCAATTATTCAAGCTGGTGGGTTCGAACTCCCGATTCAATTTTTTCAAGCAGGTCTGATTCATGCGTGGATAACTAAACGTGCTTGACCTAATCTGAAACAGCTATCAACTAAAATGATATCCCAAAGCACTTTGGGCATAAATGAGTGAGGTGGATTTCTGTTATTTAGAAATTAAGAAATAACAACAATAATAGCGACCGTCAGTATCGCTCCATGCCGCCCTTAGAGCATTTACGTTAACTCATTTTGGGGCAGAAGCGGGTTTTAGCAACAAGAGTCAGTACCGCTTACACTGACCCGATATTGAGGTAGAGTTACTTGCTCGAGGATTTACTCGGCTTTAGGCCTGGCGTGTTTCCTGGAGTTTTTTTGTTGTCACGTCGACGTTGATCTGGCTTGCCTGTTGATTTGGCTTTTGGTTTTGGTCCTGGTTTCAAACCCATGATTTGATCCTTTTATTTTACGAGGTTATTCCTCGTTGTGTGATCTTTGAGCAGTATTGATGGTTTTCAAGGTGTGTATGAAAAACAATCAAAAAAATATCCTCTAAGTTCTCTGCTGGTAACTCACGTTTTGACGAACCACTTAAAGTGTATGGTGACCGGTTGGAGGCACAAGATGGATAGAATTGCCTCGGGTCCGCGACGGCTGAGTGTTGAAGAGATACAAGAGCTTCGTCGTGATATACAAGAATCTTTGGCCTAGGTTAAAGCTGAACTAAAGCCTCGACGATCAGTAAAAAATCAAAAAAGTTCTGCGCATGGTATAGGTGATGGTATCGAGAACAGCTAGCTTTCTAACTAGCTGCTATGTAGATATATTTTCTTCTGTTGATCTTCAAGTGGGAATAATGACTCTAAAATGAGTTAGCATCCGCTTAAGAAAATGGCGAATATGATAAATATTCGCCATTTTGCTTGTTTTAGAAGCAGTTGAATCAAAAAAGTGATTTTTCACTTTACCTTTCAAAAAAGCGCTTTATAATGCGTCGACATTGCAGGGGCGTAGTTCCAATTGGTAGAACAGCGGTCTCCAAAACCGATGGTTGCGGGTTCGAGTCCTGCCGCCCCTGCCACTTCTTATTTTGCACTTCGCATTTTTTCAAAGTAAACTTCCTTAAAAAATTAAACTGCTTAGCCATGAATCCGATTTACGCAGATATTCTTGATATTGTACCGCTAAAGCTAAATTCTACATTTGCACATCTTGATCCCAACGCTGTCGTTGCTACTGATGTGAATGAGCTTCAGCAAATAGCTTTACCGACTGTTTTGTTGCAGGACTTTGAATTGGTAATGGGTAGAAAGGTTGAGGTTGTCACGGGTAACACGATTGCACTTCAGGATAACCAATTGAGTTTGCCAAGTGCACAACTAAGTACGGCTCAAAAGCGTGAGTTGTGGCAATTAATCTGGAGTCAACAAGATGCAAGTTAAGCAAGGTGGCTTACTACAATTTCCACTTAATGAGATTATGCAAGTAGAACAAGCCTGTCATGCTTTTCCTTGGAGTGAGAAAACCATGCAGTCTTGCCTTCATGGTCGTTACTTTAATACAGCTATTGTTGATGGTAATACGCTAGTGGGTTTCTACGTTGCAGAGCGTGCGGGCCCAGACTTAACCTTGATGGATATTTGTATTCGTCCTAATTACCAAGGTAAGGGCTACGCGAAGCCATTAATGGAAGATTTGTTAGCGCAAGCAGAGACCTTGCAGGCAGAAAATATCTTCCTTGAAGTAAGAGCGTCAAACGCTTCAGCAATCGCGTTATATCATCGCTATGATTTTGTCGAAATGGGCTTGAGAAAAAACTACTACCCGAGCACTCATGGTCGTGAAGACGCAATGCTCATGGCCTTACCATTAGCCTAAGTGACTATTATCCGTGGGCTGGTCTATCGATAGGGTGTAGCGCATAGCCTCAGTGAGCTTAAGCAAATAGTAATGGCGATTACTGTTTTGTGTTTTTTGCAAACTGGTTTCTAGTTCCCCTGCGGCTTCATGAATATTCATAAAGCCAAAGCAACCCGCGCTGCCTTTGATACTATGTGCTAGTGCCCTTAAAGATTCCCATTCCTGTGTATCATAAAGCTTTTGCAGCTCAACTAGCTGTGACGGTAGCTTTTCAACGTAATTTCGGCTTATTTGTAAGAACTTTTCGGTTTGTAACAAGGCATCCCATGAAGAGGACTTGCCATTTTGAAGTTCAAGGTACTCTAGTAGTAATTTACCTAGCAATTCTTTATCTATCGGCTTGCCAAGAGTGGCATCACATCCTGCTTTAATATGGTTGTCTATGTCGTGTTTCATTACGTTGGCAGTAAGTGCGATGATTGGTCCATCATAGGCGGCATGTCTGAGCATTTGCGTTGCTTCTTCACCACCCATGACTGGCATTTGCATATCCATTAAGATCAGTTGATAGTCTTCAACCAGCGCCATTTCAACCGCTTCAGCACCGTTATTAGCAATATCAGGAACTATGCCCCAGTTAGACAGTAGCAGCGTAATAAGCTCTTGGTTATCGGGATTGTCTTCCGCAACAAGCACTTTGGCATCAAGCTCTTTTACTGCTGCAATATGGGTTTTACTGTTATCCGGTTGTCTTGGTCGCTCAAGTGCGTTTAGCCAAGAGTAAGAGCGCTCTTTGAAATTACCCGAGACTTCAACAGAAAATAGACTACCTGCGCCTTGTTGGCTTTGAACATTTACATCACCGCCAAGCAGTTGTGCTAGATTCTTTGATATACAAAGACCTAGCCCTGTGCCACCGAAGCGCCGAGTTGTTGTTGTATCAGCTTGCTCAAAAGGCTTAAATGCGCGCTCTAGCTCATTTTGCGACATGCCAATTCCGGTGTCTTTGATACTAAAAATAAACTTTTCAGATTCCGGTCTAAACTCCACCTTTAAATGAACGCCACCGTACTCAGTAAATTTCACCGCGTTTGTTGCGATGTTAAGCAAGATTTGTTTTAAGCGAGTAATGTCGGTGTAAAGCTTGTCAGGCAACGGTAGAATAAATTCTGTGGAAAAGTTCAGTAGTTTTTCATTCGTCATCGGCTCAATGATGGATTCAATATCATTGATGAGTGGCATTACCAAGACCTCTGATTCCTCCACATCTAGTTTTTCAGCCTCAATTTTAGAGAGGTCTAAGATATTATTGATAAGTTCTAAAAGGTGTTTAGAGTTTCTTAAAATTGTGTCTAGGTGCTGTTTTGAGGCAGGTGAATTAGGATTCTGTATAAGCTGCTCGGTAAACCCCATAATAGCGGTAAGCGGGGTACGTATCTCATGACTCATGTTAGCTAAAAAGCGACTTTTAAGCTGGTTTGCCTGCTCGGCTTCTACAATAGCAACTTCTAGCTTGCTATTAGTTTCTTCTAATTCTTTGGTTCTGTCTTCAACTTTCTCTTCCAAGTGCTCTTTGTAATCCTCAAGCTCTCGCTGAAAGGTCCGAATTTGGCCGATCATATGGTTGAAATCTCTGAAAAGAATGCCAACTTCGTCACTATTATGCTCTGGTAGCGCCACCATTAGATCACCATCTCCGACCCGGTGGCTCGCTTCGCCTAATAACTCTATTGGATTTAACAACAGGTTACGAACCACGATAAAAATCAAGATCGGTAGTGTAATCACAGATAAGATAACGATCAGTGCTGTGATCAGACTAATAGTTTTACCTGAGCGATAGAGTAGTGATTTGGGAATTGTCGAAATATAAAAGTAACCACCGCTTAGTTGCGCGCTGTAGGTCATCCTTTCTACATTATCAATGCTATGAATAACGGTAGAGTCTAATTGCCCAAGATCAGCAATATAGCCTATTTTTTCTATTTCACTGGCGCTTAAATAGTGGCCAATGAGATTTGTATCTGAGCTGAATAATACCTCACCATCAATGCTCACCAAGAGGTTTAGCGTATTATCATACGGAGCTTCAAGTATGCTAGTACTTAAGAGAGAGGGAGAAACTTGTACGACGATATAGCCTTGTTGTCTAGGCTGCTTAAGTTCGTAATCTACACTGTAGATCTGCTGGACAAAATACAGTTGCGTACCTGCACTTGAGGCAACCATAAATTGATGTTGGCGTAAGTTACTTTGCATGATTTGTTTGGCAAAGGGATAAAGGTTCGGTGCTCCCCCTAAGTTACTAGAGTAAAATGCGGAGCTTCTGCCATTGGGAGATAAAAGATTGATACTAATGATATCAGGGTAGGCTTCACTATAACTGGCAAAAACATCCATTAGCGCACCTAAACGCTTAGTCTTTTCCATTCTTTCAAGATGGGCCGAATTAAGAAAGTCACTAAGTACTGGAGAGGTTGAAAGCAGTTTTGTCGTGGACTGGTAGATCTCAATATAATTGAACATCTTCTGCTGTTGTTGTTCAACGAAACGACTAACAATGAGCTTGGCTTGTTTTTGCGTTGAGCTAGTTACATTCGTGAGTGTAAATCCGCCAAGAAACAGCAAGGGTAATATCACAAGCGGGGTGATATACCAAAGGAGTCGAATACTTAACTTGCTTGTTTTCATGGATAACTAGCTGCCTTGCTACACGAAATCTTAATGACAAAAAAATTAACATGAGTATTAAATCATAAGCTGGGGAGGTGAATACTCAAGTTTGCTCAATCGCGGCGAAAATAAGATAAAAGGTGGGGATAACGTAAAAAAGCCTCCAAAAGGAGGCTTATTTTGAATCAAATTCTAAAGAAGATTAGAAGTTATACTTCATACCTACTGAGAATCTACGACCATTAACATCATAGAACTCGCCTGAGTCGAATGTTGCTGGTGTACGAGGAGGTTCTTTATCAAATAGGTTACTTACACCTAGACGAAGTTGTAAATCCTCTAACACGTATGACTTATACATGAAATCCACAGTTGTATATGATGAAACTTCGTTGAAGTTATTAGCTTCAATAGTCCAATCTTTGTCATCAACCGTACTATGGCGGTAATTAACCGTTAACGCGTAAACTGATTCATCTTGCGAGTACACCGCTGTAAAACGGCCTTTCCAGCGTGGTGAATCGTCAGTTAGTCCAGTAAAGCTACGTAAGTCGTCAGCACGGCCTGTTGAGTTTTGAGTGTCTTTTTGAATGTAAGTCGCGGCTAATTTTAAAGCAACCTCACCACTCATGGCATCAAATCGATATGCCGACTCTAGATCGTAACCTTTCTTTACTATTTGTGCAGAGTTAATTGGGCGTTGATAGAAGTGTTCAATATCGCCATTTTCACCGCGAACTAAGTTTTTACAAAATAAGTTGTCAATTGATTCACTTTCATAACAGTATTTGATTATGTCTGCACGACCAAAGTATTGAATTGCGCCGTCAATTTCGAATGACCAATAATCAACAGTAAAATCTAGACCTTCGATAAATTCAGGTGTATAGATAAGACCTACAGTTAAGTCATTAGACACTTCGTTCTTAAGTTCGGTGTTACCAACGATTGAACCTTCAAGACTGCCGCCCGCAAGCCATTCTGAAGAAGGCATCCAACCTTCTGGTAAGCCGTCAGCTTGGCAGTTTCTAATAATGTTTTGTTTGTACTTGTAATCGTCACTTAGCTTTTTAATGCTGTCAGCACGACAGATGTCAGCGCGGCCAGAGCTGTATTGTGTTGATGACGGTGCAAATAGATCACCTAAGCTCGGTGCTCTGACTGATTTTGAACGGTTAACGCGTAGTCTTAACTCTTCAGTTATACCCCAATTAAGTGCTAGCTTCCAAGCATCGTCTCCACCAGTCACTGAATAATCCATATAACGATATGCACCTTCAAATGTTAAGTCTAATGCAAGAAATTCGTCCACGAGTAATGGTACAGATAGCTCCATTGAAAGCTCGTCAACTTCAATTTCACCATGCATTGGTAAGCTAGAGTTACCGAAGATTAAGCCTTTTTCCATATTTTCAGATGGTGTCTTTTCAGCAACTTCGCGACGGTGCTCGGCGGTAAATGCAGCACTCACATAACCAGCAGGAAGCTCAAATAGAATACCATCGACGGTGGCTGCAAAAACAGCTTGATCATGTCTTGCAAAACGGGTCGCTACAGTCGAAATATAACCCATTTGCTCTGCAGTTGCTGATGTTGCACCCATAGGATTAAATGGTACACAGCCTGCGATTTGGCCAATGATCTTACCTTTACTATCACGGTCTACACATACAGTTTGACCATCGATAACGGCTGAGTTAACTGCGTTTAGTAAGTTTTGTTCAAGAACTTCACCTGTCCAAGTTGTATCTTGCTCTACGCGGCCAAATTGGAAATAGGCACTGTAACTCCAATCATCATTGATAATCCCTTCGGCACCAATAGATGAACGGAAGACTTCACGCTCTTGTTCGTAGTTACGGTCACCCCAAAGGTTTGAGTTCGCTTGATATAAAGTTACGCTATCAATACCTTTGACTAAATTACCATCTTTATCTTTGTATTCTACGCTATCCATGATATTGCCCATTTCATCGCTCACAAAGGCATTATCACGATAGATCTTATAGGCGAAGAATGTTGGACCGCTTTCAGTTGTCGAGTCTGTTTTTGACCAAGTTGCGTCAAATGTCAGAGCATGCTCATCATTCAGTTCGTAAGTACCATACGCAGAAGCGATTACTCGCTCTAGAGGTGTTCTAAAATAACTTTTTGATCCTTGAGTAAATACACCATCACCTTTGTTGTATTCATCGTGGAAGTAGCGGCCAGCAGCTAAGTTTGAAATAGCTGAATTTGGATCTGGGATCAAACCTAACCCATAGTTAAATGGTTGTAATGAACCATCTTCTTGAAATGCAAAGTGGTTATTTAAATATACATCACGAGTTTTATCTGCACCCGGAGCGATAGCAAAGAAATCACCTTTTTCAGAATATCTAGCGAGGGCCGTTTGACCGTTTAGTACGATATTCCCAGGAATGCCATCTTTGCTTCCTGTGTCAGAAGGGTTGGCTATCGATCGCATTGAATTTCTGTAGAAATCGCGGTCAAGCTTTGCATAGCTTTCGTTTTTCGTATAATTCAACGAGGTAATGAATGAAAGCTTGTCTAGCTCTTGTCCGCCAGTAATTGAGAAAGAGTAATCTTCACCTCCACTTTGTTCAGGCTTCACGGTGGAGATATCAACTTCTACGCCATCAAATGACTTCTTGGTAATGATGTTTACAACACCAGCGACAGCGTCCGCACCATAGACTGCTGCTGCGCCGCCTGTTGCGATTTCTACACGCTCAATAATAGAAGTAGGGATGTTGTTTAAATCTACCGCAGTGTCACCAACAGATCCTGGTACAAAGCGACGGCCATTAACTAATACCAGTGTACGTTCTGAGCCTAAACCACGCAGATCAGTAGTATTTAAACCTGATGCATAGATGTAGCTGGTGGTATTTTCAGGAGATAGGCCAACACTAGCTTGAGGCATTTCAGCTAAAAGGTCATTTACGTTGGTGATGCCTTGGTTTTCAAGCTCTACACCACCAATTACAGTAACTGGTGTAGGTGAAGTTAGGTTCACACGTTTGATTCGTGAACCGGTAACTTGAATACGCTCTACTGATTTAGCTTCTGTTTGTTCGTTTGCAACAGCTACTGAACTGCTTACGGCACCAGCGACTAAAGCAACTTGGATTCCAGCGGTAACTAGATTTAACTTCTTCAACATTTTGACCCTTATTTACTTTGTTTATAACGATGGCCGACCCTTTCCATACTTTGGAAGGCGGCGTATCGCAATATAGGTGCTGCGTTTTTACCATAAACAATTGTTAAATATGGGTTTTGTCTAAATGTGTATGATGTTTAAAAAAGGTGTAATGTGTGATTTTGTTGTTCCTTATTTGGTTTTCTTTATTATAATCAGTTAGTTATGGTGGCTCTTTGTGTCATCTTTTATTTACGGTTAGTAAGTGTTTACAAATGCTGTTATTGTTTTGAGAACAATAAATTTAAATTTGATAGAAATGATATAAGTTTCAGTTTGAAATTTAAGCTTTTTTGTAGCTGGAATTGTAATTTTTATGTGGGTTTTGCTGTGCTAAAAGTGAGCACTTGATGTTTTGAGGGGAATTCGACAGGGAACTTTTTTAGATAGGCCGAAAATCAACCTATCTCTTTATGGAAAATAGCTAATTTTGCATAGCTTTTAAGCGTCTGAGTTTGAGCTGCTCTTGAATAGCCTTTCCTTGGTAGCCGTCTGCAATGATCTCTTGTACATCGATGTTGCGAGTTGCTAAAAAGTTCTGTGTAAGTTTGTCACAAAGAGCACGTAAATTATCACTTACCTTGCTACAAATATAACAAAAGCGCTCTAGTTTCTCAGGTCTGCGCCATGCGTCTATATTTTGTAAGATAATAAGCCATTCATCAGGGGTTTTACTTTCTTTGCTCAATAAATCGAGATTTGCGATAAGCTCTTTGCTGCTTTCTAAGTAAATATTAGGCACTTTAAATCGTTTTGCTTGCTCTAACTGAATCAAGCAAGTACCCGAAAAGTAACAGGCAAGGCTGAATTGTGCTAATCCATCCAACTCATCATTCTTTTCAAGTCTAGAGAGTGCACTTTGAAATTTTCCATATGCTGCTTGATCCCACTCTGGGATGTATGGAGAAACAAATTCACGTGCACCTAACGCTGAGATCGTATTTAGAAAGTGTCCTAATCCGTTATCTTGTATTGTTTTTTCTATTTCTAGCCAAATACGCTCTTTGGTTAAGGTTTTTAATTCATCGTTAGCGACCATGGTTTGCATAAGGTGCCAAGTTTCAGTTGCAATGGTGAAGTTGTATTCTTTATAGCGAGCTGCAAAACGCGCTACTCGCAGCACTCTAAGTGGATCTTCACTAAAAGCGCTGCTGACATGGCGTAATATTCGGTTTTCTAAATCTTTTTGACCGCCATAGGGGTCAATAAGCGAACCATCATCATCTTTAGCAATTGCATTAACGGTAAGATCTCGGCGAAGTAAATCTTCTTCCAAGCTTATTTCTGGGCCAAAATCACAAATAAACCCAGTGTATCCTTGACCACTTTTACGCTCGGTGCGCGCAAGAGCGTGTTCGTCTTTTGTGATGGGGTGTAAGAATACAGGGAAGTCGCTGCCAACTTGCTGATAGCCCAGCTCACTCATTTGCTCTGGTGTGCTGCCAACGACCACATAATCTCTTTCTTTTATTGGGCGCCTTAGCAGTTCATCTCTAACTGCACCGCCGACGAGATAGATTTTCATTTGCTATATTCCATTTTATGCGATTCAAGGTTTTATCTTGAACCGGATTTTGCCATTATAGAGCGCATCATAACAATAAAGAGACAAGTCGTGTATTTACGCTATTTTGGGTTAACTGAAAAACCCTTCTCGATTGCACCAAATCCTGAATTCTTATTCCTTAGCGAACGTCACAAGGAAGCACTTGCACATTTAACCTATGGGTTGGGTGACGCGGGTGGCTTTGTACTACTGACTGGTGAGGTTGGTACGGGGAAAACCACAGTTACACGGAGTATGCTGGCTCAGTTGCCTGAATCAACGAAGGTTGCTTTTATACTTAACCCATCGCTATCGGAGCTTGAGCTGCTTGCGACGATTTGTGATGAGCTGGAAATTGACTATGACAGCAACAACGCCACGTTAAAATCGCTTACCGATGTGATTAAGCATAGATTGTTAGAGAACCATCATAGTGGTGGTCATACAATGTTGATCATTGATGAAGCTCAGCATTTAGCACCGGAAGTACTTGAACAGCTTAGGCTGCTGACTAACCTTGAAACAGATCATAAAAAATTGCTACAAATAGTATTAGTGGGTCAACCAGAGCTACAGCATTTGTTGCAGCGCAACGAGCTGCGGCAATTAGCACAAAGGATCACGGCGCGTTATCACTTACTGCCACTTAGCGAATCGCAAGTGTTTGCTTATATACAGCATCGTCTGCAAAAAGCCGGTTGTCAGCAAGCTTTGTTCCACCATGATGCGGTAGCCTATGTACATCAAGTGACAGCAGGGATCCCAAGATTAATAAATTTGTTGGCCGACAGGTGTTTATTAGGGGCATACTCGGCATCGCAAACTCAGGTAACGAAAGCAATCGCTGTTCAAGCAGCAAAGGAGGCGCTACCCACTAATTTAGTGCCAGTTGCAAGCCAGGAAAAGAGTCGCGTGCCATTATTTTTTTCGGTTTGGCTTGGTATGTTATTTGTTGCGGGCTTTGGTTTGGCAAAATTGGTGTAGAGGGAAACATGTCGTATTTAACAAGAGCAATGAAACAGTCGCAGCAAGGTGCAGATGCCGAACAGGATTATTTGAGTCAACGCCAAGACGCCCAACTCATTTTCTATAAAAAGCTCGTTACCTATGCCGGTGCGGGTCTCTTGTCTTTGTCTTCACTTGGGGCGGGGTATTATATCGGTAAGATAACGACCCCAGCAGAAGTGCAACCAGCAGTAACGACTAAAGTGGAGCCGAAAAAAGAAGAGCAAGCTGAGCTTTCTACAGATCTTGCGGTGGAGAATAATCAGCAGGTGAAAAAGGCTAGTGTTGCTAGTCAAGAAGTGAGTACACCAGCGGCTACTTCAGCGACAAACAACACTGTTAATTCTAATCTAGAGGCACAAACTGCTGAGCCTGAGCAGCACTTCCAGTGGGTGTCTGTGCAAATTGGCGTTGATAACCAAGGCAAGCCTTTATATCAACAACAATTGGTACCGGTAGACTCTGTTAAAGCTGTACCTGTTGTTTCAATCCCTACATCGGATGTCATTCAACCTAATCAGGTTACTCAAGACTTATCCCCAGGAGAAGTCCAAACGGCTGGGGAGTACGCGGGCTATCGTGTATTTGGCGCTAAGCCAAAACCACAAGATGATGAACTTGCCGGGGTATCAGAAGAACTTAAAAAAGCCTTTGCAGAGGCGGTAAAAGAAACAGCACCGCATGAAGAGCCTGAGGTGCTTGCTACTACTAAGGAGTCTGCTTCAGCTACGCCCATCGCGCTGCTGCCAGCCCAATTGCAAAATAGTATTCCAAGCTTGCGCTATCAAGCACATATTTATGCTACCGACTCCCATGAGCGGTGGATAAAAATAAACAATAGACCTTTATATGAGGGTGATAGTCTAGGGGCTTTGACCGTTGTAGAAATTACACCAGAGCAAACACGTTTTGATTTCGACGGGATTGAATTCAGCCTTGAGGCAATGGAGGACTGGCTGCCTTCATATTAAGGCAGCATTGAATGTTTAAAAAACCGAATAAGATCAAGCTTGAATTCTTCGGGCTTGATCGCTGACTCTAGCTCATCGTTTGCTTTTTTCGCGCTTAAATCGATATCTTGAACTTCAATGTAATGCATGTGCTTAGCGTGATAAAACACTTTAACAACGGGTTTTAGCGGCGTTTTGGGATTGCTTTGGGCAATAACACCGACCTTACCACTAGTGAGTTTTACTAAAGTGCCCACAGGGTATACGCCAATGCAAGCAATAAACCGGCTTAGTAGTTGTTCGTCAAAATGGTGAGGGCAGCCTTCACGCATTAACTTAAACGCTTTAATTGGTGTCATGCCCTCTTTATAGACGCGCTCAGCGGTCAATGCGTCATAAACATCAACGATAGCTGCCATTCTCACATGCTGAGGAAGTTCGTCCGCAGTTTTGCCATAAGGATACCCTGTGCCATCTAGGCGCTCGTGGTGATAGCCTGCTATTTCACAAGCAACTCGTCCAAGACCTGCATTGAGCAAAATATCAAAGCTGTATTTAGCGTGAGACTTCATGATGTGATACTCATCGAGGCTCAATTTTCCAGGCTTATGTAAAATATCGTCGGGAATTTCTATCTTACCAATGTCGTGGAGTAGCGCGCCTGTGGTCATCTCCTCGGTTAACTCTCTCGAATAGCCTAGGTGCTTACAGAAAATAGCCATTAAGATAGAAACATTAATAGAGTGCTCCAATAGATAGGCGTCTTTTTCTCTGATCCGCGCGATACAGGATAGTGCATCTTGATTGCGAAATACGGAGTCAATAAAGCCGCTTGCTGTTGCTTTAAAAGCCTCTATTTCTATCGCTTTACCCGCTTTAATATCCGCGAACGCTTTGCTTTGAATTGCTTTTGCTTCGTCGTAAAGTGTCACTGCGTGTTGCATTTCTGCATCAACACTACACTTGCTCTGCCATGGATCATGCTCTGGTTTATGCGGCTCTTCTATATTTTCATCATGAGGTGGTTCGTCGTGAGGGTCGTGTTCTGAAAGGCGCTTACTGGGATCGACCGTTACCTCTAAAACACCACTCTTTTGTAGCTTTGTAATGCTTGTTTTCGTTCTCACCCAGCCTTTGGTTTTAATCGCAACTGAGCCTGTCTGCTTTGTCACACCGACAACAAACATACCTGGCTCTAAATCACTGATATTAATGTTAATCTCTGGCATGAAGGTTCCTTAAGTTGTGTCTTTAAGCGTAGCAAAACTTGGTAAAATAGAAAGGATTAAAATATAAATATGATTGATTTTCCCCCAATAAACCCGCATCCTGAAAGAAACAAAAAGGAGTCTATCTTATGCGCTTATCTCCCTTGGTATTAGGCCTCATTGTCACTTTGTCTTGGCATGCGAATGCCAATTTGAAACAACAAGTTGCAGAGTCTATGCCTGAACTTGAGTCTTTGTACTTACATTTACATCAAAACCCTGAGCTCTCTTATAAAGAAGAAAAAACAGCAGGGCGTTTGGCGGATGAAATGCGCAGACTTGGTTATGACGTGACTGAAAATGTGGGTGGCTTTGGTGTTGTTGGCATGCTGAAAAATGGTGATGGTCCAACGGTGATGATCCGAGCCGATACCGATGGTTTGCCAATTATTGAAGAAACAGGGAAGTCGTACGCGTCAAAAGTTAAAGTGAAAGATGATGCGGGGAATTTGGTTGGTGTGATGCACGGTTGTGGTCACGACATCCATATGACCAGTTTAATCGGCACGGCAAAACAGCTAATGGCTAACAAGGAAAAGTGGCAAGGTACATTGATGTTAGTTGCTCAACCCGCTGAAGAAGTGGGTGGCGGCGCAAAAGCGATGTTGAAGGAAGGGTTGTATACTCAGTTTGCTAAACCCGATCATGTGCTTGGTTTGCATGTAAGTGCTGCGGTTCCTGCCGGTAAAGTGGCGATCGCACCGGGTTATGCATTGGCGAATGTTGACTCAGTTGACATCATTGTCAAGGGTAAAGGGGGGCATGGAGCCTATCCACATACTACCATCGACCCTGTGGTACTAGCATCTCGAATTGTACTAGGACTACAGACCATTACATCACGAGAGATCTCTCCGTTAGAGCCGTCGGTGATCACTGTAGGCTCTATTCACGGTGGTTCTAAGCACAATATCATTTCAAACGAAGTGAAGCTTCAACTGACGCTACGCTCTTATAATCCGGATGTGCGTGAGCAACAAATTGCGGCGATAAAACGCCTGACTGCAGGCATAGCAAAAAGTGCAGGATTGGAGGACAGTCTTGTGCCTGAGGTTATCGTTCATGAAAGCGAAAGCATTCCATCTACGTATAATAATCCGGAGTTGGCTAAGTTTGTAACTAGCGCTATTAAGCAGGAAATTGGTGCAGAAAATGTTGAGCAATCTCAGCCGGTGATGGCTGGTGAAGATTTCGGTTTATATGGCCGTACTGACGACAATGTACCAATTACAATTTTTTGGCTAGGTGGTGTTAATCAAGCGGTATTCGATGCGGCACAAAAAAGCGGTGAGCCTTTACCTTCATTGCATTCTAGTCACTTTGCGCCAGATTACCCTATCGCCATCGCAACTGGAGTTAGAGCGATGACTAATAGTGCACTTGCTTTGTTTAATCAAAAATAAGCTTTATCTAGCTTTTTTATCTCGCATAGTAAAAAGGTAGCCTCGGCTACCTTTTTAGTTTTTATTCTTTATTTGCTGCTGCAAGCATTAACTCTCTATTGCGCTCTAGTTTTACCTGCATCGCATCTGCAATGGGTTTGAACTTAGCGAGCTCAGACTGAGGTAATGGTTCAGACTTTGGCAGTTTTACCGTTTTAGGATTTCGGTGTACGCCGTTCACCAAAAACTCATAATGAAGGTGAGGACCTGTCACGCGGCCAGTTGAGCCGACAGTACCAATTTTCTGTCCTTGCTTCACTTTTTGACCTGTCTTCACAGCACGTTTATTCAAGTGTAAGTACTTAGTCACATACTTGCTGCCGTGCTGAATAAACACATAGTTACCATTGAGTTTATTGTAACCAGACTTAAGTACCTTACCGTTACCAGAGGAAACCACCGGCGTGCCTACGCGTGCAGCATAGTCTATACCATTGTGAGACGATACTCGGCCAGTCACAGGGTGAAGGCGACGCGGATTGAAGCTGGAGCTGATATATTTGAAGTTAACTGGTGCTCTTAAGAAGGCTTTTTTCATGCTACGGCCTTCAGGGGTATAGAACTCGTCATCAGTATGACGAACCGCGCTGTAACGCTCGCCTTGGTTAATGAATTCTGCGGCAATAATTTTACCATTACCGATTTCTTCACCGTCTACATAGTGCTTTTCAAACACTAAAGCGAAAGAGTCACCCTTACGAATATCGTTTGCAAAGTCGACATCCCAACCAAAAATATCGGCGAAGTTCATTATTTGGCGTTCGCTAAGACCCGCTGAAATACCAGCGCTCCAGAAGCTGGAATTGATCTTGCCACCTGCCGATTTTTCGCGACTTTCGATTTCCTTGCTTTCGATTTTGGTTTCGTAATTACCCTCGTCGTTTAGGGTGACCAATAAGGTATCCGTTTTTGACAAGATGTATTTTAATTGAGCTAATTCACCACCATCATTGCTAGCAAAGCTAAGCACTTCTCCCGGGTGGATTTTAGTCAGCTTGCGGGTTTCTGCGTTGGTATTGACCAGATTGTGTAACGTTTTGGCAGAATAACCTGCGCGTTTAAAAATCACGGCTAGGCTGTCGCCAGACTCCACTTCGTGGTCTTTAAATTCAAATACAGGTTGTTTAGGGGCAGACTCAGGCGTGATGACTGGCGCTGCATCTAATTCAGTAAGTTGCTCTGTTTTTTCTGATATTTTTACTGGCAACTCGTAACGTTTCCCAACTTCTAAAGCTTTTCCGTCATTGTCTTTTGAAGCCGTTGCTTTTTCAGAGGGGATCAGGGCAATTCCGACCATCGCAGATAGGAAGCCGACGATGAGCACTTTGTGCTTTTTGGGGAGCTTATGAACCACATGAACCATAATGCGCCTTTTCTGCTGTCAAGAATTATTGTAGATAATATTGCAGGATATACGTAATAAACCCGTAATACCAGCGTTTTGTGCATTTAAACTCGGATAAATATAGGCTAGAATCGAGCGATTACAAGTTATAGCTGTTGGAGTGAGAATAGTGGATTTAGAAACTGCATTTGCAGAGATTAGCCGTGGTGCAGAAGAAATTCTGTTGCAGGATGAATTAAAAGAAAAGCTGAAGTCAGGTAAAAAACTACGTATTAAAGCGGGTTTCGATCCAACAGCGCCTGATTTGCATTTAGGACACACAGTGCTAATCAATAAAATGAAAACCTTTCAAGACTTAGGCCATGAGGTGATTTTCTTGATTGGTGATTTCACCGGTATGATTGGCGACCCAACGGGCAAAAATGTAACTCGCAAGCCACTCACTCGTGAAGATGTACTGGCAAATGCAGAAACATACAAAGAACAGGTTTTCAAAATCCTTGATCCTGCCAAAACCACAGTTGCATTCAATTCTGAGTGGATGGAAAAGCTTGGCACAGCCGGTATGATCAAGCTTGCTGCACGTCAAACTGTGGCACGTATGCTTGAGCGCGACGACTTTAAAAAGCGTTATGCAAATGGCCAAGCAATCGCAATCCACGAATTCTTATATCCACTGGTTCAAGGTTGGGACTCGGTTGCACTAGAGGCGGATGTTGAGCTCGGTGGTACCGATCAGCGCTTTAACCTATTAATGGGTCGTGAGCTACAAAAAGACGAAGGGCAAAAGCCGCAAACAGTACTGATGATGCCGCTACTTGAAGGCACCGACGGCGTACAGAAAATGTCTAAGTCACTAGGTAACTACATCGGTATTACTGATGCGCCAAACGACATGTTCGGTAAAGTGATGTCGATTTCTGACGATTTAATGTGGCGTTACTACGAATTGTTAAGCGCAAAAACACTGGATGATATCGCTGCACTTAAAGAAGAAGTTGCAGGCGGCCGCAACCCTCGTGACATTAAGATTGAATTTGCAAAAGAAATGATTGCTCGATTCCACAGTGAAGCTGACGCTGAAGCGGCGCATCAAGACTTTATCAAGCGTTTCCAAAAAAATGCCTTACCTGATGAGATCCCTGAAGTCACCGTAACTATTGAGGGTGAAAGCACGTTTATCACTAACTTGCTAAAAGAAGCCGGTTTAGTGGCAAGTACTTCAGAGGCGATGCGCATGATCAAGCAAGGCGCGGTTAAGCTAAATGGCGAAGATAAAGTAACAGACACAAAATTAGAAGTTGCGAAAGGTTCTTGTGAAATCTACCAAGTAGGTAAGCGTAAGTTTGCGAAAGTTACGGTAAACTAAACAAGCTAATCTACTTGTTATAGCCGAAGAGGTCAGTGTTTTACTGGCCTTTTTTGTGGTTGTTACAACATTAAGCTAGCAAAATTTATAATCACAAGCAGTAAGGCGGAAGTAGCAATAAATAGCCAGCGCATTTGATTAAGTAGCCCGAGTAAATGCTGAATATGCTCAGCTGAGGGTTGCGCTTTTGCACCTACCCGCATCACATCATAACGTTCACCAAAATAAAAGCGCGGCCCTGCGAGCTGTGTATGTAAATTTGCGGCAAAGAAGCTCAGTGCCCATCCGGTATTCGTTTGGCTAAAGTGACGGCCGTAGTATTTAATGTAGTGCCAAGTTTGCTTTGGTCTAAGTAGCAATGAAAAGCAGGTAATTAATAATCGAATTGGTACAAACTCAACGAGCCAAATCACGCGGGAAAGGCTTGTCATAAAACGGGCTGAGGGGAGCATTACTTGCCGCCAAGCATGGTCGCATAGCAGTAACAGTTTATAAAATAGCGCGAGATAGGGGCCTGCCATTAGATACAGTAAAGCAATGACAAAAAAATGGCGCAGGGTATTTAATGCGGTGCTATCTATGGTGGCTTTACAAATACCAAGCTCTGTTAGCTTCTCTACATCTCTTGCTACCATTCCTTGCAACACGGCTCTTGCGGTTACTTTTTGCTTTGACTTTATCAGCGCGGAAATACGCTTAGCACGGCTTTCATGGCTAATATCTAAGCATAAAAACAACACCAGCCCACCGAGCCAATTAGGATAAAAAGCAAAGCTAATAATCGCATAAGTTAATACGGTGATGGTTAATATAGGGAGGAGGAATCCCAGTGTGCCTGATAACAGTTGATAACTAGAAGCCGCTTTGGGGCGATAAACTTTTTCGGCAATCGCTTTAAATATAAGGCTAAGAATAAGATTAGGGTGATAAAGTGTTGATAACCTTACCCCTAGGCTGGCAAAAATCGCCAGTAAGAAAATGATCAGGCCCTCATGGGCCTGAAGCAAGCTGTCGAGCACTAAAGCGTAACCTTATCCAGCTTATTAAGTAGTGCCATCACCATTTTAGAAGAGTTAACAGAAGCGACTTCTAGATACTCTTCGAATGATTGCGGTGATTCTTTGCCGGCGATATCAGATAGCGAGCGGATCACGACAAATGGCGTGTTTAAAGAATGACAAGCCTGCGCAATTGCCGCACCTTCCATTTCTACTGCTAACATCGTAGGGAAGTCTGCACGCGCCTTGTCGATGCGTACTGGGTCGCACATAAATGAGTCACCCGTACAGATCAAACCAACCATAGTTTGAATGCCTTCAAGCGCATGTACGCTTTGCTCTGCAGCTTCAACTAATTTTGTGTGCGAAGTAAACGCAGCAGGCATTTGCGGAACTTGACCAATTTCATAGCCAAACGCAGTAACATCTACGTCGTGATGACGTACTTCATTTGAAATCACCACATCGCCGACGTTTAGTGATGGTTCAAAGCCACCTGCAGAACCCGTGTTGATCACGCAATCTGGCGCAAAGTTGTCGATAAGCAAAGTTGTCGCAACCGTCGCTGCCACTTTACCAATGCCAGACTGTACAAGCGTTACGTCAAGACCAGCCAGTTTGCCGGTATAAAAAGTAAAGCCACCTTTGGTCAATGTTTGCGGGTTTTCCATGGTGTTACGCAAAATAGTAACTTCTTGCTCCATTGCGCCGATAATGCCTACTTTCATCAAAAGATTCCTAATTTGTGGTGGGGAAAGCCCCAATGTCAAAATTGCTTTTATTATACGAAAGGGGTTTTGATAGGTAAAACAAAAAACGGGCTGACGCCCGTTTTGCTAGATTTCTGCCAACTGAGTTGACTGTGCTTTTGCCTGTGAAGGAGACAGTACCGCAGGTTTGTAGGTGCGGTTTCTGGTTTTCTTTGGCATCTCCACTTTTTGGCCAAGCTTGAATAGGATTGCCGCACGGACCTCAGCGCTTTGGTAGCCACTTTTGATTTTCATACGAATGTGTGGAATACCCGCAGATTCCAGAGCGCCACTTACAAACCAATCTTTTTGTGCTTTATGGCCGTTTTTATTGGCGTTATTGACCAAGTCAACAGCGGCAACAATTTTCAGTGTCTCTTTGTCTACCAAGACATAATCCAACTGCTTATTTTTAGCTTTAGTTACCGCAGCACGACGTGCTTTTGGAGAGATACCCGGCTTGCACTCAATCACATCAATGAGCTTAATGCGGCTAACGATTTTATATCTATCGCCAACGGCACGTTCTAATAAATGTAGAAACGATGCTTCAACGGTGGTAAAAACAGATTCTTTACGATTAAATGGATAAGGATTGCCACCCACATCGGTGTACTTAGAAGCGACAATGGAAGCAACGACCACTAGAGCCAAAATAGCAAGTAACGCAAATTCCATACAAAACTCCAAATCAAAAAAATGACATCTGTGGTTTTATAAGCAATAGCTGTGCCATAAAATTACTTTACGGCAAGTCATAAGAATTTGTGTGGTTGGCTATGGAGGTGGACTATTTGTCGTATAGGAACGTATCTGACAGTGTTAATCGCCGTGATGTATTTCAGACCTGCGTCGACTAATTAATAGTTTACTATCAATAGGAATAAACTCACTAGCGGCACGGATCAGTGAGGCGGCGGTAAGCTGCGGCACGCCGTAAACTTCGACTCGGGTATGGTATTTATCTCTGAGTTTATTCGCGAGTAAATCAAAATCACCATCGCCAGTTACTAGAATAATTACATCGGATCCTGACGCGCATTCCATGGCATCAATGGTAATGCCAACATCCCAATCACATTTTGCGGAGCCATCGGCACGTTGAATATAAGGCTTTAACTTCACCTCAAAGCCAATCGCTCGCAGGATATTTTGGAACTGCTTTTGTTTGTCGTCACCCCGTTCGCTAGAATAGGCAATGGCTTGATATACCTCGCGATTAGCCGTTGCTTTACGCCAAAATGCGTTATAGTCAAAGCCTGTTTGGTAGGCTTGCTTGGTGGTGTAATAAACATTTTGAGCGTCAACTAAAATGGTGACTTTTTCCATAATGGACTCTTAGCAATAAATTTGCTTTATGATAGCAAGATTAGCGTTTGTTTAGCCATTTACTCATCGCGGCATCATAGGCTTTTTTAATGGCACCGCCATCGCAAGGGCGAGGCGGAGTACGCCAGTTATTACTTAATCCCTCTGGTGTAGGAATACTCGGATCGAGTCTAACCTCAGTATAGCACAAGCCATTTTCACGGTAGACTTTATAATGTGGTGTGGACGCGAGTAGCTCTCTTGGCTTGCTCGCAGCACTGGTTTGATGCGCTTTAGGTACGGTGATCTGCTGCGGCTTTTTTTGGTTTTGGCTGAGTACAACGTCACTGGGAGTGCGCTCTAAAAGTTGCTGACGAAATTGAGAGATTGCTTTGCGATGGTCTAACTTTTTAGGTTGCGTGACGACTGCTGCTTTGGCTATGTGCTTGGTTGTACTTTCAACCGTAGGCTTTTTTGGTTCCGTTTGCGCAGTTTTTAGTACTTCAACCGTATCGTCCTTCAGCGTCGGTTTTAACTCCTTTACTGGCTTATCTTCAGTTATCGCTGGTGTCTCAATATGCTCCACCTTGGGCTTGGCAGGCTCAATAACCAAATAGGTTTTCATTGCCTTAATTTCTAAAGGCTTTGAGGGGATATAAATACTTTGCTGCAAATACCAGCCGAGCAGTAGATGCAGCACAATAGAGCCAATAATGGTGAAACTAATTAGGTTGTTTTGGAGCGGCCGCATTATTCTTATTAATCCTTGAGTTATGCAGAGTTAGAGCTTAATCAACGTGTAAATGTTCCCTCAATAGACGAATTATTCTGTGATTAGTTGCGCCGATATGTGTTTCAGTAAAGTTAATTCACGCAAAATGGACATCCCTTTGTTATTTGCATCAGCAAGTTTAGCTTCATTGTGGGCTATGGCTTGATTTATGTTAATCCACAAAGGTTTCATACCATTAGCAAGTTCGTAATTCTCCATTGTTGGCAGATCAAATTTGCCACAGATCTCACAAACGTAGCAATAAGAAATAATATGTACATTATCATGATCTGGTTTATACCAAGGACGATACTCTTCATAGCGACCAAAAGGAGTGAGACCTGTAATGGATACTGCACCAGTTTCTTCTTTTAGCTCGCGCTCTAATGCTGCTTCTAAGCTTTCCCCCTCGTTAACGCCACCACCTGGTAAGGTGTAATCGTCATAACGTTTGGTGTAAAGCATAAGAATGTCGTTGCCTCTAAGGACTATGGCGCGAGTGGTCTCTCTAGTAAAGCAGCTGCCTTGAAGCGGAATGACTGGGGTGTTGTTTAAGCTTTGCATGGGGGTTTTAACTTCAATTTAGGTAACAAGAATGGGTTTACAAAACGATACGCCTGCGTAAAAGCGGCGTATCGCGAATGAAGATATTAAAACGGAGCAGGGTACGCTTTAAATACAGTATCAATCTCGGCTAAAGACTCTGCACATAGCGGTTGTTCAAACGCTTGAATATTTTCTTTAAGCTGTGCCATGATTGTCGCGCCGATAATAGTTGAAGTCACGCCATCGACTTGGTTGCACCAAGCTAGCGCCAGTTGCGCTGCAGTCATATTAAATTCTTTGGCGATTTCTAAATATTTTGCAACGGCTTCTTGTGCTAGTTGCGTATCTCTAAATAAGCCTTGTCTTTGCACTAAGGTAAAGCGGCTGCCTTCAGGTCTTGCACCCCCTAAATATTTACCGCTCAACATCCCACCAGCCAGCGGCGACCAAGGTAAATAGGCAACATCTTCGTTTACGCAACTCTCAATCAAGTAAGGCCAATCTTTGGCATGTAGCAAGCTAAACTCATTTTGAATTGAAACCGGCTTAGGTAGGTTGTGTTGCATTGCCAAATTAAGGTAAGTGTGAATGCCCCAAGGCGTATCATCAGAAAGGCCCC
Source organism: Pseudoalteromonas sp. M8 (assembly GCF_018141365.1). NCBI lineage: Bacteria > Pseudomonadati > Pseudomonadota > Gammaproteobacteria > Alteromonadales > Pseudoalteromonadaceae > Pseudoalteromonas > Pseudoalteromonas sp. M8. Next base: position 3,531,035 of record NZ_CP047240.1, on the reverse strand, counting down.
AATGGCGAATTTTACCCGCTTGAATACAGCTCGCTAAGCCTTCTAAAATATCTAGCATACCAGCGCGTTCTTCCTCGCGGTCAAGCGCACTCAAAGGCACCATGCCAGGCCATTGTTTACCAAAATGCGGTGAAGTACGGTTTGGCCAATGTAGTTGGTAGAGGTCGATATAGTCGGTATTCAGGCGCGCTAAAGAATCGTCCACCGCTTGGATCACAGATTGTCCCGTAATAGCACCGCCTTCACGGATCCAAGGTAATCCGCTGCCTGCAATCTTGGTTGCAAGCACGAGCTTTTCGCGCTTTTCTTGGTGCCGCTTTAGCCAATTGCCAATGATGGCTTCGGTTTTACCATAGGTTTCAGGTGAGGGAGGGACCGCATACATTTCAGCGGTATCAATGAAGTTAATACCACGGCTTAGTGCATAATTGATTTGCTCGTCGGCATCATGCTGGTTGTTTTGTACGCCCCAAGTCATGCTTCCTAAACAAATGCGCGAAACTTCTAATGGGCTACTACCAAGTCGTGAGTACTTCATGCAGGCTCCTGATTGATTGCTGAATGGTTAAATATAGCCAAAGTAACGGATTTAGTACTTTGAACTGTATTGATATTGTTAGCATTATCTCTGTTTTGCAGTGCAACTTGCAACAGACATCAACACAAGTATAGCCCAGAACACTAAGGCCTATGTTCAAGATTGCAACAGTTGGAAAATTAGCACATAATAAACACTGTTTATTTAGACAGTGTTTTAACGTGCGTAAATTTATTCATATTGATATGGACGCGTTCTATGCATCGGTAGAAATGCGCGATAACCCCGAGCTTGCAAAGGTGCCGATGGCGATTGGTGGGCAGAGTCATCGTGGGGTGCTATCCACGGCTAACTATATTGCTCGGCAATATGGCGTGCGATCGGCCATGTCGAATTATCAAGCGAAAAAACTCTGCCCTCAGCTGGTGATTGTACCGGGGAGAATGGAGGTCTATAAGGCAATATCGCAACAAATTCGCGCTATTTTTACCCGCTATACTGAGCTAATTGAGCCACTGTCTTTGGATGAAGCCTATCTAGACGTCACTGAGTGTCAGCAATGTAATGGCAGTGCAACGCTTATCGCCGAGCAGATACGAGCGGATATAGTTGCAGAAACGGGCCTTACAGCTTCGGCGGGAATTGCGCCAATCAAGTTTTTAGCCAAAATTGCCAGCGATGAAAACAAGCCCAATGGTCAGTGTGTGATCCCGCCTCACCAAGTGAGCGCTTTTATTGATGTGTTACCTCTTAAAAAAATTCCAGGTGTAGGTAAAGTGACTCAACAGCGTTTGCTAGCCATGGGACTTGAGTATGGCCGAGATATTAAGGCACTGTCTGAAACTCAGTTACGCCAGTCATTTGGCAAGTTTGGCGCTGTATTATGGCGGCGTTGTCAAGGTATTGATGAGCGCCGAGTTGAGACCGATAGAGTGCGTAAATCGATAGGCGTTGAAACCACATTTGCAGAAGACACGCTCGACCTTGATACCTTAAAACAAGTCATAAAAGAAAAGTTGTTACCTGAATTGACTCGCCGAGCACAGCCTTATTTACAGCGTGGCTTTAATAAGCTTGGTGTTAAAGTGAAGTTTTACGATTTCACCCAAACCACCAAAGAATGCCAATACCAGCATATTGATTTGCCCGTTTTCGAAGAGCTATTGATTGAAGCGATGGCACGGCAAAAGTTTAAACCCGTGCGCCTCGTGGGCTTGCACTTAGGGCTAAATGAAAAATCTAACACACAAGCTCAACTGGGACTTTTTGATGGCTAATTCAGACCTACCTAGACTAAAAGATAACTGCAATTAGTTTATTTTGTGCTAGCTTCGAAGTTGTCGTGCAACAAACTAATCACGCGAACTGCGTGTAATTAAAACAACAACAAGAGGTAAGCATTATGCAATCCATAATGATCGTACTCTTCGGCATCATAGGGATGTTATTTGGATGGTTTGTCTATTCCAAATTTATTGCTGAAAAAATATTTAAAATGGATGACAACTTTGTCACGCCGGCTCATGAGCTTGAGGATGGCGTGGACTATGTTCCCACTAACAAAGTGGTATTGTGGGGGCATCACTTTACTTCAGTCGCAGGTGCTGCACCAATTGTAGGTCCAGCCATCGCTGTTTATTGGGGCTGGGTGCCTGCAGTGCTTTGGGTTGTATTCGGTACCATATTCTTTGCGGGTGTTCACGATATGGGCGCGCTGTGGGCAAGTGCTCGCCATAAAGGCAAGTCGATGGGCGCGTTGTCTGAAAGCGTAATTGGCAAGCGCACACGTTCATTGTTTATGATAGTGGTCTTCCTTGTACTGCTCATGGTAAATGCCGTGTTCGGCGTGGTGATCGCAAACTCCTTCGTGGGTAACCCAAATGCGGTATTCCCCGCTTGGTCTGCTATCGTCGTGGCACTTATCATCGGCCAATTGCTGAAACGAAAAGTGCCGCTAGTACCGCTCTGTATTATCGGGGTTATTGTGCTCTACGCGACCATTTATATGGGCAGTAGTATGCCGATTACCTTACCAACCGAAATGTTTGGTTTAAGCGACAAAGCCAATTGGATCATCATTCTGTTTATCTATGCTGCCGTAGCGTCATTGTTACCGGTTTGGATGCTATTACAACCTCGTGACTTTATTAACGGCATGCAGCTGTTAGTGGGGTTGATCCTGCTTTATGGTGCGGTATTTGTTGTCATGCCAGATATCACTGCGCCTGCGTTTAATACCCAAACGGTAGAAAACACCCCGAGTATTATCCCCTTGCTGTTTGTGACTATTGCTTGTGGTGCGGTATCAGGTTTCCACGGTATTGTTTCGTCGGGAACGAGTTCAAAACAACTAGACAAAGAAAAAGACGGTCGTTTTGTCGGCTACTTAGGTGCAGTTGGTGAAGGCTCACTAGCACTTATCACTTTGGTCGCCGTGAGTGGTGTGATGCTCGCAGTATCACCTGAAGAGTGGCACGAAATTTATAGCCACCTTGGTGCTGGCAGTGTATCAGCCTTTATTAACGGTGGCTCAAATCTTATCAGTACAGGCTGGGGACTACCAGTCGAGATCGCATCAACTTTACTTGCCGTTATGGTTGTACTTTTTGCAGGCACTACCATGGATTCTGGCGTTAGACTTCAGCGTTATATTATTCAAGAGTGGGGTGAGATCTATAACATCAAGTTCCTGAACAACGGTATCATCGCGACTTTGTTGGCCGTTGCATGTTGTTTGCTACTCGCCTTTGGCGCTGGTGGCGCATCGGGTAGTGGTGGTATGGTGATTTGGCCGCTGTTTGGTTCAACCAACCAAATCTTGGCAAGCTTAACCTTGTTGGTTATCTCAGTGTATCTTATCAAACTAGGGCGTCCCGCTAAGTACACCTTGATCCCTATGGTATTTGTGCTGGTGATGGCGTTTTTTGCTGGAGTGATCAAGCTAGGTGAATACTACCAAAAAGGCAATTGGCTGTTGGTTGTGCTTGACGTCATCGTGCTGGTGGTCAGTATTTTGGTGATGTTAGAAGCTTGGTCTGTGATCAGCAAAACCAAAGCGAAACCAGATGAAGCCCGTGATATGTCGTAGTTCCCTTGGAACTTGACCACAAATCACCTATAGTCGGCCCTAATTCTAATATAGAAAAGGGCCGTTTTTATGTCTTTTCCAATCGCATTACCTTGTAACACCCTATTTGAAAGCGATGCAGATGCTATCGTTGTTGTTACTCATGATATTCAAAACCTTGGCAGTGCGGAGCTTGACGAAGTTGCTGCACCATTTTTAGCTGTAGATGCGCGCATTGCGCAAAAGGCAAGCCTGCTTGTTTCAGACAAAGTACCTGGCAAGCGCTTGGTGATTGCGCCAACCGGACCAATCGACAGAGATTACGATGACGTTCGCCGTTACTTTGAAGCGGCAAAGGCTGGTATTTTAGAAGCGAAAGCGGCTGGTGCGGTAAAACCTGTGCTTGCTGTTGTAAATGTGCCTGCCGATGCTCGTTACGAAAATGCGCGTGCAGTCAGCTTTTTAGGTGCTTGCCAAGGCTTATGGCAGCCATTAGAAGCACGTGAGTACCGTGGCGAAGTGATTGAACCAATCGAAGCGATTTATGTTTTTGAAGCGTCATCACAATGCTGCGATCAACTAAGCGCAATCGCTGCAGGCCAATATGCTGCGCGTGATCTGTGTGGCACAGAACCTGAGCGCATGGCACCGCCTCGTTTTGCTGACTACTGTGTTGAGCTATTTCAAGGTTCAGCGGTAAACGTTGAGGTTATCGCTGATCGTAAAATTATGGATGAACAGTATCCACTGTTAAGCACGGTAGCGCGTGCCTCTTACGCCGTTGAACGTCATCATCCTCGAGTTGTAAAAATGGTATACGAGCCTGAAGGTGACGTCGAACGTACTCTTATCTTTGTTGGCAAAGGTCTTGTGTACGATACTGGCGGTGCAGACTTGAAAGTGGGCGGTTTTATGGCCGGCATGAGCCGTGATAAAGGCGGTGCGGCGTCAGTGGTTGGTTTTATGGAAGCGGTTGCTAAGTACCAACCAAAAGGTATTAAGGTAATTGCTTATCTTGCCGTGGTTCGTAACTCGATTGGTTCTGACTGTTTCGTGCCGGATGAAATCATTGAGAGCAGAGAAGGCGTTCGCGTTCGTATTGGTAACACCGATGCGGAAGGTCGCTTGGCGATGGGTGACTTACTCAGCGAAGCGAAAGACTTAGCTCTGGGTGAGAAAAACCCTGAGATCTTTACGGTTGCAACACTGACAGGTCATGCAGCGCGCGCCATGGGCCCTTACAGTGCCTATGTTGAGAATGGTCCTGCACGAGCAGCACAAGTATCTCGCAAGATTGCAGATATGGGCGACCTATGGGCTGACTGCGCGGAAGTATCGCGTAGCCGACGCGAAGACTATGACTTTGTAAAACCACGCACCCTTGCGGATGATGTGCTATCGAGCAACAACGCTCCATCGGCGGTTACCGCTCGTGGTCACCAATTTCCAATGGCATTTTTGGCAATTGTTGGTGGCTTAGACAAGCATGGTTGTAATGCAGAATTGCCAATTCCGTATGTACATATGGATATTGCAGGTAGCGGCGTTGAAGGTGGCGACTGGCAGCATGGCAAACCAACCGCTGCAACCGTTGCAAGCTTGTTTGCTCGGTATTGTATTTAATACCAATTGAATTAATTCTCTAATCAATTTGAAGGGTGAAATAGCGTATTAGCTTCGTTAAAAATTTCTCATTTAGAACAACTAAATAGCAAAATTTTTGCCTTGCTACTAAAGCTATTTTCCCGCTTCAAGATAGATCATTTATTTAATACAACTGGTATAAGATTGATAAAAGGGAAGCAATACAGCTTCCCTTTCTGGTTGGGTCAAATTAAAGAGAAGACTATTTGGAATCTAGCCCTCTGCGTTTTAATAGCGCTTCAGTCGTTGGCTCTTTTCCGCGGAATGCTTTGTAAGAGTCCATTACAGGTCTTGAGTTACCAACCGATAAAATATGTTTACGATATTTTTCGCCATTTTCAAGTTTAAGGCCACCGAGCTTTTGCACGTATGCATAGGCGTCGGCTGCTAATATTTCACTCCACATATAAGCATAGTAACCAGCAGAATAGCCGCCTCCCATAGAGTGCGCAAAAAATGCTGATTTATAACGCGGTGGAACGTAATCGAGGGCGACTCCATGCTTCTTCAGTGCCGCTTGTTCAAATTCATTGATATCAGTGGGTGCATGCTCAGGTGAAATTGTATGCCACTCCATATCTAAGAGCGCAGATGCCATGTACTCCAATGTATCGTAGCCCATATTAAAAGTTCGTGAGCGGATCACTTTATCAAGCAGTGTTTTTGGGATAGGTTCCCCGGTTTGGTAATGCTTTGCATAGTTACTGATAACTTCAGGGTGTGCAGCCCAGTCTTCCTCAAAGGTTGAGGGAAACTCAACAAAATCACGAGAAACAGCGGTTCCAGCAAGACTCGGATATTTTACGTCAGAAAACATCCCATGTAAGCCATGTCCCATTTCGTGAAACATAGTTGTCACTTCACTGTAGCTTACAAAGGTTGGTTCACCATCAGGTGCCTTTGCAATATTCATGACATTGATAACCACAGGCTTTTGGTTTAATAACTTAGATTGCCCTACAAATGAATTCATCCAAGCTCCACCACGTTTACCTTCTCTTGCAAAATAGTCGGCAAAGAATATCGCGAGGCTTTCACCATTGTTATCGATCAGTTCATAAGCCTTAACATCTGGATGATACACAGGTAAGTCAGGGCGAGCTTTGAAACTTACGCCGTACAGCTTATTCATAGTATAAAAAACACCATTTTCTAAGACGTTATTAAATTCGAAGTACTTTTTCACTTCTGTTTCGTCTAAGTCATAACGAGATTGACGAACTTTCTCAGCGTAGTATGCCCAGTCCCAAGGTTTGATGTTGAACGAGTGCCCTTCGCTTTGAATAAGCGTTTTAATATCTGCTGCTTCCTTTTCCACGTTGGAAACAACGGCCGGCACCATGCTGCCAAGCATGTCATAAACTGCTTTAGGGTTTCCAGCCATTTGCTTTTCTAGGCCGTAGTCTGCCCAGCTTTTATACCCTAACAGCGCTGCTTTTTCGGCCCTTAACTGTGCCAGCCGGATGATAATTTGAGTATTGTCATTATCACCTGACTGAGCACGATAAGCAGAAGCTTGCCAAATCTGTTGCCTAAGTGCTCGGTTGGTTAAAGACGCTAAAATAGGTTGACGGGTCGTGTTGGTAATACCGATTAAGTACTTGTCTTTATGTCCTGCAGCTTCAGCCGCACGTTTAGTGGCAAGAATTTGTCTTTCTGTTAAACCGTCCAATGCGGCTTTATCATCAACAATCACTGATATGGCAGACGTTTCTGCTAATAGGTTTTGTGAAAACTGGGTAGTCAGAGATGAATGCTCTTCATTGATTTTGCGAATTTTCTCCTTATCTTCAGCACTTAGTTTTGCGCCAGCTCGCACAAAGTTGGTGTAGTAAACATCCAATAAACGCTTTGATTCTGAGTCTAGTTCGAGTGTGTTGCGATTATCATAAAGCGACTTTATACGATCAAATAATGCGGCGTTCAAATTGATGTTATCGCGGTGTTCTGCGAGCATTGGGGCTAGTTCTTTTTGTAATTGACGACGCTTTACTGAGCTATCAGTGCCTATTAAGTTAAAAAATACGCTACTGGTTCGCTTTAGCAGTGCACCACTTTTTTCCATTGCAACTAAGGTGTTTTCAAACGTAGGCGTTGCAGGGTTAGTTGCAATACGCGCGATTTCTTTGAGGTGCTCTGCCATACCCAACTTAAATGCAGGCATAAAATGTTCATCTTTGATCTGGTCAAACATTGGGGTTTGGTAGATTAAAGTACTGGCGTTGAACAGTGGATTGTGATGGACTGATTCACTTTTCTTAGGCACGCTAGATGCCACCTCCGTTGTATAATTTGAACAACCAGAGACAAAAAGCGTGGAGTAAATCGCAACGGCGATGATGGTCTTTTTCATAAACTTCTCAGTATTTGTTGTAATGTTATAGTATATCTATTGTGTGTTTTTAGTTGTGTTTTATCGCATAATAATGGCGGTATCATGATTCTTGCATCTTAGGCAGATAAGTGTTTATTAAGTCAGTTTTTGAGCCGGAAACTTATTATCAATGGCGACAGCATTGTGAGCATGCAAACTTTCTTGATGTTCAATTTTGAACCAATAATCAACAAATTGTGTGTTTTGCTCTAAAAACTGTTTGACTCGTCGTGCGGCATCTTCACAAAACATTAGGTTTTCTGCATTTAGCTTCGCAAATGCTTGTTCATCTTCACGTTTTACCGCAGTTTGAACTGGCGTGCCAATGGCCTGTTCTAGCGCTTTTATAAGGTTTGGAATGAGTGGCAACGTCCGTTCTGTTAGTTTTACTGTTACGTAAGCGAAAGAGCGCTGGCTATGAGGTGTGGCAATGCTCCCTTTTAGAGAGGTTATCCACGTCATTAGTTCGTGTTTTGAAATCACCTCTTGGGAAAACTGTTCTTCGATCTCTTCACTTAATGCTTGTCTAGAAAGCGCCGCTGAACAAGGGCAGGTACTTGAATAGGCAATAGTAAGTGATAACTCATAGCTAAGCTCTGAGTTTATATACTCACAATTAAGCGTGATAGGGTAACTTTGATAGCCGAATTGATCGCTCAACAATGCTGGTTTATCTATAGTTACTTCAAACTGTAACTCAAGCTTGGCTGCTTTGCTCAACCCTTGTTGAGATTGAACGGACTCCTTTAATAACGCTTCAATCGTTTTAATATTCAAAGGAGTCGAACTTAGTATCTCTCTCAAGCGAATGTATAACCGGGACATATGGATCCCTTTTGCCTCAGGTTTATCAAGGCTAACAAAAATATTTGCAAGAGCGTTAACCCTTTGGTGAGAGGTGCTTGATATTTCCACTTCTAAAGGTATGGCAATTTTTTCCATACCCACCCACTTTAGCGGTAAGGCTGTTGTTGCAAGCTGCCCAGAGGCAACATCAGGTAAAGATACTGTCATATTTATTTCCGACGAGGTTTCTAGGGCCTGTTGATCTTTGCTGTTTGATTTTTGTTCTCCTGAGTGTGTTTTGGTCGCGACGCTCGACTTGCCGCCTAGTAATCTAGGCAAAAGTTGAGCAACAATGAACAAAGCGCACTCAGGTGAACCCAAAGGGCAGCGCTTGATTAGCATTTCTACTGTGTTATCGCCTGACTCACATAGAATAACTATGCTACGCAGGCTCTGCCTTGTACAAATACCAATCAAACTGCTGCAAAAACAAACTTGAAAGGTAAACATGCCCTAGCGATTAAAAATTAGTGGCATAGCGGCTGTGGGTGTATTAAGCGGTTGTTGGCCGTCATAAACGAGACTGCCATTCACCCAAGTTTTTAAAACTTTTGCTGAAAAACGGTGACCGTCGAATGGGGTCCAGCCACAGTGATAGTGTGTTTTCTGATGGCAAGTGGGTGTTTCGTGATGAGGGTTCACGAGCACTAAGTCAGCATAGTATCCTTCGCGAATAAAGCCTCTATCTACAATGTGATACCTTAACGCTGGATTATGTGCAACTTTCTCAACGAGCTGCTCTATAGATAAACGCTGATGATGCACATGGTCGAGCAAGCTTAATAATGCATGTTCAACTAAAGGCAAACCCGCAGGTGCTTGCTGGTAGGGGAGTTGCTTTTCTTGCCAAGTATGAGGCGCGTGATCAGTAGCAATAATATCTATTTGATTATTTCGCACTGCTGCTAACAAAGCATCACGATCGCTTTTCGCTTTAATCGCTGGATTGCATTTTATTAGGTTACCCTGCAGTGCGTAATCTTCTTGACTGAACCACAAATGATGAACACATGCCTCTGCCGTAATATGTTTGTCGCGAATATCGCCTGAAGGGAATAAGCTCAATTCTTTTTCTGTTGTGATATGCAGTACATGTAAATCGCTACGATATTGTTTCGCTAAAGATACAGCGTACGAAGAGGATGAATAACACGCTTCGGCGTCACGAATGATGGGGTGATCTTGAATTGTTAAACTGCCACTGCGTCCTATGCACATGGATAAGTTCTTTTCAATCACTCTTCCATCTTCACAATGGGTGACAATTAGGGTTGGACTTTCTCTGAAAATTGCGTCGAGTGCTTGTGGATGCTCAACGAGTAGATCGCCTGTTGATGCCCCCATAAAAACTTTAACACCGCAGTACTTCTTCGCATCTAAACGTTTTATTTGTTCTAAATTATCTTCGGTTGCCCCTAAGTAGAAACCATAGTTTGCCAGCGAGCTTCTAGACGCAATCGCGTATTTCTGTTCAAGAGCTTCAATGGTTGTAGTCGCAGGGCTTACGTTTGGCATTTCCATATAGCTGGTGATACCACCTGCCACAGCAGCTCTGGATTCTGAGGCTATATTACCCTTCTGTGTTAAGCCGGGCTCACGGAAATGTACTTGGTCGTCTATCATTCCAGGGAGTAGAAAATAACCTGTCGCATCCACAATATAGTCATTTGGCTGCGCAGTTATTGAGCTTGCAATTTTATTTATTCTGTTTTCAACGATAAGTACATCACATACTTGTGATTGATTCTCGTTGACCACAATTGCATTTTTTATCAGTGTGTTTTTCATATTATAGGGACCTATTTGTCAAGTTTGGCTTTGCAAAGGTTACATAAGCCAGGCAACTCTAAGCGTGCATTTGCAGCTGAAAATCCAGTGCTTTCTACCGCTTTAAATAGATGCTTAGCAGCCTCTTGAACAGAATCTATTTCTTCTATTTGATGGCAGGATCTGCAGACCAAGATCACGGATAGATGGTGATGGCACGCACCATCTAGACTCTTACAGGCTATATATTTATTTGCAGAATGGATCCGGTGTGCCAGATTGACTGATTCTAAGAATTCAAGAATGCGGTACACGGACATTGCTAGAATAGGAGAGTTGGTGCTTTTATTGTATTTGTCAGTAAGTTCATACGCTGATAGCGGCTCGACTGTTTGCAATAATATTTCTAGCACGCCCTGTCGTTTTTCAGTTAAACGCAGCCCTAACGATTGGCATTTTGCTTGAGCCTGTTTGAGAATAAAGTTTCGTTGAGTTTTGTTCACGGCAATGACGACATAATTCACCTAGATATTGATACAATATAACATATCAAGCATAATTGATACAATATAACATTTATTGGAGTCGTTATGTCTAAACTATCAACAATATCCTTGCTCGTTGCTGCACTGTTACCACCAAGTCTTGTAGCAAAGTCTATAGAAGGTACAGTCGTCAATAAAGTTGGTAAAGGGATTGCAAATGCATCAATTGAGGTCGAAGGAACTGATATTCGCGTAGTCACAGATAACAATGGTCATTTTCAAATTTCGGGCGTTGGGCTTGGAAATCAACAAATCCATGTAAGAGCACCTGGTTTTGCTCATCTGCATAAGGCGCTCACTCTGGATCAAGGTGGCGTTAAAAACGCAATGCTAATGTTAAATCGTTCTCCAATAGAAGTTATAGATATTGTAGCTACCCCTGTACATATGTCGGCGATGGAATCTGCGGTTCCAGTTAGTGTTTTGTCAGGTGAAACATTGCGTCGACAGCAAACCGCTACGCTAGGGATAGCTTAGAAAAATTGCCTGGCGTCAACACAAATTTCCACGCCAAAGTAGCGAGTACACCAATTATTCGAGGTTTGAGTGGCCCGCGGGTGTTGGTGACGCAAAATGGATTAGATGTCAGTGATGTATCTAGAGTTGGTCCTGATCACTCAGTCGCCTCCGAAGCCTCAACGGCTCAACAAATTGAGGTATTGCGGGGACCTGCAACTCTTTTTTATGGTAGCGGTGCGATTGGGGGAGTGGTTAATGTCGTCGATACAAGAGTTCCAACCGATAATGCAACTCGCGGAGAATGGAATCTGGAAAGTAACTCTGTTGATGACCAAAATACAGCCTCGTTTAATGCGACATCGGGTATTGGTTCTGTGGCTTTATATGTTGATGCATTCTGGCGAGAATCTAATGATTACGAAGTACCTGTTCCTGCTGAAATTCATGAGCATAGTGAAAGGAATAACAGTGGTGAACTTCACTATAAAGTAGCAAATAGTGCTGAAGAGTCTGATGGTTTTACGGTTGGCTCAAGTTACTTATTTGACCAAGGTTATGTCGGTGTGGCTGTTGAGAAATTTAACCGCAAATACGGCATTCCGGGACATACGCATGGCGATGAAGAAGCACATCATGAGGCTGAAGAGCAGGTTTTTGCGGACTTAGCACAAACAAAAGTGCAACTATTAAGCGAGTACAAGTTTAACAAAGGTTGGCTTGATAAAGTGAATGTGCGTGCTGGTTTTACAGAGTATGAACATGCTGAAGTTGAGCACGGCATGGTTGGAACAACATTTAAGAATGATACCAATGAGTTAAAAGTTGATTTACTACATCAGCCTCTGTCCGCTTGGACTGGTGGCGTAAGCTTACATTACAAACATAGTGATGTTGAGGCTCAAGGTAGTGAGGCGTTTACGCCGCCATCTGATACCCAAACACTTGCGATAGGGGTAATGGAGGAAAGGCGGTTTGGTGATTTTTTAGTGCAGTTAGGTGGTCGTATTGAGCAAGTGGAGATCACCGCAAGTAATGTGCCTTTACCAAGTATTGATGCCCACTCGCATGATACTGAAATGCATGACCACATCGGTCACGATTCAGAAGCAACAAAGGTATATGCGGTTGAGCATCAGTTTACCCCTGTCAGTTTATCTTCGGGTCTTGTATGGGACTTTGCGCAAAATTATAACCTTGGGTTATCTGTTTCACACTCTGAACGAGCTCCTTCTTCATCGGAGTTATTTTCCTTTGGTCCTCACATAGGAACCGGCACTTACGAGGTAGGAGCGTTGTTCAAAATGGATGAGCACGGTCATTTTGAACTCGATGAGCAAGGCATAGCGCTAGAAAAGTCGCACAATATTGATATTACACTGCGAAAAACCCAAGGCGATATAGGCTTTATTTTTAATGCTTTTTACAACCAAGTAGATAACTACTACTATCAAATAGAAACTGGGTTGTACGCCGAGAGCGGCGATAGTCACGACCACAATCATGAACATGAGCACGATCATGCTTCCGAATTACCTATTTATTTATTCAAGACAGATGATGTGGTTTTGCACGGTTTTGAAGCGCAAGTTGCTTGGCAATTGACCGACGAGTTGAAAGTTGATGTTTTCTCTGACTTTGTGCGCGCCAGATTAGAAGAAGGCGGCGATTTACCTCGTACACCACCTCTGCGCTTTGGGTCGCAGTTAAGCTATCAGACGGATAATCTCAGTGCACATATCCACATTACTCGATATCAAGAGCAGGACCGGATTGCACCAGAAGAAACCGCGACCGACGGATATACCTTAGTTGATGCTAGCATCTCTTATGATCTTTCTGTGTTAAATCAAGATCTCTCTATTTATCTTAGAGGGAGCAATCTGACGGATACAGAAGCACGAGTACATAGTTCATTCTTAAAAGATATAGGCCCTCGTCCGGGACGCAGTTTCGCGCTTGGTATTCGCGGCTATTTTTAGTTTTAGCAGGTTAAACCATTGTGTACCTGTTAGTTAAAGCCACACAGGTACACAAGTAACTGAGTTTTACAACAACATAAATCTTATCTATATGTAGCACGAGATTATTACTGACACGACTACGATCAGCAGGAGAAATTATGGTTTCACGTCGAGGGTTTTTAAGGGGGGCTGGCACCCTCGCATTTATCGGCCTTTCTAAAAGCGCATTTGGCAGAGTGTCACTATTAGACTTTAACACAATGATAGCTGGGTATGGACCGTTGATCACCGACCCCAATGGTTTACTCGATTTGCCCCAAGGTTTCAGTTATCAAATAGTATCAAGCCTTGGAGATAAAATGTCCGATGGTTTTACTGTACCTGACAAAGCCGATGGTATGGGTTGTATTGCTTTAGATGAAGAACGGGTTGCATTGATCCGCAATCATGAATTGAAACCAACAGATTTAGCAAAAGCCGAGGACAGTATTCGTCACCATAAAAGTGAGCTTGCTTTTGATACAAATGGCTCAGGCATCGCGCTTCCTGGTGGCACAAGTCATATTGTGTATAACCTAAAAACACGCCAAAAAGAACAAGAATATTTATCCTTGGTTGGCACTATTCGTAACTGTTCTGGTGGAATAACGCCTTGGGGGAGTTGGCTTACTTGTGAAGAAACAACTGCAACTAAAAATGATGGTTTTACACAAGATCACGGATATATTTTTGAAGTACCAGCGACTGCAAAGGGTTTAATTAAGCCACAACCTCTAAAAGCAATGGGGCGGTTTAATCATGAAGCCGCTGCTGTTGATCCCAAAACAGGTATTGTTTATCTCACGGAAGACAGGGGAGACAGCGTTTTTTACCGCTTTATTCCAAACGAAACGGCAAAGCTCCACAAAGGAGGGAAATTACAAGCGATGGTAGTGAAAGAAAGCCCGCAATTTGATAGTCGAAATTGGAATAAAAAAGCGATGCCACTTCATCAGGAGTTTACTGTTGAGTGGATAGATTTGGACGACCCACAAAGTGCTAAAGACGATTTACGGATCCGTGCTTATCGAAGTGGAGCTGCGCTATTTGCTCGAGGTGAAGGGATCCATTGGGGTGAAAAAGAGCTGTACTTTTGCTGTACCAATGGCGGAAAAAAGCAGCTAGGGCAAATCATGAAGTATCAGCCATCTGAGTTTGAGGGAACAGAAAAAGAACGCCTCAATCCAGGAAAGTTGTCTTTATTTGTCGAAAGCACTAGCCAGTCTCTCTATAACTTTGGTGACAATCTTACCGTGTCGCCACAAGGACATTTAATTGTTTGTGAGGATCAGTATTCCGATGTTGTAAATAACTACCTAAGAGGTGTAACACCAGAGGGAGAACTCTATAATTTTGCGCGGCTAGCTAAGCAAACTGAGCTCGCCGGCGCTTGTTTTTCACCAGACGGCAAGACTTTATTTGTTAATGTGTACTCACCAACGACAACATTGGCGATTGTGGGACCATGGGAGCACTTTAATCAAGCAAAAATAAATAGCCTCTCTAATTTTAATTTGTTGAATTAGGGCTTGTTGACCTTTTCGCTATTTGGTTTATGTTCTCATAAGTGTATTTTGGTCGCGAAGCTCAACTTGCTGCTGAGTAATCTAAGCAAAATTTAAATCGTGAAAGTGAGCTATTAATATTGATGCTATTATCAATGAGGCTCCTTTTCTTTACGTTGTCTTGTCGTTAAATTATCAGCCACAAATGCACCTCGTTGCCCTCTGGTTTTTGCTGGTCCAACGGTACTATCTTTTAAAGTTTGTAGCTCAGTACTGGCATTTAGTGCAGCACCAAAAATAATGATATATGCGCTCAAATATAACCACATCATCATAATGACGACGCCTCTCAATGAACCATAAGTTTCATTGTAAGAAGCGAACTGCGCGACATAATATGAAAACCCCAATGACGCCAAGATCCATAAACCGGTTGCAGTAAACGAGCCGAGTGTTATCCAGCGCCATTTTGCGGCTCTGCGATGTGGCGCATAACGATAAACAAACGCTAAGGAAAAGTGAAATAGTACCGCTAAAATAGACCAAGTAATTAGCTGTATTACAGAGTCCAGTGCTGTGGTAAATCCTACGAGGTTAAGCACAATCGGTAAAATTCCGATAATAGACAACGCCACAATCGCGACGAAAATCGCCCCCACAGAAAACAAAAAGCGTACCACTAGGGCTTGTAAAAACCGCCTTTTATTATGCTCATGATACGTAATGTTGCAGGCTGTGATCAACGCTTGGCAGCCTTTACTGCTACTCCATATTGTTAAAAAGAGGGTAAAAATAGCACCTAAACTTAGGCTTGCCTGCGATTTTTGAGTGAGCGCTTTGAGTTGTTGCAACATAATTTCTTGACTGGATGGTGGTAAGAGTTCAATAAGCGGCAGTAGCTGGTCAACCATTTCTGCAGGAGAAGAAAAATAGGCATAGATAGAAACAACGGCCGCTAACGCAGGAAATATTGCCAGCAGGGCATAAAATGCCACTCCAGCGGCAACCAGAGATAAATTATCTTGGGATAAGCTGTGGTATAGCCGTTTACTGACATCCCACCAACCGAGTGCTGGAATATCGCTTGGCCTGTCTGCATTAAAGCCATGTTTATGAGCTGCCATTGGTCTTTCCTAAATCAATTCTGGGCCTGTTGATCTGAAGTGATATACAGCAAAAGGTCTGCCAATCTCGTTTGGCGTTATATTTGCTACTAGTCAACTCGTGATCTTATGAATAAAAACCCAAAGAGTGCAATATGGAAATCAATAATCTTATTAAAAATCAAATGACTAATATGATTCAGGCGGCAGCTTCTCGCGAAGTGACTGAGGCCGTGAGCACATCAGATACGCTAAGTTTAAGCGCACAGGTTGTGCACTTTTTACAAACCGCATGGCAATTGTTACCTGCTTTGGCGCTGGGAATTGTGGTTATTGTGCTTTGTTATTATTTAGCACGGCCAATCTCTTATCTTTTGATTAAACCCATAGGTTATGTCAGTAAAAGTCGATTATTACATCTCGTCACTCGCCGTTTTATCAGTGTGTTAGTCATATTTTTTGGTATTTATATCTTTTTGCGCTTGGCCGGGTTGAGTGAGTTTGCCGTCGCAGTAATGAGTGGTACTGGGCTTGTCGGTCTTATTCTTGGGTTTGCGTTTCGTGATATCGCCGAGAACTTTATTTCGAGTATGCTAATTAGTGTCCAACGCCCGTTTAGAATTGATGACGTTATTGAAGTGGATAACCGTTTGGGGATCGTTAAAAAAGTCACCGCCCGCGCAACCACCTTAGTTGATTACGATGGTAATCACATTCAAATACCCAATGCTACCGTCTACAAGAATGTAATTAAAAACTTTACTGCCAACCCCAAAACACGTGGACACTTTAAGATTGGTATTGGCTATGACAACGATATTCGCCTGACGCAGCAAATTGCAATTGACTTACTTAAAGAGCAAAGTGCGGTTTTAAACGACCCGCCACCTCAGGTTCTACTTGAAGCCTTAGGCTCCGCGACTATCAATCTTACCATTTATTTTTGGGTCAATAGCGAACAACATAGCCCGATCAAAGTGGCGTCTCAACTCATGCGAGAAACCGTTAATTGCTTTACAGAACACGGTATAAGCATGCCTGATGATGCTAGAGAGCGGATAATCATAGCTGCGAATACTGAAACACAAGGAGTAAACAAAGAAGCGACCAGTAATTCGAGTAGCAGAACGCCTGTGAAACAAAAGAACAAAACCACAGCAAGTGCAGTAGATGCGGATATTGACGATGTGAGTAGCGATGCGGATGAGATCAGAGAGCAAGCAGAGCGCGCTCGAAGCCCAGAAGAAGGTGACAATATTATTTAGCAGTAATTAGGTTAAGTGTTGAAATGTGTCATGGCTGATTTAGTTTATTTCGGACAATCGATTCACTTACCCTAATCTAAGCGCTATCGAGCTTTACGTACTCGATAGCAAAATACTGGTTTCACTATTTAAAATGCCATCAATCTCTCGAACTTGCCTCAGTACACCATCGAATTCACTGAGGTTAGCGGCTTGTACTTCAGCGATTAAATCCCATGCCCCGTTCGTGGTATGAATTTTACTGAGTTCGGGGATCCCACGCAGTGCATTGATCACTTGAGTAGTGGATTTACCGATCACTTCTATCATCATGATAGCGCGCACCAGCTCGGACTCGATATATTCATGAACCCGCACTGTAAAGCCTAGAATTGCACCACTGGAAATGAGTCTATCTAAACGGTTTTGTACGGTTCCGCGAGACACATCGAGCGTAGTGGCTAAAGTTGAAATGGCTGCTCGGCCATCTTTGCGCAATTCAGCAATCAAGGCTTTGTCAAGCGCATCATATAAGTAAGGAGTCATAGTACAGCTTTGTGGTTTTTGTCATGATTAGTCTATTTGTATAATTCAACTTAGCAAAGTGATAGAAAATTGCACTAATTGTATAAGATTTTGGCATTTAAATCGTCTTATGGTGTGGTTACACTGATATTGTGTAAGACAACGCCCAAATCAAATAATGAGTGCAGTATGACAACGATATTTCAAGCACCACGAGCGGTGGTGATGATCCGCCCACACCATTTCACTTCGAACCCGCAAACCATGCAAGATAACGCCTTTCAGCAAGCATGCAGTGAAAACAACCCTAACAACAGAGCCTATGTTGAGGTCAGCAACGCCGTGCAAGCGTTAGAATTGGCTGGCGTGAAAGTACACTTATTTGAAGATACCTCCACAGACACGCCTGACTCGGTCTTTCCAAATAACTGGTTTTCGACCCATAGCGATGGTCAGTTGACGATTTACCCTATGTACGCCTTGAATCGACGATTGGAGATCCGTCGCGATATTATCGATTTTCTGAGTGCTCACTATCAGGTGACAAACATCAACGATTATAGTCACCTAACTGCTGAAGAAATATTCCTTGAAGGCACCGGCTCTATGGTTATCGATCATCAAGCTAAAGTGGCCTATGCGGTAGAATCCAAGCGCACCAACGCCGTGTTAGTTAATCAAGTTTGCGAGCAGTTGGGACTACAGGCAGAGATATTTAATGCCTATGATAAGAATGAAGTGCCTGTTTATCACACTAATGTCTTAATGTGTGTCGCCACCGATTTCGCCATGATATGCCTAGATATGGTGCCAGAATATCAGCGGGCACAGCTTATTAACCGTTTTACGCAAAGCGGCCACACCCTGATTGCGCTATCTTATCAGCAGATCCAACATTTTTGCGGCAACGCGATTGAGCTACAAGGAAGCATGGGACACATACTTGCGCTTTCCACAACGGCTTATCAGGCGTTGTTGCCTGAGCAAATTGCTGTCATTGAAAAGTCAGCTAAGCTAGTTGCTATTGATATACCGACAATTGAAGCCGCAGGTGGCTCAGTACGTTGTATGATTGCTGGAGTCCATTTAAATAACCGTTAAATAATACTAGGGCCTGTTTATCCGTCAAGAAGGTCAACAGGCCCTAGATAAACGGCAAATAATAATAAAACAGGAATCGCCTATGTTTGAAAGTGCAGTTAAGAGTATTAATGGGCTTTTATGGGGAGAAGGCCAGATACTTATTTATATCCTGCTATTTGCAGGGTTTTGGTTCACTATTCTTTTGCGAGGGATACAAATTGTAAAGTTTCGCCATATGTTTAGCCTGTTACGGGGCAGCAGTCAGGGTGATGACAATACCATCAGTTCTTTTCAAGCGTTATGCACGGGGCTATCAGCTCGAGTTGGAACCGGTAACCTTGCAGGTGTTGCGGTTGCTATTTCTCTTGGTGGCAGTGGTGCGATATTTTGGATGTGGATGATAGCCATTTTGGGGATGGCAACAGGCTTTGCCGAAAGTGTACTTGGGCAAGTCTATAAAGTGCGAGATAGCCAAGGTGAGTTTAGAGGTGGTCCTGCTTATTATATTCACATGGGATTGGGAAGTCGGGCGTTTGCAGTATGCTTCGCCTTTTGCTTGTTTTTGGGATATGGATTTACCTTTAGCGCGATGCAAACCAATACCATCACCGATGCGCTCAATAATGCGTTTGATATTCCAACCTTATATTCAGGTATTGTGATCACAGTCCTTGCCGGCTCTATTATTCTTGGTGGCTTCAAAGCGATTGCGCGATTTGCTGAAAAGGTAGTGCCAGTAATGGGATTAGTCTTTGTCCTTGCGGCCATTATTATTACCGTGATTAATTACTCGCAAGTCCCTGCCATGATCAAAGATATTTTGCTTTCAGCTTTTGGTTTGCAAGAAGCGGGCGCTGGCGCACTTGGCGCAGCTATCAAAAATGGTATTCAGCGTGGGCTCTATTCTAACGAGGCGGGAGCGGGTAGTGTGCCGCACGCATCGGCCAGTGCGTCACCAATTCCCAATCACCCCGTGACCCAAGGTTATATCCAAATGCTAGGCGTATTCTTTGATACCATCGTGTTGTGTAGTTGTACTGCTGTCATAATTCTATTGGCAGATATAGATATTGGCAGTGAGATGGAAGGCATACGGCTGACGCAATCTGCGATGACCGCGCATTTAGCAACTGGGGGCGTGTACTTTGTCGCGGCGGCGATCACTTTGTTTGCTTTCACCTCTGTAGTGGCTAATTACGCCTATGCTGAAAGTAACTTACACTTATTCCATCTGGACAATAAAGTTGGCCGTTCAATTTATACCGCATGCTACTTGTCTATGATGTTGTGGGGCGCTTCGGCAACGCTAAAACAGGTATGGGATCTTGCCGACATCGCATTGGGTTTAATGACGGTGGTGAATGTTATTGCCATCGTGCGCCTTACACCCACTATCTTGGCGGTTACGGCCGATTATCATCTGCAAAGAGCAAAAGGGAAAGAACCTGTATTCGAAGTCGATAAGGTCAAAGTGCAAGGAGTTACTGAGTCTGGCATTTGGGGTAATATTAATGCGAAGAGTTCAGCCTAATACGTTTTAGATGGAATAAATAAAGGCCGAATTTTCCGGCCTTTATTTATTTTTGATATTTTTAAGTTAAAAAGTATCTCCAAACTTTCAATCATACGCCTTGTTTAAATTTTTTATATTCTGTGTATACTTCCTCCCGCTTTTCTCTTCAATATTTCAAACTAAATATTGCTTCCTTTTTAATCTTTAAACACTGATGTGATAATGAAAAAACAATTATTTGGACTGGCAGTACTATCGTTGCCTATGTACGCGAAGGCTGATATTGCCATATTTTCAGAAGTACTTTTTGGTAAAGCCAATAATGAATTTTATGCCGAGCAAGAATCTGATTTAGGATATAGGCGTGCGTCATCCGCTAATTCTGATTCATGGGGGCTGAGGCTCGGTGTTGGGCTTACAGATCATTTAGCTCTTGAAATCGCACAGCATTTTCATGGTGAGTCACTAGCTGAATATTCCGTTCACGTTTCTAACACACTCTCTGGAATCTATCAAAACCCATATGACTACTCATATCGAGTCAGGTTTCCTATTGATACCGAATCTCTGAGGTTGGGGATTAAGGGAGAGATTGAGGTGTCTACCAATATTAATGCAAATATAAGAGTTGGAATGGCACATTGGCAATACAAAGATGTGATCCCTGCACAATTGGTTCCTACAGGCAGCACTAGTTCAGGTGATAGCGGTAATGATATTTATACCTCGATAGGTGTTGAGTATCGACTAACAGATAATCTCTATGTTGGTTTGGAATACTCTCTTTTGAATATTAAAGAATCAAAAGAATATGACTACACAGGTGTAGTTCAATATGAGCATAATTTGCACGATATATCCATGTTACTTGGTTGGGCTTTTTAATACGCTGATATTCATAGTAGAGAAAGGTTATTTTCAGAACTGTATTTAGAGTGGGGCGAATTGAGCAATTCACCCCATCAATTTTGACAATAGAGTTTAGATGAACCGTCAGTGACGAAGTTATCTAACCTCAATAGGTATATAACCACTTACCAGCCGTCGTAACGCTTTCTACGAGATAAAAATAGCGTCAGGATCACACCGATAATAATGCCACTGATCCCGATGATGCCACCGTAAGTGAGCAACTGGTGTTGCTCTTTTTGGACTTTTTGCTGCTGTGCTAAACGCTCATCTTGTAGTTGCTTTTCAAGCCCTGAAATAGTGTCTTGAAGTGAAGCATTTTCAGCTAGCAAATTGGTATTGTTTTGCTGCAGCATTGGAAGCTGCTGCTGGGCGTCGTTCAGCGCCTCTTGGGTTTCCACCAAGGTTTGGTTAACCGCCTCTAATTGTTGCTTTAAACCTGGCTCCGTGGTGACAAATTTACTTTCTACCCAACCTTCTCTTGCTTTGTCGTCTTTAATTTGGACAAACTCGTCATTAGCGCCACTCAAAATAGTGATTGGCGTACCAGCATCAACAGAACCTAAAATTCGATAATTTTTACTTGGACCTGTATGCATGAAAATAAAAAGATTGTCACTAATATAGCCGTTTGGTGTTGCCGTGTTTACTGTGCTATTTTCGTCTGGCTCTTCGGCAAAGCTTATAAAGCTGGTGAAGAGCAGGCTCGCAATGATAAATTGCTTAAAGTTGAACATGCGTGGGCCTTTTATTCTTTGGGTCGTAAAGTTTACAAAATAGTAGGGATTTCGCGGCCTAATAGCAAGGCTTTGTTTATTTTGAATGGCGCGAAATAATTGATTACATAATGAAAATTGCAGCATTTAACGCAATGATTCGGTGTTATTAATCCGCTGACGTTCAGCGAAATTAGCCCGACTATCTATTGATTTAGCGCATATTTGGTGCACTTCTCATCGGATAAAAAGATTGCAAACTTAGCCTCCTTTGTATATTTTGATCCTCCCTTAGACAAATAGGTAAAACACTGCCCTAATGGACACTGAAATAGAACTGAAATTTTTGGTTTCAGATAATGAAGTTCCGCTGATCCCTGCACTCATCACACAGTTTGCAAAAACGGTCACTAACAAGCCTGCTAAAAACTTAACTAACGCCTACTTTGACACGCCAAATCGTGAATTGCGTGCGCTAGATATCGGTCTAAGAACGCGTTGTTGCAATGATGAATGCGAGCAAACGATTAAGCTTGCGGGAGAAGTTGTAGGAGGGTTACATCAACGACCTGAGTACAATTTACCTATTCAATCAGGACGTCCTGACTTGTTAGCGTTTGACGCGAATATTTGGCCTCACGGCATGCAACTTGAGTCTATCGCAGAAAACATATTCCCGATCTTCAGTACGAATTTCATTCGTCGAACTTGGTTAATCGAAACGGATTCAGGAACCAAAATCGAAGTCGTGTTGGATAAAGGGGAAATAGCAGCCCAAGGGAAGATGGAGCCAATCAATGAGCTTGAAATAGAGCTCATTGAGGGAAACAAAGAAGATCTTTTCTTATTAGCCGATCACCTAATTAAACAGGCTGGTATGCGTTTGGGACTATACTCAAAGGCCGCCAGAGGGTATCGAATTGCCGATGATAAGCCTCTAAAACCAAATAAGTTTATAGGGTTTGTACCGCTCAAATCTCAGGTAACGCAAGAACAAGCGCTAATTGCGACAGTCAGTTATGGTATTCAGTTCGTCCAGAAGCATGAGCAGTGTTATTTTAATAAACCAAGTCTCAAGACATTAAAACGTGTTATTGATGGAGTCTCGCTTATCCGCCACGCGTTTTGGTTGTTCGATGACATCGTTGATAAAAGCTCGACTGAGAGTATTCGTAACGAATTAAAATGGTTGTTGTCAGAACTTGCCTGGGTCGAAAATGCAATTCATTTAAAAACCTATACCTCAAAGCGTCATGCTTATCATAAGAAACTTAATCAGTTTCCCGAGTTGGCGCAGGTCATTACCGATTTGCAAGATGTTCAGCCGACACCGACGGACATTGAAGATTTATTTCATTGCACCCGCTATAACCGTTTGATCCTTTCACTTACTCGCTGGCTGGTTGATAGAGCGTGGCGTAAAAACTGGGATCAAAAAGCACTGAGTGCAGCAGAGCTACCTGTCACAGAAATCGCAAGCCAATTATTTGATAAAGACTGGCAAGAGCTGAAAAACTTGCTTCCACAGGATAAATCGCTTTCTGAAAGAGATTATTTACATGTGAGAATAAAGTTAGAAAACACGCTACTAAGCGGTAACTGTCTGGGCAAGCTTTACGATAAAGAAGCGCGCAAAGTGTTTAGAACGCCTTGGATTGATATCGTTTATGGTATTTATGAGCTAGAAACACTGGCGTATTTATATCAACTTTGCCAAAGCCAAAACGCAGACGAGCTGCAAGAAGTGCAGGCATGGCTTAAGCAAAAATCTGACTTTTTGATAAGTGCTATGGAGCAAAGTCGACAATCTTCCATGCATAGCGAACCATATTGGTTCTAACCAGATTAAGCGGGGTTTTATCCCGCTTTTTTGTATCACTTCATTACAATCAATACTGCAAATATCAGGCGATGAACTAAACTTGGGTGTATCAATTCTGAGGTAGCCCAATGATCGATATAGACGATAAAGTGCTGAATGATTTGCGCGGCGGATTTAACTTACCTGCTAAGCCTGAAATATTACAAGCCTTACAAAATGAACTATCACAACCAGAGCCTGAGTTATTTACCGTGGCGGATATTATTGCGGCAGATGTTGGTGCGTCTGCAGCGGTATTAAAGGTAATTAATTCACCGGCTTATGGTCTTGCCCGTACAATCACAGATATAAAACAAGCTGTGATGTTTTTGGGCGTGAACTGTATTACACAGCTAGTGACTGGGTATTTGCTTAAAAATGCGTTTGAGCAGTCAAAGTGCTGTATTTCACTGCAGCAGTTTTGGGATAATGCTGCGGATATCTCAAAAGCAGCAATGGTGGTTGGACATCATTTGAAGGCATCATTACCGATGGAGAATTTGCAGCTGCTCGGACTGTTTCATGATGCCGGGATCCCAGCAATGGCCGTAAAATATCCTGACTACGCTGAGGTAATAAAGCAGTCTATAGAGCGACCTGAGCAAACGCTTATTTACTACGAGCAGCAAAAGTATCCAGTGCCTCACACTGTGATAGGCTACTTTCTTGCGACGTCTTGGCACTTACCTAAAGAAATATGCCAGATGATTTTGCGCCACCATGACGTTAGCTATCTTGAAGAGCAAAAAGATGCGCAGCATGTGCAAACCTTTGCGGCACTTAAACTGGCTGAAAACCTCTGTTTTGAAGCAAAACACTTTAGAAGCGCAGCAGATTGGTATCTATTTAAAGATAAGGTGATGATTGAGCTTAATTTGCATGAAGATGAGTATCAAAACTTAAAAGATGATGTCGATGAAGTATTTATCGGATAGGGGATTATCCACAGGCATTAAAAAAGGCGCACTTGGCGCCTTTTTTACTTTTTGCTGCAGGGGATTATAGGCCTGCAGCCGCACGTAGTGCGTCAGCTTTATCTGTTGCTTCCCAAGGGAACTCTTCACGACCAAAGTGGCCGTAAGCAGCAGTAGGCTGATAAATTGGACGCTCAAGGTCTAGCATAGTGATTAGACCGTAAGGGCGTAAG
This sequence comes from Pseudoalteromonas sp. M8, assembly GCF_018141365.1. Classification (NCBI taxonomy): domain Bacteria; kingdom Pseudomonadati; phylum Pseudomonadota; class Gammaproteobacteria; order Alteromonadales; family Pseudoalteromonadaceae; genus Pseudoalteromonas; species Pseudoalteromonas sp. M8. Next base: position 3,506,189 of record NZ_CP047240.1, on the reverse strand, counting down.
TCGAAGTGCTCGCGGATAAGTTCGATCAAACGCGACTCATCAAGCTTAGCTGTACCGAAAGTTTCTACGCTGATAGAAGTAGGCTCAGCAACACCGATTGCGTAAGACACTTGGATCTCACACTTGTCAGCAAGGCCAGCGGCAACAATGTTCTTTGCAACGTAACGCGCTGCGTAAGCTGCAGAACGGTCAACTTTTGATGGATCTTTACCTGAGAATGCACCACCACCGTGACGTGCCATACCGCCGTATGTATCTACAATGATTTTACGACCAGTTAGACCACAGTCACCCATAGGACCACCGATAACGAAACGGCCAGTTGGGTTGATGAAGAACTTAGTTGCTTCAGTGATAAGCTCTGCAGGTAGTGTAGGCTTGATGATAGTTTCCATCACTGCTTCTACAAGGTCAGCTTGTGATACCGAATCACAGTGCTGTGTAGATAATACGACCGCGTCGATACCTACTGCTTTACCGTTTTCGTACGCGAATGTTACCTGAGACTTAGCGTCTGGACGTAACCAAGGTAGCGTGCCGTCTTTACGAACTTGCGCTTGGCGCTGAACTAGACGGTGTGAGTAAGTGATAGGCGCAGGCATAAGTACGTCAGTTTCGTTACACGCGTAACCAAACATTAGGCCTTGGTCACCAGCACCTTGCTCTTCTGGACGAGTACGGTCAACACCTTGGTTGATATCAGGTGATTGTTTACCAATCGTGTTAAGGATTGCACATGAATCAGCGTCAAAGCCCATGTCTGAATGTGTGTAACCAATTTCACGCACGGTCTTACGAGTTAATTCCTCGATATCAACCCAAGCGCTAGTCGTGATTTCACCACCAACCATAACCATACCGGTTTTAACGTAAGTTTCACACGCAACACGTGCTTTTGGATCTTGCTCAAGGATGGCATCTAGAACCGCATCAGAGATCTGATCGGCGATTTTATCCGGATGACCCTCAGAAACAGATTCAGAAGTAAATAAATGTTTAGCCATTGTATTTATGCTCACAAATATTGCGCTTCACAAACATCAGGAACAGCGCGAAAAATTAAGGGGCGTATTCTAACCAAAAAACCTAGGCATTGACTAGTTATTTTACGCCTAGACGTCCAAAATTGTGCAAACTTTTTTAATGGTCGGAAAAAGTCCGTCTGTACCCGTTTTTTTATGGCCTTTGCCGTTGCAGTTAGCCATATAAATAAGTAAGAATGGGCTCAAACCCCCGCGAAACACATTTAAAGGTAGGAGAATTCATGCCATCTCGCAAAGAACTTGCTAATGCAATTCGCGTTCTTTCCATGGACGCTGTACAAAAGGCCAAGTCTGGCCACCCTGGAGCCCCTATGGGCATGGCGGACATCGCAGAAGTACTTTGGCGCGATTTTTTAAAGCACAACCCAAGTAATCCTGAGTGGTTCGACAGAGATCGCTTTGTATTATCAAACGGTCACGGCTCGATGTTAATTTATTCATTGTTGCATTTGTCGGGTTATGACTTATCAATTGATGACATCAAAAACTTCCGTCAGCTACACTCCAAAACACCAGGCCACCCAGAATATGGTTATGCGCCAGGTATTGAAACGACTACAGGCCCATTAGGCCAGGGTATTACCAATGCGGTAGGTATGGCGATTGCTGAAAAAGCATTGGCTGCACAGTTTAACCGTGAAGATTACGACATCGTTAATCACTATACCTATGCATTTTTAGGTGATGGCTGTTTGATGGAAGGTATCTCACACGAAGCTTGTTCACTTGCGGGTACCCTTGGTCTTGGCAAACTGATTGCATTTTGGGATGACAACGGTATTTCAATCGACGGTGAAGTTGAAGGTTGGTTTAGCGACGATACACCAAAACGCTTTGAGTCTTATGGCTGGCATGTTATCGCCGGTGTTGATGGTCACGATAGCGATGCGATTAAAGCGGCAATCGAAGCGGCGCAAGCAGAGTCTGACAAACCAACCCTTATCTGTTGTAAAACGGTTATCGGTTATGGTTCACCAAACAAGTCAGGTAGCCATGATTGTCACGGTGCACCGCTAGGTGATGATGAAATCAAAGCAGCACGTGAATTCCTTGGTTGGGAGCACGGCGCATTTGAAGTACCGGAAGATGTGTACGCGAAATGGGACGCAACAGCGCGTGGTCAAAATCAACAAAGTGACTGGCTGATTAAGTTCACTGAATACCAAATGCATTATCCTGAGCTTGCTGCTGAGTTTGAGCGTCGCATGAAAGGCGAGCTTCCAGCAAACTGGTCTGAGAAAACAGAAGCCTATATCGCAGAGCTTCAAGCGAATCCTGCAAACCCAGCAACTCGTAAAGCATCACAAAATGCATTGAATGCTTTTGGTCCAATTCTACCTGAGTTTATGGGTGGCTCTGCTGACCTTGCGGGTTCTAACTTAACACTTTGGGATCAATCTAAAGGCTTAACGGCAGAAGATGCTGCGGGTAACTATATCTTCTACGGTGTGCGTGAATTTGGTATGTCTGCCATTATGAATGGTATTGCGCTACATAGAGGCTTTATCCCTTATGGTGCGACATTCCTAATGTTTATGGAATACGCGCGTAATGCGGTACGTATGGCTGCATTGATGAAACAAAGAAGCATCTTTGTGTATACTCATGATTCAATCGGTCTTGGTGAAGATGGTCCAACACACCAACCAGTAGAACAAATGGCGAACTTACGTACTACGCCAAACCTTGCGAGCTGGCGTCCATGTGACCAAGTTGAGTCAGCAGTTGCTTGGCAGCAAGCGGTTGAACGCGCTGATGGCCCATCTGCACTTGTATTTACCCGTCAGGGCCTTGCGCAGCAGCCTCGTACCGCTGAGCAGGTTGCAGCGATTAAGCAAGGTGGTTATGTACTATCTTGTGATGGTGAGCCTGAAATCATCCTTATTGCAACCGGTTCTGAAGTGCAACTTGCAGTTGAGTCTGCGGATAAGCTTCGTGCAGAAGGTAAAAAGGTACGTGTTGTGTCTATGCCTTCAACGGACATTTTTGATGCGCAATCTCCAGCATACAAAGAAAGCGTACTACCAAGCTCAGTAACGCGTCGCGTCGCTATCGAAGCGGGTATTGAGGACTTCTGGTACAAATATGTAGGCCTAAATGGTGCTATAGTTGGTATGACAACGTTTGGTGAGTCAGCGCCTGCTGATGAGCTATTCAAGCTATTTGGCTTTACGGTAGAAAATATCGTTGAGAAGGCAAACGCATTGTTTGCATAATCAAAGAAAAGAAACAAAAAACCCATGCCATGCATGGGTTTTTTTATGCTTAGGGGTTTTGCTAAACCCCTTAAAGTTTTGAGACTGTTTCCTGCTCAAAGCTCAGGTTAGATAGCTAAACCTTAAACTGTTCTACCGATAAGCGTAACTCTTCGGCGAGTTTAGCAACCTCAGAACTAGAGATTGAGGTTTGGCTTGCGCCTTCAGCTGTTTGCTCTGCGATTGTTACAATCGATTCCAAACGTTCACTAATTTCCTGTGCTACTTGTTGTTGCTCATTCGCCGCGTTTGCAATCTCTTCACTCACATCATGAGCCTGAGAAACGGCTGCAGTGATAGAGTTTAGTGCTTCATTAGCAAGGTCGCTCTGAGTTACGCACGACTCCGCCTGCTGTTTGCCTTTCGACATCGCGCCTACCGCTTCTTCGGCACCGGCTTGTAAGGATTCAATCATTGCTTGAATTTCTTGAGTCGACTCTTGAGTTTTACTTGCAAGCGAGCGTACTTCGTCTGCCACTACAGCGAAGCCACGACCTTGTTCACCCGCACGCGCAGCTTCGATTGCAGCGTTTAGTGCAAGGAGGTTAGTTTGCTCGGCAATGCCACGGATAACATCCAAAATACTGCCTATCGAAGCGCTGTCTTGGTGTAGTTTGTTAATCACGCGAGAGGCTTCATCCACTTCCCTTGCGAGTTGCTCAATAGTGTGTTTGTTCTCATGTGAGATGCCTTTAACACGCTCAGCTTCTTTATCAGCATTTTTAATTTCCTGTAGTGCTTGATGTGCGCTGTTGCTTACACCGTGAGACGTGCTACTCATCTCAGTTGTAGCGGTAGCTGCTTGCTCTACCTGTGCCTGCTGATTCTTAATTGCTTGGCTGGATTCCGTAGTGATAGTCGATGTTTCTTCGGACGCTGCAGCAAGCTGCGTCGAACGAGAAATAATGCCAGTGATAAGTTCACGTAAGCTAGAGATTAGGGTGTTACAGCTTCTAGATAATTCACCAAACTCATCTTTTGCTGTGTCATCTAAGCGCTGTGTCATATCGCCACTGGCGACAATGTTTAAGACTCGATTTACTTCCGATAGCGGTTTTGTGATACGACTAACGGTAATGTAGGCAACACCGACGGCCATTAACGTTGCTACTATCATACCAATCCAAGTCCATAGGTTTGCTGTGCCTACATCGGCACGTACGCCTTGTTGTAAGTTAAAGGCGACTTGGCTCGCTTCAGAGAGTAAATCATCTAGCTGAGATAGGGCTGCTTTTGTGGTTTTTTCTGCATTGGTTAGTTCTTTACGTGTCTCGGCTATCGCATTGATCAAGCGTTTTTGATTTTCCGCGATGCTGTTGCTGCCGGTAACTGCATCTTTCAAATTAGTGTAATAGCCTTCGAGATCAGCAAACAAACTACTATCAAGCGCGCTAACGGGGCCACGCATCAAATCAATATTGCGACCTAGCTCTTCAACGAGGTAGCTTTGATCCCTACTTACGATTTCCAGTGTATTGATGTCTTCAACAGTAACAATATCATTGGCGCTAGTCACAACAGAAGAAAAGTTATTTTCTAAGTTATTTGCAGCTTGAAAAGCACGTTTGTCAGCATCTTCTAAGCCATCCAAATCAATGATATCAACCGTCACCATAGTCGCATCTTCTGCGGCAACATCGATAGTAGATAACTGCTCTTTTAATTTGTCCCGTAACGAAAGCTCAGTTGTTTTCTCGTTTACCAAGCTGTTCATGGCTTTTACGAACGCATCATAACTTTTGCCAACATCACGACTGCTTGAGGCCAATTTATTATTAGCGGCAACGACCTGTTGCAGCTCTGAATAGGTTTTGTCGAAGATCTTCTGGCGCTCTTTAAATTGCTGTTTTAGCGTCGCCAGTTCAGTCTCTGAACGCGCGTAAAAACTTCCCTGAGCCATTTTGCTCATTAAAGTAAATTCTACTTGCAGCGCAGAGCTTTTAGAGAGTGCTGGCAAAGACAGGTTATTAACCTGTTGAGTTGAGTTGTCAATGTTCGCAATTCTAAATAAAGAATTGCCCCCGATAAGAAGAAGCAACAAGGTGATGGTAATAAAACCACCCCAAATACGTTGGCTAACAGTCAAATTCATAGCTGTCCTACAAAATTTACAAAGCAATACGGATACTTATCGGATTTATTGCGGATAAGTTAAGTATTTTATAGCAGATGTGACAAAAAAATTCAGTAAAAAAGGTCGGATTACAAAAAATAGCAGCTCAACGGATAAAAAGTATAAGCTTCACGTTTTCTTCGAGTGTAGCTTAGTTTTGTAAAAATTAAAGTGGGTGATTACCCTAGATTCGACTTAGGAAAGTTAAATAACCTGAGCTTCGGATAATTAATGCTTTTCTAGCAGCCAGTTTTAGCGCTAACTGCGTTGAATTCACTTCCAATAGCCAGCTATTGGTGCGTAAATTCGCCTGGTTATCCCCAAAACTCTCTGGCTAGATAAGGAAATAATTTAAAAACAACGAGTTAGCTCATTTCTTATCCAAACCTCAGGTTAAATAGCTTAATTGTGCTGGTACTTTTCACCACTGTTGATATTTATCATCGTCATAGGACCTCCCCACACGCAGCCAGTGTCTAAGGCTATAATATTTTTCTTGTTGGTTTCGCCTTCCAAAGCAGCCCAGTGGCCGAAAAGTAGGGTAGTTTCGGCTGGTGTTTGGCTGAGCTCAAACCACGGAGTGAGACCTGCCGCATCTTTTAGGCCAGATTTGTTCTTAAGATCCAGTTCGCCATTTTGTTTTAGAAAGCGCATTCGAGTGAAGACGTTAACAATGGCTTTAAATTTATCTTGTTCACTGAGCTTGTTGTGCTCAAGTCCTGGGTGAGCACCGTACATATTGGCGTAAAACTCAGGGGCTTTTGTTGATTGATAAATGGTTTCGGCAAAGCGTGCATATTCTAGCGCTTGCGTAATATTCCAGCTTGGATGAATACCTGCATGAGAAATAAAAGTTTGCTGTGTTTCAAGCCAAATAGCGAGGGGCTGTGCACGTAATAAGTCAGCATATTTTTGGCATTTAGGGCTGGCAAAAACCGCATCTAATTTATCTTTTGGGTTCGGAGCGACACCCAAAGCAAGACATGCTAAAAAGTGGAGATCGTGATTGCCGAGTGTAATGCTAATAGAGCCTGCGTGTTGATAGAGAAACTCTAGGCAAGCAAGTGAATCGGGTCCTCTGGCGATGATGTCACCGACAAAGTATAAATGGTCTTGGCTTGGGTTAAAGTTGACTTGATCGAGTAGCCCGATGAGTGGAGTGAAGCAGCCTTGCAAGTCTCCAATTGCGTATTTTGCCATTTATTACCTGTGGTTTTTTATAACTCAATGTTTTTATTCTGATGTCTAGCATGTATGAGGAACGCGGGGTAAGCCCGCTTCCGCAAAATAAAAATGGTATTAATGCAAAATATTTGGACAGGAAAGTCTAAATACATTGATTGGCGCTTTAAACTCAGTGCCAAACTCATTACGCATTAAATAAAACCCTTCCATTGTACCAACGGGAGTATCGAGCACCGCGCCGCTGGTGTACTGATAGCTCTCGCCAGGACGAATAGTGGGCTGCTCACCAACGACACCTTCACCTTCGACTTCAGTCTCTTTGCCATTAGCGTCGGTAATGAGCCAATAGCGGCTATGTAGCTTGGCATTACATAAGCTATGGTTTTTGATGGTAATTGTATAGGCAAACACATATTTATCCTTTTCAGGCTGTGATTGCGCTTCAACGTAAAAGGTCTCCACCGATACTTTGATAGGTGAGCCAATATTAGTTTGAGTTGTCATATATCCAATTTGCAATTTCAATAAACTGGTTAAGCGACAGGTTTTCAGCGCGAAGTGTAGGGTCGATACCTAAGTTTCGCAGCTGCTCTTCGGTTAACAGGTTCGATAAGCTATTTCTTAGTGTCTTACGACGTTGGTTGAACGCTTCTAAACAAACAGTGTTCAAAAGCTTAGTGCTCTTAGCTGTACGTTGCGACGGATCTTTTGGGATCAATCGAACAACGGCCGAGTCAACTTTAGGTGCTGGTTTAAAGCAATGTGGTGGCACTTCGATCACAGGAATAGCGTGACAATAGTACTGCGTCATTACGCTTAAGCGACCAAAGGCCTTGCTGCCAGGGCCTGCAACCATACGGTTAACCACTTCTTTTTGCAGCATAAAGTGCATATGCTCGACCTGATCTGCAAACTCAAATAAGTGAAATAGCAAAGGGGTTGATACGTTGTAAGGTAAGTTACCAAAGATCTTCAGTTTTTCCCCTTCTTTGATTAAAGAAGAGAAGTCAAACTTCATCGCGTCGCCTTGGTGAACCGTTAATTTAGGTCCCAAGAATGGGTGATGGATCAAGCGCTCGGCAAGATCTTTATCGAGTTCTACAACGGTTAGGTGGCCACTTAAATCACAAACAGGTTCAGTGATAGCACCTAAACCAGGACCGATTTCAACCAGATTGTCTTCAGGTTTTGGGTCGATAGCAGTTACTATCTTGTCGATAATATTGTTGTCATTTAAGAAGTTTTGACCAAAGCGTTTACGCGCTCTGTGTCCGAGATGTACTTTATCTGTCATGCATTCTGTGCTTTTTTGGTTGCGAGCTTAATTGCTTCGCGGATCGCTAATTCAAAACTACCCACTTCAACATCACCAGAGCCGGCTAAATCAAGCGCTGTACCGTGATCAACCGATGTGCGAACAAAGGGTAATCCTAGGGTGATGTTTACTGAGTTTCCAAAACCTTTATATTTTAACACAGGTAAGCCCTGATCGTGATACATTGCGAGCACAGCATCAGCATTATCTAAATATTTAGCTTGGAAAAGGGTGTCAGCTGGCAGCGGTCCAACCAAGTTCATGCCTTGTTTATTCAGCATTTCCAGTGTTGGCTCAATGGTTTCTATTTCTTCACGACCAAGATGACCACTTTCTCCAGCATGCGGATTTAATCCACAAACTAATACCCTGGGTTGTTCAATACCAAACTTGGTTTGTAGGTCGTGATGTAAAATATGAATGACTTTGCTGAGACGCTCAGGCGTAATTGCCTTTGATACGTACGCCAGTGGGATATGCGTAGTTACTAGCGCTACACGCAGCCCTTCGGTTGCGAGTAGCATTACGACATCAGCGGTATCAGACTGTTGTGCAAAGTACTCAGTATGGCCGCTAAACGAGATCCCAGCTTGGTTAATAATGCCTTTATGAACTGGGCCCGTGACTACCGCTGCAAATGTCCCATCCATATTCTTTTCAGAGGCAATGCGCAAGGTTTCGAGCACATAATGGCCATTGGCTTCATCTAATTGACCAGCGACCACTTCAGCACCTTTGTCTACTTGAAGGTAGTAAATGGCACCAGCAGGTGCCGCTTCAGGCGCAGCTTCGCTGTCAAATGGCAGCAACTTGATTTGCTCACCGAGTTCTTTGGCGCGTTTTTCTAGAATACTTTTATCAGCCACCGCAACCAACTGAGCAGGCCATGCGTGCTGAGCCAGTTTGATAACAAGATCTGGGCCAATACCTGCAGGCTCACCCGGTGTAATTGCGATTCTGAGTGTCATAGCCGTTATTCCGCTTCGATAATTTCAATATGCGCTTGGTCACGCATTTCTTTAATCCATTTAAAGCTTTCTTCTTTAAATTTACGGTTAAACAACAGACGGTGTGCGCGATTTAACTTGGCTTGTTCTGTTTTATCGGCTACGCGTTTATCTAGCAGTTGTACAATATGCCAGCCAAATGTACTTCTAAATGGTTCACTGATCTGATCTTTTTCTAGCGACAACAGAGTGTCTCTAAACGCAGGTACGTATGTAGTTGGATCTGTCCAATCGTACTCACCACCTTTAAGTGCAGAGCCTGGATCTTCAGAATATTCTTTAGCCAGCGCTGCAAAGTCAGCGGTACCTGCGCGCAAGTCTTTTACAAAGCCAGTTAGCATTGAGCGTGCTTTTTCTTCACTTAGGATAATAGACGGCTTGATTAAGATATGACGTGAACGCACCTCAACAGTTTCAACGACTTCACGACCACGAATATCTTGTACTTTTAGAATGTGGAAACCTGCACCTGAGCGCAGTGGACCAACGATGTCGTCTTTTTTCGCACCTTTTATGGCCTCAGCGAATAAGGTTGGCATTTCGTTAATTCCCATCCAGCCTAATTGACCACCATCGAGCGCTTTTGAGCCGCTAGAAGAAGCAATTGCGATGCGCTTGAACTCTTTACCTTCGTTCAAAAACTTAATCACGTTATCAGCGCGCTCACGAGCGTCTTCAATTTCTTCTGGAGTCGCTTTATTTGGGATCTTAATCAAGATATGGCCGATATCATACTCTTCCGAGTTACCCGTTTGCTCACTCAATATTTTTTGCAGGTTAGTCACCTCTTGAGGGCTAATATAAATACGGCGGTCAACACTGGCACGGCGCACTTGGCTTGTGGTTATTTCTTTACGGATCTCTTCTCGGTATGCCGGGAAGCTTTCGCCGCTAGCTTCAACTGAGCGACGTAAATCAGCGATAGTACCACCTTGGTCTTGGGCAATATTCGCAATGGTCTGATCCAATTGAGCATCTGAAATTTGCATACCCATACGGTCACCCAGTTGCAACATTAAAGATTGCTCAATGAGTTTATCGATGGCTTGTAAGCGTAATGTTCTATCGCTAGGAAGTTCGGTACCTTGCTGCTCAGCCTGTTCTTTTACACGATTTATTATTTGATCGACTTCGCTTTGTAAAATTACACCATCATTTACTGTGGCAACAACTGTATCTAGCTTTACACGCTCAGCATGTGCTTGAGTAAACAGGCCTGCACTTAAGGAGGCCACTAATAACAACTTTTTTAAATTCATACGGCTTTCTAAATTCTATTTATTCAAAAAATACGGTCTACGGTAACCAAAAATACCCTGTCGAAGGAGTTTACTCGCATCACCACTGCTTTGGCTTCCAAGCCCTGTAAGGACAAATTTCAGGCTGAAGCCAGAATCAAACACTGCTTCATCATTTGTAAGTGTTTGGTTTAAGTTTGTTTCAATTTGACGATTCGCAGTCACCTGAATAGCCCAACAACAAGACTGGTATTGAACACCAACAAAGGATTCAACACTTCTATTTGCCGTCATATCTCGGTGATAGCTTGCTACAAATTGCCAGTTATCGTCAATTGGTAAACTTGTAAAGAGACCGACTTGGTCAATTTCATAGTCTGAGACATCATTAACATAACGATGGTTCAATTGCACTAACTGCTTATCGTCACCTTTATAGTCCAAAGTAAAGTGAGACTGCACTAACTCTTTGCTATCCACATCATATTGCACCCCACCTGAGAGGTACCAGCGCTTATGCCAATGTAACATGGATTCAGCGGCAAATAGTGCATTATAGTTGGTATCATCAGTAAATAGCTGTTCAGAAGGCTTTACAGATGACTCAAGATAAATGATCTGACCTGCACTGAAGTTAAAGCGTTCGACATTACTGTTATCGAATACACGCGTGGTTGCACCCACGGTGAATTGATTGGCTTCTGCAATCCGGTCATAACCAGAGTAACGGCGTGCTCTAAACAGACCAATAAAGTCATCTTGTAACTTAGCGGTATCGTACCAGCCAATTTGGCTTTGTTCTCTGTGAGGTGTGTAAAGGTACTGAATTTGTGGCTCAAGCGTTTGCGTACCTTGTTCAAAAAAGAACTCGGTACTGCGTTCAAAATTCAGTTGTCCGTGTACCCTTAAACTAGGCAATGTACGCGTGACAGACTCCTCATACTCTGTATCAGGCATATCTATATTTTGTTCATAACGCGTGTGAAGTAGGCGTGCCTCGGAGGTAAATGACCAAGCGTAGTCGCTGCGTGAAAAAGACACGCGAGGCTCTAGGTGTAATCGCGACGCCTCTGAGATTGGCAAAGCATCATTTTGAAAATAGGCAAACTCACCCTCAAAGTCCCAATCAAGGCCAACAAGTTCATAGCTGTCCCGTGTACGGAAGCTAATTTGCGGTAGTGCAGTGTAGGATTCTCTGTGGTCACCCAACACTTCAAAATCTTGCAACTTTAAGTCGACTAACCAGTCTTCACCAAGGTAACTTAGACTGCCGGTGCGATATAACTGAGTGTCAGTTTCATTGGCGTATTCGGATGTTAAGTCAGTGAGATAGTTATCGTCACTCACATTTGTAACATCAACAAACGCACGCCATTTATCACTTAAATAGCTTTTTTGTTGCCAATGCACTAAATAGCGATCGTCTAGCTGTGGCTCGGAATCATCCTTACTGAGGTATTCGACGCCAATTTTACCTTGATGTTGTTCAGTTAAATATCTGAACTCGGTAATAAGCTGAAATCCTTTATTAGCCATGTACCTTGGTGTTAGGGTCGCGTCGTAGTTAGGAGCTAGATTGAGATAATAAGGGGTGATCAGCTCCAAGCCAAACTTATTTGAGCTGGAAATTGTCGGTGTCAGCAGGCCAGATTTTCGTCTATCATCGATTGGAAACGTAAAGTAGGGTAAATAGATAATTGGCGTGTCCATAATTTTGAACACCGTATTATAGGTTTCACCCCAACCGTCTTCTCGAGAAAGTACAATACTGCTTGCCTCGATACTCCAAAATGGGTCATCAGCAGGACACGTGGTGAAGCTAGAGTTGTCGAGTGAAATTTTGCTGCCAGAGGCATGCAACTTTTCTGCACCACCGCGCCCCAGCTGGTCTGTTAATTCATATTCAGCACCAAGCAAGCTCACGGTGTTAGCATTTAAATCCGCGAATAGCCCATTGCTGTGAACTTTGGTAAATTGGTCACGATAGAGTAGCGGTCCAGAAGCGCTGAGCAGGCCTTCTTTTTTATCGATTAGCGCACGTCTAGCTTCTAAGCTCATGGTTTCAGTGTTAATCACCACATTACCCGAAAACTCAGCACTATCAGTACCTTGTAGTTCTAAGTCATCGGCAACGATATCAATGGCATGTTTGGGCAGCGAGGCTAACGGCTTCCAGTTTTCTGGCTGCATATAGTCTTTACATTGTGCGGCGACAATGTTCGTATTAGCAAAAGCTGTAGAATGAATCGCGGATAATACAGCCAAGCCCCAAATTTTGCGCATTTAATAACCTATTAGCTGAGCATTTAATAATAAGCTCATCATGATAAATGAAAACTGTCGGAAATACAGTAGCATTTAAATATTTACAAGTAGAAGGTGTAATAGTTAATCCATGAATAGTCAAAACCAGCGCGTCGAGTTTATACAGCAAGCAATACATAGCGACGATTTTACGTGTGAGGCTATCACCTCGGATGCCAGTTTCCGGCGTTATTATCGCGTCAAACAACAAACGATGTCGTGGATCTTAATGGAGACACCGGTCGATAAACTCGATAATGCCCCTTTTATTGGTTTAAATACGGTGTTTGCAGAGCAAGACCTTAATGTGCCAGAAATTCTTGCGAGTAATGAAGAACAAGGGCTGTTACTGTTACAAGATTTAGGCTCTGAGCATTTGGCCGATAGGTTAGCATTGCCTTCTCGGCTAGAGGATTATCGTGCGTTGATAGCGCTTATTCCAGAAATAGCCAAAACACCAAAGAGTGAATGGATGAAGCCCTATGATGCTGAGTTCGTTGATATGGAACTTAATATCTTTTACGAGTGGCTTGTAACAAAATGGCTTGGTTTAACACCCACCGAATATCAACAAGTGCAATGGCATAATGTGAAGTTGAAACTCGTTGATGCGATGACTCGTCAGCCGCAGGCCACGATGCATCGAGATTTTCATAGCCGCAACCTGATATGTCATCAGTCTCAGTGGTATCTCATTGATTATCAGGATGCGGTACAAGGACCTGTCACTTATGATGCGGTTTCTCTGTTGCGGGATTGTTATACTCGTCTTGATGTACATGAGTTTACCGAGCTTCAGCAACATAGTTTTGATTGTTTAAAAGCGGCAAATTTATTAGGCGGCATGGATTTTAGCACCTATCAACATTACTTTGACTTAACGGGGATGCAAAGGCACCTTAAAGCTGCCGGGATTTTTACTCGCCTATTGCAGCGAGACGGCAAAGGCGGGTACTTAGAAAATATTTTGCCAACGTTACGCTACCTCGTTGAAGTAGCGAATAAGTATAAAGAATTTCAGTGGCTTGCAAGCTGGCTAGAGAATGACATAATGCCTCAAGCGCAGGCCAAATTAGGCACAAAATAGAAGCAACAATGAAAGCGATAATTTTATCTGCCGGTCGTGGTAAACGCATGATGCCACTGACCGCGAACCAACCAAAACCTATGCTTAACGTCGCAGGAAAACCACTACTTGAGCATCATATCGAGCGTTTAAAAGCGGCTGGGATCTGCGATATCGTGATAAATCTTGCATGGCAAGGTCAGGTGATAAAAGACTATTTCGGCAATGGTAGTCACTTCGGTGTCAATATTGAGTACAGTGATGAACCTGAGGGTGGATTAGAAACCGCAGGTGGAATCATTCAAGCACTGCCGATGTTATGTGAACAGGATGACAGCTTTATTGTACTCAATGGCGATATTTTTACGGACTATGATGTCAGCAGCCTAATGCAGTTACAGCTCGGCAGCACAGCAGAGGGCCATTGCGAGGCGCACATTGTGTTGGTAGAAAATCCCGAACATAATCCTGAAGGTGATTTTTGCCTTGCCCATCAACCGCTCAATCAGCAAAAGTATACCTTGTCTGGTATTGGCAAATATCACCAAAGTTTTTTTACCGAGCTTGGGACTGGCTTTATAAAACTAGGGCCGTTGCTGCGCAGTGGGCTTGAGCAGCATAAAGTTTCTACTGAACTGTATTTGGGCGCATGGGACGACATCGGCACGCCAGAGCGACTAAAAATGATCAACGAAAAGTTAGGGTATAGCGATGTGGGGTAAATTATTAGGCACAATTTTCGGCTTTTTATTTGGTCGTTGGTTAGGCGCTATTTTAGGGTTTTATCTCGGCCATTTATTTGATAAAAGTTTGCGTCAGGATTTTGATAAAGTCGGTGGCTTTCAAGGTTTCATGAAAGGTGAAGATCTGCATGAGCGCCAAGCCTTGTTCTTTTCCAGCTGTTTTTCTGTGATGGGACATATTGCGAAGTCTAATGGTCGAGTCAGCGAAATCCACATTCAAGCTGCGTCTGCATTTATGAGCGAAATGGGCTTGCAGGGTGAAGAGCGAAAAGAAGCACAACATGCGTTTACTGCGGGAAAAAGCAGTGACTTTTCGATAAAAGAAGCGGTTACCGATTTTAAAGAAGCTTTTGCCAGACGCTATGACTTGAGGCAGCTGTTTTTAGAGATTCAAATTCAAATGGCATTTTGTGATGGTCATGTGTCTGATGCGGAGAAGGCCTTACTTAAACAGGTGAGCAAGTATTTAGGCTTTGCAGAAACACACTTTTTATTCCTGCTAAAACGCTACCAAGCAGAATTTGAGTTTCGCCGCTCACAGGCGTCGGGGAGATCGCAACATCAATACCAGCAACATGGCGGCCGTCAACCAGCATCACAAGATAATGGCTTAAGCCGTGCTAAAGCTTTGGCTGTACTGGGATTGAGTGAAGAGGCAAATGAGCGTGATATCAAAAAAGCTTACCGCAAACTGATGTCGCAGCATCACCCTGACAAATTGGTGTCTCAGGGATTACCTAAGCATATGATGGAAGTTGCAAAGCGTAAAAGCCAAGATATTCAGTCTGCCTATGAATATTTAAAAAAGAGCTAACTTGAAACACTATAAGACGCGTAAAAAGCCGAGTAACTCCTTTCTGAGCCTTTGATGTTGGAGCGGATCGGTTTTTTCTCCAAAAAGCTCCCGTTGGCGATAATCAAATTTACTGTTTTTTCTCGCCCAGCGCGCTCTGTCCGGCGTATTGTCGACCACAATAGGATTGTCAAAACTGTAGTAAACATCCAGTAAAGCAGGGCTTATCAGAGAAAGGTTGGATGCTAAGTGCTTTTGCCGCGTTGCATTAGGCAGTTGTGGGCTAACAACGGCAAAGGCATCGATACGTAGATTGGGCAGGGTAGCTAAGTGCTCACCGAATAAACCTGCGCTATTACCAAATGCGACAACCACCAACTTTTCTGTTTGAGTCATGGACAGGGTGTTGTAAAGCACCTCAAAGCGGCTGATCAGGGCCATTTTATATTCGTCGAGATTAGATTCTGAAATGGGTGCAAGCGTTTGCTGAGCCGGTTTTTCAGCATCGGGGAGCGCGATGTCTTGCTCTAGCAGACTCGGTGCATAAGAAAGGTCCGGCGGAGTAAGGGTATAGGTGTCGTAGCCATCATCGCTTAAGCGCTTTGCAAGAAAGCTTATGCCGCTGTTATTGAGCGGTGGAGTTTGCATGTCTGGTAATAAGATCACGATGCCTTCACGAGCAGCTGCCATATATTCTTGATGAAATACATAAAAGCTTTCGTTTTCGCTTTCCAGTTTCATCAGTTGCGATGGCTCGTAGAAGCGATTAGCGTCTTGCTGATAAAGAGAACCAAGTGGTGCTGCGTCAATATGTTCTGCTGCAAAAGTCGTCGCGGGTAAAGCGGTAACAAGTAATAAAAGCGTTCTGATGATCATGGTACAAGCGCGTAAAATATCATAATTGGTTATCGACCAGTTAAGTGAAAGCTTTAGCTGTCGCTATTTTTTAGCGTTTTAAGTTAAACTGCTCGGCAGTGGAAATGAAAGGAGAAATTTGTGCAGTATAAAGATAGCAAGCGAGACTATCTCTTTATGTTTTTAAAAGGGGCCGGAATGGGGGCTGCGGATGTTGTCCCTGGCGTTTCTGGCGGTACTATCGCTTTTATTACCGGTATCTATGCACGTTTTTTAAATGCCATCAAAAGTGTGAACTTACAGGCTTTGAGCACATTGCGTCGTGACGGCCTAAAAGCAACGTGGCAGTACATTGATGGTAGCTTTTTACTGGCGGTATTTTCTGGTTTGCTCATCAGTGCAGCGTCTTTGGCGAAGGTGATCACTTATTTATTGGAAGCACACCAAACACTGGTATGGTCATTTTTCTTTGGTCTTATCGTCGCTTCTTTTATTTATGTTGCAAAACAGGTCTCTCATTGGAACGGCCAAAATATTATCGCCTGCGCAGTTGGTGCTGTCGTGGCCTTTGCTATTACTTCCCTTTCACCAGCTGAAGCACAAGCATCTCATTGGATGTTTTTTATCTCAGGTGCTATTGCCATTTGCGCGATGATCTTACCTGGGATCTCAGGGAGCTTTATTCTACTGTTATTGGGTATGTATGGCCATGTACTCAGTGCGGTGAACCAGCTTGAATTTGGCTTAGTGAGTCTATTCTTACTAGGTTGTATTGTGGGGTTAATGTCGTTTTCGCGTCTACTCAGCTGGCTATTGGCGCACTATCAGCAAGTAACGTTTTCGCTACTAGCTGGCTTTTTACTTGGCTCGCTTAATTTATTGTGGCCTTGGAAACAAGTGCTTACGACTTACGTGAATTCCAGTGGTATAGAAAAGCCATTGAGTCAGGCCAATATTTTGCCAGCACAATACAGTACGCTGTATGGTCAAGACCCGAATACGTTGGCATGTATTGCGCTTGCCATTGCAGGCCTTGCGCTGATCTTAACCATTGAAAAGATAAGCGAAAAATATTAATAACATAGACATCTAGAACAATAGGTACGTGTTGAGCTTACGTGTCTATTGTTCTAAACCACCCAGTCACAGAAAGTCGCGGCGCTTTTGTAAATGGCGCGACGTAAGTCACAGAATGAATTTTACTTACATCAAAAACCACCAGTGAATTGAACTTAGGTGCATAACTTTTAGTGGGTGTGCCATCACGTTCAAAAAACTGCAGTAGCCCGCCCCAGTCAGGGTGCCAACTTTTGCTTAGGCTAAGTACATAGGCATAAACCCGGCCCTCAGCTTCAACAATGTCATTATGTCGCGTTAAATACTGACCACCAATAAATCGTGTTGCTTGGGCAGAGGTACGGATAATGTTCTGTCCAGATATCGCGGAAAAGCAGGACTGTACAGCGCTACTATTGAGGTTATTGTAGAGCTTTTTCAGCGCGTCAGGGCTCGTCGATTCTATGGAGTGGCGGCCATACATAAAACCAACGCCACGTGATGCATAGCTATGTATATCTTCGAGCAAGGCTTGCTGCTCTTGCGGTGTTAAGGCAAGAATATCACTGTCTTTGACTGATTTTGCTGCCCCGTTATGAAAAAGTGCGAGTTGGTAGTCTAGGTTACAGAGGCACTCATGTAGTTGTTGAGCGTTTGTATCGTCTAGAATATTTTCAATCCGTGCAAAGCCTTCGTTGCTCAATTTTTGCTGTAATTTAATTTGTTGTTGCTGCGAAAGTTGAAGCATAAATACCTACTGCTGATGTATGGGCCTGTTTGTAATATTGTAAACAGTCTGCCTTAGACTTCAGTCCAATGCTGATTATTTTTTATCTATGCTAAAGTGAGTTTGGCTGAAATGCCATCCCTCTGCACTCATCGATAGGCAAAAAAATGAAAATCAATGGACTACTGCTATTCTGTTGCGCATGGGTCATATCCGTGATCCCATCACCAGCCTTGGCGGCTCAAGGCACTTTAGATCTTACCAGCTCGACACTCGGCTTGGTTTGTATTGTTGTCTTCGTTTTAGCATACGCACTTGTAATGCTCGAAGAAAAACTCCATATGCGAAAATCAAAGCCAGTGCTCGTGGCGGCAGGCGTCATTTGGCTCATGATTGGGGCGTATTACGTCAATCAGGGGCAACCCGATGTTACCGAGCATGCATTTCGGCACAATTTGTTAGAATTTGCGGAGCTGATGTTGTTCTTGCTGGTTGCGATGACTTATATCAACGCACTAGAGGAACGCCGCCTTTTTGATGCGCTACGAGCGTGGATGATCCAAAAGGGTTTTAGCTATAAGAATCTCTTTTGGATCACTGGGTTTTTATCCTTTTTTATCTCTCCAATTGCAGATAACCTAACCACAGCCTTACTGATGTGTGCTGTGGTGATGAAGGTGGCTGAAGGTGACAAAGAGTTTATCAATTTAAGCTGTATCAATATTGTGATAGCAGCCAATGCAGGCGGTGCATTCAGCCCCTTTGGTGACATTACCACTTTGATGGTATGGCAAGCTGGTATGGTACATTTCAGCGAATTTTTAGCGCTATTTGTTCCTTCACTGGTCAATTACATCGTACCAGCACTCGTAATGAGTTATTTTGTGGCGGATAGAAAGCCCAGTGCAGTTTACGAAAGAGTAGAGCTTAAACGCGGCGCTTTGAGAATTTTAACTTTGTTCCTACTGACTGTCGCAACCGCTGTGCTTTCACACAGCTTGCTGCATTTACCACCGGTTCTTGGCATGATGATGGGCTTGGGCTACCTACAGTTTTTTGGTTACTTCCTAAGAATGACATTGCCTGGGTCATTAGCAAGAAAGCGAGCGATGGCCGAGAGAGAAGGGGATCAAGAGCGTCTCGAGAAGTTAGGAAGTGTTGTGCCATTCGATGTGTTTAGCAAAGTTTCACGCGCTGAGTGGGATACCTTATTATTCTTCTACGGCATCGTTATGTGTGTTGGTGGTCTTGGGTTTCTCGGTTATTTAAGTTTAATGTCAGAGATATTATACGGTGAATGGTCTGCAACCTATGCCAACGTATTCTTAGGCATTATTTCTGCGGTCATCGATAACATTCCAGTGATGTTTGCCGTGCTGTCGATGCAACCTGAAATGTCACATGGCCATTGGTTGTTGATCACGCTTACGGCTGGGGTAGGGGGAAGTTTACTTTCTATTGGCTCTGCGGCAGGTGTTGCGCTTATGGGGCAAGCTAGAGGCTATTATACTTTTATGGGGCACTTAAAGTGGGCACCTGTGATCTTGCTTGGTTATATCGCGAGCATTTTATGTCACCTGTGGCTTAACGAATCTGCTTTTAGCGTGTTTGGCTAGCGCTTACACAAGGTGTAGTGAGAGTGAATAATCAATATGTGCTTCACTCTCACTGCTTTTATTGCTCGGCGAGGTAATGCCGATAACGTTGTACCCATTCCTGTGATACTGGTTTATCCATATTCAGCACTTTCTCTACTTCAGTAATTACAATTGCACCATGTATTTTTCCTACCATAACGGGCGTCGCAACATCAGTGTTTGGTTTGATGCTACCATTAATCACTTCCACGGCCGTTACTCCTAATTCCGTGGCGAGCATTCTATCTTCAACAGATGGTGCCCCACCTCGTTGAATATGGCCTAACACGCAAAGTGCACAATTGATATCGTCATTGCTATTTAACTCTGTCTTAAGCGCTTGAGCGCCGCCTGGCCATAAATTTTCGGCCAGTATTATCAAAAAGCTACCGTGTTGATGTTGTTGCTCTATGGCATTTTTGAGATGAGCTAAGACCTGAGAGGTATTCTCTACCGTGCAATTTTCAAATGAAATGATAGCCTCAGCACCTGTCGCAATACCTACATGGTAAGCAATATGCCCGTTATGACGACCCATCACCTCGGTGATAAAAACTCGCTCAAAGGCATTTGCGGTATCACGGATTTTATCTATTGCGGAGGTGGCAGTATTGATGGCTGTGGAAAAGCCAATGGTGTTGTCACACCCTGAAAGGTCGTTATCTATAGTACCGGGAATACCAATTAGCTGACCTTGCCAGTGAGCTGCCAGCGCCTGCATTCCCCTAAACGAGCCGTCACCACCAATCACAATAAGTACGTCAATATGGAGCTTTCTCAGGGCATTTGCTGCTTGCAGCACGCCTGAGGGTTCTAGCATCGCAGGGCAGCGGGCACTTTTTAGAATTGTGCCACCAAGTTGGGTGATATCGGTGACGGAAACCGCACTTAGCTCGGTGTACTCTTGATTAATTAGACCATTGTAACCATGAAAAAAGCCAAAGCACTGAAATCCAGACCTCAGGGCACTTAACGTGATAGCTCTAATCGCTGAGTTCATCCCCGGCGCATCACCGCCACTTGTCAATACTGCTATCCTTTTCGTCATGTCGTCACTCTAACATTGCTTGGTTATTCTTTTTGTATACTATCAGAGTGATTTGAAGACAAGTTGATCGACATTAAATATAGAGATTAAGTGCGAGGATATATATAGAAAGGTAAAACGGCATTTAGGTTTACCTAAATGCCGTTTTAATTAACGTTGCGTGACTTTGCTAGCAAGTTCTTCACGTTGTGCGGTCGGTAGGTTATCCACGACGATTTGATAAGAATCATCGATCATTTTCTTTATTTCGTCTTCTGGAATAGTGCCATCTAAGATGACTGTATTCCAAAGACGCTTATTCATGTGATAACCAGGCACAACAGACGAATACTTATCTCTAAGCAATAATGCTTCGTCAGGGTCGCATTTTACATTTAACCACCAAACAGGTTCACCATTTTCATTTACTTGCCCCTCTTTCCCCTCAGTCAGAGTTGCAAACATTTTATGTTGAACTTTGTACACATCTACGTCTTGCGCAAAAGGCTTAGTGATAAAGGTTGCAGGCTTGGCCTGCAAATATTCATGTACGCTTTTCTGATCCATAGCCCGTGTCCTTGAAGTAACAGTTAATACTACATGAGAGTAAGTTTAGCAGCTCTTGTGATAATACTGTAATCGTCTATCAGTAAAAACTATCAGAAAGTCTATACTATGGCGTTATAACGCAGACAATTATTGAATAACTGACCGTTTTATATCGGTTTAACTCACAGTTGACGATTAAAATAAGTACAGTGTGTAAAAGCACTAAAATTTCAGTCGTCTACAATATTAGAAAAGCTAACTTTTAATTTCCAGTTAAGGACAAAGTCTGCTCAACACAGTACGCTAAAAATACACTCATAACCTAAGTGGACTAAGCTAGGAAATCATTGGCATTTGACCGTAAAAAATTTCCCACTTGTCTCTATTTCCCAAATTAGGAAAGTTACGGCATAACACCCCTTGTGCAATGCTATACCTCTAAACAGTCCGCTATTAAATTAAATAATACAAAAATATGCAACAATAATTTCTTCATTGATTAAATATTGAACGTTGTGTAGACTCATCGCCCGCATTAGTAAATAGTATCGAAATGTGATGTTTCTTTCCCAATAAAGAATGTTTTAGTTTTCTTTTTGAATTAAAAAACCGAGGTGTATCAGTGGCTTTTGGAATTATTTCAGCTTTATGTGCGATGGCAATGTATCTTCAAACTCTGTGGACTGGAATGCCGAGAAAACGCTGGTTAAGTTTGGCTTTAGTGGCAGGTCCCGCGGCGCTGGTTCTTTTTCGAGTGCACTATCGCAGAGCGTGGATGCGTCGATGCGCAAATTTAGTTAGTTGGAAAGCATAAACGTAGTTAGGTCAAATGAAATAAGGCTATTGTACGAGCTGTAGGTTTGGTTTTTCACTCGGGGTGTGTTGCTTTAAAAATTGCTCAAATTCATTGCTTGAAAGCGGTTTTGAATAGTAATAGCCCTGAACTGTTTGGCAGTTTAACTGTTCTAAAATATTGAGTTGCTCTTCATTTTCAACACCTTCTGCGACAACATGAAGGTCTAAGTTGTGCGCGATAGTGACAATAGAGTCCACCATGTTTCTGCCGCGCTCGTTACCCATGTCATCGATAAATGCCTTATCGACCTTGAGTGTATTCAGTGGAAATTGCTTGAGATAAGCCAGTGATGAATAACCAGTACCAAAGTCATCCATGGCTAAGTGTATTCCTCTAGCACTGAGGGAGCGCATTATCGAAATTGCTTCTTTTGGATCGTCCATCACCGTTCCTTCTGTGATTTCTAACTCAAGAAAATAAGAAGGAAGTTGATTTTTTTGCAAGATAATGTCGATACGAGTGGTCAAATCCGGCAAGCTAAACTGTTTTGCTGATAAATTCACCGCAACTCTGCCATTAAACAATCCTTTATCAATCCAGCGCTTCACATCACGGCATGCTTTGTCTAAAACGACCTCTCCAATTTCGATGATCTGTCCAGTTTCTTCTGCGATGGGGATAAATACACCAGGACTTATCACCCCCTTTTTTGGGGTAATGAAACGTACTAACGCTTCCATACCAACCAGTTCGCCGGTTTTAATGTTCATTTTTGGCTGATAGTAGACAACAAAGTGATCCTCTTTGAGGCCATAACGCATTAAGTTTTCTATCTGCAGACGTTTAACCGCTTGCTCATTCATTGAATCATTAAAGAATAAATAATGGTTACCCTTTTGCTTGGCATGATACATAGCGGTATCTGCATTTTTCAGCAGGCTTTCAGGAGACTTACCATCTTCAGGGCATAGTACAATCCCAACAGAAGAGGTGATCACTAACTCGTGGTTAGCAATTTTAAAAGGCGTAGCAATCGCAGCTAGAAACTGTTTTGCAGTACGTGTAATAGTGTGAATATCATTGGTGCCTGAAATTACCAATGCAAACTCATCACCACCCAGCCGGTAAAAGGTATCTTGTTGGCGAGCAAGTTTATTTAGCCGCATTGCCAGTTTTGCTAGTAGCGTATCACCTAACTGGTGGCCCAGCGAATCGTTGATCTTTTTAAAGTTATCTAAGTCGAAGACAAGTAGGGCATGATGCGCCCCTTGTAACGATAGCTTTTGTAGATTGGTAAAGAACAGGTTGCGATTGGGGAGACCTGTCGTACGATCGCGATTTGATAAATTGTGGAGTTGTGATTCTGCTTTCTTACGTTCGGTTAAATCTGAGTAAACAACCACATAGTTGCTGATCTGGCCGTGATTATTTTTAATCTCGTCAATCGTAATTTCTATAGGCAAGAGTACGTCTGCTGCATTACGAAGTTTGAGTTCTTCTTGCCAATGCTCTGTTTGCTTTAGCTGAGCTTTTACTTGGGCGACAAACTTCTGATCATAACCCGGTAAGTTAAAGTGCTTATTCAGATAATGTTCCCGTTGACCACCAAATAGCTTCAAGTAGCTTGGATTTAGGTCGACTAAATTATAATGTTTGTCGTAAATTGCGATTGCGTCAGTAAGTGATTCAACACATTTTGCAAACAGATTTAACCTTTCTTCGGTACTCTTGAAGTGACTAATATCGCGAACCGTACCTGTCATTCTTAAGGGGTTGAGGTTGGCATCTTTCTCGATAATTTTGCCTCGGTCTAACACCCAATGATACTGACCTAGTTCATCTTTAATACGATAGCTTGCTTCAAAGAAAGGTGTCTTTTCTGCGAAATGCTGTTTCATCAGCTTTTCAACGATTAATAGGTCTTGCGGATGGATCCTATGCTGGTTGGGGATGATGCTGCCAGGCTTGGCAGAGTTCATGCCGTATTTGTCGTTGATCCGAACAATCTCACCTGATTGAATATTCCAGTCCCATAGTGTATCGCCACTGCCTTCAATCGTACTTTTAAATCGTTGTTCTGAGTGCTTAAGTTGAAGAGTGGACTTTTTGAGTTGGTGATTCGACCAAACTAAGTAAGGAATGCTGAGCAGAGCAATCACGCATGGTACAAGCCAGGCTAACTGGGCACCAGTTAATACACTTGCTTCACTGGCGTAAGTTACATGCGGAGTCAGTGATAAAAGTAGTGCATTGATTGTTATTGTTTTTATTTTTAGGCTCATATTATGCGTAATTCATAACTGCAATCTCTAATCTAAATCAAGCCATTGTAGTAGTCAAAAGGAAAACGTTGATTAAGGGTAAATTCAGGTTAATTGCGGTTTTTCACAACAGCGAAACAAAGTTTCAGATGAAATTCATTGCGCTAACGAATATGGTTGCGCATTTTTTGAGCTTCAGTTGAGACTTATATGGATGCGCTAGGTGAGGAAAGTCTTATTAGGTATCTGAAAACTTGATAAGCGCTCCTTGCTTACACTAAAGCATTAATTGCACTTTAAAATCAATCGTGGAGCATTTGGCTCTAGCATCTTATCTATATAGGCAAGGATGTCTTCTAGTTCCAAATCGGCCAAAGCATGGATTAATCTTTGTTGCATATCAAACTGGTGAAAGTCATTGGTAATTGAAATCCACAAACGCTGCGCTCTTAGCCTCAGGTTTTTGTCTTGCTCCGAAATATGTAACAACAAGCTTTCTTTAGAGCGCTGCCAACTTTTCTCATCTAACTGATGTAATTGCTTTGCAAATTGTTTAAGAAATCTAGTATGCCTTGTAAGTAGGTGTTTACTATCAAAGTTGGGGGATTGAATATAAAAAGCGATACCCGCACGCGTATTGAATGGTGCATATCCAGCGCCAACCAAATAACCAAGTTGTTCCTTCGTTCTTAATTGCTCAAAATAATCTTGATTAATGAGATTATTAACCGCCATCATGGTGACTTTTTCTTCAACAGAATCGGTACGTGATTGAAAATATTCAATGAAGGCATAATCACTGCCTTCACGTTCGATATGTTGTTCCGTTAGTTGCGTCAACTCGTTTAAGGGACGTTTCAGATCTTCCAAGATTTCGCTGCTTGAAAACAGCCCGTGTACTGATGTTTTTAATTTTTCAGCATGTTTTAGTTGCCAATTACCATGCATAAAAGCTTTGACGTGAATGGCTGAAAAAAACTGCTTTCTGAACAATTGAAATTCGTTAAAGCTGGCACTTTTAAGTGCGCTGGCTAAATCTTCAGGACTTGGATTCCATGGCATCAAGTGAGCCCCAAGTCTGCTAAATAGTTCGCTCACTGGTTTATTCTTATTGTGATTTTTCCAGTGGCGGATAAGTTGCTTTTTATATTCTGCAAAGCGAGCTGCATGGATAGGTTGGTTCAGTAGCGCCTCGACTAGCTCTAAAACCAAGGTAATTTGATTACCTGTAAGTCCTGCAGTGTGCAGGGTTAAGCCTCCTTGATGAGAATTAATATGATAACTAAGGCCTGCCAATTCTGCGCTATAAAAACGCTCTGCAACAGCATCCATAAAGAGATCGGCAAACAGGCGAGATAGTGCCATATGTTTATGACAGGTGACGGACGGGGCGGAGTCTATTTCGAGATAAAAATGCCCCTTGGTAACTCTAAAAGTCAGATCTTGTTTAAACCAAAATTCAAATCCAGGCTGATCAGCAAGGCGGATCGGCGTATCTTGATCGCTCTCTACATCATGAAGTGGATTTTTCGCGCTAAGGTATGGATTAATTAATGGCAGCGACATTTGTGGCAAAGGCATATGCACATTATAAAGAGACTCAATCCAGTCTGTAGCTATCGGCGAGACACTATATGGCGTGTTGTACCACTTGGCCTTTTTATTTACCTCTACATTAGGGTGGATAAGCACAAGGCGCATATTGGTAGGACACAAATGCATCAGTAGTTTTTCGTGTTGCTCTTGAGAAAAGCCATCCATGCGATAATCACCATAGAGAAAATCTTCTTCCTCATAGTGGTGCATATTAACGCTGATTGAATTTACCCAGTCTAACATGCGGCCAACTTCTTGGTTATCGAACGCGATATCCAGTAAAGTACTTTTGTCTTGGTAAAGGCGTGGTAGTGCGGCGGTATTTTGCTTAATTAATGCTATGTACTCGAACAGCATTTCCACTATGTCTTCATAGTATTCAATCCCTTCATCGGTAAGTGCAAAACTGATGTTAAAGTCTCTGAAATTACTACCCGTGATCCCACCACCAGCCGATAGTGCATTGATCCAACCTTGTGACTTGAGGATAGAGTACAGCGAGCCTTTACCTTCATACCCTAACAAATGGGCTAAAAAGCTCACACTCTTATGGCGGTATAAATCTGTAGGGTTGGGCATAGCAAAACTGACAATGAGTTTTTGCATATGCTTTCGGGGTTTGATTTTTAACTCCAATTGCAAGTCGCATTCACGATACATTGGAACTTGTATCGCTGGTTTTTCTTCTTTGGAGCCAATTATTTTCGCAAACGGTAAACTGTAGGATTCCAAGGCTGTCAACGGTTGTGGTCCGGCAACAACTAGTGTCATCCACTGAGCTTTATAATACTTATTAAAAAATGTGCGTAATTCACGGGCTATATTGCCATTACGATCCGCGAGAGTGTCTCGCGTACCAACAGAAAACTTGGCGAATGGGTGTTTAGGATTGATGGTTTCTTTATGAACTTGATAGATGCGACGGCCATCATCTTTGACTTTCATTTTAAACTCAGCGTCAATCGCCTCTCGTTCTTTTTCTGTGTCGCTATCACTCAATAAAGGAGATACAAAGAATTGGCTAAAACGCGCTAATGCTTCATCTAATCGTTCGGCGTCACAGTCAAAGTAATAGCTTGAATGCTCAGTACCTGTCCATGCGTTGCTTTGACCACCATATTGACTAATAAATTGCGAAAAACCACCAGAGTCAGGGTGTTCAACAGTACCAAGAAACAGCATATGTTCTAAAAAGTGTGCCATCCCTTGGCGATCTTCAGGATCGTCAAAGTGACCAACATTAACGGTTAATGATACGGCGCACTTAGCGGTTGAATCGTCATTGATCAACAAGACTCTAAGACCATTGTCCAGTGTTAGTAATTGGTACTGCCGACTATCATTATTACTCAGTTTCAATATGCTGCTGCCGATAAATTAGTTAAAAGATAACTGAAGGTAATTAGAATTTCATTTCATGTTAATCCTTCATTTGTTTTAATATAGCGAACAAACCAGTGAGATAGCTACCGGTTTAGAAGAAAATAATATCCAGCTGCATATATTGAGAAGTCAGCAAGCATAAGATCCTCTGTTGTGAGTGGTACAAAAGGGAAAGACCATTAGCGACAATAGTTTAAATGCGGATCTCATCACGCTTAAGTAAATATATGTAGGATGATATAAATAGAAGGTGCTGAACAGTATGAAGACTATCTTAATAATGCGTCATGGTGAGGCTGAACCTATGCAGGCTGATGATGCGAGTAGAAACTTAACCGAGCAGGGGCTAAAGCAAGCCAAGGATATGGGTCAGTGGTTGAAACAGTACTTTGAGATAGATGCTGCGCTTGTAAGCCCCTTCGTCAGAGCACAACAAACAGCGGAGCAAGTACTTGCACCTCAAACTCCCAAATTTATTGAAACCTGTTCAGACATAGTGCCGAGTGGTTCAGCACACACAGCTATCGATTATCTAGAAACGCTTATGTCTATGTATCCCGTATATCAAACTTGGATTTTGGTTGCACATATGCCGATTGTCAGCTATTTAGTCGATCGTTTGTGTCCTGATACGATGCCTATCTTCTCGACTGCTGCTGTAGCTATAATTGAATACAATGAACAGACTGGACGCGCCGAATTTACATCAATGCAGTTACCTTAAGCTTTTTATTCATAATTGGCATAGAAAGGCTAAAACTTCCCTTTAATCGGTCTAATGTCCTCTTTTTAATTTTGTTTGAACTTTATCATTACACCGGTGTCATATCATTGGCATTGCAATCATGGTTTCCGATATGGCCAATACGTTTGTTTGGGCGCAAATTTGTATTGTTTAGGTAACCGGCACAGTTTCGACCGCTGTGTTATGGTTCTGTTATCGGTAAAGGTGGTTTTTTTGAACTTATATACTATTAAGTTTAAAGGACAATTGTCCGCTTTTTTGTGTTTTTTGTTGCTAAATGTTGTAAACTGTCAGCTAACGTCGCTGAAAGTTGCAAAAAAATTGATTTTTTAGTTCGGTTTATAAAGCAAAGTAGAAATTACCTGCTATAATTACCGCCGTCTCGTTCAGCCTTACAAAGTTGTATCGCACTCTCGACTGTAAGGTCCGCGTTATTATATTCAAATCGCGAAAAATTGAACGTTCACGCCTAAGTGAAACGGCGCCCAAATTTTAAACCGTTGAACAAAGAGTGCACTAAAAGGTCGAAAACCAACATGAAAGCAATGAAAAGATCTACGTTAGCTACCCTTATTAATGCTACGTTGTTCTCTGCTGTGGCAGGTACTTCATTTTCTGCACTTGCTGAAGAAGAGCAAGCCAAAAAAAATCAACTAGAAGTTATTCAAATCACCGCACGTAAACGTGTTGAAAACGCACAAGAAGTACCTGTGTCTGTTTCAGCGCTCCAAGGTGATAACTTGAATGCTTACAGCTCAGCGGGTATGGACATTCGCTTTATGAATGCGAAGATCCCAAGTTTATCGGTAGAATCTTCGTTTGGTCGTACTTTCCCACGTTTTTACGTACGTGGATTAGGTAACACAGACTTCGATCTAAATGCTTCTCAACCTGTATCTTTGGTTGTTGATGAAGTGGTTCAAGAAAACCCTATTCTAAAAGGCTTCCCTGTATTCGATATTGCACGTATTGAAGTATTACGTGGTCCTCAGGGCACGCTATTTGGTCGCAATACGCCAGCAGGTCTTGTTAAATTTGACACAGTTAGACCAAGCCAAGAGTTTGATGGCTATGCTGCTGTTTCTTATGGTAGCCGCGGTGCGGTAGACTTTGAAGGCGCAGTAGGCGGCTCAGTAACTGACCGTGTATCAACGCGTATTTCTGCATTGTGGCAGGAACAAGAAGACTATATCGATGTAAAAGCGCCAGGCTTCGAAAAAGAAGATTCTCTAGGTGGTTACAGCGAGCAAGCCGTTCGTGTTCAATTCCTATATGAAGGCGATGATTTTAACGGCCTACTTAACTACCACTACCGTGATTTAGATGGTCGTCCAATTGCATTTCGCGCAAATTTAATTGAAGCTGGCACAAACAACATTAACCCATTGTATGACAACGATGTGGTATATCACGATGCAGCCTCTCGCTCAACGCAACAGGTTGAAACTCAAGGTTTGAGTCTAAAGCTTGAGTGGGATTTACCTGAGCATACTGTAACGTCAATTACTGCTTGGGAAAGTGCTGAAATCTATTCTCGTGCAGACGTTGACGGTGGTTACGGCCCAAATAATGCTGGCGTTTCAGGTCCTGGTTTGATTATTTTCACTTCTGAAACAGCTGATGTTATTCCTGAGCACAACCAGTATACGCAAGAACTTCGTTTATCAAGCAACTTTTCAGGCGACTATAACTATCAGGTAGGTCTCTTCTTATTTGAAGAAGATCTCATGATTGAAAGCTATAGCTTCGATACGAATGGCTATGATGCCGCGTATGCCCAGTATGGCGTGCAAAACGGTTACGCTTACCAAGATCAAGATACATCAGCATGGGCGGTATTCGGCTCTTTTGATTACACCGTATCTGATGACTTAAAAGTAACAGCTGGTTTGCGTTATTCTGACGATGAGAAAGAGTTTTACGCTAAACGTACTAAAAACCCAACACCTTGGAATGGCTCTCCTGATGTACTTGATGGTACCGCTAACCCAAGCGATAGCCATGTAAGCTGGGATTTAAGTGCCACTTACAAGCTAACTGATGACGTAAACTTGTTTGGTCGTCTTGCTAACGGCTTCCGTGCTCCAAGTGTTCAAGGCCGTATTTTGTTCGGTGATGAAGTAACTGTTGCTAAGTCAGAAACTACCAACTCGATTGAAGCTGGTATTAAGTCAGACGTACTTGATGGCCAAGGTCGTGTAAACGCGACGGTATTCTACTATCAGATGGACGACCAACAGCTAACGGCTGTAGGTGGCGGCTCAAACTTCAACCGCTTAGTGAATGCTGATAAAACAACAGGTTATGGTTTCGAACTTGATACAGAGTGGGTGTTAACGGATGAGCTAAATGCAACGTTTAACCTAAGCTACAACAAAACTGAGCTTGAAGATAAAAACCTTGCAGTTCAGGTTTGTGCTCAATGTACCGTCACAAACACAGTTAACGGTCAGGGCCTAGCAGTACTTGATGGTAACAGCCTACCTCACGCTCCTGAGTGGATTGCAAACGCAACACTTCGCTACACCAAAGAGTTAGAAGATGGCGAGTTCTTTGTATATGGTGATATGTCTTACCGTAGTGAAGTAGACTTCTTCTTATACAAATCAGTAGAATTTGAAGGCGAAGCGTTGTTTGAAACAGGTCTTCGTGCTGGTTATATGTGGTCTGAAGGCGATAACGAATATGAAGTATCTGCTTTTGTTCGTAATCTATTTGACGAGCAAGTGGTTATCGGTGGTGTAGATTTCAATAACAACACCGGTATGCTAAATGAAGCGCGCTTCATTGGTGCTGAATTCAAGGTGAAATTCTTCTAATTCACGCTACAGTGATTATAATAGAGTATCTAAAGCCCGCATTAAGCGGGCTTTTTAATGAAATTTTTATGTTAGGAGTGGATATGTCAGGTTTTTGGAATTATCGAGTGATATATTGTGAAGCAACAAAAGACGAAGCGGCTTTATATCAAATCCATGAAGTGGAATATAACTTAAATGGTAAGGTAACGAATTGGTCTGAAACGGGGGCTGCACCCTTTGGTCGTTCGATGGAAGAGTTGCAAGCGGACGCTGATAGACTGAAGTCAGCTTTCGATAAGCCAGTTCTAAAAGTGATTAGACAGCCACGAGGCTATACATTAGTTGAAGTTGATAGCGGTGAAGAAGCCACAGCTGAGCCACCAGCAGGGATCAATGGTTAATTAATACAACCAATTTAAGGAGTGTAAATGCGTTTTCAGGCAGTTTTATTTGATTTTGACGGTACATTAGTTGACTCAGAAGCACTCCATTACCAAAGTTGGATGAAGGTGTTAGCCCCGTATCAGATTACTTATACGGAGCATGACTTTTGTGATGAGTTTTCGGGTGTACCAACGCTTAAAGCCGCGCATATACTCAAAGAAAGACACCAACTTGCGCCTTCTGCCCGCGATTTATGTGATGAAAAAAATGTCGTCTTTGTCGCAACCGCTGCGGAAGTTCTCCCTAGATTGATGCATTTTGCAAAGCAAGTCGTTGAATTAACCTCAATGCGTTGTCCAATCGCACTCGTGACAGGAAGTAGCAAAGCGGAAGCGCTTCCTGTTTTACAACACTATCGGTTATTAGAGTTATTTTCTGTCATTGTGTGTAAAGACGATGTCGAACAGCCGAAGCCTCATCCAGAACCTTATCGCAAGGCGCTCGCTGCGCTAAACATTGCGCCACACGAAGCGGTGGCAATAGAAGACACCTGCACAGGACTAACCTCCGCCAAGGAAGCTGGGTTAACTGCGGTTGTCGTACCAAATATACACTCTAATAAACAAGATTTAAGTCTTGCTGATCATTCATTTATCGATCTCGAAGCGGTTTTTGACTGGCTTTGCCCTGAAAGGTAATAGCAATTGGTATAAACAGGGACTGTTAGTCAAAGCTATTCGATTTTACAAACGTCGATTCTTATGCAATCTTTAAGCATGAAATTTGTTAACTTTTGATATCAGTGACTCTAAACGGCTCAAGAGTATGCCAATCGGTATTAGTACAGGGCACTGGTCTTAACTATCCACTGCAAAGGATTATGCTATGCGATATGTACCATTCTTGTTCTGTCTATTATTAGGTTTTTCCAATCTCCTTTATGGAAATGAAACCCACACAAAAATCCAGCTCGCTTCGGTATATCAAGGCGACGAAGATATTTCTAATTATCTTGTTAGTGAAAAATTTGATGGTGTTAGGGCCATTTGGGATGGCTCGCAACTGCGTACGCGTGGCGGTCACTTAATTAAGGCGCCAGACTGGTTTACGCAAGGGCTACCTGATACATGGTTAGACGGTGAGTTGTGGGCTGGGTACAATAACTTCGCTTTTGTGAGCGCGATAGCAAGACGCCATTCGCCTAACAATGAACACTGGCGTCAAGTGACTTATTATGTATTTGATGCGCCAAATTCTACAGAAATATTCTCTCAGCGTCATGAGCGTTACTTAAGCCTACTAAGCCATATTGAGTTATCACACATTAAACCCGTCAAGCAGCTATCATTTGGCTCCGTTGATGAGCTAAACGACTATTATCATGGTGTCTTAAAGCGAGGCGGTGAAGGGGTTATTTTGCATGCTAAAAATGCAAAGCACGAAGATGGAAGAACAACCAACGTATTAAAATACAAGCCGTACCTTGATGACGAAGCCATCGTGATTAAGCATTTACCCGGTAAGGGAAAGTACCAAGGGATGATGGGATCGCTATTGGTGAGAGATGAACAAGGTATGGAGTTTAAAGTTGGGTCGGGGTTTAGCGACGAAGAGCGCGCATCACCACCACCGATTGGTAGCCAAATTACCTATCGATATCAAGGATATACTAAGTTTGGTAAACCGCGTTTCGCGCGATTTTTAAGAGTAAGGCCAAAATTATAGAATGGCACTACTGCTGCAAAGAAAACTTAGGGATTTTTAGACGCTAGCGAGCACTACGGCTCGCTATCAAAAGTGCAATGGAGTTATTCTGCACGGCCCATGAACTTAGATTCAGCAGTGTTGATCTTAATTTTGTCACCGCTTGAAATATGCTCAGGAACTTGAACAACAAGGCCTGTCGTTAATGTCGCTGGCTTTGTTCTCGCGCTAGCAGATGCGCCCTTGATTGAAGGAGAGGTATCTTCAATGACAAGCTCTACGCTGGAAGGCAAGTCGATAGAAACAGGCATGCCTTGAACTACGACGATAGATAAACCTTTAGTTGATTCATCGATAAATAGCAATTGCTCAGCAACAGACTCTTTATTTAGGTGGTATGGCGTGTAATCTTCATCATCCATAAACACATATTCATCACCATCTACATATGAAAGCATTGCAGGGCGGCGGTTAAGATCTGCAAGTGTCAGCATCTCTTCCGCTTTAAAAGTTTCATCTACTTTAGAGTTATCTACTACATCGTACATACGCATACGGTATAGGCTACCACCAGCGCGACCTTGTGGTACTGAGCGCTCAATGTCACGAACAATCATTACGCGGCCGTTATACTCGATCGCGGCATGTTTTTTTATTTCACTTGCCTTTGGCATAGCTTAATTCCTAATACAAATAAAGTTGGCACAATATAATCATTTTTCGGCTTTTTGGCGAGTTTCAAAACTCATTCTAAGCTTTAAATACCGTATAAAGTCGTCATTTCTGAGTACTTGATCCCAAAGTGCTGGTCAAACCAACGGTTGATATAATCATGCTCGGGCTCAAGCTTGGCACAGCGTAGAATATTTTCACCTTTATTGGTGCCAAGTGCCTGTCCACAGTAATTTTGCTTCCAAGTCAGCGTAAGATCTTGAGAGAACTTTTTGAGTAATTCGTCAAAGGTCTTTTCTGTTATCTGTGAAAGATTAAGAAAGTCGGGAGACAGCGGGGTGATATCAAGTTGCTCAAAATCAGCCTGATGTGCACGTGTTTTATTATGCTTACTATCGCTTGCACTGCCTTTGATATAACGATGGGCTAAACTCGCCTCATAATTAACATTGATATCAAATTTCTCATCATAGATGGTCACCGGATAAGTAAATTCTCGTGTGACTTCGACAGTGTGTGTGTTATCTGAATTATTTGGGTCTGGTCGTTCAACTTCCTGCTGATAATGCTTACGCTGAATATATTGGTTGCTATTGCGGTAATAGTCCGCATCAACGTATAGTTCTAATGAAAGCTGTTTACTGCCTTCGCTATCAAACCAGAGGCTATTATTAAATGCCGTATTTAGGCTTGAGATAAATGCACTGTATTGTCCTCTGATTGAGTTGCCAAAGCGCAAGCCAATATCAACACGATCTCTTATGTTCATTGCAAAATAACGACTTTTATCTTGGTTATCTACACGTAAACGCTTTGGAGTTTGCCACGCTAAACAGTATTTTTCCGTAAAACTTTTTAAATAGAAGCGCTGTCCGCTGACTTGTCCTGCAATTTCATCACACTTTTTCTGCGCTTGCGTTCTTAGCGTGTCATAGTGGGTGCTCATGGCGCTTGCTAATTGCGCATTGCTGATCAGATGGCGATAATTATGTTCAAACAGCTTAAACTTGTCGGGATAGGGCGTGTTTGATAGCGAGCGGGCTTCGTCGAGTAGCCATTGCCTCACGTAATCCAGCTCTTCTCTTTGGGTATTTGCCATTGCGCCATTCGGTTTCATTTGCCATTGAGCTTGGTTTTTTACGATTTCTTCTAGCCTAGTTGCAGCTGCGGTGTAGTTATTTGCCAAACGCAGCATACGGACATCGATAAGACCTTTATCTATAAGCTTATCTCGCGCCAGTGTTAAACCTTGTTTCGCTTCAAGATCCTCAGGGTCTTCCGCGAGTGCTTGTGAATAGTATTCAGCAGCTTGGCGGTACATTCCTGCTTCGTAAAGTTTATTACCTTTATAAACCAGCGATTTACAGCCGCTAATAGCAGCCAATATTGCAATGATGATGGCGGTTTTCTTGATCATAATATCATTCCATTCGCGCAAAAAGTTCCATAAGCACAGTTATTGATTTTAGTATCCATTCGCTTCAATTACAGGCGCACCCGTTCCAAAGCTTTTAACTGGCTTATAATACAGGGTTCTGGCGAAATCTACATCACTGAATTGTTAAGATTTTGTTTTGGGTAATATTGAATCATTATGCTCAACGTAGCCTAAAAGTTCAGCTGCTTAAGTAAGAACCGAGCTCACAAACTACAGCATTTTCCCTTCATCACACCCGAAAAACATAACAGCTCGGCGGGTGAACCACCTCCCACAAAGCTGTCTGCAATGCTAATTAGGAGGCTATGCTGATAGTTTTTGTAACCCTTGCAAACAGCTTCACCGTAAAAATCGTAGACGATCTCACAAGCAACTTATTCCCCCTCCATCACTCCCGAAAAGCATAAGCCGATATGCAATGTGCCAACAGGATGTCGGCCAAGTCTTGTCAGGCACAAGGACGTGCCTTACAAGGCGGTTGCACTATATCGGCTTAGGGTTTGAGGATTTAGTGTGATGCTGGGGCGACGTTTTCTTGGTTCGCTCGATCGCGTCGTTTCAAAAGAATGAACGAGGAGCGCATGGATGCGCTTTGATATTAAACATGGAGGTTTATGTTGCTAACGGCTGATAGCTTGAAATTTATCGTGAAGTCAGCCTGTCCTCCTGACTGGTTTCGACGCCCATCCATGGGCTACGACTTACTTTTCTTTGATGCCCAAAGAATCGTTGCGCAAAAGAAAGGGCACTCCCGACATTACACTGACTCCTCAAGTAAATTGCCAATATGAACGTCACCGCGGTGTAAGGGACATCCCTATCCCTGTCACAGCTTTTCACGCATCCATGCGTTGAAATGACTCATTGGTAATTTACTTTCGGGTGTGATGAGGGAGACACAAGGCGCTGATAGTTTTGTTTGGTGCTTGTAGGAAAATTAGCTGCTTTTGAGAGAAAAACTAGAACTTGCAGTCAATACTAATCCCCCTTTACCACACCCGAAAAACATAACAGCTCGGCGGGTAAACCACCTCCCACAAAACAATTTAGACTGTTAATTAGGAATTCACACCGATCGTTTTTGTGGTGCTTGTAAGCAACTTAATCATAAAAGCCGTAGAAGATCTTGAAAGCAACTTATTCCCCCTCCATCACACCCGAAAAGCATAAGCCGATATGCAATATGCCGACAGGATGTCGGCCAAGTCTTGTCAGGCACAAGGACGTGCCTTACAAGGCGGTTGCACTATATCGGCTTAGGGTTTGAGGGTTGAGTGTGATGCTGGGGCGACGTTTTCTTGGTTCGTTCTTTTTGGTCGTTTCAAAAGAATGAACGAGAAGCGCATGGATGCGCTTTGATATTAGCCAAGGAGGGTGTGCTTGATTAGGAGTGATTTGTAAAATCAAGCACTTAGCCTGCTTAATTGCTCAG
Source organism: Pseudoalteromonas sp. M8 (assembly GCF_018141365.1). Taxonomy (NCBI): domain Bacteria; kingdom Pseudomonadati; phylum Pseudomonadota; class Gammaproteobacteria; order Alteromonadales; family Pseudoalteromonadaceae; genus Pseudoalteromonas; species Pseudoalteromonas sp. M8. The sequence continues at coordinate 3,470,064 of NZ_CP047240.1, read as the reverse complement.
GCTAACAGCCTCTGTACGCGTAAAAAATATAATTGCTTATTAAGGCAAATTTAGGTGTAATGAATACATAATAAGCGCTGAGCAATGTAGGGAAAGCTTACATAACACTAGCTAAACTGATTACACTAGCTAGGAAAGTGAGAGCCTCCGAAAAGCCTATTTTTTCTAAGTAAGCCATAGCATAAACAACACCAACTCTGTCACACCGAGCAGGTAGCAGCTCAGTCCAACAAGCGATTATGCAACACAAACTGTGTGTCGCATAAATACTAAAATGTTATTCGACTTAAAATTTGCGCAATGGAGGTTCAAGTTAATGCAGTTAATCGTTGGTACTGATTCGACATGGTCTTTGAGAGCCTGGATATGTGGTCAAATCGCAAATGTCGATTTTGACGTAAATGTGATTGACTTAGCCAAGACAGACTATTGTGATTCGTTGGGTAAGGTTTCTGATACGGGATTAGTTCCTCTACTAATCGACGAAGACTTGAAGGTTCATGACTCGCTTGCTATTGCTGAGTATTTTAATGAACTGTCAGAAGGTACACTATACCCCAAAGCTCGTACTGAAAGGGCTGTTGCAAGGAGTCTCTGCTCAGAGCTACATTCTGGGTTTGTTAACCTCAGAAATGCCTGTCCTTTCACTTTAGTTTCAGTGGCTCCCCTGCAAAATATTGGTGATGCTTTCAATCGCGAGTTAGGAAGAGTCGAAGAGATTTTTGGTTCAGCCAAACTTCCGTTTATGTTTGAATCTGCCAGTGCTGTAGATGCATTTTATTCAATCCTAGCGTTTAGGTTGAAAAGTTACGGGATTACATTTAACGGTAAGGCGGGAGAGTATCAAGCGAGCATGTTGAGTTGGCCAGTGTTAGAAAAAGCGATCCAGTCGGCGAAAGTCTGGAAAGGCGCATAACAAACACATATAGGGGCGTTACGCCGTAATCTCTTATTGCGATCTCATCGCTGCCTAAATCAGTCGATACAACTTATCGTTTAGGGCCACTAGACATTCATCGGTTAACCTTAATCTTGCACTACTCAAGGGGATGGCTTATTCGTCCAGTTTAGTTAAAGGCTCAGCTAAGGTGTAAACGATTCAATTCATTGCTAAATAAATGCGCACCAGTGGGGTGTCTAATCAAGGCCAAAGAGCTTATTACTTCGACAACACTTACCTGTAAAATTCAGCTATTACTGACAAAAACACAAATAATGCATGGTTTTTCGTGCTTCTCTAGTTAGGTGTAGAGCTCACCCCATTGTACGACTTAGCTTTTTAAAAAACGTTCATCGTCGAATACCGTTTTGTTCTTAAGCATAAAATAAACTAACACGATTCTTTTCTGATACACAGACAACCGGGTTTGATTAAATCTGATTAATCAAACCCGGAAGATAAAGCTAACCCCTGTTAAACCAAGAATTAAACCAAGAATTAAACCAAGATAAGGTTATGGTGCTAGTTTGTCTTGGGTGCTGGTATCAAAGTCGCTGGCGTCGTGCCTTTCATGAAGCTGCTCATGAGGTTCTCCCCATGTTTTATTTACCATTTTTCCACGTTTGACCGCTTCTCTTGAGGCGATGAGTCCAGCCCAGCGGATCACGTGTTCATAGCCATTGACGTCTAAAAACTCTGCCGCATCGTATAGGTGCCCTTGGGCTAGCACGCCATACCACGGCCAGATTGCCATATCAGCGATAGTGTATTCATCGCCACAAATATATTCTCTTGTGGCTAAATGTTGATTTAGTAAGTCCAGTTGGCGCTTCACCTCCATCGTGTAGCGGTTGATTGGATACTCGTAGTGCTCGGGTGCGTAGGCATAGAAGTGACCAAATCCACCACCAAGTAGTGGCGCAGCCCCCATTTGCCAAAATAACCAGTTGAGGCACTCTGTGCGTTTTGTAGGATCCTGAGGAATGAACTTTTGAAACTTTTCAGCTAAATAAAGCAAAATTGAGCCAGATTCAAAGATTTTGGTAGGTTCCTTGGTGCTGGTATCTAATAACGCGGGGATCTTAGAATTTGGATTAAGTGCAACAAACCCTGAGCTAAATTGTTCACCTTCCATGATATTAATTAAAAAGGCATCATATTCTGCTTCTTTTACCCCGGCAGCTAAAAGCTCTTCTAGCAAGATAGTCACTTTCACGCCGTTTGGGGTCGCGAGGGAGTAGAGTTGTAACGGGTGTTTGCCTTGCGGTAGGGACTTTTCGAATCTTGCGCCTGCAGTAGGGCGGTTGATATTCGCGAATTTACTACCATCGCCACTTTGCCATGGCCACTGCCAAACTTTAGGTGGTGTATAACCCGATGTACTCATTTCATGAACTCCTTCTGTGACTGTCCAAATCCATTATAGAGTGTAGAAGTGAAATGGAAATGAACAAATTTCTGTGGTCACAGGTTTACCCGTTTTATCCAGATCTTAAGAGAGATCCGAACAAGCTATCAACAAAAGATGGGGGAGAGTAGTAGAATAAAAAATGCCGATCAAAAGACCGGCATTCTTGAATTGGTTGGTTGGGAGTTAAAACACAACAGTTTGTGTTGCTGAACAGGCCGCAGTGCTACCTTGTTCGCACACTTGGTAGCCGTAAGTACCGCCGCCTTTAACACTGATGCTGTCTGTATGACTATTATCATTGTTAGTTGTGACAATTTTACTACCGTTACGATAAATATCGACTTGTGACGTGCTTGCACCGTTCCAGCTTAAGTCAACATAACTGTTACCTTTTTGCTTATAACCTGAAGCTGAAAGCTCAACGCTCGTTGTGTTATCACCGTCACCTGAACCACCGCCAGCACAGCCATTAGCGGTTAAGTAAGCGCTTGCATCTGCTGCTTTAACGATACCGTAACCAAAGTACACGTCTTTACCTACAGCGCCAGCATCTGCTGCGGTTGCTTTTAATGCACTACGGATTTCTTCACCAGTACACTCTGGGTGGTTAGACCATACCAATGCAGCAAGACCAGCAACAGCAGGAGTTGCCATTGACGTGCCGCTCATTAAGCCATAATCACTCGTACCAATGCTGATATTCGCGTTTGTAGCGGCCATCAACGCAGTGCGATCTTCAAATGCAGCGCCAACCGCTGGGATTGATGTGCTGTTAGTATCACCTAAAGTGCCGTATAGCATGCCAGCCTCATTATTTACGATAATCGCGCCGATACCACCAGATGCTTCACAGTTTGCTACTTTATCGTGGAATGAAACATTACCGCGGTCAATTAGGCACACCTTACCGATTGCAGCATCATCGGTTGCTTCTGCGGTGCCCATAAAGTAAAGCGAGCCTGAAGCGTTACCACTGTTTTCCATTGCTGAACTTGCAAACGCCGCACCGTCTGCGGTCATGCTTGAAGAAGTTGCCATATCTGCTGGGTAAGTTGAAAGTGTATCAACACCGCCTGCAGTTACCTCTACACAAATATGCTCGTCGTTAGTCGCGCGTTTTCCACGGCCAGAAGTACAGCTTGGATACTGGGAAAAGTCTGCAATTTGATTATCTGCATCGTTTGCACCGATCATCATTACTGAAGGATAGCCAGCAGGATATGAACGAACATTGTTGCCATCGTTACCAGCTGCCGCAACCACTAAGCCACCAGCATTACGGAAGTTTTCAAATGCGTTTGATTCTGTATTGTTTGAGCCACCACCACCCAAACTCATATTGATGATGTTTGCACCTGCTTGTGAGCATAGGTTTGCTGCGTGAGCAAGGTCAGAAGAGTAGCCCCAGCCTTCTGCGTTAAATACTTTAATAATGTGCATTGGCACGCCAGGAGCCATGCCGATAACACCAATATTATTGTCAGCAGCACCGATAGTACCAGCCACGTGTGTGCCGTGTGGGCCACCATTTTCATACCAATTACCTGTGCCGCTGTCATTATCACCGGTGATATTACCCCAAATGAAGTCAGGGTTTGATTGGTCAAGACCTGAGTCAATCACACATACTTTCATGCCAGCGTTCGCATCGAAAGTAAGTTGATTTGCTTGTGATTGGTACACAGCATAAGGCGTAACCTGTTGCTGCATTGGGTTACCTGCGTCGTCGTTATAAATCCCCAGTGGGTAACGCTTTTGGTCTGCTTCAACGAGTTTGATGTGTGGGTTGTTTAATAAGCCTTTTACTTGACTAAGATCTTTGCCAGTAAAAGTTGCAGCAAAGAAGCCATCGCCATCAACGTGCAGCTCAGCGCCAAGCTTTTTAGCAAGTGCTTTTACGACGCCTTTTTTCGAATTGTCGACCTGAATGATGTATCGATCGTCAGATGCCTGTGCTTGTGCCATAGCGCAAGCGCCAGCGATGAGTAGTGCCCCAGTTAACTTGTTTAATTTCATTGTTATTTTCTCAGTTACATTGCGTGAATATTGTTGTTAATAAAAACTAACAACTTCTTAACAGTGATTAGCATATAACCAATAACAAGAACTCGTAAAGAGTAAATTATGCAGATTTGTGGAATTAATAAGAATATTTAATTACTTTAATATAATGTATGGTTATGACAGGACGTCTAACCATACACCGTAGTTATTAATAAAGGAACTGTACTGATAATTGCTATTATATCAATTACAATTAAGCTGCACTGTGAAGCTGGTGGCGATGCTTCGTAGCCAGCAGCAGTAAGAAAGGTAATGCGAGTAGTAAGTGCAACGCGAGTTGCATCGGGGCATCCAATGCCAGTGGTTGCGTCATGGTTGCAAGTACCCCCGCGCCACTCATCTGTAATACCCCAATCAACGCTGAAGCCGTCCCAGCTTGTTTCGCAAACCCAGATAACGCTTTACCTGCCGCTGCTCCAATCGTAAATGCAAAGCCGACTGACGCCATATACATAGGCAGTACAAAATGCGCTATTTTAGTTTGTGGCAAAGCCAGTAACAACAGGCCACTAAAGCTAAAAACGGCGAGGCCAAAGGTGAGCGACTTCTGGCTATTGCGCTTGATGAAGTGGGGCGCAATGAAACTTGCGACAATACTCAGCGCTGCATTGCCAGTAAACCAAAACGTGAAGTCGGAAACACTGCCACCCATTTTTGCCATGATCCACCCCGGAGCTGAAATCACAAATACCAGCATGGCAGCCATACCAAGCATCGCTAAGGCGGCATTGTAAATGAAAGTCGTGCTACTGAGCATCGGCTTAAAACGTCTCAAATCTAGGATATGACCGCTGTAATGTGTATCTTCGGGGCGAGTCTCTTTATAGATAAGAGAAACCAAGATGAGACCAACAATAGCAAAACCAAACAAAAAGCTAAAATTACTCTGCCAGCCAAATTCGACAGTGAGCCACGCACCTAAAAGAGGCGCTAACGCTGGGATAAAACATACAATACCGTTGAGGTAAGTGATCATTTGGCCACTGCCTTTGTGTCCAAAGCTATCACGAACGATAGCAAAAGCGCTGACGAATGTGGCACAAGCGCCTAGGCCTTGTAACACTCGAGCTACCATCATGAGTGGCCAAGTGGAGACTGTGCTTGCCATCACTGCGCCAAGCGCAAATAAAATTATTCCAACCAGTGCAACCGGCTTACGGCCATATTTATCCGCAAGCGGACCTGCTATCAATTGTCCAAGACCCACAGCTAACATATAAATACTCACGGTTTGCTGAATTTGACTTTCTGATACTTGAAGGCTGGACTGCATGTCCACAAACGCAGGTAGATAGAGATCGATACCTAAAGGGCAAAAGATAACAAGTAAAGCGAGAATAAAAATCAGTGCTTTTGAATTTGATTGGGTCATGGCGTCTCCTTTTGGCCGTTATTGTATTGTGGAGAATGAGAAAAGACAGGACAAAGCGCCGATTTAGCAAATTTTTAAGATATTTTATTCGCTGAGAATTGCAGACGGTTGATTGACTGGTCAGATGTGTTAATTTTAAGCAAAATCATTTTAGAAAAATCTTATGTCTGCACCACTTTTAAAAATTTATAAAAGGATGAGTTGGTTGCCATTTGGTAAATGGATGTTCAGTAAGGCGGTATGTCGTAAGGCTCCTTACTTTGGCACCATTAAGCCTAAAATCACACAATTGAAGCCCGGCGTTTGTAGGGCCACAATTCGTAACCGTAAAGCCATTCATAACCACATAGGTACGGTTCACGCTATTGCTCAGTGTAATCTTGCGGAGTTGTGTGCTGGAGTCATGACAGACGCAACCATCGACCATAAAACCCATCGCTGGATCCCTAAGGGGATGTCAGTGCAATATTTAGCTAAAGCTGAGACCGATCTGCATGCCGTGGCGCAAATAGAATACCCGCGAGCATGGCAAGATAAAGAAGAGTTAGTTGTACCGGTGGAAGTTTTTAATACTGCGGGAGAGAAAGTGTTTCACGCCGACATTAACATGTATATCAGCGCGAAAAGATCTTAATTGTTTATGGTTTGATCACCGGTAGAGTCAATTGCCGTGACGTTATTGGTTCGCTCGTTACGGTGCGTCAGTTTACCATCGACATGCGCACCAGCTTCAATCGTTAAGGTCTCGTGTTCGATGTTGCCAAATACTTGAGCGCTAGGAAGCAGCGTGACCTGTTTGGCATGAATATCACCTTCCACTTTGCCTAATATCGTCAGTTCATTGGCTTGGATATTACCTTGTACTAAACCTTTATTGCCGATGATTAGTTTTTCGATGTCGAGATTACCATGGATGGTGCCATCTAATTGCAGTTCACCTTCACAGACAATATCGCCCGTGACTTTAGTGCTTTGAGCAATAATGGCTGGGACGTCGTTTCGTTGGTTTTTAAAAGAATTAAACACGAATGCCTCACTATCGCAGCGTAATTGCAATTAGATGTTACTTATTGAATGCGCGGGCGATTTTAATTGGGTTTAGGTGTTTTTTACCTTGAATCACTTCATAGTGCAAGTGCGTCGCTGTACTTCTTCCTGTGCTGCCCATTAGTGCAATTACGTCACCTTTATTGATTTGCTGGCCTTTTCTTACCTTGATGGTGTGAAGGTGGCCGTAGCGTGTGGTGATGTCATTTGCGTGCTCAATTTCAATAAAGTTGCCATAGCCGCCATTTTTCCCAGCTCGTTTAACAGTACCAGAAGCGGGGGCTACTATCTGTGTTTTGTGCCAACCTGCGAGATCGATACCTTTATGATAGGCACGGCGGCCAGTGATTGGGTCTTTACGAAAACCAAAAGCACTAGAGACATAATATTTTTCCTGAGCGACAGGTAATGTATCTGGCAGTTGGCCAATCATAGTCGATAACTGCGCATAAACTGCGTATTGGTCAATGGCATTAATAAAGCTGGCTTCTACCAATTCTAAGTCGGCTTGGAAGTAGGGGCCACCTTGCGCTTCTGAGAAGTCAGATGATAGTTGTAATCCCGCACTGTCGATGGACTCTTGCATCGCTGCAATTTCAGCGCCGAACGATTGCCCAAGTTGTTCGCTGAGCTGTCGTTGTTGAATGAGTAGGAGACTGGCTTGTGGAGCAAATTCGGTTGTGGTGCTTGGTTGTGAGCTACCAAGGTCTGTCGGTGTTTCTTCTAACTCGCTTTCCGCTACGTTGTCGTCAGTTGTTTGAGTCGAGTCAACCAATGACTCAAGCACACTGTGCTGCTGTGACAGTTGGTCAAGCATGCCTTTTTGCTGTGCTAATTGCGCTTGAAGCTGTGATTTTTCTGTTTGCCACTTGGCTTGCAGCTGCGCTAAGTTTTGTTGCTCTTTAGTAAGCTTGTCACCGTTTTCTTGTAATTTGAGTGAGGCATTGGCTATCCACATAGCGACAGCGAGCAAAATCAAAATCGAGCAAGCTTGAACCCAAGATGGTAATTTTAACATCTTGACAGTTGCGTCTTGACGAACAATTAATTGAGTCGGCTTAAACAGCTTTAGATATAGGCGCTTGAGTACTTGCAACATTCAACCTCAGATTTAAATCAGCGCTACACTCTAACAATTTTTAGTCAAATTTCCAGTTTTTAGAACTAAAAAAAGGCATGAAATCATCATGCCTTTGATTTAAAAGTAAATAAAATTGCGATTAACTCACGAATAATTGCGATTATTTTGCTGGAAGTACAGTGCCTTCAACACAGCCAAAACCGATACGGTTATAGCCTTGGGCTTCACACCAACCGCGCATAATCACTTTATCGCCATCTTCTAGGAACTTACGCTCTTCGCCGTTTGCAAGCGTGATAGTTTCTTTGCCGCCGCGTGATAGTTCGAGTAATGACCCCGCTTCTACATGCTCAGGGCCTGATTGCGTGCCTGAACCTAGCATATCACCCGGTAAGAAGTTACAGCCATTCACAGTGTGGTGTGTAACCATTTGCGCAACTGTCCAATAGCTGTGCTTGAAGCTGGATTCAGACAGTTTGCTTGGTTTAGCGCCTTCACTACGCATTTTTTCAGTCTCTAGTAAGACATCCATGCGAATATCAATAGCACCAGACTCGCGGTTTTGCGTTGATTCTAAGTATTCTAGCGGTTGTGGATCGTTTTCATCACGGTGCCATTGAGTACGGTATGGTGCAAGTGCTTCTGTGGTTACAACCCAAGGAGAAACCGTTGACGCAAAGTTTTTCGCAAGGAATGGACCTAATGGTTGATATTCCCAAGCTTGCAAGTCACGTGCAGACCAGTCATTGAATAAACAGAAACCAAAAACGTGATCTTCAGCATCTTTAATTGCAATAGAGTCGCCAAGTTCATTACCTTTACCTAGGTAAATACCTAGCTCTAATTCGTAGTCTAGACGCTTACAAGGACCGAATGACGGCGTATCTGCATCTGGTGCTTTGGTCTGGCCTTTAGGGCGAGGGAACGTTTGACCTGAAACACCAATAGACGATGCTCGGCCATGATAACCGATTGGTACCCACTTGTAGTTTGGTAGCAGTGGGTTATCAGGACGGAACAGGCTACCTACCGCTGTTGCATGGTAGATTGAGGTATAAAAGTCAGTGTAATCGCCAATGTGGCAAGGTAGAGCGTATTCTACGTCATCCTGTGCAACCAATGCACCTTCAAGGCTTGATTGCAGTTCAGAACCTTCACGTAATGCACGAGACAGGGCAAGTCGAAGTGCTGACCAGTACTGCTGGCCCATTCCCATAAATTCATTTAATGCAGGGGCATTTGCAGCTTCGGCGGCCTTAGCAGCGTCACCTGAAAATAGGTTAGCGTCAACAACTGCGCCAAGGTCTAGTACTTGATCGCCAATCGCAACACCGCCACGAAATTCTTCGTTACTGTTCTTACGACGGAATACTGCAAAAGGTAAGTTTTGAATAGGGAAATCAGTTCCAGTCGCATTCGCACTAGCTACCCAACTTGTTAATTGGATGTCGTGTGTTTCATTAATTTGAGACATTGCCTTTCCTTTAATTTTGGCTTTCAACTTGAGTTATGGTCAAAAGTGAAAAACTCAAGTCGTAATAGCAATTTGATAAACCACAAAAAGCAGCTATCGCTAGCTGCTTTTTTATTAATTTGATGTGTGTGTTTAGATTACACCACGGCGCTCTTGGTCGCGTTCAATTGACTCGAATAACGCTTGGAAGTTACCTTCACCAAAGCCGCCATCGTCAACACGTTGGATCATTTCGATGAAGATTGGGCCAAACAGGTTTTTAGTAAAGATCTGTAGTAGGTAGCAGTCTTCGCTTTGGCTATCTACTAGGATTTGGTGCTGCTTGATCTTTTCTTTATCTTCTTTAACCCAAGGCACACGGTCAAAGATAGTGTCGTAGTAGTGATCTACGATATCTAAGGTAGCAATAGTGCTCTTGTCTAGTTTATCTAGTGAACTAACCAAGTCGTCAGTCAAAAATGCTAAATGCTGAACACCTGGACCATTGTACTCATCTAAGTACTCATCGATTTGGTTGTTGTTGTCGTCTTTACCTTCGTTGATTGGAATAGAGAAGGTGCCACATGGTGACTTAAGTGCATAAGAAAGCAGCGCCGTTTTTTGACCTTTGATGTCAAAGTAACGAACTTCAGTAAAGCCAAATACGTCTTTATAGAAGTTAGCCCAAGTTTCCATCGTCCCTTTGTAAACATTGTTTGTTAGGTGATCGATGCGCTTAAAGCCTTTGTCTTCAACAACCTTTTGCTCGTCTAGGTCAACGAAGTCTTGCTCGTAGATTGACCCTTTATCGCCAAAGTTTTCGATGAAATAGATAAGGCTATCGCCGATACCGTAAATCGCTGGGTATGGTAAGTCTTTGTGTGTTGAATCAGTCGCAGGTTTTGCACCACGCTCAACTGCGGTTTCAAACGCTTTTTGCGCATTTTCTACACGCCAGCCCATAGAACAAATAGCCGGGCCGTGACTTTTAGCAAACTGTGCTGAGAAGCCTTCACGCTCGTTATTCAACAAAAAGTGAATATCGTGCTGGTTGTAGTAAACGATATCTTTATCTTTAAATTTCTTTAGTTTTGAGAATCCAAAGTCAGTGAATACCTTATCCATGTAATCAGCGTCTGGTGTTGCATATTCTGTAAACTCGATGCCGACTAGGCCTAGTGGATTATTTACTTCACTCATTGTTTTACTCCCGTATTAAGCACTGGGTGACTTGTTAGTATTTATGACTGGATGATTAATCAAATTACTGCAAAGGGGAAGCTAGAGGCAGTAAATAGCAGTATGAGACTTTGTAAATTTAGTTGCACAATTGCCATGTAAAAGACACAAAATTGACACAGGCGTGACGATAATTATTTTTGCTTGAATTTTGACTAAAAACAGCAAGGAGTTTTGTGGGGTATTTTGTAACTTTGTTTTTGTATTGTTTTGATTTTATTTGCTTTTTATGTTTTTGATTGGTGAGTTATATGAGAGGGAGGATTTTTATCACACGACTAAATTGAGAGGGGAAATGATGCTAAGTGTATTCAAAGCTTTACATTTGGCTGTTGTGGGAGAGGTAAACCACGCTAAATCAGCGTGGTTTACAGCAAATATTATTGCTTCTCAGCGGATACTTCTAGTTCTTCCGCTAGGTAATGCTCTTGCGTATGAGGCTCGTGCTTGCCCTCAGCGCCGTGCATCCAATCTACAAGCTTGTTGCTTAATAGATACATTAACACAGCAGACAGCAAGGCTACGCCGCCTAAACCAATGAAGATGCTCATCGCATTTTCCATTGCTTCTTGGCCTTCACCGATGAAAGAGCCAACAAGACCTGCAAGCTTGTTTGCAACAGCCGTACATAGGAACCAAATACCCATTAGCAGTGATGCTAAACGTAGCGGTGCCAGTTTACTTACCATAGAAAGACCGATTGGTGATAAACATAGTTCACCAAGTGTGTGGAACATGTAGAACAACACTAACCAAATCATGCTGATCTGAAGTGTGCCACCCGCTTCACCACCTTCTGTTGCAAGCGCAAGCATCATGGTTAAGAAACCAAGTGCTAAGAACACCAGACCAATTGCGAATTTCACTGGAGAGTTCGGTTCTTTGTTATCTAGCTTTAACCAGATCATCGCTACTAATGGCGCAAATACAATGATGAAGATAGAGTTAAGCGACTGGAACCAAGAAGCCGGGATCTCAAAGCCCATAAACATACGGTTGGTATAGTCGTTTGCGAATAGGTTCATCAGACCACCAGCCTGCTCGAAACCCATCCAGAAGATAATTGAGAAAACACTCATGGTGAAAATAACACGGATACGATCTTTTTCTTTCTTCGTAAGCGGTTCTTTAGTCTGTGAGTCAGACATCTGTTGAGAAAGTTTAGCCGAAGGTACTTTACCGATATCGCCAAGGTATTTCTGGCTTAAGATAAGCTGCATAACCACAGAAATGATCATACCAACACCGGCTGCGATAAAGCCTGCCTGCCAGTTAACGACTGCTGCTACATAACCCGCAACAAGTGGACCTAATGCACCACCTAAGTTGATACCCATATAGAAGATAGTAAATGCACCGTCACGGCGCTTATCACCTTCTTGATATAGATCACCAACCATTGTTGAGATGTTTGGCTTGAATAAGCCATTACCTAAACAAAGCAGTGCTAAACCAAGGTAGAAGACATTTACTTCTTGTCCTGCCACAACGCTGTGAGGAATACCCATAATAAAATGGCCTGTAGCCATTAAAATACCACCAATAATGATGGCTTTGCGCTGACCTAATACGTTATCTGCAAGCCAACCACCAAACAGTGGGTGAGATAAACGGCCATCGTAAATGTGCCGTAAAGGCTTAGTGCGTCGGCATTGCTCCAACCGAAGCCACCATTTTGAACTTGTGCTACAAGATAAAGAACTAAGATGGCACGCATACCGTAGTAGCCAAAGCGCTCCCACATTTCGGTACCAAATAATAAGAAGAGGCCTTTAGGGTGACCCAGAAATTCTCCGGCCTTCGGAACTGAATTCATATGTACTTCCTAATCTAATCAATGTGTTGTATCTGGCCATTTTTATAAAGGATGCGTTATTGCATCTAATGTTTTTCAATCAACACTGAATAATGAGCCATGTACTTAACATGCAACGTTTGAAGCGATGCGCGGTAAATAGAACACTTTTCAATGCAGATTGGCATTGCTCATCGAGTCACCGAGTAAAAATCTTAATCAGATATTTGCTTGTATGAACTCTGGCATGCCTGTACTTTTTTTGAACGGGTGACCAGTACCTATTTCAACTAGCGTTTGTTGTATGTAACGACTAACTAATTTAAAAAAGTGCGTCAGTATACTCAGTGAGAATTAATAGGGGAAGTGTTTGGAGTCAGAAAGCGCATAAAATGCGGTCAGTGATTCAGGGGAGGATCATTCTTTTAGGTGGCGGTTATATCTCAATGAATGGCGTAACCATTAAGGTTATGTATCTTTTTATCGCTGATATTTACCATTTATTGCAGGTGTGGGAGCAGGTTGTCCCTGCGATCCATTTATCTTTACCTAGTCGAGAAAAACGCTTCCAACCAATTAGCGATAAGATTTGTGGGGGCAGTGCTACCCACCCCCATATCATTACGCTTCTTGACTCAAATATTGTTGAATAAACTCGGTTGCAGCTAAAAAGTCCTGCTCCAATTTATCACGCATTTGGATCAGCTGATCGGTGGTCAGCGTGCCTTCCTTACATAAAGTCTCAAACTCTATGGCAGTTTCTGCTACTTTTTCGGCACCGATAGTTTTGGAGATGGACTTAAGTTGATGACAAGCTTCAATGATTTCCTCTTGGCTCATCGTGATCACCGCACCATTTACATCTCGTGTTAACTGGCTACTTTGTTCTAAGTACATTCGGAAAAAGCGATTTCGTTTCGCTTCATCATGGTTCACATACTTGTTGAGCATGTCCATATTGATAGCGGGAGCTGGTTCGCTGGCCTCAGCTTCAATAATTTCAGACTCTACAACTATAGCCTCATCAACAACTGGCTCTAACTCAGCCGCTTGCTCTGATCCTACTGGTACTTGGCTAACGGCTACTGGTGCGACAGTTGATGGCTCAGTACTTTGTCGTGGTTGCTGTGTTTTTGGTAAGCTTTCAATACATTTATTGAGCGTTGCTTCTAGTACATTTAACTCTACTGGTTTGGTGATATAGTCATTCATACCACCCGCCTCACAACGTTCTCGTTCACCTTTTAGTGCATTAGCTGTCACGGCAATGATGTATGGTTGCTCAATGGTATCGGTTGCGGTTTCTACATAGTCTCTAATATGTTTTACCATGTCGTAGCCTGACATCTTAGGCATATGTAAATCAGTTAGTACGATTGGGAAGTGCTCTTTTTTCCAAAGTTCTAAGCCTTCCTCACCATTTTCTGCAACCTCGACACCATAGCCTAACAGGTGTAATTGGTCGGTCAGCACTTGCTGATTTAATACGTTATCTTCAACTAACAACACCAGCTTGTTGGTTGCTCTGGCTTCATCAACGCTTAAAAAGTCGTTGATGGTGCGAGAAGGTTTAATTTCCTTTGGTTTATGCAAACCAGCAGCGACCAAGATAGCCGTCATAAAGCTAGACTTACACAACGGTGATGCATTGAGATAGAAAATATTTTTGTGATTAAGCGCTGCTTCGTCCATTTTACTTAAGACAACAACTTGCTGTTCGTTTTTCTCAAGCGAGTAGACTACGGTTCTTAGCTCTTCATTGACTTTATCCATGCCGTCTAAACCGTCTAACACCCAAATCAATTTGTCCTCGTGTTGGTGTTCGGCTATCTCGCTTTCATCAATAGTAATCACGTTCGCACCCATAAATGAAAGGTAGCGATTTAAAATGGTGCGTCTCTCATTATTTGGGGTGAGCAGAGCAACAGTGCGACCGTTTAACATTTGTTTGTTTACGTAATTAACTTTGCCATCCACACTAAATGGTAATTCCACAACAAACTCGCTTCCCATGCCAATATCTGAGTTAACATGGATACTACCTAGCATGAGTTCGATTAAACTTTTACAAATAGAAAGGCCAAGTCCTGTACCGCCAAATTCTCGGGTGATAGAGCCTTCAGCTTGAATAAACGGATTAAAAATTTCTCTCAACTGAGCTTTTGTCATGCCTTTACCATTGTCAGTGACGGTAAAGCGTAGGGTGTAATGCTCCGAGGTGTTTTGTGCAACTTCAACGGAGATTTTTACATAACCTTGGGTTGAGTCGTCTGTAGTCGTGAATTTAATGGCATTACTGCAAAGGTTATAAAGTACTTGTCTAACGCGAACTGTGTCACCAACTAAATTTGTTGGAATGTCAGGAGCAACAAACAGCTGTAAGTCTAATTTACGCTTTTTCGCTACTGATGAAAGCACACGTGCGACTTCCTCTGTGGTTTCAGCCACCGAGAAAGCACTATTGTCTATACGTAATTTACCTGCCTCAATTTTAGAAAAGTCGAGAATATCATCAAGAATACCAAGTAAAGAAAATGCCGAGTCGCGAATAATCGTGGTGAGGCGGTGTTGAGCACCGTCAAGATCGGTTTGGCGCAGTAAATCAATGGTACCAATGACGCCGTTCATTGGTGTGCGGATCTCATGGCTCATAGTGGCTAAGAAAGTGGTTTTGGCATCACTTGCACGCTCCGCATTTAAAATCGCTTTTTCCAGCGCCAGCGTGCGGGCTTGAACTTCGGTTTCGAGACTTTCTTGAAGCTGTTTTAACTCGTTTTGCGTTGCTTGATCGGACTCTATGGATGACTGTACTTGCTTTAACAGTGCATTTATTGCTTCTGCAACCTCAGCCAGACCGCCACTATAATAAGTACCAACCGTCGACTTGTAGTTTTTATCCATCGTTAGGTGATTGATTTCTGCGATGAGTTCTTCAGTATCGTTGCTTGATGCGCCAGAAAGCCGACGTGCTGCAATCACAACGATCATCAAGGCACTAATAATAGCAGCAGCGAGTAATACATAAGCAATGAATGGGTCGCTTGATGGCGCAGCTGCAACGGGTGGCGTATAGGTCAAAATGAGTTCACCGACGTTTTGCTCATCTAGTAGCAGTGGCATGTGATAAACCTGCATTGTGTCTTTGTTATAAGACTCTTCACGATTCAATGCAGTGATTCGCTCACTTGCACTTTGTTGAAATACCAGGTTTGGTTGCCCCATCCCTGTATTGACATACAAATAGGCGCCCAAATGCTCGTTAGAAGCTAATAATGCGGATACAATTTGCTTGGCACTGTCAAAACCGTGTTGTGTGACCACCTTAGCAAGGGGAGTTGCAACTGTTGTTGCTTGCTGCTGCAGATTCACGGTTGGTGCGGTAGGGACGTCAGCCTGCTTTGGCAGTAGGTAAGCACCTACGGCGCTGCATAGTCCAACAATCAATATTGCGATAAATAAAAAAAGTATCCGTCCATTTGCATTGGTGTTCGCGCTATTTGGCATGCTTAATCCCGAAAGAATTATTTATACTTATTAGTTGTAGCAATCCTATCACCTTCGGCAAGTTTTTACCTCTCGTTTTTCAATCAATAGTGGCAATAGCCTAAGATTATCTGATTGTTTTAAATCTTAAAATAATCAGGTTGTTATCTCGATAATTTTCACTACGCCTGCGATGTGCAAAGCAGTAAGCTTTAATAAAAATTAAATTTTACGTAACGTTTTTATAAAGTAGTATTCGTTCAACCTAATACTTATAAGGATATCTCATGTTTCTACGTCAAAGTCGGCTGGCGTTTGGTTGGCTTATTACACTGCTGGGCTGCGCCTTACTAACAGGCTGTAATAACAGTGACAATTCTATTGTTATTGAAAAGAGTGCTCGCGAAGACATAGCCGTCACTCCGCCGCGCTATGGCAAGGTGGGAGACGGGCTACTCAACGAACAACTGGAAGCAATCCGAGCTGAGTTTGCTATGCCCGCACTTGGCGGGTTTATCGTTTATGGGGATGAGTTGATTGAGCTTGATGTAGCTGGTGTGCGAGTGAGTACAGGGCAAGCTCTGGTCACCAAACTTGATAAGTGGTCGATTGGTTCGTTCAGTAAATCCATGACAGCAACCGTCGCTGCTCGCTTGGTTGAGCAGGGGTTAATTCAATTTGACAGTCGGGTGAGTGATGTTTTTCCTGAGTTAATCGGAAAAATTAACCCTGAATTTGAGTCTGTTACATTAACGGCACTGCTTTCGATGACTTCGGGCTTAAAGCGTGATCTTGACTCCATGTATTCTGGTAAGTGGCATTTAGATCAACGTGGCATGGTCGAGCAAAGATATGCCTGGACTCAAGAGGTGTTAACGACGCAACCAGAAGTGACTCACGGAACCTATCTATATAGCAATGCAGGTTATGTTGTTGCAGGCCATATGTTGGAGCGTGTGACGGGGCAATCATGGGAAGCGTTAGTGAAGCAAGAAGTATTCATTCCTCTTGGAATGGAAAATATTGGATTTGGGCCTGCTAGTTATGGAGACCCAGAAGGACAGCCGAGTGGTCATCAGATGCGAGAAGGGCAGTGGCATCCAATAACACCGGCCGACAGGGTCGATCTACCAAACGTTGTTGGACCTGCTGGGTTAGTCAGTACGACCTTGACCGATTTGTCATACTATTTACGTGCTTATCTCGCGGGTGCCAGAGGTGGTGATAATTTGATTGGTGCTAATTCATATACGCGACTGCTCACACCGGTTAGCCCAGAATATGGCTTAGGCTGGATCCTTACTCCAAACAACAATAGCTTTCATCACAATGGCTTTACTGGGACCTTCTATTTAGACAACTTAGTGTTGCCAGAAAAGAACATCGCGATACTAGCGGTAACAAATGGCGATACAAGTAATGCAAAACAAGCGGTAGAAAAAGCGATACAGGTCATGCAACAAAGATTTGAAGCTCAACATAAAGACAATCTCTAAACAGGATTGATAAACCTTGCTGCCGAGCTTCGCTATAGGAATGAGATAGAATATGTATTTCCATTCTATTTTATTCCTTTAAGCACATATTCCTCTTAAGTGACGCCTTTTTCTTTGTTATAGGCCTAGAGCAGTTTGCGTTATTTATAGATATAAGTCGATAAATACAGTAAAACATGGCTAGCCGGGTGTTTTTTCATCGAAAAAGCGGTATTTTAACCGCTTTGTCTGAAAACTGTGCAAACGATAAATGTATTTAAAAAAAGGGTTGACTTAGAACCGCAAAACCCGTTTAATACGCCGCACGCCCAGATAGCTCAGTCGGTAGAGCAGAGGATTGAAAATCCTCGTGTCGGTGGTTCGATTCCGCCTCTGGGCACCAGATTAAAATCATTGCATTAGCAATGTGGTGCATGCAGAAACTGCATGGTACACGAATTAGTGTGCCGACTTAGCTCAGTTGGTAGAGCAACTGACTTGTAATCAGTAGGTCATCCGTTCGACTCGGATAGTCGGCACCATTTAATTTAGGCGTCAGCCAATAATTTCTAGTTAGCTTAGTAAGAAGAGTTTCCTAGACATTAAAAAAGATTTGCCCAGATAGCTCAGTCGGTAGAGCAGAGGATTGAAAATCCTCGTGTCGGTGGTTCGATTCCGCCTCTGGGCACCAATAATTTAGTGTGCCGACTTAGCTCAGTTGGTAGAGCAACTGACTTGTAATCAGTAGGTCATCCGTTCGACTCGGATAGTCGGCACCACTTTATTTAGGCGTTAGCCTGTGTTTTCTAGATAGCTTAGTTATTTAGATACTAAAAAATTTGCCCAGATAGCTCAGTCGGTAGAGCAGAGGATTGAAAATCCTCGTGTCGGTGGTTCGATTCCGCCTCTGGGCACCATCCTTTAAAAAGCCTCGCAATTGCGAGGCTTTTTGCTTTCTGGCATTTGCAAACCATAACTTAGTGCGGGATTCTACCTACACTAAGCTACAACTCTTATTAGCCTATCACTCAATTCCCATGCAGCTGGCGTAAAAGCTGGTAGTCGCAGGCCAGTCACTAAATACAGCAACTACGCCAACTTGTTTTGCCAATATGTCCAACACCCTAAGTATATCGCCATCATGCTTAACTGCGTTTTTTACAGATTGATAATACCAACCGCCGCCGTTCGTTAAAGGGCCTGAGCGCTCTAAAGACCAAGCAACTATCTTTAATCCTGCACGTTTAGCGGCTAGGGCGTACTGCGACGGAATGATATCGCCGTTTTTATCTTCGCTAATTAACATCCAAATTGGTGGGGCGATAATTTTTACCTTATTTTTGGCTAAGTCTTCCATTGACGGTTGCCAAGTACTTGGTTTGTTAATATCAAAATGTTCGCCAGCTTCTCTACCATCAAGAAATACGGCATGGTTTGCAAACTCTGGTGCATGCTTTATCCAGTACTGAATATCTTGGTAAGAAAAGGATTGTGGAAAAACTTGAGATGGGGGGACATTGTGCTCAGTATATTCGTCTAACATTTTTTGTGCGAGCTGGTTTTGGCTTAACCCATTAAATGGCATTGGCACTTCTGGTGTTTTTAACTCAGGAGTCATATTTACACCAAGTTGCTTAAATAAAACAATGCTTTCACTGTGGGTCATTAAGGTTCCAGAACTGGCATAAAGATCTGTACGCCAATTGGGAGTGCCTTTGACAAACTCTGCTACTGTGGTTGCTTGAGTATTCACACCATCCATTTTTCCTTTTAGTTGCTTGAATTCTGCTAAGGTAATGTCTGAGGTGCAGCATTGAGCAGACGCAAGTTTACCAGAGTCTGGATCCGCTGGTGTGAAGGGTTGTCTACACGTGCTAGCAAGCTTAGGTTGTAACAAGATATCGGTTGTCGCATGAAGGTCACATTGTGCATGGCGGCAAACGAGAGTCTTGTCTTTCGTAAAAGTAACATCACATTCGAGCGTGCCTGCTCCCATTTTTGCGGCGGCAATGTATGATTCTTTGGTGTGCTCAGGGTAGAAAAGTGGTGCACCGCGATGTCCAATGGAAAAACGTGTGCGCTTGATTGGTTTATCTAAACAGCTTGCAAGCTTTTCCTTAAGCTCACCGTCTGGAAGTTGCGAGACTAAAAATTGAGTCCGTGTACCGACATCAAACTGCTTTGTTGCCTGGCATCCCGTTAGCGTAACCACCAACCACGTCATCCATATTATTTGGCGCATACCTGCCTCATTCTAACAAAGCGTAAAAGGCGTAAGTAAATCATGGAATTTTTACAGTCCGATGTCATACCTCAATTTGTTTAACGATATTGTTGACGATAGTTCTCTACCCACAATTTAGTGGCGCCACAAACGGCAACGGGCATCACTATGAGGTTAACAAATGGGATTGAGGTTAGTACAAACACCGCAAAGCCAAAGCCATAAGACAGCCCTTGTTTACTCTTCAAATCATCTTTCATTTGCTTGAAATGAATTTTATGGTTATCAAACGGATAATCATTGTATTGCACGCTGTACATCCAACACGTAAACATAATCCATAAAATTTGCCCAACGATAGGCAGCATCCAAAGTAAGATGAAAAAGCCGAGTGCACGTGGAAGGTAGTAGCAGAGTTTGGTCCATTCTCGACCTAACATTCGCGGCACATCTTTTATGGTATCAATTAACTTATCATCATTGATATGTTGGTTGGTCAGGTAAAGTTCTACTTTTTCGGAGAGTAAGCCATTGAAAGGTGCAGCAATAAAGTTGGTTATCACCGTGAAAATCATACTATAACTGAAAAGTATCACTAAGATAGCAATGGGCCACATTAGCCATTCCAGCCAACTGAGCCAATCTGGTAATAATCCGTTGAGATAAGTAAATCCTTGAGTCAGCCAGTCATAAAGAAAAAAGAGTGATGCACCAAATAGCAGTACATTGATTGTTAAAGGAATAAATACAAAGCGTTTTAATCCTTTTTGGGTGATTAAAGAAAAACCAGCAATAAAGTACTCGATACCGCGTGATAGTTGCACTGTACACCTCGTGTTGTAATACCAATTAGTCTTAATACTTGCTCAATTTGAAGGAGCAAATCTGACGCTAACTGCGTTAAAAATTTCTCATTTAAAACAAATAAATAGTAAAGTTTTCGCCTGGTTATCGACAAGGTTTTCTCGCCCCAAAATAGCTCACTTAATTAAGCAAATTGGTATGATTTAATTCTTTTGATTTAAGGCACATATCAAAAATGTCAGCGTTAGTATAACGCTAAACAGCGCGCCACAAACAGGAGATTAGTAACAATTCATCTCAGCTCACACAGTGCCTGAGTGTGCGTATGAAAATTAACCTTAGTATATTTAGAAGCTTAGTAAATAGATTAGAAATAATACTTGTAAACGCAAGAAACTGCCCATACACTCAAAGTAAGGCAGTAGAAGTGAGAATACTATGCGGTTAATTCGTTGGATGATTACATTTTGTATGTTGAGTCTGTTGACAGTGTCAACGGCCGATGCTGCTAAATGTGATACCACGCTTTCAATCGCGCCTATCGTTGTTGACCTAGACAATTCGAACTCCAGCCCTGATTTAGATGATTGCGTTGTATCAACAACCCATCGTTTCGTGGTTGCTAGTAGCTTTATCATAGCGCAATCGCAACCCACCTATTCTTATTCAAACTCAGTATGTGAGTCTATTAGAGCACCACCTGTCGCAAATTAATTTAGTCCTTTTCCGTGCTTAATTAATTTTAAAGATAGAGGTGATCTATGAACACTTACACAGTATTGAAAACTCAACCTGTTGCAAATTATGAACTTGCTGAAAATAACTTCCCAGCTTGTAACACTGACAACCTAGAGCAAGCGCCAGCACATTGCCTAATGCACAATCTACATTTAGCACCTATGCAGCATATTGATGAAAACAGTAGCATAGATGAAGCTACGTTAGTGCTGGATAAAACGCACCGCAGAGCAAGCTTTGTCGTTGATAGCAAAGAAAAGCTTATTGGTATGATCTCTAATGCAAGAATTGGCAGTCGCTACGTGTTGAGTATTGCAGAAAGACGCGGTTGTACAAGACGTGATTTAAACGTCAATGATGTCATGATCCCACTATCAGATCTTCGTCAAATCACCTTAAAACAAACTAGCCAAACTGTGGTTGGCAATGTGCTAAAAACAATGGAAGAAGGTGGCTTCGAGTTTTTACTTGTTATTGATGAAGTGACTCAGCATCCAGTCGGTTATTTTGACCTAATCGATATGATGAAAGCCTGTGGACGTGCAGTAAATTCAATGAAACCAGCAAATAAATTCAGTGATATTGTTGGTACGATTTTGCACCACGCAGAAATTTAAAAGAATCCCTATAGTTAATGTAAATTAAAGTTAGCAAGGCGTCGTAAGGCGCCTTTTTTGTGCCTCAAGTTTGCTCCTATGCAGCAGAGGCTAGGCGCTATTTTTACTTTGCGCCAGCAAACCCAAGTTGTCGCCAAGACTCATAGACAAAAACGGAAACAGCATTAGATAGGTTCATACTGCGACTATCGGGGCGCATTGGAATGCGGACTCGCTGAGGCTCAGGCAGTGAAAAAATAATGTCTTCTGGCAAACCACGAGTTTCAGGGCCAAACAATAGGCAGTCACCTGCTTCATAGGCTACTTCATGATGGTATTTGCTACCTTTTGTCGTGCAAGCAAATACTCGCTTTGGATTTCGTTTGGCTAAGTATGCTTCAAAGTTTGGGTGGCGCTCTACTTCGCTAAATTCATGATAATCAAGGCCTGCACGTCTTACCCGTTTATCATCCCATTCAAATCCTAGCGGCTCTATCAGGTGTAGTGAATATCCTGTATTGGCACACAAACGAATAATATTGCCGGTATTAGGCGGGATCTCGGGTTGGTATAAAACGATATCTAACATGATAGGCCTCAATTAAATTTTGCCCGGCAGTATAGCTGATACTTGTCGACATTTATATGTGCTGCGTTCGATAGAGCGAAATCCATTACCCAGTTTTTAAAGTACGACTGTTGAGAAAAACTATACAACCGTAATCTGTTTTTCATTTCAAAGCATTACCCTGTAATATAACAGCATCGCGATGCCGTGGCATTTTGCGAGTGGTTTGACGACTAATCATTTCAGTTAGCCAAACGTCAGATTAAATAATATGAAGAAATGAGGTGCCAGTGGATCGCAGCTATGAGTTTTGGGTTAGGTTTTCAAGTGTCTTTACCATCATAATGGTGGGATTGATGATCGCAGCTAAGTGTTGGGCTTGGCTGTCTTCAGGTAGTGCCGCTATGCTCGGTTCTTTAACTGATTCACTGCTTGATATTAGCGCCTCTTTAATGAATTTCTTTGTACTGAGCTACGCACTGCGTCCTGCGGACGATGATCATCGATTTGGTCATGGAAAGGCAGAAGCATTAGCTGGGCTTGGACAAGCGGCCTTTATCGCGGGCTCTGCGAGTTTATTGGCTTTTCATGGCGTAGAGCGCATTATCAATCCAACCCAAATTCCACATTCGTTGTTTGGTGTGTGGGTGAGTTTATTTGCGATAGTTTGTACTTTGTTGGTGGTTGCGGTGCAGTATCAAGTCGTTAAACGCACGCAGTCCATCGCCATTAAGGCCGACTCGTTACATTATAAGGGCGATATTTTATTAAACCTCGCGGTGCTCCTAGCGGTATTGCTTAACTTTTATGGTGTAGGTTACGCCGATCCGATTTTTGGTATTTTGGTGGCGATGTATTTACTTTATAACAGTTGGGATATTGCCAAGGAAAGTGCTGCGCACTTAATGGATAAAGAGCTGCCAGATGAAGAAAAAGCACAGATCATACTTATCGCGTCGAGTCATGAGGACGTTTATGGAGTACATGATTTGCGTACCAGGCAAGGTGGCAAAATCAAGTTTATTCAACTGCATCTAGAGCTTGATGATGATATGCCGCTAATGCGAGCGCATCAGGTTGCGGATGAGGTGGTTGCTAGCATTAAAGAAGAGTTTGATTGTGAGATGGACGTGCTTATCCATCAAGACCCAGTTTCTTTAGCGCTAAGTAGCTCGGCTGTAAACGCATAAAAATCATCTAGCACGGCTTTGCGGGTATTATCTTGCTCGCAAAGTAGTTCGTGTTTCCCGATAAACTCTGTAACTGTCACATTGTCTCTGTGCGCGGCAAATTGACTTTGCGCCTGATTATCAACAATGCTGTCTTCACTGGCTGTCGCGATACGGATTGGCAGATCTAGCTTAATATCTTGAAACGAGCGGCATTTATGTAGAGCCGTGTATAACCAAGCAAAGCTAACACCACCGAGTTGTAGCTCGGGAAATTGATCGTACAAACCTCTAAATAGCGCATATCTAATTGGACAATCAGTAAGGTCATTATCTTGAAAAGGTTTGTTGTGGTAGTGCACCTGTCCCAATGCATAATGCTTACCTAGTCCAAATAAACAAGCTGAGCCCGCAAGTCCCTCGGCAAACCAAGTCGGGTAGGGAGTCGTATTGATCCCAAGCATCGGGGCTGATAAATAGACTCCCTCTATGTTATGAGGCGCAAATAATGTTAAATAATCGCAGGTAATGGCACCGCCCATTGAATGTGCCAATATAAAAAGTGGCAAGGTGTTCTGCTTGGCAACGATTTGATCCATAAAGCAGTGCAGCGTTGCAGCATAATCTTCAAAGCGTCTAACATAGCCGATTTGCTTATCTTTAAGTAATCGCGGCGAGTAGCCTTGTCCTGGATGGTCATAGGTAAATACCGCTATGTTGTTTTGCGCAAACTCCCACAGCAATTCTCTGTATTTATGAGCAGACTCAATACGGCCATTAACCAACACCAGGCTGAACGTTGCCCTTTCTGGAATGTGGTAGGCGTAAAATAGCCTACCATGAGGGGTATCAAAAAAGCCTTTTTGGCAGCCTTGCCAGTGCTCATCAATTTCCGGAAGGTGTGATTCAAGTTGCTGACTTTGGCTATAAAACATGGCTACCTGTGTAATGGAATTCGAATGCTGACTTGCAAACCAACATTATTACTAAATTCGATATGGGCATCATGTACTTTTAACGCGTGCTGCGCAATGGCAAGACCCAGCCCAAACCCGCCCATTTGATTTTTGCTTGGCGTACGTGCGCTCGACACTCTGAAAAATGGAATGCAAAGCTTGTCGAGCATGTCTTCACTTACGCCTTTACCATCATCACTGATAGTGCATAGCAACTGATTACCGTCACTCTCAATATCGACATTAATAAGGCTAGTCGCATACTTAATTGCGTTACGAATAATGTTTTCGAATGCGCGGTTAAGTAGCATTGGGTCGCCATAAAGTGTTGCCTCGGGTAGTGCTGTGACGACAAGGTCCTTCCCTAATTGTTGTGCCTCAAACAGTGCATCTTCCAATATCGGGTCGAGCAGCTCATTGAACTTAATTATCTGCTTATCGATTGGCACTTGATCCGCTTCGAGCTTAGATAAATGCAAAATATCGCTGAGCATATTTTCAACTAACTGAGCTTCACGTTCAATGCGCTCGATATAACTTTGGCTTTGCGCTGTGGCATGGCCTGCAGCGAGGCCTGTGGCCATTTGTAAGCGGGTGAGCGGTGAGCGTAGTTCATGGGATATATCAGCAAGCAAGCGTTTTTGATTGTTAACTAAAGACTCTAATTTATCAGCCATTAAGTTAAAATCATGACCCAGTTGACCGAGCTCGTCTTGGCGCTTGGTATTTATATCGGCTCTGCTCGACAATTCTCCACGGGAAAGT
This sequence comes from Pseudoalteromonas sp. M8, assembly GCF_018141365.1. Taxonomy (NCBI): domain Bacteria; kingdom Pseudomonadati; phylum Pseudomonadota; class Gammaproteobacteria; order Alteromonadales; family Pseudoalteromonadaceae; genus Pseudoalteromonas; species Pseudoalteromonas sp. M8. The sequence goes on along the minus strand of NZ_CP047240.1, from coordinate 3,444,884 downwards.
TTTGCAGCGGCTTTTTGTAGCTCTTTAATTGGCGACAATAGATCTCGAGTAAACCAAAAACACAGTAATAAGCTTGCGCCTAGCACGACCGCGATTTTTACCCAAAGCGGTAGGGTTCTTAATTTGATGAGTGCACTTGGGGTATGGTTTTCAAAAATTAAATAAAGACGATAACTTTCACCTTGAAGTGTAAGTTCTAGGGGGCCAAAAGCCTTGTACTCTGGGGTAAAAATAGCGACCGGTTTGGCATCTTCGGTAAAGCTGAGTAAATCTAAATTCAGCGTTTTTATATTGGGATCGGCGGCAACGCTTTTTTCTGCATCGCGGTGGCTCAAGTAGATATTTCGAGCCTTTCTTTTACGCAGTTTGGCAACCTTATTCAACTCAAAGTTGGGGCGCTCGCTTGCGCGTATTAACGCTTGTTCTAATTGTTTTAGATTTTGCAGCATGGGTTTTGAGATGCGGTGAGTTTCTACAACATCAGGTTGTAGCATGCTGATCCCAAGCAACAACAACATAGTGGCAATGATAGTGAGCCAAAACCAGGCAAAAACCTTAACAAGTAAGTACCGCTTCATTCATTACGCCTTTAGGAAAATATAGCCAGCGCCGCGGATCGTTTTGATATAAGTGTGTTCACTTAATGCGGCAATTTTCTTGCGAACGTTAGAGACATGCATATCGATAGAGCGATCATAAGGCACGAGTGGCCGGCCTAATACTTGTCGTGAAATTGTCTGCTTGTCGACCACTTCTCCTGCAGTTCTGACCAGCAAGTGTAGTACCTCGTATTCGGTGCCCGTCAGCGACAGCACCTCGCCATTAACAGTAGCGCTTCTCGAAGCAACATCTAAACGCAGCTGGTGGATAGTAAAGGTATCATCCGGGCTGTGTTGTTTATAATGATCGACGCGACGGGTAATAGCTTTAACGCGTGCGAGTAGTTCGCGGTGGTTAAACGGTTTTGGAATATAATCGTCAGCACCTAGCTCCAAACCAAAGATGCGGTCAAAGTCATCGCCTTTTGCCGTTAGCATAATAACAGGTGTCATCTTCTGGACACGTAACGCCTTTAGTACTTCAAAACCATCCATTTCGGGAAGCATTACGTCTAACAATATCAGGTCGAAATTTTGCTTTAATGCCAGCTGTAGACCTTCTGTTCCTGTGTGGGCCATCGCCACTTCAAAGCCTTCTGCAGTAAAGTATTCTTTTAACAGGCTGCAAAGTTCTTGGTCATCATCAATAAGTAAAATGGAATGTTTCATTGTCATACTTAGTCCAGCATTGTTGATTGGCGTTGGCCTGAATAGTTCGGCTCTAGCATATTACACCTTACTTCAACGCCTTATGTAAATTGCCTTTGCTTTTTTTTGCAAAGCACTGACAAAACTTTACCTCTGTCTGACGTTCCTTTTCTTTGTGCTTGCTAAATTTGGAAGTGACAAAGCAATGGCGAACAAGGAGCCAATACCATGAAATTACTATCTACTTTAGCATTAGTTACAGCACTTGGTGTATCGACTTTTAGCTTCACTGCAAACGCGGGACCTATGGGCGGGCAGCTTGAGCACTCAGCAAGGTTGCTACTATCTGATAAAGGCCAGAAGTTATTAGAGCTAACAGAAGCGCAGCAAGACCAACTAAAGACAATTTATGCGGATTACAAAACTGCAAAAAAAGCGCTAAAAGAAAGCGGGAAAGAAGCACATTCAACTTATCGTGAAGAAATGAAAGCACTTATGGCAGCCCCAGCCTTTGATAAGGTTCAAGCGCAACTTTTACTGGAAAAAGGCCAAGATAAAAAGCAAGCGTGGGCGCTACTTTCAATGGAAACTCGTCACAAAGTATTCCATGTATTGAATGAAGAGCAGCGCGATAAGCTCCAAGCACTTAAGTCACGTCGTAGCCACAAAGGCCATAAAAAAGCAAATTAAGTCTTTCTAACTTAGTCCTTACCTTCCCAGTAAGGACCTTATCATTTTCAAGCCTTTGTCACCTTCCTATAAAATGAGAGCTTGTATTCCAGATTGATGTAGAGAACTGACTCCTTGGAATCAGTGTATAAAATATTACAACGGTTTGTACTGGTTTAAGTTACATGTTGATAACATGTTTGCGTTGTGATATTTTTCGATTAAGAGTACATCTAGCAAGTCTGCGGACAACTCTTTGAAATAGTGTCGAATTGAAAAATTCTTAATTTACGCGCACAAACTTTCCAATAACTTTTGCTTTCTTCTGAGTAACTAAGGGTATTCTTTGTTGTTGGCTGTTTGTTACTAGGTATCACTGAGGGAGACATGCAGACACCTGAAGAATACGAGGTGACACTTAGGATCCGAGAACTGCTAAAAGAACTCAAAAAGCGTAAAGGCTATACTAAAAAAACCATTAGCCAGAAGCTCGGAATAGGTCTCACCACACTAGACGACTATCTTAACGGAACAAGCTCATTTCGCTTAGGTACCTTAATTAAATTGTCGGAAATTTGTCGGATCCAATTAAGTGATATTTTGGAAGGAGCAGGGCATATTGCTAAAACTTACCAAAATGAAGTGAGAAGTTCAGAGTCAAAGACGGAAGAAGAGCAAGTAGAACAAGGTGACTAGTGATTTTACTGTGCTTGGTTTTTGCTTTTCTAAGCAAGTAGTTATGAGTGAGTAAAGGCCGAGATACTCGGCCTATAGATTTATTCTTTAAAAAAGTTTTCGTTGTTTTTTGCCAGCATCGCTTCTATATCTTCAATCAAACTTTCCGCATCTTGAGGCGTAAGTTCACCACTTTTCATCGGTGTAGAAATCGTATTTGATTCGTCAGACCAATCACCTAAATCAATTAATTGACAGCGTTTTGAGCAGAACGGACGAAATGGACTTTTATCCGACCATTCAACAGCCTGTTGGCAGGTTGGACACTTTACTGTGGTTGTCATAATACACTTACTTTTTACTTCGTGATTGTGTAAGTCTAATCGCATTTTATCGCTTTGTGAACTGAACGCATATCTACTCTGAACAGCTTGCATGCTAGGTGGGGATCCGTGATAGGATGGTAAAGCTAGGTAAAAGGAGAGGATGTATAAAAGGTGGAGAAGTTCGAAGCAACACTAGACAATTGTCATAAAGAGCCAATTCATATTCCAGGTTCAATTCAGCCGCATGGCTATTTATTGCTATTCGACACCAACACATTAACACTACGCTACTTTAGCGAAAATTTTGCCGAACTTGTAGGGCTTGAGCCTAGCGCTTTAGTCAATACTCATGCTGAAACGATTTTTGAGTCTCCTTTTTTTGAGTTGTTAGCCAGTAATGCTAACTCCTCTGAAATCCATCGTTTGAATCCGATGACGGCCACCATAAAAACCAAGGATGCAAAGTGGGTTGAACTTTCTGTAGTTGCAAGTCAAAACGAAGCTGGTCTCATTTTAGAGCTTGAGCAAAACACGGCGCAAGGCGTTGAAATCAATCATTCAATGCAACACCTTATGAAGCACTCACTGTCTAGTATGGTTGACTCTCAATCTTTACAAGCTTCGTTCGAGATGGCTGTGGAAGAAATTAGAGAGTTAACGCAATTTGACAGGGTGATGCTGTATAAATTTGATCACGAGTATAATGGTGAGGTGGTCGCAGAATCGAAGCGTAATGATCTTAATTCCTTTTTAAACCAACATTTTCCTGAGTCTGACATTCCAAAGCAAGCAAGAGCGCTATATTTAAGAAACCCTATTCGTTTGCTTGCTGATGTTGACAGTGAAAATTCACTGCTTTATCCGCAAGATAAGCCAATTGACTTAAGTGCCTGTATTTTACGTAGTGTTTCGCCAATTCACTGCCAATATTTACGCAATATGGGTGTTCAGGCAACCATGTCTATCAGCATTATCGTTGCTGGTAAGCTTTGGGGGCTGATTGCCTGCCACCACTACGAAAAGCACGTAGTGCCATTTAACATCCGTGAAGTCGCTCAGTATATGGGGCTGATGCTATCTTACTTAATTTCTCTTAAAATTTCGTCTTTAGAAGCAATGGCAGAAGCCAAAGCCCTGACATTGAGCTCGTCTGTTACTGAGCGTATGGCAAAAGAGATCTTTTTTGTAGATGGCCTGCGCTATGAATCCGCGGCATTGCAAGAAATGATGAAATCCAGCGGTGTTGCGTGGCGTGTTGAAAGTGATTTGGAGTGCTACGGGCAAACTCCTGCAAAGGCGGATATTGAGAGTATCTACCGCTGGCTTGCGGAGCATCAACTTGGTGATGACTCCATTTTTTATTGTCATAGCTTAGGTGAACTTAACGAAACATTTAAAACATTTGCGAAAACGGCGAGTGGCGTGCTATTGATGCCACTTTCTGCGGATGCTAATCACTTTATTATGTGGTTTAGAAAGGAAGTTATTCAAACCAAAAACTGGGGAGGGAAGCCTGAAAAATCCATTGAGTTTTTGGATGATGGTAGCCACCGTTTAATGCCGCGTAGTTCGTTTAAGTTGTGGGTCGAGAATGTTAAGTGCAAATCTCACCCTTGGACGGAAGCTGAAGTAAGTTGTGCATTGAAGTTTCGTAATACGTTGGTTAATTATGTGCTGGCTAAATCTGAGCGATATAAAAAGCTTAACGCAATTCTAGAGCAAAAAGTTACCAAGCGTACCGAGGCGTTGGAAAATGAGATCACTTCGCGTCGTACTGCTGAGCAATTACTGACGATAGCACTTGAAAAAGCACATGAGTCGAATCAAGAGCTGGAGCGTTTTGCCTTTTTAGCATCCCATGATCTACAAGAGCCGCTTAGAAAAATCCAAATGTTCGGTGATCGGATCCAATGCTCTGCAGAGGGACTAAATGAAAGACATGCGTCCTACCTTAAGCGTATGATGGATTCTGCGGAGCGAATGCAAAAGTTGATCAAAGGGCTACTAAGTTTTTCACGGATTGACCGTAAAGGTGAGTCATTTAAATCATTTGATGGCGATAATGCGTTAGCTGAAACCTTACTGGATCTTGAGTTAGTGATTAAAGAGTCAAACGCTCAAGTGGATACCACAGGGCTTGGTGATGTTTTTGGAGACCGTAGGCAGTTGCAACGCGTGCTGCTAAACTTAATCAATAATGGGATTAAATTTAGTGCGCCAGAAAGAACGCCGCGGGTCTCGATTAGCAGCGAACGTAAAGCAAATGAACTGATCGTTGCCGTTAAGGATAACGGGATTGGTTTTGATCCTGAATTTAGTGAGCAGATCTTCAATCTTTTTGAAAGATTACATGGTCGTAGCGCATATGCCGGTACAGGACTTGGACTTGCTATTTGTAAAAAAATCGTCGAAAGACACCATGGTCGCATATGGGTCGAAACGGAAGTAGGGAGAGGCTCTACTTTCTATTTTAGCTTGCCGATTTCGGCGCAAGAGAGTTAACTTAGCTGTAGAACCATTGATGCGGTTCTGATATCAGCATACAAACTCGAGGTTAATGCGAGTTTAAGGAGAGTGTGTATGGTTCATCATCATGATTTAATTAAACAGCTTCACTCTGTAAACTATATCTTGGTTGCGGATGATGATTTCGACGACCAAGAATTAATCCGTGATGCATTTGAAGACAACGGCGTGATGGAGGCTAAGTTACAATTCGTAAGTGATGGCGTTGAGTTGATTGAGAAACTCAATAGCACTGAGCTATTACCTAGCCTTATTATTCTTGATTTAAATATGCCACGAAAAAGCGGTAAAGATGTATTGGCTGAGATGCGCGGGGCTGCAAACCTTAAGCATATTCCGGTTATTATGTTCAGTACATCGGATTCTGAGCTAGATATAAAACAGTGTTACTTGCTTGGGGCAAATTCTTATATGACCAAACCGTCTCAATATCATGAGCTGGTTGATTCAATGAAGTCCTTGCTGTCCTTTTGGCTTGGCACTGCAAAGCTCGTGATCGATTAGAAGTGAAGGGCCAGAATAACTAGCTGGCCCTTAAGCTGTTATAGCACTAAATAGCTTCGTTGGTATGCTTTTGCTTTAACAAGCGACTTGTCACTGTACCTGCGGTCATTGAGCCCGATACATTGAGTGCCGTTCTTGCCATATCAATTAGTGGCTCAATAGAAATAAGCAGCGCTGCAATTGTCACTGGTAGTCCCATCGCAGGCAGTACCACCAACGCCGCGAAAGTGGCACCACCTCCAACACCCGCAATACCAAACGAACTAATTGCAACCATAGCCACTAATGAGACAATAAAGTCGAGTGCGAACGGGTCAATTCCTACAGTCGGCGCAACCATTACAGCAAGCATTGCAGGATAAATGCCAGCGCAGCCATTTTGTCCGATTGTCGCACCAAACGATGCAGAAAGGTTTGCAATCGCAGGGGGAACATTAAGCTTGTGGATCTGCGCTTCAACATTCAATGGGATGGTTGCCGCGGAGCTTCTAGAGGTGAAAGCAAAAGTTAAAACAGGCCAAATTTTTTGGAAGAAATGCTTTGGGTTTTCACCAACCAAAGTAACTAGTAAGCCATGCACCACAAACATCAGTAAAATGGCAACGTAAGAGGCAATAATAAAACCGAGTAAGCTAATAATGTCAGCCATGCTTGATGTGGCGATCACTTTGGCCATCAAACCAGCTACACCATAAGGTGTAAGGGCGATGATCATACGTACTAATCTCAACACAACTGCCTGTGCGCCTTCAACTGCATTTTTTATTGGACTACTTAAATCTGACTCTTCCATGATGGCTCTACGAGCAGCAATACCAGTTAACACACCAAAAATCACCACTGCGATAATCGAGGTCGAGCGCTCGCCAGTCAAGTCAGCAAACGGATTGGTTGGTACAAAGCTAAGCAGCATTTGTGGAATGGTTAAATCGGCAACGGTTGTTGCACGTTCTTCAAGTACCGCTATTCTGGCCGTTTCGCGTGCACCTTCAACTAAGCCTTGTGCGCTTAAACCAAATGCTTGAGTGATAAAAATACCAATGAGCGCTGCAATGGCCGTGGTAAAAACTAAAATTGCGATGGTGACAAACGAGATCTTTCCAAGAGAGCCTTGATTATCTAATTTTACGACCGCGGCAATCATAGAAACTAAGATCAATGGCATAATCACCATTTTGAGAAGATTGACATAGCCGCTACCAACAATCGCAACCCAATCTAGTACGGTCTGTTTGGTGGTTAAATCACCTGAGAAAACAAATTGTAAGGCGAGTCCAAATAGGCTACCCGCAACTAAGCCTAGTAATACCGTTCGTGACAGGGTTTCGGAGCGCTGTTGAAAGCGATAAAGACCGAAAAGTATGGCAATAAAAACCGCAAACGCGGCGATAACAGCAAAAGACATCAGAATACCTTTCGAAATATATGAAAATAACGCGCTACTATAGAGGTTTTGTTGATTTGGCTAAAATATTCTTTGACTATGGAATAGAACAAAAGGTTATCAATAAAAATGAAAGTTTTTAATGGTTTTTCCTTTCATATAAAGATGTTTTGTAGTGAGTTGGTACTAACTCATAGTAATTAAAAAACACTGAGATATGCGCTTAGCTTACAATAATCTTTCGTAGCAGCGAGTTTATCTCGCGACTCTTTTCTAGCGTTATCTCGCGACTCTTTTCTAGCGTTATCTCGCAATTTCTTTTGCTTTACGACGTTAACCGTGTAGCTGTTTTTAGTATGAAGTTGAACATGTGGTTTATTGAGTATATGTAAAAGCGAGTTAGCTTTGAGGCGATGACATGCGTAGAGTGGGAAAGGTTGTTCCCCGGCTTCGCGGATGCCGATGTCAGCCCTTGAACCCTGAGGTTCAAGGCGGAGAGCAACAGCCTACCGTAGGCTTCTCGGTACATGCCGAGCATGCTCAATAGTAAACAAACTGCTATCCTAAACGAAATTTATCGGCTCAGGGACTTAATCAGCTGTCCTACGAGCTAGGGAACAATTACAGTATATAAAACATCTGCCGATCACGAAACCATAGTAATGCAATTTATGTGTTAACCGCGTGCTTTTTACTCGCTTTGTTTAGTGACTAAGCAAACGTTAATCTGAGCGTTTGCTGGCAACGCTAAATTTGCTTAATTTTTCGAAGGCCACAGTTTCTGGACCGTTTCTAACTAACAGAGTAAACAGGTTACTTAGAAAGGAACCGGTGCGGTAAAGGCCATCATCTCAGCAGTTGTTGGATGCGAAATTTGCAGCATCTCTGCATGCAACTGTAGACGTGAAGCCGCCGCTAACGCCTCTCCCGTAGCGTATAGCCTATCACCTAGGATAACGTGCCCAAGCGAAAGCATATGTACTCTGAGTTGATGAGAACGTCCTGTGATGGGGGTTAGCTTTACGCGTGTTGCTTGTGCTTCATATTCCATGACTTCAAAATACGTTAATGAAGGTTTTCCGGTCTCATGACAAACCATTTGCTTTGGGCGGTTAGGCCAATCACACACCAGCGGTAAATCAACAGAACCCGTTTGCTGTTGTAATTTACCATGAACTCGGGCGATGTAGTGTTTGCGGGTTAAGCGGTCTTGAAATTGAATGCTCAGATGGCGATGCGCTGCTTTATTCATAGCAAGGCACAGCACGCCGGATGTTGCCATATCAAGGCGATGCACAATTCTTGCCGTAGGGTAGACAAAATTCACTCTGGCGATAGCGCTGTCCCAATGCTTTGGATCTTTACCAGGTACGGTGAGTAACCCGCTTGGTTTGTTGATCACCAGCATATCTTCATCTTGGTACAAAATATCAAGATAGGGAGAAAGGGGGGAGCGTAATTTAGTAACACCAGCTGCCTCAGCATGAACAGAACGAAGCCGGGTATTATATATGAGTTGCTAAGTGAGCGGTAGCGAGAAAGAGAGCCGCAGCTCTCTCTCGGTGTGGGAGGTTTACTGGTTTGCAACCACAATTAAACGAATCGCATCCAACTTAAGCTGCGCTTTTTCAATGTGTGTGCTCAGCTCAGCTCTTTGTTTATCAAATACTTGAACTTCTTCATCACGGATGTTCGGATTGATAGCCTTAAGTGCTTGTAAACGACCTTGCTCATCACCTAATTGCTTTTGCATTTTATCCATCGCGTTGGCTTGAATGCTTTCAAGTTGAGTTTGTGCAATATCGCCAGCTTGAGTAATAAGTGGGTGAATAGCACTTTGTAGCGCATTAACTAGCTTACTGCCGGTTTGTCTGCCAACGGCAGAAAGCTGTTGATTGAATGCATCAAACGCCACGTTTTGGGCTAAGTCATTGCCACCTTTATCCATTAGAACACGAATTGGTGTTGGTGGTAAAAAGCGGCCTACCTGGAGAGACTTAGGCGCAGAAGCTTCTGCAACGAAGATCATTTCAACAAAGAAAGTACCGACAGGTAACTTGTTGTTTTTAAGCAGTGCTACCGACGCACAACCAAAGTCATCGTTACAGATCATATCCATTACGCCGCTGACCATGGGGTGATCCCAGCTGATGAAATGCGCGTCTTCTTGTGACAGTGAGGTGTTACGGTCAAAAGTCACTGTGATGCCATCGTCTTTCAAACAAGGGAAAGAAGGATTTAGCATGTGCTCGGTTGGTTTGAGAATAATCGTATTCTCGCCTTTGTCTTCTTGGTTAACACCAAAAGTATCAAACACATTAATCATAAACGCAGGCAAAATTACGTCGTTATCAAGAGCTTCAAGTTCAGCAACGATATTATCTGTTTTACCTTGACCACTTGAGTGAAGCTCAAGTAGGCGGTCTCGACCTTGCTCCATCTTTGTGCGCAGCTGTGCGTTTTCTTTTGCGGCTTGCTCCAATAGAGGATCTAATTCGTCTTCGTCACAGTTGTGCTCAGCGATCAGCGCTAACAAATCATCAGAGAAAGACTTATACAGCATTTGCCCCGTGGTGCTGGTGGTTTCAAACGCATCTAAGCCCTCGTGATACCAACGTAGTAATACTTCTTGTGCGGTACTTTCAAAGTAAGGCACGTGAATATTGATGTCGTGCTTTTGACCAATGCGGTCAAGACGACCAATACGTTGCTCAAGTAAGTCAGGGTTAAGCGGTAGATCAAATAGCACCAAATGATGTGAGAACTGGAAGTTACGACCTTCAGAGCCAATTTCAGAGCAGAGCAATACTTGCGCGCTATCATATTCATCAGCAAAAAACGCTGCCGCGCGGTCGCGCTCGATGATAGACATGCCTTCGTGGAACACCGCCGCTTTAATCGCTTCGCGCTCACGTAATACTTGTTCAAGGCTAATTGCGGTTTCCGCTTTGGCACAAATAAGCAGTACTTTTTCGTGCTTTAACTCTTTTAATTTAGCAATCAACCACTCGACGCGCGGGTCAAACTGCGCCCAGCTGCTTCCTTCACCTTCAAACTCTTGGAAGATTTTTTCAGGGAACAAAGCACGCATCGCGTTAAATTCAGGACTTTGAATACCACCAATGTTACCCATTACCGACATTGCTGTTTTGTATTGCTTTGGTAAAGGTACTGGGTATTGATGTAGCAAACGACTTGGGTAGCCATCAATGCCACTGCGGCTATTTCTAAATAGAATACGGCCAGTACCATGACGGTCTAGTAACATAGACAAGATTTCAGCTTTGGCGTCGCTATCGCCACTTTGTGCCTTTGCTAGTAGCTCAGAAATATCGGTTTCTTTTAGCAGTGTACAAAGTGTTTGTTCTTCTTTTGCATCTAACTTTTTGTCTTGCAGTAAGTTGTTCGCGGCTTCTGCGACTTCTTTATAATGACTTTCTTCTTCAACGAACACGTCGTAGTCGTAGAAGCGGTCTGGATCGAGTAGCTGTAAACGCGCAAAGTGACTGCGGTGACCCAGTTGGTCAGGTGTTGCAGTCAACAAGATAAGTCCAGGAATGTCCTGAGAAAGCTCAGCAATACGTTGATATTCAGTGCTTGGCTTTTCCTTTGTGACCGTCAGATGGTGTGCTTCATCAACAATCAGTAGATCCCAATCAGCGAGTGTGGCTTGTTCAAACCAGCGGCGCTTTTTGGTAATAAACTCTAGGCTAACCAGTACTAGTTGTTCTGTTTCGAATACATTCGGTGCATCTGCATAAGCTTCGCTACAACGCTCTTCGTCAAAAATAGAGAAGTGTAGGTTAAAGCGGCGTAGCATCTCAACTAACCATTGGTGTTGTAAGTTTTCTGGAACCACAATCAACACGCGGTTGGCACGACCAGAGAGAATTTGCTGGTGTAAAATCATGCCTGCTTCAATGGTTTTACCTAGGCCCACTTCATCAGATAGAAGTACGCGAGGTGCAAAGCGCTTACCGACTTCATCGGCAATATAGAGCTGGTGTGGAATCAGGCTAGCGCGCTGACCTATCAATCCTTTAAGGTGAGATTGTTCTTTATCAAACTGGTGTTGCCAAGTTTGATAGCGCAGTGTGTAGCGATCAAAACGGTCGATTTGGCCTGCAAATAGACGATCTTGAGGTTTATTGAACTTGAGGAAGTGATCAAGAAAGGTCTCTTTGAATGAAGTCTCTTCTTCATTATCAACTCGAGTACCATGATAGCAAAATAGTCCATCTTGCTCTTCCACGCTGTCAACACGTAGTTCCCACTCTTCAACATGGCGGATCACATCGCCTGGGTTGAATACAACTCGAGTTACAGGCGCTTCCTGTACTGAGTAAACACGGTTTTCTCCGCTAGCGGGAAATAAAATAGTCACTTGACGCCCCTCAAGTGCCACTATTGTACCTAATCCCAAATCTGATTCCGTATCACTGATCCAGCGCTGACCTAAGGAAAAATTCATGGTTATCTCGTCTATGCAGAAAAAAGGCGGCTATGTTACCTATTCATGTCGGTTTGTTCAATACACAACAGTGACTCAAGCCTTTATTTATCAAGCGCTGACGCCTTTTCTATTTAGTTGGCATGGCAATCGCTAACTAGTTGTTTTTTATAAATATGCAAGTTGGATTTTCTACTGTCATAAAAGCGACTTTTGCGACAAATAGACTAAACTTGAACTATACCCAAAACATAATTAACCGCAGTGTTGTGTATTGGGTATAGCATAATAATCTGTAAACAACAGGAATGCGCTATGGTAAAACAAGACAAAGACCATAAAGTGTACGTGCTCGACACCAACGTACTTCTCCATGAACCACTCGCTTACCTTTCTTTCCAAGAACACGATGTTGTGATTCCCATGACTGTCCTTGAAGAACTCGATCACATTAAAGATCGAAAGAGTGACGTGAGCCGAGACGCAAGAGTTGCCATTCGTGGGTTAGATGATGTGCTTCGCGATGCAACACCAGAGCAAATGCTAGAGGGGGTAGCGCTACCAACATTGAGGATAGAAAGTCACCGAACGCCTTGTTCAGGTAAATTGATTATTGTAAACGATCACTTGTTTCCTGATTCCATCTCCGGGTTACCCGGCAACGAAAATGATCACCGCATTATTAATTGTGCGGTACATTTGCAAACTCAGTACAGCGACAAAAAAGTGGTGCTGGTTACCAAAGACATCAATATGAGACTGAAAGCGAAAGGCGCTGGACTCAAGTATGTTGAAGATTATCGTACCGATCAGCTGATTGACGACATTGCGCTGTTAACCAGTGGCTTTAAAAAGGTTGAAGGCGATTTTTGGCAAAATGTTGGTGAGTGTCAAACGCAGCAGGAAGGGCGATACACGGTTCATGATGTGCCAAAATCACTCGTACCAGATGTGTTCTGTAATGAGTATCTGATAGATGATACTAATCACTTCGCAGCTCGGGTTGTGGGATACGATTCTGAGCACATTCGATTAAAAGACTTAGGCGTTGAACGTTTGATGCACCGTCAAGCATGGGGAGTGAAACCGAAGAATATCAACCAAGGTATGGCGCTGGATGCATTACTTGATACTGACATTGAGCTGGTGATATTAACAGGACCTGCGGGGTGCGGAAAAACAGGTATTACTGCAAGCTTTTTTTCAATATTTGTGCAGACCTCTTCGAAAGCCAATAGATTACTTAATAATTTAAGTTATAGGTTTAAGCTAAATCAAACTTCAGCTTGTCTTTCATTAGGCGTCGCTTAATTAAAGTAGTCGCTATACAAAAAATAAATCAAGGATTTAACCTGCAAGAAAGCACTAATAAAAATAATAAGCAAAGGTAAATCTTAAATGCTAGTTAATCAAAATTGTTCTCAAAGGAGAACTAATATGAAGAATTCAAATGAAAATAGAAGTCCACGTGTATTAGATACATCTGCATTGGTACATGATCCAAAATCTCTTCTTAGCTACAAAGATGATATTTACATCTGTCTAACGGTTCTTGAAGAGCTTGATAACCTAAAAGAAAGAACCAATAAATCTGTAAGTGCTGATGCTCGTGTTTGTATTCGAATGCTTGAAGATATAATAAATGGGCACAGTGCGGAAGAGATGGAAGCTGGCATTCCACTGCCTTCTACTGAAACAGCTAAAAGAGGCAAGCTATTTATTGGAATTGATACCCAACTCGATATGGCTAAAGAGTTAAAGCACGGTATTGGAAGTGACGCTGACAATAGAATAATCAACTATGCACTGTATCTTCAGAAGGATTTAGATAAAGACGTAACAATTGTTAGCCGTGACATTAATATGCGCTTGAAAGCCCGAACCGTAGGGGTCATGGCAGAAGATGTTGCTGTAGATAATCAAATTGCAGATATAGATTTGTTGTATACGGGAGTGCAAGCTTTTGACGGCGATCTGTTTGATCGAATTCAATCAGATAAGGATTTTAAAGTTTCGGGAGAGGTTTATACATTCCCAATAAGCTTGTTTAACGACGAAGTGCAGCCCAACATGTATTGGTATGATGAGGCTGGGCATATTGGGCGGATTTCAGAAGTAACTGATACTGAAGTTTACACAAAGTTATTGCCGCGTAAATATGAAAAAGTATGGGGCATTTTGCCTAAAAACCAGCGTCAAGCTGTAGCTTTAAGTCAATTAACAGACCCTTATTATGACTTAAATATCATCCTTGGCCCTGCTGGCTCCGGAAAAACTTTTTTAGCAGTTGCGGCGGGGCTACATCAAGTATTGGAGTTGAAAAAGTACAAAAAAATAGTCGTTGTGCGCTCAAGAGACTTCATGGACGACGATCCGGGATTCTTACCGGGGGATTTAACAGAAAAATCGATGCCTCTTCTTGCGGGCATTACAGACGCGCTTATTTCGATGCACTCTAGTGATAATCATGAAGGAAATATTCACGCTACAGTTGAACATGTGATCGAAAGAGCTAATATAGAATTTACCAGTATGGCTTACTTTAGAGGTCGTTCAATAGACGATGCTGTGTTAATTATTGATGAAGCTCAAAACATGACACGTGCTCAGATCAAAGGGATGCTTAGTCGGGGAGGAAAGAACTGTCGTACAATCGTACTCGGTAACCTAGCTCAGATAGATGATAAGTTCGTAACAGCCGCCTCAAGTGGAGCCTCTGCTGCCGTAAATGTATACCGTCATTATGAAAAAGGATCAGTTCTTATCTTTGATGAAGTTGAGCGCAGTAGCTTGGCTGAATTCACCGAAAAGAACATGTAGAGATCAAACTACAATTCACTTTTCATTATAATATTGCGACAATAGCCACTGCTTTTTGCAGTGGCTTTTCAGAGAAGCCTGTTTCCACATATGCGGACGAAATGGATTTACTCTGGGTTTAAAAGATTAATCATACATTGAAGATGTAATGACTTAGGTGCTGTGGACCTTAGTTGTTATATTTTGGTGTGCGTATGTCTTTTGAATCAGAAGCGCTTATAAGCAATGTAAAGCGTCAGGCAAAGAGGTTGTCAAAAAAATTATCAATTCCCCTTGGGCAGGCCCAAGAAGGAGTATCTATTTGTCTTTATGGTTGTGATAGTTACAGCGATTTACTAGTAAAAATAAAAGCTGAATCTTTTGACAATCCATTGATAGCACTGTCTGCTCTCTCACCAAACTCGGAAATATTTTTGGTAAAAATATTAGCTAGCCACCTAGATAGCATCATTGGAAATTTTGAAAAAAAATTTCCCGGTTCCAATATAAATGAAGAAATGGTCGTATCCCTTTTTGGGCTTGAGTTTGACGAGTTTAAAGGCAAATTATCTACCTGAGAATTGTACAAATACGTAAGTTGTCATTTTATTTATTTGAGATAATATGAAATTAAGGCTGATCGGACAGCCTATGCCTACACATGATTTTCAAAGCGTTAATCATGAACAATGAAGCGGAGCATCCGAAAAAATTTGGTGATTCAAACTGAGTAAACATCGTGTCCTGTAGGCCGTTGTTTGTTCGTAATTTCGTTTGGAGAACTAAATGATTTCACTTGAGCAATTGCATACTAAACTTCAATATCAGACTAAGCTTTTTGCTTGGTTACTTGAGATTCCCGAATTGATAGCAGAAGGCTTATTCGCGAGATGTGTTTATAATTTCGCTAATTTCTCGGCTGCTGAACAAGCCCTGCGACTAGAGTATTCAAAAAATCATCTACATGGGATTTTTGAACATGACTCACTCAAATATCTTTTCATAGGTGAAGTCGATGACGATGAGTTGATTGATGAACTTCATGAAAAAATAGAAGTGATGTCAGCGCGTATATTGGCTCTTAACCTCATAGAGAAGCCACAGTTAAAATTAATATCTGCTATCTACAAATCAATGGGTTTACTTGATGAATCTCGGTTTATTGTAAATACAGGCGCTGAATTCGAGTTAAATTGGAAGCCTTATTTTAATACTCTTATTGATACTACAGAAGTGCTATTTGCTGATTTATTGGTTAATAGACGAACATTTAGATTAATAGCGTCAAAATATCCTCTGAGCAAATTATCTTACGACAATTTAAATACATATCTTTCAAGAAGGCTGAAACAAGACAGTAATCTCCATAAGGCTACTTTAGGCGCAGAAAGAACTAAAATAGAGAAACATAAGAATTGGCTTCAGAGCAATTTGAAAAGTGCCTTTGGTGATGTGCTACAAAACGGTGGTGAAACCCCTTCATTTTACAATATACAACGTAAGCGATACCTCATATTTGGTTTTATGTTGCTCTCAGAAAAAGCTAGAAAAGTAGATGAAGAGCTACCAAAGTTAAATCTATTGATCAAAAACACGAAGGAATTTCAGAAATATCTTATTAAGATTGAACAAGAGTCTTTAATTTTTGAAACGCATCGTATCAGTACGTCATTCGCAAATCATGACGTTCTCACAGATATGCAAATTGAGCAAAAGAAAAACTTAATGTCACACACTGATGCTAGCAGTGACTGGTTTGCGTTAAAAGGTAATTGCTTTTCCGTGGGTTTTAGACCGATCAAAGTAAAAGAAGTGGTATGAGTTAGATAGCATACTCCGGTTCTAATCGCGCATTAGCTCAGATTAGACGGTATTTTAATTCAGCAAACAAATTTCCTTGGGGAAACTGATCACACTGAAGGAAAAAATCAGGATTAGCTCCATGCATTTGATATGTTTTTAATCCATATTTTTCTACCATAAATCATCAAGCAAAAAGCGAGGGGCCGCTTATGATCACCTCAGTAAGAAATTGGTATATAGTTGCTGTAATGAATGGGGAACAATTGGTAGGTGAAGTGTTACACGGTACGGTTGCAGACGATCAAACTTTTCGTTTTTATGAAGGGGACTACGTTACAACATCTCGGATCGTATCTATGGACGTTGTGGCTCAGCAGGTAATAACTTCCAGTAATTCTTATTATGCGCTTAGGGGAAGCGGCAAACGGGCCATTATCGATTTAGATGATTTCGAACTCCTTCGTCACGGATTTTCGCCAGAGCAAATTAGGGCGTTAGACAGCTCATCGCCTCTTTTAGCCCATTAACTTTGACACCAAGTGGATTTTCATCAATTAACCACAACTAAGCTGGAGCAAATGATGCCGACAAACAATATTGATTTTCACAATGCTGAATGCTCGGCCTGCCATAAAAAGCATGTCGATATTAGAACTGAGATAGTTGCACCATCACCTGATAGACCAAACGCTATTCGCAAGAAAATTATCTTTCGATACAAAGATAATCTCGATTGCGATGTTGATGAGATAGAAAAGCTTGCGCTAGTCAAAAAACGTTTTCAAAATCTAGACGAAAAATGACCTTGTTGATGGCGAAACATTCTTTAATCAATTGGACTCTGAGTAGATAGAGAAGGACCTGCCAGCCTTGGCACCAAAGCAAAGGAAGCTAAACGCCAGATACATTCAAACTAAGGAGATAGAGGACGTTCAACCAACCCATTTGTGGAAATAGATGAGTTAAAATGTAAGCGTGCTATGTGGTATGTAAAACGAAGCGTAGTAAGCTCACGAATCCGACTTTATTGCTTTGTTAGAATAATATGCTGAATAGTGGCTTAAATTATTTGAGGCTATTAAACCCCAAACAATCGAGAGTACTCACTAAAAATAAAAAGGTCTAGACAGTTAACAGTGATTAAACTTAAAAAACCAAAGATCGTGCAAAGATTTCCTACCATAGTTACCTCCTCTCGAATGCCAGTTATTGAATCGAGTCCCCACTAATTTCCTATACTTTTCAACCTCTCGATTGAATGGGGCGGGACGGGATTCAGACTACCTTTATCGACTTGCCTTGTCAATTGCGTTGCATAATCCATTAGCAGTAACGATACGATATGGTAAATTACCATTAAGCTTTTTGAGACCTATAACAAGCTTCTCCTCACCAAGCCGCTCAAGAAGGCTAAATAGTGTTAATGAATTTAGTTTTCCTCCTTTTAAATGCAATACACGGCTATTCTGAATTTTTGGATGGAACCTCAGTTCTTCAAGTAAACTTATTGTACTTGCTGATACAACGGGTAACGGGCGCTGTGGAAAAAAGCGATTACTATCGCTAATAATCATATTCTTAGCAACATTCACGTTTGTATTTACAAAAATACAGTTTTCAAATGTACTGCCTTTGAAATTACTTTTTTTCAGTAATGCTGCTGAAAACACACAATACTTAAACTTAGCATTAGTAAAATTAGATTTTTTCAGATTAGAACCCAAAAACTCAACCTGCGAAAACTCTGCGTTTTTAAAGTTACTACTAGTTAAAATAGCCCCTTTAAAGTTTACATTTACAAATGAAGCATTTGAGAAGTTAGCTCGAAAGCACTGAGCTTTAGAGTAAAACTTATTCCGTATATTTTTGACCCGACTTTTGCGGTAAAACAGAGATAAGCGGCTCAAACCTTTTTGTTTTTTTGGAAGCATATTACTCTCATATTACGAATTCTTCTAACGCACCACTTAAATAGTGAACATCGCTATCACAGCACTCAATTATTACACCATAATTAACCTAACGCCTGTCTAACCGACGCAAAATAGTAGGCTAAAATTAAATTAGCTACGAAGGAGCGCAAGCCTACTGTTTTTCGTCCTTTGGTTTAGGCATTTTTTAAAAGTTAGTAGTTCGGCTCAATATTCTACCGAGCTTTTTATTAGCGATAGCTAGTTCATCAGTATTTTTCTCTAAATGTTTTAGAAACTGTCTAGATGCCTCAATTAATCCAACATGCAAATGGCCAACATTGACATAGACTTGTTCACTAGAGTTTTTTGCTGTTACTTCAATTTGGCCACCATAATAGAAAACAGAACGAGCTTTACCACTTTTTACGTCTCTTGCTTCTGCTGTTCCAGTATGTAATAAAGCACAGCGTGATGCCCAAAGATCATTTGCATTACATGGTAATGTTTGACCTTCAACAAAAAGATAAGTGTTTAGCCAACGTTTGAAATCTTGACCAGTAGAGTGTTCATTTTTGATAGATAACCACGCCAATCTATCAACCCATGAAAATAATAAAATTAGAGCTGATTCATGATGCTGATTTCGGAATAAAACTTCCATAGCCGTGTTTGACTTAACAATATGCTCAGCCAAACTTTTTGCACTTTGTTCCAAGAGTCCTCCTGACTTTTAACAATTTTATAATGCTCGTCGCGTATCTTTCTGTCGAGATCACGCTAATGTATTTAATAAATCTACTATTAATAATTAACGTAATCCATTACCAGTTATAAATTTTTTATTGATGATGACATGAAAACACGCTCTCCACTTCTAAATTAGATATTGGTGCTGTAACTGTTTTGTAAATCAATTGATTAGCGATTTATAAACTCTAATACATCTACCATCAGTGTCATGCAGCTCGCTAACTTTACTTGGGTGTTGAGTTGAACCTTACCGTGAATAACAGCTTTGTGCCTTGAGTCAAACAACTCACTTCTGGACAATTATATGTTAGACCAGATTTTAAAAACGAGTTTGTTCAATCGTATCTCCTCCTCAGATACCTACTATCAGATGAGTGCCGAAAGCGGGCAGTGATAACACTTGCTTTAGGTGTCAAAATCATTACTAAATGCATAAGAATTATCTACTAGCTCAGGTATTGTAATCGGTGATACACAAAAATGTGCAACAGAAGAGGTTGATGCAGCAGAAAAATTTAAACGAACCTTTATAGCTAAAGTGAACTAGCTAAGACTCAAACTGACTGAGGAGAGGTTGCCATTGACAATTATCAGCTCAAGTTTTAGCTAGTAAATTTAATGAAATTATAACAATATAATTATAAACATCATGTCATATCATATCATATTGTAAAAGTTAAAATACCATCCTTGCACCCAACATAATAACTCGACCCGGTGCAACCGTTGTATCAGAACGATCCGAATCTTGATCTCTAAGCAGGTTATCTACACGAGCTAATAATGTAAGTGTATCATTTATTGGCTTCTCAGCTCTTAAGCTCACGCGTTTTAGTTCTGGTAAGTAACCTCCGTAATTCTTAGGTCTCTCACCTAACCAATAAGCATTTGCACTGACAGTACCACCCCAAACATCAACGCTGGCTGTTAAGCTTGCTGTATAATCAGGGACACCAACGCGCTTATCACCTTCCTTAAAGTCTTCATAAGGGTCATTTATATATACGTCACTTAAATGCTCTATACGATTGTCGATAAGTGTTAAATTACCATTTAATGAAAATGGACCGTGGTGTAAGTCAAGGTCAAACTCCCAACCTTTATTTGAGACAACACCGACATTCTGATATTGGTGAACAGGAGGAACGGCATCGGCGTCTAGGGCAACAGGCATAATAAGAGAGCGGCCTTCTTCATCAAAATGAGTGATAGAGAAAGAACCAATACCGCGCCAATATAAGTCTACCCCGGCATCCCAGCCAACTTTTTCTTCTGGACCAATATTATAATTAGGAGTGAATTCAGGTACTGTTGGATACCAACTACTACTTCCAATCATTGGGTTTTGATTAATCGGCGGTTTAAAGCTTTTACCCCATTGACCTCTGACTTTTACAGTTGCATCTCCTTGCTCTATGACATACGTTAAACCTGTTCGAGGCTGAAACTTCTTATCATTTTTTGCACCGACGTTACGAATATCATCGTCAACACGAGCAGCGAGAGTGAAGAATAACTTATCCTGATACCCAAACTCAGCTTGTCCAAAATAGCCAAACTTGTTCCATTCTCCATCACCGTGGCTATGAGGTGGGTTATAAGGGTCTATAATCATTTCTCCATTTTCTCCCCACGTAAACCCTGATATTTCTAATGATGTGCTTTCATACATTACTGAATCCAACCCTGTAATGTATGTTGCTGTAAGATCAGGATTATAATCAACATCATAAGTATGCGAATAACGAACTGTTCGCATTCGATAGTTTGATTTTGAATAGAAATTAGTTGTTGGGTATGCACCAAAATATGAAAAAGTATTTTCATTTTGTCCCACAGTCAAAGTGTGAGTTGAGTTTTCACTTGCTTGAAAATTTGTTGTTAAAGCATACAAATTTTCTTCCATTGGGTAATCTAAGCCGTATTGAGAGTTTTTCCCTGACTGTCTCTGCTCTTTGCATCGCTCTGAGTCATAATTTTCTGGTTTTGTGCATGACATAGAAAAGTCAGCTTTTGCCAAATCACGATCATTTTTAAATGCAGTGAAATCAAACGAGAATCGTCCTTTTTCACCATGAATTCCTGCGGAGTAAGCTGTTCCTGATGAGTCATATCGATGAACCCACTCACCCACAGATTGATGACTAACACCAAATCTATAGGAAAACTCTTCAGAGCCACCGGCAACTTGAATATAGTGGTCTTCAACTTTTGGTGTAACACCATCAGGTGTATATTTGCTGTCCATCACACCCCCGTTTAATTGAAGAGTAATCTCAGGTCGAGTCAGCGTTCCTCCATAACTCCCTTTCTTGGTTTTTATTTTCATCACTCCAGATGCACCTTCAGAACCATATAACAGCCCCGAAGTAGGTCCTCGTACAACTTCAATAGATTCAATCATGCTTGGTGATAGCGTAGACAGCAAGGTGGGGCGAACTAATTCAATACCATCTATGAAAATCTTCATGTAGTCTTCATTTAAATCACTAGTACCATAATTCCAAGAGGTATTACCGCGAGAAAACACCTGTGTAGTCCAGTCATTCATGCCTGAGTTAAGGGCAAATATCCCTTCAAATTCACCACGAAGCAAATCAGTCATAGTCGTGACTTGCTTTTTCTCTATATCTACCGATGTCATGACTGAGACTGGGCTAGGTGAAGCCTTCTCTGATTCATTCAAGAGCCTACTATGCACCTCTATTCTTTCAAATTCTTTATCGTCTTTAGCTTTATTAGAAGCATCTTCATCTGCATTTGCCACAGACGTTATTGTTAACGATAATAATGCATAAAAAGCGGCTTTAAGCTTTCTATTTGAACGCTTTGTTGCGTTTGCACTAAACCTGTTGTATTTCAATGTTACTCTCCAGAATTCAATGATATAACATAACTGTTTGGTTTGAGTTTTATTTAGATTTTAAAACCTAACCCACTCTAAATAATTGACCTTCTGAGGCCCAAAACACTATTTAAGAGAATTAAAAACGACCTCTAAAACCGACACTGAAGCTTCTTCCAGCCCTTGGTGCTACATCTTTAAGAAAAGAAGTATGTACTCGAGCTTCTTCATTCGTCAGATTTTTTATTTTAAAATACATTGCTGTAGAGTTATTAAAATAGGGAAGATCATATAAAACATCAGCATCAATCATCGTATAGCCATCAGTTTTTGTTTCCAAATAAGATACGCGATCTGCTTTTTGATATCTAATAATATCTAAATTTGCACTCCAGTCTGTTTGTTGGTAATTGAACTTTGCACCAAAACGTAAAGGTGGGGTTCTTGGAAGATTATCTCCGTCCTTAATACGTGCACGTACATAGTCACTAAAAAGAGTAGTGTTCAATGACTTAGTAGCTTGCCAAGCTAACTGTGCTTCAAAACCATTTAAAGTGACGTCGTCAGATTTAAATGCATAGACAGGCAGGTCATCAGAGTGTTCATCTGCTGAACCATCATCGTGTTCGTGGCCACTTGGCGCAAAAAGGCCTGTAGCACTTTGATAATAAAAATTATCTACTTCGTTGTGAAATACGTTTAAAATTAGACCAATGTCTCCATCCGTTTTTCTAAACGTTAAATCAATGTTGTTTGAAGTTTCAACATCAATACTTTTATCTGATAGCTCAAAGTATTTTTGCCCACCTTCTTCATTCAAAGAAAATAATGCACCAACTTCGTAAGATCCTGCTCCGATGTGAGGACCAAAAGAAAATACTTCAGAGGCTGAAGGTGCACGCTGTGACCGAGATAAAGAAAGCCCTAAGTTATAGCCCTCAGTGAAATCCCATACAACTCCACTTGATAAACTTACCGGAGAAAAGTCATACTTATCATTAAATGTAGTTGACTGTTGAATGTTAATATCAGATTGTTCACCTTCATTATGAGAGTGAATGTTTACCTGAGGTAAACGAATTGACTTCGCAGACAGCTCAACATGCTCAGCTCGACCACCAAGTTGAACCAAAAACTGACCAAAACGTTTCTCTTCCATTAATGCAAAAGCAAATAACGTATCTTCTGAAGGTGGTGTGAATGCCTCAAGCCCTTGCGCTGATACTTCACTGTTTTTGTAGTGAAAACTTAGAGCACCATCCCATTCGTCCCAACCGTTATGTTTCAGATCAACACGCAACTCTTTACTTTCATTCTTGAAAGTTGTGCCAACTTCCCCATGTTCAATTTCAGCGTGTTCGTAGTCGGTATAAGCTGCTCGTGTATTTAGTTGGCTAAAAAGGCTATCATTAAATCGTATTTCACTTTGAACTTGAACTCGTGTTTGATCGAGATCTGCAACAACTCCCTCGTTCTCATGATTATGATCATGAGCACCTTCGTGGTTGTGTTCATGAGTATGTCCCGGTACGCCATAATTACGGTTAAACTCTTCAACAGCAACTCCTAAATAACCATTGTTGAATAGGTAACTGGTGCCCACTGTAAATCCACTTGATTTTTCTTGGCTATTTTCGACCTTGAAACTATTTTCTATCGACGTGGTTCCTGCTTTTGCTGGAACAGGTATGGTGTAACTATCAGATTCACGCCAATATCCATCAGCATATACTGCAAATGACCCAGCACCACTCGTAACATTAAATGATCCTTGCTTACTATTATCAACGGAAGTTGTTTCAACTAGCCACTCACCTTGCGTTTCATTACTTGTAGGCACTCTAGTATCAACCACATTCACAACACCTCCGATAGCTCCACTTCCAAACATTAGAGTCGAAGGCCCTCTTAAAATTTCAATCTGCTGAGCAGTCGAAACTTCAGAAGCTACAGCATGATCTGGCCCTACGCGCGAAACATCACCAACATCCAAGCCGTTCTGTGCGATGAGAACTCTCGGACCACTAAGTCCTCTAATTATAGGTGTACTAGCGACTTTTCCATGAAAACTACTTTGGACACCGACAGTTTTTTCTAAAGTATCCCCCAACGTGGCACTTTGTTGTCGGCGTAGCTCTTCACCAGCTAAAACACTCACAGGCATAGCTGATTCCATATTAGAAAGGTGCAATGGTGATGCGACCACATCAATAATTTCTATCGCTGAGCGCTTAAGAGTAAGTTCAAGAGGTAAAGCTCCATCTTTATTTTTGACAACATGCGTCAAGTGACTAAAACCATCAGCTGTTATATTTAGCTCTATTGTATCACCATCGATATTTTCAATTTTAAAAGCACCAGAGTTATCTGTCTCAATTCGATTAGGCATACCTTCAACAGTAATGTTTGCGTGAGCGATTCCATTACCTTTTACATCTTTTATACTGCCTTGTATCGTCTGGGCTATCGAGTTTGTAGATAAAAGTGCTCCCATTGCAAGCGCAATAGGTGTTAGTTTGTTCATTTATACCTCAAAATGAAATGTTATACTGTAATATAATATAGTATAAAATTGTCCTTAACTTGGCTACAGTTAATTTTTAAAGGTGTTGAATCAAGTAATTTGGGTACTTATGTTAGATATGAAAGTAGTTTTAATAGATTAGGTTTAAAGGCTGCTTCTAACTCAAAGCAACCTTTAGAGTATTTACGTTAACGCGTAATGGGGCAGAATGTATGGTACGCCCCGTTTTGCAAGTTAATAATTAAAAATAACGGAGATGGTTTGCGCTAATGTATTCAGAGTCTATTAGAGACTTTCATTAGTCCCAGCTCTACGATGAGATCCGCGCCAGATTGTCCTCATAAACGAGAAAGCATTTTTTTATGCTGCTCTGCCCCTCAGGTTTTCAATCTGGTGGTCTAACCGTTTTGTCATCAATAATTATCATTGCAAATCTGACTTTTACACTTTTAATTCGAATGGTTGTTTTGTTGACATCACTGACCACGCAATTCGGGCCAATTTATTAGCTAAAGCAACAACTGCTACATTAAAGGGTTTTCGACATTTAAGGTCTAATAACCACTGTCCAAAAAACTTATTGGCGGTGTTATCTCTCCATATTACTGCTCGTGCTGCATGAACAAACAACTCCCTTAATTCCTTGTTACCTCGCTTGGATATTCCAAGGAGTCTTGGTTTTCCACCTGTACTATGCTGATATGGAACCAAACCTATCCATGCTGCAAAATTTCGGCCGTTCTTGAAGTCATTTGCATCCCCAACAGCAGATACGCAGCATGAAGCTGTCATTGGCCCTATACCCGGAATTGTTTGAAGTAGTGCAACAACTTCATTCTCTTTATTTAATAGCTTTAATTTAGCTTCTTGCTCTTTAATTAAGTGATTCAAATGATGGTAGTAATCCATTTGACTTTTTAGTTCAGCTATAAGTAAAGCAGGTAAAGACTCCCCTGATCTGCTAACCATTGAAAAAGGTTTTTCATGTGATGGTGACCTCTAGGAAAACTTAGGCCAAACTCTGTCAAGATAGAGCCAATTCTGCTCATGCAAGCTGTTCGCTCTTTGATGAAGCCAGAACGAATACGTCTAATCACGATCCCTAATTGAGCTTCTTCTGTTTTAGGAGATACAAATCTCATACTCGGTCTAGTAGCAGCTTCGGCGATTGCGTTTGCATCTATAAAGTCATTTTTATGTGTCTTAACGTAGGGTTTTACATACTGGGCGGGTATAAGTTTAGCCTGATGACCCATTTGGATACATTTCCTAGCCAACCAATTTGAACCACAACAAGCTTCCATTGCAATTAGAGTGCTTGGAAAATTTGAAAGAAAACTAATTAACTTTGCCCTAGAGAACTTGTGACGAAAAACTTCTCGACCAGCGTGATCATGGCCACTTAAATGAAAAGTTGATTTACCTAAATCAATACCTATAACTTTAACAACTGACATAATGGTTTCCTCCAATAATAGCCAACTCTGTTAGTTTAGCTAATGGGTGGGGCGTACCATCTAATTAACGTGTTATCCGAACGTCCGCTTTATGGAGTTAATTCCACCAGATTACTTTGATTGTCTTTTACTCTTTCATAGCTGGCTGTCAAAATAAAGTCAAAAGCTTAATGACGGTGAAAAATTAAATTGAGCATTCATGAGAACAATATTTTTTGTTGGATGAACGAAAGTTTGGATTTTTTATCGTTCATGTACGTAATTTGTTTTATTGACTTACGTACATCTGATTGATAGTGTGTACGAAAGTTATAGGTTTCGTACATATGAAAGTTGGTTTTGCACGAGTATCAACTCAAGAACAAGATTTAGCAGCTCAACTGTCAAGATTAAATGACTTCGGTTGTGAAAAGGTTTTTCAAGGAAAGCAGTCAGGTGCTTCAGTTATAAATGAAGAAAAGCTTAAGGAACTTGTCGATTTTATCAGGGAAGGTGACGAAGTTATTGTTACTCGCCTCGACCGTCTTGGACGGTCGTTAAAATCTATTCTTGAGGCTATTGAAAGCATCCACAATAAAGGTGCTTGTTTAAACATTATTGACGGTTCACTCAATACAAAGAATGATAATCCGTTTTCCACCGCTATGATTAACTTGTGTGGAGTATTCGCTCAACTTGAGCGGGATTTAATAAAAGCAAGAACCGCAGAGGGAAGAGCAGACGCAAAAGCCAAAGGCAAACATATGGGAAGATTGCCAGCTTTATCTGATAAGCAAGCGAGAGAATTATACAAAGATAAATTAAATGGTGAATCTATATCAGGATTAGCTAAAAAGTACTCTGTTAGTCGCCCAACAGTTCACCGTACTATTGAAAGAATTGGAACTCAAAATAATAAAAGTAAGGAATAGCTATGTGGTCTGATAAAGAATCTGATATTGATTTTCTTAATTTTAATGAGACAGCAGAGTCGATAAAAGATTTAATTACTGAAAAGAATTTAATGCCAATATCAGTTGGTGTATTTGGTGACTGGGGAGCGGGTAAGTCAACAATACTAGAGCTAACAAAGCATTTATTAGAAAATGACACGAAGGATTATATTCAGGTTCATTTTGATGCGTGGACTTTCCAAGGATACGATGACGCTAAAGCTGCATTATTAGAAACAATCGCATCAACTTTAATTAAAAAAGCGGAAGACGACAAAGATCTTAAAGCTAAGGCCAAAGAATTTGCAGGACGAATAGATAAGATAAGGCTAATGGGATTTCTCATGGATGGAGGTGCGGCGTTAGCTGGTATACCAACAATGGGAGGCTTTCAGAAGTTTTTAGGATTATTCAGTGGTGGTGAGGATGGTGAACTTGATGCTGGTGATGTCAAAGGTGCAGTTGATGGCGCTAAAGATATCGCTAAGCAAAATAAAGATCTAATCAAAGCCAAAAAATCATTCTCCCACCAAAAGAAATTAAAGAATTTCGAAAAGCATATTCAGATCTCCTAAAAGAGTTTGATAAGCCGCTTATTGTCTATGTTGATAATTTAGATCGTTGCTCTCCGTTTAATGCTATTTCTACATTAGAAGCGATCCGATTATTTTTATTTTTACCTAACACGGCATTTGTTATTGCAGCAGATGAGGACATGATCCGGTTAGCTGTCCCTGAGTACCACAAAGGCGCATCGCAAAGACATCAAACTGACTATTTAGATAAGTTAATCCAAATTCCTGTTCATGTGCCGCGTCCGGGCACATATGAAATCAGAGCATACTTAATGATGTTAACTGCTTTAGATCATGGTATCAGTAAAGAAGCTATTGAATTGTTAAGGTCTCAACTTGAGGGGTCATTAAAGCTGTCTTGGAAACAACCTCAAGTCACAGTTGATGAATTATTGGATGGTGCAGATATAAATGAGCTAGATGAGTTTAGAAGTAAGCTTAAATTAGTTGAAAAATTAGCACCTTTACTCGCAGAGTCTACTAACATCAATGGTAACCCCAGAATTGTTAAGCGGCTTCTTAACCAAGTAAAAATGCGCAAAAAGACCTCATTGCGCAGAGGGATGAACCTAGATGAAAAAACTATAACGAAACTGGTTATATTTGAGCGATGTCTTGGTACTGAGGCTACCAATAAACTTTATGAGTTAATTGACCAACAGCAGGGCAAGCCTAAGGTACTGGCAGATCTAGAAAATCCAGAAATAAGCTTTGATGATATAGATATACCTAAAGAATGGGAAAATGATTTAATCTTCCTTGATAAATGGTCAAAATTACCCCCTCTATTTTCTGATATAAACCTAACACCCGCAGTATATTTAAGTCGTGAGAGCATTCATATGGGTGTTGTGAATGCAGTTATGTCAGGTGCAGCACAAAAACTTGTTGAAGAATTGACCAAGCAAACAACTAGATTAAGTCAAGCTAGTGAAAATGCAATAAAAACCACACCTAGAGAAGATTACTTGGCTGTAATGGATAGTTTGATAGAAAACTTCAGAAGGATTACTGACTGGTCAGTTGCACCATCAGGAATATATGGTGCAAGACTCTTGGCAATTAAAGAACCAAGGTGCAAAAGTGCATTGTTAGCTTATATAAAGGAGCTACCAAAACAAAGGTGGCTAAATACTATAATAAAAGAATTAGAAGGAACTAAGTAATGGGTACGTCCGCTTCATCAACAGGGCCTAATGGTCAAAGCCCTTTAATACCATCATGGGCTGAACAAGGCGAACCAGTTATAGTAGAGCCTGCGTCAGGTACTGACGGGGATGGTCAATCGCAGGATGGCAATGATGGTGACCAGAATAATCAAACAGATAATGAAAAAGTGCAAAATGAGATTGGTGGCCCTACAGCTACGCCGTCTCCCAATCGATTTGCGAATGCCAGAAGGGAATTCGGCAAGTATGCCAGATCAGGTGGTTCAACGTCAGACTTACGTAGATCACTAAAAAGTTATTCTAGAAAAGGCTCTGGTGGTGGAAAAAGCACAAGTAGAAGGTTAGCTAGCGGTATTACGGCTGGTAGTGGTCTTCTAGGGGTAATGCGTGGCGATACGGTTACCATTAATAATAAAAGCTTATCATTAGGTGACTTAAAAGGACTCTCAACAGACCAAGCTATTGATAAAATTGCATCTCACTTAGCTCCTGAGAATGCCGACTCTGATTCTGTAAGAATCGCACTGGACTATGCGTTGGAGGAAGCTCTGCCTGATACGGAAGAATTTGATCCAAACAGCTTTACAGATGAAGTAATTCAGGAAGTTATCGGTTGTTATCTCACAGACTTAATCTTTCAGGATGTGGTTGAAGGAATGGGGAAAGCTTGGTTTCACGTTGAACCTGCAAGTAAACACCACAGTATGGAAGTTGAGTTAAGAGAACTTATAAAGGTAATAACTCAAGAAAAATTAGATAAAGAAACAAATGGAAATCCAAGTAGTGTCACAAGAGATAATATTGTCAAAATTCAAGCTGACACTATAACTGCGACAGTAGAAGAATGGGAGAGCTTCGATGACTGATTTTTATTTTAACCACGATCCTGCTGAGTTACCTGATTTTTCTGAAACTTGTCATCCAGTTCAATTATTTCACACACACCAGCATAATGCATATAAGCACAGTATTGCCTCAAGAGCATTGCTTCAAACAATTCGTGATCTTGGAATCAATATAGATGCTGATGCAATAGACTTAATTACTATCGCCTCGGCTGTAACTGCTGCTGATACATTTGAATTAAGAGATAAAGCAGAAAATGCATGGGCAAGACGCATGCAATTATATATACCAGTAACAGAACCCGATATGTGGAACTTTGAGGCCGATGAGCTAAGTTCGATCCTTAATTTCCTTACTGGTGATCAATGGAGCTTTACTTTTAATAAAACCAAATTAGAAATGCCAAAACCCAAGACAAGTGAGCAGGCAAAAGCAAAAGCCAAAACTCTAATTGGAAAGAATGCAGTTTGTTTATTCTCAGGTGGATTAGATAGCGCTGTAGGAGCCATTGATATACTCAATGGTAAATCACAATATAAGCCATTATTGGTTAGCCATGCTTATAGAGGGGATGGTGCTAAACAAGAAGATATTAAATCCCTATTGTCATCATCATTTGCAGAACTCTCTTACTCGATTTCTCCACGTATTATCAAAGAGTTGGAAGGTCAAACTGATATCAGCATGAGGGGAAGAAGTTTTAACTTCTTAGCAATGGCTGTATTAGGTATTTCAGCATTAAGAAACGCCAATTGTGATGGTAAAATTGATACTATAATTGTGCCCGAAAATGGCTATATATCAATTAACCCTCCTCTGACTAGAAGGCGCATTGGAAGTCACAGCACGAGAACTACGCATCCCAATTTTTTAGCAAGATTTGAAGGATTATTAAAAAGAACGGGATTCAATGTAAGATTTTTCAATCCATACCAGTTTAAAACTAAAGGTGAAATGTTAATTGAGTGTGTAGACCAAGATGCAATTAAAAAAGCAGTTCCTTTGAGTGTATCCTGTAGCCACTGGCATCGAGAACACATTCAGTGCGGTCATTGTGTACCATGTTTGATAAGACGAGCCTCAGTTCATCATGCAGGCTTTAAATCGGATACACCATACAAGACTAAGCGACTAAAAGGGCTGATAAAAGAAAAAGTCACCAGAGATGATCTGCAAGCTGTTCAAACAGCCATAATAAGATTGAAACAAACTGGTAATTACCGCTCATGGCTCAGAAAATCAGGCCCTATACCACAAGATGCGGATATGCGTGAAAAGCTAGAGTCAACAATTAAACGTGGCTTGGCGGAAGTTGAAGCTTTCATTCAGGCAGATTTAAAATCATGATGGATATGCATTGTCATGTTGATTTATATCCTGATCATGCGCGGATATTAAATGACATACAACAAAGTGATTATTACGTACTATCAGTAACAACAGTACCCTCTGCTTTCGAGGGTACTGAAGCACTGACAAGAGACATGTCTAAATGCAAAACTGCACTAGGTTTGCATCCTCAATTAGCACATTTACGAAAAAACGAGTTGGCGTTATTTGATCAATTAGTACCTAGAACTAGATATATAGGAGAAATAGGTCTCGATGGTTCAAAAGGGTATAAAGAATACTTTAATGATCAAATTGAGGTATTCACACATATTTTGAAAACATGTGAAGTGTATGACGATAAGATACTAACAATTCATAGTCTAAACGCTACTGCTGAAGTTCTTGATAAATTAAAAGCATACCCAAAAGCTGGAATCCCGGTTCTTCATTGGTTTTTAGGGACTAAGAAACAGGTTGTTGAAGCAGTTGAGTTTGGTTGCTTTTTTTCAATCGGACCTGCTATGTTGACTTCAGCTAGGGCAAGAAAAGTAATATCATGGTTACCTCAAGATAGGATTCTATTGGAAACTGATGGGCCATTTGCAAAGGTTAATGGGGAGTTGATTTTTCCATCAAACGTTGATTCAGTCATCGATTATTTGACATCTGAGTGGGGTGTTAATAAAAATCAGGTAGTTAAGCTATTGCTGAGTAATTTAAACTGTTTAGTCTCTTTGAAAGGAAAATGATTGCATTGAAATACACAAAGTGATCCCCAATAAGTAAGTTAAAGGAATAAGAATCTAATAAAATGGCAGCAACAATTCAATTTAAGCCGCAGGTTAAAGATCGCTGGGTATCGGGTTACCAACTTGAGCAGTTATTAGCTAACGTTAAAGAAAAAATTTATAAAAATAAGAAAGCGTTAACTATCGTTATCCAATCTAGGGCAAATGCACCCATAAATACACTAATACGTTTGATTAATGTGGTGAATCAGCTTGATGAAAAAGGTGTTAAAGTCACTTTAGATTTCAGCGGAAAAACTAATAAGTTACTTGGTTACTGCGAAACGATGGGGTTCTTTGACTGTTTAGCCGATGGAGTAAAATTTAAATCTCCAAATGGTGTGAATACGGTTAGCCGTGTAAAAAAATCCGGCAACTCCTATATTTCAATTAATAAAATTTCTGGTTCGGTGCATGACAAAACTTTGCCTCAAAAGTTAGCAAAGAAAATTACCGATAAAATCCCGAATATTTCAGAAGACCAAAGAAGTGAGTTATATATTCAGTTTTTTTCACTGTTTAGTGAGCTAACACGAAATGTTTGTGAGCACAGTAAAACTGAATTAAACGGCTTAGCTGCATTACAAATCTACAAAAATAGAGCCGAAATTGTTGTATGTGACAGCGGTATTGGATTACTAGAATCACTTAAGCCAAGCTTAGCTAGCCACAACACCAAATATGCTGGGTATTCGGATATAGAGCTTATTTTGGAAATGTTGACTAAAGGGATTTCAAGTAAAGAAGGTGACCAAGGTGGTAACGGGCTTTGTACTTGCTTTCATCATGCAAAGCTAACCAATTCAGACATGCATATAAGACTTGCCGATACTTACTATCACTTTTTTAAGGTCGCTGAAAAACCGAATCTAGTGGATTCACTGAAGATTAGTGAAGAGTTACTTGAATTGTCGGGAACATTCATTTCTTTTGCAGTTCCGTTTAACAAATAATATTGACAATATCCCAACTTATCTGCTTCAATATAAAATATGAAACAGAATGAAAATGTTATAAGTCTCGCAAGAATTTTTAGCGAAAATTCTTTGACAGGGATCGGGGACGATGAAGGCAAGCAAGTTTTTAACGAGCTTGTTTTTTTTATCGAGAAAAAACCTGAATATAAGATCTTTTATATCTCAATTAAGGATGTTGTGTTTGACGCATCCTTTGCAAGAGAAGCTCTTGTTCGCCTAGCTAAACACTATAGAAAAAACCGTGGAATCTGCCTTGTTGATGCTGAGAAAGAGATGTTAAGACTTAACATTTTAGCTCCAGTTCTAAGTTTAGATCAGCCCATGCCTTTTTATGCTGGAGATCGTTTTGATCATATTAAAATGGATAAAGTAGGCAGTCCCTCTAAAACAAATAAACCGATATTTGATTTCGTTTTTAAAAATGGCATTTCTACAGCAAGTGATGTTGCCGAATACCTTGATTTTAAAGTAAATAATGCAAGTACAAAGCTTAAGTCGCTTTATGAAGAAGGTTTCTTACTTCGTGTAGAAGATAAGTCAGAAACGGGTGGTGTCGAGTTTAAATATTACGCCATAAAATAACCCATCAAAAAAAACTTTGATCCTTTTGTTCAAATATGTATACTGAGACCATCAAAATTTATTTTGATGGTCTAGCTTTGTTGAACATTAGATTGAATCTCTAGATTTATGAAAGTCAAAGAAGCTTATCAAGGAAAGGACTGCCTGATCGAGTTACCAGCAAGATCAGGCAAAGATGAACCACACTTGAGAGGCACATCTAAGGAATTTTTTACGTTCCAAGCACGGCTAAATTTAGTCTATTTCGTAATTAATTTCAACCTTTAGCCTCTCTTTAACACTTTAAGGAGTCGGCTATGGCTGATAAGAAAAAGAAGATCCGTGTCCCCAAAGGCATGAAGTTGATTTTTCGCAGATACCGAAAAGACCCCAAGTCTAAACAACTATTAGATGCTAGAAAATATGGTTGCAAGGCTTGGCCTATTTTGGTGCCAGCGAAATAAAACTAACTGAACTAGGGCATTAAACCTGAAGTTTTATGCCCATATTCTTTTAAAATTTACGGAGTAGTTATCATGACTAACACAAAACAATCATCTAAAGCGCTAGCTTCAAAAGCTGCATCTACGTTAAATGATCCATCTGCATCTAAGGTACAAAAATCACTTGCTGCATCTGTACTGAGTCAGTCAAGTACTGGAAACCAGACAAGTAGTGAGATGGAAACCAAAGCCTCTGAAGTATTAAAGAGTAGTAAATATAGCGATGAAACTAAATCATTTGCTGCGTCAGTGCTATCTCAGGCAAATAAAGCTCGATAGTTAATATTCAATATTATGAACTGCGCTTTTTAAGCGCAGAAGGGGGACGAATGTCTGTAAATAATTCAGCAGCAAATATCAATAGCTCATCTAATTGGGAAGATAAATTTAAACGTTGGTCAACTGGTCCGGGTAAGACAGAACAGGAACGCTGTGAAAATGCAATAAGCATGATTAAAAGTGCGATTGACGCATCTGATAAGTTGAAAACTAAATCTATTCGAGTGTTTCTACAAGGGTCATATCGAAACAAGGTAAATGTTCAAGCTGACTCTGATGTTGATGTTGGTATTGTTTGTTCCGATGTTTTTTATGGGGATTACCCTAAAGGGTATACCAGAGATTCATTTGGCTATGTCGCTGCATCTTACAGTTTTGATGATTTTAAAGATGATGTTGAGGCTGCTTTAGTAGCAAAATTTGGTAGGGCTGCGGTTACTCGTGGTAGTAAGGCGTTTGATATTAAAGCCAATACTTATCGAGTTGAAGCTGATGTTGCGCCATTTATGGAGCATAGACGCTTTAGAACGGATGGTAGCTACATAACGGGCGTTCAACAGTTTTCTGATGATGGCAAAAAGATCATAAACTGGCCTGAGCAACATTACGAAAATGGCGTTGGCAAAAATAATCTTACGTCACGGAAATATAAACGAACCGTGCGCGTACTAAAAAAATTAACAAATGAAATGGCGGCATCTGGAATCGATGAAGCCAAGAATGTTCCGGGCTTTTTATGCGAGTGTTTGATTTGGAATGTGCCCAATAATTACTTTAACTGTGCAACGTATTACGATGTTTTACGCAACGCAATCATATACTTGTATCAAGAATTAGGAAAAGACTCGTCTGATGATTGGGGAGAAGTGAGTGAACTAAAGTACTTGTTTGGGCCTAGCCAGAAATGGACTAAACAGCATGCTCGGCAATTATTAGTTGCAGCATGGAATTACGTGGGGTACGAATGATGAAAAATATCGTACTTAAAAGCACGATTTACTTATTAATTGGCGTATCAGCACTTATATGGTTTGGACTCGCTTGGGCAAGTGATCTTAACCTGTCCTTGGCTAAAGACTTTTTTAGTCTTGTGCCTAAAGTCGTTAGTGCAGATTTATTGCTGATAGCTATTTTCGTTAAATGGGGTTGGAAATTTAAAATATTCAGAGGCTGGTTAGTTCCGTTTCCTGACTTAAATGGAACATGGGTTGGTTACATCTACTCAAACTGGGTTGATGATGCCACAGGTAATAAAATAGCTCCTATCCCCGCAATGCTTACAGTAAAGCAGACATTTTTCACAACATCATATGTTGTTCGAACCTCTGAGATGCAAAGTGATTCGTATGTTGAAGGATTTTTAATTGATGAACAACGTCAGCAAAAAGAGCTTACTTACAGCTATACGAGTAAACCTCGTGTTAGTTTGGCCCACAGGAGCAACCCTCATGATGGTGCTTGCGTCCTTTCAATAATTGAGAATCCAAAGCGTAAATTAAAAGGTCGTTATTGGACTGAGCGAAAAACGACTGGCGAGATGATTTTCGATTTCTACAGTGATGAATTATTAGAAGAGTTGCCTGAAGAACAAAATAAGCATCCCAAAACTGAACTTGAAAACAGGAGGTAGGATGAAACGTATTCTGAACCATGCACCTGTTCTCATCAGTCTTGTACTCGCGACATTTTATGCGCTTGGCTTAATGTATCATCATAGTTTCTCAAAGGCTTTTGGTATTGAGGAAACTCAATTTCCGCTGTCTATCGACAGAATTTTCTATCAGGGGTTCTTTGCGTTTGCTGAATTAACTGCTCCTAATGTGCTTTTTGTCGTTTTCTGTGCATCAGGAGTCGTAATAACAGCGTATTTGGCGATTTTAGTTGTTGAATTAGCTAAGCGAGTCAATGTTGTAAAGCCAATTCTTTCAACGTTACAAAAAGCATTTAAAAAAGACACAAATAAAGTCGAATTCTCTCCTGCACTTGAAAATTTTGCAGAGTTTTCGACCAAGGTGTTTTGGTATGTCTGCGCTGGTGTGCTTGCTTATATGTCAGTTTTACTCGTATTGATTGCTGCTGAGCATGCAGGAAAATCCAACGCTAAACGTTACAAAGATAAAATCATCAACAACCAAGTTGCAATCGATAGATTAATGGTTGAAGTGTCCAAAGGTGAATTTGAATCATTTGAAGGTTACTCAATTATATGTAATAGCTTGCAATGCGCATATTTTGACGGTGTTAACTCGTCTGTATTCAACCATAGCGCGGTATATTCTCTGCGCTCAAAGCCCATATCACAGTAAATATCTCTCATCCGGTGTACAAATCTAAAGGAATTAAAAATACGATGACACAGCCGTTAATTAACACTCAGTCTCACCAAGCTATGGCAGCAGCCTTTTCCATGTTGAAATTTCCTCACAAGTACTTTGCTAACCCTGACAACATTCCTAAGTTGAAAAAAATATTAGAAGGCAATGAACCTGCGGAGAGACTTATTGACTTGCTCAATGAAGTCCAACTTACACATGCTCAATATATGGATTTCTCGTCTAAAGACGTGGACGGGTATAAACGAATTAAAGATGTGATTTCTGATCAAACTACTAAATACGTGAATATCCGCTCGGAAATCAAAAATGATGCACCTAAAGAATTAACTTTAGCTGGGTTTGATAGTCATATCCGTAACGTAAATATGAATGTAGCGGAACTCATTAACGACCAACAGATTAAATTAATTAATGGAGGATTAGATGCTGATGTGTTGTCAAAAATTGTAGATGTCTCTTGGGTTGTAGAGCATTTTGCGATGTTGGTATCTGGTACATTGACATTAGAAGTACTAGAAGATGGTTCACTTGTATTTAAGCAAAGAGAGCCTGAATTACTAACGCCTATATGGTTTGGTAGCGCATTGGAATTTATCTCTTTAAAAGCTGCGACCAATGCGATTGGAAGTTTTGCAGTTGCAACACATCAGAAAAATGGACCGATGGATGAATCTATTGCCCAGTTGCACGCTAGAGTACTTTCTATTATTCCTCAGCACTGGAGATTAGGTTTTGGCCGCAAGACGCAGGAGCTGTTTCCTGAGATAGCAGATCTCGTTATTTTCCTAACCAATATTATTCAAAGAAGGGAAATTGATAAGATAGAAAAACCTTTGAGTAGAGGTGAAGTTAAGCGAATGGTTCGACAATATCCAGAGAGAAAAGGATTGTTGAAAACCTATGAGTTAATTAAAGAGTTTCAGAAAAGCAATAAACCCGAAGATAGACTGTTTGATATCAGAAATGGTGGGCTAGTGTTAGGACCACTTCAATTGGTTCGCGGCCTAATCCAACAGATGGAATATTTTGCTTTGAAAAAGCAAGGACCAGATTGGCATTCATTGCTTGAAGACGAACAAACCCGATTTCTACTAGATGATTTAATAAAATGTGATCACCTTGATGTTCTAGAGTTTGAATTAAAACCTGAAAAGTTTGACGCTTCAGATTTTCCTGAATTAAGACTTGATGTTGATTTTTTTATCCGAGACAAATCAACCAAAATTGTATATGCGGTTCAACTAAAACATGTTACGACTGATAATGAAGCTGGTTTATTGTCTTGGTTCAAACTAATTGGAAAGAAAAATTCCAAGTTAAATAAAGGGCTTCTTCAAATAGAGCGGTTAAATGAGGTAGTAGCTAACTCTAGCTCAGCTAGGGAGTATTTGATTAAAAATGGATTGACTCAAGATGAAGTTTTAAACCTAAAACCAATAGTCGTTCACAATGTCGGCACTCTAGATTGTGTAAGCCTTCACAATGGCATCTGCCTTTACGATTTATATACATTTAAAAACGTACTCTCTGGAAATTGGGGATCAATTGAGTTCTACAGAAATGGCTACTACGAAAGTAATTTTACTGAGCAAAAGAATAGGAATAGTGTTGATCTATCTAATCCAAGCAATGT
The DNA here is from genome assembly GCF_018141365.1 of Pseudoalteromonas sp. M8. Taxonomy (NCBI): domain Bacteria; kingdom Pseudomonadati; phylum Pseudomonadota; class Gammaproteobacteria; order Alteromonadales; family Pseudoalteromonadaceae; genus Pseudoalteromonas; species Pseudoalteromonas sp. M8. The sequence continues at coordinate 3,407,081 of NZ_CP047240.1, read as the reverse complement.
TATCGATGTTTATATTAACGAGGCTAGATTTTCCGAAATAAAGTATTTTGATGGTGCTAAATATATTACGAGGAGCGTAAACATAAACGGAATTAAGATTAGTGCTGAAGGAATTGGTATTTAATAAATATCAACAGCCAGAATGAACAAAGGAGAGCAAAAGCTCTCCTATAGTTACAAATACGACAACAAAAAAGTTGAAGGGTTAGCCGCTGCCTAACCTGCCAAATACGCGCTCTTTACGAACCGACCTTTAGCAAAGGTGCCTACGCGGGTCTCGTCTGGATTTTAAGAGCGGGGAGACTCAAGCACACTCTGTATATAACATTATGATGATAATTGACGCATTCGTCAAGATTATTTCGTAGATGAGCTTATTAGACTCGCACCATGAATTTCAGCATAAGGAAAGCAAGATTGTACTAGATCATGCGCTGTTTTCAATGTGGTTCCTGTTGCAAGCAGGTCATCAACCAGAAGAATTCGTTTTGGCTCTAAGTTTTCTATTTCTATATTATTTAGGCATAAAGGTGGGAACTCTGATCTAAATTCAACAGGAATTCCTTTGAGTGAAAATGCTCCTTGAAATCCACTTTCCTGTCTTTGCTTTCTTAACCTAAAAGATAAAGCCTTGTGTTCATCTACACTGATGTCAGCTCTATCCAAAAGATTAAATGCTTCATCAATTGTCAATTTACGTAAAAAATCATCGGAATGGTGAGCTGAAAAAGTTCCTGCCAAACGTTTCCCGATAATACGGCTTATATTATGTGCAGATGGCATTGAAATGACCAGATCGTAACCGTTTGGTTCACGAGCTTGAAAAATACTTATAATAGAGTTGTAGCTAATTCTAAGTTTTTTAATGCTCGTTAAATCTGTAGTTAGGTTATCTTTACCTTTGAGTGCGTAGATGATGGGACAGTTATCACCGGGAATTTTGTTTCGATATTTTCTTCGAATTTTATTAGAAGTTCGTAGTCTTTTAAATAGAGAATAAACAGTAAGCCCTTCTATAACTTCTTTAGTGGGATTTCCGTGAGGTGTTGTTTTTAACCACTCTTTGTTACTGTGGTCAACCTTAACTACGTTCCCGTGTACTATTAATCCCAATTACAGCCTCTTTCGCCTAACACTTTAACAATTCAGTCTAACCATTTATTAATTAAAAATAAATTTATATAATTATTTGCACTAACTTTGTTGTGTCAAATTAGCTTTTAACCTTTCTATCTCTAATAGTAATTTCTGATTCTCACTATCTTTCTGTTCGGCAATTTCAATCATTTTTTTCTTTTCCAATTCAAGACGTGTTTTATCTGATTCTAATTCACTAATCTTCAATGCCTTTTTAAAAGACTCCGTTTTTTGCATTGTTCTTTTTCGACTTGAAATATAATCTTCTAAGGAGCCTGAACTGCGATGGGTCATTTCTCTTTCCAACTGAAGTGCAATAGCGGTTTCACTTGCACTAAAACCTAACTCTATTGCAGCGTCCAGATGTTTATCAAGGCTATTTCCTGCAAACTTATGACGTAAAGAATAAATTGATTTACCTTTAGGCCAGCCAAGTTCTGTGGTGATTTCACTAAAGATCTTGCTAATATTCTCTGCCGTTAGTGGTTTAAAGCTGTTAGGGTCTAAAAACAAGTGCCCTTCATAGCTACCTGTATCAACATTGCTAAGAAATTCATTCAAATCATTCTTAATGAAATGACTAATTGCTAGCACAGTAGATAACCTAAAGTTTATCGGCATAGTATTACCTTGCTTTGCTAGCTTCGGAACAATCGACAAGTAATCTTGTTTGTTTAGGTCGAATTCTTTAGTGATAATTTCATCTGAAAATTGAAGTCTTTTATAACTACTAACTGATATTGGGCGACTACCAGTTTCATTCATAATCTGCGCAATTAGCAACAATGACGTGCGTTCATAACCATCATATTCATTAATGATATAATTGTTTAATTCTTCTAGTTCGTATTCGCTAGCATCCTTCTTTTGTCTACTTCTTTTATCACAATCTCTGAATAATTCTGGATAAAGTGAATCATTGTTTGGCTTTTCGTTTCTAGATACGGCGATTTCCTTCAACAATAATGATGATGTTATTTGATATGAGAACTTATTAGCCGGATCAAAACCAAGAATATTTGGGTGATATGTTCCTTGCTTTTGAACCCAATGATAAAAGTTATAGATCGGCATCAAAAAATCACTATTGACTGTTTGCTTGGCAATGTTTTCATTACCTCTGTAGCGTGAATCTGACATTGTTTCATTTAAACAAAATAACCTAAACTCCTTCATGCGTGAGTCGTTCATCTCAAGCCAGTTCACTCTATGCTTACCAGAGTTTAAAAACTTAAATAATCGTCTAAACGCTTTTCTATAGGTACGCTTGGTTTTAGGATCTCTATCAAGATCGATTAGAAAATCAGTAGGTCCCCAAAGGACCTCTCCGTTGATATCTTGGTAAACATAGTGGTCTTGACGATCATAGCGTACCTTTGTTTCGGTAATCTTGCTACTCACCTGAAACCTCCAATTTCAAAGGGATGCCGTGATGTCTTTTAGCACTAAAATCAGTTGTATTAACTTGACCGACTAGCTGGCTCTTATTGCCGATAAACAGAATGGAATCACTAGAAGCGTTAATACATGTATAAAGCCAAGGTTTATTAATCAAATAGAAATTATCCAAAACAACTAAGGAATGAGTAAATTGATTAGTTTGAACCTTATGCGCCGTAATTGCATAACACAGCGAAATACTTTCAATATCATCTGATGACAAATTGATACAATCATCGCCAATGTTTATCTTCATCCAATACTCACGCCCATATATAACGACAGGCTTTTCGTATATCTCTGCTATGTTTGCCAACGTACCAACTGGTACATCAACAAACTTATTAGATTTAGCAAAAATAATAGGCTCCCCCGCATAGAAAACAGATTCTCCAATTTCTAGCTTTGCTACTTTTTTTCGGTTAAAACGAATACGCTGAATTTGAGAATTTATGTCATCGCACAATTGTGGACTAGAACAAATGATCTTAGGTACATCACTTAACATTGGAGTCAATTCGAACCAAATATTGATTGTAATGGCACTAAGCATCTCGTGAGATTTATCTTCAGTATGGTAAATACTTAGGCTTTGTTCTTTTGACATGTCAAATGCAGGAATAGCATCAAATACTGATGATGCCGTGCTGCCCATTAAAGAGCGATACAGCCGCTGGATATTAGGCTGGGACTCGGCACCATTGACCTCAACTAACTCTGTTACGGCTTCACTTTTCCATTCAACAGCTTGTTTAAAAAACGATCCCGGACCTATAGGCGGTAATGTAAATTTGTCACCAATAAAACAAATGTGAGTGTTAAGAGGAACTACCTTTAACAGTTTATACAACGTGAACATATCAATTGAATTTGAATTTTCTACCAGTATAAGTGTCCCAGACAATGTGCCTTTTAGGTTTCGCTTTTTTGCTTTTGAAATAAAGCGATTAATAGATTCGCCCTTCAAATTAGGCAGTATATTTTCATTATTACTAACAACTGAATTAACTTTCCAAATGTTAAAACCATTATTAAGGCTTACATCAATGATGATCTGAGATAGTAAAGACTTTCCTGTTCCGGCTTGTCCTACAATGAAAGAAATAGGTAAATTGAAAACATTATCCAAGGCTTTTAACTGAAGAGAATTAAGCTCAACATTGTTGTGATCTAATATTGATAATGTTTCGTCAAACGCCAACGAATTTGTATCAAATAGCTGCTTTATCTTAGATAAACGACTGTGAAATAATGTATTAATTGCTTTTTCAATAGCCTGATGACCCAAGATTTGTATAGTGGTATTTTGTTTGTTGAAACAAAGAGTCTGAAAGGCACTATCTTCAATTTTATTAAGTTCAAGCTCAATGCCAGCTTCCATCAGTTCAGCTTTTACTTCATCAGCAGGTAATGCCATATCACCGTTATTGCTATGTGCGGAATAAAGTAGTGATTCAACAAATGAAATAGCTCTACGCTTATCGTTTAAATTGATATCAAAATTAGTTCTTAATTTTTTGTCTAGTGATTTCCATTTTTGCTTTGGAGCACTCACCGAAATTATTGGATAGAGCAGATATGGGTTCTTTTTTAACAGGCTAGTTGCGTCACGCCCTAATAGCTGACGAGTAGTTTCAACATACTCAACTGGTAAGTTGTATCGTTCAAAAAATTGATTTAACTCATTCTCACCAACTGCTTTGGTCCAACCATCGCAAAGATTTTGAGCCATAATGGGTGAGATTTTTAACTTTTTACAATTGGATAGCTTTTTAGCTGAGTAACTTTGTAAAACTGCAAATAAGCCTTCACCAAAAGCAATCTTGAGCTTTTTAGTCCAATAACTATTTATCCCGACAAAATGAGGGTTGTAGATAAGGAAATCACACAGTACATCAGTTGAAACTTTTGCACTGGGATGCTGCTTTACAGCCTCGTTAACAACAAACTGTGAACCATATTCCTTATCAAAGAAATAATCACCTGCCACTTTCCAAATCTCCCCAGTTTGCGGTACTGAGGTGATTGCGCCGAATTCAGCCTTAACGACTATTTTCTCGCTCGTAACCTTTAATAAAAATATGGATGAAATGCCACGTTTATCTTGTGTATAGTGTCGAATTAAAGTGACTACGCCTATTAATTGCTTAACTTCTTCGTTAAACGATATATTATTTATTTGCATCACACGTCACCAACATCCATGTATAGCTTTGGAATATACCGACCTGTTGCCAACAAAAACTGTTCCGAAGCAAGATCTAGTTGAATAGAGTTAAGCTGGGTCTCTAATGCCTTAACTTTCAATTCAAGCTCATTATTGGAAACCGTGTTTTCTACTTCTTCTTTTGCTGAATTTTCTTCTAGCACATCATCAGGTTGCTCAATCTCCAGCCTTTTTTGTTCTTGTACTAGCTTTTCTATTGGACCATCAGGCGCAAATATCTTTTGTAGATCTTCATTTGTATCAAGTGTTGATTTAGGCACATTATGCATCTTGAAAATTTGAGTCTTGTTAACTCGACCTTGATACAAAGGGATAACAGGTGAAGTATTTACCCAATCTGCTATCTTTTTAGCATTCTGTTTACCGATATCCTGAGAAGATTTTCTGCGCTTATTCACCATGATTTACTTCCCCGGAAAATCAATAATAGAGGTGATTTCGTCAGCATTTTCGTAGTCGATACCATGTTCGTCTAAAAGCTTTTTCAGCTTTGCATTTTCGATGCTAAGCTGCTTGCTCTTTAGATCAGACTGCTTAAGCTGTTTTTTCTTGAGATCAAGCTGGGATTTTATAGACAAACGTACACTTTCAATCTGGTTCTCTAGCGTGCTGTTTTCTTCTTCTAAGTGCCTGTTAGTCACTCGAAGTTCAATTAACTCGTATGCCAGCCCTTGGTGATTAGCTTTAGATATTTTCAGCTCTTCCTCTAGCTCTTGTAGAGCGTTCTTTTCTTTAGTGTTGGCTTGCAGCTTGGCCTTAAACTTCAGCCTTTCCCAAAGGTTAAGTTTATTTTTATCGCCATAAATTTTTAATTTTAAGCTCGCGGGTATAGCATCTAAAGACTTTGCAGACGTTGTATATGGCGGAATATCATATTGCTTAACAACTTCCTTACTATTTTGTTTACCGTTCCACTTTCTAAGTCCTGTAGGGCTGGTAGGAAAGAATTCAAGGACATATTTTCCTTTGTCATCAACTTGTTTATTACCTTGAACCAATACAAAGGGGATGCCTTCGTTTGCCCACTTTTCAAGTATTTCTACTTTTCGTTCAATACGCTCAAAGGCTTCTTTTTGTTGAGGATCTTGGTTTTGATTTGTCTTAGCCATTAGGTTGCCCCCTTTGAAAATACTTTTACTTCTTTCCATTGCGCGTTCATGGCTTTCTATCAAAATAGATAAGTTATCGCTTTGCTCCTTTGCACGCATACGTTCAATAGGAAGCATTGAAAAATCAGTTAGGACAGCCTTTAGCGCGATTAAGTCTTCTTTCATTATGTTTAGTTGAGTTCGTTTTACTTCTTGGTATGCACAGCCCTTACAAACAGAAGGCTCACAAGGAGACTTATGCTTTTTAGCTTCATTCTCTTTTTTATGGCAAGTTGCGTGTGGTTTAGGTTTGTGTTTGTGGCCTCTAGCATCAAGAACTTGAGCCATTTCATTACTTTTTTCTTCGTCAGGTAATTCGCTAAAGTCTTTCCCATATTTGTCTTTTGTATAGTTATTGAACCTGACACTCTTCTGTAAAACCCGGTAAACCTTTTTCAAATAAGATGTATATTTGCCAGCCATCTCTTCGGTGCCCATGAGCAAAGTCAGAATGTCTTTTGCCGTTGTTTCAACGCCTACTTCAGCAATGACTTTATCTAGAGCCTTATTTTCTTCTTTTATCGCAATGGTTGATTCTGCTTTCTCATTTCGAGTCAGTTTAGTTTTATGATGAAGTTGCTCATGTGTTTCTCTTGCTGCTGGCTCTGTCACATACACCGTTGTTTGTTCGGGATCGATATGACCTAGTTGATGACATAAGGCCAATAAGTCTGCATTTTTATATTGATAGTGGTAAATTACAGCGTAGATACGTCTGAATGGGTGGCTTTTCATATCCACTTCAGCATCACCTAGCATCATTTTTAAGAAGGCATTGCCAGTGATTTTTGAATCTTTACCCTTATTAAAATGATATTTGTAGTGTTTGAAGTTACCCTGTTCATCAATTCGAAAACTTGGCACATTAAACAAACCGTCAACATCAACAGCGCCCCATGCTTTTTTCAATTTGATTAAACATTGAATTGCTTTAGTGCTACCGTTATTAGTTGTGTACCAACGGCGCTCACCATTTTTTTCGTTATAAAAGCATGCTTGATACCAATTGAATTTTTTATCTTTGCAGCGGAAGAACTCTTCCGTAATACCAATTAGAGGGTGCTGGATTTCTGCTTGTCTTCTTGCGTTGTAAGTTTGCAATATGACATAACATGCAGTCATCAATAATGTGATTACCTCAGTTACAGAGAGCGCCTCAGAATCTATATTTGAAGCGGTTAAACTCGATTTATGGATTTCAATGCCGAGCAGCTTTTCAAGCTCCTTAACTTTTTTCGAGCTAACTAAATATTCTGGAAACTTATGTTCGGTAAGTGTTCGATGGCGAAGCCCTTCAGCAATATAATGATTTTTCAAGCTGGTAATCTCATTTACCAAAGAGATTATTTTGGATGAGTATTCGTATACCCAAAGATGCGACCCACCCAATAGATCAACAACATGTTCTAAATCCAAATTTTTTGTGCGACCAGCAACTTTACCTAGTTTTTTAGAAAGCTGGTTAGGGTTAGGAAAAGGAATAAATTGCATCCGATCTTCATTATCTAGTTTTGCAAACCTATTCCAAGTTCCAAACCAGTTATTCAAAGATTTAACGGCTGGCTGAGAAGGTGCGGATGTGCCTTTGGAAGCTAAATGAGTACCAACTTTAACTCCCTTTGATTTTAGGTGTTCTGTTATTTTTTGGTAAACACTAGTTGGAACTTGATTTTCAAGACTAACAGCACCGATACACTGAGCAATTTTAGGTACTCTTATGCTAGTTACTTTAGAGTTTACGGTGTTACCGTCTTTGATTAAAAATGGCTCTATTTCGTCATTCTCGATTAACAAATCGACAAATGAATTAACTCGTTCTTGCAAGGCTAGTGTAGTTGGGATTCCGCCTTCTTTTAGCGTTACCTTCATCTTATCAATTTGCTTTTGATTTACTCCATTTAAAACGAGATGACCATGTAAACACATATATTCAATGAATTGCGCTGCAATGTTGAGTTGCGACATTACCCCTGTTTTTACAAATGTTGGCGTATGCTTGGCCCTGTTTGCATAAATATCGACGATTTCAATAAGCGCCTTTGCGTAGTCAGGGTAAACCAATATAGGCACTGGGTGCTGCCATCCCGCAGCACCGGGAACCCATATATCACGTAGATCTACAGAGCCTTTTTGCAATACCGTTTCATTGGCTTTCGCGCCAGTGATCTTCGCATGATAATGTAAAACAGTACCTTCAATAGCGAGTTTTTCATCTGTAACTTGCAACAGTTTTGCATTTTCTAAAAGTAGATCATCATGTTCTTCCAGTATATCTTCTGGCTTTATATCTTTTAAGAATTGGTACTTAAGATTACTGTTCATTTTCTAATCTCCATTTAGCATCTTTGAACATTAGAGGATTGGATAACTCTACATATTTTACTAATCCAAACGTAAATCGCATTTCCGGTGCAATATACTCATCAAAATATTCTCTACCATACTTTGCTAATAACACCTCTCCACGTGCAATGTAATAAGCCTGATGTCGCAGGGTTCGTACAAATTCATCAACACCCAGTTCAACGCGATTGAACTCGCAACCTTCTCCTGAATGGCATTTTCGACCTTTGCAGATACTGTCCTGTTTAGATTTATCAACACCAGCAAAGATATCTGTGCATGATGAGCCGTCCGCTAAAATGAACCAGTCGGGCAATTCTTCTTTATGATCGGCTGGTGCTACGATCAAATCCTCGTCAATGTTGTTGCGATCTAAGCCGTATTTCTTTATTGATGCTTCTTTATGTCTAAACTGAACGGTTGTCTCAAATTTTCGCTGAAAGTCTGCATTGTTGGCTTCATATTCAATTACAGCGATAGGGTGAGTAAGATAACCAGAAGTTACTCTACTGGTTGCATGATTCCGCTCTCGTTGTGAATTAACCAAGCTACCGTCGATACCTTTTCTAAGATTCATTTGATGTTTGGCTAATAACTCCATCCGAAAATATGGAAGGGTGTAGTGATCACGTAGCCTGTCTATAATACTTGCCGATAGGAAATTTAGTTTTGTCGAACCCGGAGTATCCCAAATACTCTCTGGTTGAAAGCCCATTCGTACCATGTTGGCATGATGTTGGGTAAGAAAACTAACCACCTCACGAATTTCTTTTTCATGTGGTTCAATCGTAACAGGCGAAGTATCTTTACCTACTTTTCCTTTGAATCCAGCAAGTACAAAAGCACCTTCTGATAATTGCTCTGGAAAATTTGCACGAGTCAATGTTGCTATTACATCTTTATTCCAAGTAGTTCTGATAACTAATCTTATAAAGCACACAAGCAGAATATTTTTAGGCAAAAATAAACCAGACCAGAAAAATTCTTTCATACCAGTGCCAGTGCTACGAAACCAATGTTGCACATATGGTGGAATTAACTCTGATTTTTGTAGGCAGTAAGTGGTATTTGTTACCCCTTTTGATAGTTGATGCCTTAGGTAGGCTCCCATTACCAATTCACTAGTAAATTCCTTTTTAATCGCGCTTACTCGTGATTGTAGGACTTTCCTTCCGTCTTCAATTTGGTTGTCATTAACTAGCTTTGTAACTGTTTCTGGAATATCTTTGATATAAAAGCCGTTTACGTCTTTTTTCGTGTATTTGTCAAAAGTGGCTATAAGCTGCTTGTAGTATTCAACCTCTTTCTTACATGCACTCAGTATCTGGTTTATTGGCTTTTCAAAATACTCCTGTACATTTTTTCGTAGTTCAGATAATGATTGTTGCTGATTAAGAATAGGACAAGGTAAGACATCTCCATTTTCATCGACAGGTTCTATTAATTTTTGCGAATCCAGCTCTTCGGATGCACTGAATCGAGATTTAAATCCACAGTTTTTTATTTCGATTTGATTGTTAATTTTTCCTGCATGTTTACTTAGGAATGTTCGTATAGATTGGCTTTTAGCTGCCTTTAGTTTTATATCCTGTTTTTCAATGATATCTTCAAGCTGAGCAAAACCTAATCTGAAATCTCTTTGTTCTAATTCAGATATTGGGCTAGAAAGGATATGTCTTACTTGAGCCACCTCAAATGAAGTATCAACGATATAGCCTAAAGTTCGCTCTATGTCAGATAAAGACGTGGAAGGCATCGGCGTGGTTGTTGTGTAAGTTTGTAGGTTGTTTAACGCTGTTACTAGCACGCTGTTCAGTTTTAATAAGGGCTTTAATTTGGTCAGGTTAAATTTAACGGTCACATCACTCTTTTTGCCGTTAGTTTTGGAATAACCTTGAAAAGCCATTGTGTTAATTTTTTCTTTTGGATTAATAGTCGAATCAATCTCAAAATCTTTTAGTAACCTTCCACTTTTAGTTGGGGTTTCGCATAGGTTCAGAAAGCCACGAATGAGTTTTAGTCTTTCGAACTTGTCGTCAGGGAAGTGATTGGTGATAAACAACTCTAGCTCTATTAAACCCTTGGAAACATTATAAGTAATCAAGTCTTCGGGCTTTTTAGCAATAAGTAATCGAGCGTAGTTGTAGCCTTCTTTTCGAATCAGCATTAGGACTTCTACTAGCTTTTTTACCTTATCGCTATCATTAGGGGTAACAGTTGAGTCAGCCTCTAGCTTGTTTAGGCAGCATTCACCAACACTTCCAGATGGTAAAATAGATCCTATTAAGAAAGTGTCAATTCTGTGATCTACGTCCGAACAATTTACGGTATATTGTGGCTTAAATTTTAACTGGCCTGAGCTGTTGAAATTGGTTTTGAAGAGGTCTTTTGCTTTTTTTAGCTCAGGAGCAATTAGTCCATGATCAAATAGTTTCTGTCTAAATAGTGTACTTAGCTGATTCAACTTTCTCCTTGGCAATGCCTTATGTAAATTTTTCTCAAAATCGATTAGCGCTTCGATAATGTTATCTGGCGTTAATTGGCTTAATGGAGAGTTAAGTAATGTTTTTATTTGAGAGTTTTTAGGCCACTGGTCAATTTCACGCAACAGTTTTTTAAAGCTCGCAATGACGGAGTATTCAAAGGGCTGTTCTTTCGAGGCATTTTCTAAATTGATTAGAAGATTGTGTAAAACCGATTCCTTAACAAATAGGTGTGGGAAAATATCGGGATCTATAACCGTAAACTTAATCTTATTTTTTACATTAATGGTAAAAAGGTCTATGTTAGGGTTTTTCTTAAAGTCTACATTTGTTGATAGCAGTGTTGCATAAGCTAATTCTGATGCATTAAAACCATTTTCTATAGGAACACTGAATGAGTTGAAAAAGTTTCTTACAGCGGTGCTGTAGCTTTTGGCGCCAGTTAAAGGAAAGTGGTTTATTAATGTCAATTCAATTGACTTATAACCTTGGATGAGATCTGTGATGGTTATAGCCTCTGGTTTACTTACTAATAAATGGATTAACGCTTGGTGATCTTCTTCGTCAGCATTTATTAGTTGCAATAACTTTGATATCGCTAATCGTACATTGTAATGCGCAAGAGATGAGGTTTTTTCGTTTTCATCATCCCATTTAGAATTAATTAAACAATGTTGTAAAAAGCTGCCTTTGGGGGCTAATCTTTGGAAAATGGCATTGTCGATGTTGAGGATGCTTTTATTTTTATAGTTTTTCATGGGGCTGACTTAGGTATACCTTAAAGTTTACATCGACTTTCAAATAAGTGAATAAAAATAATAGCATTTAATCGGTCGGTCGGTGTGTCTATTTTTAATTTATAATACCTAAAAACCTTATTGGCGCTTGCCAGTGCGCTTGAAATGATCATCGAAAAAGGAATTTACGATAAGGTAATTGTGACGCGAAATACGCCTGAGATAGCTGAAAGTATTGGCTTTTTACCAGGCACGGAAGAAGAGAAAATGGCCCCTTGGCTTGCGGCAATCACAGATACCTTAGAAGTGCTTCACAAACACGATGAAAGCCCAGTGACTAGCCGAAACTATATTATGGAAAAGGCGAACATTCAGTTCAAATCGGTGAACTTTATGCGTGGCCGAAGTATTCAAAATGCGGTCGTTATTTTAGATGAGAGCCAAAACTTAACGGCATCACAGTTAAAAACCATCATCACTCGCTGCGGTGAGGGAACCAAATTAATTTGTACGGGAAACCTCGCCCAGATTGATAGTAATTATCTCACCCCAGTGACATCAGGGTTAACTTATATTGTCGAGCGCTTTAAAGACTTTGAAGGTAGCGCTACCATTAACTTAAACGGTGTAGTACGAAGCCGCTTGGCAAGTTTTGCTGAAGAAAATTTATAACTTGCCTTGAGCCGACTGGCTCGTTACTCTTTTGCTAACACTGTGTGCAAACGGGAACGAGCCAGTAAATGGATGCGACAAAAGAATTTTTACCACTAAAAAGTTACCGAAAGGGAATTTTAGTGGCGGTAATAATACCCATCCTACTTGTCCTCGTCTTAGCTTACCATCTCTATCAAATTAAACTCGAACGCCAGTACAAAGTACGTTTTGGTCAGTATGAATATGTTTCTCAGCAGCTGAAACAAGAGTTTTATGCTGCACATGTCGTTCTTGATAGTATCGCCGTTAACCTAGCGCAGCCCATTTCTTTTCAAAAGCCACCAGAGTGGTTAGAAGATATAGAGCAACACCCTGAACATTATTATCATGCGTTACCAAACAATGGTGGAGAGATTGTTGGTCGTGGGCAAGTCAGTGAAGCGCTTTTTGCCACTAAACGATGGCAAACCGTATTATCGCTTAATACCGCTTTTGATGCCGCACTCGCATTGCAAGGTGGATTGTATGCGGTCGCATACATAGAAGATGATGGTTTTGCGTATGTTAAGCGTCGAGATGCGTCAAGCAGCCATTTCATCACCCGGTTAGTTCAAGGTAAGTTCGAACCCGACTTTAGCTTGGGCAATATAGTCGTTGGTCCACCCGTGAAGTTTTTCGATAGACAAATGTTTGCGCTCGGCAAGAAACTATCAACGGTGGATAACGCTCATGTATTGATGATCTATGATAGCGATATTATTGATAGGTGGTTGTTAAACATCGGCTCCTTAGACGGTACGATGGAATTTAAAAACCAAAGTGATGAGATTATCGCGGGGAAGCGTTATGACCACGACCACGATGGGCTTGTAAACTCATCAGCACCTTGGCAGTACGGACTGCACTTTATTGCAAAACCCGCCAAAGAGCCTATTAGTTTAAACTATCATGAAAGCTATGAGCAGTTTGCCGCTCCGCTACAGCGGGAGATCTTGCTCGAACTTGCACTATTACTGTTTTTTATTCTTTTTACCTTTGTGACTATTGTATGGTTAAGCGGACAAGTATTTGTCCGACCTCTAAAGCATTTTGTGAATTATCTATCTTTGCAAGAGCATACACCACAAGCCACTTTAAACTATCCTATCCCCTCAGAATGGCAACCTTGGTTTATACAAATCAAACAGGTGGTGGAGCAAAAATCGCGCTTAATGCATGCCCTTAAGCAACATAATCAAGAACTAGACGACGAAATTAAGCGTAAACAACAGGCATTAAAGCAAAGCTTTGAGGCAAAAGAGCGTCAAGCTGCTTTGCTAAATGCAGTGCTTGACTCTGTGCCCGATATTATCTATTTCAAAAATATAGACGGTTCATTCATAGGCTGTAATCGCGCGTTTGAAGAGTTTATGGGGGTTGATAAGTCGGATTTAGTTGCGAAAACACAACCTGAAGTGACATCTGGATTAACCATTTTACTTGAGCAAGAAGCGGCGATGGAGCGCTCGCAAGAACAAGTGGCAACTAATTTTGTCCTTGGGGCAAATACCTACTTTTTGACTATCACGCCATTGAAATCGGAAACTGGAAAGCTCATCGGTTGTTTGGGGGTTGCGAGAGATATTACTGCCGCACAAGAGGCATATAATGCCCTAAGAGACTCTGAAGAAAACTTTAGGGCAGCGACTGAGTTTGCACCTAATGGCGTTATTCTAGCTGCGATCAGCGGTAAAATTTTGGAGATGAACAAGGCTGCCAAACGTTACTTATCACTTGATAAGAATACCGGAGAAAAGCAGCTGGAACGCTTGTTTGATGAACAAAACTGGCAAGAGCTGAAGCCTGTCTTGGCTGGGCTATTAAAAGAGCAAAAGAAAGTCGTTGAGCACATGATTTCACAGTCGGGTAAGCACCGCTGGTTACAATTGAGTATTTCTTTAGTTTGGGATAAAAATAAGCGCCCTAAGTATTACGTGATCCATATTCAAAATATCACTGGTCTGCTGTTAGCGAAGCAAGATGCTGAGCGCGCAACGCTTGCCAAAAGCCGCTTTATCGCGAATATCAGCCATGAAATTAGAACGCCAATTAATGCCATATTAGGTCTGGCGGATATGATCAAAAGTGAGGCGCTGACTCGAGTTCAGAGTAAAAAATTGCAGCAGCTTTCTGGGGCTGCAAACGAGCTGCTTACCATGCTCAACAGTATTTTAGAGTTTGCCAAAGTAGAAAGTCATCAAGGCACAATTCAATACGAGACATTTCAAACCTGCCATGTATTTACCACTATAGAATCACTGATTAAGCCTTTATGTATACAAAAAGGCTTGGAGTTTGAGTTACAGGTCGACCCTCAAGTTTGGCCTTACCTTTACAGTGATGAAGATAAAGTAAAGCAAATCTTAGTAAACCTACTTGGTAACGCCGTAAAGTATACCAACCATGGTAAGGTGGGTCTGAAAGTAACGTTAACTAATGATAGAGCTGCAAAACAAACCATAAAGTTTGCTGTTTGGGACACTGGCGTTGGGATCAAATCGCAAGAAATTGAACACCTTTTTGATGCATTTACCCAAGGTGATGAAAGCTTCACACGTCGTCACGAAGGCATTGGTTTGGGGCTTGCGATTGTGAAGCAAGAAGTTGCACTCTTAGGTGGCGATATTGCGGTTAACTCAACCCCGAACGAAGGAAGCTGCTTTTTCTTCGAATTGGTGCTAGATAAAGGCGCTTGTCCAGTTGTGGATAGTCACAAAGAAGTTTACTGTCTCACCACCGAAGCACATAGCTTACCAAGCTATTTTGCAGGTCTTGCGGAACCTTTATCTGTTGAGCGATTGCACGGGATGCATGCTCAGCTCGACAAGTCTATTGTTGTTATTCCACCAGAAGCAGCACTTGACCCCGCTTATACGCTACCTGGAAATACCGCATTACTACTGCATTGTGAAGGGGAGTTTCCTGAGCAAAGTAACCATATTGCGCTTAATCAAAGTGTGTTTTACCAATCAGCTTATACTTGGCTTGCTGAATTTGCCCATATGACGCAAACCGTCGACAACGTGTGTATGCAGGTTGCCGGTGCACTTTGCTTGGTGGTCGACGATAACAACTTAAATTTAGATATTACTGAAAATATGTTGAAGCAGAATGGTATTTCTACCGTAGGGCTCCAAAGCGCCGAACATATTGAGGAAGTTTGTCGCTCACTGCAACCCGATATCATCCTGATGGATATCCATATGCCAAATATTGATGGCTATCAAGCGACCAAGCAGATCAGAGCCGTGTGGTCTGAAACTGAGCTTCCCGTTATCGCCTTGACCGCCAATGCAAGCAAAGAAGAGCGGGCGAAAGCCACAGCCGTTGGCATGAATGATTATTTGGTAAAACCAATTAATAGCACACAGGCGTGCAAGGCATTGGCAAGTAATATTTTCCAGTCGGATAAAACAGAAGAAGCCTTTTTTGATTATGAGTTTGCTTTATCACAAATGATGCAAAATGAAACGTTTTTGCAAACAATGTTAGATAAATTTGCTAAACTTTGCCATGATTACCTAGAACAGGTTGCTGAAATAGAGCAAGGTTCAGCATTATTTGAGTTAGCACACGGAATTAAGGGCGCTGCTGCAGGTCTGGGCTTTAAGCGACTAGCGAAAGTTGCAAAAGACCTTGAAACGCAAAGCAAAACGATCACAACAATAACAAATCGCACTGACTTGGATGTGTTAACAAATGCACTTTCACAGGTGGTGTGCTTTATCGAGCTAAAAAGGTAGCGTCATAAGATGCAGCAAGCTGAGCACATTTTTATTATTGATGATGACCCAATAAATAAGATGGTCCTAAGCAATACATTAGGTGACGGCCATCGGTTATCCCATAGCACTGACGCTAAGTTATGTATTGATGAACTAAAAGCAAGTAAACCAGACCTTATTATTTTAGATGTGTTAATGGCTGACGGCGCTGGATTTTCTGTTTTAGAGTGCCTAAAAAAGGATGCGAGCACTTACGGTATTCCCGTTGTCGTGATCTCTGGTAGTGTGAGCTTTAAAGATGAAGCACGAGGTTTGGAGTTAGGGGCTGTGGATTATATTACTAAACCCTTTAACCCTTTGATTGTAAAAGCCAGAATCAAAAACCATTTAGCAATAAAAAAGAAAAATGACCTGCTAGAAAAGCTAGCCTCTATCGATGGTTTAACGGAGTTGCCCAATCGTAGATATCTAGATGAAGCGATGAAATCAGCATTAGAAAGCGCAAAAGCTGATGGCAGTGCGTTTACCGTTATGCTGGTTGAGGTGGACTATTTTAAAACGTTTAATGAGCATTATGGCTACATGCACGGTGATGATTGTTTATTTAAGGTCGCCAAAGCGCTAGAAGAAGGCGCTACCCGACGTTCTTTATTTATTGGCCGTTTTGATGGTACTCGTTTTGCGTTGGTACTAACTCAGCATAATATCGACGTAATTAATGAGATAGCAGAAGCGCTGCACGACTCGGTTAATGCGTTAAAAATCCCCCATATTGCTTCACCGATATGTGCGCATGTGAGCGTTAGCATTGGTGCAGTTCATATTGAAAATCACTGTAGTAGTGAGCTTAGTGAGCTGATAAAAATGGCCGATAGCGCACTTGCCGTTGCACAAAAACAGCAAAGTACGGTTTTTATTAAAGTGTTATAAATATCTAAAGCCATATGCGGGGGCTAAAGCATATCCGCATTATTCACCATCCTTGGTGCGATAAAGTCTTACTGAATTTGCTTTAGTGCGTTGTCGCCAAAGCCAACCAGTTGGTTGTTTTTGAATACCAATGGCGTGCACTCATCTTTTGTTACTTTGCCGTCTGAGTGTTTGCTGTTGGTTGCATAGTACAGCACTTGATAGTTGTCGCCGTCTTTTGACACCAACTCGCTAAAGTCAGGAGTTGCAAACATGTCTTTTACTGATGAGTAAGACGCGCCCATTTCAAGGTTAGCAATCTTTTCACGATTTTTACGCTGTTTATGTTCCCAGTTAGACGAGTTGTATTCAGAAGCCCAACTGTGTTCTACTTCACCGTCGGATACAGCAACGATACAGCCTGATAATAGAGTAGAGCTAAGCGCAGCCACTAACATTAATTTTTTCATTGTTGTTTTCCTTTTTAATTTTGTTGCTGAGCAAGTAATGCAAACAGCCATTTATTTTTTGCTTGAATTATCACAAGAGTTGCAAACTCTTTGCCAACTAATAAAGTTTATAAATATCAGTTTGTTGTTGTTTTTTAATCAGTTTGTGGTTGATGGTTTTCACTAACTTTTAGCGATATCACTCACTAAAACAATAATCTAGACCACTCGGTTTCTCGTTGTGCCTGCCACAAAACTTTCAATATTAATGGCAATTTCGCCGACTAAACGTTCGATGGCTTCTTTACTTGCCCATGCCGTATGCGGTGTTAAAAGCAAGTTTTCCCCTTGGTATTGAACAAGTGGGTTGCTTGCTTGGGCCGGCTCTTGAGTGAGGACATCCACAGCAGCACCAGCTATTTGCTTGTTAGTTAGCGCATCCACCAGCGCTTGCTCATTGACTATTCCGCCTCTCGCGGTGTTGATAAGATAAGCATGATTTGGAAGTAGAGCGAATTCAGCTCTCGAAATCAGGTTTTCTGTTTCAGCGGTAAGCGGGCAGTGAATCGATACAATATCCGCAATCTGCAGTGCTTCTTCAAAAGCCATTCGTCCTGCTCTAACCTCAGTTACGCCCCTACGTTCGGCAACAATTACCTGAGCTCCAAATGCTTGTGCGACTTTTGCAACGGCTTCTCCTAACGTTCCATGGCCTACGATCACAAAGTTTTTGCCTGCAATTTCGTTGATGCTGTAGTCCAAGCGACAAAACATATCACTTTGCTGCCAAAGCCCTGCACGGCAGTCTTGCTGGTAACGATGAATATTTGTCATTAAGTTACCAAGCATAGTAAAGGTGTGCTGCACGACAGAAGGGGTCGAATAACCAGCCACATTAGCCACCGCAATTTGATGGGCTTTTGCGGCTGCCAAATCGATGTTGTTGACGCCTGTGGCCGCAACACAAATCAGGCGTAATTGCGGTAACGCCGCGATTGTTTGTTCAGTTAACTGTACTTTATTGGTGATGATGACTGCTGCATCTTTACAGCGTGTGATGATGTCCTCACTGGGTGTGGTGTCGTAAGACGTTAATGTGCCTAGTTTGGCAATGGGGGAAAGATCGGTTCCTGCAAGGGTTTTAGCGTCTAATACCACGATTTGCATTATTTTTATCCTTTTCTTGACTTTGGAGTTAACTCTAAGGTTTATACTTGTGATGTCGACTAGGATAATCTTCAGGACTTGGGAGTGTAAAGTGGTAAAGATTGGTGAGCTGGCAAAGCGGCTTAACGTATCAACTGACACGTTAAGGTATTATGAAGCAAACGATCTTCTACACCCTTGCACAAGGAGCGAGGGCGGGTATCGGTTGTTTGATGAGCAAAGTGAAAAGCAAATGCGCTTTATTCTTCGCGCGAAGGAAGTAGGGTTTAGCCTCAAAGAAGTGCAAGACTTGCTGAAGATAAAGTTTGAAAAGCATCAGCACAGTTGCGAAGAAGTGAAAACGCTGACTATCACTAAACGGGACTTAGTGAGAGCGCGGATCGCTGAGTTACAAAAATTTGAACAATCATTATCGACGCTAGCAGAGCAATGCTGCGGCGGTAAGGAAGCGGCAGTGAGCTGCTCGATTTTAACGGCCTTGGAGGCTATCGATGAATGAACTGATAGTAAATTTTTGGCAGCTATTTTTAGTATCTGCCCCGTGGTTACTGCTTGGCCTAATATTGGCTGGGTTACTTAATGTATTTATTCCAAAAGATTTATTGCAAAAGCACTTAGGAAAAGAAGGATTTTGGACAACGATAAAGGCAGCGCTGATTGGGGCGCCTATGCCACTGTGCTCTTGCGGCGTTATTCCTGCTGCGGTGGGACTGAGAAGAGCGGGGGGCTCGAAAAGTGCGACAACCGCATTTTTAGTCTCAACGCCTGAAACTGGAGTGGACTCTATCTCAGTTTCTTATGTACTACTTGGTCCTTTTATGGCGATAATTAGGCCAATTGCGGCTGTGGTTAGCGCAATTGCGGCCGGGTTACTCGTTGGCAGTGAGAAAGATGATAAGCCTGTGCCACTAAAGCACCTTAATACCTCAGAGGAACCAAGCGCGACTAGCGGTTGTTGTGACGCTAATCATCACTCAGAGCCAAAGCCTGCTGAAAAGCATCACAGCCATAATAGCTGTTGCGCCAGCGCTAAAGTGGAAACCGCAAAAGTAAGCTCAAGCTGCTGTGCGCCTGCAAGCCCGCAATTAGCAATGGTAGGGACGAATATGTCTTGTTGTGATACTACGGAGCCTACCGTAACCAGTTGTTGCGATTCTTCATCAGCCACGACAAGCTGTTGTGAGCCAGCTCCTAAGCCTAAAAATCAAGGGGCTTTTGGCAAAATTATGGAAGCTGTTAAGTTCAGCTGTAATCAATTACTGTCCGACACCGCAGTTTGGCTACTTATCGGTTTATTCTTTGCAGCGTTAGTGCAAACCTTTGTGCCTGAGTCTTTCTTATCTCAGTGGGGCGACGGTATTATCGCCATGCTAGTGGTTATTCTTATCAGTATCCCAATGTATATTTGTGCGACCGCTTCAACTCCAATCGCTGCGGGTTTATTAATGGCAGGTGTGTCACCCGGTGCTGTATTGGTATTTATGCTCGCAGGCCCTGCAACTAACATCGCCACAATTGGGGTGGTTGGTAAAGAATTAGGGCGTCGTGCCGTGTTTGCCTACTTGGGCGGTGTCATCGGGATTGCACTTATCTTTGGCTATTTAACTGATTACTTAGTCAATACTTATGGTTTTGTTGTAACGCCGATGATAGGTGAGGAACACGAAGTGCTACCACATTGGTTAACAGTATCGATGGGCGCATTATTAGCAGCACTCTTACTAAGATTAGCTATACTCAAATTAGGTAAAGTTGTTAGAAGATAAACTATTGTGGTACTTTTTACCGTATTACAATTGCATGACGCTTAAGCATTTATTGTTCCAACTTGGTATATTGCCTTGGTGGTCAGACATGAAATGCTTAGCGTCTGTTTATTTGACACGATAGAATGCGTTCCAGTATTCGTTAATCCGACAATTTGAGAAGTAGAGTGGATAAATACGCTGACATTAGACCGTATAATGATGATGAAGTAGTGCCAGCACTGGCACGTCTACTAGGTGATGATCAATTCATTGATGTGATCGCCAAATATAACCTGCCAGCTTGGTTAAATGCTTGGCCTGCTATTGCACGCCCACTCGTAAGAATGAAACTAAAAAAGAAGTGGGGAGATTTTTGTACGATTGAACAAGTACAAGATGAAGTGGCGTACTATCTGCAAATTTTAATCAATAAAACGACGTCTAAAGTGACTTATTCTGGCCTTGAAACATTAGACTCGAATACCTCGTATTTATTTATTTCAAATCACCGTGACATCGTATTAGACCCTGCACTTGTTAACTGGGGCTTGCATCAGCAAGATATGCGCACGGTGCGTATCGCTATTGGTGATAACTTACTGCAAGTACCTTATATCACTGAGCTTATGCGCCTTAATAAGAGTTTTATTGTAAAACGCTCGGCAAAGGCGCCGAAAGAAATGCTAAAAGCATTAACCCAGCTTTCAGCCTATATTTCTGACTCATTAAGTGAAGGTAACTCCATTTGGATTGCGCAAAAAGAGGGGCGTGCGAAGGATGGAGTGGATCAAACCGATCCGGCACTGTTAAAAATGCTACAGCTCAATGGCCGCAAACAGAAGCTAGATTTTTCAGAATATGTAAAGCAGCTCAGGATAGTGCCCGTTGCCATCTCCTATCAATATGAGCCATGCGCGGTTGCTAAGGCTAAAGAGCTATACCATAAAAAGCAGTTTGGCCAATATGTGAAAGCACAAGGCGAAGACATTGCTAGCATTGTTGAGGGCTTTAGTTCAGATAAAGGCCATGTGCATATCGCATTTGGCGACCCTATCACTGCGGATGTTGAAAACCCAGATGAGCTGGCGAATGTCATTGATAAACAGATTTTAGATTTATACTATCTGCATTCAACCAATCACCTAGCAGCAGGCGATGATGCGCAAGTTAGTCCAGAAGATAAAGAGGACTTTATCTCTAAACTAGAGTCTGTACCGGAAGAGCTGAAGCAATTGGTGTTGAGCATGTATGCCGAACCACTGCGTCGCAAAGGCATTTAATAGTAGTGAGCATGCGCAACCGTGGTGTTAAGTGGTTGCGCTTTTGTTCGGTTAATTAAGAGCTTTATGATAATAAACGACTTCCATATCTCCTAAAATATCTTTGTGAAGCCCTTTTTTCACATAGCTCATCCCAAGTTTTTTCATAATATTGATGGAGCCAAGGTTCTCTTCTTCAGCGATAGCGCTCAAGTGTGTCAAAGTAGGATTTACTGCTATTAGGTCTGGAATAAGATGTTGTGCGGCCTCTGTTGCAAACCCTTTGCCCCAAGACGCTTGTTTAAAACGCCAACCGAGCTCTAAATCCTGATCGTTTCTTTGTTCTGAAAAGAAGTTAGCAGGGCGAACCAAAATCCAACCAATAAATGCCTTGTTTGGCAGCTCGAAACAGCCCCAAAGCCCCCAACCTTTGATCTCGTCCGTATACTCGGTTAAACGTGGAATATATACGGCTTTTACTTCTTCAAGTGAGTTAGTCTGACCGCCTGTGATGTATTTCATTACTTCAGGATCGCTATCAAGATCGGCGAGTAGCTGTGCATCTTGTGGGGTGAGTAGGCGATAACTCAGTCTTGCAGAATCCTTTACTTGCATTTTTTACTCCTAATGAAACCCAATAAAACTTTAGAGTACAAAAGCTTATGTCATGAGTAAATATGTTACATAAGTTTGCGTAGACGCCAGCCGAGCGCTTTACTAAAATACGCCGGCATTTTTAGAGGGGGAACAGAGTGAATAATTCAGTACTAGCGCTTAGACAGCGTCAAATCGCTGCGGCTCAACGCGAATATAAGGCAAGGGGATCAAAGCTTGCGCGTTGTGAATGCTGCTTATTAGCCACGACTCTATGTATTTGCGATAAAGTCGAAATGGCCAAAGCAGACTGTGCAGTGTGTTTGCTTATGTATCATAATGAAAGCTTTAAGCCCTCTAACACTGGACGCTTAATTGCCGATGTGATCCCTGATAATCATGCCTTTCGTTGGGACAGAACTGAGCCTGACGCTGCGTTATTAGCGCTTCTTTCGGACGAGCAATATGCACCAATAGTCGTTTTCCCAGAGCAGGGCGTAGAGCCTGAACGAGTAATTACTAAGGTGACTCGCACTGAAAGTAAAACACCACTATTTATCTTTTTGGATGGCACATGGCGTGAAGCTAAGAAAATGTTCAGAAAGAGCCCCTACCTCGATAATTTACCTGTGTTATCCATCGCCCCTGAAAAGCTCTCGGATTACAAGCTTCGAGTAGCGCCGCATGAACATCAACTTGGTACGGCAGAAGTCGCGTGTGTATTGTTTGCCGAATGCGGCGAGCAGGATGCGGCAGATAAATTAACCGCGCATTTTATCGATTTTAGAGATGCCTACTTAAAAGGTAAGCGCAGCAAACTGTAGGTCGAAATTTATTTCGACAAAAAGCTGAATTGTTTAGGCGCTACAGCGAGCAAGATGATGGTAGGTCGAGATTTACCTCGACAAAAACAGCATTGTTTACGCGGTATGGCAAGCTGATGACGGTCGGTCGAAATTTATTTCGACAAAAAGCTGAATTGTTTACGCAGTACGGCGAGCAAGATGACGGTCGGTCGAGATTTATCTCAACAAAAAGCTGAATTGTTTACGCAGTACGGCGAGCAAGATGATGGTAGGTCGAGATTTACCTCGACAAAAACAGCATTGTTTACGCGGTATGGCAAGCTGATGACGGTAGGTCGAAATTTATTTCGACAAAAAGCTGAATTGTTTACGCAGTACGGCGAGCAAGATGACGGTAGGTCGAGATTTATCTCGACAAAAAGCTGAATTTTTTACGCTGTACAGCGAGCAAGATGACGGTAGATCGAGATTGATCTCGACAACACACACCTCGACAACACAAACGTAATATCACGCGATAGATAGGAATAAAATAAGAAGCGCGCGACTCATTGCTGAGTCGCGCTTACGGAATCTTCTAAATGCATCCTGCAAAGTTGAGTAGTTCAACGTCCTGAATCTTTCCTCTTCCATGGCATCGCTTGGTGTTCTCGTTTTGCGAATAAAGGCATCTTGCCCTGTGTCCATCTTCCTTTTACACGTCCGCTGTCTTATCCATTGCCATCCACTTGCTAAGAACAAGCCCTTGTTCTAATTGTCCTTGTTTGCTACTTTCCAAAATAGCAGTGCCAATCATCACCTTGTTTTACCTTGGCACTTGGTAGCCTGAACGTGTTGCTTCAAGCTAGGTGTTGCACTGTTAATTGCAACAATTGGCATCTCCTAAGCCACATTTTACCAGTACATCCAATGTACCTTCCTTCCTCATCCTTAACCACCTGCATATCCAATGCAGTAACGTTATCCCTCAACGTTTAGCCTCTCCCCTGAAGCAATCCTTAGGTTCATCATGAACCTTTAATCCCTGTCCTTTAATGTAATCACACCATGTGACATACAATCTCGCTCGCTTTTCCCTATATTCCTTTAAGTGGGTGCTTATCCATTAGCAAATCCTGCCCTGAGCGTATCCTGTGTATCCTTTATCTCTCTTCCTGAGATGTTTTTAAGTATAAGCAGACTAAAAAAAATCGGGAGCAGTGAAATTCAATCTTTTTTGCGTCTTTTTCTAGTAATAATAAATAACTTTTTATTTTTTAATTAGTTACCTTAATTCTGAGTGTTATTTCAACACGTCTTTACTCAATTTCGGGTAGCTAAGTGAGATATATCTCACAGGTAATTCTCCCGTTTTCTACAACGCTAATTTTATCTTGAGCGTAGTTTCAAATATTCAGGGTGTAAAACGGCACAATTACAGGTAGAATTAGTTGATAATAATTATTGTTTACCTAATGGAGTCTTTATGAAAAAAGCACTTGTTACTATACTGGCAACGCTTACTTGCCTACCAGCAATGGCTGCAGAGGAAGTTAATATCTACTCGTTTAGACAACCTTTTCTGATCCAACCTATTTTGGATGACTTCACCAAGCAAACCGGTATCAAGACCAATGTGGTTTTTGCAAAAAAAGGCTTAATCGAGCGTGTTAAGCGTGAAGGCAAGCATAGCCGTGCCGATCTTGTACTCACTTCAAACTTCAGTGCGCTAATTCAACTTGAAGACGAAAACCTAACACAAGCAATTAACAGCGAAACCGTCACTAAGAATATCCCAGCGAACTTCAGAGATCCTGAAGGCCAGTGGGTTGCGCTTACTAAGCGTGTACGCAATATATATTCTGCAAAAGACCGTGTAGGCAAGTTAGATGCGCTTACGTATGAAGCGCTAGCAGATGAACAATACCGCGGAAAAATATGTACGCGCTCAGGTAAACATCCCTATAACCTTGGTTTAGTGGCCTCTATGATTGCCCATCATGGCGAAGCAAAAACCAAAGAATGGCTTGAAGGCGTGAAGAAAAATTTAGCTCGTAAGCCTCAAGGTAACGACCGTGCACAAGTCAAAGCGGTAAAAGAAGGACTGTGTGATTTGGCCATCGGAAACAGCTATTACTTCGGTAAGATGATGGAAGATGAGAAACAAAAAGCCTGGGCCGAAGCGGTATATATCAACTTCCCAAATCAACAAGGTCGTGGTTCACATATCAACGTTTCTGGTGTTGTCTTGACCAAGCACGCTAAAAATACAGAAAATGCCTTGAAACTCATTGAGTTTATGACCGACAATAAGGCGCAAAATATGTATGCGTCGATGAATATGGAATACCCGGTTAAACCTGGCGTCGAGTTATCGAAACTTGTGGCATCTTGGGGTGAGTTTAAGGAAGACAGCCTACCATTGTCAGAGATCAGTAAATACCGTCCGTTAGCGCTTAAGCTAATCGATGAGGTAAAATTTGACCTTTAATGCAATTATCATTTTCACTGTCTAAATGGCAGAGTTTTGCGTGGCTGATAGGGCTTAGCCTATCAGTCCCGCTGATGTTTTTAATCTTTGAGTCGCTACAACCTGACTCCGAAGTCTTTGCTCACCTTTGGGATACCGTTCTGTGGGATTATGTCCGCAATACGATTTTGCTGATTGTGGGGGTATGCATCCTTTGCGCTTTAATCGCGCTACCACTTGGCTGGCTAACTGCATATTGTGAGTTTCCTGGACGGCGCTTTTTCGAGTGGTCGTTGATGCTACCCCTAGCGATGCCAACCTATTTGATTGCTTACGTGTATACCGATTTGCTAGATTATGCAGGGCCTGTACAAATAGCGCTGCGAGAGTGGTTTGGTTGGCAATCTCCAGACGATTATTGGTTTTTTGATATTCGCACTTTGTCAGGTGCTATCGTGATGATTGCACTGGTGCTTTATCCTTATTTGTTTTTGATTTTTAGAACGGCGCTAAGAGAGCAGTCGTTTAAGCTGGTGCAAGCCAGCCAATTGATGGGCAAGTCGCCTTCACAGAGCTTCTTTAAGGTAAGTTTACCTTTGTCGCGAGGGGCGATTGTGGCGGGGCTGGCACTGATCGCCATGGAAAGCATGGCAGATTTTGCAACCGTACATTACTTTGCTGTGAGCACACTAACCACCGCCGTTTACGATACTTGGTTGGGCTATTATTCACTTACCGCAGCGGCTAAAATTTCAGGCATTATGTTACTGTTTTTATTTTTAGCCCTAACACTGGAGCGAGTGAGCCGCCCAACTCAGGTAGTGCATGAGCGCCAGTCGAGTGTTAACAGTACCACGCTTTATCATCTTAAAGGCGCGCAGGCTTGGCTCGCTAGCGCTTTTTGTTGGCTTATTCTTATTGCGGCTTTTATCGTGCCTACATGGGTGCTTGCAGATTACGCCGTCGACTATTTTGAACAAGCTTGGAATGACGATTTTTTCTTGTATGCGTGGCAAAGTTTAAAAATAGCGTTTTGGGTGAGCGTGGTATTAATTATCATGAGCATGCTGGTGGTGTTTAACCAGCGAGTTAGCAGTGGTAAACGGGTCACGCTACCGGGCAAGCTTGCAAGTACCGGATATGCGCTACCGGGCACGGTGCTGGCAATTGCGGTACTTATTCCACTCACTTTATTAGACGACAAGCTAAATGCTTGGCTTGAAGGTACTTCATTTGAGCCTGGCTTGCTGTTCAGCGGGACGATTTTTGCGCTGGTTTTCGCTTACGTTGTACGATTTTATGCGATTGCGCAAGGCGCGGTCGAATCGAGTTATCAGCGGATCAGCCCAAGTCTAGATATGGCAAGTTTTTCGTTGGGTCGCAATCGTTTCAAAACCATGTTATCAATACATTTGCCATTGCTGCGTCGCGGTATTTTAACCGCAGCACTGCTGGTTTTTATTGAGTGTATGAAAGAACTTCCAGCGGCATTGTTATTACGACCCTTTAATTATGAAACACTAGCAACACATGTTTTCCAATATGTGAGTGATGAGCAGCTGGAGTTGGCTTCTGTCTCTGCGTTATTTATTGTGTTGGTTGGTTTAATTCCGCTTTATGTTGTAAACCGTTCTATGGAGCAGCGAAGTTAATGCATAGTTTAGTGCTTGAAAATCTCTCTTATCGCTATGACGGTGAAGCCGTTGTGGATAGCCTAAATCTGACTGTAGAACAAAACGAGATTGTTTGTTTGCTTGGTGCCAGTGGCTGCGGTAAAACGACCACGCTGAAGGCGATAGCGGGCTTGATTGAACCATTTCAAGGCTCGGTGAGTATTTTAGGCAAAGCCATGAATGGTCATGGCACTTTTGTACCTCCACAAAAACGCAATATTGGTATGATGTTTCAAGACTATGCGCTGTTCCCACACCTCACTGTGGCGCAAAATGTGGCGTTTGGTTTAACCTCAAAAAGCAAGCGTGAACGTCAAGACCGAGTAGCTGAAATGCTCCATTTGGTGCAGCTGCAAGACTATAGCGACCGCTTTCCACACGAGCTTTCAGGTGGCCAGCAACAACGTGTGGCAATTGCGCGAGCACTGGCGTACAAGCCAAATCTGTTGCTGCTTGATGAGCCGTTTTCAAATATAGATGCTCAAGTGCGGTTTCAGTTAATTAACGATATTCGCCGTATAATCAAAGATCAGCAAGTTTCCGCGATTTTTGTTAGTCACTCGAAAGAGGAAGCTTTTGCTTTTGCCGATCGGTTGGCAATTATGGATAAAGGGAAGATCGCACAAGTGGGCGAGCCGAGAACGTTATTCCAACGACCAAAGAGCAAAATGGTTGCCGAGTTTTTGGGTCAGGGAATTTATATTCCTGCACAGCGAGTGAATGGCGCTTCGGTAGAAACCCAATTTGGTGCCGTAAAATCACTCGTTGAGCTCGGTAATATCGACGCGAAAGGTGAAATGTATGTGAGGCCACAGCACATTACGTTAGAAAACGCTGAGCTTGGCAGCGTTAAAGTACTCAATCAACGCTTTATGGGAACAGAGTACATTTATCGTGTTGCATTAGAGGGACAAGAGCTCGAAATCCCGCATCCAGCGCATGAACCGCTCGACTTAAATCAACCAATCTCTTTAAAAATTAAGGCACATGCTGTAAATTTCTTTTCTTAATAGCAAATGAATAAACGCAGGGAGTAGAGCATGGCGCTTGCCCAATCAGGTGTGTGTGCTGAAGCCAATTTGCACGGCTTACACTTGTTCTTCAATGTGCTTGAAGGACAAGACGAGGCGCTAAGAGCGGCGCTCGCCAATTGTGGGCGCTTGCAAGAGGAGTTAGAAGATAGATTCTCTGAGTCTATGCTGTCGAGCTTTGTCGCGGTTGGTGCGCAATACTGGCCGCACATTTATCCTGAGTTTATTCCTAAAGAGCTGAAAAGCTTTCCACATATTGTTGAGGCTGAGCACACCGTGCATACTCAGCCTTTTGACTTGCTTTATGTGATCCGCTCCGACCGAGAAGACGTTAATCATATCTTTGCTCAAAGTGTGCTACACATGCTAAATGGCCTAGTCGAAATGGTGGCACATGTGCGAGCTTTTCGTTTCTTAGACGGTCGAGATTTTAATGGCTTTATTTATGGCGCAGACATCCCTAGAGGGCGTAACAAACGGGAAGTTGCACTTGTGCACAACCCAAATGCAGCCGACCACCTTGGTAGTTATATTCACGTACAGCGGGTGAAGTTTGATTTACTGCGCTGGCAGGCGTTGCCGCTCGCTGAGCAAGAGCAATTGATGGGGCGTACACGTCTAGACAATGACCTAATTGAAGATTGCGAACCCTGTAATCATGCAGCATTAACCGAATTGAAAGACCTAAATGGTAATGCACTACTGCTTAACCAAAGCATGCCATTTGGTGATGTATTTGAACAAGGAAGCCTGTCGCTAAGTTGCAGCGCCAAAGGCGATGCTTTTGAGCAGGTACTAAGAAGCCGATTGGGTGAAGGGGATGAATACGACCCCATATTAGATTATTCCAGTGCCGATATGGGTTCTGCGTTTTTTGCACCCTCACTAGAGTTTTTGGCGGTGATGGCAAAAATGCCGGAGTAAGTTACTTTTTAACCCGAGTTCAGGTTTTTTAGCTTTACATCTCCAAAGCCCATCCATGGGCTTTGACTTGTTTCGCAAGCGTTTTTTTGCCGTTACAACATATACGGGTTTTTCGCAGGTGATCCGTTACTAACACCAGGTCTTGATTGAATATCCTCCAGCTTTTGTAAAATGTCTTTTAGCTGTTGCTGCTGGACTTGTTCAGCGCTTGAGTTTGCTAAGGTATTTGTCAGCAAAGTGGTAACGGCTTCAAGCGCTTTTGTACTGCTATCATCAACGTGATTGTCGACTTGAATATGCGGTTGTGCCACCGCTTCTAAGCGCTCAGACAGGTTTTCAAATAGCGTATTTTGCTGCTGACCTTGTTGACCCAACGCTTGTTGTATTTGCGCTTGGGTGCTGAGTAAGTCATTGAGTTTGCCAAGGTTAGCGAGTAGCTGCTCGTTGTTCGCAGTGCGTTTGATAGCGTTTTGCAGCCCCGCAATTTCTTCTGCGACTTGTTGCTGTGAAGCTATCAATTGCTTTAGCGGTGTAGCGTAAGGTTGCTGCGTTAAGGCCTCACGTAGCTCAGTTAACTGCGTGGCAAACTCTTGCTCGTTAAGCACTTGAGCCAATTGTTGCAACAGCGCACTGTAATCAAAGCTAAGCTGCTCTTTATCGAGTTTAGCGGCGATTTGCGAAAGGGATTTATTGACAAAGCTCAGCTGTTCAACGGCCAGCTGCGCTGGGCTTCTCTCATCGCTATTGCGGTGCAGGCGGGCATATTCGGCCTTGATGTCATGCCAGCGCGTTGCTTCTTCAGCCGTTAAGGTACCGCGTAATTCAGCCAGTTTCAGTAAGTTTTCTTCGCTGCCTTTGCTAAGTGTTTGTGCTTCACCGCGATAGTGATCTTGAATTAGGTTTTCAAGTTCACTGTCATTCATGGCAGCAACCACCTTTTCAGCCATCTTATTCATGTTACGGTAACTGCCTTGTAGCTTAAACGGCGGCTCGGTTCGATAGTTATCATCTTGCGCTGCTGAGGCTATATATTGGGCATTTACTTTGAGCACGGTGTTGCGAATGGTGAGCAGCTTTTTCAGTACGCTGACAATTTCATTCACTTGCGCTTGAGAGTAATTAAATTCCAATTCATTGATGGAGATGCCTTCTCCGTCGGCAATACGTACTAGCTTGTACAAGTCTTCCATACCACGATTGGCAAGTGGCGCGAGCACCGCATTGGAAGTAAGCGTATTTTCAATAAAGCTCATGGCAAATTCTTGTTCGCAGCCACTGAGGGTGTCACCGAGGTTGTAAATATCAGCACGGTTGGCAAGCATATCTGGGATCTTAAAAGATTCACCGGATTCGGTGTAGGGGTTTCCTGCCATCACAACGGCAAATTTTTTGCCTCTCAGATCATAGGTTTTACTGCGGCCATTCCACACACCATCTATGCGTCTTGAGCCGTCACATAAAGAGATGAACTTTTGTAAAAATTCGGGGTTGGTGTGCTGAATATCGTCAAGGTACAGCATCACATTATTGCCCATCTCAAAGCTTTGGTTGATCTTCTCAATTTCTTTTGCGGCGGTCGCGTTGATGGCTTGAGCAGGATCCAAAGAGACTTGGTCGTGACCAATGGATGGACAGTTGACCTTAACAAAGGTGAGTCCTAAGCGGTTGGCCACATACTCTATTAACGTGGTTTTACCATAGCCCGGAGGGGAGATAAGCAGCAACATGCCCATTAAGTCGGTGCGTTTATTGTTTCCTGCAGCCCCTATTTGTTTTGCTAAGTTATCGCCAATAATAGGGAAGTAGACTTTGTCAATCAGCTGGTTACGTACAAATGAGCTTAGTGGTCTGGGTTTAAACTCATCCAATTGCAAGCGCTGCTTTTGTGCCTCAAGCACTTGTGCTTTTAACTGTTGGTACTGTTTGTAGGCCGGAACATGAACCGTGAGATACTCGTTACTACGGGCAAAAAAGTCTGCGTAATCTAGGTGTAGCACTTGGTTCTCGATCCGTGGGTGTTGGCCCATTAAACCTGAGATCTCGGTTTTTATTTCGGCTTCTTTGACTTGGTAGGTGATATCTAACTGGGTGGAAAGCAAAATGCAGTTAGCTGCCTCAAGCAAGGTCTCAGCACTTTCATTTTGCTTACTGCCATAGGCGCGCAGCCAGCTGCTTAACAGGCGGCATTTGTCCGCAAGTTTAGTCAAATGTGTTAATGAGTCTTCAAGCTGTTGCCAGACGCCTTTGGCCTTTGCCATCGAGATAAACTGCTCGCTGGTGTGTTTTGCAGGTGAAGCCAAATCAAATTGTCTCGGCTTGACTTGCTTAGCAAGGGCTTTAATTAAGTAAGTTGCGCTTAACTCGCCTGAAAAGCGGTGTAGCTCGGTTAAATAGCTCGATAAATTTTGTTGGCAAAATGCCGTGATTTTTTCACTTAATTCTTTGCTTAGCTGTTGGCTAAAACTATGGTCATCTAACTTCGTTGCCATCAGCTCTGCTTGTGTGGCCTGAAACGCCAATTCAGCTAGCTCAGCCTTGCTTTGTTGAGTATAAAATAGCTGTGCCGCAATTCGACAGCTGGCAGGGTAGACGAGTAACTCAAGCTGTCGTTTTTGTTTTAGTAAATTTGCTAAGATCAGGCTGGCATCTTGATCATGAATGCCTTTTTCATAGCCTTCTTGATATCGAGGTTCTGCAAATTTTTGTACGATAGACAGTAAACTTCCCTCATCAACGGCAAGTTCTAAATCCGCTAGACTAAAGTCGTTGCCATCTTGCTCTGCAGCCGCTAATACTTGAGCTGCAAGGTACTCGCCTCGATATAAGTGACGATTTTCTGAGATCAGGTTTTGCTGCCAGTATGTGCTTGCGTCATTGAGTTGTTGATTGACCTTGGCGTCAGGAATGGTATCAAAATACTCAGTGCCAGTGAGGTGTAACATCAGCTGTTCACCACGAGGCAGCAAAGTCAAATCAAGGATTTGTTTATTGAAACTAAACGCATGTTTGCCGACTTTAACGGTATTGCCACCATCAATATAAATATCTTGCTTGTCTCGCAAAGCGCGGATCGCTTGAACTTTGCAGGCCTTGAGTTTGGCTTGAATATCATCCGCCTTCACTTCATCGCTTAGGCTTTTTAGCTCTTGCGTTAAATCGCGAAGCTTGCCAATCATAGGATCGGAGGCAAAATAGCTATTGATGTCATCTAAGGTTTTAAAACTTTGCGAGCGTCGCGTCACCCCCTGTAAAATCCGCTCTGCTGCGTTTGCTAGGCTCAGCGCGCGGCGCTGTCTTTCGTCAATGAGCTGCTGTTTGTGCGCCTCAAAGCTTTCATAAACGTCATCACGTTTAGCCAAGATCTCCGTTAAAAATTCATCATACTGACTAAATTGAGACTCGAGCTCTTCTAATTGAATGAGTAAGCGAGATAGTTGGTCGTCACATTGCTCTGGGGTTTTGGCAGCGCTTAGACCGCTGGTAATACTTTGGCTGAAAAGCTTAAAACGAGCCGCAAATTCGGCTTTTGCTTCAACACTGCCCACGCTCTTTTTCTGGATTTCTAACGCTGCTTTGGCGCGGTTTACTTGACCATAAATGGCGCTGACATCTTCCAAAATTTTAGTGCGAATGCGGCTATCGTCAATGTCGAGATCCAGCATGGTATGGTTGAGCAAATCAAGTTCAGCGCTTAAGGTTTCCAAGGTCGCCAAAAAGCCGTTAAGCTCGGTGACACTCTCTGTTTGCGCTCTGGCTTGCTCTAAGGAGTCTAGCTGCTCGTAGTAGGGCGCCAAAGCACTATCTTGCTGCAAAAACTCCGCGGTTTTATGGCTTAAGCTTAAGGTTTGCTCATCAACCTGCTGCTGCATGGCAGATAGCGCGTCAAGATTGATATACTTCACTTCTTCAAGGCTTATCACTTTGCCTTTTAAGCGTTTGAGAGATTCTAAGCTCTGAACGAATTGCTCTGCTGTTTTAAAGCTATCAGGTCTCACCTCGCGAAGCACATCTTGCATGGCTTGCTCTATTTCGGTTTCTGCGCGCCGAGCGTCGGCCTCAATTTGGCTTACCTTTTCAAATTCGTCTAGTACCTGCTCCGAGGTTTCAAAAATTTCATGTAGTTTTGCTGTGACATCTGCAAAGTCCGCTTCAGCAAGCCAATGATAGCGGTCTAAAATACTGCGGGTGAGAGCAATTAAATCTTCATAATGAAAGACTGTGGGGCTTTGTTCGTTAATGGCCTTGAACACACTGTATAAATCAGAGATTGCGCGTACTAAATCCGGGTTGCCGATCCGGCCAAATAAGCCGGTTGCGCGAGGGGCTTGTGCGGCAAACTCGCTGCCACAAAATGGGCTTTGCCAGATCTGAATAGGGTGCACGCGCTCAGGCTCAGGCTCTGCTTTAAAGGTTAGCGTTAAGCCATCGTCATAAATTCCATAGCCATGACAATAAATGGGATTTTGCAGGTTTTTCTCAATAATATTGTAAGAGAAAAGTGCGTAACGACCCTCGTTTGGTTCGTAGAAGATATACAGTACATCTTCACCATTGGGTGATTTGATCTGGCGATGGAAAATTAAATCGTCCAGTTGGTCGTCAAAATAGCGTGTTTGCCCAGATTGTAAATAATAGCCACCAGGAAAAATAATTCCCTGGTTCTCAGGTAATTGAACACAGGCACCACCCAATGCATCTTGGCGCAATACCTGCTGGGTGCGGCAATTATAAATAAAATAACGCCACTGTTTTTCTCGGTAGGGAAGTAATTTTAACAACACCATTTCGCCAACTTCGGCAAAACGTAAATCGCAATCTGCGAGTGATTGACTGGCGTCATCAACGGCTTCTTGATAAATACCTTCACCGCTTTGGGTATTGTTTTCTATTTTTACGGTGAGTTTGCCACTCGATACTTCAATAAATACTTTGTCGTTTACATTAATATGTGGGTGACGGCCTTCGACGTGATCGGCGCGATCGGTTTTTTGCCATTCAAAGTCAAAGTTTTCCACTTCGCCTAGGTCACGCTCTCCTCGATTATCAATATAATCTAAGGTGTCATCTTTGGCGATTTGCCAGCGGAACACACGAACATCGGAGAGTTTTTCGCCAATCTGAAATAGCGCAAAGAGCTTGTTTGATTTAACAAATAGGTGTTGTAGCCGGGTGTCTTTGTAATACGTGTATAGTTCATCAAAGTCCCGTAAGAAACGCTGGTCAGTGAGGAATTTGGTTTCTTGCGGATAAGGTTCTATTTCGTAGTGGTCTTCTTGCAAGTGTAGCTTTTGTACGGTGAATACATCGCTGACTTGGGTATTTTGTTTAAGCCCCATAAAGACATTATAAGCAAAGATAAGCTTGTCGCCGATCAGTACGATGTCGCGCGGTACGCAGTTATGCTCAGTACGAACTCTTGCTCGACCTTTCACTTTAAGCTCGGTGCTGCCAAAAGTATCAACACGCTGTTGGTTGAGTTTATCTATTTGACTTTTCAGTTCGCTGCCAAAGTTACTAAGTCGGCGTTTAATCAGTTGATAAGAGTCTTGTTCGAGCGTTCGCTCTGGCGCTTGTTGCGTTGCTTCCGTCATTCTTTGCTTTCCTATGTGCGCTGTCGCAAATGGGGGAGAGGAGCCAAGCAGATTGACTCCTCAGGGTTAATTACTCTAGTGGTTCGCTTTGTTTACTGCCATTTAACGAGCCGCCAAGTAACTTGAGTAGCTGCTGTTTGTCCGCATCTGAGCTATTGCTTAGTTGTTGGAAGAACTTACTCATGTTGATGTTTTTTAGCGTTTCCGACGACGCATTTGCACCAGCCAACACCCCTTTTAGGTCGTCCATCAAATTACGCTCACCGTTTAGGTGATCTTTAAATACTGTTTGTACCGTCTTACTTTCGCCGACTAAGCCGTCAATTGACTTGCCCACTGTGATGGCATTCATAAACTGGTTAAAGAACTGGCCGTCGCCGCCCATAAAGTTGATATCAGCACCGCTTAGTGCTTTACCTAATACTTCAGCCTGACTTGCAGAAACTTGTTTGTTTGCCTCGATACTCGCAAGCGTCAGCTCTTTCTGTTGATTTAGCTGTAGTGTAAAGCCTTCGTATTCACGGGCGTCTTTATCCATCTTATTAAGTGCTTCCAGCTTCTCTGTAAGACCTTTGGCTTCTGCTGACATCTTACGCTCAAGGTTGATAGCTTCTGCTTCACCTTGTTTTTCAATTGCTTCAGCCATTGCTGATTGAACCTCAGCTTCTGCTAAACCAATTTCACGTTTGCCTTGTGCCTCGGCTTCACTTTGCTTCTTGGTTGCCTCTGCCATTGCAGCTTGTACTTCGGCTTCGGCGCGGCCAATATCACGTTTGCCTTGTGCTTCGGCTTCTAGTTTTTGCTGTAGCACTTTAGCGTCTGTTTCGCCTTGTATCGCACTAGCAGTTGCTTTTGCCTTGATGATATCTGCTTCTGCAAGACCAGGCGCAGCCGCTTCAACTTGGGCAGCTTCGGCAAGAATCTTCTTCGACTCTGCGGTTTGGTTCGCAATACGTAGTTCTGCTGCGGCCATTTTTTCCATTTCACGGGCTTTAAATTCGGCAGCTTGCTCTTTAGCTTTAGCCGCTTCAATATCTTTAACCAGCGCTTCTTCGGCCTCAGCTTGAGCAAGAATAATTTTCGCTTGCTTCTCACGCTCGGCTTCAGCAATACATTGCACGTCTTTGATGCGCTCTTGTTCCTCGGCAACGGTTTTCTCTACGGCAACCCGTTCACGCTGAACATCGGCGATTTCTTTTTGCTCGACTTCCAGTGCTTTGGCTTTTTGGATACGTAAAATTTCGGTTTCGCGTTCGCGTTCGATAATTTCAATTTGGCGAGAACGCGTGACTTTTTCTTCTTCTATGCCGAGTAAGCGAAGGCGATTTTGCTCTGCAACATCGATTTCGCGTTGTTTGTTGTGTTCTGCAATTGCAATTGCTTCGTCTGCTTTGAGGCGTGCTTCTTCGGCTTTTAAGCGCTCTTCATGCTTAACACGTTCAGCTTCAGCGGCTTCACGAGCGCGCACTGATTCGATTTCACGGCGCTGTCTCGCGCTGGCATCTTCTCGTTGACGCTCGACTTCTGCGGCTTTTTCAAAGGCTGCTTGGTTTTGGTTGTCGATTTGCGCTTTTTCATCGCATTTAAGTTGGTTAGTTTCCACGTTTTGGCGCGAGGTTTTTTCGGTAATACGGCGAATACCTTCAGCGTCAAGAATGTTATTTGGATCTAACTTTTCGATAGAGGTTTGTTCAAGATAATCAATCGCCACATCCTCTAACGTATAGCCAGATAAATCTTGTCCAATCACTTCTTTAATAGAATCTCGGAACTCATTACGATGTGTAAATAGCTCCTCAAAATTCATGCGCTTACCAACGGTTTTCAAGGCTTCGGAGAATTTTGCCTCAAATAATGCTTGTAAGGTTTCTGGTGCAGATGCGCGGGCACAGCCAACTTGTTTCGCAACACGTAGGATATCTTCTTTGTTTTCGTTTACGCGAATGTAAAAAGTAATGGCGATGTCAGCACGGATATTATCTTTACAGATCAGGCCGCTGTTTTCACGACGCTCTAATACCATGCGATTAGTTGAAATATCCATGACTTCCATTTTATGGATCACAGGTAGTACGATGCCGCCCGTTGTCGTAACATCAGGTTCGTTTTTCATCTTGTTGATGATCAGTGCCTGACCTTGTTCAACCTTGCGGTAGAACTTTCCAATCAGAAGTAGAATGGCAAAAATAATGACGATGGATATACCCACGATTGTGAGCACTGGTCCGAGGTTGTTTAGAAATTCCATGTTTTTTCCTGCGTTGCGCTATGTTGTTTGAGTTGGTATTAGCTGTATCAACTCGTTCCTAAATTCCGTTATTTTCTGTATTATTACCAAGGTTTAGCCACAATAGTGTAGCTATGTGTAAGGGGGTCGTGTTCGATAAGTAAGGCACTGTCTCCTAGTGTGAAGGTGTTATCTTCATCCGAGCGTACTTCAATGAGTTGATCCGTTCCTTGAATATATACTCGGGCTTGGCCAAAAGTGTTACTGACTCTTGATGTTGCAATGACGCATTCGAGCCCAACCAGCGCTTGCTTCGATGTGGTTTCTTGGCTTTCGAAAAAGCGCCGTAATGGCCGTACAATCACGGCGGTTAGTGGTAGTGCAACAATGAGGCTGACGAGCATAAATGCCGTTCCCACCAGGTAGTAAAAAATGCCATTACCCAGTAGGTAAGCAAAAAATTGTTGTACATAAATACTGACAATCCAGCCCAGCGCGATGATTAGGCTCAGTGAAATACTCACTGGGACGCCACCAAAAGCAACCTCCCAAAAAGAACCAGAACTTGCGCCTTCGGCTTCAATATCAACATCGCCTTCTAAGATATCGATATCAGCAAAACCGAGTAAAGCAATTAACCAGAACAATAGCACTATGAGTAATAGTGTTGAAAAAATAACAGTGGGAAACGTAAATACAGTATTTAAAAATTCCATTGTTGCTCCTTGACTCCTTGCTTTTCCTTTTTAAGTGGTTAAGTAAGCAAGTAAACTGGCCCACTCAACGTCATCAGGCGCTTTTTGGGCCTATCAAAGCGGTGAGTTCCGCATCATAGGATAGTGAGATGAATGAGTGAAAAGAATAGCGTGCGTGTCCGATGGGTTATCGACATCGCAGGAAACAAGTCCGAGAAGCTAGTCAATCAGCTTAAAAACTATCCATGCGTAGTGAGAAAAATCTCACCTTGCGTTTCTAAAGTTGCCACACAAGGACATATTATGTCAAACATTTTTTTGCTGTAAAGATAAGCAGTTTATTCTGTTTATTGTGATAGTGGGAAAGCGTGTTTGTTGGGAGGAAAGTACCAGAGTAAGTGCTAACTTGTGAGTTAGCACCGATAAAAATAATAGACTAAACGTTATCGAACAGGGTTTTTACTTTATCTAAAGTAACGTCGATTTCAGATACTTTGGCAGGGGCAATAAAAATCGTGTCATCGCCAGCGATGGTACCTAATACGCCGTCTGCGGTGCCTAATGAGTCAAGTAGTCTCGCAATTAACTGTGCAGCACCAGGACTGGTTCGAATAATAATCATCATTTCGTTGTGCATAATATCAACGACTAACTGACGCAAAGGGCTTTTTGCTGTTGGCACGCTCATTTCTGCGGGTAAACAGTAAACCATTTCTTGCTTAGCATTACGTGTACGTACAGCACCAAACTTGCTCAGCATGCGCGATACTTTACTCTGACTGACGTTGTCAAAACCTTGTTGTTTTAGAGCATCAACAATTTCACCTTGAGAGCCAAAGTTTTCTTCTTTTAAAATGGCTTTAAATGCTTTGATCAGTGCTTCTTGTTTTTCTTGCGGCTGCATAGTCTGTCTTCTTTTACGGCTAATCTTTAAATTCTACACAAAACCACCGAGATTCCCAAATTTGCGCGACCAAAATGGCAGTCGTAAAGCATAAGTGGACAAAGTGTCGCGATCTTTACACTTTTATTTAAGACATTAGTCAAAAAATCTCGAAAATAACCGTGATTAATTTGTGTTTAACAGCGCTTTTCATTATCTTTACTGCACACTCAATTCCACCTTCAAATTATGGAGAATTCAAATGAAAGTTGCTGTATTAGGTGCCGCTGGCGGTATCGGTCAAGCTCTATCTTTATTGCTTAAAAATGGTCTTCCAGCTGGCTCGGAGTTAGCGCTTTATGACGTTGCACCTGTTGTACCTGGTGTTGCAGTTGACTTATCTCACATCCCAACTGCGGTAAAAGTAGCGGGTTATGGTAAAGACGACCTAGACCCAGCTCTTGCAGGTGCTGACGTAGTGCTTATCCCTGCTGGTATGCCTCGTAAGCCTGGTATGGACCGTGCTGACCTTTTCAACGTTAACGCAGGTATCATCAAGACACTTGCTGAAGGTATCGTTAGAAGCTGCCCTAAAGCACTTGTTGGTATCATCACAAACCCAGTAAATGGCACGGTACCAATCGTTGCTGAAGTGTTCAAAAAAGCAGGTACTTATGATCCAGCTCGCGTATTCGGTGTAACAACCCTTGACGTTATCCGCGCTGAAACCTTCATCGCAGAGCTTAAAGGTCTAGACGTTGCTGAAGTTAAGATCCCAGTAATTGGTGGTCACTCAGGTACTACAATTCTACCTCTACTTTCTCAAGTTGAAGGTGTTGAGTTCACTGACGAAGAAGTTGCTGCACTAACGACTCGTATCCAAAACGCGGGTACTGAAGTGGTTGAAGCTAAAGCGGGTGGCGGTTCAGCTACACTTTCAATGGGTGCAGCAGCAGCACGTTTCTGCTTCTCACTAGTGAAAGGTCTACAAGGTGAAGAAGTACTTGAGTACGCATACGTTGAAGGTAACACAGGCGATGCAACATTCTTTGCACAGCCAGTTATCCTTGGTAAAAACGGTGTAGAGAAGTTACTTCCTTACGGTGAGCTAAGCGCGTTTGAGCAAAAAGCAAAAGACGACATGCTAGCGACACTTGAAAAAGACATCAAAGAAGGTGTTGATTTCATGGCGTAAGCCAGATTGATATAAAAAAACCAGTCGCCTCACAGTGACTGGTTTTTTTATGTGTGATTATTCTTAGTGAAGAATACGTGCTCTGATAGTTCCTTCAACTGCACTTAACTCTTTCAACGCCACTTCAGAGTGGTCGCTATCGACGTCGATAACCACGTAACCAATAGATTCATCCGTTTGTAGGTATTGCGCCGCAATATTGATACCGTGCTGAGCGAACGCTTGGTTGATTTGCGTTAGTACACCTGGGCGGTTTACGTGTACGTGTAATAAACGACTTCGGTTTGATAATTCTGGTAGAGAAACCTCGGGGAAGTTGACTGCCGTGACTGTTGAACCATTATCTGAATACTTCGCCAACTTACCCGCGACTTCTACACCGATGTTTTCTTGTGCTTCTTGGGTAGAACCACCAACGTGTGGGGTTAGCAGTACATTGTCAAACTCGCGTAGTGGTGAGACGAATTCTTCATGATTAGATTTTGGCTCAACGGGGAATACATCAATAGCAGCGCCGGAAAGTTTCTTTGCCGCTAATGCTTCAGCTAAGGCGTCGATATCAACAACCGTTCCGCGTGATGCATTAATTAGGATTGCGCCTTGCTTCATCACTTCAATTTCGGCCATGCCGATAAGGTTTTTGGTCTGCGACGTTTCTGGTACATGCAAACTGACCACATCCGCTCTTTGTAGCAGTTGCGTAAGCGTGTGTAACTGGGTTGCGTTACCAAGCGTGAGCTTATCTTCGATGTCATAAAACTCGACGTTCATCCCGATATTCTCAGCCATAATGCCAAGCTGGGTGCCAATGTGACCATAACCGATAATACCCAGCGTTTTACCACGAGCTTCGTATGAACCGTCGGCAGATTTATCCCACTCACCGCGATGCGCCTTTGCGTTACGCTCAGGAACACGGCGCAATAACAAGAGAATTTCACCTAGTACGAGCTCAGCCACAGAGCGGGTGTTAGAAAATGGTGCGTTGAATACGGCGATACCACGTTTTTTAGCGGCATCCAAATCCACTTGGTTGGTGCCGATGCAGAAACAGCCAACAGCGACCAGCTTTTCAGCCTGTTCTAATACTGCTTCCGTAAGGTGGGTACGTGAGCGGATCCCGACAAAGTGAGCATCTTTGATCCGCTCGATCAGCTCAGGCTCCGGTAAGGATGTTTTAACGTAGTCTATGTTGCTATAACCGTTGCGCTTTAGTGTCTCAACGGCGCTTTGGTGCACGCCTTCTAACAACAAAATTCGAATTTTATCCTTTGATAACGAAACCTTGCTCATCTGTAATCTCACTAGTTGATTTTAGGCCCTTCTGGAGTGCCTGTTATTACAACGTCAGCGCCACGCATGGCAAATAAGCCATTAGTCACGACGCCAACAATCTGGTTAATTTTTTCTTCAAGCGCTTTTGCTGCGCTAATTTCTAGGCCATGCACATCAAGAATGACATTGCCGTTATCAGTGATAACGCCTTGGCGGTAAACTGGATCGCCACCTAATTTTAGTAACTCTCTTGCCACGTAACTACGCGCCATTGGGATCACTTCAACAGGTAGTGGAAATGCGCCTAGCGTCTCAACATGCTTCGTATTATCAACGATACAAACAAATTTCTTGGCAACGGCTGCAACGATTTTCTCGCGTGTCAGTGCTGCGCCACCGCCTTTTATCATTTCATTGGTGCTGTTGATTTCATCTGCGCCATCAACATATACCGCAAGCTCTGACACATCGTTTAGCTCGAAAACTTCAATACCAAGTGCTTTTAGCTTCTCTGTTGAAGCTTCAGAGCTTGATACTGCCCCTTTGATTTGATCCTTGATACTGCCAAGCGCATCAATAAAGTGGTTTACCGTTGAGCCTGTACCAACCCCAACAATGGTGTTTTCTTCTACATAGTTCAAAGCTGCCCATGCCGCGGCTTTTTTCATTTCATCTTGAGTCATAACGCTACACTTAGTTGTCATTGAAGTTGTATGGAGTATAACTCAATCAAAGTGTCAGCGTCATGGTCAAAAGCGCCTCAAAATG
The DNA here is from genome assembly GCF_018141365.1 of Pseudoalteromonas sp. M8. Lineage (NCBI taxonomy): Bacteria > Pseudomonadati > Pseudomonadota > Gammaproteobacteria > Alteromonadales > Pseudoalteromonadaceae > Pseudoalteromonas > Pseudoalteromonas sp. M8. The sequence continues at coordinate 3,365,505 of NZ_CP047240.1, read as the reverse complement.
CGCTTAACTATTTGCCTGCTCAATTATTTTTTGGCCAAGTGTATAGTTGGGTTGGAGTGAGGATAGTTGGGAGCGGTACATCCCAAGCTGCTGTTGGTAAGCTCGGAACTTGCTGGCAATCATGAGCAAGGCCAACAAGTGCTGGTTTAGCTCGCTGCTCAGCGTAGTGTAACGCCAATGTTCTATCGTAGTACCCACCGCCCATACCGAGGCGATTACCTTGCTCATCAAAAGCAACCAGAGGCATCAAAAGTAAATCCAATGACGCAAGCGGTGCCACTGCTGAACAATCTAACTTAGGCTCCAAGATAGCATAGCGATTTGCCTTCATGGGTGAGTTTTTTTCATACTTCTGGAAGAGTAAATTAGCAGGGTTGAAGGGGTGGATTACGGGTAAAAAAACCTGGTGATTTTTATCCCAAAGTGATTGAATTAAAAGGGATGTATCTAGTTCGCCATCGTTTTGAATATAGACCCCTATATTGGCATTTTTTGGGAGGTTTATTTGTTGAAAAAAATTAATGTTTAGATGTGCCGCGGCTGTCTTCTGTTGCTCTGCTGATAGCGAGTTTCTTGCGTTTCTAATCATTTTTCTCAAATCAGCACGAGTAACTTGAGATTTATTTATGTTGTTATTAGTTTTATTCATTCTAACGCGAGCCACTCAGGGAAAAACAAACTTACACCAAGCAGAATAAATAAAATAATTAATACAGCGAGCAGATAATATAGCCAAGTTTTAGATTTAGCCGGAGGGCTAGGCTCAAAGTCCAGCTCATCGAATAGCTCCTTCGTCTCCCACTCTTCGTCAGTTGTATCTTCAATTTCAGTATGAGCGGTTGGTGCTACGCGTTGCTCAAGTTCTTCTAATCGCTCTTCGATACGTATTAGACTGCTTGTGATGTAATCCAGCGCTTCAAATACGCGCTCTTGATCTGCGTTAGTTGGGGTAGCGGCTGTTTGGCTTTGTAGCTTGGCGTTGATCCCCGCGCTTGCAAGTAATTTTACCTGTTTTAGTGCTTTGGCTTTATCTGCAGGAGCAAACAAGTTCTTGCCAGCGTAAAATTGCTGGATCTTTGAAGGTGAGGTTTTCAACCTGTCTGCCATTGCGATAGCGGCGCTTTGTTGATCCTTACCGTCGGCCATGCCAACGAAGACGACTTTAAACTGCTCGTTCATGGTGCGTGCCTAAGTTGTAGAGAGATAGTATTGAGTATATCTAGATTATAGGTAACTGTAGAAGGATAAAAGGAAATTTTTACAACCCGGTGAGCATTAAGATAAGTGACCGCTTGCGCGGCCACAATGGGTTGGGAATTTAGTAAAGCGCTGACTGATCTGCTTTGGGTGTTGTTTTTAAGATAAAGTCGCGGAGATCTTCGTTCGATTTTTGTAAATCTTCATGACGCAGGTACATCATGTGCCCGGAGCGGTAACCTTTAAAGCTTAAGCGATCACGCATTTTTCCGCTCGGATCGAGTTGCCACATATTGTACTTGGCATCAAAGTAATTCGTTGCGCCATCGTAGTAGCCAGACTGGATCATCACGTTTAGGTAAGGGTTTTGTGCCATCGCTAATCGTAATTGTTCACCGACATTATTATCGCTGCTATCCCAAGGGTGAACTGAACCAAACATATTATATTTTACATCGGTTTTATAGTTGAGTTCTGTAGCGAAGTAATGATTAATCGCTGGCGTAAATGAGTGCAACCAAGAGGTCAGCTCAGGCCAATAATCAGGGCGAGAACCTGCATCTCTTTTATCAATACCAAGATAGCGTGAGTCCAACCGACCTAGGGTATAGCCACGCTCACGCAATAGCTCTTTCCAAAATGCGGCAGTAGGAATATCTAGGTTGTTTTGAGCTACAAAGCGCTCGCTTAAGCCACTATATTTAGCAACGGCCTGTGTCACACTTTGCTTTTCTTGGGCACTGATAAATGCGCCTTTGGCGAGTGCGGGAAGATACTGATCAACCGTATATTGTTCAACCTCTGCAAGTACTTCGAGTAAATCTTTATTTTGCAATTCAGAAGACAGCGCTTTGTGGTACCAAGCGGCGGCAGCGTAATACGGTAAACGGTTTGCCACTTCAACCGGACCTTCTCGTTTAATGCCGATTTCTGTAGGAGATACCAACACCACGCCATTGAGATAAAGCCACTGATTGTTTTGCATCGCGTGCGCAAGACCTGACACTCGAGTCGTGCCGTAGCTCTCACCAATCAGGTACTTAGGAGAAAGCATACGCTCATTGCGATGAATAAATGTATTGAGCCATTCGGCTAAGTACTTCACGTCCGCGTTGACGCCAAAAAACATCTTTGTTTGTTCGGCTTTACCCGGATATTTACCTTCAGCATTTTTGAGTACGCGAGAATAACCTGTGTTGACTGGGTTTACATAAACAATATCGGCAACATCTAGCACTGAATATGGGTTGTCTTTCAAGCCGTAAGGTTGCAGTGGATATCCTTCGTCATCAATTTTTAATACTCTTGGGCCAGTATAGGCAATGTGCATCCACACGGAAGCCGAGCCCGGACCACCGTTAAATGAGATCAGCAGCGGACGTTTGCTCATATCTTTGATTTTTGTGCGCTTGTAGTAGGTGTAATGCAACGTTGCAACTGCGTCGCCGTTTTCATTCCACACCGGCTGCGTGCCTGTTGTCGCGGTGTAGTTAATACGTTCACCTTTTATTTCGGCTCTATGCTCAGTTGTTATTTTATGATCTATCTCAATTGCGCGGTTGTGCTCCTCAGCTATGCTTGGTGCTGAGAGTAGGGCACAACTCATGAGCAATAGTGGTAGTAGTTTTTTCATTGCTTCCTCGGTATTGCATTAGGTATGTCTGCATTAAAGAAGTATTTCATCTGAAATTCAAAGCCGTTGAGACAAACTCAACAAAAAAAACGGCAGGTTTGAAAAATAGGCTGTTGTAACCTCGTTTATCGAAAAGTAACGAATTTGAGCCGATTTGGTTTTTTTTAGTGCAAGATTCGCGTATATTTAATACTTAATTATGTAGTAATAAAGTATTTAGCCTCGTTAAATTCTTGTTTCACTGCGCTTCTCGTTGTACTTAAGAGATCTCAATCCATGCAAAGAATTTTAATTGTTGAAGACAGTAAAGTCGTACAACAGGTATTGCGACACCTTGCTGCTCAGCATCTAGATGTCGAAATCGATTTTGCTTGGTCCCTCAAGGAAAGTAAGGACTTCTTAGCACAGCACCAATATACATTGGCGCTGGTAGATTTAACGCTGCCCGATGCGATGGACGCAGAGGTCGTGCAGCTCACGCTTAGCCACAAAATACCCACCGTGGTGTTGACCTCAAAAATAGATGAATATAGCCGCCAGCAAATGCTTGAAATGGGTGTGGTGGATTATGTGATTAAAGATAACCGCGATTCATACCTATACGCGGTCAAGTTAGCATCTAGACTATTGAGAAACCAAGGTTGCAAGGCGCTGATCGCCGATGATTCTGTGATCAGTCGCGCGGTAATGAAGCAGATGCTTGAAAAGCAATTATTTACAGTGCTTGAGGCGCAAGATGGCGAACAGGCATTGGAGATGTTGCTATCTGACCATGAAATTAAGCTACTGCTGACGGACTTTGCGATGCCGACGATGGATGGCTTTGAGTTGGTAAAATCCGTTCGTAATAGTCGTGGACGAGATGAGTTGGCGATTATTGGTCTGTCTGGCGCAGGAAGTCATGGTTTGTCAGCAAAGTTTATCAAATACGGCGCCAATGACTTTTTGGCAAAACCTTTTATGAGTGAAGAGTTTCATTGTCGTATCATGCAGACGATGGAACAGCTCAATTTGATCGCAGAAATCAAAGAATACGCGCATCGAGACTATTTAACAGGGCTTTATAACCGCCGCTATTTTTGTCAGCAAGCAGAGCGTTTAATCAAGAACAAACCGAGCCAGCATATATTGGCATTGTTAGACCTCGATCACTTTAAGTCTATTAATGATCAATATGGCCATGAAAGCGGTGATGATGTACTTAAACAAGTTGCTGATTTACTGCGTAGTGCATTTGGTCACTACATTGTCGCACGTATCGGTGGGGAAGAGTTTGCTTTGCTTATTCCAAGCTCAGATATGAAGATGGCAAAGCACATGCTAGAAGACTTTAGAGAGCGCCTTGCACAGCAAGCATTCAAAATTCCTGAGGGTAAGCATTATTGCACCATCAGTATTGGCCTCGCGGCTTGCCAATCAAAGAGTTTAAGCGAAGTAATGCGCAAGGCAGATAAGGCGCTCTACAAAGCGAAGGACAAACAACGAAATTGCGTTATCGCGCATTAGCTTTTCGTTATTTGGGTGTTTATGCACCAATTCAGTTCAGACTTAATATCAATGCACCTAGATGGTGCATTTTTTATGCGTGAAATTCCACCTCTCACTTTAATTCATTGTTAATTAAGGAATAAAAAATTTGGCATAAAGGTTGGATTACTGCATACAACAGGATCAACTGTCCTAAGGGGACTCAGCATGAAAATGATAAGTGCAATAATAAAACCATTTAAGCTTGATGAGGTACGTGAAGCGTTAGCCGATCTAGGGATTGAAGGTATGACGGTTGTTGACGTTAAAGGGTTTGGACGTCAGCGCGGTCATACCGAACTGTATCGCGGTGCAGAATATCAAGTCGATTTCATTCCAAAAATAAAAATAGAAATTGCGACATTAAGCGAAAACGCCGAGCGCGTTGTGGAAACGGTTACAAAGGCTGCGTTCACTGGAAAAATTGGTGACGGAAAAATCTTTGTTTACGACTTAGACCAAGTTGTTCGGATCCGTACCGGCGAACTTGATGAAGAAGCCATTTAAGGGGAGCCGAACAATGGAAAATACAATAATAGAACTAAAATTTTCATTAAATACCTTTTACTTTTTGATCTCTGGTGTCTTAGTTATGTGGATGGCTGCCGGATTCGCTATGCTTGAAGCGGGATTAGTACGCTCAAAAAATACCACTGAAATCCTTACCAAGAACGTCGCACTGTACGCCATTGCTTGTACTATGTATCTGCTTATTGGTTACAACATCATGTATGTCGATAATGCCGAAGGTGGGGTTTTACCAAGTCTCGGTGCGCTCATTGGCAGTGCAGCTGATGATGCCGACCATGCACTGCAATCCGACTTTTTCTTCCAAGTGGTATTTGTTGCAACGGCTATGTCAATTGTCTCTGGCGCTGTTGCCGAGCGTATGAAATTGTGGGCGTTTTTAGCATTTTGTGTGGTGTTAACTGGTTTTATCTACCCGTTAGAAGGCTATTGGACGTGGGGCGGTGGTTTCTTATCTGAGCTTGGCTTTGTTGACTTTGCCGGTTCAGCCATTGTGCATGGTGCCGGTGCTGCTGCGGCACTAGCGGGTGTTCTGTTACTTGGTGCGCGCAAAGGAAAATATGGCAAAAATGGTGAGATTTACCCAATTCCTGGTTCCAACATGCCACTGGCTACACTAGGCACCTTTATTTTGTGGATGGGATGGTTTGGCTTTAACGGTGGCTCTCAACTGTTCCTTGCCGACAAAGAAAATGCCATCGCGGTCAGCCAAATCATGCTAAATACCAATGCGGCGGCGGCGGCAGGTGCGGTTGCTGCACTGTTGGTGTGTAAATTAATGTGGGGCAAGGCGGATTTAACTATGGTACTTAATGGTGCGCTAGCAGGTCTGGTGACTATTACCGCTGAGCCTGCCTCTCCAACACCTGTATTAGCGCTTATTCTCGGTGCCATAGGCGGTGCATTGGTGGTGTTTAGTATCGTTGCACTAGATAAGGCAAAAATTGATGATCCTGTCGGTGCTATCTCTGTTCACGGTATATGTGGTGCGCTAGGTGTGATGATGGTGCCATTTTCAAACTCAGACGCTACTTTCCAAGGTCAGGCTGTGGGACTTATCACTATTTTAGGTTTTGTTTTCATTGCTTCTTATATTGTCTGGAGTGTATTGAAAGCGAGCATGGGGATCCGCGTTGGCGAAGAAGAAGAACTAAGCGGTATGGATCAACATGATTGCGGCGTAGATGCCTATCCCGAGTTCGTGACAGTTCGCGGACAATAATACCAATTTGGCTCTCAGTCAATATTGTAAAGTTCTCGTTGTCTAAACAAAGTGAGTCCAACAGGGCTCACTTTTCTTTATATATATTATTCTACTTTCAGCAGTTGTTAATTTAGGTTACCCTACCATCTTGCGATTCATTTTTTAGTTTTACTTGGGTCATGACGGATAAAAAGAAACGAAAACCTGCCAACAAATCAAACGTCAAAGCGAACACTTCGCGTAAAAACAATACCCAGCAAAACGGTTCTAAGATGCAAAGAGTTAAAAGCCGTGTACTGAGCACGTTGTGGTCTTTCTTTTGGAAAGGGACTATTGCGGCGATATTCCTTGTTGCAATCTATATCATCTACTTAGACGCCAAAATAAGCCGGCAGTTTGAGGGCAATAAGTGGGAACTTCCCGTTCAGGTTTATGCCAGATCGATGCAGTTTTTCCCCGATCAATTCCTTAATGAGGATGAAGTGCTGTGGGAGCTGAAGCGGCTTAACTATTCTCGTGTAAATCGTATCAGCCGTACCGGTCAATATATCGTTCAAGGTCGCACAATCACCATCCATCGTCGCGCGTTCGAATTCTACGATGGCCCAGAAGTGGCGCGTATTTTTACGCTTAATTTTGCTGGTAAAAAGCTTGCCAATATTGTTGATAATCAAGGTCGGCGCTTAGCCGGCGCTCGCTTAGAGCCGGTGCAGATTGCTCGGATCGGCAATGAATCGCGCCAAGACCGAGAGTTTGTTCCGTTCGATAAATTCCCTAATATTTTAAAAGAAACACTGCTGGTGGTAGAAGATCGAGACTTTTACGAACATCATGGTGTTTCTGCGCTGTCTATTTTGCGTGCGCTGTATGCCAACATCAAAGCGGGGCGAACTGTGCAAGGTGGCAGTACGCTTACGCAACAGCTCGCAAAGAACTTTTATCTCACCAGAGATCGCACCTTAATCCGCAAGGTGAATGAAGCATTCATCGCATTGATTTTAGATTTCCGTTATAGCAAAGATGAAATCCTTGAAGCCTATTTAAACGAAGTGTTTTTGGGACAAGCCTATAATCAAGGCGTTCATGGTATGGGGCTTGCGGCCGATTTTTATTTTGGTAAACCAGTGGACGAGCTTGAGTTTGACCAAGTCGCTATGTTAGTTGCAATGGTTAAAGGACCGTCTTTTTATAACCCAAGACGATATCCTGAGCGGGTAATGGAAAGGCGCGATTTAGTCTTAAGGTTGATGGTGGAAAATGGCCTCATCACAACCCCTGAGTATCGCGCGGCGCTCTCTAGGCCGATTGATGTACAGCCTTTAAAAGCGAGCCGTATGCAGTCTTATCCTGGATATTTGGAGTTGGTGAATCGCGAGTTAAAGAAACTGGTGCCTGATGATGACATTGTCGACTCTGGAATTCGGATTTTTACTTACCTAGATTTACAAAAGCAAACGGCGATGGAAGATGCTGTTAAAAAGGGCTTACCTTACTTAGAGCGCCGTTTCAAAACGGAAGAGCTAGAAACCGCGATGCTGTCAGTTAATGTTGAAAAAGCGGGCGTATCGGCGTTAGTTGCTGGTCGCCAGTTGAAGTTTTCAGGTTTTAATCGGGTATTAGACACCGAGCGCAATATAGGTTCACTGGTTAAACCCGCTATTTATTTGAGCGCTTTGTCGAATCCAAACTACCATTTGGGTATGCTACTTGATGACAGTCCACTCGAAGTGACTGACGGTTCAGGTAAAGTTTGGTCTCCAGAGAACTTTGATCATAAATTCAGAGGCCAAGTACCAATGTTTGAAGCGTTCAGCAATAGTATCAATATTCCAGCAGTAAACCTTGGCTTGGATGTGGGTGTGAATCGAGTCGCGCAAACTTTGAATGACCTTGGTGTTTCTAAGTCGATTCCACTTTATCCTTCTTTATTGTTGGGCGCGTTAGAGTTATCCAGTTTTGATGTTGCACAGGCGTACACCACACTTGCTGCAGATGGTAAGCAGAGCGAGTTGACTAGTGTCATGGCGATCACCGATTCACTGGGTAAGCTGGTATACGAACATCCCGTGCAAAAAAACCAAACGCTAGACAGCGATGCGGTATACATGACGAAATATGGCATGAAGCGTGTAACTAAAAAAGGCACTGCTAAACGTCTTAACCTTCACTTCCCCTCAATTCAACTTGCAGGGAAAACGGGGACTAGTAATGATTTAAGAGATAGCTGGTTTGCAGGTTTTGACCAAAATACGGTCACCGTGGCTTGGATTGGCCGTGATGATAATAAGCCAACGGGATTAACGGGCAGTCAAGGAGCGCTTGAACTTTATATTCGGTATCTCAAGCCGCTGAATCCACAAGCGATTGTTGATGAGCGTCCAAAGTCCATTCGCTGGGCCTTTATCAATCCGAAAACGGGTAAGCAGTCGCCTCCGAGTTGTGGTCCTGTATTACAGCTACCTATTAGAGAGAGTATGTTTGAACCCAGACCTGGTTGTTAGTAATTTAGGAACTTGAAAGTATTTTTGTAAACTAATCTTTAATTATTCTCTTGTTTGTCATAGTATATTTCCGTTCAGGGAACAGAAACTGAACATATAACAATTACAATGTTCAAAGGAAATATAATAATGAAGACATTTCAAAGAAATATCCTTTCTTTGGCTGTAGTTGGTGCCTTGGTTTCAGGTACCGCGATCGCAGCCGACGCCACATCTTCAGGGTTTCTATACGGTGTTGTAGAGAACACTGCGGGAGAATCAGTATCAGGCGTTACTATTGAGATACTTAATAAAGATACTGGACTGCAGCGTGTAGTTACTACAGGTAATAACGGTAGTTACCGATTCCCGTTGTTGCCAGCGGGTACCTATGATGTGACCGTTAAAAAGAATGGCCAAATATTACACCAGCAAACAGATGTAAATGTTAGAGTGGGTACACGTACAAATATTCCACTCTCTGTTACTTCTAGCAATGGTACTGAAGTGATTGAGGTTGTAGGATCTCGCATTAGTTCGATAGATGTGGCATCCAGTGAAGCGGTGACTATTGTCGACCAAGAGTTCCTTGCTCGAGTTCCTGTTTCGCGAGATATTGCCTCAGTTGCAATGTTAGCACCAGGCACGACAAAAGGTGATGAATCATTCGGTAATATCGCTTCGTTTGGTGGGTCATCAGTAGGTGAAAACAGCTACTATGTTAACGGTATGAATGTCACAAACTTCCGTAATGGTCTAGGTGGTGCAGATGTTCCGTTTGACTTTTACGATAGCTTTGAGGTGAAAACAGGTGGTTACTCTGCCGAGTTTGGTCGCTCAACGGGTGGTGTAATTAATGCCACAACACGTCGCGGTAGCAATACTTTTGAGTACGGTGGCGGGGTAGTTTTAGAGCCAAGCTCACTGCGCGAGACTAGTCCTCAGGCTTATCGTTCGGCGGAAGGTGAAGCTCTTTATGGTACGGATATTTATCACCGTGACCAAGAAGAACGAAAAGTAGGTAAAAACGAATATACACTGTACGCTGGTGGTGCGTTGATAGAAGATAAACTTTTCTTCTTTGGCCTTGCTAATTATAACGAACGTGATTCTGATTACGCAGAGGAGTCAACAAAATACGTTCGTGAATCAGGCGATTTGTTCCTTGCTCTTAAATTAGATTATTACATTACAGATGATCACATTATTGAGTTTACTGGGTGGGATAGCTCAAGTGATCTTGATAGTGTGAAATATAACTGGGATTCAAAAGCGCACAAAACGACTTCTCGTCGAGGAGACTACACTCAAAAGCGTGGTGGTAAAACTTACTCATTCAAATATACAGGTATTTTGACTGATACATTCACAATGAGCGCAATGTATGGTGTAAATGAAGCAAACTACAGTAACGTTAACGCAGGTAGTTCACCTTTTGGTGAGTATCCACGTGTATACGAGCGCTTCTCTAGTACTGATCTGGGTGATTGGGCACTAAGTACACCTAGCTTGGAAGAAGATAAACGAACAGCTTACCGCTTAGATTTTGATTGGTATGTGACGGATAATCATACTCTACGTTTTGGTATTGATAGAGAAGAGTTAGAGGCGGTTAACCAGACACAGCGTGCTGGCGGTGCTTCATATCGTTACGAAGGCTGTGCGGATATGGACGCTGTACGTGCAGGAGACCCTTCATCGTGTACGTCAGTACGTAAAGAGATATACCGCAATATCGGTGATTTTGAAACCAATAGTTCAGCCTATTATATTACTGATACGTGGACTGTCACTGACGATCTAACTGTTACTTTAGGCTTAAGAAACGAAACCTTTGAAAACTATAATAAAGCAGGTGAAAAGTTTATTGATGTGAGCGACCAATGGGCTCCTCGAGTTGGTTTAAGTTGGGACCCATACGGGGAAGGTGAGTTTAAAGTATTTGCTAATTTTGGCCGCTATTTCTTACCGGTTGCAACGAATACAAACGTTCGTATGGCAGGTGATGAGCTTTATACTCGCCAGCAATTTGAAGTACTTGGTATCGCCGATGATATTTCTAAAGAGCCAATTTTAGGTGAAGCGACAGGTGGCTTATTGGTACTAGCAGATGGTACTTTGAAAAACACCGCTGAAACCGTTAATCAAGACCTAGATCCTATGTATCAAGATGAATTTATTTTAGGTTTTCAGATGATGCTTGATGATGATTGGAGCTTAGGTGTTAAAGGGACTTACCGTAATCTTGGTAGCTCGCTTGAGGACATTGCGGTTGACAAAGGCTTTGACGACTATTTAAAAGCTGAGTTTGGCAGTGGTTGTACAGTGTGTGATGGTTTCCATTACTATGTGCTAACCAACCCTGGTTCAGATGTAACCTTTGCGACTGACCCTGATGGTGATGGACCGCTAGCAAACCAAGAGTATACTATTCCAGCTTCATACCTAGGTTATCCAGAGTCAGAGCGTCAATATGGGGCAGTTGACATCAACCTTAGCAAAGCTTGGGGCGATGGTTGGATGTTAGATCTAACGTATACTTGGGCGCATAGCTGGGGTAATAATGAAGGTTTCGTACGCTCAGATAACGAGCAAGATGATGCGGGTGCAACAACCAACTTTGACCAACCAGGCTTGACTGATGGTGCAAAAGGCAACTTGCCTAATGACAGACGTCATCAGATCAAAGCTCAGTTTGCTTACGAAATCACAGAAAATATTCTGTTAGGTTCAAACTTCTTATGGCAGACGGGTCGTCCATATGGGGCTTATGGATATCACCCGACAGATGTATTCGCATCTTACTACGATGCAGAGTCATTTTATCGCGGTGGCGAGCTCGTACCTCGTGGCTCTTTAGGGACTACCCCTAACACTTGGAGTCTAGACTTGAGCTTACAATATAACACGACTGTTTATGATCACGATCTGACATTCAGAGCGGACGTGTTCAACGTGTTTAATAACGATAAACCGACCAAGTATAATGAAGTTTCTGAAATTAGAAAAACAGTACCTGATGAAGGTGATAATTTCGAAGGGTATCGTGGTGATCCAGATCCAGACTACCTGTTACCTAAGTACTTCCAAGAGCCTCGTAAGATTCGCTTGAGTGCGACATTTAAGTTTTAATACTTAATACCATGTTATAGGGGAAGCTTAGCTTCCCTTTTTTATTCCGTTTTGTACTTAGTTATATTTTCCTCCATAACGGCTGCAGTATCGGTAAGTAAGAACGCATTAGCTTGAGTTTCTCGTGCTGAACTCAATGTGTGTTGAGCAAGCTCGTTAATCTCAGAGGATTCATTTAAAGCCTGCTCTGTTGCTTGAGTTTGTTGTTGTACCAGCTGACTTATCAGTTTCCCTTGCTCGTCTATGTCTCGCATGCTTTGCTCGGCGTGCTGTAGGACTTCATTAGTATCATTCGCGGCGATAACGCTTTGTGCCATATTGTCTTCACTGCTGCGCATTTTGTCTTGCGTGTCTCTGGATGCAGCTTGTAAAGATTGAATAATATTGTGTATTTCCTCTGTTTGTTGCTGCGTTCTTTGCGCAAGCGTTCTAACTTCATCCGCTACTACTGCAAACCCTCGGCCCTGTTCACCTGCACGAGCAGCCTCAATTGCGGCATTGAGCGCGAGTAAGTTGGTTTGCTCGGCAATTTCTCTAATCGCGGAACTCACCTGACTAATGTTTTGCGTGTCTTCTGCGAGCTTATCTAAGGCCGCACGACTTTGTTGAAACTCAGTTTGTAGCTCGGTCATTTGTTCTGCTAGGGCTGTGGTATTGACACTACTTTGCTTTACTTGTTTGGCTGCTACGGAGGCCAGCTCTGTGGCGTTAAATGCGGCATCCTCAACCGAGCGAGCGGATTGTGCCATATTCTCGAGTGAGTGGTGAATAGACTGGATTTTATTCTCTTGCTGGGCGACGTCCTTCTCAGTATCTTGGCTTATCTTATTGAGTGTTTTTGTTGCTTGCTGTAGCTCGTCACTACTTAATCGAACGCTACCAAGTAAAGAGATAAAGGCATGTAGTACCGCATTAAATTGTTCAATAATTTGGCTAAGCTCGTCAGAGCCAGTTGCCTGCGCTTTGATGCTTAAATCCCCTCGAGAGGCGGCCTGCGCGGCATGTGAGAAAGTCGTGATGGTGCCCATGACCGACAAGTAAAAGCCAACCATAAGATAAATAGCGATGATCAGTGAGAGTAGCGAAGCCATGGCAACGGTGTTTCTGATCCACCGTTGCTGGTTTTGTTTTTCGGCGACAAGCCCGGCAAGCGTGGGTGTTGCAACATTAACAAACTGCTTGATAGCATCACTTGCACTTTGGTAGTAACGGTTAAATTGCGCTTGTGAGAGTGCCAGTTCATCAGGGTCTAACAAACCTGTTTTCACCGCTTGCTGGTAATCAGAGAGGCTAGACTCAAGCTCAGCTAAGGGCTGACTAAGCTGCTTTTTGAGTCGCTGATTATCATTGATAGCAATGTTAAGCTTGCCTGAAAATAGTGTCGTGACGCCTGGCAATCCTTTGTTTAAATTGGACAGCGCAATAAAACTATCTGGAGTAAAACTGCCTCTACTGATGATATCGCTTGCTTGCGCTTCAATTGCATTGATTTGCGACATAAGTCTTGGCGCAGACTCAACAAGTGTGCGATTCAGGTAACTGCGTCCAAGATCATCATCGACGGCAAGTTGAGAGGCAATTGAGAGCTGCTCAAGGGCGCTTGCACCTGCGGCGCTCACTTTGGGTAACTTAGCGCGTTGCAATAAAATTGAATTATCGGAAGCTTTACCCGCTAAAATGTTTTCCAACATACTAGGGTAAAGCGTGAGCCCTTGCCTTTGCATCTCACTGACAGAAATAGAATGGTTAAGTACACTGTTTAGAAAAAACAAGCTGAGGCTTAGCGGTAGTAATAAAATACCAAATACAACGGCCATTTTGGTTTTGTATCGCAACCGCGCCATCAAACGGGTTGCAGGATTAATTAGTGTATTAAATCCAGCCATCACTTCCTCTGTATGATAGTTTTAACTTAGCACAGCGTTATTAATTAAGTACGCCTTGGTTAACTAGACCGAAGCTTTTGAAAAGCTTATTCAAAGCGTAGCTGAAAAAACAAAAAAAGCCCTGAACGGGCTTTTTAAATACAAACTAATGTGGGTTACAATCAGTGATTACAACTTGGCAAATGCACACTTTGCAGCATTAATAGTGTTAGCAATTTCTTTGTCAGAATGCATTGTGCTCACGAAACCCGCTTCGAATGCAGATGGGGCCAAATAAACGCCTTCATCTAGCATCAGATGGAAGAACTTTTTGAAGCGCTCTAGGTCACATTCAGTTGCTTGTTGATAGCTGGTTACTTTCTTAGCGTCAGTAAAGAAGAAGCCAAACATACCACCTGCGTAGTTAGTCGTAAGTGCGATACCTGCTTCATCAGCAGCCGCTTGGAAGCCTTCACACAGGGCTTTACTCTTAGCTTCAAGCTCTGCGTGTAGCCCTTCTTTGGAAAGCAGCTCTAGCGCTTTTAAACCGGCAGCCATAGCAATTGGATTACCAGATAGCGTACCTGCTTGATAAACGGGACCAACAGGTGCGATGTAATCCATGATCTCTTTTTTACCACCAAACGCACCCACTGGCATACCGCCACCAATCACTTTACCTAAACAGGTCAAGTCTGGGGTGATGTTGTAGTATTGTTGAGCACCACCAAGTGCAACACGAAAGCCTGTCATGACTTCATCAAAGATAAGCACACTTTGATTGTTAGTACATACTTCGCGCAGGCCTTCTAAAAAGCCTTCTACCGGTGGAATACAGTTCATGTTTCCAGCAACTGGCTCGATGATCACACAGGCGATTTGATCTTTGTACTGCTCAAAAATCGCTTTTACTTCATCAAGATTATTAAATGAAACCGTTAGCGTATGCTTGGCAAAATCGGCAGGAATACCCGGTGAGTTAGGCACGCCCATGGTTAGAGCTCCTGAGCCTGCTTTAACAAGCAAAGAGTCAGCGTGACCATGGTAGCAGCCTTCAAACTTTAAGATTTTATCGCGGCCGGTGTAACCACGAGCAAGGCGAATAGCGCTCATGGTCGCTTCTGTACCAGAGCTTACCATGCGTACTTTTTCAATAGATGGTACTAGCGCTTTTACTTTTTCCGCCATTAGGATTTCAGTTTCCGTCGGCGCGCCGTACGATAGGCCATTTTCAACCGCTTCAAGCACTGCTTGTTTAATCTCAGGATGGTTATGACCTAAGATCATCGGGCCCCAAGAACCCACATAATCAATGTACTGTTTACCATCGGCATCAAAGGTGTGAACGCCTTCGGCTTTGGTGATAAATAGTGGCGTACCACCTACACCATTAAAAGCGCGAACAGGAGAGTTAACGCCTCCAGGGATTGAGTTTTGGGCGCGTTTGAATAAGTCTTGACTGATTGTCATTGTCGATCCTTTTTAGCTTTCACGTTTGCGGCTAAACCAAGGTACTTCTACCTCGTGTTTTTCCACTTGGTTTTCAACACCTAGCGTTAGGGCAAAAAGTGCCATACGGATCAATACACCATTTTGAACTTGGCGGAAGATAGCTAGGTTGTCATTGTTATTTAGGTCGTTGTCTAGCTCGTTTGCATCGCTACGGCTGTCGCGAGGTAATGGGTGCATTAATACTGAGCTAGGTTTACAGTGAGCGTCATAAATCGCTTGGCTGATCCTAAAACCACCACGGTATTTGTTTGCTTCTTCTTGAGAAGGGAAACGCTCTTCTTGAATACGGGTCTGGTAAACGATATCGGCAGCTAAATTGCCTTCCATCTTAGACACTACTTCGACACGGTGACCGGCATTGTCTACGACATCTAAAATAGACTGAGGCATTTGTAAGCCATCCGGTGCAACCATTGTAAAGTGGATATCTTTGTAGTGGCTAAGTAACTTTGATAAAGAATGCACGGTGCGGCCGTATTTTAAATCCCCGACTAGGGCGATGTGCATGTTATCAATTCCAGTACCAAAGCGGCTAAGCTCCCGGTCAATTGTCAGTAAGTCCAACAGAGCTTGGGTAGGGTGCTCATTAGGGCCATCGCCCCCGTTTATGACAGGAACATCGGAACCGGTTGCAAACTCGGCTACTGAACCTGCATCTGGGTGGCGCATTGCCACCGCGTCAGCATAAGCGGAAATCACACGGGCGGTATCATACAACGATTCGCCTTTTGTCAGTGCTGAGCTTTGCATACCTGTGGTTTCACGGACTAGGCCGCCGAGCAGGTTAAATGCGGTGCCGAAACTTACGCGTGTTCTCGTACTTGGTTCAAAGAATAGATTTGCCAAAATCGCCCCATTGAGTACTTGGGTACGTTTTTGCTTTTTAGCATAGGGTTCCATTTTTTTGGCAATGGAGAAGATGTGTTCAATAGAATCTCTGTCTAATTGATTGACAGAAAGAATGTTTTCACCTTGGAAACTGAACATTTGGCGATTCCTAAAGACAAATTGACTACCGGGTTGCAGGTCGCTTACCCAACCAGATAACACGCAGATTGTGGGCGGTTACTTGGGCGCATATTATACCCAAGTACCCCCAATAATGCACGGTTACAGTGCAGGTTTTAAAACGGCAAGAAAGACAATGGCTAATAGGATTAGCACGGGAAATTCGTTGAAAAAACGATAGAACTTGTCACTTTTACGATTGCGATCATGTTTGAAATCGGCAAGCAATTTAAAGCAATAGCCATGATAAATATAAAGTAAAATCACTAAAGTCAGCTTGTAGTGCAGCCACATACTGTGCTTAAACCATTCGCGTCCGTATTCTGTAATCGTTAAGACCCCAAACACAGCGGTGAGAATAGCAAATGGGGTTACAAAATAGAGTAGGCGGCGCTCCATGATTTTGAGCATTGAGCTGCAAGATTTTTCTTCAGTCATCGCGTGATATACAAAGAGACGTGGCAGATAAAAAATCCCTGCAAACCAGGCAATCATAAAAAAGATATGTAAGGCTTTATACGTTAGCAATAAGCTCATTAGAAATTCCACTTTTTAGGCTAGAGTAAACTGTTTCTGGTGGTGAGTATGTGACGAATTTGGTCCCATCGCAATAATCCAAGTATTTGTTTATCATCCTTTTGATTGTATATATACACCGCGCCTGAACGTTTATCTTTTAGCACATCAAAAGCATCTGCTAAGGTCGCTTGTGTGCTTAATCCTTGCAGCTCGATATAAGAGACCGATACGCTGCCCTCGGAGATTAAGTTCAAATCGTATTCGGCTAAGCGGTAGCCGCTTTGTTCGTCATAAACAATAAGCGGTGTTTGGCTATCAACCGCGGATAGGGTTTCTTTTATTTGCTCTTTGTCGTCGGAATAGAGCAGTTTAAAATTCTCATCCATCTCAGCCACTATCCCCACTTTCTGCAATGCCTCTTTTGCGGGCGATACTTGGTAAGGTAGTCCTTGAAAGTCCAGTTGTTGAATAAAAATGGAGCGATTGCCAAACGCCTGTAAAGCCGTAACGTAAGCGGTGGTGATCACCAGCATAGCTGGAACGATTATTTTTGGGTTTGAAGTCAGCTCCATCACCGCAGTAAGCGCAGCAAGCGGGGCGTGCAAAGTCGCAGCAAGTAAGCCTGCCATACCGAGTACACCATAAGTTCCTGCAACATCAACGCTTGGTTCTATAAACTGGGCAAAGAAAGACATTAAGGTGCCCATGATAACTCCAAGCCCAATCACTGGACCAATAATACCACCGGGAATACCAAGTCCAATCGCAAATAAAGTTGCCATCAGCTTGGCAATCAAAATTGTGGTAAGTAGTTGTAAATTATGCGGAGATTCAACTGCTTGGGTGATAGCGCTCATACCTGAGCCCATGGCCCCTGGTACGGCATAGCCAATTAATCCCGCAATTAAACCCGCTAATAGAAGACGAGGAAACATACTGATGGGCTTAAAAGTTTTGATGATCAGCATTAGATTTTGATTAAAGGCAAAAGCAACCGCCCCTAATGCTGCACCACAAATAATTAAATAAGGGTAATGCCAAAAACTCAACGGGGTGATATGAATGAGTGCCAGCTCGGAACTGTTACCAAACACATATTGCGTGCTCATCGCACCGATCACTGAAGCCAACATCACGGGAACGAAAATGTGGATTTTATACTCCCGGAGCACGACTTCCATGACGAATATCACTGCCGCGAGTGGGGTATTAAATGAGGCGGCAATACCTGCAGCTACACCGCATCCGGCCAAAGTTCGCGCAGCATTGAGTGGTAGATGTAAACGCTCTGATAGAACGCTTGCAGCTGTAGCCCCCATGTGTACAGATGGTCCTTCTCGACCAACAGAGAAACCACTGATCAAAGCAACAGCACCACCAAAAAACTGGTTGGCAGAATTCCAAATTGGCATATGACCGTAGTGGTGTTTGATCCGATTGATCACATATGGAATGCCCAAACGGTAGTGCTTAAACCCTGTCAAAGCAGCAAAGACAGCGATGAGTAGCGCGGCAAGGACAGGCAAAAATAGTCGATGTAGCTCAGAAAGCTCAGTAAAGTCATCTGGTTTATCGAGAAATGTGCCTTGGATTAATTCAATAGTAAGACGAAAAGCAATGATAAGTATCGCTGCAAGCAGGCCTGCACCGGCACCAAGTAGGCACAGTTGCGCTGAAGTTTTAGGTTTTGCAAGGCTTCGTCTTAATGTATCCAACGACATGAACGTCATTCCACAATAGTAAACCGTTTAAGAATATCAAATTTTTTATACTAAGTCCTTGTGCCAACGCAACTTAACTAAGGCAATAGTCATATTTTCCTTGGTTAAACGTGCTGTTACCAATTTATATCAATATGGGCGCATAAGTTTGCAGCACATAGAGTTAAAAGTTTCTCGATGGGAAAAAGTAGAAAAATTTTGCGGTGTAATCAATGGGGCTCTCTTTTTCTTTAAAAAAGAGGTAGCTTAACAAATGTGACTGGTACAAACGCTATACTTGATTAAAATACTCAGGTATTAGATAATTTGCAGATTACAGGATTAGGGGTCTAAATCTATGTCTGAACAATTACCAATTCAGTTTTCTGACGCTGCTGCAAGCCGTGTAAAGGAACTTATTGAAGAAGAAGAGAATGCCAATCTTAAGCTACGCGTGTATGTAACGGGTGGCGGTTGCTCAGGCTTTCAATATGGTTTCACTTTCGATGAAAAAGTAAATCCAGGTGATTTGGAAATCGTAAAAAACGGTGTCACTATGGTTGTCGATCCAATGAGTATTCAGTATCTAATTGACGGTATCGTAGATTATACCGAAGGGCTTGAGGGCGCACGTTTCTTTGTGAATAATCCCAATGCAACAACCACTTGTGGCTGTGGTGCAAGTTTCAGCGTCTAGACATTATTCGCACTACGTTCTGCTAAGCTAAAGAGTCATGCTTTTGTCATGGCTCTTTTTGTTTCTGCCCATCAAAACTCAATTTGCTTTATTTGTCACAAACTACCTGTTAGATACATCATTAAGACAAAAAAACCTAAAACAAAAGATGAAAATACTAAGATGTAGATAAAGCCTTTTTTCCCTTGCTTGAGCGGCACGCCGTTTGAACGAAGGAAGTAAACCCAGCCTAAGCACAATAGAATTGGCAGTAAAAACAGTAATCGAATCATCTAGTAATAGCCTCTTTTTTAACCACTTGGTAAATGTTAGCTGTAAGTTTTTATTTTTTAAAGAAAAATAATTTATTTCAAATACTGGTACATTTTTTAAAAAATTTGTTAAAGTGTTACTGGATATTACAACCCTTAATGAATTAATAAAAAGTAAAAATTAATTAGGTGTTACGCGTGTTTTAGTCTATACCTAATTGGGTACATAGGGACAAGTTAACATTTTGTCTACGTGTCACTGGTTTGGCACAATTTATCGCAGCTAGCTGGTAAGTTGTACCGCATTCGGGGTAAACTGTAGGCTTGATCGAGTTCTAAAGACAAAATGCTGAGTTCATACAGGCTTAACATTTTGCATTGTAGAGTTCTTCGATAAGCTACAACTGTAATATTTAGATAATAGCTAAATGAGACGGGCATATTTCATTTAGATAATTTAGTCTTTCATCTAGTAGGAGATGTTTAATTATGATGGGTAAAACGGTTTCTTCTGAAGAAAACGGCAAACTAACGAAGTGGCTAAAATCGAAACGCCACGAGAAAGGTCACACAATGCGTAGTCTTGCGCAGGTGTTGGGTACGCCTCATTCATTCATCGGTAAAATTGAAAACCAAGAGCGTCGATTGGATGTCATTGAGTTTTTACGTTACTGCGAAGCGTTAGAAGTTGATCCTTATGAGGGCTTACAGCTAATCAAAGAAGATCAATAAGCGTTTAGTTAGCAATAACGTAAAAGGTGCAAGGACCTGCACCTCTAGTCTTTGTTAGCATGATACGCCTTTTCAATAGCATAAAGCTTGTGCCGAATTAAATATAAAAACAATAACGACGGAAGCACCATAAGCGCAGTTAGCGCGAAGAAGAGTGCCCAATTACCTCCAAGCAAATCATCTATCACAAAACCACTATAGCCTGACAGCACAGTACGGCCTAAACTGCCAAGTGATGCAAGTAAGGCATAGTGGGTTGCGCTAAACGCTCTATCACAGAGCATAGAAATAAATGCTACCATCGCTACTAGTGACCAAGCTTGGGTAAAGCCATCCACTACAATTGCCAGTGCGTAAAGGTGTTCTTTAGGTCCTGCAATTGCAATCCAAGAGAACATTAAATTTGATGCGGCCATAGCAACGCCGCTAATAAATAAGCCCTTTACGATACCGTATTTATGGTTAAAGATACTGCCAAGAAAAGCAAATACGATAGTGATCACACCGGTACCAAGCTTAGAATATTGCCCAATTTGGGTGTTTGAAAACCCCACTTCTTTATAAAATACGATGGACATACGGGCTAAGAAAGCTTCTCCTATCTTAAATAGGAAAATAAAGGCGAGTAGTGCACATGCAGTTTTAACCCCATTCTTTTCAAAAAATCGCTTAAAGGGTTCAACCAGAGTCACAGCAAGCCAGGCATAGATCTTTTTAGAAGCATTTGATGATGCGCTGTGGTTAAGTTTATGCTCGTAACTCTTCTGTAGCTGTGCTTGTACTTGCTCCCGATGAGATTTTGGTTCTTTTGCCAACAAAGTGACAACTAATAAACACACTACGATGACGCTTAGCATCTGATAGATAATGGGCCAACTAAAGCCAGGTAAATCAGCCATAAAGAATGGAATTGCACCAAGTAAGGCATAGCCAGACCACCAACCTGAAGTCGCCATCGCTGCCGCTGCCGTTGCCTTTTCACTTTCGTCTTCTGGTAAAATGTCGATGCGATAAGCATCTATTGCAATATCTTGGGTAGCTGAAAATAACGCAATAATAAAGCACAATAATGCGGCATGTGAAAGATGGTCTTTAATTGAAATAGTGGCTAATGCAAAGGTGGCAATAATAATAATAAACTGACAACCTGCTATCCAACTTCGTCGTTGCCCTAAGCGATTGTACAGCAGGGGGATTTTTATTCGGTCAACGAGTGGGGACCACAAAAAGTTGATTGTATAGGCACCATATACTAGGCCAAATAGGCCAATGGTGCTACGGCTTAACCCTTCATCTTTAAGCCAAGCTGACATCACAGAGCCAATCAATACCCAAGGAAAACCGCTACTTATTCCAAAAGCAAAGACAGTTAATAGACGTTTGTCTTTGTAATAACCGAGATATTGCGAAAAGCTAGATGATATCAACATAAAAGGTAATTACTCTGGCTGCTTTAATACTTCAACTGAAAGAATAATGACGGGCTCTTTAGGTATAAAGGTATAGCCAAGTTTTTCATTGTAGCCGGTTTCCACCTTCATAATTGCGTCCAGTGTTTCATAACCTTCAGAGACGTTCCCGAATACGGCAAAACCCCAGCCTCTACCCGGGTTCAAGTGATCGTTGTCATCCATATTAAAGAAAAACTGCCTAGTACCTGAGTGTGGTTTGTTGTCTTGGTAGGCCATGGCAATAGTATACATATCATTTTTCAAGCCGTTACCGCTTTCATTGAAGATAGCTTCGCGCTCAAACATACCATCGTACTCTTTGTCGTAACCTCCACCTTGGATAACAAAGTCTTTTTCGTTGGCTTCATCACGCTCAACTCGATGAAAGACAGAGCCGTTATAATCTTTGTTAATAACGTAAGTTAAAAAGTTATTTACTGTTATAGGCGCTCTCGATCTGTCTAGTTCGACAATAATAGGCCCTTTACTAGTATTGATTTGAACTCGAGGGAATAGGTTATTCTTTTGTACAAATTTACCGTTCATTTCGGCAAATACATTCATACTTAATAATAGGATGGTTAAGCTTAGAATTATTTTTTTCATTAACTTCCTCTCACAAATTGAATAAATTCAGGATCTTGAATGATTCGAGTAACAACCTGTTGAGCTAGATTGTTGAGCTGTTCTTCGATTTTAGCTTGGTCGTGTTTTAGTGGACCATTTAAATTAGCGCTACCTTTATATTGCTTTTTGAAACTGCGAGTGCCTTGCTTTATCAGTACGGTGACGTCAGCTTCAGCATCACTTTGGTGAGTCGAGAAAGACTCCTCAATAATGGCTTTAAAGCGATTGATATCCACAGTGACTTGCGTTGCTGCAACCGGTGTTATTTGCGCGCCATGTGCAGTGAGTGCTTGCGTTAATACCTGATTGAAGTTAACCGGTAAATTAGCATCAGGTACGTAAAGTGCGGGTTCTTGGTTCTTCACGCGAATGGTGTATTTTGTAGTCCGTAGGTCGTTTACTTGTACCGCCACGTTGGCGGCAAGCGCGTTTGACGAAGGACCTTGATATTCCGGATGAAGAATGACACTGCGTGGTGAGCTTTCACAGCCCACGAGTATCAAGGTTAGCAGAATAATCAGCAATGAAAAACGCATGAAGTTAGCTCCTTTTTATTGCACTTAAAACAGTGAATTTTTTGTTGTTGCCTAGTGTCTTGCTGTTACCGAATAAGCGCTTGAGTTTGTCGTCATATTCCAAGTGGCGGTTACCGATAATTCTTAACTCTCCCCCATGGCGAAGCGCTGCCTTAGCTTGTAAAAACATCTGCCAAGCGATGTGATCGGTGATTGCATTGGCCTGATGGAATGGCGGGTTACACAGTATCAGATCCGCACCGTAATTTTCAAAACCCGTAAGGCAGTCGTTTTGTACGAACTGACAATCAGCAACACGCTCGGGTAGGTTATTGACGATATTTTGCTCCGCGCTATGCACTGCCATCGCGGACTCGTCGATAAAGGTGACGGTGGCATTTGGCATTTTTGCGAGCGTCATCAATCCAATAACACCGTTACCACAGCCGAGATCAATGACCTTCAATGGTTTTTTCCCCATAGGAAGGTAATTGATAAAAAAACGTGCGCCAATATCAAGAGAATCTCGTGAGAAGACATTTGCTTCATTCGACAAGGCAAAATCGGTTTTTTCCAGCGGCCAAGACACAGGGAATTTACTATCAATGGCTTTGGCTGACGTCTTGCTGAACACTAAACGCGATTTTTTTACCGCTAAGCTAGTCGTTGGCTCCGTCAAAAAGTGGCTAAAGCTTTTTAATGTTGAGGTGTGAATTTCTTTTGCTTTGCCAGCCGCAATTACGGGAATGTCTGTAGTCAGTTTACTTAATTGTGCAAGTTGCGATTGCAATAGCCCTGAATTTTTGGGAATTTTTATTAATATCAGATCGATATCTTTTGGCAGCTCATCCATGCTAGTGAGTACATCAACCTTAGCGTCCGCAAGTTCGTTGGCCTCTAAATTATACTCATAGGCGAGGGTACTTACATAAGAGTCGGTCACTACCGTACAGTGCTTGTCAGCAAGTGCACAGCATAATGCGCCAAAACTATCGTTGAGAATGAGAATACGATTTGCATCGCGGTGATGTTCAAAGACATAATCTAACAGGTATTCGTCGGCTGAATCCCAAGCTTGTAAGCTACGATTTTTTTGATCGAGTGGAAACCTATGTAGCGTAAAAGGGTTTCCGGCTAGAATTGCATCAGTCGTCATGTGAATGTTCTATAAATAAAAGCAGCGGGTAGTTTAACATGAGAGCAGTAGACAAAGCACGGAACTTGCCGTGCGGTTTTAGCTATCAAGCACAGGCTATTAGCTTCGATAAAAGTCTAGCGCTATATAATGTACTACTGAATAGCCTTGCGTGGCAGCAAAATACCATCACCTTATTTGGTAAGACCCATCAAACGCCTCGACTTGAACGATTTATTGCCGACCCTGACGTGCATTACAGTTATTCTGGAAAGCGACTTGAAAATGCTCCTTGGCCTTCGGTATTGCTTGGGATGAGACAAACGCTAGAACGCAGATTTAATATTCCTTTTAATGCGGTATTGGCTAATTTTTATCGTGATGGTCAAGACAGTATGGGCTGGCACAGTGATGATGAACCCGAACTTGGTTTGACGCCCACAATCGCTTCACTGTCGCTTGGCGCGACCCGCAAATTTAAAATACGCCACAAAGTAAGCCACTCTGTAACCGACATTTTATTGGAAACTGGCAGCCTATTGGTAATGCAAGGTGATAGTCAGCGCGACTATCAACATGCTTTGCCAAAGCAGGCCAAGGTGACTCAGGGGCGTATTAATCTTACTTTTCGAAGTGTTGGAAATACGCGCTGAACGGCGTATAGTAGCGTCACGAATTGCTCAAGGAGACAAAGTATAATGTCAATGCAATCACAGATTTATGACAAAATAGCTGAAGCCGTTGCGTGCAAGCATCTGAACGTTATCAATGAAAGCCATATGCACAGCCGTGGCGAAGAGTCTCATTTTAAAGTCATTGTTGTAAGCGAACAATTTATCGGCCAGAGGTTGCTGCAACGTCACCGAAAGATCAATGAAGTGCTAAAAGATGAATTACAAAACCATATTCACGCTTTGGCCATTCATGCCTATACACCAGAAGAGTTTTCGGACAAAGAAGGTCAGACGCCAGAGTCACCAAAATGCTTGGGTGGCTCTAAGTTCGATAGCTGATCAGATGTGTGTTTTACATATCTGCCAGTACACTACGCAGTAATTTTAATAAAGTGAGACCAATCTCACTTTTATTTTGTATCAAATCAATGGATAGGATCTCTTATGGTCATCAAACCAAAAATTCGTGGATTTATTTGTACTAATGCGCATCCAGTAGGCTGTGCTGCACACGTTCAAGAACAGATTGAATACGTAAAACAACAAGGCCAAATCGAAAATGGTCCTAAGAATGTATTAGTAATTGGTGCATCGACAGGCTATGGCTTGGCGTCGCGTATCACCGCTGCATTTGGTGCCGGTGCGAAAACGCTAGGTATCTTCTTTGAAAAAGAAGGCTCAGAGAAGAAAACCGCGTCAGCGGGTTGGTATAATACGGCTGCATTCCAGCAAGCTGCAGAAGAAGCGGGTTTATGGTCTAAAAATATCAATGGTGATGCGTTTTCTGATGAGTTGAAGCAAAAAACTATCGACATAATCAAAGCTGAATTGGGTAAAGTAGATTTAGTGGTATATAGCCTTGCGTCTCCTCGTCGTAAAGACCCTAAATCTGATGAAGTTTACTCTTCAACACTTAAGCCAATTGGCTCAGCTATCACAACTAAAAACCTAAATACTTCAAAGCGCGTCATTGATGAAATGACAGTTGAAGCTGCTAACGAAGACGAAATTGCTAATACGGTTAAAGTGATGGGTGGTGAAGACTGGGAACTTTGGATTGATGCGCTTAAGCAAGCTGATGTACTGGCTGATGGTTTCAAGACAACGGCATATACTTATATTGGTAAAGAGCTGACTTGGCCGATATACGGTCACGCGACTATTGGTAAAGCAAAAGAAGACTTGGACCGTGCGACGCAGGCAATTCGTGAAACCACAGCGGATATTAAAGGCGAAGCGTATGTGTCTTCACTGAATGCAGTAGTGACGCAGGCAAGCTCTGCTATTCCAATTATGCCTCTTTATATCTCTGCGCTATTCAAAGTGATGAAAGGTGATGGAACTTATGAGGGCACAATTGAGCAAATCCATGGGTTGTTTACTGAAAATCTATATAGTCAATCACCACGCTTTGATGATGGCGGTCACTTGTTCCAAAACTATAAAGAACTAGAAGACGGCGTTCAAGCTCGTGTGCAAACTATTTGGGATACTGTTGACACAGATACAATTGATGAATTGACGGATTATGTTGGTTATCACAACGAATTCTTGAAGCTATTCGGCTTCGGGGTTGATGGCGTAGATTACGAAGCTGATGTGGATGCAACGGTAGAAATTAATCACCTCGTTTAATTTCACGGTTTTTGATCTCACTGTTTTTGATTTTGCGGGCAAAGTGCTAATTGGTACTTTGCCCGTTTTTGTTTGACCGTGAATTTTTACTTATTTTGCAGATTAGGGTAAGAAAAATTTTATCTATGCAACTTTGGTCTATACTCCTTCCAGTGATGGATTTTTCAACTAATCTAAATCCACGTTAAAGTCGTATTAATTTCATAATTCCACTCGCATACTCAGTACGATTAATGTTAAAATCAGAGAAATATGTGAGGACTTTTATCACGACGCTGCTTTTTTGTGCGCGTTGAGAGGTATTTTAAAGGGGCTTGTTTGGGAACCCTATCCGGACTCATAACTTTCTGCTCTTTATACCTAATACTTAGTACAAACGAGGTGGCGCTGTGGTGACTAAAGATATTTTCAGTTTCTTTCCGTTAATGTAATGCAAGTGCGTATGATCAACATAAAAAAAGGTCTGGACTTACCAATAGAGGGCGCACCTCAGCAAGTTATTCATGATGGTTCTGCTGTCAAACGAGTAGCTGTGCTAGGTGAAGAATTCATCGGTATGCGTCCTACCATGCATATTCGTGTGGATGACCAAGTCAAAAAAGGCCAAGTTCTTTTTGAAGATAAAAAGAACCCAGGCGTCAAGTTTACTGCGCCAGCTTCTGGTGTAGTTAAAGAAATTAACCGTGGTGCTAAGCGTGTACTTCAATCCGTTGTGATCGAAGTTCAAGGCGACGAGCAAATCACTTTCGAGAAGTTTTCAGCTGCTGATTTAAGCAACTTAGACTCTGAAAAAGTGAAGGAAGTGCTAATCGAGTCTGGTCAATGGCCAGCGCTTCGTGCACGTCCATTCAGCCGTGTCGCTGTGCCGAGTGCAACACCTAGCTCAATCTTTGTGACAGCAACAGATACTAATCCGTTAGCAGCAGATCCTGCTGTTATCATCGCAGAAAACGTGGAAGCGTTTGAAGCGGGTCTAGCGGTTGTATCTCGTTTGACTGAAGGCAAAGTATTTGTGTGTAAGAAAGCGGGTGCTAACGTACCTAGTTCTTCTATCTCACAAGTAGAAGTTCATGAGTTTGCAGGTGTGCATCCAGCAGGTAACGTGGGTACTCACATTCACTTCCTAGATTCTGTAGGTACAAACAAGCAAGTTTGGCACATTGGTTACCAAGATGTCATCGCGTTTGGTAAGTTGTTCCTGACAGGTGAAATCTACTCAGACAGAGTTATTGCTCTAGCAGGTCCTCGAGTTAAGAACCCTCGCTTAGTAAAAACTCATGTCGGTGCGTCGCTAACAGATTTAGTTGCAGGCGAGCTTGAAGACGGTGATAACCGAGTCATTTCTGGCTCTGTGTTAGCTGGTAAAACAGCAACTGGCCCTCACGCTTACCTTGGTCGTTACCATACTCAAGTATCAGTTTTACTTGAAGGTCGCGAGAAAGAGCTATTTGGCTGGATCGCTCCGGGTAGTGACAAATTCTCAGTAACACGTACATTCATTTCACACTTAACACCTAGCCGTTTGTTCAAGATGACAACGTCTACTGGTGGTTCTAAGCGTGCGATGGTACCAATCGGTAACTATGAGCGTGTTATGCCACTCGATATTTTGCCAACGCTATTATTACGTGATCTTATTTCACGTGATCTAGATTCTGCGATTTCGTTGGGTGCACTAGAGCTAGATGAAGAAGATTTAGCACTATGTACTTACGTATGTCCGGGCAAATATGAGTACGGTTCAATCCTGCGCGATTGCCTGACTACTATCGAGAAGGAAGGTTAAAAATGGCCTTAAAGAAATTTTTAGAAGACATTGAACCTCACTTTGAACCTGGTGGTAAACACGAGAAGTGGTACGCGCTTTACGAAGCCGTAGCAACTATCTTCTATACTCCTGGTTATGTAAACAAAGGTGCAACGCACGTTCGTGATAACATCGACCTAAAACGTATTATGATTTTAGTGTGGATGGCGACGTTCCCTGCAATGTTCTTTGGTATGTTCAACATCGGTCACCAAGCTGCACTTGCACTAGGTAACGGTTTTGAGCTTGCTAATACTTGGCAGGTAGCTATTTTCCAAGCGCTTGGTGGTGAATTAACTGCTGATGCAGGTTGGGGCGCCAAGATGTTCTATGGTGCGTGTTTCTTCTTGCCTATTTACGCAACCGTGTTTGCGGTTGGTGGCTTCTGGGAAGTGTTATTCGCGTCAGTTCGCAAGCACGAAGTAAACGAAGGCTTCTTCGTAACCTCAGTGTTATTCGCGCTTATCCTGCCTGCAACAATTCCGCTATGGCAAGCTGCTTTAGGTATTACGTTCGGTGTTGTAATCGCGAAGGAAATCTTCGGTGGTACAGGTCGTAACTTCCTAAACCCAGCACTTGCAGGCCGTGCGTTCTTATTCTTCGCATACCCTGCTGACATTTCTGGTGACACAGTGTGGACAGCTGTTGATTCGTTCTCTGGTGCAACTTACTTAGGTCAAGCGACTGCAGGTTCACTAGACTACAGCAATATGGACCTTTGGTTTAACGCGTTTTACGGCTTTATCCAAGGCTCTGTAGGTGAAACATCAACACTGGCAATCTTACTTGGTGGTTTGTTCCTAGTTTATGTTCGTATCGCTTCATGGCGCATCGTGCTAGGTACATTCATTGGTATGGTTGTAATGTCATTCGTTCTAAATGCAATTGGCTCTGAAACAAATGCTGCGTTTGCTATGCCTTGGCACTGGCACTTAGTACTTGGTGGTTTTGCATTTGGTATGTTCTTTATGGCAACAGACCCAGTATCTGCGTCTTTCACAGACAAAGGTAAGTGGTTATACGGTGCGCTAATCGGTGTAATGGTTGTGCTTATCCGTGTTGTTAACCCGGCATACCCAGAGGGCATGATGTTAGCAATCTTATTCGCTAACCTTTTTGCTCCACTATTCGACCACTTCGTAGTGCAGTCAAATGTGAAGAGGAGATTGGCACGTGTCAACTAATAATGAATCAATGGGCAAAACGCTCGGCGTAGTTGTTGGCTTATGTTTAGTGTGTGCAATCGTAGTATCTTTTGCTTCGGTTCAGCTTCGTCCTATGCAGCAAGCAAACAAAAACGAAGATATTCAACGTAACATTTTAGCCGTTGCTGGCTACGATAAAGTTAAAAACGTATCTGAAGTTTTTAACCAAAATATCGAATCACGTGTTGTTAGTCTTAAAACGGGTGAGTTTGTTGAAGACGTTAAAGCGGAAACTTTTGATTTTGAAGCGACTAAGTTTGATGCCAAACGTAGTTACAAGCTTTCAAAAGAAGAAGACAAAGCGGGTATTCAACGTATCACAAATAACTCTCCAGTTTATTTTGCAAAAGATGACCAAGGTAAAGTGTCTACTATCATTCTACCAATCCAAGGTTATGGCCTTTGGGGTGTGATGTATGGCTTCCTTGCGCTAGAAGCTGATGGTGAGACGATTAAGTCAATCAACTTTTATAAGCACAGTGAAACTCCTGGTCTTGGTGGCGAAATCCAAAACCCTAAGTGGACTGCACTTTGGGAAGGTAAAGAGCTTCCTATCGACGTTGTTAAAGGTAGTGCTGGCGGTAACGAACACAAGGTAGATGGTCTATCTGGTGCGACACTTACTTCTAATGGTGTTGATCATACAGTAGATTTCTGGACAAGCGACAAAGCGTTTGGTCCATTCCTTGCGAAAGTACGTAAAGGAGCATTGAACTAATGGCTAATGCAAAAGAAATGAAGGAAGTCTTGTTTGGTCCTGTTTTTGCGAACAACCCGATTGCACTGCAAGTGTTGGGTATCTGTTCTGCACTAGCGGTAACTTCAAGCCTTAAAAATGCACTTATCATGTCAATTGCGTTGACATTGGTTACGGCGTTTTCAAGTTTATTTATCTCAATGATCCGTAATCACATTCCTTCAAGTGTGCGTATCATTGTCCAAATGACGATTATTGCATCTTTAGTAATCGTTGTAGACCAAGTGCTTCAAGCCGTTGTTTATTCAACAGCAAAAGAACTATCAACGTTCATCGGCCTTATCATTACTAACTGTATCGTAATGGGCCGTGCAGAAGCATACGCAATGAAGTCACCACCAACAATGTCGTTCCTTGACGGTATTGGTAACGGTTTAGGCTATTCTGTTGTGCTTTTAACAGTTGGCTTTATTCGTGAGCTATTCGGTGCGGGAACATTGTTTGGCGTTGAAATCTTACCACTTATCTCTGAAGGTGGTTGGTATCAGCCTATGGGTCTACTAGTTATGCCATTCAGTTCGTTCTTCATCGTAGGTGCATTTATTTGGGCACTACGTACTTGGAAGAAAGAGCAAGTAGAAGCGAAGGCATAAGGGGAGAGAGATGGAACAATATATCAATTTATTTATAAAAGCAGTTTTCATTGAAAACTTAGCTTTGTCTTTCTTCTTAGGTATGTGTACTTTCTTGGCGGTATCTAAGAAAGTAACAACGTCGCTAGGTCTAGGTATTGCGGTAGTTGTAGTTCTTGGTATCTCTGTACCAGTAAACAACTTGGTTTATCACGCAGTGCTAGCGCCGGGCGCATTGGAATGGTTAGGCTTCCCTGAAGTGGATCTTAGCTTCCTACGCTTCTTGACGTTTATCGGTGTAATCGCAGCGCTTGTTCAAATTCTAGAAATGACATTGGATAAGTTCTTCCCTGCGCTATATAACGCACTAGGTATCTTCCTACCGCTAATCACAGTTAACTGTGCGATTTTCGGTGCGGTATCATTCATGGTTGAGCGTAACTTAAACTTCGGTGAATCTGTAGTTTATGGTCTAGGTTCAGGTGTGGGCTGGGCACTTGCTATCGTATTGTTAGCAGGTATTCGTGAGAAGATGAAGTATGCAGACGTTCCTGATGGATTACGTGGCTTAGGTATTACCTTTGTTACTGTAGGTCTAATGGGCTTTGGCTTCATGTCATTCTCTGGTATTTCACTGTAAGGTAGCGAGGAAACTATACGATGGAAACTATTGTATTAGGCGTAAGCATGTTCATCGCTATCGTTGTGATGCTAGTGCTTATCATCATTGCAGCGAAATCGAAGCTTGTAGCAAGCGGTGACGTTACAATTGATATTAACGGCGATCCTGAAAAAGCGATCAAGACTCCTGCTGGCGGTAAGCTACTAGGTGCACTTGCAAACGCGGGTATTTTCGTATCGTCTGCATGTGGTGGCGGTGGCTCATGTGGTCAGTGTCGCGTACATATTAAAGAGGGTGGTGGTGATATTCTACCAACCGAACTTGACCACATCTCTAAAGGTGAAGCACGTGAAGGCTGTCGTCTAGCGTGTCAGGTTAACGTTAAAAACGACATGGAAATCGAAGTTGAAGAATCAATCTTCGGTGTTAAAAAGTGGGAATGTACTGTTATCTCTAACGATAACAAAGCAACTTTCATCAAGGAGCTAAAACTAGGCATCCCTGAAGGTGAAGTTGTACCTTTCCGTGCCGGTGGTTACATTCAGATTGAAGCACCAGCTCACCATGTTAAATATGCAGACTATGATATTCCTGAAGAATATCGTGCTGACTGGGAACGTTTTGGTTTCTTTAAGCTAGAGTCTAAAGTTGACGAAGAAACGATCCGTGCATACTCAATGGCTAACTACCCAGAAGAGTTTGGCATCATCATGCTAAACGTACGTATCGCAACTCCGCCGCCAAATAACCTAACATTACCTTGTGGTAAGATGTCATCATTCATCTGGTCACTTAAAGAAGGTGATAAGGTTACTATTTCTGGTCCATTCGGTGAATTCTTCGCGAAAGACACAGATGCAGAAATGGTATTTGTTGGTGGTGGTGCTGGTATGGCGCCAATGCGTTCACACATCTTCGATCAGCTTAAGCGTCTTAACTCTAAGCGTAAGATGTCTTTCTGGTACGGTGCACGTTCTAAGCGTGAAATGTTCTACGTGGAAGACTTTGACGGTCTAGCTGAAGAAAATGATAACTTCCAATGGCATGTTGCCCTTTCAGATCCTCAACCAGAGGATAACTGGGAAGGTTACACGGGCTTCATTCATAACGTACTTTATGAAAACTACTTGAAAGATCATGAAGCACCGGAAGATTGTGAGTTCTACATGTGTGGTCCTCCAATGATGAACGCGGCAGTTATTAACATGCTTAAAGACTTAGGTGTTGAAGACGAAAACATCCTACTTGATGACTTCGGTGGTTAATTAGGTTTCGGTCTAACAATGAACTTAAGTTAGAATATCAGCCCTCCAGCAAAATGCTTTGCTCGAGGGCTTTTTTATACCCGTTGGTACTAAACTCAGGAAGTTCTGATGCAAGCAAGTTACGCTTTTTTATCTCGATTTTTTATTATTTCGTTTTTATTCGTTTTTTTAACAGGGTGCCAAGACGCCAAACCTGAAGCCAAGGAGATCGTGCTGTCTGGTAAAACCATGGGCACGACTTACAACATCAAGGTATTCCCCGGTGAAAAGCCGCTCGAACAAGCGCAGTTGCACGAGGAGGTTGAGCAAGCATTAAAGGCTGTTAATCAATCTATGTCCACCTATATCCCAAATTCTGAGATTAACCAGTTTAACCGTTTAGCCGCAAATACCGTTATGCCTATCAGTGAAGACTTTCGCTTGGTAGTTGCTGAATCTATCCGCCTTGGAAAGTCGACCAAAACGCTTGATGTTACGATGGGACCGCTTATCGATTTGTGGGGATTTGGTCCTGACAAAAGACCAACAATGCGTCCGTCACAGGTCGAGTTAGACGATATGCGCACTCGTATCGGTGTTGATAAGCTTATTTTAAATGACCGTGGTCTTGCGAAAACAGTTACGGGGCTGGAATTATCATTTTCTGCAACCGCTAAAGGCTATGGCATAGATAAGGTGGCAGAGGTGATTGAGAGTCATGATATTCATGACTATATGGTAGAAATCGGTGGCGAGCTTCGCGTTTCTGGCAAGAAGCCGGATGGAGAGTGGCGTATTGCTATCGAGAAACCCGATGCGCCTGTTGGTCAACGCCAAATTCATCGCGTGATAGAGCCTGGCAAAAATGGCATTGCAACTTCAGGTGACTACCGTATTTTTTATGAAATGGATGGTGAAACCTTTACACACCTTATTGACCCTACAACGGGTCGCCCAGTTAAACATGAGCTGGTGTCGGTAACGGTACTACATCCATCTGCGATGACGGCTGATGGCCTAGCGACAGCATTGACTGTGATGGGCACGGAGCGTGCAAAGGCGTATGCCACTGAGCATCAACTCCCCGTGTATTTGATGTATAAAAGTCCTGAAGGGATCAAGAGTTACGCGAGTGAAGCATTTCAGCCGTACTTGAATTAAGCTGTACAACACCCCATAATTTAATTGTGAGTGACGCCATGAAAGCGTATAATTTGCGCGTCGTCACTCAATTCAATGTAGCAATAAAAGGGGCTAGATAATGTCTTTATTCCTCCTTACTTTCGGTTTACTTATGCTTATCGCTGTTGCGATGGCAGTAGGCGTTATCGTACAAAAGAAATCCATGGCCAGTAGTTGTGGTGGTTTGGGCTCAATGGGCATTGACAAAATTTGTGATTGCGACGATCCATGCGATAAACGCAAAAAGCGGTTAGCAAAAGAAGAGATGTGGAAAGAAAACCAGATCCTATAACCGTAGAATGGTATTAATTGAAAACGCAAGCTTAGCTTGCGTTTTTGCTTTTTGGGTAACAAACCTTAGGTTAAGTAAAAATGCAGCGGCAGCTATATTTTGTTCGTCATGGTGAAACGACCCTATCAGGCCATTTACTTGGAGTGACAGATCCCGAACTCAGTAGTACTGGTGCTCAGCAATTGCTGCAATCGTTAACGAGCCTAAGTGGCCTGCAGGGTATTATTAGCTCTCCAAGGAAGCGCTGCCTGAATACAGCCACAGCCTTTGCAAAGCAGTATCAACTCCCCGTTGAGGTGGAGCCAAATCTCGCCGAATTTGATTTTGGATTATGGGATGGACAACCTTATGATACGCTTTGGCGAGAAACCCAATTTCCAAGTATTGGTGACTTTTGGCAAAACCCTTGGCTGCACACGCCTCCTGAGGGCGAGTCTATGTATGATTTTCATCATCGGGTCGCCACGTGGTGGCACAGTATTTTGGCGTCGCCAAGTGAAGAGTGTACCGCCGTCGTAGCGCATGCCGGAGTAATAAAAGCGCTTGTAGCACTTATTCTTGACCTATCGCCTGAGCTTACTGCATACCAATCGAAGATAGATATTCCTTATGCGGGTATAGTAAAAGTTGAGGTGTTTTACGACAGCAGCCAAACTGCTTGGCCAAAAGTTGTATTTTAGACGTCTAGACTTCATAATATTGCAAATTTCGTGATAGGCAGATATTGGGAATGAGGTGTGAGTCCTCAACTGTCCCCGCAACTGTAAGTGTATGAGTGTTACCTCTTGCATAAGTCAGATACCAAGGCCTATCTATATACTTAAGCGGGCAGACTTAAGTCAAAGTTGTCGCTTGTCTATAAGCTACTACTTTGCCGTGCCCAATCAGAGGTGCTATGGCAGTTACTCCACAGTTTCAAGTCGATAAACTTAGCGTGCAGCTTGGTGGTAAAGCCATCTTAAAGGCACTCAGCTTTGCTATTAATTCGGGTGAATTTATTGGTTTGCTCGGACCGAATGGTGCTGGAAAGTCGACTTTGCTGCGCACTTTATATCAATACACAGCGCCAAGTTCTGGGTCGCTACTTTTCAATGGTAAGCCGCTAGCTAGTTATGGACGTAAAGCCTACGCGAGACATGTTGCTGTGGTGCTACAAGAGATCCCCGCTGAGTTTACTCTGCCATTATTTGATATGGTATTGATGGGGCTAACACCGAACAAATCACTGCTCGCGACAACGACGGCTGCTGAAAAACAGGCAATCTTACATGCCATTGAGCAGGTTGGATTGAGCCATAAATTAGAGCAATGTTTTAGCTCCTTGTCTGGTGGGGAGAAGCAAAGGGCAATGATCGCACGTGCCATGGTGCAAGCGCCTCAAGTATTGATAATGGATGAGCCCACCAGCCATTTGGACATTAAATATCAAATCCAAATTATGGAGCTGGCCAAACAGCTTGGTGTTACTATCATTGCGTCTTTTCACGACTTAAATTTGGCTAGCGCCTTGTGCGATCGCTTATTAGTATTAAATAACGGTGAGCTTGTTGCAGATGGGTCGCCACTTGAAGTCATTAACGAAACCCTATTAAGCCAAGTTTTTGGGGTATGCGCAGAGGTTTCTACTGTCCGTCATCCGCCAAATAACAGTGAGATCCCACATATACGCTTTCATTACGGGTATCAATTATGATTGCCGCAAAGCGGATCGCGTTGATATCGATACTGCTATTGGCCTTGTGCTGTTTTAGCATGCTGATGGCACTTAAGATCGGTGCGATTGATTTATCTTGGCATACGGTTATACAAGCGATTATTAATTTCGATCCCAGCGTACTTCAACAACGGGTGGTAGTTGAGCTTCGTCTGCCACGGACGTTACTGGCGATGAGTGCGGGAGCAGGACTGGCGATAGCGGGTCTTATTTTACAAACCGTGACGCGTAACCCTCTAGCTGATCCTTATTTATTTGGTATTTCTTCAGGTGCTTCATTCGGTGTGGTGGTGCTTATCGCGCTATTTGGTGCACAGTCTAGCCTAATGATGTCTGGGGCTGCATTTGTCGGAAGTTTGCTGTCTATCTTGCTGCTTTTATTTGTGGCAAAACGCAATGCACTACAGCAGGTAGAAACTATGCTCTTGGCGGGCGTCGCACTTTCTTTTCTGTTCAGTGCCTTTACTAGCTTGTTGCTCTATTGGAGTGACCCTCAAGCCATCAGTGCAATCTTGTTTTGGAATCTAGGCTCGTTTGCAAGGGCGAGCTGGCAATGGCTATGGCTTCCATGTTTGGTCGTGTTGCTGAGTTTTATCACGCTTTTAGTGATGCGTCGGCCGCTCAACGCCTTGTTACTCGGAGATGAGAGCGCCACCACGCTTGGCGTGAATGTAGGACGAGTGCGAATAGGTATGTTGTTATTGAGCTCCTTACTCACCGCAGTACTTGTGGCTGCGTGCGGCGGAGTCGGATTTGTAGGCTTGATGATCCCGCATATCGTACGCTTTTTTATCTCGCAAGCAAAGGTCATTGGGCTTGTGGCCACCGCGCTTTGCGGTTCGCTTTTGATGCTATGGGTGGATGTATTGTCGCGCACTCTTATCGATAATCAGGAACTTCCTGTGGGTGTGATCACCGCCGCCATTGGCAGCGTGTTCTTCTTAGCATTGCTTATTTTCAAAAATCGCCGCTCTGGAGGCGTCGGAGTTACCCATGGTTAAACCGTTAGATACTCGCTTAAACACGCTTATTCAACAGCGCATTGACTTAAAAACCAAACCGCTAGGTGCGCTTGGTAAGCTTGAAGCCTTAACTGCGCAGCTAGTACAGATCTTCTCACAAGGGCAGACGCAATTAGACATAGAGCAGTTAGCAATAATACGCCCTGCAATGTTTGTTTTTGCGGGCGACCATGGTATTGCAAGCCAAGGAGTTTCTATTGCGCCAAGCGAAGTAACTGGGCAAATGGTTGCAAACTTTGTGCAGGGGGGGCCGCGATCAACGTCTTTTGTCGACAACTTGGTTGGCAGTTAACCGTAGTAGACTGTGGCACATTAGTGCCATGTGAGCCTGCGCCGAATTTGCGCTCACAGCGACTTGGCGATATTACTCATGCCTTCCATAAACAACCCGCGATGAGCGAAATGCAGCTCAAGCAAGGACTTGAATATGGAGAGCAAGTGGTGATGTCCGCTATTGAAGCGGGTAGCAACGTGATTGCTTTTGGTGAAATGGGGATTGGCAATACCAGTTCTGCAGCTGCAATTTTAGCGGCGCTCAGCGGGGCGAGTGTGGAATTGTGTGTGGGGCGCGGTACAGGCATTGACGATGAAACGCTTTGCAAAAAACGGGCACTTATCAAACAGGCTCTAGAATATCATCAAGATAAGCTTGCGACACCAGAGCAAATTTTGCAGCGCCTAGGTGGCTTTGAAATTGTGCAAATGGTTGGTGCCATGCTGGCGGTTGCTCGGGCACAAAAAGTAATCATAGTGGATGGCTTTATCTCCACCTCAGCGGCTATGTTGGCAAGTAGAATAGCACCGCATAGTAAGCAATATATGGTGTTTGCTCACGGCTCTATGGAGCAAGGTCATAAGTTAATGTTGGAGCAGTTAAACGCTGAGCCATTACTGCATTTAGATATGCGCTTGGGTGAGGGAACGGGCGCCGCTCTAGCGCTTCCATTATTACAAGCTGCGCTAGGCTTTTTTTGCGAAATGGCAAGCTTTGCCGATGCCCATGTTACGCAAGTGGTAGACGCATAATGCAGTGGCAACAAGAGTGGCGACTGTTTAAGCTTGCCGTGGTGTTTTTAACGCGGGTGCCAATTCGTTTGGATCCTGCCCCTTCATCTGATGAACTCAACGAAGTGAGTGGTTACTTTGCTTTAGTTGGTTTATTTGTTGGTGGCTTCTCGGCCATACTTGGCTATGTTGCTAGTAGTAGTGTGTCACTAATGTTCGGCGCCGTCGTTGCACTGGCTGCGAGTATTTTACTTACCGGCGCTTTCCATGAAGACGGTCTTGCCGATGTTTTTGACGGTTTTGGCGGTGGCTGGAGTCGTGAACAAAAGCTTGAGATCATGAAAGATAGCCGTCTTGGTACTTACGGTAGTTGTGCGCTGATATTGCTGCTATTGGCCAAATTTTCGCTTTTGACCATGCTCTTTAATGACTTTGCAGTGGCACTCACTGCACTTATTTTAGCCCATAGCCTAAGCCGTGCCTTTGCGGTGTCTTTAATCGGTGCGCTTAACTATGTACAGGCTGATGAGCAGAGCAAAGTTAAGCCGGTAGCGAAACATCTATCAAGTGCTACGGCGACTCGCCTTACGCTCACTACCACCGCGATTTTAATTTTCTGTTGGCCATGGCTTGCGCTTTCACTGTTCGACTTGCTGATGTTGTGCACTTGCTTATTTGTGTTAAGGCTTGTGTGCATTAAATGGTTTAACGCTCAGCTTGGTGGTTACACCGGAGACTGTTTAGGGGCCGCGCAGCAACTCGCTGAGCTTGTTATTTTGCTTTTTATTGTGGGTCATCTCTAATGGCACAAATACAGTTAATACTGGGCGGTGCTCGCTCAGGCAAAAGTCGCTTGGCAGAGCAGCGCGCTATTCTATTGTTAGAGCAAGGTGCGGTGAACGAACTTTACTATGTTGCAACTGCAAAAGCCCAAGATGAAGAAATGAAAAGCCGAGTGTTTGCTCACCAGATGCAGCGTGATAGCCGCTGGCAGCTAGTGGAAGAGCCGTGGCATATTGATAAGCTTATTGCTACTGCACGCGAAGATGCGCTGTTACTTATCGATTGTTTGACCTTATGGCTGAGTTTTGGCTTATGCGAAATGGGTAAGGCCGCGACCATAGACAAAAAAGAACATGTGCTGGCGGCACTAGAAAGCTGTGCTGCCACTGTTATTTTGGTGAGTAACGAAGTGGGGCATGGGATAATTCCGCTTGGCGAGCTAAGCCGTGAGTTTGTTGATGAATCTGGTTGGCTCCATCAAGACATTGCTAAAGTGGCCGACAGAGTCGATTTTGTTATTGCAGGCTTGCCACAATGTTTAAAAGGTCAAGACGTATGAAAACCTTAATGGTGCAGGGTACCACGTCGGATGCCGGTAAAAGTACACTGGTTGCGGGACTTTGCCGGGTGCTGCAACGAAGAGGCTTATCTGTTGCGCCTTTTAAGCCGCAAAATATGGCACTAAATAGTGCCGTCACACCGTGCGGCGGTGAAATTGGTCGGGCGCAAGCACTCCAAGCCGAGGCCGCAAAAGTCCCACTATCCACAGACTTTAATCCTATTTTGCTTAAGCCAAACTCTGACACTGGCGCACAAGTGATCATTCACGGCAAAGCCATTAGCAATATGGAAGCAGCCGCTTATCATGATTACAAAAAGGTAGCGATGGAGGCCGTACTTTCCTCACATCAACGCCTCAGCGAACAATTTGAGCTGTGCATAGTGGAAGGGGCGGGGAGCCCTGCTGAGATCAATCTGCGTGAAAATGACATTGCCAATATGGGGTTTGCCTGTGAAGTTGCATGCCCCGTGATCATTATCGCTGATATCGACAAAGGCGGGGTGTTCGCACACTTGGTTGGCACACTTGCGCTATTAAGTGACTATGAACAAAGCTTGGTTAAAGGGTTTGTGATCAATCGCTTTCGTGGTGATATTGCGTTATTGCAATCTGGACTTGACTGGCTCGAGCAAAAAACGGGTAAGCCTGTACTTGGGGTATTGCCCTATTTGCATGGCTTAGCGCTCGATGCAGAAGATGCGGTGACGGTGGACAATATTTGTGAACGGGGATCGTTAAGCGTCAGGGTTTTACTATTTCCTCATATTAGCAATCACACCGACTTTGACACCTTGCGCTTAAACCCTGAAGTGGATTTGCGTTATGTACGCTATCAAGAATCTATCGGTCCTTGTGACTTAATCATTCTGCCCGGCAGCAAAAATGTGTTGAGCGATTTAACCTTCTTACGCAAACAGGGTTGGGCAGAAGAAATCAAACGGCACCTGAGGTACGGTGGTAAGGTACTAGGTGTGTGTGGCGGTTTGCAAATGTTAGGTAAGTTCATCAGAGATCCAAATGCGGTGGAATCAACACTCGGTGAAGTCGCTGGGCTTGGTCTGGCTGACTTTGAGACCACACTCTCAGAGCAAAAAGTACTGACGCAAGTGTCTGGCATTTGCCAATTGGATGAGCAAAGTGCTGAAATTTGTGGTTACGAGATCCATGCGGGGATCTCTTCTGGAGCGGCACTAGAGGTGCCATTCTTGCGATTTAACACACATCCAAATAACAGTGTGCAGGACGGTTTTATCTCCCGAGATAATCAAATTGCAGCCACCTATTTACATGGTTTATTTGATACGGTCGCCGCCACACAGGCTATCTTGTCTTGGGCCGGTAGTAAGCAAGCGGGAACAGCCGCGATTGATTTAGCGAAGCACAGAGAGCAGCAAATTACGCGTCTTGCCGACAGCTGTGAAGCACATTTAGATTGGCAAAAATTGATGAAAATAATTGAGGAATAACATGAGCGAACAACAAGATAAGCATCAGCAACGACAGCAAAAAGTAAAACAACAAGTCGATGAAAAAATTGCCGCTGCGCAGCAAGAGCAGGGCATTTTGCAAGTGATCACAGGTAACGGTAAAGGTAAGTCAACATCTGGTTTTGGCACCGTTGCGCGTTGTGTCGGTCATGGTATGAACGCTGCGGTTGTACAGTTTATTAAAGGAACCTGGGATTGCGGTGAACGCAATTTGCTCGAAAAAGCCGGCGTTCCATTTGCGGTCATGAAAACGGGCTTCACATGGGAAACGCAAAACCGTGAAACCGACACTGCCGCCGCGCAGGCGACGTGGCAACAAGCAAAAGTATGGCTACAAGATGAAAGCATCGACTTGGTATTGCTCGACGAAATTACGTATATGTTGAGCTATGATTATCTAGATTTGGACGAAGTCATAACGGCACTAGAAAACCGTCCTACCATGCAGTCGGTGATTGTAACTGGGCGCGGTGCACATCGACGTCTGACTGAGCTTGCAGATACCGTGAGTGAAGTGCGTAATGTGAAGCATGCGTTTGAGGCCGGCATTAAGGCGCAAAAAGGGTTTGACTACTGATGCTAAAATTCGCCTTATTTATTGTTCTAGGTTTTGCCTTTAGCGTTAGTGCTAAGCCCGCAGAGCGGATCATCGCGCTTGCGCCTCATATTGTCGAAAATCTTTATGCAATAGGTGCTGGGGAGCGGATTGTAGGCACGGTCGCCTATGCCGATTATCCAGAATCAGCCAAGCAACTGCCTCAAGTTGGTGACTATCAAGGTATTTCGGTTGAGAAAATTTTGGCACTTAAGCCTGATCTTATCATTGCGTGGAAAAATACAAGTCACGTTCCTATGCTTGAAAAGCTCGAAAGCTTTGGTGTTGAGGTGATTTATAGTGAAGCGAAATATCTAGATAAACTACCCGATGAGTTGCTACGCCTAGGTAAAATTACTGGCCTTGGAGCTCAAGCTCAGCAACAGGCTGATTTATTTGCTAAACGTTTAAATGAACTAAAGGCCCAGTATAAACAAAGCGCTAGCTTAGCTGTATTTTATCAATTGTGGCCATCACCGCTGATGACCGTAGGAGGCGAAAGTTGGTTACAGCAAGTCTTTACTGTGTGTAATGTGAAAAATGTTTTTGCTGACGCCACCACGGACTATCCACAAATTAGCATTGAAAATGTTCTGTTGAAATCACCGCAAGTGATTGTGATCCCTGAAGAAAAGACCAAACAAGAGGTTAAAGCAATTGCATGGCAGCAATGGCCGTCGATCCCTGCGGTAAAGTATCAACAAACTATTTCGGTAGATGCCGATCTGCTCCATCGTTACAGCTATCGTATGCTTGAGGGAATATCGGATTTATGTGGTAAACTCGACGTTTCTCGAAGCCATTATAATATGATGAAAAAAGGTGAAGCATGACAACGTGGAGTGACGTGTTAGGTCAGGAAAAACAACAAGATTACTTTAAACAAACCATGGATTACGTGGCAGAGCGTCGTGCTCAAGGTATAAATGTGTTTCCGCCCCATGAACAAGTATTTGACGCGTTCAAAGTCACGCCTTTTGATCAGGTTAAAGTGGTGATTTTAGGGCAAGATCCCTATCACGGCCCCAATCAAGCTCATGGTCTATGTTTCTCTGTGTTACCAGGGATTAAGCCGCCGCCGTCGTTAAATAATATGTATAAAGAATTAGTGCAGGATATTAACGGCTTTCGCATACCTAATCACGGCTACCTAATTGACTGGGCTAAACAGGGCGTACTGCTGTTAAATACAGTGTTGACGGTAGAACAAGGCCAAGCCCATTCTCATAAGCATTTGGGCTGGGAGCGCTTTACTGATGTAGTGATTGAAAAGCTGAATGCCCACAGCGAAGGTGTGATTTTCTTACTTTGGGGCTCACACGCTCAGAAAAAGGGTAAAAGCATAGACACAAATCGTCACCATGTTTTACACGCGCCACATCCTTCGCCGCTCTCAGCACATCGCGGCTTTTTTGGTAGTGGCCATTTCAGCAAAACTAATCAGCTGCTCACCCAAATGGGTAAGCTGCCAATCGACTGGCGATTGGCCGAGCTATAGCAGATAACAACAAAAAAGAGCGCCGTGAAGGGCGCTCTTTTTAGTTAAAATCAAATTCGTCTAAATCAACATTGTCTGCGAAAATATCCAATTCCTGTAATTCTTTGCGTAGTCGCTGTTTATCTTTTAGCGCTTCAATTTCACGCCATTTTCTTTTTTTGCCCTTAGATGAAGTTTTTTTCCTAGTATCCGGACTTTCTAATAATTCTAATAACTCGTCTAGGGTATCCATGAAAATCTCCTATTGATAAAAACAACCTAAAGTGGCATTTGCTTTGGCTGTTGTTAGCACTACAACTGCAATGACACCGTTGATTTCTTCATACTATTTGGCAAACCTCAACATGAGGAACCGATAAAAGTCTGATAGCTAAAGTACGCTACAAACAACCCCGCGTTGCTTGCTTTTTGTACCAAAACCAGAAAGTAGCGGCATCAATTTTCACTTCAAGTGATATTGATATACCACAGACGGGATAAA
Source organism: Pseudoalteromonas sp. M8 (assembly GCF_018141365.1). NCBI lineage: Bacteria > Pseudomonadati > Pseudomonadota > Gammaproteobacteria > Alteromonadales > Pseudoalteromonadaceae > Pseudoalteromonas > Pseudoalteromonas sp. M8. The sequence continues at coordinate 3,322,655 of NZ_CP047240.1, read as the reverse complement.
AATAAAACACAATTGTGTCTTTTGGGTTAAAACCAAGTGACAGTTTGATGAAGGTCAATTCGGGTGATATCTAGGAGGTGTTCAGAAGGGTTTGTATTGAGAGCGATAACAAAAACGCCGCAATATGCGGCGTTTCGAAATCGAATGTTTAAGGCACTTACAGTGCTTTAAAGCGTGCGACTAATGTTTCTTGTGCATCGGCAAATGAGCGAATACCTTCAGCAAGCTTTTCTGTGGCCATTGCGTCTTGGTTATGTAACCAACGGAACTCACTTTCGCTAAGCGCAGCTGGTTTTGCTTTAGGCGCAAAGTCAGCCTCAAGTAAGTAATTTTCGTTTGCAGGCATTGCGGCAAGCTCTTCTAATAGAGAAGGGCTAATCGTGAGCTTATCACAACCCGTTAGGGCTAGAATTTCACCTGTATTTCTGAAGCTGGCGCCCATTACAACGGTTTTATAACCGTGCTGCTTATAGAATTCAAAAATACTACGAACAGATTGCACACCCGGATCTTGTAGTGGGTCAGTTGGTTTTTCTAGGCCGTTGGCAACGTGCCAATCTAGAATACGCCCAACAAATGGTGAGATTAAAAATACGTTTGCATCGGCACATGCACGTGCTTGCGCTTCGCTAAATAGCAGCGTTAGGTTACACTTAACACCTTCTTTTTCCAGTGCTTCAGCGGCTTTAATACCTTCCCAAGTCGATGCAATCTTAATCAAGATTTTGTCTTTGCTTACGCCCTGCGCTTGATATAAATTTAATAGCGTTTTTGCTTTTGCGATAGTCGCTTCGGTATCAAAAGATAAACGTGCGTCTACTTCGGTTGAGATATATCCCGGCACAGAGTTCGCGATTTCTTTGCCAATCACAACGGCAAAATAGTCACAAGCAAGCGCTAACTGCTTGTCGGCGTCACTTTCATTGGCTTTGGCATAATCCCAAGCTTCTGTTAGATAAGGCTGATAAGCAGGCGTCTCCGCCGCTTTAAGTAAAAGAGAAGGGTTAGTTGTTGCATCCTCAGGCTGTAGCTTGCGGATGGCTTCAATGTCACCGGTGTCAGCGACGATTGATGAGTGTTGTTTTAGCCTATCTAATGCTGAAGTCATGTGTTCCTCATTCCAATATTGATAACAGCGAAGTGATATTAGACGCCTTATGTTGCAACACCATTAAATAGCTGAATAGGTCATATGTCCGTATCGGGCGACATATCACACTCGTTATTTAGGGTTATTGTTATATAAGGTCGAGTTGTAAAGCGAAGCTGTATTTTAACAGCGAATTGCTTAAGCCCAAGTGAAAGCGGACAAACACTTGAAGTTACTTGGGGATAGTGTTGAAATTGACATTAATTACTAGCTAAGTCAATAGGCAAACCATGATCACAGTTATCTCTCCAGCGAAAAACCTAGACTATGAAACACCTGCGCCAACCAAGATGCACACACAGCCAGAGCTGCTGGAGCATAGCGAGTCACTTATTCAAGTTTGTCGCGATTTATCACCACAGCAGATCGGTAGCTTAATGAAGATAAGCGACAAGCTCGCGGGCTTAAATGCGGCAAGGTTTGCCGAGTGGTCAGAGCCTTTTACACAAGACAATGCTAAACAAGCTATTTTTGCTTTTAATGGCGATGTGTATGTCGGTTTAGAAGCGCAAAGCCTAACTGAGGCTAATTTAAATTATGCGCAAAATCATTTACGTATCTTATCTGGGCTGTATGGCATCCTAAAACCACTTGACTTAATGCAGGCCTATCGTTTAGAAATGGGTACAAAGTTAAGTAACCCGCGTGGCAAAAACCTGTATGAGTTTTGGGGCACGATTATCGCTGAAAAACTGAATAAGGTCATGGAAGGGGCACAAACACAATACTTGGTGAACTTAGCTTCAAATGAGTACTTTAAAGCGGTAGATAAGAAGGCGCTGAAAGGTGACATTATCACTCCTATCTTTAAAGATTGTAAAAATGGTCAATACAAAGTCATCAGTTTTTACGCGAAGAAAGCGCGCGGTATGATGGCAAGGTATATCATTGAGAACCAAGTATCGGATTTGGAAAGCCTGAAAGCGTTTGATATTGCAGGATACCGCTTTAGTGAAGAAGCAACGCAAAAGGCTCAAGAACCGGTGTTTTTGAGAGCAGAACAATGACAACAAAATTATGTGTAGCAGCAGTGTTCGCCGCTGCGTTTGTGAGTGGCTGTAGTGGACATTTTACAACTAGAGTCAGCAATGTGCCGGTCGATTGCGAAGGTGATTCACGTTCGTGTTCTATGAGCTGTCGCAAAGATTACTCGGATCCGATGCAAGTACAAAATTGTGAGGACAGGTGTTTCCAACAGCAAAATCAATGTCGAGTGGATAGACCAACAGAAGACAAATGGGAAATTACAGACGAAAAACCGACTTATCCCACTTCCTTTTAATATGCCGCGCTACGCGCCTTTGGGTAAGCTCATATAGGCGCGTACGACCCTATCCCTAAATGCTAAATCCGTTGCCTTTTCGGCAGCTCTGTATAGTTGGCAAAACCCCTCGGGCTTTCCTGTTTGCAATAAGATGTCATCTAAAGCATCGATGCCAGTTAGGGTCTGTTGCCAGCGAGATACGATAACAGAGTCAGGCTCTGGCAGCTGACAGAGGATTTGCTCAGATAGCCTAAACTCACTGTTGGTAGCGACCTTGATCATATCGTCATTGGCCGCAGCTAACCAAGTAGCGCCTTTTGCGTTGACACAAATTAACGGTAAATAAGGCGCGATGGCTGGAAAGGCGGTGTTTTTAAACACCTCCACTTGCCAGTAAGCGCGAGCAATCTTAACAAACTGCTCGAAATTAGTGATGGCTGAAAAGCCTGATTGTGCGATGGGTTTGATTTCAACTCTGGGTTTGTTTGCATTCACGGTATCGTTTGCGGTATCTATATACCAATCTCCCACCAACATCGCATTTTGAAAGTACTCATCGCGTAGCGAACCCCATACTTTTTTCAGCTCGGCATTCTCTTTAAGCATGTAATTTCTGAGCACAGATAAACGTTCTGAATTTTGCTTGAGCTCCGTGGTGACGAGTTTAAACATTTCATCGCGAATTTCTAGGCAGCGACCAAGCGGGTAGGGTTTATCTGAAAAATAACTGTACTTTGGTGCGAGCGTGAGATCGGCATTGAGACGAAGGTTTGCCAGCTCAAAAGCGAGTAAATCTATTTCCTGTTGTGTCAAAACAAAGCCACTGGGTAGATACTAGATGGCACTAGTATAACCACAGTGGCGAATTTGGCCTATTTAATTGAAGAAATTAAATAACTTAGGATTGCATCTGGCTCGGGATCTCGGCTCGTATCCGGCAGATATTTAGGCCTTGTGAATATGCCTTGTTCTACTAACGCGTCCAGTGCATCTAAGTGCGCAATGCCCGTTTTACCGAGATATAAATTATCTAAGCTGCGGGTATTGGCAAGCTGCACTATGTCTTTAAAGCCTTTTAAGTAGAGATGATCTTTAGTAAAGCCACCACCACGGAAAATTCGAGTGGTCAGCGCAAAGGCTTCATTGACGTTTAATACACCCGAGTCAGCTAAAAACTCATACACTTGATAGAATTTATCGCCTTTAAGTAGCATGTTAACCGCAATCACCCTAAGCGCTAATACTTTCAATCGTGTCAGATTTATTTGCCCAGATTGATACTCGCGGTAGATGGCAAGGCCCTCTTGAGTATAGGTATTGCCAGGTAAACCTAAGTGCAGCACTTTAAGTTGCTGGGCGTCAGCATTTAAAGTCGTGAGTAAGTGCACGCCAATTTCATGCTCTATCAAGGCATTGATATCAAGCTCAGATAGCATCGCACTGCTATTTACAAGCAGAAGACGCTTACTATTGTCGACCATTGCTTTGGCAACGAGCTTGCTTGATATAGCGACCTTACAAGGTAAGCCCATAGCCTCAATCGCTTGATTAAAACGTACCAAGGCTTGCTCGGCTGTAATGTCTTTTTTTGGCAAGGTCTCTGTTTCGCGCGCGTGCAGCAAGAAGGTCGCATTATTTATATCGTTGTAATCCGGCTCACCATAATAGCGTAGCGAGTTATACAAAAAGGCTTCGCGACCAATTTGGGTGATCAGTTCGATTTTAGTCGCGTAGCTGTCGATCACTTTACGATATAAATCTTTTACGATCGGATCTTGGATTTTTCCAACGGGCAAGCGATAGAGTTGCTCTTTAAACTCATACGGGTCAATTTTCAGCGGGCGATATTTAAACGCAGGCTGATAATGACGTTTCGAGAAAAAGCGACGTTTCTCTTGGGCGATATTGCTTGGGTTAACATAATGCAGCGTTTCAAGGTTTCTGGCTATGCGGTACAGCGCAGAGTCCACGTTAATCAGCGCAGGGTCAAGCTGCGACGTTGATTTTGCTTTGCGAAGTGGCTTATAGCAGTGATTTTTAGCAAATGTTTTTGCCGTTTTACTCAAAGCAACATGCATGTTGCGCTGTAGTTTTTCAAACACCACAGGGAATAATTCGCCGCTGTTTTCGTCCATAAAGACTTTTTTTACTTCAAGCGGTACCACTAAGGTGTTATCAAAGTGGCTGGTAATATATTGCGCTTGATAACCATGGCCCTGAAAGACGGTATTTTCAGCACAATCCACCAGCTGGCCTGCCAGTTTTTTCAGTCCTAGCTGTTTTTTCAGCTCATCTAATACGGCGCGAAAACGCAAGGTATCAAGTTGTGCAGTGCCAATATTAAAGGTTGGTGCATAAGGGTAGCTACGAATTTGATAATTATAGCTGTGCACATCAAATAGCAAGCAGGCACCAAACTTGCGCTCAAGCGTGGTTAACAGCGCACTGAGCACACGGTAATAGGCTGCATGCTTAGACAAGCTAACATCTATGTCTGCATTTGGTAGCGCTTGGCTCCACACTTGTTTACCCCATGCTTCTTTGTATATCGCAAGCTCTGGCGCACGGTTAAGATCGTATTCGTAACGTGAGTCACGCGCGATAAGCGTGATGGGTAATGATTCAATCATGCCGTCGGTAAACGGATCTTCCTCTTGTAAACGCTCAGCATCGCTAATGGCGAACAAGCCTTTTAGGCTAGCACGGGTGCGGTGGCCTGCGTGTACAGCAGTGGCGACATAAGGCACGTATTCCCTCACTTCGAGGTGAAAAGCACCTTCAGCAAATTGTCCACTGATGGGTTTGCCGGCTTCAAGCGCGGCAATGATGGCTTGTTCAGATAGCATGAGCATCTTCTATTACTTGACGGAATTGGTTTTTGCGATGCGTTACTAGCTCTTTGGCGTGCACCACACTCTCTACAAAATCGATAACTTGCACTTGCAGCTTACAGCGGTTTAAACGGTTAATACGGGTTATCCCGCCAGGCGAGAGTACGTTAACTTCGATAAGCTTGCCGCCTATCACGTCAATGCCAACAAAATACAAACCATCACGCACAAGCTTAGGACCGATGTGCTTACATAGCGCTTTTTCTTGGTTAGTGAGTTTGTGTTTCACCACTTTGCCACCGGCATGTACGTTGGCACGTACTTCATTTGCTGCAGGCACACGTTTCATGGCGCCAATCGGTTCGCCGTTAAGCATTAGAATACGAACATCACCCTCGTCGGCACCTTCAACATAGTCTTGTAAAATGACGTAGTTGCTGCCTTTACCAGCCTCGTCGCCACCAATATAAAACTCAAGGAGTGAGCTAAAGCTTTGTTTCGCGCGTTTTTCAACGACGATAACACCGCGACCGCCAAAGCCATCAAGCGGCTTTAAGATCATTTTCTCTTGCTCTGATTCAGAGAATATACGCTCTAAATACTCTTTGTTTTTAGATACATGCGTATTTGGAATAAATTCTCTCGCGATGCCTTGGAAAGATGCCGTGTATAGCTTGTTATTTGCGATACGCAGGCCATCGATGTCGTTGATGATGAAAGTATCATCACGAACAGAGTCTAAAAAGTTCATCGCTAAGGTATCAAGCGGTGGGTTGGCGCGCATAAATATTGCGTCAAAACCTGCCAAAGGAAGCTGTACTTTTTTAAACTCAGCTTTGTTGTAAAAGCTCACTAAGTTATCAGATACTTTTTGGCCCGCAACAAATACATCACAGAAGGCACTGGCGACACTTTCGCGAATAGTGAGGTTGTTTACGGTGGTGATGGCAACGACGTGACCGCGCGATACGGCTTCGTGGATAAGTCTTAGCGTGCTGTCGTTTTCAGCTTCTACACGCTCCCAAGGGTACATAATAAAACAGATTTTCACGGGCTATTTTTGCTCAGCAAATAAATTGGCAATATAGCGGTAAAATAGCTTAGACGCTCACGGATTATTTTTATCGACAAGATAAGGAATATCAATCATCTATTGGGCAAGAAGCAGAGCACTGACAGGTGCTCTGCAGGGTGGATATCATACTCTAAAGCGGTTAACTATGTCACTCAATTCGTGACTTGCTCGTGTTAGTTGCTCACTGGTGTTGTTGAGCGAATGCGTGGTATCCAAAGAGTGATGGGTGGAGTCAGAAAGCTGAGCTATTCGCTCATTAACTTCTTGTGCTGCAAGACTTTGCTCGTCGGTGGCTTTGGCGATGTGGGTACTCATATCCGAGATAGCGTCAATTAGGTGCTCAATTTCGGTTAATGCGTTATCGGCAAGCTGTACCTGCTCAACCGTTTGCTCCGAGATTTGTTGGCTAACTTTAACTGCTGCTACGGCCTGCTGCGCTTCTTTTTGCAGTCGCTCGATCATGTTGTGGATTTCATCTGTGCTTTGACCTGTACGACTTGCAAGGGTGCGAACTTCATCTGCAACTACGGCAAAGCCTCGTCCTTGTTCACCTGCTCGAGCGGCTTCTATTGCCGCGTTTAGTGCAAGTAAATTGGTTTGCTCCGCAATACCTCGAATAACATCGAGCACCGATCCTATATGCTGACTCTCTTGTGCAAGGCTTGTCGTTGTCACGCTCACAGATTGAATTTGCTCCGACAGCTTTTTAATGGCGGCAATGGTTTGAGAAATCGTTTGTTTGCCTTTTTCACTGTAATTGCGTGCGTCTGCGGCGGAATGTTCTGCAGTATCTGCATTGCTACTGATCTCGCGAACTTGCATGGTCATTTGTTCGGCAGCCGTGGCGACTTGGCGGCTATTGTCATTTTGCGACTCAATAAATGCCAAGTTTTCTTCGCCAGCCGCTTTTACCTGATTAGCCAGTGTTTCAACTTCTTTAGCGTTATGGGCCACTGTCGCGATGGAATGACGCATCTTCTCAGTATACAAGTTAAAGTATTTGGCAAGCGCGGTTATCTCATCTTTACCGCTTTCGTCGAGTTGTCGAGTCAAATCGCCTTCGCCTTGAGCGATATCTTTCATCATGTCTTTGGCTTGTTGAATGGGGGTGATTATGCTCTTACTAATGACTGCGCTAAACGGGAATAGCAGCACGATGAGTACAGCCATCTCAATTAATAGCAAATTTCGAATATAGGCAAACTCAGCTTCGATAGTGTCGAGGTACACACCGGAGCCGATGATCCAACCCCAAGGTGTAAACGCTTTGATGTAAGATATTTTTTCGACAGGAGCTTCTTTACCGGGCTTTGGCCAAAGGTAGGGAACAAACCCCGCACCACTTTTTTCTGCCACTTGTACCATTTCAACGAATAAGCGCTTGCCGGTGGGATCTTTTGATTGGCTGAGATCTTTGCCGTTGAGCTCGCTTTTAAATGGGTGCATCACCATTTTGGGATGGTAGTCGTTGATCCAGAAGTAATTGTTACCTTCGTATCGTAAAGCGGCAACGGCATCAAGAGCTGCGGATTTCGCTTGCGCTTCTGGGAGTTTCCCTGATACATATTGTTGATGAAAGTAAGCCACTAAACTATAGGCATTTTCAACAAGGTTTTGAGTTTTATGATATTGCTGCTTTTCGAGAGCATCATACTGTTGCGATAAGCTTACTGCGCTTTGAAGGATAACGCCGATAATAACGACAATGATCAGTAACGCGAGGCGCTGGAAAATGGTGAGATTTCGAAAAAACTGTTTGGACATAACGCAATCCTTATGTCGTTTTTATTATTGAAAGTAGCAAGCGCGAACGCCTCATCAATTCATACTAGTTAATCTTAGTAGTAATACCAATTGCGTTAATTCTCCAACCAATTTGAAGGGTGAAATACCATATTAGCTTAGTTAAAAATTTCTCATTTAGAACAACTAAATAGCAAAATTTTTGCCTTGCTACTAAAGCTATTTCTCCGCTTCAAATAGCTCATTTACTTAATGCAATTGATATATAACTTGAGATAGAACAATAATTTCAGTTTTTCTTAGTCTTGAAGAATAAACAATTAGACCAATGGATTAGAACTAAATGGAGAGAAAAGAAGAAGCGCCCAGCTCATAGGAAGCTAGGCGCTATTAAGTGTTTACTTAGCTTCAACCTCAAAATGACGATTAAAGAAGTCAGTAATGGTTTGATGCAAGTGGGTTTGTACTTTTTTGCCACGTAAACTGTGCTTCGATCCAGGGTAAGTCATCATTTCAAATGGCTTAACCTCGTCCTGCAACTGCTTAAATAGTTTCGTTGCATGGGTAAATAGCACGTTATCGTCCGCCATACCGTGATAGATCATCAGCGGGCCTTTTAGTCCATCAGCATAAGGGAACACCGCGCTTTGCTCATAGCCCTTAGCATTTGTATCTGGGTGACCCAAGTAACGCTCAGTGTAATGGGTGTCATATAGAGCCCAATCTGTTACTGGCGCACCAGAGACACCAGCTTTAAAGTAGTCGCCTGCTTTAAACATTGTCATCAGCGCCATATAACCACCATAGCTGTGACCATAAATACCGATACGCTCAGGGTCGACGTACTCTAGTGTACGTAAGAACTCAACGCCTTTAATTTGGTCAGCCACTTCCACTACACCTAAGTGCTTGTAGATTGGATCTTCAAACTTTTTACCACGGTTGTAAGAACCTCGGTTATCTAATTGGAAAATCACATAACCCTGCTGGGCAAGATATTGGAAGTACAAGTTTTTACTACGCCAGCTGTTGGTCACGCGTTGTGCATGAGGTCCGCCATACACGTTCACAATAACAGGATATTTCTTACCGTTTTCAAGCTTTGCTGGCTTAAATAAGCGGTAATACATAGTTTGACCATCTTCCGCTTTAAGTGTGCCATATTCTGGCGTAGCTAGATTGCTCAAATAAGGCGTTAACGGATGTTCGTTATTCAGCGCATTTTCTTCAAGCCAGGTCACAAAGTCACCATTCACTTTGCGTAGCGCAACCGCTGGTGGACGGTTTACAGAAGAGCTTTTATCGATAAAGGTACGGTTATCTTTTGCCAGTACGACACTATGATAGCTGCCTTTTTCGGTAATACGTTTTGTATCGCCATCTTTAAAAAGTGGTACGCTGTATAGGTGGCTTTCAAGCGGCGTGTCTTTGCGGCCGGAGAAGTATACGATGCCTTTTTTCTCATCAATTCCCTGAAGGCTCTCAACAATCCAATCGCCTTTAGTGATTTGGCGCACAAGTTGACCATTGGTTCTGTACAGGTAAAGGTGTTTAAAGCCATCGCGCTCAGATGCCCAAACGAAATGCTTTTTGTCCTTTAAGAATTCAAGGTCAAAGTGTAGGTTAATCCAAGTATCACTGGTTTCGGTTAGGGCGACTTGCTGCTTTTTGCTTTTAGTATCGTAAAAGCGCAGTTCCAGTTTTTGCTGTGAGCGATTTTGCCACTGATATGACAATGTTTTATTGTCTTTTAACCAATTTGCACGGGCAATATAGATATCTTTATCTTCGCCTAAATCAATCCAATCCACCTTTTGGTCATTGATCTTTACAACACCTAATTCAATCTCAACGTTAGCAGTCCCGGTGTATGGATAACGTTGATTGAATAGCTTGACCTCTTCGGCATAGATTTCGTTACGAATGGCTTCCTGAACTGGGCTTTCATCAATGCGAGTAAAAGCAATTTGTTGCTCATCACCCGACCACCAATAGCCTGTCATACGGCTCATTTCTTCTTGAGCAACGAACTCAGCCATGCCGTTTTTAATTACGCCACCGCCGTCTTTAGTTAATTGCGTTTCTTTACCCGATTTAAGATTAATGGCATAGAGGTTTTGCTCACGAATAAAAGAAACAAAATTGCCTTTTGGCGAGAAGCGAGCGTCGGTTTCGAATGCTTCAGTTTCCGTTAGTTTCTTACTCTTACCAGAAGTGATTTCATAGTAGTACAAGTCGCCATTGAGTGGGAAAAGTAGCGCTTTGCCATCTTTTGACCATTTGTATTCTAAAATACCACGGCCAAAAATACGTTGACGCTCACGACGTGCTTTTTCTTCATCTGAGAGGTTCTCTGGGCCAGAAAATAGTGCCGCAGAATCTACCAACAAGCGGTTTGTATTGTCTTTGAGATTGTATTCCCAAAGGTCGTAACGGTTATAGTCTTCTTTTTTACCTTGAAGATAAGTAACACGAGAACCGTCAGGAGAAAATTGCAGTTTTACAGGTGCTTTACCTGAAAGAGACGGATCGTCAAAAAGTCGCTCTAGCGTTAGTTGCTCTGCGCTAGCGGTGACAGAGGCAAGTGCTAATGGAAGAGCGATGGTGTAGTGTTTAATGCGAGAGTGCACGGTAGCCACCTTGTTATATTTTTAAAGTCTGATTGGATGGTAATGAAGCCGCTTTGCAATAGCAACAAATTCGGATAGAGTGCCGTGTAAATAGGATTTATAGAATTTCACTATGTCATTTGAATTAGCTAAAGAATTACAACGAGACTGTATCTTAATTACCGAGTGGCCGCTGTGTAGCGTGTTGTTAATGAATGATGTTCAGTACCCTTGGTTTATCTTAGTCCCTAGGGTTGTGGGCGCGAAAGAAATTATTGATTTACCTGAGTCGCAGCAAGTTCAATTTTGGCAAGAATCGGCCAAACTTAGTCAGCTGTTACAAGACACCTTTACCCCAGATAAATTAAACGTGGCTGCGCTTGGTAATATGGTGCCACAACTACATGTGCACCACATCGCACGATTTAAAACCGATATTGCATGGCCAAAACCGGTTTGGGGGCTCTATCCAGCAAAACCCTACAGTGATGAGGAAATTGAGCAGCTAAAGGCGAGTTTTGCTTAAATCCTCAAAAAGGCAATGAGACTGTAAACACATCAAGCGCTTTACAAACTTTTAAGTTCTACGTGTTTTGTGTTTATATCTGGAACTGTTATAACTGAAATTGACTTTTGCCGTTTTAAATCAAGGAGTACGCGATATGAATAAAAGTTTAGTTGTTATTTTGGCAGTATCATTATTATCCGCCTGTAAGGCGACTGTGCCAGAGCCTTATCAAAAAGATCGTGAACCAGAGTCCAGAACTGAATATAGTGGTGTGGAAGGGTTGGCGCAGCAACAGCAAGATCAAAACTATTTAATGCGCAAAGAGCTACAAGACAAATGCGCTGATGCGAAAGTAAATTTAGCGATTGCTAAATCTGACAAAGCCACAAAAGCCATCAAAAAACACCAAAGAGAAATCAAAGATTATTGTATCTAGGGTTAATTACCGAGCAACTGTTATCTTGCTTAAAGGTAACATCAACAGGAATATTCGTTTGTTAGTATCTGAATTAGCTTATTTTTTTATAGTTTGATGACTCTTTTATGAGAGGCAAAGTAAAAGTAAGATGTTGATACTGTTGTTTCGTAATTAGATGGTGTTTTCAAGTTTAAATTATAATGAGTTTTGTTTGGCGAGAATTTTTTGATAAGACGGGTTACCTTTTTTGGGTAATTTAAAGGATGAAAATATGAAACTTGTTTTGCTTGTATTACCTTTGACTCTAATCGGCTGTACCTCTTCTAACAATGTTCAATTAGTAGAAAAACATGCTGAGATGGCTGTTGTAGAGTGTGGCAAGGGTAATGTTAAATCGGTATCAACGACAAGCTTTACCTGTAAAGAAAAAGCTTAAGCGTGAATATTGGATTAAAAGGCGTTTCATATGAAGCGCCTTTTGTTTTTGATGATACTGAAGTTACAGTCCTAGCACCTGCTTACCTTGCTTAAAGGTAACATCAACAGGAATGTTCGCTTTGGAAAGCTTATCTAGATCTTTTTGCAGTTCCGCTTTGATATCGCCGTGTGTGGCGATCAGTTGATCTACTTTTTGATAGTCGCCGTCACCTTGTAGCGTTAGGATAAGGTTAGACAGTTTCTCCATCGCTGCGCCCATCTTTTCCATATTCACTTGATATAGACCATCCGTGTTCTTAGAAAATGCGCCTTCTTCTTTAAAGAAGTTAAAGCGGATCATGTTCGCTTTACCATGTGCACTGGATGCGCCAAAACGTACTGAGCGGAAGATACCAGCCATAAAGGTGATGTAGTAATCCTCAAGCGTACCTTCGGTGATCTCGCCTTTTTTAAGCAATTGCTCGACCATGTATAGACCTAGGATATCGGCTTTACCTTCTTCAAGCGCACTGGCGTGTTCTTGCAGTGATTGGCGCACGGTGCCTTTACCTGTAATGGTATTTTTAATGCCTAGACCATGGGCCACCTCATGGAACATGGTATTAGCAAAGAAAGCATCAAAGGTGATGTGCTTACGTTGCTCAGGGACGATAAGTTGGTCAGCAATTGGTACTAAGATCTTATCGAATTTTGCGCGCATGGCGTTTTTAAGCTGTAGGCGACGTGTACCTTTTTGGAGTTGCACTTCTTCGTCATTTGGCAGGTTAATCGCAATGGTTTTACTACCCGCGTTTGAATGGCCTGCATAATAAATGACGTCATATGCGTTTAGGTCGGCATCAGAGCCTGGTACTTCTTGCTTGTATTTATCATCAACAGGCAAGCCGGTTTGTAGCTCAGGTAAGAAGGCGGCAAATTTAGCGAGACGCTCACTCCACGCTAAGTCTTTAACCAGAACGTAAGACTCAAAAGCGGCGCGATAGCCAAATAGCTGGTCTTCATAGGTTTCAATTGGGCCGATCACCACATCAATCGGGTTATTCTTCATGTCCATCCAAGCAAAATCAGACGCTTGGTAGCTATTATTGACTAACGCATCTGCACGCAAGTTTAAGTAGTTTGCAAACTCTTTGTCTTGTGCCAGTTTACTTGCTTGGCGTAAAAGCTCTGCGGCTTTATCCAATTCAGCTTTATACGCGGATGAGTAAGAAGTGCTGTATAGCTTGCCGTTTTCATCGCGGCGGATAACAGAATACAATCCTGTTTTATCTTTTACTTCGGCGTTATTTAGCTCGTCTTTGGTAATGTCGCTTGGGTAAAATTCTGCACCCAGTGCTTTTTCTTCAAAGCCAGAAAGAAAAACTTGGTCGCCATTTAAACGATCCCAAGGCCCATAGTTAATGTCCGCGAATTGGCGTACTTTTTCGTCTGAGATTTTGCTTAGGAATGTTGCTTTGTCTTCGCCGAACGCTTGCTGCCAAAATAAATCATCCATAATAACCGAAGCATCGATGAGTAAAGCTAGCATCTTTTTCTGGTTATCGTTTAAGTGACTCAAGTCTGTTTCGAGTGTTACTGGGGTATAAATATCTAGCCGGTCTTGAGATGCATTAACTAGCTTATAGCCTGATTGTTTAGTATCAACTTGTGCTTGCTCAGTTTGTGCACTAGGTTTCTCAGAAGAGGTTGATGGCTCAGAGCAGCCAGTTAGGGTGAGGCCTGTTGCAAGTGCGATTGCAACCGAAATCATTGAGTGTTTCATAATGCTCCCTTGTTGTCTTAATTATGTGGCGATCACCTTACACGATTTTGTATCACAATACTTAGTTAACTTAGGTTGGCGTGTGATACGCAAGCTGCTGTTAACGTGAAAGGTCATCATTTGTGTCCAGCTATGGGTCATTTTCAGTATTTTTGCGGCAAAGTTTGCCACAAAGCACCATATGCTATGAATTCTAACTTGCTAATTATTGAGGGTATATAAATAAAATATTATTTTTTTAGATTTTCTTAACTTTATCCGAAAGTTAGACAATACTTACGTCATAGATACTAAAAATCAGCAGTGTGACCTCCAGCAAGCAAGTGCTTACTTTTGCCATAAGCTTACGCTTGTAGTCGGGTCTTTTATTCAGTTATTAAGGGATTTGGTTTCATGTCTACAGAAAATGCTTTGCTCACGATTCTAACTGACAGAATCAATAACGACACCTTGGTATTGCCGACATTACCTGAAATCGCAGTGCGGGTTAGGCAAGCGGCAGATGACCCTGAAATTAACTTGATGCAGATGGCAGATGTTATTTCTCACGACCCAGCCCTTGCAGCACGTATGATCAAAGTTGCCAACAGCGCATTTATGGGCCGTTCGGTGAAGGTAAACACCTTAAACCAAGCAGTAACTCGTATCGGTCTCAGACAAATCAAGAATATAGCGACTGCAATGGCGATGGAGCAGCTATTTGTTTCTAATAACAAGCTTATCAAGACTTACATGGACAAAGCTTGGCAGAAAACGCTAAAAGTTGCTTGCCAAGCGATAACAACGATGGATTTTTATCTTCGCGTCAATAAGCACACGTCGCTTAACAAAGATACAATCACGCTGGCTTCTTTGGTGTTTAATATCGGTGTTTTACCGATTTTGACGGAGGCCGAACGTCACCCTGAAGTGTTTGCCAATCCAAGCTTTTTGGCTCATGCAATCCAGAAATTAGGCGGCAAAATTGGGGGGGCAATAATGCGAGAGTGGGAATTCACCGATGAGTTTGTTGAAGTTGCAGAAAGCTGGGCAAATCCTAATTATCGACCTGAACATGTTTGTTATGTCGACTTTATTCGTGTTGGTGCGATTGTAGAAGGTATTTTGCAGGTGTCGGATAAGTCTGCAGCGCTAAAGCAATATGAAGAAAAGGGGGTAATAAGAGAGGTGAATATGTTTGCTGATGACACTTATTTGCATGTACTCGAAGACGTTAAAACAATGTTTGCCTAATCCTTGTAACTTAATGCGCAGTTTCAGCGCCTTCGTTTGCCGTGAATATAAAGACCTCTGTTGAGGTCTTTACCGTTTAGGGGATAGCCTCGGCCTGGGGCTTTCTAAATATTTTACTTATCCGAGCACCTGTAACTGAAATCGTTAAGCCACATAAAATAAAACTACCCCCGATGGCTTCAATTAGCATCAATCGCTCATTAAGTAATAAGGCTGAACCTACAATGCCGACAATAGGGATTAATAAAGCAAAAGGCGTCACTGCTGCGGCCTTGTGATTTTTAAGTAGCCAACCCCATATTGCGAATGCAATCAGTGTCGAGATATAACCCACATAGGCAATGGATAACCAAGACTGTGTTGTAGTGTTTAGTAGTAAGGTCAATGGGGCGTCAGTTTCAATAAAATAAGACAGTGTAAAAAGTGGCAACGGCGGCACTAGGCTTACCCAAACAATAAAATGGAGTAAATTCACGTCTTGCAAGCGCTTCATAATGAGGTTTGAAAACGACCAAAATAATGCCGCGAATAGAATGAGTACCGCGCCCAACATTGTCGTTGACCCAGAGGAGTTGATAAAAAACAAACTAAAGCCAAACGTTGCAATGCTAATCCCTACCACTTGAAAGCGATTCATGGTTTCCTTTAACAACAAAACACTTAGCAAAATCGTGAAAATGACTTGGGCTTGTAGCAGCAAAGAAGCAATGCCAGCTGATGCATTTGATTCCATCGCAATAAACAGCAAGCTAAACTTAAGCACACCTAAAAATAGCCCAACCCCGAGTACGTTCCATACCGACGTGTTAGGAAAAGGAATGAAGAATACTGCTGGGATCGCGACTACCAAAAAACGCAAGCCTGAGAATAAAATAGGAGGTAACTCTGCTAGGCCAAATTTAATGACCGAAAAGTTAAGCCCCCAAATTATCACTACTATTAAAGCCAATGAAATGCTTTTTACATTCACGCGCGTCAAACTCCGTTTAATTGTACGAGTTACCGTTTTCGGGTATCGGACTACTGGCGTAAACTGTCTTCGATGCCTGAAATTCAGGTTAGCAAAGCGTTACTGCCAAAGCCGAATTGCTATCATGCCATTGAAGAGTAAATAAAGCGCGACAAATACGTTGGTTAGTGCAAATAAACTCGCGAGTCAGTAACTATACGCTCGTACTTGAGTGCGTGCAATCTGCTTGCTATTGGCGCAAAGTGACCTTGTGAAGATAGCGTATTGAGCTGGATAAAGAAAAATTGATAGCTATATCCGCTATCAATTTTTCGTACCCAAAGCTCAACAGACTATAGATGGTAAAATTAAGACTCTAGGCCTTCGTCGTCACCAAGACCTTTGGTTAGATCTTCTAACAACTCTTTGATTTCTTCCGATACCAAAATAAAGTCAGCATCAAGTTTAACGGCTAGATCTTCTTTTGGGATATCTGCATTTTGGTCTTTAAGTGCTTCTGCATAGCTTAAACGTTTTAATGTGCCATCGTTTTGTAAAACGAATTTCACGCGCTCACGCCAATCTAACGCGAGTTTAGTCACACGTTTACCGTTTTCTAGGTGCGTTTTGATTTCGTCTGATGAAAGGTCATGTTGTTTTAACTTGACTTGAGCGCCGTTGTCGTCTGGCTCTTGCAACTCTGCGTCGGTGCCTATTGCAAAGCCTTCAGGTGCACTAAACTCGGTGAGCCAGTGTGTTAGCTGTAAGTCTAAATCATAGTTTGCAAACGCAGGTACAACAGGAAGCGTGCCCAGAGACTTACGCAGTAATGCAAGTAGTTCTTCCGCTTTATTGAAGCTGGCACTATTTACAATCACCCAACCTGATTTTTGGTCGATAAAAGCAAATTGCAGGCTCGATTTTTTGAACGCTTGAGGCAATAAAGTGGCTAGGATATTTTCCTTGATATCGTCTTTTTCTTTTTTCTTTACTGGACGATTTTCTTGTTGCTCTATTTGCTCAATTTTTTCGGCGACCATTTCATTGACTACGGCTGCAGGAAGCACCTTTTCTTCACGCTTAGCACAAACTAAGATACTGTCTTGAGAAAAATGTGAAAGCATCTGACCATGTTTACCGAAGGCTTTTGTCCAGCCAAAAGTGGTCATGTCTTGGCTACCACAAGGACGAAAAATATCCTGCTCGAGTGCTTTTTCGAAATCTTCTTGTGCGTAAGTTACATCTTGTTTGAATTTGTAGCAGATTAAGTTACTGAACCACATAGAAATATGCCCGTCTGGAATAAAATTGCGGTCATCATAGCAAAAAGGTCACAGCTTGTATTCCACTAGATGATGTTTGGTGGTGGGGGAGATATCTTGCGCCAATACGCCACTTTGCAGTATGGCGTATTGGATGGTTGTTGTGCTCTAAACTTGGTTAGCTAAACATCGCCATTGGTTTTTGTAAGTCTTTTGGGAAACTGATGTAGTAGGTGAGGCCTTTGCCTTCTTCACTATTTACTTCGATATCCCCATTCAAGGTTTGTTTTACGAGGTTTAAGGTAATATGGGTACCGAGCCCACTGCCACCTTGATCGCGTTTGGTCGTAAAGAAGGGGTCAAACAACCGGTCTAGTTGGGCTTTACTTACGCCCTTGCCGTTGTCTTTGTAGACGATATTTACCATACCATTGTCTTCTTTAATCTTAATATCTATTTGTCCTTGGTCTTGATTTTCAAAACCGTGGATCAAAGAGTTCATGATCAGATTAGTGAATATTTGGCTAATTGCCCCAGCCGGTAAATTTAGCGTCATGTCTTCAGGGCACTCAATATTCACTTGATGATGAGTTTTCTTCAATTTTGGATGTAATGAGCGGATCACTTCACCAAGGTATTGCTTCAGGTTAATGGTACGAACCGCCTCACTGGCCTGATCGACTGCAATTTGTTTAAAGCTTGCGACAAGCTCAGATGCGCGGTCTAAATTGGTTGTAAGTAGGCTAGCACTTTGCTTTGCTTCGCTAATGAATTCTTCTAACGCTTTTGGTGATAAGGTTTTTCCGTTGTAAGCCGCCTCAAGCTGATCTAAACGCTCCTGTAAGAACGACGTCGCAGTCACGCCAATACCAACGGGGGTATTAATATCGTGCGTAATACCGGCAACGAGACCACCAAGTGCCGCCATTTTTTCAGAGCCGACTAAGCGCTCTTGTGCCATGTTCAGCTCATCTACGTATTTCTCAAGTTCTTTTTGTTTCGTTAATAGTTCTTCTTCTGTTTGTTTTCTTAAATCAATCTCTTCTGTGAGCGTTAACTTCTGCTTTTCTAATTCATATTTTTGTTGCTGAAGATCCATCATCGCTTGGCTCAGGTTTGAGGTCTTACGTGCGACTTCTTGTTCCAGCTGAATGTTATGTTGATCAAGTTTTTCATTGCTGATCAAAAGCTCTTTTTGAGTTTGATCGAGCTTTTTACGATATTCAGAGACCTTATCAATTAGCTTATTGAATGCCTCTTCCATGATCTTTAGTTCATTACGCTCTTTTGCGCCGATATCTATTTTATGGCCATCAACGTTGTCGACCTCAAAGTCTTCAATTTGTTCGGTGAGATCGCTTAATGGTTCGGTAAGTAGCTTTCTGAAGGCAATTAAAAATAGAATAATCAAGAATGTTGTCTTGATCATCGCATTACCTATCAAAAAGTAGATAGAGATCATGATGCGACTAAAGACCACCTCTCGGCTAGAAAATAATGTTACGTCGCCGACTTGCGTTGCGCGTCCCGAGAATTCAAAAATCAACGGAAACGTATAACCAAACAAACCGGATGGCGTATCTTCGATTATTGCTTCTTCTTGAACAAGCTGTTGGCTATACAGCTCGTGAATATCTAGTGAGCGGCCAAGCTGTGAAATAATTTCGCCGCTGTCATCTCGTACAATAATTCCTTCGATCATGGGGATCGCAAGTAGCCCCTCAGCCGTAGTAACGGTCTGCTTCGTATTGAGTTCCCATATGGCACGGGTCAAACTGCGGCTAAAGGTTTTTTGCAGCATAGTAAGTTCATTGCGAATATAGTCTTTAGTATTGACGTATTCGGCAACGATTTGACCACATGTGACGACAAAGGTTAGAAGGAAGTAAACCGACAGCACATTGGTGAGCAATTTTTTTGAGAGGCTTTTTTGCAGCATGAATTAAGCTGAGCTCCTACGGTAAGTTCATCGCCTTTGTATAATCTGTTTTTAAAGTTAGCCAATAAATGGTTAAAAATAAATAATTATCTTCATTAATTATGCTTTTTAGCGCCTTACCTAGGAAAGTTTAATGTGTTATAAGATAGCGATATCCAGTGACCGTTTTATTAACGATAGTACAAGACTGACCACTTTATGAGTTATTCCGTCTTAGTTTGCGATGATTCGGCTGTCGCCCGTAAACAAGTCATTAAAAACTTACAAAGCAAATTAGACCTGACCTTGCACCAAGCACAGAATGGCCAGCAGGCGATTGATTTACTGAAAACCCAGCAAATAGATTTATTGTGCCTGGATTTAACCATGCCAATACTTGATGGGATTGCTGTGTTAGAGGCAATAAAAGCACACCGAATTGAATGTTTCGTGGTGGTTATTTCGGCAGATGTTCAGACCAAGATGAAAGAAAGAGTAGCAAATTTGGGGGCGTTAGGGTTTTTAGAAAAACCGGTTAAAGCAGAGCAGTTATTAGGATTACTGCACCAGTTTGGTATCCGATAACTTATCTATGCAAATTACAAATGTCACTATTAAAAATTTGCATAATCTATTTTGCTCTTTCGTATTGACAGCGCGGCTAAACTTCAGGCACTCTAAAATTATGAAAACGAATATTATCACTACGACCATTATTACAACCACCATCCTAACGGGATAGTGGCATAGGTCAGTGCGAGTTTGAAAAAGGCCTGTGTTCACTAAGAACACAGGCCTTTTTTGTTTTTGGAATGAGGAAAAATGATGCGAGTACTAAAGTTTGGAGGGTCTTCCCTCAGAGATTTTGCCTGTTTACAAAGAGTCAGCGAGCTAGTTAAAGACCACGGCCAACAACAAGCGCTTATCGTGCTGTCGGCTCCCGGTGGCATGACAGATCAGCTCGTTGAGCTTGCTGATTTGGCTGGACGAGGAGAAGCGTTTGACTCCCTGTGGCAGTCATTTACTTCCCGCAGCCAAGGCTTATACGATGAAGTACAAGCGGTGTACGGTGGTGTTGTAGGCTGGCCTGACTTTGAATTACTTAAGGATAAATTAGATGGGGCCAAGTTACTGGGACATTGCCCAGATCAAGCAAGAGCCTATGTCATTAGTTTTGGCGAACGCATTAGCGTTGCGCTGATGGACACCATGCTGCAATCAGATTCAGTCGCGCTTAGTGCTGACGCTTGTGTAAAAACGCAGGGCGGGTATCTCGATGCTGAAGTTGACCTTAAGCTAAGTAAAGTATGTTTTGCAGAGTTAGTGCGTGCCCAAGCGTCGCGTTTTTATATCATGGCAGGATTTACGGGAAGCAATGAAGCGGGCGAGCTGACAACGCTTGGTCGCAACGGTTCTGACTACTCTGCAGCTGTCGCAGCTGCGTGTCTTGAAGCTGAAATCTGTCAAATCTGGACTGACGTTGATGGCGTCTACAGTGCAGATCCTCGTCTGATAAAGAAAGCGACTAAGGTCGACGTGCTATCTTATAAAGAAGCCATGGAGCTATCTTATTTTGGCGCCAAAGTGCTTCATCCAAAAACCATTTTACCTTGCGCCAAAGCAGATGTGCCTTGTGAAATTAAAAATACGCATGACCCAGAAGTGCCGGGTTCACTGATTTGTGCTCAAGGCGGTGGCGAAGCTCCAGTGAAAGCGCTTTCGAGTCTTGATAAACTGGCTATGTTGACCGTGGCAGGACCTGGAATGAAAGGCAAGGTTGGCATGGCTGCTCGGGTCTTTTCTGCACTGGCAGCAGATAACGTATCCATCGTACTTATTACGCAATCTTCTTGTGAATTCAGCATCAGTTTCTGTGTCCATGAGCAAGACTTAACACTTGCGCTGGTTGCGCTTGAACAGGCATTTGAGCTTGAAACGCAAGCAGGATTAATCGACCCAATTGAAGTGCAACGTAACCTTGCTATCGTTACTTTGGTTGGCGACAACATGAAAGCGCACAAAGGTCTTGCGGCCAAATTCTTTGCGTCACTTGCACAGGCTCAGGTGAATATTGTTGCCATCGCGCAGGACTCAACGGAGAGTTCTATTTCGGCGGTGGTTGATGGTGAACTTTGCCAAGATGCAGTAAAAGTGTGCCACGAAAACTTCTTCACGCACGTGCCATCCATCGATGTATTCTTGATTGGCTGCGGTCTAGTGGGTCAAGAATTAATGAAGCAGTTTCATAAGCAGCAAGCATGGCTTGAAAAACGCAATATCCGTTTGAACCTCTATGGCATTGCAAACTCAAGTAAGTGTTACTTAGACCCTGAAGGCGTTCCGTTTGATAACTGGGAATTGGCGCTTGAGAAAGCGGAGTCGGGCTTTGATTTACAACAGGTTAGCCAGTTTGTTAGACAAAATCATTTAATTAACCCTGTGATTGTCGATTGTAGTGCGGCTCAGTTTGTTGCCGATGGCTATTTAGACTTTCTTAACGCGGGCTTTCATGTCGTTGCGGCTAATAAAAAAGCCAATACTGGCAGCTATGAGTATTATCAGTCACTGCAGCAGGCTGCACTAGCTAAACGCCGTCACTTTCTATACGAAACCAACGTTGGCGCCGGACTCCCTGTATTAGACAACCTTAAATTGCTGTTTGGCGCAGGAGATGAATTGCTTTCATTCAGTGGTATTTTGTCTGGCTCGCTATCGTATATTTTTGGCGTATTGTCGGATGGTTTATCGCTATCGGAAGCGACAGAGAAAGCCAAACAAAGCGGTTTTACAGAGCCAGATCCGCGCGATGACTTATCTGGTACGGATGTCGCACGTAAGCTGCTTATCATTGCCCGTGAATCGGGACTGCCGTTGGAACTCAGTGATATTGAAGTTGAATCAGTATTACCTGAAGGGTTTGCTGAGGGCGCCAGTGTTGATGAATTTATGGCGCAATTACCGCAATTAGATGATGCTTTCGCAGCGCGTATTGCGGCGGCCAAAGCACAAGGCCAAGTGCTACGCTATGTCGGTTCAATTGTTGACGGTAAATGCCGCGTTGGCATTGAAGCGGTAGATAAAGAGCACGCTTTGTACGATATTCGTGACGGTGAAAACGCACTGGCTATTTTGAGCCAATATTATCAACCAAAGCCTTTTGTGATCAGAGGTTATGGCGCGGGCGCAGAGGTAACCTCTGCAGGCGTATTTGCTGATATCCTAAAAACGCTGTCGAGGTAGGAGCTATGAAAACATTTTATGCACCAGCGTCAATGGGGAATTTTTGTGTTGGCTTTGATGCCCTTGGCGCCGCACTCCAGCCTATTGATGGCAGTTTACTGGGTGATCAGGTCAGCGTTGAAGCCGCAGAGCGTGATACGTTCAACTGTATTGGTCCATATGCTGAAAAGCTCTCCGCTGATCCTAAAGACAATTTAGCGTTTCAGTGTTTACAGCACTTCAAACAGCATGTGGCACCCAACATGCCGGCGGTTGCCATGACCTTGTATAAAGGCCTTCCTGTTGGTTCAGGTCTAGGCTCTAGCGCTTGCTCTGTGGTTGCCGCTTTTGCTGCACTCAATGATTTTGCCAATACGCAATTAAGCCAAGAGGCGCTTATTGAATTAATGGCCGACTTTGAAGCTAAGGTCAGTGGTGGTCGTCACTACGACAACATCACGCCCTGCTACCTTGGTGGGCTACAACTGACAGCAGACTGCATTCCAAGTAAAGCAATCAGCGTTGCGCATGATGAAAGCTGGTTTTATGTTATTGCATATCCTGGCTTTGCCTTGAATACAGCGAAAGCAAGGCAAGCACTACCACAGCAGTTTTCTTTGCATGATACGGTGGAGTTTGCCCAGCGACTGTCGGGCTTTTGTTTATTGATGCAGTCAGGTCAATTTGACAAAGCACTGTCGATGATGAAAGACAGCATTGCCGAGGAAGCGAGAGCGCCACTCATTGCTGGCTTTAGTGAAGCAAAAGACGCGCTACCAGCTTTAGGTGCCGAGCTGGTGAGTATTTCAGGGGCAGGGCCCACACTATTTAGTATTTGTAAGTCTGAGCAACAGGCAAATGCCGTGCAGCAATGGTTGCAACAAAATTACGTTAATGAAGCGGGTTTTAGCCATATTTGCCGATTAGATACGCTAGGCACAAGAGAATTAAAGGATCAAAAGTAATGAAATTAGTGAATTTAAAAGACGAACAGCAGATAGTCTCATTCGTTGAAGCGGTAAAAATTGGTTTAGGTCGTAACCAAGGGTATTTTTCCCTCCTACATTTGAGTGTATTGCGGATGTTGATGCATTACTTGAATTACCTTTTGCTGAGCGTAGTGCCAAGGTATTACATCACCTTATTGGTGATGAACTACCACAAGATACCCTCGATGCGATGGTAAAACGCGCCTTTAATTTCCCTGCTAAATTAGTCGAAGTTGCTAAAAATCAGCATTGTTTAGAGCTTTTTCATGGGCCAACATTGGCGTTTAAAGACTTTGGCGGCCGCTTTATGGCGGAATGCATTAGCATGTTTAATCAAGGTGAGCGCGTGACTATCCTCACCGCAACAAGTGGTGACACGGGCGCCGCCGTTGCCCATGCATTTTACGAAAAAGAAAATGTCGATGTTGTGATCCTTTATCCTCATGGCAAAATTTCGCTTGCCCAACAAAAGCTGTTTACAACACTTGGGAAAAACATTCATTGTTATGCTGTAGATGGCAGCTTTGATGACTGCCAAGCGATGGTGAAGTCTGCATTCCTTGATGACGAAGTAAAGCAAAAGCTTGGTCTTAATTCGGCAAACTCCATCAACATCAGCCGTTTAGTGGCGCAAGTGTGTTATTACTTTGAAGCGCTAGCACAATTACCTAAATCTCAGCGTGATAAAGTGCATGTTTCAGTGCCAAGTGGTAACTTCGGTAATGTCTGTGCGGCGATGATTGCGGCCGCGATTGGACTGCCTATTGCCAAGTTAAGTGCCACGACAAACCAAAATGATACTGTGCCCCGTTACATAGCCTCGGGTGAGTGGCAACCAAACGACACTTTGGAGTCACTCTCTAATGCGATGGACGTGAGTAAACCTAATAACTGGCCTCGTGTTGAAATCATGCTAGAAAGAGGGGATTTTAACAAACATGACTTTTATTCACGTTCGGTGACGGAAGCGCGAACTCAGACAGTAATGCAAGAATTACATGATAAAGGTTACTTGGCTGAGCCGCACACAGCGATAGCCTACGAGGGATTAGCGTTGGACTCTCAAGCGGATGAAACTGGAATTTTCCTTGCCACTGCGCATCCTGCGAAGTTTAAGGAATCTGTAGAAGGTGTTTTAAATCAGCAGCTTGATATGCCGAAACCGTTGGCCGATGCATTGCAAAAACCATGTTTGGCAGAGCCGCTTAGTGCAGATTATGATGCTTTGAAGGCAGCAATGTTAGCAAAACTCAACTAAATCAGAGTGCCTATCTGAGTGGGTAGAACGGCCACTCAGATAAGGTCAATTTCAAGACTATATTAGCTTTTCAAATGCAACTTAGGTTGTCTTATTTAAAATATTAATGTTTAAATAAAAAAATATCATCGCGATAGGGGTGTGAAATAAATTCAATCCCTGCTTAAATATGCCCATGCTGATTTCATAGGCAAACTGGTTATCTTGTGATGCTAGATTGTCTTTAAAAATACCCTTACGTTTACCTAGGAGAAACCATGTTAGAACGTAACATGAATATTGCAGATTTTGACCCAGAACTATTTGCAGCGATTGAAGCAGAAACTTCACGTCAAGAAGAGCACATCGAGCTTATCGCTTCTGAGAACTACTGTAGCCCACGTGTACTTGAAGCGCAGGGTTCTCAGCTAACAAACAAGTATGCTGAAGGTTACCCAGGTAAGCGTTACTACGGCGGTTGTGAGCACGTTGACGTGGTTGAGCAGCTCGCGATTGACCGTGCCAATGCGCTATTTGGTTCGACTTACGCAAACGTTCAGCCTCACGCTGGCTCACAAGCAAACGCGGCGGTATTCCAAGCGCTACTTCAGCCACATGATACCGTGCTAGGTATGAGCCTTGCTCACGGTGGTCACTTAACGCACGGTTCACACGTAAACTTCTCTGGTAAAACGTACAATGCTATTCAGTACGGTCTAAACGAAGAGACTGGTGAAATCGATTACGCGCAAGTTGAAGCGTTAGCACTTGAGCACAAGCCAAAAATGATCATCGGTGGTTTCTCTGCGTACTCAGGTATCGTTGACTGGGCTAAGTTCCGCGAAATCGCTGACAAAGTAGGCGCTTACCTACTTGTTGATATGGCGCACGTTGCAGGTCTAGTTGCCGCTGGTATTTATCCAAGCCCAGTGCCTCATGCACACGTTGTAACAACAACAACGCACAAAACGCTAGCGGGTCCTCGTGGTGGTCTTATCATCTCTGCTTGTGATGATGAAGAAATCTACAAAAAGCTAAACTCTGCCGTATTCCCTGGTGGCCAAGGTGGCCCTCTATGTCACGTTATCGCTGCAAAAGCGGTTGCGTTCAAAGAAGCACTACAGCCAGAGTTCAAGTCATACCAAGAGCAAGTGGTTAAAAATGCACAAGCTATGGTTGCGGTACTTCAGGAGCGTGGCTATAAAGTGGTTTCTGGCAAAACTGAAAACCACCTGTTCCTACTTGACCTGATTGATAAAGACATCACAGGTAAAGATGCAGATGCAGCGCTTGGCCGTGCAAATATCACAGTAAACAAAAACTCTGTACCAAACGATCCACGTTCACCGTTCGTTACTTCTGGTCTTCGTATCGGTTCTCCTGCGATCACTCGTCGTGGCTTCAAAGAAGCTGAGTCGAAAGAGCTTGCTGGCTGGATCTGTGACGTACTAGACAACATCAATGATGAGTCTGTACAGGCACAAGTGAAAGAAAAAGTAAAAGCAATTTGCGCTAAATTACCTGTTTACGCATAATTTCGCTCACAAAAAAGCAGTTTTTTGTTATGATTAAGGCCGCATTCAAGCGGCCTTTTTTGTTTTTGAGTCAACGAGAGCGTCTATGCATTGTCCATTCTGTACAGCCAAAGATACCAAAGTGATAGATTCACGTTTGGTTGCTTCCGGCCACCAAGTCCGTCGCCGTCGTGAGTGTATTTTATGCCACGAACGTTTTACTACCTTCGAGGGCGCAGAGCTCTTAATGCCGCGCGTGATAAAGCAAGATGGTACTAGAGAGCCTTTCAATGAAGATAAGTTACTCAATGGCATGCACCGAGCGCTGGAAAAGCGTCCCGTCAGCACAGAACAAATAGAAGAAGTAGTACATCAGATTAAATCTCAAATTCGTGGTACTGGCGAACGTGAAGTACCAAGCGACATGATTGGCGAATGTATTATGGAAGCCCTTAAAAAGCTCGATAAAGTGGCTTATGTGCGATTTGCTTCAGTATATCGCTCTTTCGAAGATATTCGTGAGTTTGGTGAAGAAATTGCGAGGTTGGGGGATTGAGCCAGTTCACAACGCAAGACCATGATTATATGAGCCGCGCCATCACGCTTGCAAAGCGCGGTAAATACACCACAACACCAAACCCAAACGTCGGTTGTGTGATTGTAAAAGACGGTGAAATAGTCGGCGAAGGCGCACACTTAAAAGCAGGTGAAGGCCATGCTGAAGTACATGCGCTTAAGCAAGCTGGAGCTAAAGCCGCAGGTGCAACTGCCTATGTAACGCTTGAGCCATGTAGTCACTATGGCAGAACGCCGCCGTGTGCAAAAGGTCTGATTGACGCAGGCGTCAGCAGAGTGGTTGCAGCCATGGTTGATCCCAACCCACAAGTTGCAGGGCGTGGATTGGCAATGTTAGAAGCCGCGGGAATTGCAACGGCTTCTGGTTTGTTAGAGCCACAAGCAAGGGCACTGAATACCGGATTCTTGAAGCGAATGGAGTATGGGTTGCCGTTCGTGACTTGTAAGCTAGCCGCTTCTGTTGATGGTAAAACCGCATTAAACAATGGCCAGAGCAAGTGGATTACCTCAGCGGAAGCGCGCTTAGACGTACAGCGCCACCGCGCGCAGAGCTGTGTGGTCTTGACCGGAGCCGATACAGTTATGGTAGACAACGCAAGACTCAATGTTCGTGAAGAGTTTTTGCAAGACACCGATTATCCCCAATCTGAGCTACGCCAACCGATACGTGCGATTATTGACTCACAAAATCGTCTGACACCAGATCTTGCGCTATTTAAAATTGCATCTCCAGTGATTATTTTTCGCCGTACTATTGATAATTCAGCGCAATGGCCTCATTTCGTAGAGCAAATTGTCGTGCCTGAAATCAACGGTAAGCTCGACCTAAAAGCCGTTCTCAACAAGTTGGCTGAAAAGCACTGTAATTATGTTTGGCTAGAGGCCGGTGCCACCCTTGCGGGGGTAATGCATGAACAAGGGCTAATCGATGAATATATCATCTATTTGGCACCGAAAATAATTGGCGCTGGAAAAGGGCTGTTTAACACCACACCACTGAGTGCCATGTCGCAAATACCTGAGTTAGTGTTTGGCGACGTTTGCCAAGTGGGGCCTGATCTCAAACTTATCGCGACTAAAGAGAAGTAAAATGTTTACAGGTATTATCGAAGCAACAGGAACATTAACTCAATTGCAGCTCAAGGGCGGCGATTTAATTGTTCGTGTGACCACGACATCTCTTGATATGAGTGATGTAAACTTGGGTGATAGTATTGCCACGAACGGGGTTTGCCTGACCGTAACTGAGAAGTTTCATGATGGCTTCAAAGCCGATGTTTCTAACGAAACCTTAAGTTTGACGCGTTTTGCCGAGTACAAACAAGGCCAAAAGGTAAATCTTGAAAAGGCACTGCAGCCGATTTCACGTCTAGGCGGTCATTTGGTGTCAGGCCATGTGGATGGTATTGCTGAAGTGGTTGAGATAACCGCTAATGCCAGAGCGACTGACTATTGGTTAGCTGCGCCGTCATCGCTAATGAAGTATATTCCGTATAAAGGTTCGGTTGCCATTGATGGTATCAGTTTGACGGTCAATGCCGTGGAACAAAATCGCTTTAAATTGACCATAGTGCCACACACGGCGCAAGAAACGACGATTGCAGGTTTTCAAGTTGGGTCAAAATTAAACCTAGAGGTTGACCAAATCGCCCGCTACCTCGAAAGACTAATTCAGGGTGAGCCAAGCGCTGCCAGCGAGTCCACTCTCACAACCAGTCTATTGGTGAAAGCTGGCTTTATAAAGTAGCCATAGACAAAGTAAAAATGGGAAAACTATGAGTTTAAATAGTGCTGAGGAAATCATCGCGGACATTAAAGCCGGTAAAATGGTTATTTTGATGGACGATGAAGACCGAGAAAATGAAGGTGATCTGATCATTGCAGCAGAGCACATTACACCAGATGCAATTAATTTCATGGCAACATATGGTCGCGGGTTAATCTGTTTGACCATGACACAGGAGCGCTGTGAGCAGCTGAACTTGCCACTAATGGTGAAAACCAATGGCGCTCAGTTCTCTACCAACTTTACTTTGTCTATTGAAGCTGCGAAAGGCGTAACGACAGGTATTTCAGCGGCAGATCGCGCCCGTACAGTACAAGCTGCAGTTGCCAAAGGTGCAGTACCTGAAGATATTGTACAACCAGGTCATATCTTCCCAATCATGGCGCAACCAGGCGGCGTTTTAACGCGTGCAGGCCATACTGAAGCCGGATGTGATTTAGCGCGTTTGGCGGGACTGGAGCCTGCATCTGTGATTGTTGAAATTCTCAATCCAGACGGCACTATGGCACGTCGCCCACAACTAGAAGTATTCGCAAAAGAACACGATATTAAAATCGGCACCATTGCTGATTTAATTGAGTATCGTAACTTAAACGAAACCACTATCGAAAAAGTAGCAGAGTGTAAACTGCCTACTGAGTTTGGTGAGTTTAATCTAGTGACGTACAAAGACACCATTGATAATCAACTGCATTATGCGATGGTAAAGGGCGAGATCAAATCGGAAGAAGCCAATTTAGTACGTGTGCATTTGCAAAGCACGTTTAACGATATTCTTCATTCAGATCGCAGCGCGGATAGAAGCTGGACACTGCAAAGTGCCATGAAGCACATCGCCGACAACGAAGGCGTATTAGTCATTCTTGGTAAGCAAGAACGCAGCGAAGAGATGGAAGCGCTGGTTAAGGCATTTGCTGCGGAAGATGCGGGTGAACAGGTGAACTACCGTAAATTCCAAGGTACTTCGCGCACCGTAGGTGTGGGGTCGCAAATTTTGGCTGATTTAGGCATTCAGAAAATGCGCCTAATGAGTCTACCTAAAAAATATCATGCACTGTCTGGTTTCCATTTAGAAGTGGTTGAATACGTCGAACCAAAATAATTCCAAAATGCCAAATTGATTGCAATCGCCTATATTCAGATAGTAGGCGATTGCCACATTACTGTGCTATCATGCGCCTCAATTTGGCAATTGCTCATACAGATTAGGAACATCTAATGAAAGTAATCGAAGGTAATAAATACGCTCCTGGCAAAAAATTTGCCATTGTCATTTCACGTTTTAACGATTTTATCGGTAGCAGCTTACTTGAAGGCGCTGTAGATGAATTAAAACGTACCGGTGGTGTTAGCGATGAAGACATCACGGTTGTATATGTACCCGGAGCGGTTGAACTACCACTAGCAGCAAAACGCGTTGCGATGAAAAAAGAGCACGACGCGATTATTGCGCTAGGTGTGATTATTCGTGGTGGTACACCACACTTCGATTTAGTTGCTAACGAGTCTAACAAAGGCTTAGCTAGCGTTTCATTAGATTATGACATCCCTGTTGCTTTTGGTGTACTTACTACTGAAAGCATTGAGCAAGCTATCGAGCGCGCGGGCACTAAAATGGGCAACAAAGGGGGAGAAGCCGCCCTTGGAGCTCTAGAAATGGTGAACGTGCTAGAGCAAATTTAAGAGGAATCTCAGTGAAACCAGCAGCTAGACGCAAAGCACGTGTACTTGCTTTACAAGCTATTTATTCTTGGCAGCTAAGTGGTAACCCAATTGCCGATATCGAACAGCAAATGCTGATCGAAAACGACGTAACGAAAGTCGATGTAGAATACTTCAAAGACTTAGCGCGTGGTGTTGTTGTTAACCAAAAGCAGCTAGACGAAGCAATTCGTCCGCATTTAGCTCGTCCACTTGAAGAATTGGATATGGTTGAGCTTGCCGTGTTACGTGTTAGTGCTTATGAGCTTAAATTCCGTGAAGATGTGCCATACAAAGTGGCTATCAACGAAGGTATTGAGTTAGCGAAAATGTTTGGCGCTGAAGAGAGCCACAAATTCGTTAACGGTGTACTAGACAAAGCGGTTAAGTTTATTCGCAAATAAGCTTTACTATAGGAATAGCCGGCCTTGGCCGGCTTTTTTGTGTATGAAAGAATTTGAGCTAATCAATCACTACTTTAAAGGCCGTGGCATTACTCGCCGAGATGTAGAGCTTGGGATCGGTGATGACTGCGCCTTGGTTTCAGTTCCTGCTGGCAATCAACTTGCGGTAACTACGGATACGCTAGTTGCGGGTGTGCACTTTTTTGAAGATATTCCACCTCGAGCACTAGGCCATCGGGTTATCGCTGTGAATCTTAGCGACTTAGCTGCTATGGGTGCAGAACCTACTTGGGTGTCACTTGGTTTAACGCTACCTAAGGCTGACTTGGAGTGGTTAGAAGCCTTCACTGAGGGCATGCATGAAATTGCTGAGTACTATAACGTACAAGTAATAGGTGGCGATACAACGCAAGGTCCATTGACTATCACTGTATGTGCAAAAGGTATTGTACCAACTGGTAAAGCACTCAAGCGCTCAGGAGCGCGGGTGGGTGATTGGATTTATGTAACAGGTCCACTTGGTGACGCAGGGCTTGCTATTGAAGCGCGAAAACAGGGCTGGACACTTGAGCCAAAACATTACAAAGCGGCGCTTGAAAAGTTTAACTACCCAGCACCAAGGGTTGCTGCGGGCCAAGTTCTTAGGGGTCTTGCTACCTCTGCAATTGATATCTCAGACGGTCTACTCGCGGATCTTAAGCATATTTTACGTAGCTCGTTAGTTGGCGCTAAGATAAACGCCGATAAAGTTCCTCAGTCTGATGCGCTGCGCTCAAGCCTTGATGAAGATGCACGCATGCGGCTCGCGCTCGGTTTTGGCGATGACTACGAGTTACTCTTCACGGTCAATGATAATAACAAAAATGCCGTGGAAACCAGATTGAAGCAATATGGTGTTGAGCCAGTTTGTATTGGCCAAATTACGGCTAATAATGGCGAAATTCAATTGCTCAAAAAAGGTCAACCTTACCAGCTCTCAGGGTTTGGTTTTGAGCATTTTAGCTAGGAGTTGGTTTGGCTAAGCAGTATGTATTTAATTTAAAGAAGCCGCATCAATTCTTTGCACTCGGGTTTGGTCTTGGTTTAGCGAAAAAAGCACCTGGTACTTTTGGCACCTTCGCCGCATTACCGTTTATTTTTGCAACCCAAGGCGCACCAATTTGGCTGCAATGTCTGGTTGCGATTGTCATGACGTTATTTGGGATCTGGGTGTGTGGTAAAACAGCAGACGATGTTAATGTTCATGACCACCCAGCCATTGTCTGGGATGAAGTGGCAGGTTTTTATATTACCATGATAGGGGCGGCGCTTAGCTGGCAGTCATTAATCGTTGGCTTTATTTTGTTCCGCTTTTTCGATATTTTGAAACCGGGTCCGATAAGATGGCTCGATAAACGTTTGCACGGTGGCTCGGGGATTATGCTAGATGATGTATTAGCTGGCATTTTTTCATTGATTTGCGTGCAAGCTTTGTTTAAAACTGGCATTTTAGTCTAACTGTGCTGATGTGATGGAATCGAGATGACAAGGCTATTGTTTTTCATTTTCACTTTGCTGCTACCAATTACGAGTTTTGCGGCGATAGATGATTACGTAGTTAAACAGTGGAATATCCAAAGTGGGTTACCGTCACAAAGCGTTAAGAGTGTCGTTCAAGACAATCAAGGCTACATTTGGCTCGGAACTCAGTTTGGCTTAAGTCGGTTTGATGGTCATCAATTCCAAAACTTCAACACCCAAAATACCGAGTTTTTAAATAGTAATGCCATTAATAAATTGGTGGTGGATCGATTTGGCATGCTCTGGGTTGGCACGCGTCGAGGATTGTTAAGACTCAATCCCCAAACCTTAGAAGCTCGGCGTTTCGATCTGCAGGGGCCTGTACGAGATATCTTGCAAGATGAAGATGGCGGGATCTGGATTGCTGCGAATGGTCTGTATTATGTTTCTGCGAAAAAGCTGACGTTAGCCGCCAATAACATCGAACAAAGTACGTTAGATGTGACTCAAATAAACCAAATCGTAGGTTCTGTGACTAAAATGGCGTTGGTGCCTGATGGTATTTGGCTAGTGAATGAACGTCACCTACTTAAAATCAGTGAATCAAGCAATCGCAACGGTGATGGCGTTAGGCTTGAGCTGGCGAGTAAGGTTTCACTACCTGAGCAGTTAGCGCAAACCATTATACATGACTTAGCTTGGGTCGATGGTAAGTTGTTCTTAGCATCAGAGTTGGGTGCGTATTTTCTAGATATTGACGAAGTACTACGCCGTTATCAAGATGCGGGTAACAATGCCGTATATAAGTTTCTAAATGATAAGGAAGGCGGGCTATGGGTCTCTACTTATGGTCGGCTGTTATATCGACAGAATAATGGTGTTTGGCAAGCTGTCGAGCCAATTCAGTTGGATCAAAGTATCTGGTTTGCAGATATCTTTATGGACAAAGATAATAATATCTGGCTTGCCAGTTTAAATGAAGGCTTGTGGCTGGCCCACTCAGGAAAAGTGGAGCGGCATCATATTGGTCCTAGAGTAAACCAAGCAATTTCAGCCATCACACAGGGGCCCTCTGGTCAGTTATGGGTCGCTAGTCGTGAGGGGCTTGGCATTATGGGATTGAATGATAGTTATCAACCCGTGCTAACTAGTGCGCAGTTAAATCGTTCCGTGATACACGACTTGGAGTTTATTGGCGAAAAACTCATTCTTGGGACAGACCGTGGTGCACTTATCTACGAAAATGGCACACTACAAAAATTAACTGAGCGAGAGCTCAGACAGAATCCAGTCTTTTCACTAAGCCCTTCAAACCGAGGGGGAATGTGGTTTGGTACAGGGAGAGGTTTGTATCGTCTTGATTACAAGGGGATAACGCCATTTGCCTACAACGCTTTTCTTGGTAGTCAATTTGTTACTTTTGTTGAGGATTTTCCGAGATATGGTTTTATCGGTACTAACAAAGGTGCGTATCGCTACAATGATAAAGGCATCGAAAAAATAGGCTCGCAAACTTCGTTAGATACAGCTTATATCACCAGCATATTACACTTAGATACCGTAACGACTTTGGTGGGTTCACTCAATGACGGATTATTCTATCGTACCTCAGATGGTGATTGGTATCAGCTTGATGCTTCAAATGGATTGCCTTACGGATCGATATTTTCTTTGCATTATGACAAGAGCAATCAGCTCATCTGGGTGAGCACAATGAAAGGGGTATATCGCATGCCCGTTGCGCAATTTGGTCACGTTATAGAGAGTTTGCAAGTTGAACAAGTAATAAGCCCATTCGATAGGCAGCTTGATGGCAGACCAAGCCAATGTTGTTCAGGCCTTGGGCATGATGCCGTGGTTGAAACCGAGTCAGCTATTTTTTACCCCAGCTTACAAGGCGTTGTTGAGATCCCTAAAAATGTCCAGCTTTTTGGCGGTGGGGATTTATTGCCAAGGCTAGAGTCATTGTCTACCCACGATAGAGTATTTAGTACAGAATCATTAAATCAAGTGATCCAGCTTGAAACATCGGAACGCGATTTAACTATCAATTATACAGCCATCGATTTTTATGCGCCTCATAGCATTGAGTTTAGATACAAACTAAATGGCCATGATACACAATGGCGGGATGCACAATCACGGCGTGAAGCCATTTACACCAATTTGCCTCCAGGCAACTTTACCTTTGTGTTAGAAGCTAAGCGCCAAGGACAAGATTGGGAAAAGGCTAAAGTGCTAAGCTTATCAATTGTACTACCTCGGCGCTTCGACGAAACGATTTACTTTAGATTGTTTATTACTTGTGCATTTATCTTTATGTTCTATCTGATTTTTTGGGTGTTTAGAGCACAAGAAAGAAGAAAGCAGGCCGCATTAGAGGCGTTAGTTGCAGAGCGTACAACGGAGCTTAGAAAGGCAAATGAAAAGCTAAATCAAGTTAATACACAACTTAAGCTGGTTAGTCATTCCGATGAGCTGACAGGCTTGCGAAGTCGTCGCTTTTTGTTTGATCAACTTCCTAAAGATGTTGAGCACTACCAGCGCAATGCTCAATCACTACAAGCCCAAAATAAGAGCCTAGTGCTCATGATCATGAATATCGATGACTTTAGTAAGATTAACGATTCTTATGGTCCTATTGGTGGCGACAGTTGCTTACAACAGTTAGCGACACTTTTAAATACCCGTACTCAAGGTTCAGACTATGTTGTTAGATGGAGTGGGGATGAATTCTTATTGTTATTGCGTGATTTCAGTCGAGATGACATTGAAGAGTATGTTAGTGATTTATGTAAAGCCATTGCTGAGACGGACTATCGACTTCCTAATGGAAAAACCACTAAGCTGACAGTTTCTATGGGGTGGTCTTATTACCCTCTACCACTACTCGGTGGCAAAGTGATTGGTTGGGAATCATCAGTGAATTTGGCTGATATTGCGCTGCATCAAGTTAAACAACGCGGTGGGGATGGTGCTGCAACAATTACTTTTGATGATCAGTTAGATGCTTTTGAGTTTGAACAAAGTGCGAATATAGAGTCTCAATTACAGTTATTACAAAGTAATGGGCTTGCTGAAATCAGTGTATGGATGAGGTAAAACTCATAGCAAAAAGGCTTCCAAATGGAAGCCTTTTTTAGGTTGAATGCAGACTCACGCAAGCCAAGCCTTAATTTGTTGACTGATGCCTTCGCTGTTTAAGCCCAGCTCGGCATGGATCTCAGTTTGTGAACCATGCTTAATAAACTCGTCAGGTAGACCAAGAAGTTTAATTGGTTTTTGATGGCCTTGAGCAATTAAATACTCGCTTACTGCGGAGCCTGCGCCACCGGCAATAGCATTATCTTCAAGTGTGACGAAGCGCTCGTGAGTTACAACCAACTCTTCGATAAGGGCGCAGTCTAAGGGTTTGACAAAACGCATATCTACAAGTGTGGCATTTAGCTCTTCGGCTACGGCTTGAGCGTTTTCAAGCAATGTACCAAAGCTTAAAATAGCCAGCTTTTCACCTTCTCTTACTACCTTGCCCTTACCAACTTCTATTGCGGTCATTTCCGTATCAATCTCGGCGCTTCCCGCACTACCTCTGGGGTATCTCACTGCTGCTGGCCTATCTAGGCGATGACCTGTGTAGAGCATTTGGCGGCACTCATTAAGGTCGCTTGGTGCCATGATCACCATATTCGGGATACAGCGCAAGAAACTTAAGTCGTATGCGCCTTGGTGCGTCTCACCATCCGCACCAACGACACCGGCACGGTCAATAGCGAACAACACTGGCAGATTTTGTAGTGCGACATCATGAATGAGTTGGTCGTATGCGCGTTGCAAGAAGCTAGAATAGATTGCAACCACTGGGTTGAGGTCTTCACAAGCAAAACCCGCTGCCAGTGTCACAGCATGTTGCTCAGCAATGGCAACATCAAAATATTGAGCAGGGTACTCTTTAGAAAAGCGTACCATGCCCGAGCCTTCACGCATTGCTGGTGTGATTGCCATGAGCTTATTATCTTGTGCAGCCATATCGCAAAGCCAATCTCCAAACACCTTTGAAAAGGTTGGTGCACTAGGTTTTGATTTGGGTAAGCTATGGACGCTTGGATCGAACTTAGGCACGGCATGATAACCAATAGGATCTGCTTCTGCAGGTTTATAACCTTTCCCTTTTTGGGTTTTAACGTGTAATAGTTGAGGGCCTTTTAGGTTACGCATATTACGCAGCGTATCTACCAAAGTATCTACGTTATGTCCGTCAATTGGGCCAATATAGTTAAAGCCTAGCTCTTCAAAGAAAGTACCAGGGATTATCATCCCCTTTAAATGCTCTTCCATACGGCCTGCAAGCTCTTTTACCGGCGGCACACCAGACAGCAGTTTTTTGCTGCCTTCTCGAATATTGGTGTAAAAGCTACCAGAGAGGATCTTCGCGAAATGATTGGTGAGTGCGCCAACGTTTTCAGAGATAGACATTTCGTTGTCGTTTAGGATCACTAACATATCTGGATTGATGTCGCCTGCGTGATTCATGGCTTCAAACGCCATGCCCGCGGTCATTGCACCATCACCAATAACGGCGACGGTCTTACGTCCAATCCCTTCTTTTTCAGCTGCGATAGCCATACCAAGTGCCGCTGATATAGAAGTGCTTGAGTGGCCAACACTAAACGTATCGTATTCGCTTTCTTCTCTATAAGGGAAAGGGTGCAGGCCATCTTTCTGGCGGATCGTATGCATCCTATCTCTTCTACCTGTAAGTAGTTTGTGCGGATAGGCTTGATGACCTACATCCCAAACGAGCCTATCGCTTGGTGTGTTATACACATAGTGTAAAGCTACAGTAAGCTCTACAGTGCCTAAACCAGATGCAAAGTGACCGCTGCTTTGAGAGACTGAGTTCAGCAAATACTCGCGAAGCTCATCACTAAAGGCGGTTAACTTGTGCTGGGGTAATTGACGGAGTTGACTTGGCTCGTCAATTAACGCGAGTAAGGGATACTTGCTACTATCAAGTTTCATGGTATTTATCAGAGTCCTAAGTGAATCTCAGCGCAATTACTCACGTGGTCCACTTCATAATTATTAAAATTCTTCACTAACTTGTCATAATATTATGTTAGCCAGCGTTTACAAAGTTCTTGTGAATATTTTCTTAGCTTGGCGTAGCTATTTTATACGTCAGCTTAATATTCTCGATCTATGATGTATTTTGCTAAATCTGCAAGTATTTCTGTATTACCGTTGATACGTGTAAGCGCTTCTAAAGCTTCATCTATCAAATGTTCAGCTTTTTCTTTTGCTTGTTCTAACCCCAATAATGCTGGATAGGTAGATTTATTATGTTCTAAATCAGAGCCTTGAGGTTTACCAAGCACAAATGTGTCACCTTCTACATCAAGAATGTCATCTCTGACTTGAAATGCAAGGCCAATTGCACGTCCATAAGTACGTATCGCATCACGTGCTTGCTCTGAAACACGTTCCGGATCGCTACATAAGATCCCAAGTTCTACTGCACAGCTTAGTAGTGCACCTGTTTTTAGCTTATGAATACGTTCGAGCTCATCTATCGTAATTAAACGATTGGTTGCTGCTATATCGAGTGCTTGACCGCCTATCATACCTTGTAGACCCGATGCCTTGGCTAGCACTGAAATCATTTTTATTTGGGCATGGTGGCTTACCGCGAATGAATGTTCACTTAGCAGTTCAAATGCCAGCGTTTGCAGAGCGTCACCAGCTAAAATCGCGGTCGCCTCATCGAATTGGATGTGGCAAGTTGGACGGCCGCGTCTGAGATCATCATCATCCATAGCAGGTAAATCGTCGTGCACCAAAGAGTAGCTATGCACACACTCTATTGCGGCTGCAGCTTTGTCTAAATCTTCTGGAGCAGCACCAAATAATTCACCAGTACAATACACTAAAAACGGTCGCAAGCGCTTGCCGCCGTTTTCTATACTATAGCGTGTAGCCGCTTTTATATTCTCTTCAGTTTCAAGCACACTATCAAAATAGTGTAAAATGGTGTTTTCTACACGAGTTTTAGCAAACTGGAGCTTTTCTTGTAATTTTTTCGACATTAGGCTTCGTTATCAAATGGCTGTAATTGTGCTTGTTCATCCTCGCCCATTAAAATAGCGACTTGTTGTTCAGCTTGCTGAAGTTTCTGATTTGAAGCTTTTGCGAGTTTTATCCCGCGTTCAAACTGTTTAAGTGCTTGATCTAAAGGTAAGCTACCGTTTTCCATGTCTGCAACGATTTGCTCCAGTTCTTGCATGGCTTCTTCAAAGCTCAAGTTGTCTGGTTTTTTTACTGCCATATGTCACGCTGACCCGTAAAGTAAAAGTGTGGCAATTTTAGGGTGATTGTGCGCCAAGGTCAAAAAAACCAGTGACTTTTTGATCTGACCGAGTATCAGCATTACAAGATCTGCTATAAACTCGCATTTTAAACACTTTTTAATATAATAGTGTTAAGTTGTAGAAAAACTTGCCGATAACTCAAACAACAATAACTGCGTGATTTATCACAAATAACTTCCCCGGAGGACATGTGGATTTAGCAACGGTAATAGGGATCCTGGGTGCCATAGGTTTAATTGTAATGTCCATGGTACTAAGTAGTGATGGCCAGATCGCTATGTTCTATAACACGCCTTCCGTCGTTATCGTATTTGGTGGTTCAATTTTTATCGTATTGTCTAACTTTACGCTTGGACAGTTTTTCGGAATTGGAAAAGTGGCCGGGAAGGCCTTCATGTTCAAGATTGAAACTCCGGAAGAGCTGATTGAAAAAGCCGTTGAGCTTGCTGATTCAGCTCGCAAAGGTGGTTTTTTAGCGTTAGAAGAAGCCGAAATCCCCAACCAGTTTATGCGTAAAGGTGTCGATATGTTAGTCGATGGGCATGATGCTGATGTTGTGCGTGCCACATTGCAAAAAGATATTGCCCTAACGTCCTCAAGACACGAGTTAGGCGCTGGCTTATTTAAGTCCCTCGCCGATATCGCTCCTGCTATGGGGATGATTGGAACGCTCATCGGCCTAGTAGCGATGTTATCTAACATGGACGATCCAAAAGCAATTGGACCTGCTATGGCTGTTGCACTTTTGACAACTTTATACGGTGCGTTTTTGGCTAACGTGGTTGCGATCCCAATTCAGGTTAAGCTTGAACTTCGTAAAGATGAAGAAGAGCGAAACCAGCGCCTTATCTTAGATGCAATCTTAGGCATTCAAGATGGCCAAAATCCAAAAGTCATTGAAGGTATCTTGAAAAACTATCTGCCAGAATCTAAACGTGGCGCTGAGGCTGAGGAATAATCATGTCAGATGAGAAAGAATGTAAATGTCCCCCCCCAGGTCTTCCTGCCTGGATGGGAACGTTTGCTGATCTCATGTCGTTGTTAATGTGCTTCTTCGTACTGCTATTGGCATTCTCCGAAATGGATGTACTGAAGTTTAAGCAAATTGCAGGATCGATGAAGTTTGCTTTTGGTGTGCAAAATAAAATTGAAGTAAAAGATATTCCTAAAGGTACCAGCGTGATTGCGATGGAATTTACTCCAGGAAAGCCAGAACCAACACCGATTGAAACGATTCAACAGCAAACCGTAGAAATGACGCAGCAAATGCTAGAGTTCCAAGCTGGTGACGAGGCTTCGGCGGGTGGCAGACAGGAGCAACGAGGCAATAAGCGTGGTGGTGAGTCTGCCAGTACTGCACAGGAAATGGCGTCAACCCAAGCAGTTGCTTCTGCGGACCAAGAGCAAGTAAACGAGCTCGTTAAAAAGATTGCACAGCAGCTAGAAAAGCAAATTATGGATGGTGCAATTGAACTCGAGTCATTAGGGCAGCAAATTATTATTCGCATCCAAGAAAATGGTTCTTTTCCTGCGGGAAGTGCGTTTCTACAACCTAAATTTGAACCTGTGATTGCCGAAATTGCAGAGCTGCTCAAAGATGTACCTGGTGAAATTACAGTGTCGGGTCACACTGATGACTTTAGAGTGACTAACGAACTTTATTCGAATAACTGGGATTTATCGGCAACTAGAGCGGTAGCCGTTGCGACTGTAATGGAGCGTGTCCGTGGCTTTGATAAGAACAGAATGGTTGTAGTTGGTCATGCAGACACTAGACCTTTAGTACCTAATGACAGCGATGCAGATAGGCGCCGAAACCGGCGTGTCGAAATCTCGATTTTACAGGGTAAAGCGAAAGAATCAGACCCTATTGAAGTTAGGAAAAATTAGTTACAGTTTGTTGCCAAATTACAGGGAATTCGCTATTGTTCCGTTTGGTTCTACTTAAAGGAGAAATAGAATGATTTCAATAAAAAAGCCCCAAAATTATAGATTGCCAGGTGGTAACGGCGATGGTGGTGACGCCGATGATGGTTCTGTAGAAAAGAAGCCAGAGTAGCGTTTAGCTATGTTAGAAGCTTGGGAACCTATTCGTATATTTTTTGCACATAACAGTGTGTGGATTGCTTTGCTTTCTGTTTTTCTTTGCTTTGTGTTAAAAGATAAAAAGGCGCTTAGATATTCACTACTTGTTGCGATTTTTTATATTGTGGGTACGTTCTCGAGCGACTTTGTTCGCTCTATTGATGAGCACCAAGTCATCCGTTACGTATACTGGGCCTTGAATGACATCCTATTTATGGGGATTGTTGCGTATTGGGCTGTAAAAGATAAAATGTATATGTGGCAGAGTATATTAGCCCAGCTCGTTGTTTTACCCGCGCCTATTTTACAACTGTTTAGATTAACTGATTACCATTTAATGGATTTGAGTTATTCGACTTATTTATACGCAACTATCATACCCATCACCAATGTGGTGACTTTGTGTTTGGCTTTTGCTCCAATAATTATGTTTTGGAAGCTTCATTACATTAGCGATGATATGGAAAAAGCAGGAGCTAGCCGATAGTGTTCGGCCAGCTATTGAAAAATACTCACCCCAAACTAGGAATAAGGCCAGCCATTTGCATTAGCTGAGAGGTGATGATCATCACACCGAAAACAGCGGCAAGTCCTAGTCCAAGCGTACCTCCTTTAACCTGATATCCATCATTACCTCTGGTTTTTCTCTGTTTCCATACCATAGCAACTGGTAGAAATACCGCTAACACCACGAGCGCAATCGCTGCATATCCCAGTGCCATAATAAAGCCCTTTGGATAAAAGAGGGCAAAGCCAAGCGGTGGTAAGAAGGTAATGAATGCCGTCTTGATGCGGTCTTTCTTAGTATCTTGCTTCTTAAAGGCATCTGCAAAAAAGTCGAATAAGCCGAGACTCACGCCTAAGAATGAAGTCGCGAGAGCAAGATCTGCAAACACAGTTACAAATAATTGTACGTTGTCGTTGTGTGCGATAGAAGAAATACTGGTTACAAAACCCGGCAGTCCCTCACTTGCCATTAAGCTCTCTTGCCCCATAACACCTTGGCTTAGTAATTGCCAAAACACATAAATGATAAGGGGGAGGGAGGCACCAAACATCATCACTTTACGTAATTGACGAATATCTACACCAACGTACTTGACGATTGAGGGGATTGAACCATGAAACCCAAATGAAGTGAAAATTACAGGAATTGCCGCAATTACAAGCCCTTGCTCCACAGGCATATCGATAAGATGTTGGCCATGAACATAGGGAGTCAGGATAAAAAATAAACTCGCGAGCACGATAACTTTAATGGTAAATAGTAATTGGTTAAGCTTATCGACGGTACTTGTGCCTAATGTCACTATGGTTGCAATGATAACAGCAAGTAGTACTGAACCGAGTTGGGGAGTGATCCCGTCACCCAATACACTAATCAGTTTGCTTTGAAGTTGTGCACCACCTCCCGCGATATAAGCTGCACACAGCGCATAGAATAAAAATACCATAGAAAAGTTAGCGACATATTGGCCCGATTTACCAAGTAAGTTTTTCGCCAGTGTATTTAGCGTAGCGTCTTGATCCGCGTACTGATGTATTTCCAGCATAAGTAAAGCGGTATAGGTCATTAGCAACCATGTGATTGTTAATAACGCGATAGCGGTAGAAAAGCCGAGTCCTGCGGATGCAATCGGGAGGGCGAGCATACCTGCGCCAATTGTAGTACCTGCTACAATTAGCATGCTGCCCAAAGTTTTATTCTTAAGCACGTTTTGCCCCTGATTATTATTATCTGGTGAGGCAAGATATAACGAATAGCACGGAATTGAAACCGTTTTGCTGCTAATACCAATTTGCGTATAAAATTCATGTGTCAAAAACAAAAAAGCCGCATATCAATATGCGGCTTATTCTAATCACCAGTATTTCCATCCAGTGAATTTGTGCTTGTACCCTTAACTTTTATATAAAGTCTTCATCTCTCATGAAAATGCACCGTATCAAGCTAACTTACCTAAGAGTCTATTGTGCTCGTACTAAATTGTCAAACCAATCTTGACCTCTCGCACTGAGCGACTTTAGCACAATAAGGTCACTTTCACCGTCAGGTAGCTTCAACCTTAGATGCTCATCAAGCGCAATTGCACGTTCCAAATGGCTGCGGATCTCACCCAGCGTCCGGACCATACAATCTAGCTCCTCAGGTAAGCCTTCGCTAAAATCTATACGAGTCTGATAACAGGCTATATTCCAATGCATACGAGCTCTGACGGACTCACTCATATCTGAAATGGAAAGTGCGCTTTCTAGCAACTTGATGGCTTCTGCGAGCTTACCATCTCGGCTGAGTGCTCTGGCTTTTATGCCAATTGCTCTTGCATGGTTTGGGTGAATGTTGGTAAGAATGTCATCACAAACCTTAATTGCTTCATCGTATTGTGAGTTTGCAATCAATTCCCTAGCACGTTGGAGTGCGATCTCTACGGTATTCTTACGTGCTATTTCATACTCTTCTTTAACCTTTTGTTGGATGTCATTGAATTCATCTTCGCCAACGTAGCGTTTGTAGGCGCTAGAAACGAGTCCTACACCGCCAAAACCGCTTAAAATAGAGAATGAAAAGATCTTAATCCAAGTCCAAAATGCTTTATCAGAACCGGTAATTGAGTCATTTTCCCGTTTCAGATTGTGCTCTACGACCACTTTGATAATGCGGTTGATCTCAACGGCATTATCGTTATGCGCAGATGAAAACATTGCCACGGGAATGAGTATCTCGTCATTGTTTTGATGGTGGGAGTCGTGCTCACCATTTTGATATGATTTAAATGCATACTTACTGACTGGGCTGAAGTCT
This sequence comes from Pseudoalteromonas sp. M8, assembly GCF_018141365.1. Lineage (NCBI taxonomy): Bacteria > Pseudomonadati > Pseudomonadota > Gammaproteobacteria > Alteromonadales > Pseudoalteromonadaceae > Pseudoalteromonas > Pseudoalteromonas sp. M8. The sequence continues at coordinate 3,279,316 of NZ_CP047240.1, read as the reverse complement.
GCAGCGCCCGCCATGGTGAGCACACCGATTGCCATAAATGCTGAGATCACACCGGCTAGAATGACACCGAATCCACCTAAGTCCCAATACTCTGGGGCGGCGCTATTCGCACTCTTAAACTTAGGTTTGCGAAACTTATATGACGACGTTGAACGCATCGCTTGTAAGAGCCCACCTAAGCTGCCTCCAAGCACCACAACGGCAATAAAAATAGCGTAAAAGCTGATTGGTCCGTATTTCATATTAAAGTTATGTCCGAAAATTAGGGAGCAGTTCTCTCAGGTTAAGTAACTGAACTTTGGCTATTTTACATTGAATTTACAAAAATGCGTAGGGGGAGAGTGGAAATTGCATGGATATTGCTCCTACTTACGGCTAGGAGCAATATACGTTTTACTTGAACTTAAGTTCAGGAGCAGCAGTTATTTTACTTCTTTACCGGCGGCTTGCTGATCTGCATGGTAGCTAGAGCGTACAAATGGTCCGCAAGCTGCGTGGCTAAAGCCTATTTCGTCGGCATACTCTTTTAGCCCATCAAACTCTGCCGGTGGCACGTAGCGCTTTACCGGTAAGTGGTGCTTTGAAGGTTGTAGGTACTGGCCTACCGTAAGCATATCTACGTTATGCTCGCGCAAGTCTCTTAAGACTTCTTCAATTTCAGAGATTTCTTCGCCCAGTCCAACCATTAAGCCAGACTTAGTTCTTACCTCTGGATGCGCTTCTTTAAAACGGCGTAGCAATTCGAGTGACCACTTATAGTCGGCACCTGGACGCGCTAGCTTGTAAAGTCTCGGTGCAGTTTCAAGGTTGTGGTTGAATACATCCGGTGGTGTTTCACTCAAAATTTCAAGTGCTCTGTCCATACGGCCGCGGAAATCAGGCACAAGAATTTCGATTGTAATACCTGGGTTATGCTTACGGATCTCACGAATACAGTCAGCAAAATGTTGTGCACCACCGTCGCGTAAATCATCACGGTCAACAGAGGTAATAACAACGTAGCTTAACTTCATGTCTTTGATAGTGAGCGCTAGCTTTTCAGGCTCTTGGGCGTCAGGTTTTAGTGGACGACCATGAGCCACATCGCAGAATGGACAGCGGCGAGTACAAATTGCACCTAAAATCATAAAGGTTGCTGTACCGTGATTAAAGCACTCAGAAAGGTTAGGGCATGACGCCTCTTCACAAACAGAGTGTAAGCCGTGCTTACGCATTGCTTGTTTAATGCCATCGATACGTTCACTTGATTTTGGCAAACGGATCTTTAACCACTCAGGCTTTCTCAGCATTTCTTCGCGTTCTGTTGGCATGACTTTTACTGGGATCAATGCCATTTTTTCAGCATCGCGGAGCTTTACCCCAGGCTCCATTTTGACTGGTTTACTCATACGTTTTCAAACCCTTCAGTGTATTCGACATGCTCAGCATTAATGCGTTTTAGCATGTGTTTTACCAGACCGGCCCCCGCATCAGCGACGGTTTGAGGTCCATTAATTTCGCTACTTTGCACCATATTCATGCCCGCGTAACCACAAGGGTTTATTCGTAAAAATGGACCAAGATCCATATTGACGTTGAGTGCGAGCCCATGAAATGAGCAGCCACGACGGACTCTAAGTCCAAGAGATGCTATCTTGCTATCGTTGACGTATACACCTGGTGCATCGGCTTTAGCATAAGCCTCTATCCCATATTCTTTTAGGGAGTCGATAATGCTTTCTTCTAGCCAAGTGACGAGCTCACGTACCCCTATTTTCAATCGTCGTAAGTTGAGCAGCACATAAAGCATTTGTTGCCCAGGACCGTGATAGGTAACTTGACCGCCGCGATCCACTTTTACGACGGGAATGTCACCTGGCGCCAAAACATGCTCTTCTTTACCTGCTTGACCTTGCGTAAAAACAGGCTCATGTTCCACCAGCCAGATTTCATCCGCTGTGGTGTCATCACGCTCGTCGGTAAAAGATTGCATTTTGTGCCAAATTGGTTCGTAACGACAAAGGCCAAGTTGGCGCACAATTAACTTACGAGATTCCATAACTAGGGTCCTTACCAACTACAGGATGTAGCGGACGTCTTCGATGCCACCGATCTCGGTATAAATCTGCTCGATATGCTCTTTGCTGGTTACTGTAACGACTAGAGATACGGCTTCATAGGTGCCTTTACTGCTTGGTTTAACCTTTGGTGCATAATCACCAGGTGCAATAACCTGCAGTTTGGCTAGGATCTGATCCGTCAAATTGACATTTGCTAGGCCCATAATTTTGAATGTAAATGGGCAAGGAAATTCTAAGTATTCATCAAACTTAGTATTTTTAACTGGTTTTACCACGACGGTATCCTCACAACGAACTACTTGCTGACGCCTTTATTTGGTCACTTAGGGACTCTTTCAAGCCTTGAGTTTCCAAGGTCGTCATTTATTGGCCGCATTCTATCATTTTTAAGACAAAAAAAAACGTCCATACGCAGGACGTTTTTGCTAAGCCGTATAGAGCTTAGTGAGTGTTAGAGATTAAACCCTTACAATCATCGAAAACTTCTGAGGTGAGAATGAGAAGAAAAAAATGACTATTGTTAGCAAAGGTTAGATCATCAAAGAAAAATTGCAATACCGTCATTACGAATAGTAGCAGTAAAATTCCTGTTTTTTTTCGTTTAAAACTATTAATAATATTTTCTTTAGATTGTAAGAACTTAGTATTTAAAACGAGTATTAATTGATAGATGATAGCGGCAATCACCATAAAATTGATTACTGTAACGAACACAGGGCGAAGTGGAAAAGCAATAAGACCAAAAAATATTACTACGAAAGCAAATAAATATCTCAAGTGTCCAAAGTTGTGACTTGATTCTAAGCTAGCATCGCTATTTTTTATTAAAGAACTTAACTCATAGAGCATGGAATAGAGTATTAAATAAAATCCAATATATGAAAGTTCTGGCATCTTTAAATGGTAGCTTAACGCAAGGAAGGTAAGATAAGCCATCATGCTAATGTAGATATAAAATGGAGTGGACTTTATTTGTTCAATGAAAGTCATTAATTTATCCTTTTATTTTTCCATTTGATTCTATTGTTTTGTTTTATATAAATTAATTTAATGCTTGTCAGAGGTAAAAACCTTATAAAGAAAAGATGATTACATTCGATATTTGCGCTGTTTATCTAAATAGGCTAGTGCGAGAACTCTAAACTAGTTTAATCAGTTTCAAAAATATCCTCACTAATGATATGGTTTAAGTACTGCATGTAGCAGCTAAAAATAACCATATAATTAGCAGCCAACGCTTCTACGGGTATAGATAGAAAAGGTGTGGTGCACATCACAACAATGAGTACCAGGTTAACAGAAAGAATAAACCTCGACTTGGTTTTTAACCTCTCCTTTATCGCGTCAATAGCGGACATTTTTCTTATTTTATACACAATTCTTATAACATGGGCTGCTAATAACATAGCGAATGCAATATTAAAAAGTGTAAGTAGTAGGTATTCAAGGTGCAGCCCGGCAATACTTATACAAGCAAACGCTAGCATAAGTAGCAACTGTATCCAGTGCTGTTTACAGTAAGCTATGAGCGTAACTTTTGCACAAGCTCCTTGTTCTTTTGCCACTACGGATAATAAATCCCAAGTAGGTACAATTAGCGCCATATAAAAACCAATATATAAAAGTAGGCTTGACTTGTATAAAATAGCAGAGAAAAGCAGTAATACTGCAATAGTCAACTTGGCTACTGGTAAGCCTGGTTTTAGGTATATATGATCTATGTAGTTCATAGGAAAGCCTTTTGTGTATCACCTCTTAGATTAACATCTCTCTACTTCTTCTCATTCATAACAGTCATCACCGGTACAAGTCAGGATACTCTGCTGAACAAAAATCTCCGAAGAGCTACTGGGACCGCTGTCATTATTTCCACAGTCACAAGGAGTTTCTACACTTCATCATTATTACCGCGATTGTCGCCATCATCACTTAAATATCCTTTTATTTATAATTCGAGTTTGTACCCGAAATTGATTATTACAAATTGTTTTTAAATTGTAAACTTAAAGTGAGTTTTCAGCCGTGTGGTATGTTGAAAAGGGGGCTAGATTAGAAAGTATGAATGTCAGGAAAGTGAAGGGAAATAAATAAGCTTTATAGGAAAGATAAGCCAACCAGTTTGTCTCGGCTGGCCTATCAGATAAGGAATTACTGCGAGATCTGTAAACGTAGGTAGTCGTAGATCTTGCTAAAGAATCCACCTTCTTGGATCTCTTCAAGCGTAACCAGCGGGTATTGTGCTACGTCTTCACCTTCAAGCTGTAAGAACAAAGTACCAACTTTAGTACCTTTTGCTAGCGGCGCTTCGAGTGTTTTATCTAACTCAAAGTTAGCCTTTAAGTTCTTGCTTTGACCACGTGGAATAGTGATTGGCGTGTCTTCCATAATGCCAAGCGATACGGTTTCTTTGTTACCCATCCATACGCGCTGATCGGCAAAAGCGTCACCGGCTTGGTAAGGAGTAATGGTTTCAAAGAAACGGAAGCCGTAGTTAAGCAACTTTTTGCTTTCAACTTTACGTGCTCGCTCACTCTCAGTACCCATGACGACTGCAACAAGACGCATATCATCTTTAACCGCTGAAGTAACAAGGCTGTAGCCGGCATCTGAGGTGTGGCCGGTTTTAATGCCGTCCACTTCAAGGCTTGCATCCCAAAGTAGTGAGTTACGGTTATATTGCTTTATACCATTGTATGAAAAAGACTTTTTCTTGTATAAAGCGTATTCGTCAGGTACATCACGAATAAGTGCGGCACCTAGAGTCGCCATGTCTCTTGGAGTGGTGTAATGCTCATCGGTGTCTAGGCCATGGCTATTGATAAAGTGACTATTCGTCATGCCTAGCTTTTCAGCATGTGCATTCATCAGATCGGCAAACGCACTTTCGCTACCAGCAATGTGCTCGGCCATTGCAACACAAGCATCATTGCCAGATTGAATAATGATCCCGTGGTTTAAGTCATCGACACTGACCTGCTTACCGACTTCGATAAACATCACCGACGAACCGGGAAAATTCTTAGCCCATGCTTTTTCACTAATGGTGACCTGATCAGATGGACTAATGTTACCTGCCGCGATTTCAGTACCAATAACATAACTGGTCATCATTTTGGTTAAACTTGCAGGCGCTAGCTTAGTATCGGCTTCACCCTCTGCAATCACCTTTCCTGTTGTGAAATCTACAAGGAAATAGCCTTTCGCATTGATTTGCGGCGGTGAAGGAATAATTTGTGCACTGGCACTCATAATAGAGAAAGTGCACACCAGTCCAAGGACTTTTTTAACGATTTTTGGTTTGATAGAAGTCATTATGCTCGCTTTTTTGTTTATCGGCATTCATTGCGGTTATTCTAAAGTTCCTGCTCACTGTAAAGCAAGAAAGCACGACTAAATTGACCTTGTTGTAAGGTTTTTAGTAAAGATTGTGCTTGATTGTCGTCGGTAATTGGGCCGACTCTAAGCTTGTACAGGTTGTTTTCAAACGTGATGGGTGTACCTAACCCCAATTCTTGTTTTAACTGACCTGCTAATAACTGTATGTTCTCAAGTTTACTGCCAGCAGCAACTTGTACATAGGTTAGCCTTGGAGACTCGCGCGATAGAGTAATGGCTTCGACCTTAACGCGCGCTGTACCCTGAAGGTGATAGCCTAGCTTGTAGGCGGCAGCGTAAGACAGGTCGATTAATCTATCGTCGTGGAATGGACCTCGGTCGTTAATTCTAACGATAGCAGAGCGTCCGTTGTCTAAGTTTGTTACTTTAGCAAAGCTAGGGAGTGGCAGCGTTTTATGTGCCGCTGTCATATCGAACATATTAAAAATTTCACCATTGGAGGTGTGGTAGCCATGGAATTTACGGCCATACCACGAGGCAATGCCTTGTTGTTGATACCCATGTTCGTCTGAGATTGGTGTGTAACGTTTACCAAGAACAGTGTAGGGGCGATTGGCACTCACGCTCTTTTTCTCATTGGTGACAATGGCATCTTGCATTTCCAGTTCGGTAGGTTCGCGCAGTGGCGCTTTATCATGGCGAATATGATAGCGGCTTCCACAAGCGCTGAGCACGCTTAACAGGGCAAATACTAAAACCAGTTTTGAAATTAGGGTAATACGAACTGTCATTATTTTAACAACATCCTCTTATCTGTTGCGATTGCCATAATAATGCCAAAACCGGCCATTAAGGTCACCATCGATGTGCCACCATAGCTAATTAGGGGCAGAGGTACACCGACTACTGGCAAGAGACCAGAAACCATTCCGATATTTACAAAGACATAGACGAAGAAGGTCAACGTCAGTGCTCCTGCAAGCAGTTTACTGAAAGCGTCTTGTGCTTGCACCGCGATATACAATCCGCGACCAATTATAAAAAGATACAAGCTGAGTAAAATGGTGACACCCAACAAGCCAAATTCTTCGCTCAACACCGAGAAGATAAAGTCGGTATGGCGTTCGGGTAAAAACTCTAATTGAGATTGTGTTCCATGTAGCCAACCTTTGCCCTCCACGCCACCGGAGCCTATCGCAATTTTCGATTGGATAATATGGTAACCAGAGCCCAGCGGGTCGCTTTCTGGATCTAAAAAGGTCAGAACACGTTGCTTTTGATAGGCATGCATTCCGTAATGCCAAAACGCATAGCCACCGGGGACCGCAAGTAATAAACCAGAGCCGATTAAACGCCAACTTAACCCAGCTAAAAAAAGTGCAAAAATACCAGAGCTGGCGATTAAGATAGAAGTACCCAAGTCAGGTTGCTCTTTGATCAGGATAGTTGGCACTAACACAATCACAAAGCCGATTGTTAAATTCAAAATACTAGGAGGTAAGTGAGAGCGGCCAATAAACCAAGCGACCGTCATAGGCACTGCTAGCTTCATTATTTCAGAAGGTTGAAAGCGGGTAACACCTAAGTCGAGCCAGCGCTGAGCCCCTTTACTACTGACTCCAAAAAACAGCACGGCGACGAGCATACCAAGCCCTAAAAGGTAAACGGGAATTGCCACACGCTTAAGTGTATTAGGGGAAAACTGCGCCATAAATAGCATGGCAACTAATGCACCAAACATGCGTGTGCCGTGGCGCATCATCATGCCCATATCTTGTCCACTAGCACTATAAACAATCGCAAGGCTACCAATCATCATAGTGAGCAAGGCTGCAAATAATGGTAGGTCGATATGGACTTTTTCAAATAGCGAACGCGGCTTATTCAGCGGGCTCATTGCTGTTGCTCCTTCTCAAGCGGGTAGGCTGAAAAGTAATAATCCATCACTTGTCTTGCCATTGGCGCTGCGATAGCACTACCACCACCTTGGTTTTCGACAACCACAGTGATAACAATTTGAGGGTCATCAAAAGGTGCAAAACCTACGTAGATACCATTGTCTCTGTGTTTTTCTTTTAGCTTTTTGGCATCGTACCTTTCGCCCTGAGCAATGCTGACAACTTGTGCGGTGCCTGTTTTACCTGCGTGGTCATAGGTCACGCCCTTAAATGCGCTTTTCGCGGTACCTATTTTTACTGTGTTGTGCATGGCTTTTAATGCGATATCCCAGTGATAAGGATTTTTCAACACAACGGGTGGTTTTTCTTCCGTAAATAATTGTTCTACTTCAGTGTCTTGCTTAGATATTTGTACTAAGTGCGGCTGGCGGTGTATGCCTTTATTGACCAAAATGCTCAGCGAGTTCGCTATTTGCATTGGAGTAGCAGTCCAGTAGCCTTGTCCTATCCCAACAGAAATCGTATCTCCTGGATACCACGACTCTTTAAAACGTTCTCTTTTCCATTCAACGGATGGCAAAATGGCGGAGGTTTCTTCATGAATATCAATACCCGAAAGCTCACCAAAGCCAAACTGGTTCATAAAGTCGCTAATTTTAGTTATGCCGAGTTTATATGCGGTTTCGTAAAAATAGGTATCACAAGACTGCTCAATAGCCTTATACACATCAACATGCTCATGACCCCAAGGACGCCAGTCACGCCATTTATGTTTTACATTGGGAATTTGAAAAAAGCCAGGATCCCAAATTTTGGTTGTTTCGGTGACAACACCTTCTTCCAGCGCAAGCACAGCGAGATGGGGTTTCACCGTGGAAGCAGGTGCATAACGGCCTTGAGTTGCACGGTTGATAAGCGGTCTGTCTGGGTTGAGCAAGGCTCGGTAATCTTTGCCGCTGATCCCGTGAACGAACAGATTCGGGTCGTAACTTGGGTTAGAATAGAGCGCTAAAATTCCTCCGTCGCGTGGATCCATAACGATGATCGCGCCTCGGGTGTCTTTTAGCACATGCTGGACGATTTGTTGCAAGCCGATATCAAGCGTTAGCACCAAGTCTTTACCTGGTTGTGGCGTTTCCATGCTTAATGTGCGAATGATACGGCCGCGATTATTCACCTCGACGCGGCGAGAGCCCACAATGCCGTGCAGCTGTTCTTCATAAAACTTCTCAACGCCGAGCTTACCGATATCATGGGTGGCACGATAGTTCGTGTCCTTGCCTTCTAGCTCTAAGTCAAAGAGTTCCTCTTTATTGAGCTTTGCGACATAGCCTAGAGCGTGTGTGAGGGTATCGCCATAAGGATAATAACGGGACAATCGAGCTTCAACGCTAAAGCCTGGCAAACGGTGTTGGTTAACCGACAAAATTGCGACTTCTTCTTCATTCAAGCGGCCCTTTAGTACTTGACTTTTGAAGCGGCGGTTATGCTTGATTTCCTTTTTGAAATCTTCTACTTCTTGCTCAGAAATCTTGATGAGTTGACGTACCGCAGCTAATGAAGCTTCGAGATCTTCAACATCTTCTGGGATCACTTCAAGGTTGTAAACAGGGCGGTTTTCGGCGAGCAAGACACCATTGCGGTCGTAAATCAGACCACGATTAGGGGCGACCGGTATGACTTTTATACGGTTATCGTTGGAGCGGGTACGATAGGTCTCGTGCTCAGTCACCTGAAGTTTGTAGACATTGTGAAACAAGATCCCAACAATAATAACGACAAAAACAAAGCCGACAAAGGCCCGTCTCGCAAAGAGGTTAGCCTCGGCAGAATGATCCCTAATCGTCGGCCGTTTTTTTATCATTATTATTCTCTGTGGTAAGGGTGATTGTTATTTAAACTCCAGCCACGATACAAGCTCTCGGCAACCACTATACGCACCAAAGGGTGGGGTAGGGTTAAGTTTGATAATGACCATTTTTGTTCAGCCGCAGCAATACATTCTGGTGCAAGCCCTTCAGGGCCGCCAATCAGTAAGCTAACATCGCGACCGTCCAGCTGCCACTTTTCCATATTGCTCGCAAGTTGGTGTGTATCCCATGGCTTGCCAGTCACTTCTAAGGTTACGATCCGATTGCCTTTTGGAATAGCGGCTAAGGTTTTTTCACCTTCTTGTTGCAAAATGCGTTTAATATCTGCGTTTTTCCCCCGTTTGCCAGCGCTAATTTCAATTAACTCCAGTGGCATATCTTTGGGAAAGCGTCTTTGATATTCAGTGAAGCCAGTTTCAACCCACTTCGGCATTTTGGTACCTACTGCAATGAGTTGGATCTTCACATCAGCCCCACAGCTTTTCTAAGTCATAAAAGTCGCGGGTTTGGTCTTGCATCACGTGTACAACAACGTCACCCAAATCAACCAATACCCACTCTCCGATGTCTTGACCTTCTTGGCCAATCGGTGTTTCTCCAGCATGACGTGCTTCTTTTGCGACATGATCTGCAATTGATTGTACATGGCGTTTTGAGGTGCCTGTACAGATCACTAAGTAATCGGTGATTGAAGAAGTTTCGCGAACGTCGAGCTTTACAATATCACGCGCTTTCATATCATCTACTTTGTCTAGCGCGAAATCTAATAACTGTTGTGAATCCAAGTTTTTGTCTCTGTATTTCAAATAATCGGCAATTTTAACATGCTTTATGGGGTTAATCAGCATACAAGCCATGGCTATTTATATAATCTATGACAGAAGCGGGCAGCCAATGTTCCAAATATTCTTTATCTCGCTGTGCAATTGCAGCTCTTATTGTACTCGATGCAATGTCTTTTTGCTCACCGTGAAGGAAATAGCAATGTCCAGCCTTGGTGGTTTGGAGCTTATTTAAGTTATCTGTGCGTGCTTTGGCTAAATAAGCCGAGACTTTAGCATCTGGTGAGCAATGTTCTTTTGGGCGTTGATACACCACCAGATGACACAGCTTTGTGATTTCTTGCCATTGATACCAAGTGTGCAGGCTATTAAATGAGTCCATACCCATTAAAAATAAAACTGGCTGATCCTGATATTCGTTACGCAGCTCTTGCAGTGTTAGCAGGCTGTAAGAAGGTCCTTGTCGGTCAAGCTCACGTCTATCAATAACCAGCTTTTGTTGCCCTGCTAGCAAATTTGCAAGCATCGCTAGGCGATGCTCGTCACTGATGCTGGGCTTTTGTTTATGAACCGGTATGGCACAAGGTAAAAACTTTAACTCAGCCAGACTTAGCTCGTCGACGCAGCGCATCGCCATATTTAAATGGCCTAAATGCGGAGGATCGAAAGTACCACCAAACAAAGCAATCATACATGCTCACTCTGGCTAATTGGTAACGGCATTGCGATGGGGGTGGCAAAGGCCAGCGCGATGTGTGCTAGAGCTTGATATGGCGCAGTGAGCCTTGCTTCTTTATATGCGGTATCAAAGTCTGCCATCATACAGAGCAACTGTTTCATCTGCTCTAGCGTTAATCTGTCTAACGCTTGTTGCGTAATGGTTTGCTGATTTTTCCAGACATTATGCTTTTTATAGGCATCCGCAAGCGTAGTGCCGGTTTGCCACAAGGTTTTAACACCCAGTAGGGTGCGTGCTTGGTTTTGCAAGGTCCAGAGAATACTCGCGGGCTCTACATTATCGCTGGCGAGCTTATTCAATACTTTGATGATTTGTTTAGGGTTGCCACTTAGCAATCCGGTATTTAAATCAAAAATATCGAACTTAGATTGATTTAATAAGCCGCTCAGCAATTGCTGTTCATCAACCGGGTTTTTACCAAATAGTAAGGAGAGCTTTTCGAGCTCCTGATGCGTTGCAAGCAAGTTGCCTTCTGTGGCGACGAGGAGGGCGCGCTTGCCTTGTGGTGACACAGACAGCTTCAGCCGCTTACATTCATCATCAAACCAGCGCTCAAGATGACGGCCCGTTAACGCATAGCAAGGGACGAACAGGCCTTTAGGCTCTAATGCTTTGAACCAAGCGGTTCGTTGAATGTCTTGACCCGCGCCCAGCCCTTTAAAAATAACAACGACATCTGGATTGACCTGTTCGGCCAAAGACTTTAAAACCGCAACACCTTGGGTAGGAACTTTTTGCTCGTTAAAGTCGAACTCGATGAGCGTACGTGCACTGAACAAAGACATACTGTTGTACTGTGCACTGAGCTCTTGCCAGTCAAATCCCGGAAGTAGAGCAAATTTAATGACTTCGTCAAAGCCTTGTTGCTTGGCTGCGGTTCGTATGGCAAGTACACATTCGCCTTGCTGAAAGGGTTCTTCACCAAAGACCAGATAAAAAGGGGCAAGCCCTTTACTTAGGTAATTGGAGAGTTGATTGGCATAACAACGCATTACAGTTGCGACAACTCTCGAATAATACGTTGGCTTGCAAGACGGCGCATCTCGGTTAGGATCAGCTCAAGCTCTTTTGCCTTTGCTAGCGCGTTGTCTGGGTCGTCCTGATAGTTACGATACAGCTCGAACATTTGTTTAACGGGTTCTTGGCCCGGACGACTCAATCGGTACGACACGCGATACGCCAGTTCATACTGAGCAACCTGACCATTTTTGAACAAACTGAGTGTTTGACGTTCAAGTGAGTCATTGTACAAGTACAACTCAGCAGCTTGTTTGGTATTTTTTGGTGTAAGGGATACCTGAGCGCGCTGAAGATCGGACTGTAGCTGTTCAAACAAGGCTGAACGCTTGTCGTCACCGCTTAAGGTGATTTCTTTTAGATCGTCAGGAAGGTAAGAGGCTTGCTTGAGGTGAAAACCGCAGCTCGCCACGAAGAAGCAAGCTAGCAAAACTGCTAGCTTGCTGGTGTGCCAAAATAGGCTACGCATCTTAGTTTGCAACCACATTAAGTAGCTTACCAGGAACATAGATCACCTTACGGATGGTCTTGCCGTCAGTAAACTTAGTGACGTTTTCTTCGCTAAATGCAATCGCTTCAACTTGTTCTTGCGTTGCATCTGCCGCCACGGTGATTTTAGAGCGCAGCTTGCCGTTGACTTGTACAACGATAAGCTTTTCATCTTCAACTAGTGCGCTTTGGTCGATAACAGGCCATGCCGCATCAAGGATATCGCCAGCTTTGCCAAGCTCAGCCCATAGCTCGTGACACATGTGCGGTGTGATAGGTGCAAGCATGATCACCATGGCTTCTAGTGCTTCGTTGGCTAGTGCAATGTCCTGCTCATCGCTCAGTGGCGCTTTGATAAGCTTATTTGAAAGCTCCATCACCGCCGCAATTGCCGTGTTGAACGTTTGACGACGTTCGATATCGTCTGTCACCTTTGCAATGGCTTTGTGGATGTCGCGACGTAGCGTCTTTTGCGCTGCATTTAGTTTGCTTAAATCAAGCTCGGCAGTACCTGCTTGCTTTACGTCAACCGCGTATTTCCAAATACGACGAAGGAAACGGTGCGCACCTTCAACGCCTGAGTCAGACCATTCAAGCGTTTGTTCTGGTGGAGCCGTAAACATCATGAATAAGCGAACGGTGTCAGCGCCGTATTGCTTGATAACCGTTTGCGGGTCAATACCATTGTTCTTCGACTTAGACATTTTGCTCATGCCTGCAGAGAATACCGGCTCGCCGTCTTCTTTATGCCACGCTTTAGTGATGCGGCCTTTGTCGTCAGTCTCAGTTAATACGTCAGTTGGTGCGATCCAAATATCGCCGCCTTTCTCGTCTTTGCGGTAGTAAGTGTCCGCAAGTACCATGCCTTGACATAGTAGACGCTCAAATGGCTCATCAGAATTCACTAAACCGAAATCACGTAGCAACTTGTGGAAGAAGCGTGAGTACAACAAGTGCAAGATAGCATGCTCAATACCACCAATATATTGGTTTACTGGTAGCCAGTAGTTTGCAGCACCTGGTTCAAGCATACCTTCATCGTAGCGTGGGCTACAGTAACGTGCATAGTACCAAGATGATTCCATAAAGGTGTCGAATGTATCGGTTTCGTGGAATACCGCTTCACCGTTTATTGTTGCTTTTGCCCATTCAGGATCTGCTTTAATCGGTGAAGTTACCCCATTCATGACTACGTCTTCAGGTAGACGAACAGGGAGCATGTCTTCAGGTGCCGCAAGCTCAGAACCATCTTCTTTGTTTAACATTGGGATTGGCGAACCCCAGTAACGCTGGCGGCTCACACCCCAATCGCGAAGACGGAAGTTTACTTTGCGCTTACCTACGCCAAGTGATTCTAATTTAGTCGCGATGGCGTTAAAGGCGCCTTCAAAGTCTAGGCCATCGAACTCGCCAGAGTTGATAAGCGTGCCTTTTTCGGTAAACGCTGCTTCAGCCAGATTGGCTTCTACTTCTGCGCCGGCTAGAGGCTGAATAACTTGTTTGATCTCAAGGCCATAAGCGGTTGCAAACTCATAGTCACGTTGGTCGTGACCTGGTACTGCCATCACGGCACCTGAGCCGTAATCCATCAGTACAAAGTTAGCTACCCAAATTGGCACCTCTTGTCCTGTGAGTGGGTGGATAGCAGTAAAGCCTGTCGCGATGCCTTTTTTCTCCATCGTTGCCATATCCGCTTCGGCAACTTTGGTGTTCTTGCACTCTTCAACAAAGCGAGAGATTGCTTCGCTGTTTTTCGCCGCTTCTTGAGCGATCGGATGACCTGCCGCAACTGCCACATAAGTCACGCCCATAAAGGTATCAGGGCGGGTAGTGTATACGGTGAAGCTTTCGTCGTTGTCGGCACGTTTAAAGTCGATTTCAACGCCTTCTGAGCGACCAATCCAGTTACGCTGCATGGTTTTAACTTGCTCAGGCCAGTGGTCAAGCTTGTCTAAGTCATCCAGTAACTCTTGTGCATAATCGGTGATCTTAATGAACCATTGTGGAATTTCTTTTTGCTCGACAATGGCACCTGAGCGCCAACCACGGCCGTCAATTACCTGCTCATTTGCCAGTACCGTTTGGTCAACAGGATCCCAGTTTACCGTTGACATCTTTTTGTATACTAAGCCTTTTTCGTAAAGCTTAGTGAAGAACCACTGTTCCCACTTATAATATTCAGGGTGACACGTTGCGATTTCACGATCCCAGTCGTAACCAAAACCAAGTAACTTAAGCTGGTTGCGCATGTAGTCGATATTTTCGTAGGTCCATTTCGCCGGTGCGGTATTATTTTTAATTGCCGCGTTTTCAGCTGGAAGACCAAACGCATCCCAACCCATAGGTTGCATAACGTTTTTGCCTTGTAGGCGTTGGAAACGAGAAACCACATCACCAATGGTGTAGTTACGTACGTGACCCATGTGGAGGCGACCACTTGGGTATGGGAACATTGAGAGACAGTAGTACTTCTCTTTACTTTCGTCTTCGACAACTTTGAAGGTATTGTTTTCTTCCCAGTACGACTGTACTTTGGCTTCGATATCTTGCGGGTTATATTGCTCTTGCATCTAGGTTTCCAAACATCTGGCAAAATTAATAGAAAATTGCTCGATAGCATACCCGAAATTGGCCAGCAATCACAGCACCTAAAGTGGAATTATTTTAGTCGATTGCCGCGGACTAAAGGTGGTGTCGAAGTGGAGATAAACTACGCGAAGATCTGCAGCGGTAAAAGGGGAAATTTTGTGCTGTTGCAAGTAAGAGTTATTATCACTTACTATTGCTAAATATCGAAAGAAGTTTGAGAATTCCCTTGATAAAATTGTGGTTACGCCGTGCTCACCTAGTAATGGCGCTAGTGGCTGGTGCATTTATTATTTGCTTAAGCTTAACTGGGGCACTGCTTATATATGCCAAAGATATTCAATATCTTACTCAGCCTCAGTTGTGGCGAGTTGAGCCACAGTCTGAGCCTCTTGGGGTAGAGCAAATAGTAACCTTTATTGAATCTACAACCGCTGAAAAAGTTTCACTGTTTATGCCTGAGCAGCAACCGGATTTGGCGTGGCAACTGAAGTTGTCTAGCGGTGATTATGTTAGCGTTAACCCCTACAGTGGCGAGATCCTTCATCGCTACGAGTATTATTCTACGATATATGGCTTTACGATGGCGCTACACCGTTGGTTGTTGTTTGAAGATGCTGACAACAAAAAGCCGCTTAGAGACTGGGTATCTATTTGTGCACTTGTACTCATTATTGAGTTAGTGTTGGGCTTTTATCTTTGGGTAAAGCCTAAAAATTGCTTGAAACGGTTAGTGATAAAACCAAAAGCTAAGCTAAGGATCCTACTTTATCAGTTACACACCGTATTGGGGGTATATTTGCTTTTACCTATACTGCTCATTGCCTTCAGTGGTATGGCGTTTAACTGGCAGCCGCAAACTAAGGCTGTGGTTGAGTGGTTAAGCTTTGATGAGGTCGAAGTAAGGCCAAAACCACCCACTATTGCGGTTAATTTTCACGGCTTACCCTACGATTTAAATAGCGCTACAAAGCGCGTAAAATCTATCTTCCCAGACGGTCAGTTGTTCCGTATTTACATGCCTGACAAAGCGTCCGACAGCGTCGCTTATAGAGTTCAAAACCCTGGTGAAAGTCATGCCTACAGCTGGGTTTGGGTAAATCCTTATAATAGTGAGGTGGTAGCGCAATATGATGCATCAAAAGCCGGAGTCGCTACGCAAATATGGAACTTTAAGTACAAGTTTCATATTGGTGATTTTGCCGGTCCCATCGTGCAATTTGTTTGGTTAATGCTTGCCTTAGTTCCGACTTTTTTCACGGTATCCGGCCTGTATTTTTGGCTGCAACGTCATCGTAGGAAGCGGTAATTAACTTCACTCTAAGTTACTGTTATGTGTATATAATTGCAAAAATCGATGTAAAGTAAGGTGGTCTTGCACTAAAAGGTAATGCAAACCATTCACATTCATCTTGTTTTTACTGAGGTTTGGCAATATTATATTGCCGCTTTTTACATCATTATTATTCTAAATCCAGCAAGGATAACCATGTTAAAAACTACTCTCAGTATGGTAGCGTTGGCTGTTAGCGCAGCAGCCATTGCAGACGATACCAATGTTAAAGATCTTCAAGCTGCAGATATGGAGCATATCGTGGTCTCGGGCAGTCGTGTGTTTGAAAGCATCGATGAAGTGCCTGCCTCCATTACGATTATTAATCAAAAGCAAATCGAAGATCATTTAAAAGTAAATCCAGAACTACAAAGTTTGTTATCTCAAATTGTTCCTGGTCTTGCTCCGGATACGGGTAGTTCAAGTAATACTGGGCAATCGTTGCGTGGACGTGCGCCTCTGGTGATGATTGACGGTGTACCTCAGTCTACACCACTGCGAAATGGTTCTTTGGGTGTAAAAACACTCGATCCAAGTGCCATCGCTCGTATAGAAGTTATCAAAGGGGCAACCTCAATTTATGGTAATGGTGCTTCAGGCGGGATCATTAACTACATCACCAAGCAGGCTAAAAGCGATGGCAAACCAGAAGGTGAAATTAGCCTATCTAGCCGCTTTAGCGCAGTAAAACTTGCAGAGAGTGCGGGTGCTCGAATTGCGGGCGCGATTAATGGTCGCGTTGACCAATTTAGTTATTTAGTCACGGCAAGCTATGAAGAAAATGGTGTTCAGCGTGATGCAGAAGGTGATATTCTGGGTTTACAGTATGGTCTGTCGGATACCGTGACAGAAAACTACTTCACTAAGCTGGGCTATGACTTTGACGAAGACAAGCAACTGCAATTTAGCTATAACTTCTACAGTTCACAGCAAAAAACGGACCTAGGTGATGTATTTGGTAACATCAATTTAGGTGAAAAATCTTACGCTATTCACGTGCCACCAGCTCAGCAAAAACAAGGTAAGCCACAAGGTCCTGAAGGTAATGAAAACATTACTTTGAAATACACCGATATAGAAGTTTTTGCTAATACACAAATGACGCTTGATGCGTATATGCAAGACATTGAGAACGTGTTCTTCTTCTCTCCAAGCTTAGCAAACCCTGATGAAGGATACACTGGCGGTCAATCTATCATCCGCTCTGAAAAAAAGGGCGCGCGTGCGACATTTAATACCTTGGTTGATTTTGACAATGTCCAAGCTACCTTCATTTATGGTATTGATGCGTTGAATGATGTGACCTCACAGCCACTTGTTGATGGTCGTATTTGGGTGCCGGAAATGGACATGGAAAGCATCGCAGGTTACCTACAGACCAAGTGGATTGTTGCCGATGACCTAGTGTTAAAAGCGGGAGTGAGACAAGAAAGTATTGATCTTGCGGTAGCTGATTACCAAACACTAAAACTTTGCCGCTCAGCGGATCAGTGCTCTGTGCCACTTAACGTGAAAGGTGACACCATTGACTATGACGCCACAACTTACAACGTGGGTATTAAATATAACGCAAATGAAAAGTTCAGCCCATTCGCCAGTTACTCGCAAGGCTCTGATATCTCTGATATTGGCCGTCTGCTGCGCAGTGCAACGGTAGAAGACATTGGTCAAATTCAAACAGAAGCATCAATTGTTGATAACTACGAAATCGGCTTTAATTCTCAATTTGAGACGCTACGATTTGAATTTGCGGCATATAGAAGTACATCTGAGTTTGGCACAACGAATAAATTCAATGAAGTAACCGGAGTTTATGAGCCTGTTCGAGCACCACAAAAAATTTGGGGTTATGAGGCACTTGTCGATTACAAGATCAACGACACGCTAAAACTTATTGCGACATATAGCTATGTAGAGGGTAAAGATACCGAAGCCGATACTTATCTTGGCTCTAGACAAATTAGCCCACCAAAGCTTACGGCAAACCTAAATTGGCAGCCAGTTGATGCGTTATCGATGACATTAAGCTGGTTACATGTCGGCGACCGTAAACGTTTCGAGCGAGACGATAAAGGCAACTATGTTGGAGATCAAGGTCCAATTGACAGCTATAACGTGGTTAACTTTAGTGGTCAATATCAATTCGGCCAAAGCTGGCAAGCGTTTGTTGGTATTGAGAACTTATTTAATTCAGACTACTTCCCAGCTCGCGCACAAGCCTATACGTACGGTGGCTACAATATTAAAGGCCTTGGCACGACGGCAACCGTTGGCGTGAAGTATCGTTTTTAAGCTAATAGCAATGACTTTTGGCTTCATAATCTGAAGCCAAATGGGTTTGCTGAGCACCAAGTTCAGCAAACCCTAATACAATGAATGGTATATCTGGTCTACACTTAATCTATTGGCGAAACAGGAGTGTAGCAATGGCGGATTATCAAAAATGGCTGGATCAATTTTCCGATTGGCTCAAAGACGTCAAAGAACATGAAATTGACGATTTATCTAAACGATTCTGGGAAGCGCAGAGCGCACTGAAAGACTACACCAAACAAACCTATGATGATTATAGTTACTATTTAAAACGTGACTTGGAACATCTTCTCGAAAACAAATCCTTCTATGATGAAGCGGCTTGGAGTGAGCTCAAAGCCAACATCTTATTTGAAATATCCCAATTAGAAGATAGAACTCAACTTGAGTGGTCCGCACTTTTAAAAGATTTTGAACACCAAGGCATTTATAAAGAAGGTGAATGGATAGCTTTGGGACAATTAGTGTGTAAGAATTGTGGCTATAAATTAGATGTTTATTATGCCATCAAGATCCCAGCTTGCAGCGAGTGCGGGCATGGGGAATATACTAGAAAAGCATTAGCGCCCTAAAGTGTGGGCGCTCAGCTTGGAAGCACCAAGCTGAGTAGACTAACGTATGCGAATAATACAAAGAAGTTAGAATGACCAAATCTAAATTGTCGTCTGAAAAAGCACTGCCTGCGAGCCAGCTCGCGCCATCAGTTTCGTTGACTCACATAGAAAATTGTATCCAAAACCCTTACCCAGAAGCGCTGCCATTTATTGGCCAGCAGCGCGCTCAAACCGCCCTAGACTTTGCCTTGGGAATGGAGCTTCCCGGTTATAATGTGTATGTCATGGGAGAAGCGGCGCTGGGTCGTTTTACCATGGTGAAAGACAAGCTCGAGGCGCACAGTAAAACTAAGCCAACGCCCAAAGAATGGTTGTACGTTAATAACTATGACGACCATCGTGAGCCTATCGCGCTATTTATGCAGGCGGGCGAAAGTAAGCAGCTTGAGGCCGATATTGACGCCTTTATTGATGAGATCTTAGATACTTTTCCTGCAGCTTTTGACAACCCGGGTTATCAACGCAAGAAAAAGTCGCTAGATAAAGAGTTCGAACAAAAATACGATGCTGCGATCACCGCTGTTGAGCAACAAGCTATGAATATGAGCGTTGCACTGATAGAAGATACGGGGACAGTTGGCTTTGCTCCTGTGGTCGATGGTAAACAGCTCAGCGATACGGAGTTTTCGGCACTAGACGAGCATGTTCAGGCACACTTCTTAACGGCAATTGAAACATTAGAAGATACTCTCATTGAGTCGCTTATTGAACTGCCAAGGTGGAAGCGTGAATCTTCTGAGCGCTTGCGTAATCTTAAAAAAACCACCATCGAAGTGGCGACCAAACCGCTATTAAAAGCACTTGAGCATAAGTATGCTGCACACATTGGCGTGCTGCGTTATCTTAAAGATCTTAAGGTTGAAATTGTCGATGCGGTATTAGATTGGCTAGACGACGATAGTAGCAACGAAGAGAACAAAGATGACTTTGACTCAAAGGGAATGCTCACGGACTTTTTTGCGCCCAATATTCTGGTTGAGTTTAAAGAGGACGACCCTGCGCCTGTGGTGTATGAGCCAAATCCGACCTTTGGTAATATCTTTGGTAAGGTGGAATATGCAACCTCTCAAGGTAATTTGATCACTAGCTATCGCTCTATTCAAGCCGGTGCATTGCACCGCGCCAATGGCGGCTATTTGATCATGGATGCGGAAAAGGTCATGGCTAACGCCCAGGTGTGGGATGGCCTTAAACTGTCGTTAAAAACCCACCAAATTAAAAATGACCTACCGTACCAAGATAATTCGGTGGGCAGCAGCTTTACCTTAAAGCCGCAGCTAATTCCGTTGGATGTCAAAATTATTCTTTTGGGTTCGCGAGACCTGTATTACACCATTGGTGAATACGATGAAGAGTTTGCAGAACTATTTAGAGTGCTGGCCGATTTTGATTACTATTTACCAAGCTCGGACAAAATGCAGTACCAATTTATCACTAAGGTGATGGAATACTGTAATGATACTTTGAAGATTGAGCTTAGCTCAGCTGCGCTGGCGCGTATGCTTAAATTTAGCTACCGCCAAGCGGAGCATCACAGTAAGCTTTCAGCGCGCTTTGCTGATGTTTTGGAGCTGGTAGCAGAAGCCAGTTTTTATGCCAAGCAAGATGGCGTAAACCAAATTGCCGCTAATCACATCGATGAAGCGATAGCTGGAAAAGAATACCGGACAGGGCAGTTAAGTGAAAACATGCTCAGCGATATTCAAGAAGGGCATACCTTGATTGCAACTGAAGGCACCGCAATTGGTAAGGTAAATGGCCTGACGGTACTGCATATTGGTGACACCGCATTTGGTACGCCTGCGCGTATTACCTCTACGGTATACGCAGGTGCTGACGGGGTGATTGACGTTGAACGTGAGGTAGACTTAGGTAAGTCAATTCACTCAAAAGGTGTGATGCTGCTTACCGGTTACCTAGGTAACAAGTATGCGCAAGACTTTAGCCTGACACTCAGTGCAAATATCGCCATTGAACAAAATTATGGTTTTATTGACGGTGATAGCGCATCACTTGCAGAGCTTTGTGCGCTGCTATCGGCGGTGACGCAACTCCCTGTGGATCAATCTTTAGCGCTCACCGGCTCAATAAACCAACACGGTGAAGTACAAGCTATTGGTGGTGTAAACGAAAAAATCGAAGGCTTCTTTAAACTCTGCAAAATGCGAGGCCTCACAGGTAAGCAAGGGGTGATCGTCCCTGAATCTAACAAGGTCAACTTAGTGTTAGATGATGAAGTGATTGCAGCTGTTGAAAAAGGCTTATTCCATGTCTATGCCGTTGCCACAGTAGATGAAGCGCTTAGCTTGTTAATGGATAGACCAGCAGGAGATCTAAGTGATGAAGGCTATCCCGAAAACAGTATCAATGCAGTTGCAATGGCGAAACTTGAGCGTATTGCAAAAGTAGTAAACGGCGATGACGACAAAGGAGAAGAAAGCCATGACGACCACTAATATTATCCTCGTTATTGTTGCACTGGTGATTGCGGTGGTGTTTTTTCGAGGTGGTCAGAAACAAAAGCAGCTTGCGCAGTTTAATCGAATTCAAGCGGCAGACTTTTTGAAAGAAAACGAAAAGCGCGCAGAGGTACATAAAACTGACTCAGGTCTTCAGTACGAAATAATTACTCAAACTGACGGTGGCAAACAGCCAAATGCAACGAGCAAAGTTAAAGTGCATTATCATGGCACTTTACTTGATGGCTCCATATTCGACAGCTCGGTACTGCGTGACCAACCTATCAGCTTTGGACTTAATCAAGTGATCCCTGGTTGGACCGAAGGTGTGCAGTTGATGAGCGAAGGGGATAAATACCGCTTTTGGATTGGTCCAGACTTAGGCTATGGTGACCGTGCTGCAGGTAAAATCGAACCGGGTTCGTTATTAGTGTTTGAAGTTGAGCTGCTCGCGGTAGAGTGATCGGTGTTATTGTTGTGTAGGGCGCTACGGCATATAGCTTGAATAAACGTAGCGCCATACGCAGTTAATGGAGTAACAACCTACATAAATACAGCCAATTATTTTCCTTTATTTTCTGTATAGCGACTAAGTAGCATATTGGCGACTTGTTGCTTTACAGCCCGTTTGTCATTAGGGTCAACGCCAAAACGTTCCGCCAGTAGCGCGATTTCTTCATCGGTTAGATTGAAGGATAAGCGTTGCCGAGTTTTCTTCGATTTAACTTCTAAATCAAGGATCTTTCTTATCATATCGGATGGCGTTAGCTCTTCGTCTATCGCCTGTTTTTTAATGTTTTTTTGTACTTCCGTGGTTAAGTCGAAGGCCATTTGTGTGGCCCTCAAAGCCACTTCTTGACGTTTCCACTTGTCTTCTCTTGTGGTCACGAGTTAGCTCCAGGAAATAGGTCAACAATATCGCTCAGTGGGCGACACATGGTTAGTGACACGTCAGTTTCCCCCCCATCCCAGATCTCGATATTGATAGCGAACTTTTCGTCAGGACTAAGTAACTCGATAACTTCACATACTTCGCCACTTTCATCTTGATAGCGTGGCAAGGCGCGACCGCGATAATCGCTATCGTAAAAATAGCAAACGTAGGGCGCTTCATTTTGTTGATAGCTTTTACCTAAAAATCGCTCGAAAATCTCTGGAGTAGCGTGGGTGTCGATGTGGGTCAGTGCTTCTTCATCGAAAATACGCGCAAATTCATCAAGCGTAAAAATAGCGTCGACGTCTTCTCTTTGGATTTTGATAGAAAAATTCGCATATTCCTCACCGTCACTTTGTTCAATTTGCAAAAAAGTAATGTTACCTGAATCACTTTCGAGAACAAATTCATATGCAGCGCTGCGCTCAAATTGGTAAGTTTGTACGCCAACAACTTTTAGGGTTTGCCCCTTGAGCCAGCTAGGGTAAGCAAATGAATCAATGATGGTGAGCATATCCCCAACTTTCAGATCTTTTGCATGAGTAAGTTGTCGCTCAGGAGTTTTTTTTGATTTAAAAAAGCCAAACATAATGCACCTACATAATCAAAAAGGGTAAAAAGGAGGCGAGGCCTCCTTTTTCTATTCGGCAAATATTAGTTGCTTTGTTTCGCTCTAATACGTTCAAGAATATCATTACTCTTTTGCGTAGAGCCAATTCCAGCTTCTGCCATTTTGGCTTTTAGATCTGCACCCGTTGCAGCGGCTTCAAGCTCTTTTGCTGCAGCCAGTTGATCTTGCCTATCTTGCTGGCGTTGCTTGATACGCTCAAGCGACTGACGTGCATTTACCATAGATGACGTATTGGTATTTAGCGTACTGTTTACTGCCATGGTTGCTTTTTGAACGCTGTCTGTGGTTTTTACCATTGTTAGTTGGCGCTGGTTTTCTTTAATCGTTTTTTCAGCTTCTTTAATTTGCTGTTTTAACAGGATCACATGTTTACTAAAACCGTCTAGCACTTGCTGGTGCTCTGCGCGCTCAACTTCAAATTCACCGATTTTCTCTGCAATTTCTACCGCTAAAGCTTCGTTACCTTTTTCCAGCGCTTGTCCAGCATAGTTTTCATGCTCGATAATGCTTTCGTCAAGTGCAGCTAATTTGCGTTTTGTCTGCATCTCTTTCGCCATTACTTCTGTTAAGTTCTTTTTGGCTTTAGCTAATGCGTTTTGTGCGTCAGTAATTTCTTGCTCAAAAATACGAATGCCATTTGCGTCAACAATTGACTCACCAACTTCTCTAGCGCCACCACGAACAGCAGTAAATAATTTCTTTAAAATACTCATTTCACAACTCCAATATTATTCATTCAAATACACAGTCACGGCTTCCAATGCTTCGATTGCATTGTCCGCGAGGGTGACCAGTTCGTGCGTGATCTCATCAATTGAGGAGGAAACGGCTAGAGCACCAAATATCGCATACTGCTCATCAATTTTAGCAAACGCACTCAGCGGGATCGGCACATTCAGTTTTAATAGTGCTTCATTTAACTCGTTTAGCAACTCAGGCTTTACCTCATTCTCTTTAAATAGGTAACTAATGCATACAAGTTGTTCTTCAGTCTGAGTCACAAAAATTGGTAATTCGTCATTTCCGTCAACAATCACTTGCAATACATCTTGCTCGCCTTCATTGGCGATTAAGAAAGATTCGAAGTTAGCACCTTCTGTTTCAAATGATGCTAATTTGATTGATAGTTCATTTAATTCCATCTTCATTTACCTTTTTTATTTTGACATATTATGTCTGAGTTAAGAGTTGCACGTAAGACATAATATGTCAATGGCCGTGCGCTAATTTTTATACAACTCATCTTCTGTTTGCCATGCTTGACGATAATAATCGTATAGTCTGCCCGTTCCTAACTGGTTGACTTCAATATCTTTTGCTCCGTCAAAAAAGCGATTTGGGAAAGCGAAAGTAGCAAGTAAATACTCTTTATTTATCCAGTTACTTGGGACTGGTAAAGACTCGACCGACCGGATCCTAGCACTTGCCGATTGTCCTGCTCTCGTTGCGATTGTCCATCCCCACTGGCCAAATGAGGGAATATTCTGTTGGTATTGCTCAACATGCGTAAACCCGGCATGTTTTACCGTTTTAGCTATGCTAATAAACGCTTTTTTGGCGTGATAGGGAGACGTTGACTGAATAGCGAGTGCACCATCAGGTGCCAGTAATTGACGCACATGATTATAAAAGTAATCGCTATATAGCTTATTCAAATCAGGGTGATTAGGGTCAGGTAAGTCGATAATAATAGTGTCAAACTGTCTACCTTGGTCGAGCATTTTTTCTACTTCTAAAAATGCATCTGCAACGATAACCGTTGCTCTTGGATCGTTTAAGGCGTTGCCATTCAAGCGGGTTAATTGACTGGTGATATGTGGTCTAGCTGGGTAGGGCTGCCCTTGTAATCCAAATAACGAAAGTAGTTGTCCATCCAAATCGATTAAGGTTGCATTTTCAACAGGCCATTCCAGTACATCTCGAAGTGCCAGACCATCTCCGCCGCCAATGATTAATACCTTTTCGCGCCGGTTAGAAGCCAGCATTGCAGGATAAACGAGCATAGTGTGATAGATCTGTTCATCTACAGATGAAAACTGTAATCGACCATTTAAGAATAAATCGTTAATTGGCATCGGTTGTGCGCGGCTCAATCGCTCAGTGATGACAACATGTTGATACTTCGTTGACTCTGAATAGATCACCTTGTCTTTGTATAGCACATTGCTGAGGTCTTTCATCCAAAGAGAGCCATGGCTCAAGATGACAAAAAAGATACCAAGTAGAACAAAGTGGCAAGCAAACAGCAGCTTAGCGAAGCGGACATGAGCATGGTAACGCCATAGGAAGATAAGTCCTGCAATGATATTAAATAGCGCAGTCCACGCTGCTGCTTGCATTATTGGCAGCGCAAGCATAATCGTGACCCAAATGGCAGCACCAACACCTGCACCGATATAATCTGCACCGTAAATGGTACCTGCGTTATTTTCAAGGAAGCGGCCATACACTTGTTGACGGATCCTAGCAATCAGCGGAATTTCCATGCCAATTAAAATGCCTAGGATGAGGCCGAAAACATAAGGTAAAAATCGGGCAAATGCTTGTAATTGCGCAAATGGCATGCCATCTAAGACACTATCGGGAGGCAGACTGTAAAGGCTAGAAAGCGTATGGGGCAGGGTATAGGTAAGTGCAATAACACTGGCGATCACCAAAATACTGCTCATGCCGAGTAGTGCGATTAGGCTTTCAAGCCATGCAAAAGCGGTAAAGGGATCTTTAAACCAGCGCGCTAAAAATGCGCCAATGCCCATGGCCACGATCATAGTGCCTATCATGGCATAAATCGCGCTTTCTACAGAGCCTAAAACGCGGCCAGCATAATGGGAGAGCAAATATTCGTAGATTAGGCCGCAACCGGCCAAAATGGCCATGACGCCAATAAGTAGGGTGTCGTGACCAAACAACGACCAGTTGCCGGTCACTCTTGCTGAAGTTTGTGGTGCAGATGCGCTCAAGGGTTATGCACCTAACAAACTTGCCATAGTCGTACCAATCGCAAAAGAAAGCGCGGCTGAGATAGCAGCAACACCAATATTCTTTTGTCTGTTCACTTCATCGGAAATATCTTTACCCGCCAGAATAATTTTTATCATGACGAGGTGTAAGACGATGAAAAGCACAATGCTACCCAGTGCCGCAATACTCCAGTACAGTAGGCTTGAGTTAATGTTGTCCGCTACATACGGCGCTAAACCGGACGCTGCAGTCAGTGCCAGTGCTGAGCCGATTAAAAAGCCCGCGTAGCGGATCCCAACCGCGATATTGTTGTCTTTAATTGCCTGCTGTAAACAGTCGCCACTTTTGTTGGTGCGCTTGAATAGTTGTACTCGGTATTGGCTCACAAGCAGCATACAAATATTACCAATAATGAAGGCTGCAACCACAATAGGTAAGCCATACCAGCCTTCTGTGAGTACCCAAAGTAGAGCTGAGCGGATCACAATGGCAACGCTCACCACATGGCCAAAGTCAATCAGTGCTGAGGTGACATTACCTTTAACGATTTCGTCATGGAGGTTTACTTTGCGTAGCGCGACTTTGTCTTGGAAAAAGTGACCGAGCTTGATAAGGATGATACCAACGATACCATAGCCCGTCATTTGTAGCGCTTCTTGAGCTAAAGAACTGGCAAAAGCACCACTTGAAATACCTGAAATTACAATGGCCAGACCTGCTAAACCACCAGCAAAACTGAGGCCAAATGCAAAGTTGTCTTTTTCTGTGATTTCATCATTTGCATGAAGGTTAGATACCCAACCTTTGATGTATTTTAAGCTAACAAATAACGCGACGATCACCGCCATATCTATTAGCAATGCTTGAAAAGTCCAAGCTGTTAATCCGTTAAATTGGTACATGTGTTAACTCCGCTATATATGCGCTATTTGCCCCGGCTTACGCCACGGGAGGTTCTACTTGAGCTATTGCGAACAGAGCCGTAGCTTGATGTTCGAGAATAGCTGCTTCGAGTTACTGCTGATGGGGTGTTACTACTTCGACTTAACCCTGACGCGCCAGACTTTTTCTTGGCATAGGGACTGGTAAACTGTTTGCCTTGGCGTTGATACGATTGTTGAGTACGTTTGGCGAGCTCAGTTTGGCGTTTGTAGCCTTTATAACTGGTGTATCTGTGGCGGCCATAGTCGCTGTAGTAACTGTATCTGCGATGTTTACTCCAGCGGCCATATTCCACATCACCGACAATATCTCCAAGCATGCGATACATGCCATACCACATCCAAAAGCTAGTGCCGTTAGAGTTAGTCTGCCATTCGCCATAGTTGGCATTGCCAACAAGCTGATTGCCGACACTGGTCTGACCGTTTGCCGCTTGTTCCGCCTGCTGACTAATAGCGCCAACTCGCGCTAGCTTGCCATCTGACATATCAGCTAAAACATTGATTGGATCTGTCAGCGCATCATTGAACAAACTGATGGAAGCGGCTTCTTTTAACAACACTGCTTGGTTGATAATGTCGTCGCTGTTCATACTTGGAGCGGGGGACTTGAGGGACTGATAACGAGTCAATAAACTCTGATATAAGGTTCCACTGCTTGTTGCGTCTTGGGCAATAATTTGCGCAATTTCACTGAGCTGAGGTTTTTGCTGACTAAGTACTTTGCCATACTCAGTCAAAAGGTTGGCATTTCTCACCTGCTTTTTATCAAGGGCGGTTCCCAGCGTATTTATCGCTGTTGAAGCTTCTTGAAGTGTATGTGTAATGGTTTGCTGGATACGTTCTTCTTTCGATTCGCAGCCCAGCATTAGGCTCAAAACACACAGTAGGCTAACCAGTTTCCAAATTCTAAAGTTGGACATTCATTGTCACCTAATCTACCTTGACCGTTCATTTAAATGTGCTGTTTTATTGAGCTTAAGTCAACTCAAACGTGCCGTGATTGGCATGTTAAATGGGCTTAAATTGTAACAATAAATCAGTCTAGAGAGTTATTATCTATACACCTTAACATTTGTATTAATATAAACCATAGCGTTAGGTGAACTGGGATAATAATAGAGTTTGTTCATATAGAAGTTGCATTCGTATGAATGCAACGATCACCAAAGCATCAATATAAATCTATCGATACTACAAGGTTAATATACCTTAGCAATTTGCCTCTAGAATGTCATAAATAGCATCTTCTAGGTCTTCTAAATCAGTTTCATCTATCAGCAATCTGGCTTTTGATTCATCAAGGTCTAGCGCCTCCGCAAAGAAGCCTTTAAAGCCTCGCGCTTTGCGGTCAATCTCAAAGATAATTTCTAGTTGCTCACCGCGATTAAAGAAAACCACTTCCACTTCATCAAAGCGACCATGGAAGTCACCTGTGATCGTTTTAAACTCTAGCTCTTGTACGAATGGGAGGCGTGAGAAAGATACTTCATCAATACCTTCACAGTCTGATTCATAGAGTTTAAAGCCAAGCGCTTCCATCGCATCGATAGCCGCTTGTTGTAGCTCGGTAGGTACTATGTGTAAATAGTCCCTATCTGACTTGTCGAGCGCCATATCAATATCAAGGTTGGTAGCAATCCAAGTTTTGGATTGTCCAACGGTAAGCGGGGTTTCTTCAGCGAGGTCAAGCGCAAATGGAATGTGCTTTTCATCACCGGGTTCGATAGTAAATCGTTCGTTGATTTGAAATTTAGCAAGGGTGTGGTTTTTAGTGATGGTCGTTGTTTCACCTTCACTGTCTTCTGTTTCAACCGTGTAGTTACACATTACGTTAAGATCTATTTTGTTGATCTCTTGAGCAACTTTGCCACCGATGATTTTAACCGTTCCAGAAATTTCTTCGCCAGGAGAGGCGTGATGGGTCTCTAAAATGGTATCTACTTTTGCTGCACCGATACCGACTGCGCCAAGGGCTTTTTTGAAAAAAGACATAGTCATCCTTATATATCTTGTGACCTTCCATCATGGAAAGCGCTGTTGTGTCGATTATAGGAATTATTATCTATTCGTCAATTGCTTTTCTCTTTCGAAGCCAATGACTTGAAAATATTTTCTTTGATACAGTCGGTAATTAGTCATTATTCGTGAAATTGGTATATTATTTTATAACGATAGCCGTAGATGAGCTGTGTTCATTGGCATGTTTCAAATTGCAAAGTTCAAGTTTATAGAATTATGGAACAGGATGTTGCAACGCCTCATGGTCAAGGATCGTCGTATGGCTCGCACTCAAGCTTTGGCGCAACCGAGCTATGAGGAATTGGCGTCGACATTAAGTGCGATGCCGGACTTGATGTTTGAACTAGACGAAGAGGGGCGACACTGGGACGCCAGAATACTCCGCCCTGAGTTGTTAGTCGCGCCTGCAGAACAATTGATTGGCCATACGGTGACTGAAGTGATGCCAGAGCAAGCCGCTAAAATAGTGATGCGGGCATTACAGGAAGCAAAAGTTAACGGCTATTCACATGGTAGCCATATTCACTTGTCTACGCCTGTTGGCGAGCGTTGGTTTGAAGTCTCTATCGCCCGTAAGATTGTGACTGCAAGCGATAATCATGCTGAAACACGTTTTATCGTGTTATCTCGGGATATCAATGATCGTAAGTTGGAGTATCTTGAAGCCGAGAAGCTGGCGTATCATGATCAATTAACCGAATTACCGAATCGCCATGTTCTCCAACATGGGTTGATGGAGCAACTCCATGCCGGGCAGCTGTTTGGTAGTTACAGCGCAATCTTGTTTTTGGACCTTGACGATTTTAAAAAAGTAAATGACTTGCATGGTCACCATGTGGGGGATCAGTTACTCAAGGCGGTTGCTCAGCGTTTGAGTGCTAGCGTACGTGAGGGTGATGTGGTGATCCGTTGGGGAGGTGATGAGTTTGTGATTTTAATTACTCATTTATCTCCACAACAGCCTCAAGCCGAATCTCATGTGGTTGGGATCTGCCAGCAAATAATCAACAAGGTAGATAAACCATATCTCTTTGAAGGCAATAAACTAAGTTGTCGGATTAGTATCGGTGTCAGTCTGTTTAATAACCTCGACATCGAGACTGGGATCCAACAGGCTGATTCCGCTATGTATCAAGCCAAGCAATCTGACAGTGTGCGCTATGCTTTCCACAACAAACCGATTAAGGATGTTGGAACCTAGATAAATTCATCTGACAATAACGACAACCATAATACACGGCGTGACTTTTCAGCAGTTTGAGGTAGAGAATGAAAGTCGGGTTTGATTAACTAAGCTCTCATTGTGCTATGCCTAGTGTGTTATGCACAATGGTATCATTCCACGATGAGCCTATTAAAGATGTGAGAACCTAGATAAATTCATCTGACAATAACGACAACCATGATACACTTCGCGACTTTTCAGCAGTTTGAGGTAGAGAATGAAAGTCGGGTTTGATTACGGAAGTTCTAATTGTGCGATGGGTGTCATGCAAAATGGTGAAGTGGACTTACTGCGTCTCGAGCAAGATAAATATTACCTGCCTTCGACTATGTATGCGATGCACAATGCGTTAATTCCTGCATTTGTTAATCGTCATCTCAATGAGCCAGATCCAGTCTACACGCAGTCTCGCCAAGGTCTGCTAACGGTAGCACAGCAAGCTAAGCGCGATCTTGATTTAGAAGCACATGAAGCGGGCGTTTTTTTTGGTCAAGCGGCAATTTCTGAGTATATCGAATTTCCCGAAGAAGGTTTTTTTGTTAAATCACCCAAGTCCTTCTTTGGGGCGGTTGGACTTAAACCTCAACAAATCGCCTTCTTTGAAGATATTGCTGCGGCGATGATGGTGGAGGTTAAGCGTCGTGCCGAGTCGCAGCTGCAACAGTCCATTACCGACACTGTGATTGGTCGACCTGTTAATTTTCAGTCCGTCGGTGGAGAGGAAAGCAATCAACAAGCGGTTAATATTCTTACCACCGCTGCAAAAAGAGCTGGGTTTAAGGAAGTGGATTTTCTCTTCGAACCGCTCGCAGCGGGAATTGAGTACGAAAGCCGTCTTCAGCAAGATAAACTTGTGCTGGTGGTTGATATCGGCGGTGGTACTAGCGATTGTTCGTTTGTCCGAATGGGGCCAAGCTATCGCAATAACACACAACGCCAGCAAGACTTTTTAGCGCATACAGGCAAACGTATCGGCGGTAACGACTTAGATATTGCGCTAGCTTATCACCAATTAATGCCGTTGTGTGGTCTTGGATCTAACATGAGCTCAGGTTTGCCGATGCCTAGTCAACTCTATTGGCAGGCATGTAAAATCAATGATATTCAGTCTCAACTAGACTTCTACAGCGATAAATTAACGCGAGAATTGCAAAGCATGTTGCGAGATGTCGCTGAGCCGCAAAAGCTGGCGCGTTTACTTCATATTCAACAGAACAAACTTACCCATCAGGTGGTTCGTGAAGGTGAACTCGGCAAGATTGCACTCTCTGAGCAAGCAAAATTTAATGCCGATCTTGGTTTTATTGAGCCACAGCTAACCTCTGAATTTACGCAGCAAGATTTTGCCGAATCGGTCATGTCGAACATAGAACAGATGGGCACGCTTGCGAAAGAAGCTATCTATCAAGCAGGCTCAAAACCCGATGTAATTTATCTGACTGGCGGTAGCGCGCAATCACCGTTACTCAAGGCAACGCTTGCACAGCAAATTGGTGATATTGAAATGGTGAACGGGGATAACTTTGGTAGTGTTACTGCAGGCTTGACTAAGTGGGCGGATAAAATATTTAAATAATCGAAGTCAAAATCAAAGAAGCGGTCACAAACCGCTTCCATACTCATCTATTTTATCAATCTAAGCGACTAGCAAGGTACTGCTCATAATCAGGTAAATGCCTTGCGATTGGCTGGTTCATTTTATCGCACGCCATCAGTAAATCTGCCGTCGCTTCATTACAGGCAACGGGAATATTCCAAACAGCAGCCAGTCTCAACAGTGCTTTTACATCCGGATCGTGAGGCTGTGACGCGAGCGGATCCCAAAAGAAAATCAAGACATGAACATCTTGCTCCGCGATTTTGGCACCAATTTGCTGGTCGCCACCCATTGGCCCACTAAATAGTTTGGTGACTTCTAAACCAGTATGCTTTTCTATCAGATTACCCGTTGTGCCCGTGGCGTAAAGCTTGTGCTGCTTAAGGCTATCTAAGTGAGTCTGACACCACTCAAGTAGGGCTGGTTTCATGCCATCGTGTGCAACTAAAGCAATATGCTTTTTTGCTGGTAGTGGCTGTGAACGTTTTTGCATGTGTGCTGCTCCCTGTTTAGAGTAATAAATTGACTGCCAATGCGATAAAAATTAAGCCTGAAATTCGATCAATCCACACCGGCGCTGCTGGATGCTGCCTAAAATAGCCCGCGATTTTATCACCACCGTAGATGTACATGCAGTCGATGGGAAAAGCTAAAATAGGATAAAGTAAGCCAAACATAGCCAGTTGCATCGTTGTCGAGGTCGCCAAGCTACTATCGACAAACTGAGGAATAAATGCAATAAAAAACAGGGCGACTTTGGGATTTAAGACTTCCGTCATCATTGCTTGGAACATCACGTTTTTAGGCTTTTTGGTGCTCACGTGCGGTTTTTCCTCGCAAGCTATCTGCGCCTTTCCAAGCGTTTCTTTGATAGTCATTACACCTAGATAAGCTAAGTAGGCTGCGCCGAGATATTGCACTGTGGTATAGGCGGTCTCTGAGGCTTTTAGGAGTGCCGACAAGCCAACAACGGCAAAGAGTGTGTGGATCACCCCTCCGAGCGCAAAGCCTAATGCGCTTTGCATGCCAGCTACGCGGCCATTAGTAAAGGTCTGCGCCATTAAAAATGCATTAGATGGACCTGGAGCTACGGCAATCACCGTGCTAGCAATTAAAAATGAGAATAAGTATTCAAGGTTTAACATTTTTCTTTTCGTTATTGGTTTTTATATCGTTTTTGTGAATAGCCAACATGCATGAAATTGGTATTATTGTGGTTATTTTATACTTTGAAATTCTAACATTATTATGCAGAGCAACAATATTAGTGGTCTTTTCACCGTGATTAAATCATCTTTTTTGTATTGTGGCTGTTTCCTCTGAGTTGAGCAATTTTTAAAGTTGCTATTGTGTATGGTAGTTAGCCCTGATTTTTACTATAAAAAAGCCAGCTTACGCTGGCTTTGTTCGATAAAACCGCTATGTCTAGCATAGCGATTTATATTCTCTTACTCTTCGTCTTCAACAAGCGTCATCAGTGAAGTGTTACCACCAGAAGCTGTGGTATCGATACTGATGGTTTTCTCAGTCACTAGACGATTGATAAGCGTATCGTAGTACTCTGCACTGATCACCGGCAGGATAGCACCTTTACGCTCTGCAAGTTGCTGTGAGAAGTAACCAAGGCGTGAAGAGCGCGCAGCCACAACAGCACCTGCAAGGTGAGGGTGTGCCAAAATTGCTTGTAGCTGGTTTTGCTTCGCTACTTGGAATACGCCTTCAGCAACGCCAGTTGAGATGAACTTATCTCTAAATGCCAATGCTTCTTCATAAAACAAGTCAGAGGCTACTGTGATCACTGTGTTACCGGCAGCAAGTGCTGTGATAATTGAAATCGCCCAGAAGTTGAACGACGTACTCTTATCGGCATATACCACTACACAACCACGCGCTTCTAAGTGCAGCGTGTTCGATTCACCAGTAGGTCCTGGTAGCGTTGTGTAAGTACGCATACGCTTTTCTAAGCGGTTTAGCTGAGCACGCGCATCAGAAAGCGTTAATGACAAATCATCCGCCAGCTCGTCAATGATGTCTACTGTTGCCACTTTAGCAAGTAGCTGACGCACTGCCGAAACACGGTCATTAAGCGCAGTACGACGCCAGATCTTCTCATCACGCTTAGAGTTTTGCATCAGTTTTTCAACTTGCTCAACGGCACCTGGGAAGTGGTGGATCTCTAGCTCATCAGGCGTCAGATCTGTCATTTGTACGTTGTCTGGTGACGCTTTTTCTTTCACAAGGCGAAGTAGGTAGTTTGGACCACCTGCTTTTGGACCTGTACCAGATAGGCCACGACCACCAAATGGTTGAACACCAACGATCGCACCAATCATGTTACGGTTCACGTATACGTTACCCGCACGCGACATCTTAGCTAGGTATTCGCAGCGCTCTTCGATACGTGAATGAACGCCCATCGTTAGACCGTAGCCCGTACCATTGATTTGGTCGATCACATTATCAAGTTGATCTGCTTTGAAGCGTACAACGTGGACTACCGGACCGAATACTTCACGCTTAAGTACGGATAGATCAGAAATCTCATATAGACGAGGCGCGAAGAAGTAAGCACCGTTCTCGCTGTTATCAGGGATCTTAGCTTCGAATAGGAGCTTACCGTTCGACTTCATGTAATCAACATGCTTAGTCAAAGTGGTCAGCGCTTTTTCGTCGATTACTGGGCCTACGTCTGTAGATAGTAGCGATGGGTCGCCGATATGTAGCTCTTTAAGCGCACCTTGGATCATTTCAATGATACCGTCAGCAACATCTTCTTGTAAGAACAACACACGAAGTGCTGAACAGCGTTGACCGGCACTTTGGAAACCTGATGAAATAACATCGTCAACCACTTGCTCTGGTAATGCTGTTGAGTCAACGATCATACAGTTTTGACCACCAGTTTCTGCGATCAGAGGAACCTGAATATCGTTACGCTCAGCAAGAATTTGTGAGATAAGCGTACCTGTCTCTGTTGAACCTGTGAACATAACCGCTTGGATACGCTCGTCAGGCACGATGTGTTTACCCACTTCGCTACCGCGTGCGATAACCGGTTGTACTACGTGCTCTGGTAAACCAACGGTATGCATTAATTCAATACAACGCAGGGCAATCATGCTGGTTTGTTCAGCAGGCTTTGCAATAACGGTATTACCCGTCACGATAGCAGCAGCTACCTGACCTAAGAAGATCGCAAGCGGGAAGTTCCACGGGCTGATACATAAAATCACGCCACGAGCTTCAAAACGCTCATCTTTAGAAAGCTCTTCTGCACGCGCTGCATAGTAGTGACAGAAGTCAACGGCTTCACGTACTTCATCGATGCTGTCTTGGGTTACTTTACCTGCTTCTTTAATACAGATAGCAACAAGTTCATCATGGTGACGCTCAAGGATGTCAGCAGTGCGGCGTAGTAAGTTTGCACGCTCTTCAACTGAGGTTTGAGACCAACTTTCAAAAGCCGCATCAGCATTGGCAAGCACGCTTTGCATGTGTGCTTCATCGTGTAAAGGTAAAGATCCAATCACTTGTTTGTGGTTCGCAGGGTTACGAACAGCAAGGTGACCTTCTGGTACTTGGCTTTCATCAATTAGGTGTTCATTAAACCAGTTGTCTAGGTTTTCTTTAAACGGTGTTAAATCGTTGATGTCCGTAAGGTCTTTACCTTTTGAGTTTGGACGCTCATCGCCATAAAGCTCGATAGGTAGCTTAATCTGCGTATTGTAACGGTTACGTAGGCCTTGCAGTGTTTCTACAGGATCTGGAAGTAGTGACTCAACAGGCTTCGTAGTATCAACAATTGCGTTTACGAATGATGAGTTTGCACCATTTTCAAGTAGACGGCGTACCAGATAAGCAAGTAGGTCTTCGTGCTGACCAACTGGCGCATACACACGACACTGAATTCCTTCGTTTTCAACGATTTGGTCGTAAAGTGATTCACCCATACCGTGTAGGCGTTGGAACTCGAACCCTTTGTTATCGCCTTTGGCCACTTCTAGAATGGTTGCTGCGGTGTAAGCATTATGCGTCGCAAATTGCGGGAAAAGTACATCGCGTGCTTCAAGTAGCTTAATAGCACACGCTTTATAAGAAACGTCAGTCGTTGCTTTACGAGTGAACACAGGGAAGTGCTCAAGACCATCTTGTTGAGTGGTTTTGATTTCTGTATCCCAGTAAGCACCTTTAACTAGACGCACCATCAGTTTACGGCCTACGCGACGAGCAAGTTCAGCTACCCATTCCACAACGAAAATGGCACGTTTTTGATATGCTTGTACTGCAAGACCAAAACCATTCCAGTCGCCAAGTGCGTCGTCTGAGAATACCGCTTCGATGACATCTAGTGAGATATCTAAACGATCCGCTTCTTCCGCATCAACCGTGAAACCGATATCGTATTCTTTCGCAGCAATCGCAAGTTCTTTTAGCTTAGGTACAAGCTCGTCCATCACGCGGTCACGATGTGTGAATTCGTAGCGCGGGTGGATAGCAGAAAGCTTCACTGAAATACCTGGGCTCTTAATTGGGCCACGGCCTTTCGCTGCTTTACCGATCGCGTGGATAGCGGTCATATAGCTTTGGAAGTAACGATCTGCATCTTTCATCGTACGTGCGCCTTCACCTAGCATGTCGTACGAATATACATAACCTTTTTGTTCTTTATCAGCGGCGCGATCGATAGCATCTTGAATGGTTTCACCCATTACAAACTGCTTACCCATGATCTTCATTGCATAGTTAACGGATTTACGGATAACTGGCTCACCAAGACGACCAATTGTGCGTTTTAGCACGCCAAATTGTTCTTCTTTATTCTTGTCCGAATAATTAACCATTTTACCAGTAACGAGTAGACCCCAGCTTGAAGCGTTAACAAATAACGAGTCGCTGCTGCCTAAGTGTGAACTCCAGTCGCCTTGTGCGAGCTTGTCACGGATTAGGCTTTCTTGCGTTGCTTTGTCTGGTACACGAAGTAGCGCTTCGGCCAAACACATCAGTACCACGCCTTCTTCGGTAGAAAGAGAGAATTCATTTAAAAGCGCGTCGACACCGTTTTGACCATCTTGATCTCTACGAATGTTCAATACCATTTGACGTGCACGTTCCCATGCTCGGCTTCGAGCTGTAACGCCTACCTCAGCTAAAGGTAAAATATGATCAATTACTGCGTTCTCATCGATGCGGTAAAAATCACGGATCTTTTGTCGGATAGGACAGTTAGTTGTCAAATCGCCGTTATAAAGCATAAGCAACCCTCAAAAATTGGAGTCAAAAATACATGTAATTCGCGCCTGCCTATGGAATCACACACCTTAATGTGTAGATTACAAAACTACATCTGAACTGATGCCAAACTATGCAACCAAAGGTTGAAAGTGTAGTTTAATTTGTATAGGAAGCCTCAATTACGACAAAATGATGCAGTCACATTGCTAACCATAACACACCCATTTGGGGGTTCAAATTTTAGCCAGAATGCATAATCTAAATGTTCGAACAAAGTTGCGTTAAAGGCTGAAACAAGCCGCTTTGTTCTTTATCGTTAATTTCGCGGGCATTCTATCGAAAAGACAGCAGAATATGCTGTTTTATTTTCAACGAATACGGTAAATTTGCGGGTAATCTCAAACCCTCACAAAATTTTATGCTGATATGACGACTTCCATTAAAACTCGGGTATTAGATCGCATCGACTTAGCAATCTTAGACGCGCTTCAGCGCAATGCTCGGATCTCTAATGTAAACTTGGCGAAAGAGGTAAACTTGAGTCCGAGTCCTTGCCTCGATCGAGTAAAAAAACTCGAGTCCGAGGGATATATCGAAGGATATACGGCAAGATTAAATGCCGCGAAACTTGGCCAGCATTTGGTTGCGCATGTGGAGATCACCTTGAAAAGCTCGACCGAAGTGGTATTTGAGGTGTTTAAACAGCACATTGTAAAAATCCCCAACGTCGTTTCTTGTGATATGGTAGCTGGTGGTTTTGATTATTTAGTTAAGATCCGAGTCCAAGATATGCGTCAATATCGAGAGGTATTAGGTCAAATCGTTGAAATACCTGGAGTTGGCACAAATCATACCTATATGGTGATAGAACACGTCAAAGAAGACATGGGTGTAGAAGTGCTGAACTATCAGTAACTGTTGACCCAGTTTAAGGAATAATAGATGCAAAAAGTGGTACTTATCACCGGTGCGAGCCGTGGGATTGGTGCGGCAACGGCTCAACTGCTGGGACAACAAGGATTTACTGTTGTTATAAATTACAAGCAGAACGTGCAAGCCGCAGAAACGGTTGCTGATACCATCCTAAGTAATAATGGTAAAGCGCATTTGTTACAAGCAGATGTCACAGACGAAAAATCTGTAGAGGCAATGTTTGACAAGATAAAGACCGATATTGGCATGGTAACGCATTTGGTCAACAACGCTGGCGTGCTGAACGTGCAGACTCGAGTTGAACACATGACCGCAGCGCGCATCAACAATATGCTTACTAATAATGTTACGCCGTATTTTATTTGTGCTCGCGAAGCAATTAAACATATGCGTTTGAGTGCCAATCCAGCACAGTGCGCAATGGTGAATGTATCGTCGGCAGCTTCTTATTTAGGTGGGGCTAATGAGTATGTTGACTATGCGGCTGCAAAAGGTGCAATAGACAGCTTCACTAAAGGTTTATCTCTGGAATTAGCCGCTGAACAGATCCGCGTGAACTGCGTGAGACCGGGCTGTATTTATACCGATATTCACGGCGACGGTGGCGAACCAAACCGAGTTGATCGTCTAGCCGATTTTTTACCGCTGAAGCGAGGTGGAACCGCGATTGAGGTTGCCAATGCCATCGCTTGGCTTTTAAGTGACGAAGCAAGCTTTGTTACAGGAACTTTTATTGATTTAGCTGGAGGGAAATAGCAATTTATGAAAAATAAAATTGTTTATGTCTCAGGAACATTTGATTTATTTCACAGTAATCATTTAAAAATGATTAGTTATGGCCGAGGTTTAGGGGACACGTTGATCGTTGGTGTAAGTACCGATGAACTTGTTTGTTCTTATAAAAAGCCACCAGCAGTGCCATTTGAAGAGCGTTTGGCGATTATCGAAGGGTTAAGAGACCCAGATCTTGCTATTCCACAACGTACTTTAGATCATCGTGAAACGGTGAAAAATCTAAATATTGATGTGTTCGTGATTGGCGATGATTGGAAGGGAAAATATGATTATCTGAAAGAGCTTGGGGTTCAGGTATTTTACTTTCCTTATGGTGCTGGCGTTAGCTCTAGTAACTTAAAGCAAAAAATCTACGATCAGTATAAAAAGCTGATTGAGCAAAGCGACAATCATCCAATCCCAGAGCCACAGAAATGAAAGTGTTAATAACGGGCGGACAGGGTGGTCTTGCCGCTTATTTAAGCGATGAACTGAAGCGCTTAGGACATGAAGTGGAAGCGCCATCGCGCGCGCAGCTTGATGTTTCTAAACCAGCTGAAGTTGAGCGT
Organism: Pseudoalteromonas sp. M8; assembly: GCF_018141365.1. Classification (NCBI taxonomy): domain Bacteria; kingdom Pseudomonadati; phylum Pseudomonadota; class Gammaproteobacteria; order Alteromonadales; family Pseudoalteromonadaceae; genus Pseudoalteromonas; species Pseudoalteromonas sp. M8. The sequence goes on along the minus strand of NZ_CP047240.1, from coordinate 3,240,000 downwards.
TTTTTTGACGACAAATCTTATGACTGTGTAATCAATGCGGCAGGAACGCTTTACTCAAGTTTAGTGGCAGACTCTGACCCAAGTCTTTGGATCCGTGACATCGAAGTAAACCTAATCGGCACTTATTTAATTTCTCGTGCTGCAATTAAAGCAAACAAAGCGGTGCATTTGATCAATGTGGCGTCGACGGCGGCATTTAACAGTTACAAAGATTGGACGTCTTATTGTGCGGCGAAAGCGGGCGTGGTGACTCTATCTAAAGGTCTTCACAAGGACGGCTACAAAATAGCGGTACTGTGCCCCGGGGCAATAGATACTAAACTGCGCGATGGTCTTACTATCAATAATCCCAATGTGATGAGCATACCACAAGGCGCCGCGCCAATCTTAGAGGCTGTAACTACACCACAGCACATCGGTAAGCTGTTTTTTTATCGCCTGAACGAAAGTCGTAGCGAGTCGCTTGATTAGACTGTTTTGCTAATATTCATTGGCATAATGCACTAGAGCTACGTTCTCAATACGATTGCGCAAGGTCGGTGCAAGCAGTTTGTAATAGTATGTGGTGGCATGGAAGTCACCGCGCTCATCACTGACAAAATGAGGGATTTGCCCAGCAACTTTAAAGCCCAAGCTCTGATATAAGATTTCTGCGTCCGAATCCGATTGTGTGTCAAGGACGAGTAACGATATCTGCTGCCGTGTAGATTCTTGCTCTATGGCTTGCATCAGCTTTGTTGCTACGCCTTTTCGTCGGCTATTCGGATGAACTAATAGCTTTTCAACTTCAGCCCGGTGCTGAGCATTATCTTTTGTTGCCGGCGAGAGTTGCACACAACCTGCCATTACGCCATTAAGTTCAGCGATAATAAGCGTCTTTTGCGACTTGATCACAGCATCGAATACCTGCCACCAGTAGTTTTGTATTGCTCTGCTAGAGGAAGAGGGCAAAAAGCCGATAGAGGCGCCAAGATTAATACAGGCTTGCGTCAGCGCACTGAGCTGTTTTACCCAAAGCTGACAATCTAAGCGATTGTATTTCAAGCTAGGCGCCTGAATAATGCGAAGCTGCATAGCGGTATTAGACAAACTGTTCATGCAGTTCCTTATTTATCCGAGCCAGACTTTGCTCAAGCCTTGCCTTTTCATGCATTAATTTCTGCCATCGAGTTTGCTGCTTCTCTTGGGAGCGTCGCAGTGCTTCGTAAAGTGCTCGCTGCGACACATGATAGGCTTTTGCAGCTTGTGATGGGGTGAGCATATCGTTCATTACTGCGTGTACTGCAGTTTCTAGTTTGCCAAGTGTCATTGCGCTTCTTCCTTACCATCTACAGGGTTTGTTGCTGTATCGTGCACAGGCCAGATACTCACATCCAAATGCCAAAGTAAGTACATCGTTTGATATAAAGTGTACATAATTACGCTCCTTTCATCCGTCGTGTCGTTTAATAAGGAAAAACTGTGCCAGAAATTAAAACTATTTAATATCAATAGGATGCGGTTTTTGTTGGTCTGTAAATACGTTCATATTGCACTGCTTTAGTGAGGTGAGTGCAGCATTTGCACCGAATTGAACAGAATTAGCGCGAGAGTGCTTAAAAGTTAATTTGGATCAAATTAAAGTGAATAAAGTAAATAAAATGTTTATTTTTAATATTTGGATAGTAGGCTTTGTGCGACTTTATTGAAGGAGCATTTTTTCATGTCTGAATTATCCAGAACGCAAGATATTACAGACCCTGAGGGGTTACAGTTCCAAATTCAAATCGACGACATTGCGGTTAACGCATGCGACGGTGAAACCGTGTTGTCTGTTTTGCTTGCGGCGAACTACAAGCAAATTATGGAAAGCGATCGAGAAGCCGTATCTGGTGCTTATTGTGGTATGGGCGTTTGTCATTGTTGTCAGGTAACGATAAACAAGCAACATAAACAAAAGGCTTGCCAAACCTTAGTACAACCCAACATGCAGGTTGAAACTAAACAAAATCGTTTCAAGCAGGTTGGAGTATAGTGTGATGTCTAATTGTCAAAAAGAAAAAATCGTTATTGTTGGTGCAGGGCCTGCTGGCGTTAGCTGTGCAGCTGAGCTGGCTAAATATGGCATTACTAGCACCTTAGTGGATGAAGCACCAAAAATTGGTGGGGTGATCTATCGCGGGCCACTTCGACAAGCAAGTAAGCTTCCTCATTTAGATGAAAATCTTAAACGTGCGATGGCTGCACTAAAGGTACGCTACGAACATCATAAACAAGATATAACACTACAACTACAAACCAAAGTGCTTGGGCCTGAAGGCGAAAGCGGTTTGTTGTTGCAAACACAAAATCAGTTAACACAAATAGATTACACCAAGTTGGTTCTGGCAACTGGTTGTCATGAGCGCAGTGTGCCATTTGAAGGATGGCAGTTACCTGGTGTGATGTTAATGGGTGGGATGCAACTTCAGCTTAAAAGTGGGTTAGTTCGACCAGGGAAAAAAGTGGCGTTAGTCGGAACTGGACCATTATTGCCACTGGTTGCTTGCCAGTTACATAAATCCGGTGCACAAGTGGTTGGCGTATATGAAGCGAGTCGCTTTAGTGAACTGGCGAAAGAGACCGTGGCGCTGCTCAATAAACCTAAGCTTACGCTTTCGGGATTGAGTATGTTGGCGTATCTCAAAAAGCATAATATTCCGTTCAAGTATGGTTATGGCATTGTGAAAGCAGAAGGCCAAGAAAAACTCTCTAGCGTTACCGTAGCGCCTTACGATGAGCATTGGCATGCGGACTTGTCAAAAGCACAGCATTTAGCCGTGGATAGTTTGGGAGTTGGCTATGGTTTTGTTGCCCGCACCCAGCTTGCCATGCTACTTGGGGTTTCTCATCAGTACACCACCACGAATGGTTATGTGCCTTTATTAGATGACAATTTACGCAGTAGCTTAAATTCAATTTTTGTCTGTGGTGATACCAATGGTTTGCTAGGCGCAGAAGCGGCTATCATTGAAGGGAAAATGGCCGCAACCATGCTTGCCTATGAGCAAGCCTGTTTAAGCGAATCGACCTTCCACACGCGGATGCGCAAGCTCAAAACTAAGCGTAAGCAAGCACAGAAGTTTAGAGCCGGATTTGACCGCTTCTCGGCGCGCCGAGAGGGGCTGCTTGCGTTAACCCAGGCAGATACCGTGGTGTGTCGCTGCGAACAAGTAAAACGCCAGCAACTCGATTTAGCATTGCAACAAGGTGCAAAAGATTTATCTAGCGTAAAAATGAGAACTCGTATTGGCATGGGAGACTGCCAAGGAAAAATGTGTTCTAGCTATGCGTTAGATCGACTGCATGCGGCAGGGCACTTAGGTACGCTGGGCGTGATAAGACCAAGATTCCCACTTGACCCAATTCCATTTACTTTACTGGAGAAAAACCATGAAGCAGTATGATGTCATTATCGCAGGTGGCGGTGTAATAGGCGCTGCTTGTGCCTATTTTTTAAGTCGCGATACCAACCTAAAAATCGCGTTAGTGGATTTAAAAAAGCCGGGTAACGCGTCTCGTGCATCTGCGGGTGGATTATGGGCGATTGGTGAGTCGGTCGGACTTGGCTGTGGTGTGATCTTCTTCAAAACCTTGTCGAAGCTCCAAAGTGAAGGCGATACCGAAGCTGCGGAAACATTGCGGCCGCATCAATTACCAGAATGCTTTTTTGAACTTGCGCTCAAGTCAAACGAGTTATATCCAGCACTGCATGAGGAAATGCTGACCAGACACGATGTCGACTTTAAGTTTGAACGTACCGGTCTTAAATTCATTATGTACAATCGCGATGATGAAATATATGCAGATAGTATAGTGTCTGGGATTCCCAATTTGTCTTCGCAGATCCGATGGTTAGACCAACAGCAATTACGTGCAGAGGAACCTTACATCACCCCAGATGCAATTGGTGCAATAGATTTTATTTGCGACCATCAGGTAAACCCATACCGGTTAGTTGATGCGTATACCGAAGGTGCACGCCAAAATGGTGTTGAGTTATTTTTGAATACCGAAGTGCTAGAGGTACTGCGTGAAGGCAGTAAGGTGATAGGCGTGAAGACGCAAGATCAAAGCCTGCATTGCGAGACTCTAATTAATGCCGCTGGTGCCTGGGCGGATGACATTTACCATCAGGCGACAGGTAAACACATGCCTGTTTACCCTGTTAAGGGTCAAATAGTGCTGTCTGAGCGTATGCCGAAAGTATTAAATGGTTGTATCAGTACCAGTGATTGCTACATTGCACAAAAAGACAACGGCGAGATTTTAATTGGCTCATCAACGGAGGAAAAAGGCTTCGATACCACCAACAGTCTAGATAAAATCACCGAGTTGTCACAAGGTGCTATGAAATGTTTGCCAGTGCTAAAAGAGTCGAGTATTAAACGTTGTTGGGCAGGACTTAGACCTGGTACACCGGATGAGCTGCCAATTTTGGGCCCCGTTGATGGCGTGGAAGGTTACATTAATGCGTGTGGGCACTTTAGGACGGGGATTTTAATGTCGGCCATTACTGGCACGCTTATTACTGAACTCATGACAGGCAAACCTACCTCTGTTGATTTAGCTCCGTTTCGCGTTGAAAGGTTCGAATAAGTATTTGATTCTGTTGTCTTAATGGGATATATCTAGTTGCTGATGAATATTCCATTAAGGCAAGATAGACGGTGCAATTACGCAAGCCTAAAAAACTAAACCGAGGTGATACCCTTGCGATTGTATCACCTAGCTGGGGTGGCCCAGGTACATTTCCTCACATCTTTGAGGAAGGGTTAGCAAACCTGCGTTCGCTTGGTTTTAATATTGTTGAAATGATGTGCTAAGCTCAAACTGTCACCTAAGTTAACTCGAACTTGTTAAATTAACATATATATGTATCGTTAGAATATCTAATTGACAGTCTGAGTTGTTTTTTAAGTTAGTCTGAACTTTACAAGGTGATAAATATAAATAGTGAAGTATTCCACTATTTATATTTGTCTCGGTGTTTGCACAAGAATGCTAGTAAAACCCCAGTAATAAATCCTGATATATGTGCAGTATTGCTAATCGAATGTGATAGTAGTGCGCTTAAAGCGGTGCTCATAAATAAAAAGTTAACTATTGATATGTGCAGGTTTCCAGTTTTTATATTTTTGTTTTTATATGAGTTAATGGTGATGTAACCAAGTAATGCATATATTCCTGCAGAAATTCCGCCATATGCGTCAGCAGAGGTGAGACCAAAAAAATACAAAAAATATGCAGATATAGCTCCAGTGATACAACCTGAGATAAAAACAAATAACCCTGTTCTTCTCACTAATGCTATAAATAATGGACCTGATAACAATGCGAAAGCAAGATTACTAAACCAGTGGGTTAATCCAGAGTGAAAGAATGATGCTGTGATAATTCGCCACCACTCACCTGCCATAATTAACTTATAAATCCCACCATATCGATACGCTGCTTCTTCAAACCCACCTGCTAAGTAGTTTACAAATACTTGAATTAATCCTATGGCTAAGCATATAAAAAACCATTTTTCAGCATGTTTTTTATACCTGTGTGATAGGTTGGAGATAAACACATTTCTATCAGTTAGGCTCTGCAGATTATTTGAAATTGTGATGTAGTCAATTGTTAAGTATAGCGTTACTATTAGTCCTGATAAGGTAAGGTTTAGTAGTTTTTCATTTTTTGTATATGTGAATAAAAGTAATGAGACTAATGTGGCGAATATTGAGTATATGATGATGAACTGAGATTTTTTCTTGTTAAATTTAAATGCGCTTTTCTTAAAGCCATCAACAAGCATAACCGGTTTAAAATCTTGACTGTATGGTAAAGCTATAAAAAGTGGTGAGAGTATATGCCATTTAGAAATAGCTCTGTTTACGTTTGACTCACCTGAAAATATCTTACCATTTCCAACTTTAGCTCTAACTTCCTCTATAGATGCAGTCTTTTCCATCTTACCTCGCTTTATTAAGTGATAAGTTGCAACAAGGCTGAACATGTAGCCTTGTTGCTTATCCTAACTAAAAAAATTAAGAAACGAAATACAAGGCTGCTGCAATTGGTATAGCAAATCCAAGTGTAGCAGGGTTACTTATTTTTAATCATTATTGTCATGCTTATCTCTTGCTAATGAAAGGCAAGGCCACATCTGTTTATTTAGTTCCGTTTCGAGATGAAAGCTTGAGTGAGTATTTGATTTTGTAGTCTTAATTGGATATATCTAGTCGCTAATGAATATTCCATTAAGGCAGGATAAACGGTGCAATTGCGCAAGCCTAAAAAACTAAACCGAGGTGATACCCTTGCGATTGTATCACCTAGCTGGGGTGGCCCAGGTATATTTCCACACATCTTTGATCAAGGGCTGGCAAACTTGCGTTCGCTTGGTTTTAATATTGTCGAAATGCCGTCGGCTCGAACGGCTGCAGACGTACTCTTTTCACAGCCGCAATTACGTGCAAAAGATATTAATGATGCCTTTGCCGATCCGAATATAGCCGGGATAATTTCTTCTATTGGTGGTTCAGATTCCGCGCGGATCCTACCTTATTTAGATAAATCCGTTATCTTGAATAACCCTAAGTTTATGATGGGCTATTCTGATTTTTCCACGCTGACCACACTGCTGAACCAATGGGGATTAGTCACTTTTAACGGCCCATCAGTCATGGCCGGTTTCTCCCAGTACCACAATGCTAGTGCTGAATATCAAGCCTATTTAGTGCAGGCGCTGCTAGGTGAAGTCCATTATCCAATATTCAAAGCTTATTCTCATGGCTATCCGGAGTGGGCAATACCAGAAAACGTCGGTAAGCTGCATCCCGCAATTGCGACAAATGGTCCAAAAGTACTGCAAGGTACTGGGCAAGTGGAAGGGCGGCTATTTGGCGGCTGTTTTGAAGTGATGGAGATGCTAAAAGGCACAGAATACTGGCCATCGCCGTCATTTTGGCAAGACAAATTGCTATTTTTAGAAACCTCTGAGGATAAACCTAGTCAAGATTATATTCGCTTTTGGTTACGTAACTATGGGGTGATGGGGGTGTTTGAAAAAATATCCGGCTTAATGATTGGCCGTGCACGGGATTACAGCGAGCACGAGATGGCTGCGCTTGATGAGGTGATTTTATCGGTTGTACGTGATGAGTTTGGCTGTGACAGTTTACCTGTAATAACTCGGCTTGATTTCGGCCATACCGATCCGCAGTGGATTTTGCCGTTAGGAATACAGCACCGCTTGGATCTGGACAACTTCAGTCTAAATGCGATAGAGCCGGTATTTGATTTGTTGTAATGGTGTGATGAGGGAGACATACTGTGCTGAAAAGTTTTTTGGTGAGTGCAGGCAAATTTGCTGCTTTGAGAGAAAAACTAGAGCTCGTAGTCAAAACTAATCCCCTTAACCACACCAGAAGAGCATAACTTCTCGGCGGGTGAACCGCCTCCCACAAAACTATTTAGACTGTGGGGTAGGAGGCTGCGCTGATAGTCTTTGCAATGCTTGCAAGCAGCTTAATCATAAAAATTGTAGAAGATCTCACAAGCAACGTATTCCCCCTCCATCACACCCGAAAAGCATAAGCTGATATGCAATGTGCCGACAGGATGTCGGCCAAGTCTTGTCTGGCATAGGGATGTGCCTTACAAGGCGGTTGCACTATATCAGCTTAGGGTTTGAGGATTGAGTGTGATGCTGGGGCGACGTTTTCTTGGTTCGTTCTTTTTCGTCGTTTAAAAAGAATGAACGAGAAGCGCATGGATGCGCTTTGATATTAAACATGGAGGTTTATGTTGCTAACGACTGGTAGCTCGAAATTTACCGTAAAGTCAGCCCGTCCTCCTGACGGATTTCGACACCCATCCATGGACTACGACTTACTTTTCTTTGATGGCCAAAGAATCGTTGCGCAAAAGAAAGGGCACTCCCAACATCACACTGACTCCTCAAGTAAATTGCCAATATGAACGTCACCGCGGTGTAAGGGCTATCCTTGGCCCTGTCACCGCTTTTCACGCATCCATGCGTTGAAATGACTCATTGGCAATTCACTTTCGGGTGTGATGAGGGAGGAAAACGGTGCTGATAGTTTTGTTTGGTGCTTGCAGGCAAATTTGCTGCTTTGAGAGAAAAACTAGAGCTCGCAGTCAAAACCAATCCCCCCTCCATCACACCCGAAAAGCATAAGCTGATATGCAATGTGCCGACAGGATGTCGGCCAAGTCTTGTCTGGCATAGGGATGTGCCTTACAAGACGGTTGCTACCAATTGTATTAGGTAAATGAGCAATTTGAAGCGGAGAAATAGCTTTAGTAGCTAGGCAAAAATTTTGCTATTTAGTTGTTCTAAATGAGAAATTTTTAACGACGCTAATATGGTATTTCACCCTTCAAATTGATTGGAGACTTAGTGCAATTGGTATTATATATCGGCTTGGGATTTGAGGATTGAGTGTGATGCTGGGGCGACGTTTTCTTGGTTCGTTCTTTTTCGTCGTTTAAAAAGAATGAACGAGAAGCGCATGAATGCGCTTTGATATTAGCCAAGGAGGGGATGCTTGATTATGGCTGCTTTGTAAAATCAAGTAATTAACCTGCTTAATTGCTCAAGCTAGCGGCCTCTGTACGCGTAAAAAATATAATTGCTTCTTAAGGCAAATGTAGGTGTAATGAATACATAATAAGCGCTGAGCAATGCAGGGAAAGCTTACATAACACTAGCTAAACTGATTACACTAGCTAGGAAAGTGAAAGCCTCCAAAAAGCCTATTTTTTCTAAGTAAGCCATAGCATAAACAACACCAATTCTGACACACCTAGCTGCTCAGTCCAACAAGCGATTATGCAACACAAACTGCATGTCGCATAAATACTAAAATGTTATGTTTTCAGAGAAGGAGCCTAAATCACCATGGAAAAAGTTATAGCGGGTGCGCTCATCGCCGTTACGGGTTGGCTTGTAGCACATTTTAGCAAACTGCATTTTGAGAAAAGGTCAGCGCAACTCGCTCGAATTAACGAACAATTAGAAAATCTATATGGGCCACTAATGGCAACATTAACGGCAAGCCATGAAACTTGGGTTTCTTTTACTAAAAAACATTGGCCTAGTCATGGAATGCCAGGGTATTTTGGAAAAGGTGAAGACCAACTTTCAGAAGCTGAATTGCTAAAGTGGAGGACATGGATTGTAAATGTATTCCACCCTCTTAATGAGAGAGTTGAATCAATAATAATCGAAAATATACATCTCATTGAAGGAGATGAAATTCCTGAAGCATTCACGCTGGCGCTATCCCATGTTAGTTCATATCGAGCAGTTATAGCTCAATGGGAAAATCAGGACTTTTCGGAACATGTATCTGTGAATAATTGGCCAACGAAGGGTTTAATGGATTCAGTAAAGCCAGTATTCGATGAATTAACCCGAAAACAGTCAGAATTATTAGGTAAAAAAACATAACAAGCAAAGGCAGCATCGCCACTACGTGGCTGGACACGCTAACGCGCGCCGCTGCTTTGGGCGCTATACAAAAGGGGTTTTATGAAATATTCAATTTTGGTGTCATTAGCAATTACTTTACTAATGGGGTGTGCTTCAAAACCATTACCTGATAGAGCTAATGCTACCCTACAAGAAACAGCAAATCCAACATATCCAGCTTATGCTGCTCGCAATAGAATCGAAGGCTATGTTCAAATGAGTTTTGATATCAGTGAAAGTGGAAAGCCTATTAACATTCAGGTACTAAAGTCTGTACCTGAACAAGTCTTTGATAAAGCTGCAATCAAAGCTCTCTCCAATTGGAAATATGCCCCTAAAGTAGAGAATGGTGTTGCCGTTATTCAAAAAGATCTTAAGGTACAATTAGACTTTACATTAGGTTAAATGTATAGCTAACAAGCATGAAAAATAAGTCACACCCATCACTATTAACATCAAAGCTGAGGAAGTGAAGTAAATACTTAAATGCGGCGTTACCACAGCCTGCTATTGGCGCATATACGACCGTTAGATTTACTAAGTTTTATCAGCCAAATCTAACAAAGTAAGCTAAGGTTTACTCATATTAGCACTTGCTCAAATTAGCATAAAAAAACCAGCGTACTGACGCTGGTTTTTTGGGTTACTTCTTCTTTTTAACCTTGGCGGCTTTCTTTTTCGCTTTGATTTTCACCGGATCTTTTTTCTTCTTCGGTGCTTTTGCTTCTTTATGTTTAGGTTCAAGGCCTTTAATTACACGGCGCTTAAGTTTTTGGTCGGTGTAACGCTCAACCTTACCTAAAATCTCAACATCGTGGGCTTCAACCAAGGAAACCGCGGTCCCTTTTTTACCTGCGCGGCCTGTACGACCGATGCGGTGTACATAAATATCTGCGGTGCGTGGCATATCAAAGTTAAATACGTGGCTGATATCCGCAACGTCGATACCACGGGCTGCAACATCTGTTGCCACTAAGATATTCGTCTTACCACTGTGAAAACTTGCCATCGCAGCCATGCGCTTGTCTTGTGGCATTTCACCACGCAGCCAAGTGGTTTTAATGCCTTTAGCAAATAGCTCGCCAACGAGTGTTTCTAGGCGTTCACGCGTTTTTACGAAGATAACCGCTTTGGTTACTTCTTCGTCATCTAGTAGTTGTGCGAGCAAATTGACTTTGTGCTCGTAGTTATCAGCAAGATGAACCCACTGATGGATTTTACCTTTTTCTTTACGTGATGGCGTGGCTTCAAGTAGTGCTGGGTCTTGTAATATACGTTCAGCAAACTTCTCAACGCTTTCGCCCTCAAGGGTTGCAGAGAACAAAAAGCATTGACGACGGTTAACTGCTTCAGAGCAAATACGTAGCATTTCTTTTCGAAAGCCCATATCTAGCATGCGGTCGGCTTCATCTAAGATCAGTAGCTCAACGTTTTCTGCGTGGAAGTTCTCGGTTTCAAGATATTCCATCAAACGACCAGGCGTTGCGATGAGAATATCATTGTTCTTTTCGAATATTTCTTTGTGACTGCCGTAATTAATACCGCCAGTTACCACGCCTATCTTAAGGTTAACACCCGCGGCAAGGAGTTCACATTGCTCGTGTATTTGATAGGCAAGTTCACGTGTTGGCGTCATGATAAGTACGCGGGCAAAGCCTGGCTCTTTGCGAGGGAAATCAAGCAAATACTGAATCGCAGGGATCAAGAATGCAGCGGTTTTACCCGTACCGGTTGGTGCGCTGGCGAGAATATCTCGGCCAATTAGCGCTTCAGGAATAGCCATCTGTTGAATGCTGGTGGGAGTATCGAAACCCATTTTTTTAATCGCACTAATCAGCTTGCTGTCTAAATCAAATTCAGTAAATTGCATATTGCATCACAAATAAAGGACAATAGCGGAATTATACGTTGCTATTGCATTTTCTCAAAGGTATAGGATGTCTCAGTTTGCATTTAAACAGTTTTCGGTGACCCAGCATCATGCGGCAATGAAGGTTTCGACCGATGGTATTTTGCTTGGCGCGTGGGTTCCGCTCGCTGAAGCCAACCGGGTTGTTGATGTCGGAACGGGAACTGGGCTTATCGCATTGATGTGTAAACAGCGAAGTCCAATGAGCACAGTCCATGCGGTTGAGATTGATGACGATGCGTTAAAAGATGCAGAGTTTAATATCAAGCACAGCCCGTGGCCTGATATTGAGCTGCATCGCTGTGCAATACAAAAGTTTGATAGCGAGCTGCGCTTTGACCTCATGGTATCAAACCCACCTTACTTCAACGCGAGTTTGAAAGGAGAAAATCAAGCGAGAAATAGAGCGAGACACACGGACAGCCTGAGTTTTGATGCGTTGCTTGATGCCTTCGAAAAGTTCACATCGGATGCTGGGCAACTTGCGGTAATTTTACCCTATCAAGAGAGTTTGCTCTTTTGTCAGCTTGCCAAAGCGCGAAATTGGTTTCTTGTTTCAAGCTGTGCGATTAAAACTACCCCGAGTAAATCTTACTCTCGCAGATTGCTACTGATAGGCAAACAAAACATAGCACAACCAAGTCATGAGCAATCGTTGGTGATATACGATGTAGATAACCAATATACGAATGATTTTGTTTCTTTATGTCATGAGTTTTACCTAAAAATGTGATGGATATTTTTTGCTTGTATCGTGATTTATCTTCTACACTTTAGCTGAGAAATAGTCAGAATCATCGTGTTAAAAGTGCAGTCTGATTTACGTGTACTTAGCTGGTTTAATTCGCTTGTGTAGGTGTCCATGAAAAAAGCCGAGATCCCAAATAACGAAGAGAATCGCCTCAAAGCGCTGCGCGAATATAAGGTATTGGATACTGCTGCAGAAGCAAATCTTGATGAAATTACGCAGCTGGTGTCAGAGATCTGTGAAACGCCTATCGCGCTTATTAGCTTGATAGATACAAATCGCCAATGGTTTAAGTCTAAAGTGGGGCTGGATGTGGATGAAACCCATCGAGATATCTCCTTTTGTTCTCATGCTATTTTGCAAGAAGATGTATTTGAGGTGCAAGATGCCCTAGAAGATGAACGCTTTTTTGACAATCCACTGGTTACTGGCGGTCCGAAAATCCGCCATTATTCCGGTGCACCGCTGATTAGCTCTGGCGGTTATAAGGTAGGCACTATTTGTGCTATCAGTGATAAGCCCAAAAAACTCACCGATTTGCAAAGGAAAACACTCGCCACCTTGGGGCGTCAGGTAATTCGGCAACTTGAACTGCGCAGAGAAGTAAACGTACTTAAGCTGCTCAATGATTCCAAAGACAGTTTTTTATCTGATATCAGCCATGAATTACACACTCAACTTAACGCCATCATTGGCTTTAATGATGTGGTACTCAACTCTGCTGAAGCAGAAGGGTTTTCTGAATCTACGACAAGCTACCTGCAAAATATAGAAACAGGAGGGAGTAAACTGCTTACTGTCATTGATTCCGTATTAGAGCTTGAGCTTATTGAAGGTGAAAAAGTTCAGTTTGAACCCATTCTTTGTTCATTATCCGATCTACTAAAGCAGTCAGTTGCTCGCTTTGCTACTGAGGCAAAACAACACGATATTACGATTACGCACTCTATTGCTGGTGTCTATAAAGGTGAGGCTTTGATGCTCGATAAGGATAAAGTGTCACGCGTTATAGAGACTTTACTCGACACTGCAATTCAGTGCAGCGAGGCTGGGCAAGAGGTGGTGCTCAGAGCATATGTCATTGGTAATGAAATACAGTTTATCGTAAAAGACAGTGGTAAAGGCCTTTCAGCGCTTGAGCAAAGTAATCTGTTTGACCGTTTTAGTATGTTTGAGGGCAGAGGAAACTTAGGGGTTGGGTTAAGCCTATGTGTAACTAAAGCACTTATTGATATTATGGGAGGGCGGATCAGTGTCTCCAGTCAAGAGGGCGAAGGAACTGAGGTGGTGTTTATTATTCCGTGCCGAAGTGAAAGTGGAGTAAAAGTCGCTTCGCCGCCAAAAACAGAGCATATTGCCATTTTCTATCATCAAATTGGTGTAATAGAAGACAATCCGCTTAATCAGCTACTGATCACTGCGATACTCGACAAACTGAATTGTAGTTATGATATTTTCGAATCTGCTGAAGCCTATTTTGAAGTGGCAAAAGAAAAACACTTTGACATCATTTTTATGGATGTGAATCTTCCGGGTATGAGTGGTACAGAGGCGGCACATTTAATCAAACAAGAAAATTCAAGGTTACCGATTTTGGCGATAACCGCTGATATTTTCTTAACTCAAGCTCAAAATGAAGTTTTTGATAATGTGATCCATAAGCCGTATAAGCTATCACAAATTGAGGCCGCATTGAGCCAGTTTTACAGATGATATTAGGAATGGGCGTTAACACTTTGGATTAGTGCTAACGCTTACTGCGCTAAACATCTAATTCGGCGTATTCCGTCATGATTTGCTCTATCCAAGTTGCGATACGCTCGTCGCTTTTGTCGTATTGACTGTCTTCATCTAGTGCCAGGCCAACGAACTGACTTTTATCTTCGGTCAGTGCTTTTGACGCTTCAAATTCATAGTCGTCTGAATTTGGCCAGTAACCTAAAAAGGTGACGCCTTGAGGGGCAATTTTTTCATGTAGCATGCCTAGTGCATCTTGAAACCATTCACCATAACCTTGTTGGTCCCCCATGCCGAATAGCGCTATGACTTTGTTGCTCAGATCAACGCTGTCGATATCGTCCCAGTGAGATTCCCAGTCTTCTTGAAGTTCGCCGAAGTCCCATGTTGAGATACCAAAAATGAGGAAGTCAAACTGCTCAGCTTGTTTTAGCGGCTCGTCCTTAATATTAAATAAGGTAATTGTGTCTTTGCCGATGATTTCTTGAATCTTTTCTGCGGCCATTTCTGTGTAACATGTTGTCGAGCCGTAAAATAACCCAATTTGCATTGTATTTATCACTTTCAATTTGACTGGTATTATAGGTGGCAAGTCTACATCATGACGTTAATAATTAATACAGGTACTCTGTGAGCGAACACCAAGCAACTTCCCATACACTGTCCGATCCGCAATATATAGAAGCCTTTTTAGATGCACTATTTTTGGAGCAAGGGCTCAGTGAAAATACCATTGCAGCCTATCGCAGCGACCTTGAAAAGTTTCTCTTATTCACAAAAGCAGAAACCTCGGTGTCTTCTTTACTGGCAATCACAAGTCAGGACGTCGAGGCTTATTTGGCACACAGAATAGACAAGGGCTTAAAAGCAAAGAGTAACGCGCGAGCCATCAGTGCATTAAAGAGATTTTATTTATATTGGTTGCGAGAAAAACAAATCGCGCAGTCTCCACTGGATACTATTGCGCAACCTAAAACAACACTGTCGTTGCCAAAAACCTTGTCAGAGCAAGAAGTTGAGGCCCTGTTAAATGCTCCTGATTGTGACGACCCTATGGGGTTGAGAGATAAAGCAATGCTTGAACTCTTGTATGCCACGGGGTTGCGCGTGACGGAGTTAGTCGGGCTAAGAATGGAGCAAGTCAACATGAGACAAGCTGTTGTGCTTGTGCGTGGTAAGGGAGGCAAAGAACGCTTGGTGCCGATGGGTGAAGAAGCATTGCATTGGATTGAACAATTTCTCAAAAAAGGGCGGGGCTTAATGATTAAGCATGCTACTGATTTTGTCTTTCCATCTAAACGAGGCATAGGTATGACGCGACAAACTTTTTGGCATCGCATAAAACACTATGCTATTTTGGCAGACGTTAAGTCGCCGTTATCGCCACATACGCTACGTCATGCTTTTGCAACACATTTATTGAATCATGGCGCTGACTTGCGAGTTGTGCAAATGATGCTTGGCCATAGCGACTTGTCGACGACTCAAATTTATACACATGTTGCCAGTGAACGTTTAAAAACATTGCACCAGCAGCATCACCCAAGAGCTTAATTTTTGTTGCTTGGGAATTATTTATGGTTACTCCGGTCTTAGTGAGTAACACAAAGGGGCGTGTGATCCCTCAAATAACAGGTTTAGAGAGAACATAATGAAAAAACTAATAGTTGCCGCTTCACTGGCATTGAGCTTTGGCGCTTTCGCTGAGCAAGTTGAGGGTCCTGTCGCACCAACAGCACAAGTAGACCCAATTACGACGCAATTTAGCGGATTGGGTATAACGGTTAAGCAAATCAAAGATAGTCCGCTTGCTGGCTTAAAAACAGTGATCACAGATAAAGGGGTGCTGTATTCAAGTGCCGATGGTAAATATCTGATTCAGGGCACTATGATTGATCTTGATAACCGTCGTAATATTACCGAAGACGCGTTGAGTGATGTACGCCAGAAAGGTATCGCTGAATACGAAGACTCAATGATCGTCTATAAAGCGGAAAACGAAAAACATCAAATCACGGTATTCACAGACATTACTTGTGGCTACTGCCGCAAACTGCACCGTGAATTAGAAGATTATTTAGCGGCAGGTATTACCGTGAAATACCTAGCTTTCCCACGTGGTGGCTTGCGTGGCTCAGGCTATGAAGATTTGAAAAACGTATGGTGTGCAAAAGACGCAGCAGCTGCACTTACTGAAGCGAAAGCTGGTGGTGCAGTGAAACCAGTTGAAAACTGCCACGCGCCAGTAGCTGAGCACTATCAACTTGGGCAAAGTTTTGGCATTTCAGGAACGCCAGCGATCATTCTTGAAGATGGTTCTATGATCCCAGGTTATCAACCTGCTGCAGCTATTGCACAAATGCTAGACGCAAATAGCCCTAAGTCATAATGACTCACGCTTAGCGATGGAGTTCGCGTTGAGAACTCGATAAGATAGCAAGATAAAGAATATAAAAGGCCATTTTGGCCTTTTTTGTTTTGTGAAAAAGTATGCATACAGAAATTAAACCAAGAGAGCGGGTTGATGACAGCCATTTACCGGCTTCACTGCATCCCGTGATCAAGCAGCTTTATGCTGCCAGAGGGGTTAAATCGGTCGTTGAACTGGATAATAGCGCCGCAACCTTACACGATTTTAAATTATTTAAAGACATCGAGCTTGCAAGCCAAATTCTGGCTGAAGCACTTTCTATGCAACAACAAGTGTTGATTGTTGGTGACTTTGACGCCGATGGCGCAACGAGCACCGCCGTATTAATGGAGGGTCTGCCTCAGTTTGGTTTTCAGCGTGTGGATTACCTCGTGCCTGATAGATTTAGCTTGGGGTACGGTCTAAGCCCTGCATTGGCCGAGCAAATCGTCGCCATAAAACCTGATTTGGTGATCACCGTAGATAACGGTATTTCTTGTATTCGCGGTGTCGAAATCGTGAAGCAGGCAGGTATTAAGGTGATTGTTACTGATCACCATTTACAAGGTGATGAATTGCCGATTGCTGATGCGATTGTTAATCCAAATCGTCTTGACTGCGATTTCCCGTCTAAGTCTATCGCGGGCGTTGGGGTTGCCTTTTATCTGCTGATAGCGCTGAGGTATTACTTACGGACGCAAAACTATTTTGTGGAACAAAACGTCGCGATGCCAAATTTGGCGACATTATTAGATATTGTTGCCCTAGGAACCGTGGCTGACGTTGTGGCTCTGGACGCGAATAACCGCACTTTGGTACATCAAGGGCTCGCCCGGATCCGCAGTGGTCAAACGCGACCAGGGATCCAAGCGCTTATCGAGGTTTCTAACCGTAATAATGCTAGATTAAGTGCCAGTGATTTTGGCTTTGCGTTAGCGCCAAGACTCAATGCCGCCGGGCGTCTTGACGATATGAGTTTAGGTATTGCTTGCTTGTTATCGAAAGACATTAACCAAGCTCGCCGTATTGCGTCCGAGCTCGATAGTCTAAATATAGAGCGACGCGAGATTGAGCAAAGTATGCAGCAAGAAGCGCAAGCGGTATTGGAGCGCTTGGTACTTAAAAGCCAAGAAGTACCAGATGCCTTGTGTTTGTATCAAGATGATTGGCATCAAGGTGTGATAGGTATTCTGGCGGGACGCTTAAAAGAAAAGTATCACCGACCGTGCATTATCTTTGCACAAGGCGACAACGGCGAGATAAAGGGCTCATGTCGCTCTATTGAAGGTCTACACATGCGCGACCTGCTGGAGTCAATCAATACCCAGCACCCAGAGTTAATTGTAAAGTTTGGTGGCCATGCGATGGCAGCAGGACTGACCATTTTAGAGTCTGAATTTGCGCGGTTTAAACAGATATTTGAACAAAACGTCAGTGCGACGCTGAGTGAAGAAGCAAAGCAAAGTATTCTGTTGACGGACGGTGAACTGCCGGGCGATTGCTTCACCATGGATTTTGCTTTTGAACTACAGCAGGCAGGTCCGTGGGGGCAGCAATTTAGTGAGCCGGTATTTCAGGATGTATTTGAGTTGGTGCAGCAACGTATTGTTGGCGACAAACATCTAAAACTTGTGCTTAAGCATCGCTCGGGTCGATTGGTTGATGCGATAGCATTTAACGTTGACGTTCGGGCTTGGCCAAATCTCCAGGCAACCCATGCTTTATTTGCTTATCAATTAGATATTAATGAGTTTCGTGGTAAATATAATTTGCAGCTCATTGTGCGTGAACTTCAGGCGCAATCGAATTAATAGAGATGTGCGTACTGAGTTTGTTAAAAAACTCCCAAAATTCTCACTTTAAGGGATGCTAAGCGCGGTTATTATTTGATACTATTGGTCGCTTAAATCTATGGTCTGACCCGTTGTCAGACCTGTTTGTGTGTATTCACAAACCGACAAATTTAGTTCTGGAGTAAAGGTAAATGTTTGAAGTGAATCCTGTGATTAACCAAATCAAGGAAATTCGCGAACGTACAGAGCTTCTTAGGGGGTATCTTTGACTACGCTCTAAAGCAAGAGCGTTTAGAAGAAGTTAATGCCGAATTAGAAGATCCCGCTGTATGGAATGAGCCGGAAAGAGCCCAAGCACTGGGCAAAGAAAAATCGAATTTAGAAGTGATAGTTGAAACCATCGACAATCTCGTGTCTGGTGCCGATGATGCAGAGGGTTTAGTTGAGCTCGCCGTAGAAGCCGAAGATGAAGAAACCTTCACTGAAGCAGAGCAAGAGGTCAACGGCCTTGTTGAGCAGCTGGAAAAACTAGAGTTTCGTCGTATGTTCTCAGGCGAGCAAGATGCCAACGATGCGTACATCGACTTACAGTCAGGCTCTGGCGGTACTGAAGCCCAAGACTGGTGTAACATGTTGCTGCGTATGTATTTGCGCTGGGCTGAGGCGAAAGGTTTTAAAGCCGAAATCGTTGAAGCGACCGATGGCGATGTTGCCGGTATTAAGGGCGCAACAGTTAAAGTTACGGGCGAATATGCTTACGGTTGGCTTCGTACAGAAACGGGCGTACACCGCTTAGTACGTAAGAGTCCTTTTGATTCAGGCGGCCGTCGTCATACTTCGTTTGCTTCTGTATTCGTTTACCCAGAAATTGACGACAATATCGAAATCGATATTAATCCTGCAGATCTTCGTATCGATGTATATCGTGCATCGGGTGCGGGTGGTCAGCACGTTAACCGTACAGAATCAGCGGTGCGTATTACGCACTTACCAACCAATACGGTAGTGCAGTGTCAGAATGACCGTTCGCAGCACAAGAACAAAGATCAAGCGATGAAGCAGTTAAAGGCGAAATTGTTCGAACTTGAACTGCAAAAGCAAAACGCTGAAAAGCAAGCCCAAGAAGATGCAAAATCTGACATCGGCTGGGGCAGCCAAATCCGTTCATACGTGCTAGATGATTCACGTATTAAAGATTTGCGTACAGGTATTGAAAATCGCAATACCCAAGCCGTACTAGACGGCGATTTAGACAAATTTATCGAAGCAAGCCTGAAATCAGGCCTTTAATCCACAAGCTAAACTAAGAGCTAAACAATGACAGATCACAATCAAGACGAAAATAAACTTATTGCTGAGCGTCGTGGCAAGCTAGATGCGATCCGGGAAAATTGCCCTGCGAATGGCCACCCGAACTCATTCCGCCGCGAAGACTACACACAAGATCTACAGGCTAAGTTTGGTGATAAATCGAAGGAAGAGCTAGTAGAACTTGATCATCATGTTTCTGTTGCGGGTCGTTTGCTTGCGAAACGTGGTCCTTTCTTAGTGTTGCAAGACATGAAAGGTCGTATTCAGGCTTATGCTTCAAAAGACGTACAAAAAGACCTAAAAGAGAAGTATGGTCAATTAGATATCGGCGATATCGTTGGTGTTAAAGGTCCGCTTCATAAATCCGGTAAAGGCGATTTATACGTCGACATGGTTGAGTATGAACTACTGACTAAGTCGCTACGTCCACTACCTGAAAAGTTCCACGGCCTGACTGACCAAGAAGCAAAATATCGTCAGCGTTATGTTGATTTGATCACTAACATGGACACACGCGAAACATTCCGTATTCGTTCAAAAGTGATTGAAGGTATTCGCCGTTTCTTAGCCGAGCGTGACTTTATGGAAGTGGAAACGCCGATGCTACAGGTTATTCCTGGCGGTGCCTCTGCACGCCCATTTGTAACGCATCACAATGCACTAGATATCGATATGTATCTACGTATCGCGCCTGAGTTATACCTTAAGCGTCTAGTGGTTGGTGGTTTTGATCGTGTGTTCGAAATCAACCGTAACTTCCGTAACGAAGGTTTATCTACGCGTCATAATCCAGAGTTCACTATGATTGAGTTCTATCAAGCATACGCGGATTACAATGATTTGATGAACTTGACTGAAGACATGTTACGCACCGTGGCACAAGACGTGTTAGGCACTACTACGGTTGTTAATACTGTGAAGAATGCTGAAGGCGAAGTGACAGAGACGATTGAGTATGACTTTGGTAGTGCGTTCCAGCGTTTGTCTATGGCTGATGCTATTTTACAATATGGCCCAGATGCTGAAGCACAAGCTGAAATCTTCAAAGATCCAGAAAACCACTTTGAAGCACTAAAAGCATACGCTAAGAAAGTTCACGTTAAGATCCCTGAAAATTGTGTATGGGGTCCAGGTAAGTTCCTATGTGAAATCTTCGAAGAAGTCGCTGAACACAGACTTATCCAACCGACGTTCATTACTGAATATCCTTGGGAAGTGTCACCGCTTGCACGTCGTAACGATGAAAATCCATTTATCACAGACCGCTTCGAGTTCTTCGTGGGTGGCCGTGAGCTTGCAAATGGTTTCTCTGAGCTTAATGATGCTGAAGATCAAGCTGCGCGCTTTGCTCGCCAAGTGGAAGAAAAAGATGCAGGTGACGATGAAGCAATGCACTATGATGCGGATTATATTCGTGCGCTAGAGCATGGTTTACCACCAACAGCAGGTGAGGGGATTGGTATCGATCGCCTTGTGATGTTATTCACAGACTCACCGACTATTAAAGACGTTATCTTGTTCCCACACATGCGTCCTGAAGTGCAAGCTGAACAGTAAGTATTTTCACGTAATCTGAAAGTACATCTAGAAAAGCGCCTTATGGCGCTTTTCTGTTATTTTCGTAAGATAAATCTCACAGCATTTTTAAATACTTAGTTTTATTATGTAGTTATTGCCAACTCCTACTCATCATAAAAGTTGTTTCTCTTTTGAAACTAGATTATCCCAATTTCCTAACTAGTCTTTTTCAAGTTCTAATGCTGCGTTAAAAATAACAAATAGGGAATCCAATAAGATGAGCAATAATGAGTTTGAAAATGTCGATGAGCACGAGCAAGCGAGAATTTTATATTATCGGGCTTGTATCGCTGAGTTTCAGCAGCTTGGTTATCAAGAAGCATTTTTGGACGAAGTTTTGCGTCAACAACGTGCATTAAGAAATACCTACAGCGATCCTAACCCCCTACAAAATGAGTAAAAATTGGTGTTAGTGCCGAGTAACTAAGCAGACTGCACAATCTATCACCATTCAGTGCTTTTTTACAAGAAAAGTATTTGACATATTTTTTCTAACCTATATTATACGCCCCACAAGACGGAGAGGTGGCCGAGTGGCCGAAGGCGCTCCCCTGCTAAGGGAGTATAGGGTTTGTAGCCCTATCGAGGGTTCGAATCCCTCCCTCTCCGCCATTTTTAATGGTTGTCTTGTACGGACGCATAGCTCAGCTGGATAGAGTACCTGGCTACGAACCAGGCGGTCGGAGGTTCGAATCCTCCTGCGTCCGCCACTTTTCCTTGAGTGGTTAAATAATAAAGGTAGGAAACAGGCAGTTGGAGGTTCACCTTCAAAAAACATGTCCTGAGTACAGCACTTTTCTTTAAGTGGTTAAATATTAAAGAAGTTGGAAAACTATACATTCGTAACGGACGCATAGCTCAGCTGGATAGAGTACCTGGCTACGAACCAGGCGGTCGGAGGTTCGAATCCTCCTGCGTCCGCCACTTCTCCTTGAGTGGTTAAATAATAAAGGTAGGAAACAGGAAGTCGGAGGTTCACCTTCAAAAAATACGTCCTGCATCCGGCACTTTTCTTTAGGTGGTTAAATATAAAGAAGTTGGAAAACTATACATTCGTAACGGACGCATAGCTCAGCTGGATAGAGTACCTGGCTACGAACCAGGCGGTCGGAGGTTCGAATCCTCCTGCGTCCGCCACTTCTCCTTGAGTGGTTAAATAATAAAGGTAGGAAACAGGCAGTCGGAGGTTCATCTTCAAAAAATACGTCCTGCATCCGGCACTTTTCTTTAAGTGGTTAAATATAAAGAAGTTGGGAAACTATACATTCGTAACGGACGCATAGCTCAGCTGGATAGAGTACCTGGCTACGAACCAGGCGGTCGGAGGTTCGAATCCTCCTGCGTCCGCCACTTTTCCTCAAGTGGTGAAATAAAGAGATAAACAAGCCGACGAAAGTCGGTTTTTTTGTGTCTAATATCCATGTAGGAGCAGGTTTACCCTGCGATTTTTTACAAAAGTTGAATATGACGAAAGTCGGTTTTTTTGTGTCTAATATCCATGTAGGAGCAGGTTTATCCTGCGATCTTTTACAAAAGTTGAATATGACGACGCTCGGAGGTTCACTCTCCACAACATACGTCCTGCATCCGCCACTTTTCCTCAAGTGGTGAAAGAATGAAGGTAAAAACAGGCGGTCGGAGGTTCACTCTCCACAACACACGTCCTGCATCCGCCACTTTTCCTCAAGTGGTGAAAGAATGAAGGTAAAAACAGGCGGTCGGAGGTTCACCCTCCACAATACACGTCCTGCATCCACTACTTATCTCAAGTGGTAAAATAAAGAGATAAACAAGCCGACGAAAGTCGGTTTTTTTGTGTCTAATATCCATGTAGGAGCAGGTTTACCCTGCGATCTTTTACGAAAGTTAAATATGACGACGCTCGGAGGTTCACTACTGCATGATTAAACTCCCGAAATACTTTTCATTTTTTTTCTGACTGATACCCTAATCGCGTATTTATTTAGAGAAAGCGTTATATGTTTCAATCACTCAGAATTTTATTACTACTTGTTTTTTGTTGTGTTCCTTTAACTGTTGAAGCGCTTACATTAGGTGCTGAGCGCGCAGAAGAGTATTTACCTGTGTTAAAAGGTAAGCGCGTCGGATTAATCGTAAACCAAACATCCCGCATTGACGACCAACATCTAGTTGATTACTTACTTAATAAAGAAGTGGATGTTAAAAAGGTCTTTGCACCGGAACATGGTTTTCGTGGTAATTATGATGCGGGTGCTAAAGTAGATGATGCAACAGATGTGAAAACTGGGCTACCAATCATTTCGCTTTATGGTAGTAATAAAAAGCCAAGGCCTGAGCAGCTCAAAGATATCGATGTGCTTATTTTTGATATTCAAGATGTGGGGTTACGCTTTTATACATACATCAGCACTATGCACCTCGCGATGGAAGCTGCAGCCGATGCAAATATTGAATTTTGGGTTTTTGATAGGCCAAACCCAAATATCGCATATGTTGATGGCCCATTATTAGAAAAACCATTTCAATCTTTTGTTGGTATGCATCCCATTCCCGTATTGCATGGCATGACCGTTGGCGAACTGGCGACTATGATTAAAGGAGAAGGGTGGTTAACCTCGCTAACAGCGCCACAGTTACGTGTATTTCCAATGCGAAATTATAGCGGTGCCACCGAATACAGATTGCCGATACCACCAAGTCCTAACCTACCAAACCAACAAGCAATCTACTTGTATCCATCTTTGTGCTTTTTTGAAGCGACACCTATTTCTGTTGGTCGTGGAACGGATTTTCCATTTCAAGTTTTTGGCTATCCAGATCCTAAATTGGGTGAGTTTCAGTTCACTCCCCGACCAGTACTAGGTGCGGCTTCCAATCCTAAATTAAATGGTGTGACTGCGTTTGGCCTAGACTTAAGAAACAGCAATGTACGAGGTTTTGATCTAACTTGGTTTGTTGCTGCATATGCACAGTTCAAACACGAGAATAAAGCGTTTTTTCAGTCCCCCGATTTTCTCGATAAGCTTGCAGGCACGGACAAAATCCGCAAAGCCATTGAATCTGGCCAATCGGCATCAGAGCTGAGAAAACTGTGGCAGCAGGATGTACAAGATTTTTTAAAGCAGCGGAAAAAGTATTTATTATACCCGAGACTGTAACGGGTTTTTGCTAGAGGTAAGCGGCAGCACGAGTCTGCCGTGAGTGGCTTAAGTCTTACTCGCTACGCAATACTTGCATGTTTTCATTGGCCTTATCCACGCGTTTTTGCCAATGCAGGTTTGATTGTGCAAGTGCCGTGAATAAAACGTCAATAAGGTAGGCTTGAGAAGTACGAGACAGCATACCTGAATGCTTAAGTGGCTCCCCTTCATTGATGCAATATAGTATCGCATCTACCATTTCCGCGAGTGAGTGGCTACCATAACGTGAAATGGCAAGACATTTACAGCCATTATCCAGAGCTTGATTAGTCAAGGTTAGCAAGCTCTTGCTGGTTCCTGTATTGCTGATCACAATAAAAAGATCGTCTTTCCCCATCGTTGCAATAAAGCTAGAGGCACTGATTTCATCGACCTGAGCAATTGCCGGAATACCAAGCTTTTGGAGTTTCCAAGTTAAATCTTGGGCCATAGTGAAGGTACTACCAAGTGCACATACGATGACTTTTCGTGCGTTTTTCACCAACTGAATTGCGTTCTCAAACTGTTTTGCTGAGTTAAGTTTTCGAGTTTCGGAAATAACATTTTGCTGTTTTAGTTGTAATTTATCTGCGATTAACTCGATTGAGTCATTACTGGAAATTAACTCATCAATTGCTGCGCTGGTATCTGTTTGCTCGTTGAGCGCATCAACGACGGCAAGTTTAAATGCTGGAAATCCTTTATACCCCAGCTTTTGGGCAAATTTTACGACGCTAGATTGGCTGACACCGGCTTCGCGTGCCAGCTCAACGGAGGAAAGCGCACGGATTTTATCGCCCGAGTTCAAGGTAAAGTCAGCAAGCTTTGCTTCACTATTTGAGAGTGATGGACGAAGTGCTTTTATTTTGACAAATGTAGACATACGATACTCAATCCGAACTAAATTAATCTGTCCATATTATAGGTTCAATTGGAACGTTACGATAGACCAAAAAGGAATATCATTGCACAAAACACACTCATTGTACCAGTATTGGGGTTAAATGTTGACTTAAATTTAATTTAGTCGCAAAGACTTGGTGTTTTAAACCGCTTAACTTAAGCTAAGTGTTTTGAATTTATAGACTAAACTATATGGCTTGGTACTCGATTTTGCCACCTTTGATTGCGATTGCAGTCGTGTTTTGGCGTAAAGAAGTGATTATCGCTTTGATTTTAGCGTTAGTTTCTTCCGAATTTTTATTGGCTGTACATGGCCAGCAGTCGCTAGTTGCTGGCACATTTGTAGGCAGTATCGAACGTGTTATTGAGGTTGCGACATCGGCAGGTAACAGCCGGATCTTGATTTTTAGCATTGTGATCGGTGCATTGCTTGCCTTCATCCGAGAGTCAGGTGGGGTTGCTGCAACGGTGAATATGCTGCTTAATCGAGGCGTCGCTAAGAGTAAGCGTCAGGTTGGCTTACTGACCATGTTTACTGGCACGGCTGTGTTCATCGAATCAAATATGAGTGTACTAACCTCTGGTATTGTTGCGAGGGGACTATTTGACAGGTTCAAAATGAGTCGGGCTCGTTTGGCTTATATCATCGATAGTACTAGCGCTCCTGTATGTATTTTGATTTTGCTTAATGGTTGGGGTGCTTATGTGCTTGGATTGCTGAGTAACTACGAACTTGAGCAGTCGGCAGTGAGTATTTTATGGGGTAGTGTCGCGTTTAACTTTTATGCGATTATCGCACTGTTAATTGTTCTCTATACGATTGTCTTTGATAAAGTTCATGGACCGATGAAGGCCGCGGAACAAGAGTTAAAACACCATACGGCTGAAATAAGTAGTGGGCCGAGTGCTACCAAGTCGCGTTATATGCTGATCCCTTTATTAACGCTGATTGTAAGTATGCTTGGATTTATGTTTTGGACAGGCAATGGTGTATTGGCAAATGGTAGTGGCTCTAAATCAGTACTTTATGCCACACTCTTAGCTTCAACGGTTGCATACTTGCTGCTTTTAACCGGCAAGAGATTTAGTCATCACGAGCTAATGGATGTTGGGTTTAAGGGAATGGGAGAACTGCTGCCATTGGTAAGTATTGTGTTACTCTCTTTGACCTTAGGTGCAAGTCTAAAAGAGTTAGGAACAGGGACTTTTGTTGCGTCTTTAGTTGGTGACTATTTGCCTATTTACTTGATAGTGCCTGTACTCTTTATTACAGGTGCAATCATGTCATTTACGACTGGTACATCATGGGGCACCTTCGCCATATTAATACCTATTGGTGTGCCACTTATTCAATCGCTAGGCCTGCCACCGTCGCTTGTGCTTGGTGCTATCTTAAGTGGCGGAATATTTGGTGATCACTGCTCGCCTATTTCTGATACCAGTGCGGTATCGGCACTGGCATCTGGATGTGACTTACTGACTCATGTTAAAACCCAGTTGCCTTATGCATTGGTGGGCGGGGTATTAGCAATTATCTGCTTCTTTATTGCCAGCCTTATTATGATTTAAGAGTAAGCGCCAGTTAGGGGCAAGCCAAAACTTGGTTGTGCCCCGTACTTTCAATAGCAATAATTTGTCCGTTGTTGGCGGTCGACAGTGCTAGCATAACTGGCGTATTAAAATTGATAACACTAGTTTTTGGCTGTGGCATCACGCTAAGTAGGCTTTGTTTTAACTCGATGAGGGTATGGGTATTACACTCTTCAATTAACCAAGCATCATCGTTAATTGCAACGAGTCGACCGTAACGCTGTTCTTGAACTTGTTGTTGCGCAGCCTCAAATCTAGCATCCAGCACTTTTTTCTGTTCATCTATACGGGCAAGATACTGGCCTTGCTGTAGCTCATGCGTTTCGATGTGTTGAAAATCTCCATAACTGACTAAATGAGCATTTGAGTTATATTCTTTATCAATATCAAAATGTTGATTTTGATACCATAAGGTGAAAAGTAAAGCGACTGAACAAGTAACCGCGCTCCACTGCCAAGTTTCTATACGACCCAAATAATGATGGGCAAAGCTAACTAGTCGCACCTTGATGCGAGTAGCCAAAGTTAACGGTTTTTCCTGCTTGTTAGCTTGGTAAGCCGCTTTTAACTTGGCGTCAAATTTGTCTAAATTACTCATGATCTTCACCCACTTGAGACTTTAGAGTCTCTTTTGCGTATCTAATTCGAGTTTTTACAGTCTCTTGTGTGGCCCCTACAATTTGTGCTATTTCAGCTAAGCTGAACCCTTCTAACTGTAAGCTTAGCGCCTCTTTTTGTAATAAAGGAAGTGTAGCAATTTGCTGGTATAGCCACTGTTCCTCCGATGTTTTTGTGAACTCATTGGAGTTGGTCATACCTACTTTACTATCTGTCAACTCAGAGAGTTTACCTGACGCCCTGATTGAATCGATTAGCAAGTTACGTGCAATGTGAAACAAGTAAGCCTTGGGGTGACCCTGTTGTCGATAAGCGCTTTTCTTTTCGATGACTTTTAGCCATGTTTTTTGACATATATCTTCTGCCGACGCCGCCTGTGTTTGTGTTTTTAGAAAGTGAAATAAATCACCTTGATAGCGCTCAATGACTTGCTCTAGGTATTTTACTTTACCCGTCGTCGCATATTCATAAAGCGGATCTTCTACGTTGCTGGTGGCGCGAGCACGCCACATTTTCAAGCTACTCAGCATAGGCAATCCTAAGTATCAAGGGTCAACAGACCCTAATATCAATAAGCTAAATTAACCTGAGCTTCGGATAATTAATGCCTTTCTAGCAGCCAGTTTTAGCGCTAACTGCGTTGAATTCACTTCCAATAGCCAGCTATTGGTGCATAAATTCGCCTTGTTATCCCTAAAACTGTCAGGCTAGATAAGGGGATAATTTAATGTGGTATTAAAAACAATGAGTTAGCTCATTCCTTATCCAAACCTCAGGTTAAATTAAGAAGTTTACTTCGTGACTCAGCGACTCAAATTGATTACGTATCAATGGCTGTTATTGTTCCAGTGTAAACTCTAATACAACGCGCTGAGCGTATTGCGGCTGCGGCTTTCCATCAACAATAAGTGGTCTATACTTCCATTTCCTGAGTGCTCTGACAGCAGCCTGATCAAATACTCTTTTAGGCTCCGCATTCGTCACTTTAACATCAATCACTTCGCCTTGTGGAGAAATGGCAAACTCCATTTCTACCCAGCCTTCCACTCCATCTCTAGCAGCCGCGGGCGGATAGTTAGGGTTGCTTCTAACAAGTGGAGTCGCTTGCCCATCGGTGGAGAATTGCAGCGTCATTGTGTTAGTAAACTTACCTAAATCTACGCTAGGTGTCTCGCTACTAATTTGTAGATTATCTCCTGTATCAACGATATTTTCAGTCGGTCTAACTGGGGCCGTTATTGGTTTTGGTGGTTCTGGCATTACCCTTTTTTCTTCGACTGGAGAGTCCTCTCTATCCGTTGCAATAGTAAGATCAAATACTTCTATGTCGACAATGGGGGAGTGAGTTCCTGAGAAACTAAGTTTTGCATAAAGCCAAAGGTGGCAAAAGTAATAATAACTGCGCCAACAAGCGATAGTGCGAGTTTTGGAATTCCTAAATTAGGCTGTTGAAGAGTGGCTAATGTCGTCATGATTTTATCCCTGTTATATTGTTTTCGTATATAAAACGTTTGGGTAACTGAAACGGGGTGAAAGTTTTTAGATTTTTTTTGATATGTATCTTGGTTTGGCTACAGGCCATGGATTACAATGCACGAAGAGCAGAGCACATTATTTAATTTTTCGTGATCATAGGTAGTTATGAAGTTAGTTGAGATCAATAAAGCGCGTTATCGCAAACATTTAAATCAAGTAATTATTGCTTGCGTTGTGGCGCTAGCACTCGGTAGTTTAGGGATTGCTCAGTTATTGATCCAATTACTTCCTGATGTAGATGGTAGCCATTTTCATTGGAATCTAACTGGTGTAGTAGTGACCTGCATCGTCATTGGGCTCGTGCTCAAAAAGCATAAAGCGCATCCCTTTATGACTGAAGTCAGTTATGTGTGGGACTTAAAGCAATCATTGAACAAAATCACCCGTAAAATGGCGAAGTTAAAACAGGCAGCGCAGCAGGGGGATGTAGATGCGATGACGGCGATTCAGTATAGCTATGCGGGATCTCGTCAGCTATGGCAATTGGATGACAACACCATAACGATGGATGATTTGGCGATGTGGCAAGCAGAGCTGGATTCACTGGCTAGCAAGTATCAAGTTGAAATAAAAGCAGAAAACTATAAAGAAACGATATTGAAACAGTACTAACAAAGCGGCTTGTTTCGGCGTTAAACTTTTTCACAATTTTTAATGTGACACTAATGTGTCAGAACGGTAATATAACAGTCAAATTTTCTATTAAAGGAACAATTTGAACTGTGCTATTGCGTCATCGATTTCACCAGTTCGGCTGGTTGGTTCTTATCAACTCTCTTTGCTCAATCTTAATTACCATAAATGTTGTAAATACCGATCTTGATGAATGAGTACTTAGGGGTCAAAAACACACCTGAAGATTATAGTACGGGTTATAACTTAACCGGAACAGTTAAAAAGAGAAACTGGCTATTACTCAGTAGCTACAATAAATATGCGATTGTGAGTAAGCAGCAAATTGTTGAAGTCTCGCCCATGGGAACTTATGAGATGCTCGATGAAACTAACCAGCCAGCTGAGCAAGAGCCAAACTTTGAATATATTCAAGAGGCAATGCAGCAGATAAGCCACTTTCAGTAGATAAAAGAGGATTAGGTGTGCTGGCGGACTGTCGTGCTAACTTGAGCGGTATAACTAAGCGCTTAACGAGTAAAATTGAAAGGCGTTTTTCTTGTCTTTTTTAACCGTATACATGGCGACATCGGCACATTCGATTAATTGGCTTAGCTCAACCGCGTCTCTTGGGTAGCTTGCAATACCTATGCTCGCACCAACTCGCAGTGGAAGTAATTTCCCTTCTGACGTTTGCCAAATCATCTCGGTGTTTATCGCCCCTAACAGGTTTTCAGCGATGCGCTGCAATTTTTCATTTTTAGCGCAGTGCAAGGCAATCAAAAACTCATCACCTCCCCAACGACAAACCACGTCTTGTTCTCTCACCTGAGCACTAATTTGAGTGGCGATGTGTTTTAACATAGCGTCACCGGCGTTATGGCCATAAATATCATTGATTGGTTTAAACTCATCTAAATCAATAATAAATAAGCTAAACGGAGTTTCGTTATCTAACCACTCGTTGATCTTGATTTCAGTACCATGGCGATTGTAGAGGCCTGTTAGCTTATCGCGGTTAGCCTTTTTATTGAGTTCTTGAAACACAGTTTTTCTAAGCGTGATATCTGATAAAAACACCTGTAAATAGAATTGCCCGCTACTTTCCACTCTAAGCATGATGACACTCAGCCAAACAGGTTGTTCGGTCATGGGGTTAATAAACTCAAACTCTGACTGAGTTGGCTGGTTAAGCTCCAAGGTATGCTCCGTAAAGGTGTAGAGAATATCCGGAGTTTTGCAGTAGCGACCAAAACTTTCGGGAAAATATTCATCAAGGTCAATTGCCATGCCTGCCAGCAAATCACAAGCGGCATCATTAGCTAAGATCACTTCACCTTTGTCTTTTACCAGTAGGGTGGGAGAAGAGGAGCGCTCAAACATCAGCCTAAAGCGCTTCTCAAGTATTTCAATATCAGCTCGCAGTTGGCGCTCTTGCTCGAACATGGAAGCGGTTTTAGCAATAAGTTGATTGGTATTGCTCGCAATATCACCAATTTCACTTGATTCATGCCCCCTAGGCACGACTAAATCCAATGGTGTTCCAGGAATAACCCTAGCAATTTGACTACTTAAGTTACTCAGGGGTTTTGTAACTATAAAATGTGTAACAACGGTGAAGATGACTAAGATTGGAATGATGACAACCAACAAAGTTTGAACACTTGAACGGGCGATATCTCTAGCACTTTGCTCGATAAAAACGGAATTTGGTTGAATATAGATCTCACCAACAATTTCACTCAATAAAAACGGATGATTAAGCGAAATAATGGTCGCATTTTGCGATTTAAATCCTACACTTTGAGCGAGCCACTTATCCTCACTTTTTATTGCGGCCGAAGAGATAACGTCGTTACTGACTAGGCCATTAATAACTTCTACAGCAAGGTCTTTGTCATTGAGATAAGTGGCAATAGAGGAAGACGACGACACGGTTTGGCCAATTTGCCCAATAATAGTATTAGAACGCCGAAGTTCACGCTCAACAATATGGTCGTGATATAACTTAGCGTAAAGCATTGAAAAAATAAAAGTCGAGACAACAAGCACGAGTGCTAGCCGCACGATCAGCCCATATTTAGTCATCGATTTGATAAATTACCTTCACATCACCCGTCACAAAGTCTGCTGGAACATAGCCGATTGCATTTGGCGTATTTCTGATATTTTCAAGTATAGTCGACGGTGAGGAAAATGACTGTGGGGGAGAAACTTTGCCGCTGAACTTTATTCTTGACCAATAAGCATTGATTTGGCTTTCATTGCGTCCTGTCAGTGCCAAGAAAAAAGGACCTCTTAAAGGGTGTGATTTTTCGTAGTCATAGGTCACGGCCATATCGCCGTTGGGAAAGGCAACGTATTTTCCCATGTACATGTCGATGAGTTGGCGCTGCGATATTGACTCGATGGGGTTGTCTTTGTTAACTATGACGGCAATATCAGCTGTTGCTGAAATTGGGTAAGAAATCAGGAAGAAAACAGCAGTAAGTAACCTTTTCATCAGAACACCCAATTAAAGCTAAGTGTGAAGGTGTTAAAAGAAAGGTCGGGATCACTAAATTGCTCAGTATCGTGAAGGTAAAAAGCGCTGGGCAAATGGTCCGCTGATGTATGCTTCCAATTGAACTTTAGTGCTAACGTCGGGCTCAATTCGCGTCGCCACGTTAGTGAGGTGCTATGCTGATCCAGTTGATAAAAACCAGAGTGCATGGAAGCAGCTTCGTATATTTGTATTAATTCAGGTAATGGGACGAGCGGACCGGGTTCTACACTTGGCTCATTATCGGACTTGGCAACTGAGTAGGTGAAAGACAAAGTGTTTAAATCGAAGCGCTTGCCTAGTGTGATATAAGCTGCTTTTAGGCGGTTGAGCACGCTGGAATTTGAATCCGTCAGCGATAATTCACTTTGTACCAACCACTTCGAATCATCATATCTCATACTGAGCGCGCTATAGGTGAAGCGCTTGTCGATAATATAAAGAGAGTCGATAAGCTCATTTTTGGTTGGCCAAACTTGTAGAGGAACTTGCGCGAGAGCCTCACGTAACTGCTTTTGCTGTTCATGCTCATTAGCTGCTTTTGTTGTTGTATAGTTGGCTCTAAACAGCCAATTTAACGTTTCGTACTGTACCGCTACACCCAAGATAGATTTAAGTTCTACATTCCAAAAAAACTTATAATCGCTGTAGATAGGCGATTCGGAGCGGCCCCAATATGCTTTGATGCTGGCGATGCCCTGATCAAGCGGTGCGCGATACTGCAAGTCAACGCCATCTAGGTTTTGGTGAGGAATAATAGAATAAAACTCGACAGGCGGATGTTCCATATCCATTGAATAGCCAATATCCCGATATTCAGTCATCAAAAATAGGTCTAACCCGGTGCGTCCGGCACGAAATTGCCAGTTCGAATTTAGATTGTAGCGTAGAAAAGCCAGTTTTATTGCATTGTTGACTCGGTCATCGTGTTGCTCTTTTAATAGCAGTTGCCCAACAAACTCTACATTATCATTTGCATGCCACTCTGCCTGTAGGCCCAAAGACGAAAATGAAAAGTCGAGCTCATCTTTTTCCACACCGTGCGGATGTGAGATGGATTCTCTGATTTTGGCGGTATAGGAGTCTGTTTTAACCGCCTTGAGCGTAGCAAAGCCACTGAAATCAATGTCAGAGCCGTAGCTGAATGTGGTTAAAAATAGTAGGCAGATAAAAACAGAGCGCATGAGTTATAAATGTTTTCGCTTTCCTTTTTATATAGCCTAGTTCGAATTTTGACATTTACCAATGCGATGTCCGCCTTGGCCTTGTATAATGAACTTAGAGACACCATATCCCATGTATGGTAGCATATTGTTATATTATCACATTAGGCAAGATTAAGACGTGGCAGAAGTAAGAGCGAGAGTCGGGCTGAATGTAGGGCAGCATAGTAATATCCCTGCAGAAATAGTTTCTTTTTCAGGGCTAAAAGATGGCCAAGAACATGTTGCGCTGGTATTTAATAGCGCAGACAGTCAGCAGCAAATTCCCCTAATTCGTATGCACTCTGAGTGCTTAACCGGCGATGTCTTTCATTCTTCTCGTTGTGATTGTGGCGAACAGTTAAATGAATGTATTGAGGCGATGCATAAACAAGGCGGCATTTTGTTATATTTGCGCCAAGAAGGTCGTGGCATTGGCTTGTACAATAAAATCGATGCTTATGTATTGCAATCACAAGGGATGAACACCTACGAGGCAAACAACCACCTCGGCTTTGAAGATGACTTAAGAGATTTCTCTGATGCCGTGTTGATGCTTCAGGCGCTAGGGTTAAACCACGTTAAGTTAATGACGAATAATCCAAGAAAGCTGAAGGCGTTGAGAAATGCGGGTATTACTGTCGATGAGGTAGTTGGCACTCAGGCGCATGTTAAGGCTGGGGTTTCTGGTAATGAACAGTATCTAAAAACCAAGATCCAACACGGTGCCCACATGCTGGATATCAAAAAGATATCAAAAGCGGATTAGCCGAAGCGTATATGCTTACTACAACAAGCCGACTAGATAAGTGCTTCGGTTGGCTTGTCATATCAAACATACTATTCTCATTACAACTCTCTCAAACTTAAGATGTCCAACATAGGTTATGGTAACCGTCAGTATTTGTTTAAAATATGCTAAAAAGCGCTGACAAATCCGCTTTTCATGCCTTTTCACTCGACGCGGTAATCAGTATAATCAAAGACGTTATAGCTTAAATTAAGTGGACTATGTCGACACCAATTAGAACATTCAAAGCAAGCATGGGCGTGCAGTGGCTAAAAGCCGGGTGGGCAATTTTCAAAACCCAGCCTATGACTTTCATGTTGATGTATATTTTCATGGCGGTAGTAAGTCTATTGCCCCTGTTCGCACCTATTTTTCATATCATCGCTGCCTTGTCTGGTCCTTTCTTAAGCGCTGGCTTCTACCTTGCAGTTATCAATAAACAGATCAATAAACCAATAAAGTTAGCTGATATTTTTGAGCCTTTTGCAGCAAAAGGCCGCCGATTACACTTGTTCCGAGTTGGTATTTATCAAATGGCAGGTGCGCTGTTGCTGACTATGGTTGCCGGTGTGCTATTCAGTGATGTGGCGACTGCGCTGGAGAGTGTTGGCCCAAATACCGAGCCGAATGAACTTATCGGACTTATCGCGAGCAATATTAGTTTTGCCGAAGTTGCCGTATTTGTGATTGCACAATCGGTCATTATGATGGCCTTCGCTTTTGTCGTGCCACAGGTGTTTTTCCAAGGTGAAAAACGTATTTTTCACGCGATGAAGTGCTCGCTTGCCGCTTTTTATCATAATATGGCCGCGCTGAGTATTTACGGCCTGGTCGTCGCAGCGTTTATCGTTGCGTCTATACCGCTGTCGATGATCCCGGCGATTATTATCATGCCGGTCGCCATGATAGGCTTTTTTGTTTCTTTTCAAGCGATGTTTATGCCAATTATCGTTGAAAAGAAGGAAAATGATGAAAATACTAACATCTCTCAGTCTGACTCAGGACGCTTTGACGCCTGATGGATGAACAAGAAGTTAAAAAGCTAAAAAACTATGCGGTTTGGTTATTGTCGAGACAAGAGTACTCTGAGTCTGGATTGACGCAAAAGCTACTGCAAAAAGGGGCTACAGCGGCAGTCGCGGAGCAATTGGTATCTTGGCTAAAGTCGCTCGATTACGTTAATGACGACCGCTATGCAGAGAGCTTTTTAAACCGTCAGATTGCAAAAGGACTTGGAGAAAAGCGTGTATTAATGGATGCAGGGCAAAAGGGTGTGAGCCGAGAGACTTTGCATACGCTAATCGCTGAGCGCGAAATTGATTGGTACATGCAAGCCGCAAAAACCTATGAAAAAAAGTACGGTCTTTGCGCACAACCGATAGAATATAAAGAAAAAACTAAGCGCGTACGTTACATGAGTTATCGTGGTTTTAGTTTTGATGAAATAGATTTTGCAATTGAAGCTGCAATGACTGCAGCAGAGCAAGAAGAAATAAAGGGTGAATGATCACATGCAGCATATGACTACCGCACAAATCAGGCAAAGCTTCTTAGATTTCTTTGCTAAACAACAGCACCAAGTGGTGCCTTCAAGCTCGTTAATTCCGGGTAATGATGCCACCTTACTGTTCACCAACGCTGGTATGGTGCAGTTTAAAGATGCCTTCTTGGGTGCGGAAAAACGCCCTTATACGCGAGCAACCAGTTCACAGCGCTGTGTTCGTGCTGGTGGTAAACATAATGACCTTGAAAACGTAGGTTATACCGCAAGGCACCACACTTTCTTCGAAATGCTAGGTAACTTTAGCTTTGGTGACTATTTTAAAACCGACGCAATAAAATTTGCTTGGGGTTTCCTTACGGATGTGATCAAGCTGCCAAAAGAAAAGCTACTAGTTACTATTTATCATGAAGACGACGAAGCATTTGATATCTGGTCAAAACAAGTTGGTGTTCCAGAAGACAGGATCATCCGTATTGCGACGGCGGATAACTTTTGGTCAATGGGCGACACGGGTCCTTGCGGTCCTTGCTCTGAAATCTTTTATGACCACGGCGAGCACATTTGGGGGGGACCTCCGGGCTCACCAGAAGAAGACGGCGATCGCTTCATTGAGATCTGGAACTTAGTATTCATGCAGTACAACCGTCATGCAGACGGCACAATGGAGCCGCTGCCAATGCAGTCGGTTGATACCGGCATGGGTCTTGAACGTATCTCGGCTATTATGCAAGGTGTGCACTCAAACTATGAGATTGACCTGTTCCAAGCGCTGATTAAAGCAGCTGCAAAAGTAACAGATGCACAAGATTTAGAAGATAAATCACTACGTGTGGTTGCTGACCACATTCGTTCGTGTGCGTTCCTTATTGCTGACGGCGTCATGCCATCGAATGAAGGTCGTGGTTACGTGCTACGTCGTATCATTCGTCGTGCAGTTCGTCACGGCAATAAACTCGGTGCAAAAGGGGCATTCTTCTATAAGTTAGTTGCCGCACTTGCTGAGCAAATGGGTGAAGCTTACCCAGAATTAGTGAAGCAACAAGCGATTATCGAAAAAGTACTACGTATTGAAGAAGATCAGTTTGGTAAAACACTAGACCGTGGTTTGACTATCCTAGAAGACAGCCTTGGAGGTATTGAAGGCGACGTTATTCCAGGCGATCTAGTGTTCAAACTGTATGACACTTACGGCTTCCCTGCAGACTTAACGGCAGATGTGGCGCGTGAGCGTTTTATGACGATTGACGAGCGTGGCTTCCAAGCATGCATGGAAGAACAGCGTAAAAAAGCACAAGCGGCTGGCAAGTTCGGTGCAGATTACAACGAGCGCTTGAAGTCTGATAAAAATACTGACTTCAAAGGCTATGATGCTGAGCACTATACCGGCACTGTGGTTGAAATCTTTAAAGACGGTCAACATACCAATACGTTAGAAGATGGTGAACAAGGTGTGGTTATCCTTGACCGCACGCCTTTCTATGCTGAGTCAGGCGGCCAAGTTGGTGATACGGGTGTACTAAAAGTGGCTAACGGCGAGTTTGTGGTTACTGACACGCAAAAGCTAGGTAATGCATTTGCACACCATGGTCATGTGGTTGGCCGTATTGGTGTTAACGATAAAGCCGATGCGCGTATTGACGCTGAGCGTCGCGAGCGAGTGAAGAAAAACCATACTGCAACGCACTTGGTGCACAAAGCACTGCGCGATTTGTTGGGTGACCATGTTACTCAAAAAGGTTCATTGGTACTGCCGGATCGTCTTCGTTTCGACTTTTCACATTTTGAAGGCGTCACTAAAGCGCAGTTGCAGCAGGTAGAAGATGCAGTGAACGCAGAGATCCGTCGTAACTTTGCTCTGCAAACTGAGTTGATGGATATCGATGCTGCCAAAGATAAAGGTGCGATGGCGCTCTTTGGTGAAAAGTACGATGATGAAGTTCGAGTCGTTTCAATTGGTGGGTACTCAATCGAGCTTTGTGGTGGTACACACGTGAAGCGCGCTGGTGATATTGGTCTCTTCAAGATTGTATCAGAAGGCGGTATCGCAGCGGGTGTTCGTCGTATCGAAGCGGTAACAGGTGCTGATGCTATCGCTTATGTTAATGAGCAAGAGCAAGTGCTTTCTGAAATTGCGGCTTTGGTTAAGGGTGATACCTCATCAGTGCTAGAAAAAGTATCTGCGCTACTTGAAAAGTCAAAAGGCCTTGAAAAGCAAGTTGCTCAACTAAATGACAAACTAGCAAGTGCTGCGGGTGCAACGCTACTTGACTCTGTAACCGAAGTGAATGGGATTAAATTACTCGTAGCGAACGTTGCAGGAGCTGAGTCTAAAGCACTACGTGGCATGGTCGATGACCTGAAGAACAAGATTGGCTCAGGTGTCATCGCGCTAGGTGTAGCAAATGGCGATAAAGTAAGCCTAATCGCTGGCGTAACGAAAGACTTAGTTGGTCAGGTAAAAGCAGGTGAGCTAGTTAATCACATGGCTTCTCAAGTCGGTGGTAAAGGTGGCGGTCGTCCTGATATGGCGCAAGCTGGTGGTTCACAACCAGAAAACCTAGACGCAGCACTAAACAGTGTTCCAACTTGGTTAAATGAAGTAACGCAGTAATCAGCAAGTGGCGCTGATTGTACAAAAGTTTGGCGGCACCTCGGTAGGTTCGGTAGAGCGTATTGAGGCGGTTGCCGAACACGTTATCAAAACACAACAACAAGGCCACCAAGTGGTGGTCGTGTTGTCTGCAATGTCAGGCGAGACAAATCGTCTCATTTCCCTTGCCCAACAAATCGATGCACGTCCGAGTTCTCGTGAGCTAGATGTATTGATCACCACCGGCGAACAAGTTTCTATTGCGTTATTGGCGATGGCCATCATTAAGCGTGGGCATTCTGCCGTGAGCTTACTTGCCGATCAGGTTGGTATTAAAACCGATAACATGTTCTCTAAAGCGCGGATCACAGAAATAGACACGACCCGCTTAAAGCAAGAGCTTGAGCATAACCGAATAACCATTATTGCCGGATTTCAAGGGCGCGATGAAGAAGGCAATATCACCACGTTGGGGCGTGGTGGTACAGATACCTCAGCAGTTGAAATCGCAGGGGCTTTGCAAGCAGACGAATGTCAGATATATACTGATGTCGATGGCGTTTATACTACCGATCCGCGCATAGAGCCAAATGCAAGGCGTTTATCACATATTACTTTTCCTGAGATGTTGGAGCTGGCCAGTGTGGGCGCTAAAGTTTTGCAGATCCGTTCGGTTGAAGCGGCTGGTCGATATAATGTACCACTGCGTGTACTTTCTTCGTTTTCTCCTGACAACGGCACCTTAATTAGCTATGAGGAAGGTAAGATGAAAAATACTAAAGTGGTCTCTGGGGTAGCGAGTGTCAAAGACGAAGCGCTTATCTTAGTTAACAATGTAGATGCAAAACCTAGTAATCTTGCCAATATACTTTCTCTTCTTGGTGAGCATAATATCGAAGTCGATATGATTAACCATTTGAACCACAGTGAGAAAAAAATAGACTATGCTTTTACTGTGCACACAAATGATTGTATTCTGGCGGAAGAAGTTTTAGCGCAACATGCACAAAATTTAGGTGGCGCAACCGTAGAGGTTAATGCTAA
The DNA here is from genome assembly GCF_018141365.1 of Pseudoalteromonas sp. M8. NCBI lineage: Bacteria > Pseudomonadati > Pseudomonadota > Gammaproteobacteria > Alteromonadales > Pseudoalteromonadaceae > Pseudoalteromonas > Pseudoalteromonas sp. M8. The sequence goes on along the minus strand of NZ_CP047240.1, from coordinate 3,200,917 downwards.
CGTGGCAAAAATCTCAGCGGTTGGCATCGGGATGAAATCTCATTCAGGTGTTGCTGGTCTCTTTTTTATGGCATTGGCCGAAGAAAATATTCACACTCTATTAGTATCTACATCAGAGATAAAAATCTCGGCACTGGTAGAAGAAAAATATTTAGAGCTAGCTGTACGGGCTTTACATGCCAAATTCGAATTGGAAAGTACTGAGTAAAAGAAGTTTTTGCTTACTTTTCTAGGAACTTTTATTTAAAATGGATTTGACGCGGAATCTTTTAAATTTTGGAATAACAGGAGCAAGAGAATGCTAATACTAACTCGTCGAGTAGGTGAAACCCTGATGATTGGTGATGAAGTGACTGTAACAGTACTAGGTGTTAAAGGTAACCAAGTACGTATTGGTGTAAATGCGCCTAAAGATGTTTCAGTTCACCGTGAAGAAATTTACATGCGAATTCAGGCTGAGAAATCTAGCCCGGGCAATATGTAATTGACCAAATATTGAATTACGATGTTAGTTAACCTAGTTTGACTGGCATAAAAAAACCCCGCCACTGCGGGGTTTCTTATTTCTGGCTTTGCCCAGACAAAAAAGCAATCGCTTCTTCGTTAAGTCCAGATTTACTGATATAGCTCGGTTTGTTTTGGTGAAATACCAAAAAACCTCTACTCGTTTCAACGAGTTTATCTAAGTCGTCAAATGGGTAAGAAAATTCGGCATGTGTCGCTTTGGTGCTAATACCAGTTTTAGTGATTGAAACTTTGACGACATTGCCAGCAGCGCGAGAATACGACTGCCTTATCACCCACCAAGCTTTACGATAGTAGAAAGCGACGCATTCAACCACAGCCAATAGAATAAGAAAGTTCCCAACGTAGTGCTCCTGCAAACCGTAAATAGCAAACAGCCCCAGTGCAATTAGCAGTACAAGCAAGCCATATTTCGGTTTAACAGCAAGTCCATTGGCTTCAGATTCTTCAAAACACTCTCGATAATAGGCTTTATCTAACTTAAATTGGCTTTGAAAAGATAAATTTTCATTTTGTTCAAGGGAGGGCATAGACGTTCGTTGTGGCAAAAATTTCCCCTTATTATACCCATCTATATTGAAAAAGCTGTAATGCGAATAAATTGTTTGCAGTTCCCTTTTACTATATCCAGCGAAATACGCGTTATACAGCGTAACGTTTACGTAAACGTTAACTTTTGGTCAGTCCAATTTACAATTTATCTTGCGTAATCAAAAATCCATTCTATATTCATTAAAATCACTGTATTAGTCGGCGCTATTTTGAATATTTTTCATATTTATTACGTTGGTTTTCCATATTTATTAGTGATTTCAAAGCTAACTTACTGATTGTTTATAAGTTAAGTGTTTTGGTAATACCAATTTACAATGCACTTTACAGTGGAACATTTTTTGTTATAAGGTGAATAAATATCTACAAAAAGTGAAGGTTTATACCAGTTCGTTAACATCGAACAGGAAAACCAAACAGCAAGTAAGGGGTAAAAATGGATATTGGAGCGCAGCTACTGCAAGCAGGAAATCTCATGCTGACCGGTATGGTTGGTGTTTTTGTTTTTCTGTCCATTTTGATTTTTGCGATGCGACTGTTGGCCAACTTTGCTGCTCAATTTAAAGAAGTAGAGCCAAGTACCACAAGATCAAAAACAACTAGAGCAACATCGTCACAGGGTGTGCCACAGGCACATATTGCAGCCATTAGCGCTGCCGTTGTAGCCTACAGAAAAAACAATTAATAGGGGTTTTGCATGTCACAGTTAAAGCTAACCGAATTAGTGCTGCGCGATGCGCATCAGTCATTACTCGCCACCAGAATGCGCTTGGAAGATATGCTTCCTATCGCTGAGAAGCTCGACAATATGGGCTACTGGTCTGTTGAATCATGGGGGGAGCAACCTTCGACTCGTGTATTCGCTATTTAGGCGAAGATCCATGGGAGCGGATCCGTGCACTGAAAGCTGCAATGCCAAAAACCAAACAGCAAATGCTACTGCGTGGTCAGAATCTATTGGGCTATCGTCATTATGCTGATGATGTTGTCGAAAAGTTTGTTGAACGTGCCCACCATAACGGGGTAGATGTATTTAGAATATTCGATGCAATGAACGACGTGCGCAACTTAGAAACGGCTATTAAAGCGGCCATCAAAGTGGGCGCGCATGCGCAGGGCACGATTTCGTACACCGTAAGCCCTGTTCATACGCTGGAAATGTGGCTCACGCAGGCCAAGCAGCTCGAAGACTTAGGCTGTCATTCCATTTGTATCAAGGACATGGCTGGATTACTGAAACCCTATGATGCCGAAAAGTTAATCTCTGGGCTTAAAGCGTCCGTCTCTATTCCTATCGCAATGCAGTGCCATGCAACCACAGGGCTCAGTACTGCAACTTATCAAAAAGCCATAGATGCGGGTATCGATATGCTCGATACGGCGATTTCTTCGATGAGTATGACCTATGGCCATAGTGCAACAGAAACTATCGCGGCGATTGTGGAAGGTACAGAACGTGATACAGGGCTTGATTTACTGGAGCTAGAAGAGATCGCAGCCTATTTCCGTGAGGTGAGAAAGAAATATGCAGCTTTTGAGGGTAGCTTAAAAGGAGTAGATGGTCGTATTCTATCTGCACAAGTGCCTGGTGGCATGTTAACCAATATGGAAAATCAACTGCGAGAGCAAGGTGCAGGTGACAAGCTTGACGCGGTACTAAAAGAAATTCCAAGTGTGCGTAAAGAACTTGGCTACTTACCGCTCGTAACACCAACCTCACAGATAGTCGGGACGCAAGCGGTATTAAACGTACTTACCGGTGAGCGTTACAAGTCTATAACCAAAGAAACAGCTGGCGTGCTGAAAGGCGAATATGGAGCGACACCAGCGCAAGTCGACCAAGCTTTGCAACAACGAGTGCTTGAAGGCGCAGAGCCTATTACCTGCCGTCCTGCAGACTTAATTGAACCTGAGCTGGATAGTTTACAAAGCGAACTAGTCGCGACGGCAAAAGAGGAACAAATTACCTTAGCCGACGAGGTTATTGATGATGTGCTTACCTATGCATTATTCCCGCAGATTGGCCTTAAATTCCTGAAAAACCGCAACAACCCAGATGCGTTTGAGCCAAAACCGACGCTTGTTGAAAGCCAACAACAAAAAGCTGCAGCGGCGCCTGCTAAAACCAAGTCATCAGCTACTGAGCGTTACAGCGTAAAAGTGGATGGCAAAGTATACGATGTAGTGGTTGCGCCGGGAGGTGAGTTACAAGAAGTACAAGTCAAAGACAGTGAGCTCATTCCGCAATCAACTTCGGTGAGCTCCAGTGAAACTTTGAATGCCCCACTTGCCGGCAACATCTTTAAGCTTATGGTGCGCGCAGGAGATGAGGTGCAAGAAGGCGATGTAGTACTCATCATGGAAGCCATGAAAATGGAAACCGAGGTGCGTGCAACACACAGCGGCCAAGTCGCAGAACTACTCGTCTCTGAAGGCGATTCTGTCAGTGCTGGCGATGCCATCATGTCTTTAGCATAAGGATGTCGTGATGGAAGGGTTACTTAATTTATGGCAAGCAACAGGGCTTGCCAACTTCACCGTGCCTGCACTTTGCATGATGGCAGTGGGCTGCGGACTTTTGTATCTTGCGATCGCTAAAGGCTTTGAGCCGTTGCTATTAGTGCCTATTGGCTTTGGTGCCATACTCACGAATATTCCTGTCGCTGGGCTTGCCGATCCTGGTGGGCTCTTATACTACGTGTATTACATTGGTATCGACAGCGGAGTATTCCCCTTGTTGATCTTTATGGGGGTGGGTGCGATGACGGACTTTAGTGCACTGATAGCCAACCCCAAGATGCTGTTGCTTGGTGCCGCGGCGCAGTTTGGGATTTTTGCCACTTTGTTTGGGGCTATTTTGCTGAACTATATTCCGGGCTTTGAATTTACCCTGCAAGACGCTTCAGCAATCGCCATTATTGGCGGTGCAGATGGACCAACTGCGATATTTCTCGCGTCTAAGCTTGCACCAGAGTTACTAGGGGCAATTGCGGTGGCTGCCTATTCGTATATGGCGTTAGTGCCAATTATTCAACCACCAATCATGAAAGCACTCACGACGCAAGAAGAGCGTCAGATTGCGATGCCGCAGCTGCGCCATGTATCAAAAACCGAGAAAATCCTCTTTCCTCTGGCGGTACTGGGCCTAACGATACTGTTTTTACCTGCAGCAACACCTTTGGTTGGTATGTTTTGCTTGGGTAACTTGATGAAAGAGTGCGGTGTAGTAGACCGCTTGAGTAAAACGGCGCAAAACGAGTTGATTAATATCACCACTATTTTCCTCGGACTGGCGGTGGGTTCAAAGCTGGCCGCTGATCAATTCTTAACGGTTGAGACGTTGGGGATTTTAGCGCTAGGCGCTGTGGCTTTCGGAATTGGTACTGCAGCAGGTGTATTAATGGCTAAGGCGATGAATAGATTTAGCGATAGTCCCATTAATCCGCTAGTTGGCGCTGCTGGGGTATCTGCAGTCCCGATGGCTGCGCGTGTGGTCAATAAGGTTGGCCTTGAAAGTAATCCGCATAATTTCTTGCTGATGCATGCGATGGGCCCCAATGTAGCGGGTGTATTAGGCAGTGCGGTTGCTGCTGGTATTTTGCTTGCACTGGTAGGCTAATTTACACTTCTCCAACCATTTGCGTGGCGATTTTAGGTTGCCGCGCATTTTTATTTCTGGACTTTATATTCTTGAACTTGATAGTCTTTCGTCACTTTTAATTAACACGAACAACTTCAGATGAAGTTTTTAGCTCCTTTCTTATTTTTGTTACCCTGTGTGACAGTTGCAACGGAAACATCGACTTTAGTGGTAACACCGATAGCAGAGCATGTTTATAAACATGAATCTTCGCTACACGTTGAACCTTGGGGGTTAGTGGCAGGCTCTGGGCTGATTGTGGTCGACGGTCAAGATGCTTACATTGTTGATACACCTTGGACCGAGCAAGACACAGAAGCACTGCTATTGTGGGCCGAGGACCGCAAGCTCAATATTAAAGGGGCGGTGGTCACGCATTATCATCAAGATGCAAGCGGTGGCCTAGCGGTATTAAATAAACATCAGATCCCAACCTATGCATCAGCCCAAACTAACCATCTATTAGCCCAAAAACACAGCGCTATCGCGTCACATAATTTGCCGCAAGCCTCAGCAGCGATAAAGTCAGGTGTCGTTGAAACCTATTACCCAGGTGCAGGACACTCGAAAGATAATATTGTCGTGTGGCTGCCACAATCTAAGATTTTATTCGCAGGATGCTTTGTGAAAAGTGTGGTGAGTAAAAATTTAGGTAACTTGGAGGATGCTTCGGTTGATGAGTGGCAAGCGTCTATACACAAGGTATTGAGCCGATATCCGGAAGCAAACATGGTTATTCCAGGGCATGGTAAAGAAGGGGATTTATCTTTGTTGCACCATACCGTTAAGCTAATCAAAATCGAGCAATCAAAAGGTAAATAAAGGACTGACATGAAATTTATTCCATTTCGTAATTTACGCTGTCCGGGTTTAGAAACTGCGCTGTGGTATTGTCGCTTGTTGTTTTTAACGGGCGTAGCCTTGATAGTGCTTGGGGTTATCAAAGAGGGGATTGCAATCTATCATTGGCTAATCGCCATGATAGAGAATGGCGACGCGCCAATAAAAGCAGCCTATATCTATGACTTAGATTTGCTTTCCCACCCAAACTTTCATTTGATCATTGTTGGAGTGGTGAAGATCTACTTCTCCTGTGGCCTCGCGATTAAACTAAAAACAATGTCCCACGAGCAGGCGTTACAAAAATAACGAATACCACGTAAAGGAGTCTCATAGAGGAGTTTCTCAGAGAAATTTCTTAGACCCTTTTACGCGGCAGAGCTACTATTTAAAAATTAATACTCCAGCTGTCCGCCATTTTGGATAAAGGCGACATATTCGTTCCAAACATCTTCAACACTTCGGCCCAAGATATGTTGAAATGCAGCATCAAATGACCAGGTATAGTTACCCATATCTTTCGCCGCTTTATTAAACTTGTAGATAAACTCAGAGTCGTGCTGTTGTTTGACGTAATGTAAGAAAAACCCAGTTGTGGTGTAGCCACTAAGCCAGCGTTTAGCGTTGATGATATCTGGTGAGCGTGACTTATGAAAACCAGCACCGATCCGCACGGCATCAGCTAGACCTTCGGTGTATGCCCAGTTTGCCTTGCCATCACCATAGCTGTCATGAGTCAGCGGCGAGTTATTGTAACCATGGGTGACTTCGTGGAATAAAATGCCGTCGATTTCATCACGGATCACGGCATCGTTGTTATTATTATCGCGATAAATACGTTCTAAGTGCGCGGTGCTAACGACGATAGTCATCTCACCCGAACCGTCTTGCCCCATCTTATAGGCAACGAAATCCTTACCCCAATGATCTTTGGCTCTCAACTCAAACTGCAATTTTCTAAAACGCTGGGATTCACTGGCGTCGCGGTATAGCACTTTTGCTACATCCACACAGCGTTCGGCCATGTGTGCAGCTGGGTTTGGTATGATCCGTTTAAATAATGCCGAGCCTTGTGTTTCAGGGTTTACATCAACAAAGTTTACTTCCGGACGTTGCCACGTGTCGTTTGGTGGTGTGCTATCGCTACTGACGGCTAATTCATAATTGGCGCTTTGGAAACCGTATACAGAAACATAAACCGGCGCATTTGAGCTTATATCGCAGCGCTCGTTGGAGCTGGCATCATTGATACTTTGGCAGTCATAACTTGTGGTGGTCGGTTGGCTATTTGCTTTTAGGTATAGATCTGCATCACCGCTGCCAGTCAAGGTTGCTGTGATAGGAGCTGAGCTTGTAAATGGCCCAAAATGTGCCCATTGGCCAGGGGTAACGCTGCCATTTTGGTTAAATGGCAAGGTTGTACCACCGTTTGCCGGAGCACCGATAAATTCGATTTCTGCAAGCTGTAATAAATTGGCACCTTGCGTTGCGGTGACATTTAAGCGCACAAAGCGGTACGCTTGATTGGTACTGACATTGAACTGCTTAGTTTGATGTCTCGAAGCAAAACTTTGATTGTTTTGCGAATCTATAGTAAACCACACTTGACCGTCTTGAGAGCCTTGAAGCGTCCAATTTTTGGGATCTCTTTGTGGCGCATCGTTCGCAGAAGTGAGGGTGTAAGCTGTTAAATTCACCGCTTCGCTAAACGCATAACTTATCCAACCGGAAGCTGAAAAAGTAAGCCACTTGCTGTAGTGGTTATTATCAAATGCGTTGACTTTACCTTCATAGGGTTGGTTTTCTCCTGAAACGCTGATAGCAGCGGCATTGGCAGTTGTCAGATCGCTGTTTGCGTGCGCCGAGCTTAAGCCTAGGCTCACTAAAGCGGCTGCTATAAAAGAACGTTGGAATCGCGTTTTAGCTATAGTGATGTTCATGTTGACCTCTTTTGTATCGTTCCACTTTTTGCAGAAAGATATTGTTGGTGTTGTATCCATGGTTATTTTTATTTTGGTGTCCAAATAAGTTTGGAACGGTTTAATTGTTGTTGCTTTTATGTGCGTTTGTCAAATGGAAATTTACTTTAATTTAACGATAAGGGTGAAATTGTTGCTTCTCATTTAGGCTGAATTACGCTGCGAAGGCTAGCACTATCAGGCTTTACAGGGCGTGATGTTAGGGAATGTTATTTATTTTGAACTGTGTTTTGTTGGGGCGTGTTTGATTGATTTTTCGGGACTTTTTTTTTATTTGTAGTATCCTGGACAGCATTTTGTTTGCGCTGTTTCTTTTTTAATCGCTTTCGCTCTGCTTTAGTTACGTGTTTTGCCACCCATTTGGCAATCTTTTGCATGAGCATTGGAGGGAAGTCATGACCCATCCCATTGACCAGTTTTAGTTTGGATTTGCGAATAGTCGCGGCGGTTTGCTGGCCAGCGGCCGCGGGGAAAATAGGGTCGTCGGTACCATGGATCACAAGTGTAGGCGTTTTGATCTTTTCTAGCGTGTGCTTGCGACATTGGCTTGCGACAATCGCCGCAAGCTGACGCTTAAATCCTTGCGGGTTATGCGCGCGTTCAATACTGTGTTTGGCTTGTTGATGTAGCGTCCCTTCGTCTTGAGGGTAGGCAGGACTGCCGATCAGCTGGTTGAGTTTTATATTGTATTGAATGGCAGATTGGTGGCAGTCTGACTTTGGCCGTGCTTTTGCCAGTTGCAGCATGACTTTTACATTTGCTGCGGTAAACTTGGGATACGCTGAGGTTGACATAATTGAGGTCAAACTTACCACTTTCTTTTTATGCTTAGCAGCAACGATTTGTGCAATCATCCCGCCCATAGAAGCACCAACAAGGTGGGCGCGTTTAATCTTAAGTCCTGCCATCAAAGCAACAACATCTTCGGCCATATCTTCTAGGGTATAGGGAACAGAAGCGCGAATGGGAAGTTTTTTGCTCAGCATGGTTTTTATCACACTTGGTGAACCTAGATGATCCAAGTGGCTCGACAATCCCGTGTCGCGATTATCAAAACGGATCACCCGAAAACCTTTATTGACTAGCCCAAAGTACAATTCATCTGGCCAAATCGTCATTTGTGCCCCAAGACCCATTATCAAAATAATAACGGGGGCGTGATGCGCTCCCTCGTCCTGATAATGTATGCTGATCCCGGTTGCAATCTCGATATCGGTCATTGTCGCGAATGTTTAGCTTGACTTGAAAGGACTGCATTTAAGTATAGAGCGTAGGTATGAACTTAACTTTAAAATAGCAGTCAAAAAAGACGAAAATTTATTGCTAAAAGCCATTGCGCTTTAAAACATTTAGGTTAATATTCGCGCTTGTTGATGGTCTGAAATTATGCATCAACACTATCAATTTATATGATTCTTATTTGGAGTAAGTCATGACTAAAAAAAGCAAACTTCACCATGCTCATCAGCGTGGTGAAATTAAAGACAACGCATTAAAAGCGTTGGTAACCAGCCCGTTGTTTAAGGCGAAAGTTGAAAAAAGCAAAAAAGGCAAAGGTAGTTATCAACGGAGCGTAAAGCACAAAGGCCAAGAGCCTTACCTTAAGGCAGCCTAAGCTTTAAGATAAGGTTTTTTGCTGATACATTTGCTTGTCAGCTTGTGCGATTAAATCGCTGATATCTGTTATCGGGTGTTGGGAAAATGCTCGCCCGACACTACCTTGAATTGCTACTTTTTGTTTCCCATGACTAAATTGCAAGGTATTGAGTTGTTGTTGCAGCTGTTGTGCTTTTTCTTCTGCAGACTGTGTGTCGTCAAATAAGCACAGGGCTGCAAACTCATCGCCACCTAGGCGTCCTACAATATCTTGTTTTCTGATACTTGATGACAAAAACGTCGCAACATGGGCAAGCGCCTTATCTCCAGCATCGTGACCAAATTGGTCATTAATCAACTTAAACTTATCTAAGTCAATGTAAAATAATGCCAAAACACCACCACGTTTATTAAATTGCTCGACTAGCACGTTGGCTTGTTTGTACCAGCCTCGACGGTTAAAAATGGCGCACAATTGATCATAATTTGCTTCATTTTCAGCTTGTTGCTTTTGCTGTCTGAGTCGTCCAATGCGTTTAGATACCGCAACGGCAAGCAGTAAAGACTCAATGGCAAACGCAAAAATAAGTGCATACCGCTGCATAAATGGGCTATATCCCACTAACAGCACGCGAAATACCATACCGACTAATACTAGGCTCAGTGCCGCAAAAACCAAACTTGCTTCGCCAATTTTACGCTTGGTTTGAAGAGCAGATAGCACAAAGATAGTGGCGACAATAACGAGGGTGATATAGGCCATAATTTGGCTTAATAAGTAGGACAATTGTGCTTGTTGAGTGGGAATTTTAAGTATGCTCAGGAGCATCACGATACCCGCGGCACTTTTAAGTAACAACACGAGTTTTGGCCACTGTTTGTCAACAAGTAGGATACTCAACATAAACCAGGTTGCCGAAACCACAGTGAGACCAATACTAAGTAAATATGCGTGTTTGAGTAATGGCTTATACTGAGATGAAACAAAAAGATTTAATTGCCCTTCTTGGAATAATACAAATCCACAAAGGCAGAAGATATAAGCGCCGTAAAGCCTAAATATAGGATCATTGAGGCGACTACCCATGATCAATACATAGCAAATCAAGGTAAAACAAAGGCCATAAAATGCGCCCATGACTAGGCTGCTTTTTTGACTTTCCCAAATAAATTTCCCCATGCTCATCAGCCTAAATCTTGGCGTATGAATTTGCATAGAATCCAAGCTTAAGGTTGCTGTGTACTTACCTTTTGGAATGATAAATGCGGGTTGTGAGAACTTAACGGGCAAAGGGGCGTTGACTCGCCACTGATAGTGATTAAGGCCAACATCTACAAATGAAAAAACGCTGTCTTCATGTAAATTGCAGGCTATCGAGACGGTATTGTTGCCGCGTTCAATTTTGCTATAAGACGTGGTATTGATAGTAAGCAAAATTGAGTCATCGTGAGCGGTCGTGAGCGAGCAATTGTCATCAAGCGCAAAAATTGAGGGGCTAAACAAAAATACGGCGCCGTAAATAACAGCGAGTAGGAGCGTAAGCTTCCCACTAAAGTTGCTATGTATTTTGACGCCATTCAACCTAGACTGCAGCACAACCAAAACCTAAGGTTATTGTTGTGGTTAATGTAACAAACTTGTACGTAACTTAGCCAGTGTAAAATCCCTTTAACCAGTGACTTTTTATATTCTATCGAACAAGAAGCTAAACCAGGCAAAAAACAAGCAAAAGCTACTTAATCCAAATGCTAGGGTTCGTAACCGTAAATTGCTGCCTAGCACGTGCTCGTAGCTGTGCCAATATCTTGCTGCGACAAACACGGTGCTAAGCACAAACCAAAATTGTCCCGTCATTTGCTCAATATGCAAAAGTATCAGTAATGCGATAAATAACACCGGTTGCTGAAACTGGCTGTCATAGCTATTACCTAATAATCTTATGCGCTCGGGGAAGGCGTGTTTTTCAACATAGCGAATATCTTGAAGTGCAATATCACCATTTTTGACTGCGCGAATTCTACTCGTTGCGGTTAAAAGAAATAATAGCAGCGTTAGGCTAAGCAAAAATAAAACCGGAATATGGATCCACATAGTAAAGCTCCTGAATTTGAAAGAGGTTTTACTTTAACTAGATTGATTGCTAACTTATCGTGTCAATAATGACTAATTTTGGTTTGATATTGCCATGAAGGTGATTTTGCTTTGTCCTGAACATGTGTTTGCGAGCGCATTAACTGGCGTGATTGATATATTGAACGTGGCAAACAAAGTCGCTGGTAAGGCGGTGTTTTGCTGGCAGACGGTTGCGCTTTCAGGGCAAAAGTCGGTGATGAGTAGTCAGGGTTTAGAATTTGTTTGTCATGCTGAATTTAGCGCATTGGCTGATGCTGATGTCGTTATCTGGCTCGGCAGTCACTTTTCATCAGAGCCTTTGTTGTGGCAACAATGCCAACAAGTCAAAGCACAATTAAACAAGCATGGTATTGAATTTCATCCCACGACTTATCAACTTGCCGGATGTTGCGGTACCGCATTTTTAGCCACAGCAGGATTGTTGGATAAAAAACAATTTACGTGTAGCTGGTGGCTTACGCCTTTTTTTACACGATATTATCCCGTTTTAAAGCCCAACAGCCAAAAGGTAACAGAGCAAAGCGGTATGGTGTATACCGCGGGCGCAGCTCATAGTTACTTGCACTTGATGCTGCGGTTTATTACCGACGTGCTGGGTTCAGAAGTGGCAAAAACAATCGCCGCGTGGCTGGCGATACCAAACGAGCAAGCGAGTCAAAATGAGTTTGTGCAGCTCAGTGGCTTTTTACAACATAGAGATGCGCAATTGCTTAAGGCACAGTATCATATCAGCGATAATCTCGATGTTTCGCATAGCTTACAGAGCCTTGCGAAACATGCTTGTATGTCAGAGCGTACGTTAATTCGACGCTTTAAACAGCACACGAGTATGACGCCTTTTGAGTACGTGCGACTTGCGCGACTCGTTCGCACCAAACAGCTATTGCATAGCACTAATATGAGTGTGGAGCAGATAGCCAATCAGGTTGGCTACCAAGACAGTCAGGCTTTAGCGAAGCAATACAAAAAGCACTATAACCAATCGCTTAATCGAGTGAGAGGGTAGTCATAGTGGGTGTTAACCTTTCTCTTTGTGCAATAAATAACATCGGCTGTTATCGCTATAGTCAACTGCAAAACATGACTACTACAGGAAACCAAACTACGGAAATACTAACTTGGACATGTATTGTATGTTTACTTGTAAAGTTTCTCTGTTGCTTCTTTAAGTCCTGAATGGGGTAAAAATTGATCTGTGATTGTTAGAATCGAGTGCAGATTATTTTTTAATTTATCAAGCTCTATGTTACCTGGCTGAATAGCCGTTTGTAATAAATGAATGGCCATGTCAGCTAATAGAATACGCTGTTTTTCTAGCCATTCCTCATCGCCTTTGGTAGCGGGATTGCCAAGGTAGCTACTTTCTACCAAACTATGCAAATCCCAGCTAGTTTTGATTAACTTATTCCTTTCAATATCATTCACTGCCGACCTTCCGAAATATATAGATATAATGACTCCCACACTGTGCTAGCCTTCTCTTTTTCGTGGGTTAGCTTAATACAAAGCGAGGCCATAATTAATTTGTTAAATAACTAAACAGCTGAGGCTAGCATGAACGAACATAACATACTTTATATCTGAATTAATACACTAAAACATACAACGCAGTAGCATGTATTGAAGGCTATAGCGGAGCATAATTTGTATCTTTTGCTAGAGCACTATGCTTTAAAATTGCCATCTAAAAACGAGTTCGTTATTTTGAATGTAACTATCCTGATATTATTTGGGTCAGGCAATCACCACTAACTTCTACACATCCAAGGGTTGAGGAAACCAAACAATGTCAGCTACAAATTATGGTGGATGTCTGCGTTTAAATTCATTGCATATCGACTTATGATTTTCGGGTGTGATGAAGGGGGGAAATAAGTTGTCTGTTAGCTGTCCACAAAGCCATCAGAAACATAGTTGCTTGCAAGCACCACAAGAATTTATCAGCGCCTTGTATCTCCCTCATCACACCCGAAAGTAAATTGCCAATGAGTCATTTCAACGCATGGATGCGTGAAAAGCGGTGACAGGGCCAAGGATGGCCCTTACACCGCGGTGACGTTCATATTGGTAATTTACTTGAGGAGTCAGTGTGATGTTGGGAGTGCCTTTTCTTTTGCGCAACGATTCTTTGGGCATCAAAGAAAAGTAAGTCGTAGCCCATGGATGGGCGTCGAAATCCGTCAGGAGGACGGGCTGACTTTACGGTAAATTTCGAGCTACCAGTCGTTAGCAACATAAACCTCCATGTTTAATATCAAAGCGCATCCATGCGCTCCTCGTTCATTCTTTTTAAACGACGAAAAAGAACGAACCAAGAAAACGTCGCCCCAGCATCACACTTAATCCTCAAACCCTAAGCCGACATAGTGCAACCGTCTTGTAAGGTACGTCCCTGTGCCTGACAAGACTTGGCCGACATCCTGTCGGCACATTGCATATCGACTTATGATTTTCGGGTGTGATGGAGGGGGAATACGTTGCTTGTGAGATCTTCTACGATTTTTATGATTAAGTTGCTTTAAAGCATTGCAAAAACTATCAGCGTAGCCTCCTAACTCACAGTGTAAATAGTTTTGTGGGAGGCGGTTCACCCGCCGAGAAGTTATGCTTTTGTGGTGAGATAGAGAGGGTACAGTGTGATGTTGGGAGTGCCTTTTCTTTTGAGCAACGATTCTTTGGACATCAAAGAATCGTAAGTCGTGGCACTTGGATGGGCGTTGAAACCTGTCATCAGAGCATAGAGGTTCTACTTACTACAGCTTGTGAATACAAAAGCAAAAAAACCAGATAGAAATCTGGTTTTTTACACTTTTGCTGATTGCTTACGACAGTCTTGGCTCTTGGGAGTCGTTTGATTTTGCTGAGCATATCATCATGGTCAGTACCGCGCCGCAACATATCGCCCATGCGATATAGATTAAGCCTTCGAAATTATCGTAAATAAATGTCCATGATTTTAGGTTGAAGTATGACCACGCTATATTTTCTACTAGCCCCAGTAAGTAAATTAAGGAGGTGTACATGTATATCCAATGGAAAAGTCCATCAAAGTAGGTTAATTCAATATCATTAGATTTAGAAATTAACCGGGATAGCTGGACTCTAAAAATCATTACAATGAAAGCTATAACACTTAATAAAAGCTGTGTACCATAGACAACTGTGCCTTGCAGTAATTTATTCTCATCAGGTAGAACATAACTAATTATACCGCCCTCAAAAATCACATAACTAATTCCGGTACAGATAAGGATAAAGCTAGAGATATGAAGCACATTAATATTTTTGGCGTAAAAACCATATACCGTACTAACTACCAGTAGAGAAAGATAAAGAGGCATTACAATACGCGGATCCCACAATTGTATGTAGAAAAATGCTATTGTGGCAGTGCTAAGTAACACTAAGTTTGAAAGTTTCATTACTCATCCTTAAGAATTAATAGCTGGGTTATCGGATGCAGTGGTAGTTTCAACACTTTGTTCTCTCGGTGGTTTATAGGCACCAGTACCAGCAGTCACGACGAGACACATTTCTGATGTGAGACAATTTGCATATTTTTTCACGATTTGTCCATTTCTATTTGTATCACGCTGCGTCCTAGGGGGTTTAAAAGCAGTATTGCCGCCCGCAACCGAAGAGCATATACCAGTAGAAAGTTGACTTGTATTGTGGTTATCCATCTTTTCTCTGGGGGGATTATGCGTGCGGAAGCTATAAATAGAATCACAGTGTATTGATTTGGTACTACCTTTATTGAACAAAGACTTGGAGAATAAAAAGCATTGTATTAAGCCCAGAAAATTTACCTTTTTCATTAGTCATCATCCTGTATTTTTGTTTTTTCAGAGCCATTCATCGTACTACTCAGCTCTTTGATCTGATTAAGTAAAGATTTAGCGTCTATTTTGCAGAACATAAACCACTGAAAAAGTTGCTTTGATCTTATATCGCTTACGTCTAGCTCATAGTTACTAATGGTTTTACGATCGCATCCAAGCTTTTTTGCCATCTGTTCTTGCGAGATACCGGCCTTTCTTCTCATTGCTTTTAAATCATCGCCATTAATCACGTCCTTTTCCTTTTTTCTATGATGCGGAGACTTTTGCGCATCTAATTAAACATAATGTTAACAATAAAGTTGAAACATTAAAACAGAAAATGAACATGCTAAGTTTACTAAAAATTGATGAAGTTGTAGTCACAGCCGTGCCGGGCTATGGGTTACACGATATTTCTAAATATACCAAAGGTCAACAGGTGGTTTACATAAAACATGTTTTTGTATCCAAAATACATTCGCTAGTGAAACCAAATATAACTGCGGAAGAAATAGACTTTTTGCGTAGGCTCGATCAGGCACATCAACACTGTTACTTTTTAGTTTATGTAAAGAGCAAAACTACAGGGCGATATGATTCTGCCTTTTTTATGGATGACGCTGAGGCTATAAAGGGACTTGAAGTGATCGAGGTAGAACCACGCTTGAAGAATTTAGATACTATCTCACAAGTGATTAGAAACGTTTTACTGTAAAAAGTAGCTGTCTCCTCTTCGTTTTTAATTCTAGTCGGGTATAAGGTAGTCGTATTTTGCTCAATATCGCTTGTCAGTTAAAGTCCATATCACTTTGTCTAAATAGTAAGAGCAGTGATGAGAAGTGGGCATTGGAGGAATATTTTCCTCCATTCAGTCAGTTCAACTTGGTTAGCTTGACGCGAGGCAACGGGCACTTGGGGTTTCACCGGGTTCGATGATATTAATATTGACCTCTTTTAAGTCGCCAATTATGGGTTTTAAAGCTTTATCAAAACGATTTGCTGCGGCTTCGATTTTTTCGGCATAGTCGTCAATGGCATCAAAATTAGCAGCGTGACTTTCAATTACTGCCTCAATTTGCTTGGCCTTTTCTTCTTGTTTTGCCAGTAGCGCTTTATTGATCACAAGTCGATCGTCGTCTTCTTGTATGGCCTCTTTACTAATGACTTCCATTTCTTTGCTGAGCAGTGCGAGCTTGTCTTCAATATCTTTCATTGGTAACTCAGAAGCTGACATATTAAGCTCTGCCGCTTTGAGTGCTTTGTATGCGGCCACCTGTTCGGCGTCCATGGTGTGTTTGATTATTGGGTTACAGTCTTGGTAAGCGATAAGCCGGTAGCTGCCTTGTGTTTGCGGCTCGGTTGTATTTGCATTGGAGTAGCCAATGCAGGCACTCAAAGCCAGTGTTACCGAAATAATGAGTATTGATTTTGTGGTTTTCATAAGCACCTCGAAGGAATAAGTCTGATTTACAAAATTAGTCGCGGTGCAGTTTGAAAAGGTTGGTGTTAGATGCGCAAGTATTAGTAACAAAATATGAATCGGGCAGTGAGCTTAGAATGAGTTGCTACTTTTATCAGGCGCTTGGCATTGGTGCTGTGCAATTTCTTCGGCGTATTTGGCCTTAACTAGTTCAACGTAATGGTTGAGGTTTTTATCAGGACTTACGGTAAAGGTCAGCTCACTTTTATGTATCGCGGTGATACGGTCCAAGCGAAATTCACGGTAATCACTGCGGAGCTGACAAAATGCGACCAGCGTCCACTTTCCACCCCAATAAACCAATCCGAGAGGCTCGATAATACGCTGGGTTTGTTGCTTTGCAACGTCTTGATATTCAAGTTGTACACACTGCTTAGCCGCAATGGCGAGCCTGAGTGTAGCGCTAAAGGATTGTTGTTGTGGTCCGTGTTTAAAACTCGAAACCAAATAAGGGGAGTGGTCATGCTGTTGTTTGAGGTGAGCGGGTAGCACGGCCTCTATTTTGGCAATGGCTGCTTTTGCATGTGCGCTTAGTTCGGGATCCGTCCATGCTCCAACCATTTTACTGCCAAGTAATAATGCGGTGAGTTCATCATAGCTAAACATCATAGGGGGCAGTGGGTAGTCACCAATAATATAGCCGACACCTGCTTCCCCCTCAATTGGCACGCCAGAACTTTGTAAGTCCTGAATATCGCGATAAATCGTACGCTCAGATACCGTAAAGTGATCGGCCAATGACTTAGCGGTAACCGCTAATCGTCGACCCTTGAGCAGATCCACTAACTGAAAGAGACGTTCTGATTTATGCACGAATTTTCCTTGTTATTCAAATCTCAGATTGATTAACCGCTACATGGGGTTTGAGAGAGCACATTACTGTGACTAATGGTGACACTCTCGCTGTCTATGTATTGCGTTAATCTTTGGCATACTTCGGTTGTTGGGAATTGTGCCGAAACCGCTTTAGCATGCTCCATCGATTGCCAATAAATAATATCTAAATACTCGTCAGTCTGACTGTCTTTAGTCAACGAACGATATAGTAACCCAGGTTGCTGTTCAACCCACTCGGTAAAAGCTGGGTTTACACCCATAATGTCACTCTCTGTAGCACCAAGAGCCAATTTAAATTTTACAATCTCTACGACATTTTGTTGCATGGTCTTTCTCCTTTTTGAGTTCAAAAAGAGTAAACCACGATGTTGTGTCAGGGAGTGTCAGTAGTGTTTAAATATACAGTGCATTTTATATCTAGATCTGTATTAGGATTTAGGGTACTGCAATTGGCAGGATTAACCGTGTAAAGGATAAGGAAATGAAATTAAGTACAAGCATATTTGCAACCAGTTTGGTTGCATCCGCTATCTGCGCTTCCCATGTTTTTGCAAAGGATACAAATGACAGCGATGTCAAAAGGCTGCATGTCTTGGCAAAGCAAGTCGCATCACAAAGCGTCAGTGGGTCGTATACTTTTGCTATCAACTGTCATACTAACCCCAGCTTACTGAAACGTGCCGTTGAGCAAGTAAGTTGGCCTGTCGATGAAATTACCTTTGCTATTCAAGGACAATGTCAGGGCCCAATTAAGATCACGAGATCTGGTATCACCATTACTGGGTCTGATAATACCCAAGATGTTATCTCTGGGGCGCTAAGCGGCGTGCAGCCGACCATATTAGTGGAGTCTGGCTCGGCTAAGCTCAATAACTTAGGGCTTGTCAGCACCGCTCAGCAAAGTAGCATAACGGTAACGGCGCAGGGAATGGCAAGATTGGATAATGTCGCGACTCAAGTGCAAGGCACTGAGCCTGAATACCACTATATCGTGACAGATAATAGTAATCTTTACTTAAGTAATCTAAACCAAGCCAAAGTGAAAATAGCAGGGGGCGCTTTTGCTGAATTTGTAGCCGGAAATCAGGCGATGACAGCATATGTGTTTGACACCGCCAATGCTAGAAGTACCCAAGGGAACCAGTTCGACGCAGTACAAGTTGCTGGAAATGGCTACTTTTTAGCAGATGGGCAGTCGCATATAAACCTATTAATGATCTGGAGTAAAGGCGCCGCCGAAATCGACCAGCAAAGTAGTGTTGGTGAACTGATGATGGGCGGCCAAACCTTGTTTGCTGCTTATAGAAACTCGACCTTGTCAGGGCCTTACAGCTTCTTTGGGAACGTGGTTTTTGAGTTGGAGCACTCCTCTGCGACAAATTGGGTAACGCAAGAAAGGCCGCACTCGCTGTTTTCTGGTAATAATGCCGTCGTGAATGGCGAGCTATTTCCAAGTTGGAGTTGGCAAGGACAGGCACCACAACCTGAGTGACCTGAGCTTCAAAACAATGAGTTAGCGTATTTCTTATTCAAACCTCAGGTTGAGTAATTTATGCTACTACGCCGCTTGGTATTATGCTTTACTACTAAGCGGCAACGATTAACCTAAAGGCAGAAGAATAAGATGGATCATCAACAAGTACATGACTACTTGCTTGCAAAACCCTATACCAGCGTAAGTCAGCCTTTTGGTGAAGGCGTTGATGTATATAAAGTGAAAGACAAAATGTTCGCGACGTTGGCGCTTGGTAAAATGGGCAAAAAAGATGACGAGCATCCCCATTGGCGCGTAAATCTCAAATGCGATCCTGATGAAGCGCAAGCGCTGCGAGACATTTTTAGTGCGGTGTTACCGGGTTATCACATGAATAAAAAGCTGTGGAACACGGTGGTGCTCGATGGCTCCATTCCTACAGGAGAACTTGAGCGGATGATGGATAACTCATTTCGCCTTGTAGTCGAAAAAATGCCGAAAAAGCAGCAGGGGATTATCCTTGCGCAGCATCAATAGATGCACAAACGACTTGGTACACGGCGTTCACTTTAGGCTCTGTGAGCGCTTGATTTGCCACAACAAAATTTACGGGGAGCGAAAAGTCTAGCAAACTAGACAAGGCAACTTCTGCTCCTTGATCTGCAATGGCGTTGGCTTCAATAAAACTCACGCCGAGCCCTGCCTTAACTAAAGCCAAGCGGGAGCGCTCATCCGCAGCATTAATATTTACCGCGTTTACTTCGCTTAGCTGTTGATCAAGTTGCTTATCAAAAGGGCAGCCTTTTCCCATACGTATCCACGTCATCTGTGCCAATTCGGCTTTATGTGATGGCACAGGCCAAGATGCAGGATAAGCGGTGGTAACTGCAACTTCTGTGAGCGGTACAGCGCTAAAATGTGCAGGTACTTCGCCATAAATAACCCCACCATCAAGTAGCCCATCACTGAGTTTGTCGACGATGACACCACTTGAGAGTAATTCCAGCGAAAAAGAAAGACTTGGAAAGTGCTGGTTGAGGGTTTTTATCAGTGTGCCAAGTTCGCTCGAGGTGCCGATAGGGTGGTTCAAGCCAAGTCTGAACTCGCCTGTGAGCAGTGTTTTGGTTTGCGCTGCGGTGTGCATTAAATCATTTGCACTTGCAAGCGTTAACTTAGCTTTGTCTAGCAAGATCTTACCTTGTTCTGTGAGCTGCATCCCTTTACTCGAACGGTGAAACAACACGGTATTGAGTTCTTCCTCAAGCGCTTTGATATGGGCGCTGATAGCAGGTGGTGTGGTGTACAGTCGTTTCGCTGCTGCCGTTAGATTTTGGGCCTCTGCAACTGCAACAAACGACCTTAAATGGTAAAACTCCATTGCACTAAACTCAATTACGTATTGAATACCACCAGTTTAAATGAGCTTGCTGTGATTGCCTATTCTGAAATGATGAACATCGCCTTCAAAAAATATGAATTCATTAACGCCTATCAAGTGCGTAACGTAGTTGACCTCGGGTGAGGTTAAATAACCTGAGCTAGCTCATTCCTTATCCAAACCTCAGGTTAAATAATTATCCGCAGCTCAGATTATTTAGGACCCAAGGTATTTAAATAGGAGTTAAAAGATGAAAGTAGAAGTATCACAGTATTTTGCAATGAAGCTGGCTTGCGAAACGGATTGTGCTGATGTTTATCAGGCGATGTTAACGGGGCAGCAGGATTTTGTGCTATTTGATGTCAGGTCGAATGAAGCCTTTGCTAAAAGTCATGCTCAAGGCGCAGTCAATATGCCAAGCGCAGACATAAGCGAACTGACGATGGCTAAGTATGACAAGGTCACACCAATCGTGGTTTATTGTTGGGGTCCTGGGTGTAATGGCGCGACAAAGGCCGCGTATAAGCTTGCAAAATTGGGCTATCAAGTAAAAGAGATGATAGGTGGAATTCATTACTGGGAGGATTTTGAGCGTTACCCCGTTAATCGCCGAGTGTCTCAGGCACAAAGTTGATGTAGGTGCATTTTTCTTTATCTCATGATTATACTGTTATTCATTCACGGCACATTTATCAATGTGTAAAGTGAGTGAATAACGATAATAACAAGGGAAATATCATGTCGAAACTATTGTACTGCGCCATATTTTGCTCGTCTTTGCTAAGTCAGACATCCTTCGCCACTGACTCGGCCCAACATCAAGTTCAACAAGTTGCACAAAATCTTTTACCTAGAGTTCAGTTAGAAGGCCAAAAATATAAACCTGTAGATTTGCAGACGCGTCTTCAAGAAACGCATTTGCCGGGCTTAAGCCTTGCCGTGATCAAAGATGGTAAAGTGGTGTGGGCTGAGGGTTTTGGCATTGCAGATAAAAAGCAAAATCGAAAAGTGACTACTGAAACGCTGTTTCAGGCAGGGTCAATTAGTAAGCCAGTTGCTGCGCTTGCGGTATTAAAGTTAGCGCAAGATGGTAAAGTCGATTTAGATGCTGACGTTAATCAATATCTCACTTCTTGGAAAGTACCAACGAACGAATTTACCAAAGCCAATCCTGTTACTTTGAGACAGTTAATGACTCACACCTCGGGGCTCACTCAACATGGTTTTCCGGGCTACGTGCGTGGTAGTAAAATTCCAACTGACGTTGAAGTCTTAATGGGTAAAGGCAATACCGACTTAGTGACGGTTGACACTTTGCCAGGTAAAGCTTGGCGCTATTCTGGCGGTGGTTACACGGTAATGGAATTGCTCGTGGCAGATGTGACAAAAATGCCATTTGAAGAGTATGTCCAGCAGGCAATTTTAACTCCGCTAGGGATGCACAATAGTACCTATGCGCAACCATTACCGAAAACGCTATGGTCAAAAGCCAGTGCTGCGTTTGACGATAAAGGCGAGCAAGTTGAAGGGGACTGGCATGTTTATCCAGAACAAGCCGCGGCTGGCCTTTGGACCACTCCGGTGGATCTCGCTAAATATATTATGGCCGTACAACAAGCGTATGCAGGCAATACCGTGGGGCCCATCACACCAGAGCTGGCGAAGCAAATGCTTGAAGTTCATCATGACGTATGGGGTTTGGGACCAGAGCTTGAACAGCGAGAGCAAGGGCTTGTTTTCACCCATGGTGGTAAAAATAAAGGCTTTAGCAATCGTTTTGAAGCATTTGTGGAAAAAGATGAGGGTATGGTGTTGATGTCCAATGGCGACTCAGCGAGTACCGTATTTGGTGAGCTTCGCATTGCCATCAGCGAACATTACGGCTGGAATTTTATACGCAGTAAAAAGATAACCGCGATTACATTACCTGAGGCACGCGCAAAGCAATTGGAAGGTCTGTATGCTTATGAGAAAGATCATCAGTTTAAAATGAAAATCACCCGAGAGGGGACGCGATTTAACGTCTTAGATATGGCCCGGGATAACCTGATGGCGTTTGTTGCCACAGAGGAAGACACCTTGATTGAGCTTGAAGGGGGCGCAGATGTCACCATTGAAACGAATGATAAAGGTGAGATCATCGCGGTGATTTGGCGTGGCCTATATCGTTTTGAGCGGATTTAATCGGAAACTTCACTTCAACGAGTAGTCTGTCTCTGGTATTGGTATAAAATCCACCAAGCGTTTATGTACCGTTTTGACTGGTTAGATAGCAGCCAAAGAACAGGTGTCCAGCGGGGAGCAGCCCTTTCTGGCAACCTTGCTATCGAGTTGGTATTGGGTAACACGGCGACAGTTTACTCTATTTTCTGGTGCTCTATGGATTGCTGCCTTATGTGCTCAACCAACTGCGGAAAAAAGGTTTGAAATCCAGATTCAAGCTGGTGGTAGTGCTCTTTTATATCCACTTCAGTGCCTGAGAATTGGTTTTGAAAACGAATACGTTTTGCGATGTTATCGAGTGCATGACCCACACCAGCTACGGATTCATAGGTGGCAAACCAATCATTTTGTGTCATTGCGCTAACGACTCGTTGCATGTGCGCAGGC
This sequence comes from Pseudoalteromonas sp. M8, assembly GCF_018141365.1. Classification (NCBI taxonomy): domain Bacteria; kingdom Pseudomonadati; phylum Pseudomonadota; class Gammaproteobacteria; order Alteromonadales; family Pseudoalteromonadaceae; genus Pseudoalteromonas; species Pseudoalteromonas sp. M8. The sequence continues at coordinate 3,178,051 of NZ_CP047240.1, read as the reverse complement.
ATGATGTGCAAGTGATCGTGCAGCAATGAAAAGCTCTGACGTTTAAAGTCATCAAGCGAGGTGCTGTGATATTGCTGCCAGTGCTTAATCAAAAAGTGGTCATATAACACATCCAGTGCAATGCCTGCAAAGCGGCGACGCGCGGGCGAAAAAAGTTGTTTAGCAGATTTTGTTATCGTGTGGCTATCAGTAAATTTATCGACTTGCATATGTGTTTGTAGACCAAGTTGCACAGGTTTGGGCAGTACTTGTATATTCACGCCTTTTTGAAAGTCACCGAGCAAGTTGCCAAAGTGCGATGCGGCAGTTGGTTTGGCAAAGTACAAATGCGCCAAATAATTCACAGAAACATCCCCCCCAATAATTCACTCTAAAACAGAGTATCGCATTTGTCCGCACATACAAATACCAGCATATATGAATAACCATTTAATTCAGGAAGGAGAAACATAGCTTAGGCTATGCTTGTCTCCATTACTCAGAACATCAGGGGAAGTGTGATGGCGCTAACGGCTGAATTGAAGCAAAAGACCAAGCGATTAGTAGAATCAAAAAATATGCTCAAAGGGATCACGGTTGCCTCTTTTTTAGAGTCAACCATCGTGCCTATTCCGCTTGAAGCTGTGATGGTGCCGCTAATGCAGGCAAGGCGAGAAAAACTATGGCTAATTGCGCTAATGGCGACGGTTGGATGTGTGATTGGTGCCTTATTTGGTTATGCGTTGGGGTACTATTTATTTGATGCAGTGGGGGATTCCGCTATTGAGCTGCTGTCGAGCCAGTCTCAGTTTGAGCAAGTGAAAGCGCAGATGCAAAGTCAGGGATTTTGGTTTGTGTTGACCTTAGGTATTGCGCCAGTACCTTTTCAGATTGCCATGTTAGCAGCTGGCGCCACAAAGTTTTCACTATTACAATTTCTAATTGCAACCTGTATTGCCCGTTCACTACGTTATTTTGGCTTGGCGGCGGTCGTTTACTTTGCTGGTGATCAGGCTGAAAAGCTAATTAAACAACATAAAATAAAAGCCGTTATTCTCACAACGGCAATTGTGCTGCTCGCATGGTGGATAACTAGTCGCTAGTAGGGCCTAGTATTTTCTATACAAAAATTTTGATTCATTTTGTGAGCGTGCAAAAGCGAGTAAATCATCGCTCAGTGTTAGTGGCTCAGACACCAGCATTTGATACTGTTGATAAAAGTTAAGAGGGGCTCCGGCGCGCTCAAATAATGCGAGGGCTGCTTTACCTTGCCGAGCATACTCTCTGTAATCTTTGGACTTATTCAGCAGTTGAATATAAGCAAGGTAAAAAAGCTCAAACTCAGCATGTCTTGCAGAGCCTGTCTGCTTTAACATGAGATCAATGTTGTACAGCAGCTCACTTTGGTGCTGCATTGTCTCAATTAATTTATTTTGATCTTGGCGGATCATTGAGGCTACTACTCGTTCTTCAAAGTTATTCAGTTGCTCTGTCACTGTGTGATGAAGCTGTATAAATTGCTCCGCATGTATGGTACTTAATTGCTGCTGAAGGTTGCGCAAAAGCAAACTTTCCTGCTTACCTAGTTGTTCAATTTGAGATTCAGCCACCGTCAGTACAGTTTGGTAGACTGCATTGTGCTTTTTACCTTCAGGAATAGCTGCAATCTGCTTTCGAATCGCTTGAATATGAGCGTTGATCAGCGACAATTTTTGATTGACGTCGATTATGTTCCATTCACTAGGAGGTTGGTTAAAGAAGCTCGTGAGTGCAATTTCATGCCGGTTTGATGCAGAATGTAACTTTACCAATGTATCAATCAGCTCGGTCAGAGGGTAGTCGGCAGATAAGGTGCGCAGCAACGTATCCGCTTGTAGTGAATTGTTAAGTGCTTTTGATTGCGCGGCTTTTATCTGAGCCGTAACGATATCAGCGTTTTCATAAGCAATTTGTGCGTCTAGTAGTAAAGCTGAGGCATTTTGTGTTTCTTGATATAAGCTTTGCCATGTGGCGCTGTCGTATTCACTGAGTGTCTTGAGCGCCTGTGCTTGTGCTTCTATGTCTCTTTGCTGTTGAGCTTGTGTGAGTGCTTGCTCGGTTTTTGTTATTTCGACCGGTGTACAAGCCACAAGTGTTGCGAAACAGAGAGGAGGGAATAGTTGCTTCATATCGTTATTGTTTTGTATTCCTTTTGTCTAACGTTAGCATCATCACTGCAATGGGGCAATATTCCTATATTGGGTATACATTTCGATATTTGCCCACACTTGCATTGTTCAATGGTTGTCTGATCTGCATTTTGCTGGCTGTCGCTGAGTAATAACCCTGCTTATAAAAGTGAAGTGCATTGTCTTGCCAATCCAGCTCGAGAAATTGACAGACTTCCTTCATCACAGCCTGAGGCATTTCTACCAGCGATTCATAATTCACAAATTTAATTTGAGTCGGATGTTTTTGTGCGGCATCTTGCAAAAACGCATAAGTATTATCATACATAGCTTGAATATCTTGCATCCGGTATGAGTAGCCATGAAAGGGGCTATTCGTTTGATATAATTGACGGAAGTTTGCGATACAAGTATCTGTTCTGTCTCGTTTCATCACGACAAATTTCGCGCGTGGAAACGCCTTTGCAAGCAAATCGATAAAGAAAAAATGAAATGGTTGTTTGTCTATAAAACGTTGAGCACCAGCAATGGACTGCGCGGTGAAGAGACGGTATTGCCCAATGGCGTTAGCCTCTTTATAGGCGTGGCTGATATATTGAATATTACTGTTGTAGTCACGAGAAAACCTAAGTGCTTGGGGCAATACACTGGTTTCTCCCAGCGGTTGTAGCGACAATTGCGCTAAGATCTGCTCCATTAAACTGGTGCCTGAGCGTGGTAGCCCAATGATAAATACAGGTGCAAGCGTTTGCTCTGGAGCAAAATCAATAGGCTTGTCTAGAAGTTTGCCAAGTGCTTGAAAATAGCCAGTCATTTGTTTAGATGAATAGGAAACCTCGGTACTTATCGCTTGTTTACTGGCCACAAAGCTTTGCCATGCCTTGGGATAATTTTCCTGCTTTTCGTATTCGAGCGCCTGCGCATGGTAAAGCCGTTGTAATGCAAGAGGCGCAGTTTGCGCTGTTATTTCAGTTGCTAACTGAGTGATGCGAGTCGGTGCTAATTCTACAGGAGTAAGCTCTGAGTAGGCTAACTGGCACTTTGCATTACTTGGGTTTGTTTGCACTAAAGAGGCAAGCAGCGTCCGCGCTTGTGCTAATTCACCAGACATCTTTAAATGCATTGCATAGTTGAGCGCGATTTCAGGACAGTGTGGTGAGCGTGTATAGGCATGGCTAAAATGCCAGCCAGCGTCAGTATATTGATTTAATCTCAGTAATATATTTGCGAGAGTATCGTGCTCAGATCCCGACAACTGTGTGTTACCTAGCAAATGCAGAATATAGCGCTTTGCCACTAATGGTGCTTGGGTAAAAAGCGCAAGTTTGGCAGCACTTAGGGAGTAAAGTGCGCAGGGAAATAAACTTAGGCACTTGTCGTAAATTTTTAGTGCTTTGCTGAGGTTACCGAGAGCGATATTCAATTCGGCCAATAAGGCGTACGCGTGGTGATCGTTGGCATTGGTATTAATGCGAGCGACTAATGCGTGATGCGCCGCTTGAAATTGGCGTTGTTGAATATAGCTTTGGATCTGATTGTATGATGTCATCGCAACGTATAGAGAGTGAAGGTAACTTCACTCTCTATTTTAGTTTTTTGCTGATTATAACTCAAACTGGTAGTTAAGCTTGACCCCAACGGTACGAGGTGTTGTGACATAGTGTCCGTACACTCGTTGCTGCTCTGGCAAGGCTTTGTTTAACGCCGCGAATTTAGCTTCACCAGCCCAAGACTTGTCGCGTCTTACCGAGGTGAAAGCAAATTTGTCAAACAGGTTGTCGACATAAAAAGTGACGGCCCATTGCTCGCTTGAAAGCTTCGCACTGAGGTTAGACAAGGCAAATCCTGATAATATCTCTCCGTCAGCTTTGAGTCCGACTTTCGTGTATACGTCACTCTGTGCGGTTACTCCATAATTAACGTTAAGCATTTTGTTGTCGAACACTTCCTGCTCGTAGCTTAAACCGAATGAGAACTGCTGTTTTGGCGCGCCAGGTAGGCGGTCACCATCTGTACCGTCATAGTACGGCTGGTAAAGCGCGATTTCTTCAGCGCTATAGTCACCTTCCTTGAATACCGCAAACAGGGCTGGTGCATCATCAGTGAGCTGTGCTTTTGCATAAGAATAGGTTGCATACACCGTCCACTGGTCGTTCAACATAGCCCGGGTTGACAACTCAATCCCACTAGAGTTCGCAGAGCCAGCATTAGAGGTAATGATCTCTTGGCCGTTTACCGTCACGGATGAGATCTGTGCATCTTCCCAATCAACACTGAATAGTGCGGCATTAAAATGTAGCTTGTTATTTAGCCATGTAGACTTTAATCCCAGCTCATAGTTAGTGGTGGTATCTGGTTTATAGCTAAGCTCATGCGGCAGTGCACAGATGATCTGTTGCTCAGGTAGTGTTTCTGGACAGGACTCCAAACCGTTGCCACCGCCTAACCTAAATCCTTCACTGACAGTGAAGTACGTCAGCAGTCCATCTTGCCAAGTGTAATTGGCATTAAACTTAAACAAACTACCATTGTCTTTGGCACTGACTTGTTCAAATGAAATTTGTTCGAGGCTTGGCAGGCCCCCAGAATAGAGCGGGGTTTCTGCAGCTGACTCAGTTTTAACATCATAGCGATAGAAACGAGCGCCCACTGTGATATTAAAATCATCTGAAAATGCGTAGCCGATTTCGCCAAACAATGCAGACTCTTTGCTGGTGGCATTGGTAAGTGCAATATACTCAAGGTCTTGCTCAATATTGTCGATTTCATCGCCCCAAAACTCCGTAAGTCCTGGCGTGTACTCTCTATCGTCCGAGCTAATTTCTTGTTTACTGTAATATACCCCAGCAATCCAATTTAGCGCGTCATCCCCTTTAGAGACTAAACGGATCTCTTGGGTAAAAGTGTCTTGATCTGTGGTGTCTTTGGTCAACGCGGTGAAACTAGGAAAATCCGCATAACCCGGCCAAATATCATAAAGTAGATCGGTTTGATCTCGTTGGCCTTGTTGTTCTTTACTTGACCAACCGGATGCCGAAACTAAATCAGCAAACTCTAAATCGGCGTTGATTTCAAGGCTAAGCAGGTCGTCTTCTTGTTCGTTAGGTTCAAGCACGCGGTAGGCTGACTCGTATGGTTTGATCGTATCGGCAAGCGGGTGCTGTGCCGCAAGGCTTTGATATTGTGAAATTGAGTTAGCGCCATTTTCTTGCTTCTGGTGAAAATAGTTCAGCGTGGTATCGATATTCTCACTCACCAACCAACGTAGAGAAACCCGTGTGGTCGTAATGGTCTCATCATTTGCATCCGCAACTGCGTTGATGTTTGCTTTTACATCCTCAGCATTGGACCAATCAGGAGCTGGGTTTGAAACGCCAGCTTGCTTAACCACATACCTGTAATCCATAAAACCGGGGTTGTGATAGCGGTTAATACTTGCACGAACGGCTAATTCATCCATCACTACAGGCATATTGAAGACAGCACCCACTTCATGACCATGGCTGTCACTATCATTGATACTGAATAAATCACCACTTAGTTTACCCTCAATAACGTCAAGCACTGGCGCTTTAAGCATGGTTCTAATCGCACCACCTAGCGTGCCTGCGCCGTAAAGCGTACCTTGTGGGCCAATCAAGACTTCAACACGTTCGATATCGGTTAGTCGCAAATCCACATTGATTGGGATTTCGCCGAGGTAAGTTGCCACGGTTCCCGAGTCAGAGGCACGTTCTGACGAATTAGTATTCAAACCACGAACAATAATAGGTGAACCTTCACGGCCACCTTGTTCTGTGATTGTCAAACCTGGGACCCATCTTGCTACGTCTTCAAGGTCGCCAATATTTTGGTCGCTCATTACATCGCTGTCGACGGCGGTAATGTTTAATGGCGCTTCTTGAACTGTGCCTGCGCGTCGAGTTGCTGTTACTTGAATTCGCTCATTGACTTTTCTTGAGCCTTACTTTCTTCTGCTTGTGATTGATTAACAACAAAAAAACTCGAACTAACAGCTAGTGCGACTAAGCTTGGATGGAGCTTACTCATAAATGGTGGAACCTCAAATTTAGAATTAAACGTGACGAAATTTCAATATTTATAAATGGGTAAGTATGCAGTAGCACATTTAGTCCCGAGTTTAGAGAAAATTTCATACAGCTGGCGGTAAATAGACGGGCAATACTTTGTATTTACTTTAGGTATTTAACCACCCTGAAACTGCGGCGCATGCTAACATGTTTATTCGTGTTTTGTGAATAATTATTTTGATTTTTTGAAATGGTTATTTCTTTATGGAAGACGGCTATTTGCGAAAATTTTTAAATAGCTTAGAGTATTAGCTCCGTATACTTCTTTTATACATCGATAATATTAAGGAAAAACAATGAAAAAGCTGATGTTTGCATTGTTGGCATCTTGTTCGTTACTCGGTTGCTCTGACAGTGAAGTTGGTGATGTATCTCTTGGTCTATTTACGCTCAAAGATATAAAACTAGACTCTATGGTTGACCCTGTTGTAACGGGCGTGACCTGCCATGTCGCGAGTGTTGAAGATAACTTGAGTTTTTCGGACCCTAGCGATAGCTCTATTTCTTGTCGTCAAACGAGCGAAATAACACCGGCAATGCTAGCAAATATAGACAAAAGCGATTCTGGTGAAGTGGTGTTCAAAAAATCAAAAAGTGTGTTTTTAAAGCAATGAAAGTGAGAAGGATCTTTGATGCAAAAAACCAAACTTTAATGTACTTAGCCTATACCACCAAGGAAACCTCTGGCAGTTTTAAGCATAGCTTATCAACTGTGCCACTATGGGGAACTCAGGCTTATCAAGGCGATAAAACCAATTAACTCGAATGTTCGCTAGCACATAAACCCACACGCTTCGATAATTGCATTTAATGAGTTATTTTTTGTTTGAATTAAACCTTTTTGCTCACGATTTCGACTAAGCTTAGTAGTGATAATGTTAGGAGAAATCGTGATGTTAAAAACACGCTTTTTAGGGAAAACGGTCAATATTGCATTTGCAGTGATGACTGTATTGTTTGTTATTTTAACGTTAACAACTGATGCACATAGCATCTCATCTCAAGCTGCTCAGGTTGAGATGTTTAGCCAAGACGAGGTAATCTCTGAATCCAAATCTAAGTAAATTTGGGCCGTGATTTATCTTGTTTTGCTGATTAATGTCATTCGAAACGATGAAAATATAATATAAATATTGCGCTCGGCTCAGTCTCTGTCGCGCGTGGTGTTAAGTACATAAATTTGCATGAATTTTTTATGACATACATTCATGCTTCACTTACGCGCTGTATAGTGTATAAACTCTAAACCGCCATCTCTGACGCTTCTCATTAATAGTCTTAGCTAGGCTGCCAGCAAAATTGTAATTAATTTGTTGCGTTCTCCTCAGTCTGCATTAGCTTTAATTAGGGACTAAGAAAAAAGCAGCGCAGTTTGCAATCGGATATTTGCAAGTTTCTGTTTTAAAAAAACTCGAATTTTAGCTGACGCACTCTCTATTCGTCTGACTAAAACGCTTACAAACAAGGAAGAAATATGGCACGCCAATTTGATAACTTTTATAGTCATGGGGCAATTAGCTTTAGTGACTTTGTTAATTGTGTTTCTAGCTTATATACAGGTCCAGCTTGCTTGGATGACAGTACATTGAGGCTGCTGGCTGAAATGTTGTATCGGCTATCGCAAAATAAGCAATTTCTCGCGGCACAAGTTGCGGGTAGTAGTAATTACCAACATCATGCGCGAGGGATGGTGGACAATGATGATCTATATGTACTTTATGAAAATAAACGACCATTTTTTAAAGTATGTGCACAGATTTGGCATCCAACGCCAAAGCAGGGAACTCAGCGCTGCTTTATTCCACAAGTGCGGGACTACAATTTTACGGCATTGACGACCTGTTATTTTGGCCCCGGTTGTGGCAGCAAGCTCTATCAATATGAATATAGAAAGGACTTACAGCAAGGCGATCACTGTGATTTGCAGTTTGGGCAGTTTTATCAATTTACCCCTGAATCTGTACTCTTTACCGAAGCATCGAGAGATGTCATAGCCCAAGCTTTACCCAAAAGTTTGAGTATCACCATCAGCTTACAGTTAGAGCAAAGGCCACATGCTTGCTTTGTGTTTGACAAGTCATCTGGTCGCGTGCAGCGCGTTATCGTTGAGTTACCGTCGCAATGCGCTAATACGCCAAAGCCCCTAGTGCTCGAAAGCTAAGCTAGTTTGTTGGAAAAAGCTCGGAAAAGTCAATTAATTTGCAATTTTCCGTCTTTTATAGCTGTAACAAAAACGCAAATATGTTACTTGTAGTTGCATCTATGAGAATAGCGTGAGCACTTTATTGCAGTCTCATATTCTTAATAAAGTGCTTATATCCATTTGCTTTTTCAAATTGGTATGACTATTCCATCAGCAGCCAGATCTGCACTGGTATTTTAGCTTTGACAACAACCTTAATGGAGCGGCGTAATAATGAATAAAATAAGCTTGGTAGCACTCTCTGTTGTGCTAGGTTTGAGCGGATGTGCTCAAGACAAGCCAACAACAGAAACTACATCTGTTGCTAAAACCACTGAATCAACTCTCTCTCGTGCAGAAATCGACAAAGTCGTAGAACAGTACACCAAGCAGTTTATTAACCACGAACCCGCACTTGCCACTTCGCTCAAATTATCAAGCAGTGAATATGGTCACTACGCCAATAGACTGCCAGATTACTCGGTTGTCGGTATGCAGGCGCTACAGGTGGATATGAACGCAGCCGCAGATAAATTAAAACAATTACAATCGGGCGTGGCGAACTCTGATGACTTGTTGCACCTTAAAGTAAATGAAGTTATTGCCCGTTATTATGCCGGCGATAAAGGCTTCTCAGCAGGTTATATTGATACTTGGGGCGGACACCTGCCATACATTGTTAACCAGTTGTCTGGCCCATTGTTGGATATTCCTAATGTGCTAAAAGATCAGCATGGAATTGAAAGTGAGCAAGATGCAAAAGACTATGTTGCGCGCCTAAATGCCTTTGTTGAAGTCACGAAGCAAGTTGCAAGCAAGGTAAAAGCGGATGCCAATAAAGGCGTAATTTTACCAAAAGTATTATTTCCAAACACGCTAGGTTATTTAGATAACTTCACGGCGCCAAGTGGTACAGAACATCCTTTGGTTGCGTCGTTTAAAGATAAACTTGCGAATATTGATGGTATTACGAATAAAACCGCCGCTGATTATGTTGCACAGGCAACACAAATAGTTGAGCAAAAGCTTTATCCTGAGTTTAAAAATGTGTCTGCGATTATGCACGCGCTAGAGAGCAAAGCGCCTGAAAATGTCGGTATTTGGGCCCAACCAAATGGCGAATCTTTCTACCAGCATGAAATCACCTATTTGGCAGATTCTGATATGAGCGCGGAAGAGATCCACCAAATTGGCCTTGCTGAGGTGGAGCGTATTTCAAAGCGTATGGACGAAATCCTTAAGCAAAATGGCTATTCACAAGGTACTGTTGGTGAGCGGATGAAGCAGCTTAATGAAGAGTCGAGATTTTTATATGCAGATTCTGACGAAGGTCGTGAAGCGTTATTATCGTTCTTGCGTGGTGAAATAGGGACAATTTTACAAAAAGCGCCAGATTATTTTTCTACAATTCCACCGCAACCTGTTGAAGTTAAACGTATACCAAAGGCCGTGGAAGCAGGTGCGCCAGGTGGTTACTACAACGGTCCATCGCTTGATGGCAGTCGCCCAGGGGTATTTTCAATCAACCTAAAAGACATGAAAGCAGTACCAAGCTTTGGGATGAAAACCTTAACGTATCATGAGGCGGTTCCTGGTCACCACTTCCAAATTGCGCTTAATATGTTGCAAACAGAAATCGGTTTGATGCGTCAAAATGCCTCATTTAATGGTTATGTTGAGGGCTGGGCGCTGTATTCAGAGCTATTGGCATACGAAATGGGGATGTATAAGGACGACCCATTTGGAGACTTAGGTCGTCTGCAAGCTGAGGCATATCGTGCGGCTCGATTGGTGGTTGATACGGGCCTACATTATAAAAAGTGGACACGCGACCAAGCGATCACGTATTTTGCTGATGCAACTGGTACGGCGATGAGCGATGTGGTATCGGCTATCGACCGTTATATCGCTTGGCCAGGACAAGCGCTTGGTTATAAGTTAGGTATGCTTAAATTGGTTGAACTTAGAGAGCATGCTAAACAGCAACTGGGCGATAAGTTTGATATTAAAGCATTCCACGACGTGGTGTTGCTAAAGGGCGCAAGGCCAATGGCGCTTGTTGAAGAAGATATCAAGACTTGGATTAATTCTCTGAAGTCGTAAATACACTTTTCGGCTTGAAGTCAGTGAACGATGCTGGCTTCAAGTTGACGTTATTTAAAAAACCTTATAACACTCGTTCATACTAACCGTACTTAAACTCACTATCATAATTTGCAATTCGGCTTTGCCACGGCATTTTCAATAATTTCTTTGCTGCGATGTATATCTTTCTTTTTCAGCTCAAGTCCTGCTTCATCTTCATTTTTGATCGGTTGATAAGCGAGTTTTGCATAAAGCGCAAAGTGATCTGACCCTATGTTGTTGAGCCTTTTAATATCGATCACTGTGAAATGGTGACTCGAAAACAAATGATCCAGCGGCCAACGTGCAAACGGGTACTGTGCATGAAAAGTGTTAAACATGCCTCGGCCAACTCTCGGATCAAGAAGCCCACTTATTTTCCTAAATAATCTCGTGGTTGGTGACCAAGCAACATCATTGAGATCGCCAGTGACAATGGTGGGCAGTGGCTCATTTATGACGCGTTTGGCGACAACCACCAATTCCGCATCTCGCTCAATTGCCGTTTCGTTTTCGGTGGGGCTTGGCGGTGCCGGATGCAAAAAATGGGTTTGGAGCATGATATGGGGAGCGATCCTGAGTTTTGCATGTATCGAAGGTACGCCTTCTTCAACGATATACTCACATTTTGCCTCGTCTAGCGGGTAGCGAGAATAAACGTGCATGCCGTATAAATTGGATTGTGGACATTTAACGCTGTAGGGCAGTATGTCCAGCAATGAGTCTAATTGTTGCTCCCATATCTCATCACTTTCTAACGTGACTAAAATATCAGGTTGATGTACCCGGACTTGCTCCAGCAGCAAATTAAACTGTCGATTGGTTTGCAGTACATTGGCGGTGATCAAACTAATTGTGTGAGTATTGGTTGTCGCTTTTTTTACCTCGACAGGCCAAAGCGGGGTGTAGGGTAAAATCCACCACAGTTGAAAACTTAAACAACCTAATAGAGAAATGGCAGCAAGCGTGGCTACACTTTGAAGATTAAGATAGAAAATGGACAGCAGTAGCGTAAATGCGGTAATAACAACGAGCTGAAGCCGCGGGAACTCCATTGCTCTCACACTCCAATGCGGATGTTTAGCAAGTGGCAATAGCGTAGCTAGTAGGATAAAACCACACAGCGCGACGATAACCCAAGTCATGAAATTCCTCAGCAAATAGATGAATTTAAGAAGTATATTTCATGTTAGCTGAAATCGCTGTGAATAGCATCGGGTCTAGGCGCTTGCCTAAACCCGATACTTGTCAGGGATATCTATACCAAATAAGTCGAGATTAGTTTTGGTACGGAGTGTTTTCCGCAAAATATTCATGGCTGTCAGCATTTTGAATTGCTTGACTTGGATTTGAGTTTGCTAAGTTTTTCGCACCAGATTGGCCATAAACGATGTCATCTGTACCTGCAACGGCATTAAAGTGACTTAGCTCATGAACAATCGTGCCTGCGCGTGAATCCGTACCTAGCTCATTTGCGCTCCAAAATGCGCGACATAGATATACTTTGTATGGTTGATTTGGGTATACATAAGCAAAGTATGATTTGTTACAACTACAGTCAAAAGTGAGATCTTGGTTGTCGATTGCATCATTGATTGCGTTGAAGTTGGATTTCACGGTTGCATAGCGGCTGCTTGTCGCTGCGCCAAACCAAGTTTGATAACGCGTAGACGGGTTGCTCGCTGAGTGGCTATTTAAGTAAGCAACAGAGTCATTAGTAATTTGGTCCGCAGCATTCAGTGCTGACAAAATACTGGTTTTTTCACTGTTACTACAACGACCTGTAAAACAAGTGCCATCAGTACAGTCTGCTGCACCGGCGACTGGTTTTGCGTTAACTTGGAGGTTACCTTTGCTTAATGCTACACCTTCAAGCCAAAGATTGACCGAATTTGAGCTGAGTTCTGCTACATCGGCACGCATCATCGATTGCTGCCCCATCGTTCTTGTAGTCATGCTAGGGATTTCTTTTTTACCGAAAAGGTCAAATGATTCAACATCATAACTAATTTCGTAGTTACCTGGCTGGCTAAGATCATAAAGGCCCGAAAGCTCAAATGATTTAGTGAGCGTTTCGCCAGACTTTAGCTTGATAAAGTCAGCTTCGGTAGGAGCTGGGCGTTTGTAGTGAGGGCCAAAGAAATTAACTTCTTTACCATCACGCGTAATTTTAAAAATATGCTCTTCTTCGAGATCTGTATACCAGCTTAAGATTTTTTGGTTACCTTTACCCTGATTGGTGATGTTTAGCGTCGCAATAACATCGCCATTGCTTTTTGTGTCGACATCAACGCTTACCGCTAGGTCTTTATTCATTGCTTGAGCATTCAGTGATGCGGTTACGGCTGCTGCGAGTAACCCTGTAGATAGTGTGCGTGATAGTAGCTTCATTATTTCTTCCTGTTGAGGTTGCTACAGTCTCTCGGCTGGCAGGTACAAAACCAGTTGTGAGGACTGAGTTTACTTGTTGTCATTTCGTTATTTTTAAAGGTGAATTCACTCTTCACTTTTAATTAACAATAATATATTCTATGTTTCAAGCAGAATTTTCACAATAGAGCTAAAAAGTTTACATTAAAAAATTACCAATAATTTCAAATAACTGTAATGTTATTGAAAAGTATGGATAAATTTAATACAAAACTGGGGAGCGGGTAGTTGTGAATTTATTGTTTCATTCACATTGATTTACATTGTGGTGTTTGAAATGGTATTCCAACCGAAGTTGGAGTGGCACTGATGTTATCTAGTTAGCCATTATCAGTGCCAAACTGGGTCTTAGATTTCGGTAATGATATCGTCGATAGCAAAGCGAGATTTAGGTAATTTAGCATTAAAATCACCTTCGTCTCGATAGCCCAACGCGACAATGGCAAGGGCATCAAAGCCTTGCTCAGTTAACCCAAGTTCATTGCTGAGAATTTCAGCGTCAAAACCCTCAATGGGTACAGAGTCTATACCGAGTAGTGCAGTGCTTAGCAAAAATTGCCCAAGATTTAAGTAAACTTGCTTGCCAGTCCATGCTTTGATTGCTTCATCGCTGGTTTGATTTAAGCCGACAAAATAGCGACGGCCATTATTCATTTGTGCTTCTACTTCAGAGCCTTTTTCAAATCGGCCGTCGGCACTTTCTTTGGCAAGCACTTTATCTAAATGTGCATCATCTATATTTTGTTTTGCAGCAAATACAACAACATGTGATGCGTTAAGTACTTTGGCTTCATTAAATTTGTAATTCTCTTGTGTGCTTTTAGCCACCTGAGTTTTGCCTGTCTCAGTACTTGCGATGACGAAATGCCATGGCTGAACGTTGGTACTAGATGGGCTCAGCCTTAGTACTTGCTTAAGTAGCTCAATATCTGAATCACTAATTTTTTTATTAGGATCAAAGGCTTTTGTGGAATAACGATTGTGAATTGCATCGCGTAATGTGTACATAACAGACTCCTAAAATTGCTTTCAAGAGATAATAGGGTTTTACATAATCAATAAAAAGATGATAATGAGTTAAATAGTTTCAAAAATTTTTTGAAAATGAATACACAAGATTTAATCGTCGTGATGAAAACGGCTCAGCTTGGCAATATTAGTGCGGCGGCTGCGCAGTTAGATATGCAAGTTGCCACGGCGAGCGCTGCGATAAAGCGAGTGGAAAAGCACCTTGGCTTTCAACTTTTTGTGCGTTCTACGCGTAGCTTAAGGCTATCAAAGCAAGGTGAAACCTATTTGCCAATTTGCGAGCAGGCACTTGCGCTTTTGGCTGATGGCAAAAAGCAGGTGCTCGATAACGACAACGAAATTGACGGTGAGCTAAGGTTAACCGCTCCGTCAGATTTTGGCCGTAATATTCTCCTTCCTTGGCTAGACGAATTACTTGATGAATACCCCAAACTTGCCCTGAAGCTTATTCTTAATGATCACAATCTCGACTTTTATCGTGACGGTGTTGATATCGCGCTGCGCTATGGTGCGCCTGAAGACAGTAGCTTCTACGGCTTTAAAATTTGTGATGTGCCATTACTGCTTTGTGCCTCTACGGAATACTTAGAAAAACAAGGCACGCCAAAGGATCACGAGGAATTAAGCGAGCACCAAGGGCTATTCTTTTTGATCAGAGGCAGTAAGTTTGATACGTGGAAACTGACGAAAAATGAGCAAACTTACAAAGTGGTGCTTAAAGGGCGTAGAACCAGTAATGATGCGGATGTGGTAAAGCGCTGGTGTGCGCAAGGAGCGGGTATTTCATTGCGATCCGCGATAGACGTAGCAGACCAAATAGAACAAGGTGTGGTGCAAAGTATATTAAATGACTATCGCGTTGAATGTAAGCCGCTGTGGTTGATCTGCCCGTCAAAGCAAATGATCAACCCAAGTGTGAGAGTGCTGCGCGATAAACTAAGAAAGTACTGCCAAGCGCTTGTAGAAAAGGCCGAGCGGTATAAATAGCTCTAGGATTTGGCAGAGTCCGTATTTTTTAGCTTGTCGGGTAAGTGGGTTGGATAACCAAACAGCGCCAACCATTTGCCTTTTAAAGTGTTTGCTTGTGAAAAGCGGTGGAACATATGACGCCACTGAGCAAAGTTAACATCTAAAGGGGTCTGCTTTGGTGCCGCACCTCTTATTCCATAACAAATTGGTATGTCTTCACGCTCCTCGATAAAGGTGCCAAAAAGCTTATCCCAAATGATCAGCACCCCGGCAAAGTTTTTATCTATATAGTCAGGATTACTGGCGTGATGGACTCTGTGGTGGGAAGGCGTATTAAAAATTCGCTCTACCATCCCTAATCGATTAACCGTTTGTGTATGAACAAAAAATTGAAAAGCTAAGTTGATTGCGACGATGGTAAATACCAAGGTCGGGGTAAATCCAAGAAGTATCATAGGCAGCCAGAACAGCCACATACCGACAATTGGGTATAGCAAGCTTTGGCGAAATGCAGTGGTAAAGTTCATGTTGTTAGAACTGTGATGGACCACATGTGCACTCCAAAGCCAGTGAATACAATGTGATGCGCGGTGAAACCAGTAATACAAAAAATCTTGCAAGATAAACCCAAAGAGCAAAGTGAAGGTATTTAATTCGATTGTGAATAAGGCAAATTGATGGAGCCAGTAAAAGAGCGGCATCAGTACAAGTAAAGCCAACGCGTCGCTGCCTTGATGTAGCAACGCAAGTAGGGCATTGAGTAATGAATCTCGCCAATCATAGTGTTCGTGGTGCTTGATATACTCCCAGGCAACACAAAGTAAAAAGACGGGACTGAGTGCCAGTAAAATTAGCGATACATCAATCATATATAGCTCCTTCTTTAGCCATAGCTTTGGTACTTTATATGCACTAGCGTAACGGGTTAGCCATTGACAATCCTGCCAAACTGCGCCAACAATTTGTCCAAATACGACAAAAGGAACTGCAATGCACTCCACTTCGTTTGTATATTTTTATAGTGCGTGGGTCTATCTTCATGATTATTTTACCGATGACAAGAGACTGCAAGGCGAGTTTGCTGAGCTGGTAGCGTCACGGCCTGAACGTGTAACACTCGTTGAGTACGAGCGGTTGCTTGAGGTAGGGCAGGAGTTAAGCGGCGATCCCTTAATTGGTTTTGAACTGGGTAAAGCCATTCAGTTGCATGACTATGGGGCGCTTGGCTACTTGGTCGAAACCAGTAAAGACTTGCAGCAGGCTATAGCCTCATTATTGCATTACGACGCAATTGTCGCCGATATTGGCCTCGCCGTATTCACAAGTGATAGTGACAATGCCAAGTTAACTTGGCAACCAAAAACCCCGCTGGGTAAGCAAGCCATTTTGCGTAATATGACCGCTTGGGTGAGCGCTGCAAGGCAGCTTTTGCGTTCAACTTTATCGCCTAACCAACTCCAGCTTAGCTTTAGCGTGTGTGGCCTAGAATTACAGCGTTTGCAAAGTTGGTTTGGCTGCCCCGTATCACAAAACTGCCCTGAAAATACGCTGTCGTTTCCGTTAGATTTTCTTACCATGCCAGTCGCTACCGTCGACAGCCTAATGCACGAACATATTGAGCAAGCGGTTGCCAAAAGCGTATCAGCGCTTTGTGATAATCATGATTTAAAAACGCGTGTTGCCAATTTACTGGCGGCAAAGCACTCACTGACTGGAGTCAACCAAGCAAGTATGGCTAAGGCATTAAACATGAGTGTGCGTTCGATGCAGCGTAAGCTAAAAGCACAACACACCAGCTTTAGAACCTTACTCGACCAAGAGCGAAAGCATAGATTTGAACAACTCATCGACAACACCAGATTGCTCGATATTGTAGACGCACTCGGTTTTACAGAGCAAAGTGCGCTCAATAAAGTTTGTTTAAAATGGTATGGGAAGCCACCGTCAAAGCTAAAGTGAAGAACCGAAGGTAGGTAAGTTTTGGTTTGTTAGTCAAATTCCCAGCTTCGGTGCAAATACAGGGCGGGATCGAACTTTAAATTGACGAGTATTGGGGTTTTATGATCTGATTGCGCATCGCAATTTTTTAGGCCGTTACAATGAGCATCATCACGCACTTAGAGTGGATTGAAGATCCTAGAACCGATGTAAATATCAAACATAATCTTGTCGACGTCTTGTTTTTAACTTTGAGTGCCGTGCTTAGTGGCGCTGATGGATGGAAATCAATTCAAGAATTTGGTGAGTTGCAACTGGATTGGTTAAGGCAGCATCGTCCTTTTGAAAATGGCATTCCAAAACGTCATTGTATTACTAATATAATCAGGGCATTAGTACAGATTCTTTACTCAAGGCACTGTTAAATTGGATTAATTCTCGTCGTGAAGAAGCTCAAAAGCCACACATTGCGATTGATGGGAAAGTACTTAGAGGTTGCTGGAAAGACAATGTGTACAATGCGCTAAATGTGGTTAGTGCATTTGATGTTGATAATGGCCTAGCCTTGTATCAACAAGCTGCGCAAAAGAAGGGCCAAGAAGGTCAAATTGCCCGTGATATCATTGACATATTAGCGTGTAAAGGTTGCATTGTGACGCTTGATGCTCTGCATTGCCAAACGAAAACGTTGGAGACGATTGTAAAGAATAAGGGCGACTTTATTATCCAAGTCAAAGCCAATCAGCGTAATTTACACAATGCTATCGCTGAGCACTTTAAAGCTCACTTATGACAGCATGGGCTCACACGAAGAAGCACAAAGCAATGGTAATGCCCATAGCCGAGTTGAAAGTCGTCTAGTTATGCAGCTACCGATTAAATTATCACAGAAACTCAAAGAGAAATGGCCTCATGTCAAAATGGTGATTGAGGTTGCAAGAGGTCGTAAATTAGGCGACAAAACCAGTTATACCTCCCACTTCTATGTCAGTTCATTGGCGGTAGAGCCAGAGTTAGTGGCAAAAGCAATACGCGAACATTGGCACATAGAGAATCGGCTTCACTGGGTATTAGATGTTGTTTTCGAAGAAGATAAGTTAAAGGTATCAGACCCCGACGGGGCGGCACACATCGCTTTGTTCAACAGGGTATGCTTAAACATAATTAGGCAACATCAAGGTAAAAAAGACAGTTTAGCAGCGAAAAGAAGAGGAGCAGCTTGGAACGGTGATTTTAGGACGGAGTTACTCTTTGGTTAATCTATAAGCAAAGTGGAATCCCACCCTGTCTTTTGAATACACAAACTTTAGGTGGGTGTCAGCACAAACTGTATTATTATATTTTTATTGACAGCGACTCAGATAAGAGGTACAAATTTATTAGTTGAATTCCTACTTAACTATTGATAGAAATGTTTATTAATGCACAGGTAAATTTTGATACAAACTTTGATTATTTAATTGATGAAATATATAAAGAAAAAGAAATTGGATTATTAATAGAAAGAAGTAACCAAGGTGGTTGGCACTCTGAATACAAACTTCATCTTTCAAAAAACAAAGCATTCATGAGTATATCGAAAGAAATATCTGAGATATCAAATTTCATATTAAAGAATAAGAAAAAAGTTAATCATACACTTGAATTAAAACAAATGTGGGCAAACATAAACAAAAGTGGTGATTGGAATTCTCCTCACAATCATTTAGATTCTAAAAATGAGAATGCTAAACCAGGATGGTCTGGAGTTCTTTATCTCAATATTGAAGAGTCTAAGATGGATTCTGGTGGTGATTTAATATTATTTTTTATAAATGAAAAAAACATCGTTGATAGATACTTCCATAAACCAAAGCAAAACCAAATGATACTCTTTTCTTCTGACACTCTTCACATGGTTACACCAAATAAGTCGAATGAAGACCGAATATCGATTGCTTTTAATCTAGTTTGAGAATTTTAAAATGGGAAATACTGCTAAAAGACCTATTCTAGATGAGATTTTAAATTACGAACATGATGATCTAGTTATTCGAATGGAAAATAAGTACAATCTAAGCCACTTAGAATCCTTGAGGATTTTTGGTTTGTTAAAAAAATTTTTATGGCTTTGCAATGAATCGAACTTTGATAAAGAAATGGAACATGTAGATATCATCATAGATGAGCCATTAACCATGATTGATGAATACTGGCACAACTTTATACTTTACACGAAAGATTATGAATCATTTTGTAAAAAATATTTTGGATACTTTTTACATCATAGTCCCACCTCTGAGTCTGATAAAGAAAAGTTCAAAGCGGAACATAAAAACCTAAGTGATTCAGATAGTAGGAATAAAATAATTGAAGAAAGAAGAAAAGTATACACGTATGTATACAAAAAATTAGGGGAAGAAACCTTTAAAGATTTTTACTTTGAATTACCAAAAAAGTACGTAAATAGATTGTAACCATAAAATTAAACACAAAACAAAAGGAGATTTAACAATGAAAAAAGACGTCAACGTAGAAGAAAAGAAAACCCAAGAAGATAAAATTGCTTCTAAAATTGAACTTGTTGAAGAAGCTTTACTAAGAAATGTTAATGGTTCTGGTAAGGAAGTGTGCACGAAAAGTTGTGCAGCAAAGAAAGGTCAAGAGTTATGCGGTGCAGGAGGTTGGGAATAACAATTAATAAAAAGACTAAAATTTAGTTGACATTTGCCATTTTAGTTAAAATCATAATTTAAAGTTAACTAAGGTGGCATTTCCTATAGAACAGGGTAAGAGCATACTTTGGTAACTAGTCGCCCCTGAAATCAATTTAATTTATTGAATTGTAACTCCCCCAAAAAATGAAACAGTTCATAAGTAGAATTTTCCATTAACTAAAATAGGAAAATTTACTATGAGAAAAAGCAAGTTCACCGAAACCCAAATTGTCAGCATGATCAAGGAAGCTGAGTCAGGTATTCCTGTACCAGGAATCTGCCGTAAACATGGCATCGGCCAAAGTACGTTTTATAAATAAGTTTGTGCTTATAAGTTTGTGCTGACACCCACCTAAAGTTTGTGTATTCAAATACAGTTTGTGCTGACACCCACCTACATATTGACGTATTCTAAAAATGCCACTTAAGTTTTAATACTGAAATGTAGTGATAGGTGTCATCTTTTAGCCCTGTTCATAATCAATTCGTTTTATGTCGCAACCGAAAAAGCATAAAATCAGTTATTGAGGCTATAGTCTCGTATTATCTAGCTAATTTACCAATGCTTTTTTCGATCAATATAATACTTCATTGTCGAAAAAACATATGCCATTAAAAAAAATGCAGGTGTGGCAAAGATATCAGGTTTTACAACCCAAGTTAAGAAACCAAGAGATAAGCACAGAAACTCCATACTTAACACCTGCTTTCTTGCTTTTACACCCCAGAAAAACCATCGTATAAAAAGTGATTCTGATTTCCATAACTCTGAATTTTTGTCTATCACTATAATTTCCTCTTTTAATTTAGAAATATCTATTTCAAAAACAGAGGCGAGTGATTTTAGAGATTCAAGACTTGCTCTGTTGCCGCTTTCAATTCGTTGAATTGTTCTGGTACTTAAACCAGACATCATTGCAAGTTGCTCCTGAGACCAATTCCGTTTCTCTCGTAATTTTTTAACTATCATAAAATATCCTCTCCATCTGTGAGGAAAACTTAACTTAAAAACACTATTGGCGGCTACGAAATACACCCGACAGTGGCACGACAGTCTACAATTTAGCTACATGACGCTCAACAGCGTAAAATAAATCGCTGACACCCACTACTAATTTGCACCTTCCTAAGATACCGCCTACGCTTTAACTCTGCACTCAAAGGATTGAGGAAACCAAACTATGGCTACTGCCCGTAAAAAACAAATCAGTTTAACCGACACCAAATACTACCACTGTATCTCCCGCTGTGTAAGGCGCGCCTTTTTATGCGGTGAAGATAGATTTACTGGAAAATCATATGAGCACCGCCGTGATTGGGTTGAAGAAAAGCTCCTGATGCTGGGCTCCGTGTTTTGCATTGATATCTGTGCTTATGCCGTGATGAGTAATCACACCCACATTGTTTTATATGTTGATGATAAAAAGGCTAAGTGTCTGTCGGATAAAGCGATTGTGATACGGTGGCACAAGCTGTTTAAAGGCAATTGGATAACCCATAAGCTCGTTGAGGGAGAACCACTCAATGAATCGGAACAATTGATATTCGATGAGCATGTCGCCAAGTACAGGGAAAGGCTCGCAGATATTAGCTGGTTTATGCGAGTGCTTAACGAAGACATCGCCCGCCGAGCAAATAAAGAAGATAATTGTACAGGCCGTTTTTGGGAAGGACGATTCAAATCCCAAGCATTACTGGACGAGGCAGCACTGGCTGCTTGTTTGGCATATGTAGACCTAAACCCCATTAGAGCCAAAATCGCCGCAACGCCTGAAACCTCAGACTACACCAGCATCAAAAAGCGCATCGACCACGCTAAGCTGGGCAAACAACCAAAAAGCCTACTACGCTTTGCTGGTAGCCCGCGAAAACATATGCCTAAAGGCCTACCTTTTGAACTCAAGTCCTATATTGAATTAGTTGAGCTCACGGGCAAATGCATTCGAGTCGATAAACGCGGGTATATCAATGAAGCACAACCGATTCTTACTCGACTCAATATAGAACCTGAGAACTGGATAAAACTCACTACGCAGTTTTCTCGGGTATTCCACGGTGCTGTTGGTCGAGAACGGACAATAACCGCTTACTGTGAAACACTGCAAAAAAGACGGCGGACAAACCTAACAAACTGCGAGCGTTTGTTGGCTTAGCAAAACTCACATTCTCAACGCTAGAATTTCTTATTTCTGTATTTACAGCGCTTTGTCGTGCACGATAACTCGGTTTTGATGTAGAGATACGCTTGGGCGCTAAAAATTAGCCTATCTATAAACGTTTTTGACCAAAGTGATTGAAGTAATTTTATACCTTTTTACCTAAGTTTATTCAGCGTTGATACAAATAGTAGTGGGTGTCATCGATTCCTGTCATCGATTCCTGTGATCGATTCCTGTGGATGTCATCGATTTCCTAATCGATTTCTCTTGATCATCGATTCCATTAAACGAACCATATTGGTGAAAAAAGAACGTAACTATTCGAAGTCATATGAGCAACAATACTATAATTGATATTTTCGGTTTTAAGTCTAATGAACCCTAAAATAAGGCTATAAATTAAAAGGACTATGAGCGGCAATATCTGTTGGTTTTGGAAATGAAATAGTGTAAATAAAATACTAGGAATCCCTACAGCTCCAACAGAACCGAGCGTCGTACTAATCAACTTTTTAAATAACCACCCTCTAAATATAAACTCTTCCATTATAGGGGCAATAATGCAAATAGCAAATGCAGTTAAAGTAGCCTTCTCATATGAGTCGATGAATTCTCTAACTTCAAGTGAAAAGCCATCAATAGGAATATTATTGAAACTGAAAAAAACATCAAAAGAAAATTCCAAAAGCGCTGTAAAAATTATCACATATAAAATATAAGTTGACTTTACTTTGTTAAATTTTAAATAGGATAATGTTTCGTGAATGCTTTTACAGCCAGCGGCATATATTAGTAATGGAAAAAATAATATTGGAGATAAAATCGATGTCCAAAGCGCTATCATCACCTCTATCTGAGGATCTTTTGTTTCATAAATGTTCAGTCCATTTATAGCTAAGATAACAGATACAATAAAACTAAATAGTACAGAAGGTGCAAAACTTAATGCGATACACCACCCAAATATAGAGAAATCTAAGTTAGATTTCTCATGATACACGCCTTCAACCACAATAGCCCCTCTATTTCAAGCCTGAAATAGTTAAATCAACCAGCATTTTTATATATCTAAAAGTTACAAATTCGATTAAATGGACGAATGAAATTTGAAATTATATAGTATAATAGATGTGTTTTTAACAACTAAATAAGAGGCGGTTGAAACTTTACAGGCACCTATAAACTTATAAGGTGTTAAGGTAATTTATAACATTAAATATTTTTAAAATCGCTCCAGTTAGTTAAGTTTAACTATTCAATTAAGATTGTGGAGCGATCACTGTTATTAAGATTAATTAACTAAAATTAAGGTCTCCACCCTCCGGCACCATACCTATCTCCTCCTGCTCCGCCGTCCGATTCAAGAGCTAACCAACGTAACAGTTTAACAAGCCTACTACCACCATTTATTTGTTTAATTTCATTTGCTTTTAATTCACACATAATGTTATACTCCGTTTATCCGGCCTTGCTTTCTTTTTAGAAAAGAGTGTCGGGTGATTAGTTTGCTCAATATCTCATGATAATGAGCTGTTAATTAGGCTGGCTTTAGCTATCTCGCTAAAGTTGACTAAAGTCAGCCGTTTTATTTTCTAACAAGGCTGTTCGATATTGCCTAAATAGAAAAATCTTTTTATTTCGGTTCTTCTAAGTAAGGTATTAACTCACTCTTCCTTTTAGGCTATAAATGGGTTCTAACAACCACTCAATTAAAGCCCCATGCTCTTACATGGTACCAGCTTAAAATGTCACTTTACTTTTTGTTTATATGCTTGCATTTGCTACTTTGTTAATCTTACTCTTATTTTTTGTGTTATTTCTGCGACTGCAAGCTTTCACATTATATTTTTCTTCCGCGAGTATAGAGCCATTTACATTAATCTAGTCAATTCCAGTCGGGGACTCGCTGTGTACGAGTCCTAAGATGCGACTTGATAAAACTACCATAAAAATTCACAAGAACAAAAATCAATAAAATAAAATTTATCACATTATATCATAGTGTTAGTTGTGTTTGTTATAGAGCAATAACAACTAGATTTGCCAATCATAATAATTATTTTCAGGTATGTAGCCGACAGGGTGGGATTCCACTTCAGTTTTCAGTTTGTGCTAGTTCTAGTTTGTGTTGACACCCACCTAAAGTTTGTGTATTCAAAAGATGACAGCTTCAACTTTGAAGTGCCTTCCCTGTATCGGTGAAAATATGGGATGGGTATTATCTGTTCGCTCTCTTTTTAAACCTAAATTTACCGGCAACGTTATGTTGAAAGTCGAATAGTAGTGATTATTCTTCTTTAATCATGTTAAACCACTAGTCCTTTTTATGCTTTGCTTCTTCAGAGCAATATGATTCTTGATGCGTACTTTCTACGCAATGACAAAACCAGCTTTCAAAACGTTTGAGATAATAAGCTCCTCCGAATCCATCGTTCTTATCATAAACAATGTAATCAGTGCCGCCACCTCTAAGGTACTTCTCTCCGGTGCCAACATATTCCCAATAGGTTAAGGAAGTGAATAAATAATTGTCATTAACCAAAAAACCAAGAAAATTAGGAGTATGTTCATAAAGGTAAGTTTTGATCGTGACGTGTTTCATTCCCTCGGCTTGCAACCTTTGCTTGGTAAATTCTATTTCCTTTAATACTGATTGGACTACAGAATATCTTTCCGTACCACCATCGATTGAGCCGACTTGTTGCGGCGCTAATAAAGCTATCTCTATGACTATTTGCTTTTTACTCAACAGACACATCTCTGAGCTTGGATCTAAAAATCTGGCAATTACAGTACTCCAGCCATGTCTTCCTGCGACACCGATATATTTGATATTTATTTCTCGTTCAGATTCACATAGTCGACCAATGTCTCCTAACAAGTCATTGGATTTAATTATTTTTACTTCTCTACGATTGTGCAAAACAGCATCGTATATTTTGAACAAAAGCTCCAGCAAGATAAATGCAATAGGTAACATCAACCCTGTTTTGATGGTGTTGGCTACTTCAACTCTAAAAAATAATTCAGTTGGCAGCATGTCAACAACGACTGCAAGTAACAACAATAATATTAGTAGTTCTTTTTTAGTCGTTTCATACGCGATACGAAGTCGGGCCAGAAGATTTGCTTTCCTTTGCATGAGGAAGTCCTGTTATTTTATTTTTGATCAATTAAGTATTGTAAACTTTACTGATAATGCAATTTTTCTTCATCGTTAGCATTAATCTTATTTATCGAACCTTTAACTTATTTAACTGATTGAAAATAAAGGTTTTTATTCCAGCCGCCGACAGCAAGAAAGATTTATCTTGAGAATCAAAATTACTCAATTGCTAAGTGCTATATTTAAGATTACAACTACTCCACTTTTATGTGGGCCCTTGAATTTGCCCACTAACCCTATGTTAAATCGTGGGGTGCCTAAACCATCATGTACTGATGTGCTAACGCATCGCCACTTAAGGATTATTTAGATGCTATCTACTCTATTCGTTGTTGATCAAAATGCAGATGTACTGCCTTTGGCAAATAACGTAGTGACGTTTGAAACGTATTTGCAAGAGTACCCAAAGCTCGGTGAATCAAAACTTCGAGTGATTAATTTATGTGACTGTGACCGTTATTTAAGCCAAGGTTATTACTGCTCTTTACTTGCTGAAGCGCGTAATCACCAAGTGCTTCCGAGTCTAAAGGTTATTAATGGTTTACGTGATGGCGATAATGCGTTGTTTTTATCGCAAGCCTGGTTTGATAAGCGTGGGATCGCGATTACCGATGACGCTGAGCTGATCATTTGTATGGGCGAAACCCAACAGCCTGAATTTAGTAAGTTGGCGGCGTATTTATTTCAGCAATTTCCAGCGCCTTTACTAAAAGTGACATTACAGCAGCAAGATAAAGGCGTGCGTGTGCAGGTGCAGCGTCGCGACTTTTCGACTCTACAGGTGGCGCAGCTTGAGTTTTGTACTCAAGTATTAGGTCATGTGCATGCCACTCAGTGGAACAAGCGTAAGAGCCACAAAAAGTATCGCTGGGATATTGCGATGTTGGTGGACCACGATGAAAAATTGCCGCCAAGTAATAAAGGGGCGATCAGCCGCTTTGTTAAAGCGGGTGAAAAGCTTGGCATTAAAGTACATCCATTAGAAGCGGCTGAGTTATACAACTTAGGCCAATACGATGGGCTATTTATTCGTGAAACCACAGCGATTGATCACCATACTTATCGCCTTGCACAAGAAGCAGAGCAAAAAGATTTAGTGGTAATTGATGACCCAAGCTCGATCCTACGCTGTTGTAATAAGGTGTTTTTGCATGATGCCTTTAATTACAAGAAGGTGCCAAGTTTAGAAACGCGATTTGTGAGTCAGTGTAATGAACAAGTAATCGATAAACTCATTGCTGAGTTATCGTTACCTATGGTGCTTAAAATGCCTGAGAGTTCGTTCTCAAAAGGCGTATTTAAAGTAAAAACCAAAGAAGAGCTTGGCGAGCGTTTACAAGAGCTGATGAGCGTCTCTGCGATTGTGTTGGCGCAAGCTTACTTATACACGGACTACGATTGGCGTATTGGGGTATTAAATGGCCGTGCAATTTACGCATGCCGTTACCATATGGCACGTAACCATTGGCAAATCTATAACCACGAGTCAAAACGTAATTTCTCGGGTGGGTTTGACACGCTACCAACGTTTGAAGTGCCAAAAGCGGTGTTACGCGCAGCGTTAAAAGCGGCGGCAGTTGTGGGTAATGGTTTGTATGGTATTGATATTAAAGAGCACAACGGCAAAGCCTACGTGCTTGAAGTAAACGACAACCCGAATATTGACCAAGGGGTTGAAGACAAATATCTCGGTGACGAGCTGTACATGCAAGTGATGTCTGAATTTTCAAGACGCCTTGAAGCGAGAGGTAAAAAGTAATGTTGCAAGCCGCGTTGGTGCTTGAAAAGGCGACACAGCACGATTTGAATTCACTAAATGCGTTGGAGCAAAGCTGCTTTAGTGCGGATAGACTGAGTCGTCGCCAACTCAAGCATTACATCAGTTTTGAACATAGTCTGCTGCTCACTGCAAAGTTAGCAGGGGAACTTGTGGGCTATGGATTGCTTTGGTTGCACCAAGGAACGCGGCTGGCAAGGCTTTATTCATTGGCGGTATCGCCTCATCATCAAGGTAAAGGGATCGCACGCCAACTGATGTCAGAGCTTGAGGCCAGAGCGGGTGAAATGGGCTGGTTATATATGCGTTTAGAGGTGGCTAAACGTAATGACGCGGCCATCGGCTTATATAAACGCATGGGTTATCGGGTATTTGGCGAGTATCAAAACTATTACGCGGATCATGATGACGCGCTAAGAATGCAAAAATGTGTGCGTAAGCTGTCGCAAAAGGCGGTGTTGCATCAGGCACCTTGGTATCAGCAAACGACAGACTTCACTTGCGGACCGGCGTCGCTAATGATGGCAATGGCGAGTATAGATCCAGGCTGTATGGGCGATCAGGCCTTAGAGCTTGAAATATGGCGTGAAGCGACCACCATCTTTATGACCTCAGGTCACGGCGGCTGTCACCCATTTGGTTTGGCATTGGCTGCGGAGCGCCGTGGTTTTGCGGCAGAGGTGATGGTGAATACGGCGGGCCCGCTATTTTTAGATGGCGTGAGAAGCGCGCAGAAAAAGCAGGTGATGACCTTAGTTCATGAGCAATTCCGTCAAGAGTGTGAATATCGTGATATTGCTATTCACCAAGCCGATGTAAAGCTTGAACAGGTTGAACAATGGTTGTTACAGGGCAGTGCGGTATTGGCTTTGATCAGCACTTATCGGCTAAACGGTAAAAAAGCGCCGCATTGGGTGCTTATTACGGGGTTGGATGAGTTGTGCTTATATCTTAATGACCCTGATGTTGAGGACGACCAAAACCCTATCGACTGC
Source organism: Pseudoalteromonas sp. M8 (assembly GCF_018141365.1). Taxonomy (NCBI): domain Bacteria; kingdom Pseudomonadati; phylum Pseudomonadota; class Gammaproteobacteria; order Alteromonadales; family Pseudoalteromonadaceae; genus Pseudoalteromonas; species Pseudoalteromonas sp. M8. Next base: position 3,150,348 of record NZ_CP047240.1, on the reverse strand, counting down.
CAGCAAGTACCAATCGCAAGGTCGGATTTTGAAAAAATGATGACGTTTGGCGCAAGCAAGTTAAGTGCGCTGGTGGTGTTGCACGAGTCATTTTAAATAACCTTTTCGGTTATAAGTCAAAGGGCCTGTTTTCGGCCCTTTGTTTTTAGCGCTAAACGGCGTTTATAGCGTTTTCAAAAACTCAACGATTTGCCATTTTTCATTGTCACTCAAGGTTGTGCCGTAAACGTGACCGCTATTATCATTGCCCGGCATCACTTCACCGCTGGCTTTGTTCACTTTGAACTCGTTCATGCCTTGATGAGTAATATAACCAACGTTGATAGGATCGAATTCACGACTGCCAACCCAGAAGGTATCTGGGCGCAACTCTGGTGATTGTAGTAGTGACCATAGGTTTGGCACAGAGCCATTATGTAAATAAGGCGCGGTTGCCCAAATTCCATTTAACGGCCTTGCTTTGTAGACACCCGCATCGTAAAAACCATCCACACAGTCTTCGTTAGTATTGGGGGTTAACTGTTGTCTATTTGCCAAATAGACTTTGAGGCGCTCTTCAATGGATTTTTTCACGGTGGTTTTCTTACCATCTGGCCCGGTGCGCTCTGCTATTAAGCCCGCTTCGATTGCTTTGATGGGATCTTTTAGCACTAGACCCACAACCCCGTTTACTGGGATATCGATAGCGCTATCCACCGCTTGGAATTTGTCTCCCGCGATAATGTCGGTTTTTGTGCCTTCCAAGAACAGTGTTTTTGCCATGTGGCAGCTTGCGTTATTAGACATAGTCGGATCGGTACCAATCTCTTTTACCGGTACTTTTACCGCTTCGTAATCTTTAAGTAGATTTTTCTGGTCAATTAATTGATGGCAGCTAGCACAATTTGCTTGGAATAGCATTTTTCCTTGTGCCGCCTTATTGGTGTCAATCCCTGGAAGGTATTGCTCAGGCCAAGCTGGTGGCAGAAGTGTTTTTACCCACGCTTCTAGTTGCCCTAACGCATGTAAGTCTACCGTTGAGCTATATCGAGCATGTTTCCCCCAAACGCGCTGCCAAACCGGTGCTTCTTCAATGGATAACGAACCAAACACACCGACAACTTCACCAATGTTGCGTACTAATGGGCCGACCACAGGAATATTGGGTGCGGAAGCATTCCACTGCACAACATTTGACTGGTGCGTCCCCCATAAAAATGGATAGGAGACGGGCGCGGTGGGCGCATTTTTATTGTTAAGGTCGTCAAGCGCAAATGCCGTACCGGCGTTTTGAATATTGCCAAACGCATCAAGTCGAGCATAGCTGGTAAAATCGTCTGGATAGTCTTCGGGTAAGTCATTAACGGTTTGTCGCTCGGCGGTTGCAAGCGCCACATGCTTGAGATCGTCTCGTAAATCATCAATCAATTCTTGCGATGCCCCTTCTTTTAATACGCGCATCGCGAAACGGCTAAACTTTTGATTATCGTTAAGGGTCGCTTCTAACGCGGCATTTAGGCGGCTAAAGAAGAGTACAAAGTTGGCGAGGGTGGGCGCACCTTCTATCAAGATTTTTGTGCCGTTATAGTCAATTTGGTTAGTGTGACATGCGGCACAGGTCATTCCGACCCAAGCTTGTCCCGTAGTTTGATTGTTATGCACGGCAAAACCGATGGGCAAGCCTGAAGGGTTATTGGCGGCGGTTTTACTGGGCAGGTAGCGCAGCATTTCCATATGTTCGCTATCGCGAAAGAGCTTTTTACTGTTAGGTTGCTCTAACCAAGTAAACCAAGTATAGGGAATGATTTGTGACCCTTGGCCTGTGAACCAAAAGTCTTGCCGAAGTTTATCTGACCATCCTTGATTGAGCCAAACTCGCTCAGGCACTTGACCAGATTCTGCAACTGGGTCGAGCGTTTCTTTTGGCACTGAAGGTTTTTTACTTGGTGAGCTACAACTTGCGAGAAACAATGTGCAAGCCACTGCTGCACTTACATATTTTATTACTAGTCTATTGTTCATGTTGAACTGTCCGTGACGGTGGAAGTACCAACTACCTTAGTACAAACTAATTAACAATCAAGTTACACGGCATTACACTTGCCGCTGATTCACAAGATGAGAAAGTCTCATCTTTCCAAATATGAAATATTTATGTAAATTTATTTGTTTACACTAAATTTACTTTATTTGTTTGGGAGCGGTTGTGCGTCGAAGTAGTTTTGCCATTTTTCATGTTATGGCGGTAATAGTTATCTTGGTTGGGTTACTGACAGGTCCTCGTTTAGGCATTATCAATCATGATTTTCTGGCGTTTCTTTCGCCTTTGCTTCCACAAGGCGCGTTGCTGTCAATGCATGTGTTATTTGGTTGCTTACTCACCTTGATTGCGATTGTTTTTACTTTGGCAACCATTCGCGCACCGTTTCGTGGTGCACCAAGCAAGTTTGATAAAGCTGTTAACTACATTGGGTATCTTGTTATTGTGCTGAGTATAGCCACAGGATGGTTACTTTGGCTCAATCCAGAGAGTCTAAGTTTAGTCATTCATGGGTTATCAGCGACAGGCATTTTTTTGTATTTGGTGTTACATGGCATAAAGCACACGGTGTTTAAGGGCAAGCAAGTACTGAGCGTGTTATTGCCCCGAAATGCGCTTATTTTGCTCAGTTGCAGTATTGCTCTGGTGTATTTTTGCGGCCTTGGCATAAAGCTTATTGTTGCAGATCAGCATTTACGGTTAGAAGTTGCGCCGCTATCAAGGCAAAGTCACCTTGAAATAGACGGTAAAGGAGACGAGCCTGAATGGTTGCGTGCTAAGCCTATTAAGTTAACTACATTTGGTGGTGCAAACTTCTTGGATGGGAGTAGTGAGGTCGAAATAAAAGCGTTGAGCAACCATGATGAAACCTTCTTTCTGATCCGCTGGCAAGATCCGACCGAAAGCCTAGAGCATCTGCCGCTGGAAAAAACCTCGGACGGTTGGCAAGTACAAGAAAATGGCTTTTATCGCTTTGACGAGCGCACTTATTACGAAGATAAGTTTGCCATCATGTTATCGACAACCTGTGAACTAGGAGGTGATGGCACCGTTCAATACGGCGATGCGCCGCTTACAGACAAGCCCCGTAACTGGCATGGCAAGGGCTATCACGCAAGTACGGACGGCCGCACGCGAGACTTATGGCACTGGAAAGCGCTGAGAACCAATGACATGTACTTGGCCGATGATAATTTTTTTGGGCCGCCTCAAAGCGTTGCTCTTGGGCAAAGACGCTACACCGCAGGGTATCAACCTGATGGCAAAGAAAGCGGTGCTTATGTGATGAACTGGCGCTGGTATTCACCAACTGAGGTTACGCCAAAGCGAATGCCAATTCCATCGCCGGATACCACTGAGCGCAAAGTCCTTGACTGGTTTGCCAGCGAAACCTACAACCCACAACGAGACATGGCGAAAATTGGCGAACAGCTCCCGTCCGTGTTGTACCGTTCAAATCGTTTTGAGGGAGATAGAGCCGATGTTAGAGCTAGGGGAGAGTGGCACGATGGCTATTGGACGCTAGAGCTGGTACGTAAACACCAAACGCATTCTCCCCTTGATGTTGAACTGCGCTCTGGTGTTTGCATGTGGGTTTCGGCATTTGATCACGCACAAATCGCGCATACTCGTCACCACAGAGCGATTCAATTGAGGTATATGCTATGACCGTAGCCTCACGTTTAATACTTAGTTTAGCGATTGCCGCTGTGGCGATTAGCTACTTGTTATTCAGCCCCTCTGAGCGAGAAATTCCAACTCATGCACGCTTTATTAAAGTCACTAATGACATGCAGTTTTTGTCTGTCTGGCAGGGTCCTTGGCATTGTGTCTATGACAAAAAGCTTAATCTGCTCTGGGAAGTAAAACGAGATGATGAGTCTATCCACGATGGCTATTGGAGTTACTCTTGGTATGACGGTCAATTTGGTCATGCTGATCAAGGTGATTGTTATTTCGAAGCATCCCACTGCGATAGCCAAGATCTGATCCGTAAAACCAACCAAGCTTCTTTATGTGGTAGTGCCGAATGGCGCTTACCTACACCTGATGAGCTACGCTCTTTAATTCAAACGCCAAATAGTCCCGGACAACCCCATATCGCAAGTGATTTTTTCCCACACATTAAAAATGGTGACTATTGGAGTGGTGAGGCTGGCGTGCCATTACCCAAGTCATTTAAGCGTGAAAAGTTAGGAGCAACGGCTGTGAATTTTCAATCTGCAGAGGCGCTTTCGCTCCCATACGCAAACGCCGCATTTGTCATGTTGGTGGCTACGCCATCAACACCACTCTCATTGGCTCAAAGTCGTGCTGAGCCTGTTACTCTAAACTAGGAACCAAGGAAATGAAATATACTCAAATGGCAACTTGTGTGGTTGCAGCAGGTCTATCTTGCAGCAGTTTTGCTGCGAGTGACTACCACCGTCTTGTGTGGGACACCAGTCCAAGCACTTCAGCAACAATAGGGTTTACACCTACATCAGGCACTAATCATATTGTTAAATATGGCAGCACAACGGATGAGCAGAGTTGGCAAAGTGCTGCGGTCAGCGCTACGCATACCTTTGACGGTGGCCTCTCAAGTTCATTTGTGAAATTAACCGGCTTAACCTCTGATAGTGCGGTTTATTATCGTGTTTGTGATTCACAAGGTTGCGGTCAGCGTTTGTGGTTCAGAACTGCGCCGCAAACGGCATCAGGGATCACTGCTGTAGCTGGTGGTGATACGCGCACGGGTTGGACAACACGCCGTAAAGGCAATGAGTTGATCGCTAAAATTCGACCGCTATTTATTATGCATGGTGGCGATTACACCAATGCAAACTCCGTTTCTGAAATGCGTGAATACTTAAAAGATTGGCAATTAACCTTTTCGGATGATTTGATTGATGGCCTTGCATACAAGCGAATTTATCCATTTGTAGCAACACATGGCAATCACGAAGACGATAACTACAAAACGCTATGCGAAGTATTTGGCGTAGATTATGACCAAGATGGTGCGTGTACAGCAAAAGATACCTATGGTGCTTTTAACGTGGCGGGGCTTTTAAGGGTTTATACCTTAAACAGCCAATTTAAAAATAGTGGCTGGTCGAGCTATGCCACAGCGATGAACAATTGGCTGAAAAGCGACTTACAGTCTCAGGGCAACAGCGCAACGTGGCGTATCGCTCAGTATCATAAGCCGATGTATCCTCACTATTCAGGTAAGTCAGACAACACCATATTACACACTTGGTGGGCACAAGACTTCTATAATAATGCGATGAACTTAGTGGTAGAGTCCGATACTCATATCAATAAACTGACTTACGCACTAACGCCTACCAGCAATGGCTTTACTGCAACGACCCAAGGCGGCACCGTTTATGTGGGTGAGGGAAGCTGGGGTGCACCAGCGAGAAGCGCCAATGATCCAAAAAGCTGGACTATCGACCTTGCGAGTATTCAACAGTTTAAAGTGTTGAGTGTGACAAATGATAAGCTTACTGTTCGAACTGCTGAGTTTTCAAGCAATGCAACTGCCTTATCTAAGGCGCAGCGAGATGCCGATCCGCTTGCGTTACCTATGAATATGACATGGTGGTATGCCGCCGAAATTGGTGATGAACTGAATCTGATCAAAGCAAGCAATAATCTATCTGTGATAGAAACTCCCATTATTGAGCCGCCAGCTGCAATTGAACTTATCAGTGGTCAAACACAAGCGAATGTCACTGGTGCTAAGTCTTCTCAGGTACTTTATTACATTGATGTGCCAGCAGGAGCAACGCAGCTAAGAGTTGAAACGGCGGGCGGCAGTGGGGATGTAGATATGTATGTGCGCTTTAATGCGGAACCAACGACACAAAACTACGATTGTCGACCCTATAAATCAGGTAATAATGAAGTCTGTACAATTACTCCAGTACAAACAGGTCGTTACTATGTCATGCTTGATGGCTATGAGCGTTATTCGGGCGTTGCGTTAACAGCTACGGTTTATACTGACACTCCTCCAGATCAAGGTAATAGCCAGCAATGGTTGGATCAATCCGCCAGTAAAGGTCAGTGGCAGTATTATACTTTTGACGTGGCACAGGGAACACAGAGCCTGCAAGTAAAGGCATCGGGTGGTACTGGAGATGCTGATTTATATCTGCGTTTTGGTCAACAACCAAATAGTAATACCTACGAATGTCGGCCTTATGAAAATGGCAATAATGAAACGTGCACAATCACCAATCCAAATGCGGGAACTTGGCATATTGGGCTCTATGGTTACGCCGCTTTTTCAGGGTTGACTCTACAAGCAGAAAGTCAATAACCCTGTAAATGAGAGCTTGGTGGTTATTGGTGTAACGATCAAGCTCATTTTAAAACTGACCGAATATTGAGAGTAGCTTGATCATTCACAATTAATGGAATTGAGACAATAATCGAGGTACAATAGCGCTGCATTTTTGGACATGCAATTGTCTTTATGCAACGACCTCTGACGCGCGCAATCGTTGCGGTTCGTAGGGAAGAATAAATTTACCACGTGTTTGGCTATGTTCCGTGGTGATAACAAGGATCACATTATGAATACAAAACTTCTCGTTGGCTTAGGTGCTGTGGCTATTGCCGTTGGTGCTTATGTAACCACTCAATCATCATCTTCTTCAAGCATCGCGATGGAACAACTGGAATATGTTCCGGCTGATACCGCGGTATTTTGGGGGCAATTAACGCCTTTTGAGCAACAAAAATATTTGTCTTTCATGCCTGAAGAGCTTCGACAGGTTCAAAATATCGAAGAGATAACTGGGTTGCTTAGAAAAGAAAATGATAAGCACTTGGACTTTGTAGCAACGCTACTAGAGCAATACAATCTAGCGATGACATCCCCTGAACAAATGAAAGCTATCTTAGGCATGGGTGATACGGTCAGAAGTGTATTCTACACAGTTGGTTTGCTGCCAACATTGCGCTATGAACTGGCGGATCCTGAGGCTTTTCAACGTACGATAAAAATGGCTGCAAAAGATGCCGAAATCACATACCAAGAAGATACGCTTGATGGTGTCGCATTAACGCGTTATCAGCTTGAGTTCGCGCCAGAAGCTAAAATTGAGCTTATCACATCCGTGCAAGGTCAATGGGTAACAACAACATTTAACACGCCAATTAACACCGAAGCGGATTTAAAAGTTGCTTTGGGTATTGCCAAACCAGCCCAGTCACTGGCGCAATCTGGCAAACTTGAGCAATACAATACGCAGTTTGGTTTTGATGGTTCGTCAATTGCGTTTCTGAACCATGTGGCTATCGTCGATGGTATTACTGCAAACAAGCAGTCTGATTTGACTCGTATGTTAAATAATCTATTGCAGCTAGGTGGTGGTACTGAGAAATTAGCAGCGGTACGTGCTCCAGAGTGTCAGGCGGACTACAGCGAAATCGCCAATCTGTGGCCTGCGACGGTATTGGGTACCAAGAATATCAAATTTACAAATTCCGCAATCGACTTTGAAGTTGATACTGTGGTGGTGGGTAAAGATGCTGAACTGATGAAAGCGCTTGGGTCTATCCGTGGTTTTATTCCTGCGCACGTCACCAACGGCGAAGAGAAAGTGCTAGGGTTTGGCTATGGTGTTGATGTTGCAAAAGTTGCACCGCTTGTAAACACCCTTTGGGGCCGCTTTACTAAAGCTGAATTCAAGTGTTCTGAACTCGTTGCACTACAGCAGCAAGCGAAACAAAACAGTCCAATGGCTATTGCGATGATGACAGGCATGGCGAACTCGGTTAAAGGCGTGAGTGCATCCGTTTTTGATCTTGTTATGGAGCCAAACGACCAAGGCATGCCAGAACCTAAAACGTTTGATGCGCTAGTCACATTATCTGCTGAAGATCCTTTAGTACTTGTTAATACGGTGAAAGGGCTTGCACCTATGCTGGGTCAAATTCAAATCCCAGAAGATGGTACTCCGGTTTCAATTAACCAGTACATTCCATCTCCGCAGCCATTGGGTATGGATATCAAGTTGGCGGTTAAAGGCGATCACTTAGTGCTGTTTACGGGTGAAAAGGCGACAATTATTGCTGAGAAAATGGCAAGCCAAGCACTAGAAACTAATGGCATGACGCATTTCAGTATGGATATGCAAGCGTTTTTAGCACCAATGTTAGAGGCGGCAAAAGCGACTGGTCAACCAATGCCCGAAGGTATTGATGCACTTTTACAGCAAAATATGGTGTTTGAGTTTAGTATGGATGTTGCAGATCATGGCCTTGTATTTGGCACTGATATGAAGCTGAAAAAACTATAACGAGCAAAAACCCAAATGATGTTAAAAATGCCGACTTTAAGTCGGCATTTTTGTTCTAAAATCACATTTACTTTATCAAAATTGGTAGCTTACTGTCGCTTTAATGTTTCTGCCAAGCTCTGCGGGGTCGTTCGCTTCACTTGCTGGCGCTCGCAAATAACGCTTATCCGTTAGGTTGTCTACACCCAGTCGGGCAGAAAAGCCTGATAATACTCCCTCACCTTGGTATTTTACGTTGAGGTTGTAGATAGTATAGGTCCCAGTACCGTATCCGCGTGTGATGAGATCTTCGCTAAGGCGCTGTTGAGCTCTGTAGTGTAACAATTGAAAACCCAGATTTAAATTACTGTTCAATTGATAATTGGTATTCCAAGTAAGCTTATCTGCTGGTGCTTCAGAATATGGCTGGCGTGTATGGTCAATAGTGCCTAAAAAGAAATTAGGTACACCGACGACATCCATATTCATAGAGGCGTATCCTAGGTAGATGTCTAATTTTTTAAATGAATACTGTGTTTCAATTTCAATACCGTGACTGAATAACTTGCCGATGTTTTTCGCACTATAATCACGGTGTGTGGCGACAGGGACCCCATTGCTGGGATTGGGACCGGGTGAGCCGAGCTGTTTATTGCCATTCTCATCGATGTAGTACATAAAAGGTACATTGTCGATGTAATTATCTACCTCACTATCAAAGTACATGACTTTTACACTGAAGTTATCAGCGAAGGATAAGTCTTGCCAACTCAAACCAAAACCAACTTCGTAGCTTTGAGAGTCTTCGGCTTTTAAATCTGGTTGCGGTTCGCTAAAGCAAATTTTTCCACCAATATGACATCTCCACTCATCTTTTTTATACAACTCTTGAAGCGAAGGTGCTCGAAATGCCTCCGCGGCTTTAGCGTAAAAATTAAGATAATCCGCGATTTTAAAAGTTACTCCTAGCTCGCTAGAGAGTTCAGAATCATCATTATCGGAATAGGCGACAAAATGGTTACTTGAGCGGGTGTATTTATCGAATCTCACTCCTCCTGTAAGGAGTAATCTCTCATTTAAAAACTGACTTTGATCGATAACAGAAATTGACCAATTGGAGGCATCGCTATCGCCATAGTAGGTTGACTTATCAGCAGGATTTTCGTCCCATTGCTGTTGGTCGAAGCTTTCGGATTCGTACTGCGCTTCAATGGCTAGCTTGTGCTTTATTTTCCCAGTGAATGTAGCCAAGTTAGCGACTCTCAAGCCTTTGCGCGTACTTTCTCCATTTTTCTCTCCATCATAGTTAATTTTGTTGCTGCCGCGTTCAATATAACCTTTGGTGATTTCATCATAGGTTTTTTGTGCAAAGAATGCTTGTATATCTAAGTCAAGCAACTTGCTAACACCTTGATACGTGTAGTTGAGCATTCCTTCCAGATAGTCATTTTTGTAATCTTCTGCAAGTGTCGGATAGGCCAACGCTAAGTCTATGCGCTGGGCATATGGCTGATCGATTGACTCGGTTTTACTGTAATCAATTTTACTGCTCAAAGTATGGTGTTCGTTGATGTACCAAGTATTTTTAAGCGCGAGGTTTTGACGTTTTGACTGATTCTTTATTTTACTTATCTGCTGGATACTTTCGTCTTCTGCGGCTTTGGTGTCTGCCACGACATCAATATCGTTAAATTCCACTTGGCCAAGAGACAAGACCGTATCACTGTGATCATTCAGGTGAAATAGACTGACGCTAATATCATTGGCATCCGATACAGATAAATGTGTGACCGAAGCTTTGACGCCAAATCCATGCTGGTCATTTAGGTAATCTGCAGCGTTTTTGGTTACGAGTCGTATACTCCCTCCGATGGCCCCTGAACCGACGGTTAAAGAATCGGCACCTCGTAATACTTGCACTTGCTTTAATTGATCTGGGTTTATTCCCAAGGAATTAATTTGCGCGATATTTTGGCTGCCATCCGAATCAATCTTACGTTTCACATTGTCTACAGAGATGTGTATTCGTTCACCGTACAACCCTCGAATGGCGGGTTGTCCAGAGAGCGGCGTCACGCTACCAAATAGTTCAACATTGGGGAGAGTCTTGAGTAATTGGTTTAAATCGGATGCTTGTTGCCGCGCTATTTGCTCTTCCGTTAGCGCTGAAACTGAAGCCGCTACATCATGGTTTAAGGTCGATAATTTGTGTCCCAACACCTCTATTTTTTCAATTTCGGAATTGGTTGGGGAAGACGGCTCAGCATATGCATTCCAGCCGCTGAAGGTTGCAAGAATGGATAAAGAGAGAGTAGAGAGTTTCATATTATTAATCCTTAATAAAAATAATTACCATTTGCAATTGCGGCGAAGATGTTAGTTGTTATAAGATCTAATTGCAATAAATAATGACTTATAGTTATATAGATAAAGGCGTTACTATTCTGACTTTTAAGGAAAAATATGAAGATAAACAATTTACTCTGTGGTTTAGTTATCACACTGCTAGTATCAACGGCTGATGCTAAAACAATTGAGTTTGGCGGCGGTGCGAACATGAACAAGCTTGTTGCGGCCGCAGATGTATTGAAAAACTCGGAGCAGTTTACGGGAAGTGAGATCACGCTGTCAGGTGAAGTGGTAAAAGTGTGCAAAAAGCGTGGCTGTTGGATGACACTGAAGGTAGATAATGGTGAGGAAATAAACGTAAAGGTACGGGATGGCGATATGGTTTTTCCAATGTCAGCCATTGGCAAGCGCGCTTATGCGACTGGTGTACTTGAACAGTTCGAGCTAGATATTGAGAAAACGAAGCGTTATTTGGCCCATAGAGCGCACGAAAACGGTGAAGCGTTTGATGCAAGCAAAGTCACTGAGGGGATGAGTCTAGTTAGGCTCAAACCGGATGCAGTAACGATTTTAGAAACGAAATAAAAGCTATTTCACAAGGACGGCGTACTCGAAGTTTGTACGCTGTGAATTTGGGCTGATCACCACTTGGTAAGTGTCAGCACCAAGCATCACATAATTCACCTTACCCACCTTTAGGGGTTTTGGTGTGCTATCTAAATCCATTATCCAGACACCAGTTTCGGTATCTGGTGCTAAATTTATTAAGGTTCTGCCGGCGTTATTTGGAATATATAAAGCGGCATTACTACTTTTACCCCAAATCGCTTTTAGTTTGTGGTTTTCCGACACCAATGTGTAATCCGCGGGGCCAGAAGGGCGCATATCGGACTGGCGCTTGACTTCACACTGTTCGCATTGAATTGAAGCTGCGGAAAGATGTGTTTGCAGCTGCCCGTCAAAGATAATGCCCTCAGAGGCTATTTTCCACAAAGGTTGGCCTTCACCCAACTGATGACACCCTGACACCAGTAAAGCTGAAAATACTAAGCAGTAATATTTGTTAACAATAGGCACCGGATCACCAAACGAAAACTAGTTAAACCGGTACAAATAGTAGCTAATCTTAAGCGTCAATATAAGGTCTTAACGTTAACGAATGTAAAAGGTTACTTCATCAATTATTAAGACTAACTGCTACAGCCGCTGCCACAACTTGAGCCACTATTACAACTTGAGTTTGAAGAACTCGACGAGGAGGTACTGCTGTCGCCACTGTCCATTGACGTACACCCGATGTGCCCCGCATAGGTTGTGCTGCTGGAGTCGCCTTTGGCAATGGGCTCTCGAAAATCAGTTGCCGAGTAGTAATAGCCATTTGGAATATTAAGTAAAGCGTCAACTGCGAATAATATAGGTAAAGTAGCCGGTCTGCGAGGAGATATTCCTTCGATGCTACAGCAGGCTCTCCATGTTTTACGCAGACTGAGCTGAGCTTTGTTTTTCCCTTTCATTGCCTCAGATGGACAATGATGTAAGAAACGGTCAAAGGCCTCATAGCAAAAGGAATGATACTCTTGTGTGTGTAAAATAAATTCATGCCACAGCGCATCGACAACCTGGGAGGGCATAGCTAAGGACTGATCTTCGAGCAATAAGTTCGCTTGGAAAAACTGCTTAAGGCCCAATTCAACCTGTGTAAGTTGCTCATTGGTAAGTTCAGGATAATGTTGACTGAGTTTGGGTCTTAAATGCGTGAGATCGTAATCTTGAATAAAACTACGTCTACGCGCCGTCATTTTTACTTTTTGATATTGTAATACACCAACAAAGACCACAAATACCGCAACAAGTAGAAGAAATCCAATCATGTTATTTCCCTATATTTTTGCGTTCTAGACTGACCGAATGTGTAGCGTGTGTCAATAACGGGAAATATTAGAAGCAAGATAGCTTGCCTCTAATTGATTTGATTGTAAGTTTCTTAAATACTCTGTTTGACGTATTCTCCGGGGGCATCGTAAATCCCCGGTTGTTCATCACTTTGCGCGGCACGGGCTGGAACTTGCTCTGGGTTTATTTGATGTAACCACTGTGCCCAATGCGACCACCATGACCCGCTTTCATGCTTTGCCGAGGCAAGCCACTCAGCGGGGTTCTCGTGGTCTTGTCCATCAAACCAATAACCATATTTGTTTGCACTTGGCGGGTTGACCACTCCGGCAATATGACCTGACTCCCCAAGCACAAAAGTGAGCGGGCTGCTGAGTCTTTTGGCGCCCTCAAAAGTGCCTTGCCACAGCGCAATATGATCGTCACGGGTAGAGAGAAAGTAGACAGGTTGCTTTACTTTACTGAGGTCAATTTTAGTGCCACGAATACTGACAGACTTGTCTTCAATAAGCTGATTATTAAGATATAAGTCCCGCAAAATAAAGTTGTGGCAGGCCGCTGTTAGATTTGTACTATCACTATTCCAATAGAGTAAATCTAAGTCAGCGGGCGCTTTGCCTTTGAGGTAGTTATTAACGAAGTAATTCCAATACAAGCTGTTTTCTCTCAGCATACTAAAAGAAGTACCGAGCAGATGCCCAGACATCACGCCATTTTGATTATTATACTGTTCTAGCGCATTAATGGTGGGCTCATTGATAAATGCACCAAGTTCACCTGGCTGCGAGAAATCTAAAATCGTGGTCAACAAGGTTGCACTTTTTACTCTTTGTTTCATGCGCTTAGCAGCAATATAGGCCATACATGAGGTGAGTAGAGTGCCGCCGATACAATAACCCACAGTATGGATTTGTGTTTCGCCTGTTTGTTTTTCAGTTTGCTCTAAAGCACATAACACACCGTCTACGACGTAGTCGTCAAACGCAATATTTGCCATGCTTGGATCTGGGTTTTTCCATGACATCATTAACACGGTATAGCCTTGTTCAAGTGCCCATTTAACCATGGAGTTATCTGCTCTCAAGTCCAAAATATAGTATTTATTAACAAATGGCGGCACGATAAGCTGGGGAGTCTTGTGTACTTGCTCCGTAGTCGGATGATATTGGATCAATTCAAACAAGTGGTTTTGAAATACCACTCTACCCGGTGTACAAGCTAGGTCTTCCCCGAGTGTATACGCATTTTCATTGGTCATGCTGACTCGGAGCATTTCAGTACTTTTGGCTAGATCTTTTTTTAAGCGCGCCAGTCCATCGAATAGATTTTGCCCGTTACTTTCTAACGTCAGCTTAAGTAATTCAGGGTTGGTTGAAACAAAGTTGCTCGGTGATACTGAATTAACGGACTGTCTTGCAAAAAACGCTAATCGCTCTTTAAGTTTTGGGTCGAGGCCTGGAGTATTTTCAATGGTGTTTTGTAGTGATTGTCCAAACCAAAGATAGCTTTGTTTAAGGTAGTTAAACCAAGGATTTTCTTGCCAATCAGGGTCTACAAAGCGTTTGTCTCCACGTTCTGGGCTAATAATGTCTTCTTTATCATCGGTAGTTTGTGGCATAAAACTGTTTTGAAAAATTGCAAACTGAGTCTGCCACCACGCATTTTGCTGTTTAATAAAGGTTTCCGGTTGCTGATTGAGTGCACTGAGCCAGCTTTGTAAGTCGGCTTGGTTTTGCTCATTTAATGCATTTTGTAATGGATTCTCTTTACCAAAATGTGTCGCTGCGAGCTGCCACAATTCTTGGTTATATTGCCACCACGCAGTTAACCCTTGCTCAATATTTTCTTGAGTGCCCATACAGGTAGATCCTTTGTGTTGTTTGAACGGGTAAGGCGACCTAAGTCGCCCAAAATTGCAGGTTATTGCGCTTTCGCGGTTTTTAGGGTTTCTTTGCCAAGAGATTCTAAGCTGTCTTTAAATTCTTGACCTAATTGAGAAAGCTTTTGACCATCTTGGATCATCTGTTGGCTTAGAGCGTTTAACGCGTTCAACTGACTTGCGTTAAAATCCATCATAGATTTTGCATCTTTGATTTCAGTCGCTTGCTTTAGCTGCTCAATGGATGTTTTAGTGATCTGTTCAGCCGAGTGCAGCTGAATTTTTGAGAGTGCTTCGATGTTTTTTGCTACGATTTGGTTAAACTGTACCGCTGGTGCAAAGAATTGCTCAGTTTGTTCGTTGAATGTTTTGAATAAATCGCTGTACATGGTCTTTTCCTTGTTATCGATTAAATTAACACAATGGATGATAGTGATCAGTTAGCACCACCGAACATCAGGGACAGCGCGCTCCCTCGGTGGTATTTAACCTGAGGTTTTTTAGGTTATTGCATATATAGGCCGCCATTGAGCGACAGGGTTTCGCCAGTAATGTAACCGGCTGTATTTGATGCTAAGTAAGCAACTGCGGCTGCAACTTCGTCAGGCGTGGCTAAACGTTGCATCGGTACTTGTGCTTTTATGCTATTTAATACGTCTTCACGCATGGCGCTTACCATAGGCGTTTCCGTGTAGCCTGGCGCTACTGCATTGACGGTGACACCGCTTCTCGCACCTTCATAGGCTAGCGCTTTAGTAAACCCAATCATGCCCGCTTTCGCAGCGGAATAATTTGCCTGCCCAAATTGACCTTTTAGGCCATTAACGCTAGAGATATTAACGATACGACCTTGCTTATTAGCGCACATTGCCGCAAAGATAGGGTTGGTCATATTAAAAAGGGAATTTAGATTGGTGTTGATCACCTCGCTCCATTGCGCGTGGGTCATTTTTTTAAACGCTGAGTCGCGTGTGATCCCGGCGTTGTTTACGAGTAAATCGATATTACCAAATTCTTGTAGGACCTGAGTCATCGCTGCGTGGCATTGCTCAGCGTTAGTCACATCCAAGAATAAAGGTTTTACTGCAGCTGGATTTATTTGTAGCGTGTTAAGCCAGAGATCAAAGTCGGCCTCATTACGCCTTTCGCTTGCTATCGCTATAACAAAAAAATCTTTTTCAATGAGTGTTTTCGTAATAGCAGAACCAATCCCACCAAAGGCACCAGTTACCACTGCAATTTGCTTGTTTTCCATAACGCTCCCGCGAAAAAAAGAGGCTATACCAACATACTTCCTAGCCGAGTTAGCTTATCGAGTATTTTTGCTGGTATTTATGACAAATTGGTCGCGAGTTGATGTCAGTTTGAAGACAGCGGAAACGAAATTAGGAACGCACAACATAAATTTAATTAAGTTTTTTCCAGCTTTTCCGATATGTATAACAATCAGTGTCTATCCCAAGGAGTGAAAATGGATATTCAAATACATCAAGGTGGCTTATCACCGTTAAAGCAACTGGCTGAGTTGAAATCACAGGGCTCGGCTCAAGCTGCTTCCAACCAGTTAGAATCGCAATCCCAAAGCGATGTGGAGGAAAAGCAAGAGGTACCCGCGATGCTTTCCAAAGAACTCGATGACGAAGCGGCTGGTTATAAGGAAGATAACCCTGTATTTAAAGAGGATTATGAAAACTTAGAAAAGGCAATGGATCTCATTCAAGCGCAAATTCGTAAGCTCCAAGAGAGAATTAATAAGCTAATGCAGTCCCAAGAGCAGCGTTTTTTACGGGTCGAACAACTCCCAGACGCGACTAATGATGAGCAGCAAGCTTTAATCGAACATGTAGGCAGTAAAAAGTATCGTGACCAAACAAAAGTAGATGAAGTGAAAGTGCTTGAAGAGCAGCTCTCTGAATTTAAACAGCAAGAAGCGGAACTTCGCATCCAGATGTTAAAGATGATTTTAGCGGAGCGGGAGCGATTAGAGGAGCTTAAACGTAAAGGAAAACGGTAGAAATCAGATAAAGGTCATTAATAAATCATCAGAAATTCAAGAGAATTTTGCTGAAATTGTTACCTTACCCACTCTCATAAAATAATCTCTAACAGAAGAAAGTGAGTAATAAAAATGAAAATAAACATTGGTTTAGCGCTGTTGATGATATCAATGTCTGCTAAGAGTTATGCGCAGCTTATATCCGGTCCTTATCTTGGCCAAACACCACCTGGGGACACACCTCAAGTATTTGCGCTTGGCACGGTGTCAACAGAGCACAGAGATCACAATGCGTTTTTCTCTCCCGACATGAAAACTTTTTATTTTACGCGAAAGGACCTGAACGTGAACCGTTGGAGTTTAATTGCATACGAGCAGCGAGGTGAACAGTGGTATGAAACGACTGTAGGTCCAAGAGTTGGCAGGCCATTGCTAGCACCAGATGGCGAGACCATGCATATGGGTAAATATATTATGACGCGTCGAGAGGGGAGCTGGTCTGAAGCCAAAAGTCTTGGTCCTATGTTTGATAAAGAAAGCTGGGGGATCATGCGGTTAAGTGCATCTGCGAGTGGTACGTATGTGTTTGACGATTATAAAAGTGGCGATGTTATTAGGATCTCTGAGATGAAAAATGGTCAACGGCAAAGACCGGTTAAATTAGGTCCTGAAATTAACACTGGCCTTTATAATGCACATCCATTTATCGCGCCCGATGATTCTTACATTATATGGGACGGGGTTCGAGATTCAGGGTTTGGTAACTCAGATCTTTATATCAGCTTTCGTTTGAAAGACGGTAGTTGGGGCGAAGTGATTAATCTGGGAGACAAAGTAAACACGAGTGCGCGGGAGGCGTCAGCGAGTGTAACGCCAGATGGCAAATATCTGTTCTTTAACCGTACCACACCTTCAAGAGATGCTGATATTTTTTGGGTTGATGCTCAGGGCATCGAAACGCTAAGACCTGCCAATTAACTTATTGGCATACAGCGCACAGTGATTACTTCGGTGTGCGCTTTATTCTTTTCTTTAAGTTAGTCAGAGTAAGCTGCTCAACAATGTTATCTACAAAATGAGCTTGATCTGCCGTGATGTTGAAGGGCAATGCTTTAAACCTAAACTCGTCACTAAATCCCTGGTCAATAGCCTGTTTGAAATAGTCCTGAGCCTTGTCATTTTGCTGATGGTAAAGGCTGATGAGGCCGAGGCTAAAGACCAATTCAGGGTCTTGGTTGCCGGTCTTTATCTGGTTGGCAATATCAGTGGTATATTTACTTATTGATTGATGCTTAGCAGTGAGGAGTGCCAAGTATAATTGACTGAATAATGCGTATTTACTGTGCTTTTCAACCGTCAGCGCTAAAACATTGGTCGCTTTATCATGATGATTGTTACTTAGATAAGAAAGGGCTGTGAACCAGTTTAATGTCTGGGAATTTGGCGCGGCTTTGGCTAATAAATTAAGTTGTTGGATGGCTTGTTCATGCCGCGCTTGTTGCTGCAAAAACTGGACGTGTTCTAGTTGTATCCAAGGAGATGCCTTTACTTCAGGACTGGGGTTGACAAGTACCTTGTTAAACCAGTTGGCCATATGCATTTTGCGCAGGCAGTGGAGGTAGCTAGCAACTACTTTGGGTTCGCTGGGAGAAGCCTCATAAGCTTGGCGTGCTAGTGGGTATGCATCAATGGTATTGCCTTGCAAGAGATAGGTTTCGGCCAGATGTGACTTTAACAAGGGCCAATTAGGCGTATTTGCTACGGTGTCATTTAGAATTTTTTGCGCTTGTTGGTAATGCCCTTGAAGAGAATGGACTTGAGCCAAAAGCAGTTTTGCCGACGGACTATCGGGTGTTAAATTCAGTGCTTTTTCTGTATTGTTCCGGCTTTTTGTCAGCGCGTCTGCAACCTGATTATATAAATTATAGTCGCTCAATAATGCTCGACTCAATCCCATATAACTCTCATCTACATCTTGTGATGTAGTGATGCTTTGCTGATACAGCGCTATCGCCCGTAAATTATCTTCTAAAGTTTGTTGGGTAAAGTGTTGCTGGGCGATGCTCAATGTTGCGTCATAGCTTGTTGAAGAAAATGGTGAGGTAAAAGGGGAGTGATATATACCAATAATGCACGCCAGAGCTAGGCCGATACTTCCGCCGGCTAGAGTCGTAAATCGCTTTACTGCTGGCGCTTGCGGTTTATGATTTATCTTATTAACGGTTGCACTAAAGCGGTATCCGAAGCTGCGTTCAGACACGATATATTCTGGTTTATTGGCATCATCTTCAAGGAGCTTTCGTAGCCTTGCTATTTGTTTTTTAATCGCATCATGAGTCACGACTCGACCAAGCCAAACTTGTTGTTCTAATTGCTGGTGGCTCACAAGGTGAGGTGCATGCTCAATCAGGTTCAGCAACAATCTATGCGCGAGCGGTGTCAGTACATGAGATACATCGCGATGACTGATGGTGCGAGAAGATACATCAAAATCCCATTTTTGATTCAACTGATACTGCAAGTTATAAATCCTGTATTTTTTATTTTATTGATTTAAATGCTTTTAATTGTTCTGTCACGCAATGTCACCAAAGCCCACTGGCAAGCCAGCATTAGACACGTAGAGTAAGACTCGTCATAACAATAAACAAGGATTTACATGAAAGCATTACCCCATTTACTGTTATTTTTATGCCTGTTTTCTATACCCGCTCAGGCGACGACTCAACTGCAAAAACAACTAGATGACTATATCGCGCAGTATCACCAAATTAAAGAGTTTGATGGTGCCGCTTTGGTTGCTCGAGGATCTGAGGTGTTACTGCAGCAAGGTTATGGATTTGCCAATGTAGAGTGGCAAATAGCAAATCAACCCAACACTAAATTTAAGCTAGCATCAGTGACCAAGCAGTTTACGGCACTTTTGGTATTACAACAGGTTGAGAAAGGAAAGATTGAGCTTGATGCCAACATTTCCAGCTATTTACCCACATACCGAAAGGATACGGGAGGCCAAATTACCATAAGGCAGTTACTTAATCACACGTCAGGCTTACCAGATGTGTTTCAACACCCCGAATTTCGTCAGGTGCAAAGTCACAACCCTTATAATCGCGATGAGTTTATCGACCATTTTTGCTCAGGAGACTTGTTGTTTGAGCCGGGTTCTGCGTTTCGTTACAGCAATGCCGGCTACACTATACTTGGACGTATCCTTGAGCTTGTGAGTGGAAACAGCTACTGGCAACTACTTGAAAAGCAAATATTAGCACCGCTAGATATGAAAGAAACTGGATTTGCCGATCATAAGCAGGTAATTAAAGGCCTAGCGAATGGTTACGATACCACGTTAAAGGGGTTCAAACATGCCGATTTTATTGACATGACAGTGCCTTTTTCCGCGGGCGCAATGTATTCAACGGTGCAAGATATGTATAAGTGGGAGCGTGCATTATACACAGATAAACTATTAACGCCTGAAATCAAGAGATTGTTATTTACCCCTTCCAAACACAGAAATTACGGATTTGGCTGGGAAATCACCAACAAAGGAGATGACAGTCAAATTAAAACGCTGGTTCACCATGGCGGTGGAATCCCAGGGTTTGGGGCAAAGATTGCAAGAGTATTGGAGGACAAAACGGTTATTATTTTACTGGATAATACAGGCGGCGCACCATTGACACAGATGGTTGATGGCATACTTGAAATCCTTGCAGGTAAAGCTGCAGCATCGCCCAAGTTAAGTCCATATCGGCTGCTTTTTGCAACGATTTTATCTGACGGTGTTGAAGTTGCGATTAAAAGTTATCAGCACCAAACTCGTGCGGGGAAGGGATTAAGTGAGCGCCAACTAAATCGCTTTGGGTATCAATTATTGGAAGTCGGTTATTACGACGCCGCAATTGAATTTTTCAAATTGAATGTTGCGGCACACCCAAAAAGCGCGAATACCTATGACAGTCTCGCTGAGGCGTATCTTATTAAAGGAGATAAAACCAATGCACGTGTTACTTACCTGCAGCTATTGCAACTAGATAGTAACCATGAGGCGGCTAAGAGATTTGTAGAATCCGTCCTAAAGTGAGCGCTGCAATCAACTTTTGCTATGTCTGTTACCGAGCATTGTTTTTTTGATGATAGAGTGCCTCAATTATATAGCGCCTAGCCGTACCTAGGCTTAGGCGCTATTTATCCATTATGGCGGTATTTTAGAGCGTAAACTTGTCGACTTGCGACTTTAAGTCGTGGGCAAGTTTACTCATTTCATTACACGCCGTCGCGGTTTGGTTGGCGCCTTCGGTCATTTCAACAGCCGAGTAATTGATAGTCTCGATATTTTTGTTCAGCTCCTCTGAAACCACAGATTGCTGATGACAAGCTGACGCGATCTGTGTACTCATGGCTGCGATGCTATCAATTTGAGATTCAATTTGATGGATCATATTGCCGGCGACTTCTGATTGCTCAACGCAAAGTGCAATACCCTGCTCACAGCTCTTGGTTGCCACGCCGGTTTCCTTCGACTTGGTTTGTAGGTCATTGACAATTTCGACAATTTGCGTGGTTGAATCTTGGGTACGTTGGGCCAGTGAGCGGACTTCATCCGCAACAACAGCAAAACCACGTCCCTGAGCACCTGCACGAGCAGCTTCAATAGCAGCATTTAATGCTAATAGATTCGTTTGCTCCGCGATTTCTCTGATTACGTCAACAACCACATTAATGTTGTGTGAGTTTTTTTCGAGATTATTGGCAAGTTCACCTGCAGATGTGACTGTTTGTGCAACGTCTGAAATATGATTGATATTTGATTTAAGTGCGTCGCTGCCTTCTCTGGCTTTTTCACTTGCCTGATTTGCTGATTCAGCGCCCATTTCTGTACTTTTAGCCACTTCACTAATCGCCGCTTGCATCTGTGTCATCGCGGATGCGACGGATTGCAGCTCATTTTGCTGTACATTCATACCTTGTGCATTCTGGTAAGAAATGGCATTTACTTCTTCTACTGCCGCAGTTAATTGAATGGCTGAGTCATTGATCATGGTGATCAAGGCGTGTAACTGTGAACGCATTTTTTCTAAAGATTGGGTCAATAAACCGAGCTCGTTCTTACCTGTATCTTCAAGTGCAATTGCGTGATTTAGCTCGCCACGGGCTATCTTACTTGCAAGATCCACGGATAAAGCAAGCGGTGTCTTAATCGCTTTACTCAAAAGTATGCAGATAATGACTATGGTTACTGCAACGAGTAATCCAGAAATCGCTAAAGTAAATAGGGTGCTATTAACTGCTGATATAGCCGAGCGCTCAGAATTTTCAACACTGCTATCATTTAATGCTTCCAGTTCACTCAGCTCAGACATGGCGTTGGCAAACACTGGATAGCTATCCAAAATAATACGATTTGCTTCTTTTGCGTTGCCACTTAGGATAAGGCTTTCGTAATGATAAGTCGCATTGACGTATCGCTGCCAAGCGGTAATAAACGCATTGAACAGTGCCTTTTCTTCTTTGCTGACTGGCAATGATTGATAAAATGCTATCTTGTCATTCAATGACTTCTTCAGATCTCTTAAAATAGCAAGCCAGTTGTGCACCTCTGGGTCTTCAGGGTTTAATGCAGTACTAAACTCATCTTTACGTATAGTTGCTAAGTCAATTTTAATGTCTTTAATGGTTTCCATAGATGGAATGCTGGTTCTGACAATGTAGTTTAGATTGGCATTCACTTCTTTCATTCCTTGGTAGCTCATCAGGCCTACGCTAATGAAAATGACAAAAAGTAAGGTGAAACTTAACGTTATTTGGTTAGATATAGATAGTTTTTTTAACTGCATTATTGGAGCTCAACGAAACCATTAGTGGTGATTGATATTTGAAGGGGCGGTATTGTATTTGAAAAGTGGGTGGTATTAGTAATTAAATATTTTTTGCGAATGTTTTCAGTTTGTATTATTTGTTGATTAAATTTGGTGTTTTGGGACTGTGGTTTTTTATTGAAAAATTAATATGGTTTTTTATTCTCTTTTAGTGGTTTTATTTTCGAAAAGCACGCTTTTTTAAAATTTGCTAAATTACTTTGTTTTTTTGTTTAAAGTCTTAGTGTTATGGGGTTTTATGGATAGTGTTTAATTATGAGATTGAAGTGTGGTCTATAGGTGAATTAAAATTCACCCTAAACTGAAGTTGTAAAAAACTGCATAATATTGATTTCGTTAACTCGCTATGAAGTAATAGAAGTATTTGAGCTATTTAGACTTCATACCTTTTATCTCGTTGCCTAGTCATTTCATCAAGTACCATTTGGATCATCTGTTGCTTTATATCAGCATGCTGTGATTTAAGTTCATCAAGTTGTTGGGTTAAAATCTCAATTTCTTTTTCTGTTTCATTATCGCGATACTGTTTTGCGCCGGTATGCTCATATCTCAGGATATTTTCTTGTGTTGTTGGGATATCAGCATCGCTTACTGTGGATACTTTTATGGCTCGTTGTAGAGGTGTTTTTTTTAACTCGCTAATAAGCTGTTGTAAATGTTGGATTTGCTCTTTCATTAGGGCTTCTGACTGCTCTAACATTTCATATTGTTGCTTAAAATTTGGGTTGTTACCTTTGTATTTCTTTGCCTGTTTGTCCATAAACTCAGTCAATATGGCTTCATTTGTAGGTTTTTCTTCCGTTTCTT
Organism: Pseudoalteromonas sp. M8; assembly: GCF_018141365.1. Lineage (NCBI taxonomy): Bacteria > Pseudomonadati > Pseudomonadota > Gammaproteobacteria > Alteromonadales > Pseudoalteromonadaceae > Pseudoalteromonas > Pseudoalteromonas sp. M8. The sequence goes on along the minus strand of NZ_CP047240.1, from coordinate 3,127,244 downwards.
CTGTGGAATTACTCGTGGCAGTAGGTGTTTCGTTGTTTGCGTTTGGTGCGCCGGCAAAGTGATGTGGCTTCATTTGAATTTCCATAACGTTATCCTTGTTATCTCTATTTCTAACTGTATCGGAGTATTTCCTGATTTCTTTAGCTGTTTGGTTAATCCCCGCTAAGCTAACAAGGTTGGATATAAGGAGTCAGTGAAATGAAGGTATGGTTGGTTATTAGTATTTTGTTTTTTAGCTGTAATAGCTTAGCTAAATGTGAAGATCAAGGGTTTAGACAGTTTGATTTTTGGCTTGGAGATTGGTCGGTAACGAGTTTAGGAGGCCTTGAGTCTGGGCGTAATCGCATTACCCGTGAGTATGATGGCTGTGTTATTAAAGAAAGTTATACCACTGAACTTGGGTATCGTGGTGAGAGTATAAATATTTATGATGCATCCACTCATCGTTGGCATCAAACTTGGGTGGATAATAGCGGACTGTTGTTACGGTTGGATGGTGAGTTTCATGAAGGGAAAATGGTATTACAAGGGGATAGGAAAAATGCAGCGGGTATTAAGGTGACGGATAAGATAACATGGACTGCGAACCCAGATGGTACGGTACGTCAGGTTTGGCTGAGTAAGCAAGGGGCTGAAAAGTGGCAAATAGTATTTGATGGGTTGTACAAAAAGGAGACTGAAAAATGAGAAAACTGATTATTAGCTTTATGTGGTTTGTTAGTAGTATTTGCTATGCCCAATCGGAAACGATCACACAGCAAGCACTGATGGTAAATCAAATGTCAGCAGACGCTTACACCATAGTGGACGTACGAAGCCCTGAAGAGTTTGCCGCAGGACATATCAAAGGGGCAATAAACATTCCTTTTAACGAGATTGAGACGCATCAGGAAGAACTGACTAAATTGACTGATACACCACTCGTTGTGTACTGCCGCTCTGGGCGTAGGGCTGGCATCTTTATTGAGGCACTAGCGCCAAAAGGCTACACCTTAAAACACCTAGAAGGTGATATGAATAAGTGGCTGGCGAAGTCTTTACCTGTGGTGAAGAAATAGGGGCTCCCTACTTTTTGAGTAAATAACCTGAGGTTTGGATAAGGAATGTTCCAACTCATTGTTTCTAAAGCACAACTTAGTTTTTCCTTGTCTAGCCAGAGAGTTTTAGGGAAAACACCGCTTCCGCGTCCTGCTCTCGCTAAGGTACCTACATCCTGTAGGCAAGGCGAATTTACGCACCAATAGCTGGCTATTGGAAGTGAATTCAACGCAGTTAGCGCTAAAACTGGCTGCTAGAAAGGCATTAATTATCCGCAGCTCAGGTTAAATAGTAGCGGGTAAAAACAAAAGGTAAACGGCAAAGCTTAATAAGTTTTGGTCACTACCACACTTGAATTGCGCTTCAAATAACGGCATATAACTAAAAAAGGGACTTGAAAGAGTTAGTAATATAAATGATAATCACTATCGTTTTCATAATGAAGTTAATTTAGGGAAAAACGATGTGCTCTTCATCTTCACGTACAATAAATAATTCTTTAAAACTCTCTCTTTGCGCCACTTTTGTGCTGTTCTCACTACACGGCAATGCACATGCCGCTGAAGTTGCTGATGATACGTTAGCTGCTGATGCCGCGGGTGATGGTAGGGCTCAAGAACTAGAGCATATTTATGTGACTGGTACGAGTGTAAAAAATTACACCGAGTCTTCGAACAAAGCGGCATTAAAAATGATTTTATCACAGCGTGAGACGCCTCAAGCGGTGACCGTTATCACAAATCAAATGATGCAAGATTGGCAGACGGTTAACATTGATGAGATCTTGGAACATGCAACGGGCTTTTATGCAAAGCGGGGAGCCAGTCTTGATAGGACACGTTTTTCTGTACGTGGCGGTGATGTCAATTTAATCCAAATAGACGGTGTGCAACAGTTCCCAGGTGGCCGAAGACCAAATGTAAATGGTGATGCGGTTGCTTATGAGCGTGTTGAGATTGTACGTGGTGCAAATGGTTTATTAACTGGCGTTGGTGACCCAACCGCGACCGTAAACTTAGTAAGAAAACGTGCAACAAGCGATGAGTTTAAGGGCAGTGTGGCGGTTTCGGCTGGTAGTTGGGATAATTACCGCGCAGAGGTGGATGTGGCGAGTGGGTTAAACCAAGAGGGCAGTATTCGCGGCCGCTTTGTTGCTGCACATTATGAAAGAGATTCCTACATTGAGCGTTATAGCCAGGAGAAGACGTCTATATACTCTACCGTTGAGGCTGATCTGACCGATTACACCTTATTGCGACTCGGTGTGGAATATGCTGATACTGCTTCAAAAGGGGCGATAAATAGCCACTCTCAACCTTACTTTTACGCTGATGGTAGTCGCTATCAGGGACGCCGTGGTGACACCGGGATGACGGCAAAATGGAGTAGCTGGCCAATCGAAGAATACACCTATTTTGTTGGGCTTGATCACGCGTTTGAAAACGATTGGCAACTCCATGCCATCGCGACTTACAATACCATTGAGATGCAAGGTGGGCTGCTGTTTTTCGTCTATCCTGATGGGCCTATTAACCCAGATGGTAGCAGCGATAATGGATTCGGTTACAGTGCTGTAATAAGTAGCTCCGAAGATGAACAAAAGACAATAGACTTGTCACTCCAAGGCCCGGTTGAGTTATTTGGTCGTACGCATGATGTCATTTTCAGCTACAACCAATTCAAGCGGGAGCGTACGTCATTTGGTAATGAAGCCAACCAGACTACTATTTCATTAGAAGGGTTAAATTTTCACGATTGGACAGGTGACGTGCCGCGCTATCCATTTAAAGATTTAGGCCGTGATAGTTTGACGGTAACAGACTCTAATGGTGGATTTGTGGCCGTGCGTGTTAACCCGCATGATGATGTTAAGCTTATTGTTGGCGCTAGGATCACCAATTGGGAGTACGATATTGACCTCTATGATCCTAATAACGGTAAGTTTCTTCGTAACCGCTATCACGAAAAGGTGGATACAGAAGTCACACCTTATGCCGGGCTCGTGGTTGATATTAATGAGCAATATAGTGTTTACGCAAGCTACACCGAAGCATTTCAGCCGCAAGCCTATTTTGATATCAATGATAAAATGCTCGACCCAAGCACCGGCGAAAGCTATGAGCTAGGGGTAAAAGGTGAGTTACTTGATGACACCTTGAACTTTACGGCAGCGGTGTATCGCAATGTTGAAAATGGACTTGCGATTGCCGATCCAAATTACCCAGACAGCTATCTAACTCCGCAGGGCAATAGACCATATATTCAGCGCGGTGAAGGCGATACGACAGAAGGCTTTGAAGTTGAATTTACAGGCTCTATCAATGAGCAGTGGAATATCAGCTTAGGGCTATCAAAACACAAAACTGAATCAAAAGATGGCAAAGAGCTGTTAACGGATCAGCCCAAAGAGCTCATAAACCTGTATACCACCTATGACTTTAGCGAGTTTGTTGACGGCTTGACTGCGGGGCTTGGAATTAATTGGCAAGGTAGCTTTTATGCAATACCACAAAGGCCATTGCCGGGCGGCGGTAGCGAGGCGTATAAGATCACACAATCTTCCGGAGCGTTACTTAATTTAATGGCAAGATATGAAGTGAGTGAACAGCTTAGTGTGTCGCTTAACTTCAACAACCTACTGGATGAAAGTTACTACAACAGTATTTCATCTTGGGACGGCTATGTAATGCACGGCGAACCGTTCAATTGGCAATTAGGGATGCGCTATAGCTTTTAGTGAGTCAACCTAAGCTTGGGTGACTTAAGCTTAAAATACGGAGTGCACCGCCGAGGCGGTGCATTTTTTTGCTTCAAAATAATAAGCAAATTGGCATTAGATTTTGCATTGTTCCGCAACTCCGTTATTATATGAATTATATATGATATGTATATGGTTTATATAAATGGGTATCGTAAAAATTTCAGATGAACTACACGATGAGATCCGTGAAGCAAGCACTGTGATGTCGCGCTCAATCAATTCACAGGCTGAGTTTTGGATTAAAATTGGGCGACTTGCCGAGCGCAATCCAACGCTTACGTTTACAGAGATCATTACGGCAGAAATGACGCGAGTGAAGTCACAACAGCCAAAAGGAAATTGAGATGCAAGAGGTTACCTTCAAAACCGCTGATGAGATCCAATTGATGCGCGAAAGCGGGCGATTGCTTACGCAAGTGTTTGACTATATTGATAGTTGGATTGAACCCGGAATTTTTACGCTAGAGATTAATGACAAAGTGCACAACTTTATTGTTGATGAGCTTAAAGCGCGTCCTGCCAGCCTTGGTCAATATGGTTATCAGTTCGTTCTTAATAGCTCTGTGAACGAGGTCGTGTGCCATGGTGTGCCGAGTAAATCACAAATCTTAAAGTCTTCTGATATTGTAAACATCGATATTACGCTTGAGAAAAATGGCTTTATCAGCGACTCCAGCAAAATGTATGTGATGCCAGACGCATTACTCCCAGCCAAAAAGTTAGTGGCAACGACTTACCAAGCGATGTGGGCTGGAATAAAAATGGTTAAACCTGGAGCAAAGCTTGGGGATATCGGTTCAGCTGTACAGCAAGTGGCTGAAAAAGCCGGCTACACTGTGGTACGCGAGTATTGTGGTCATGGGATAGGTAGAGAAATGCATGAAGCGCCAAATGTACTGCACTATGGCAAAGCAAATACCGGGATGACGCTAAAGCCTGGGATGACCTTTACCATTGAGCCGATGATCAATCAGGGTAGCGCAAAAATTAAAACCAAAAAAGATGGCTGGACTGTGGTAACCCGAGATAAAAAGCTATCGGCGCAGTGGGAGCATACTGTGTTGGTAACAGATGACGGCGTTGAAGTGTTAACCCTAAGAGCGGAAGAAGCGTAAGCAGTGCTGTACTTACGCTTGTTTTAATATCAAGTGGGTATAACGACCTAGAGATGCATAGGGCTCTTGGCGATTGTATTTAAGCTCTAAGGCGAGCAAAGCGTCAAAATCTTCATCCGCCTTACTCAACTCCCTTAAATAGTCATGAAAACAGCGAACACCGGTTTTTTGCATAACGCTGAGCTTTGCCTCATTAAGCCAAGTTGCCATATCAGTTTGGCTAATTGGTTTATTGGGACTGAGACCTACTTTTTGCTTTACCTTAAGGCCTTTTTGCACATAGTCGAAGTTACCGTACACCATATTGGCCATCAGATGCGCCTCATGGTTGAAATACATTAGCGAAAGCAAGCCAGTTTCGCTCAGCTGCGACTTTAGCAGCATAAGCGCACTTTGTTGCTCAACTAGCCATTCAAACACCGCATGGCACAATACTAAGTCGAATTGTCCTAAGTGCAGCGTATCGAGTGCTTGCAGGGGCGCGTGGATAAAATGCAGCTGGTCACTCAGTCCGGCTTCATCCGCGCGCGTTTTGGCAAGTTCAAGCATCTCTTCAGAAATATCAATCACAGTGACATGGTGGCCAAGCGATGCTAGAAAGAGCGCCAATTGCCCTTGTCCGCCGCCAACATCTAATATGCGTTTGCCACTTGATTGCGTTAACCAGTTAACTTGTGCGCTTAAGTCGCGCTTGAGCACCGCTTCTCTGATTTTGCCTTTATTGGTGCCATAGATATTGTTTTTAAACTTGTGAGTTAGTTCAGCAAAGTTTCTATCTGTCGGTGCCGGCTTTTGTTGCTGCTTTTTTCTAGCCATATGCAAGATCACTTAATTAAGCAAAGTGCTATTAAACCGGGTTGTCGATATCAATAAATTCAACATCCAAACCATATTGCGAAGCCAAATATTCACCAAGAGCCTTCGCGCCGTAACGCTCTGTGGCATGATGTCCAGCCGCGATAAAGTGGATCTGCTGTTCGTTTGATGAATGAATGGTTTGCTCTGATGCTTCACCCGTTAAGTAGGCATCAATGCCTTGGCTTGCCGCGAGATCGATAAAGCTTTGCCCACCACCTGTACACCAAGCGATGGTGCTGATCGGGTGATCGCCTGCAACATTTAAGAGCGGTTTTCTACCGAGTTTTTCTTCAACTAAAGCGGCAAAATCAACAGCAGTCATTGGCGTCGTTAATTTACCTTTTACCGCTACGCTATTTTTATTCCAAGGTTCAAGCGGTCTTTCATATTCAAGCCCAAGTAACTTACCGAGCTGGGCGTTATTCCCGAGTTCAGGATGAACATCCAGTGGAAGGTGGTAAGCGATTAAGTTGATGTCATTGGCAAGCAGGGCTTGTAGGCGGCGCTTTTTCATGCCCGTGACACATTGATCTTCCCCTTTCCAAAAATAGCCGTGGTGAACCAAAATGGCATCTGCACCTCGTTCAATAGCGGCATCAATTAAAGCTTGGCTGGCGGTAACACCTGTGACGATTTTTTGGATTTCGTCTGTCCCTTCTACTTGCAGACCATTTGGACAGTAATCGTTAATTTGAAATGGCTTCAGTAATTCCGTTAATTGATTCACTAATTTGGTTCGTTTCATAACACCCCCCTAACTCTCAGATAGCGCTAGTTTAACTGGTTTTACGATAGATCAAAAAGGGAGAATATCGTGGGGGTGGAAAAGAAAAATGAGCCGCTCGTCCATGAGTGAGCTCATTGGGCTAGTAACTGGTTTGTTATTAAGGGTTTGTCACCTCGACGTCTTGTCCTGTTTGCAGGCGCTCAGCACCGCGAACGGCGACTCTATCACCGGCATGTAAGATATCGCTGGTGCGGGGAGTAATTTCCACCCATTGGCCTTTGCCATTGCCGACGGTGACAGGAATTTGTTCGGCTTTATTTTGCTCATCTATTTTGACGATATGGGTGCCTTGTTTACGTAATATTAAGGCGTCCCGGTCAACCAGCAATACGGCTTGTTTGCTGGTGAGCGGCACCGCTACATCAACTAATTGACCAATTGCCCACCTATGGGTCTGATCTGCTGCCAGTGCTGCACGCACTTCAACGGTTTGTGAGCGCGGATCGGTTGAGGGGATCACCGCTGTGACTTTTGCTGACGTGTTATCTGGCTGCGATAAATCACCAGAACGGATTGGCAGCGCTATGCCTTTTTGCAAAAACTTTAAGTATTTAACGGGCACATATAGGCGAACTTCTAGATGATGGATATCTAATATGGTGAGCAGTTCGTCGGCGCGGTTTATTTCTCGACCCGCGCGCTTAAAACGTTCACTGATAACGCCATCAAATGGTGCACGGACCGTTGCGCGAGTCAATTTATCGTCAATAACCTTAAGTTCGACTTCTGCTAAGGCGATATCCGACAGCGCTAGGTCATGTTTATTTTGCATTTCATCGACTTGACTCTCTGCCGCACTGCTGGTTTTTGCGAGCTTCTTTAATCGAGTCAATTCTTGTTGATATAAGCGTAAATTGATCTTGGCTCGATTTAATAATTCGGCTTGGCGGGCCTTATCGAGTTCCAGCGGAAGTGTATCCATACGTACTAAGATTTCGTCTTTTGCGACACTGGTACCGGGTTCTGCTACGTACAACAAACGGCCACTAACTCCGGCGGTCAGCGTCACGTCGTCTTTCCCATACAGTGTGCCACTAACTTCAATTTCGCTCGTGAGAGGGGCTTTTGTCACTTCTGCGACGGTGACTGGCACCACGGCGATGGCTTGTGGCGCAACGATCCCAGCACATAGTGCTAGGGCCTGAAGTGTCTGTTTTATCGGGTTTTTCATTCTGTTCTCACTACTTACTGATTGGCAACTAGGCTGAGCGGGGCTTTGGCCGTTGATTTGTTTGTTTCAGATGGCGGAGTTTGCCGCCCAAGTTGCAATAAACTCGGCATCAACACTAAGGTAAATAAAGCACTGATAGCCATACCACCGACGATGACAGTCGCAAGGCCGCGGTAGATTTCTGAGCCTACGCCTGGCATGAGCATTAGTGGCAGCATGCCAAACAGACTGGTTAAGGTGCTCAAGTAAACTGGCCTTGCTCTTAGTAACACCGCTTGTCTGACCGATGCTTCACGGCTCATACCTGATGCCATCGCAACGCGAGTCTGATCCACCAGCAAAATGGCATTATTAACGACCAGCCCAAGCAAGATGATAAAGCCTATCATGGTCAGTAAATCCAAGGACTGGAAGGTAAAGAGGTTTAAGATATACAGAGCCAGCACGCCACCTGCGATAGCCAGTGGCATCACTAACAATACCAAGGCGCTGTCTTTGGCGGACTTGAACAGCGCGGTCATTAACAAGAACAAAATGAACAACGCGAGGACAAAATTCAACGCCATTTCTTCCATTGCGGAATTCATCTTTTGTGCATTTCCCGCCAAAATAGCACCCGCACTGGCCGGTAGGCTTGCGCGCACTTTTGGCATCACCTGTTCACTCAAGATGGTTTGCACTTGCTGCAGGCTCATATCAGCCGGAGGCGTGACAACAATGCTGACCGTGCGACGACCATTAACACGCCGCAGTTGCGTCGGGCCAACTGTACGTTCTATATTTGCCAACTCGCCGAGAGTTTGAATTCCTGACTGAGGGGTTACGATAGGCAAGGCTTTTAGTTCCTCAGGGCTTTGCCAAGGGATACCACGAAGAATAACGTTCATACGCTCGTTACCATCAAAATACTCATTGACGAATAATCCACCGGTATAAGCTTGTACCGCTTGAGATACATCTCGACGCGTTAATCCCGCTTGGGTGATCCGACGATCGTTAGGCGTTAATCTAAGCTCTGGCTCTGCCATATCCAATCGCGGCTGAGGTCTGGCCGTTGCCTCAGGGAGTGCGGTTTGCACAGCTTGTAGAGCCACTTGAGCAGCTGAGATTAAGTCGTCCATATTGGGACCTGTAAGGTCAATATTGATATCGCGACCATCGCCGCCATTGGCGACTTGGATCATGGAGCCGCGAAAGAAAAATACTTGAGTATCGGGAAGGTCAACGAAGATTTCTTCTCTGGCCACTTTCATCAGTTCTTCAACACGTTGAGGGTCGGCTGAATAGATAAAACCGCCAGCATTAGAGCCAAACGCATAGAAATTAAAGTCTTTAATACCAGGTTCTTTTTCGCCTTGGTAATAGGGCATTAAGCGTTTTTTCACGCGCAGCAGCAATTCTTCTTCCATAAACTGTACGTTGCCACCAGGTGGTGTCACTAGGTTAAAGAAAAAGCCATCGGTGGGGGCTCTTGGCATAAAGTCAGTTTTTGGCAGCATGGTCATGGTTGCAACCACCGAGCCACCCAGTAATACGCCAATCCAAGTAAGTTGCTTTACTCTGTTATTGGTCAACTTCATGATGAAGTTGGTGAGCTTTTGCCAGTATTGATGATAAGGATCTGGTTTTAGTTCAGAGTCTGGCCACAAATGGTTTGCCAGTGGAATAAGGGTAATAGCACACAACATTGACGCAATAACGGCAATCGAGAGTGTCAGTGCTAAATCAGAGAATAGCTGTCCCTCAATACCCGCCATAAAGAGAATAGGTAAAAAGATGGCGACGCTGGTGGTTGTCGAAGCAAATAATGCTCCTGTCACTTGGGCAGCTCCTTTTAAGGCGGCTTTTTTGTTATCGAATCCTTCAGCTCTTAAGCGTGAGATATTCTCTTGGACTATGATAGCGGCGTCTAGTACAAGGCCCACTGCAAATGCCAATCCCGCCAACGAGATCACATTTAGACTACGGTCAAAGATATTAAGTGCGAGAAAGGCGACCATCAATGAAATGGGGATTGTAGCTGCAATCACCAAGGTTGCTTTTAAGCCTCTAAAAAATAGCCACAGAATTAAACAAGATAAGAGTACCCCAAGGCCTAAGTTACTTTTTACTAAAGAAAGTGCATTTCGAATGTGGACGGAGGCATCAAAGCTGAGCTCAATCGATAAGCCATTTTCAGCCAGCGGCCCTTGGTTTAATTCATCAATTGCAAGGTTGATTTCATCAAGCAAGGCAACGGTATTTGCTTCGTTGGCCCGAGAGAGCCGAATATAATAGGCCGGTTTACCATTGCGGCCACTCATGCCCAAACGGTCTGAAAAGGTGCGCTCAACACTTGCAATATTACCTAAGTAGATTGGCCTGTCCCCAGAGTAGCCGACACGCATTTGAGCCATACTGGAAAGGTCATATTGGCCAGTGAATCGCACGGTATATTGACGACGCCCAACGTTGGCAAGACCTCCAGAAGTATCGCGAGAGCTTGCAAGTACATTACTGATTTGATCTAAACTAATACCAAGCGCGGCGGCTTTGTGCGGATCAAAAGTAACACGCAGCTCTTTTGGCCGCTCACTCGCTAGATCGACACGTGCCACGCCGGGAATACGTGCAAGTCTTGGTTCAATAAACTCGTCGATTTGCTTTTGAAACTGCGCCATATCAAAATCGAGACTATTTGCCTGATAGTCTTTGGGCGTGACCAACAAAGTGGCTGCTGCTTCACCGTTATTACCGCCGGCGAATACGACTGGGTCTAGCGCATCAAGTGGCAACGGTGGGGCTTGATTTAAGCTTGTTAGCACATCTAGCATCGCTTGTTGCATATTTGCACCCACCGCAAATGTTAGCGTAATAGAGCCATTACCACGATTGATGTTGGTATTAACCTCAAGTGCGCCAGGTGTGTTTTTTACCGCATTTTCTAGCGGTTCGATGATCACTGATTCTATTTCTTCTGGGGCGGCTTGGCGCCATCCCGAGAAAATCGTGATCTGTGGTTGCTCAATATCTGGCGTCAACTGAATGGGCAGTTTAAATATACTTAACAGCCCAAATAAAATAATCAACACCAAGATGACAATTACACTCGCTGGGTTTTTTAGCGAACTGCGTGTCACATTCATCGGTACGTTTCCAATCTTGCTTTTTCTGCATTGTAGTGTGATGTAAAAAAAGTGCCAGTAAGGTGAAATTTACGTTTGCTAAAGCTAGCGCTAAATTGGCAAAAATAAGCGATAAAGTGCGGTTCTGTAATACCTTGTAACGCTTTTTTATAGTTTGAAAAACTTTTTGATCTGAATTAAAGGCAATTGAACTTGCACTAGTAAGATCAATAGAAGTGGCTAAACTTAGCTGGGCATGATCAGTTCTTTGCAATAATTGATAAATGATGTTCAAAAGGAGGTTATATGTACGTTGCGTTGAAATGGGACCATATTATCGGGGCACATTTTGTGCAGTGGATTGTCGTAAAGTGCAATGGTATATCGGATAAATTTGGATTACCTCAAGCCTTACCACCTAGGCGTGATATTGCCTATTTCACTGATCCTCAATCGGCGGAGCAAGATGCTAAACAATTTGCGGATTACAAAAATACCGGGCAAATGGCGGATATTGAAAAAAAATACTCACCTAATTTGGGGGAGCACCATGGCTTTTGTCACTATGCGTGGGATCACACCTATCTCGGTGAATTAGTAAAGCACGCTGTGCTCTATTGGGAAGATGGCAAACACTTCTCACCTGAACCATATCGAAGCGATATTGCTTATTTTATTGATCCGCAAACAAGTGAAATGGATAGTATTTTCTTTGCACAATATAAACTAGAGCGAGCAAGGTTGCTTAGGCAGAAGCAAGACGCAGGCTAATACCAATTGGTATAGCATATCGACTCACCTCATCGATTGATGAGGTGAGTTTGTCTAAGCAGTTACTGAGCGTTGTCTATATCACTTTGCGCGTAAGTTGGGTAGTCACTTGGTTTAAAGCGATTGAGGTTATTGAGGAAACGACTGTCTTTAACGGGCAAGGTGGCGGAGCCATAATCATATTGATTGAGCTTTTCTCGTAATGCTGTGTTCGAAATTCCATCTCCAGCCATTTTGTACCAACTGATGATAGCGGGTGTGACAAAGCGGTGATAGTTGTTTTCAGCGATTTCGTTTGATTTGGCAAAGCGCAGTGCATGGGTCAAAATGCCGTCTTTATGATAGACAATTTTTAAGTGGCCATTTTCGAATGGTAGCTCATTAGCAGGTTTAGTGAATAAGTCGCCATGTGCGCTATAGCTACCATGTGTAACTATCCCATCTCGAGTCCATACCGCTGCATATTCCCAGTCATGGCGGTGACCACCACCAAAGTAGTCGAACACTTGGTCTTTTTTGAAGTAAAGTGCATAGAAGTGTCCACAATACTCGCCGTTAGTTGTTGTTTTACAGGCGTAGCGGTGCACAGTATTAGAGGTATTTAAAAATTGATTATCTCTGCAATCTCCTGTGATGCGGCCCGATGTTTTTAGCCCTGAATTTTGCGCGCCAGTTCTACTGATCCCAGCACTCGGCAGGCAACCATCACCATCAAAATCAAACACAGGTTCAGTACCGTTGATAATGTAGGGTGCTGGGAGGGCTTCGTCTAATGCAGCAAAGTCATTGGCGTAAGCATATTGTGCAGACGCAGCAATAATCGCGAGGGACAATAAAGGGAGTTGTGTTGTTGTCATACAGCTTTCCTTAATAAACGCGGTTGTGCCGTTTTGCACAACCGCTATTGATTAGAATCTAAGGTTAAAAAATAAGTATGACTTAAATGTATATTTAATGTTAAGTTTTTTGTTGGTTATTCAGCTTGTTTTGAAAGTCAGATCTGACAATTTCAAGTGCAGCCATGACTTCCTCCGCAGGAAGATCATGCTCCTCTAACAACATAATGAGGTCGACGGCAAGCTTTACATGAGTTGGCGCTTGTTCTAAAGGGGTACTCATACTTGAAATTGTTCCTTTTTAGCGATTTGTGAAATGGCAAAATCAATCGCACGCTCTACCGCCTGTTCCATTTTTACACGCTCGGGCTGAGGCAGGTAAAACTCCATGTCGACATCGTAGCGAATATAACGCGATGGTAGTTGGTTCAATACAGTACAACAAAAGTCAGCCATTACGTCTTCATCATAAATTTTATCTAACTTACGACGGACGATATGTTCGACGACCAGCTTCTCATAATAATTATGAATATCATCATGTAACTTCATACAGCCTCCTGCACACTCCTTTTAAGTTTATATCATAATAGCGGGGTTATCGAACAAAGCCAAAAAGGTTTGTTGATGTATATCTACAAGATGATCAACGTCGCGCTGGTAGCCCCCACCCAGAGCAAAAGCTAATGGGATATTGAGGTGATGAGCATACTCAAAAACAATCGAATCTCGAGCTCTAACACCTTGCTTTGAAACACTAAAGTGTCCTAGTTCATCGCCTTGATAGACGTCTGCACCAGCGTTATAGAGGATGATGTCTGGCTGGTATAATCGAACCGCCAGTTGTAAGGCTTCGCGGACGGTTGCCACATATTGCGCATCCTGTGTATTCACAGGTAAGGCAAAGTCCAAATCGGATTGCGGTTTAATGCGAGGAAAGTTACTTTCACAGTGGATGGAGCAGGTAATGATATCGTCTCTATCTGCAACGATCGTTGCTGTGCCATCGCCTTGATGTACGTCACAGTCAAAGATCAGCACTCGCTCAACCCGTTGATGGGCAATGAGCGTTGCCGCGACCACCGCCCAATCATTAAATATGCAAAAGCCGCTGCCAAAATCGCGATGTGCGTGATGATAGCCGCCGCTTAAGTTTGCTCCAAATCCATATTCGAGCGCATACTTTGCTGCCGCTAAACCGCCACCTAGAGAAATCAAAGTGCGTTCAACTAGTTGCTCACTCCAAGGAAAGCCCATTTTCTTAATTGCTTTTTCGCTCAACGTGCCGTTTAGAAAGCCATCAACGTAATTACTGTCGTGGCAAAGTTGCAGTGCATCAGCTGTGATTTTTTGCTCGGGTTCTTTGATAAATTTAGCAAATCTACTGGCGTTTATTCGTTGGTATAATTTTTTATACTTGCTGATAGGGAAGCGATGCTTTTCAGGCAGGCTCAACTCGCTATAAATAGGGTGGTAGTACAGCATTAACGGCTCTGACTTTTCTCAACTTCTTGAATTTTTTGCTCGGTGGCGGAAATGGCTTTTCTACAGCGGCCAAGGCGGGCATGAAGGGCTAATATTTCGGCATTGAGTTTGGCAGCTTGAGTGGGCTCTGCTTTGTCCATCTGTAGTCTTCTGAGATCAATCATTTCTTGCAGTCGACGCTCAAATTCATGATTTTGTGACAGCTCCTGATATAACTCATGGGACGACTGCATAATCTTCTGCACTGCCTTCTTATACACTTTGGTTTTTTTTGGTGTATTCAGTTTGTTTTCTTTCGCCCAGACCGGGGTTGATTTTAACACCTTCAACACGGCTTCCATTTGTGAACCTATCCGTTCGATGGCAAATGTAAAGGCGTGGCGCTGTTCACTTGGCGGCAGGTGGGACATTGCTTCTGCTATTTCTTCAACATAGTCGCTGAGCTTTAAGCTTTTAGTTCGAAATACACGGGCATCAAATAAGCTGGGCTGTGCCTGCATATAACGATTCTTATCAAACCATTTCGCGGAGTCAAATTGCGCTGCTTGTTGCTTTAAGCGGCTGACTTGTTGCTCAAGCTTGATAAGCCCTGTGCTCACGAGAAATAAGCCTCAAAAATGAGCTTGCCAGCAAGTACAATAACCACAGTGTTAAAGAGTGGTTTGATTAGTTTGTTGCCAAACTTAATCGCAGAATGCGCACCAAGCCAAGCTCCAAACATTAAAAAGGCGCCCATGGTGATACCCAGCATAAAGTTAACATGACCCAAGGCTACAAAGGTGATAAGCGAAATAAAGTTGGAAACAAAGTTCATTGAACGAGCAAGACCACAGTTTAAAAGTAAGCTCATTTTATAGAGCATACTGTTAGACGCAGTCCAAAACGTGCCAGTACCAGGTCCTGCCATACCATCAAAAAATCCCAACGATAAACCTTGCGCCCACTGCTTGATTTTGAGTGTTCGATTCGCTTCTGGCAAAGTATGGGAATCTGTTGGGCTTAGCCTACCGACTAAGCTATAAATTGCGACAGCGATGATAATAACGGGGATAAGTTTATTTAAAAACTCGATACTTAAAAAGTCGACAAGTAATGTGCCCAATACGGCACCTATCGCCGTGGCAATAATAGAGCCAATCCAAAAGCTAGGTTTGAATAACTGCTTTTTGTAGTAGGTAAAGCTCGCAGTTAAGGAGCCAAAACTCGCGGCAAGCTTGTTGGTACCTAAGGTTAAATGCGGAGGAAGGCCAGCAGTAAGCAAAGCTGGTACGGTTAGCAGCCCACCACCACCTGCAATTGCATCAATAAATCCAGCAGCCAGTGCGACTAAGCAAAGTAACCCCCAAGTTGTGGGATCTAAAGCGAGTTCAAACATTATTAATCAATTTGCCTTTTGTATGGTGGCAGAGTATCAAGCATGGCTTTGCCATAACGTTTTGTAACTAAACGTCTATCTAAGATGGTGATACGGCCGGAGTCTGATTCCTTACGCAGCAGTCTACCACAGCTTTGTACTAATTTCTTTGCAGCATCGGGTACCGTGATAGATAAAAATGGATTCCCACCTTTACTTTGTACGAATTCCGCCTGGGCTTCCTCAATAGGGGATGTTGGCACGGCAAAAGGGATCTTAGTCACCACGAGGTTCTCTAAGTATTTTCCGGGTAAATCTAGTCCCTCGGATAAGCTTTGTGTACCAAATAAGATACTGCCACGACCTAAGTCGATATTTGCTTTATGACGAGTGAGTAGGGCGTCACGGGAAAGCTCACCCTGTACCAAAATATTGAGATTTTTACCTCTTAATTTTTCTACCACATGATTCATTTGCCAATAAGAAGCAAACAGTACAAGGTTAGCCTTACTGGTGTCTAAATAGGTTGGCAGGGCATCCGCTAAATAATCGCTAAAGGCTTTATCCGTTGGATCTGTTTGGGTTTTTGGCAAATGCAATGTCGCTTGATTGGGATAATCAAACGGAGAATCAGCCTTGATATATTTAACACCAGGCTCTTTTGCCAACCCACTTTCGTGGGCGAAATGATCGAATGTGCCCAAAGCACTGAGGGTTGCGGAGCAGAGCACCGCGCCTGCACACTCTCGCCAGAGGTGATCCTTCAAATAATAGCCGACTTCAATCGGACAATCGCAAAGTAAATGGTCGTGATGGTGTTTGTATTCTAAGCGTTTTATCCACCTTGCATGTGGCACGCTGTCGCCTTTTCGAGCATAGCTAAACCAGAGTTTGTTGAGTTGCTCAAGTCGGTTGATATATTGACCGCTTTCAACCAATAACGGGTCGGCTAAAAAAGCTTGTACATCGCCGTCTGAAACATCGCCCGATAGAGCATCATGCATCTTGGTAAGGCAACGCAGTGCATCTTGCGTGGCATCCGCAATATCTTTTGCTTTTACGGTGAGCGCTTCAGGTACTTCGCCATGACTAAAGCGGTAGGTATCGTCATCGTTATAAGTAAAGTCGCTCTGATCGAGTATATCCCTTACCGCTCTAAGGTACTTCGCAGCGTCATTGGCTGCATCATTCAGTTTGAAATTCTGCCCAATGGCTTTTTGCGAAACCACGGTGTTTGCCATCTTTCCGCTAAACTTAAGTAGCTTTTCAAGCCACTCGATAGTGCCTTTAATCGTTGCCGCTGCAGAAGAAAAATCTCTGGTAATATGAGGCAGGTGGTGCGCCTCATCAATTACGTAAAATGTTTCTTCTGGTTCCGGTAATATCGTTCCGCCACCTAGTTCTAAGTCGGCCAGTAACAAAGCGTGATTAATCACCAACACATCCATTTGTGCAATCTTTTGTCGAGCTAAATGAAAAGGGCATAAGTGATGAGATTTTAGTTGCCGTTGGCAGGCGTGTTTATCACAAGCGATAACATTCCAAACTTTATCTGGAATTGTGTCTTCCCAGCTATCTCTATCACCTTGCCAGCGCTTTTCTTGGTAAGCAAGTGCTAACTCTCTTAAACACCTTTGCTCCATTTGAGAAAGCGGACTGCTGGTTGTCGGCATCATCGACATTTGCATCTCATCATCGCTGACGGCAGCCATCAGTTTTTGTACACAGATGTAGCGTTGACGGCCTTTTACGAGGTCAAATTTAAAGTCTATGCCTGAATGTTCTTTTAAAAATGGCAACTCTTTGTTGATCAGCTGTTCTTGTAAAGCGACGGTTGCAGTCGAGATGACGAGTTTCTTTTTACTTGAGAGTGCAACAGGAAGCGCGCCGAGTAGATAGGCTAAAGATTTTCCAGTACCTGTTCCTGCTTCAATCACGCAAATACGTTGAGTGCGGTGATAATCACCAGAGAGTGTTTTTGCGATTTCGGCGACCAGATAATTTTGACTCGGACGAGGACGAAAGCCATCTAAAGCGGAGGCGACATTTTGATGTGCTTGGCGGATGGTTTTTTTTAGTTTGTCTGAGAGCATAATCTATTTAGCCTAGAGTTCTGATATGAAGCAAGCCTACCACTTGAGTCTCGATTTTTAGTTAATCACTGCGTTAATGGATAGGTTTTATTCTGTTTGTGACTTTATGTTCAATAAACAGGTGGATATAATTACAGTGATTCGTCTATTTTAGGGTGGTATTGGAGTTGGCACAAGCGATATATCAGGGCTTTATTTTATCGAGACAGCAGATGCAGGTAAATGGCCAACTGCGCTTGTGTTATTGGCTCAAATCGCAACATCAGTTACTCAAGGTGTGGGTAGAGGATGAGCAGCCACTCTTTTTCATTAAACAAGATAAAAAAACGGAAGTAGAGCTGCTGCTAAGTCGCGCTCAGTTGCAGTTTAGCATCTCGCCAAGTCAACTAAAGCACTTCGATCAAGCTCCTGTTTGTGTTGTGAAATTTCGCACCTTGAATCACTTCTATGAGGCAAAACAGCTACTTGAAAATAAAATCGCGTTATATGAAGAGGATATTCGCCATTCCGACCGCTATTTAATGGAGCGCTTTATTCGCGGAGCTGCTTGGGTCAAAGGTAAAGCCACGCAAAAACCGGGCTATATCGAAATTACTCAGGCGCAATTTAAGGCTTGCGATGATTATAGGCCACACCTTGAAATGCTTTCTATCGATATAGAATGTAACGGCGAGGGGGTCTTATTTTCGGTGGGTTTAGTGACCGATACCAAAAAGCTGGTGATCATGATAGGTGAGGCGCAACATGCTGCCGTCAATGTCGTTTGGGTTGAAGATGAAATTGCGTTACTAGAAGAGCTGGTCAAGCAAGTGAATCGTTTAGACCCAGATGTGTTAATCGGGTGGAACGTGATTGAGTTCGATGCCGCAATACTTGTGGAGCGCGCGCAGGCTAACGGCGTCGCACTTGCGATAGGGCGAGATGGCGGAGCGATGTCAACCTTCAAAGGTAACTATACCCGGGTGTTTATTCCGGGGAGAGTGATGCTAGATGGCATTGATATGATGAAAAATGCGACCTATCACTTTGAAACATTTAAACTGAGCTTTGTGGCTGAGAAGATTTTGGGTGCTACCAAGCTTATCGCACAGGACGACAGGCTTGAGGAAATCATCAGGCAGTTTCATCATGATAAACCGGCGCTCGCAGCGTATAACTTACAAGATTGTCAGTTGGTGCTCGACATTTTTAGTAAACTAAACTTACTTGAATTTGCCCTCGCTCGAACTCAGTTGACGGGTTTGGAACTCGAGAAAATGGGCGGCTCAGTCGCTGCGTTTACCAACTTGTATTTACCGTTACTGCACCGTAGCGGTTACATTGCACCAAATTTATCTGAGCATGGTATTAACTTTGACAGTCCCGGCGGTTATGTCATGGACTCAAAGCCAGGCCTCTACCAAAATATTTTGGTACTCGATTTCAAAAGCCTTTACCCCTCAATTATCCGCACTTTTTGCATTGACCCTATGGGGTTAATAGAAGGATTACAGCATCCTGAACGTGCCATAGAGGGCTTTAATGAAGGTAAATTTAGTCGCACAGAACATCATTTACCGGGTTTAGTCGCCGCGCTCTCCAGCGCACGTGAACAAGCTAAATTAGACAAAGACATGATGCTCTCACAGGCGATTAAAATCATCATGAATAGCTTGTATGGCGTACTTGGTTCAAAAGGCTGTCGCTTTTACGATCCTCGTCTTGCGAGTTCAATAACGATGCGCGGTCATCAAATAATGCAACAAACGCGAACCTGGATTGAACAGCTTGGATATGAAGTGATCTACGGCGATACCGACTCAACTTTCGTCTGTTTACCCGAGTCTTTGCGTAGCGAAGCGTGCCAAGCAATAGGCAAGCAGCTGATGGTAGAAATTAACGAGCGCTGGCGCGTTTTACTGATGGAAAGCTTTGGTCTTCACAGTTATTTAGAAATAGAGTTTGAAACACATTATAGCCCATTCTTTATGCCCACCATTCGTGGTCAAGAAGTCGGCTCTAAAAAGCGATATGTTGGGCAGATCACAGCTCTTGGCAAGCAAAAGCTGGTTTTTAAAGGAATGGAGACCGTGCGTAGTGATTGGACGGAAATTGCAAAGGAATATCAACAAGCAATTATTCGCGCGCTGTTTGACGGGCTCGACACCGTTGAGATCACTCATCAATACATAAATGAGATTTTCGCTGGAAAAGTAGACGAAAAACTCATTTATAAAAAGAAGCTTGGTAAGTCTGTTGAGTTATATACAAAAAATATCCCTCCTCAGGTAAAAGCGGCGAAACAAGCTATCGAAGATGGATTGTTGCAAACTGCTAAAAAGGGGGCGCAAATTCCGTATTATTTAAGTACCGATGGACCCAAGTTCGCGCAGCAAGGCAAGCTCGTAGATATTGATTATTATCAGTACATTGAAAAACAAATTCTTCCTATATATCAGATGCTTCCAAATGCATCTAAGCTATCAATCCGTTCCGATGGGCAACAAAGTTTCGATTTGATTTAATAGGGATCGTGCTTTCAAATTGCAGCCACCTTCAAGTCCCAAAATTAATTGATCAGCAAAAACACACTAAAATGAAGTTCCTTTTTTGTTAACTAAAATAGTGTGTTTCACCTTATTTTCATATTTAGTCCCGTTTTTGTGGATTTTTATTTTTATCAAGCTCACGGTTATGTGGCTTTGTTGTTTTAATTCAGTATCTTATGTTGAGATTTATTTGTGCCTGCAATTGGTAATTGCAAAAAATGGTATAATTAACCTTGATCATTACTCGGGTGTTTGTTTAATATCTTGCCCCTAATGTTGCTAATTTAGAAATTAACAAAGCGACAAAATAATAATTAACACAAGCTGTTTACAATAAAACAATCCAGGGTGATTCACATGCTAAACAATAAGTTAACTAAGGCGATTCGCTTAGCGATCGCGTTTGGTGGCGCTAGCGCTGCCGTGTTTGCAACCAATGTAGTTGCAGAAGAAGAAGGCGCGAAAAGCGTTGAGCGTATTGAAGTTACAGGTTCTCGCTTAAAGCGCACCGACCTTGAATCTACTGCCCCAATTACTGTTATCGGCGGCGAAGCGCTTGGCGATATGGGTATCAGTAACGTTGGTGAATTTGTTCAATCAAACCCAGTTATGTCTGGATCACCAGCAACAACAACGCGTAACAACGGCGGTAGTGGTGGTGTATTTGTAGAACTACGTGGTTTAGGTTCAGAGCGTACGCTAGTACTTATCAATGGTCGCAAGCCTGTAAGTGCAGACTTCCAGAATATTCCTGCTGCGATGATCGACCGTATCGAAATTCTAAAAGATGGTGCTTCGGTTGCGTATGGCTCGTCAGCAATGGCTGGTGTTGTAAACATCATCACCAAAAAAGAACTTACTGGTGTTGAAGTTAAAGCAACAACGTCTTGGTATGACATGTTTAGTGGTGGTAAAGAGCAAAGCTTCCAACTAGTTGGTGGTAAAGAGTTCGATGCAGGTCATATCACAGTAGGTTTCGATTATACCAAGCAGGATCCAATCTATCAGGGTGATGTGAAAGATGTTAACTTCTTCCAATACCCTTGGCAGGTGCTCTCAGAAGAAGGTGCTAAGAGCTTTTACGAGAACGGTTTAATTCCAGATGGTGACAATGCGAACGTATTCATTTTAGGGTCTGGTTCTACTCCTTGTGGTAATTTCTACGTTGAAGGTAAAGGTAACTTTACCAACGACAAATGCCCAAGTGGTGGTGACGGTAAGCCTTCTCTAAGCGACATGCGTCCATTTGTTGGCGGTGGTGAAGTAAACGATACTTACAACTACAACCCAGTAAACTTAATGCAAACACCTTTTGAAGTCGTTAACTTCTTTGTTGATACTTCATTTGAGTTAAACGATGACCTTGTTGTATATACAGAAACACGCATCAATAAGCGTACCTCAAAACAGGAACTTGCGGCTGTACCTTTCGACACAGCCTATGACCCAGGCTATGTAGTTACACTGTCAAATGGTTCGACGGCTAACGGTGTGTCAGCTGATAACTACTATAACCCATTCGGTGAAGATGTTTATCGCTCTCGTCGTCGTATGCTAGAGGGTGGTCGTTACTTTGAACAAGATTATGTTCGTTTCCAACAAGTTGCAGGTCTAAAGGGCGCAATTAACGATAACTGGCAGTTCGATGCTTACTACAACTATGGTGCAAATAGCCTTCAAGATACTGACTTTGGTCAGCTATACGGTCCACACCTAGCAAAAGCTTTAGGCCCATCATTCAAAGATGACGCTGGCAATGTGGTATGTGGTACGCCTGACGCACCTATTTCTGATTGTGTATCGTTAAATGTATTTGGTGGCCCAGGAACTGTGACGCAAGAGATGCTTGACTACATTACTGCTCCACTAGGCGATCACTATAATGATTCATTCCACCAAGTTCGTGTTGACGTGTTTGGTGAGCTATTTGAAGTCCCAGCAGGTTATGTTTCAAGTGCATTTGGCCTTGAGTATTACACCACTGAGTTTGAACAAGTAAATGATTCTGGTAAGTTCTTTGATTCAGTGACTGGTAACACCAGTAAGCCACTAACAGGTCTATCTAAGAACTACACAGCTGCATCGGCTGAGTTCTTGATCCCACTTGTTCGTGATTTAGGTGTTGAATCTGCAGATTTAACGCTAGGTGCACGTTATGACGACTTTAGCACAACTGGTTCAAACTTCTCTTGGATGGCTAAAATTGAGTCAAACATTTTTGATGGCTTAAAGTTCCGTGCAAACTATTCCGAAGTATACCGTGAACCAACGCTAAGCGATTTGTATTCGCCAGAGCTTGATTCATTTGAAAGCGCTTCAGATCCGTGTTCTGCGGCAAACATTGGTGGTTTATCTGCAGCCGGTCAGGCTAAATGTCTTGAAATGGGGGCTCCAGCAGGCGGTCACAACAGTGCTGACGCGCAAGTTCGTACACGTTTAGGTGGCAACACAGGTGTTCAATCTGAAGAAGGCGAAACATTCACTATTGGTTTTGTGTGGGCTCCTGATTTTGTTGAAAACTTAGGTGTCACTATTGATTACTGGGATATCAACATTGAGGGTAAAATTGGTTCTCTAGCAACTGATGATATTCTGCAGGGTTGTTATGCTGGTCTTATCGAAGATATGTGTGCAAAAATCTCACGTGGCTTTGATGGTTCAGTTGACCGTGTAGACAGCCGCACTACAAACTTACAAAGTATGACTGCTCGCGGTATCGACCTTGATGTGAATTATTCATTTGACACAGACTTCGGTGCATTTGTTGCTAGCGTATCATGGACTCACTTCTTAGAGCGTGGAGAAGAAAACTTTGATGGTGAAACAGGTACATTTATCGTTGAAGATCTCGTTGGCAGATTTGAAGATGACACGTCTTACTTTGAAGACAAAATCTTATTCAATCTACGTTATGACCTAGACAACCTACGTGTTGTGTGGGCTGCAAACTATCAGTCTGGTCTTGAGTACGGTGATCTAACTTACATTAAGCGTGATAATTACGATTCACTAGCAGGTTTAGTTGCTAAAGTTGATTCATATGTGTATCACGATTTAACAGCACAATACTCATTTGACACGAACACAACGGTGCAAGCCGGTATTCGTAACCTAACGGACGAGCTACCTCCTTATATTGAAACAGCGTTCAATGCGAACACTGATGAAAGTAACTTCAAGCTATTCGGACGTCAGTTCTTCTTAGGTGTAACTCAGAAGTTCTAACCGAAATTTAGCAATTTTGACCCAAATCGGCCTCTGTTGAGGTCGATTTTTTGTCTCAAAAATAAGTCCGAGTCCGATCTCACTAAACACTTTTCCTTAACAACTCCAACAGCGTATTGATTGCTTTTACACAGTGATGCTTACAATGAACAACTGATACATAGCAACACTTGATGGTCTAGTGCGATTTTTGTCCCCATATTGTTGCGCAAAGAAGGAAAGTTTGCGATGAATAACAAAATGGGTAAAAAAAGTGAACTTATTTTTAATTTTATAACTTCATGAGTTATAAAGAGAAATTTGATATTTTATGTTAAAGTAGTGGTGTTTTACGTTTATTTTATGAAATGATTGTTGACCCTATGTTGGTACTAAAAGTAGTATAACCTTCGATACGATAAATCGACCAACTTTGGAAACAGGATTTGATTAATATTAAATTATTGTTTTCATATGGTTTTTGTATATATAAAAATAAAATCAGGGATCAATCATGTTTAATAATAAAGTAAGCAAAGCTGTTCGCTTAGCATTAGCTTTCGGAGCTGCATCAACAGCAGCATTCGCCAGTACAGCTGTTTCAGCTGAAGAACAGCAAGCCGAAGAAGGCGAGAGCGTTGAGCGCATCCAAGTAACTGGTTCGCGTATCAAGCGTTTTTCAGAAGTTGCACCTACTCCAGTTACTTCTATTACAGGTGTTGAGTTAGTAAACGCAGGTATTACTAACGTTGCAGACCTTCTTCAAAAACTTCCAGCTTCAGGTGTTGGTTCATCTCCAACAACTACTACAAACTCTATCTTCGGTGCGGGTATTAATACCACTGACTTACGCCAATTGGGCGAGGGTCGCACACTTGTACTTGTAAATGGTCGTCGTTATGTTGGTGCTTCTGTAGATAACCCTGCTGTAGACTTAAATGGTATCCCAACAGAAATGATCGAACGTATGGATGTTGTACACGGCGGTGCATCAGCAGTATACGGTTCTGATGCGGTTGCAGGTGTTGTAAACATCATTTTGAAGAAGTCTCAAGATACAATCGATTTTAACTATAAAAAATCTACTCCAGAACAAAGTGGCGGTGGCTCAGAATTCTTCTCATTCACTTTTGGTGATGAGGGTGAGAAAACAAGCTTTATTACAAGTTTGTCATACTCAGAAACAGAGCAATTGTCAGCAGAACAGCGTGACTTTTTACGTAACCCAGTAACGACTTTACGTAACCCAGACAACACAAGTGACAAAGATGGCTTGCCAGAGCGTGTACTTGCCGATGGTAAATGGGCGCAATACGGTGGACTTCAAACTTTAGGTATTTATGACCGTGCTGGTGATGCTTTTCTACCTGATGGTCACTTTGTATTTGGTGACAACGGGGAGCTAACTCCATTTGCGACAGGTGGAGGTCCACAGCCAGCTCCTAACGATCAACACCGTTATTTCGGTGATGAATTTGCTAATGGTTATAAATTTATTGAACACCAATATTTGGCAACGCCACTTAGACGTTTCAACGTATTTTCAAATGTTGTAAATAACTACCATGAAGACCACTCAATGAACTTCGAGATCTCATTCTCTAAGGCGAGTGCGTATTCTGAAAGTAGTCCAATTTTCTTATATAGTACCCTACGTGCGGATAACGCATTTTGGCACCCAGATGCAAAAGCACAGTTTGCAGAGGCAGGCTACGAAGATGACGACACAATCGGAGTCTATAAACTAGCTCAGGGCTTTGGTAACCGTACTTATGAAGATGATCGTACTTCATTAAACACGACGCTTTCTTTCCAAGGTGTTTTGCTAGATGACTATGATTATGAAGTCTATTTCAGCTATGGTCGTAATAAAAACGACACAGTTTGGAATGGTGAATTCCTAGAAGAAAATTACAATAACGCGATCGATGCTGTGTTGATTGATGGTGTTGTTCGTTGTGCTAACCGTAATGAAGAAGGTGAACTTTTAGGTGCGTTGGATGGCTGTCAACCGCTTAGTCTGTTTGGCTTAAACGGTGCTTCTCAAGAAGCGATGGATTATGTGACTACATCGGCTTCAATCTCGAAAGTGAAACAACAGCAAATTATCGGTGGTGTACTATCTGGCTATGCGTTCGAAATGCCAGCCGGTGGCGTATCGTTTGCACTTAGTGCAGAGCACAGGAAAGAAACTGGTTCTAACAAACCAGGAGCTGCGATGCAAAATAACCTAGTATTTGGTAACTTTGTATATGGCTGGGAAGGATCTTTCACGGTTGATGAGATTGGTCTAGAGACTTCAATCCCTCTACTAGCAGACGCGCCATTTGTTGAGTCGTTGAGCCTAGAGCTTGCAGCTCGTTACATGGACTACTCGTCTGTTGGTGATAATGTTGCTTGGAAGGTTGGTTTCAACTATGCGGTAAATGACCAGTTACGTTTCCGTGCGACTAAATCGCAGTCAGTTCGTGCTCCTTCATTATCACAAATTCATGCAGCGGGTACTCAGTCATTTGCTCCGTATAGAGATCCATGTGACCAAGTTGAAATTGCAACCGCTGATGCTGAAAAGAAATCGAATATTATCGCAAACTGTAAAGCCGCGGGTATCCCTAACCCAGGTCCTTTAGAGTCAAATTGGAGACCATCTGTTGATTGGCGTGGTGTTACACCTCCAAGTGTGAATTCTGGTAATCCAAATCTAAAAGAAGAGACTTCTGACGATACATTGTTTGGTTTTATCTATACACCGACAGAAGACTTAACGTTAATTGTTGATTACTGGAGCTTCGATGTAGAAGACGCTATTGCATCTCTAGGTGCGCAGCGTGTGGTAAACGATTGTTACGAGGCATCGAGCCTTGATAACACATCTTGCGAGTTAGTAGACCGTGACCCAGCGACCAAAGAGATCTCAATTGTACGTAATGCACCATATAACTTAGCGTCTTATGCACTTAAAGGTGTTGATATCGAGTCAACATATAAGTATGAGACTGAGTTTGGTTCATTTGATTTCCGTCTACTTGCTACATACTTAGAGCACCGCGAGTTTAACACTGACGTTGCGAACGAAGAGTATGAATTTAACCCAACAGTTGGCGAAGTTAGATACCCTCGCTGGCAAGGTAACTTGACGATTGGCTACACATACGATGATTTGTATGTTGGTCTAATTGGTAAGTATCGTCATTCGACAGTAAACGATAGAAAGTGGACTGCTGAAGTCAATAACTACAATGACGTTCCTTCATATACTGAGTGGACATTGAATGCTCGCTATACAGTTAATGAAATGATTGAGGTCCGTGCTGGTGTAGCTAACCTATTTGATATTACACCACCGAGAAATCCAGGAACATATGATGAAGGTGAGTTCTTTGATGTTTACGGCCGTCGTCTAAACGTTGGTCTTAATATCCGATTCTAAAAATGAATTAACATACAAAAAGGGCTAACTTCGGTTAGCCCTTTTTTATTTCAGTATCCCAACCATAATATTGTGGAGGTTGGACAAAAATAAGTTAACCTGAACTTGGGATAAGAAGTTAGTTATTAAACTAAAATACCTAAGGTCAAAAGCGTAATATCACTCTAGCCAGAAGTTATTTCTTAATACAAGGCAAATTTGTGCGTCAATAGCTGGCCTATAGCAAGCAAATTTAACGCAGTAGTAAGGGATAACAGCTGCTAGAGAACAAGTTACTATCCCGAGTTCAGGTTAAGTTAAGTCACATCGACTACTCTACTTGCTTTACGATAGCGTATTTTAAAACCACTCCAGGCTGGCAATTCCCACCTCTTTGGTGCGCCTTTCCTTGTACCGTTGATATGAGTAAGCTCGATTCTTTTTCCTTTAAAGTTATAGCTTACCGCCATAGTCAGCTCTGGAATTGACCAGGTTAGCGGAAACTTTTCAATAAACGGTGTTAATTCCCACGCTTCAATTTCTTTGAATAACAAGTCTTGTTCGCTGATTAGTTCTATATCGTCATAGCTTTCTATACCAAGGGCCGTTAGCTTGTCACTTAAAAAGGAGTTGAGTGTGGGCACAAGTTCATCGCGCTCATGAAATTGGTAGAACAATGCAGTTTGCTCAATACTGGCTTCTATTTGCTTGGCCAAACCTGAAAAGAGCGTATTATTATGGATAAGAAATACTAAGGCATAAACAACATCCTTAGGCTTTTCAAGGCGCTTAGTTTGTTGGCCTAAAACCTCGTCACTGTAATGTGTAATAAACTCACCCCAAAGCTCACCATTATCAATATGGGCAGAGCGCAATGTTTGGTTGCCGAGGCCCATTTCAAGTAATTGCTTTTTCGTTAGTAGCGCATTACACATCGCGAGCGTCTTGGCTTGTTTGGTACCTTTACCTGCGAGAGAAAAAGTATCTAATACCAGTAATGCTTCTGCCTGTTCCTGTACGCGAGTATGGTTTGAAGGCATGACTTCAGCTAGGCCATTGTTAAAGCCGTTGCGACGGTTTTGCTTATTAATATAAACCCAGTGTGGCATTAGCTTAGCTAACTCAATGACCAGTTTGTCATGGTCAAAACTGGCTGCCTTATCTAAAGGCGGTAGTGCAAATGCTTCACGCAATTGCGTGCTAAATTGCTGTGCTTCTGTGAGCGCCTCAGGCGTAATATCAATTAATTCTTCAGTTTGTCCTCTCACCACCGCGATAGCGATTTCTATATCTGAGCCTCGAGTAAATCGGCTATTTAATCTTGTTAAACGCTCTACATCATTAGGTAGCTGGTAGACTCGGGCTGGCACAGACAGTAGCGAAATAAGGTCAATAGCCGCTTGGCGTAGCGTGTTTGAAGCCAATTTATGGATCACATAACCAAACTCAAAATCGACGGGCAGCGGGTACAGCAGCTTGCCAAGCGGAGTTGCTATATTTTGTTCGTCAATGGCTTCTAATGTAATTAGCTGTTGTTTAGCTTTATTTAGTGAGCTTTCTGGGAGTGGGTCGATAAAATCAATAGACGAAATGCCCGTTGTTGCGCAGCCCGCCGCAAGTACAAGCTCTGCCAATGATTCTCTTTGGATCTCAGGCGGGGTGCTGTCTATCAATGGCGCGTATTGGCCATATAACCGGATACATAGTCCCGGTTGCGTGCGTCCTGCGCGTCCTAGACGTTGCTTTGCCGAATCTCTTGCAATCGCATCTAAGCCTAATACGGTTTTTCCAAGGCGCAAATGAGTACGACGCTCAAGCCCTGAGTCAATTACGCAAGTGACATTGGGAATAGTGAGCGAGGTTTCGGCAACATTGGTTGCGAGAATAATTCGACGTGTACTTTGTGCGGTTAATGCAATGCGCTGAGCTTCTGGGCTGCAGCCACTATATAAACCAACGATAGTCGCTGGCAGCGCTTTTACTTTAGCTAAGCTTGCTTGGATCTCGGCCTTGCCAGGTAAAAAGACCAAAATATCGCCCTGGCAATGTTCCAATGCGTATTGGCAAGCTGCAAAAACTCGAGTATCGAGTTGCTCTTTTTGGGGCATAGTTCTTGGATCGGGCGCGTGAAAACACTCTTCAACGGGGTAAATGAATCCTTCTGACTCTAAGATAGGGGCGCCTAAATAAGAGGCTAACTTTTGGCTGTTTAACGTCGCCGAGGTAACAATTAGCTTGTGCGATTGAGCCTGTTTTAAGAGCGCTAATAATAAGTCCATGTCCCAGCGTCTTTCATGAAACTCATCCAACATAACGACGCTGAATTCTGCAAGTTTGCTCTCAAAAAACCACCTTAATGCCACACCAGGCGTTGCATAAACTACCTGAGTGTCTGGTGAAAACTTCCCCTCAAACCGAATAGCAAAGCCCACCTTTTCGCCAAGCGGTGAGCCACTTTGAGCCGCGACATATTCAGCTAAAGAGGTACAAGCAATACGCCGAGGCTCAATGACTAATACTCTGCCATGTTGTGAGGCCCAGAGCGGAAGTTGGGTTGATTTGCCAGAACCTGTTGTGGCACATACAACAATCGCATTTTGTTCGCTTAGTGTTTGAGTAAACTGAGGCTGTAAAGATTCAATGGGTAAAGACATAGCAGTTCATTTGCATTTTTTCGCCATAGTAACAAAGTTTGCTTGAAAAAGTCGGAGTCAGTACCAATTAATATTTGACGGATTATTCAACCTGAACTCGGAATAAGAAGTTAGGGAACTGATATAAAATACGCCTTCTAACATTATTCAACTCTAGCCAGATGTTCTTTCTTAATACAAGGCAAATTTGTGCGTCAATAGCTAGCCTATTGCAAACAAATTTAACGCAGTAGTAAGGGATAACAACTGCTAGAGAACAAGTTATTATTCCTAGTTCAGGTTATTTTATAAAGGCCAACAGCCATGATAGAAATAGTGCTTATTATCGGCCTTATTCTATTTGTTTCTCTGTATTGGAACTGGGAAAAAATTCAAAGACTGCAGTGGCAATGTAAATACCAAGATCAAACGCTGAGCGCCTCAGATAAGCAAGTATTGCTAAAATACATGCCTATCTATCGTAAGATGACAGATGTTGACCGCGCACAGCTGGAAAAACATATTGTATGGTTTCTTGGCGAGAAACGGGTGTTGGGTAGAGATGGGTTAACGGTGTCACGGCCGATGACTTTAATTATTGCCGCAGATGCCTGTTTACTGGTTCTTAAGCAAGCTTGGCCGTTATATCCCAACGTCAAAGAAATATTACTCTATCCCAGTAGCTATTACGCGCCACAAACCTCTAGAGATGGTGCAGGTTTGGTTAGTTTTCACCAAACAGTTCGTCAAGGAGAGTCTTGGCCTGGAGGTACTTTAGTGCTGAGTTGGCACGATGTACTTGAGGGAAATCGATTGCCTGAGGATGGCCACAACTTGGTGTTTCATGAGTTTGCCCATCAACTTGACCAACAAACTGGTGCGACGAATGGAACGCCTGCGTTACCTGTAGGAATGAGTTACCAAGACTGGGGGAGGGTGCTATCAAAGGCTTACCAGCACTTAAAAATGCAGCTGTCTTACAATATGCCCCATGCTATTCATTCATACGGCGCAACAAACGAAGCGGAGTTTTTCGCCGTGGTAACAGAAACCTTTATTGAAAAGCCCCATGAACTCAAACAGGAAAACCCAGAACTATATAATTTGTTAAAAGACTACTATCAGTTTGAACCAAGAGATTGGCAACAACATTAAAGCATAACTGACGCTAGCTAAAATAAAAAAACCGCTCGGTTGAGCGGCTTTTTCTTAGAGCTTCGATTAAGAAAAGCTAATTTCTTTTCTTTCGCGTTTTTCTCTTCTTTGACCTT
Source organism: Pseudoalteromonas sp. M8 (assembly GCF_018141365.1). Classification (NCBI taxonomy): domain Bacteria; kingdom Pseudomonadati; phylum Pseudomonadota; class Gammaproteobacteria; order Alteromonadales; family Pseudoalteromonadaceae; genus Pseudoalteromonas; species Pseudoalteromonas sp. M8. The sequence goes on along the minus strand of NZ_CP047240.1, from coordinate 3,096,826 downwards.
CAGGACGGCGTTTATCACCACCGCCACTACGTGGGTCTTTAAAGCTACGCTTACGATCTCTTTGCTCTTCGCCTCTGCCTTGACCTTGGTCGGCAGGGTGAGTGCTCTTAGTCATGTTCATAGGGCGTTGACAGATGTGGACGCTCTTGAAGTGGCTAAGTACATCACTTGGCATATTTTGCGGCAATTGAACCGTGCTGTGTTCATTGAACAGACGGATCTCACCGATGAATTTGCTTGAGATATCTGCTTCGTTTGCGATAGCACCAACGATGTTCTTAACCTGAACACCATGATCACGACCTACTTCGATACGGTAAGTATCCATTGGACCTGATGCACGGTCACGGCTACGAGATTTGCGTTCACCACGTTCACCACGGCTACCATCTCTGTCGCGACGCTCGCCACGACGGTCGTCACGTTCTCTACGCTCACGCTGTTGAATTTGAATATCTTCAACTTTCAGCGGCGTTTGCTGCTGTGCAAGACACAATAGCGCTGCTGCTAAGTCTTCTTGGCTCAGTTCTAGCTTTTGTGCAAGGCCTGATGCGACTTTTGAGAAGAACTCAATGTCTTTGTGCTCAAGCGCTGTAGAGATCTTAGTCTCTAATGCACCAATACGCTTTTCTTCAACGACTTTCGCACTTGGTAATTCAACCTGTGCAATATCAGAGCGCGTATGGCGCATGATGTTCTTAAGTAAATAACGCTCGTTGTTCTTAACGAACAAGATTGCTTTACCTTGACGACCAGCACGGCCGGTACGACCGATACGGTGAACATAAGCTTCACAGTCTTGTGGGATATCGTAGTTAACAACAAGGCTTAGACGTTCTACGTCAAGACCACGTGCTGCAACGTCGGTTGCGATAACGATATCTAGCAAGCCGTTCTTAAGACGGTCTACTGTGCGCTCACGCGCCTGTTGGTTCATGTCGCCGTTGAGCGGTGCAGCTGAGAAGCCTTCACGTTCTAGTAGTTCTGCAAGCTGAACAGTGTCATTACGTGTACGTACGAACACGATAGCACCGTCGTAATCTTCCGCTTCTAAGAAACGTACGATAGCTTTGTTTTTGTGTGCAGTTGCACGCCAGTAAACTTGCTCGATCGTAGATACTGTAGAGTTACGCGGAGTGATCTTAACTTGTTCAGCATTGTCTAAATATTTATTACAGATTGATTGGATCTGCTTAGGCATAGTCGCAGAGAACAAACAAGTTTGCTTCTCTTCCGGTGTTTTCTCCATGATGCTTTCAACATCATCGATAAAGCCCATGCGTAGCATTTCATCAGCTTCATCAAGTACAAGTGCGTTTAGACCAGAAAGGTCAATCGTCTTGCGGTTGATGTGATCAATCAAACGACCTGGTGTCGCCACAATAATTTGGGCACCACGGCGTAGAGCACTTAGCTGAATGCCATAGCTTTGACCACCATAAAGCGCTAGTACTTCAACGCCTTTAGTATATTTAGCATATTGCTGAAATGCTTCAGCAACTTGAATAGCTAGCTCACGCGTTGGCGTAAGCACAAGAATTTGCGGTTGTTTAACGGATGCGTCTACTTGGTTTAACAATGGCAGTGCAAATGCTGCCGTTTTACCTGTACCCGTCTGCGCTAGTCCCAGTACGTCTTTTCTTTCTAGCAATAACGGTATACATTGAGCTTGGATCTCAGAAGGTGTTTTATATCCCAGCTCTTCGACTGCTTTTAAGATTGCAGGAGAAAGGTCTAAAGATTCAAACGTAACTGGTTCTGACATTAATGCGCCTCAACTATTTTAAAGAGGCGCGCATTGTACAGGAAAGATAAAATAAAAGCTTGCATAAAATCACACTATTTTATATGTGCCTGATATTGGTTAAAATTTAATCTATGTGATTTTGCTAATTTACTGGTAAAGGCCTAAATTTGCTTTTGCATAGGCTTCAAATTCAGTAAAGCCGCCAATGTGATCTTGGTCGATAAAAATCTGTGGTACGGTAGGGCAAGGTTTACCCGCTGACTTTTCAAGATCGGCTTTGCTTACGCCTTCCTTGATAATGTCAACATAGCGAAAATTGAAGTCATCGCGCTCTTGCGTTAAACGCTCAGCCACTTCTTTTGCACGAACACAAAACGGGCAACCTTCACGACCAAAAATAACAGTAAACATATTCTTTCTCCTAAATGAACCTGAACTTCGGATAATTAATGCCTTTCTAGCAGCCAGTTTTAGCGCTAACTGCGTTGAATTCACTTCCAATAGCCAGCTATTGGTGCGTAAATTCGCCTGATTATCTCCAAAACTCTCTGGCTAGATAAGGAAATAATTTAATGTGAGCTTAAAAACAATGAGTTGGCTTATTCCTTATCCAAACCTCAGGTTAAATGATTAACTTCAGTATAGAGGATTAATCATGAAGGTAAATTGAATTAAAATGATGAGATTAATCCAAAAAAGCGATTAACTCCGATAGACGGTTTTGATCAAGTGGAAGCCGAACTTGGTTTTCACAGGGCCGTGCACTTCAAATAACGGCTTTTTGAATACCACATCGTCAAAGGCCTTCACCATATCCCCTTTATTGAACTCACCAAGGTCGCCACCGCGCTTTTTTGAAGGACAAAGGGAATATTGTTTAGCCAATTTGCCAAAGTCAGCACCTTTGGCTAGTTTGGCTTTGATGTCTAAACACTCTTTTTCGGTTTTTACTAAAATATGATAGGCGCACGCTTTAGGCATGAAGGGACTCTCATTATAAAAATAAATGCGATCATGCAGAGCTTGCGCGCCTATGGCAAGTTAAAATGTTACGCTGAAGCCAATAGAAGGACGCATTTCAAAGTCATCGCTTTCCTCTTCTATATATAAATCATTGATTGATTTGACTCTATCGTAGTCAAGGTCAACATAGGCTGTATTGTCTTGGCCATATGCATTCATTAGCTCCAAAATCAGCTTGCCATCGAGACCAAATAATTCTGTTTTGCGTTCAAAACGAATATCTAGGCGGTGATAAGTGTCAAAACGCTCTGAGAATGGGTCGCCATACACAGGCAAGTAGCGGTTTGCAAATTCGGGGTTCTCTTTTACACCCACAATTGGGGTATAGGCTTGACCGCTGCGAGCGGTAAAGTTAAAGCCTCCAGACCACTTTTCGCCAAAGTCATAGTGAAACACAGCATTCAGAATAAAAGGGGTATCGGCATAATAGTCACGCTTAATGCCAGTTAGCTCATCCTCACGCTCACTTTTTGCAAGGCTTACCGCAATCCAACCATACCAGTCATCGGTTTTGTTTTTGTTAACAATAAAATCAACACCGTAGGCTGTACCGGAAGTCCCATTGATATAGTTTACTTGAGATAAGGGGGCGCTTTTTGGCAGATCATCCATGGTTTTATAATAGGTCTCGACGGAATATGACCACTCATTTTTCAACTCCTGCTTAAAACCTAAGGTATAGTGAGTTGAACGCTGTGCTTCAAGTTCCGGGTTACCAACAACAGGTAAAATGTATTCAAGGTCTTGAATGCGGCTGTAAGTGCCAGCCTTAGCTGAGATCACTGTGTCATCGTTATAGAAGTAATTGAGCGCAAGGCGTGGATGGACAATCGTCTCATCACTGTAGTCATAATATTCACCCACTATTCCTAGTTCACTTTGCCAGTTTGGTGAAAATTGCCAAACGTGATTAACCCCAATAAAGGCAGAATCTGTTCCAGCACTCGATGTGCCCTTAATCCTTTCACCTTTATTTAGATCACAGTCGGGGTCAAACTCAGTGCAAACATAATTAAAAGCGTCGTAGCGGTAGGTGGATTTTTTGTCGTAGTAGCCGGCATCTGCAATGACACGTTGCTCTTTATTTAGCTTATAACTGGCTCGTACTTTATAACTGAGTTGTTCTTCTTCAAAATTCTCAAAGTAGCCATCAGATAAAGTCGCGCGTTGACCGTAGCGCATGGTGGCTTGGTGATTGAGATAACCGACGCCTGCGCGAATATGTAAGTCTTTGGCGTAGTGGTCCCACAAAATGTTCTGACTATTAAATTTACGAATATAGCGAGCATCGCCCTGATATTCTGGAGTTTTAAGAGCAAGATCTGACGCACCTGAAAACCCAGCCGCAACCGAATCCTCCGCGCCATTGATATTTACCGTTAAGGTATTATTTGCATTGATATCCCACAGCCACTTGGCTTGATAGTCGTGATCATCCGGTGGATCGTTAATGGTGATCCCTGTTGGCTTGCCATCATCATCCTCAAGCTCCTCGCCATCACTGAAAAACAGCGGTAAGGTACTTTTTCTTGCTGACACATAGAATGCAGAATTTTCAGTTGCTTTACCTTCAACAAAAATACCTGCGTTAAACATGGTTAAATCAAGTGTGGTGGCAATATCTTGGTATTTTGGATTACGCAGCGTGACGTCAAATACGGCACCAGTGGCATTGCTGTAACTGGTACCAAATCCAGCAGAATTTAGCTGAAAATCTTGAATTGTATTGCGGTTGAAAATAGAGCTGCCGAAATCGTGAAAGATATATCCTGCGGGCATAAAGTCCACTTCAAAGATATTGTCGTCAGGAGAAGAGCCTCGCACGGCAGGTGCGCCCATAGATCCACCCGCAGCAACAACGCCAGGTAGAGCAAAAGCAGCCCTGAGCGGGTCGCCCATGGCTCCTGGCATGTCTACGAGTTTTTGCGCATCTTCGGTAATTTCTGAAATAACTGAGCTGCGTTTATAGATAACTTCGATGTGTTCAATTTTCTTCTCATCGGCTAATGCATGATTAGTAAGGGTAGTGCAGAGCACGAGGAGTGAAATTTTGCTGAGCGTAAAGTGTGGGGCGTGGCGCATGGTCGGCTTCCTATTCATCCTTTATTAAGATGTGCGTCAGCCTAAACGAAATAATTGTTGATTAATTTCAGAGAGTTGTAATTAACTGTAAGCGGTATACTGAGGTTTCTTACAATCTCGCTCGGATCCCTATCTCAGATGAGTAACCAACAGAGCGCTCGGTTATTTTGAAGTTTTCATCAAGTACATAATATGTAGGGTAAGCCTGCACTTTATACGCTTGTGCTGTGGTCTGATTACCGAGCAATACGGGCATGTCTAATTGTAGATCGCTGACAAACTTTGTTACTTCTTCAGTGGAACGATAATCCAACGCAATCGCCACCGCTTTGACTTTGCCTTGCTGATGTAGTTTATCAATATTTGGCATGCTCACTCGACATACGCCGCACCAAGGCGCAAAAAAATACACGACACTTTGTTGACCTTTAAGCTGAATAGACGAATAAGTTTGCTTGGATTGTAAAATGGGTAGGTGAAATGGCGGCGCCGTTTGCTCTCCTGAGTCGGCAAGCATGTTTCTTTCTTGATAGGCTGAAACGGCGAAAAACACCAGCACAATGATGACTGCTTGGCCAAGTAGCTTGAACATACTAATGATCCCGTGATAACAATAGGCAACAATAAAGACCGCAGTGTAGCGATCTTTATTGCAGCGGATCAATGTATTTGAGCTTAACCGTAGGGGTTGTCGCCTAGGTAGCGTTTCGCTTTTTGCTCTTTTAATTTCGCTAAGTCAACGAGTACCAGACCATCGATACAGTTATTAAAGTCGGGATCTATACTAAAGCTCAGAAAGTTCACGCCTTGCTCTTCGCAAAGCTCAGTATACTGTTTAAATAAGGTTGGTACTTGAGCACCCATATTAGCAAGAATATGTTTGAGCTCTGCGAAATCTTCTTTGATGTCATCGCCACTGAACATGTGTTGATAACGGTTAAGCTGATCATTACTTAGCTTCATTTCGTTGTTCGGCGTGGCGATACCTGCAAGGTTTGAAAAGTAATGTTGGTAGTGATAAACCAACATGGCTTTTGCTTCATCCGGTAACGCGTTTGAGAGGCTGACTGCACCAAACATATAACGGTGTTCTGGGTAGCGCTTTACGAATGCACCGATCCCATACCACAGGTAATCTAGGCTCTTGCGACCCCAGTACTTGGGCTGCACAAAGCTGCGACCAAGTTCGAGGCCTTTTTCGAAGTATGGGGCCATGGCTTCACTGTACGAAAACAAACTGTCGGTATAAAGCCCGGCTTGCCCTTGTTCTTCTATCACTTGCTTGGCACTTGCAAGGCGGTAGGCGCCCACCAACTCAAGCTGTTTCGTGTCCCATAACAACAAATGGTGGTAGTGCATATCGTATTTATCGATATCACGACGATTACCACTCCCTTCTCCCACGGCCCTAAAGGCAATTTCTCTAAGGCGTCCAAGCTCTCTAAATATCACCGAGCTGCCGGTGTATTGGTAAACGTATATTTGCATGCCATCGGGTGTTTCACCGATACATTCGCACGCTTCCACTGCCTTTTTAAGTTCTTTGCGATTTTCTGGAACTGCAATGGGGGTTTGTGTTTTGAGTGGCAGTGGCTTTTTACTGGCAAGGCGATAAAGTTGCTTGCGAATAAGCGCGACTATCTCTTTGTCTTTAAGGTTATCAATAAGATAAGATTCTGGAGGAATGCTGGCGCCTATTTCAAATTCTAGCGACTTTTGCCTTTGTTTAAACATCTCTTTGACCAATAATAAACTGGCTAAAGGCTTATAAATCATACTGGTGCCGTAAAAGAGCGGACTGTTTTTCGCTTTGATAAAAATGGGTAGAATGGGGCAGTTGGCTTTTTTAGCCATTCTTAAAAAGCCAGAGTTCCATTTGCAGTCTTTAATTCCGGTTGGGCTTAAGCGAGAAACTTCACCTGCTGGGAAGATAAGTAGCGCCCCCTCAGATTTTAAATGCTTGTGAATGTTTGCCAGCTCTTGCTTTTTACTGGTCCCTGAGAGGTTATCAACAGGCAGTAATAGTGGATGCATTGGTGTAACCGACATCAACATCCGGTTAGCAACAACCTTTAAGTCAGGCCGTACTTGCGCCAGCACTTTGATTAGTGCCAGTGCATCTAAAGAGCCAATAGGGTGGTTTGCGACGATCACCACCGGACCTTCGCTTGGGATATGCTCTATTTGCTTTGGTTTAAAGCGAGCGTCAAAATCTAACTCATCGAGCACCTGTTCAACAAACTCGAGCCCCTGCAAATGGGGGTAGGTGTCAGCAAACGCGACAAACTCTTGCTCATGCAAGAGATAACCAAGTCCTTTTTTTACTAAACCTTTTACCTTTGGGGAGTTTTCAAGTTGTGGAAGATTTGCTTCAATGACTTTATCTACACTGATCATTTTTCATCACCTGTTGGCGCTTTTTTGCAAGAGTAAAAACTATTAATGACAAGCATGTTGCATTGGTATGTCATTTATTTTGCAGTGATAGCGTATAGCGAAAATAAAGGAACGATATGGCTTTACTTATTTGTGTTACTGGTCGTAATAATGACAAGTTAGTTGCTAAGCTAGCAGCGCTGCTGCCGCAGCAAACCTTGCTTGAATGGCCCGTTGATGATGTTAGCTTATTAAAGGAGGTCGAGTTTGTGCTGGCATGGAATGCGCCAGAGACGTTATGGTCACAGCTTCCTAATTTAAAAGTTGTGCATTCTTACGGTGCCGGTGTTGATAGTATTCCGATGCAGCTATTACCACCACATGTGGAAGTTGCGCGTATCGTTGACCCAAATTTAGCGAATGATATGGCTGAATATGTATTAGGCCAACTATTAAGTCATAAGCTTAGAGTTAGAGAGTACGGGCACAATCAATCTCAGCAAATATGGAAGCCAAGGCGCGCAAGAGCAGGCCGCACGGTTGGTATTATGGGAATGGGGCAACTTGGCCTTGCGGTCGCGCACAAGCTACACGTAAATGGATTTAACATCAAAGGTTGGTCCGGCTCTGCAAAACAATTCGACAATATTGAGCACTTCAGTGGGCAAGATGAGCTAGCTGTTTTTCTTTCGGACATCGATTATCTTGTGTGCCTTCTGCCATTGACTGAACGAACAAAAGGGATATTGAACGCCCAGCTATTTGCACTCGCGCCAGATCATTGCGTACTCATCAATGTCGCAAGAGGAGGTCATCTTAACGAGGCGGATTTACTCAATGCATTAGCGGCTGAGACGTTTGGCGGGGCTATTTTAGACGTGTTTGACACTGAGCCACTCCCTGCATCACATGCTTTTTGGCAGCAGCCAAACATTAGTATTACTCCACATGTTGCCGCATTAACCAGTTTGAATACGGCTGCTCAGCAAATTGCTAACAACTATTTAGCGATGCAGGAGGGCAAAGCACTCGTTCACTCAGTCCAGAAAAAACAGGGTTACTAATTGATTAAATGATTGTAATTAGCCACAGAGCAGAGTGTAAAGAGAATAGAATAAACTACTGTATAAAAAAACATCTTGAGTGTTTATGAATGATGCATTAATTTAACAAAAAAACAATAATAAAAAGGTCTAACCCATGAAGCAAAGTCAAGGTGGCGCGAAATTATCACTTGTTGTGGTTTCGGTTATTTTGTTAGGTGTATCAGCTTGGTTTAATCAAGCTAGTGCAAATGAACTTCAGGGGACGACACCCACCGCAAATAGCAAATAAGCCGAGTTTTACTCGGCTTTTTGTTTTTTAGCGTTTAGCGTGACGCTCTCTATTCTCTTGTTTTTTCTCTTCACTCTTTCTTAGTAGTACGTAAGTAGAGCCGCTACCACCGTGGCATTTTAATGCAGAGTGAAATGCCAACACTTGCGGCATTTCTTGCAGCCATTTATTTGTATAGCTTTTCAATACAGCGGGAAAGGGTTTACTGTTTAAACCGATACCATGTCTTAATAACAACACTCGGATGCTTTTCGCATGGCAATCGGTAACAAAGTCAAACAAGGCTTTACGGGCATCATGAAAGGGTTTGCCATGTAAGTCTAAGGTAGCATCAACTTGGTATTTACCTAATCTGAGATTTTTGTATACACCATCTTGGACGCCACTTTTTTTATAGGCGAGTAGATCGTGTGGATCTAATAGATCGACGTACTCTGTAGATAAGTAATTAGGATCAAACTCAAGTTCTTGCTCGGCGGCCTCGCGTTTTGCGAGTTGCGAAATAGTAGGTTCGTTTTTGTGACGGCGTAATTCTGCTTTTTTGTCTTGGGCGAGCGGAGTGACGTCGCCCATTGAAGCTAAAAATAGCTCTTCATCAGTCATGGCCATACTGCTTCTCCATTAACAAGCAATGATGGCCATGATTTTAGCGCACCGAAGTGAAATAGGGAACTAGTCGCTGGGAACTAGTCGCTATGAACGAGTTACTGCAAAGAACTAGTGAACTTCCAGCTGACCAAAGGTATAGACTTTGAATAGATAAAAAGTATTTATCAAAATCAAGCTAAGGTTAGAAATTACACTGGTGTTCATCAGATCAAGGCTAAACGAGATAAAAAGTACGCCACATGCGCACACAGCAGCTATTCTTAGTAGCGTTTTATGGTTAATAAAAAAGGCACCAAAACCTAAAGTAAGTAATATTAAGTTAAGTAGCCAGTCGAGCTCGTTTGCCATTGTCTGTTTGGTTCTCCAAATGCGTTTAAAGGATCGCCATTATGGTGATCATTTATGCTTCATTCAACTGATAAATTTTATGATTTTCACATTAGAAATTTTAATGGATTAATGGTGGCTGAATACTTATGTAGCAGCGCTTGCATAAGTCCTTACAAATACCCAGACGCACTTTTTATTTCTTTGTGAATAGTCTCAGCTATAGTTAAGTATCTTCATGATTATCATAAACAAGTTGATGAATCAGCGCAGATTAAGAAATGCATACCTATACTTAGTTACATATGTACAAACCTAAGAGAGTTCCGCATAAGGCGATAATAAAAAGCCGTAGGCGACAAAAATAATTAAGGAAAGGCAATGAAAATGCTCAAGTACTACCTGTTTGCAAGTCTCTGTTTAGCCGCACTCACGATCCACAGTATTGGATCTTGGCTAATGTTGCCGCTTGCGTGGTTTACTGTCTCTATTTCTTTAGTTACTTTTGCTTATGCAACCAACTATCCGCACATATTTAGAAAGCACGGTACAGGCAAAATTCCTTGGTATATAACTTGGCTATTTTGGCCTTATTTAGGCTGTGTACATTTATACAATGCAATTGAAAGAGGTAGAGATGTTGTTGATGCATTTCAGCCGCTTACCGATGATTTATTTGTTGCTTGTCGGTTATTTCCAAGCGATGTGGATATGCTTAAGGCGGAAGGGATTGAAGCCATTTTAGACGTAACTGCGGAGTTTGATGGGTTAAACTGGTCAGCAGAACAGCAAGGCTTACACTACCTCAATATTCCAGTGTTAGATCATCAAGCGCCTACCTCAGAGCAGTTAGCGCATGGCATGGCATGGATAGCGGCGCAGCACGAATTAAAGCGAAAGGTTGTGGTGCATTGTGCGTTAGGTCGAGGACGCTCAGTGTTCTTTTGTACTGCTTATTTACTTGCAACCAACCCCGATTATACCGTCCGTGAAGCACTTGAAAAAATTCAAAACCGCCGTGAAACAGCAAGGTTAAACAAGCATCAGCTAAAAGGGCTGACAAAGCTACATCACAGTCAAAATTTTACCCATAGTGAGCAGGCGGCATTAGTCATTAACCCTGTATCAGGATCGGGTAAATGGTTTACCTATGAAAACGACATTGTGGGTATGCTGACGGAAAAATATAACTTATCCATTCACTTTACAGAGAAAGAGACAGATGTCGCGGCTTTGGCTAAACAAATCATGTCTGATAAACAGCCAAATATCATCATCGCAGGAGGCGGTGATGGCACATTAGCAAGTGTTGCTCATGGTGTTCATCAAAGTGATGTACAGTTTGGTATATTGCCTTTAGGTACTGCCAATTCCTTAGCGACCGTGTTACTTGGTTCACTGTCCAAAATAGATCCCATTAACCGTGCCTGTGAAGCAATTTTAGCGGGTAAAACTAAGCCTATTGATATAATGAACTGTAATGGCCGCACCGCGCTTTTAGCAGCAGCCGTTGGCTTTGGTCAGGAAATGATCGAAAAGGCTGGGCGTGAAGAAAAGAATAACTCGGGGCAATTAGCCTATATTCGAGGCCTTTGGCAGGCGGTAAGTGAGAATAAGCCTCTTAATTTTAAAGTGAGCTTTGATGGCGCTGAGCAATCTCAAATAGAATGTGTTAGTCTGGTTGTAGCGAATGCAGCACCAAAAACCACAATTCTTGCTCAAGGTCATGGAGAGCCAATCTATGACGATGGCAAACTAGATATTACGATTTTACCGGTTGAGCCGGATGGTGCGCAGAATCTTACGGTAGCCGAACTTATTTTACCTAAATTGGACGGCAAACCTTCTAATATTCGCACCGAGCAGTGCGAAAAGATAAACATAGAATTTGAACAAGAACAACACTTTGCACTAGATGGTGAAGTGCTTAGTGCAAAAAGTATTGAGATAGTGATCCAGAAACACGCGCTGAACGTAATGGTTCCGAATTAGGTATTTTGCGGCCATTCATTAGTGTGCGAGATAAAAATCAAAAGTGGAAACACTATTGGAGTATTGAGAGAGGGACTCAATTGAAAACCGTTTTATTAGTAGATGATGATCATGATTTTGCAGAGCTGGCCTGTCGCATTGTCGAATACTTAGGCCATGACGCGTGTTTAGCGAATGACTTAGCGTCGGCCAGACAATGGCTAGAAACACAAAGTTTTGATCATATCTTTCTTGATTTTATGCTGCCAGATGGCAGTGGTTTACATTTGGTTGATGAAATCAGAGCTGCAGGGATCCGTACACCAATAACTATGGTTACGGGACATCCATCAGTAAAATCAGCATTGTCGCAGCTTTGTCATGATGGGTTAAATTATCTCACTAAACCAGTTGATGCAGACGATTTTAGAAACGCATTAAGCCCTTCTAAGAACAAAGCCAAGCGAACCGAGAGTCAAGCACATTTTGGTGTGTTGCTGGGCGAGTCTGCCAAAATGAAACATCTATATAAGATGATAGAGCGCGTTGCGGGTACTGATGCTAATGTGATGTTGATGGGGGAAAGCGGTGTAGGTAAAGAAATGTTTGCCCGCGCAATTCACAATGCCAGCACAGTGACAGGGGACTTGGTTAACGTAAACTGTGGTGCAATTCCGAAAGACTTGATCGGTAGCGAACTATTCGGTCACGAAAAAGGCGCGTTTACGGGAGCAAATGCTCAAAAAGTTGGAGTATTTGAACAAGCAGAAAATGGCACTTTGTTTTTAGATGAATTAACCGAAATGCCAATAGAGCAACAGCCAAACTTGTTACGTGTACTTGAAACGCATACGGTGACACGGGTCGGTGGCACAAAGCCGATAAAAGTAAACTGTCGGGTAATATCAGCGACTAACCGTAGCGTTGAAGATATTGCTACCAATGATGTACTGCGAGAAGACATTTATTTCCGATTGGCGGTATTTCCAATCCATATTCCACCGCTGAGAGAGAGAAAAGAAGACATTCCATTGCTTGCCGAGCATTTTCTCCAAGGCTTGAATAAAAAAGGTAATAGCCAATATGTGATCAAGGCGGCGGATATGAGCCGTTTGGTTGAATATGACTGGCCTGGTAACGTGCGTGAACTCAAGCACACAATTCATCGTGCCTATATTATGGCAGATCACGATGACCATAGCTTAGTATTTGATGCGAACTTCGCTTCACCATTCGCACAGGCTAAACGTATGATGGAGCATGCGCAGCTTAATCGTACTCCAATTCCACCACAGGTGGGGACTTCAAGCAGAGCAAATGCGATTCAAGTACCAACGCCTGAAATGAAGCCTGGTAAAACGATTGAAGAAGTAGAAAGAGAATTGATCTATCAAACGTTAGAATCAGTAGAAGGTAATAAGACGCTGGCCGCGCGAATGCTTGGGATCAGTACAAAAACGCTCTACAACCGTTTAAACGCCTATGAGGGAGAAACACAGTCATAATTTCGGGAGGAACAATGACACAACATGATCAAGGTGAGCTCGCGAAGCTAGTACACGATGCACGCAAACCTTTGAATCAAATTTCAATGAACTCAGAGTTGATTAAGCTTATTGCTGAACAGCCTGGTTCTCAGCAACAGGTGATCGAGATAGCGAATACGATTATTAAGGCAACCAAAGAGTGCAGCGAGTTGTTACAAACGCTGGTGGAGCAAGGAAATGATGAGTGAACAATGAAACAAAGTCGAATTACTTTATGAATTTGAGTAGTAAGCTTAATTTTATTTGGTTTGCGGTGGTTGTGAGCGTTGGCCTTGTCGCGTCCAATGCCCTAATCGGTTTTAACAATGTTAAAGAATTAAACCAAGTTCAAGAGAGTATCCGTAACACCAGCGAAGTGATGATGTCATTGGACAGGCTGCATATTGCGATGCTAAATGCAGAGGCTGGACAACGAGCATTTTTAATCTCAAATAAAGAAAGCGATTTGGCACCTTTTAGAAAGGCGTTGCAAAACCTTGATGAAAGTCTATCTAGGGTTGATAGCAATCACTCTGAAAGTGAAGTACAGCAGCAAAAAATCAATCGTTATGTTGAAGGTGTAAAAGCGCGATTTAAAACTTTACAAAGTACGGTAATCGTTGCGCGTAACACCGATACAGGTAATGAAAACTTATTACTTGACCGAGCTGCGGACTCTGGTGGCGACCTACGGGAAGAGTTTACTCAAATCATGGCCGCAGAAGTGGATATTCGAACCATTCAGCTTAATCAGTTAAAACGCGTCCGCAAAGAAGCACAAATGAATATCGTTGTATTTACTTTGCTGAGCGCCGTGATGATTTTTGCCATTTTGGTACTTTTAGTTGTCAATCTACGCAGCGCAAAGAAAGCAAAGAATGAGTTAGAAAAAGCGAACGATCACCTGGAAGAAAAGGTACAAGCGCGTACCGAAGCGTTAGAACATTATGCTGAAGAGTTAAACCGTAGTAACCGTGAGCTAGAAGACTTTGCATTTGTTGCCTCTCACGACCTGCAAGAGCCGCTGAGAAAGATCCGTGCTTTTGGCGATCGCATCGAAAAGAATTATGGCGAACACCTTGATGATAAGGGCAGAGATTATCTGGCTCGAATGACGAGCGCCGCGCAACGGATGTCAACGCTTATCACTGACTTGCTTGAGTTATCCCGAGTTACCACCAGAGCAAAGCCTTTTGAAGATCAGGATCTTAATCAAGTTTTACAGTTTGTGTTGGATGATTTAGAAATAGCAGTTCATGACAGTAGAGCGAGCGTAAACTCGGACGTGTTACCGACAATAAAATGTGATGCCAGTCAAATACATCAGTTGTTTTTAAATCTACTTTCCAATGCAATTAAATTCAGAATAGAAGGGCGCGATCCGATTATTACAATCGCGGTTGAAAACAGTCAATTGATGAGTCAAGATGCCTATACCTTTGTAGTGGAAGATAATGGCGTTGGCTTTGACGTTGAATACGCTGAGAAAATATTCTCGCCTTTTCAACGACTGCATGACAGAAAAAAATATGCTGGTACTGGCATTGGTTTAACCGTGTGTAGACGCATTGTTGAGCGACACGGCGGAACGATTTCAGCGACCAGTGAAGATGGTAAAGGTGCTAAATTCACGATAACACTACTCGCTGAACCAACACCAATTATTCAGGAATTGAAGAATGAACTATAAGAAAACTCAGCCGATCCATATTTTGATGGCGGATGATGACGAAGATGATCGTTTATTGGCTCAAGATGCTCTAGAAGAGAGCCGAGTACTCAATGCGTTTCAGTTTGTTAAAGACGGGGTTGAGCTTTTGGAATACTTGAGAAATGAGGGCCAGTTTACTGATAAGCAACAGTACCCAAGACCTAACCTTATTTTACTTGACCTGAATATGCCAAGAATGGATGGTAGAGAAGCACTACAAGAAATCAAAAAAGACCCGATACTACGTTCTATTCCTGTGGTGATTTTAACGACCTCAAAGGAAGAAGAGGACAAATTGAGAGGGTATGACTCAGGCGCTGCATCTTATATTACTAAACCTGTTGATTTTGATGGCTTAGTCGATTTGATGAAACATTTAGGCAAGTACTGGATTGAAATAGTAGAGCTGCCAAACTAATCCTATCGCGCTTGTGCAAGCAAGCGCTACCTCACCCCAAGTCGTCCTATATCTGTATCAACATAACGTGGCGACCTAAACGAATTAGTATCACTTCATTTGTGGAGGACAGTATGACAAAGGAGTCGGTCAGTGAAGTCAATGTGCTACTCATTGAAGATGACGAAGACGATTATATTTTAACCTTAGATTATTTACAGTCTATTCCTAACTTTAAATTTAATCTCGTTTGGCAAAGCCAATACCATCAAGCGCTAGAAGCACTTGAGAGCAATGGCTTCGATCTCTGCTTATTGGATTATCAATTAGGCCCACAAACCGGTTTGAGCGTGTTAAAAGAAGCGCGAGCAAGACGGGTCCATACACCGATAATCATGCTGACGGGGCAATCAGACGAAGTGTTAGATAACGAAGCCCTAAAAGCTGGTGCTGAAGACTTTGTACTTAAGTCAGAGATCAGTAGCGCACGATTTATTCGTTCCATTCGCTACGCTTTGGCACGCAAAGAGCTTGAACGTGAGCGCCTAGAGCGATTGCGTGTAGAGTCTGATAGTCGAGCAAAAGACCGCTTTTTGGCCCATTTAAGCCATGAGTTGAGAACACCCTTAACTTCTATCTTAGGTTACACTAATCTCCTCCTATCTCGGGAAGAATTGCAGAATGTTAAGCCTGAGCTTTCTATTATCAATAATAATAGTGAGCACTTACTTAATCTGCTAAACGATGTGCTTGACCTATCCAAGCTAAATGAAAATCGGTTACAGCTCAATAAACAAAGCACGTGTTTGAGTAGCTTTTTAAGTGATTTGTATAGTTTGTTTAAAATGGCCGCAGCTAAGAAAGGCTTGAGTTTTAGTATCGAGGCTAAAACGCCATTGCCGCAGGATGTAAAAGTAGATAAGACGCGGTTGAAGCAGGTACTTATCAACATTATTTATAATGCGATTAAGTTCACAAGCTCCGGTTTTGTGAAGGTTGAGATAACACTACAAGCGGATGCAAAACTTGAATTCAAGGTGATTGACACGGGTATTGGTATTCCTTGCGAGAAGTTAAAACGTATATTTAAACCTTTTGAACAAGTACAAAATGTTACGACTCGTACAGACGAAGGTGCAGGTCTTGGTTTGGCTATTAGCTCGGCACTCATTAAATTGATGGGGGGGAGCTGGCGGTTGAGTCGACTTTGGGAGAGGGGAGTGAATTTGGCTTTAGTATTGACCTTGATACTATCGATGAAATGACTCTGGCGCCATTAATGCTTGATAAGACCCACAACGCGGCTAATAACTCGCTTCCATCTGATTTGAAAGGGCATATCCTTATCGTTGAAGATATCAGTGAGATCCAAATGTTAATGCGTACCTTGATTGGTCAAACTGGCGCAACCGCTGAAATTGCGGGTGATGGTATTGAAGCGCTTGCGATGCTAAAGGATAACCCTGATAAGTATGACTTAGTCTTTATGGACTTGCATATGCCTAGAATGGATGGCCGAGACACGATTGTTGCACTCAGAGAGCGTGGTATTGACTTACCTGTTGTCGCACTGACAGCAGCAGCTCAAAAAGGCACAAAAGAGGAGTTAATGGCATTAGGCTTTAGCGATATGATGAGCAAACCTGTTAATGTCTCTGAGTTAGGAGAATGTTTAACACACTACTTGAGCGGGGTGTTGGTAGCTTCTAGCAATGACGTAGAGCAAGCTAGCGGCACATTGCAGTTTTTAGTGGTAGAAGACGACGCAGATACACGCAATCTGCTTAAGCTGTTACTTAATTCACTGCAAGTGAATGTGGTTACGGCAGAGTGCGCGCAAACTTGTTGGCAGCATTTTGTTGGTTCTGAGCGCTTTGACACGATTTTACTGGATATAGGTCTGCCCGATAAGTCCGGGCTTACGCTTGCTCGAGAAATTAAAGCACAAGATCCTAATCAGCATATTGTGATTGCTAGTGGTTTTGATCCAGAGCCGGAAAAGTTGGCTGAGTCGCAAGTGGATGAAGTGTTATTAAAGCCAATTACACTTGTGGATTTGAAAGAAATTAAAGAAAAGCTAGTTTAGATAGAGAGCCAAAGAATAGCTCAAGGAGTTAAATGATACCTTGAGCTATTCTTTGTAAAAGTACGATTTTTCTTAGTGCGCCAAACTTGCCATATTTAGCGCTGAGTGCGCCAAACATAAACATGAAGCCCAACCCTTGAGGAGAGCTAATCGCGCCGGTGAATACCTTCTTGGCTTTCACTTGGGTAAGTTGATTAAAATGTTTAGCGGTAATGAGCTTTTTCTTCTCAATCACCACTTCTTGGTGCAACTTATCAGTGATGAATTCAGCGAGCTTCGTCATTGCTAGCCTCCTGCTTCGCAACTGGGGTATAAAACCCAGACGTCAGGTCGTTAATACTATTATTAAAGAGCTTCAGCCCTGTTATGATTAGGTAATAAATCATCGCGATATTGATAGTCAGTACGATACCCGCCGAAACAAACCAACTTAGTCCCGCGTAGGTTAACGCGTAAGCAAATAACACATGCAAGCTTCCCCACACCATTGCTGTCAAGATTAGAGAAAATAGAATTAACCCGAGCGCAATACATAAGGTTTTTAGATTAGCTCTAAACTTAGCACCTAATAGGTTTAGTTGTGCTTCTGCGATTTGCTGATAGCTGTTGAATAATAGAGACACAGAATCTTTAAGCTCAGCGAGCGCTGGAGTGCGCTCGTGAGCTGCTGCTTGACGGTCTCTTATTTGAGCTTGGTCTTGCATGATTACTTATTCCTTAACAGCATAGTTGCTAACATACCAAGTGAGAATGCGATACCAGCCGTTTTTACTGGGTTTTCCGTTGCATACTTTTTCACACCTGATGTATTCCACGCACGTTCCCACTCCTTGCGCTTGGCACCAATCGCTTCACTCGAATTATGGCTTTTTTCACGTAGTGAGGTTTCAGTACGAGATGCCGAAGCGTGCAGTGAATCTACTGATGCATGCAATGTATCTGCAATTTGATCCGTAACAGGATGGCTAGAGTCTTGGCCATTTGGCTGTGGTTTAGCTGTATTGCTTGTCTGTGTTTGGTTTGCTTGATTACTCATAAACTACTCCTTATTCGTTTAGTTCACTATATAGGTTGCAAACCCTTTGCCAACTTGAAAGTTGTTTAAATTCATAAGGTTAATGTTTTCCGGTATCGTTTGTCGGTAGATGCGAAATGAAGGGTGTAAATGTTACATAGCAGAACCTACAGGGTGTAGAGTTTGAAAAATTGACAGATTTCATTTCTTGCACTGAATGGCAACTATTACATCTAGAGGTTGTTTACCTTTAAATTCTGTTTCCTGAAAATAAGAAATAGCGAGAAAGTACTTACATTATTCAATATGGAGGCCGTACACTGAAAACAAAAAAAGCGCTACCAAGTGGTAGCGCCAAAACCAGACTCTTGTGGAAGAGCCAGGACTGAGTCAAAGGGGAAATAATTGGGAGGCTATAGAGCCAAAATTACTGCTTAAAACTGATATTCGATAGAGACGGCAGCTACGTCCATATCAGGGTCGATATTGTCTTCAAGTTCATAGCGAGTGTATTCTAACCGCATGTTAACGTTTTCATTGAGGTGAAACTCAACACCGGCACCATAGAGCCAGTCGCCACCCTCAAGGCTAGATGAAACTCGACCTACAGCTGGAATATCCGCGTAGATATCAGCATCCCACTCAAGCCAACCACCTTTAGCATACACTGAGAAATGTTCGTTTAGTGGAGCTGAAATACGTGTAGATAAAGAAATACCGTCTATTTCAGCAGAGTTGTCAATGTCACTTGCTTCGTCGAAGTTCTCATAGGCAAGTTCAAAACTCCAATATGGATTAATTTTTGTACCCACATACGCTTTTAGCATAGAAGAGTCGTCGTCGAATGAAGTGTCATTCTCACGATCTTCCCATTGGAAAGAGTATTGGCCATAACCGATACCTGTGTAAATTTTATAATCATCTAGTCCAAAATCAGACTCCGCGTGAGCGGCTGTGGATGCAAGACCTAGAGAGGCAAGTAGCGCAGCAGCAATTGTTAATTGTTTCATCTTTACTCCTTAAATCAATATAAGTATGGGAGGGGGAAAGCCCCCTCAAATCAAAATTGGCTTATGATTTTGTGGTAACGCGAAGGTTATCTTTTACATCTCTAACGTCATTGGCGTTTTTCGCGATTTGCACAGCAAGTTTGCGCTCTGCTTCGCTACCTACATGACCGTTTAATGTTACGACTAAACCTTCCACATCAACATCGATGTCAGTACCATCTACATCTGTGTCGAACAGATAGCGAGACTTAATTACTGTTGCGATTTTTGCGTCAGTAAAACCGCTATCGCTTTCGTAATTGCGCTCTTTTTTGCGCTCATCTGACATATCTACGATAGTCAGGTCGTTTTTCACTTCTTTTACGCCATCGATACCTAGTACCAGTTCTTCAGCTAGCTTTTTATCTACTGAGTGTTCAACTTTACCGGTTAGCACTACAACGCCGTTCTTTACATCAGTGTTAATGTCAAAGTTGTTCAGTTCACCGTTGAAAAGCAGTGTTGCTTCTGCTTTACCGTCTATCCAAGCGTCACTCGCTTCTTTTTCCCAAGAGTTATCAGCAGCAAATGCTGAAGCAGTAGTAAGTGAAGATACTAGTACAGTTGCAATTAATGTCTTTTTCATAATTAAACTCCTTTAATTTCGTAGTCGAATTATCTGTTGCAGCTGTTGTGCCAACCTTTAACTTATTGATAATTATGTGATTTATTTTTATAGAGTAAGTTTTAAGGAAGAATTTACCGAGAAGATGTGTAAATTAGTTTGTAATAATTACCTTTTCCATGAACGGCTAATTAATATCAATAGGAATGATTACTGCATTCTAGATTTGTCGAGTACTTAAATAGGAATATTTGATTATGAATTTAGAAAAATTCTGGACGTTAATTAATGATAAGTTAATCTCTTGGCTTGAATCCGGTGTGCAGTTACTACCGAATATGATCCTAGCCTTAATGATACTCATATTCTTCACTGTTTTGGCTAAAGTATCTTCAATTTGGTTTTCAAAGGCAATTAAAAAAGCAATAAAGACAGAACAAGTGGCTTCACTTATTAGTTCCATATTTAAAGTCTCTATTATTGCCATTGGGATTTTCTTCGCTTTAGATATAGTAAAACTATCAGGTGCTGTAATGTCATTGTTGGCTGGGGCGGGGATCATTGGCCTTGCTATTGGCTTTGCATTCCAAGACATGACCGAGAACCTCATCGCTGGATTTGTGATGGGGGTCAGAAAACCTTTTATGGTCGGTGACATTATAAGAACCAAGGATTGCTTTGGCACGGTAAGCAAAATCAATTTGAGAAACACCTTAGTAGAAAACTTTTATGGCCAGCTGTCTTATATCCCCAACAAAATTCTCTTTAAGAATGAGTTACAAAACTACACTAAGCTTGGCAAGCGAAGAATAGAAGTACCAGTTGGTATCTCGTATGCGGACGACCCAGAGCAAGCCCGAGAGGTGATTGTTGAGGCAATTAACAAGCTTGATTTCGTAGTAAGCCAAAAAGAAACAGATGTCTATGCAGAGTCTTTTGGTGACAGCTCTATTAATCTATTAGTGTGGTTTTGGATAGATTACCCAGCAGATCCGGGCTTTATGGTGGTCAGGCACAAAGCAATTTGCACCATTAACCGTGTATTAGCTGATAACGATATCTTAATTCCTTTCCCAATTAGGACTATGGATTTCAATGCTAAAGGGAGCACAACCTTAAGTACGCAATTATCACAGGAATAATTTACATCTAGTTTGTAATATTTTCACCGGTCTGAAGGTGCTTAGATTAAAAAGCCTTATATAATAAAGGTTTATGATTTGGCATTTAATCTGCATTAGTGAAAGGGACAGAAAATAATATTTGCAAAATGCACTTATTAAATATCGCAACGAAAGGAGTTATTTATGGCAGATTCAAATTACGACATGGGGCCGGTAAAAGAGCTCATCAAAGTATTAAATGGTGGTGTTGATTTTTACACTGAAGCTAAAAAGAAGCTAGATAATATCGAATTAAACCGCGTATTTGACCAAATGATTGTAGATAAAGCGCAAGCAATCTCGGATCTACAACCATTTGTTCTTATTGACGAAGGTGAAATTGAGACAGATTCAGCGCTTAGCATCGACATTCGTGAATCGTACACCAAGTTGGTTGGTATGGTGAGCACCGACAAAGAGCACACCTATATTTCTCAGCTAGAAGAAGTGGAAGACAAAGTGTTAAGCAAGCTTGATAAAGCATTAAGCAAAGATCTTCCACCTAAATGCAAGAGTGTATTACTGCAAATTCAAACCAGAATGCAAGCTTGTCACGACCAAATGAAGCAGTTGCAAGAGCTAACTGCCTAAGGAGAATGTTATGTTGAGTTGGGCTGTAATGTTTTTATTCCTAGCACTTGTCGCAGCCGTGCTAGGTTTCACTGGAATCGCTGGCGCTGCGGCAGGTATGGCGAAAATTCTATTCTTTGTGTTTATCGCCTTTATGATTATTTCGTTTATTTTTGGCAAAGCACGAGCTCCCAGGTAAAAGGGAATTAACGTACAAAAACGGTTTTAGGAGATAGATTATGAAATCAGCAATTACATTAGCAAAAGCATTTGGTTTTGTTTCAATTTTAGCACTTTTTGGTTGTAGCGAAGGTCCGGCGGAAGATGCTGGTGAGCGTTTCGATGAAACAGTTCAGGAAGTAGAAAATAGCGTGGAAGACGCGTGTGAAGATGTAAAAGAGAACATGAACGCTGAAAACGAAGAGTGTTAAGCGAAAGTGATTTCGACGTGGAATAAAAGAGGAGAAGCCGATAAAAGCTTCTCCTCTTTTTTTGTAATAGGTTTAAAAATCAAACCTATACAGTTAAGAGACACAGTTACGAAGTATGATGCATATCAATAATGCGCTGCTTAATTTGCAATTATTATTGTAATCTATGAACTTTGAGTAATACTTTATTTCTATGTTTACTCAATAAAAATCAGACTATGCTAAATAGGGTTTCAGTTAAAAGCAGATTGTTGTCGCTTTCGGGCATACCTGCTGTGTTTTTTATTCTCGCTACTATCTTTACAATTGGAACATTATCAAATCTTATCAATTACATTGACCGTATTTATGACGACAGAGTTGTACCGCTGAGGCAAATAAAAGTAGTGTCAGACAACTATGCGGTGGTTATTGTAGATACTTTTCACAAGTTACGAGGCCATCAATTATCCAACAGTGCCGCGTTAAAGCAAATCGAAGAAGCAAAAAATATCGCTGAAAAAGAATGGAATAGCTATTTGTCCACGGACCTTACGAGCGAAGAGCGAAGCTTAGTAAAGCAAGTTGAAAAAGCAGAGATAAGTGTCAAGCAACTGCTGTCTAATTATATTAACCGAGTTAACGCAAATACTTTTGAAGAAATTCCTTATGATAAATTTGTACACGATCTCTATGCCGCCTTTGACCCCCTAAGTGAAAGCTACAATGCACTAATTGAGTTACAACTTGCAGAGGCAAGTGCACTAAGAGATGTTGGCCGCTCAGAAGCCAGTGCGACAAAAACGGCGATGATTATCTCTTCCGTTACTATTGTGATCGTTATGGTGCTGATTGGTATGTTGATATTTAGGTCAATTAACGAACCACTCAGTCGTTTGCGTATGCGTATTGGCAACATTGCAAGAGATGCTGATTTAACCCAACGTGTAGTGGTTGAGGGGCAGGACGAGCTGAGTGAGATAGGAAACGACTTCAATACTATGGTGTCGAGCTTACATGAGTTAGTTACCAACCTAGTTACGATGGTGAATAGTCTGTCCTCAACATCCAACGAGCTAAATGGAATTAGTCAGTCAATTGCGGGCACTTCACAAGAACAAGAGCAGCAAACGGTAATGATCGCAACCGCAGCGACAGAAATGAGTAGTGCAATTCAGGAGGTTGCACATAATGCAATGAATACCGCAAACAAAGCAGAGATGTCGGGTCAGCTTGCAAAGCAGGGGATGGATGTTATTTCGCAAAATATTCAGGCCATCGAGCGTCTTGCCAGTGAGGTGGGAGATAACGCGCAGTTAATTAAAGCGTTGAACGACCAGTCGAATGAAATCAACCAAGTCGTGCTAATGATCCAAGGTGTGGCTGAACAAACAAATCTTTTGGCATTAAACGCTGCAATAGAAGCGGCGAGAGCTGGGGAATCAGGTCGAGGCTTCGCGGTTGTTGCTGATGAAGTTAGGCAATTGGCACACAACACGCAAAAAGCTACGGAATCGATCCGAGATATGATCAGTAAGTTACAGGGCATGGCACAAAATGCCGTGTCGTCAATGGAGAATGCACAGTCGAGTGCAGCTGCAGGAGTTGATAGGGCCAATGAGTCAGCTCAAATCATGACTGATATAGACAAGGCGGTGGATGAAATCGTCGGTATGAATATTCAGGTTTCAACGGCAACGGAAGAACAAACAACGGTGGTTGCGGAAATCAGCGAAAATATTAATGATTTCAGTAACAGTATTTCTGAAATTACTCGAAGTGCGCAGAGTAATGCAGATGTGAGTAATGACTTAGAGGCGTTAGCTGAGCAGTTAAACGGTCAAGTGTCGGTATTTAAGGTTTAATGGCAACTCGACTTAGTACTTAATTTGGGAGGTTCGGCTCTTGGGATTGAAAGCACAGTTACGTAAATTGGTGTGAGATAGAAAAGCGCGGGTTTCTAGTCAGAAGCCCGCGCTTTATTTATACCAGTTGTATTAAGTAAATGCTCTATCTTGAAGCGGGGAAATAGCTTTAGTAGCAAGGCAAAAATTTTGCTATTTAGTTGTTCTAAATGAGAAATTTTTAACGAAGCTAATATGCTATTTCACCCTTCAAATTGATTAGAGAATTAATTCAATTGGTATTATAGGCATTTTGCTGCAGCTAAGTTTTAAAGGCGTTGTAACCTTATCACGCCACAGCATTTGCATAGTGCTTTACGTTAAAACAGATATTCCATACTTAAATTGTATGCTCTAGGCTCGCTGTACTTTTTCGGCACGAAACCGTAAGTATCGTAATAGCTTTCATCTGTGAGATTACTGATATTCAGTTTAACGCTCAGCTGGCTAGAGAATTGATATTTGACGTGTGCATTTAGTAAAAGCTGGCTATCTTGATCTGCGCGCACTGCGCCTCGACGACCACCTGTTGGAAGTCCAAGGTCAACTCCTGGGACGTTTAAAATATCGACTTTTCTGTCTGTATCCCAAGTTGCATTGAGCCCTAATCGCCAAGCCCCATAAGTATACTTGGTGCTCGCATTGAGCGTTTGTCTTGGTGCATACAAGTTAATATCTTCGCCATGCTCATCGACAACATCAAAATCACTGTAACCAAAGTTTACTTGCCAATCATCTGTCAGTTTTGCTTCTAATTCAACTTCAAATCCATCAGCTTCTGCACCATCAACAGGTCGATACCTAGCAGGTCTTTCGTCTGCATATTCGGGGATAACAACACCGAAGTCTTCCTTTAAACTATCAAAGTAAGCGACGTTTAGACGTAGTTTATCATCCCAAAGTGTGGTTTTAATGCCGACTTCTAAGTTCCGAGCGGTGATTGGTGCTAATTGCTTTAAGTTCACATCTATTTTATCCAGTTGTGGCTCATAGGCGTCGGTGTAACTTGCATACGTACTGATCTGGTCATTGAGATTGTAAACCAGCCCTAAGTATAAGCTCTCACCCGTTTCTTCACCTTTGTCGCTTGAGAACCCGCTCCAAGCAAAGTCACGTTCATTGGTACGTTCATAATCAAAAAATTTGACACCAACAATGGCATGAAGGTCATCCGTTAACGTTAACTTACTGCTGAGTGCAATACTCTGTTCTTTCGTCGTTTTGTCCCAATAGCCAATAAATTGCTTATCTGTCGCAGTTAAATGAGCGGCTGGGTGAAGGTTATTAATCGATTGGAGTGGATAAAATACTGTTCTCGCGTTTTCATCCAGTTCTTCGAAGCGATCGTCTGTGGACTCAAAATCGGCATTTAAATAGGTGATATTCACCTGATGTGCGCGGTCAAATAACTCAAACCGACCAACCAGTCCCAAAATAAAATTAGTCCCATCAACCGTTTCAACCCAGCGTCTGTCACCGCCTTGAAGGCCAAGGCCTGTTTCTTTGTCTGGGTTACCACTAAAGTAGGTCAAGGTAATGTCAGCTTCTGTTTTACTGTATTGTGCGCCAAAGTTAAGTTCCCAATCTAAATTGATTTGGTGAGATAATTTTAAATGATAACTTTGGTGGGTATTGCCGTTGTGACTATCTGGCGATGATAAATTTGTTTTCTTGTCTATTTCAACGGAACTACCATCAGAGTAAAAAATTGGTAATCCCCACGGTGATAGTTTCAGTTCATTGTCTTGATAATGAACACTAAAAGAGGCTTCGGTATCTTCAGAAAAATAATGATGCAACTGGGTGTATGCAACGATCTTATTACTATTTTCTTTGTCGACAAAGCTATCTTTTTCCTCATAGGCTAGAATAACTCGTCCGGCCAATGCTTCATCTTTCGTTAGGGAGCCTGTTGCATCTATGTGTGTACGCACTTTATTCCAAGAGCCAATCTCGGCACCAACTTTAACAAATCCACCTCGGTCTGGTTGTTTTGTGATGACATTTAAGGTTGCCGATGGTTGTCCTGCACCCGCCATTAACCCCGCAGCGCCCCGAAGAACCTCTACTCGGTCATAGACAATAGTGTCTAAGCGACTCTCTTGTGGTCCAGCAATTGAGGTCGGTAAGCCATCTTTAACCAATGCATTGACGAGATACCCACGAGAAGTAAACTCAGTATTATCACCCGCGCCAAATTTGTATCTTGAGATACCTGTTGCCTGTACCATGATGTCCTCAAGGTCATTCAGTTCGAAGTCTTTTATGTAGTCGTGGCTTAACACGGTAACAGACTGGGGGTTTCTTTAATGGTAAGGTCAAGTCCTGTTGGACCCGAGTTACGCTTGATTGGCTGGCCTACAACACTGATCCGTTCAATATTGTCGCGCTCGGCTTTTGCTGCCGCATTTGGAGAAAAATAAAGGAGTGATAACATCAGAGCTAGTGCTGTAGATTGATGCGCTTTGGTTTGCATGGGTGTTTCCTTTCCTAAATTGTTTTTTCGTCACAAGAGATAAAGATGAAAGTTCCTATGATATGTAGGAGCTATTTTTCTGAGATTGAACCAAGCTTTTGAATAGTTCTAACTGAAAACAGAAATTATTTTCAATTCTAAATGATAATTCTTTTTGTTACTATAAGGGGTAATGCAAAAAATGAATTATTGCAAAAATAATGGCTTACCCAAATCTCATAGTTGTTAGGATCTGATTGTTAGGTGGGATGTCAATTAGGTTGGATAGCGCTGTCACAGGGGCTTATCTATGTTTGAATATTAATACAAGGCAAGGAAGTGAAGTCGTTTTATGTCTTCGCTATTGGGTGGTCCATGACGGCAAAACAATGGTTCAACTGGCATAGTTTGAGTGGCGTGTGGTTTGGGGTGTTGCTGTTCATAATATGCTGGACTGGCGCGTTTGCGAGTATTGCCCACGAACTAGATTGGCTATTCAACGATCAGGTGAGGGCAGTAGACGGGCAATCAAACATAAGCTTAGCAGCAGCTTACGAGATGGTACAAAAGGCGTATCCTGACGCCCGAATAGGGATTGCCTTTACAGGTCCTGATACCTATTTTTCGTATGATATCGTGATGCGGATGCCTGATAGTCCTTGGCAACACGTTTATGTCGATCCACTTTCAGGAGCTATCCAAGGTGAAAGTAGTTTTTTTAATATTCAGCGCTTTTTTCGCGATTTCCACATGCATTTTTTCGGCGTGTTTGACAGCATCATTTCATACTATCTTGTGCTTATCTTTGCAGTTCCTTTGTGTATTTCGACCGTGAGTGCGCATTATGTATATCGCCTCTGGTGGAAAAAGTTATTTGTATTTACGTTTAGCGGGGATGCACGTGCCAAAATGGCAAGTATGCATAAAATAAGTGGGGCGTGGGGCTTATGGCTTGCGGTTGTTATTTCGCTTACGAGTATCTGGTATCTATTTGAGTTTGTACGAATGGATATGGTCGATGGTAAAACAGCTTATACTGATGTTGGGGATTTTGCCGTTAATCCCTTGGCAGAACTGCCGAGACAGGATAAACCACAATTGTCTGTTGTGGAATTATTCGCAATAGTAAAAGCGACGAGACCCGATCTTGAGGTGAAAGCTATTCGCTATTCTGGGGGTTATTTTTATGCTGAAGGACAATCGCAGGATTGGATAGTTCGGGATAGGGCAAACAAGATCTATGTCAACCCTTACACGGGGGAAGTTGTTTATAGCCAAACAGCATCGAGCCAAGGACTATATTGGCGATTATCCGACACCGCAGACCCTCTACATTTTGGCAATTTTGCGGGGATATGGGGAAGATACTGTGGTTTATATTTGGGGTTGTGCTCTCATTTTTGGTTCTCAGTGGTACTTACATGTTTATCAAGCGGCAGTTTAAATTGCGCCGCAAAGATAAGTACCGAGGTGTAATGGTATCACTAGCGTTGAGTTTCGGATTGGTCTTATGCATTTGTTTTTACGCCCATCGCACAATTGCGGGTTATGGTATGGCAGGAAAGTGGCCGGAATTGCCGCTTGCTTCGTTGACTTTTTTATTAGGCTGGGTGTCACTAACTTGCTTGATTATCCTGGTTTGGAGCACCGCCCTGCTCAATTTACGTCATAAAAATAGCTCTTCTTCGCTCAGGTTGAATCGGTATTAATTGCAGCTGACCAAAAAAAACCTCGCAGCAGCGAGGTTTCTTCACTCATGAAACTGTGCTTACACAACACCACGAGGTAAGCGACAGTCGTGATCTTTTGCTGCTAGTTCAGCAATCCACTGTTCTTCCGCTTTGAAGCCATCTTCGTTTTCTGTAACGATAGTAAAGCTTGCTGATTTTACAGCTGCTGCCTTCGGCGCTTTCTTAGTCGTTTTCGCTTTTTTGGCAGGCGCCTGCGTTGTCTCACTTGCTACAGCTGACCCTGAAGTTAGCTCTTCTGTTAATTCAGCTACCTCAGCAAGACGCATGTTTTTGCCACCATCGATGCTATACCAACCTGGCTTTGCAGTGATTTCAGGCTTTTTGCCATGTGCAGCTTCGTACGCAGCTTCGAAAGCGCTTAGTACTTCAGTTTTATCTAGTTTACTCATCGTAGATCCTAGTCGTGTTGTACGCGGATACGCGGGTTAAGATTAAACTCTATTTATACCCATATTTGCGCAAATTTTCAATTTTTTACGTTTTTCAGCGCCAATTTATCAAACTTTAGCCTAGTTTTGATGCCTTTTTCGACGCTTAAAGTGCTTCAGGGTCGATAATGCGACGTATCGTGATCCACATACTACCAACTTGTTCATGCCAAATTCGAGTGACTATATCTAGCGCCTTATCATTTGCGATAAACTGCCGACTTAATGGGAGTGACTTAAAATTATAAAACTCTGTCGGGGCAGGGAATACTTCAACGCCTTGCGCTTCAAATAGGTTTTTTGCGCGTTTCATGTGCGAAGCTGACGTGACAAGTGCAACATCATAATCTACCAAAACGGGCGCGAGCATTTTCGCTTCGTCTGCGGTGTCTTTGGCATTGGGGTTTTGCTTGATACGGGTAGCGGAAATACCTAAGCTCTGTGCAGTTTTAGCCATGAGTCCTGCGCTTGTTGCGTTGCCATAGCCATAGCCAGAAACATACAGCTGGGCTTTTGGGTAGATATTAGCAAGTCTAATGCCTTCAACTAGTCGAGCTAAACCGCAACTACCTAGTTGAGCATTACTGGGGAGGGAATCATCGGGGTATAAATTACAACCAAGCACAACAATTCTGTCTATGTTTTTGTGCCTGCTTGGATTGAATGTGGTGAGCGTGCCCTTATCCCACTCGATAATGTGTTGCGCGACATAAGGAGTGGATATGCTCCAAGTAGTTAGTAGGACTAACCAGACTGCGATATACGGCCCTTTGCGTGTTTTGGCGATAAAAAACATGAGCCCCATAAGTGCAACCAAAGATAACGGTAACGGCATCAGAAGTTGACCGATAACCTTTTTGACTTCAAACATTTAAACATGCCTTAGATTTAGATAAGCCTGACGCAATGCTAGCATGAGATGGGAGCTGTAGAAATGTATAACAGTTAGGGCTCAAAAAGAGCCCAGTCAACTATCTTGCCGTGGTTTTACGGCAAGTATTGAGGAAATGGCGATAAACAGGGTTATCTTTCATGCTTTTCTTCATTGCTAAATACATTGGACGATTTAGCCCAAGAGCGCCTAGAGGAATCGATTTAATCAGCCCTTGGCTTTCATAAGGTGTGACCAACCAGTCTGGTAAGGCCGCAACCCCCATACCTGCACTCACAAGTTGGAAGATTAATAAACCTTGATCGACGGTTTTTAGCGTACCATCAAAGCGTGCATTTTGAATAAAGTGCTTAAATATGTCCTGACGCTCGCGAGGAATAGGGTAAGAAATGATGGTTTCATCTTTTAGGTCGAGTGCTGTGACATAGGCCTTCTTGGCCAATTCGTGATCTGGTGCAACGATTAACTTTAATTTAAAGTCAAAAAGATGCGCGTATTCGAGCTGTTCTGGTTCTCGAATGTCCGAAGTAAGCACTAAGTCCAGCTCATCTTCAATAAGGTCAGGAATCGCATCATAGCTAAAGCCTCGTTCGTAATCGACTTTAATGTCAGGCCAAAAGGTATTGAATTCTTTAATCGTTGGCAGCAACCAGTGAAAACAAGCATGACATTCCACGCTTAATCTGAGTTGTGAGATGGGCTGGTTAAGGCTTTCCTTCAAACGACACTTTGTTGCTTCAACTTTAGGCAATACATCATTGGCGAGCTCTAATAGCAACATGCCTTGAGGGGTAAAGCGTACCGGTTGGGTCTTGCGCTCGAATAGTTGGCAGTCGAGTTTGTTCTCTAGATCTTTGATCTGATGAGATAAAGCGGATTGAGTCAGGAATAGCTCTCGTGCTGTATTCACAAGAGAACCAGTTTCTTTCAAGGTGGAGATAGTCTTTAGGTGCTTTATATCAATCATTATCAACAATTCTCATATTTGAAGTGAGCAAATCTCAGCATTACTCAATATTACGATTCTATTTAGTTATTATCAATGTCTAGACGTCTAAATACCTACGGTGAATTGTTCAAAAATTCACAAATCCACTATAACACTAAAAATGACAGCGTTGTCACTACTTCTGTAAAAATTTTGCAAAAAATTACAAATTAATTTTATTCATATGAAATCTGAAAAAGCATCAATTGTTGTTTTTGATTATGATAATTAAATTTAGACATCCATACATCTAGACGGAATTAAAATCATGGCATTAACACATAATTTGGGTTTTCCACGCGTAGGCAAAAAACGTGAACTTAAATTTGCAGTAGAGCGCTATTGGTCGGGCGACTTAACGCAAGACGACTTAATCGCGGAAGGAAAGCGCATTCGTGCAGAAAATTGGGCATTGCAAGCTGATGCTGGTGTTGACCTTATCCCAGTTGGCGATTTCGCTTGGTATGACCACGTGTTGAATATTTCATTACTTGTCGGCGCGATCCCTAGTCGTCACAAAAATGATGAGTCTGTAAATCTCGATACTTTGTTTCGGATTGGCAGGGGTCGAGCACCTAGCGGCTGTGCGTGTGCAGCAAGTGAAATGACAAAATGGTTCAACACCAATTATCATTACATCGTCCCTGAGCTAACTCAAACACAGGAGTTTGCTCTGACTTGGACTGAGTTATTCATTCAAGTAGAGGAAGCACAATTACTTGGCTACCGAGCAAAACCCGTCTTGGTCGGCCCGGTAACCTATCTCTACTTAGCTAAATGTGTTGGCCAAGAGTTTGATAAATTAGTTTTATTAGATAAGTTATTGGCTGTATATCAGCAGGTACTTGCCAAGCTTGCAGCTCAAGGTGTTGAGTGGGTACAAATTGATGAACCTATTTTAGCACTGGAAATCGACGATGCTTATCGTAACGCGCTGCGCCGGAGTTTTGATGCGTTGAGTGGCCAAGGAGTAAAAGTGTTGTTGGCCAGTTATTTTGACTCCGTACAAGCGCATGTTGAAGATATTCAATCTTACCCCGTAGAAGGCGTGCATTTTGACTGCGTAACGGCAAACTACGACTTGGCTGCGTTAGAGGAAGTAGTTGGGCAAGATAGCGTACTGTCTCTCGGGATTGTGAATGGTCGTAACATTTGGCGCTCGGATCTCGAAGGTGTATATCAGCAACTTGCTCTGGTTCATGAACGTCGCGGTGATAATCTCTGGCTCGCTCCTTCGTGCTCATTATTACATACGCCAGTGGACTTAGAGCAAGAGCAAAAGCTTGATAGTGAGTTAAAGTCTTGGCTCGCATTTGCCAAACAAAAAGGGCAAGAGCTGGCATTATTGAAAAATGCATTGGAGCAGCGTGATATTACCCAGTTGGTCGAATATTCTAAGCCTGTAAAAGCGCGTTTGACTTCTACTCGAGTGAATAATAATGAGGTGCAGCAGCGTGTTTCAGCGCTTACAACAAAAGACGGTCAACGCACGAGTGAATTCGCAACCAGAATTAAAAAGCAAGCACAATCGCTAAATTTACCCTTATTGCCAACCACAACGATAGGCTCTTTCCCACAAACCCAAGCTATTCGTAAGGCGCGACGTGATTATAAAGCGGGTACGTTGAGTACTGATGCTTATCAAAGCCAGATGGAAGCGGAGATCCGTTATGCCGTTGAAGAACAAGAAGCGCTTAACTTAGATGTGCTTGTACATGGCGAAGCAGAGCGCAATGATATGGTTGAGTATTTTGGTGAATTACTCGAAGGTTTTGCCTTTACTCAGTTTGGTTGGGTGCAAAGTTATGGGTCGCGCTGTGTTAAACCCCCTGTGATCTGGGGAGATGTCTCGCGTGCAGCACCAATGACAGTGAAGTGGACGAGTTATGCACAGAGCTTAACCAAAAAACCGATGAAGGGCATGCTAACAGGGCCGGTGACTATTTTATTTTGGTCGTTTGTCAGAGATGACTTAGACAAGCCGAGCATCGCGAATCAAATCGCATTAGCACTGAGAGATGAAGTGGTAGATTTGCAAAATGCAGGGATTAAGGTGATCCAAATCGATGAACCTGCTTTTAGAGAGGGGATGCCACTCAAAGCCAGTCAGTGGAAAACTTACTTAGCGTGGGCGGCATATGCGTTTAGGGTATCTGCAAGTGGTGTGAATGACGAAACACAGATCCATACGCATATGTGTTATTCGGAGTTTAACGATATTATCGCCGCCATAGCGGATATGGATGCGGACGTGATCACAATTGAAACGTCACGTTCAAATATGACCTTACTCGACGCCTTTGAAGATTTTGACTACCCCAATGACATCGGGCCTGGTGTTTATGATATTCACACGCCAAACGTCCCTGAGGTGGCTTGGATAAAAGACTTAATTCACAAAGCAGCGAAGAAAATCCCAGTAGAAAGATTATGGGTGAATCCAGATTGCGGGCTAAAAACCCGAGCATGGCCAGAAACCCGGGCTGCACTTGAGAATATGGTGGCAGCAACCAAGGAGCTTAGAAGCGAATTAGGTAGAAGTTAAACTAAACCAGTCTAAATACCCATTGTTTATAAACAATGGGTATTTGCTAGTTTCTACTCAGTAAAAATGCCATCGCTTGATCTGCGGCGAGTGGTTTAGAAACAATATAACCTTGACCAAATTGACAGCCTTTTTGCTTTAATAGCTGCCACTGGGTTTCGAGCTCGATACCTTCGGCGACAACGGTCAGGTTAAGTGATTGTGCAAGCTTCAAAATCGCATCAACTAGGGGGTTTTCTCTTTCAGTTAGTTGGTCAATAAAGCTCTTATCAATTTTAAGCACATGAATGGGGAGCTGGTGCAAATAACCTAAAGCAGAGTAACCGGTGCCAAAGTCGTCAAGATAAAGCTTCACTCCAAGGGATTCTAATCCTTGAATAATTTTGGTTGCAAGAGCTAAGTTTGCTATTAATCCAGATTCTGTGATTTCCAAACATAAAGAGCCAGGTGTAAGCTCATAATGATGATAAAGTTGCTGAATTGTATCTACGAACTCTAAGCTTGCGAAATGTCGCGATGAAACATTTACCGTAACGCGAGTTTTCGGCAGCTTTTGCGCTTTCCAACGTTTGAGTTGTTTGGCTGCTAATTCCAACAAATGTAAGTCAAGTTCAATGATCTGTCCGGTTTGCTCTGCAATTGGAATAAAAGCATCTGGAGAGACGAGACCATTTTTGGGGTGAAACCAACGGACAAGGGCTTCAAAGCTCACAATAGCGCCAGTCGTGAGAGAAAATATCGGCTGATAGTACAGCGCAAATTCATTGTTTTTTATGCCATGTTGCAGATCATTTTCAATATCGGCTTGCTGTTTTAGGCGCTTGCGCATGGCATTATTAAAATAGCAGACCTGACCCCGACCCGAAGATTTTGCTTCGTACATGGCGGCATCTGCTTGCTGCAGTAAATTAATTGCGCTATCGGACTCGTTATCAGTGAAGGCAACGCCAATACTGCCAGACGCTTGCAGAACATGACCATCTATATGAAGGGGCTTGGTTATTGCTGTGGTGATCCTATCAAGTAGCAGAGTGACTTGTTGCCTGTCTTGGACATTTTCCATAAAAATTGCAAACTCATCACCCCCGAGCCGCGCGAATGTATCGGTTTTGCGAATACAGCCATTTATCATCTCGACAATAGCAATCAAGAAATGGTCACCAACATCGTGGCCAAGTGAGTCATTAATGCTCTTAAATCTGTCTAAATCCAGATAAATTAGGCAGTGCAAATTAGAGGACTCGATTCGTGCAAGCCTCAAAATGGCATGCTTGATCCGCTCTAACAATAAATAGCGATTGGCAAGACCTGTTAAGTCGTCATGTAAGGCTCTATGCTCTAACGCTTGTCGTGAAAGCTGCCGGTCTATGGCCATGCTGACTTGGCGACTTATATAAGTCAAAATAGATAAATCATGATTCACGAAAGCTTGGTCGTTATTGTAGCTTTGCAGTACAATCACGCCCTGATATTGATCATTAACCAAAAATGGTACGCCTAACCAAGAGCGCGGCGAGCGGCCCACCATTTTAAAATCACCCCGCGTAATGTGCATTCTAAATTGATTGTTATCACACAGCAGTGATCGTTGGTTCTTCAGTATATAGTAGGATGCAGTATGCTTAATCTGATCTTTTGATACTTTTTGATGTGCATTACATTTTTCGCCTCCCTCAATCAAATAATCGATTTCTAAAATATCCTGTTGAGTATCATAAAGGCCGATAAAGAAGTTCTCGGCGCAAAGCTGAGAGGCAATGATTTTATATAAGTCATCATAAAAAGCTTCAAGGTTCTCAAAGCGGTAAGTGATGTTTGCAATTTTAAGCAGGGACTTTTCTAAATTCTGTGCTTGGTGTAACTGGGCAATCGTGGTTTGGAGGTTTTCTAAGGTACGTAACTGATGGATTTTGGCACTGAGCAGATGTGCGACCGTCGATAATATCTGTAAATGCGCGGAGGTAAAATAATCGGCCTCTGGATGCTCACAGTCAATCACACCGATTAAATGACCGTCATACTCAAGTGGTACACAAAGCTCTGACATGGCGGGTCGTAAGTCAGCAATGTACATAGGGTGAGCGGCGACGTTTCCAGAAATAAAGGGCGCTCTAGTCGTTGCTACTTGACCAGTAATACCTAAACCAATCTTTATCTTGGTTTGTTCAACACGATAATCACCATTAGCATGGGAAACGCCCATACTTGCAGCGACTTCTAGATATTCTTGGTAAGGATCAGCGAGATAGATAACACAATCGACAAACCCCAGTCGGTTGACAACCTGTGTCGTAACGTATTCAAATAATTCGTCAAGTTTGGTTAGATGCAGCAGCGACGAAGAAAACTGGTTAATGATGCTAAGCTGCTCAGTTTTTGATTCTAATTTTTGGTTCTCAGATAGCATACATATTTCTCATGAAAAGATGCTACTAAGTTAACTTAAATTGTACATATTTACCAATATTGTGAAAAATGAAAACGCGCTAAAGTAAACTCACAAAGTGAAATAATCTGCGGTTGGCCTGAAAAACTTTACTAACACCCATGTGCAGCCTATGATCGGGCAAATTCAGCAGTGGAAGAGAGCAATGACGAGCAAACAAACGCTAACGATTACACGACCAGATGATTGGCATGTGCACCTACGTGATGGTGATGTATTGGTCGATACGGTAAGAGATATTAGTCGCTATATGGGCCGCGCGATTATCATGCCAAATCTGGTCCCACCAGCAACTTGCACAGAGACTGCTTTGGCTTATCGTGACCGCATAATGGCCGCTAATCCTCAAGGTAACTTTCAGCCTCTAATGGTGTTGTACCTTACGGATAACACTACTCCTGAAGAAATAAAAAAAGCGAAAGCAACCGGTCATATCGTTGCTGCTAAGTTGTATCCAGCCGGTGCGACGACAAACTCAGCGTCGGGGGTAACGGATATTGAAAACGTGTATCCAGCACTTGAAGCGATGCAAGAAGTTGGCATGTTGCTGCTTGTGCACGGTGAAGTGACGGACTCATCTATTGATATTTTTGATAGAGAAAAAGTATTCCTTGAGACGAAGCTATCTAAAGTCGTTGATAACTTTCCAGCGCTAAAAATCGTACTCGAACATATCACAACAAAAGATGCCGTTGATTTTGTCAATCAAGCACCTGACAACGTTGCAGCAACTATCACTGCTCATCACTTGCTTTATAACCGCAATCATATGTTGGCTGGTGGTATTCGCCCTCACTATTATTGCTTACCTATCTTAAAGCGTAATACACATCAACAAGCGCTAATTGAAGCGGCGACAAGCGGAAGTAAGAAATTCTTTTTGGGCACTGATTCAGCCCCTCATGCGAAAGATAAAAAAGAAGCCGCATGTGGCTGTGCCGGTGCATACACTGCACATGCCGCAATAGAGCTATACGCCGAAGCATTTGAAGACGCGGGAGAGCTTGATAAATTAGAAGGCTTTGCGAGTCACTTTGGTCCGGACTTTTATGACTTACCACGCAATACAGATACCATTACGCTGACCAAGTCTCCTTGGCAAGTGCCTGATGCATACAAATTAGGTGAAGGATCTGTTGTTCCTATTAAAGCGGGTACAACTATTGACTGGAAAGTTGAATGAGATTTAAACAAAATGTAATTAAATCTTCTTAATCCTAACTAGAAAGCGCTATTATGGCGCTTTTTTCGTAACAAAATTAAAATTCACAGAATACAATTTGTTTTTTATTAATTTTAATATAGTATTCAATATAAATATTAAAACTAAGCTTAATTGAGAGAGTATCAATGCGTGAGATCAAGTCTTTTATTAAAAATGCAAGCTACGGTGATTTAGAAAAAGCGTTAGAGCTTATCCAAAAAGCACTGGACGAGCAAAAGGAACAACAGCAAGCTAAAGAAGAGGTATTGGCTATGCTGAAAGAAAAAGGACTTACGCTTGATGATTTAGTGGGCACTACGTCAGCTGACCGTCGTTCTAAAGTAAAAGCAAAATACCGTATTGAAAAAGACGGTGAGGTAATCGAGTGGACTGGCCGTGGTAAAACACCTAAAGTATTCCAAGGTGTTAACCTAGATGATTATCTAATCTAATAATGCTTTATTATGAAGGTGGTTCGGTATTGAACAACCTTTGTTTAAATTGCTTAAATAAAAGGCGTACCTTAGTAGGTACGCCTTTTTTGACTTAATTATATATCCCCTGAGGCGCTTATTTACGTTTTAAGACCTTATCAGCAGGAAGCGGTACAAAATACACTGCTCCACTTTCGTAAATCTAGCGAGTCTGCAGTAATTGTTTTGCCTACTGGCGCCGGAAAGAGTTTAGTTATTGCGGAGCTTGCACGGCTTGCTAGGCACAAAATATTAGTGTTGACTCATGTTAAAGAGCTTGTAGAACAAAATGCACAAAAATATAAAAGCTATGGATTACAAGCGAGCATTTTTTCTGCTGGATTAAAAGAAAAGTCGTTACAGCATCAGGTGACTTTTGCCAGTGTGCAGTCGTTGTCTCGAAATTTGTCACAACTTAATCAATTCTATTCATTAGTTATCATTGATGAATGTCACCGAGTAAGTGGTGATGATAATAGTCAGTATCAGCAAATTTTAAACCAGCTGACTGAATTTAATCCTGAATTAAAGTTACTGGGCTTAACAGCAACACCTTATCGCTTGGGTATGGGATGGATATATCATAAGCATTATCACGGTTTTGTGAGGGGGAAAGCAGAATCACCATTTAAGCGGTGTATTTATGAGCTGCCGCTCAGATATATGATAAAAAACTCGTACCTAACGCCACCTAAAAAAATTGATCCAGCGGTTGAAAATTATGACTTTTCTAGTTTAAGTACAGATTCATTTGGGCGTTATTCAGAATCTGATATGAATACATTATTACAGGCTCAGACCCGTGCAACAAAAAGCATTATCTCGCACTTACTAGCGCTAAGTGAGAATAGGGTCGGCGTAATGATTTTTGCCGCGACGGTTATGCATGCAAAAGAAATTCTCGGCTATTTACCTGAGCAATATAGTGCGCTAATAACGGGTGAAACCAAATCTGCCGTGAGAGATGCACTTATCGTCCAGTTCAAAAATAGAGAAATTAAGTATTTAGTGAATGTTTCTGTGCTGACTACCGGGTTTGACGCGCCCCATGTTGATGTTATCGCTATCTTGAGACCCACGGAGTCCGTGAGCCTCTATCAGCAGATTGTAGGCAGAGGACTTAGGTTAGACGAAAATAAAGAAGATTGCTTTGTCATTGATTATGCTGGCAATGACTTTGACTTATTTGCACCTGAAGTGGGAAGTAAAAAGCCAAATTCAGACAATGAGCCCGTACAGGTGCTGTGTCCTGGTTGTGGCTTTGCCAATATTTTCTGGGGCAAGGTAGACGAGCAAGGCAAGCTTATTGAGCATTTTGGTAGGCGCTGTCAGGGGTTGCTTGAAGACGATGAAGGTCACTCACAGCAATGTGATTATCGTTTTAAGTTTAAAGAATGTGAGCAGTGCGGTGCAGAAAATGATATTGCTGCAAGGCAATGTCATCAGTGCGGCGGAATAATGGCAGACCCAGATGATAAGCTGCGCGCGGCACTGAATTTAAAACATGCAATGGTATTACGCTGTAGCGGGCTATGTAGCGAAGTACTCGGTGGCAATAAATTAAAAATTACTTACTTTGATGAGGATGGGGCAAGTTGCAGTGAAGTCTATGACTTTTCTAATCAAAAGAGCCTATTTATATTCCACCAGCAATTTGCAAAGCGGAGAAAGTCAACATCGGCACCTGCGCAATGGCAGTCAGCTGAAGAAGTGATAGATACTGACTTAATTGCACCGGATTTTGTGATTGCTAAATTACACAAGAAGTTTGGTTGGCAGGTTTCTGAAAAGCTGTTTGATTATCAAGGAAACTACAGAAAGGCCGACAAAAGTTAGCTTTTCTGTAGCAAGTTTATTCTTCCGAGGCCATTAAGCCCCAGCCATCACCATATCCTTCATAGCCATTGGCTATGCTTTCTAGGTATTGCTCTGTCTGACTCAGCAGCTCGTGCATAGGGACCATAGTCACTGTGGTGATCACTTCCCAAACGCCAGTATCAGGACATTGTTGTAACTGGGTTTTAGGTGCTAATTCATCTTTCTCAATCGCGCTACTGAAGCGCTTAGCATCATCAGCTTGCTCGAAAAGAATATAAAAATCGATATTCTGCATTTGCGTCAGATCAACGCCAGCAGCGGCAATCTCAGCTAAAAGTTCACCGTTATCATCATTTGGGAATTGCATAATTTCACTCTGCAGGTTCAATTGCTGCTATTGTCCGTCATCTGCAAGAAAATAAAAAGGATGAATGTAAATAAATGTGCGATAAAGCCACTGCGTTACATCAAAATACACCCTATGTTCAGCTTAAGCTCAGTAAAATTGCACTTTCTCTGAAAAGTCGTTTTACAGTATCCATTTTCACAAGCACAATGGCGTTATCGATGCCCATAAGTCGCGATATTTAGGTCGTTTTATTTAAATGAAGCCGTATTTCTCTTGTTTAACACTAGCGCTTTTTTTGTGCTGCTTTTCCTCGTTTAACGCAGGTGCGGAGTCTCGCCCTGCATCAGTAAAAATCTCCAACATTGAAGTCAAAGTCGAAAACGGCGATGTAGAAGACAACATCACTGGTTTTTTAAAATCTTACAAAGGTAAGCCAAAAATCCCTCGGGTGATGAAAGAGGTACGTGCGGACATACGTCGCGCTTTGCATGCTTTAGGTTATTACCATTTTGATATTCAACTCAGTGGAGAAGGGCAAAACGTCATAGCCGAAGTCAAACTTGAAGCACCACTTAAATGGAAAGATATTAATATTGAGCTTGTGGGCACAGGGAAGGACAATGCGGATTTAGTTTCGCTTATCAAAGATGTACCAATCCAAGTTGGCAAGCAAGTTAATCATAGTGATTATCAGGCAACGAAAAGCCGCTTTGAAAGCGAGCTACTAGAACTTGGATATTTTGATTATCAATGGCAGGAGTCCAAGTTGCTTGTTCACAAAGCGAATCGCTATGCTGGCGTGCGACTACTTCTCAACACAGGTAAACGTTATCAATTTGGCGACCTTGCTATTGAGGGAAACACCAAAGCGGCTAACTATATACGTTCGCTAAGCCCATTTTCGAAAGGGCAGCCGTTTGAAGCTAGCCTCTTGTCTGATTTTAATCTTTCTTTAAATGCCACACCTTATTTTAGTGCGATAAAGGTTTATCCGCTGTTAAAGGACCGGACGAGCGATCAGATCCCCGTTCGAGTGAGTGTTGAAGACAAACCCGCAAATAGCTTTGAAGTGGGTGCTGGCTACAGTGATGATGTGGGTGCAAAAACCCGTTTTAAGTGGACTAAACCTTGGATCACCGAGGATGGCCATTCCTTTGAATCCAATCTGAGGCTGTCGCAAAAGCAACAAGATATCACTGCCAGTTATACCATTCCAGTAGACAATCCTAACGACGATTTATGGCGTGTGTTAGGCGGTTATAAGGTGCAGGATGAAGTAACTGAAGGGATCAACAGCCGGATTTGGAACGTACAAGTACAGCGACAATGGCTAACGGATGACGAGTGGGTGAGGACGGCGTTTTTGAAACGTGAACACGAAACTACGGAACAGCTAGGCGAAAAACAACGGACGGAAATGTTGATCCCAGGTATTAGCTACTTAAAGAAAGAAAGTAAAGGTGGAGCGTTACCTTATTGGGGGAACGAGCGCCTGATCTCCATTGAAGCTGCAGCAGATTCTGTACTATCGTCTGCAAATATGTTGAAAGTGAGATGGAACAATGAATGGTTAAGAAGCTTTGAAACCAAGCACTTGTTTTTTGGTCGTTTAGACTTAGGGGCGATTGTGACAAAGGATATTGACCAAATTCCGTTTACCCATCGTTTTCTTGCAGGGGGGATCAGAGTATCCGTGGTTTTGCCTATGAATCTATCGGCCCTCGCGATGACGAAGGGCGCATACTTGGCGGCAGATATTTAGCCACTGGTACAGTGGAATATAACTATCAATTCCATCCAAGTTGGCGAGCTGCTTTGTTTGTTGATGCGGGTACTGCAACGAACGATTTCTCGGACGCTTGGGAGGTTGGAGCTGGGTTTGGTTTTCGTTATTTAACCCCGTTGGTCCAATCCGGCTCGATCATGCTTGGGGGCTGACCAAAGAAAGTAAAAGCACCCGTCTCAGTATTGTTATAGGACCTGAAATCTAATGCAGTTCAGAAGCTTAAGAATCAAAATCATTACTGCCATTATTAGCTTATTTTTACTTTTGGTTTGTTTATGCTTTACCTTGCCTGGGCAAAAGTTACTGGTTTGGGTAGCGAATAAAACGGTTTCAGGGTTAGAAATCGATGGCTTAGATAAGCGCTTGTTATCTGGCGCCAATCTTACGTTGCGTTATCACAATGACAATATAGATATTCGTCTTAGAGACACCAAAGTCACTGTTGAGTGGTTGACCTGTGCCAGCGTTTGCATTGCGCTAGACGCAAAAACGATAGCGATCGTACAAAAGCAGAAAAGTGTCAGCGAAGCGGAAACTACTGAAAGTGGCCAAGTTGAGTTACCACTGCCAATTGCAATAAAACGTGCTCAAGTTCAGCAATTCTCGTTGGACACGCCGGAAATTACTGTGCGATTGCAAGGCTTAGACACGCAGTTTTCAGGTTCTGGCTCACATTTTAATGTCCCTTTTTTGCTGTTAGACAGTGTGAAGTTGACCACAAAGGCAACTGAACAGCCTGTGCCTGCAAAATCGCCAGCACCACTTAATGCAATAGCGCCACTCCAGCTGCCTAAGATAGACCTACCGCTAACCGCTGAGCTCGGCGAGTTAAAGATTAACAACCTCGCGGTAGATGAGCAGACACTTGAGAATATCAAGCTTTCTCAAGTTGTAGTGGATGAAAATGTGGACGTGGAGCAGGTTCAGCTTAACTATCAAGAATGGTTTATATCAGCAGCGGCAGAAATCTTGCTTAATGACTGGACTATTGATCTGAGGTCAACCTTGAGCGCGCCACAGGGATTAGCCAGTTTAACACTGGCGGGTCGCCCTCACGATCTCACGCTTACTTTGAATAGCGAGGGAATGGCTTTTGCACAACTGCAAGCCCATGCGGATTTGACAGCGACAAACTGGCCTTTTGATTTACAGGGTCAAATAGATAAATTAGTTATTCCTTCAGAGCCCACGACTTTAAAAGGTGCGACACTCGGCTTGAGCGGGGATGCCTCAAAATACAATTTGTCAGGCTCAATCGCTGTTAATACTGTGCAGTTTGGTGATGTTACCGCGACACTTGAAGGGCAAGGTGGACTACAAGCGTTTACATTAGCTAAAGCAAAGCTTCAGCTTGAAAAAGCGCAAGCGCAAATCGCGGGACAAGTGAACTGGTCGCAAGGGGTGAAGGGTAAAGTGAACGGGGACTTTTCTCAGCTACCAGTCGATAGATTACTAGGGCTAGTGCAATACGATGCAGGCCTGACGAAAAACGATATGCTGGCAGGGCAATTCGCGTTTGATTTTATGAGTCAAGGTGAGCAGTGGCAGGTTAATGTTGAGCGCTTTAAGCTCGATGGTAAAGTGGCGGGTACACCACTTAATGCGGACGTTAAGGTCGTTGTGGATGAGAGCCTGCTAGGTGAGTTTAGCCATGCACGCCTGAATTATGGCAAAAATAGCCTGACGGTAAGCGGTGAGCTTGGTCAGCAGTTAGATCTCGATATTGACTTTCAGTTTGAGCAGGCGGCAAATACGCTTATTCCAGCTGACTTAAAGGGCAGTGGTGAAATCTTTGTTCAGGGCGACCACCTCAAGCCAAGGATTCAGACCGATATTGAGTTTGACTCTGTGCGTTACCAGAATATAGCACTACATGGCTTAACGACGAAAGGCACGGTTGATATTGCCAATGAAGTGACTGGGCAAATTAAAATGGCATTAGACCGTTTGATTGTTGACTCTGAAATGGTTGAAGACATTCGTTTAGCTGTGAAAGGCAATCAGCAGCAACATAACGCGACATTGGATATTCGTGATAAACGAGTGGTTGCAAGCTTTGAAATCAATGGCAAGATGCAGCAGTCAACTTGGCAGGGAGAATTGTCGTCTGGTGAGGTAACTTCTCAAGGGCAAACAATTGCATTGCAAAGTCCCGCCGCAATCGTGATCAGTGATGTCAGCCAGCGCATTGCAAAGCAGTGTTGGCAGATGGATGATACTGGTTTGTGTTTTGCAGCCGAGCAACAAGGCACACAAGGGCAGGCCGATGTTAAATTGGAGAAGTTGGCACTGGCTAAACTACAAACTTGGTTGCCAGCAGAGCTCAAAATAACAGGTGAAACTCAGGCCGTGGCTAAACTTGCGTGGCAAAACGGCCAAGTAACGCGAGCCGATGGCGAGCTGAACATTGTTGATGCCGGCATTACGACTCATGGGCAAACATTTTCAATTTCTGAATTTAAAGCGTTACTAAAAACCAATAACAAGCAAATCCACGCTGATTGGCGCATGACCTCCGAAACCTTAGGTAAGTTCAGTGGTGATACGCGTGTGCCGCTAGATAAACAATCCCCCCAATTAGCTGGTAACGTAAAAATAGAGTCAATTGAGCTGGCTAAGTTGTCAGCGCTACTAAACCGAGTAACGGAACAAAGTTTTGACCTGCAAGGGGAAGTGTTAGGGGATATAAATATTTCAGGTAGCCTCGCGGCCCTGAAGTGAACGGTAAACTAACTGCTCAGCGCTTATTTATGTCTTCTGACTCTTTGCCTGTTGAAATTGATAAAGGTCACATCAATCTTGATTTTAATGCCACTTCAGCTCAACTTGAGGCTGAGTTAACAGCAGCAAAAGGCGGCAAGGTAGCACTAACTGGCGAAGCCTATT
Source organism: Pseudoalteromonas sp. M8 (assembly GCF_018141365.1). Classification (NCBI taxonomy): domain Bacteria; kingdom Pseudomonadati; phylum Pseudomonadota; class Gammaproteobacteria; order Alteromonadales; family Pseudoalteromonadaceae; genus Pseudoalteromonas; species Pseudoalteromonas sp. M8. Next base: position 3,052,939 of record NZ_CP047240.1, on the reverse strand, counting down.
GGTCGCCCGAGCTCTCTGCTGAAGTCAAAATAAAGGGCGAAAATATTTATGTGCAACCAGACTCACAGATTGAACTAACCGCAAGCCCAGATCTAACACTTGCCTATAAAGATAAGATTGCGCGAGTACTTGGAGAAATTGTGGTGCCGTTTGGCCGAGTAAACATTGAATCTCTGCCTGAGGGAGTCACCTCGCCAAGCGACGATGAAGTCATTGTTGATGCTAAGGTGCAAAAGCAGATGTCGGTGCCAGTTCAACATGAAATAGATTTAAAACTGACCGTTAAAGATAATTTTAGGGTGAAGGCGCTTGGGCTAGATAGCTTTGTTACCGGTGCAATCGAAATTGACAAGCAAGTTGAGTCGCCAATGTTAGCAACGGGAGAGTTGCAATTGCGAGAGGGGAAATATCGTGCATTTGGCCAAGACTTGTTGATCCGTACTGGGCAAATTGGCTTCAATGGTGCATTAGATAAACCTTATTTGAACATTCGAGCTATTCGAAATCCAGCGACAACCGCCAATGATGTAATAGCGGGTGTTGAGCTCACGGGCAATATTGCTAAGCCGCGTTTGACTGTGTTTTCAGAGCCTGCAATGGACCAAGCCAAGGCACTGTCATACCTACTTAACGGTCAGCCTTTAGGGGAGTCAGAAACCTCTAACAATGCGCTACTCACGCAGTTTTTACTCTCACAGGGAATTGACCGCAGTGAAGGATTCTTTAGTAAGGCGGGGGAATCGCTTGGACTTTCGGATGTTAACCTATCAGCAAAAGGCAGTGGTGACGATACACAGGTCGAGGTGTCAGGTTACATCACCCCCAATGTTCAGGTCAGTTATCGTGTTGGGGTATTTGAGTCTATTAATGAAATTGCGCTGCGTTATCGTGTTTTTTCGAAGTTTTATGTTGAAGCCACGAGCGGTTTGTACAACAGTATAGACTTCTTATACAAATTTGATTGGGATGATAAATGAAACTGCTTTGGCTCGTTCTAGGTTTTGTGATATTTCCTCTCAAAGCACAAAAAACAACGGAAATTAGAATCAGCGCTGGTGCCGATCCGTACATTATAGAGCTGCTTACTTTGAGTTTATCCTACCAGGTAGAGTCAGCGAGGCTCGTATCAGTGAGAAGTATTCCTTCTCAAGACAGAGCGGTGCGCCTACTTGGAGAAAAAGGGGGGCTGGATGTCAGTTGGTTAGTGACTAACTCACAGCGCGAAAAGGCCGCGAGTGCAATTCGCATTCCCCTAGTGAAAGGGATTTTGGGTTATCGCATTCCTTTAGTGCACAAACATAATCAAGCCTTACTGAGCGGAGTACGCTACATTGGCGACTTGCGCCGAGTTACTTTTGGTTTACGCAGAGATTGGCCAGACCATCAGATTTTTGAGCGTAATGGCCTCAGTGTGACTTCTTTCTCACAAGAAGACAGTGGTTACGACATGCTGTTGAAAAAACGTTTTGATGTGCTACCAAGCGATTTAGTGAGTATTGAAGCTGCCCTGAGTGACACGGATTTGGTAGCAGATCAGCATGTGGTGTTTTACTATCCTTCGGCGGTATATTTTTTTGTTTCTCACGACAACCCGTTGCTCCATAGCCAAATTGAGAAAGGCCTTAAAAGCGCACTGCAAGATGGCCGATTCGAGGCGTTATTTTTAAAACACTTTTCCGCTCGTCTTGAAAAGCTAGATCTTAAAAACAAAACAGTCATAGAATTAGACAACCCAAACCTGCCACCCAGTGCGCCGTTGGAGGTGCCATTTTATTGGTATAAACAAGGAAAATAATAATGAAAAAAACCTTACTACTTATTGCGCTTGGCATAAGTTCATCTCTTGTCTTAGCAAAACCTTATACAAAGTCACCAACGGAAGTTGTCGCTGAGGCCAAAAGCAGCGACTGGCAGCAGCTGGACCCTGAAAATATTCTTAAAATAGAATTACAAACAGGATCGGTCTATATCGCGCTTAACCCTGAACTTGCGCCCAATCATGTGGCAAATATTAAAGCGTTAGCGCGAGAGGGGTTTTACACAAACTTGAGTATGTATCGGTTCGTGGAAAACTTTGTGGCCCAAGGCGGTGATATGTCGGACAATAAAATGCCGCAAAAAGGAAAAAAAGCGATTGCCGCTGAGTTTTTTCATAGCACAGAATCAACCTTGAAGATCACACCTCTTGCTGCTGTAGACGGCTACGCGCCGCGTACCGGGTTTTTAAATGGTTTTGCCGTAGGACAAAATGAAGCTGGAACTAAAACCTGGATGACACACTGCGTTGGTTCGTTTGCCATGGCCAGAACCAATGATGTTAATAGTGGTGGTACCGAGTTTTACATCACGTTGACGCCGCAGCGGTACCTAGACAAAAACACCACCGTGTTTGGGCAGTTGTTATCGGGAATGGAGCATGTTCAGCATCTAGATCGTAAACCAGTTGCTGGACAAGCGTATAATATTATCAAAGGCGTTACGGTACTTGCTGATGTAAAAGGTGCACCTTCTTTTAAAAGGCTAAAGACAAATACGCCGATTTTTGAGTCGCTAATTGCTGCACGTAAAAATAGAGCGGGAGATTGGTTTGTTGATACGCCAAATCACACCGATATATGTTCGGTCCCCGTCCCTGTTGAAATGGAAGACACGACAGGGGAATAAATAACCTGAGCTGCGGATAATTAATGCCTTTCTAGCAGCTAGTTTTAGCGCTAACTGCGTTGAATTCACTTCCAATAGCCAGCTATTGGTGCGTAAATTCGCCTTGCCTACAGGATGTAGGTACCTTAGCGAGAGCAGGACGCGGAAGCGGTGTTTTCCCTAAAACTCTCTGGCTAGACAAGGAAAAAACTAAGTTGTGCTTTAGCAACAATGAGTTGGAACATTCCTTATCCAAACCTCAGGTTAAATAGCAATACTTAGATGTGATAAAAAGCCAAGCCATGTGAGAACATGGCTTTTTTACGTTTTACTGTCGGTTAGTTCTTACCGTATACGGAGTCTGATCTTGTTCACTCGAACGATATGGATTGATATCTAACCCGCCACGGCGAGTATAGCGTGCATAAACCGATAATTTTTCAGGGTTAAAGGTGCGCCAAAGCTCGCAGTAAATGCGCTCCACACATTGCTCATGGAACTCGTTGTGGTCACGGAATGAGATTAGGTACTTAAGCAGCGCTTCTCGGTCGATTTGCTTACCACGGTAACTTATCACCACGCTTGCCCAGTCTGGCTGTGAGGTGATCAAGCAATTTGACTTGAGTAAGTGGCTGTGAAGCGTCTCGTCGACCACATCCTCAGAGGCAAGTTGTAGTAAGTTACTATTTGGTGTGTAGCTATCAACTTCAATATCCAGCTCGTCGATACACTCACCAGGGAGACGCGAGAAAGGAATACAATCGAATTCGTCTGCGCCAAATAAAGTCACGCTAACTTGGCTATTTGATGCCGTGGAAAGATCCGCAGCTAGCATTTGGCGCACGGTTTCCATCGTATCAAAGCGACTTTGGTTAAAGCTATTCAAGTAAAGTTTGAACGATTTTGACTCAATGATATGCGAGCTTTGGCAAGGAAACACAAAAGTGGCAACCGCAACTTGAGGCTTACCTTTGTTATTGAGCCAAGACAATTCGTAGCCTGTCCAGCTGTCTTCACCTTTGAATGGTAAAGCGGACTCATCAACATTGATTTGGTCACGATTGAGTTTACGTGCAATGGGGTGTAGCAGGCTTGGAGTATAAACACTGGCATATTCTGTGGTTTTACCAAGCACAGAAGATTGCAGCTCTGGCGAATTACTGTAGTCTGTCATGTTAATTCAAATCTCGTTACAATGCGGTCATTATAACGAATGTTCACCTCGGGATTAATAGCAATTTGCTTAATTACACGAAACAAGTATTCAGCCCGAGGTGAGAAAAATAAAGAGAGCTTTATATATGACTCAGCCCGTAAATATGACGCGCTTGCATCAAGCCTATGCAGACTATCATCAACAGACCTTCAAAGATTTACCGAGTACCGAGCATGATGAAAGTTGGCCGAGCCCATGTGAGCAGGGTGAACCGAACAAGCTTAACGAGATAAAATGGCTAGCGGTAGCGCGCTCGCCAGCGGGACATCTAAATGATTTAGCCAGAGCGTTGGAAACGCAATTTCCTGAGGGATTGAACGGACTGTATGGTGATTTCTTTGCTGGCAATATCGTGGCATTTATTGAGGGTAAGCAAATTGAGCTACTGCAAGCATGGAACGAAGATGACTTCGAGCGCTTGCAGCAAAATATCACCGGCCATATTTTAATGAAGCGCAGGCTCAAACAACCTGAAACCGTATTTATTGGCTTAACAGAAGCAGACGACTTATTGGTGTCGGTCGATGTCGCTACGGGTCAAGTTGGGTTAGAGTTTGTCGGTAAGAAACAGCATCATGTTTTGGCTGATTCTATCGCGGAGTTTGTAGAAAAACTGACAGTCAACTATCCAATATAGCTAGTTGGTATCAAGGAGCTTGCGCTCCTTATTGAAAGTCCCACGAAATATTCGAGACCAATTGGCAAGTTTCGCAGCGAAAGTCGAAAAGGCCGAACCAAGGCTCCTCGAGTAACCAGTCTCCCTGACAGCTTGGGCATTTTCTTGCTTTTTCTGCGGCGAGGTTTTCGCCGCCAACACGATACAGATAATAGTAAACCGGTTTTTTCGTGAGATAGCGAATACGTTTGCTCAAATCCATGCCACGTCTAAACAAATCACTACCCGTACTGGAAATTTCCTCTAGTGCAGCAAATTCGCAGCGAGTCGCACCATTGATCTGTATTTGATCGCAGGCTTGCCAATCTTCTTTCCATTTGATCAGTGTTTTGTAATCGCCATTGGCAATAGCAGGGATTTTATATAAAGGCACTGGTAAAAAGTCGTCGCCACAATACAGTGGACTACAAGTGTGTACGTATGTGGTGTAGAGAATGTAGCTTGACGGCTCATGACAGGCATCAGCGCTGTTGGCATGTATATCTTGCCCAAAAACTTTAACCTTAGGTGCAAGCAAGCCTGATTGCTGTAGCTGGTCAATCGCAAACTTCACAAAAGGACTATGGTTTAATGGATGCAAAGCGTCTTCTTCTGGACACATCACACGAGTGACGAAATAGCCATCTTTAAGTACAGTTGGAAATTCGTCACCAATGATTTGACCATTAAAGCGAAGCGCATTGACCACCCGGTTAATGGCCTGCTCGGCAGCATCTAAGGTGGTTTCCTCATAGCAATCAAAAGTTAAGTCGACAACAAACACTACGACTTCTCCAATAAGGCAATGAGCTTATCAAGCTTAGCTTCAATTCTATCTAATTGGCTTTGTGAACTTGTTTTGACGACCTCTTCAACCTCTTGATAGTGCTCAATACAGGTAGGGTCTTGTTTGTACGCAGCAATGCCTGAGATAACGTCAGGCATTGCGACGCTTTGAGTTAATTTGCTTTTTGTTAGCGCGACAGTTGGAGTCTTCCCACTATCGACTAATTTTTTGATAGCTCTGGCAACGGCAGGATGCATAGAGGTTCCTAAACGTCTTAATCATAGGAGTGGATCATAGCACCAAGTTACGTAAGGAGCGATTGCTTTAGCTATCTTAACATCGCATCTAGTTCGTCAATGATTTCACTCCAATCGGCGTCTTCTTTTAGCGATTCTTCAATAAAGTGACGTTGCCCTTCATTCCAAAATGGTGCTTGGCTTAACAGCATATCGTCAGGAAGGCGATGTTGTTTGACAAACCCTTCGATTGCCTTGGGATTGTTGTCGAGCCCAAGTTGGGCAAATAAAGTACTCATAGTGTGGCGACTAGTATCCATTTCGTTCTCCCTCGTTTGCTTGAATTTTACTCACTAACTATAGTAAAGGTGGTTGTAAAACCTTTAGCAAGTCATCATCGATAAAAATCATAATGACTAATGCGAGGATAAATATACCTGTCCACGACTGAATAAATTGTGACTTGTATCAATATCTACCACTAGCGAGTAGCCGTACATTATTAAAGTACACAGAAAAAATTCTGAGGTTTTGATATTAAGTAGTATTTCGGCATGATTATCAGAAGCTTGGGACAATAACAATAAGGAACCATGATGTCAGTAGAAACTTCTCAACATGAATTAATCGTTAGATATTTAAATCCAGAAGATATCAACGTAGCCGCGAGTGTGTTGTATCAGGCTTACCATGATGATCCGTTACTCAAGCAGGTATTGGAGGCAAAACAAGAAGCAATTTTTGAAAAAAAACTCAGAGCCTTAATACGAGAGGAGCTGTCGGCATTTGGTCAAACGGGGCAGCCGATGGTGGGGTTATATCATCAAGATAGATTGGTCGCGGTAGCATGCGTTATTGCAAATGGCGATGAATTGGACGCAAATCGGCAGTGGCATTGGCGATTACGACTCATGATGAGTGCGGGATATTTGCAAACGCAGCAGCTTATCGATAAAGAAAAGTCGATTAGACAAGCGTTGCAAACGCAAGAGCCGTGTCACTTTTTATCTCTAATTGCCGTTGACCCACATGTTCAAGGGCTTGGCTATGGCCACTATTTACTCACTGCGTTGGATGATTTAATTGCACAAAGTGAAGAAACGAAAGGGATGGCAGTATTTATTACTAAGCCAGAACAAGCGCAGTTTTTTGCGGGTCACGGTTATCAAGTTCTGCAAAAGATGGCGTTTAGCTCAGTAGAGGGCACATTACTATTTAAGAGCAAATAGCAACAATGGAAATTACCATGTAAGAGATCTCGTACGAGAATGTGGGTTAAGGCGCTTTGTAGTACCGAATTTGTAGTGTGATTTTTAGTTACCCTTCTGTTTTTAAAGAAGTTACTTTGTTTTTCTTTTAAATGACAGCAAAAAGATTGTTCGGAGCTATCTAACAAAAGTGCTCAATCCCCGTAAACTTAACAATGTAAGGAAACACAAGAGCAGGAGCTCAGCGTCAAAGGATAAGGAATTTGACAACAAGAGAAGGATGTATTGCATAGGGCAAGGAAGATCAGGAACTCGAGGAAGCGAGTGTGAAGCGGAGCTTCACTAGGGATAAGGAGACACATGGAGTGTCAAGGAGCGCGGGAAGCGTAGTGGAGCAAGGAAGAGCTGATAAGGACGAGCAAGGCTCTAGGATGAGGGAGCGCAATTTGGATGATTGCGAAGTGGATGGGTTACACTGGACGTAACAATGTATAGGGAGCACATAGGGATTATGTGAAGCGGAGCCAAGGTGGCATTGGAGCGCGGGAAGCGAAGTGGAGGCCAAGGTGGCTAAAATGGAGATGCATTGGAAGTGCTAATGGATGACACAAGGATGGGATTCGGGTAGGTCGGAGTACATACCCGTTCAGGGGAAGAAGAATTGGCGGATGGCTTTTGGGTTGTAAAGCAGAGGAATTGGATACCTCTTGGGATAATCGTCAGGATTGAGGCGCAGCAGATAGGCTAGCGCCTTAGTTTTTTGTGACGGTTGTAAATTGGATGTATATTTTCCTAGTAACTTAGTTGAAGTTCTCAAAACTCTCCGCTTGCAGTTTCATTCTTATCTTTCGATCTCATTGCTAGATTATTCCACTCTCATTTTAGTCTTATACTGATTAGTCTTAATACTTGCTCAATTTTAAGGAGCAAATCTGACGCTAACCGCGTTAAAAATTTCTCATTTAGAACAACTAAATAGCAAAATTTTTGCCTTGCCTTGCCTTGCCTTGCCTTGCCTTGCCTGCATGGATGTTGGTACCTTGGCGATAGCAGGACGCGGTAGTGGTGTTATCGCTAAGATTCTCCCGCCTCAAAATAGATCACTTAATTAAGCGAATTGGTATTGTTTTTTAGTGCGCGATGTTGGCGCAATAGTTAAGGAAAAAGAAATGGAATGGTATCTAACAGTATTAAAAAGATATTCCGATTTTAGTGGACGTTCAAGACGCAAAGAATACTGGATGTTTATCTTAATAAATGCGTTGATAGGCTTTGCAATTGGTATTGTCGACGGGCTTTTTGGAACTCTGTTTTTGACAGGTATCTATTATTTGGTGGTTCTAGTACCGACAGTTGCAGTATCTATTCGTCGTCTTCACGACACTGGACGCTCGGGCTGGTGGCTTCTAGTGAGCTTTGTACCTATCGTTGGCTTATTAGTGATTATATATTTCACCACTATGGATAGCGAGGTTGGTGAAAACGACTACGGGCCAAGCGTCAAAGGGTATGTTTAAAATAGTTGTACTATTATAAATTCAGTGCAGGCACTTGTATTTATATGAATTTAAGTGCCTACTTTCGCACCCATCGGATTAACTTGCGATTTTATAAGCGGGCAATTCTTTTTTGACTAATCGTTCATTTTCTAAGTAAAGCTTACCTTGATAGGCTGACTCGCCATCTGAACTAAACTCAAACATAAATTGGCTTTTTATTCCAAGTTTGCCGTCTTTTAATACGCCAAAACGGCGCTTAATACAGGCAACACTTAACAGTTGCACTTGCAAACTTTCAGCTTGATACTGTGCATGTCTATTTGCCGCTTCTGCGATCTGGCGACTATACCAAAATAGCGCGATACCAGATGATACGATGATAAAAAGCCAAAGTGTTGTCATTTAAGAAAATAACCTTCCAATTGCACGAGACAGAGTTTCACTGCGATTTTCTGCTCTAATAATCCCTAAAACATGTGGGCGTAACATAGGTATTGCAACTAAGTCTGCGAAAATACTGCCGAAAAGTCCATCGATTTGATTATTCTCAGCGGCTTTTTCCATATAGATAAAAAGCCTTTGCTGGTCGGTTAGTGTTTCCCAAGCACGCCCTGCAATAGTGAGTAAGCAATCTGCATCTGATCCCAATTCGGATGCTAAAATAGCGTCTACTGCATGGGCGATGAGACCAAGCGCGTGACTTCCCGACATCGCACGCAAATTAGTGACTACGGCGTCCTTATCTTGCTGTTGGCATGCATGGGTTAAAGCGGCTAAAAAGTCTTCGGTTTGTGATGTTGAGACCGTAACGTGTTCAAGCATTGCGGCTAATGGGGTCTTAACTTCTGCTGGCAAAAAAGACCACGCCTGTTGCAGGTTGCTCGCGTTATGACCATGGTCTAGACGTAGGGCAAAGTCTGCAATACCTTGTAGCGCTATTTCTTGCCAGCGTTCAAACCCAAGCTTGCCCGAAAAGTAGAGTTCGGCGTGCTCGTAATATTGAGAAGCCGGGCGATTAAGCTCACGCTTTAATAGCGCATTGAATGCAGCGAGTTTGTTCGCGTTTGGCGTGAAGACATAAGGGTTGTTATCAAGTTTCCCTTGAGCGGCTTCGCCCGTGAGTTGAGTACCTAATGCTTCGAGTACCATGGAGGCGAAGTGGTCACGGCTGGCGATAATGAGCTTGCTTTGCTCATCTAGTGGAAACTTTAAAAACCACACATAAGGATCAACGGTTGCTTCATTATCCCAAAATTGAATCGCCATGATGGCATGGCCGCCAAGCGGGTAAGGATAAGGGACTTGAGTACTCTCGATTTGCGCAAACTGCTTCTTATCTATTTTTGTGATACGTCGACCCAGATCATAGACTCGCCACTGTGTACCGGCGTTTGTTAGTAATTCACCTAAAGTTGAAATTTGCGCTGTCATGAATGCTCTATATGTTACTTATATTTTCAATAGCGGCAATTATAGCTACTTTTAGGTGCGCTGATAAGCCTATGAAAAAGGTGCACTTGAGAGAATTGGCTAGCTCCTAAATCATGCAAATTGCTATAATGTAAAAAATTGAGAAAGAGACAGGACCGATGAACTCGGAATTATTGATTCAGTTAGACGAACTTGAGACTTGTTTAAAGGCGACGGGTCTTTGGCAAGACGAGCCAATTTCGGCTAAGGCACTTACCTCTACGGAGCCATTTTGCTGCGATACGATGACCTTCGCGCAGTGGTTGCAATTTGTATTCTTGGGCAAAATGCGAACAATGGTAGAAAGTGGTGAAGCATTACCGGAAAATATGGCGATTGCGCCAATGGCTGAAATGGTGCTGAGTGAACATCTTTATTTTAATGCGGTGCATCAGTGCTTAAAAAACCTCGATAATACAATTGCAAAGAGCGCGTAATGCTTGAGATTTTATATCAAGATGCACATTATGTTGCGATAAATAAGCCGTCAGGGTTATTGGTTCATCGCTCATTTTTGGATAAGCGAGAAACACAATTTGCGATGCAAATGCTACGTGATCAACTTGGTCAACATGTTTTCCCCGTTCACCGTTTAGATAGGCCAACGTCAGGCGTGCTACTGTTTGCACTAAGCTCTGAAGCCGCGCGAGACATGAATGAAATCTTTATTAGCGGTAATATTCAAAAACGCTATTTAGCGCTTGTTCGCGGATTTGCTCCGGAATCTAGATTCATCGACAGACCACTCAAAGAAGAACTTGATAAAATTGCTGATAAGTTTGCCTGTCAGGATAAAGCTCCGCAGGAGGCGCAAACACAGATAAATTGTTTATTGCAGGGTAGCTTGCCAATTCCTTTTGGTAAGTATCCAAGTATTCGCTACTCATTGGTGGAGTGTTTTCCTAAAACGGGTAGAAAACACCAAATCAGGCGCCACCTTAACTATTTAGCACATCCGATTATTGGTGATGTCAATCACGGTGATAATAAACACAACCACTTTTTTGTCGATCATTTTGGCTTACGTCGGTTGATGTTATTTGCAACTAAATTGGAATTTGTACATCCTTATACCAACACGACGATTTCAATTACCGCGGATTTGGGAGAAGAAGCATTGGCTGTCTTCGCTCAGCTCGGCTGGTCAGACAACGAGAAGGATTATAAATAATGGCAAAAGTTTCCATTTTTGTGGGAAGTATGTACGGCAATGCTGAAAACTTGGCAAACGACAGTGCTGAGTTTTTGAATAAATCGGGTCATGAGGCAAGTGTTATTGAGCCTGCTTCCATCGTTGATGTAACGCAAGCTGAAAACATTTTATTTATTTCTTCTACTACCGGATCTGGTGATATTCCCGATAACTTGCTGCCTTTATTTTTGCAAATGCAAAGCGAATTTCCGATGCTAACGGGCAAGAAAGTAGCGGTCATCGCATTGGGGGATTCTAGTTATGGCGATACTTATTGTGGTGCTGGAAAGCAAATTGATGCCCTGATTGAAGAGTTGAACGCCACTCGAGCACAACCGCGTCTAGACATCGATGCCTGTGAATATTTTGAGCCTTGGGAGCCGGCAGAGGCTTGGCTTCAATCATTGGCAAAAAACCTTTAGGTTTTATCTTCTGTTCAAGCATTACCTTTCAATTTACGCGGCTTAATAGGTCGCGTTGCCTGCTTAAATAGCAAACTCATCAGCATAATCATAGTAACGGAAAAATATAAATATTTACATTTCGGTTACGTTGTGTGACATTGGTCTTGGTTGTATGAAAAGTGACCGATATTATAAAATTCAAACTAATGAAAAGGAAAAGACAATGATTAAACCGATTCTATTTGCTGTATCTGCTATTTTCGCCACCGCAATGTCGTCTAATACTACCGCATTCGAAGAAATTTACCTTGAATGTTACAAAAATGGTGAGTTGTTATGGGCTGACTCTTTTTCTGATTATCGAGATGCGGATAACGCATCGAGAATTTGCAGGAGGATTGGTGGTACGCCAATAATGTACTAACGATATCAGTTCTTTATGAAACTTCCTTTAGATAATATTAATCAGCATTGAAGCCTAACCAAATTTTTGGGTTTAAATCAGCTGTAAGCGACGTTGAAAAACTGTGTATTTAAACGATAGAACTGTCGTAATCTTTAAGGAAAAGTGAGTCAAAAGTGCTGCTTTAATATGTAAAAATCCAATATCATCACTGATATTGGATTTTTATTTTTAAACCCTGGTTCTTAGCGCTAAACACGTTTCGTCTGAACTTTCAGTTTTAACTTTTGACCAGGCTGAAGATACTTCTGTCCAGTCAGGTTGTTCCATTTGACGATTTCATTCACGCTGACGTTAAACTTAGTGGCGATACGTGCCAATGAGTCGCCTTTACGCACTTTGTAAGTGATTGTGCGCTCGGTGTTGACGAGGACGGTTTGATTTGCTGCTTTTTCATCTTTAAAGACAGTAAGCTTTTGTCCAAGGCGCAAAACGGCATTGGTTTTTAACTTATTCCAGCTAGCTAATTGCTTAACGGTAACATCATATTCGCGGCTGATATCCCACAATGTATCACCTGATTTTACTGTGTGGCTGAGTTTTTTCTTAGTTACTTTGTTGGCGGCAAGGCGCACTTCTGGTGGTAAATGCTCACTTTGCAATTCGCCATCACTGAGTGGCACCAATAACTTCTGGCCAACACGGATCATATTGCCATCGATGCTATTGAGTGAGCGAATGGCGCCGATACTAGTATTAAACTTAGTCGCAACGACCGACAGGCTATCTCCTTTTTGCACTGTATAATATTGCCAACGAAGTCGATCTTTTACTTCTGTTTTAGCTAATTTCTCTTGAAAAGCGTCAACTTTTTCCATGGGTAATAATAACTGGTGTGGGCCATCAGGATCGGTGGCCCAACGATTAAAACCTGGATTTAAGCGATAGAGTTCAGTTAAAGAAATATCGGCCATTTCAGCGGCAAGCGCTAAATCAATTTGTGACCCAACCTCAACGGTATCAACAACTTGGGCATTGATTATAGGTTGCCACGAGACCTTAAACTCATCAGAGCGTTTTAATAGATCGGACAAGGCGAGTAATTTAGGCACATACGCGGTGGTTTCGCGAGGTAAATCGAGAGACCAAAAATCGGTAGGCAAATGCTTTTTACGATTTTTTCGGATTGCTCTGAGCAATCGACCTTCACCTGAATTGTAAGCGGCAATTGCGTTTAACCAATCGCCTTCCAGTGTTTTATGGAGATAGGTGAGGTAGTCTAATGCAGCCTGCGTTGATGCAATAATATCGCGACGGCCGTCATACCACCAATTTTGTTTGAGGTTAAAGCGTTCACCGGTTTGAGGCATAAATTGCCAAATACCGGAAGCGGTGCGGTGTGAATAGCCAAATGGATCGAATGCGCTTTCCACAATAGGTAACAACGCGATTTCTACCGGCATATTGCGCTTTTCTACTTCTTCAACAATGTAGTAGAGGTAAGGTTCTGCACGTTTTGCGATACGGTCTAAATAGGCTTGGTGACGTTGATAGTAATTACGTTCGGCGACCACAGGTCTATTTTGTGGCACTTCGATAGATAACTGATAACGGATCCGCTCCCATACGTCGTCAAATACAGGCACAGCCTCTTCATCTTCGTCTTGCCATGAGGTACTGAGTGTTTGGGAGATATCATAAGGGCTCGCGTGATCTAAGTTGGCCTGCTTCACTTGTTCAGTTGCAGTTTCCAACGGGGTTTCTTGCGTGATTTCACAACCACTTAACATTGCTAATGAAGCAACAATAAAGGCGAGCTTTTTCATAAATGCGTTCTTTTGCTTGGGGGTTCGGACAAAAACTCGGCAATATTACCGAGTTTGTATCAGCATTTAAAGCTTCTTTATTATTTTATTTCGACTTCCTAAAAATCGTTAGAAATGCTTATCTTTGGCGGTATTGCAAAGAAAATGGATAATTTATTCAATACTTCCTATGTAAGTACGCCAAAAAAGCGTCATTTTGGCGTTACATTAGGTCACTATTGAATATTTTAGAAGTTATCCTTCCATTTTCTCAGTGCACTAAAGCGAGCTTCAGGTGTATTTTCTGACGCGATAAATTGCGTTGGAACATGGGTGAGAATGGCATCATTTGCGGCACGTACAAAAGGATTGATTGCTTTTTGTTGTTCAATTGTCGTAGGTACCGTGCGCTCGTTACTGGCACGTAATGACTTTGCTTGTTGGTGATACTGGATCAGTGCTTGGTTAGTGGGCTCAACGGCCTCAGCAAAAGCAAGGTTCGCGAGTGTGTACTCGTGCGTGCAATACACTTTACATGTGTCAGGTAGTGTGAGTAGCTTTTCAAAGGAGTGCCACATTTGGCTAGGTGTTCCCTCAAAAAGTCTGCCGCAGCCAGCATTGAATAATGTATCACCCGTAAAAGCCAGTTCATCATTTACATAACAGATATGGTCTAACGTGTGACCTGGGGTGGCAATAATGTTCAGCGTGGTATCAAAAAGTGTGATCTTATCATGTTCACTAAGGCCATGAGTAATGCCTTTATATTTACCATTTTTAGGCCCGTAGACTGTTAAGCTGGGAAAATGTGATAAAAGCGGGGCAATGCCATCAGTATGATCCCAATGATGATGGGTGACTAATATGCCTTGGAGTGTTAAATCAAACTTGGCGAGGTAATCTAAAACAGGTTGTTCGTCACCTGGGTCAACCACCCAACAGTTTGAACGTCGAGGGTCTTTTATCACCCAGATATAATTGTCATCAAATGCTTTGATTGCATCGACTTGCACCATAACGCAATGCTCTATAAAGTGATTAATAACACCAGTATAACGAGCTTAGTAAATGAAACCAGCGTTAAGTTTTTTACAAGGACCCAAACCCGATGAGTGGCAAGACTTTCCTCACGGTGAATATTTAAAGGTGGGGATCCAAAAACGACTGGATGAATGGCTACCAAGAATGTTTGGTTACCACATGCTAAAACTCGGCTGTTTGAGCGGTCAAATGAATACCTCTGCCAGCCCGATTAAGCATCAAGTTTGTGTTGCCCCACAAGGCAAACATGTCGGAGTATTTGCTGAAATTGACGAGCTACCTTTTTACGAAAACTCAGTCGATGCTTGTATTTTAAGTCAGTGCTTAGAATATCATTCTGATCCGCATCATATTCTACGCGAAGCCCACCGAACGCTTATTCCTGGAGGTTATATTGTGATCTCAGGTTTTAATCCGTTTAGTTTATGTGGTGTGGCGCAAATGCTTCCCTTTAGTAAAGAAAAACTACCTTGGTCAGGGCGCTTCTTTACTCCATCGCGGGTGAAGGATTGGCTAGATTTACTCGGGTTTGAGATTGTTGGTGACGAGCGCTTTATTTATGCGTCTTTAGCGCGAGGCTCGAGGCTTTCTCGTTTTGCGCCATGGCGTCGTTTTTGCCGTCATTACTTAAAGCCGATGGGAAGCGTGTATATGTTGGTGGCAAGAAAGCGGGTGATGCCGCTCACTCCAATCAAACCTAAGTGGCATGTAAAGCCTAAGTGGACACCCGCTGTGAAAGGGGCTGGACTCAGACAAACCTGCCAAGATAAAGAATAACGAGTATTATTACTTAATATAAATCTTAAGGGAGCTGTTATTTGTTATTGAATGATCCCTTAGTTAGACGCTGGCTTCGTAGCCTTCATCTACAAGTAGGTTTGGACCTGAAGCCGCTTCACGCGCTAAGTCATCAACAAGCTCATTATATTTATTTCCAGCGTGGCCTTTTACCCAGCGCCATTGGATCGTGTGTCGGCTGGTGGCAGCGTCCAGTCTTTGCCATAAATCGACATTTTTTACTGGTTGTTTGGCTGCGGTTTTCCAATTGCGCTTTTTCCAGTTTTCAAGCCAAGACTCAATGCCTTGCTTAACATATTGGCTGTCGGTATACAGAATGATATCGCAGGGGCGCTTTAATGTTTCGAGTGCAACAATAGCCGCAAGCATTTCCATTCTATTATTGGTTGTGAGTTTATACCCTGCACTCATTTCTTTTTCATGTCCTTGATAGGAAAGGTAAACACCATAACCACCTGGACCTGGATTGCCTAAACACGAGCCATCGGTATAAATCTCTACGGTTTTTTGCACTGAATTGCCTATTTTTATGTAAAATGTGCGAATAGGGCAAAATAATAGCAAAGTTAAGCGAGCAACGATATGCACACACGGCAAATAGTACTGGATACAGAAACCACAGGTATTGATCCTAAAGCAGGGCACAGGATCATTGAAATTGGTTGTGTTGAGCTAGTCAATCGCAGACTAACGGGGAATAACTTCCACGTATATATCAACCCTCAGCGCGACATTGAAGAAGAAGCCATTGATGTTCACGGTATCACCAACGAATTTTTACGTGATAAACCTTTTTTCCATCAAATTGCGCAAGAGTTTTTTGACTATATTAAAGGAGCTGAGCTTGTCATTCATAACGCGCCGTTCGACGTCGGCTTTATGGATCACGAGTTTGCTAAGTTAAATCAAGGCTTTCCGGCAACCCATGACTATTGTCAAGTGCTAGATACTTTGGTGATGGCAAGGGATCTTCATCCGGGCCAGAAGAACAGCCTAGATGCGCTTTGCCGTCGCTACGATATCGATAACTCAAAGCGTACGCTGCACGGCGCTTTGCTGGATTCCGAGATCCTTGCTGATGTTTACCTGTCGATGACGGGAGGCCAAAAAAAGCTGAATTTGGCAAATCAAAATAAAGGTGATCAGGCTAACTCAGCCGGTGGCATTATTCGTTTAGACAGCAATCGTCCTGCACTTAAAGTTTTACGTGCTTCTGCCGATGAAGAACAAGCACATACAGAACGTTTAGAGCTTGTAAACAAAGCTTGTGGACAAAGTCTGTGGCAACAATAATGAATATAATCGGTATCGTTGGGGTGGAGTAGACGCTTAACTAGGGGCTTTATCCCAAAAAAGATCACTCAAGCCATCAACGCAATGTAGGGTTAATGCATGAATCTAAAACAGCTGTTCTTGGGGTTTGTACTGCTAGTAAGTACGGTTGTTGGCGCTCAAACACCACAGATTACGATGTTGCAGCGGGACGGTAAGGTAAATGAAATCCCTCTTTTAGATAACCGTTTTCGCATTGATTATAATATTGAAGAGATCACTTTACTGTTTTTTCGTGCTCCAGGCGCTCCCGCCGTGGTACTTGTGAAGCCTGATGGTAGTAAATATTATGCGACCAGTTCGCTGGATAATGATGCACTGCAATGGTACGACGAAGTCAGTTATGACTTGATCATTCTAAAGAACCCAACGCCAGGCCCTTGGCAAGTCATCGGACAGATCCAAAAAAATAGCCGCATAATGGTGCTTGGTGACATTGAGCTCGAAGTTGAAGCTTTGCCCCCACTATTATTCCGTGGTGAAGTGCTGAAGGTAACAGGGCGCGTGACTAATGATGGCAAACAGATAGATGTGGGTTACTTCCGGGATGTTGTGACTTTGTATGTGGAGTTCTCTAGTACCAATAACGATGAATATGCCAACTTTGGTGCAGGTACGCAAAGCGTGACCGACTTTAAAGATGATGGCCGAGAGTTTGATGAAAGACCCTTGGATGGAATTTTTACTGGTGAGTTTAAATTAAACTTTCCAGCGGGAGAGTGGCAGCCTGAATTCTTCATTGAAACGCCCATTCTAAAAAGAAGAGTGATCAAATCACCTATTGTTATCGCTGAGCCGCCATTCAACTTTGAATTGATGCTAGCGGGTGAAAACGAGCTTGAACATGGCCTTACTATTACGATAGACGACACGGTTGTGAAACCTGAGACCATATTGCTACAGGGCAAAATTTTCTACCCTAATGGTGAAGAGCAGATGTTTACCTTAGATGCAGAAGAGCGGCTTTATCGTCAGCTGCCAATCAAGAATTATGATTGGGGGCGTTATAGTGTAGAAATCTCCGCATTTGGTGAAAATATCAATGGCCGTGAGTTTATGGCAACACTGCCAAATTACAATTTTGAAATTGAAAGACCCATTGAAAAAGTGCCTGAATTGGAAGCCGCTGCGTTACCAGCTGTGAAACAACCTGAGCCAGAACCAGAGCCGACTATAAGTACAGCGCTATTAGTCAGTATTATTGTTGCCGGTAACTTAGTTGTATTATTGTTCGGTTGGTTAGCCATTCGTATTCTGGTGCAAAAAAAGCCAATTAGACTAAAAGTACCAATGCCAAAGAATCCATTTAAGAAAACCGAAGAAGTCATTGATCTTGATGATTTAGGACCATCTGAAAATAACGCAGCAGGGAATGGTTCAAAAAATGATAAATCAGGTGATATTTTGAACCTTTCAATGAAAGATAACTAAAAAACACGGTTTTTTTTCAAAAAACGGTTGACTCATGAGGGGGTCATTCGTATTATTCACGCCGCTGTCAGGGAGCACTCCTTACAGCAAGCACTGCAAGAATATGACGCGGAGTGGTAGTTCAGTTGGTTAGAATACCGGCCTGTCACGCCGGGGGTCGCGGGTTCGAGTCCCGTCCACTCCGCCAAATTTCTTCGTAGTATCAATAAGTCGCGCTGGAGTGGTAGTTCAGTTGGTTAGAATACCGGCCTGTCACGCCGGGGGTCGCGGGTTCGAGTCCCGTCCACTCCGCCAATACTTATTACAAACGTGCATTTGCTTCTTATGGAGTGGTAGTTCAGTTGGTTAGAATACCGGCCTGTCACGCCGGGGGTCGCGGGTTCGAGTCCCGTCCACTCCGCCAACACTTCGAAGCAAAATATGCGAATACTCAGTGGAGTGGTAGTTCAGTTGGTTAGAATACCGGCCTGTCACGCCGGGGGTCGCGGGTTCGAGTCCCGTCCACTCCGCCAATGTATCGCATAACTATATTCAAGCTTTATGACAGCTTGTTTACTCGCTGGAGTGGTAGTTCAGTTGGTTAGAATACCGGCCTGTCACGCCGGGGGTCGCGGGTTCGAGTCCCGTCCACTCCGCCAACACTAAAACGAGTAAAATAATGTCATTAAGATATCTCTGCGGAGTGGTAGTTCAGTTGGTTAGAATACCGGCCTGTCACGCCGGGGGTCGCGGGTTCGAGTCCCGTCCACTCCGCCATTTAAGATATCTTGCAAATCTATCACTGCGGAGTGGTAGTTCAGTTGGTTAGAATACCGGCCTGTCACGCCGGGGGTCGCGGGTTCGAGTCCCGTCCACTCCGCCAGTTTGCAATTTCTCTTCTCATATTTCAATTACTTATCTCCTAATTTTCTTTTTCTATTGTATTGTTATTTGATCCTGTGATCAGATGATCACCATTTGGTGACCGTGGGCGTTTAAAAATGGTATTCATTGGTCACGAGAATGCGGTTTGGTTTTCATGATCAACTTTGTTTTTTCTTAGCATATCTATCTTTTATCTTTGTTTTATTTCTCTTCATTGCTACCCGCGAATTCAAGTCCGAAGTGCACCACTCGCTAAATAAGGCTGCTTTGCGTAATTCATTAAATATCACCACAGGTTGCCTAAACCCTATACATTTTCTCGGCCTCGCATTGATCGCCCGCTCTATATGCGCAATTTGCTTATCTGTCACCGTTCGTAAATCTGTTCCTTTGCAAATATATTGACGCAGCAGACCATTAAAGTTTTCATTCAACCCTCTCTCCCATGAGGAGTAGGGGTTAGCAAAATAGATATCGGTTTTTAGCTTATCTGAGACATATTCATGCTCGCAAAACTCACTCCCATTATCTGCGGTTATCGTATGAACATGACGTCGATAGCGCCACAGCATGCCTCTCATCGCTCTGCTCACTTGCGCTGCACTTTTTGCTGGAACTTTGCGTATCAGGTAAAACTTACTTGTACGTTCGACCAAACTAACGATTGCCCCCGTGCCATGCTTGCCAAGTACAGTATCCACTTCCCAATCACCAAACCGTGTTTTAATGTCAACAATCGCAGGTTTATGCTCAATGCCAACCCGATTTAGGATGATGACACGTTTGCTTCGGCAACCTTTACGATAACGTCTGTGTCCTTATTCGGGGAGGACTCAGGGGACGATTAACAGAGCTTGACCATAGGCAGCAATACATTGATTTAATTCAAGAAGCAAAACAATCGGGTTGCGCTGTAGAGAAAGCTTGCAGAGAAATAGATATCAGCTTGAGAACGTATAGACGATGGTATCAGCAAGGCATAGTACAAACAGACAAACGCCCAGAGGCAGAGCGTCCAGTGCCAAGTAATAAACTAACCGTGCATGAGCAACAAGCCATTGTTGATGTTTGTAATGAGCCTGAATTTGCTAGCTTACCGCCTTCACAGATAGTGCCTAGGTTGTTAGATAACAATATCTATCTTGGCTCAGTTTCAAGCTTCTATCGTGTGCTTAAGGCTGAAAACCAATTACATCATCGTGGTCGCAGCAAAGCACTGAGAAAAGTGGCTAAACCCACGAGTTTTACAGCTGCTACACCGAATGAAGTTTGGTCATGGGATATAACTTACCGTGTGCCCGGAGTTCAGGGCTAACAAGGATGTTTTAAATTGAACCACGAACCTGTCTGAAATCGATAAATATATTGGCCGGAGCGCTCGTAGTAGTGCGAGGTGGGGAAAGCCCACTACATGGCAAAGGGGCGCAGTAAGCTCAATTTTGTTTTACCTTGAACTCTTGACTGTTTATTTAGTTTGGTTGGTTGTTGTTTTTATGTTAAGTATGAGGGGTGAACTGAAAGTAAAATGTGATTTTTTAGTAGTAAAACTTAGAAAGTTGGGTATAATTCCGCGTCTCGAAAATTAAAAGGATATGCAAGCATGATGGATGATATGGACGTAGTTAAGCAACCAAATGATGTTTTGGAAGGGAAATCTTGGTTATCTTTTAGAAAAAGAATTGATGATGAAATCTTAAAAGAAATGGACAAGGTTCGTTTTTTAAATATCTATCAACCGATTTGTGATGCTCTTCAAGGTGGTAAACGTATTCGAGCGATTTTGGTTCTCATGGCTAACCAAGTATATGACGAACCTCAAGAATCTGCTTCTGATGCAATGAAAGTTGCTGTTGCTATTGAAATGTTACACGCGGCAGCGTTAGTACATGATGATATTATGGATAATTCTGATTATCGTCGTAATGAGCCAACAATTTACAAAAAATATGGTACCGATACTGCCATTTTGGCTGGTAACTTTCTTATTAGTCTGGCATTTAAATTGGCTAATTCCGTTAAGGCAAAATATGCTGCAGGTTGCAGTTTGTATTTGTGTGATATTTGCATGGAATTAGTTGATGGTCAGCTATTGGATATTAATGCTTTTGATACCGAAGATCTCGATAGTTATTATAAACTCATTGATGGTAAAACTTCCTCAATTATCTCTCTTCCGATGAAAATTCTTGGTGTGATTAATGAAAATGAACAGCTTAGTCAGTATTTGTTTGATTACGCCCGAGAAGTTGCTCGTATTTTGCAGATTCTAGATGACTTTTATGATGCCTTTATTGGTGATGAGAAAACAAGTAAAACGCCGGGGCTTGATCGGTTAAATGGTAAAAAGACTATTGTGGATTTGGTCAGTAACAAAGATGACTTAAAATCAATGACCAGAACACAAGTGAAAAAGGCGATTCAAGTGACTCTTGCTGAACATCGAGAGGCGGCACATGCTCTTCTTGCTCGAATCGATACTCCAAATACTCAAGCGCTGAGTGACTTAGATGCTTACGTTTGGCATATGTTGACTAAGTATACGATTTAGTTTGTGAGTATTATATCTGGTTTTGTCTATGCTTTTTAAACGTTTAAAACTTAGTTTTTCTTACTCCAAACATATTCGGGTATTGTTTGTTTTCGCTTTGCTAATTAGTTTAATTGGCTCGTTTACGGCGTTTTTTACCCAGTATCTTATCGATAGCGTTATTCCGTCGGGGGATATGCGATTTTTGCTAATCTTCTTAATGTTTTATGCTTGCTACGAAACTCTAAATTTGACTATCGGGTATTTGTCTAGAAGTTATCGAGTGGTGTTAGAAAAATTTCTCGATTACCATCATTTAGATAAGTATTTGGTGGCCTTACTTACGGCCAAAATCCCTGAATTAAACAGTTATAAGAAGGGCAGTTTGATTCAGAGGATTTATGATGCTCAGAATATCAAAAAGTATTATTTAACTTTGCAAGTTGATATCGCCGTTAGCTTTTTGACCATCTTTGTTCTTAGTTCGATTATTTTGTATATGAGCCCTCTGATAGGTTTGGTGATGGCTATCAGTTTGGGGTTGTTGGTGGTGATCTACCTTAAAGCCGTTCCTAAGACTGTTGAGTATGAAACCCAGCGTTTTCAAATTAAATCAGATTTTTTGTCTGTAGTCGATGATATTGTTGATGGGCGGGAAACTATCCGCGCTAATAATTATAAAAGTCAAGTCTTTAAACGATGTACTGCTCGTATGGAGGATTTTCTCAATCGTGAGCGGGATGTGTCATTTTTACAGCAAAAAATTCAAACTAGTACTTCTGTCGTCCGTACTGTTAGCAGTATTGCTATCCGAGCAATTGTGGTGATAAGTATTTTGTCTTTAAATAAGTTCACTTTAGGTGAAATGTTGACTTTAATGGCATTTTCTGAAATTTCGATGAAAACCACAATGCAAATATTGATGTCTTTTATGCAATTGAAGCGCACTAGTATAACTCTAAAGCGTTATCGGGAGTTTTTGGATAGTGTCAGTATCAATGAAAAGGAGTTGAATGATAAACCTGTTGAATGTCAGCCAATTGAGCAAGTAAGTGTTTGTGGTCTTAAGGTTGGGGTTAATGGTAAGGCTGTTTGTGATGTACCTGATACTACCTTTAAACTTAATCGAATTTATAAATTGGTTGGTGCTAATGGTGCAGGTAAAACGACTTTTTGTAAGTCGTTGGTCGGTTTGTTTGACCCCATTGATGGCGAATTTTCTTTTAAAATTGGCGAGCGTTTGGTTAACTCAAACCGTCGTATTAACCATTGTGCGGCGTACTTTCCCCATGACATTCTGTTTACTACTACGCTGTGGGAAAACATTACTTTAGGCCAAGCAATCGAACAAGAAACGGTCGTTGATTTACTTAAGAAAATAGGTCTATGGTCTGTAATTGCAGCTTTGCCGGAGCAATTGCATACGCAAATTAGTGATAGGGTGAATCCTTTTTCTGAGGGACAAAGACAGATTATCTTGTTTTTGAGGGTGTATTTGTCGAATAAGCCTATATTGGTGTTTGATGAGGTGTTTCGTGGTTTAGATAAGCACACTAGTAAGATTGTTGGTGAGCTTATTAATCAGAAAACAAACTGTATCATTCTTTATGTTGCCCATGATTTTACTATTGATAGTGAACGCAGTGAACTTCTGACGTTAACTAAACGTCTGTCGGATAGTAAACAGACTGATAAACGCAAGGATGTGGCATATGCATGAGGTCAATGACAATATTCACGGTGAATTGAGAAAAGCTCGCTCTAAGTTGTTAAAAGTGACTTTTTGGTTATTTTCTATTGCATTAGTGGCGTCATTGGCGGTAACGATTCAATTGCGAGTGGTGCTGGAAGAAGCGTTTATTTATATCGTTCCCGAACCTGTCCTTCATTATGCTGAGCGAGATATTATTATTGATCAATATCAGGTGCCTGATGGGAGTAAAGTGGTGTCCGATATGTCTATGTACCAAGCGGAAAATATTCAGCTTAAGGATCAGTTGGTTTTGCTTCGGCAAGAAGAGATCCGCGATCAAGTGCAAGCGCAGGCTTTAAAGCAGAAAATAGAGCAAACTCGAAGTTCGGTGGCTATGCTCAGTCAGTTTGAAGAGGTTGAAGTCAAAAGTATAAAGGCTGAGATTATCATGATCGAAGACCTGCTGGTTAGGTTGAAGCAAGAATTGACTTTACTTAATAAGGATTATCTTAAGCAATCGACCTTTGTCGAAGGAGTGACTAATTTAAGTCATATCTCTAAAGACCGCAAAATCCGCTATCAACAGGATTTATTCCATAAGCGAGCGGAAATCATTGAGATGGAGCAAGATATTCATCAACAACAGCTGAAATTGGCGCAATTAAAAAATCAACAAAGCCAACAACAGATAGGTTTAACCCGTCAGCGCGATATGGCGGTGACTTTATCTGTATTGGAAAACGAAGCTAAAGTGTTTGCCGATAGCCTAAAACTTAAAGAATTAGAGTTAGCGCAATTGGAAAAAAATCATAACCGCTTGCAGGGCAAGGCTGAAGTTGATGGCCGAGTTGAGTTTGAAAGTCTCAATGGCATTCGCAAAACCCAATATAGAAAAGGCGAATTGGTTTACACCATCTACCCTGAAGGACAGCACTTTGTTACCAAAGGTTATGTCGATGAAAAGCACATTCTCGATATCGCCTTGGGTAAAGAGGTTGAAGTTAAACTCAGCGCATATAATTATCTTAAGTATGGTTCTATTAAAGGAAAGGTTAAAACCATTATGGGAGTAAAGGATGGTCGTGCTGAAGTGATTATTGATATTGTGGATATGAAAGACTTTAAGTTAGTTCATGGTAATTCAACTCAAGCCTTTATTACCCTTGAAGGGGTAAAACTCTATGAGTATGTGTTTGGAATTTTCTTCCCGTATATCGTTTAATTTGTCATTGATAATAAGGAATAGTCCATGGATAAATATGTTTCTGATGCGCTTGAGCGCATCTTGGATGCGACACCTGTCCGCAATCAAGTATCTCAACAGGTTTGTGAGCATTTGCAAGAATACGGCCCTCTTATTAGTTCTGTATTGGGTCAGTCGGCTCAATACTTTTCGTCAAAGTGCATGGGATACCCATCAATTTGGTTTTTATTTCGTGTTTGCGATATTCCTCAAGAGCAATGGCCTGAGCGCATTGAAAGTGTGATGCAAAGTTTACTGTTTAGCTTGTCTACTAGTATCGCCGACGACTTTATTGATGGCGACGAAAGGGTCGGCGATAAAGATATGTATGTCTTTTACATCATGATGTTAGCAATTGCTGAAAGAAGCTGCGGTGAGAAAAGTCGTTTAGATAATATTAAGCAGACTTGTAAAGGACTCTACGACTCCATTATTCAAAGTAAAATAGCCCAAGCAAAGGGGGAAAATGGTGACGAATATGTTTCTACTGACCGCATCGGTAGTTTCTTCGCGATGATTGCCAGAGATTTTGTTGATGCTTTACCACAACAAAATGACCATAACCTCATTGAAGCGACCCGTTATTTCGGTCGTATTTGTTGTTTGATTGATGATGCCATTGATTTTACTAAAGATGTCGAAATCCAAGGTGAGAATATTATTTTTGAAGTTATGGATAAGGCGACTTTTGAGCAATCTAAATCTGACGTTCAAATCCGCATTAATGCTGCTTTGCAAGTTCTTGATAGGGAATACAGTACTTTGAGCAAACTGCTTGAAAGCATATGGAGTCAAGATTGTCAGCAGCAATTTGCTCAAATTCGTTTGGATATAGTTGATTACATTACTACTACTATGAATGCACAATAAGAGGACTTGAGGATGATTTTAATTGTATGTATGAAGTCCTGGGGAGAATTTGGGAATTTTCTGGCTGCTAAACAGTTGCAGGCGTTTTTGACTAAGACCTCGGGTCAGCTTGTGGATTTGATTGCTGGTGATGATTATATTGACAATTTTGTTCAAGTGGGTCAAGACATTAAGATGGCGGTAAAGAGTGCCGCTAATAGTGATGAAGTATTTGATAATTATTTGAATATTGTTACCCGTTTAGATCATAGGGTGGCTAAGCAAACCGAAGAGCAAGATTTTTCTGAATATTTGCCTTTGCTTGAGGCGATTGAACAGCGTAAACCTACGACCGTTATCTGCACTAAAGGTGTGGTGGCTCGTATGTTAGCAGCCCAGAAAATTAAGAAAATGCCGGAACAATTATATAACTATGTGACTAATCACGGTCACTTTAGTATGGATGTTCACCGTAGTGCAATTGATAGCGGTATGAAATATCTGACTCGTTTACCTGCTGCAACTGAATATCTGCGCGATATAGTGAAAGTGCCTGCAAAACAAATTCATGATTTTGGTTATATCTCTTCGGTGCAAATGGAAAATTTAGCTGATACGCAGCAAGTTAGTGAATTGACAGATGTGATTTTGGTAAGTAATCGCGGTGGGCGTAAATATACATTGTTGTATCAGGAGTTGTTGAAAAACACCAATTTAAACCTTCATTATATTGTGATCAATGATGCTGAAGAGCTGGCGGTAGCTGAACAAAGCGCCCGTGATTATCCGGGCCGTGCAAAAGTCCTTGATGGTCTGCAACAAAAGGATTTTTTAGCTTTAGTGGCCGAACTTGGTAAAAAAGGCACTGTGTATGTTGGTAAAGGTAGTATTAATACATTGATCGAAGCTGTACTTGGTAAGCAACCTGTGTTGGGTTTACGTTCTGGATTGCCAATGGAAGAGTGGGGAGCACAGTACCTTGAGCAGCATCAACTTGGTTGTATCGGAGATGATTGGAAAGATATTTACAACAAGATTGCTGAGTTGGTTGACTCGCCACAGGCTTATTGTGAACTAAGAACCAATGTATTGAAGTATTTGGCTGGTGATTCGATTAATTTAAGGCCTAACTTAGCGTGGTTACAACTACCTACCGAAGAGCAAAAAGTTCTTGGGCAAATAGGTCAGTGCAAGGTTCAACTGATTGCTGGTCTTGAAGCTAAAATGTCTGAGCATCAAGTTGAGATGACAGATAGCGCTAAGGCAATGATGAATATGTTTGTTGATGCTCAGTTGACTGACAAAGTTGTTACTTCACCAGAGGATTTGGTGTTGCTGTTGCAAAAGCTCAATATCGAACAGATTAGTCAAATGTATATTGAGGAGTTTGGAGCTTTGCGCCTGACCACTAATCGGACTGTGCGTTTATTAGCAATGATGCATGAACAATGGGTTGCGGCCAAACAAGCGCAGGAAGCAGCATCATGTTGATTATGGGGGTTCACTCAATAGGTCATGACTCGGCTGTTAGCTTTGTTGAAAATGGAAAATTGATTTGGTCGATTGAAACCGAGCGATTATCTCGGGTCAAACACGATGGAAAAATTCAAACTACCCTGGATTATCTAAAAGAGCATAAGGCCGATTTGTTGCAAAGGGTCGATGTGGTGTCTTTTAGTACTCACGTTAGCAATAAAGTCGCAAAAATCGATGATTTTGAAACGTTGAATCAAGGTATTGACCAGCATAACTTCTATTTTGAGTCTAAAACTCTGATTACAGGTAAGTCAGTTAAATGTTTTGTTGTTGCCCATGAAATGTGCCATGCAATGGTTGGCTTTCAATATGCTAAACCTGCGGAAAAACAGCTGTGTTTTGTTAATGAAGGGCGGGGGCATTTTTCACGTAATTGTGTGGTTCGTCGTGATGGCAAACAATTAACTATTACTCATTGCAATGAATTGCCTTGGTTTGGCTCTGGTATGGGTTGGACTTCTCTTGCGGTTATGATGGGCATAGAAAAATCTCCTTCAGCTGCAGGCAAAGTGATGGGTATGGCGGCATATGGTGAATATGAACCGAGATA
This sequence comes from Pseudoalteromonas sp. M8, assembly GCF_018141365.1. Taxonomy (NCBI): domain Bacteria; kingdom Pseudomonadati; phylum Pseudomonadota; class Gammaproteobacteria; order Alteromonadales; family Pseudoalteromonadaceae; genus Pseudoalteromonas; species Pseudoalteromonas sp. M8. The sequence goes on along the minus strand of NZ_CP047240.1, from coordinate 3,025,557 downwards.
TGCTGAGATGATTTTGGCTGCACCACATAATCTTTATGATTATTCAGTAGTTGAAAGACCTAAGTTTTTAGCTAAGTTGTTTAAACAATATATAGGGCAACCGACGTTTAAAGTTAAGGCTAATTTGGCGGCGACTTTACAACAATTGTTCGCTCAGACAGTGGTTGAGCATGTTAGTCACATTGTTACTGATGAGGACCTTTCAGTTTCCATGTCTGGTGGTTGCGCATTGAATCTTATGGTGAATACTCTGCTGTGGCAGCGCTATGGTGAACGTTATTCTGTACCTCCTGTTTGCAATGACTCAGGTCAAAGTTTGGGAGCGGCGATATTTGCCCAGTTACAATTGAAAGGTCATTTACTTGAGCCTGTGTCTGTATATAGCTGTGGTGAAAGCTATACAGTTGAGCGTGACTGGCTTGAAAAGCAAGGTTTTATTGTCGAGGACTATACAGCGCAAAAATTAGCAAAATATCTACACAATCATGAGGTTGTTGCTTGGTATCAGGGTAAATCTGAGATGGGACCAAGAGCTTTGGGTAATCGTTCATTATTTGCAAGTTGTCAGGCTCATGGAATGAAAGATAGACTCAATCATATGGTTAAGTCTCGTGAATGGTATCGCCCTTTAGCGGCGATAGTTGCTGAAGAGTCTTTGGCTAAAATCACCAATGATATATTTCCGTCAAAATATATGTTGTTTAATTATGATATTGACTCGGACTTAATCCCAGAGGCTACTCATGTTGACGGCACGTCGCGTTTGCAAATCGTTAGCTCAACAGATAATGCTAAAGTTCATGAGTTATTACTAGCATATGAAAAGTTTAGTGGTGTTGGGGCGTTGATTAATACTTCTCTTAATGGTCGTGGCAAGCCAATTTGTTTGACACCAGAAGATGTAATCAATGATTTTGCCGACAGAGATGTTGATGTTTATGTATTTGGTGATTTGATTGCAAGGAGGGGGCATTTTGTTTGAGTGCGAATATGATTTTAATCAAAAGCGGCAACATTATCTAGATAATGGTGTTGTTGGTTTCGAAAAATTAATAGGTGAAGATTTGCTTGAAAGACTTGAAGCTTGTTTTGACCGTATTATTGAAGGTAATTATCTAACAGGTGTACCACCGACTAATCGCACTCATATGCCAAATGACTCATACGATAATTTGACCAGAATTTCTTGTCCGGCAATTGCAGATCCGCAAATGGTCAGCTTATTAATGGAAGCTGGAATTGGGGTTGTGGCCAATGCATTAAGCGAGAGTGATTTTGTTCAGGCTTGGGGTATTCAATTGATTAATAAGGTGCCCGGCGAGGGGCCTGAGTTTAATATCGGCTGGCATCAAGATGGACAATATTCTCCTTGGTTATTTGAAGGAGATTGGATCACCGCTCACATTACTTTATCTGATGTTAATGAAGATGATGCGCCAGTATTGTATATTGAAGATTCACATCATTTGCCGACTTTCAAACAAGGTTTACATAAAGGACAAATTACTGGGCAGGCCTTTAAGGCTGATTTGTATGAGCATGGCTTGGTATTAGCTGAGCGTTTAAATGTACCTTGGAAGGTTAAGTATCATACTTCTAAGCGCGGTGATGTTAATTTTCATCACAGTCGTTTAATTCACGCTTCGGACAATCTACGCAGTGGTAAAACCCGTAAGACCTTTAGTATTCATATGCGTACTAGCCATAACCCGTTGGTGATCAACGAACCGTTTTTAATTCGGAATAATCCGCCACAAACTAGTTATTACTTGGACTTTGCCGATCAATTGATGTGTCCGGTAATTCATGGTGTTGCTACTGATTTGGTCGGTTTTGCTGCGCCTAAACAAACATTTGAGGAACTAAACCGTGTTTGATAAATACTATGATATGTCTGCTCATCAAAAGCAATTGAATGATACTGGCTTGGTAAAATTTGAAGGGCTACTTAACGAGCAAATGCTAGATAAGCTAGAGGCTTGTTATGACCGTATTATGGCTGGTGAATATGTTAGTGGTAATCCGCCACCTCGTCGTACTCACCCTCCGAAAGATTCAGAAAAATACCTTACTCGTGTTTCTTATCCTACTGTGGCAGATCCTGCTTTGGTTGGTTTATTGATGGAAGCTGGGATTGGGGTATTGTCTAGTCGCTTGATGAATAGTGATTTTGCTCAGGCATTTTTTATTCACTTGGTTAACAAAGTGCCCGGTGAAGGTTTAGAGTACAACATAAGTTGGCATCAAGACGGTCAATACGGTAAACATTTGTTTAGTGGTCACTGGATTACAGCTCATATCGCTCTTGAAGATGTTAACAGTGATGATGCGCCAATTCTTTATGTTGAAAATTCTCACCGACTTGAGCCGCTGAATAAGCGCGAAGTGTCTGGATTCAGTTTCCGTAAACCGTTGGATGAATTGGGACAGCAGTTTGCCCAAAAGACAGGTATTAAGTGGAATGTGGTGGAATATCTATCTAAGCGTGGTGATGTGACTTTTCATGATAGTCGTTTGATCCATGCCACTGATAATTTACTCTCAGGTCGTACCCGTAAAACTTTTGTATTGCATTTGCGTTTTGAGCATAACAAGTTGCTGTTTAGCGATCCTATTCATGTTACAAACGAGCCGCCACAACCGAATTTTTATGTTGATATAGCCGATTCGATCATGTGTCCAGTTTTACACGGTGTTGCGACAGATTTACCAGAGCGTCGGTTAAAGGCTGGATAAATTTGGTTTAAACGGATGAAAATAGTCTATTTTCTCGAAAGATTTCCGGAGCTGAGTGAAACCTTTATTCGCCAAGAAATATTGGGTTTGTTGCAGCAGGGGATTAGCGTTCGAGTGGTCACAGTAGCTTGTTCAGAACAGAGTAATCATGTGGATTTGGCTAACGAGCATCCGCTGTTGGCTCGGTGTGAAGTCGATGTTATTGGTGAGCAAGATTTAGTTTATTCAAAAGGGCGTATGCTTCGTTGGTTATTACACCCTTATTCTCAAGGTAAGTTTAAACAGCGCTGGGATAATTTAAATGCTAAACATTACCGCACTAAGTTACTGTATAAAATTGTTTCAGGTCCTAAGCGTATTGCAGCTGATGAGATTGTCATCACTCATTTTGGGGGAGCAGGCGTTATGGCGGCACAGTTAAAGCAGTTTGGCTATATACAAGGGCCGTTAGTTAGTGTTTTACATGCCTATGAACTTACTAAGCTTCCAGCGTTTAAAGATTTAACACCACATTATCATAAGTTATTTACTCAAGCGGATAAGGTGTTATCGGTCTGCCGTTTTATGCAAGATAAGATCACGTCTTTGGGCTGTGCGCGAGAGAAAGTTGATGTTATGCATATGGGAGTGAATATTGAACAACTAGCTCAATTGGCTGAGTACCATAAAATGGATGCGGGGTTATTGCGTGTCCTGTTTGTTGGTCGCCTGACTCAAAAGAAGGGGATACTGGATGCTCTTGAAGCTTTGGCCAGAGTTTCTAATCGAGTCAATTTTCATTTTGATATTGTCGGTGATGGCGAGTTAAACCTAATTTGTGAAAATTCGGTTAGAGAACTAGAACTTGAGGATCGAGTGACATTACACGGTGCTTTGGCCCATCACAAAACTTTGCAGCTTATGGCGCAAACTGATGTTTTGTTGTTGCCTTCTAAGACTGCGGATAACGGTGATATGGAAGGGGTGCCAGTAGTGTTGATGGAAGCTATGGCCATGAAAAAAGTTGTGTTGTCGAGTTTTCATTCGGGGATTGGTGAGTTGGTCGATGATGGTGAGAATGGTTTTTTGGTTGCAGAAGGTGATATTGAAGGGCTTTCGTTGAAGATTGAACTAATAGCTAATTTTACATCTGATATGCGTCTTCATATTGGGCAACAGGCTGTAGCTAAAGTTAGTCAATTATTTAACCAAGGCAAGCAATCTCATGCCTTGGCTAGTTTATTGCGAGAATTATGATGCAGTACGATATTGTTTTTATTTCATATGATGAGCTGTGTGCTGAGGATAACTGGCTAAATTTACGCAGACGTTTTCCAAAAGTTAAGCGGGTTCATGGTGTTGATGGTATTCTCAATGCGCATAAATTAGCAGCTCAAGCGGTTAGTGGTGAGTGGTTTTTTGTTGTTGATGGTGATAATAAAATTCATTCTGAGTTTGATTTTGCCTTACCTGAATCACAGTTGTGTGACGACACCACTTATGTTTGGCGTTGTATCAATTCGGTCAATGGGTTGTGTTATGGCAATGGTGGGGTAAAACTGTTTAATAAACGAGTTTTTGCTACGGTCGATGAGTTTTGGGGCGATATGACAATGTCGCTAAGTAAGCGATACAAGCCAGTGGATGTGGTTGCTTCTACCACTATTATTAATGCTAGCGCTTTTCATGCGTGGCGTGCAGCGTTTCGCGAGTCGGTTAAATTGAGTGTGCCGCGAAAGCGAGTGCGGGAAGAATTTATACGTCAACAACGCTTAGGACAGTGGTCCAATGTTAAAGAGGATGTTGAATATGCGCAATGGGTTGCACGGGGTTGTGTTGAAGGTATAGAGTTTTATCGTCAATGTAGTGCAACAGGAGAAGATCACGCTAGCTTCATTAACAACTTTAATTGGTTGCAACAGCGCTTTAATGAAAAATATTCCGAGGATCAAAGATGAAGAAGCTTGCTAACATACTGCTGATATTGGCATTGGTTGGTACAGTCATTGTTGGTTTTTTTAAAAGCCCTGAGTTTCAATTGCGCCACCAAGGTGATGTTGTTGCTTATCGTGGCGGTGGTTTGGTGGTGGACTATCTTAAACTCAAGCAAACTGGTTGTATGGCTCAAAGTATTACGGCAAGTGAAAGTGGTTTAATCGAAAACACGCTGGCGGCGGTTGAGCAACAAATCAAAAACGGTGTACGTAATATTCATTTGAATGTGCAGTTAACTCGTGATAATCGTTTGGTGGCGTTTCATGATAATGACTTGAGCTGTGCTACTGATGGTGAAGGTAAAGTTCACCAATTGACTTGGGAGCAAATAAAAGATTTAGATGCTGGCTACGGTTATACCCTAGATGGCGGCAAAACTTTTCCTTATCGCAATCAAGGATTAAGAATAGCTTTGTTAGAGACTTTAGTTACAGATCCAGATGTTACTTACTGGTTGAATCTAAAAACCACCGCTAAACGTGCATCGCGTATTTTGTTGGAGTTTATCGATACTTTAGAGCCTCAAATGCAGCAACAAATTGTACATATCGGCAATGCTCAGGTTGTGGATTATATTCATAGCCTCAATCCGCAAGTGAACAGTATTACCCAACGGGATTTAAAGACTTGTCTGATTGATTACGCGCTGGTTGGTTGGAGTGAGTCTTATCCTAATTCGTGTAAAAACCGCATCATTATTGTGTCACCTGAATTTGCTGAATACTTGTGGGGGTGGCCTGAACAGTTTGCTGCCAGAGCGCAACAGCATGGTAGCCGAGTTTATTTATGGACTAAACATCAAAGCTATCAACACAGTGATAATTTGTTGCTGCATGGTATTGGTTTAATTAGTGGCAACGCGCCTGCTGCTTTGTCCCAAGGTAGTTTATAGCTAGTTGTATTGTGATGCATAAGGTAGCCATAGGAATTCCAACTTATCAACGGCCAAAGTCGTTGTTACGTTTGCTTGATTCAATTAATCAACTGAAATTTTCTGCACAATTTTGTGTTTTTGTCGTGGACAATGATAATCACAGTCAATCAGCAGTTAATTTGTTGGCTGGCAGGTTAGCCGATTATCGTTTTACTTTGCATACTCGTGCCGTTGCGCCTGCCAATATTTCTGTAGCTCGCAATATGTTGTTGCAGATGGTATTTGAAGAACATGACTTTAGTGTCATTGCTATGGTAGATGATGATGAAATAGTAGATTGTGATTGGCTTAACCAGTTGGTTAATTGTCAATTGCAAAGCGAAGCGGATATTGTCCAGGGTAATACACTTCCTAACTTTTTAGTTAAGGTTGAACCTTGGATGAGTCAAGTGCCTTTTTTCTATCGCCATCAATTGATGAGCAGTCATGATTCAATGGCGTTGAGTTCTTGCAATATTTTGATAACTAAGGCTATTTATCAAAAGATGCACGGGCAATTGTTCGATCTGCAATTTGGCATTTCAGGTGGTGAGGATACCGACTTTTTCCATCGGGCTAAAGCTTTAGGTGCTAAGTTTGCCTATGAGGGTAAGGCTTTGGCTTATGAAGATTATGATCAACTAAGAGCAACTAAAAGTTGGGTGCGTAAGCGTAGTTTTAGAGTCGGCCAAACTAATGTCAAAATTTTTCATCAAAATCGCAGTGGCTTCATTTTTAGCTTAAAAATTTTCGCCAGATTTTTGGTTAATTTAGTTAGATTGGCGCTGCTGTGTTGGCATCCTGCACACTCTATCCGTTATCAAATGAAAATTTGCCGCCAGTGGGGGATGTTGCTGGCCGCCTGTGGAAGTAGCTAATCAATGTCTTTTTTATTTAATCAAATGCGTAAGCTCATTGGGAAAACTTGGCAAGCTGATTTTGGCCGTTTTGATGCTCAAGTTGAATTCATCCGCGAAGGTGATACTGCCCAATTGAGTTTTTTACTACCTTTGGTATTGCCAAATGATAATATTGCCGCGTTTTATCGTTGTGTTTGTCAAGTGTGTGAACAATTGAATTCACAGCTTGAAAGTGGGTTGATCTCTAGTGCTCAGTTGATTTTAGGCATTCAGGGAAATTGGCAACAAAGTGTATACCAGCAAATCATTGCTGATTTATGCGCTAAATTGGCTAAATCTAATGTACATGTGACACTGATAAAGCAAAATAAAGCCAATAAAATCGCTATGATCAAAAGAGCAATTAAATGTGCTAAAGAAAAACAAAGTGAATTATTTGGTTGGTGTGATGGTGATTTGCTGTTGTCTGACAATATTATGGAAACATTAATTGGTAGTATTTATGTGCGACACAATTGCATCGTAGGTCCAGTGCATGTTCAAGTTAAAAATCCGCAAGATTTTATTGAGCAGCGTTACTTAAAACTTCCAAGGACTAAACCAAATAAATACCCCAAGGCTGTGTGCTGTTTAAGCTCAATGCTGTTGAGCATGACTTTGATGAAAGAGATATCAGTGATGATGGCTATCTAACATTTGCCAATCTGTGTTTGGATGGTCAACCTATGAATGGAATACAGGTTATTGAAGCGGCCAAAATTTATTATTTGACCGATTTGAATTTTAAACAAAAGTTAATTCGTTTTCGCCGTATCAGTCTTAGTCATATGATCTTATTGCATAAGTTCGATAAGACTAAAGCTAAATATATTTATCACAATATTATGTTTGCACCATTGTTTGCACGGCCTTTGAAGTTTAATCGTCAACTGGTTGTAAAGTCTTTACTCTATTTTGGTTATTTGTTAGTGACCTTTGAATTGCTTTTAAGAGTGCTGATAGACAAACCGTTAAAACGAATTGTGTGGTCTGCTTCATCTGGTGGTGACGAATGAGCCGTATCAGTATTGCTATTCCTCATTATAATCAACCTCATTTGATTAGTAGGGCTATTGAGTCATTGTCTTTGACGTGTCTTAAAGATATTCAATTATTGGTAATGGACGATGCCTCATCAGATGATGTCTTTGCTCAGTTGCAACAGCAGTTAGATAAAACTAAACAACTAAGCAAACATCCTATTCGTTTGTTTCGTGCCAGTAAAAATGTTGGTACTTATCGGATGAAAAATGCCATTATCCAGCAGTTGGATACTGAATATTTGGCCTTTCACGATGCTGATGACTTCAGTGTGGCTATGCGTTTAGACCGTTTATATGATGGGATGAGAGACAGCAATATCGATATACTTGGCTCTGCTTATATGGAAGTCATGTCGGATTTAGATAAAGGCGATAGTTATTACATTAAACGGTTTTATAAGATGCCTTATCTTGCCCATAAAGTGGGGATTAAATACATCAGTTATCAACCCTCTCAATTAGTGCGCTTTAGCTGTTTTGACACTTTAGGTGGATTTGATGGTTCTACTCGAATTGGTGCGGACGATGAGTTTACCTTACGTGCTGTACATTGCAAAAAGGTGCGTAATTTAAGTGAGCCTCTCTATGTAAAAATAGAACAAGCTAAGTCGTTGACTACCGATGAGACGACTGGCTATCAATCGCCTATACGTGCAGCTTATAAACAGAAAATGGCCGATTTGCGTAAGAAAATTAAAACGGGCTTAAGCCAAGAGTGTTATCGCAATACGCCTAATGATGAAGATTTTAGTTTGAAGGAATTTTAAAAGGGATACATATGACAACAGGAATTTCTACAACACAACTCAAAGATGCCTGCGAACAAGGGTTGGCTTATTTGCGTCAGCAACAAAAAGCCAATGGAGCAATTACAGCTGCTAATTACGGCACTTTTGATGTTTGGGAAACTATTGAAGCGGCTATGGCTATCACTTTGTGGACTGAGCAGGAAAGTTTGCAAAATGATGCAGTGCTAAGTGCCGCTATGGCGTTTTTGGCCAGTAGCGAAACTGATGATGGTATGGTGCCAGACTCAGCAAAACGTACGGATTTATATTGCATTGAGACTTCCAGTGAATATCTGCAATTATTAAAGACCTTGCTAGAACGCCAATTTCCTCAGCGCACCGATGTGATAAATCAAGCGCAATATATCTGTGAGAAACAACTTAATGATGGTCGTTGGAGAATCGAAAATCCGGCGGTAAGCGAAGATGTACAGCACTTGCCTAGTGTCACCGCTTTTGCCATGTTGGCTTTGCTTAGGGTTGATACTGAGCCTAAATATTTTTTACAAGCACTGACATTTTTAACTGAAGGACAGTTGGCTAATGGTACTTGGGGTCAACATTGGCAATATTATGAAACGCCGTTTTATCTGATGGCTCCAATTTGCGAGTTGTTGCAGCGCTTAAATGATAATGGCCGTTTTGATAGTTATCTTGCTAAAGCGCAACGTTTTGTTTTATCTGAGCAACAAAGTGATGGACGTCTGGTTAGTGGCCAAACTGATGGTGAAAATCAGATCAGTGAGTCTTTGCATACGGTATTGGGGCTAAAAACTTTATTGGCGACGGGCATTCAATTAGATGATCCTAACGTTCAAAAAGCCCTTAAATGGTTGCTTAGCCAACAAAGTGAAAACGGTTGCTGGCATGGTGGGGTATTTCCTCATCCGAATGTCAAAATCAAGAAAAATGAAGACGTTTTTTGTAGTGCTCAGGTGCTGATCATGTTGAATCAATATTGGCAGTTGAGCCAAGGCTATAAGGTATAGCGGATGTCTGCTGTTGTATTGTGTTCTGATTGTTTTAACAATCCGGGTTTGAAAAGATATGTTGAGGAATTGTTTGTCGCTGATTTAGCTGGGTGCCCTCATTGCGATTCGACTGAAGGCCATTGTTTAAGTGGCGCTATGGTTATTGAATTGGCTGATAAGTGCTTTTTGCACGGGGAAATAGCTAAGGCTGCTTATTACAATGATAAGAATATAGAGCGCAATAAACAGCAAAAGTTGTCAAGCAGTCTGGGGAAAACCCTGAAACAGGATATATTGTGCATTGAAAATGCCATTAATGATGCCTATTTGGAGAATACTGATTCCCAGATACTACTGCGAGCGTTAGAGAGTTATCCGGTTCGGGTTTTAACCCCATCAGATCAATTTTACCGTATAAGAGTATCGCCAGAGCAGCCACAAAATTCAGCAGAATATGATAGCCCTCCAGATGAATTGTTGGGTTCGGGACGACTTGATTCGGATAACATGCCTGTCATGTATGCATCGCAAAATCTTCAGATATGTATTCATGAGTGCCGGGCGGCGGCAAATGATAGCCTTTTTGTTGCGACATTGCGCCCGACGTCACATTTAAAATTGCTGGATTTGACTTGTATTGCAGCCGAACCGCTGCAAAAAGCTTTGCATATGGTATTTATGTTTAGCCGTTTTTCTTATCCTCTGACTCGCAGAATTGCGGTGTTGGCTAAACAGGCTGGTTTTGATGGCATTATCTATCCGGCTACATCTACTATTCTGGCAAAAATCGATCCTAAGGCTAAACAACAAAATAATTCGAAGGTGGTAGAGAATATTGCCATGTTCGGCAGACCCATACTCGACTCATTGGTCGAAGTGGTAACTATAGAAGCAATAACATCGAGTAACCAACTTTAGGGAAAATGAAGATGGGTTTAGAATTAGTGAATCAAAAATTCGATGCAGAAATCGAAAAACTTAAACAAGACGATGAAGTGCTTGCTGTGATGGGCTACGGCTCATATTTTAAAGGCAGATTTAAATCTGGCAGCGATATTGATTTGATTTTGATACGCGATGGCGAAGATATTTCATATAAAAAGAAAGTGTTTAATGAAGGGTTGGAATTTGAATTTCGTTATGTGACTGAAGATTTCTTACTTGAACTGCTTAGCCGAAGGCATGGTCCTACCATCAAACATATGTTGGAAGCCACTATTGTGTCAGATCCAAACGGCATAGCTGAAAAACTAAAGCAATACGCTATAGATATTACTGCCAAGTCTATTGATGAGACCTTTCCTCATGATGCCAGACGGGAAAAAGCGCTGGTGATTGAAAGCCTGCATCGCAAAATCCATCAGGTTAAAGATCATCCCGGCTTTTTTGAATTTGCTTGTTCAAAACTATTGCTTAATTTGGCTGATGCTTTTATTCGTCTGCATTGTCATTGGGGGCTACAGGGCTTTCGCGAATCAGCAAGACAACTCAAAGCGATAGATCCTAAAGTGCACCAGCAATTTGAATCTGCTATGGCACCTAATCCTCAAGAGCTGAGAATGGAAAACATTGATGCCTTGTATCATTTGGTGATTGATGCTCTTGGCGGTGTGGTGGCAGTGAAAGAGTCGGTGCTGTCTATGGGCGTTGAACAGGTGATCAATACCATTGAAAATTAAGGGATGATGTGATGGCTTTTTTTAAAAGTATAAAGCAACGGCAATTGTTGGTGACCAATAAAAAGGTGATGTATACCAGCTTAACGTGCGCGCAAACTCTTGAAGAGATTGACTTGGCCCAATTTAAGGCGCTGTTCGATGAAGGTTGGCCTATATTGCAACTGGTTAGAAATCCGGTGGATAGGGTCGTTTCTTTTTATAAAGATAAAATTATCGATGCTGGTAGACGTAATGATAATGGCAAAATTCAAATTCAAAATTGCCAATATATGTTGTTGGCCATGATGCAAATGGAACTTAGTTTAGAAACCACAGTAGCCGATATTTTGGCTGGATTGCGGGCGGTGCGTTTTGATGTTTTTGCTTTAAAAATGTTACCTCATTTGTATCCTCATACTAAACACTTAACTCCACAATATGCGATTTTGCCTGAAGAAATTCGAGAGGCTTTGAATGATAACAATTATCGTGTGGTAAAGATGGAAGATAGTGAACAATTGTCCAAGGAGTTGACGCCGCTTGGTGTTGATGTCGGAGTGATACACAATCAATCGAAAGTAAATACTCAAGTTGAGCTTGAGGAGCGTGTGAGTGTGTTTATCAAGAACCTCTATACTCAGGATTATGGAGAATATCAATATGAGTGATATTAATCCTCAGTTACTTTTAGTAGATGAAAATGATCAAGTTATTGGTCATCAGAGTAAATTGGCGGCCCATTTGGGTGAAGGTCAATTACATCGGGCTTACTCGGTATTTATTTTTAATCGTCAAGGGCAGTTGTTATTGCAACAAAGGGCTGCGCCAAAACCACTTTGGCCGGGAAGTTGGTCTAATTCTTGTTGTTCTCATCCGTCAGTGGGTGTTGCTATTAAAGATTCTGCTCAGTGCCGTGTTCAAATGGAGTTAGGCTTAGAGGCATCAGTGGAATACTTGTATAAGTTCTTGTATCGCGCTAAATATTTGGATGTTGGTCATGAGCATGAGTTGTGTCACGTGTTTTGGGCTATTTGCGATGATTTGCCAAAACCAAATACCGATGAAGTGGCTGCATATCAGTATATTGATATTGATGGTGTCGCCGATTTTATTGCTGCTAATGAACAGCAAGTGACTCCTTGGTTTAAGATGGAATGGGCTTATTTGCAAGTTCATCATCTTGAGGCTATTAAACAACAATTATTCGGTGAGTTATCGCCATGTTAAACACAATTAGACGTGTCATTGGTGAAGTTTATCAATATGATGCGCCGAAAAATGGTTATCAAATAGAGTGGGGAGGAGTTGCTGAGTCTGCACAGTTAACTGTTTTAGTGCCTTGTTTACTTACTAGCGATAGTCTTATTGATTTGTATAAAACGCTTGAAAGTTTGTTTGCAGAAGTCGAGTTGGTGCTAGAAAAGAAAATTTGCTCAGATGTGCAGCTGGTCGTGGCTGCACAATATCATCCTGCTCATCAGCATGAAAGTGATATTTACATTGAATTGTTGCAAGGGTTATTGGCATCGAAGTCGATTGTAGGCCTAACTACATTACTCATTAGTATGGATTATCCAAATAAAATTGATGCGATAAATACTGCTGTGGAATTGGCACGTCAAGCTGGCTCATTGTTTTTCTGTTGGTGTGACGATGATATTAAAGTGTCTTCTGGAAGCTTGGGTATGTTGGTGGACAAAATTAAGTCGGATGATTGCCATCTTGCAGGCTGCCGTAAGGTGTTGATTGAGCAAAAAGGCCAAACCCTATGGAGTAGCATCCGAAATTCACATAATAAGGTTAATAAATATCCGCAAGCATATTTAGCGTTTAAATTAGATAAAATTGATCACCAATTCGATTCAGGGGTTATTAGTGATGATACCTATCTTACATTCGCTAATATTTTTATTGATGCCGAACCTATGAATAAAATTGCTATTGTTGAGCAGGCTGTGGGGGAGTTTCAATCGGGGGCGACACCCTTGTCTAATCTAAAACGCTTGCGTCGTTTGGTTCTGAGCAATTTTATTGTGTTATCTAGAGTGGATGAAAGCTCTGCAAAATACGCATTTAATCAGATTATTTTTAAAGAATTGATGGATAAATCCCATCATAGCACTGCTAAAACTCGTTTGATAAAACGTTGCTTATATGGTTTATATGGGCTGTTTCTAGCCGAGATCACTGTAAGATATTGGTTGAAAAAACCAATTCGGCAAGTTGGGTGGTATGGTCATTCTGGTAAAAGGCGGCCCACTTAAGTTTTATTTGCTATGGATATTATTGTAATGAACGAGAGTCAATCCATTGTGTTATTGGTTATTGTGCTGGTATCGCTATTTATTTTTAGCTGGTGGTATAGGCTGCGAGGCCCTGTTGTCCAAGTCAAACAGAGTCGATTACTTAAACAGCTTACACAGCGTTTAGGTACTCAATTGAATTGGTCGCGACTTGAGTTGCATTTAATTGAGCAGGCTCATCCGCAATTGACAGAACAAATTGGTAATATTAATAAGACTGATTTTGAGCTGTTTTTCCGTCGTACATTCGGCTCTGGCTATTTGTATGAGTTCCATTCAATAGAGCCTGATCGCAATGCAGTGACCGTTACCAGTCGTTATAGCCCTGAACAATTGCAGAAGATGAAACTCTACGCTGAACAAACGGGCAGAGCTAAGACTGAATGGGAGTTTGTTCGAACGTTACTGGATTTGATTAAGTTTCATTTTGGTCGGCCTTATTTGCTAAAACCTAATGACAAAATAAAAGCGTATGGTGTAGAAGTTTTTAGGCCTAATCATCCATTAGATCACGGTATTCGCCAAGGTCGTTTGTCTGGAGATATTATTCGCTTGGTGGGTAAGTACCCTGATGAGTTCCGACAAGATATTGTTCAATTGGTTGCGGCTCAAACAGACCTGTGTAAGTTTATCCGCCAAATGCAATTTACGGGGGCATTTCAGCGCTCGGGACGCGAAAGTGAGGGGAATGTTGCTGAAAACTATCAAGCTTATGCCCGTGCTGATGTTGGCTTTTTTCGTCAGGCTGCACGATATTCAAGTTTATTTGATGATCAACTACAAATAGATGATTTTGCCAACGCTTTGACTGCTGCTTGTGATTATCTTGCTGAGCCTCATGTGATGGGTGATATAATGGCAGCGGCCCATATGTTGGATTTACAAAGAATTGGTTTGTATGGTGAAAAAGATAGCATTATTGCTGCTCAATTACTTAATGCTAATACACAATTAATGCATAATAGTGCGAATAAGGGAGGTACTGGTGGCTCACAAGTAATCAGGGAACTTAGACAGTTAACTGACTGCTACTTGGTTAATAATGGTATTTTGGGTTTTTATCGTTTTGAGAAGAAATGGTATATGCAAAACAATGATTTAGATTTAATGGCGCAAGCTGTGGTATTGGACTATTCAAAACCGTTGCCAGTATATTCACCGAGAACGAAAAAAGTTGGGAAATTGGTAAAAGCTAGTCGTAAAATATTTAAAAGATTGAAAAAATATTAGTCAAAAAACTTACCAAATATTATAAGTGAAAATTTAATTTCGCAGTAAGTATACCCGAATTCAGATAATAATTGATAACTGTAATATTATGCCTTTCAAACTCTGATAAATAAAACTTTACAAAACTCGTGGTCAAATAAAAGTTTTATTCGGTGTTACGCATTAAATTAAACCAATGAGTTATGGGTTGTACCTATTAAGCCCGATTAACAATATGAAGTGGGCATGGCCTGTCACGCCGGGGTTGCGGCGGTTCGACGCTTCGATTCGAATCCCGACCACTGGGCTTGCTTGCATTTTCTCTTCTAAGCGAGCTTCCTTTACAAAAATCCAAAAAGCTCATTTACTTTAGCCCTTCCTTTGTCATCGCAATCAAACAGCTCACTTTTCAACATAAGCTTATAATAATGTCGACATAACTTTGCCTGTTGTGGCAAAGTGGCAGGCTCAGTTGGTTAGCTCTTGTCTTAGATAACTAGGCCTAAGACGATTATCTACGCGCCGTACTCATTGCAACTTTCATATCCTCTAAGCAAAACACGATTAACTTAAAGCGTAAACCATGGTTACTTTTTAACTCGTCTCTTTTCTAGCGATCTACTTGCGATCTGTCTTTATTTAAATATACTGTATGTATAAACAGTGTTTGGTGATGTATGGCGAATTATATAGATCTTCTTGAGCGTAAAAACTTGCTTTGGCGTGGGCGTGGAAAGGCCGTGCAGCATGATGTCGTCAGTACTCGCTTTGCTGCACTTGATGATGTGCTGTGTGGTGGTTGGCCGCAACAAGGTGTGATTGGTGTAAAAACTGCGATGGGGATAGGGGAGTTAAGGTTGATATTGCCCCACTTTGCGGATGATAACCGTTTGAAGGTATTAATTAATCCACCAGGACAAATACATGCCGCGGCATTGCATTATTTATCGTTAGACCTGAGTGAATTTATGATATTGCAGCCACCAAGTGAAAAAGAAGCACTGTGGGCTGCGGAGCAGTGTGTAAAAAGTGGTGCGTGTAGTGCGCTTGTACTTTGGCACGAAGCGCTTTCTATTGCCGCTGTAAAGCGTTTGCAGCTAGGTGCACAGACGGGAGGTTGTAGGTTATTTGTTTTACATCAAGCACAGTACGCTCAAACTCTACCATTTACGCTTTCAGTGGCTTTACAAGCACAGCACAGCGGCTTGGATGTGATAGTGAAGAAGCACAAGGGGCACTTGGCACATCGTAGTCTTAAACTAGAAAACCCCCACTATTGGCCAGAGCTTGAAAAGCCAAATCTACCTCATGTTAGCGATAATATAGTTGCATTTACAGGCTATGAGCGGCGTTTAACGAGCTAGTTATGTGGTTATATCTCTATTTTCCTATGCTGCAACTAGAGGGAATGACAAAGCGAACGGTTTCTGGTGATTTTGTTACACCCGTTGTTATTATTGATGGCCGCAAAAACCAGATAGTGCAGCTCAATGATGCAGCGCAGCAGCGAGGTATAAAAATAGGAATGGGCCTTGGGACTGCTTGTGCATTGTGTACACAGCTTCATGTTTTGCCCTACGACGACCTTCTAGAAAGACAGCAGCTATTAGAAATTGCCAATACGCTTTATCAAGTAAGTGCAGATATTGTAATCGATGAACCTAATGGCCTTGTGCTTAAAGTCGATTCTATGCTGTCGCTCTATCATGATTTGCCAAGTTACTGGCAAGTAATATCTGGACAATTAGCGCAACTTGGCAAGAGTTATTATTACGGCATGGGTGAGTCCACAATAATGGCTAAGCTCTTAGCGCGAGAGCATTGCAATGCGCTTATGTTAACGCAGTGCCAAAAGCGTCATTACTTGGGGAAGATAGGATTAACACGTACAAGTCTAGACAGTCAAGTGATTGAGTTGCTTGCTCGCACCGGAGTTAAAAACGTGGCGCAGTTAGAGCAGTTTTCACTCAGTGAACTGGCCAAACGTTTTGATACTGAACTCGTACATTATGTAGGCTGCTTGTTTGGAAAACTAAAGGAAACCCTTAACTATTACCAACCTGTGGAAACCTTTGAGCTTACTGCACCTTTACTTTACGAAGTTGAAATAATGGCTTGGTTAGAAAAGCCAATCGAGCATTTGCTATCGCGTTTAGCGTTATTCCTACAGCAACGTAACTTAGTAACTCGAACGCTTTATTTTACCTTAGCACTTCGAGATAAAGAGGCTTTAGAGATCACATTAAACAGCGCGGAGCCTGAATATAAGGCGGCAAATTGGCAGCGCTTGTTAAACCTCAAGCTAGAATCCATAACCTTAGATGCACCCGTACAAAGTGTTTCACTCAAAGCTGATGCACTAGAAGCGCAGCATGCCACAATAAAAGATCTCTTCTCAACGCAGCAAAGTGCGATGTCTGCGCAAGGACTGCGGGCTATTCTATGTGCTAAGCTCGGTGAGCAGGCAGTGCAAGGTTTACAACTTACAGGCGATCCTCGTCCTGAAAAGGCCAGCACTTATAGCCACGAGCCACGTTTCACGACACTCAAGAGTAAATTAAGACCTACTATCCTATTTCCGAAGCCACAGCCGTTATGTGAAAGAGTCAATATTATTTCTGGTCCAGAGCGTATCGCTTCGGGGTGGTGGGACGGTGAGCCGGTCCAGCGAGATTATTTTATTGTACAAAATGAACAAGCGCAGCGGTTATGGGTATTTCGAGAGCAAAATAATCATTGGTATATTCATGGAGTATTTAGCTAATGTCTTATGCCGAGCTTTTTTGCCAGAGCAACTTTTCATTTTTGACTGGCGCATCGCGACCAGAAGAGTTGGTCAAACAAGCAGATTTTTTAGGTTACAGCGCAATAGCTATTACTGACGAATGCTCTTTGGCTGGTATTGTCCGTGCTCATGCTTATATTCGTGATCATAAACTCAAGATAAAACTGATAGTTGGGAGTTTACTGAAGTACAACAATATTGAGTTGGTTGCTCTTTGTCCTTGCCAGCTCGCTTATACAGAGTTATGTCGAGTGATCAGTAATGCTCGCCAGCGAACGGAGAAGGGACAATATCAGCTTAGTGAGTGGGATATTATGTCGCTTAAGCATGTCTTATTGTTATGGTTGCCAAAGGGAAACAGTCAAGATGTTCAATCATTGCAATGGCTGTGTAAATATCACCATAATAGAATATGGATTGGCTACCGACGTAACTTGAGTGCAAAAGATGTACATTATTTTACCCATTGTGTAAAACTGTCAAAAGCTTACCAAATACCTATTTGCGCTGTTGGTGGGGTGCTTATGCACTGCTCGTCTAGACTTGCGCTACAGCATACACTGACAGCCATTCGACAGAATCGTGTGATAAGCGAGATCCCTGAGAAAATGATTAGCAATAGCGAGTCGGCACTTAGATCTATCACTAAGCTTAATAAGTTGTTTTCACCTACCTTTCTTGAAGAAAGTGCCAATATCGCGAAGCGATGTGTATTTAATTTAGACTCATTGCATTATCAATATCCTCAGGAGTTAGTGCCTAAAGGTTTTACTCCAATGACTTATTTACGCGCGTTGGTCGAAAAGGGTAAACAAGTTCGCTTTCCTGATGGCGTGCCGCCAGATATAGAAGCCATTATTGATAAAGAGCTAGCGCTTATCGAAGCGCTTGATTATCCGTTTTTCTTTATCACTATTCATGACATTGTGATGTATGCCAAACAGCATCAAATCTTATACCAAGGGCGAGGCTCAGCCGCTAACTCTGTGGTCTGTTATTGCTTAGAGATAACCGCGGTTGACCCTCGGCAAGTGGGTGTATTGTTCGAGCGTTTTATTAGTAAAGAGCGTAATGAGCCACCCGATATAGATGTGGATTTTGAACACCAACGTCGTGAAGAGGTGATCCAATATATCTACAAAAAATATGGTCGTAAACGCGCAGCATTAGCAGCAACGGTGATCACGTATCGTTTAAAAAGTGCCATGCGTGATGTTGGCAAAGCCTTGGGCATTGAAATGGCGCAAATAGAGTACTTTATTAAGCATCTCAACCGCCGTGATAAAGGACTTAACTGGCAGGCCCAATTAGTGGAGTTAGGGTTAGAGCCAAACTCATTAAAAGGTCAGCATTTTATTCAGTTGGTTAATGAGATTATGGGGTTTCCAAGGCATTTATCGCAGCATGTTGGTGGTTTTGTTATCTCAGAAAGCCCATTACATGAATTAGTGCCCGTAGAAAATGCAGCTATGCCAGAGCGCACCATTATTCAATGGGATAAAGATGACCTTGAAACCCTTAAGTTACTCAAAGTCGATATCTTGGCCTTGGGTATGCTAAGCGCTATCCGTAAGTGTTTTGGCTATATTGCAGCGCATACGAAGCGAAACCTGGATCTTGCCCAATTGACTCGTATGCAAGACGACCCTTTGGTCTATAAGATGTTGCAAAAAGGGGATAGTGTTGGCGTGTTTCAAGTAGAGTCTCGTGCACAAATGAGTATGTTGCCAAGGCTGAAACCCGCGAATTACTACGACTTAGTGATCCAAATAGCGATTGTACGTCCCGGCCCTATTCAAGGGGATATGGTGCATCCATTTTTAAAGCGACGGGATGGTGAAGAGCAAGTGACCTATCCATCAGAAGCGGTTAAATCGGTATTAGAGAGGACTATGGGGGTTCCCATTTTCCAAGAACAAGTGATAAAACTGGCTATGGTTGCTGCTGGGTTCACTGGAGGAGAAGCGGATAGCCTACGCCGAGCCATGGCGTCATGGAAAAAAACCGGGGAGCTAATGCCGTTTAGAGAAAAGCTTATTCGAGGCATGCTGGCTCGGGGCTATGAAGCACAATTTGCTGAGCGGATTTTTGAGCAGATCTGTGGCTTTGGTGAATATGGTTTTCCTGAAAGCCACTCTGCTTCTTTTGCAGTGCTGGCTTATGCCTCTGCGTGGTTGAAATACTACTACCCCGCAATGTTTTATACCGCTCTACTCAATAGCTTTCCAATGGGGTTTTATTCGGCTTCACAGCTGTTGCAAGATGCATCAAGGCATGAGGTTAGCATTTTACCTATCTGTGTTAACCAGTCCGATTACGAACATCAAGTCGTACAAGAGCCAAGACAAGCAACGTTTGCGATCCGGTTAGGATTTCAGCTTATAAAAGGGTTAAGTGAAGAAGAAGCACTGCAATTATTACAATGCAGACCTCAAGAGGGGTTTGGGAATATCGTGCAGTTACAGCAAGCTGGTATTACTAACAGCACTATTGAAAAGCTGATTTCCGCGGATGCTTTACATCACTTTGTAGATAGCCGTTATGCGGCTAGGTGGTCACTTGCAGATCAAAGTAAAACCTTGCCACTATTCAGCGATATTGAAGAGAAAGAGTCGCAATATAGTCACTTTAGCGCCACAGAGTTTGAAAACTTACAGGAAGATTACAATAGCACTAAGGTTTCTTTACGCACTCACCCAATCAAGCAACTTGAGCAAGCAAAGCTTATACACCGAACGGTTAAGGCCAATGAACTGCTTTATCGACCGCATAAATCGTTAGTAACAGTGATAGGGCTGGTGACAGGAAAGCAAGCCCCGGGTACCGCAAAAGGCGTGACCTTTTTTACTTTAGAAGATGAAACAGGCAACATCAATGTAATTGTGTGGTCTGGTACTGCTCGAGCACAAAAGCAAGCCTATATGGGCGCACAGCTATTAGAAATAAAGGGTATAGTAGAGAAAGAGGGTGAAGTGGTACATGTTATTGCTGGTAGGTTAATCGATAGAAGTGAATTACTAGCAGCGATGACAATTAAGGCTCGCGCTTTTCATTAATTGCTTGTGAGGTGTTCGGCCTTTCGTAAATGCGTATAAGGTTTAAATGCCCCAATAGAGAGGCATTTTCGTTGCTTTTTCGCTTTAGCCTTGGAGCAGCTTCATCATGGCTGCAATAAACCCTTCTTGCTTAACGATTTGGTACTTCTGACAGGAGTCAGGGTTTTTCAAATCGTGGCATAAATATAGTGTATTGCGCTCAAGCGCAGGCTTTGGATGTAAGTTTGAATCAAATAGCACAGGATCTATACCAGGAAGACCAGACCAATATACACTACTAGCCACAAGGCCTAATTTTTCATAAGTAATCAGTTGTGGTTTTGGCAGGATAATAAATAAAACACCAATCACAGCAAACACTATCCACTTACCTTTACCCTTGGGTTTATCGTTATCTGTAGCGGCTTGTGTTTGAGGTGTATTTGTTTGCCGTGCTTGCGCGGTCTGTTGAGCCTTTATCGCTGCAATTTGTTGTGGCGATGGTCGACGGTTTTTTGTTGTACTAGTGCGTTTCTTTTGATTGGACTGTACTTGACCTAAAAGCGATTGTTTTTTTGATGGTTTTGCCATGCTTTAAGTAGCCTTTTAGTTGCAGGTCTCTATAATGCTTCTATGCTAAGTATAATAGCTTATTTTTACACTACAGCCTACGGGAAAGGACTATGGATCAAAACATCTCTATTTTAATCGTCGATGATGTAGGGACAGTTCGCAGCTTTTTACATCAAACCTTAATGCACTTAGGCATTGATCATGTAAGAGAAGCCTCCACTGCAACGCAATGCGTAAAGTCATGTGAAGAGCAACATTTTGATATTGTCTTTTTAGATATTGAGCTGCCCGATGGTGATGGTAAAGAGTTAATTGCAACCCTAAATGAAATAAACCCGAATATTAATGTCGTTATGGTGTCGGCACACTCAACGGTAGACAATGTTAAAGATGCGATTGAGCGCGGTGCTAAAGGTTTTGTTGTTAAGCCATTTTCGCCAAAGAAAATCGCGGCTATGCTGAAGAAGTTTTACCCAGATCTAGAATTGGTATAAAACTGCACTGATTTTATCTTTTGATACCAAAGTATATAAATTACAGACATAAAAAAACCGACATAGTGTCGGTTTTTTCAATCCAGCAACAAATTAAAGTGCTTTGATCTTAGCAACTAAACGGCTCTTATGACGAGCAGCTTTGTTTTTGTGGATTAGACCTTTAGTTGCGTAACGGTCTAGGATAGGTGCAGCAACAGCGAATGCTTGAGTTGCAGCTTCTTTATCACCAGCTTCAATTGCAGCGATTACTTTTTTGAAGTATGTACGCATCATTGAACGACGGCTTGCGTTGTGCTTACGACGCTTTTCGCTAGTGATAGCGCGTTTTTTTGCAGACTTGATGTTAGCCAAGGTTTGCTCCTAACAATCTTAAAATAAGCTTAATTTAAAGGCCGAGGAATATGCCTGTTTTAATCGCAAAAGTCAATATAAATTAACAAGCGCGGCCTAATGTTCAACACCCAAGACTCGACTTGGGCTATTCTCAATTCTTAACCTGTACAAATCAAAACGTTGCTATGCGACATTTTTACTTCTATAGCAGGCAAGTAAACCCGTAATATCCCAAGTTGCACTAATAATTTGCAAAGCGTAGCTTCACAAAGTGCCTTGAAAATCTCAGGTCTGAACCAAAGTAAACAGTCAAATTTCACAAGGTGAAACAGGCCTACCAAGGTTAATGGCGCGTATTGTATCAAAGCTGACAGGGCACGCCTAGTGCTAAATGCACAACGACTGTGGCATAATCTGCCGCGATTCACTGAATTTAGGAGTTAAGGTGGCAAAAGGGTTATTTAAATCGGGTATGATTGTCAGTGCCATGACTATGATTTCGCGGGTTCTGGGCCTCGTTCGAGATGCCGTCGTGGCAAACTTATTAGGCGCTGGATTGGCCGCAGATGTCTTTTTATTCGCCAACCGGATCCCTAATTTTTTACGTAGACTATTCGCTGAAGGCGCGTTTGCTCAGGCATTTGTACCTGTGCTTTCTGAAATTAGAGAAAAGCATGGCGATGATAAAGTGAGGTTATTTGTTGCACAAGCCGCAGGTACACTTGGCACGGTGCTACTTATTGTCACTATTTTGGGCGTAGTTGGTTCGCCTGTCATTGCGGCATTATTCGGTACGAGTTGGTTCATAGATTGGTGGCAAGGTGGTGCAGATGGTGAAAAGTTTGTGCTTGCAAGTGCACTATTAAAACTGACCTTTCCTTATTTGTTCTTTGTTTCTCTCGTGGCTCTGAGTGGCGCGGTACTGAATGTTTATAATCGTTTTGCCGCAGCTGCTTTTACCCCTGTATTATTGAACGTTGCGATTATTATTTGCGCTATTTTCCTTCATGATAAATTTGAGCAGGGTGCATATGCATTGGCACTAGGGGTATTTATTGGGGGAATGGTTCAACTGCTATTCCAAATACCGTTTTTACTGCGTTTAAAGGTGCTAAGTCGCCCCCGCTTTGCTTGGCGAAGCCCCGAGGTAACCAAAGTAAGAACTTTAATGATCCCAGCATTATTTGGAGTTTCTGTTAGCCAAATTAACTTATTAATAGACACCGTTATCGCCTCGTTTTTAGTCACAGGCTCAATTGCTTGGTTGTATTATTCAGATCGATTAATTGAGTTTCCACTGGGTCTGTTTGGTGTTGGAATTGCTACGGTCATCTTACCTGCATTGTCGAGGTTGCATGCCGGAGACAATAGTTCAGACTTCCAAAAGACGCTGGATTGGGGGTGCGCTTCGTTGTTTTTTTAGGTTTACCCGCAATGTTTGGGTTGATGGTAATAAGCCCACTTATCATTTCAGTATTGTTTGGACACGGTGAGTTTGTTTCTCAAAATGCAGACAATATAGAAAAAGTCAGCTTAGGTGTTGCTGCATATTCCGTCGGTTTGCTAAGTTTTATGCTAATAAAAGTGCTCGCTCCGGGGTTTTATGCGAGACAAGACATAAAAACGCCAGTTCGTATAGGTATCATTTCGATGGTACTGAATATGGTGTTTAATCTGCTTTTAGCTCCTTTTATTGGCTATATCGGCCTTGCATTGGCAACTTCATTATCAGCGTCTTGTAATGCGTTTTTACTTTATCGTCAGCTGTCACATCAAGGTGTGTATCAGCTAAGCGCATTTTCTCTTGGTTTTACTGCCAAATGCTTTGTTGCAGCGGTCGTGATGGCTGTATGTGTATACTTTCTCGGCGCACGTTTTGAATGGCTAGAGTGGGGACTGATGGAGCAGGTGCTATTACTTTGCGGATTATTAGTAACTGCGATGGTGAGCTATTTTAGTTTACTATTTATACTAGGGGTAAGATTGAGCACAATCCGAGATGCTTGATTCGCATTTTTAAGCAACTTGGGTATAATCGGGCTCTTTGATATTTGCTGCACAAAGGCACGGCACTATGCAACTAATCCGAGGGATCCATAATATTCGACCACATCATTTTGGTTGTGTGTTGACGATTGGAAACTTTGACGGGGTTCATCTTGGACATGTAGAGGTTTTGAAGGGGCTGATTAGCGACGCAAAACACTATCAACTTCCAAGCACAGTGATGTTATTTGAGCCGCAGCCCTTGGAGTTTTTTGCCAAAGATAAAGCACCGGCTAGGCTGACGCGATTACGTGATAAGCTAGTCCTGTTGCAAGAGCTTGGCATAGAGCGGGTCATTTGCGTCAACTTTAATCGCAAATTTGCCTCGCAAGATGCAGAGCAGTTTATCAAAGAAGTCCTAGTGACAAAGCTTGGAACCAAGGCGCTCACGGTCGGCGATGACTTTCGTTTTGGCCGTGAACGTGCTGGTGATTTTGCAATGTTAAAGCAAGTAGGCGAACCGCTAGGTATGCAAGTAAAAGACACGGCAAGTTTTCGCAAGCAAGATTGTCGTGTAAGTAGCACGTTGATCCGCACGGCACTTGCGGCTGGTGATTTACGTCAAGCACATGATATGTTGGGCCATACCTATGCCATTTCGGGCCGTGTTATTCACGGTTGGAAGAAAGGCAGAGAGCTTGGTTTCCATACTGCAAATATTGCCTTAAAACGCCAAGTGAGCCCTGTGCGCGGTGTGTATGCGGTCAAAGCGACTGTGAATCACAAAACACATTATGGCGTAGCGAATGTTGGCACTAAGCCAACCCTAAACGGAACGAAAGCCCTTTTAGAGGTGCATCTGTTTAATTTTAATGAGACCATCTACGGTCAGTTTATGAAAGTGGAGCTAATTGAAAAGCTTCGCGATGAGCAAAAATTCGAAACATTGTCGCAGTTAACAGAACAAATCAGTCGTGATGTTAGCAATGCAAAACAGTGTTTTTCTTTAACGTAGCCGATACGGAAAGTAGGATAAATGAGCGACTACAAACATACTTTAAATCTACCGGAAACTGAGTTTCCGATGCGTGGTAATTTGGCGCAACGCGAACCAAAGATGCTGAAAAAATGGTATGAAGAAGACCTATACGGTCAAATTCGCATTGCGAAAAAAGGTAAAAAGCCATTTATTTTGCATGACGGTCCTCCGTATGCAAATGGTGATATTCACCTAGGTCACTCAGTAAACAAAATCCTAAAAGATATTATTATTAAGTCAAAAACGCTTTCTGATTTTGATGCACCTTATGTACCTGGTTGGGACTGTCATGGTCTTCCAATTGAGCTACAGGTGGAAAAGAAAGTAGGCAAACCAGGTAAGAAGGTATCGGCTGCTGAATTCCGTGAAAAGTGCCGCGACTATGCTAAAAAGCAAGTTGATGGCCAAAAAACAGATTTCAAACGCCTTGGTGTTTTAGGTGACTGGGATAAGCCATACCTAACCATGAACTTTGATTTTGAAGCCAATGCTATTCGTGTGCTTGGTCGTATTATCAAAAATGGTCACCTGCACAAAGGTGCAAAGCCAGTTCACTGGTGTACGGATTGTGGTTCAGCACTTGCAGAAGCGGAAGTTGAATACCAAGACAAACAATCGCCAGCAATCGACGTAAAATTTGTGTTTGCTGATCAAGCGGCAATCATTGGTGCGTTTGGCTTGGCCGAAGGTCACGAAGGCAAAGGCGAAGTAAGTACCGCAATTTGGACTACAACGCCTTGGACATTGCCTGCAAACCGCGCTGTGGCAGTACACGGCGCGCTAGAGTATGCGCTGGTACAAATCGAAGATGAAGGTCAAGAGCAGCGTATTGTACTTGGTTCTGAATTAGTCAAAGACGCTGTTGATCGTTTTGGATTCAAGCACTTCCACGTACTAGGTTACGCGAAAGGCGCTGCGCTTGAGAATCTGCGCGTTGCACACCCATTCTTAGATTTCGATGTGCCTGTTATTTTAGGTGAGCACGTAACAACAGACTCAGGTACTGGTATCGTTCACACTGCACCTGGTCACGGTCAAGAAGACTTTGCTGCGGGCCAGGCTTACGGTCTAGAAGTTGCAAACCCTGTTGGTGCAAATGGTGTTTATCTACCAGATACACCGATTTTTGCAGGTCAGCACGTATTTAAAGCAAATGACAGCATCATTGAGTTATTAACTGAGAAAGGCGTATTGTTCCGTCATAAGGCGCTAACGCATAGTTATCCACATTGCTGGCGTCACAAAACTCCTATTATTTTCCGTGCGACGCCACAATGGTTCGTCAGCATGGATCAGGCTAACCTACGTGCTGATTCACTGAATGAAATCAAAAAGACAGAGTGGTTACCAGAGTGGGGTGAAAGCCGCATCGCAAACATGGTTGAAGGTCGCCCTGACTGGTGTATTTCACGTCAGCGTACTTGGGGTGTACCAATCGCATTATTTGTCGATAAAGACACCGGTAGCCTACATCCTGAAACGGAAGCCCTTATTGAAGCCGTTGCTAAATTAGTGGAAGAAAAGGGTATTCAGGCGTGGTACGACCTAGAGCTTAGCGCGCTATTAAGTGAAGCAGATGCTCAACAGTACGTAAAAGTACAAGATACACTAGACGTATGGTTTGACTCAGGTGTAACACATGCGTGTGTTGTTGATGCGCGTGAAGATTTAACAGGTCCTGCAGATCTTTACCTTGAAGGCTCGGATCAGCACCGTGGTTGGTTTATGTCATCAATGATGACTTCAGTTGCTATCAATGGCCATGCACCTTATAAGCAAGTGTTAACGCATGGCTTCACGGTCGATGAAAAAGGCCATAAGATGTCTAAGTCATTAGGCAACGTGATCTCGCCGCAAGACATCATGAACAAACTAGGTGCAGATATTTTACGTTTATGGGTAGCTTCTACCGATTATACGGCCGAAATGACTGTGTCTGATGAAATCTTTAAGCGCTCAGCTGACCGTTATCGTCGTATTCGTAACACAAGTCGTTATCTACTTGCGAACCTAAGCGGCTTTGATCCAAAAACGAATTTAGTAGCAATTGAAGATATGGTTGAGCTAGATCGCTGGATTGTTGCGCGTGCTGCACAGCTACAAACTGAGATCAAAACAGCGTACGACAAGTATCAAATGCTTCAAGTAACACAGAAGCTTATGAATTTCTGTACTGGTGAATTGGGTTCGTTCTATCTAGACGTGATTAAAGACCGTCAGTACACGGCGAAAAGTGATAGCCATGCCCGTCGTTCTTGTCAATCAGCGCTTTATCATATCGCCGAAGCGATGACACGTTGGATGGCGCCAATCATGAGCTTTACTGCGCAAGAAATCTGGGAAGTATTACCAGGTGAGCGTGGCCAGTTTGTATTCACGGATACTTGGTATGATGCAATTGAAGGGGCGACAGAAGGCTCGTTGAATAACGAGTACTGGCAAAACCTACTGGCGGTACGTGATGAAGTAAACCGTGTGCTTGAGAATGCACGTAAAGAAGAAGTGATCGGTGCGACGCTACAGGCTGAAGTAACGCTATATACTGGCGGTGACTTAGCTGAGCAGCTCAACGCCATTGGCGACGAATTGCGCTTTGTTTTACTGACTTCGAAAGCAACGGTAGAAGTAGTCAACCGCAAGCCAGAAAATGCAATTTCATCAGAAATTGATGGTTTATACATTAGTGTAGCGGCAACATCGGCTAAAAAATGTGATCGTTGTTGGCACTATACGGACGACGTAGGTAAGAATGAGCAACATGCAGATATCTGTGGCCGTTGTATTAGTAACGTTGAAGGTGACGGCGAGCAGCGTCAATTCGCCTAGGAGTAAAACGTGACACAAACTACACAGAAAAGTGGTCTGGTGTGGTTGTGGCTTAGTCTACTGCTTTTTGCAGTAGACTATTTCACCAAAGCACTGGTTATGACTGAAATGGAACTCTATGAGTCCATTGATATTTTGCCTATATTCAATCTCACCTATATGCATAACTATGGTGCGGCTTTTAGCTTCCTAAGTGAAGCAGGTGGCTGGCAACGTTACTTTTTAAGTGGCATTGCCGTGGCGATTAGCACTTTATTGATTTTTTGGCTACGTAAGTTGCCGGCATCAAATTGGAAGTTGGGATTGGCCTACGCGCTGGTATTAGGTGGTGCGGTAGGAAATTTATACGACCGCATTATTCATGGTTATGTGATTGACTTCCTTCATTTCTATTATCAAGACTGGCATTATCCAGCGTTTAATGTCGCAGACATGGCGATTGTCGGCGGTGCTGCACTATTAATTTTCGATGCCTTTACCAGTGGCGATAAACCACAGGAGAAAAATGCGTGAGTGAGCAACTAATTGGAGCAAAGTCTGAAGTCTTGTTCCATTTTTCAATCAAGTTATCAGACGGTTCAGCAGCAGATTCTACCAAAGTTCATAATAAACCCGCTAAGTTGTTTATGGGTGATGGCAGCCTGACGGAAAATTTTGAAAAGTGCTTGCTTGGATTAAAAGCGGGCGATGAGAAATCTTTTGAGCTAGAGCCAGAAGACGCGTTTGGACAACCAAATCCTGATAACATCTATTATGTTGATAGAAGCAAATTTGGCGCAGAAACCCCTGCTCAAGTAGGTAGCATCATTGCATTTACGCAACCTGATGGTACTGACTTACCTGGATTGATCCGAGAAGTAGCCGGCGACTCGGTAACTGTCGATTTCAATCACCCGCTTGCAGGCCAAAAAGTAACGTTTGAAGTTGAAATTCTTGAGGTAAATAACTGATGGATATCTTGCTGGCAAACCCGAGAGGATTCTGTGCAGGTGTAGATAGAGCGATCAGCATTGTTGAGCGTGCACTCGATATTTTCGAAGCGCCTATTTATGTTCGCCATGAAGTTGTTCATAACAAATATGTTGTTGATGGTCTGAAGTCTCGTGGTGCGGTATTCGTTGAAGAGCTAAATGAAGTGCCAGACGACAGTATTGTTATTTTCAGCGCGCATGGTGTTTCTCAGCAAGTACGTAATGAAGCGAAGCGCCGAGAGCTAAAAGTCTTTGATGCGACTTGTCCGTTAGTGACAAAGGTGCATATGGAAGTGACGCGTGCTAGCCGCAGAGGTACTGAGTGTATTTTGATTGGGCACCATGGGCATCCTGAAGTTGAGGGTACTATGGGGCAGTATGACAATCCGAATGGTGGTATTTATCTCGTTGAAAAACCAGAGGATGTAGCAGCACTCGAAGTGAAAGATGCTGACAATGTGTTCTATTGCAGTCAAACAACATTATCGGTAGATGACACTGCGGATGTAATTGACGCACTGCGTAGCAAGTTTCCGAACATCAGTGGTCCTCGAAAAGATGATATCTGTTATGCCACGCAAAACCGCCAAGATGCGGTTCGCGACTTAGCGGACAAAGTTGATTTATTGCTTGTGGTGGGTGCGAAAAATAGTTCTAACTCTAACCGTTTAAGAGAGCTTGCGGATAAAATGGGAACTAAAGCATTTCTTATCGATGATGCCTCTTCCATCGAAGAAGCTTGGTTCGATGGGGTTGCAAAGGTAGGTGTAACTGCCGGCGCATCTGCACCTGAAGTGTTGGTTCAACAGGTTATCTCTCGACTTAAAGAACTTGGTGGGAAAACGGTAGTTGAGAACCCAGGACAAGAAGAAAATGTCGTGTTTGCCGTACCTGTAGAACTCAGATAAGAGAGTTAGCACGATGACACCGCGTATCAGGTTGTTGTCTGCACTATTGAGTGAGCGAGGTGTGCTAGCATTGCTAGTTGCCTCGCAAATCCTAGCCTTTTTATATACGTTGATTTCCGCGACTGCGTTTTGGCAATCCCTTGGGTTAACTAGCTTATTTATTCATTTCACTGCCTTTTTATCACTTGCCGTGATAGCGATTGTGCGCCACGCTGTTGAGAAGCGCTCAGATCTAGTTGAAGCAGGTATTCTCATTTCTGTCTTCGTGCTTTGTACTGTTGTCACTAGTACGGCTTTTCCCTATGGTTTTACATTGCTCGGTTGGATTGATGAGGCAAAAATTGAATTGAGCTTATGGCGTAACATCGCAATATGTCTTTGCATTATCACGCTTTTCGCGCATTTCTTAGCTATCTTTACCGATAATATTCGTAAGGTGAAAGCGCTATCTCAAGCGGAACTTGAAGCGTTACATGCGAGAATTCGGCCGCACTTTTTATATAACTCACTCAATACAGTGGCCGAATTGACTCATATCGATCCAAGTGCAGCAGAAAAGTCAGCATTAGCCCTTGCCGATTTATCTCGCGCTGCGATGTCCACACAAAATATTGTTCCGCTGGAAAGTGAAATATCTTTATGCAAAGCGTATTTAGCACTTGAGCAGTGGCGCTTTGCAGAGCGTCTGAGGGTAGAGTGGGAATTAGACAATGTCTTGGGAGATGTTTTGATCCCTGCGTTGATATTGCAGCCATTGGTGGAGAACGCGGTTAGCCATGGGGTAGAGCCAAACCCAAATGGAGCGGATATTCGTATTCATATTCACTGTAGTAAACGCACCTTAACGGTGGTAATTTTTAACAGCTATGACGCAAAATTAAAGCCGACGCACCAAGGGCATGGCATTGGGATAAGTAACATCAGACGCCGCTTGACTTTACACTACAATCAGCCCATTGATTTTAAAACCGAAGCCAGTCAAGATAGCTATACCGTCAGTTTTTCGCTACCACTATGAAAACAGTAATATCTTATCTTATTGTGGATGATGAGCCGTTGGCAAGAGCTCGCGTTAAACGACTAATGCAAAAGCACGTGGGCTTTCGTTGTATCGGTGAAGTTGACTGTGCTGACGGTGTGGAAGCGCTACTAAATCAGGAGCCTGTACAGCTAATTTTTCTTGATATTTCGATGCCAGGTCAGTCAGGTGTTGAGCTTGCGAGTCAATTACGCCTGCAATTTCCGAGGATGAAAATCGTGTTTCTAACGGCGCATCCGGAATATGCGTTAGAAGCATTTGAACTGCACGCCAATGGTTATCTAGTGAAGCCACTAGATAGTGATAAGCTTGATGCTTTATTGACTACTATCTTTCCGAGTATGGAGACGCTCAGCTATTACGTTGGCAGTGAGTTGCGTTACGTTCAGGCTTCGGATGTTATTGTTGCCGAGGCGGATGAAAAATATACGCGAGTAACCTTGAATTCCGGCCTACAAGCATTAATTGACATGTCACTCAAGTCACTGTTAGATAAGTTTCCAACACATTTTATTCAAATCCATCGCAGTACATTAGTTAAGCGAACAGAAATTTCTGCTTTAGAACTACATGAACAAAAGCACTATGTTTGCCTCAAGTCGCTGCCCAATCGCTATGAAGTTAGCCGTAGAGCTTATACCCAAATAAAAACATTGTTTTGAGTGTTAAGTGGTGAATAAACCGTTTATCGCCTCAATAGACCTTTCATACTATCTCGTATTGAGTTTCAAAGACGACCGCTTACACTGAAACTAGGATAATTGAATTCTGGTTGAGATATGCATCTTTCGCTAAAGCAACATGGCTTCACACTGTTAGAAGTGCTTATTGCTTTTATGATTTTGAGCTTTGGGCTGCTTGGTGCTGTGGCATTACAAGCAAAAGCTAAACAAGCAAGTTTTGATTCTATGCAGCGAGCCGCAGCGGTTGAGCTTGCCAGCGACATCATGCATCGTATTCGTAGTAATGATGCGACCGACATCACGACACTTTATAAGGTAAAGTTTAATAGTGAGAGCGGAACTACAAAAGCGGACACTTGTTATACCGGATATTGTAGTGCAGCTAGCATCGCGCAAACGGATATTGCTAATTGGCGTCGAGCCATAAGAGCACGAGAAAATACCGGTTCGTTGGATAATGCGGTTGTATGTATTACTCCCACCTCGAGTGCCACCGATCCTTCCGGGGTAAATGTGAGGGTTGTTGTCACGTGGCGAGGACGTCAGGCCATGACTGCCCTTGAGGATAATCCCGCGGGGGATTGTGGTACGGTTGATGATAGACGCAGAGCGGTAGTCATGGAAACATTTGTTTTAATTAGGAGTGAGCCATGAAAAGGATGCTAGGGTTTACCTTATTGGAAATAATGATCGCCATGTTCATTGGTGTGATGTTATTAGCAGGTGTTATAGCAACATACATAGGTATGAAGGCGACCACCAATGACACGATGCAAATTGGAGAATTACAAGAAAAGGGACGCTTGTCTCTATCAATACTGCGTCGCGATATCGAGCAAGTTGGCTTTTGGGGAACCTTTTACGACAAAGGCTTCAAAAGTACCAATCAAAGTGCACCAGCAAATCCGGGTAATGATTGCAGCGATGGACCTAATAATGGAAGTTTCCCTAACAACGACCCCACAAATTTTAGACCTATCTTAGCGACACTCTCCGACGGTGCTAATGCTATGGAGTGTATTACCAAAGCGATACCCGAGACCGAAGTGTTGCAAGTGAAGTTTTTGGAAGGTAACCCAGTGGAAATCACAGGACTAGTTCCAGATGGGACACAAATCCAAAATGGAAGATACTACTTTATTGCGCAGCAAGAGCAGGCGGAGTTTATTGCTGGTAATACCATTGGCAATATGCCAAGTGTAAACGCCACATTGTGGCCTTATAGTCACCATGTTTATTACATAAGTGAAGAGCAGCAGGTGATTAACAATCGCACTATCACCATCCCTGTATTGAGAAGAAAACGTCTACTGGTAAGTGGTGGAATGAGTGATGAGCTGGTCATTGAAGGGGTTGAACGGATGCGGTTTGTGTTTGGCTTAGATACCGATTATGACGGCCGCGTAGATAGATATAGGCACACTGCGAATATGTCTGAGGCTGATTGGAGCGGAACGCGAGGGATTTTATCTTTGCAGTTGTTTGTTTTAGTTAGAGTCCTACAGCCTGATGCAGATTTCGGGGTGCAAAAGCGGACTTACTATCTGGGAAATGATCCCAATAGAAGCGAGCTAACTTATACAGATGCCGTTCGCAGAACGGTTTTCTCAACTACGATTTCGATGTACAACATGGGAGGCTCAGCATGGGAAATGTAAAGCAACGAGGTGTGGTGCTGATCATGGCGATGGTGATGGTGGTTGCTGTTATGGCGGTTGCAGTGACTTTAATGAGCACAAGTACCTTGGATATTAAAATGACACATGCGGTGATGGAGCGAGAAGAAGCCGAGAGTTTACTGTTTGGTGAAATGCAAAGGTTGATAAGGCAAGAGCAACGAGCCCCCAATAATGTGTTTTTACGCTCACGACAGCAGCTAGCAGATGGTGGCGCGACAGTACAAACACCCAATGGCTTACAAGCGACCGTGAAAAACTTAAATAACGGAGAGCTTGAGCTATTTTGTCCCCGACAATTTGATTACACAGATGGGTTCGTCTGTAACATGACGGAAGTCCAGGCCACGGTGGAATACGGCGATAGAGGTCGTCACAATGTAACTATTGTGATGGGTGTTGGGCAAGAAATAGTCAGTGTTTCAAATTAACTATAGACTTCTTCGGATATAAATTATGAAAAAGTTATTTTGTATTTTAATTGCTTGGTCCGCGTTGACACAAATCGTTCAGGCCGAAGATATCGAGCTTTACGTTAAACATAATGTCTCTACCCGTGAGCAGCCCAGAGTATTAATGTTATTTGATACATCGGGCAGTATGGCGTGGGACTCACAAAATGGTAAGGCGTGTTATGAGCGTTACTCATATCGCGTGTGGACTGGCTGGCGTTATGAAACACGTTATGGATACCAAGAAACAGAGTGCTTTAACGGTAGTAACTGTTATCAAGCAAATGAGTACAATCAAGCTGTACAGGGCTGTGCTGATAGCCGCCTCAAAGTTGCGCAAAACGCGATGCGTAAACTGGTGAAAGACAACGCAGATATCCAATTTGGTTTATCTCGCCTATATTCTTCAAGTGGCGGTTATATATTAAATGGTATTGGTAGTAGTAGTGATGACATTGTAGAAAAAATAAATGCATTACCTGCTTCTGGCTCAACGCCGTTATCTGAAACCTTATGGGAGTTGTATAACTACCTTAAAGGTGGAGATGTCTACTGGGGCGAAAACGGTGGAAACGATAGAGATAAGAGTATAGAGCGTCGTGGTAATTATATCTCCGCGTTTACTCCAGCCCGTGGCGCGGATGAACGCTGCGATACCTCAATTAATTTAATTTTAATGACAGATGGAGATCCAACCAGTGACACTAGCTCTAACAATAGCATAGTGAATGAATATTTTTCAGTCTATGGCTCTTATCCCAATTACTTTGATATAAATGAAGGTTCTGGTGTCACTAAAAATTATTTACCCGCATTAGCTAAAACAATGCGCGGTACGTCTCAAGTTAAAGTTGACTTATATCCTTCTACACCTGATGAACACGATTTTGCACGGGTCTTCACGATTGGTTTTGGTAATGGTATGTCGGGTACAGGCATAGATCTGCTTAAAGAAACCGCGACGCAAGGTGGTGGGCAATATCTTCATGCGCATACCGCAAACGACTTATCGGACGTGCTCAAAACCACGATTACCAATATCAGAAATGTGAGTGCAAGCTTTAGTTCACCAACCGTGTCTGCCAACGCACAAGATCCGACGCAAACCGGAAATGCTTTATACTACACTCAGTTTAAGCCGGAAACTCATACTCGCTGGCGCGGTAACCTTAAAAAATTAAAATTTGAAAATAAAAAAGTGGTGGGCCAAGAAGGTACCCCCGCGATAGATGAAAAAGGCGCAATCTCAAACAGTATTACCACCTTTTGGTCAGCTGGAGGCTCGAAGGATGGCAATAATATTGAAAAGGGTGGTGTTAACTACGCTTTGGAAAATCAACTAACGAGAAAAGTGCTGTCGGATTTTGACGGCGGCTCGTTAGTTGAATTTACTTATGATAATGCAGAGAGTGCATACGGTGGCCGAACACAATTAGCGGATGCGATGGGCCTAAGTGGTGCCAGTAAAAGCCAGTTACAAGAAGTCTTCAACTGGGTAATTGGCAAAGATGTAGATGATGACGATGGAGATGGTTTTTCTTCGGATAGAAGAGCCGATATATTTGCAGATCCGCTTCATTCAAAGCCAGCATCAATTGACTATGGGAATGGTGACGTTCGCATCTTAGTAGGCACCAATGCTGGTGTGTTACACATGTTCAAAGACAATGGTAACAGTGTAAGCGAAAGTTGGGCATTTATTCCGAAGTCACTTTTATCTATCTTAAACCCAGTGAAAACGGAAAAAGCAGAAACCAAGTTATATGGCATGGATGGCCCAATTACTGTCTATTTTCATGATATCAATAAAAACCGAAAAGTAGAGTCTGGTGACAAGGTGTGGGCCTTTGTTGGTATGCGCCGTGGTGGAAACAAGTACTATGGTTTCGATATCACTAACCCTGATTCGCCATCATTACTTTGGGGTGGGCCTATTTCTGGTGATTCAAATAAGTTTAAAGATTTGGGACAAACGTGGTCTAAGCCTGTCGTCAGCTTTATTGAGAAGCAAAAGAATAGACCCGTATTGATTTTTGCTGCAGGTTACAACACCAACAAAGATAATGTATCGCGCTCAGTCGACGAGAATAACAAAGGTGTTGGCATTTACATGGTCGATATTATGTCAAACAATGCTGATATCGTTTGGTCGCTTACGGGGGATGCGTTTAAGGGGGAGCATAGCATCGTTGCGCAACCTGCATTGACGGATTCGGACTACGATGGCTTTAGCGACCGAATATATTTAGCGGATACCGCAGGCAGTATATGGCGAATAGATATGCCTGGACCAAACCCTAATGATCCTACGGAGCCGTGGACACACTTTGAGCTTGCACAACTGGGTAGTACAGCCGCTGATCAGGATAGACGTTTTTTCTATAAACCGACGATTGCGAGAACGTTTTATAGTGAGGTAACTAAAACTATCTTCGGTACAGGAGCGAATGATTATCGAATGGAGCGAAAAGATACACCGTTTGATGCCATTGTAATAGGTAGCGGCAACCGCGCAAAACCAACAGACTCAAGTGTAACGGATTATCTATTTATGGTTAGGGATGTGAATACCAAAACACAGTCATTTGTCGAGGATATCCCAGAGCCGATAGTCATCAGTGATTTAATGGAAATGAAAGATGATCCTTTTGGTAATGCGGTAAATGACTTGGACAAATTCGTTAAACAAGAGGCTAAGCTGGCTCAATTTAAAGGTTGGAAGTATCAATTATCTGGTGGAGAAAAGTCGCTAGCAGAATCAACAGTGATTGGTGGGGTCGCTTATTTTACGTCATTTACCCCAGCAGACCAGACTACTCAGCAATGTACGCTCACGGGCGGCAAAGGCCAGCTCTATATGTTTCACTTGCACTATGGTACGGGTAAAACCTATATTACATCACAAGACTTACCAGATAAGCCCTCGATCATAGTAAGAGACAATATTGTGTATATTCCAGGTCCAGGGATTGAAGCAGGACCTGATGCAAGTACTCCATTTGCACCACCGAGTATTCCTAGTGAACCGGTACCCGTTAAAAAACCGGTTGAAATATTCACAACCAAAAGTACAAAGATAAAGACTAAACAGCTTTATATCTATAAGAGAGAAGATAGCGATGAGAAAGGGAAAGATGAATAGAAATAACTCCGCAGGTTGTTTAGTCGAAAGAGGGTTTACCTTAATTGAAGTAATGATAGTGGTGGTGATTATCGGGATCCTATCAGCTATCGCTTACCCTAATTACAGTGAATACGTTAGGAGGGGGGCAAGAGCAGACGCTATGACTTTGTTACTTGACGCTGCGAATAAGCAAGAACAATTTTTTGTGGACAACAGAGCTTATTCGAATGATCTTGAAGCAATCGGTGTACCAACAGCAACAGAGAATGGCTACTTCAACGTGACACTTGAAAACGTCACCAATGATACTTTCAGAATTGTTGCAACAGCTGCATCGGGGCCCGTACAAGGTGATGAGCAGTGTCCTGCTTTAACTATCGATGAACTTGGGGTTCGTGGTGTTACTGGGACAACGAATCAAGACGCTATAGACAGGTGTTGGGAGCGCTAGTTTTCTGGGGAAGTAGTTAACTTCCCTTTTTATTAATACTAACTATCCCCGAGCTTAGGTTATTTACTTTTGACACTCATCAGTATCTTTTAGAGTGCTTTTCCCTGTGTAGCTAACTGACAACGACAATCCCACAGTAGAACTTGCGTTACAGTAGACAAAAGTACCGTTATAGAGTCCTGCGAGATGACCAAAATGACGAAATATAATGGCGTTTCTTGGGTAGGTGAGCTTGTCACCTGAGTCTACTGAGTCCACAACCGCTAACTTATAATCATCGTCTGAAAACTCACCTTGAGGGTGGTAGTCGATAAAAACCGTTAACTGAGTGTGCCATTCTTTGTCGTCGCAGCGATTGTTTTTCAATGGGCACAAAGTAACGGTTGCACCGCTTGCAACGGCTTGAATGCGAGCAAAATTAATGGCCCGTCGTAATGCTTCCAATTTTATTTTTGGTTTATCAAACTGAAACAAAGCAGTAAGAGTGGGAAGAGAAAATAAACTGACGATGGTGATAATCGCCAAACACACTAAAGATTCCAATAGGGAAAAACCCATATGACGATGCATATCCTTTGCCTCGTATTATATTTTCTTTAAGCCTAGTCGTTTATATGTTAAAGGCAAGATTGGAACTTCGAGATAATTTGCGTATCGGTGTTTTGCGTCTATTCACAGGATTCTGTCGTACTTCCTCGATATAATGCTGTGCCAGCGGTTGAAACACTCAGCTGCTGATTATTGTTGTCATCGCCTGGGCAATAGGTGAAATTGCCAGCGTTTGAACCACTTAAGAGTCCGCTTGAATCAAACCTTAGAAGATTGCCAGCAGGCTGGTCTTTGTTCTTAAACACCATAGTGTCGTTATCGTCTACGACCTCCATAGTGCGATGGATAGTATCTCCATTACTAAATGTGCCATTTTTATCTCTGTCAACAAACACGCTAATTCTGTTTGTTGCCCAATTATCTTGGCAAGTAAATGCAGTCCTAGCTTGAATATTGGCTGGTGGCGCGGGGCAGAGAATGACAATGTCGTCTGCAGCGGTTGCTTTTACACGAGCAAAAGCGATATTGCGTTGTAATTCTTGTAAGAAGGACTCTGCTCGGTTACGTTGCAGCAGGTTGCCATCAAAGCTAAATGAAATGGCCAACACGATAGCCAATATAGCGATGGTTATCATCAGTTCTAGTAGATTGAATCCTGCTGATTGTTTCATTACCGCCTCACAACCAAAAAGTAATAATTTATGATTAATATTATTGCGTGAAATCACTTCAACTTTCAATGTCTTTGTTTGCCTTGGGCAAGCGGATTGTCTAAAATCGACGCTATACCAAAGGAATCGAGATAGTCATGAAGAAAATAGAAGCAATAATTAAACCGTTTAAACTTGATGATGTCCGAGAAGCGCTTTCGGATGTGGGGATCACGGGTATGACGGTATGTGAGGTAAAAGGTTTTGGTCGTCAGAAAGGTCATACTGAGTTATATCGCGGTGCTGAATATATGGTAGATTTCTTGCCTAAAGTAAAACTTGATATTGTTACCGCAGATGAAGACGTTGACAGAGCCATTGAAGTTATCCTAAAAACCGCTCAAACGGGCAAAATTGGTGACGGTAAAATCTTTGTGACCGATGTTGAGCGTGTGGTTCGGATCCGTACAGGTGAAGAGGACGAAGAAGCAATTTAATACGCTGCTCAGTCAAATGCTTACCTTTTAAGGCTGCTTACCTTCTATTATGGGCAGCCTAAATCCTTCCTTATTACAACTACAATCAAAAAAACACGCTGACGGCTGATGTCTATGTACAGGAAACAAGTATTTTTTACTGCTGTAGAATGCTTGAAGGCGAGTACTGGTGAAAGAGGCGTCACGACATTGGTGATATCGTGACTTAGCACTCTTTTTATTTGTTACGTGCGTTAACCGATTTGGCTTTTTTCACGTTATCTGCAAGGTCAGGAAGACCAAGCTTTCGGTAGCTTTTTTCCATAATGTCAAAAGCTTGGGTCAGATAACTACTTTGAGAGTAGTGCTCTACTACATATTTGCCACGGTTTGCTGCGGCAAGATATGCTTCACGTTCGAAGTAATATTCAGCGACTCTCAGTTCGTAACGAGCCATTTTGTTTAGTAACCATACTAAGCGTTTTTTCGCCTCTGGTGCATACGGACTGTTTGGATAGTTTTTGACTAACGTGGTTAAATCCTGAAAAGCAACGCGGGTACGATTGGCATCGCGGTCGGCTCTGTCTACACCGAAATATTCTTGGAATGCGTTTTCGTCAGCTTTAATACTTACCAGACCTCGCATGTAGTACATGTAGTCTAGGTCTTTATGATTTGGATTTAAGCGAATAAAACGATCAATAGTGGCAAGTGCTTGGTCAGTGTTACCTGTTTGATAATATGCATAGACTAAGTCCATTTGAACTTGTCTTGCATAAGGGCCAAACGGGTAACGAGCATTAATCGCGCCCAATAATTCAATGGCGCGGGCATATAAACCTGAATCTAATGTTTGTTTAGCATCTTCATAAAGCGCTTGGGCGGATTTGTTTGGTACGCGTTCAATATCTTCTTGTTCTGGTGCGGATGAACAGGCTGCCAAACCCAAAACAGACGCGGCTAACGCCAGCCTAAAGGCGTGTGTCCTTAAGTTTTTAATCATTTTATTTTACTACCTTTGTTTTCTTCGGCTAGGCCAACTCGGCAAAACCGAGTAAACTATGCATTAATACGATTCTAACCCAGTCGAGCACGGCTTGCACTGGTAAATTAGGTAAAGTTTCAGATGTCAGAGCAAATTTCCCTCCAAGCGGAGGTTCCAGTCGAACTCGGTGGTAAACGTCTAGACCAAATATTGGCGCAATTGTTCCCGGATTTTTCTCGTTCAAGAATAAAAACTTGGATCCTTGAAGATAAAGTCACCGTAGATGGTGAAGTATTCAACACCCCTCGTGAAAAGTTACTTGGTGGTGAAAGTGTCGCTATCGAGACGGTTATCGAAGCACAACGTGAATACGAAGCGCAAGATATAGAGTTAGACATTGTTTACGAAGATGATGACATTCTTGTGATAAACAAGCCGATGGGGCTGGTGGTTCACCCCGGTGCCGGTAACCCAGATGGCACTGTGTTAAATGCTCTGCTGCACCATCACCCAGAAATCATTAACGTGCCACGTGCTGGCATCGTACACCGTCTAGACAAAGACACGACTGGTCTAATGGTCGTAGCGAAAACTATTCAAGCACAAACGCACTTGGTGAAGAATCTGCAAGCGCGTGAAAACTTCACACGTGAATACGAAGCTGTCTGTAATGGCACGATGACCGCAGGTGGCATGATTGAAAAGCCAATCGGTCGTCACGCAACCAAGCGTACACATATGGCAGTACATGAGATGGGTAAGCCAGCTATCACTCATTACCGTGTTGCTGAAAAGTTCAGAGCACACACGCGATTGCGCCTGCGCCTAGAAACCGGTAGAACGCACCAAATTCGTGTACACATGGCGTATTTGAATCACCCACTAATTGGCGATCAGCTCTATGGCGGCCGTCCTCGTCCACCAAGAAATGCAACTCAAGGATTAACCGAGCAATTAAGAGAGTTTAAACGTCAGGCATTGCATGCTATAAAATTGAGTATCGCTCACCCTATTACTGGCGAGAAGATGACATGGGAAGCGCCTGTGCCTGAAGATATGATTAAGTTGGTGGCAGCGCTCAGAGAAGACACCAAAGAAAACCCGGATTTAACGTTATAAGATGCAACTTGCTCAGTGGCCATTAACCCAATTAGTTGGGACATTATCAACAACGCGTAAGGGCGGTGTTTCAGCGCCGCCGTATGATAGCTTCAATCTAGCCTTTCATGTTGGTGATAATGCTGAACATGTAGCCGAAAACCGTCGAATTTTACATGGTTATGTGGCCAACCCGATTGTATGGCTTGAGCAAGTACATGGCGCAGAAGTGGTGGTGGTCGACGAGCAGTTTGAAATCGCACAGGTCCATCAAGCCGATGCCTTATACACTCGATTGCGTCAAACACCACTGGCTATCATGACAGCAGACTGCTTACCCATTCTGCTTGCATCAAAAGATGGTGAAGAGGTGGCCGCTATCCATGGTGGTTGGAAGCCTCTTGCGGCTGGAATTATCTCGCAAACACTGGCTAAGTTTAACTGTGCACCTGAAGAGATCTGTGTATGGTTTGGCCCTGCGATTGGGCCTAGAGCATTCGAGGTGGGCGAAGACGTAGTAGAGGCTTTTGAGGCGCAACGAAATACGGCATTTGTTGCCAAAAAAGACGGTAAATATATTGCGGATATTTTCGAGCTTGCACAATCGTTACTACGCGAGCAAGGTGTAAAAAATTTTTACGGCGATAAACACTGTACAGTAACTATGTCCGAGCAGTATTTTTCCTATCGTAGAGACAAAACAACGGGCCGTATGGCAACTTTGATTTGGCGCAAATAATCAGGGTAAATTATTACTTTTACGCTTGATCTTCGTTCAGTTAATACCCATAAATAAGGTAATTCGATATTTTATATGGGTAAATAAATCATGCGTTTAGATAGATTTACAAGCAAATTCCAAGCTGCGCTTTCCGATGCGCAGTCATTAGCGCTTGGGCGCGATCACCAATTTATTGAACCTGTTCATTTAATGTATGCTTTGCTCCAACAGAGCGGATCGAGTGTGCGCGCATTATTAGCACAAGCAGGTGTGAGCGCCGACGAGCTTAATACTAAGTTGTCACAAGCCATTGAAAAGCTATTTAAAGTAGAAGGTGTAGGTGGTGATGTACAGCTTTCAAATAACCTTATTTCGCTGATCAATCTGTGTGATAAATATGCACAAAAGCGTAAAGATAAATATATCTCCAGCGAGCTATTTGTTTTTGCTGCGTGCGAAGATAAAGGCCCATTAGGCGAGATTTTCAAAGCGCTTAACATCACCCAGCCAAAGATTGAGCAAGCCATTAAGGCTATTCGAGGGGGTCAAAAAGTGGATGACCCTAATGCCGAAGACACTCGCCAAGCTCTTGAGAAATTTACCATCGATCTCACTGAGCGTGCTGAGCAAGGTAAGCTTGATCCTGTTATTGGCCGTGACGACGAAATTCGCCGCACTATTCAAGTGCTACAGCGCCGTACTAAAAACAACCCTGTACTTATCGGTGAACCGGGCGTTGGTAAAACCGCCATCGTTGAGGGGCTCGCGCAGCGTATTATCAACGGTGAAGTTCCTGAAGGTTTGAAAAGTAAGCGCGTACTATCGCTAGATATTGGCGCATTGGTGGCAGGAGCCAAATACCGTGGTGAATTTGAAGAGCGCCTAAAGTCGGTATTGAACGAGTTGGCTAAAGAAGAAGGTCAAGTTATTCTCTTTATTGATGAAATCCATACTATGGTAGGGGCTGGCAAGACCGACGGTGCAATGGATGCAGGTAACATGCTAAAACCCGCACTTGCTCGTGGTGAGCTTCACTGTGTGGGGGCGACCACGCTCGATGAATATCGTCAGTATATTGAAAAGGACGCGGCACTTGAGCGTCGTTTCCAAAAAGTATTTGTTGCAGAGCCAACCGTAGAGGACACCATCGCGATTCTACGTGGCTTAAAAGAGCGTTACGAATTGCACCACTCGGTGGATATTACCGATCCCGCGATTGTCGCTGCGGCTAATTTATCACATCGTTATATCTCAGATCGGCAGCTTCCAGATAAAGCTATCGATTTGATAGACGAGGCAGGGTCTTCAATTCGGCTGCAAATTGACTCAAAGCCGGAGCAATTAGATAGACTAGAGCGCCGTATCATCCAACTAAAATTGGAAGATAACGCGCTGGCAAAAGAGAAAGATGAAGCGAGTCAAAAGCGTCGCACTGAGATGCAAACGCTCATCAATGAATTAGAAGCTGAGTATCGTGAGCTTGATGAGGTGTGGAATGCCGAAAAAGCCTCACTACAAGGCACACAAGTGATTAAGGCTGAGCTTGAGCAAGCGCGTTTAGATCTAGAAGTCGCGCGTCGAGCAAGTGACTTGCAACGCATGTCCGAACTGCAATACGGTCGGATCCCTGAGCTTGAGCGAAAACTAGACCTTGCTTCTCAGGCTGAAATGCAGGAAATGAGCCTTTTAAAAAATCAGGTGGGTGAAGATGAAATTGCAGAAATTTTATCTCGCTGGACTGGAATCCCGGTAGCAAAAATGCTTCAAGGTGAGCGTGAAAAGTTACTGCAAATGGAAGACGAGCTCCATAAAAAAGTGATTGGGCAAGACGAAGCCGTTAATGCGGTTGCCAACGCTATCCGTCGCTCACGAGCCGGGCTTGCAGACCCAAATCGCCCAATTGGTTCGTTTTTGTTCTTAGGTCCAACAGGGGTCGGTAAAACGGAGCTGACCAAAGCGTTAGCCAACTTTATGTTTGATACAGAAGACGCTATGGTGCGCATTGATATGTCCGAGTTTATGGAAAAACACTCAGTTGCGCGCTTGGTTGGTGCACCTCCTGGCTATGTTGGCTACGAGGAAGGCGGTTATTTGACAGAAGCGGTAAGGCGTCGTCCTTATTCTGTGATTTTGCTTGATGAGGTCGAAAAAGCGCATCCAGATGTATTTAATATCTTATTGCAGGTCTTGGACGATGGTCGCTTGACCGATGGTCAAGGTCGCACGGTTGATTTTAAAAATGCGGTGATCATCATGACCTCGAACTTGGGGTCGGATGTCATTCAAGAGCAAGCAGGAAATAACGACTACGCGACACTCAAGGAGCGTGTTATGGGCGTGCTTGCTAGTCAGTTTAGGCCTGAATTTATTAATCGCATTGATGAAACTGTGGTGTTCCACCCGCTTATCAATGAGCATATTAAAGAAATTGCGAGTATCCAGTTAGACAGATTGAGTAAACGCTTAACTGAAAAAGGCTTTGCGCTTGAGCTCAGTGACGCCGCGCTTGATAAAATCGCTGCAAGCGGGTTTGATCCTGTATATGGTGCCCGTCCTCTAAAACGAGCAGTGCAA
Source organism: Pseudoalteromonas sp. M8 (assembly GCF_018141365.1). NCBI lineage: Bacteria > Pseudomonadati > Pseudomonadota > Gammaproteobacteria > Alteromonadales > Pseudoalteromonadaceae > Pseudoalteromonas > Pseudoalteromonas sp. M8. The sequence continues at coordinate 2,981,632 of NZ_CP047240.1, read as the reverse complement.
CAATACATTGAAAACCCGTTGGCGCAGGACTTGTTACAAGGGAAGTTTGTGACTGGAGATACCATTAAAGTCGAGGTTGTCGACGACCAGATAGTGTTCAATCACTAATATGGCTAAACGCTCTTACAGCCATACTGTAAGAGCGTTTTTCTTTCCCATACTGTAAATTTCTTCAAACTCTTTACCCTTTCGCGTATTCTACAAAGATAACAAACTGTCTTCTAAGAAAGCCGCACATGATAAATAAGTCAACCACTTACGGTATCTACGAATTTGGTGATAGCAATCAGCTGTGTAGTACCACCATTTCTTTGCCAGCGCTTAGTTCAGGCCAAGTGCGCATAAAAGTAAACAGTACCAGCATAAATCCTATTGAAGTGAAAACCAGACAAGGCCTTGGTTATGTTGCAGCGCAAAAAAGCGCAGATGCCTTTTTGCCGCTCGGATATGATCTGCATGGTGAGGTGGTTGAGGTTTATGGCCCAGATAACCAATTTAAAGTCGGCGACCTTGTCATAGGTATGATTGGGTTTGCAAGTAACCCCGGAACCTATAGTGATTATGTAGTGGCGCTTGAGTCAGAGCTCATTAAGGTTTCTTTGCAAGAAAATCCAGATATTGCAGGTCTTTGTCTTGCGGGTCTTACGGCAAAACAAGCGCTAGATAAATTTTCGAATCATAATCGTCCACTATATGTATTGGCACCAACCGGTGGCGTGGGGCATTTTGCAGTTCAACTAGCACAGCTTGAAGGTCGAAAGGTAGTTGCTGTCTCGACCCGCCCTGAGCACGAATTGTTGTCAAAGCTCAAGGTAACGGCAATAAGTTATGACGAATTTTATCAGCACCAAGTTGAATGCGATTTACTGGACTTAATTGGTGGCGATATTGCATTACAGTGTGTCGACTCGATGAAGCCGGATTCGCACCTAGTGACTATTCCCAGCGTCACCAAAGAAATGGTCTGTGAGCGAGCTACGACAAGGGGTGTAAGGGCTGAGGGGATGTTGGTTGCGAGTAATTTAGACGATCTTAAATATTTGTATCAGGCGTACCAAGCTGGCAAAATCAGCATAAACGTAAGTCATTACTTTGCTATGGCGGATATTGCGCTGGCTCATCACTGTATGGAAAGTGGTAAGCATGTTGGCAAAGTTATTATTAAGGCCTAAGTGTACTAAAAGTAACCATATTTAAATTGATTGCTCGGTTTAAATCACTCATTTAATGAATACACTTGGTATAATTTGGTTTCGACCCCATAAACTTGAAATTGGCCTGTAGGTTCGAGGAAGAATTTTTGAAACAATTAGACTTAAACACTAAGCTGGACTTATTGTCTGACGGCGCGCATCGCGGCGTTTTCAAAGGTATCAAAAGAGGTATCGAACGTGAGGCATTGCGGATCCAAGGGTCGGGAAAAATAGCGAAAACACCGCATCCAGAAAAGACGGGCCATGCATTGACCAATGGTCATATCACCACTGATTTTTCTGAGTCGCTACTCGAATTTATCACTCCAGTGAGTGAGGACCCACAAGAGACATTAGCGCAACTTTCTGATCTACAGAAGTTTACTTTGGCTAACATGGGTGATGAGTTACTGTGGCCTTTGTCGATGCCGTGCTTTATTGAGGATGAAGAAGATATTGTCCTAGCACAGTTTGGTACTTCTAATATCGGCAAAATGAAAACGCTATATCGTGAAGGGCTGAAAAATCGCTATGGCAGTATGATGCAGGCCATTGCGGGTGTGCACTTCAATATTTCGTTTCCAGAGACCGTATGGCAAAGCCTGCAAGTGATGTCTGAAGATGATAACCCTCAACAATCATTTATCTCCCAGCAGTATTTAGGCCTCATTCGTAACTTCAAGCGTGAAATGTGGCTGATAAGCTACCTGTTTGGCGCATCTCCTGCGCTTTGTCCGTCATTTTTGCAAGGCAAAAAGAGCGACTTGCCATTTAGTAAGCTAGAAAATGGCTCCATATATCTTGAATATGGCACCGCACTTAGACTGGGTGATTTAGGTTATACCAATAGCGCACAAAGCTCGCTTAAGGTGATGTATAACGATCTGGATGAGTATATTGCAGGCTTGCGACAAGCCATTCGTTGCCGCTCCGACTTGTATCATGAAATTCCAGACTATCGAGCAGCAGAGCCAAAACAGCTGAATCGCAACATTTTACAAATTGAAAATGAGTTCTACTCACCAATTAGACCAAAGCGCAATGCCAAGTCTGGTGAAACGCCGACTCAGGCACTTGAACGTGGTGGTATCGAATATATCGAAATTCGTGCGCTGGATGTTAACCCATTCGAGCACACCGGTGTGAGTCTGGAGCAAATCCACTTCCTAGACGTGTTTTTAACCTATTGTTTGTTAAAGCCAAGCCCTGAACTTTCGTTTGAAGCGCAGAAGCTCGCTGGTAAGAATTTACATCAGGTGGTTAACCAAGGTCGCTGCACAGCACTCGAACTGAGTAAAGCGGGTGAGCCTGTGAGTGTGAAACAGTGGGGCACAGAGATTTTTACAGACTTACTCAAAGTCGCAAAAATGTTAGATGCGAGTACTGAACAATCAGTCTATGTGGCGACGGTGGAAAAATTAATGTTGTCAATTGAAACGCCTGCACTTACTTTTTCTGGGCAGTTGCTATCTCAACTGAAGAGTCGTACCTTAGAACAAGGCTCAATGGGCATTGAACTTGCGAAAAAATATAAGCAACTTCATCAAGATATCAAATATGGTTATTACGATGAAGATACGCTGAAGTCATTTGCACGTCAGTCTTTCGAAGATGAGGCTGCGGTTAGAGCTGCGGATACGGTAGACTTCACGGCTTTCCTTGACGATTATTTTTCAAGGGCATAATGCACAAGACAAAAAAAAGCGCAGCCATAAGGCTGCGCAAATAAATTTCAGGGATGAAACAATGCTAAACTGCTGCATTCATAAGTTCAGACCAATGCAAATTGTAAAAGTTCATTAGGTTTCGAAAAAATGCAAAAAAAATTAATTTTAATTAGCCTCGTCGCCGTTTTATCCGGATGTGCTACTGCACCACCTAAACAACCTCATGATATTTGTAAAATTTTTGAGGAAAAAGAAGATTGGTATTATGATGCTCGTGATGCTCAAGAAAAATGGGGCTCACCAAAGCATGTACTGATGAGCATGATGTACCAAGAAAGCTCTTTTCGTCACGATGCGGCTCCTCCTATGGAATATTTCCTGTGGTTTATTCCTGTTGGCAGAGTGAGCTCTGCTTATGGCTACTCTCAAGCCAAAACACCGACCTGGTCTGATTATATTCGTGAAACTGGAAACTCAGGTGCAGATCGCGATGACTTTGAAGACGCCATCGATTTTATGGCTTGGTTCGTATACAAAACTCACAAAGTAAACGGCGTGTCAAAATGGGACGCTTATGCACAATACCTCAATTATCATGAAGGCTGGGGCGGTTATCGTCGTGGCACTTATAAAAATAAGAAATGGTTAATGCAAGTCGCAAATAAGGTAAAGCATCGAGCTGCGCGCTATGCCGTTCAACTTAAACGCTGTGAAGATGATTTAGATAAGAACTGGTTCGAGCGAATTTTTTCTTGAGGAAATTGCGGTGTTATTTTCAACACCGCAATTGAGTTTACTTGCTTAAGAGTTATACCAATTAGTCTTAATACTTGCTCAATTTGAAGGATAAAATCTGACGCTAACTGCGTTAAAAATTTCTCATTTAGAACAACTAAATAACCTGAGCTGCGGATAATTAATGCCTTTCTAGCAGCCAGTTTTAGCGCTAACTGCGTTGAATTCACTTCCAATAGCCAGCTATTGGTGCGTAAATTCGCCTTGTTTTCCCTAAAACTCTCTGGCTAGACAAGGAGAAAACTAAGTTGTGCTTTAGCAACAATGAGTTGGAACATTCCTTATCCAAACCTCAGGTTAAATAGTAAAATTTTTGCCTTGCCTATATGGATGTAGGTACCTTGGCGATAGCAGGACGCGGTAGCGGTGTTATCTACAAAATTTTCTTGCCTCAAAATAGACCACTTAATTAAGCTAATTGGTATTAGAGGAAATTTTCACCATCTTGATCATGTTTTCTTTTATCTCAATGACTTCCATCTTATAACCAGAAATCGTTAAGCCAAGAGGCGCATCTGGAATATCTTCAAGGTGCTCTACAATCAGGCCACTCAGGGTTTTAGGACCTTCGGTAGGTAAGTCCCAACTCATTTCCTTATTTAAGTCACGCACGTTTACACTGCCGTCAACCATAACTGAGCCATCACGCTGCATGTTTACGTCTTCGCTCGGCGCACGCGTCTGCGTGGTGGTAAAGTCACCAACAACTTCTTCAAGAATATCTTCGAGTGTAACCAGACCTTGAATGTCACCATACTCATCAACAACAAGACCAATACGCTCTTTGGCTTCTTGGAATTTAATCAGCTGTGTATTGAGCGAGGTATTCTCTGGTACATAGTAAATCTCTCTTACCGCACGTAGTAGTGACGGCTTATCAAACTGCTCTTTTGTCAGTAGGCGTAGCGCATCACGAGCGTGAATAAAACCAACCGCATCATCAATTTGGTCACGGTAAAGTAGCACTCGGGTATGCTGCGCATTCGTGAGCTGGCGAGCAATATCTTTCCACTCGTCATTGATATCTATCGCATTGATTTCACTGCGTGGGATCATAATGTCTTCTACGGTCACGTGATCCAAGTCTAAGATAGAAGTGAGCATGTTTTGGTGGTTTGAGGGCAGCATAGCGCTCGACTCATTTACCACGGTTTTTAATTCTTCTTTACTTAGGCTGTGCTCTTCAATCTCTTGTGGTGTGATCCCGACCAATCGCAACATACCATTGGTGATCCAGTTGGTTGCCACAACCAAAGGGAACAAGACCTTCAACAATACTTTGAGGATAACAGAGCTTGGGAACGCGACTTTCTCAGGGTATAAAGCCGCGAGAGTCTTAGGTGTAACTTCAGCGAAGATAAGAACCACAAGTGTGAGACCAAAAGTAGCAACTGCGATACCCATATCGCCATACAGGCGTAATCCAATGATGGTAGCCACTTGCGCAGCGGCAATATTGACGAGGTTATTTCCAATCAGGATCAGACCAATCAGTCTGTCAGGACGGTTAAGGAGGTTACTTACACGCTTCGCACCACGGTGATTCTCTTTTTCAAGATGGCGTAGACGAATACGGTTGATTGACATGATACCGGTTTCTGAACTAGAAAAATAAGCCGACATCAAAATGAGCACGCCGAGTATGATAAACAAGGCGCTGGTCGATATGTCTTCCAACAGTGGATCCCTTTTTTACTTACGAAAGAGTATTAAGCGTTAGTGAGTTACGATAGTCAAGTTAAAGTTTAAAACCTGCCTAAAATCACTTCTTGTATAAAGCGACTACCAAAGTAACCTAAAGTTACGATGCCAGAAGCCGCTATGATTGAAATCACCACAGACTTACCGCGCCAGCCGAACTGCTTATGCCCAAATGCGACGACGACATAAATAAGCCATGCAACGATAGATAAAATGGTTTTGTGAATAGTCTCTTTAGCGAACATACCGTCTAAAAAGTAAAAACCGGATGCCAATGCCAGCGTTAATAAACCTGTGCCTACAAATAACAGTTGATAAAGCTGCCTTTCCACTTGCATAAGTGGCGGTAGATGGCTGGTCATAATCGCCAAATCCCGCTGTTTTAGACGTTTATCAATAAACATAAATTGAATGGCGTAGAGCGTGGCGATGATAAGTACGCAGTAAGCCAACAATGAAAGTGAAATATGCAAAACGAGACCAACATCTATGTTTATTGTATGCATAATAATATGGTGCGGAATAAACAGGCTTGCTAATAACAAAATGGCGGCAAAGCCATACACCACAGGTAGTAATAGTGTTGCAGGGAAGCGCAAAGATACGGTCGTTACAGAAACGACGATAACCCAACAGGTTAACAAGGCAACGTTGACGGTACTGAGATCTTGTCCTTGATGCGTAAACACTGAATTCACCAACACTAGCATATGAGTCAAAATGGCGACGGTGCTTAATATTAAGGTTTTCTTTTGATCTGGACCTTGTTTGTCAAATAAGCGCGATAAAACATGGCTAGTGGCCATGACGTAAAAGAGACAGGCGATTAATGACAAGCTAACAATCAACATAAAAATAAGTGCCTAATTTTTGCTTTCCTTTTTTAGCTATTGTATTTAAAGCCTCTGCGCTTGCATAGGGTTTTATTTCAATCCGTTAACTTATTCTTATTTTCGTTCAACGAAAGCGTAAAAAGCAGAACAATCGGCTTGAATACTGTATTAGTGGCTCGCATATCAGTATAATGCCCGACAATTTCGAGATTTTGGAACCGATACATGTTTGAAAACCTCCAAGAGCGTTTAGGAAAAACGCTTAAAAACATCAGTGGCCGTGGCCGACTAACTGAAGACAATATTAAAGAAACACTCCGTGAAGTACGCATGGCATTGCTTGAGGCTGACGTTGCCTTGCCGGTTGTGCGCGACTTTGTAAAACAAGTAAAAGAACGCGCGGTTGGTGTAGAAGTCACAAAGAGTCTGAGCCCAGGCCAGGTTTTCATCAAGATTGTTCGCGAAGAACTTGAAAAGTCGATGGGTGAGGCCAACGAGGAGCTGAACCTAAACGCGCAGCCGCCAGCTGTCGTCATGATGGCAGGTCTTCAAGGTGCGGGTAAAACCACCAGTGTTGGTAAGCTGGCTAAATTCCTTAAAGAGCGCAAAAAGAAATCTGTGTTGGTGGTGAGTGCTGACGTTTATCGTCCAGCGGCTATCAAACAGCTTGAAACGTTAGCAGCAGAGGTTGACGTCGAGTTCTTCCCCAGTGATATTTCACAAAAGCCGGTAGATATCGCAACGGGTGCTATTTCTCACGCGAAGAAAAAGTTCATTGATGTGGTACTTGTGGATACCGCAGGTCGTTTGCACGTAGATGCAGACATGATGGACGAAATCAAAGATTTACACGCGGCGATTGATCCGATTGAAACCTTATTTGTCGTTGACTCAATGACAGGTCAGGATGCCGCAAATACAGCAAAAGCGTTTGATGAAGCGCTGCCACTTAGCGGTGTTATCTTAACTAAGACGGATGGTGATGCGCGCGGCGGTGCGGCTCTGTCTATTCGTCATATTACCGGTAAACCCATTAAGTTTATCGGTGTGGGTGAAAGAACTGATGCTCTAGAGCCATTCCACCCTGACCGTGTTGCATCTCGAATTCTAGGTATGGGCGATGTACTGTCGCTTATTGAAGAAGTCGAAATGAAAGTCGATAAAGACAAAGCCCAAAAAGTGGCTGAGAAAGTCTTTAAAGGCGACGGTTTTACACTGGAAGATTTTGCTGAGCAGCTGCGCCAGATGAAAAACATGGGCGGTATGATGTCGATGATGGAAAAGCTGCCTGGTATGTCGAACTTGCCAGATGCAGTAAAAGGTCAAGTAAATGATAAGACCTTTAACCAAATGGAAGCCATCATAAGCTCAATGACGCCAAAAGAGCGTGCACGTCCTGAAATCATCAAAGGCTCGCGTAAAAAGCGTATCGCTGCGGGTTCTGGTACGCAAGTACAAGACATTAATAAGTTGCTGAAGCAATTTACCCAAATGCAGAAGATGATGAAGAAGATGAAAGGCAAAGGCGGCATGATGAAAATGATGAAGAACATGAAAGGCATGATGCCGCCGGGCATGTTCGGTGGCGGTGGGCCTAAGTTCTAACACCGTTTTATAGTTTTTATAACGTGAAGGCAAGCCATGGGGCTTGCCTTTTTGTTTACTTAGTTATTCTTAAAATTGGGCACTATTGGCCTAAAGTTTTCTGCTTTTTTAGGGTCGCCTGTACCAATGTACTGGGCTTCTTGTGGATAGGGGTAAACAGGGCGAGTGAAAAGAATATTACCCTGCGGATCTTCTTTTTGCGTCATAAGCGCATCCGGTGCTATGCCTGTATCAAGCCAATGCGCTAACGCTGCGATAGCATCAAAGGTTTCAGCGCCAGGTCCCTCGATACCACAATGCACCAATCCTGGTGGCAAGAATAGCCGAGCAAAGTCGTAGGTGTTGTCTTTACCCATATAGTTGATAACTGACTCATACCAATCAATAGTTGCATATGCGGGTATTGCAGCGTCTGACCATCCATGTAATACAATCATTTTGCCACCGCTATTTTTAAATCCAGTGAGATCAGGGTGATCGGCGTCCATAAAGCTTGAGATAGGTGAAAGCTCGCCAACCTCATTGTTATAAGAAAAGTCTCTCCAGTTGCCTTGATTGTATCTTTCTCGAGGAAAAGCCAAGTACTTTAAGTACTCGGTTGCAGCATAATAGTGATAAGGCTTGATAAACGGTGCTTCAGGAAACAACCAACCTGTCCATTCAGGTTCAGAGCCATAGGGGAGGCCGCCATAAATGACGTTGCCTTGTTGGTCGTAGGATGGTGCATATATTTCCTTAATTGCGTTGACTTGGCGAGGTGTCAGGCATTTACCCGTGGTGTTGTTGCTGCACAGGAGCGTTTGCGGGTCAAAATCGCAGCGTCTTGGGTCGCTTATTAATCCATCAACTAAGCCATCTTTATGGTCACATGCTTGCATGACGGCCTGTGAAATAAAGTCAGTGTAGCTTGCATCGAGCAGTGCGTTATCGTTTTCATCCAAAATAGCTTTTGCGTTATCCATGCAGTTAATTAGGTTGACTTTGGTGTAATTAATCGTCGGTCCTCTGGCAATCACGCCATCAAAATCATTTGGGTAACGCTTTGCGGCCATTATCCCTGCATGACCTCCCTTCGAACAACCCGATATAAATGAGTACGTAAGTTGTTTACTATAAAAGCGCTCAATAACCGCCCTTGCTGCAACAGCAACCACATGATTCGCTCGGTAGGCAAAGTCCTCCCTTAATGGCACATTGTTTTTAGCCCACAAACCATCGAATCCGGCAGCAGTATGGCCGCCATCATGAGACATGGTCGCGTAATTACGCATAACGCCAGCCATCGTTGGGTAGTTGGATACTTCGCCACAAAAGCCCATACAGGCATTGAGCAAGAAACGTTGGTTCCAAACTTGATTCATTGGCAACCTAAGCTGAAAACGTATCGTCGGTGCCGCATAGCCTTCAACCAAACAGTGCTCAGGTAAAGAGTTTATTCCTTTTGGTATAGGTGCACCCAATAGGCGACTATACTTATATGTCCAGAGTTCGGTGTCGGCATCTAGGGTTTGGCTTGGTACATATTCTGCGTTGGTGATACTCATTGCAGCATTACCTTGCTCTAGCTGCGAGAAGTCACCAAAACGTAACAGTTTACAAGCCGTTATTTCTTCATTGTTTGCTGCAAGTGTTGAAGTAGCAATGAGCGCAAAAGAAAAGAGTGGTATACCTAGAAGTAGATGTTTAATTGAACGTTTTGCTTTGCGCATTTGGTTCATATGTGTGCTTTCCTTATAAATGAAACAACAGGGATTTTCGACTTTCCAGCAGTGCTGAAAAAGCCAATTTTTTGTACCACTATTGGGACGAATGTGCCGTGCGAAACTTCAGCGGTAACTTTGTAGCAGGGTCTAATAAAGCATCAACTTTGGAATTAACTTGCATTGCGCGTGAAAATGCGTAAAATGCCCGAGCTTCCCGTAATGGGAAGTACAAACTTATTAATGAAAACAGTCAATCTATGTAGAGGACGGTATGGTAACTATTCGTTTGCAACGTGGCGGCGCTAAAAAGCGTCCATTCTATCAAATCGTGGTTGCGGATAGCCGTTTCTCGCGTGACGGTCGTTTCATCGAGAAGGTAGGTTTCTTTAACCCTATCGCTGCAGGTCAGGAAGAAAAAGTACGTTTAGATTTATCTCGTGTTGATCACTGGGTAGGTCAAGGTGCAGCTCTTTCAGATCGTGTTGCGAAGCTGGTTAAAGACGCTCGTAAAGCGGCTTAATAGGCGTAAGTGTAACCATGAGTCAAAGTAAAACCTCGACAATCGTTGTTGGTAAGCTTGGTGCTCCTTATGGCATCAAGGGTTGGCTTAAGGTGCATTCATTTACTGACGATCCCCAAGGGATCTTCGATTTCAGCCCATGGTTGATAGGGCAACAAGGTAAATGGCAAAACCTTGAAGTGAGCGACTGGCGTCGTCACAACAAGGGATATATCGCTAAATTTGCACAGGTAAACGACAGAGACGAAGCAGTGGCTTATACCAATGCTGAAATCGCTGTTTATGCTGAGCAGCTTCCTGAATTACCTGAAGGGGAGTTTTATTGGCGAGATCTCATCGGCATGTCAGTAGTAACCGATAAAGGCTACGACTTAGGCATAGTTGATGACTTGATGGAGACTGGTTCAAACGACGTTTTGGTTGTGAAAGCAAACAAAAAAGATGCATTTGGCCAATCGGAAAGATTAATTCCATTCTTAACAGACTCTGTTATTTTGGATATTAATCATGACGAGAGAAAAATTACGGTAGATTGGGATCCAGCGTTTTAATGAGCGATCAGCAAAAGCTATGGGTTGGAGTGGTTTCACTTTTTCCTGACATGTTTAATGCGATAACTCAGCAAGGCGTAACGGGTCGAGCTGTGAAAAACGGCTTGATTGAGTTTAATTGTTGGAATCCGAGAGACTACGCCACTGATAAACATAGAACCGTGGATGACCGCCCTTATGGTGGTGGCCCGGGAATGTTGATGATGGTTGAGCCTCTGAAAAAAGCTATTCTTGATGCCAAAACGGCAGCAGGAGCAGGCGCTAAAGTAATTTATATGTCCCCTCAAGGGCGAAAGCTAGATCAACAAGGTGCGACTGAATTGGCGCAATCTGAAAAGTTGATTTTAGTAGCGGGTCGTTATGAAGGTATTGATGAGCGGATCATCGAGTCTTATATAGACGAAGAGTGGTCCATCGGCGATTTTATACTGAGTGGTGGTGAGTTACCAGCCATGACATTAATCGATGCAGTCGCGCGATTAGTGCCAGGTGTGTTAGGTCATAACCAATCAGCAGAACAAGATTCATTTTCGGATGGCTTGTTGGATTGTCCTCATTATACTCGGCCGGAAACATTGGATGATAAACAGGTGCCTGCTGTATTACTCAGCGGAAACCACCAAGAAATAGCCAAATGGCGCTTAAAGCAGTCTTTGGGTAGAACTTGGCAACGTCGTCCTGACTTGTTGCGTAACCTAGCTCTGACTGAGGAGCAGGCGGCATTACTTGCTGAATTTCAGCAAGAGAATGGCCAAGCTTGTGGCTAGAAGACAGTTACACCTAGGAATGTGAGAAATAAAATGGCAAAAGTAAACCAAAATATTATTAAAGAGCTTGAAGCTGAACAGCTTAAGCAAGACGTACCTGCGTTCGGCGCTGGTGATACAGTAGTTGTACAGGTACGCGTAAAAGAAGGTAACAAAGAGCGTCTACAGGCCTTTGAAGGTGTTGTAATCGCTAAGCGTAACCGTGGTCTACACTCATCTTTCACTGTTCGTAAGATTTCAAGCGGTGAAGGTGTTGAGCGTGTATTCCAAACGCACAGCCCTCTTATCAGCAGCGTAGCAGTTAAGCGTCGTGGTGCGGTTCGTCGCGCTAAGCTTTACTACCTACGTGAGCGTTCTGGTAAATCTGCACGTATTAAAGAGAAACTTAACTAATACGTCGCATTTATCAAATGCAGATAAAACAGGCCGCTTTATGCGGCCTGTTTTGGTTTTATTTCCTCTCATTATTTCCATTCTGTGAATACTCACTGACATCTCAGGCGTCTTGTCACGATATTTTCATGGTTGCTTACTTTTAAAGCGGCGCACTTCTTGTTAGACTCGGTGTATTATTTAATTTACTACTGTATATATAAGTTTACATCATGAATGGGGCTAACGATTTAGAAGCAATACGCGTTGCAATAGATGATTGCGATAGTGAGCTTGTCGCACTACTTGCAAAGCGCAAAGCATTGACCGAACAGGTTGGAAAAATAAAACAGCAAAAGGGCGCACCGCTACATGTGCCAAAGCGCGAAGCTGAGCTGATCAAAGCCCGGCGCGCAGAAGCTGATGCTAAAGGGGTAAACCCTGATTTAGTCGAAGATATTCTGCGTCGTATGATGAGAGAAGCCTACGAAAACCAGCAAAGTGAACTCGCCTGTGCCGCACCAAAAATGTCTCCGGTTGTTATTGTCGGTGGCCAAGGCGCCATGGGTAAACTGTTTGCGAAACAGTTTAGGCGCTCAGGCTACGAAGTACGCATTTTAGACAAAGACAATCAATCACAGGCTACTGAGCTACTGAGTGATGCAAAATTGGTGCTGGTGAGCGTACCAATTAACGCGTTAGAGCAAGTCGTTAACGAGTTACCAGCGCTACCTGATGATTGTATTCTTGCAGATATTACCTCTGTGAAGCAAGCCCCGCTCAAAGTACTAATGAACAAGCACAACGGCCCTGTGGTCGGTCTACACCCTATGTTTGGTCCAGATATATCTCACTGGGTTAAGCAAACTGTCGTGGTGTGCGAAGGACGTATGCCAAAGCAATGCGAAGGATTAATCAAGCAACTAAAGATCTGGGGCAGCCAGTTGGTACCGATGGACGCTAAAAAACACGACCAATCCATGCAGATCATTCAGGTAATGCGCCACTTAACTACGTTTGTATACGGTCAGTTCTTATCTAAGCAGTGCCATTCATTAAAAGAGCTAAGAAGCTGCTCATCGCCTATCTACCAATTAGAGCTGATGATGGTGGGACGGCTGTTTGCGCAATCCCCTGAGCTTTATTCAGATATTATGCTCGCGCAATTTAATGATGTAGAAGGGTTATTGGCAAGCTATCAAGATACCTTTGAGCAGACATTGACCAAGCTACAACAAGGCGATAAAGAAGGCCTAATGCAATCTTTCTCACAAGCCAAACATTATTTCTCAGAAAGCGCGAAACACTTCCTATCACAAAGCCGAGGCCTGCTTAACAAAGCCAATGACGCAAAAGTGTTGGATTATGAGGAAAGTATTTAGCGCCAAGTTATGCCTCCTACATCACAGTGCAAATAGTGTTGTGGGAGTGGCTTTACGCCACGATTTTACGTAGGTCGCCATTTATGGCGACAAATAACTTCGATGCTGATACAAAAGAAATTTGTTCTTAGCCCTAGCCTAACGAAGCGAAGTATCAATAACAAGATTTCCAAATTTGAGGTGGGGGTCAGAGACTTCTTCGATTTTCACGCTTGTGCCCAAACTACGTGAAAGCATTCCCTCTTAGTACAGACAACCTACACTTACTGATTAAAATCTATCCCATTGTCAGTCATCACAAAATATCGTTTAATAAGGGCATTCAGCCCCAATCATGATGTTTACGGGGTTAAGCAGTTTAAAAGGAATATTGATGTTAGAACAGAACCCCGAATTAACCCCAGAGACTCAAGCACTGATTGAAAAAGCTCAGAGAGGAGATGCAGATGCTCAGTGCAACCTGGGTCTTATGTATATTAATGGTCAAGGCGTAGCGCAAAGTGATGAGAAAGCGGTTGAGTATTACCAGTTGGCCGCAAAGCAGGGTAATGCGCGCGGTCAGTGCAACCTAGGTGTTATGTATGCTCAAGGAAAAGGCGTAGCGCAAAGTGATGAGAAAGCGATTAAGTATTACCAGTTGGCGGCGGAGCAGGGTAATGCGCGCGCTCAGTGCAACCTAGGTGTTATGTATGAGCAAGGAAAAGGCGTAGCGCAAAGTGATGAGAAAGCGGTTGAATATTACCAGTTGGCTGCAGAGCAGGGAGATTCGCACGGTCAGTGCTACTTGGGTCTCATGTATGAATATGGTCAAGGCGTAGCGCAAAGTGATGAGAAAGCGGTTGAATATTACCAGTTAGCGGCGGAGCAGGAAGATGCGCGCGGTCAGTGCGACTTGGGTGTTATGTATGCTCAAGGAAAAGGCGTAACGCAAAGTGATGAGAAAGCGATTAAGTATTACCAGTTGGCGGCGGAGCAGGGTAATGCGCGCGCTCAGTGCAACCTAGGTGTTATGTATGAGCAAGGAAAAGGCGTAGCGCAAAGTGATGAGAAAGCGGTTAAGTATTACCAGTTGGCCGCAGAGCAGGGTAATGCGCGCGGTCAGTGCAACCTGGGTCTCATGTATGAGCAAGGAAAAGGCGTTGCGCAAAGTGATGAGAAAGCGGTTGAGTATTACCAGTTGGCTGCAGAGCAGGGAGATTCGCGCGGTCAGTGCTATTTGGGTCTCATGTATGAATATGGTCAAGGCGTAGCGCAAAGTGATGAGAAAGCGGTTAAGTATTACCAGTTAGCGGCGGAGCAGGGAGATGCGCGTGGTCAGTGCAACCTAGGTGTTATGTATGCTCAAGGAAAAGGCGTAGCGCAAAGTGATGAGAAAGCGGTTAAGTATTACCAGTTGGCCGCAAAGCAGGGAGCTGCGAGCGGTCAGTGCAACCTGGGTGTTATGTATATAAATGGTCAAGGCGTAGCACAAAGTGATGAGAAAGCAGTTGAATATTTCCAGTTAGCTGCTGAGCAAGAAAACGCTCGGGCTATATTTACTCTGGCCTATTGCTACTTTCGGGGAAAAGGTGTCACTCAAAGTTTTACAGAGACCAAAGCTCTGTGTGAACAAGTGTTCAAAGACCCTCTACTAAGCTTTGAAGCCTATGAGCTTCACGATAGAGCTGAGCGTTTTGAACAATCAAAATCAATTAGCGCTTTAAGAGAGGAGATACTCTCTCATTTGAAAGTCAGTAAAAATCTTACGATGACTCACTATACCGCTTTCGACGTTGGCCAAGCAATTTTGTTGGAAAAAAGCCCTTTTAGGCTGGGGCACATTAACGCAGTAAATGATCCTAATGAGGGAAAATTACTCTGGCAGGAATTAGGTTACGAGCCGGAAGAGGGTAACCCCGTGTTTATTGGTTGTTTTTTACCAGACAGCGACAGCCTAAATATGTGGCGCTTTTACAGTAAAAACCACTTAAATGACGATGCCTGCGGCTGCGCCATTACCTTTAATACAGAGCGCTTTTTTGACTATCGTTTAATGAAGGACCAGAGCAACCACACTGAGCAAGAGCTGCGAGTGCCGTCATTTGCCAATACCGGACAATCTCCTCAGGAAAGTGCTGCTTTTTACCGGGTTGTGTATCTAAAGGATAATTTTAAGATACTGGGCCAGGGTGCCAAAAAGCTGCAAGATGACTTTAAAAACCTCAAAAAAGAAGTTGATAAATTTGTTGGCAAGAAACCTACGCCTGAAAAATTACAAACACTTGCTTGGCTGCTCGGCCCGTTACCTTATCTGCTAAAAGATGCCAACTATAAGGATGAGCAGGAACACAGAGTGATAGTCACGCATCTGGACTATGGCGCAAAAGAAATAAAGAGTGAAGATCCCGACTTTGCAAATGGCAAAGCACCACGCTTATATCTGGAGCTGCACAGAGACGATCATCTGACTCCGATTGAGTACGTTACGCTTGGCCCAAAGCGCCGAACAAAGAGATGATGGCACCGTACTGGCGACACCAGTTGGCCAGCAAGTTTGAATCGCAGCTGGAAAGACGCAAGGGTAACCCTCTGAATATTAACCCCTCGCGCTGCGCTTATAAGTAGTGCGAGGGGGGCCTCTGTGCTTGTAGTCGGGCGTTTAGCGCGCTCGACCACCAGCTGGCCCGGTGGCGCGATTAAATAGTAAAATAAGTGACACCCCTCGCTATTTCCATCTTTGTGGATGGATAATTCCTCATTCTCTCTTACATCGAGCAATTTCAATCAAGTATCTTGCTTTTGATATGATTAAGCTTGTCTGCAGTTCTACTAACACATAGGCGCTTTATGCAAAGCAATCTTTTACAGCAGCGTATTGCGCTCGTTTGCGATTACATCAATCAACATTTAGATGATGAATTAACGGTGAGTTTGCTTAGTGATGTTGCTGCTTTATCTAAATTTCATTTTCATCGCGTATTTGTGGCTTTTATGGGCGTGAATGTGGGTAAGTATATTTTGCTGGCGCGATTAAAGCGGGCGTCTTTTCGCCTAGCATTTGAGCGCGATATTAGAATTATTGATATTGCACTTGAAGCAAAGTTTGATAGTGCTGAGGCCTTCTCTCGAGCTTTTAAACGTACTTTTGAACAAAGTCCTTCACAGTTTAGAAAAGCTGCAAATTGGCCTAGTTGGTATGACATTTTTAATTTTTCACCGCAAAATTTAGGAGTGCAGACAATGCAGGTCGATATTATTAACTTTGAACAGACTCAAATTGCTTTTTTAGAGCACAAAGGGTCAGCAAAACAGATATTTGAAAGTGCCGGCAAGTTTATCGCTTGGCGACAAAATAGCGGGCTTTCACCAATTAATACGAGTCGAACATTTGGCATGCCAAATGGCGACCCTGAAGCCATGGCTGAAGACGCATTTCGTTTTAAATTGTGTGGCTCAGTAAACACTGAAGTACCAGATAACGCGTTTGGCGTCGAAAATGGTGTTATTCCACAAATGCGTTGCGCCAAGGTAAGGCATTTAGGGAGTCACGACAATATGGAGCAAACTATACGCTGGTTGTATCAAAACTGGCTAGCAGACAGTGGCGAATTGCCAGATGCGCATTGCTGCTTTTTTGAATATCATAATTTTGTGCATCAAGTGGATGAGTGCGACTTGATCACCGATATTTACCTGCCATTGCAAAATTGATGATAACGTTACTTGGTTTGCATTTATGGCGACAAATAACCTTTCGGCGCTGATACTATTAAAATAACGAGAAGTAAAAAAGTCGCGGGTATATCACTTGCAACATTTAAAGTTGAGCGTTTTTAATGCGTTAACTAGACGCTATTTGTGCTTAGCGAGCTAGCAGAAGGCTCGGATAGGTTATTCCTTGCGTGTAGCAGGTGATTTGCGTGTTGAAATTATAATCTTTGACTGATAAGTTACTAAAATTACTAAATAAAGTTAGCTTGATAATTGTTGTTTTTTACTTGTGAATAAGTGAGATATTCAAGAAATTACGCTAATAGGCTGTTAGCACCACATGAACATGAAGTATCTTCTAATAATTACATTTTTATTTCCGCTGATGGCTTTGGCACAAAGCAGTACATGCTTTGGGACTACTTCCAATGGCAGCCTTACTAATGGAGTGAAACTTCCATCCGAAGGAAAAAACTATGTAAGCTACAGCATAATGGCAAGATTGGTTGGTCGTACCTACGTTCATTCAGAAGTAAGAAATATCATAGTATCTGCATATAAAGACTTGGAGAATGAACAGCCAACGAAAGTCTACAAATACGCAGAAACAGGATTTAAGGATGGAGGGCAATTCAAACCTCATAAAACTCATAGAAATGGACTTTCGGTTGATTTTATGACACCTGTAAAGGACAAGAATGGGAAATCTATTCATTTGCCCACAAATGCCTTAAATAAGTTGGGTTACAACATCGAGTTTGATGTTAACGACCATTATGATGGTATGTACATAGATTACGAAGCGATTGCAGCTCATGTTGTAGCTTTGCACAAACAAGCCAAGGCGCATGGGCATGATTTATGGCGAGTGATTTTTGACCCGAAATTACAGCCAAATTTATACAAAACTAAGTATGCGCAGTATTTGAAGGATAATATCCAATTTTCCAAAAAACGGTCTTGGGTCAGGCATGATGAACACTACCATGTTGACTTTGCTATACCGTGTAAATAACAGTGCTAGGGTCAGTAACGTACTATAAAACCAGTCACTTTTTGTGCGCTTCGCTGCACAAAAACCGTCAGCTTTGCCAGCCGCTGTGGTCGCCGTTACCATTTTCCACTCTCGCACCATTACAGCAGTCAGGTTTGATTAACCCTAAAGCTCAAACCTGACAGTGACTATTAGCTATTTCAGATAAACATATTCCCGCTTGTTACTCACTCAGTATCTTATCTAAATTCGCTTTTGAGCGGGCGACGCTTTCTAGGGGCGTTAGGCCGCTTGGGTATTCTTCTTGTTCGATTACCAGCCACTGTGTACCGCCGTGTTGCTGCATGGTTTGGATGAGCGCTTTCCAGGGGTAGTGGTTTTCGCCAATGATTGGGCTTTTGTCATCTCCTTGATGAGTACGTATTTTAATATGTGTCGATACGGTTCTTCCTGCATATCGCTTAACATAATCGCTGGGTGATTTACCTGCGTAAATCACCCAGCCGACATCGAGCTGCAGTGGGAAATCGCTAGGGGTATTGGTGGCGATATAATCCCAAAACGTGCTATTAGCGTATGGGTTAAATTCCTTCTCATGATTATGAAATCCGATCCTCATATCATAACGTTTGGCAATTTGGTGCACTTGGTTAAGCTGTTTTACAAATGCTTGCACTTGGTTTTTATCCCATGCTCTTTCATCCCAAGGAATAAAGAGCGTGGATACGCCTAAGGTTTTGTAAAAGAGTAGGGTGCTTGCTCGTTTTTCTTCAGCTAATGCGTCAAAGCCGATGTGGGCGCTGCTCGCAACTAGGCCGAGTTCGGCTAACCTTTGTTTTAATTTACTTGGGTTATTGGCATAGCTGCCAAAGTTTCCCGCAAACTCAACGCCATCAAATCCCATGCTAGCGAGTGCTTGCAAGGTGCCGTCGAAGTCTCTTGCCAATTCATCTTTTACCGACCACAGTTGAACGCTAACGGGCAAAGGTTGAAGGGAAGGCTGTGCATACAGTGGCGAGATAAAAATTAAAGCAATGAACAGCATTACTTGCTTTAATCGGTTGGTGTTTTCAACAAACATGATCTACTCCTAAAGAAAAAGCAGAGCTAGACTCTGCTTCGGTTAGTCATAACAAAATGACTCAAGGGTTAGTCGCGGTACGCATACTGGCTTAGCCCAAGCTCTGCGAGTACGCCATCTAGATGCGCCTTGGCTTCGGCAGTAGGCCCTGGATAATCACCTGCAATTGGCATATTGCCCAGATAACCTATGTCTTGACAGCCCTCAGGTGTGCAGAAGTAAGCGCCGAGAACGAGATCTTTAAAGCGCAAGAATGCTTTACCTATACGCTGAAATTGCTCTGGTGTTTGTGCATTAAAATAAGCAATATCATCCATAATCTTACTTTGCTGCGTTGCGCTAAGTTGTATAAATGGCTTTTTAAAGCGCAAAGTCGACTCATCGTCAATCCAAGCAAGCGCATGGAGTATTGTCACTCTGTCTTTTTGTTGTCCGTGATACGGTGCGCTTACCCATTCATCGATCACACTCGGTACTTGTACTTCAGAAGCCGATGGATGATTTCCTTCCTTTGGCACAATAAAATCAGCTAGTACTGCAACTAACGTGAGCTGCGCTTCGGTGAGGGTGAGCGGCCAAGGTGATTCTGGCGGCATGATCATGTTTGGATCGGTGCCATACCCTTGAGCGCTAACTGGCTTTATTTCAATATCTGGCCAGTGCCCAGCTGCAGCCGTTTCACCTTCAATGGCCTTACTGCAACCAGCGGTGAGTGTCACCGCAGATCCAGCAGCAAGCAAGCCTAACCACTTTAATGACTCGCGACGTGTCATGCCTGAAATATATTTATAAGAATCAACGCGGACAGGTGTATTCATCACAGCGCTCCTTTATCAATTTGTGCTGCTAACCAGGTGGAGTTTCGCATCGCTAAGGTCATAATGGTTAAGGTGCAATTTTTATGGGGGTTAGACGCAAAGACGCCGGCATCCATCACAAATAGATTGTCACAGTCCCATGTTTGCCCCCACTGATTCGTTACCGATTCTTTTGCTGAGCTGCCCATTCTCGTCGTGCCGACCTCATGAATGATCTCACCGCCTTTTGAAATGGCTTTTTCCGCAGGCGGTAGCTCGCCGACTTTGGCACCCATGTTCTCAAGGATCTGCTTAGCGGTTTTGAGACCATGCTCGATTTGCTTGAGCTCTCTGTCAGACCATTTGAAATGGAACTTAGCAACCGGGATCCCCCATTTATCTTTGACGTTTTCGTCAATTTCCATGTAAGAATTTTTGTTCGGTAGCATTTCTCCACGCAGTGCAAATCCAACATAGGAGCCATAAGCGTCACGCACTTGCTGCTTTAATTTGGGGCCATAACCTTGTTTATTGCCAGACACGCCAGAGCCCGGTTGATTAAAGCCGCTGCTAATTTCAAAGTGATAGCCGCGCGGAAAATTAAGCTCACCTTTCTCATGGGCTTTGTGTCCCCACCAAGGAATAAAAAGGTGGTTACCGGTATGGCCGTCTTCGTTATAACGCGGGCGGCCTTTTAACGCAGGGATTTGTGCACCAAGCCAAGCACCTGTAGAGTCCATTAGATTGCGACCTACCTGACCACTTGAGTTTGCAAGTCCCTTGGGATGTTTTGCATGTTTAGAATTAAGCAAAATACGTGCAGATTCACAGGCGCTGGCCGCCAAAATCACTACATCAGCATTGAGTGCATGTTCTTGTGCAGACTTTTTATCGACGTAAGTCACACCAGTTACTTTGCCATCTTCATTCATCGCCACTGACTTCACCATGGCATCGGTGATCACTTCAAGGTTTCCTGTCGCTTTGGCCATCGGAATAAGCGAGGTTGTGGTTTGGAATGCCGCACCAATCGAGCAACCGTGGCCACAAGGCGTGGCGTAAAAACACGCTAAGCGGTCGCCTTTGTTACGAGTCAGCACCGCTCTGTGCATGGGAACCGCTGGGATCCCCATTTTTTTCGCGGCAGCTGCAACCAATAATTCGGGTACTCTTGGCGTCGGTGGTGGCTGTAACACGCCAGGCGCAGAAGGGGGCATGTCATCCAAGCCGGTATTGGTACCGCAGATCCCGACTATTTCTTCTGTTTTGTCATACCAAGGCGCAATGTCTTGATATTCAAACGGCCAATCAGCGCCATGTCCATCGCGGCTTTTGCCCTTAAAGTCGTGTTCACTAAAACGTAGCGAGTAGCGACCCCAGTGATTGGTGCGGCCACCGAGCATACGTGCACGCCACCAATAAAAATCGGTGTTTTCTGCGCGTGTGTATGGTTCATCTGGCACTTGCCAACCGCCATCAATCGTCGCGTCGTAAAAACCAAAGTTCTTATCCTTATTACCAGCGCCCATGAGTGGGGCTTCGCTATTGCGACGGAACATCGGGCTTTCTGTTTTTGGGTCGTAATTTCTGCCAGCTTCTAGCAATAAAACTTTGTGGCCTAGCTTAGTGAGTGTATAAGCGGCCATTGCGCCACCGGCACCTGAGCCAACGACCAATACTTTATGATCAAATGTTGCCATGGTTACAGCTCCTTGATCTTAATGTTTTTAAACCAGACTTTGTCGCCGTGATCTTGCAAGCCGATGTGGCCTTTTTTACCTTCAGCAAACCCTTGCCATGTTGCAAATTTACTATTCTTAACCAAAGCATTCCAAGTGGTGCTGCCAATCACGATACTCGTCGTGCTTACACCATTTTGCCAAACTTGTAGGTGACTATCTTGTAGCTTAATGCGAACTTGGTTCCAAGCTTCGGCAGGTTTATGTGCCGTACTTGGCGCTGCAAACAGGTCATATATAGAACCTGCAAGGTGAGAGTCTATTTTATTGTCTGGGTGTTCTTTGTTATCTAGAATTTGGATTTCTGGGGCGTGGGAGTATATTGCACCGCCTCTTTCATCCGCCAATACAAAGATCCCACTGTTGCCTTTTTTAGAAATCTTCCAATCGAGCTGGAGCTCAAAATTGTGATACTGTTTTTTGGTCAGAATATCGCCGCCACCACCTTGGGTAAGTGTCATCGCGCCGTCCTCAACTTGCCATTGGCTATTTAGGCCGTCACTTTTAAAGTTGCGCCATTGCGACATATCTTTGCCATCGAAAAGCAGTTGCCATCCGGCTTGTTGTTCTTGCGGGCTCAATTGGTTGTCAGTTGTACTAGCGCAAGCCGCACAACTAACAGCCAATGCCAGCGTTAGTATTTTTATAGAGTTGAGCATATTGGAACCTCGTCTGTTCACTTTTTACTTGTTGCTACTTAATACAAAGGGTATTACGCGTATTTCTCAACGCGTTTATTTTTATTGATATAAAGGTAAAGGCCGATAAAAGCGGCAATGAGAATAGCTGGGAATAACAGGATATTTTCAAGCACCGCTTGACCTGCAACTAGTTCTGATTGCTGCGCAGTTAAGTTCGCCGCTTGGGCTTCGAGTCGCGCCGAATCAATCCAACTACCAATTACTGGATTCCACATGCTGACAGCGAACATCCCCGCACCGCCCATTAAAGACATACCAAGTGCGCCTGTTTTTGGGGTATATTCTGCAACACAGCCCAGCATGGTTGGCCAAAAATAAGTGACACCCAAGGCAAATAATATTGCAGCCAAGTAGATTGCTGACCCTTGTGCTTGGCTCATCATGAAAATCCCCGCGGTTGCCAATACCGCAGAGCCGAGTAACACGCCTGTTGGATTAAAACGGTGGACTATTGGGCCGGCAAAGAAGCGACCTAATGCCATCAAGCCTGTGATCAGTGCGAGGATCATCATAGGAGAGGCGCCTGACGCTCCCAGTATGCGTTCAATCCACTGTTGTGTACCAAGTTCAGTGGTTGCTGTTAATGTCATACAGCAAATTAAAAATAGGTAGAGCGGAGAAAACAGGTGCTTGAGATTGCTGGTGGTAGAATGATCTGTGCGGTCAAATTCAGGAAACCGTGACTTGACCATCATTGCTCCGTAAATCAGCGTTGGAATTAATATCAAAGCAACTTGCCATTGCCAATTAAAGCCCGATGCAGTCATGGCATTCGATGCCAGAGCACCAATCACAATGCCGCCTGGAAACCAGACATGGAATCGGTTGAGCATGGTCGTGGTGTTTTTCGGATACATTTCGGCAATCAGTGGATTACAGCCAGCTTCCACTGAACCATTCGCAAAGCCGATTAAAAACGTCGAGATCAGCAGTAACCAAAAACCGTCAGCGGTAATGGTTAAAACCAATCCTGCAAAGTGGCAAATAAAGGCGAGGGCAACTAACTTTTTAGCGCCAATGGCGTTGTAGATTGCGCCACCTAACATGGTTGCAACGGGAAAGCCCAGAAATGCCATAGCGTTAACCCAACCAAGTTCTGTATCTGAGAGTCCAAACTGCGCACCTAATTGCCCCAAAATGCCTGCGCGAATAGCGAACGTCATTGATGTGACGACCAGTGCAAGGCAACAGAGCTGAAACACGGTCCGATTATGATTATTATTATTCATGGTCGTAGTCCTGTTTATTTTATGCCGAGGATTTGATTATTGCGTTCGGTATCGGTGCTACTTCCTGCAAAATCATCGAAGGCTTTTTCGGTTGGTCTTATCAAGTGCTGTTTGATAAATTCGGCACCTTCTTTGGCCCCATCTTCAGGGTGCTTAATACAGCATTCCCATTCCAATACAGCCCAACCATCAAAACCGTACTGTGTTAACTTACTAAATATTTTCTTAAAGTCGACCTGTCCGTCACCTAATGAACGGAACCGACCTGGCCGTTGTTGCCATCCTTGGTATCCGCCGTAAACACCGCAGCGGCCATTGGGGATAAATTCGGCATCTTTTACATGGAACGCTTTGATACGTTCATGATAGATGTCGATAAACGCTAAGTAGTCCAATTGCTGTAAAACAAAGTGACTTGGATCGTAAAGAATATTGGCTCGCGGGTGATTATTCGTCGCCGCTAAAAAGCGCTCAAAAGTCACGCCATCGTGTAGATCTTCACCTGGATGAAGCTCGTAGCAGACATCCACACCAACCTCGTCAAAGCGGTTCAAAATAGGCAACCAGCGTTTTGCGAGCTCCTCAAACCCTTGTTCCACCAAGCCATTTGGACGTTGTGGCCAGGGGTAAAAGGTATGCCAGAGCAAGGCGCCAGAAAAGCTTGCGTGACTAGTTAGCCCAAGCTTAGCACTGGCACTGGCCGCTAACATTAGCTGCTCGGTTGCCCACTCCATACGAGCCTGAGGCGAGCCATGCACTTTTGCTGGTGCAAAGCCGTCAAACATTTGGTCATAAGCTGGGTGCACCGCCACTAATTGACCCTGCAAATGGGTTGATAGCTCTGAAATAGTAAGGCCATGCTCTGCAGCAATACCAGTGATCTCGTCGCAATAATCTTGGCTTTCAGCGGCTTTTTGCAGATCGAACAGTCGCTGTTCCCAACTTGGTAGCTGAATACCTTTATAACCTAGGTTACTTGCCCACTGGCAAATACTATTAAAATTGTTAAATGGCACCTCGTCCGAGACAAACTGCGCGAGAAAAATAGCGGGTCCTTTAATTTGCTTCATTCTTATTTTATCCAATGGTAAAGGGGTGCCACTTAGTGTCTTTTGCACTAGCTGCGACCGCGTTTTCAATAAATGCCATGCCACGGACTGCAGCGTTAATACTTGGCACGTCAAATTCTTCGTGCTGCACATCGGGTTGCAGCTGATGCGCACGAATAAGGCTGGCGAAGTTAAGGTAGATATTTGCAAATGCTTCCAGATATCCCTCAGGGTGACCGGCTGGCACACGAGTTGCGCTAATGGCTGCTTGGCTAAGTGAACCCACTCCTGTGCGGATCAACTGAGCTGGAGCATTTGCCGCACGTAACCACAAACTATTAGGCTCCATTTGCGACCATTCGATACTGGCTTTGTCACCATAGATTTTTAAGGTGAGATTATTTTCTTCGCCAAGGGCTATTTGGCTTGCCATCAACACGCCCTTTGCACCGTTGCCAAAGCGCAGTAACACGGTGCCGTCATCGTCGAGCTGTCGGCCGGACACAACCGTGTTTAAATCCGCACAAAGCGCCTCTATCTCCAAGCCACTCACATATTCGGCGAGGTTCGCTGCGTGCACACCGATATCGCCCATACAACAACTCACGCCAGACTTACTTGCATCTAGTCGCCAGCTGGCTTGCTTGCTGTTTTCGTCATCAGCACTTGCAAGCCATCCTTGACTATATTCAACGACGACTTTGCGTATTTTGCCAAGTTCGCCATTTGCGATGCGGTGGCGTGCTTCTTTCACCATTGGGTAGCCGGTATAGGTGTGTGTTAATCCGTACAAGCAATTGCTCTTCTGAAGCTGTGTTTGTAGACGCAGAGCCTCAGATAAATTGAGCGTTGCAGGTTTATCACTCAAGACGTGAAAGCCGTGTTCGATAGCGGCTGTGGCAATCGGAAAATGCAAATGGTTTGGGGTCACGATGGCAACAAAGTGGATGCGCTCCGACTCTGGTAGTTCCGCCTCTTGTTGTAAGAGTGCTTGGTAGCTGGTATAGCAACGTGCTGGGTTAAGCCCGAGTTGCTGGCCCATTGCTAGGCTTTTGTTTGGATCGGCGCTAAATGCGCCTGCAACAAGTTCAATTTGACCATCTAAACGCGCGGCTATGCGGTGCACAGCACCTATGAAAGCGCCTTCTCCACCACCGATCATGGCCATGCGGATTTTGTTATTATCCATCGTTTAGCTCCGTCTCCGTCGAGTTATCGAGGTAAGTTAATCTGATGTTATTGATAATAGGTAACAGAGGCGCCAAAGTGATAATAAAAATTCGGTTGACAATGCAACAAAATCGGCGTTTAAAATAAATTATTATAATTATAAAAAGGCGGTAAGTAGGGCAATGGAAGAGCAAACAATATTGAATAAAGCTGGCGTAAATCAATTGATTGCAGCATTTGATCTGATCCCAGACATCCTCTTTTGGGTCAAAGACACAAAAAGTAGAATAGTGCATGCGAACCAACACTTTGTTGAACATCAGGGCTATAAAACCCTAGATCAAATCTTACTGAAAACCGATTTTGACTTTTCACCGCAACACTTGGCATTCCAATACGTTAACGATGATAAACGAGTGATGGAAGGCTTTATCGTGACGGATAGATTAGAACTCAATCAAACCGCAAATGGGGAATTGGCATGGTTTTCCACGTCAAAAAAAGTGTTACTTGATGGCGAAAATGCGATTATGGGCACTTATGGTGTTACACGACATCTAGCGAAAACGTCAAAGGCGTTGTCTCACGTAAGAGCCATTGAAGCGCCCGTTGAATTTATTCGGGCACATTACCATCGTCATATTTGTATCGAAGAATTGGCGGAACTTGCTCACCTGTCGGTAAGCGCACTGGAGCGTAGATTTAAAAAGCATTTAGCCAAAACTCCCAATCAATTTATCAACGAAGTGAGATTGGAAAATGCCCGTAAATTATTGGTCGAAACACGTTTACCAGTATCACAAGTCGCTTATCAGTGCGGCTTTTCAGAGCCAAGTTATTTTAGCAAGCAGTTTCGTCGTTTATTTGGTGAAATCCCGTCGCAATTACGTAAGGAATTAACGTCGAGCGAGCGTTAACGCTGCGACTTCTGGTGGTAGTGCCGGTGTCACCAGCGTATCTGCGTACTCAGAAGCTAACCATGGACGAATGGGCGTGGCAATGCCTCCAACTAACGCGACTTTATGTGCCCCTAAGCTCTGCAGATGACGGACATAACGCTCAATAAACCGTGCCGCGCCATTTAAGATCTGCTCGGCATAGGGATCGTTTGGCGTAGCAAAAACATGTTGAGCAAACTGGGCAAAATACTGGGGAGTGGCGTTTAGCGTGAGTTTGACTAGCTGTTCGGTACTGTGGCAATTCATGGCAGCCAAAAACGACTCAATCATCAGACTGCTAGGGGATAGTGTATCAAGCACCTCGATGGCATGCTTCACTAAACTCAAACCGATCCAACTGCCACTTGCACCATCACTGAGTAATAATCCGTGGCCACCGAACTCCCTAAATTGTCCATGCGTCACCAGACCCGCGCAAAATCCGGTGCCAAGAATGATTACACCGCCATCTTCGTGTTGATGCGCACCAAGGCAAGCTATGTGTGCATCGGTTGAAAATTGAAAACGTGCAAAAGGGGAACGCCATTGCTGCATCGCCTCACAAGCCGTCGTGACATTCGCGCCGGCAAGTCCTGCAAAAGCACTGATGTTGGCAATATCGTGGTGGGGGATTTTTGCGTTTGTCAGCGCTGTCATTGTTGCGCTCAACATTGACTCTTGGGCCTGATGTATTGATGTTGCTATGTTTGCAGGGCCGCTGGTGGCCTCGGCAAGGAGCTGTCCATGTTGATCCTCGAGGCGGACTTTACATTTCGTACCGCCACCATCAATCCCTAAAAATAGCTTCGATGCTGTCATTGTATTGCCTTTTCTGATCCGGTGAGTATTGCATTAACTAGCCTTGGGCAAACTTCATCGCCATGATGCACGCCAGAGTGAGTATGTAGAGAGAGTGGACCAAATTCACTTAAAAGCCAAAGATCCGCGGCGTTTTTCGTGTTGACCCCTCCACCGATCACCACTTCGATTTCAGCATTGAGTTTTTTCAGTAAGGCAATGAGCTGACTGGTACCAAACGCTGCGCCTTTACCACTTTGCCATGTATTGCCGGCGCTTAAGACCCGCTCAACGCCTAACTCTAGCAGCGTCTCGGCTGCCTGCTGCCAGTTTGCAGCGGCATCAAAGGCGCGATGAAAGGTGACAGAAAGGCCTAAGGATTTTGCCGTGGCAATGAGTGCGCTACAGTGGTCAGCCGCTATCTCCTGATTGTCGTCGATAAAACCAAGCGCAATACCGGTTGCACCCGCGCAAGCAATGCCATCTATCTCTTTTTGTAACTGATAGAGCATGGTGTCATCAATAAAAAAATGCGGCGCTTGGCGTAACATCACAATACATTCGCCAAAGCTTGGTAAATACTGGGCAACTGCCGCTATCGCCGTCGGGTTTGGGGTCAAGCCACCGCAACTCAGAACACCACAGAGCTCTATCCTTGTTGCACCTGATGCAAAAGCAATTTGTGCATTTCGCTGCAACAAATGAGGATTATCGCTGCTGAGGCATATTTCCAAGTTTTTACCTGAATAGTTTGCCGAATTCATATTTCACTCTTGAAGTTGAATAATTTTAAAGTTTAAAATGCTTGGTTTTGAATATTTAATTAGTTCAATAAAAACATTTAGTTACACGTGTTTGGAACGTTTTTAAATTGCCTAATATAGAAACTAATAATGAGTTTTTATGTTAATCAGACTATAAACCAAGGAAATTGAAATTGGATCTTTTTTTGACCTAAACGCCGATTTTGTCTTAGTGCAAACCGAAATTCTATTATCACTTTTTGTAGAGCGCTCCTATTCTGAACGAGTGTTTCACAAACCATTAACCCCTATAGGGAAACAAAAAAGGGTCGTCACAAAGTCATGCGTCATGGAGCAGCAAGGGACGTCGTGGCTTTACAAATTATAAAAAACTTGGAGATAGGAATGGCCAATAATAATAACAGACGCCATGTGACAGGAAGGTCACGGCAATTTAGCAAGTCTGCACTGGTCCTCGCTATGTTATCAGCTACTAACTGGGCAATGGCTGAAGAAACCGAAAAAGAGGAAGCGCAGGAAATCGAAACGATTGAGGTGCGTGGGATCCGCGCATCTATGGCCGAAAACTTGGCGATTAAGCGTTTATCAAACGCGATTGTGGATGCCATTACAGCAGAAGACATTGGCAAGTTTCCCGATAAAAATGTGGCGGATTCACTGCAACGCGTACCCGGTGTGGTGATTTCTCGTAGTGGCGGGGAAGGGGAAAACGTCAGTATTCGTGGTCTTTCCTCTGATCTTACTTTTACGCAGTTAAACGGCAACTTTATCGCGTCTTCTCCGGGCTCGCCGTCGCGCTCTTTTAGTTACTCTTTGTTGCCTTCTACCATGGTGCAATCGGTTGAGGTGTTTAAGTCTTCTGAGGCGCGTTTAGATGAAGGTGGGGTTGGCGGCACGGTTATTCTACACAGCCGGAAACCGCTGGATATGGAGGCAAATTCTGGGGCGTTGAATGTTGAATATACCTACGCTGATGTGACTGAAGAGTACGAGCCTAATTTTAGCGGCGTTTATTCTTGGAAGAACGAAGAAGAAACCTTTGGCTTGCTAGTTGGTTATACTAAACAAGACCGTACCAACCGTTCTTTAGGCGGTGATATGTCGGGCGGTGGCGGTTGGCGTTGGGCAACGAGTTCAGACTTGCAAGCAACGGACACGGCGGGCAATGTGATTGCTGATAGTACACGTCGATTTGCAGCGTTAGAAGATGCTTATGGTAACGTTTATGATGGTGTTTGGGCACCGCAAGTTGCAGGTATTGGGGTAACCAAAGAAAAACGTGAACGTCAGGGGTTACAAGCCACCATTCAATGGCGTCCAATAGATGATTTATCTTTAACATTCAATCATTTTCATTTTGAGCTTGGGCAAAATCGCACCACGTCACAAATGTGGATCCCAGAATGGAAGTACAACCCAGATTATCTTACCGGTATTACTCTAGACGAAACCGGTACGATTGTGACTGGCATGGACTTTACCAGTGGCGCAGGTGGCACTGAAGGGAATCTTGAATTTCCTTGGATCATTGGTAGTTATACGGTAGAAAAAGATACCTCGGATACCTACGACTTCGCCTTTGAGTATGCCGGTGACTTATATGACTTACGCGGTAAATTTGGTCACACTGAAGCCAGCGGTGGCCCTTCAGAATCTTGGAGTGCGGCGTATAAAAGCGGCCAACCTGCGAGTCGCAGCGATTCCGGGCAGGTTGAAAACGCCGCTTCATTTGCAGGGTGGCGATTAGGTGACAGAGTGTCGCTGTACGCTGATCCCGCTTTGTTGTCTAACCTTCAGGCTGGTATTGCCGGCGATCCCGATCCGGGTTCGACAGGCTCAAGCTTTGTCGTCAGTGACTTAGAAGAGGACTATGCTCAGTTAGACCTTGATTATCGCGTCGGGTACGGCATCGTTGATACGCTGCGCGTCGGTGCTAAATATCGTAAAGCAACACTACACCGCGAAACCAACAACACCTTCTTTATTACTCAAGATGGGGCTGACAGAATTGCCAGTGGCGAGCTAGATCCATTTAGTCAAGGTGCCATTGATGAAGTGTCTTATCAGTGGATTGGGGGTATGCCAAAACTGGAGGATATTTTGAATGCAACGTCTGAACAAAATATCCCAGGCGGTTTTGAAGTGAATGCGATGCCCACGATCAATTGGGATCGATACCGCGAAATCGTGACTAGTGAATATGTTAAGCACACGCGCCGTGAGCCTGATTTTGTGTTCGACATAGAAGAAGAGATCATGGCCGCCTATCTACAGGCCGATTTTTCTTTTGGAGATTTTAGAGGAAACATCGGAGTACGCTATGTCGAGACTGAAACGCAGATTATGTCGTCGGATAAAATTAACTACTTTTTAGATGACATTGATGATGTCACCGAAGAGGATATTTTAGGTGATGAACGTCTCATTGATGTTGAAACCACCACCGTGCGTACCGTAACCGACTCACAATTTTTACCTAGTTTCAATATTGTCTGGGATGCCAGCGACAATCTTGTCATACGTGGTGCTATCGCCAAAACGATGTCTCGAGCTCCGTTCAACGACATGGGTGCGCCAGAGCAGCTGACCTTTATCTCTCAAGAATGGGCAGACGATAGACTAGAGTTTAGAGGTAACCCTGTGGAGCCTGGGTGGCGTGGTTCAGGTGGTAACAAAGCGCTAAAACCATTTGAATCGGTACAGATGGATTTATCTGCGGAGTATTATTATGGCGAAGGATCTGCGGTTGGCATTGCGGTATTCAACAAAGACGTAGATAACTTTATCGTGCCCTTGATTATTACCTCAGTAAGGCCGTTTGAGGGCTTTGATAACCCTTTTACCGGTGTTGAAATTGTACCGCCGGGTGATATTACCGTCACGCCGTTTACCACCACCGCCAATGGTACAAACGCAACCTCTCGGGGAATAGAGCTGTTTGCACAACATGCATTCGACAATGGCTTTGGTCTCAACGTTAACTACACCCTAAACGATACCAATCAGGCAGACATTAGCGTAGACGGTGAAAAGGTCGGTGAGTCTGCGCTTGTTGGCAGTGCCGATAATCAATTTAACTTCTCCGCCTATTACGAGAATGACACTTTTAGTGTCAGAGCATCATATAACCGCCGAGGAGAAACCGCTTTGGGGCTTGCCGACGGACTCACTGTATATCAGGAACCATACCAACAAGTTGATGTGAACGCTTCTTATAACTTGATGGAAAACCTGATCCTAACCGCGTCTGTGATCAACCTAACCAAAGAAGAACCGAGAACCTTTTATGGTGAAGATTCTAAAGCGAGATTGCGCAGCAGCAGCTACACCGGGCAGCGCTACTATGCCGGGATCACCTATCGATTTTAACTTTGGCGATAACCATAAAGTAATGCAAACAGGGTGAAGTCGTGTCAGAACAACGAGAAACAATATCACGGCTTATCACCTGCTTGTGGTGCGTTTATATCAACCTAGTCACACGAGTTGGTTGATATGTAAGAAGGGATAAATATGAAAACGTTAAATAAAATAAGAAATGCGATCCCGCTCATTGCCGTTAGCAGTTTATTGGCTGCATGTGGCGGCGGGAGCGATGACCCAAAAGTTGAAGAAGTGCCAGTAACCCCTGCTGTGACGACGGCAGAAGTATCTGGTTCAGTGATAAAAGGCGCGTTGAGCCAAGCCCGCATTTCGGTGACGGCGCTCAATGGCTCTAGCATGATGATGGATGAGAACTCGGCAACCAGTCAATCGGGGAGTTGTTTATTGAACTGACGGGTAAAGCCGGGTTTGGCATTAATTCCACCATTAAAGTGACCGCCACAACGAGTGAAGGCTCGCAGATGCGCTGCGACGCCAGTCGCTGTGGTTCTGCAGGAATTGGGGAGCAGGTAAGTGGCGATTACATTGCTGGTGTGACTTTGGCTACCTTAAGTCATGTCGCCGTGCCGTTTGGTTCAAATGCCGATGGCAGTGCTGATGCTACCATACAAATCAACGCCTTGACGACACTAGCAACCATGCTGGTAGAGCAGCAAATTGCTGAGGGGCGTAATGTCTCTACTCCCGAATTAATGGCATTGGCAAAAGTGGAGATGTCTGCGTTATTGCTTCGGGCCCTTGGCTGGCAAACCGGGAACATCAATGTTTTTGAGTTACCTGTGGTTAGCGCTGATCAATTAACGAATTTTGAATTAGGAGAAACTTGCACAACCTCTGACTCTGGTGAGCAAAGTTGTGAGATGACATATGTTTCCGAAAGTGTGCAAAAGCTTTCTCTATTCAATGCCGCGTTTGCACAGTTTGACGAGCAAGGCTCTTTGCAAGGCGTCTTAAGCGACTCAGCTAGCAATCTTAGCGCCGCACTTGGCGGTGATGAAGTTGCACTTGAAGCGCTTCGATTGCCAATTTACAACGCGCTTCAAGCTCACCCATTAACTGCGCAGCTAGATCTTAGTGCCGATAGTATTATGGACTTAGCGTTACCATTATTTGATGAGCCGGTCTCCACGGGGCCGATGCAGCAAGTCGTGACATCAGGTGCCACTATCACAGCAAGAAATGCTATTGGTGATGCCGAGAGTGCAGACAAAGCATTTGATGGCGATCCACAAACTAAATGGCTTGACCACAATGACTGGCAGGGGCCACCTACTGAGGAAGCGCCATCTTGGATCCAGGTGGATTTTCCTACTCAACAAGCAATTAGCGGTGTTTACATTACCAGTGCTAATGATGCCCCAGAGCGAGACCCTGAAAACTTCTCTTTACTAGCTTCTAATGATGAGGGTGCGAGTTGGGTTAATTTGGGTAATGTGGTTGGGGCGTCGTTTGAAGCGCGCTTTGAACGTCAAGGCTTTGTATTTGGTAATGCGCAAAAGTATACAAGCTACCGAATTGCAGTGACAAAGAACAAAAATAACGATGGCTTACTGCAAATTGGAGAAATTCAATTTGTTGGGCCGGTTTATCCGAGCGTTGACCATACTGATACTGAGACGTTTGCGGTCACGGCAAGCAACAGTATCGGTGAGGCGGAAAACCAAGATAAGGCATTTGATAACGACCCAACCACTAAGTGGCTAGATCATAATGATTGGCAAGGCCCACCTACCGTCGAAGTGCCTTCATGGATCCAAGTAGATTTTAATGAGGCGGTGGCGGTTAATCAGCTTGCGATAACGAGCGCCAATGATGCACCAGAGCGAAATCCTGAGAACTTTGCTTTGTTTGGCTCTAACGATAACGGGGTTACATGGCAGCATTTGAGTAATTGGGTTGGTGAGTCTTTTGAAGCGCGAGGGGAGCGTCAAAGCTTTGCGGTAGCGAATCAGTTGCCATACCAAAGTTATCGTCTTGAGATAACCAAGAACAAAAATAATGATGGTCTGATGCAGCTTGCTGAGATTGAATTAATCGGCCCAGAAATCTCTGGATTAGATCATGCGCAAGTACAAGGTGCGAGTTACTCGGCGCGTTTTAGTATTAGTGATTCAGAGGGCGCAGCGCAAGCATTTGATAAAAATGTTGAGACTAAATGGCTCGATCACAACGATTGGCAGGGGCCACCCACTGTTGAAAATCCGGCTTGGGTTCAAGTTAGCTTGCCGCAAGCGCAAGCGGTAAATACTTTGTACATTACCAGCGCCAATGATGCGCCGGAGCGTGACCCTGAAAACTTCCAACTTTTAGCATCTC
Source organism: Pseudoalteromonas sp. M8 (assembly GCF_018141365.1). Classification (NCBI taxonomy): domain Bacteria; kingdom Pseudomonadati; phylum Pseudomonadota; class Gammaproteobacteria; order Alteromonadales; family Pseudoalteromonadaceae; genus Pseudoalteromonas; species Pseudoalteromonas sp. M8. Next base: position 2,947,893 of record NZ_CP047240.1, on the reverse strand, counting down.
ACGATGGCGAAGTGTGGCAAGTATTAAATACTTGGGTAGGGGAGTCGTTTGAATCGCGTTTTGAACGTCGTGCCTTCGCGTTTGCTAATGGTTTGGCTTACTCACATTATCGCTTGTCTATCAGTAAAAATGCGAATAATGATGGATTAGTGCAAGTAGCTGAAATTGAACTCGCTGGACCTCAGTATGCACTTGAAGATTTATCTGATTTGGCTGGAACAAGCTTTACCGCGCGTAATCGTATTGGAGATGCAGAAAGTGAACAAAAGGCGTTTGATAATGATATCGAGACAAAATGGCTAGATCACAATGAGTGGCAAGGCCCGCCAACAGAGGAATCACCATCTTGGATCCAAGCTGATTTTACTACGCCACAGATTGTGAGTGGTTTGGCAATCACCAGTGCCAATGATGCACCAGAGCGCGATCCCGAAAACTTCCAGTTACTGGGTTCTAATGATGGCGGTGATACGTGGATAGAAGTCGCGGTTTGGGTGGGTGAGAGCTGGGATGAGCGCTTACAACGAAGAGCGTTTACTTTCTCCAATGCTTTTGCCTATAGCAGTTATCGTCTAAATATTAGCAAAAATGCGAATAACGATGGCTTAGTACAGATCTCAGAAATCGAGCTCCTAGGCCTTAGCGGCGAATAGCCTGAATATCCTAAGGTTAAACAAATCTCAACCAAAAAAAGCCAGAATGCAACTTGCGCTCTGGCTTTTTATTTTTCTCAATGAGAGTGACTTAATATGATTGATTATGCCAATTTACTTAATTAAGAGGTCTATTTTGAGGCAAGAAAATCTTGTCGATAGCCCCGCTACCGCGTCCTGCTATCGCCAAGGTACCTACCTCCGTGTAGGCAAGGCAAAAATTTTGCTATTTAGTTGCTCTAAATGAGAAATTTTTAACGCAGCTAGCGTCAGATTTAATCCCTCAAATTGAGCAAGTATTGAGTCAAATTGGGATTATAACACCTCTACTGCTTGCAAAGACTCGCTTTGGTAGCAGCCCAACAAGCGTACAAACTGGGTATGGTCTTTTAATTCTTCAAGTGCTACTTGGACTTGTGAGTCTGCAATATTGGCAAGCAAATCTACATAAAAGACTTCTTCCCAAGGGTTACCAGGTACTGGGCGTGACTCTAACTTAACCATATTGATATTGTGCTGTTTAAATACCATCAGCGCGTCAGCAAGTGAGCCTACTTGCTGTTTGGTGGCCATAATTAAACTGGTTTTCGTTGGGATTTGAGTAGACACTTGAAGTGCTTTTCTTGCTACCACAATAAAGCGGCTATGGTTTTCGGTCTGATTCGCAAGGCTAGATTTCACCACTTCTAGACCCATATTTTTACCAGCTTGTGCAGAGCCAATCGCGGCACTATTTGGGTGCTCTGCAGCTTGCTTTAATGCACTAGAGGTTGAGTCGCAAGTTTCATGCTGAATATCCCCAAGACCTTGAATAAAACGGCTGCACTGGGCAAAAGGTTGAGGGTGCGCATAAATTTTGTCGATCGCTTGTAATTCTGTGTCTGGCAAAGCCAGGAGGCAATGCTCTACGGTATGCGTTACTTCGCCCACAATAGATACTTGCGCATGTTGCAATAAATCGAATACTTCGTTGATACTGCCTGAACTGGTATTTTCAATAGGTAAGATACCAAAGTCAGCTTGGCCTTTCTCTACCTGCTCGGTGATTTGCTCAAAGCTTTGGCAACCCATTTCCACAAGCTTACCGGGACGACGACTGAAGTATTTATGACAAGCAAGCTGGCTATAAGAGCCTTGTCCACCCAAGTAGGCAACGCGGTGTGTATCACCTACGGCATCGGGGTTTAAGTTCTTTTGCAGCATGGCTTGCTGGTTTAATACAGAGTCTTCTAAGATAGTTTGGAAAACGCTGTTTATATAAAAGGCATCAAGACCCAGAGATTTACCATATCGGATCAGTTTCTCCAGCAATGCCTGCTCACGTGCTTCATCACGGATAGGTTTGTTGTTGGTAATCTTATATTCCAGCACGCCATGACTAATGCGACGTCGCTTTGCCAGTAAAATCAGTAATTCTGAATCTATCTCATTGATGTCATGCCTAAGGGCATCTAATGTATTTTGTGTCATAGGTCCTCACTCCCATTTAGCCAAAAAAAAGCCTCCCGAAGTTGGGAGGCTTAGCTATTCTTTTTCACTCGCGAACAGTCAAGCCTCTTCACCTAAAGAAGCTAAAAAAGAAATATGTGTTGCTGTTGCGTGTGATGAAATTCATTTATTCAAACCTTACTTTGAAACTGAATACATTATTAGCATAGAACTAAACGAGAAAACAAGTACTACTTTGGACGTATGCGCAAAAACCTAAGTTATTTGGTAGATAAGTGTCCAATCTCAGTGAGTTAAGTACGTTAATCAAACGTAACTTATTGGCGAGTCGAAAAATATTCTGGTATATTCAGGCAACACCACCACTGTAAATAAAAGAATAGGCTAACTTGTGGGCAATCGTCGTCCCCCATCAAGATATGGTGCAAGCTCTTTAAGTGTAAAGCTGTCGATGTTGATTTCGGCCGTGTGTTTGATCGCGGGGGTTTTTGCTGCGGCATTGATGCTAAAATCTGAAGAAAAGCAGTTAATCTATGAAGAGTATGATGAGCTCAAGCGTTTTAGTGCGCAGGTGAACAATCAGTTCTCAAATTACCTCGATCTTAAAGCCAACTTGGCCGAACAAGCCAACTCAGTGGTTTCCAAACACTTACTTTACGGTGTTCAAGATTTATCTGGCGCACAAGCGAGCGTTGACGTGCGTGGCGAAAACTTAGCGAGTACAGCTAAAAATGGCCTCTCTGCAGCTATGTATACTGGCAATTTAAAATTGCAGTCAGTGCAAAAGCTATTTTCTGAATCTGAATTGCTCTGGAACATTCTTGCGCCTCCACTGTTACAAGATTTCTTTAATTTTTACTTATCTACAAAAGACGGCTTTGTTCGTGTTGCACCTCCTAATGCCTTATTAGCGAAAGACCCAAGGCTGGTAAATAATCAGCTTCATAACTTGCCTGTTTTACACGCTGAACAAAACCCAACGAGGGAAGCGGTTTGGTCGGGCGTGTATTTTGATAGGGTTTGGAACAAGTGGGTGGTGAGTATTTTGGTGCCTTTATACTTACATGATAAATACCTTGGGTTAACGGGTAGCGATATAGAGTTGACCACCTTACTCGAAAAATTACCTAAATCTGACCATCAGCAAGGCTTCATCGTTTTTGATAAACAGGGTCGGTTATTGGCAGCTCCAGGTCTGTTTAAAACCACTGCTACGACCGGGCAGCTACTGGACCACAACAAACTACCTGAAGACTTGAGTAAAATAGTACAAACTGCACTTATTACTAAGCTACCAAATATCCAAGATGAATTTAGGTATAAAGACAACTGGCATATTATGCACGTGACCCATATTGCCAATTTAGATTGGTACATTGGGATCTACAAGAAGCGGGCGTCGGCTATCTCGGCCATTGAAGAGCTTAAAGTTAAGTTCTTTGGTTTGTTTATTCTGTATGCCATTTTTGTTGCGATATTACTGCATCAGGTTCTATATCAATTAGTACTCAAACGCATCAATGCGCTTGTTAAAGCAGTGAAGGGATTTGGCCGAGGGCAGTGGGATACGCCAACCTTACCCCATACCGATGACGAAATAGGTCAATTGAACGCCTCATTTAATGACATGAGTGTTGAGATAAAACAGCTTGTAAATGGCCTAAATCAACGTATTACAGAAAAGGAAATCGCAGAAAAGGCGGCAAACCGTTTGTCAAAAGCTGTGGCTTTTTCTGGTACTGGCGTTGTATTGACCAATGAGCATTTTCAAATTGAGTACGTCAATCCAAAAATGCAGGAAATGACGGGCTATGATGAACAGCATTTTATTGGCTCTCCGCTTTTGAGTATTATTTCAAAAGACATGGCAATTCTCATTGATGATATCGATATTGACTTACGCAGTCGCAATCATTGGCGCGGGGATACCATGTTGGCGGGTAACAGAGAGGCGCCTATTTGGGTCAGTTTGAGCGTGTCGCCGATCCGTGAAGAAGGCGGCGCAATTTCAAGTTATGTCGCCTCAGCCCAAGATATTTCGTTTGTAAAAGAAAGCCAGCGTAAAATGGAAGAATTGGCTTACTTTGATACCTTAACTGGCCTTGCCAACCGAACGTTTTTCAGGATGCAGTTACGTAAATCCATGGCGCTTGCCGAACGTGGCCATTACGCCTTTGCTCTATTTTACTTTGACTTAGATGAGTTTAAACGCATCAATGATACCTTGGGACATGACGCGGGTGACCGCTTATTGCTTGAAGTCGCGACGAGATTGAAAAAGCGGCTCCGTGCAGAAGATACCATTGCCAGATTGGGTGGGGATGAGTTTGCGGTGTTACTGAGTGGCATCAATGAGCGAGAAAATGCCATGGAAGTTGCCAATATCATTCAAAAGACACTGGCAGAACCAATAAAACTGGGGAATAACGAAGTGATCGTCAGTGCAAGTATTGGTATCACCATGGCTCCGTTTGACAGTAAAGAAGAGGAGCAGCTGCTTAAACATGCAGATTTGGCAATGTATCAGGCCAAAGCAAAAGGGCGGAACACTTACCATTTCTATAGCCAAGATTTAGACGAAGCTGCTAACGAGCGCCTATATATAGAAAACGAGCTGCGTATAGCAATTAAAGCGCAACAATTTACCTTGCATTATCAGCCACAAGTGAACAGTGAAAGTAGAGAGGTTGTAGGCTATGAAGCGCTTATTCGCTGGTTCCACCCGAGCGAGGGAACTATTCCGCCAAGTAAGTTTATTCCAATTGCTGAAGCGACAGGCCTAATCGTAGAGCTTGGTGCATGGGTGTTAGAAGAAGCGTGCCATTTTTCTCGTCGTTTAAAAGCCGCGGGGAAGATTGCCAACATATCCATCAACCTTTCTGCGAGGCAGTTTAAAGATGCACAATTGATCAGCACGCTGTCAGATATTATAGACAGAACTGAGATGGAGCCGACTCTACTGCACCTTGAGCTTACCGAGAGTATGCTGATGGGAGACGTGGAAGCGGCAATCATACAACTTAAAGATATCAAAGCGCTTGGTGTTTCACTGTCTATTGACGACTTTGGTACAGGCTATTCGTCTTTGAGTTACATTAAGCGTTTCCCAGTTGATATACTCAAAATAGACCGCTCCTTTGTAAAGGATATCCCTGAAGATCCGAACGATATGGAAATCACTGCAGCTATCATTGCGATGGCGCAAAAATTAAATTTGCAGGTTATTGCTGAAGGGGTGGAGACTGAGGCTCAGATGACGTTCTTGGCGAAAAATAACTGCTATATTGTACAAGGTTATTACTACAGCCCGCCGTTAAGTGAAGCCGAGATTTTGCGGTTTGCCCCAGCGGTATAGCGACTCAGCCCCAAAGCTTGGGGCTGAAAATAATAAGCGCTTAACCACCAGCGATTTTCACTTTGAAGCCTTGGCCTTCTAATAATTGCTTAAGCTTTTCTCTGTCATCGCCTTGAATTTCAATAACGCCTTCTTTAACTGCACCACCTTGACCCATTTTAGATTTAAGCGTTTTTGCCAATTTCTTGAGATCGTGCTGTTCACTATCGATGCCAACAACAAGCATAACACCTTTACCTTTGCGCCCTTTAGTTTGTCTTTCAATACGAACGGCGCCGTCCTTAAAAACTTTCCCTTGAACTTCTTGCTTTGGCTCTTTGGTGTCAATACGGCCTACATCTGTGGAGTACACAAGTCTTGATTCTGACATTGATTCTGGTCCTCTTACGGGTTCTTTGCAGAGATCATAGCAAAAAGCAGATTAGATGTTTTTTATTTTTTGCTAAATGATTTTTAAGCGTTATATTTAAATTGGTGAGGGGAAACAAATCAAAATAATTTAGGAGCTTAATGATGAGCTTGAGTAAAAACGCTTCTGCTGACGGTAAGACACTAACCATTCAAATTAGAGGCAAGTTCGACTTTAATTTGGTGCAATCGTTTCGTCAGGCGTATGCGGAGGTGAATGATCAAACCGAAAAGGTTGTTGTTGACCTGCGTGAAACCGACTATATGGATAGCTCCGCTTTGGGTATGCTGTTAAATATGAAAAAAACACTAGGAAGCTCAGTTTCTAGCATTCAAATTAGTAATTGTCGTCCACAACTTAAGAAAATCCTCCAGATCTCTCGTTTTGATAAGAAGTTTGATATTGACTGAACGCCGATAGATTAGCCCCTCATGAATATCTTGGTAGTCGACGATCAGGTATTAAACTGTAAGCTGCTCAAGGCGATGCTTGAGCAACAATTTTATACCGTTTTTTGTGCGCACAATGGTCGTGATGCATTAAAAATTCTCGAAAGTCAGGACATCGACATCGTGCTGCTAGACGTTGTCATGCCCGTAATGGATGGCTTTGAGACTGCCCCCAAAATAAAGCAATATGCGGGCGACGTATACCTCCCCATCATCTTTATCACTGCACTTGAAGATCAAAGCAGCTTTGAAAAGTGTCTCGCTGTAGGAGGCGATGACTTTATTCATAAGCCGTTTGATAAAGTTATTTTATCAGCCAAAATCAAAGCGCATGCGAGGACCCGTAGGCTCAGCCAACAAAGCAACGAACAACGCCGACAACTAGAATATCACTATAACCAAATAGAGCGAGAGCACGAGATTGTTGAGCACATCTTTAGTAATGCGCTTGCACAACAATCTGAATATCCTGAGATTTGTGAATATCACTTGTCACCCGCGTCAATGTTTAATGGCGATATGTTTTTAATGGCCAAGAGCCCGATGGGTGGCTTTTATTGTTTACTTGGTGATTTTACTGGCCATGGTTTAGCAGCTGCGGTCGGCGCGCTTCCTGCGTCGCGCATTTTCTATACTATGGTGCAAAAGGGGATGGCGGTGAGTGATATAGCCGTTGAGCTCAATACCGCCCTTAATGAGTTATTACCCGGTCATATGTTTTGTGCAGCAGCAATCATTGAATTGAGCAGCTCAGGGAAAAGTGTTTCTGCTTGGCTTGGTGGTTTGCCAGATTTATATCTGATTGACCAAAATGGTAGCCTTATTAAAACCATTGAGAGCCAACATATGGCACTCGGCATTTTAGAAGTTGATGAGTTTGAACGTAATCTGCTGCATTTTGAAGTTAGCCCCGACCAACGCCTCGTAATGGCGACAGACGGTATCATCGAGTCTGAGTCTGAGCGGGGGGAAATGTATGGCGAACGACGGTTAAAGCGCTTGCTGGCGAGTCGGCAGCATATTTCCACGGATCAAATTATCTCTGAAGTTCGCGAGTTTTCTGGCAATACAGAGCAACAAGATGACTTAAGTATCGCGATTGTTAATTGCGTTGCTAGCGATTCAATTGTTTCTGTGCCTAACCATTATTCAAGTTTGCCGTTTAATATTTCGTTATCTTTAGATGCCAAGCAGATGAAAACGACAGATCCGGTACTTGAGCTGGTGGATTTGCTTAGTGAGGTTGACGGTATTTCGGCGCATCGCTCTAACATCTTCTTATTACTCTCAGAGGCCTACAATAATTCTTTAGATCACGGTGTGCTGGGGTTAGATTCTGAGATTAAAAACAAAGAAGATGGGTTTTTTGAGTTCTATAGTCTGCGAGAGAGTGTTTTGAAGGAGCTAAAAGAAGCGCTAATTATTATTTCTGTGCGCTATAGCCCTGAAGAGCTAAAGCTATACTTCAACATTTGTGATTCAGGTAATGGTTTTGAATCAAGCGAGCGCAATAAAGCGCAGCAAGAGCATAGCCACGGTCGAGGTGTTAGCTTACTTAACGAGATTGCCCAAAGCGTTAGCTACAACAGTGCTGGAAATGAAGTAGAAATGATTTATTCACTCACCTCCAAATCGGTCTAAATTCCACTCAAGCGCATTTCACCTCTGCTTTAGTTTAATATCTATTCCTATTACTCTATGTACCTGTTTTTTAGTGTTGGCAAGGTATAAAGAGCGTGGTAAAGTTGCATTAACTTTAGATGTTTAGATGGCTAAAATGTCAGATTATATTTCATTGAGTGGATTATCTATCTCCCGCGAATTGCTTTTGCTGCAATTAGAAAAACTAGATGCTTATATTGAGCAAAACTCAAGCCTTGCTGTGTGGTCATATCAGATCCCTGAGCTTGGGGAAGGAGGCGCTTGTAGCTTGTTTGGGCACCTTCAGGAAGCGCCTTTTTTGTTGAGTGACTACGTTGAAAAGAACACGGTGAATGAGCAATCGCTTGCTAAGCTACAAACGATAGTGTCAGCGGTAGTTGAATTTACAGCTGTTGATTGGTTTGGCATATACCAAGCAAGAGCGACAAATGAAGGGAAACAACTTCTCAAATTAGCGTACTCTGGCGCGCCGAGTAGACCGCTATTCCCAATAACGGAGGCTTTTGCCGCTACGTCAAATAATATTCAAACGGTATTAAGTGCTAAAGCTCGAGTGATTAATGACATCCCTCAATATGTCGCCAGTGGTGGAGAGTACTACACTTGCGATCCAAAGGTGAAAGCAGAAACCTGTATGCCATTATTCGATGATGCTCAAAATTGTATTGGAATTATTGATGCAGAAGCGTTTTCTGAGTCATTTTTCAACGAAGAAATTTTAGCATTGCTTGCAGCAGCATGTACGAGAATCCCTGAATATTTACCCAAATAATTATCGGAATGTCCGGCTGTAAACTTGACGCCTTTGTGGTGCTGCCAAGTTTACAAAAATGAATAAAATTCTAGATAAATATGGTAACTGAGATGCAAGTCTCTATGTTACCATCAAGTCTACTGGAATCGGGCGTCAGCCGCTCGAGTTTGCATTAATTAAAATAAAAGAGATAAGCCATGTTCTCAGAGCTAAAACCACTTCCAACAGATCCTATTTTAGGCCTGATGGCCGCTTATAAACAGGACACTAACCCAAACAAAATTGACCTTGGTGTAGGTGTTTATAAGGACGAGCAGGGAAACACGCCGGTACTTAAAGCGGTTAAAAAAGCGGAAGCGTTTCGTTTAGAAAACGAAACGACAAAATCTTATATTGGTTTGGCTGGTAACTTAGACTTCTGTCAAAAGATGGAAACACTGTTACTTGGAGAGCATAGTACATTATTGGCAAATCGCGTACGTACGGCGCAAGCACCTGGTGGTACTGGCGCATTACGTGTTGCTGCCGAATTTATTAAACGTTGCAACACCAATGCAACTGTTTGGGTTACGACTCCAACTTGGGCAAACCACATCAGCCTATTTGAAGCAGCTGGTCTAACAGTTAAAGAGTATCCTTACTACGACTACGAAAACAAAGGGTTGTTGTTTGATGAGATGATCAATGCGCTGAAGCAAATACCTAAAGGTGATGTAGTACTACTTCATGCATGTTGTCATAACCCAAGTGGTATGGACTTAAATCAAGCGCAATGGAAAGTGGTTGCTGAACTTGCAAAAGAGCAAGGCTTTACGCCATTAATTGATATTGCATACCAAGGCTTTGGTACTAGCCTTGAAGAAGATGCACAAGGCCTTAGAACGGTTGCGGATACAGTTGATGAAATGATCATCTGTTCATCTTGCTCTAAAAACTTTGGTTTATACCGCGAGCGTATCGGTGCGTGTTCAATCATTGCAAAAGACAGTGCAACTGCTGATGTTTCAAACTCAGTATTACTTAGTGTGGTTCGTAGTATCTATTCAATGCCGCCAGCACACGGTGCTGATATTGTAAATACCATTCTAAGCAGTACTGAACTTACGCAAATGTGGTACGACGAACTTGACGAAATGCGCGGTCGTATCAATGGTCTACGTACGTTGATCAAAGAAAGCCTAGCTGCAAAAGGTGTTGAGCAAGACTTCTCGTTCATTGACCGTCAGCACGGTATGTTCTCTTTCTTGGGTATTAATAAAGAGCAAATTGACAGACTACGCACTGAATATGCTATCTATATGGTAGGCTCTAGCCGCGTTAACGTAGCTGGCGTAAGCAAAGACAATATTGACTACTTTGCTGACGCAGTGGCAAGCGTGATTAAATAATACCACGCTACACAGCACAAAATAAAAAACCGCAGAACATGCGGTTTTTTATTTTCAGCCTAAACCACCCACTGAAGTAAGTGGTTATTATCATTTAGGCTTGCTTAATTTTGGTCACTTTATCTGGATCTGACGCTTTTTCGTTTTCAGATTTGTTTTTGGTATTGGCCTTTGGTGCTACTTTGCCACCTTTTAACACAGACACAAAGTCATCTTTTTGTTTTGCAATTTCAAGCGCTAGGGATTCAACTTGTTGTTCACTTAGCGGCACGTCAACTTTCGTTAGCATGTCTTCCAATGCTTCAGCTACATCTAGCATCTTATCATAAGCATCAGCTTCTTTTTTAGACGTGAAAGTCATACGCTCGACTCCATTTCTTTCAACAACATATTTGATGATAACGGCCATGGTTATTCCCCTAGTCACTGTTTTTTTATACAGTAAATCGAATCGAGTGATTAAGCAAGTTATTTTGAAAATTTTTCAAGTGCTGTTGAGTGAAGTAGAATTAATTAAATTCATTAAAAACAAAAGCTTAATGTTTATTTTGATTTTTGAAAGAATGAATGTTTTTTGACAAAGTCAATATTCCAATCTTTATTTAAAAAGCTTCTGCAATCACTCACCGAGGTAAATGCAGTAAGCTTTGGATACTTTTTACGCACAAGGAGTGTATATATGTTCAATAAACCCACCATACTTTCTATTTTATTGGCGCTAGGTTTAAGCTGTTCAAGTGTGCTCGCAAAACCTACGGATCAAGCAAAATCTGTCTCTCAAACACAGCAGCAAAGTGCTGTACTCGATATTAATTCCGCTGACGCTTCGGCGCTTTCAAGTTTACCAGGGATTGGTATTCGTAAAGCTGAAGCCATCGTAGAGTACCGCAAGAAAATGGGGCGCTTTAAAACAACAACGGAGTTGCTGGAAGTAAAAGGAATTGGGAAAGGAATATTGGCAAAACTGGAGGGGAAAATTAGAGTCTAGTCGTAGTTATTGTGTGCGAGCTTAGCTGCTCGCACACAGGTAAATTAAAGATTAGGGCTTATTCGAGGCGTTAAACTCAGCGATTGCCTGAGCTAACTTGGGTTTGCCAAACTGTATTTCCAGTGGTGTGGTCAGTAGCGGATAAATTAATCCTGCCACGAGTAAGACAGGTAATAACAGCCAGCCTTCAAATACGACCAATGAGGCAAAAAATGGTGTGAGCAGTAGCAACTTGGCTATTCTTAACACGACCTTTGTTTTTGCATCAAGGTGGCTAAGTGCAAGACGTAAGATCATCTGCTTGTCACGTAATTTAAACGCTCTCAGTTGCTCAATTTGGCTTAACCTAAAATGCATGAATGTGATATCTCAAGTTCTTTTGGTAACGTGGAAAAATAAGAAAAGAATAAATGCAACACTATAAAATGCAAAGATAATTTCCATCCATCCAGGCATAGATAATCCTGCAAAAGACCAATCTATGTTGCCGCAGTCACCTGTTGCAGCAAAAAAGCTTGGTAGCCATTCATGCAGCGGCATAAACGCAGGAAAGTTTGGTACAAAGTCACAGGTAAAAGCAAATGGATCCGTTGTGGTTTGCATACTGATATGTTCACGGGCGATAAAATAACCCCAAATACTGCCTACACCCCACGAAACAAATGCCAGACTACGCAGCGCGAATGAGCGAGGAGAAGTCATACCGATTAAACCAGCTGCTAATAACCCCAACATAGCAAAACGCTGATAGATGCACATAATACAGGGCTCTAAACCCATACCGTATTGGAAATACAGTGCAGCGGCTTCAAAAATAGCAGCGGATAGTGCTAGCAATCCCCAAGATTGCCTAGAGAGATGAAAAGATGAAATCTTCATTATAGAGAAACCCTTTTTGTTTTATTATGCTTTATCTGGCCGCGTTAGAGCAACCTTACTTCGCAGTGTGCGCTATCTTTGCAACGATTTTTCGACTCTTGTTACCTGCAGAAGTTCGAAAATATCAAAACAGACCACTTGATTAAGTCAATTGAAGTGAGACCGACATTATCAGCATTTCTATTCTAACGTATTTACTCATTCACTTTTCTCGAGGGCATCGATATGAAAAGTCGCACGCTCAAAGGCGGAGCCATGTAAGATAACATATTCAATATCGTTATAAGCCGCGACTGACTGCAAAGGGTTACTATTTAAAAGTAATAGATTTGCCACTTTTCCAGCTGCGATACTGCCGTACTGGTTGTCTATTGCAAATGCTTTCGCATTATTAATGGTAGCAGCAGATAGCAAGCTAACGAGGCCTACTCCGGCTTGATCCATCATCGTTAATTCTTGATAAGTCGATAAGCCAGGTTGCGAGACATAAGTTGGTGCGGGTGGCGTATCTGAGCCAAGCAGCAAGGTTGCGCCATTTTTATATAGATAATTTAGTGCTCGTTGCCCTTGTGAGAAAACTTGCTCAAGTTTAGCGACCTTTTGTTGATTACTTATTTCACCCCAGCCTTGACCCATTTCTCGAGAAAACCAGCGACCAGGTTCACTTTGATACCAAGCAATTTGAAACGGAGGTAATACGGTACGATATTCAGAGGAGAAGGTAAAAGTGTTGTCAGTCACTTTCGCCAGAGCATTCATCACATTTAATGTGGCTTGATATGCGATGCCTTTTTCGATGATGGTATCCAGCACAGCTTTTACATTGGTTGGCAGTTCGCTTTCGCTAGGGGCTGTATTTGGCGATAACCAGTTCCAAAGTCCATGCGCCATAACGTTGATATTGGCATCTACAGCAAGTTGTTGCATATCAACGGCATTCGCATGTGCCATTACGGGTAACTTCAATGAGTTTGCGGACTCGACTAATTGTTTAGCAGTTTCTTGGTTAATAAGCGGTATAGCACTGTTTTCTCCAAAGCCATCTTCAAAGTACAGTTTGGCACAAGTTGCACCGTCAGATTTCATTCGCGTCAAGGGCTGAGCTCCTTGGTGAGCGTGTGCTTGAGATAGCGTCAGCTCATGAGCAGGATCGCCGTGTTGCGCAGCAAAGTAGGGTTTATGTTGATGTAGCTTTGAGTAACTAAGGCCTTCTGCGTTGTACCCTTGGTAAACTGGCATTGCGCCACAAAAGTAGGCGTCGGGTGTGGGGCCATTTGCTGTAAATTCGGTCATGCCGATTGCAGTGTTTGACGGGTCAATAACTTGCGTGACGCCATAGTAAAGATAATTAGCGCCTTGCCGTTGTAAAAATGCTGCCTGCATTTGGCGAGCTCTAGGAGAAGTGTTAAGCAACCCCGGCATAGTTTTTAGGTGGACATGGCTATCGGTTAACCCTGGTATGAGGTATTGACCATGAGCATCAATGACCTGTGCTGCATCCGGTTTTTGACTTGAGTCAGAGACTTGTATAATTTTGCCATCTTGGATGGCGAGCCAATGATTGGAAATGATATTGACTTGGTGCTTATCAATAGGATTTAAAATGGTAGCATTGTCGATACGAAGGTCCACTGCTGCAAATAATGCATGAGAAGACAGGGCGCAACAGGCCGCAAATATTAATGTTTGTTTTTTCATAATGAAAACCAGTTAGTGCGTATTAGATGCCTTCGAGCATAACTGGCGAGGTACTTTGTGTTTTAATTTTCATATAAATTAACTCTGAAATTTTTCTTAATTTAATTAAAACTAAAATAATCAATAACATAAGGTGTTCGTGGGTTGAAAAATTTGCTTTTGGGAAATTGGCTTGTTGTGCCAAAATTGAACCAGATTGTGGAGTATCCGACTGGCCGTGAATATACCGTCACCCCAAAAGTGATGAAATTACTGTTGGTGCTGGTCGATGCGAAACCTGAGCCTCTGAGTATTGAAAACCTCGTCGAGTTAGTTTGGCACCCGAAGGTGGTGTCTGACAATTCGGTCTATCAAGCTGTTGCGCAGTTAAGAAAGATTTTAAACACAGATCCGCAATACGAAGAATACATAGAAAGAATATCAGCTCAAGGTTACCGCATTCATCCAAACATTGCGCTTAGAGAGCATAAAGCGGCTGTGATGCCTGTGAGCAAAAAGCGAATTTGGCTGCTTGGTGTCACCATTACGTTGCTCGCTCTCATCGCTTTTTTTGCTTTTTATATTCAAACTGATCAAAAGCACAAGACACAAAACAACCCGTACTTTGATGAGATCACTCTTGCCACACACCTATCCCAAAGTACAGCGGTGGAAGAGTTAGCGCGAGCGAAAACGATTTATCAACAAGTGTTATCTAAACAAAGTGATAATGTCGAGGCACTTAGTGGCTTGTGCAATGTCTTTATGGGGCTAAGCGTATATGGCGCGGTGTCAGAGTATGAATCGCTTGCTTTATGTCGGCCATTGTTAGAAAAAGCACGGATCTTAGATGATACAAATATTGAAGTGATAACCTCTCTTGCACGCTTTGCGGTGATGGAGAATGAAATTGAGCAAGCACAGAATTATTTTAAGCGCGGATTTGAGCTCTCAACCAAGCATGCTCGCCTATGGCATTGGTACGGTCGATTTCTTCGGGACCAACACAAAATATCCGATGCAATTGCTGCGCATAAACAAGCGTATCAGTTAGCACCAAACGATGCGGTTATTATCCGAGGGTTAGCCTATGCCTATTTGAATTTTAGAGAGTTAGTACTCGCTCGAAAATATTTTGATCGTAGCGTTGCCGTAGCCCCTCACACCAAGAACAATCCGCTCTATGCGCTAGACTTTTATCCGCTTAACCAGAATAGAGCAAGCCAATATTTGCTGTGGTACCGCAACAATCACATCAGTCATAGTAAATTGTACCCCGCGCAGCAGTTGAGCCACATATTGGTGTTATTGAGTTTAGGGCGAGCAGAAGAAGCTGAGGAAAAATATCAGCAAGCCGCAAATTTAGGTTCAATTTCTACAGCATTTAGACTCTATGTTGAATCTGGGATCGCATGGCGACAAGGCGATTTCGAAAAGGCCGAAGAACTCTTAAAACAGCGATACGAGCTCGACTCAAAGGGTAATCATTATGTGATGCCTTATATTCTTGCTTTACTTGCACAGCAGAGAATACAACCTGCGCTAACACTTTTTGAACAGCATTTTGCTGATATCGCGGCGCTTAAATTGCCAGAGGCAGGTAATGTAGGGCAATACCTTACTTATGCCCTGATGCTGAAACGTACAGGTGAACAAAGCAAGCTTAAGCGAGTAACACAGTTGTTGGCACAATACCTTAACCAAGGAAATCAGCTAGATGCAGCGTTATCTCCTTACTGGTTTGCACTTAACAATGACGTAGCAGAAACGAAACAAGCGCTAACGCAGCTGCTCAACACAGGTTGGTTACCCGACTACAATGATAGTTTTTTTGCTACGGATCTTTATCTCGCTTTGACATCAGACCACGAATTTAAACAAGCATGGCTGAATAAGCTTGAAAGCAGACAAAACGAGCTCTAATACGTTTGGTTACTCAGGTATAAAGTTCGCTATGTGATTTAAAAATAGGGAGCGAATTTTTTTGGTGCTTTCAATATGTGCAATACTGCTATTGATTATGCTTTTCACACATTAAAACTTCATCGCATAATGGCAAACTACATGGCTTATAATTTGGGGTCAGAAAAATTACTAAACCGTTTGGGTTTTTGTAAAAGAAGGGTTGGCGCATGAGTACCTTAAAATTGCCGGTAAATGGGAAGATCATATACTTACCTCTCTCACGAGCAATCAGTGTGCATCACATTGCAATTAGCGGGCAAAGCGCTGTTACGCATTTTTGTGTTAGCTCCGCCTTTCTATACAAAAATACTTCACTATAATTTACCGCTGTTGCGGCGTAATAAACATAAAACAATATGAGCAATCAACAACATTGGCAAAGGAAGTGGAGAGAAGTATTAGGAGAGTCGACTGACTCAATGCCTGATATCAGGGAGGATTATGCTCTTCATTTCGACATATGGAAACTAGATGATGAAAAGCTCGAAGCCTGCTTTTCAATATTTCCAAATGGCAAGCGAATACTTAAAAGAGTGAAAGAAGTCAGAAAAGTGTGTCCGCAATCTACAGATACTGATGATGAAACACTCTTAAGCAAGCTAAATCAACTCAATGAAAATATAGAGATTGTGCTTCAAGCATTCGGCGATCAAGCACTTATTGAGTTAAATAGAGAAAAGTCTTCCACTGAGAAATGTCGTGTTTATCGAGGCAGTGAAACGCTAAGGTGTGAAGTGTTTAAAAATGCGGATCCACCCACCATACATTTAGATGATGCACTGTCTGAAATTATCAAGAAACACTGTGGTGGAGAAGGTTACGAAGCACTTTTCTTTTTAAGTGAGCCGCTATACCAATTGGCAGGTTGCGATTATACCGTTTCGCATTGGATAGCATGGGCGATGGTAGAAACCGAATACGATACCGATCCGTACTACGAAGCATTTGAGTTATACAAAATGAAAGCAGAGGCAGGATGGTCTGATGAGGAGCAATTTGTTTACATTAACAGCTCAGTGTTGAGCGAAGATGAGCCTGTTATGGCCAAGTCTATATCGCCTTAAGTGAGTTCTAAGTCTCACACCGCGTAACAATCTCATCTGCATTAAACATGGCTATTTTCAGCTAGGGTGATTTGTAGCTTGTTAGTTGAGCTTCATCTGGTACAATCAGTGGATTAACAAGCACAACCTGCCAATCAAGGCATTGATGTAATAATAAAGTGGTGTGAGATGAGAATTTTCAAAGCCAAGAGCCCAGCTGGATTTGCTGAAGAATATATTGTTGAGTCAATTTGGAACGGCGAATTCCCTCCGGGATCCATTCTACCTGCTGAGCGTGAGCTTTCTGAACTCATTGGTGTAACAAGAACAACACTGCGCGAAGTATTACAAAGGCTAGCTCGTGATGGCTGGTTGACTATCCAACATGGTAAGCCAACCCGGGTGAATAACTTTTGGGAAACGTCAGGGCTTAATATATTAGAAACTTTAGCGCGTCTTGATGAAGATAAGATGCCTGAGTTGACCGATCAGCTGCTGTCTGCGCGTACCAATATTAGTGCTATCTATACGCGTGCGGCGATAAAATTCAATCCGCAGCGTGTTATCGATATTTTGTCTAAGCATGAAGAGCTAGAAGACACCGCAGAAGCGTTTGCCGATTATGACTACCAAGTTCACCATGAGCTGGCAGGTGCTGGGCAAAACAAAATTTATGTGCTTATTTTAAATGGCTTCAGAGGTTTATACTCAAAAATTGGTTGCCATTACTTTTCTGATTCAAGAACACGAGGACTGGCGAGACAGTTCTATGCAGATTTAACCAAACTGGCAGAAAATCAAGAACACGATGGTGCTATTTCATTGATGCGTAAGTATGGTCACCAATCGGGTGAAATTTGGCAGCAGATCCGCGGTGATATGCCTGAAAATATCATGGACTAATGTCCACTGAGTGATAGACATCTTAAAAAGGCTTCTTCGTGAAGCCTTTTTTGATCTCCGACTGGCATTTTGAGCGGAGGCATTTTTGTCTCATCGAATTTATAGATTGGTGCTATCGGTAAATTCGATTGTTAATTATGGCGCTTGCCAAATACACTAGGCGCAGTTTTTGGCGGTGAGAATGACAAAGAGACTTTGGTTATGAATTTAGCTAGGGTTGTTTTTTCATAAGCACGCCACAATATTATGAACAAGATATTTTGGTCTCGACACGAGATACCAAATAAGATTGGAAATAAACCTAACTATTGGAGATAAAAATGGGTGTATTAGTAGGCCGCAAGGCACCAGACTTTACAGCAGCAGCAGTACTAGGTAACGGTGAGATCGTAGATAGCTACAACCTGCACGAGCGTATTAAAGGTAAAAAAGCGGTTGTTTTCTTTTACCCACTAGACTTCACGTTTGTTTGTCCTTCAGAGCTAATCGCGTTCGACAAGCGTTACGAAGAGTTCCAAAAGCGTGGTGTTGAAGTGATCGGTGTTTCTATCGATTCTCAATTCTCACACAACGCATGGCGTAACACTCCAGTAAACGAAGGCGGTATCGGTCAAGTTAAATACGATCTAATCGCTGATGTTAAGCACGAAATCTGTCAAGCATACGACGTTGAGCACCCAGAAGCTGGTGTTGCTTTCCGTGGTTCTTTCCTAATCGATGCTGAAGGTAATGTACGTCACCAAGTAGTTAACGACCTACCACTAGGCCGTAACATCGACGAAATGCTTCGCATGGTTGATGCACTAGCATTCCACGAAGAGCACGGTGAAGTATGTCCAGCTGGTTGGACTGAAGGTAAAGCAGGTATGGATGCAAGCCCTGAAGGTGTTGCTAAGTTCCTATCTGAAAACGAAGGCGCACTATAATTTAGTGTCGACTTTGTGATATCTCGCTGATATCAAAAAGAAACCCGCCAATTGGCGGGTTTTTTAATGGCTACTGATACCTCAATAGCTTTCTCAGGGTAAAACTTTGACTACTCGGCTACCTTGCCTACTTTAGCAAGTGCCATGCTAGTTAAAGTTGATAAACTGACCCAGTGATTTTATCAGTTGAATGCTTAGGTAAGCGGCAAATAAACTGATCACGGGAGTTGCGAGCAGACTCAGAAATTCGAGTTCATTAATCATTAGTCTCTTCCTTTTTTTCTTGCTCGTTGTTATTGGTTGTTTGAAACGCTTTCTCTAAAGACTGTTTGGTCTCAATTTTTATTTCTTCTAGATTCGCTTTGATTGACTCAGTGATAGCTTGCGTTACTTTGGTTTTTACTTCTTGAAGTAATGAAGCATCAATTTCTGCAGCTGTTGTTGTCATGCTTGCTGTAAACAATAAAGTTGTCATGGTGATTTTCGCTAAAGTAGTCATAATAAGTTTCCTTGTAATTTGTTAGTCGCAATAACTATTACAAAGGTTGTGCCAAAATGAATTTAATTTTTATCTTATTGATTTTTATGTGTTTTAAGTTTTTCTTGGCACAGAGGAATTAATGGGGTGGTGAATTTGACCAGTGCGAGATGGGTGTAATGGCTAAGATTTAGTTAAATTTATTAAGGCTGGATTAAGCGAAGCAAGAAAGGATAAAAAACAAGGTTTGGGCCGAATTAACGGCCAAAGTTAGGGTCATCAGGTAAATCAACCAAGATTAATACAGCCCCTTTACCGCCATATTCTAAAGGTGCTTGGTGCATCGCCAGTATATCTGGATGCTGGACAAGATACTGCGGTACTTTATGTTTAAGCACACGCTCACCAATTCCATGCACCACGCACGCACAAGCAATATGCTGTTTCTTACAAGCATGAATTAATGCTGCCAGTTCTTGTTTTACCGTTTCTTTATTTAGTCCGTGTAAATCTAAGATGAGTTCGGGCGCGTAGTCACCACGCCTTAGCTGCTTTGCTAAATAGCGATCAGCTCCGGGCTTTACGAAATTAATGGTTCCCGAGGTATCAATATCAGGAATATACTCGTCAGAAAAGTAAAACTCAGATTGCTGCTGCTTGACTTGTTGCTTCAGCTCAACGCTCTGAATTTTTTTCTTTTGTTTGAGCTGCACCTGATCTTGTTTGAGGGGTTTTACACCATTCAAAGACTCACGAAACATCGCGAAATCGTCATTTAGGTCAGCATTAGTTTTAGATTCTCTGTTCATGATGGCATTTTAAATAAAAAAAGCATAAAAACCTAGCTTAAAAACCGCTACAATAGCGCCATATAGTTTGATCTTTAGAGAGTCATCATGACGGAAATGTTGCAACCACTTATTACCGAAGAAATGGCCGTTGAAGCCTTTCAAGACTTACATACCATTCAGGACTGGGTACGCTGGACAGCGAGCCAGTTTGTGAGTAACGAGGTATTTTTTGGTCATGGTACGGATAATCCTTGGGACGAAGCGGTCAGTTTAGTGCTTCCGGTGCTGCATATGCCAATTGATGCCCCCAAAGAAATCATGCATGCGCGTATGACGCAAAGTGAAAAAGCGCATCTGATGGAGTTTATCAAAGCACGTATCGAGCAGCGTATTCCCGTCGCCTACTTAACTAATCAAGCTTGGTTTGCTGGTATGCCGTTTTATGTTGATGAGCGCGTATTAGTACCACGCTCACCATTTGCAGAGTTAATCGCAAAACATTTTGCCCCCTGGGTAGCTGCACCGAATAAAGTAACGCGTATTTTAGATATGTGTACGGGTTCTGGTTGTATTGCGATTGCATTGGCCAAAGCATTTGAGCGCGCACAAGTAGACGCAGTAGATATTTCTTTTGAAGCCTTAGAAGTGGCTGATCACAATATTAATCAGCATATGATGCAAGACAGAGTCTTTGCTATCCAGTCTGATGTATTTAGTGGTGTACCGGGTCAAAAGTACGATTTAATCGTAGCAAACCCTCCTTATGTCGATGCAGAAGATATGTCAGATCTGCCAGAGGAGTTCCATCATGAGCCAGAGCTTGGCTTGGCGTCAGGAGAAGATGGCCTTGATGTGACCCGCACACTACTTGCAGAAGCGGCCGATCATCTAAATGATGATGGTTTGTTATTTGTCGAAGTTGGCAATTCTATGGTACATATGGAGCAGCAATTTCCTGAAGCGCCATTTACTTGGTTAGACTTTGAGCATGGTGGTTTAGGGGTCTTTGTCGTATCCAAACAACAACTATTTGAATACTTTAAAAACTGATAGGGAGCCAATGCTCTCTATCGTCTATTTAGGAATGAGGAAAAACGATGGCAGGCAATAGCATTGGCCAATTATTTAAGGTGTCGACCTTTGGTGAAAGCCATGGCGCCGCGCTTGGTGGCGTGGTGGATGGTGTACCACCAGGGCTTGAGATCACCGAAGCTGATTTACAAATCGATTTAGATAGACGCAAACCAGGCCAAAGCCGCTACACAACACAGCGCCGAGAAGGCGATGAGATAAAAATTCTCTCGGGTGTGTTTGAAGGCAAGACCACAGGTACGAGCATTGGATTGTTGATTGAAAATACCGATCAACGTTCAAAAGATTACTCAAACATCAAAGACTTGTTTCGCCCAGGTCATGGCGACTATACCTATTGGCACAAATACGGGCATAGAGATTATCGCGGTGGTGGTAGGTCGTCGGCACGTGAAACTGCCATTCGAGTTGCAGCAGGTGCAATTGCGAAAAAGTATCTCAAGCAAGTCCACGGCATCGAAATCAAAGCCTGTCTTTCTCAATTAGGTCCGATTAAAGCCGAGCATTATGATTGGTCAGCGGTTGAAACCAATCCATTTTTCTTTCCCGATGAATCTAAGCTAGAAGCGCTAGATGAATATATGCGTACGCTGAAAAAAGAAGGTGATTCAGTCGGCGCAAAGGTAAAAGTCGTGGCGAAAAATGTGCCTGTTGGTTTAGGTGAGCCAGTGTTTGACCGTTTGGATGCTGAGATAGCGCACTCCTTGATGAGCATTAATGCCGTAAAAGGCGTAGAGATTGGTGATGGCTTTGATGTGGTTGAGCAAAAGGGCTCGGAGCATAGAGATGAGCTAACGCCACAGGGTTTTACCTCTAATCATGCAGGCGGCGTTTTAGCGGGTATTTCTACAGGGCAAGATATTATCGCATCAATTGCGCTAAAACCGACATCAAGTATCTCGGTACCAGGACAGAGTATTGATACCCACAACCAACCGCAAGAAGTTGTGACGAAGGGTCGCCATGATCCTTGTGTTGGTATTCGTGCCATTCCAATCGCAGAAGCTATGTTGGCTATTACGCTCATGGATCACTTATTACGTCACCGTGGTCAAAACCAAGACGTCAATTTGCCGCATAAGCCAATTCCTGGTCATATCTAGCCAGTAAGCTAATTCTGGCACAGTGATTGCTTTTCTTGGACAAATCAAGGAGAGCAATCATGATCACTTACCAAACCCACTCCGCAATTCGTACCACTGAGTCCGTTTCAGAGCAGCAAAGCCTTGCCCAAACTAAACGAGCTAATACCGCTGCGCAGGAGCAAGACTATGTCGCGGCTGCTAACATCGCAACCCAATCATCCCCTGTACTGGATAATAAAGCCGACGAGCCATATAAATATGAAGTGGTGGAGCGTAATCAGTCATTTCTAGAAAAAATGAGAGAAGCGGTAATGTTTAGCCGCTTAGGGGCAAATAAAGAGAAAATAGACGAATTAAAAGAGAAAATGGCAGAACTTGAAAAGCTTGCGGCTGAGGGAAAAATTTCACCTGAAGAATTAGAAGAGCGGATGGCTGCCTTACAAGAAGCGATGAGAGAAGCGGTAACTCAGGAAGAAAACAAAGCGAACAAGGACACGCTAATGAGTTAGTGAGGCTTAAAATAATAAAAGCCTCAACTGAGGCTTTTATTACAGCTATAAACTAACAGCGTTTAGCTGTGATATTTTTCACACGCTTCTAGCGTATTTTCGATTAAGCTTGCGACGGTCATTGGGCCCACACCACCTGGCACTGGGGTAATAAAGCTCGCGTTTTGTTCTGCGATGTCGTATTGCACGTCACCTACCAGTTTGCCAGATTCTAAGCGATTAATGCCTACATCGATGACAATCGCGCCTTCTTTAACCCAGTCGCCTGGAATAAACTCAGGTTTACCAACCGCCACAACTAATAGATCGGCGCGACGAACGTGAGCCTCCAAGTCTTGCGTAAATTTATGGCAAACGGTTGTAGTACAACCGGCAAGTAATAGTTCTAGCGACATAGGACGACCAACGATGTTTGAAGCACCAACCACAACAGCATGCATGCCTTTATAACGCACACCGGTAGAGTCGAGTAGGGTGATGATCCCTTTTGGCGTACAAGGTCTCAGTGCTGGCATTCTTTGGGCAAGACGACCTA
Organism: Pseudoalteromonas sp. M8; assembly: GCF_018141365.1. Classification (NCBI taxonomy): domain Bacteria; kingdom Pseudomonadati; phylum Pseudomonadota; class Gammaproteobacteria; order Alteromonadales; family Pseudoalteromonadaceae; genus Pseudoalteromonas; species Pseudoalteromonas sp. M8. The sequence goes on along the minus strand of NZ_CP047240.1, from coordinate 2,924,903 downwards.
CGTTATATGGGTGAAAGCCGTCGACGTCTTTATGAGGATCAATACGCTCTAACACTTTTTCTGCGTCTAGGCCTTCAGGTAGCGGCAATTGTACTAAGATCCCATCAACTTCAGGATCTGCATTAAGCTCATCAACAAGCGCAAGTAATTGCTCTTCGCTTGTGTCACCTGGTAAGTCGAAAGATTTAGAAACAAATCCGACTTCTTCACAGGCTTTACGCTTTGAACCAACATAAACTTGGCTCGCGGGATCCTGGCCTACTAATACCACAGCCAAGCCAGGCGCTCTTAGGCCTTGCGCTAGTCTGTCTTGAACTCGTTGTGCAACAGTAGAACGAACTTGTTTCGCGATAGCTTTGCCATCAATGATGTTTGCCGTCATGATTGACCTATATTAAGGGTTAAAAAACTTGAACGATGATAGAGCCTTTAAATTCTTCTATACAAGCACTTTCATGTATTGATGAAATGATTGCTTAATAAAGATGAAAATGGGGTCGCTCTATTTATATGTCCCTTTAGTTACAACAAAGGAGGACATTTGCCCGCTATTTTCTCAAAAAACAGCCAGCCCGCCAAGTTTGCATTGCGTAAAAGCAAAGGTTTTCATGATCTGTTCTACAAGAACCGCTCAAAAATTGTTTAAGTCAGCTGTTTTATCAACAATTTGTGGCAAAATTAGGCAGTTGAAACAAAAACTAAAAAAAATATTTGACCTACTTCGGGCAAATCACTATTATGCACCCCGTTGCCAACGAGGACTCACCGATAAAAAGGTTCTTAGTTCTCCAAGGTCACAGTCGGCGATTAGCGCAGCTTGGTAGCGCACTTGGTTTGGGTCCAAGGGGTCGCAGGTTCAAATCCTGCATCGCCGACCACTTTTAAAATAAGAATGTAGCATGAAGATGTTTACGAGTTTGCGCCCTTAGCTCAGCTGGATAGAGCAACGCCCTTCTAAGGCGTCGGTCGAAGGTTCGAATCCTTCAGGGTGCGCCATCTTATTTTAATCCACATGTAGTGGCGGCTGTAGCTCAGTTGGTAGAGCCCTGGATTGTGATTCCGGTTGTCGTGGGTTCAAGTCCCATCAGTCGCCCCATCTACATGCCAAAATCAGTCGGCGATTAGCGCAGCTTGGTAGCGCACTTGGTTTGGGTCCAAGGGGTCGCAGGTTCAAATCCTGCATCGCCGACCACTTCTACAAAATATATATGTTCGGCGATTAGCGCAGCTTGGTAGCGCACTTGGTTTGGGTCCAAGGGGTCGCAGGTTCAAATCCTGCATCGCCGACCACTTTCTCTCTAGTATTTCAGTCCTTTATTTCAAATTTACTAACTTTTAATCAATTAGCACCAATATGCCTAATTATTTAACCTGATTGCTCGACTCCGTCGTTGAATAGGTTATAATGCCGCGTCTATTAATTAACGTAGTGCCCGTAGGGCAGGCAACAAGCGTCACATGCAACGGAGAGTTTGGCAATTTAGCCGAAGGCCCATAAAAGCATGATGGTTGTCTTGTTAGTAAGGAAGGCGCTTTGTCGCCCAAAAATGAAGATTGAGGTAAATCATGCAAGTTTCTGTTGAGACGACTCAAGGCCTTGAGCGCCGTCTGACCATCACCGTTCCTGCAGAGAACGTTGAGACTGAAGTTAAAAAACGCCTACAACAACTGTCAAGAACACAGCGTATCGATGGCTTCCGCCCTGGTAAGGTTCCAGTGTCAATCATCACTAAGCGTTACGGCGCGGCTGTACGTCAAGAAGTTGCTGGCGATCTGATGCAGCGTAACTATATCGAAGCAATCATTGCAGAGAAAATCAACCCTGCAGGCGCACCATCTTTTGCTCCTAAGTCACTAGAAGCGGGTAAAGATCTAGAATTCGATGCAACTTTTGAAGTATACCCAGAAGTTGAGCTTAAAGATCTAGACAAAATTGCGGTTGAGAAGCCTGCAGTTTCTGTCACTGATGAAGACCTAGCGAACATGCTTGAAACGCTTCGTAAGCAACACGCTTCTTGGACTGAGAGTGATGCTGCAGCTGGCGAAAAAGACCGTGTAACGGTTGATTTCGTTGGTACAATCGACGGTGAAGAGTTCGAAGGCGGTAAAGCTGAAGACTTCCCTCTAGAGCTTGGTCAAGGTCGTATGATCCCAGGTTTCGAAGACGGTATCGTTGGTAAAAAAGCAGGTGAAGAAGTTGTTTCTGACGTAACTTTCCCTGAAGAATATCACGCTGAAAACCTAAAAGGTAAAGCGGCTCAATTCACAATCACTGTGAAGAAAGTTGAAGTTCAAGAGCTTCCTGAACTAACTGACGAGTTCGCAACTAAGTTTGGTGTTGCTGAAGGCGGCGTTGACGCACTTAAAGAAGAAGTTAAGAAGAACATGGAGCGTGAGCTAAACCAAGCGGTTAAAGCTAACGTGAAAGATCAAGCTATCAAAGGTCTTCTAGAAACTAACGAAGTTGAAGTGCCAAAAGCACTAATCGACCAAGAAATCGATGCACTTCGTCAACAAGCTGCACAACGTTTTGGTGGCAACGCACAAAACATGCCTGAGCTTCCAGCTGAGCTATTCCACGAGCAAGCAGTAACTCGCGTGAAAACTGGCCTACTACTAGGTGAAGTGATCAAAGCGAACGACATCAAAGTTGATGAAGATAAAGTTGCTGAACTAATCGACACAGTTGCTTCTGCATACGAAGATCCAAGTGAAGTAGTGGCATACTACAAAGCAAACGATCAACTAATGCAGCAAATGCGCAACGTTGCGATGGAAGAGCTAGCAGTTGAAGCTGTACTTGCTGCTGCATCTGTTTCTGATGTTGAAAAGTCATTCGACGACATCATGAATCCACAGGCTGCTCAATAAGTCTTTGAAGAAATCATTGACTTACAGCTAAGCTGAAGTTTAAATGGCTCGAGTTACTCTAATAGAGAATTCGGGCCATTTTTGTTTTTAAGCCTTGATATTGAAGCATTAAGTACTTATATCTTGAGGCATGGCTTATTTTATTAGCTATACTTATTTTACGAGTCAGGTTTCGTTGAGTATTACTGATACAGTTATATCTACTCGTTTCAATTCGCTCAAAAAAGTATTAGCCTAAACACCGATCACAGAATGTTTTTATGGACCGCGCTAAGTCCAATGAAAGTTGCTGCGAATAGGCAATAGATTCTGTGCTAATAAGGAATAAAAAACATGAATGATGGTATGATCGATCCAATCAATGCGTTAGTACCTATGGTCGTGGAGCAAACGGCTAAAGGCGAGCGTTCTTATGATATTTACTCACGACTGTTAAAAGACCGTATTATTTTCTTAACAGGTCAAGTCGAAGACCATATGGCCAATCTAATTGTGGCGCAGATGCTGTTCTTAGAATCAGAAAGCCCTGACAAAGATATATTCTTGTATATCAACTCGCCAGGTGGTTCTGTGACTGCTGGAATGTCAATCTACGACACGATGAACTTTATCAAGCCTGACGTTAGTACGGTTTGTGTTGGTCAGGCTGCGAGTATGGGAGCATTTTTGCTATCTGGCGGTGCTAAAGGTAAACGTTATTGCTTGCCGAACTCGCGTGTGATGATCCACCAACCTTTAGGTGGTTTCCAAGGTCAGGCTTCTGATTTTGAAATTCACGCCCGCGAAATCTTGGCGATCAAAGAAAAATTGAATCGCTTAATGGCGGATCACACCGGTCAACCTTATGATGTGGTTGCGCATGACACAGACCGAGACAACTTTATGACTGCAGATCAAGCGTTAGAATATGGTCTGATTGATGCGGTTCACTCTCGTCGAGAGCTTAAGTGATTATGAATTAGCCGATGAATTGAATTCATCGGCTTCTACTGTGCCAAAGCCAAATTTCTTTGGTATAGTTAAAAGAAATACGATGTTATCTAGAGATAACAGCAATTGAATGAGGTAGCTGAATGTCAGACACTCCAACAGACGGCGATAAGAATAGCAAGCTACTCTACTGCTCATTTTGCGGTAAGAGCCAGCATGAAGTTCGTAAGTTAATTGCCGGTCCATCTGTCTATATATGTGACGAGTGCGTTGAACTTTGTAACGACATTATTAGGGAAGAAATCAAAGATATTGCGCCTAAGCATGACGCGTCTGATAAATTACCTGTGCCAAAAGAGATCAGAAATCACTTAGATGATTATGTGATAGGTCAAGACCACGCTAAAAAAGTCTTGTCTGTTGCGGTTTATAATCACTACAAGCGCCTGCGTAACCAAGGTGGTAAAGGTGATGTAGAACTTGGCAAGAGTAATATTCTACTAATTGGTCCAACGGGTAGTGGTAAAACCCTTCTAGCGGAAACGCTTGCACGTTTACTTGACGTCCCATTCACCATGGCAGATGCAACGACATTAACCGAAGCCGGTTATGTGGGGGAAGATGTTGAAAACATCATTCAAAAGCTTCTGCAAAAATGTGATTACGACGTTGAGAAAGCACAGCGTGGTATTGTTTACATTGACGAAATCGACAAAATTTCAAGAAAATCTGACAACCCATCAATTACCCGTGATGTGTCAGGTGAAGGTGTACAACAAGCACTACTAAAACTGATTGAAGGCACGGTTGCATCTGTTCCGCCACAAGGTGGTAGAAAGCACCCGCAACAAGAGTTTTTACAAGTAGATACTTCTAAGATCTTGTTTATCTGTGGTGGTGCGTTTGCAGGCTTAGATAAAGTCATCGAGCAGCGCAGTACAAAAAATACCGGAATTGGGTTTGGTGCTGAAGTTAAGTCTAAAGACTCTGAGCGCTCATTAAGCGAAACGTTTAAAGACGTAGAGCCTGAAGATTTAGTTAAGTACGGCTTAATTCCTGAATTTATTGGTCGTTTGCCTGTAGTTGCAACTTTGACTGAACTGGACGAAGAAGCACTAATTGAAATCCTAAATGAGCCGAAAAATGCACTCACTAAGCAATACGCGGCGCTATTTAAGATGGAAGGTGTTGACCTTGAATTCCGTGAAGATGCGCTACGAGCGATTGCTCATAAAGCGATGGAGCGTAAAACGGGTGCCCGCGGTCTGCGTTCGATTGTCGAAGGCGTACTGCTTGATACTATGTATGAGCTTCCTTCACTAGAAGAAGTGAGTAAAGTCGTCATTGATGAAACGGTGATCAAAGGCGAATCAGACCCTATTATGATTTACGAAAATAACGGTAAAGAAAAGGCGGCGTCTGAATAGCTCAGTATGAGATTGAAAAAAGGAGCCTAGCGCTCCTTTTTATTTCTTAGTCCACATCAGATAGAAACCAATATAGTCAAATTGCTATAACAATAAAGGGCAATAGCGAGACAAGTTTTTAGGGTGAATATTTCATACATTTCACCACGGTAAATTGAGTGTCAAAACTAAGCTTTTTATACGTTAAATTGATCTCTACTTGATGCGGATTACTATAAACTATTGAACTTTATCTGCGTTATCCCCATATAGCTCAGTATTCCCAAAATTAATTGAAGTGCGAAGAGAACATAATGACGCTTGAAAGAACGGATCGAGTAGAAATTCCTGTGCTAGCGCTACGCGATGTAGTGGTGTATCCGCATATGGTGATCCCGCTGTTTGTAGGTCGAGAAAAATCAATAAAATGCCTAGAAGCTGCGATGGACAATGACAAGCAAATCTTTTTAGTTGCGCAAAAAGACGCCTCAGTTGATGACCCAAGCACTGATGATGTCTATCAGACTGGTACCATTGCAACGGTACTACAGTTACTCAAACTACCTGATGGCACAGTGAAAGTGCTAGTTGAAGGTACTCAACGCGCAAAAATAGATGAGTTTCTAATTACAGACGAATATTTCTTGGCGCAAGCTCAGTACATTCCATCTCAGGATGTGGATGAGCAAGAGCAAGACATATTAGTTCGCAGCGCAATTAGCCAGTTCGAAGGCTATGTGAAGCTAAATAAAAAGATCCCACCAGAAGTACTAACTTCAGTATCGGGTATCGATGAAGCTGCACGCTTAGCGGATACGATGGCTGCTCATATGCCAATTAAAGTACCTGAAAAACAAAAGGTGCTAGAAATTAACGATGTGACTGAGCGTCTCGAGTATTTGATGGCGTTGATGGAAGGCGAGATCGATTTACTTCAAGTAGAGAAGAAGATCCGCTCACGCGTTAAAAAGCAAATGGAGAAATCTCAACGAGAGTACTATCTGAATGAGCAAATGAAAGCTATTCAGAAAGAGCTTGGTGAGCTGGATGATGTTCCTGACGAATTTGAAGCCCTGAAAAAGCGTATTAGCGAAGCGAATATGCCGCAAGAAGCGGAAGAAAAAGCGCTTTCAGAGCTTAACAAACTTAAAATGATGTCACCTATGTCTGCAGAGGCGACAGTTGTGCGCTCGTACATTGAGACGATGATCAATGTACCTTGGAAAAAACGCTCAAAGGTGAAAAAAGACCTAGCTGGTGCACAAAAGATACTAGATGCCGATCATTATGGTCTTGAGAAAGTGAAAGACCGCATCATCGAATATCTAGCGGTACAGCAGCGCACCAATAAGCTTAAAGGTCCTATATTATGCTTAGTTGGTCCTCCAGGCGTTGGTAAAACCAGTTTAGGTCAATCTATCGCGCGTTCGACTGGCCGTAAGTACGTACGTATGGCGCTCGGTGGCGTGCGCGACGAAGCTGAAATTCGTGGTCACAGAAGAACTTATATTGGCTCAATGCCGGGTAAATTGATCCAAAGCATGTCGAAAGTTGGCGTAAAGAACCCGCTTTTCTTGTTGGATGAAATCGATAAGATGTCATCGGATATGCGTGGCGATCCTGCATCGGCTCTACTAGAAGTGTTAGATCCAGAGCAAAATAGCAACTTTGCAGACCACTATTTAGAAGTGGACTACGATCTGTCTGATGTTATGTTTGTTGCGACTTCTAATAGCTTTAACATTCCAGGTCCATTATTAGACCGTATGGAAGTCATTCGTCTTTCTGGTTACACCGAGGACGAAAAGCTAAATATTGCCAAGCAGCACTTAATTCCAAAGCAAGTGAAACGCAATGGATTAAAAGAGTCTGAAATCAATATTGAAGACAGTGCGATCATTGGCATTATCCGCTACTACACGCGTGAAGCGGGTGTCCGTAATCTAGAGCGCGAAGTTTCTAAGTTATGCCGAAAAGCCGTTAAGAACATCTTGCTAGATAAAAATGTTAAGCAAGTTGTGATTAACCAAGAAAATCTTGAAGACTTCTTAGGTGTACAACGTCACGACTACGGCAAGGCGGAAGACGGCGATAGAGTTGGTCAAGTTACCGGGCTTGCATGGACGGAAGTAGGGGGTGACTTACTCACTATCGAATGTGCGGCAGTACCAGGTAAAGGCAAACTTGCTTACACCGGCTCGCTGGGCGATGTGATGCAAGAGTCAATTCAGGCGGCAATGACGGTTGTGCGCAACCGTGCTGACAAACTACGCATTAATGACGATTTCTACGAGAAACGTGATATTCATGTTCATGTTCCTGAAGGTGCAACGCCGAAAGACGGTCCGAGCGCCGGTATTGCGATGGTAACGGGCTTAGTGTCAAGCCTCACTGGCAATCCAGTGCGTGCAGATGTCGCGATGACAGGTGAAATTACCTTGCGTGGTGAAGTTCTGCCTATCGGTGGTCTGAAAGAGAAATTATTGGCAGCGCACCGTGGTGGAATTAAACGAGTTTTAATACCGAAAAAGAACGAGCGCGACTTAAAAGAAATTCCTGAGAATGTTCTTGAAGGGCTTGATATTCATGCGGTGTCATGGATTGATGAGGTATTATCACTGGCGTTAGCGCACCCAATAGACAGTTTTAGTGTGGAATCGCAAAAAAACTAAGAAAAAAGCCAAAAAATTGAGTGAAAAGGCTTTTCAAATCTAAAAGGTGTGTTAAGTTAGGCACTGTATTCAAGCCTACTGGTTCGGAAGCCCCGTAATCACTAGGCTTGAGAAAGATTTCGAGAATTAGAGAGTCGCTGTGATGTCTCTAAATGAATAGCAAAAGTTACCAGTAAGAAGTAACTTTTGACAATAACTATGGAAGAGGATGATATTGTGAATAAATCTCAATTAATCGATCAAATCGCAGCTGATGCTGACATTTCTAAAGCGGCTGCTGGTCGTGCGCTAGATTCATTCATTGAGTCTGTAACGGGTGCACTAAAAGACGGTGACTCTGTTGCACTTGTAGGTTTTGGTACTTTCTCAGTGCGCGAGCGTGCTGCACGTTCTGGTCGTAACCCACAAACTGGTGAGACTATTCAAATCGCAGCAGCTAACATCCCATCTTTCAAAGCGGGTAAAGCGCTTAAAGACGCAGTAAACTAATTCAATTTGAATTAGGCGGTGCAGAGTCATCGCGAACTGCTTCAAGATAAAAGGCGTATCTGCTAAGATACGCTTTTTTTATACCATCACTAATCTGATTGGTGTAATGCTTAACCCAAATCTAGCAAACACAAAGTGCTTTAGTGCTTTGACTTAGATAAGAGAAACAATAAATGCTTGAAAAGATCAGAGAAGGCTCGCAAGGCCCGGCGGCTAAAATCGTATTAGGTTTAGTCATCTTATCTTTTGCGTTAGCAGGGATCGGTGGTTACCTAGGTCAAACCACAGAGCAGCCTGTCGCAGAAGTGAACGGAGTAAAGATTTCACAAACCAAGTTTTCTCGTGCTTACTCAAATGAACGCGCACGACTAGAGCAACAGTTTGGCGAATACTTTGCACAGATTGCAGCCGATCCTAATTATATGGCGCAAATTCGCCAAGGTGTTGTTGATCAATTAGTACAACAAGAATTACAAACTCAATTAGCTAAAGAGCTTGGTCTTCGTGTGAGCGATGAGCAGGTTAAAAAAGCGATTGTTGAAATGCCATATTTTCAAATTGGTGGAGAATTCAGTAACGACCGTTACTTACAAGTTATCCGTCAAATGAACTTCCAGCCAGATAGCTTCCGTGAATATCTTCGTGACGAGATGACTCGTGCGCAGTTAATCTCTGCAGTTGCTGGCACTGATTTTGTACTGAAAAACGAACTTCAGCAATCTATTGCGCTACAGCAACAAACTCGTGCTATCGACTATGCGGTATTAAGCAAAGAGTTGGTGAAAGATGAAGTGTCAGTATCAGATGAAGAAGTTCAGAACTATTACGACTTGAATCAAACTCAGTTCCAAGCTCCAGAATTGGTGGCGGTTAACTATATCGAGCTAAAAGCTGAAGATTTAGCGCCTGCAGAACCAGTTACTGAGGAAGCGTTAAAAACGTATTACGAAGAGCAAAAAAACCAATATCTTGAACCTGAAAGACGCCGCGTGTCACACATTCTTGTTGATGCAAGCGAAGATGCTGAAGCCGCTAAACAAAAAGCAGATGAAATTCTGGCTGAATTGAATAACGGTGCTGATTTTGCCGTTGTTGCAGAAGAAAAATCTGACGACGTGGTGAGCGCTGAGCTTGGCGGTGATCTAGATTGGATTGAAAGGGACATGATGGATCCGGCGTTTGAAGATGCAGCATTTGCGCTTGCCGCGGTAGGTGATGTATCTGAAGTGGTTGAATCTGAGTTTGGTTTTCACATTATCAAGCTAACGGACATTCAACGCCAACAAGCGCAATCTTTTGAAGACGTAAAAGACAACCTTCGTGCAGAGCTTGAAAAAGCAGCTAAAATCGATGCGTTCTATCAAAAGCAAACCCGTGTAGCTGAACTTGCTTTTGAAATGGCTGACTCGCTACAAGACGCTGCTGAAGCCGCTGGCGTTGAAATCAAATCAACTGAGCTGGTAAGTCGTAATGCGCTTCCTGAGCCACTGAATTCACCAGCGATAAGCAATACTATCTTCACGCCAGAGCTGCTAGAAGACCGCGTAAACTCTGAAGTGTTAGAAGTTGCACCAGAGCATATCGTGGTGGTTCGTGTTGCTGAGCATAAAGCGGCAGCGACGAAGCCACTTGAGGAAGTCAGCGCGCAGATCAAAACGCAGTTGAGCAATGAAAAAGCGTCGACATTAATTGCAGAGAAAGCACAGTCACTATTTGAGCAACTACAAGGTAGTTCTACTTTAGCTGAGATTGCCAAAGCACAAAATATCGAAGTGAAAAGCGTGACTGAGCTTAAGCGTCGTAGCTACGACGTACCGCCAGCTATCGCAGCAGAAGCATTTAAATTGCCTCAGCCTGGTGTAGCAGAAACAGAATCTGCACTTGTAGAGCTTGGTAATGGTGACTCGGCATTTGTGGTGCTGAAGTCTGTAACCACGCCTGAAGTTGATGGCAAAGTTGATGCGCAGCAGAAGCAGTCAATCACGGCTTCTTATGCAAACAAAAACTATCTTGAGCTACTAGCAGCACTTGAAGCTAAGTCTGAAGTGAAAAGACCACAGTTACAGGTCACAGAGCAGCAATAATCGTTTTTAGATAGCAGAAAGGCGCCAACACGGCGCCTTTTTTATGCCTTGTGAAGGGATATCGGTATTATTGAATATGCTCAAGTACGGTGCTTGCAACCGCTTGTGAAGACTGATAATTCTGGCCCGTCACTATGCGGCTATCTACCTTGATAAAAGACGCATCCCGCTCTCCATATACAAAATTCCCTCCAAGCTCTTCCACTTTAGGCTGAATTTGAAAAGGAAAATGCTTGAAATACGCTCTATCTGGATTTTCAAATGCGGTAGGGTAACCGGTGATTTGTTTTCCTTTGATGAGATACTCGCCATTTTTCAAGCGCAAATTAACGATACCAGCTGTGCCGTGGCATACAGCGGCAACAACACCTTGGTTTTGTTCATATATATGCATAGCAATACGCTGTAGAGTAAGGTTTTCTGCTACTTCATACATGGCATTACTGCCGCCTACATAATAGATTGCCGCATATTGGCTAGGGTCGACTTCAGCTGGGCGCATTGTGTTGCTGAGCGCATACATATAGTCAGGTTGGTAAAGGTACTTTTTATGTTCGCCGTTTGAAGTATTTATATAGCTCAGGTTTAGCGCGCCACCTTGTGTGCTGACAAAATCAACAATTAGTCCTGCTTGAGTAAATACGTCATAGGCACTGAGTAGCTCTTCGAAGCTCGTGCCAGCTGGCAGCTGACTATCGCCGTGAAAGGCCTTGCTTGACGCGACAATGAGCACTCGGCGACCTAAGTTCGTTACTTGCTCGGAAGTTAGCGTGGTTTGCTGCGCAGATTTACTGATGATTTTCCATGTGCCAGCTATTTTCTTTAGGAGTAGGTGATCGATGTACTGCACGTTTGACTTCAATATATCAATGCGGATTTTGGCCTGTGCAAGGTGATCATTCACGCTGATATTTAGAATTTTTGCGCGCCTGCCTGTGTCTTTTTTCGGACCTTTATACCAACTCAAATACTCTTTCAACGGGACTTGCCACATCGCTTGGTCTGACTTTTCTAAAATAAGTATCGCATCGGGATGAAACGCTTTTCTTATCATTTCAGGCTGGTTATTCGCGGTGCCACCGATGTAGTGGTTTAATGTAGCGGTAATTTTAGCGGTCTCATCCTCAAAAGCGATGGCGATGCTGGTTTGGATAAGTAGTAAAAATAACAATGGTACTAGTTTTGATAGGGTCATAAGCTTCTCCTGTAATGACTCAGAAGAAACATAAACTTATTTAATTAAAGCAGTCACCTAGAGTATATTTTAGGAGTCTGATAGTATGTTCTCGGAGTGCTTAAAGCTATTTGGAGAGTACCCCGTGAGCTTCTTAAATGCGGCAAAAAATGTGGATGCAGAATTAAAACCACACTCCAGTGCAAGGTGTTCCAGCGGCATGTTGGTGCTCGAAAGCAAGTGTTTCGCATATTCAACTCTCAAGCCATTGAGATATTGTTTAAAGTTACAATGATAGTGGCGATTTACTATTTGCGATAATTTGTTGTGGCTCGTGCCTAATCGTTTGGCCAATCGGGGGAGCGTTAAATCCGGCTCAGTAAATAGCTTGCTTTCTGACATTAGCGACTCAAGTTTGGCTATGAGCTGATTGTATTCATCGTCGCTTATGTGCGTATTGGCATATTTCTTTTCATTAGCAGTTGGTTTTCGTAGTAATTTGGGTGCGAAAAGGATGCTTAAATAGAGCACAAAGCTGAACGTGAGTGCTCCTGTGATGTAAGAAGTGAACGACGAAAAGAAATACGCGGCCCAAATGAGCCAGCAACCGCAGATCACAACCAAAGTTAGATGAAACTCAGCGTTGCCATTGGCGCTTTTGCCTATAGCTAGACGATAAAAAGTATAAGAACTTATCAGTAAATAACCTAGCCAAAAATAGGATGTGCCTTTGTAACCCCACATTTGCCAAATTTCAGGGTGAAGCTGATAGGGCATAAGTATACCAAATCCAATAATAAAACCGCTTAATGCCAAAAAGTGTATTGTTAGATAACGATTTTTGGTTTTACTGTAGCTTGCAAGTACAAAATTAAGCAGGCAGGGACCAAGCAAAAAGTAGGCACTCAAACCTATTTGCAGGATCGTTTTATCCAGCTCTGGGTTAAAGTAAAAAAGGACTGATTTACCAATTCGAATACAGAGTAAAATGAGGAGCACCGACACCCAGCGCAGTGCCTTTGCCTCCTGAAATTTTATTAGCAGTAGGGCGCTGAGAATAAAGCCATTAAACACCCCGATAAGTGAGAAGAAAAATAACAGATGGGCACTAAAATCCATTACTTATTCCCCGCGAAATTATGCTGATAGCAGCTTCTGCATGGTTTTAGATTTTGGAGTATTGAACACACGTTCGGTTTCGCCATATTCGACGACTTTGCCGCGGTTTAATACCAAAATCTCATCACTCATGTGACGAACCAAACTCAAATGATGTGTGATAAGCACGTATGCAAGTCCCGTTGCTGCTTGTAGCTCTAGCAGCAGATTTACGGTTTGCGCGCGTACGGATGGGTCTAATGATGACAACGCTTCATCCAATACCAGCACTTTTGGGTCTAAAATAAGGGCCCGCGCTAAGGCAACCCGCTGTAACTGCCCGCCACTAAACATATGAGGATAATAGTCTATGTGTTCGCCAAGTAGCCCGACGCGGCTGAGCGTGATGCGGATTTTCTTATAGCGCTGCTCTTCAGTGAGTTCTGTATTGTATTGCAGACAATCATCAAGCATATCCCCAATGGTGAGACCCGGGTTGAGCGAGCGAGTTGGGTCTTGAAAGATAAGGCGAATAGTACGGCAGTCATGATTGCGAATACCTGCGTCTTCTACAATTTGGCCATTCAGTAATATTTGTCCTGAGTCTGCCATGTCGGCACCGGCAAGTACTTTGGCGAGCGTACTTTTACCAGAGCCAGTCTCGCCTATGATCGCGAGGGTTTGTCCGGGAGCAAGCGCAAACGACACATCTCTGAGTACCTGTAACGAGCGGCGTCTGAACAGTCCTTGACGAGAAGTGTAGGACTTGTTTAAAGACTGTACTTTTAAGACGGGTTGCATTTTTGCTTCACCTTAATTAACGGAAAGTGGCAAGCGTAACTATGACCATGCGAGCGACTTTGCCTTGGCGTGACGACACATTCTTTTTGCGCTTGAGGGCATCTAGGCCCCAAGCGGCATCCTATGGGTAAATGCTGTAATGGTGGAATCGTGCCTTTCAAGGCATAGAATGCTTCTTTATGGCCGAGCCCTTGACCAAAGTCAGGTAAACTCTTAACCAGCGCCTGGGTGTAGGGATGCAATGGCTGTTTAAAAATAGCCTGAGTAGGACCTGCTTCAACCATCTGTCCGCAGTAGAGCACATGCATTGCATGAGACCAGTCGGAGATCTCTTCCAGCTCATGCGAAATCATTAATATCGACATGTTCTTAAGCTGGTTTAATGCCTTGAGCAATCGAAATACTTGCGCGCGGGCGGTACTCTCAAGTGCGGTGGTTGGCTCATCGGCAATAAGTAATTTAGGGCTTCTGGCGATGGCCATCGCAATCATGATCTTTTGACACATCCCCTCAGAAAGTTCATGTGGGTAACTGCTGCAGATCTTTTTATCGTCTCGGATCCCAGCTTTGTGCAATAGCGCTCGGACCTTTTCTTTTCGTGCTTTTCTACGACCAAAAAAGCCACCTTTTAAGACGCTATCGGGAATAGATTCCGCGACTTGGTCGAAAATGGTAGCGGTTGGGTCAAGGCTTCGACTTGGCTCTTGGTAAATCATCGCAATATCTTGGCTGACGAGCTTTCTGCGCTTTTCTGAAGATAAACGCATAAGGTCAACGCCACGCCAGTGCATGCGGTCTGCGGTTACTGTCCAGCGCTGATTGAGTACCCCCACAATGGCTTTGGCGATTAGACTTTTACCAGAGCCAGACTCACCGACAAGCGCATGTACTTCGCCTTCTTTAAGGCTAAGGTTGACCTTATCAACCGCGCGAATAACACCGTCTTCGGTACGTAGTTCAATGGTGAGGTTCTTAATGTCTAGTAATTGCATTAATCTGCCTTACGTTGTTTCAGCGCTTCACGCAGTCCATCACCAACCAAGTTGGTAGACAGTACTGCCAAAAAGAGCAATACACCTGGGAGACCTACAGTCCAAGGCGCTAGATAAATTAAACTTAAGTTTTCTTGGAGAATTGCACCCCATTCGGTCGATGGAGGCTGCGCACCGAGCTTTAAGAAACCAAGTGCCGCAATATCCAAAATAGCAGTCGACAGCGCCATGGTGAAGATAACCACGATATGCTCGTAAATGTTAGGCAGTATGCCACGGACGAGCAGTTTCCAGCGTGTTGCACCATCAAGCTTAAAGGCGATGATATAGTCTTTACTCAGCTCAGTGACTACTAAGTTTCTAATCGAGTGGATGTATTGTGGCAATAGCGCGAAGATAATTGCCCACACTGTATTCATCAAACCTGGCCCCAATATAGCAATGATGATAATGGCCAGCAGTAACGAAGGAATGGCGAGCGTAATATCCAATAAGTGATTAAGAAAGCTGGATTTTAAGCCTCGACTGGCGCCAGCAAGCGTACCAAGTACGACGCCGAGCGCCGTGGTAACCAAGGCTGCAATGATAGATAAACCAAACGTGTAGGTTGCTCCATTCATTAAGCGCGATAAGATGTCTCGCCCTAAATCATCTGTACCGAGTATAAAGCGCACATCGCCATCGTCATGCCAAGAAGGTGGTAGCAACAGGGCATCAGCATGCTGCTGGTTAACACCATAGGGCGCGATCAGCGGCGCTGTTAAAGCCAACACCGTCAGAGCAACAAACAGCCATAAACCCACTAGCGCAACGTGGTTTGAGCGGAATTTACGCCATAACCTAAATAAAGGTGAGCGATTAGACTCTTCGGTAAATAGATTAAACTTTGCCATGAGCCTGATTCCTTGCGAGCGGATCGAGTATCGAGTGAATAAAATCAGACAACATGTTGGCAATGATAACAAAGAAAGACACCGCGAGCAGTCCCCCTTGGATGGCGGGGAAATCACGTTGATAGATGCTTTCAATTAACCATCGACCGATCCCAGGCCAAGAGAATATCACCTCAGTGATCATCGCAAGTGTGATGAGCGTGCTAAATTGGAGGCCAATTTGTTTTATCACTGGAAGCAGCGCATTTCTCAGCGCGTGGTGGATGATAAGCTGGCTGCGATTAAGGCCTTTTGCTCTAGCTGTTTTAATATAGTTCTGGTCGAGGACTTCGAGCATAGAGTCGCGAGTAAAGCGGATCAAAACTGTCGTTGGGTACATAGCTAGCACAACGGTTGGCAGCGCTAAATGATGAAGTGCATCCCAAAATGCGGCACCACCATAGGGAAAATCTTCAAGATAAATATCAATCAGAATAAAATGAGTAACGGGCTGTATTTCATAAAGTAAGCCAATTCTACCGGACATGGGGAAAAGCCCAAGGCCCAGACAAAATGCCATAATAAGCAGCAGGGCTAACCAAAAAACTGGAATGGAAAATCCCATCAAGCTTAATGAGTTAATGAGCTTATCTGGCCACTTTTTATGATAAGCGCTGGCTATTACTCCACTTGGTACACCAATCAAGACTGCAACCGTCAAAGCATATAAACACAGCTCAAGCGTTGCTGGAAATAGATGTTTCACATGAGAAAGCACGGGCTGCCCTGATGATAAAGATAAACCCCAGTCGCCTTCAAACATACGAGTCATAAACGCGCCATATTGCACAAAGATATTTTCTTCAATACGATATTTTTCAACTAGCGCCTGCGTTTGGGCATAACTTGAGTTGACTTCACCACTGAAGTTAGTGATCAACTCACCAGGAAACAGGTAATTGAGGGCGAAAGTAAATATCGTTAGGGTAAACAACATAAAGCAAAGCAAGCTCAGTCGTCGATAAGCATATTTTGCGAACATGTTAGTCTCTCCTTGCCTCAGCGAGCGAAATACCACCAAATGGACGTAATGAGACGCCCTTGATATCAGAGCTAGTTGCTTGGAACCTTAGCCCGTGCGCAATTGGGACGAGAGGCAGTTGCTCAATGACCATTTTTTGTGCTTGCTGATAATAGTATTTTCTTTCTTCCATATCGTTGGTGTCTAACGCTTGAGTGAGCAATAAGTCAAACTCCGGATTACACCAGTTGGAAGGGTTTTTGCCACTAAATGTCGCAGTGCAGCTCAATAATGGGCTGAAGAAATTGTCTGGATCAGGTGTATCTGCTGCCCAGCCTAATAACACGCTATCATGCTCATGGCGGCCAACGCGTTCAATAAAGGTATTCCATTCGTACTCGACGATTCTGGCATTGACGCCAATATCACGTAGATCACGTTGAATAAGCTCAGCCATTTTCCGCGCGTTAGGATTGTAAATTCGCGACACCGGCATGGCCCATAAGGTCATGGAAAAACCACCCTCAAGACCAGCCTGTTTCAAATACTCTTTGGCTTTTTCAGGGTCATATGTTGGCATTTTTTGCTGTGCTTCAAATGCCCATGAAGAAGGGGGAAGCATCGAGCGGGCTAAAATTCCATTGTTGTAAAATACCGCTTGCATGATTTTTTCAAAATCTATGCTGTGCGCCAGCGCTTTGCGGACCAACGGATTATCAAATGGTGGCTTTTCGGTGTTGAATGCCCAGTAGCCTATATTCAGATTTGCGGCCTTTTCAACTTCTATGTCTTTTCTTTGCTCAAGCACGGTGAGCTGGGTAGCACTGGGGTGCGCCGTAATATCACATTCTTTAGTTAGCATTTTTGCGATGCGGCTAGTGCCATTGGTGGTGATATCGTAGACCAATTGTTCCATGTATACCGGGTGTTTCCAGTAATGCTCATGGCGATAATATCGGATCAGGTTATCACGTAAAAATTCACGGTACTTATACGGACCTGTGCCTACGGGCTTTTGATCAAAATCTTGCTTATGTTCAAGCTGTATAAGCTGATCGGCATATTCTTTAGAAAGAATGACAGCGAAGTCTGTGGCGATATTGGATAAAAAGCTACTTTCCGCGTTGAACAGATCAAAGCGAACGGTATGTTCATCCACTTTTTTTACTTGGCGGATCAGTTGGTCGAGTCCAATACTTTGAAAATAAGGATAATTTGCATCACCAACAAAGTGGTACGGATTGTAAACATCAAATAAACGGTTAAATGAGAATACCACATCATCGGCATTCATTTTTCTTGTTGGTGTGAAGTAGAGGGTATCGTGAAATTGGACATCATCCCTCAGGGTAAAAGTGAAAGATTTACCGTCATCGCTGACCTGCCAAGACGTTGCCAACTCAGGTAAGAATTCGCCGCTTTCAGGATCAATACTGATCAAGGTGTCATAAAGCTGATTGGCAATAATATCAATCGTAGACCCTGTTGTGGTCACTTGTGGATTAAATGACACAGGGTTCGCTTCTGCACAATATACTAAGCCTTGTGACTTATCATTCACTTTATTTGGCGTCTGATCCGTACAGCCAAATAAAGCGGTACACAGCACACCAAAAAACAATTTACGCACCACTATGCCTCTTGTTTTTGGTTTTGGTCCAGTAGGTTGTATTTTTTCAAATAACCTCTAAGTTGATGATACGTCAAACCAAGGTTTTGTGCAGTTTTCTTTTGATTAAATTGACTAAATTCAAGTGCTTTTTGCAGCATTGTGATTTCATAGTCGTTGGAAAGCGATTTTAAATCACAAGGGAAGTCGAATTCGAGGGTAGGATCTGCCTGTTGTTCGTTACTCGGTTGCGCTGCAGGCAAAGGCTCAACTTTATGAGTGGCTGCAGTTGTTGGCTGGGCATTTGGCGCTTTGATCCGTTGACTCGGCCTAAATGGGCTGGCAAAGGGGTCAAACACAATATCATGAACCGGAATTTGGTCATTGCCATGACGATATAAACTACGCTCCACCACATTTTTGAGCTCTCGTACATTACCGGGCCACGGGTAATCAAGCAGTTTCTCGATGGCTTTGCGGGTAAAGCCGCTAAATAACTCCCATCCTAAATCCCGAGCCATATTTATTGCAAAATGTTCGGCCAATAATAAGATGTCTTCTTTTCTCGCTCTTAATGGCGGTAAGGTGATGACGTCAAATGCGAGGCGGTCCAATAAGTCGTGTCTGAACTCTCCAGCATCGGCAAGAGTGGGGAGGTCTTCATTGGTAGCGCATACCAGTCGAGTATCTACTTTTACGGTTTGCTTGCCGCCAACTCGCTCGAACTCACCGTATTCAATTACACGCAAGAGCTTTTCTTGCACCATCGCAGAGGTATTAGCTAACTCATCCAAAAACAGTGTGCCACTGTTAGCGCGTTCAAATCGACCTTCATGGCGCTTGCTTGCACCAGTAAAGGCACCGCTCTCGTGACCAAATAATTCACTCTCTAAAAGGTTTTCGTTTAGGGCTGCACAGTTTAGTTTGACGTATTCCTGATCCCACCGCTCTGAGAGATAATGCAAACGTGCCGCAATTAACTCTTTACCTGTGCCACGCTCGCCAATAATAAGCACGGGCTTTTCTAAAGGAGCGAGCTGTGAAACCTTGTCTAGCACAGCTAAAAAGCTGTCAGATTGGCCTAATAAATTATCCTGTTGGCGAAAACGGCTCATATTGCCTAACTCTTAGTGGTTTTTACTAATAACTAGTGTATTTTAAAAAAAGTGATAACTAAAGGCTTTTTAAAAATAAAATAACATTATGATTTTATTGTGTTTTTAATTTTGTTAAAGTTGGCAAGCTATTTGATACATAGAAGTAAGCAATTTAGCTATTAACCAAAGAGGTAACCACTATGGGAATTTTTTCTCGTTTTGCAGACATAGTGAATTCTAATATCAATGCTATTTTGGATAAAGCCGAAGATCCAGAAAAAATGGTTCGCCTAATTATCCAAGAAATGGAAGATACACTAGTCGAAGTAAGATCGACCTCAGCAAAAACACTCGCTGAGAAAAAGGAGTTAACACGCCGTCTAGATCAGCTAAAAGCACAGGTAGATGATTGGCAAACCAAAGCAGAGCTTGCACTAAGTAAGGAACGTGAAGATTTAGCACGTGCTGCTTTACTTGAAAAGCAAAAGTCTGCGGAAGATGTTGCAGCCCTTGAAAAAGAGCTAGAGCATGTAGACACGCACATTGAAAAGCTGCAGCAAGAAGTCAGTACATTACAAGATAAACTGGCCGACGCAAAAGCGCGCCAAAAAGCGATTGTACTACGTCAGCGCTCAGCAGAATCTCGTTTAGAGGTGAAAAAGGCACTCGACAGCAGTAAAGTAGATGATGCCCTAAATCGCTTTGAGCGTTATGAGAGCAAAATCGATGGCCTAGAGTCGCAAATCGAATCTTACGATTTAGGTAAGAAATCTTTAGCGGATGAGATTGCTGATCTGCAAAAGAACGAAAAGATTGACGATGAGCTTGAACAGCTGAAAAAGAAAATGGCTGAAAAGTGAAAATAGTCGCACCTACTGTCAGGGTAGGTGCTAACCAACTACAATAATAACAGCCAGGTTGAAGGCAGGAGAAGATTATGTTTGACGCAGAAGTTTTAATGGCTCCGTTGATTATTTTTATGGTCATCGTGGCACCACTTTGGTTGATTTTGCACTACCGTAGCAAAAAGCAGGTAAGCCAAGGGTTAAGTGAACACGAGCATCGTCAGCTTATCGAATTAGCCAGCAAGGCAGAAAAAATGGCAGATCGTGTTGAAACGTTAGAAGCTTTACTTGACCAAGAGTCACCACAATGGAGACGCAAGTTATGAGTAGAGTAAAGCGAGAGCTATATCGTGACCCAAGTCGCGGCAAGATAGCTGGGGTATGCGCAGGTCTTAGCGATTACTTCAACATGGAGTTATGGCTTGTTAGGATCTTATTCATCACAGCCGTGCTATTATCAGGTGGTCCATTATTTATCGTCGTGTATGTGGCATGCTGGTTTATTTTAGATAAACGTGAAGTGACGCCAAACCGTTCACCTGATGCAAAAGATGAAGATAAAGTATCGGTGAAGTTTAAGGTGTGGCAAAAAGGCGAGCCGCCAAGACAGGCACTTTACGACCTAAAAGACAGATTATCACGACTTGATGGTCGCATTCAGAACATGGAACGCTACGTAACTTCCCCTGAATTTACGGTTAGCAGAGAAATTGACAAGCTATAAGGCGGTATTGGCCGCCTTGGCATTTTCTTGAGGGGCACTTTTCTACTTATGACTACGTCACGTTTTCGAACCCCATCTTCCCTAGATAAGTTAAAACAACAAGCCAAAAAAACGCTCCACCGCTCTTTTGATAAGCATATAAAGCTTGCCGTAACCGGGTTTAGTGGCAGCGGGAAAACCGCATTTATCACGGCTCTTATCAAGCACCTGACTACCCAAACGAGCACCGACAACTTACCGTTTTTAGATGTCGTGAGTGAAGGTCGTCTTGTTGCGTGTCGTCCTGAGCCGCAGAAGGCACTGGCGGTACCAACTTTTGACTATCAGCAAGCGATAACTTGTTTATTGGAAGAGCCGCCAACATGGCCTGCGTCAACCAAACGTATCAACACCTTAACACTGGCGTTTAGGTATCATAGTGAACGCGGACTCAAACAGCACTTAGCGCAAACCCATACACTATACCTTGAACTATATGATTACCCAGGTGAATGGTTAATGGACTTGCCGCTACTTAAAATGACTTTTCCCGAGTGGTGTGAGCAGCAATTTGCATTATTAAATAAGCCTAAATACCAGCCATTTGCACAAACGTTTTTACAGCTCCTCAAGCAGTTTGATGGGACGGAAGCGGTGGATGAAAGTAAGCTGAAAATGCTTGCACAAAGTTACCATGCGCTTTTAGCGCAGTTGCAGCGGGACACTCGTTTATCTAACTTGCAACCTGGCAGAGCGTTGATCCCAGGTGACCTTGAGGGAGCGCCAATATTGCTGTTTTTCCCGGTACAAGTTCACCCAAACGACATTACCGAGCATTCACAATATCAACAGCTTGTGGAGCGTTTTGAAGCCTACAAAAAGCAAGTCGTCGCACCTTTTTACAAAGATTACTTTTGTCAGTTTGACCGCCAAGTCGTGTTAGTTGATCTATTGGGTAGCCTAAGTGATGGCTATGACACACTGAAAGAGCAAGAAGTTGCGTTAAAGCAGATCCTCGCCATGTTTTCTCATGGTAAAAGTGGCTTTTTGTCTCGTTTATTTAACCCAAAAATAGATAAGGTGCTATTTGCCGCCAACAAATGTGATGGTGTCTTGAACGAGCAGCAGACCAATTTGACAAGGTTGTTAAATGAAATGCTGGTGGACAGCGCCAATGAGCTGCGCTTCAATGGGGTAACCGTGGACACGATGTCTCTTTCTTCGGTGAGAAGTGTTGAGGCGAGAGCGGTGAAAGAGGGGACGCAACATGTGCAATGTATCTACGGCAAGCCAGTCGGCGAGCAGCAGTTTATTAATTATGTGCCACCAACCCCGCCTGATCACGTTCCAAAAGCGCAGGCTTGGCCTCAAAATGGGTTTGAGTTTTTAGCGTTTGAGCCGCTACCTGCGAGGCAAGGAAACTTATCGCATATCAGGCTTGATCATGCTTTGCAGTTCTTAATTGGAGATAAATTAAGATGACAGATCAGACAAAATCTTACCAAGGCTCGGGTAGGCGCTTAAACATCGATACTGAACGCCAAGATGAGTCTCAACATTTGGGTGGTGAAGGCAAAGTTCTCGGCAACGAGCTGGTTGTGAGTGAAAGCCTTGATGCTGTGCCTGAACCCGAGTTACCGAAAATTGAACGTATTTACGAATCGCCTTGGCGATTTGGGTTTAAGCAGTGCTTTTTGCTTGCGCTATTAATACTTATCATTGTGGAAGCAGCACTGACCTTGATAGAGAGCTATGAGCAAAATATTCTGCTGTTTAGTCTATACACCACCGTGTTGTCTCTTGGTTTACTTGCGCTATTTAAGTTCTTATTTTCGGAAGTCATCGCACTTAGCAAGCTAAAACAACATCAGCAAATTAAGCATGATGCCCTGCGCTTATTACAGAGTGACCAAATTGGCGAGGCGCGAGCTTGGCTTGGGCCACTATTAAAAGCGCATCCAGAGCAAAAGGTTGCCGCATTTGAAGAGGCGTTACAGCCTCACCACACAGACAAAGAAGTCATCACTTTATATGAAAAAACTTTGCTCCGAGGCCAAGATGCTGAAGCTAAAAAGCTAATTCAGGAGCATGCAACAACATCGGCGCTCTTAGTTGCTTTAAGTCCACTTGCACTTGTGGATATGCTGGCGGTGCTTTGGCGCGGAGTCGTGCTGGTGGAAAAGATCAGCAAACATTATGGTATTCGATTAGCGTATCGTAGCCGCATCACCTTGTATAAAATGTTGTTGAAGCAAATGGTATTTGTTGGCGCAAGTGAACTGGTAAGCGACCTTGCTGCGACCAGTGTGGGGGCTGAATTACTTGGCAAGCTTTCTACCCGTTCGGCACAGGGCCTAAGTGCTGGGATATTCACAGCCCGCTTGGGCTATAAGGCGATGGAACTTTGTCGACCATTGCCACGCTTGGAGCACAAACAAAGTCTTTTAAAAAATGCGATTAGCTCAGTCGTTGATGTGCTATTAAGGCGTAGCAAAAAAGATTAAGCGGCAACAATTTTATACACCTCTTTAAGTAAAATTGGCTAGTCACAATAAGTGAACTAGCCGTCTCCCCATCTGGCATGCTTGTCTATTATTCTAAACTGCCCTACATATTGGTTATTACACAAAAACGACGCTAATCAATTCACTACCATGTTTATTTGGTTGGCAATAATAAAATCAGCAGGCAAGTATGAAAAAATTAAGAGATGACAGTCAGTGTATTCACGGACCCAATCATTTTGACGAGCCACATGGGGCGTTAACAGCTCCTTTGTATCAAACCTCAACATTCCACTTTAAAGACGCAGCGCAAGGAGCCGCACGGTTTGCCGGTGAAGAGCCCGGCTATATCTATACTCGCTTAGGCAACCCTACGACGCGAGAGCTAGAAGAAAAAGTAGCTCGACTCGAGGGAATGGAAGATGCTGCGGCGACCGCCACTGGTATGGGGGCTGTGTCTGCATCGGTGCTGAGCTTTTTGCAGCAAGGCGACCATATGATTGCATCAAGCGCATTATATGGCTGTAGCTTCGCACTATTTGCGCATATGTTGCCTAAATTCGGTATTGAGGTGTCATTTGTAGACTTAACCGATGAGCACGCGTTACGTGATGCGGTACAGGAAAATACAAAACTATTGTTTGCCGAAACGCCGATCAACCCCAACATGACGGTATTAGATCTGAAAATGTTAGGAGAGATCGCTAAACAGTACGAGCTCTTGTTTGTCGTTGACAATACCTTTATGACACCGCTTTTACAAAAGCCTGTGAATTATGGTGCTGATCTTATTGTGCACAGCGCAACCAAGTATCTAAATGGTCATGGGGATGTGGTAGCAGGGCTCGTGTGCGGTTCAAAAGAGCACATAGAACTTATCAAATTAACCGTGTTAAAAGACATTGGCGCTACAATCAGTCCGCATGATGCTTGGTTAATCAATCGAGGGTTGAAAACCTTAGCTTTGCGTGTACAACGCCACTGTCAAAGCGCACAAACGGTAGCAGAGTTCCTAGAAGCGCACCCTAAAGTGAATAAAGTCTACTACCCAGGTTTACCTTCGCATCCTGGTTACCAATTTCTTGGTGAACAAATGAAAGGGGCTGGTGGGGTAATTGCTTTTGAAATCAACGGCTCGCTAGAGCAGGGTGAACAATTTATCAATGCGACTGAGCTGTGTACGTTAGCGGTAAGTCTAGGTGATCCGGAAACGCTCATTCAACATCCGGCATCAATGACACACTCTCCTTATACACAAGAGGAAAGGTTAGCTGCGGGAATTTCTGATGGACTAATTCGGATTTCAGTGGGGCTTGAAGACGTAGAAGACATTATTGACGATCTTAAGCAGGCGTTTGATAAAATATAGCTGTAAGTTAATTTTTACAAAGGGGCTGGGTTTAGCCCCTTTTTATTATGTGTGTAATTTTAGTTTTACAGGTGTGTATTTTATAGTTTACGAAAATGCTTGTTGTGCGAAATGTGATAAACGTGCTCACTATTAAACTTTCCTTCACTTTTACTTAGTATCAAAGTCACAAGTTGAAGCGCTCCGAACCATCAACAGGACGGCAATTGAAATTGCAAGATCATAAACTCGGGGTGAAGTAAGTGAGAATGTAAAATGGCTAAAGCAAGTAAATATGTATCTAAGCAGCCAGATGAAAATGGCGTTATTGCTTGGACAGATGAAGAGAACCAAATTTGGTCAGAGTTAGTTGCACGTCAGCTAGCGTGTATCGAAGGCAAAGCCTGTGATGAATATTTGGCGGGCCTTGAGAAAATTAACTTACCAAAAGACCGCATTCCACAACTAAGTGAATTAAACGAAGCATTAGCGAAAGAAACGGGTTGGCAGGTAGCACCAGTGCCGGCACTGATTGATTTTGATGAGTTCTTTCGATTACTTGCCAACAAACAGTTTCCTGTAGCGACCTTTATTCGCTCCAGAGAAGAATTTGATTACTTGCAAGAACCAGATATCTTCCATGAGATTTTTGGCCACTGTGCAATGCTAACAAACCCAGCATTCGCTGAGTTTACACACAAGTATGGTCAGCTAGGCTATGCCGCTGAGAAGAAAGATCGCGTATACCTTGCACGCTTATACTGGTTTACCGTCGAGTTCGGTTTAATGCAAACTGAGCAAGGTCTACGTATCTATGGTGGCGGTGTGCTGTCAAGCCCAGGTGAGACTCAATATGTTTACTCTGACAAACCAGAAATTAATCCGCTTAAAGTGTTAGATGTGTTACGTACACCTTATCGCATCGACATTATGCAACCTGTTTACTATACAATTAACTCAATCAACGACTTATTTGAGATCTCTAAAATGGATATCATGTCGCAGGTTGAACAAGCAAAAGAGCTAGGGTTATTTGAACCTAAGTTTCCGCCAAAAGAAAAACTAGCAAGTTAAGGAATTATCAATGTCTGATTTAAGTGCACAAAAATGTGAAGCGTGTCGTGCGGATGCGCCTAAAGTATCAGATGAAGAACTAGCGGTTCTGATCAAACAGATCCCTGATTGGGTACCTGAAGTACGCGATGGTATTATGCAGCTTGAGCGTGTTTACAAGTTTAAAAACTTTAAACAAGCAATTGCGTTCACAAACAAGGTGGGCGATATGGCTGAAGAAGAAGGCCATCACCCAGGTTTACTTACCGAATGGGGTAAAGTGACGGTAACGTGGTGGAGCCACTCTATCAAAGGTCTTCATAAAAACGATTTTATTTGTGCCGCTAAAACTGACGAAGTATTCGCAGCACAGTAGGTCGACATTTATGTCGACAAATATCGACAACCCCATGTCATATTTCGACCTACAAAATAAAAACGGCGCTAAACAAGCGCCGTTTTTATTCATCATTTAGGATAAAAGCCAAGAAAACGTTCGTCTTTTCATTTTCCAAGCAAATACAACTAGCGTTAGCAGACATAGATTAATCTATTTTTATCCCACCTTCAGGCTACGTAAACGTAGGGCTAATTATGCCATTAGTCCACAAGATAGCGGTTGCAGCAAGAATGATGACTAACAGCACTAGGCCACAAGTCACAACCGAGCTGGCATAAATAAAACCGCGCTCTTCAGGAATATGCATCAGAATAGGCACGCCCGTATAAAGCAGATAAACGGAGTACGCGAGTGCAACCATCCCAACCGATACGACAAACCAAAGCTCAGGATAAAATGCCGCAAAAGCCGACATAAACATTGGCGTTGCCGTGTAAGCCGATAACTCTAGAGTTTGTGTATAGGTCGGTGTTGAGCCAAAAGTGATGGCCATCCAGTGGGCGAGATACGCCAGAATAAAGACGCCTGCAATTAATGCGCAGTACATTGCAACACCAATTAATATTGCCGACTCATGAGTTAAATAGACAGCATCCCCAGTACCAACACTCCAGCCTAAGTAGACCGAAGAATAATACCCCATAATGCTTGGGATCAGCGCAACAAGTGCGATATGTGACAAACTGTAAAACATACTTTCGTGACGGTTATCGATTGTTTGCCACTCTTCGTGCGGGTGAGCATATAAGCCCCATAGATGATTAAAGATCATAGTTAGCCCCTCAAATATAGGTTTGTACTATTTTTGTACAATTCAATTAAGTTATGAGAGATGAGTTAATTTTTGTCAAGAAAATGTAGTTGAATAGCAATATTACTATTTTCAGAATGATCTAAAACTTCTTGGGGAATAGCCTTGTGGTGCACCTTGCAGCGAGAAGTTATGATAAAATGGCGCAAACACATTAGTCTTTTGTTGTTATGTTAGAAAAGTACACAGATTTACTTGCGCCTATTAACCAATTTTTAGGCTGTGAAACCCCGCAAGCTTGGATTGAAAAAGCAAAACAAAGCGAGCACTTACCATTGTTGCTTATCGATCATATGCATTGTGAGTTAAAAGCGGCACAAAGTGCGGCCTTCTTAATTCGCAAATATGCAATAGATGATGCGTCTGCAAAAACATTGTTAAGTTGGTTGCAACCCTACGAAGATTTTATTTATCGCAGTGTTGGTGATGGCGAGTTTTCAGGCAGTAAAAATGAATTGATTGGTGAGTTAACTGCACGACCTGAATATGCTTACAATCAAGATATCTTGAGTAAGATGGTGAGGCTTATCAAAGAAGAGCTACATCACTTTGAACAGGTGCTAGAAATCATAAGGGCACGTGATATTCCTGTTGAGTACGTACAAGCATCTCGCTATGCGTCTGGAATGATCAAACATATTCGCACCTATGAACCCGCAGCTCTGGTTGATAAACTGATCATTGGTGCCTACATTGAGGCTCGTTCATGTGAGCGTTTCGCTAAACTTGCGCCACACTTAGATCAAGAAATTGCTAAGTTTTATGTGTCGCTATTGCGCTCTGAAGCTAGACATTACCAAGACTATATTGATTTGGCGCATCAAGTAGCCAACGCAACCGATCCTAAGCGCTGTGATGTAGCTGGGCGCATTAAACTATTTCAACAAGTAGAAAACGAGCTTATCAGCTCGCCGGACCCCGATTTCAAGTTTCACTCAGGTGCGCCTATTTAAGCACTAAATTTATTCAAAAGGATGGCAAAGGAGCTGCTGTTTACCACTTTCGTCAACGACGATATATGAACTTTGTGAATACCAATCGCCAAGCACAGTGCGTACCTTACCACCTTGGTAGGTGTGCACTTTTGGTCTGTGGGTGTGGCCGTGGATCATATTGTCTACGCCATGTTTTGCGAACATTTCAGCCACTGCTTCTTCGGTGACATCTAGAATCTCGAGGGGCTTGCCTTTTTGGTTTTCAATACTCTTACGTCTTGCATTTGCAGCGACTCTGCGACGATACCAAAGTGGCATAGCAAGCATCAGCCTTGGCCACCACCAGCCGCGGCTCTTCCTGCGAAACTTTTGATAGGCTTCGTCTTGTGTACACATCTCGTCGCCGTGCAAAATCACCGTTGGTGTGCCGTATAGATCTATCACCGCTTGTTCAGGTAGCAAAGTCATTTGGCATTCGTCAGCAAAGGCTTGTTTGATTAAAAAATCACGGTTACCGTGAATAAAAAATACTTGAATGCCGAGGTGACTCAAGCTTCGCAGTTTTTGTGCAATAATCAGGGCGTAGGGGTCTTTTTCATCGTCTCCAATCCACACTTCAAAAAAATCACCCAGAATATATAAAGCGTCGACATCGGCGGTCATATGATGGTCGAGAAAAGCGAAAAATGCGTCGGTGATATCAGTGCGGTGCTCGGTTAAATGCAAGTCGGCGATAAAATAGGTTTTACCCATGGGACCTCAAAACTAATAAGGCCAGCATAAATACTGGCCTTGAATAAAAAGTAGGATATTACTCAGCAACGTATGCTTTTTCGATGATCACATCTTCAAGCGGTACGTCTTGGTGGAAACCAGAAGAACCAGTAGCAACACCTTTAATCTTATTTACTACGTCCATGCCTTCAACAACTTCACCGAATACACAGTAACCCCAACCTTGCGATGTTTCGCTAGAGAAGTTAAGGAAGTCATTGTCGTTAACATTGATAAAAAATTGTGCAGTTGCAGAGTGTGGATCTGGCGTACGTGCCATTGCTAGGGTACCCACTTTGTTTGCAACACCGTTGTTAGCTTCGTTTTTGATCGGTGCTTCAACTGGTTTTTGTTCCATACCCGATGCGAATCCGCCACCTTGAACCATAAAACCGTCGATTACACGGTGGAAAATAGTACCGTTATAAAACTCGCTGTTTACGTAGTTTAGGAAGTTAGCTACCGTTTCAGGCGCTTTGTCAGCGAAAAGATTAATACGGATTTCGCCGTGATTTGTTTCTAAAACAACCATGTTAGTGTCCATCGTGTTGAATGATAAAACCCTATTTTATATCAACTGGGCTTTTGTGAAAAAGCATTCCTTAAAAATCAGCGTAAAAAATCAAAAAACTGCCGTAATTTGTTATTAAAATCTAGAGGCGCTGCTATGCAGGTGGTATGATTAAAAGCACTTTTGTTAAAAAATGAACCGTACTTAGGAAGAAAACTACATGTTGCAGATTTTCAACACACTCACTCGCCAAAAAGCCCCTTTTAAACCGCTCAAAGAAGGCAAGGTTGATATGTACGTGTGTGGTATCACTATCTATGATTTCTGTCATGTAGGACACGCACGCACTTACGTTTCATTTGACGTAATGAACCGTTATTTACGTTATTTAGGTTATGACGTCACGTATGTGCGTAATATTACTGACGTGGATGACAAAATCATTAAACGCGCCGCGGAAAACAAAGAGTCGATTAATGATCTAACCGTTCGCATGACCAAAGCCATGCATGAAGACTTTACTGCGTTGAATATGCTACCTGCGGATATTGAGCCGACGGTAACAGGGCATATGGATGAAATCATCGAGATGATCGCGCGCTTGATTGAAAAAGGCCATGCTTACGTTGCGAAGGATGGGGATGTATTGTTTGATGTCTCAACGTTTGAGCAATATGGTCAGTTATCTCAGCAAGATTTAGAAATGCTACAAGCGGGTGCACGCGTTGAGGTAGCACAAGACAAAGATGATCCACTCGACTTTGTATTGTGGAAAAAAGCCAAAGCGGGTGAGCCTGCGTGGCAATCTCCGTGGGGCGAAGGTCGTCCGGGTTGGCACATTGAATGTAGCGCAATGAGTTCAAAGCATTTGGGTGAATTTTTTGATATTCACGGTGGGGGTTCAGATTTGCAATTTCCGCACCATGAAAATGAGATTGCCCAATCTTGCTGCGCAAATAATGGCCGTTATGTGAACACCTGGATCCACACCGGCATGGTACAAGTTAACAAAGAGAAAATGTCTAAGTCTCTTGGCAATTTCTTTACCGTACGTGAAGTGCTAAAAGCTTTTGATAGAGAAACAGTACGCTATTTCTTGATCAATGGTCATTATCGTAGCCAGCTAAACTATTCACAAGAAAACCTTGAACAAGCACGTTCGTCGCTTGAGCGTATTTACACTGCGCTACGTGGCGTTGAGCTGGTGGAGGTTGAACTTAAAGGTAATGCTTACGTTGAACGTTTT
This sequence comes from Pseudoalteromonas sp. M8, assembly GCF_018141365.1. Taxonomy (NCBI): domain Bacteria; kingdom Pseudomonadati; phylum Pseudomonadota; class Gammaproteobacteria; order Alteromonadales; family Pseudoalteromonadaceae; genus Pseudoalteromonas; species Pseudoalteromonas sp. M8. The sequence continues at coordinate 2,894,657 of NZ_CP047240.1, read as the reverse complement.
GAGACAGCAATGAACGATGACTTCAATACGCCAGAAGCACTGCCAGTGATTTTTGAATTATCAAAAGAAGTGAATCGCTTAAAAGAGAGTGACGCAAAAGCTGCAGGTGAGCATGCATTTATTCTTGTGAAACTCGCGGAAGTCTTAGGTATTGCGCAGCAAGACCCTGAATCTTTCTTACAAGGTGAACAAGACGACGACGAAGTAGCGCAAATCGAAGCATTGATTGAAAAGCGCCGCAGCGCTCGTGAAAATAAAGATTGGGCTGCAGCGGATGAAGCGCGTGATGCGCTAACTGCTTTAGGCGTTGTGTTAGAAGATAGCGCGGGCAAAACAACTTGGCGTAAAGCTTAACCTTCTTGGTACCAACACGATACGCAAATAAAAATGCCTTCACATCAATCAGTGTGAAGGCATTTTTATTTATAACACTACTATTATTTTTAAGGCGTTAATGTCGCCTTAAACTCAGGTGCTTTGCGTGCATTAGTCAACTGTTCGAAAGCATAGGCAAGCTTGATTAATTTCGCTTCGCTATAAGCCTCAGCGAAGAAAGAAATACCCAGCGGTAGCTCGTGATGAAAACCCATCGGTACTGTAATGCTTGGATATCCTGCAATCGCCGCGGGAGATGACGACGAGGCTGAGAAGTTATCACCGTTAATGATATCGATACTCCAAGCTGGGGTATTCGTTGGTGCGATAAATGCGTCAAGGCGATGTTCTTGTATTATTTTATCAATGCCTTGTTGGCGGGCAAATTTTTTAACCAAAGCTTGGGCTTCTTGATATCGGTGTTCTGTGATATCGCCTTTCTTTGCTGCTTCCTCTATCAAATATTGATCAAAGTACTTAATGGTGGAAGGATGTTGCTGGTTGAATTGGATGAGCTGGTTTAGGTTTTTTACTTTTACCTGCTCTGGTGTCTTGGCAAGGTAAGCATTGAGATCATGTTTAAAGTCATAGAGCAAAATATCCAATTCGGCGGAGCCTAAAGCTTCCAGCTCAGGTAAGTCTAACCCTTCAATTATTTCTGCGCCATTTGCTTTCATGGTTGCAACGGCTTTTGCAAATACCGCTTGAACTGCTGGTGGAAACTGACCTACATGACTGGTGATAGCAATTCGTTTGCCTTTGAAACTGGCAGCATTTAAGCCTTGGGTAAAATCAATCGGCTGTTTTGCATCGGTAACGATAGCATTGAGCAATAAGGCGGCGCCCATCACCGACTTTGCCATAGGGCCAGCGCTATCTTGGCTATGACTAATAGGAATAATGCCTTCACCAGAAACCAAACCGACAGTCGGTTTAATACCTACAACGCCATTATGTGCTGAAGGACAAACAATAGAACCGTCAGTTTCCGTACCAATGGCGAGCAGTGCAAGACCTGCGGAGACGGCAACAGCAGAGCCGGAACTTGAGCCACATGGTGTTCTGTCTAACACATACGGGTTTTTGGTTTGACCACCGAGCGTGCTGTAGCCGCTCGAGCTGAAACTTGATTTAAAGTTTGCCCATTCACTTAAATTGGCTTTGCCAAGGATGATAGCGCCGGCTTGTTCTAACTGGATGATAAGCGGTGCAGCTTGGGTTTTGACGTTGTGTTGCAGGGCGAGCGCGCCTGCGGTTGTTGCCATTGGCGCCCTGGTGTCGATATTATCTTTAACAATAACTGGCAGGCCATGAAGTGGCCCTCGATATTTTCCCGCGAGTATTTCGGCATCAAGCTTTTTAGCGTCTTGTAAAGCGTTGGGATTGAGCGTGATCACGGCATTGAGCATAGGGCCACTGTCGTCAAGTTGTGAAATCCTTTTTAAATAAAACTCAGTGAGTTGCGTTGCTGATAAAGTTCGATTTTGTATTTTGGTTTGTGCTTCGAGCGTGGTAAGGTCCGCAAGCGATTGACTATGAGCCGGCAACGCAAGCGCGAGACAAGTGGTTAAAGCGAGTAGGGACTTTTTCATGACGTATTTTACCAATCCGCAGTAGTATTTTTGTTATTTGTTTGTCCTTTATTTAGTCACGAGCCCTGTAAAAGGTCAAGCGAGTAGCTTGAACAAAGCATGATTTAGGCGTCTTTAAAACTTGTATTTTTGCTGCTCGCCACACACACTTAACTTCACGAGATAACAAAAAATATAACCATGATAAAAGCACCAATAGATATAGACGTAGATATTCCGTGGCTTGACCAGAAGCTATTTTCATTAGGTAAATTTTCATTAGAGGTGGGAGAGGCACTCTCATTTATCGCGGTGATCGTTGCAACTTTGGTGATCTCCAAGATCCTGCGACTAGCATTTAATCGTCTCGCGTCAAGACAAGGGGTGATCCAGCATACCTCAGCCTATGTGATAGGCAGGATCATTCACTACATCGTATTATTTATTGGTCTTATTATTGCGCTGACGGCGTTAGGAATAGAGATCACTGAATTAGCGCTTGTTGCCAGTGCACTCGGCGTTGGGATTGGCTTGGGCCTACAAGGTCTAGTGAATAACTTTGTCTCAGGTCTGGTGTTACTGCTAGAGAAAACCGTCAAAGTTGGGGACTTTGTTGAGCTGACCAACGGGGTGGTTGGGGAAGTGATAGCCATTCACATGCGCTCAACTTGGATCCGCACAAATGACAACGTCGACCTGCTTATTCCTAACTCGGAAATGGTGTCAAATACAATTACCAATTGGACAATGTCGGACAAATATCGTCGTTTCCGTATTCCTTTTTCGGTGGCCTACGGCAGCGATAAAGAGAAGGTGAAGCGTGCCGCATTGGAAGCGGCCAAAAATGTCCAATATACCTTGAATACGCCGGGGCGAGAAGCAACGGTATGGATGACAGGGTTTGGTGATAGTAGCTTGAATTTCACGCTAGGAGTTTGGGTGCAACCTGAGCAGGTAAAGCGGCCAACGGCGCTGGTTTCTGATTACCTCTGGGCTATCGATGATGCCTTTCGCAAATATCAAATCGAGATCCCGTTTCCACAGCGCGATCTTCATTTACGCAGTGGCTTTTCTATGGAAAAGCCTGATGAAAACTGAGTGTAGAATAACGGCTAGCACCCTAGCCGTTCGTGAGTTTACTCACTGAATGATTTTAACCACTCGTTGCGGGAATGGAATTTCTATTTCCGCATTTTTAATCGCGGCAAACACCGCTTTATTCACTTCTAATTTAGTTTCGATAAGTGAAGTCGTAGGCACCCAGTAGCGGTAGCTCAATATCACCGCACTGTCGGCAAATTCCTCAATCCCCACCTGAGGCTTAGGGTCTTGACTGACCTTAGCATTATCAGCGAGTACCTGATTGATAAGTGTTAATGCACCTTGATAATCAGCATCATAAGCTATCCCTATTTCACCTTTCACCAGAGAGTTTGCAAACGAGTTATGGAGAATTTCTCCCACCACATGTTTATTCGGGATAGTGATCTCTACTTTGTCTTCGTTGATGAGCGTTGTATGTCCAAGCTCAATCATTTTAACTTGGCCGTTAACGCCTTTGATGCTGATGGTATCGCCAATCACAAATGGGCGGGTAGCAATGATGGCAAGCCCAGCGCCATAGTTTGCCAGCATACCTTGCAGCGCAAGACCTGCACCTAGAGACGCAGCCCCGATGGCGGCAACAAACGGTGTGATACTGATGCCAACCTTGCCAAGAGAAATAATCACAAACATGGCGATGATAAGCACTTTGATCACATTGCCAATAAAGTTGGTTAAAGCAGGATCGATATTGTGTTTTAGCATCAAGTTTTCAGTCGCTTTAGACAGCTTTCTTGATAACCACAAACCGAGAAGGAAGATGAATATCGCAGCGAGCAATTGGAAACTGTAAGTCACCAGATACTCTCGAATAATGTTGTAATAGTGTTCTATTTGCTCGATTTCTTGATTGATCACAGTCGTATCCCGAGTTATTAAATTAGAGTAGCCAACCAATGATAAAACAAAGGCACCCAAAGTGCAGTTATCATGGCGGTAATTGTCATCGCCGCTGAAGCAAAAGCGCCAGCCATGGGGTGATGCTCTATCGCTGCGGCTGTGCCTATCGCATGGCAAGCAACACCAAGCGCAGTGCCTTTCGCTTGCATATGGTCAACTTTACACCAGTGCAAGATATGTAGTCCAAACACGCCACCAAATACACCAATTAGTATCACCATAATCGCTGCAATAGCGGGGATCCCTCCGAGATAATCACTAATGAGTAAGGTGATTGGTGTTGTAACCGACAGGGCCGCCATTGAAGCTGAGAGCTGCGGATCGGCTGCAAAAAACTGGCAGATAAGAAAAGCGCTTAACGTAGACAGTGAAACACCCAACCAACTGGTTAAGCACAATGCAAAAAATACCGGTTTAATTTGGTGAAATTGTTTATACAAAGGGTAAGCGAGTGCAACGACAGCTGGCTCTAACAAGTAATGAATTGGTAGCGTTGCTTGTTGATATACCTTGTAGTCGAATTTCGTGAACAGTAGAAATGCCGAAATGGCCAAAATGCAGATCAGCACAGGGTTCAATATCGGTAAGGAGATGCGCTGATATAGTTTGCGAGCACTAAAAAATAATAGCACAGTGAGCGCTGACGCCATAATCATATTAATCACGAAACTTGATGCTCTTAACGATAGGGCTTAACAATACAAGACTTATTGTTGGTACACCAACTAGCAATAACAGTAGCATAAGCCATTGGGATTGAAACAAACTGAGATGCTCTACCAAGCCCACTCCCGCTGGAATAAAAAACAGCGCCATGTATTTTAAGATGGGCTCTGCTGCGGGGGCTAACCATTCTACTTTAATGATTTTTGTGGCAAGGAGTATGACAAGAAACACCATGCCAAGTAGGGCGGCTGGGATCTGTAAAGCACTAAGCTGAATTATCCACTTAGCGCTGAAGAGGCACGCTAAAATGATGGCAAAGCCTAGTGCAAATTGTAATATCAACTTCGCTCTGTGTACCATTAAATGTAAATCCTTAGCGCTGTAATGGCTCTAGTATGTATGATGGCTCATTGTACGCTTTCGTATTGCGATGACCATTATACTTTGGGCAAACAGGCATTCAATCTAGCGTCACCACTTCATGCGAGGCAAAAATGGCTTTTTATTATCATCTGCTACAGAGGCATTCTTCATTGCAATTTTGGTATTTTTAGCGGCGAGCAATTTAATTTGTGACCACGTTTCTAACCACAATAGTTTACGTGCGGGCTGGTTGTAGGCTCGATTATACACTTTCTTAATTGCTGCAATGGCATCTGGCGAGCGTGCGGTAAATTGAGAGAGTAACTCTGAGAGTCTAGCGTCAACATCATCACAGATCTCGGTAATGAGACCGTCCTTTAGTGCTTGCTGGGCGTCTATTCGCTGTGCATGGACTGTCATTAGCAATGCTTTATCCTTGTTCATTGTGGCAGGCAAAAGTAAGCTGCCGCCCATGTCAGGGCAAAGTCCCCATTTGGCTTCCATAATGGCAAACTGCGCACTGCTGTCGGCTAAACGAATATCTGCGCCTAATGCAATATGACAGCCTCCACCTAAACAGTTGCCTGTGATCTTGGCGATGACAGGAACAGGCAAAGTTTGCCAGCCGAGTACGACTCTTTGTACTAAGTTAGCATTGCCAGGTAACCACTTTTTAAGTAGCTTGATGATCCCAGAAGGTTCGTTCAGCACGCTTTTTACATCTAGACCTGCACAAAAATGTGCGCCTTCACCTTGGAGAACGACAGCCCTAATTGATTTGCTTTTTCTAATTTTCTTTATCGCATTATCTAAACCAACAAACATGTCAACAGACAGCGCGTTTTGTTTTTCTGGTCGAGATAAGGTCACAAATGCGATGTTGTTCGCTTCGGAAAATGAAATCATGATGAGATGCTCCCTGCGGGTTTTATGCGATAGTTTTAGAGTAATAACTCAAAAGCGGTGTGACATTCAACTTTTACCGATAATTTGTTCGTCATTTAGCGTTATTTTCTGTTTGATTATCGCGACTAAGTATTTATGTTTTACCTCATTTTGCTATCATTGCGCCAATTTTAAAACAACAGGCTAGCGTCCATGACAGCGAGACTTTGTAGCATCGAAGAAGCCACTCACCAAGCATATGATATCTTCCTTGAGTTGGCCCCGGATAATCTTGAAGAACACGATATTAATATGTTCAACGAACATCGCGAAGATCGTGGCTTCATTGAAGAAAGTGAGCCGGACGAGAGTTGGTCGAGCGTCACTGCGTATGAACAAGAAGCAGAACCAGAGCATTTCGTACAGGTTTTGGTCGGTATCGAGTTTGATGACTCGGATCAGGTGTACGCAAAAATCTTGATTAGCAGAGATTTAGATGCACCGTTTTGTCATATCATATGGAAGCAATAACCGGAAAGTAGTTGCCAGTGCTGTTTTTTAGAACTTTCGCCTTATTTGCAATTGGCTTGGTTTCGCTACCAAGCTTAGCTACGGATCCATTCGAAGATTTTCACGAATATGGCAAAATGCCCGATGACGAAATTCATCAAAAACACAAGGGCGAAATGCTGTACGGCGACGTTGAATTTGGCTTTATCGTTAACAAAGGTAATACGCAAAACACGTCATTTAAGTTTAAAAGTAACCTTTACCAAGATTTCCCCAAGTGGCGTAATCAATTTAAATTTAATGGCCTTTATCGCCGCGAGCAAAATACAGAAACAGACGTCGAAGATGTCTCAGCGTCGCGCTATTTTGGCTCTGCGCAAGGTAACTATAAGCTAGGGGACGATAACGCCTCGTTCTTTATGTACGGTGACTATGAGCGTGACAGGTTTAATGGCAAGGAATATACCACGACATTTGCGCTCGGTTATGGCAATCGTGTGTATGAGGGACGAAAGAACACGGTAGATGTCGACATCGGTCCCGGTATGTCTATCTCTCGTGTGGATAACGAAATCGAGCTTGAGCCGGAAGAAGATAGAACGGAGCAAGGCCAGCTTTTGCGTATGGCATTGCAGTGGGAAAGAAACGTTTCAAAGCGTACCCGCTTTAATCAAGACGTCAGTTTTGAACAATCGCTGTCAGGTTTAAACTCCAGATTGTTTGCTGAGTCTGCGCTAGTCACACAAGTGATTGGCGGGATTGCGCTGAAGTTTGCGTTTATTTACCGTTATAATTCGCAGCCAGAAAATGAAAAAGAAAAGGTAGACACCGAACTTGGTGCTACATTAGTTTACAGCTTTGATTAAGAAGACTATCGATGTATAAAAATACACAGTTTGCATGGGTTATATGGCTGTTTCTAGCCTTTATCGCCAGTTTTACCATATTGGCAATTTTCCTAGCTGGTAGCAATCTCGCCTTTGTTGGCTTTTTGGTGATCCTCGCGCTTGTTGCGTTTATTTTTTACGGCTTAACCATTCAAGTGAACCAAGAGCAACAAACGTTAAGCTGGTGGTTTGGACCGTCGGTGGCCAAAATGACCTTAAAGTTTGACGATATTGATTATGTTCAGCCTGTGACTAATTCTCTACGCCATGGTATTGGCATGCGGATCAGCACAGACGGTTGGGTATACACAGTTGCCGGATTCAAGGCACTCGAAGTGGTGATGAAGGATGGCACTAAATATCGCTTGGGTACAAATGACCAAGCTAACTTGGTTACGGCAATGGAAAGTAAACTTAAACAAGAAAAAAGCGCTGAATGATCAGCGCTTTTTATTAGTAACTCGACTAATCTTAGTGGTCGTGACCACAACCGCCTTCGCCATGAACGTGGCCGTGGGCAACTTCTTCTGCTGTTGCTTCACGTACTTCAAGCACTTCAACGTCAAAATTCAGTGTGATCCCAGAAAGTGGGTGGTTCGCGTCAACAATGACTTCTTCGTCTTCGATACCAATGATCACAACGATTTGGTCGCCTTCGTCGGTGGTAGCTCTAAATTGCATACCCACTTCGATTTCCATGCCTTCAAACATTGACTTAGGAACAGCTTGAGTCAATTCGTCAAAGCGCTCACCATAACCTTCTTGTGGCTCTATGGTCACACTGAAAGTGTCACCAGCTTGTTTGCCTTGTAGGGCATCATCAAGACCTGGGATCAGATAACCTGAGCCAAGCATCGCTATCACAGGCTCATCATCAAATGTGCTATCAATCGTGTTGTTGTCTTTGTCTTGAACTGAGTAGTGGATTGTCACTACCGAGTTAGGGCCAATAATCATATAAGATCCCGTTAGTTGTCTTCTAAAGAATAAGGTAGAGGTTGAATAGTAAGACTCACCTCTGGTGAATTTTTTGCTCTTAGCACTGCGTCTTGTGGTGTGTCATTTGGCATCACAGCCAGCGCATAATAACGGCTGCTGCTTGCATCGAAGGTTTGTTGAATAACCTTGCCACCACGACGCCAGTTGTCTTCAATCTGCAGTTCAATGTCTGCCTCTTCGATGCGCTCTGCAGCATTGCCTGTCACTATGTACATGGCACGTTTGTTTTTACCAAGATAGCGCATCCGAGCTACGGTTTCTTGACCAGTATAGCAACCTTTCTTAAAGCTGATCCCGTTAAGGGCCTGAAGGTTAACCATTTGTGGTACAAATTCGTCCACGTGATCTGCATCAAGGCTTGGCTCACCTGCTAAAATGCTGGCCGCAATAAACGGTGCTGGACTGCTTTGTTGTTCCACGTCCGCGGGTAAACTTGCGCCTTCGAACGCGATGAAAACAAAGCGCTCGTCTGCGAGTTTTAGCAGCTTGCCGTTGGCAACATCCACAGCGCTTGCGTCAGACGAAAGCTCAACGCCAAAGGCAGTAGCAAGCGCTTTACTGTCCTGAGTCATTAAGCCAAAGACTTCGCAGTCAGCAAAATCAATGTCAACTTTGGCAAAGACTGCGTATTTTTTTAGCTCACGAAGTGATGCTTCAGCTTCGGCCACACCTGCAAGCATTAAGTAGTCGTCTTGATAGCGAGTTAAGCGCGCCACAGACCAAAGTTTGCCTTTAGGGCTACAATGCCCAGACCACATAAAATTATCTTCTTTGATAAGGTTAATGTCTTGAGTAACCTGACCGTGCAAATAGCTAAGTTTATCTTGTCCTGAAATGCGAATAACCTTGAACGGAAGCGCATAAGCACGAGCAATTGACATAATGTTGATCCCTATTAAAGTGTTTTCGTAATGTTACCGTAAAATCATAAGTGGAGATAGGGACGGACGATTTCAATGTGCCATTTCTATAAGTTTTATGGCATATGTCCTGCACAGTGGGTATAATTTTCTCAATAGTTTATGAGGGGTTAATCAGTTTATGGTTGAGTTACTGCCTAAAGCTCGAGTTAAATGGGCTTGCCGCCGTGGCATGTTAGAGCTGGACGTTATTTTAGAGCCGTTTGTTGAGCAGGCTTATGACGCGCTATCCGACGAAGGTAAGTACGTGTTTCAGCGTCTAGTTACCTGTGAGGATCCAGATTTATTTGCTTGGTTTATGGGTCATGAAGAATGTCCAGATCCAGAGCTAAAACGCATGGTTAAGTTAATCCTTGATCGGATCCGCGTATAGAATCGACTTTCAACACAATCTTCAGAACCACACCTTCTTTGTGGTTCTTTTTTCTTGCCTCGCTTTTATCCTTTTTCTGCTGTTTCCAGCGCTGTGGTGGTTAGTCGCAATCGTGTTTGCTGTTACGGGTTATTGCAGTTGGCAAACTGTTCTATCTCGTATACCAAAGACGGGTACTGTACTCATGCTCCAGAAGGAAAACTTTGTTGAAATACAGTCGCAAACGATAAATTTCAAAGGACAGCTTATTGGTGCGACCATATGGTTTGATAGTCAAATAGCGCTAACAATCATGGATGCGAACCAAGCTAAGCAGCAGATATTTTTGACTCGACGGGCAATACCAGAAGCGGACTGGCGCTTACTTTGTCGCACCGTACTGCAAGCCAATTAGAAAAAGCAACGAGAGCATGGCGATAAAAATCAGCACATACTCTACATGCAAATATTATTATTTTGTCGGTGACAAAACGGTCGGTGTGGAGTTTTCAGCCATGTCAGGGAAGTCAATGGTGTAGTGCAGTCCGCGACTTTCTTTACGTTCTAACGCGCTGCGAATAATAAGTTCAGCTACTTGTACTAAGTTACGTAATTCGAGCAGGTTGTTACTCACTCTGAAGTTGGCGTAATAATCGTGGATCTCTTGCTGCAATAACTCAACGCGGCGTAGCGCACGTTCTAACCGTTTAGTTGAGCGAACAATGCCAACATAATCCCACATAAACAATCTAAGTTCATGCCAGTTGTGGGTGATAACTACTTCTTCATCCGAGTCGCTGACACGGCTTTCGTCCCAATCTGGTAACTTAGATGGCTCAGGACGATTATCGATTTTAGCTAAAATATCTTTTGCGGCTGCGTGGGCAAACACAATGCATTCTAACAATGAGTTACTCGCCATGCGGTTTGCGCCGTGTAGACCTGTGTAAGCCACTTCGCCGATTGCATATAAATTGTTGATGTCAGTACGACCATTAAAGTCAGTCATAACACCACCGCAGGTATAATGCGCCGCTGGCACGACGGGGATTGGCTCTTTGGTGATATCTAAACCAACACTTAAGCACTTAGCATAAATCGTAGGGAAGTGCTCAATGATGAACTCTTTGTCTTTATGTGAGATATCCAGATAGACGCAATTTGCACCCAATCGCTTCATCTCATAGTCAATGGCACGGGCGACTACATCGCGAGGGGCGAGTTCTTCGCGTTCATCGAAGTCAGGCATAAAGCGTGTGCCGTCAGGACGTTTAAGCAGCGCGCCTTCACCGCGCATGGCTTCGGTTATTAAAAAGTTTTGTAGCTCAGGGTGGTATAAGCTGGTCGGGTGAAATTGGTTAAACTCCATGTTGGCTACACGGCAACCCGCACGCCACGCCATTGCGATGCCGTCACCTGAAGAAACATCTGGATTTGAGGTATACAAGTAAACTTTACTTGCGCCACCCGTTGCTAAAGCGACAAACTTAGCCGAGATGCTCTCAACTCTATCCGCTTTGCGATTGTAGACGTAAACACCTTTAATATCGCTTGAGTCACCATATTTATCTTTAATGAGATCGATGGCGTTGTATTGCTCTAGTATATTAATTTTTGGGTGTAACTGTACTTGGCTAATTAATGTGGTTTGAACGGCTTTACCCGTTGCATCAGCTGCGTGCAATATACGACGATGTGAATGTCCACCTTCGCGGGTTAAATGAAAGCGCTCTTTCCCTTTGCTATCCACTTCCATATCAAATGGTACGCCTTGCTCAATCAGCCACTTCAAGCAATTTTTTGCATTTGAGGCGGTATAGTGCACCGCATCGCGGTCACATAAGCCAGCGCCTGCCGCAAGTGTGTCTTCGACATGTGATTCGATACTGTCATTTTTCTTATCGAATACTGCGGCAATGCCACCCTGAGCATAAAGTGTGGAGCCTTCTTTTAACGCCCCTTTGCTTATCACGGTAACTTTACAGTGGTTTGCTAAAGAGAGCGCAAGAGAGAGTCCAGCAGCGCCACTGCCAATAATGACTACATCAGTATTGTGGTGAGTCGTATTTTTCATATTCGAAGATCTTTACTGTTTTTGCGTTTAATTCTGCTATTTATACCACATCTGCTATCATAGAAGGCAGAGAGTTTGTTCCGTTTAATGAGAATCATTTAGAACATTTTGTGTGACTGCTAATGGAATAATGCTAAAAAGCAGCCAAGAAACTAGTACGCAAAGATGGATGAATTCGTTTATTTTAAAAAAAAATACAAAAAAACAGAACTTTTTATTCAGTACTAAGTCAGAGTAGCTGTGAATGATGGCAACTAGATACGATTTAGAAAAGCAAAAAGAGGAGTACCGGCTCGAATGAGCGAGCAGGATTTAGATCTAGATATAGTTAAACGCGTTCAACAGGGAGATAAAAACGCATTCAACCTGTTAGTTGCCAAGTATCAAAATAAAGTCGCAGCGCTGATTTCTCGTTATGTAGCGAATCAAGGCGATGTGGCAGATGTGGCACAGGAAACGTTCATTAAAGCTTATCGAGCGTTGCCTAACTTTAGGGGCGAGAGCGCATTTTATACTTGGTTGTATAGAATCGCGGTTAACTGTTCAAAAAATTATTTGGTGGCGCTTGGTCGAAAGCCGCCAGCAAACGACGTAGATGCGGAAGAAGCTGAGTTTTATGATGGTGCAGACCAATTAAGATCGAACGCTTCACCGGAAAATCTATTGTTAAGCGACGAAGTGAAAGCAGTGATTTTCAAAACTATCGAGCGCTTGCCTGACGATTTAAAAACCGCAATTACTTTGCGTGAAATCGAAGGTATGAGCTACGAGGAAATAGCTGTCATTATGGATTGTCCGGTAGGTACAGTTCGTTCGAGAATTTTTCGCGCAAGGGAAGCGATAGATAACAATTTGAACCCATTAATAGGTGAGTCTTAATATGGCACAAGCTGAAAAACAAGTGACAGAAGATTTAACGACATCGCAAATTTTTGACGGTGATCTGTCACTCAACGCTGAAACTGATGTTCGTTTAGACGAACAAAAGTTTGCTCGGTATGCCTTGATTGGTGATGTAATGCGTAGTCAAAAGCAAGACACACTTTGCATTGATATCACCAGCAGCTTTGCAGCGGCACTTGAGCAAGAGCAAACGTATAGTGAGCCGGCCCTTGAGCAAGTGAAAGAAACGACGCCGAAGAGCAATGTGATTGAGCTAAGTACATGGCGTAAGCCGTTTGCACAAGTGGCTATCGCGGCAAGTGTGTCATTGTTTGCTGTGCTTGGGGTTAATACGCTAAGCACAGATGCGACTTTACCTGCGGGCGATACGTTACAGTTGCAATCTACTCCTTTTGCTGGAGGCGTTTCTCCTGTGAGCTTATCAACTGAGCCTGCGCTTGAATCAGCGGCTAAAGGCATTAGAGAGTTACAGCAGCAACGTATTGGTGCATTGGTGTTAGAGCACCAAAGACAGTCACGCATGGCGTATGCGCTGCAGCAATCTGGTGAAAACAGCACCGCTGAAAAGCAAGAGGAAAAAGAGCAATAAATGAGAGCACTGTTAGTTGTAGTAAGTGTATTTTTCTCTAGTTGGCTGTGGGCAAATGAAAGCGTATCAGCCAAACAACTGCTAAAAGACATGGCCGAAGCGGTGCATCATAGAAACTTTGATGCATCGTTTGTCGTGGTGAAAGGAAAATCTATGGAGCCTTACCGTTGGCTTCATGGTAACCAAGATGGGACTGAATTTGAGCTTTTAAGTTTGCTCAATGGTGCTGGACTTGAAATGATCCGCATTGGTGACAAAGTGACTTATTTTGAACCAAAGTCTGAGCCTTACACCATCCAAACAGATTCGATAGCAGGTCCTATTCCCGAAGTTTTATTCAAAAATATCGACAGCCTCAAAGAAAGCTATGATTTTGTCTTAGGTGGTAAAGGTCGGATTGTTGACAGACCTGCTCAGCTTGTCAGGTTAGAAGCAAAGGACGACGCTAAATACAACTATTGGTTGTGGATCGATACCGAGTCATCTCTGTTGCTAAAATCCGCTTACGTAAACCAACAAGGCGAATTGTTAGAACAGCTTCAGCTTACCCATATCAGCGTGACTGAAACTCCGGCCGAGCAATTGTTAGAACTTTCACAAAAACAGTTTCCTGAAGCCGTATCTGGGTTGTTGAAGACACTTGAGAATGGCACAAAAAACAATTGGCAAATTGGTTGGTTACCTCAGGGCTTTGAGCTGCTAAAATCTGACAGACATAAGTTAGATTTAAACAATGAGCTGGCAGACTACTACTTGTTTTCCGATGGCCTTGTTGATATTTCGGTATTTGTACAACGTCCTTTACCGGGCCAGCGCCCAAGTGGAGCGCTCTCGTCAGGTGCAACAACGGTGTACGTACACAACACAGGTGCGTTTGACGTATCCGTAGTTGGAAATATTCCAGCAATGACCGCAAAAGCAATCGCTGAGTCTGTGAAAAGACCTTTATGATAGAACAAACTCTGACAGTTGCCGCCATAAAAGGCGCAACTGTCTACTTAGAAGCGCAGCCAAAACCCGCTTGTGAAGGCTGTAACGGCAAATGCGGCTCCCAAGTATTCGCCAAACTCTTTGGCACCCACAAAAAACAATTCCCTGTAGATTTGACGGAATCTGTCGAAATTGGCCAAAAAATTAAGTTGGCATTAGACGACTCTAATGTGGTGAAACATGCGTTTTATGTTTACATGATGCCATTACTTTTTGCTTTTGCCGGCATGTTTATCGCAGCCCTCGTACTTGGTCTCAATGAACCTTTGCAGATACTTATTGCATTTACGAGTGCAGCACTCGGTTTATTTTTCGCCAGAGTCCAAGGGGATAAACTCAAACATCAGGTAAAAGTGATAAAAATTTACCCAATTAGCCTACCAATAACGCAAATAGATGGTGATTGTACTAAATAAAATGTAAAATCGAGGCCTTAATCTCTATTTGTGACTAACAGAAGTATTGAATCCAGTATATGAAGCATATCCGTAACTTTTCTATTATTGCCCACATTGACCATGGAAAATCGACGCTATCAGACCGCTTAATCCAAGTTTGTGGAGGTTTAACAGACCGCGAAATGCAGCAGCAGGTACTGGATTCGATGGACATCGAACGTGAGCGCGGCATTACCATCAAAGCACAGAGTGTAACGCTTAACTATCAAGCAAAAGATGGTGAAACCTACCAGCTAAACTTTATCGATACACCGGGACACGTTGACTTCACTTATGAAGTTTCACGCTCTCTAGCCGCTTGTGAAGGTGCGCTATTGGTTGTTGACGCGGGTCAAGGTGTAGAAGCACAAACACTAGCGAACTGTTACACTGCACTTGAGATGGACTTGGAAGTTATTCCGGTTCTGAACAAAATTGACTTACCACAGGCTGATCCACTTCGCGTTGCCGAAGAAATTGAAGATATCGTTGGTATTGAAGCATTAGAAGCGGTTCGTTGTAGTGCGAAAACGGGGATCGGCATTGATGAAGTGCTCGAAGTGATCGTACGTGATATTCCACCGCCAGAAGGTGAACCAAATGCGCCACTACAGGCACTGATTATCGATTCATGGTTTGACCCGTACCAAGGCGTAGTGTCATTGGTGCGTATTAAAAACGGTGAATTAAGAGCGGGCGAAAAGATTAAGATCATGTCTACAGAGCAAGCTCACCAAGTAGATAAGGTTGGTATCTTTACTCCTAAGCAGACCAATACCGGGGTGTTGAAAACAGGTGAAGTAGGCTTTGTTATCGCAGGTATCAAAGATATCCATGGTGCACCAGTTGGTGATACCATTACCATGGCTCGTGATTCTGCAACAGACCGTTTGCCTGGCTTCCAAAAGGTGAAGCCTCAGGTATACGCGGGAATGTTCCCAATTTCATCTGATGACTATGAAAACTTCCGCGATGCGCTTAATAAATTGAGCCTCAACGATGCATCACTATTCTTCGAGCCTGAAAACTCAACAGCACTAGGCTTTGGTTTCCGTTGTGGTTTCTTAGGTATGCTGCATATGGAGATTATTCAAGAGCGCCTTGAACGTGAATATGACATGGATCTTATTACCACAGCTCCAACGGTAATCTATGAAGTAGAAACTAAGCACGGTGTGGTGAAAATCGATAATCCATCGGATTTACCGCCAGTAAACGACATTATTGAAATTCGTGAACCAATTGTTGAAGCAAATATTCTCGTTCCGCAAGAGTATTTAGGAAACGTGATCACGCTATGTGTTGAAAAGCGTGGTATGCAGACCAAGATGACCTATCACGGTAAGCAAGTTGCGTTAACCTATGAATTGCCGATGTCAGAAGTGGTGATGGACTTCTTTGATAAGTTGAAGTCTACCAGCCGTGGTTTTGCATCACTTGATTACAACTTCAAGCGTTTTGAAGCATCAGACATGGTGCGTGTGGATATTCTGATCAATGGTGACCGCGTTGATGCACTTGCAATAATTGTTCACCGCGACGGTTCACAAACGCGTGGCCGTCAGTTAGCTGAAGCGCTGAGAGAATTGATCCCTCGCCAAATGTTTGATATTGCTATTCAAGCTGCAATTGGTAATCACGTCATTGCGCGTAGTACAGTTAAGCAGTTACGTAAAAACGTAATCGCAAAATGTTATGGTGGTGACGTGAGCCGTAAGAAAAAGCTACTGCAAAAGCAAAAAGAAGGTAAGAAGCGTATGAAGCAACTTGGTAACGTTGAAGTGCCACAAGACGCATTCTTAGCAATATTGAAAGTAGGTAAGTAACAGGAAATACAAATGGCAGGTTATTTTTCAATTTTATTGGTGCTACTCACGGTCGGTTCAGGCCTTATTTGGTTGATCGATCATTTGGTGTATGCACCAAAAAGACAAGCTAGGCTTGCTATTGCGCAAGGTGCGTCTGACACTCAGTTAGATGCCGACATCATTGCGGAAATCGCACCTGAACCTGCCATTGTTGAAAACGCGAAATCAATTTTTCCTATGATTGCCGCAATCACGATTTTCCGTTCGTTTATTTTTGAACCGTTTCAAATTCCATCCGGCTCAATGATGCCAACCTTATTGGATGGCGATTTTATTCTCGTGGAAAAATATGCTTACGGGATTAAAGACCCAGTGTGGCGTAGCAAAATCGTTGAAACGGGTACCCCTGAGCGCGGTGATATTGCGGTGTTCAAGTTTCCGCTAGACGAGAGAATTGACTTCATCAAACGTATTGTTGGTTTACCGGGCGACCACATTGTTTATCGCAATCGTCAGCTTTACATTAAACCTAAGTGTGAAGACGGGCAGAGTGAAGCAAACGGGTTGACGTGTGGCGAATATAATAAGATTGATGTAGACATTGTAAATCGTGACGAGTTTACGCAAGGTCCAATGCAGTTAGTGCGTCTAACCGAGCATTTGCCAAACGTAGAACATGATATTTTAATTAATCCTGAAGTGTTAGAGTTAACAGATCGCTACTATCAACAACCAGGTACTCGCCGCGATGAGTGGGTAGTACCAGAGGGAAGTTATTTTGCGATGGGTGATAACCGTAATAACAGCCAAGATAGTCGTATGTGGGGTTTTGTACCTGATGAAAACTTGGTTGGAAGAGCGGTATTTATTTGGTTAAGTTTTGATTTTGATAATGGCCCAGACAGCATTTTGCCAGGGTGGGTTCCAACTGGTGTTCGTTTTGAACGCCTAGGTAGTATTCAGTAAAAATGAAAAGAAACGTAGAAGAACTTTATAATAAAATAGGGTACAACTTCTCTGATAAGGCGCTGCTTGAGCAGGCTTTGACGCATCGCAGTCACAAAGGCCAGCACAACGAGCGTCTCGAATTTTTGGGCGACTCTATTTTAAGCTTTGTGATTGCAAATGCTTTGTATCACAAGTTTCCAAAAGCGCGTGAAGGTGATTTAAGCCGCATGCGTTCAACGTTAGTGCGTGGTCAAACGCTGGCGGAATTCGGTGTGGAATTCGCGCTTGGTGATTATCTGCGCCTAGGTCCAGGTGAGCTGAAGAGCGGCGGGTTTCGCCGTGAGTCAACGCTCGCAGATGCAGTAGAAGCCATTATTGGTGCCGTTTTCTTAGACTCTGACATCGACGTGTGTAGAGATTTGGTACTAAGTTGGTACGAATCACGCTTAACTGCGATTTCACCTGGTCATAACCAAAAAGACCCGAAGACGCTGCTGCAGGAGTATCTACAAGCTCGAAAATTACCTTTACCGGGCTACACTGTAATAGATACCAAAGGGCAAGCTCACAACCAAACATTCACGGTCGAATGTATAGTGGAAGGGATGGAAAGTATAATTTCAGTAGGCAGCTCGCGACGTAAAGCTGAGCAAAAAGCTGCCGAAAAAGCGCTTAAGATATTAAAGAATGACGCTTGATACACATTGCGGCATGATTGCCATTGTCGGTAGACCTAATGTAGGTAAATCGACACTATTAAATAAATTGGTTGAGCAAAAGGTAAGTATTACCTCGCGTAAACCTCAAACTACTCGTCACCGCATCATGGGGATCCATACAGAGGGTAACTATCAGGCGGTGTACGTTGATACGCCAGGACTTCATATTGAAGAAAAGCGTGCAATTAACCGCTTAATGAACCGAGCAGCATCAAGCTCAATCGGCGATGTTGAACTGGTTATTTTTGTCGTAGAAGGGACGCATTGGACGCCTGATGACGAAATGGTACTGGCTAAAGTTAAAGACAGCGGTCGTCCTATCTTGGTGGTGATGAATAAAACCGATCAGGTAAAAGATAAAGACTTGTTGATGCCACATATTCAGTGGTTGAGTGAACAGGGGGATTTTATCGGGATCGTACCTATCTCTGCGAAGCAAGGTAAGAACGTTGAAATGATCAGAGAAGAAGTGCACAAGCGTTTACCTGCGTGTGAATTCTATTTCCCTGAAGATTATGTTACCGATCGCTCGATGCGTTTTATGGCGGCAGAGATCGTGCGTGAAAAGTTGATGCGCTTTATGGGCGATGAGTTACCGTACTCGGTGACGGTAGAGATCGAACAGTTTAAGTGGCAAGACAACGGCGTTTGGCAGATCAACGCGTTGATCCTTGTTGAGCGCGAATCGCAAAAACGCATGGTGATCGGCAACAAAGGCGAAAAGCTCAAAGTTATCGGTCGCGAAGCGCGTAAAGATCTTGAGAACATGCTAGACAACAAAGTCTATCTCGAATGCTGGGTTAAAGTGAAATCTGGCTGGGCAGACGACGAACGTGCTCTTCGTAGCTTAGGGTACGGAGAAGACTGATTGGATAGCGACTTTCGACAGGCCTATCTGTTACATCGCAGACCTTACAGCGATTCTCAGGTACTGCTTGACGTGCTGGTCGAAGGCGTTGGACAACTTAAAATGCTTGCCCGAGTAAAGGGCAAGCAATCCCTCAAACATAATGCCCAGCTGCGGCCATTTTCATTACTTTTACTGCAATATGCAGGCAGATACGATTTTAAATACCTAAACCGTTTTGAACCCACAGACAATCAAATCCAACTCGTTGGGCGGCAGTTATATTGTGGTTTGTATCTCAATGAATTAACGCAACGCGTGGTACCAACCAACGAACCGCTAGAGCAGATCTTTGCGCTCTATCAGCTACATTTAATGCGTTTGGCCCAAGATGAAGATGTGGAACCTATCTTACGTAGCTTTGAGTTGCAATTGTTAGGTGAGCTGGGTTTCGGGGTGGAACTGGAATTTGACGCTGAAGGTAATCCAGTGCGGCCAAAAGCCGCGTATAAGTACGTATCTGAGTACGGTTTTATTGCAGTCGGTCGTGAACCTGATACGATACCGGGCAGTATGTTATTGGCCATTGCCAATCAAGATTTCCAAGACCTTGCCGTGAGAAGGGCAGCTAAGCTATTAACACGAAAATTAATGGCACCGCTGGTTGGTAAGCAAGGGCTGAAAAGTAGAGAACTATTTATTTCAAAGAAATAATACCAATTTAATCAAAAGTATAAATCGATAAATTGGTATCGCAGTAATAAGTGGGTGATCCACTTGCTACGTCATATTATCAAGGGATAAACGATGAAAGATATTTTACTTGGCGTCAACGTAGACCATATTGCAACGCTTCGTCAGGCGCGTGGCACTAGCTATCCTGATCCAGCACATGCAGCTGCAGTAGCTGAGCACGCAGGTGCCGACGGCATTACTATTCACTTACGTGAAGACCGTCGCCACATTCAAGATCGCGATGTTTACGTGATGGCAAAAACCATCCAAACACGTATGAATCTAGAAATCGCAGTAACTGACGAAATGCTCGACATTGCTTGCGAAGTAAAACCTGAATATGTTTGCCTAGTGCCAGAAAAGCGCGAAGAGTTAACCACGGAAGGTGGCTTAGACGTTGCGGGTAATCTTGATAGGATCACAGCGGCAACTCAGCGCCTAGCTGATGCGGGTATTAAAGTAAGCTTGTTCATCGACGCGGATAAAAAGCAGCTAGATGCCGCAAAGCAAAGCGGTGCGCCTTACATTGAAATCCACACTGGTGCTTATGCTGATGCTGAGAACGACATCGAAATGAGCGCTGAGCTTGAACGCATTCGTGAAGGCGTTAAGTATGCTCATGGCCTAGGCCTTATCGTCAACGCCGGCCATGGTTTGCATTACCATAATGTTAAACCGATTGCACAAATGCCAGAAATCTACGAACTGAACATTGGTCATGCCATTGTTGCTCGAGCGGCAATTGATGGACTGGAAAAAGCAGTACGAGATATGAAGCGTTTGATGTTAGAGGCGAGACAAGCATAACGCTTAGTGGTAAAGAAAACGAAAGGGCTGTGTAGCCCTTTCTTTTTGCCTTGTAATCGAGTTAATACAGTTGGTATCAAAATGAAAAAAATGGTGTTGGTCTTTGCAAGTTGTGCCCTTGCACCACAACTTAGCGAAGCGACAGAGAACAACGAATTTGAAATCATCACTACTACGGCATCCAGATTGGCTGAGACGGCAGGAGAGCGTCCTGTAAGCCTCTCTTTGCTAACAGAAGCTCAATTAGATGATACAGGCGTCACGCATATCGAAAAGGCGTTGAGGCTTGTTGCTGGCGCAAATATACAACATGGTAATGGTCAAGAGTATCTACCTGCATTGCGCTCACAAGTGCTATCTGGTGCAGGCGCATGTGGCGGCATTTTAATGGCTGAAGATGGTATTGCACTCAGAGCCGCAGGTTTTTGCAATATTAATGAACTCTTTGAATCGCACTTTGAAGCAGCTGAGCGTATAGAAGTGCTAAAAGGGCCAAACAGCGTATTGTATGGCTCGAATGCGGTGCATGGAGTGGTTAATGTGATTACTTCAAACAGCATTCAAAAAACACCTAGGGTAGCGTTAGATATCGGCTCCTATGGTTATAGCCGAACTCGAATACAAGCTGGCGATAAAGCCCTTGGCTTAGGCGCAGCGTTAACCCTTACAAAGGATACGGGTTATCGTGACGACGAAAGCGTTGAGCAACAAAAGTTGAGCGTCAAACACCAATATGAAGGTGAGAAGGTTGGTATCGTATCTGGAATAACATACACCCACTTAGATCAGCAGACTGCAGGTTATGTAACAGGAGTGGACAGCTATAAAAATAAGCAATTGGCAAAGCAAAACGAAAACCCTGAAGCATTTAGAAAGGCAGAGTCATTGAGAGCTTGGACAGAAATAACCGGGCACTTTGATGATAGCAACACCGTACTGATAAAACCTTATGTACGCTGGCAAGAGATGGAATTTGTTAAGCATTTCTTGCCGGGTAAGCCGTTTGAAGAAAATGGTCAAACTGGTGTGGGGTTGCAAACGCTTATACACACTGAATTAAGTGACTCAATACAATTAGATTGGGGAATGGATGCGGAATATACCCAAGGCGAGATGTTGCAGTATCAGCCTACGCCGACTGAAGGCTCTGCATTTTTGCGCTCAACTATTCCTACAGGAAAGCATTACGACTATGAAGTAGATGCAAGGCAACTCGCGCCTTTTGCAAATCTCAGTTGGCGACAGGGTAACTGGTTAGTTGAACTGGGCGGTCGTTTTGAGTCAATGAAGTACGATTATCGCAACTTTTTGCCTACTGGGCGCACCAAAGAAGATGGCTCGGTGTGTGCAATGGGAGGATGTCGTTATAGTCGCCCAGCCAGTGGCAAAGATAGCTTTGCATATTTTTCACCAAAATTTGGCCTAAGCTATGCTTTCACTGAGCGAGATATTGCCTATGCTAACTTGTCCAAAGGCTATCGCGCACCACAAAGTGCTGAGCTTTACCAATTGCAGCGAGAGCAGGTAAAAGCATCGCTAGAGGAAGAAAAGGCGGACAATATCGAGCTTGGCCTAAAAGGGAGTGCAGATAGTCTTGGCTATCAGGTCGCGATTTATGACATGGAAAAAGAAAATTTAATCTTCCGAGATAGCGACTTTTTCTATATTAACGATGGTCGCTCAAGACACCGAGGTGTGGAGTTGGAGCTGAGTTATTC
This sequence comes from Pseudoalteromonas sp. M8, assembly GCF_018141365.1. Taxonomy (NCBI): domain Bacteria; kingdom Pseudomonadati; phylum Pseudomonadota; class Gammaproteobacteria; order Alteromonadales; family Pseudoalteromonadaceae; genus Pseudoalteromonas; species Pseudoalteromonas sp. M8. The sequence continues at coordinate 2,872,550 of NZ_CP047240.1, read as the reverse complement.
ATTCACAGCACATTGGCAACTAGATCTTGCCGCAACGCGTGCTAAGCATACCTATGAACAAGATAATATTCTTGGTGGCATCAATATTAACGGCAACGATCTGGATTCAGCACCAAGGAACGTCATTAACGCCCAATTACACTGGCAAGCACGGGATAATTTCAGTTGGTCTTTAGCTTGGCACCATGTAGGAGAGTATTTTACTGACCCCGAAAATCTTCATCGTTATTCTGGTCACGATTTACTGAGTTTACGAGGAAAGTGGCAGGTAAATCCGCATTTGGCGTTGACGATGAGAGTGAAAAATCTAACCGACGAACGTTATGCTGAGCGTGCCGATTACACTTCATTTAGTGGTGAAAGGTATTTTCCGGGAAGACCAAGAAACATTCTAGTGTCACTGGACTACCGCTGGTAATAGATGAAAAAGGGAGCAGAAAGCTCCCGTTTTGAAACTATCGTGATATTTAGTCGTCTAGTGAGCGAAGTAGTGCATTGATCCCAACTTTTTCGCGGGTTTGCTGATCTACTTTTTTCACAATAATTGCTGCATACAGGCTATGAGAGCCATCTTTGCTCGGTAGTGACCCTGGTACTACCACTGCACCGGCTGGTACGCGACCATAATGGATTTCACCAGTTTCACGGTCGTAAATACGAGTACTTTGTGAAATATAGACACCCATGGAGATAACGGCACCTTCTTCAACAATTACACCTTCTACGATTTCAGAACGCGCGCCGATGAAACAGTTATCTTCAATAATCGTTGGATTGGCTTGTAGCGGCTCTAATACGCCACCAATGCCCACACCGCCAGATAGGTGTACGTTTTTACCTATCTGTGCACACGAGCCTACAGTTGCCCAAGTGTCTACCATAGTGCCTTCATCAACATATGCACCAATATTAACGTAAGACGGCATAAGTACCACGTTCTTACCGACAAAACTGCCTTGACGCGCTACCGCGTTTGGTACTACGCGCATACCACCTTGTTGGAACTGCTCTGGCGTATAGTCTGAGAATTTTAATGGTACTTTGTCGTAAAACTGGTTAACGCCATCGCTCATTGGTTGGTTGTCACGAATTCTAAAAGACAGGAGTACCGCCTTTTTCAACCATTGATGTACAACCCACTCACCACTAATTTTTTCAGCAACACGCGCTGCACCTGAATCTAGCATTTCCAATGCGTTGACAATCGCTTGTTTTACTTCGTCTGACACCGTGGTTGGAGTAATGGTATCGCGGTTTTCCCACGCGGTTTCAATAGTCGTTTTTAAATCAGACATAAATTCCTCGTTAATCTGTTTCAGCATTTAATTTTTTGAGTAGGGCGCGATGAAGCTCAGCTTTTTGTACTTCATCTAGTGCCTTGTAATCTTTGTTTGAGACGACGAAAAAGTCTTCTGCGCGTTCGCCGACGGTTGTAATGCGCGCGGCATGAATATGTAGTGAATAGGCCTGAAATACCTCAGCAATTTTAGTCAGTAACCCCGGAATATCAATGGCCTGAATTTCAATTAGGCTGCGATCGTCGCGTGCGTGCGGGCGCAGTATAATTTTCGGTTTGATATTAAAGTCTTTAAACTTTTGTGAGCGGTTTTTCTTAACCCGGATCTTTCTTTTTGGATCTTTTAGTAAAGTTTCCAAGCCTTTTCTGATCCCCGCTGCACGGCCAGTACTGAGTGGGTCGCCATTCACTTCTAGGATAACAAAACTAAAGACAACATAGCCATCTTTTGTGGTCATGACCTGAGCATGCTGGATCTGTGCTTTTTTAGAACCTATTACACTGACCAATTTGGCGAATAACGCAGATTCATAAGGACTGTATACGAATACTTGTGTTCCGCCATGCATGGGCTTGTCAGAGACGATCACGCTTGGCTGACTTAAATCATGAGACTGTAATAAGTGCTCAGTATGCCAAGAGATTTGCTGTTCACTAAAGGCAGTAAAATAATTGGCCTTAAAGCGTGACCAAATAAGGTCAATGTACTCTTCGAAGTAGCCCAAATTAATCAGCCGTTGCTTGGCTTGGCGTTTCTTATCACGGATCTGATCGCGCATATCCATTGGGTTTTCAAGACCCAAGCGCAATGCCCGTTGAGTATGTAGATATAGCTCGCGTAAGAGGGTGTTTTTCCAGTCGTTCCAGAGGTTGTCGTTGGTGGCACGAATGTCGGCAACCGTTAAGCAATAGAGATAATCTAGCTGACGTTCGTTTTTCACTTTTTGTGCAAATTCTGCAATAACATCGGGGTCGTTAATATCTTTACGCTGGGCTGTGACAGACATCAGGAGGTGATTTTGCACCAGCCAAGCTACCAATTTAGCGTCGGAAGCGGTAAAACCGTGCATTTTGGTAAATGCCATGGCGTCAACGGCACCAAGCTCGGAATGGTCGCCACCTCGACCTTTGGCAATATCGTGAAAGATCCCAGCCAAGTAGAGTAACTCTGGTTTGTCCATGCGGGCAACAATCTCAGAACAAATCGGGAATTCACTAATATGCTCTTTATCGAAATAGCGGTAGATGTTATTGATGAGTTTATGGGTATGCTCATCTACCGTGTAGGCGTGAAACAGATCGAACTGCATTTGTCCAAAAATATTACGCCACTGCGGTAAATAGGCAGCGATGATCCCGTGTTTGTGCATCAGAGTAAACGCTCGTCCCATGCCATTAGGGTGTTTCAATAACCTTAAAAAAGCGTCACGACAGCCTGCGTAATCTTGCAAATCGCCTAATAAACGGCGTCTGACTTGGCGCATAGTACGTATGGTACTTGGGTCAATCTGATTAATTTTAGGGTTGTCTGCAATATGTTCAAAGAGGACAAACAAATTCTCTCGACGGAAAAAGACCGAGGGGTTTTTAACGCGAATTTTATTGCCAATACGCTCAAAGTTTCTGTCAAGTGGCACGGCTTCTTGTTCCAACTGCTCAGGAAGAATACTTTGTTCGAAATAGGAAAGCAGCATCTGGTTCATTTCGCGCACTCGGCTCATGATCCTAAATAAGCGTTTCATCATACGCTCGACCGAGGCTTTACCTTCAGAGCCAAAACCGAGGAGCTCTGCGGCATGTGGTTGATGGTCAAACAGTAAGCGGTTCTCACTGCGACCAGCGGCTAAGTGCAGCGCAAAGCGAATGTTCCACAGGTTTTCGATGCACTCTAACAGCTCTTGATATTCTTCATGGGTCAAATAACCGTGATTGATTAACTCTTCCAAAGTTTCAGCGCGGAAGTGTTTTTTAGCGACCCAAAAAATGGTTTGCAGGTCGCGCAGGCCACCGGGGTTTTCTTTAATATTAGGCTCAAGGTTGTAGGCGGTACCATGGCATTTTTTATGGCGAATATTCTGCTCATTGACCTTAGCGATAAAAAAGTCACTAGATTGCCAAATTGGGGTTTCAACAATATGTCGTTTGAGGCGTTCATATTCAATATGGTTACCACAAATGAGGCGGCTTTCCAGCAGGCTAGTGGCAAAGTGAACGTCATTTTGTTTTTGTTCTAGGACTTGTTCATGGGTTCTTACGCTATGACCAATATCTAGACCTAAGTCCCATAAATAAGTGACAAAACGCTCTAAGCAGCTGGTCACTTCTTCACAGGGAACGGATTTGGTCAGCACCAAAAAATCGATATCAGAGAACGGGTGTAACTCACCACGGCCATAACCACCAATGGCGATTAACGACAAGTCTGGTTGGTGCGCTAGCCCAGTTTCATTAAACAATTTAATCAACAATCGATCGATAAATTCGGCTCGAGAGTTAATTAGATTTCTAACGGGTTGCTTGGCAAATTGATTGCTTAACCATTTGTAGAAAAAAGCAAGACAATCACGGTAATCGGTAAGTTCTTGTGCTTCGTCAAGAAGCGTCTTCACTTTGTTCGGTAATGCCACTTAGGATCCTGTGTCATGCGCGCAAAAACAGTAGAGTCCTGTTTTACACTAAATAAATAAGAATTGCGAGTGACGAGGAGGTGAAGGGTCAAGGATTGGACAACTATCATCGTGTGTAACTGACATCTAAACCAAGGGGTGCTGTAATCGCTGTTGTGTGAGTTTTGCAATAAAAAAGCCAGCAATCTGGCTGGCTTTGATAAATGCTTTTTGCAATTAAGCTGAATGCGTAATAACGCGGTCTATCGTTTCGTCATTGCGCAGCGTTAAGATCTCAACGCCATTATCTGTGACAAGCAGCGTGTGTTCCCACTGCGCCGAAAGACTACGGTCTTTGGTAACGACAGTCCAATCATCTTTTAGTAGCTTACATTGGCGCTTACCGGCGTTAACCATAGGCTCGATAGTCAAACACATGCCAGCTTTGAGCACTTCGCCAGTACCTGGTTTGCCGTAGTGCATTACTTGTGGCTCTTCATGGAATTCTTTACCAATACCGTGACCACAATATTCACGCACGATAGAGTAGTTAAAGCCTTCTGCATACTTTTGAATTGCAGCGCCAATATCACCCAAACGCACGCCCGGTTTTACCATTTTTATCGCAAGGTATAGGCTTTCTTGCGTGATCTCGCTTAAGCGCTTACCTTGGATCGTTGGTGTACCGACGTAAAACATTTTTGACGTATCACCATGATACCCATCTTTGATCACAGTGATGTCGATATTGATAATGTCGCCTTCTTTTAGCGGTTTATCGTTCGGGATTCCGTGACAGATAACGTGGTTAACTGAGGTACAAATAGACTTCGGAAAGCCGTGATAATTTAGCGGTGCAGGAATGGCACCTTGCTCATCAACAATGTAGTTGTGACAAATGGTGTTTAATTCGTCGGTGGTCACCCCTGGCTTAACATACGGCTCGATCATTTCCAGTACTTCCGCGGCTAAACGCCCGGCAACACGCATTTTTTCGATTTCTTCAGGGGTTTTGATCACAGCACTCATTTAGACTCCAAGTCAATTTAGATGAACATTTATTATGCACAAATTTTACGCATAAGATTGAGTTAATTCTTTATATATGGTATAAAGCGCGCCGTCTTTTTACAAATAATTCTTCCTCACACGATGAGAATGAATGTTTGTAGTTAAGACAACACACTTATTAATATTAACACACACACATATCGACACATACACTTGGGTGCATGCAGTTATAAAAACTTCGTGTTGGTGCTATGGGATATGTGGAGGCCTAACCCTAACTTTTAGAGGAAATATACAATGGCAAACGTTTCAATGCGCGATATGCTTCAAGCTGGTGTTCACTTCGGTCACCAAGCACGTTACTGGAACCCTAAGATGAAGCCATTCATCTTCGGTGCACGTAACCGCGTTCATATCATCAACCTAGAAAAAACTGTTCCTATGTTCAACGATGCACTTAAGTTCTTACAGAACGTAGCATCTAACAAAGGCAAAATCCTTTTCGTAGGTACTAAGCGCGCTGCAAGCGAAGCAGTTAAAGAAGCGGCTATCCAAAGTGAGCAGTTCTACGTAAATCACCGTTGGTTAGGTGGTATGTTGACTAACTGGAAAACAGTTCGTCAATCAATCAAGCGTCTTAAAGAGCTTGAGACTCAAAGCCAAGACGGTACTTTCGAGAAGCTTACTAAGAAAGAAGCGCTAATGCTTACTCGTGAAATGCAAAAGCTTGAAAAAGGCCTTGGCGGTATCAAAGATATGGGCGGTCTTCCTGACGCTATCTTCGTTATCGACGCTGACCACGAGCACATCGCTATCCGTGAAGCTAACAACCTAGGTATCCCAGTAGTATCTGTTGTTGATACTAACTCTAACCCAGATGGTGTTGATTTCATCATCCCTGGTAACGACGACGCTATCCGTGCAATCCAGCTATACACTGGTGCAGTAGCGACTGCTATCACTGAAGGTCGTGAAAGCAACATCGTTGCTCAAGCAGAAAACGACGACTTCGTTGAAGCTGAGTAATTACCTGATTAGGTATTAGCTGTCATCAAGTCTTCATCAAATTATTGATGAAGACTTGATATTCTTTATAAGCGATTAACTGCTTATCCCGTTGTTTGCCAAGCAGACCTTGAAAGATAACGGATTTTTATCAAATTGAGGCGAGCTGTACTTGATTTGATATTCAGCCAACCTAAGGTTGGTTTTATCAAGAACTGAATTCAGATTTGAGGATATTCTAATGGCTGTAACTGCTGCCCTAGTAAAAGAACTTCGTGAGCGCACTGGCGCTGGCATGATGGATTGTAAAAAAGCACTGACAGAAACTGGCGGTGATATCGATCAAGCAATCGAAAACATGCGTAAAAGTGGTGCTGCTAAAGCTGCTAAAAAAGCAGGCAACATCGCTGCTGAAGGTACAATCATCATCAAGCAAGGCGAAGGTTTTGCTGCACTAGTAGAAGTTAACTGTCAAACTGACTTCGTAGCAAAAGATGCAAGCTTCCTTGCATTTGCTAACGAAATTGCTGATGCAGCTGTAGCTGAGCAACTAACTATCGAAGACTTACAAGCTAAGTTTGAAGAGACTCGCGTTGCACTAGTAGCTAAAATCGGTGAGAACATGAACATCCGTCGTGTTTCTTACATCCAAGGTGACAAGCTAGTTGCTTACCGTCACGGCGAGCGTATCGGTGTTGTTGTAGCTGGTGATGCTGACGAAGAAACACTTAAGCACGTTGCAATGCACGTTGCTGCTTCTAAGCCAGACTACCTAAACCCAGAAGACGTACCTGCTGAAGTAGTTGAAAAAGAAAAAGCGGTTCAAGTTGAAATCGCAATGAACGAAGGTAAGCCAGCTGAAATCGCTGAGAAGATGGTTGTTGGTCGTATGAAGAAGTTCACTGGTGAGATCTCTCTTACTGGTCAAGCTTTCATCATGGAACCTAAGAAATCAGTGGGTGACTACCTTAAAGAGAAGAATGCATCTGTTTCTTCATTCGTTCGCCTAGAAGTAGGTGAAGGTATCGAGAAGAAAGAAGAAGATTTCGCAGCAGAAGTTGCAGCGCAAATCGCTGCAGCAAAAGGCCAGTAATCACTTATTGTGATGCCTAATGACGTAAAAGCTGACATTAGCTTTGCGTCATTGCTGAAAATTCTCTAAAATAACCGCGCATTTATGTCTAGCATAAGCGCGGTTATTTTTTACCTCACTTTTAATTGGCCCGGATATTATGACTATCAATAAAAAACCTGTTTTTAGACGCGTTCTTTTAAAGCTTAGTGGTGAAGCTTTAATGGGAGATGAAGGCTTTGGTATCGATCCAAAAGTATTGGATCGTATGGCACAAGAAATCAAAGAGTTAGTAGAGCTCGACGTAGAAGTGGGTTTGGTTATCGGTGGCGGTAACTTCTTACGTGGTGGTTCACTTGCAGAAGCGGGCATGAACCGAGTTGTGGGTGACCACATGGGCATGCTGGCGACCGTCATGAATGGCCTTGCGATGCGTGATGCGCTGCACCGTGCTTTTGTAAACGCACGTTTGATGTCTGCTATCCCGCTAAATGGTGTGTGTGATGCGTACAATTGGGCAGAAGCAATTAGCCTATTAAAATCTGGCCGTGTTGTTATTTTCTCTGCAGGTACGGGCAATCCTTTCTTTACTACAGACTCAGCAGCATGTTTGCGCGGTATAGAGATTGAAGCGGATACCGTGATTAAAGCCACTAAGGTTGAAGGGGTATTTAGTGACGATCCGGTGAAAAACCCAGATGCTACGCTATACCGCACGTTGACTTACAACGAAGTGATCGATAAAGAATTGAAAGTGATGGATTTAGCTGCATTTACATTGGCACGTGACCACAATATGCCAATCAGCGTATTCAACATGAATAAACCGGGTGCATTGAAAAATGTCATCATGGGTGAAGAGGAAGGTACCCTTATCTCTTCTCAAGCAGCAGAATAATCTGACGACTATTTCAGCAACTCGCAGTTAAGTAGCGAATCTCTAAATTGCGAGTATAATCTGGCATAACAAGAACAGACTAGGAAAGTATTGTGATCGAAGATATTAAAAAAGACGCTCAAGAGCGCATGAAAAAAAGTGTGGCGGCACTTGGAAGCCAGCTTTCTAAAATCCGCACAGGTCGTGCACACCCTGCACTACTAGATGGTATCTCTGTTTCATACTACGGTGCAGATACACCGCTAAACCAAGTAGCAAATGTAACGACGGAAGACTCTCGTACGCTGGCTATCAGCGTATTCGACAAGTCACTTGCACAAGCGGTAGAAAAAGCAATCATGTCTTCTGACTTAGGTCTAAACCCAATGTCAGCAGGTACTGTGATCCGTGTTCCACTTCCTCCACTAACTGAAGAGCGTCGTAAAGATCTCATCAAGATCGTACGTGGTGAGGTTGAAGGTGGTCGTGTTGCAGTACGTAACATTCGCCGTGATGCAAACGGTGATATTAAATCATTGCTAAAAGACAAAGAAATTTCTGAAGACGAAGCGCGTCAAGCTGAAGATGATATCCAAAAACTGACTGACAAGTTCATCAAAGAAATGGATACTCAACTAAGCGCGAAAGAAGCAGAGTTGATGGAAATCTAAATGTCTTTATCCTAGCGTTTATATTTACGCACTGTTTACGTATTGCAGAAAATTCTGCTTTGTTTCTGAGCAGTTAGGTTTTTTTGGGCTAGGTACACTGACAAATTTATTAGGTTTGAAGCGCCGCCTAAGGTATACTAGGCGGCGTTTTTTTTCACTTAAATTGGAATTATGGTTTTAAAAGCAGAGGTTATTTCGCAGCAATCATTGCCAAAACATGTTGCGATAATAATGGATGGCAACGGTCGTTGGGCTCAAGCTCGCAGGCGTCCACGCGCCTTCGGACACAAGAAGGGCGTAGATTCTGTTCGTAGTGCTGTACAATTCTGTTCCAAGTTAGGTATAGAGTCTCTGACGCTATTTGCCTTTAGTAGTGAAAACTGGCGTAGGCCAGAAGATGAAGTCAGCACGTTAATGGAATTATTTATTTATGTGCTGACTAAAGAAGTTAAAAAATTACATAAGAACAACGTAAAGCTAACCATTATTGGCGAACTTTCTCGTTTTCCTGACAGCCTCCAAAAGCGTGTTCATGAAGCTCAAACATTGACCCAGGACAATACAGGGCTTAACTTAAACATTGCAGCAAATTACGGTGGACGTTGGGATATCACACAGGCAGCACAACACCTCGCAAAACAAGTTGCAGCGGGTGAATTGCAACCAAGTGATATAACCGAAGATGCCTTGACAGAGCAGATGACGATGGCCGATCAAGCGAATCTCGACTTGCTGATCAGAACGGGAGGCGACTTCCGCATCAGTAACTTCTTGCTATGGCAAGCTGCGTATGCCGAACTCTATTTTACCGACACGCTTTGGCCTGATTTTGACGAGCAAGCATTCTCTGAAGCCATTGCTTGTTACGTGTCTAGAGAGCGACGCTTCGGATGCACAGGAGAGCAGATAAAGCAGCTCCTCGCAGAGAAAGACGCAACAAGTTAAGGGTTCAAATTTGTTAAAACAACGTATTCTAACGTCAGCGGTGCTTGCACCTCTGGCTCTACTTTTGGTGTTTTATACACCGCTGGCAATGTTTAGTACGATTGCCGCACTAATCGTTTTGCTTGGTGCATGGGAGTGGTCGGCGCTTGCGGGCCTATGTCAAAAGCGTCAGCGTTTTACTTTCGTTGGCGTCATGGCGGTGTTAATTCTATTGCTTAACACCCACTGGCCAATACAGGATTTATGGCAGCAAGGGCGCTTAGTCGCTGATGCTAATTATGTATTTACGCTCGCTTTTGCGTGGTGGCTGGTTGCTACTTTCTTGGTAGTTAAATATCCACGAGCAGCTCGTGCTTGGAATGAAGGGATCATGATGCGCTCCATCGCTGGTGTACTGACACTAGTACCGCTGTGGCTTGCGTTAAACGTGATGCGTAGTGCCGGATACGAAGATGGCGAACACATAGGTTCGGTTCTTATCATGGTGGTATTGGGTATAGTGTGGAGCGCAGACATTGGCGCCTACTTCGCTGGAAAGAATTTAGGTAAGCACAAGCTCATGCCTAAAGTGAGCCCTAATAAAACGATTGAAGGCCTAGTTGGTGGTGTGATCACCGCGGTTGTTTTTGTTTTGGTGTTTTGTCACTTCGCTGCGATTGATCTCAACATGTGGCCAATTTACGCTGCAATGACCATTATTATCGCGCTATTTTCCGCCGTTGGTGATTTGCTTGAAAGTATGTTTAAACGCGAAGTAGGCCTTAAAGATTCAGGCCGTTGTTTGCCAGGTCACGGCGGTATCCTAGATCGCATTGATAGCTTAACGGCTGCAGCACCCATTTTTGCTTTTTGCTACGCTTGGACGGTAGTGCTATGAGCGAGCAAAACTTGGTAGTACTGGGGGCGACAGGCTCAATTGGACTATCAACCTTAGACGTCGTCAGCCGCAATACAGAACAATATCGTGTATTTGCCTTAGTCGCAGGGCAAAACGCAGAAAAGATGGCTGAGCTTTGTTTACATCATCAACCCAAATACGCGGTTATGAGCTCTGAGCACGCAGCTAAGCAACTTTCTCAACGTTTGACGGACACTACCACCGAAGTACTCCATGGCGTTGAAGCAATGGCTGAGATGGCTCGCCACGTGGATGTGGATATTGTGATGTCCGCAATCGTTGGTGCAGCTGGGTTGTTACCGACTTTAGCGGCAGTCGAAGCGGGTAAAAAAGTGTTGCTGGCGAACAAAGAGTCGTTAGTAATGAGTGGCCAGCTGTTTATGGATAAAGTAAAAGCGCATGGTGCGACTTTACTCCCTATCGACAGTGAGCATAATGCTATTTATCAGTGCCTACCAACGACCATACAAACTGGGCAATCTTCAAATCTAAGCCACAGCGGTGTTAGTAAGATTTTATTAACCGGTTCAGGTGGACCTTTCTTGCAGCGTTCATTGGCTACCTTAGCTTCAGTAACGGTAGAAGAAGCGGTTGCGCATCCTAATTGGTCGATGGGCAGAAAAATCTCTGTCGACTCTGCGACCATGATGAATAAAGGGCTAGAGTTTATTGAAGCTAAGTGGTTATTTAACTGTTCAGCTGACGATATTGAAGTGGTGATACACCCACAAAGTATGATCCACTCTATGGTGCAGTATCGCGATGGCTCGGTGCTGGCACAAATGGGGCAACCAGACATGCGAACGCCGATTGCATATGGGCTTGCCTATCCTGACAGAATTGACGCGGGCGTCAAGCCATTAGATTTTTCTCAGATTGTCGATTTCACTTTTACCAAACCAGATTTTAACCGTTATCCCAACCTCAAATTAGCGATTGACGCATGTCGTAGTGGTCAGGCCGCAACAACAACAGTGAATGCTGCAAATGAAATTGCTGTTGCGGCATTTTTAGAGGGTAAGATAGGGTTTTGTGATATCTATCGAGTCAATGCCTTAACGCTTGAGCACAGTGAGCTAAGCGTATTAGAATCCGTTGAGTCTATTATGGAAACAGACCGAACGGCACGCCACCGAGCGCAGCAAATTATCGCCACATTGAGGTAACCATGTTTGAATTTTTCTGGCACTTAGGCTCATTTATTCTTGCTTTAGGGATTTTAGTTACCGTTCATGAATATGGCCATTTTTGGGTTGCCAGAAAAGCCGGCGTTAAGGTCTTACGTTTTTCTATCGGTTTTGGTAAGCCTTTAGTTAAGTGGTATGACAAACACCAAACCGAATACGTTATCGCCGCAATTCCACTTGGTGGTTATGTCAAAATGCTCGATGAACGTGTCGACGATGTGCCAGAGCAGGAGCGCCACCTTGCCTTCAATAATAAGCCAGTACTTTCTCGTATCGCTGTGGTAGCTGCAGGCCCCATTGCGAACTTTTTGTTTGCCATTGTCGCGTTGGCGGCAATGTATATGGTAGGGGTTCAATCAGTAAAACCCGTCGTTGGAGCTGTGACACCAACCAGTATCGCGGCGGATGCTGGGTTTCAATCAGGCGACCACATCATTGCACTGAATGATGAGTTAGTGCACTCATGGCAAGACGTTACGTTTGAATTGATGGCGCATTTAGGTGAACCATCACTGGTTGCCAAAGTACAAGATGAAAAGGGTAGCTTAGCAATTCGCACGCTACGTTTGAGTGACTGGAAGCTGGAAAAGCAGGACGAAGCGCCGCTGACCTCAGTCGGCATTACGCCATATAGGCCGCCACTGACGCTGCAGCTCGGTTATATTGAAGAAGGTGCGGCTGCCGACAAAGGTGGCTTACAAGTAGAAGACACGCTAGTTGCGATAAATGGTGACAAATTGGCGTCGTGGCAACAGCTGGTGAGCCGAGTTCAAAAATCGGCAAATCAAGCCATAAGCATTGATATTCTGCGCGATGGGCAGCCACAAACCCTAACGGTAACCCCTCGGGCAAAAACGTCATCAGAAGGTGTCGTACAAGGCTACTTGGGCGTTGTGCCTGTGATGGAAAAATGGCCAAATGGTTATATTGAAACTAGACAATATGGCATCCTAGATAGTATGGTGCTTGGCATTCGTAAAACTTACGACTTGATTGCCTTAAGTTTCGACATGATCGGCAACTTAATCACGGGCCAAGTCTCGGTAAAAAACTTAAGCGGGCCTGTGGGGATCGCGGTTAGTGCCGGAAATAGCGTTAGTTACGGGTTAGTTGCATTTTTAGGCTTCTTAGCGCTTATCAGCGTGAATTTAGGAGTTTTTAACTTATTACCGCTCCCTGTCCTAGATGGTGGGCATTTAATGTATTACTTAATTGAACTAATTCGCAGAAAACCAGTCTCTGAAAAGACACAAGAGTTTGGGTTTAAGATTGGAGCAGCGCTTCTTCTTGCCTTAACGTTTTTTGCACTATTTAATGATGTTTCTCGGCTTTAAGCCGTGCGGTGCTAAAAAGCGCACATTATATGCAGTTTAAATGTTTGCATTTTTGTTCAAGCATACAACGGATAACATAATACAAAAGCTGTAACGTTTGAATGTTGTGATGTAGTGGGCCTTAGCGTATCGCGCCAAAATTGTTGTAAAGGATAAAGATAATAAAATGCCTATAAAAAAACACATTGCAGTAACCAGTTTACTGGGCGCTAGTTTTGCTGCCTTAGGGCAAAACTCCTTTATCGTAGAAGATTTAAAAGTAGAAGGGCTGCAGCGCGTTGCACTAGGTGCTGCATTGACACATATTCCGATCAACGTTGGTGACAATGTCGATCAGTTTACTATTTCACGCACAATCAAGGCGTTGTATAAGTCTGGCCACTTTGACAACATTGCGGTATTCCGTGATGGTAATCAGATTATTTTTAAGGTTAAAGAACGTCCAACTATCAGCTCAATCGAATTTGATGGCAACAAAGACATCAAAGACGAGCAGCTAAATGAGAGTTTAGAACAGCAAAATATTCGCCAAGGTGAGCCGTTAGACAGAACGGTACTCGATAGTATCGAAAAAGGCTTAACGGAATTCTTCCACAGTATTGGTAAATACAATGCTAAGGTTGAGGTGAGCATTGTAGAATTGCCACGTAACCGTGTGAAGTTGATGCTGAAGTTTGAAGAGGGTGATGCTGCTTCTGTACGTCAAATTAACCTTGTTGGTAATGAACTGTTCTCAGACGAAGAACTTCTTAACCTAATTGAATCTCAGCAGGACTTGCCGTGGTGGCGCTTCCTCTCTAATGACCGTTATCAAAAACAAACTATTGAAGGCGATTTAGAAAAGATCCGCAGTTTTTACCTAGACCGTGGTTATTTACGTTTTAACATCGATTCAACGCAAGTTTCAGTAAGCCCAGAACGTGAATCAGTTTATGTTACGGCAAACATCACCGAAGGTGAAAAGTATACCGTTAAAGGATTTGATTTCATTGGTGACTTACTAGGCCGTGAAGACTTAATTAAAGGTATTGTGCCACTTCGCGCTGGTGAGCTTTACAACGGCTCAGTTGTAACGGCGACGGAAGACTTCATTAAGAGTTATTTGGCGCGCTTTGGATATGCTAACGCTGAAGTGCGAACAGTCCCTGAAATTGATGACGAAAATAAAGAAGTACAACTAACGCTATCGGTAGACCCTGGTAAGCGTGTGTATGTGCGTCGAATCGTAGTGAATGGTAACCAGAATACAGCGGATGAAGTGTTACGTCGTGAAATGACGCAGCTTGAAGGTGCATGGTTGTCTAACCAAAACTTAGAGCGTTCTAAGCTTCAAATTCAACGTTTGCCATATATGGAATCGGTAGAGTTTGAAGTCAAGCCAATTCCAGGGGTTGAAGATCAGGTTGATGTTGACTTTAAAGTAAAAGAGCAACCTGCAGGCAGTTTCCAAGCGGGTGTTGCTTATGGTTCATATGCGGGCCTTCAGTTTAACATCGGTGTCAGTGAGTCTAACTTCTTGGGGTCAGGTAACCAAGTTGCGTTCAATATCAACACTTCGCGTGGTTCAGAGCGTTATAGTGTATCTTATACCGATCCGTACTTTACACCTGATGGTGTGTCGCAAGGCAGCAGTATCTTCTATAGTAAGTTCGATGCAAGTGAGTTTGGGATTGTAGATTATAAATCGACGAGCTACGGTATCGGCACTAACTTTGGTTTCCCAATCAATGCGATAAACCGTGTTAACTTTGGTATTCGTTGGATTGAAGAAAGCCTTTCGCAAATTTCAGACTTTGAGCAAACACGCGTACTTCGTGAGAGCTTCTTAAACGAAAGCGATCCAAACGCAGATTATGACTTTACCAAATATGAGTTAAGCGCAGGTTGGTCACGTGTAACGGTTAACCGTGGTATGTTCCCAACCGCAGGTTCTCGTCAAAGCTTGAACTTAAGTATTACTACACCAAACTCAGATCTTAATTTCTTCAAGATTAATTACGATTCACGTTTTTACTGGCCAATCAGTAACGACCATCGTTGGGTATTCTCAGCGAGAGCGGGCTTAGGTTATGGTAACGGTTATGGCGAGACCAATGGCTTTGAGCAAGTATTGCCATTCCAAGAGTTCTTCCGTATTTCAGAGCAAGAGCTGCGAGGCTTTGACCGAAACACGATCCTACCTCGAGCGGTACAGCGTGCGCCTAAGTGTATTCCGGGTACACCTAAACCAGATGGTACATCAGGTAGCTGTATTGGCGGCGATCAGCAATTTGATACGCTAAACCTAGGTGGCCGTATCGGTGGTAACGCAAAAGCACTAGCTGGTTTAGAGCTTATTGTACCAACGCCATTCCTAGACGAAGATAATACCAGTTCTGTAAGAACCAGCTTCTTCGTTGATGCGGCAAACGTTTGGGATACCGAGTTTGATGTAGATCGCTATAACAACTTGACGGAAGATCAATACAATCTACTTTCTGATTTCTCTGATCCATCAAGGTTCAGAGTATCAACGGGTTTATCGATTCAGTGGATCTCGCCAATGGGTCCAATGCTGATCAGTTTCGCTTACCCACTCAAAAAAGAAGAAGAAGACGATACGAAGACGATCAGCTTCAATATCAGTAATACATTCTAAGGAGTTTTATTGTGAAAAAATTTATTAAATCATCAACACTAGCCATGACAGCAGCACTAATGATGGGTGCTTCAGGTAGCGCGCTTGCACACAAAGTCGGCATCGTAGACATGCAGGAAGTGTATAAGCAAATTCCACAAATGGCGAAAATTGAACAAACGCTACAAGCTGAGTTTGCTGAGCGTCGTCAAGAGCTTGAAAAAATTCAAGGTGACATTCGTTTCGAAGCTGAAAAATTTAAGCGCGAAGCGACGACTATGAGTGAAGAGCAAAAAGAAGCGCTTCGTGAAAAAATCCAAGGAATGCAAAAGACACTTGCTGAAAAAGGTCGTCCACTAGAGCAAGAAATTAAAGTTCGTCAAAACCAAGAGCTTGCTAAAGTACAAAAGCTAATCGTAGATGCGATTGAGGCTGTTGCTAAAAAAGGTAAGTTTGATGAAGTTAAAGTAAAAGATACGACAATTTACTTCAATCCTGATAAAGTAGCCGACCTTTCTGAAGAAGTGGTAAAAGCGGTTAGCAATAAGTAATGACAAAACTTCACACCTTATCTCAACTTGCTGAGTTTCTAGGTGCTCAGCTGCAAGGTGATGGCGATAAATCAATTCGAAATATCGCCACTCTCGCACAGGCAAAAGACGACCAAATCGCGTTTTTAGCCAACAGCAAATACCGTGGTCAGCTTGAAAGCACGACTGCGGGGGCCGTGATCTTGAGTGTAAAAGACGCGGATTATTTTGCGGGTAATAAACTCATTATCGCAGATCCCTATGTAGCCTATGCAAAACTTGCACAGAAGCTAGACTCAACACCTAGCGCAGCAGCAGGAGTTCATCGTACAGCAGTTATCTCTGATACCGCGACGCTTGGCGAAAATGTCAGTGTGGGTGCGAACGCTGTAATTGAAGATGGCGCTGTGATTGGTGATGATGTTGAGATAGGGCCAGGCTGTTTCATTGGAAAACATGCCAAAATAGGCGCAAAGACTAAACTCTGGGCAAACGTGACTATCTATCATGAAGTACAGATAGGCGAGCAATGTCTATTCCAGTCTGGTGCCGTAATAGGAAGTGATGGTTTTGGCTACGCCAACGAGAAAGGCGAGTGGGTTAAAATCCCTCAAGTTGGCACCGTAATTATTGGCGACCGTGTCGAAGTTGGCGCGAGTACCTCTATTGATAGAGGTGCGCTAGAAGACACCATTATTCATAGCAACGTCATTTTAGATAACCAGATCCAAATTGCCCATAACGTCGAAGTTGGTTACGGTACAGCCATCGCAGGCTGCACGGTATTAGCGGGCAGTGTTAAGATCGGCAAGTACTGCCAAATTGGCGGCATGACAGCAATCAATGGTCACAACGAAATTTGTGATGGGGTTGTCATTACTGGTATGAGCATGGTTACTAAAGGAATTACTGAGCCAGGGATCTATTCTTCTGGTTTACCTCACCAAACGAATAAAGAGTGGCGTAAGTCTATTGCACACTTACGCAATTTATCTGACTTTAAGTCGCGCCTGAAGGCACTTGAGCTGCTGACAGCACAGCTTAAAGATACTGATGTAGAATAAGGAAGCTATTTTGGCTAACGAATTAAACAGCTTTGATATCCAAGAGATTTTAAAACTTCTTCCGCACCGCTACCCAATGTTGCTTGTTGACAAAGTGGTAGACTTTAAGCCTGGCGAATATCTTCACGCGATTAAAAACGTGACGATTAATGAGCCTATTTTCACGGGTCACTTCCCAGAGCAACCTATTTTCCCAGGTGTGTTGATCCTAGAAGCGATGGCACAGGCAACTGGTTTACTTGGTTTTAAAACGGTCGAGAATCGCAGCGAGAATGAACTATACTTATTTGCAGCGATTGACAATGCACGTTTCAAACAACCTGTTCTACCGGGTGACACGATGCATTTGCACGTTAAGTTCGAAAAAGAACGCCGTAATATCTGGAAATTCAGTGCTGAAGCTAAAGTAGAAGGCAAAACTGTGTGTTCAGCTGAAATTATGTGTGCTAGAAGAGAGTTTTAATGGCTATTCATCCTACCGCAATTATCGAATCAGGCGCGCGTCTAGGCGAGAATGTTTCTGTAGGCCCTTATAGTTATATTGGCAATGACGTAGTCATTGGCGATAACTGTAAGATTGAATCACATGTTGTGATCAAAGGCCCATCTGAAATTGGTTCAGGCAATCACATTTTCCAATTCGCGTCAGTAGGGGAAGCCTGCCAAGATAAAAAGTACAAGGATGAACCAACCAAGCTAATTATTGGTGATAACAACGTTATTCGTGAGTGTGCGACCATCCATCGTGGCACAATTCAAGACGAAGGGATCACTCGAATTGGTAGCAACAACTTATTTATGGCTTACACCCATGTAGCACACGACGCAGTCATTGGCAGCAATGTGATTTTCGCTAACAATGCGAGTGTAGCCGGACACGTACATATTGGTGACTGGGTTATCCTTGCGGGTAATTCTGGTGTACATCAATTTTGTAAAGTGGGTTCACATGCCTTTATTGGTATGTACTCGGGTGTGAACCAAGACGTGCCGCCATTTGTTACAACGACTGGCACGCCAGCGAGACCCGTTGCAATTAATACTGAAGGCTTAAAGCGTCGCGGCTTTGAGTCTGATGAAATCATGGCAACAAGACGCGCATACAAAACGTTGTTCCGTAAGGGGCTGCGTTTAGAAGATGCGTTAGAAGCGCTAAAAGAAGAGGCTTCTGAGTTCGCAGCAGTTCAACAAATGATTGATTTTATTGCGACTTCTAATCGTGGTTTGATCCGCTAAACTTGAACCGCAATACAGGTTATACTTACGCCATACATTTTGTATGGCGTTTTTTTATACTGAAAAATAACAATGGCTAACGAAAAAAATATTACCATTGGCGTGGTCGCAGGAGAGTTATCGGGCGATATACTCGGAGCAGGCCTCATAAACGCGCTAAAACTTCATTACCCCAATGCCAATTTTGTCGGGATCGGTGGTCCTAAAATGCAACAAGCTGGTTGTAAAAGCCTGTTTGACATGGATGAACTGGCTGTTATGGGACTAGTCGAAGTGCTTGGTCGCTTACCTCGCTTGCTAAAAATTAAAAAGCAATTGGTGAATTACTTTATTGATAATCCACCCGATGTATTCATCGGTATCGATGCGCCGGATTTTAATTTGCGTGTTGAAAAACCGTTGAAAGCGGCTGGGGTTAAAACCATTCAGTATGTAAGCCCAAGTGTGTGGGCGTGGCGTCAAAAACGCATCCATAAGATTGCTGAAGCGACTAACCTAGTGCTGTCTTTGCTGCCGTTCGAAAAAGCCTTTTATGATAAACATGAAGTGCCTTGTACATTTGTGGGTCACACGCTAGCGGATGAAATTCCACTTGAGCCGGATACCGCAGGTGCGCGTGCACAGCTGAGCTTAAGTCAAGATGATACGGTTTTAGCACTGCTTCCTGGTAGCCGGGGCTCTGAAGTTGGCTTATTGAGTCGCACTTACCTTGCCACTGCAAAAAAACTAGTCGATAAAATTCCCGACTTAAAAATCGTCGTGCCTTTGGTAAACGAAAAGCGCAGAGCGCAGTTTTTGGAAGCCTTGAAGGAAGTTGCGCCGGAATTGAACCCGATTATGCTTGACGGCCAGTCAGCACTGGCAATGCAAGCTGCGGATAGCGTTTTACTGGCCTCGGGTACAGCCACACTTGAGGCGATGCTATATAAAAAGCCAATGGTGGTAGGGTATAAGCTAAATCCTAAGAGTTATTGGATTTTTAATACCTTTTTTACCTTTAACATCAAATACTTTGCTTTGCCGAATTTATTGGCTGACGCACCACTTGTGCCTGAATTTTTACAGGCAGAATGTAATCCTGACGCACTCGCTGATGCACTTTTCCCGATGTTAAAGGGCAATAATAGTAAGCTTGTTAGAAAGTTTTACGAGATACATGAGAACATTCGCCTAAATGCCAGCAAACAAGCGGCTCAGGCTGTAATGGAGTTAATAGATGCAAATTGAACGTCCTGATGTGCAGTATATTGCAGGCGTTGACGAGGTAGGACGTGGCCCGTTGGTGGGTGACGTTGTGACCGCTGCCGTTATTTTAGACCCAACCAAACCAATAGTAGGGTTAACCGACTCAAAAAAACTGTCAGAGAAAAAGCGCATTGCATTGGCAGAAGAAATAAAAGAAAAGGCATTATGTTACTGCATTGCGAGAGCATCAGTTGCAGAAATTGACGATCTGAATATTCTTCACGCAACGATGTTGGCGATGACACGCGCAGTTGAAGGGTTGGAAATTCAACCAAATCATGTATTTGTTGATGGAAATCGTTTACCTAAGCTAAGTGTTGCGGCAACCGCAGTTGTAAAAGGGGATAGCCTAGTTGCCGAGATAAGTGCAGCATCCATATTGGCGAAAGTCACCCGAGACAATGAGATGTTAGCACTCGATGCGGAATATCCAGAGTTTGGTTTTGCAGGCCACAAAGGTTATCCAACCAAAGCCCATTTTGCCGCACTCGAAGCACATGGTGTTACTCCGCATCACCGTACAAGCTTTAAGCCTGTGCAACGAATTTTGGCCGAGAAGGAGTAAACATGCCAGCCCCGCAATTTGTCCATTTGCGTGTACACAGTGACTTCTCAATGGTGGATGGTCTAGCAAAGACCAAACCAATTGTGGCTAGGGCCGAAGAGCTTGCAATGCCTGCGCTTGCCATCACCGATCAAATGAACTTATGTGGTTTGGTGCGTTTTTATGGTGGCGCACACGGGGCAGGGATTAAGCCAATAATTGGTGCGGATTTTTGGCTGAAGTCAGATCAGTTTCCTGATGAACCAAGCCGAATTCTCGTTCTCGCCAAGAACAATCAAGGGTATAAAAACCTCACCTTGTTGATCTCCGATGCCTATCTTCGTGGTCATGTATTCCATCGTCCTGTTATTGATAAAGAATGGCTCGCCAAATACAAAGAAGGGCTGATCCTTATCTCGGGCGCGAAAGATGGCGATTTAGGTAAAGCCATCTTAAAAGGCAATCCTAAGCTAATTGAAGAAACGCTGGCGTTTTACGAGCAACATTTTAGCGACCATTTTTATATTGAGCTGCAACGCACAGCACGTGCACAAGAAGAAGAATATCTCCATGGTGCTGTGGAGGTCGCGGCTGCGCGTAATATACCCGTCGTTGCGACGAATGAAGTGGTGTTTTTACACGAAAAAGACTTTGATGCCCACGAAATTCGTGTTGCTATTCACGACGGCTATACATTAGAAGACAAAAATCGACCAAAACGCTTTTCTAAAGAGCAATATTTAAAGACTTCTGAGCAAATGCAAGCGCTCTTTAGTGACATTCCAGAAGCTTTAGAAAACACCGTAGAAATCGCCAAACGCTGTAACGTGACGGTACAGCTTGGCACCTACTTCCTACCAGATTATCCAACGGGCGATCTGGCGATTGAAGATTTCTTGGTAAAAGTGTCGCGAGATGGCCTAGAAGAACGGTTGCAGTTCTTATTTCCTGATGAAAATGATCGCAAAGAAAAGCGTGGTGAATATGACGACCGTCTGCAGGTTGAACTCGATGTTATCAACCAAATGGGATTCCCAGGTTACTTCTTAATCGTAATGGAGTTCATTCAGTGGAGTAAGGATAACGGCATCCCTGTAGGTCCTGGTCGTGGTTCCGGTGCCGGCTCTTTGGTGGCATATGCGCTTAAGATCACAGATCTTGACCCACTTGAATTCGATCTTCTATTCGAACGATTCCTTAACCCCGAGCGGGTTTCGATGCCAGACTTTGACGTCGACTTCTGTATGGATAGACGAGACGAGGTAATTGATCACGTTGCTAAACTGTACGGTCGAGACGCCGTATCTCAGATCATCACCTTTGGTACGATGGCGGCAAAAGCGGTAATTCGAGACGTTGGTCGTGTGCTTGGTCACCCTTATGGCTTCGTAGATAGGATCTCTAAGCTTGTACCTGGCGACCCTGGGATGACACTTGCCAAAGCGTTTGATGTTGAACCTCGCCTGCCTGAAGCTTACGATAGCGATGAAGAAGTTCGTGAACTGATTGATAAATGTCGTATTCTTGAAGGCTGTACGCGTAACGCAGGTAAACACGCCGGTGGTGTTGTTATCTCGCCTACCACCATTACCGACTTTGCAGCGCTGTATTGCGATGAAGAAGGTAAATTCCCAGTTACCCAGTTTGATAAGAATGACGTAGAAACTGCAGGTCTGGTTAAGTTTGACTTCCTCGGTCTAAGAACGCTAACCATTTTGCAATGGGCGCTCGACATGGCGAACGAACGCCTTGGTAGAGAAAGTCGTGAGCCGATTGATATCGCTGCGATCCCATTGGATGACCCTGCAAGTTTTAAAGTGTTACTAGACGCACAAACAACTGCGGTATTTCAGTTGGAATCTCGTGGTATGAAAGACTTGATCCGTCGCTTGAAGCCAGACTGTTTCGAAGACATGATCGCACTGGTTGCGCTATTCCGTCCGGGTCCTTTGCAATCAGGCATGGTAGATAACTTTATCGACCGTAAGCATGGTCGTGAAGAAGTATCGTATCCAGACGCACAATACCAGCATGAAAGTCTACAACCCATACTGGAGCCAACCTACGGGATCATCCTATATCAAGAACAGGTAATGCAGATAGCGCAGGTGCTTGCCGGTTATAGTCTAGGTGGCGCTGACTTGCTTCGTCGTGCGATGGGTAAGAAAAAGCCTGAAGAAATGGCGAAGCAACGTGCAACGTTCGAAGATGGTGCCAAAGATAATGGCGTCGAAGGCGAACTTGCCATGAAAATCTTCGACTTGGTAGAAAAGTTCGCGGGTTACGGCTTTAACAAATCACACTCCGCAGCCTACGCGTTAGTGTCGTACCAAACGCTATGGATGAAGACCCATTTCCCTGCCGAGTTTATGGCGGCAGTAATGTCAGCGGATATGGATAACACCGACAAAATCGTAACCTTGGTAGATGAATGCGAAAATATGAAGTTGACGCTGCTACCACCAGACGTGAATGCCGGTGTCTACAAATTTGCTGTAAATCTTCAAGGTGAGATCGTCTATGGTTTAGGTGCGATAAAAGGGGTGGGTGAAGGCCCCGTTGAAGCGATCCTTGAAGCGCGAGCCCAAGGGGGAGAATTTAAAGATTTATTCGACTTCTGTGCGCGAGTTGATTTAAAGCGTCTAAATAAACGCGTGATTGAAAAGCTCATTTACGCAGGAGCGCTTGATAAGCTTGGCCCTGACAGAGATCAGCCTGGGCGCGCGACTTTACTGGCAAGCTTAAAAGATGCCATGAAGTCGGCAGAGCAGCATCACAAAGCCGAATCACTTGGACAGAGCGACTTATTTGGTTTGCTAGCAGTTGAGCCTGAGGAGGTTGAGCAAGCCTTTATCAAAGCCACGCCGCTTAGCGATAAAGAATGGTTAAATGGGGAAAAAGAAACCTTAGGTCTTTATCTAACAGGCCACCCAATTAACCAATATCGTAAAGAATTAAAATATTATACCTCTGGCAAGTTAGTTGACTTACAACCCGGTAATCGTGATACGGTAGCAACCGCGGCGGGACTGGTTATCAATGCTCGTACCTTGATAAACAAAAAAGGAGCGCGTTGGGGGCTTATCACTTTAGATGACAAAAGTGCCCGAATTGATGTACGCTTATTTCCTGAACAGTTTGAAATGTACCAAGAAATGCTGCAAATTAACCAAATCTTGGTAATATCTGGACAGGTCAGCTTTGATAACTTCTCTGGTGGCATTACAATGACCGCAAGAGAAATCTCTACCATTGCTCAGGCGCGAGAAAAGCGTATTAGTGCAATAAAAATGACGCTAAATATGGCTCAAATTGACGCGAACTTCTTTGATAATTTCAAAAAAGTGCTAGAACCATACAAATTTGGAACGTGTCCGGTAAAAATTAAATATCAGCGTCCTGATGCATTAGCAGAGTTAACATTAGGAACACAATGGTGTGTGACGCCAAGTGATGAGCTTTTAACTCGTTTATCACTGTTGGCGGCGCAGGAATTAGAATTAGAATTTAACTAAACAGGTAGTTTAGAGCATGAGCCTCAATTATCTTGAATTTGAACTTCCAATCGCTGAATTGGAAGCAAAAATCAAAGAATTACAAAACGTAAGCCGCTCTGGCGATTTAGATCTTAGCCTTGAAGAAGAGATAAGCCGCTTAAAAGACAAAAATGTTGAGCTAACCAAGAAAATTTTCGATGGTTTAGGTACTTGGCAAGTGTCTCAATTAGCGCGTCATCCGCTTCGTCCATATACTCGCGATTATATTGAACGCATTTTTACCGAGTTTGACGAGTTCGCAGGCGACCGTACTTTTGCTAACGATCCGGCTATTCTTGGTGGTGTTGCACGTCTTGACGACAAGCCAGTAATGATTATCGGTCAGCAAAAAGGTCGTGATACGGCTGAAAAAATCAAACGTAATTTTGGTATGCCAAAGCCAGAAGGTTACCGTAAAGCATTACGCTTAATGGAAATGGCTGAACGTTTTAAGATGCCAATCATTACCTTTATCGACACTCCGGGAGCTTACCCGGGTGTAGGCGCTGAAGAGCGCGGTCAAAGTGAAGCGATTGCACGTAACCTTAAGGTGATGGCAGCGCTTAAAGTGCCAACCATTTGTACTGTGATTGGTGAAGGTGGCTCTGGTGGCGCGTTGGCTATTGGGGTAGGTGACAGAGTAAACATGCTGCAATACAGCACGTATTCGGTAATTTCACCTGAAGGGTGTGCTTCTATTCTTTGGAAGAGTGCAGACAAAGCTTCCCTTGCAGCAGAAGCAATGGGTGTATCAGCTTCTCGCGTAAAAGAGCTGGATCTTATCAATAATATCATCGAAGAGCCGCTAGGTGGCGCACACCGCAATTACGATGCGATGGCAAAAAACCTGAAAGTGCAGCTTAAACGTGACTTGGCTGATCTTGAAGCGCTAAGCACCGAAGAGATGTTAGATCAGCGTTATAAGCGCCTGATGTCATTTGGTTATTGTTAATACGGGTTGCTGCTCGTATTGATATCAATGCTAATTTAAGTTAAAAAGCCGCTATTGAGCGGCTTTTTTTATTGATTGTAGAAAACATGATTAATAGTCGGGTTTACCAACAAGTAGAGTCAAGTTTAAAGGTATTGAGTTCCAGCCTTGACGCCAAAGGGTTGTGCATTGCCTTATCTGGTGGTGTGGATTCGGTTGTGTTGCTCCATCTTTGTCGAGAATATGCAAACAAGCATAACGTTATACTCCAAGCGGTTTATGTTAATCATGGCTTGTCACAGCACGCTACGCAGTGGCAGCAATTTTGCCAATCACTTTGTGAAACACTCAATGTTCCCTTTGTTGCAAAACAGGTTGTCATTACTCGGAAAACCCGCACTAGCCTTGAAGCGCAAGCACGCGAAGCTCGCTATCAAGCATTAGATGACGCGGCCAAAGCCGGTTTTGCAATCGTACTTGGGCAACATGCCGATGACCAAGTAGAAACTTTCTTACTGAGATTAAAGCGCGGCTCTGGATTACTCGGGCTTGGAGCGATGAGAGCGACTACTCAGCTGCCATCTGGGCGCTATTGTATTCGTCCGTTACTTGCCGTTAGTCGCAGTGACATTGAAGCATTTGCACAGCAGTTTGGCCTTGAGCATATTACTGATGAGTCCAACGCTGACGATGTGTTTGACCGTAACTTTTTACGCAATCAGGTGATCCCGCTACTTACCTCTCGATTCAATGGTTTTGTAGGTAACACACTGCGCAGTATTGATATTTTACAGCGCCAACAAGCCATAATTGATGAGGTGAGTGAAGAAGACTTGCAAAAGTGTCGTTGTCGGATGGCGCTAAATATCACGGCTTTACAACGGCTCTCTTGTGCAAGAAGAGATAATGTTATCAGACTGTGGCTATCAAAGCAGGGCATAGAGATGCCGAGTCACAAACAGCTAGATGAAATCGTACAACAGGCGTTTTTATCGCGCCAAGACAGTCAACTTGAAATTCGTTTTAAGCAAGGCGCAGTGAGGCGCTATCGTGACGCACTTTATTGGGTAACGGAAACTAGCCAAAAGCATGACATTGAGACCGTTAACCTCAACGAACTCAGCGGACAAAGTACACCTGTTGCTTTACAAACTGGCAAGGGGATCCGCAAACCTTTCACGGACGAAATCGTTAGCATTCGCTACGGCAGACTTAAAGATAAAATCAAACCACAGAGCAAACCTGGCTCTAATACCTTGAAACATTGGCTAAAAGATTTACACATTCCAAGCTGGGAGCGTGATTCTATTGCGGTTGTTTATTACAATGATACACCGGTTGCGGTGAACGGACTGTTTGTGAGTGCCGATCACGCAGAAGACAATGGCATTATTTGGGTAGTAAAAGATGACTGAAAGTAAAAAGATTGGCCAACAGTTAGCGCAAAAGGCACCTTATGCGGTGGTGTTCACTGCGGTGGTGTTTATCGTACTTTTTATGTCGAGTGAAGTGGTGTGGCTAAATCAAATATTTGCTTCCGCGTCAGGCATTATCAGTATCGTGTTTTTACTTCTGTATTGGCATGGTAAGGGTGGAATGTATTTTATTCTTGGCTTACTTGCGCCAATGCTTGCGGTGATGTTTTCAGTGTTACCCGATTTCCTTGCGCTTGCATGGGTAATAAATGGATTTTTTAACGGCGCGGCACTTGCCCTGATGGCCTACCTATACTTAGGAAAAGGTGCTCAGCGTTAACGCATAACACTGAGCAAAAGGGGAAGTGGTTTTTTTATACTGCGCGAGCGCAGTTTCGTCCGGCTGCTTTGGCGCGGTATAAGCCGCTATCCGAACGAGCAAATATGTTGTCGGCAGTATCATGGCTCGATGCCAGCGTAAAGCCAATGCTCGTGGTCACCGTATATTTAGCCAACATGCTCGACTTTCTTACGGCTTCCATAATTCTTTCTGCAATTACCTTGTTGGTGGTAAACGCAGGATCGTCAATTAAAATGGCGAACTCATCACCACCGAATCTAAATACCGAATCAGTTGCGCGCGTTGAGGTTTGCAAAATACGTGAAAACTCAACCAGCACTTCGTCACCGGCTTTATGACCATGAACATCATTCACCTGCTTAAAGTTGTCTAAATCTAAAAGCATTAGGCTAAAATTACGATGTTGACGACGGCAACGCTCGAGTTTCTCTTCTAAATTGTCAGTAAATTGACTGCGATTATAAAGTCCTGTTAGAGAGTCCTTAGTTGCTAATTGCAATACACGGTTGTACATCAAGGCATTACGCATTGGGTAAATTAAACAGGCGTGTAATTTTGACAATTTTGCCTTGATCGCTTCACTAAATGGAAACTCACTGAAATACACCAGCTGTCCTAAGTGCTCTTTTTCTAGCTCAAGATCAAACGTACTAGCCGGAAATTGGCTATCGCTGTCCTTCATCTGAAAGACACCAAGGCTACAATGGAACTGGAGCCCCGAAATTTTTGAAATTCTTGCCACATGCTCCGCGTAAATAGTCAACAGCTCTTCAATGTTGAGTGTTGTCTGAAGTTTGTCGACTAATCGCGCGTAGTGTTCACCGCCTTGCGTACTATACTGTTCAGAATTGAACGGCAAGTAATCGCCTCTGGTCGGCAATCTCTGTGTCAAAATATGGACATTTTCCATATTTCTTCCCCTTAAATACAACAATACATGATTAATATGCGAACTTTGTGCCAAAAATTTAAACTGGCTTAAAAACAAACGCTTGCTATATTTAAGAGAAAGAAAAAGAAATCCACCTTTATTCCCCGTCAATTTTTTCGCTCAGGAGGCAGATTGCAAAGTATCTTCGCGCAGGTTTTTGCCTTGCTGTTATGTGCAGTGATTTTAGTCTGGTCCTTTAAGCGGATTGGCTTGCCGCCTATTCTGGCTTATTTGCTCACTGGAGTCATTGCAGGCAGTCACGGCATTGGATGGATGAGTGACAGCCAAGAAATCCACTTTATGGCCGAGCTTGGGATCGTGTTTTTACTGTTCAGTTTAGGGCTTGAATTTTCCGTGCCAAAATTAATGGCAATGCGAAACGTAGTATTCGGTTTAGGGAGTTTGCAGGTCATCGTTACCACGATCATTGGTATGTTTGTGTTGCGTTTTATGCAATATGAGTGGGTGGGTGCATTTGTGATTGCAAGCCTCATTGCACTTTCTTCTACGGCGGTTGTGGTTAAGCTGTTAAAGGAGCTGGGGATGCTCAACACACGTCATGGTCAGCTCGGTATTGGCATGTTGTTATTCCAAGATATTGCCGTTGTGCCGCTGCTCATCGCGTTTCCGCTTATTTCCTCTGCGAGTAATTCAGAGCTGGCGTCAGCGCTACTTTTTGCATTTGCTAAGGGTGCGGTTGTGTGTCTGGTTTTATGGGCAGTAGGTAAGTGGTTACTACCTAAAATATTTAACGAAATCGCATTAGTAAGAACAGATGAGCTCTTTGTTTTATCTACTTTAGTTGTTGCCCTGTGCGCGGGTTCGCTCACTTATGCCTTCGGACTTTCAATGGCGCTCGGCGCATTTTTAGCGGGCATGATGTTAGGGGAAAGCCAATATCGGCATCAGCTTGAGGCAGAAATTAGACCGTTTCGAGATATTCTAATGGGACTCTTTTTTGTCACAGTGGGTATGCAACTAGATATTCCTTATGTGCTCGACCAATTTATTTATATTGTTGCAGCACTTGGCGCTGTGCTTGTGATCAAAGTGTTGATCATCGTTGGCGTTGCGCAGTTAATGGGAGAGCGTAAAAAAGACGCTTGGGGCGCTGGTATTTTGATCTGGCAAATGGGGGAATTTGGCTTTGTATTGGTTGCTCTTGCCAGTAAACATCAATTATTAGACAAGAATGAAGTGTCCTTCTTTATCACGCTTGGCGTGTTGTCTATGGCGTTAACGCCTTATCTTATTAGTAAAACCGCGCATATTCTCAATATCTTGGGAATAGAAAAAGACTGGCAACCCGAAGCGCCAAGTGGTTATAACGCGGCTGATTTAAAAAATCATGTTGTGATTTTTGGCTACGCGCGTGTTGGTCAAACTATCGCACGATTTTTACGTCCAGAGGCTATTCCATATATTGCGGTAGAGCGCAACCCGCAAATTGTACAAGACGCACAAATTGCGGGTGAGCCCGTGTTATTTGGTCATGCGGCACAAAAAACGCTGTTAAAGTCAGCAAATATTGATAAAGCGCGCTTGGTTATCATTACCTTTGATGACTTTGAACAGACGCAGGTGGTTGTTGACGCCATTCGTCGGCGTACCCACGAAGTGAAGATCTTGGTACGCATGAAAGATGACAGCTACATGGAGCAATTAAAAGCCATGGGCGTCGCAGAAGTTGTGCCAGAAACTTTAGAAGCAAGTTTGATGCTGGTTTCTCATGTGTTGTACATGTCTGGTGTGCCAATGCGCAGAATTTTTCGTCGCGTCAGTAAAGAGCGAGAAAATCGTTATCCGTATTTACATGGTTTTTTTGCTGGAGACAGCAGTGATCTGCATGAAGTCACAGGTGAGCGGTTAGAATATCTGCATGCCATTGCTTTGCCTGACCATGCATTTGCCGTTAATAAATCGATTGCTGAGCTTGAGCTCAACGTTAAGCGCGTTGATATTACTGCGTTAAGGCGTGACGGCGAAGAAATTGCTCAACCAGATGAGCAAACCGTTTTACGCGTTAATGATGTTTTGCTGTTAAAGGGGAAACCCCGCCGCGTTGAACGTGCGGAGCAGTTTTTACTCGATGGCCTACCGTAATAACGTTTCTTAAATTTATGCTTTTTTAACAGATCGCCGCGTAAAGCGTCTCCTACAACACGGAGTAGGCCTGCGTTCTTGCTCTATCTATGTGCCTTGATCATCAGGTGTATTAAATGACACGATATGCTTTTGTAACAAATGCATTTGAGTAAACAAAAAGGTTTCACCGTTAAAATCTGCCAAGTAACGGCTGTTACTGGGTACCTCTGCAAGGCGTTGATATATCCCTGTACTGAGATGATAAGACCATAGCTGGTTGTCGTTGTTTACGCCGTACAATATACCATCTTTATAAACGGCAAATGGCTGCGCTAACTGAGCGCGTAACGCATTGATCTCAGTCGGTATAGGATCTGTGTTTGTGTTAACAAGCCAAAAACGCTGATTCATATCTTGATACAGAAAATGCTCACTATCTACTTGCGTGGCCCAAACTACATTTTCAGAAACAATGAGTGAGGCCTCTTTGGTATCTTTATTAAGAATGTAAAGCCCCGCGTTTCCATTCTCCCTTGCTGTGACCAACAACGTTTTCGGCGTTAGCCACTGCAGGACAGAATCAATGGCAAGCGAATTAGCAATGAGGGTTTTCTCACCATTTAAAGACCAAATAGTGAGTCCTTGTTGTGTTGTGCCCGCTATCTCATTACCCGCAGGAGACCACACAATTCGTTTGCTGATATTGTCTTGCTGTGAATCGGTAAGCTGTGCAACACCTTGGTCATTATAAAGCCATAATTGCCTTGAACCAGTACGTGTAGACGTAAAAGCAATATGATCACCATAAGGTTGAAACTGAGGGTTGTCTTCCTTCATTGTTGTTCTGGCTATCTTTGCTGCCGCAGTGGTTTGGTGATTTCGTATTTGAGCAAGACTTAATGTAAAAATATCGGTATCGGCATTTATCTGTGTCGCTAAAATCTGTTTTCCATCAGCTGAAAAAGAAGCCTCCCTTAGATTTTTTCTACCCCCAGTATCAAGTGCAACCATTCTCCCGTTGGTTTGCAGTTTATAAAGTCCATTAGTCGTCGATGCGAGCAAATACTCGCCGCTTGGATGATAACTGACTTCAATTGGCTGTAATGGTGACAATTCGTGCGGTAGTAATATCTTTGCCGTGATCGTTGGTGTCTTATCGGGATTGTAAATATTCAGGTGATGAGAGTTGTGCTCATCAATGCTTACCATTGCGAAAACATTTTTATCTGCAAGATAGTCAAGAGTGTAGTTTTCAAAGTTTGGCATATACTCGGTAGTGCGGCTTTTTTTTGTCTTTAAATCAAAAAGGTAGGGCACTGCTTGTTTGGGACGTAAATGAGATAAGTAACTGATCTCGCCATTTTTCATCCAATTTGGACGCCATATGGGCTTTTCTTGGCAAGCAATAACGGCATGTGGATTTTGTGGTGAGTTGATTGCAGTATCGACATTTAGTGTGTTTAAAGACCAGCAAAAGGGAGACGTCTCTTGAGCCTTGCAATGACTCCGTTCGGTAAAAGTTAGTTGCTTTGCGTCCTGTGACCAACTTGGTTTTCCGTACACGCCCTGGCGAGCGGTTAAACGAGAGGTTTTGTGCGAGGCTAGATTTTTGACCCAAAGCTGACTATGGCAATTATCGCTAAAGCGCTGAAAAACAATCCATTGTCCATTGGGTGAGTAGCTGGCATTTGCATCCCATGCGTCACTTGTGGTCATTGGAGTAAAAGTAGGTTGAATAGGTACTCTGGGGGCGGTTTCGGGTGCAATTATAATAGTAAAGAGGTAAGCCGTGATAACTACCACTAGTGCCGCCACCCCAAATTTTGCAGCGCGTGGGCGAGATTTTTGAGTCGCTTTATGCGCGCTCGGCTTATCGCTTGTCGACGTAACGGATGCCTCTAAACTATAGCCTTTTTTACTGTGCGTTTTTATAAACTCTAACTCACTATCAGCATATTTGAATACTTGGCGAATTTGGAAAATGCAGCGCTGCAATGTATTGGGAGAAACAACTCTGTCGTGCCAAACGGTGTTAAGTAGTTGCTCAAAGCTCACTACTTCTCTGGGTTGTTTTGCCAATTCACAAAGCACCGCTATTGCTTTAGGGGGGAGCGCATAAGTCTGTTGGTCGATAACAATATGATTGCGGTTTACATCCACAAGGTGCTCTGCAATCAAAAACTGCTTTAATTCCATTTTAAAATTCTTTTTTCAGCGAATTATCAGCGAAAAATCAGCAAACTTTGCTGTTTTATCGCCCTGTTTTTTTCTAATGTAACACACTGATAAAAATAAACTAAAAAGGAAAGTCATGCGTTTTATTATTTTGCTATTGTTAATGCTACTTGCAGCATTGGGCAAGGTGTATGGGCAAACATTAGAACAACAAGCCATCACGATTGGATCTAAAATAACTTTTGCATCTAAGATATTAAGTGAGAATAGGGAGGTCATGGTTTATACGCCAAATGATTATGACCCTAAGAAACAATATCAAGTGTTGTACTTACTCGATGCAGAATTCTTTTTTACCCAAACCGTGGGCATTGTGGAGTCTTTGGTTAGCACTGGAAAAATACCAGCTACCATCGTTGTTGGGTTGAAAACCACGGTGAGAACAAGAGACTACTTACCGCCAATTAACGGTGAGGCTCAAAGTGATAGACAGCGCTGGATTAAAGAGAAGTTTCCTCAATTTGGCAAGACAACCGAGTTTACAGCCTTCTTAACTCAAGAGTTATTTCCTTTCATTGAGTCACAATATTTACTCAAACCTAATCGTACGTTAGTAGGGTATTCCAATGGTGGGATCTACGGACTACACACCTTTCTAAATAAGCCAGAGATATTTACTAATTATCTGCTTATTAGCCCGCCAGGTTGGTGGGGTGAGGAAGAGCTCGATCAGCAGTTTAAAGCACTTAGCAACTCAGCACATGATTTACGTCGCAATCTGTATATTAGTATCGCAGGGGAAGGAGGCGACTTTTACACCAACGGTATGCGAGTTGCGTCAAACCTGAAAGCACTTCGATCAAAAGAAGTAAATTGGCAATTTAGCCTCAAAGAATTGGAAACGCATCAAACTACGTTCTACCCAAGTCTCTATGAAGGACTAACAAAACTTTTTGATGATTTTTATTTTGAGCTTAATGAAGAAGCAGGAAAATATGCGCATATCTCTGATATTGAAGATTATTATCTAAAGCTCTCTAAGCGCTATGAGTTTGATGTGTTAGTGCCAGAGTCTATATACAGAGCACTTGCTGACGCGCAAATCAGCCATAAACGTGTAGACGCTGCACTTGCGACTTTAAATGCATTTGTCACGCGTTATCCCGACTCGTCTTATGCGCATGCAAGCCTAGGCCATGGATATTTAGAGAATAAAGCGTATAACAAGGCGTTGAAAAGCTTTAATCACGCCTTGCAACTTGCGAAAGCACAGCAAGTCGACGACCCGTCAGTATATGATTATTTTGAAAGCATGATAGCCCAAGCAAAAAGCAAAATCGTGCAGTAAGCTATACAGATCGCCGCGTAAAGCGTCTCCTACAACACAAAGTAGGAGCAGGTTCACCCTGCGATCTTTTATGCTTTTACTACCTGTCAAGCTTGCTCAATAAATGCTGCTTAACGGTGGGCCATTCTGAGGCGATAATCGAATACACAACAGTGTCTCTTAGCTCGCTGTTTCTACCGATCTGGTGGCTGCGCAAGATACCATCGAGTTTGGCGCCAAGCCGCTCAATCGCATTGCGAGAGGCATGATTAAAAAAGTGGGTTCTAAATTCAACGGCAATGGCGTCAAAATCTTCAAAAAGTTGCTGTAACAGCAAAAGCTTACACTCCGTGTTAACCGCTGTTCGACGTACTTTATCGCTGTACCAAGTATAGCCAAGCATGGCACGGCGATTGGCTATATCTGCATTGTAATAGCGGGTGGTTCCCACAATTTCGTTGCTGCTATTTAGCCTTACTGCATACGCAAGGTTGCCTTCAGATCCTTGGCTTATCGCAGTGTTAACATAGCGTTCCATATCGTCTGGATTGGGTACATTGGCATACCAAAGCTTCCAAGCTTCACCATCTTTTACTGCTTGTTGCAGGGCATTAATATGGGTTGTTGATAATGGTTCAAGGGTGACATGCTGTCCTATCAGTGGTTTATTAGCTGGCCACATGCGGTACTACTTCCTTATTTTGAGTATTTTGACGGTATCTTGTTTTGCAAGAGATACAGCTAAGTGATTTGGGTCAGTTACAAAAGCCAAGGCCGATATATTGGCTAAAGGATTGGTCAAATCATCAAAAGTTGCGATATGTGTGAGCTTGCCCGTTGCGGTAACGCTAAACTCTGCAATACCAGAGCTACTCTCTGAGGCTGCGAACAACCTTTTGCCATCAGCAGCAAGTAACAAGGTGGAGACACCGTTAAGTGGCTTGCCAACTTGGTTTGCATCAATGGTCTGGAGTAAATGATATTGACCATTTTGTTGACGCTCAAAGGCTAAAATGCTGTTACTGCCCGCCGCTGCAACATAAAAAACAGTGAAATCTGAGCTTGCAACTAAGGCTTGTGGTTTACTGAGTGCGAGCAAGTTAGTGTCGTTTTTAACGATGCGCTGCTTAACAGTATAAGTACCATTTGTCTGTTGCCATAGCGTAATGACATCGCCTTCATAACCTGCAACGATAAGCGCGTTAGCCTCTTTACTTACTAGCACATCCACAGGCCCACCCATATCAGTTTGCTCAGCGCTATCAATAGGGCCTAGCCACGTCACGCTGTTTGTAGGCGTGATCCTAAAAGCAGTGATGGTATTGCTTTTAAAACTTGGGATAAATGCATAGCGCTTGTCGCCACTTAAACTAATTTTCCAAGGTGCAAACAAGCTAAGGGTGTCATGATCTGAGGCATTTTTGGTTGGATCAAACACCACTTTGTAAGACACTTCGTCAGAAAAGGTTTGCACAAGGTTAAACTTACCCGTTTTATCTTTTGCAAACACATTTAATGCACCATCGTAAAAGCTAGTGTTAAGAATGAGATTGCTATTTACGAATACCGCATCGGATGCGCCAGTAAGTAAAAGCGGTTGCGCATCGCTCGATTGAAAGAGTTGATTTTGGACTAGCTGCTTATTTGCATCAAGCGTAAATGTAACCACTGCGTTATCGTCGCCACTTACTGCAACGGCCTGCGTACCTTGGTGATTAAAACGCAGCTGCCTTGGATTATCTAAGCCGCTAAACCCAGCAGTGTTATTTTGGATGGTTTGAACAACGTCGAACGTGTGGCTGTGTGCGCTAAATGAAATTGACCCAAGTGCGATAAGCATAAGTGCGCTTATAGTAGGTTTATACATCTTTACTACCTATTTTTATTATGATAAATCTTACTTGAGTTCCAAAAATTCTCTCATTTCGTCCAAGCGGTTCATGCCGTCTTCAAATCCAAGCTCAATGAGTTTTTGTGTATAAGTACGCTCAAACAGCAAGTAACTCGTTAAACTCGACGGAGAATGCTTTTTAACCCCCATGGTTCTGAGCAACAGCTTGATTGCCAACGGCATATCTTCGTAATAATGATCTGCGACTTCATTAAAATTAACCGTTGGCTTGATGAGCATATGATCTACTCGTCTAAGCTCTTTGTGCTTTTCTCTGGCCGGTAGCAAGCTTACCGTACGGTTGACGCGGTCGAGCCGTTCGATGTCTGAATTTAAGGTATCGCTAAACACACTGTCTAGCAGGTGACCGGCGACCACAGACATTCCTGGAAAATGCGGCTCATAGCCGAGCGGCTGTGGCAGTTTAGGCTGCTCAACACCAATCACAAAGATTTTATCCGCACCTAAATGAATGGCAGGGCTAAGCGGGGAAAGCTGGTGGATAGAGCCATCACCATAGTAATGATGCTTAACGCGCACGCTTGGAAACACCATAGGTATAGCCGAACTTGCCATGAGTAAGTCGAGCGAAATCGTGCCCGGAACACCTTCGCGCTTTGAGCGCTGCCAAGGTTCAGCATTGTTCGCCTGATAAAACGCCACAGATTTACCAGTAGAATAGCTCGAAACCGTAATCGCGATGGCATCAAGATAATGGCGGTGTAGATTGTGATCGATGCGATTTAAATCAAGTACATTGGCCAGCAGCTTTCGAAGCGGCGAGTTATTTAACAAGCTGGCTGGTGGCTGATTAAGGTATTGCGCTTGAAAGCTGCGCATCATATTGGCAAATAAATGGCCGTATGCACCAGTAAACGAGCTTTTGTACACCATGTCGGTGCTAAAGTTCTTCCAAATATATTCCACTTTTTTCACCGCGAGGTGAAAGCAAGATGCGTAACAGGCAATCCCCGCCGAGTTAATTGCACCGGCAGAGGTACCAGTAATGATTTCAAAGGGGAGGGGAGAAGTACGAGGCATACTTTGCGCAAGCGCCTTTAATACCCCAACTTGATAAGCGGCTCTTGCACCACCTCCAGTCAGTAGTAAGGCAATTTTTTTATCACTCGTTCTATGCTTTCTCAAAAGAGGCCATCCTGCTGTTAAATTTGCTTAATTTAAATTTGGTCTTTTTATGCGTTATTTATCTTTGTTGATGTTGTAATGCTTTAGGTGCAAAGAGTTGATAACTCCAGTAAATGCGTTATTTTTAGTAGTAAAGTGCCACTCTGCCCTTAAGCCGCTTTTAGGTTGTATTATTTATTCTAGTTGAACCTAGCTAAAACCCAAGTTGTCTGAGTGCACATACTCGCGCAACATATTAGGCTATTATTTTGAAATTTAAGCACTAAAGCGCTATGGTGGCACAAACAAATTTTAACAAACTAGCGGTTTAATTTAGTCGCTAATTGGCGCGATTTTGTATTTAATAAAGTGGCGATTTAGCTTAACTTCAATGTACTGAACTTAAGTTCGGTGCTCAAGTATTTTTATTAAGATCAAATGTTTGAACAAGGTGTAGCCGGAGTTTGCACCACAACGCATTTTTTTAGGGTTTCAGCGCGCATTAAGTTATTAGTCAAGTATTTGGTGATAGTTTTACATTAACGCGTATCAACAATGACGAAGAGGGAGTCCCCATGTCAGAGAACCATCAAGAAGGTAATAAAAGACCTTCTAACAGCCAGTTGTTATTTGCCGCGATAGTTGTACTAGCGTTGATTATTGTGGCTGTGTTTGTGCTAGCACAAAAAGACACTCCATCGACGGAAAACCAAAAGGTCAAACAAGATATTGTTGTGCCTGAACAAACAGAAACGCCACTGGTTAATACCGCAAGAGAAACACCACCAGAGCAAGTGGTTGAACCTGAAGTAACCTTGCCACCGCAACGAGAGCAAATCGAGCCAGAGCAAGTAGAACCGGTTGAACCTGAAGTAACACTACCGCCGCTTTCTCAAAGTGATACCGAAATTAAAGAAGCAGTATCAAATTATCTCTCTAATCAAGCGGTAAAATTGCTGGCAGATGACGACGTGATCCGCCGCACGGTGGTTTATGTAGATAACCTAGCAAAGGGTAAAGTGGCAGAAAACCACGCACCAGTGGTGAAGCCGCAAGATGGCTTTAGCGTAATTGATGACGACATTATTATTACTGATCCTAACAGCTACGAGCGTTACACACCTTATGTCGCCATGTTCGACACCATGAGCACCGCGCAAGTGGTTAGACTATACGACCAATACAAACCTTTATTTGAAGAAGCATACGAAGAAATAGGCTACGAAGGAGATGCATTCAACGGCACGTTAACTGACGCAATCGACGAGTTGTTGGCAACACCCATTCCAGACACCGCATTGCCTTTGGTAAAAGACTCAGTTACCTACAAATATGCTTATGCAGAATGGGAGCAACTTTCTTCGGCGCAAAAACAGTTTTTAAGAATGGGCCCAGAAAACATGAAGAAAGTGAAAAAGCGCCTAGAAGAAATTAAAATTGCGTTGAACAAATAAGCGCACAGCCTCATAAAATCCACAAAAGCTTGGCAAACTGTTTAAACATCACCCAGTTAGCCAAGCTTTTTGACTTTTCCCTTGCATCCCCCTGCAATCTTCGAGATAATTCTTTCCGCGCCAAACAAGGCCCTCAATGGTAGTCTTATTGGTCCTCTCGCAACAATAGTACGTGAATCTGGTCAGGTCGGGAACGAAGCAGCCACAGCGTATGACTTGTGTGCCGGGATGTGGCTGGTAAGACTGCCACCCAAACCTCCAAGTGTGTTGTTTGTAGTGTAAGTTTTATTGATAGTACTTAAAACTATACTAAAACATACTAATTCCTATTCTTTTAAAGTAAAAAACTAATTCTTAGTTCATTAGATCAATAGCACTTCTTATACTAATCTACTAAAACTCTTCAGCACTAATTGGTTTAGTTACCGTGTTAGTCAAAGTTCTTGCGCAGGTTAAAACAGATAATTCAGGCTTATTGATTGAAGTACCTGTGTTGCTTAGCGAATATGGCGTATTCGATCCCTTACTTGATTACGTTATAAGCCAGTCGCACATTAAAAGTTTGCCATGGATGAATCGCATTACGTTTGCTTGCCAATTGTTACTCGAGTACATGGAAGCCAACACAGGATTATTTTCAGACGCCAGCAAGTTATTTCAATCATTTGTAATGCGTTTGTCACTGGGTACCATTAGCCCAGAAGGGAATGATCCATCGGGTTTATATTGGTTACCTCGTTCTACAGCAAACGTAAATCAACTTTTATCTGCGCTAAATGGCTTAACGGATTGGCTCGCCAATAACAGAAATACAACTAGCTTAAATCCATTTGAACAAGCCAGCTCTCATCAAGAACGCCTTAACTATGCTGCATGGTACAAACGCAATCAGTACAACTTTTTAGGCCATATCAAAAGCAACCCTTTACCCAGTGTGCTTAAAACCGTGCGCAAGATACGTGGTAAAAAGGATGTGCTTAAGGTTGACGGTGATGCCATTTCATTTCCAGAAAAGCTCTTTAAACCCTTTTTTATTCAAGGTTTAGGCAAAGCCAGAGATAAGCGCGTGGCACTGCGTGATCAGCTTATTGTGCTGCTGATGCATTGCACCGGTGTACGCGAAAGTGATGCTTTGCACCTTTGGGTGGATGATGTGTTTTACGACCCAGAAAACCCAAGTGGTGTGATAGTACGTTTGTATCACCCCGAAGATGGCAGAGCACCAAATAACTGGACTGGCCGCAAACGGCAAAAAACACGCGCAGCGTATTTGGCTGAGAACTTCAACCTAATTCCTCGTAACCGTATGACGGGTACCGCCCGAATTGGCTGGAAAACCAAAGTGGTTGATGATGACGAAAACTACATTCAACTGCACTGGTTTCCTGCCTTTTACGGTGAGCTATTTGCCAAGTTGTGGCAGCAATACTTACTTTACCTTTTACCGTTACCAAGAATGCACCCTTACGCATTTGTGTCTTTTTCACAAACGCATGAAGGCCAATCACTCACCCTAAACGCGTTTAACCAAAGTTATAAAGCGGCCATGGCCCGTATCAGCCTTGTCGTGTCAAAACCCGAAGGGCGAACCCCGCATGCCCATCGTCATGCTTATGGCAGACGTATGTCGAGCGCGGGCATTGATCCAAGGCTGATCAAAAAGGCACTCCACCATGCTTCGTTATTATCACAAGCCGTTTATACCCAGCCCAGTATTAGAGACGTTACGATTGCATGTGAAAGAGCGTCAAAAAACCTTGATGGTCAACACTATGCCGAGTTTAAAGAAGACGTCAGCGTGAGCTGGCAAAACGTGATGGAATCGGGCTTTGAAGATATTGACCCTGATGGGCTATTTAGCGGTAAGTATCCTAAATTAAGGAGATATAAACCATGAAAACACAGGATTATGAGTTTAATTGGTTTATTAAGAAAAATGGCTCAGGCTGGGAAACATGGCGGGAGCTGGCCTCTACTTGGCTTGAACAAAAGCAATATGGCATTGACCATTCACGCGCAGCTATCGCACGCTTTTTAGATGAGTACCTAGTACCGCGATTTATTACCGACCCCATTGAGTTATTTACACTGGCAGAGCAAGATTACAACAAGTTCCTTATGCCGTTTGAGCTGAATGAAGGCTACCGTGTTAGGCAAAATAACGAAGTATGTAGCTTTATTGATTGGATAATTAGCACCTACTACTCAGAGCCTGATGACAATGGCGATCCTGTGCCGCTATTCCAAAACCCCTTTAACAAAGAGCAAAACCCAGTAAGAAGGCAGGAGACTGTCTACAACGCTTTACCCTACGCCTATATTAAGCAATTGCGCAGCATATTATGCCCTGCGCCTCGAGGCCACTTTAAACAATGGCTGTGGGCCATCGACTACAGTGAGATCTTCTTCACCAACGCTCGATATTTAAA
Source organism: Pseudoalteromonas sp. M8 (assembly GCF_018141365.1). Lineage (NCBI taxonomy): Bacteria > Pseudomonadati > Pseudomonadota > Gammaproteobacteria > Alteromonadales > Pseudoalteromonadaceae > Pseudoalteromonas > Pseudoalteromonas sp. M8. The sequence continues at coordinate 2,832,751 of NZ_CP047240.1, read as the reverse complement.
AGACTGGATTTTGGTTGATGAGTCGGCGATAGACAAAGCAGATCCCGATTGTGTTTGGCAAAAACACACGCTAGATAAACAGCGGCAAATAAGAATAGATGGTGCACTGAGAACCCTAGAAAAGGGTGACAGCATTTACTTAATTTGGCCGCCCGTTCGTGCTATGGCTTTATACCTTAAATTGCAGTTACCTTTACGAACCTTTCAAGTGCGAATGCTGGACTCGGGTGAGGCTGATACGTGGCGTTACAGCAATGGTGAGTGGCAAATGAATGAGCAACATCATTTTGCTGAAGGCAGCGATAAGCGCCCATGGCAAAAAGGGGTATTCCACCGCATTATTACGCCAGATATTGGTGATGTGATGACGGGTATGTATATAAACACCAATAAAACCGCAGATAGAAACAAAGACGAAATAACTCGGGGATACGTGATCCCATGGCAACACGAAGAGGTGTTGTATTGGCTTGAAAAGCTCAGAAACTGGCAAGAAAAGTACAACCCAATCAACAAGCCCACGTCAATTTACGACTTAGATTACAAGCACTTTGGTAGCACTAAAACCAAAATTCAGCGCAGTGAAATTGGTGATATTTGCTTTTTGTTTCGCAATGCCGCTGCGTATCGTAAGCGCGAACGGCGCATGCCAATTACAGATGGTTATGTTAACGCGCTTTGGGTGGCTTTGCTTGCCCAACTCGAGCACGATGTGGCGAAAAAAGAGCATACTTTAAGAGATGGTGCCAAAGTACATTTTGTAGACCCTAAAAATGCCAGAAGGCCGCTATTTCCTTTGCATGCATTACGCGTTTCTTTGATCACTTGCTACGCCATTGAGGGGGAAATACCCACACCGATATTATCAAAGCTGTTGGTTGGCCACAGTCGTTTGATCATGACTTTGCACTACACTAAGCTCACGCCTGTGATGATGGCCAAGAAAATGCGCGAGGCCGAAGGCAAAATAATCGACAAAGAAGACGATAGTTTACAGTCATTCCTAGCCAATAAATCCATTGAAGAAATCGGCCTGCAAGCCGCGTTTAAAGACATTGAATCGCTACAAACCGCATTGAGAGTGCGTAACCCTGCTGGGTGGCAAGAAAAGTCGATAGGCATTTGTTTAGCAGGAGGCAACACCTCGCCCTTGGTTGAACATGCCTCTATTGCTGGGTGCTGGAATGGCGGCGATAAACTAAAAAAAGCGAATCGAAACCAAGCCGATCTACACGCGCCAGTACCCCATGGCATTGAGAACTGTATTCGCTGTCGCTGGTTTATTACCAGCATTCGCTATATTCAATCGCTTACGGCTCACTTTAACAACCTAAGTTATCACGCCACAGAAGCGGCTAAAATTGCTGCGGAACTTGAGGGCGAGCAAGCTAGTTTGTTGGATGAAGAATATTTTTGCGAGGTAAACAGCACTCTATTTAGCAAGCGCGGCCAACTAAGCAGCATAGACAGGCGTATTGAGCGACACAAAACCGAAGCCGATGAATACTGCAAAGACTTAGTAGCATGTTTTCAGGTGATCCGTAAGGTACTAAGCATTGAGCAAAACCGTGAAGAGCACGACCACAAAGACAAAGTAATTGCGCTTGGCTCGGCACAAGACATATCACCATTTTTTAGCTTTTTAGACACGAAATCTGAATTTAGGCAGCTGATTCAAATCTGCGATGACGCAGAAGTATTTGCAGACTTAAAAGACGATTTAAAGAAAACCACGGCCATTAATCACAGATCAAACATGCTAAACACCATGCTGATGCGCATGGGCTACCAACCAATCCTGATGCAGCTCGACGACGAAGCGCAGCTTAAGCTTGGTAATGTGATGATCAATGCCATGCTAAATGCGACTAAAGAGCCAGACAAAAGCAAAGCCATGACAATGCTTTCAACTTACCTTGATACTGAAGCTTACTTGAAAGACGCAGGCCTACTCGAGCAAGGTGTACAAGCGATTGAAAGTAATACAGGCATTAGCATCAGAACATTAGCAAACATGGCAACAGCCACTTTAGGAGTGAAGAAAAATGGCTAAACCAGTTGACCCAACCCTAGTGCTGCAAGAGCTATGCGCAAGCGCCACCACAAGAACCGCTAATGCTTTAACGGTATTGAATGCGGTACTTGAACAACAAAGTAAGATAACGCCTCTCGACTTTTCCATGGCAACGATCGGGCGGTTGTCAAAAGAGCAAGGCGGCCCATCAACACAAACCATCCGTAATCGCACAGGAAAGCATTTTCAGCAATTAATTGAGGCTTGGGCAGCCTATGCAGGCACAACGTGTAAAAAGCCGCTCTCAGTGCGCCAAAAACAGCTATTGAACAGCAACGACCAACATATTCTAGACGCTATCGACGACCCTGTGATTAGAGCCGTTGTAGGCTCACTGATTGCCGAACGGAACAAATACCGTGACCAACTCAATACGCTCAAAGCCAACTCAGACTTGTTTATTGACCGAACCAAAGGCGATAAAACCAACACCACACTTGAAAACAAACAACTGGTACCGCTGGAAGTTGAAGCCATTAAAGCCGCAATTTCTGATGCGTTTTTCAATAAACATGGCTGGGAAGTTATGCCCACGGGGCAAGTCAAAGATGCTGAGGGAAACGAGATCTATAAGCGCGGGTATGTGAATGGGATAAAAAAATTTTTAATTGCCTAAGTTAAAATCTTTGTATTATTGTGTGTAATACATAGTGAAATTGGCTAGTAAAGGATATCGATGACGCAAAACTTCAGAGATGCCGATTCAGGTGATGGGTTTCTGTATCACTACACAAGCATTGACACGGCTCGTGACTATATTCTTAAAGATAATCGCTTACTCCTAAACTCTCTTCATAAAGCAAATGATCCAAAGGATTGTAAAACTTGGTTTCTGAGTGCTTACACGAATGATCACGAAAGATATGGCCTAAAACATGGCCTTAGAGCAGCTGAAGAGCTCAAGAAAGTTGTAAGGGTGACTTGTTTTACACAAGATCAACTTCAAGAAAACCCTCCGAGCAAAATTATACTAGATATAAACCGCTGTGGGTTCAACAACCCTCAAATGTGGCATTATTATGGGAAGGCTAATACAGGGGTATGTTTGGTTTTTGATAAGAAAGAGCTATTAGCGCGTTTTTCCGAGCAATACGGGGGCAACGCTCTAAGTGGGCCTATTAAATATATTGACAGGTCATTGGGTCATTCAAATGCAATACCTCAGTACCAATATTTTCCAGAGCGATATGATGAAATTGGCTCGTTGAATTATTGCAAAGAGCATATGATGCAACCAAGTAATGCTGAACTAATGCTGTTCCAAAAGTCTACACCTTGGAATTGTGAGAATGAGTTTAGACTTGTAACATTTTCAGATAAAGCCGATGCAATATATCTGAACTTTGAAAGCTCGCTAAAGGCAGTGTGTTTTGGTTCTTTCGCATGTATCGACGACATTGAAGCGGTAAAAGCTTACAAGAGCGATGCTCACTATAGAGGTTTAACCCTGGGCAAGATATTTTGGAGAAACGCTTCACCTTTTTATGTTGAGGGGTATCACAACATAAAACGGAGGATATTGAGTATCACTGATTTTAACTAGTTTAAGAAGCTTTTTAAACCAAACTTATTGTAAGACATTTTAGGGGGATGGTGCTGTGAATGTTGTGTCAAGATGGATTTATAACCTTAATGACCAAAGTCCATTCTGGCAGGTTTACGCCGTTTTTATTCTTTTAGTTTTTCTATTTTCTGGCTCCTTAAGCATTTTGTTAATGGAAACTGAGGTTTCTAACAGGTTGGCTAGTTGGGGGAGTTTTATAGGCGGGCTCTTCACGGTAGTAGCTGTTTTTGCAAGTGTATTCACTTACTTGAAATTTAAAAGAGAGTATTATCAAAATAAAGAGAATGATTTATACCATGATTTGGTTTTTAACCAATTACCAAGCTGGGAATCTGAAATCCTTAATGAGGTCTTTTCAGTGATTAAAGATCTGCTAACTGTAGCTGGCCTTGCTGATAATCTTACTAACTCGGAGGAACTCGAAAGCAGAGCTACTTCTATCAAGAGGCTAGAAGATGACATCCTTATAACAAGTTCTCAAATAGGAGTTTACTCTACCATACCAGATAAGGATAAGTTAATTGACGAAACAAAAGTTCTGGTAGCTATTTGTATGGACTTTAGATTGTTCCTTCAAGAGTATAAAAAGAAAATCAACAGTGAAGATAATCGGTTAAGTCTAGCTATCAACCAGTTGTTAATTAGGAACAATATCATAGAGCCTTTGATGAAGAGCAAATTGGTACGTGTAAGAAGTAAAAGAGCGGTTTGCACTCCGCAATGTAGTAGGTATATGCACAATACTTTTATCTCTTTAACTGAAAGTTGCAGAACTTGTATTCAAAATTAATCCAAAACATCAGCAATAATCCGCTTACACAGTGAATCTAAATCTCGAAAGATGCTTTCTCTATTGATCCCACATTTGCTTAGCTGAGCTAGGATTGCGTGTTCAGCCCCTTTTTCAATATGTATACATTTTAAAATATCGCTTCGGTTGTGCCTTTTTAAAAATATATCTAATGGTTCATTATTGTTGCCATGAATCGTAAATGCACTGTGCTGCAAATCCATTCTGCCATCTAAAGAACTAGCTTCAATTGCCAGCGGATACTCCCAAGTAAACGACTTTAAAGAATTTGATGGTGAAAGCAAAAAGAGGGGATATGGTAAATACTCATCTAAAGAGTACGATTCAACATCACTTGTTTCGCCATCACTTTTTTCAAAGTTAGACCATAACAAGCCACCTTCAGCGATATAATCAGGGTCTCCTACTTCATGAGCGTTAAAAACTCTTCTGTTGCCCATTTGCGAAGGGCAATATATCAAATTCAATCCTGTCACTAATTTATTTAGGGCGTGTGGATCCAGAACCCATATTGCCCTTTGACCTTTTTCAGATAGAGGCTCTTGGGTAACAGCGAAGAACAATGCGACCAGAGGCGAACGTGACCAGTCTAGTAGCCTAGTTGGCAGACCATGATGTTGCATAAGAGCGTAAACTTTCCATGGGTTGTGGCTCTCTGTTTCTGAGTATTTGCCGTAATCACGGAGAAACCTATATGCAACAGTGTCTTCTTTCGTCTTATCTAGCCCACGCCATTCAACTTGTGAACTGGGTTTGAAGTTGAGATTACCAACACCTCGGTACCAAAAATCGATATCATGGTCTGCTATCAGATCTAAGAATTGCCCCACACTTGAAATCACTAAATTTTCCTTATAATTGTCTACCACTAAAAGCTATTCTTTTGATTTAATAGCTTTATAAACTGTATTCCTTGAGAGCTTTAGCTCTCTAGCGATTGTTGTAATAGGTTGATTTTGCTTGTACAAGCGATGGATATCAAGTTTTACGTTTTCAGATATTGGCTTGCGGCCTTTGTATTTACCCGCTTTTTTAGCGGCTGCAATGCCCTCGAGTTGGCGCTCTTTTCTGATATTGAGTTCAAACTCAGCGAATACGGCAAGCATATCTAAAAAGGCTTTGCCTGAAGCTGATTCGGTTGAGATGGGCTGCTCTAGCGCTTTTAGCTGAATATCGTTGGATTTTAGGTGGTTCACTAAGGTTTGTAAGTCGAGTACGGAACGAGCGATACGGTCGACTCGAGTCACAATTAAGGTGTCACCAGCACGAAGGTAGTTAAGTAGGGCTTGAAACCCTTCGCGTTTGGTGTTCGACGCTGAAGCTATATCGGTAAACACCTTGCCACAACCCGCTTCTTCAAGTTTGGCTACTTGTAAATCTAAAGACTGATCTGTGGTCGAAACTCGCGCATATCCAATCTTACTCATGGCAATTGTTCATTTAGCATCTAGACTAAATAAACATAGTGCGTACTAACGCCTTAAACCACCCTAAATGAACACTTTTAGTCTGTTTTGGTGATGTTCAATTAGGGTATACGCTATTTGAACTTGTGCTTTGCCGTCGTTTTAGGAAATGCCACCACAATGGACTTGCAAAATCCCGACCTGATTATAGTTAAACGCTTATCGGAGCATTCATGCTCTTACTTTGCGGTTGAAAGCGTAGCGGGTACTGATGTGGTGTTGACAGATATTGAAAGCGGTGGGCGGTTCAATTTTGAAAAGCCAAGGCTTGAGCAACTGGTTTCAAACGGTCAGCTCAGAACCATTGCGCGGTGTGAGCTACCAACCAAGTTAACCTTTAAGCCTCTCAGTAACGTTAAAAAGCCTAAAGCTGAAACTACGGAAGATGTTGCGTCCAAAAAAGAAATGGAGCGACGTTATAAGTACGTGCAAGGCGCAATTGAGCAATGCGTTCCAGCCTATACCGAGAAGTGGTTAACCCCGTATATTACCCAGAAGGCGGCGGAGATAAACGACAGCAGCCCACCGTCATGGCGAACGCTAGCCTATTGGAACAAAACCTTTGTGGAAAGCGGCTGGGATAAAAATGCACTAATGCCCAAGCATAAAGCCAAAGGCAATCGAACCAAGCAACTGCCTCAAGAAGTACATGACCTCATTGATGACGTGATCAATGAATACCTTCGTACTCATACGGTGGTGAGGTATCAGAAGGTGTATGACCAGTTTCTAGAACGGCTTGATACGCTTAATGCAGAAAGGCGTGAAGCTGATTTAGTTGAGTTAAAACCATGCAGCTATAGGTGGATAGTGAATAGGCTTCAAAATAGGTAGAAATGACCTGAAATAGCTAGAAGCAGGTTTTCACCTTGCCTAATTTTGGCTGTTTATTTACAAGTTTCTCGTATAGCCAGGAAAACGAGCGATTTGGTTCGTTTTCATCCCAAAGCTTTTTGTAGCAATAAGTTATCCGCTATGATAAAAATTCCTTAAGTAGAAACTCGTGGCGATTCACGACAAATAAACGCCCAAATCGCTCGTAGATCGAGATTGTTAGAACTACAGGAAATAAACTTAGTGCAATTGCCAAAAAGAGACCCTAAGCACGTAACTGAAACAAAATCTTTCAAGATTTTCTCAAGAAATATACCCGATAACTGGATTATTAGGGAAGTATCGGAGAGGGATTACGGCATCGATTGCTATATAGAGTTAGTTGATAACAATGATCAGGTAACTGGCGAGCTGATTTCTATACAGCTAAAAGGAATAAGAACAATAAAATGGACAAAATCAGATCACTACACCTTCTCAGGGATAAAAATATCAACAACAAATTACTGGATGAAGTTTCCGACTCCGGTATTTATTTGCCTAGTTGATGTCGATTCCGAAGAAGTGTTTTTCACTCCCGTGAAATCGACTGTTAGAAAAAATTTCTATAGTTACATCAAGCAAGATGATTTCTCATACAAAGTACACAAAAAAGACAGTCTAAGCCAGCTATCTCTAGAGGCGTTTTTGATTTCATATTTCACAGAAAAATCATGGAAAAGTCTTGAGCTAAATATTAATTCATTCTTGTCTAATTGTCATAGATACAAAGAATTTATCGAAGAAAATATAGGTAGAGACTACTTCATGGGAGTGGACATCGGTAGGGTTATGTATTTGAAGGTTTTTTTCGAAAACATAAGGTTCTTATGCTTACACTTCCAAATTGAGTGGAAGTTAAAACCAATTAATGAATACTTCAAAGAAAGCCAGAAAGCGTTTGGAGATCATTATGATATTCATGAACACTACATTGAGCTGATAGTTAAGCAGCTAGAAGAATATCTATCATTACTGGCGCTAAAAATTAAAGACCATGTTTCTATTGATGAAGAAGAGTATTGGCACGCCAAAGATTCACAACTATTTAATTTAGTAATCAATATAGACAATGAGGGAAATATCCCTGAATTCATATGAGCACTAGTTCTAACAATACCAAGCACGGTGACGATTTTTCGTGTGGCTTCGCCTCCACTACAAAGCCGTCCGTGTTGGGGGCGTTGAAGATCCGTTTTTGGCACAAAGCACGTCAAAATGCCTAATACAGTTGCACTGTTATGTAAGTGACCCTTTTTTTTTGGGGTACTAATTTTTTACTACCATATCTTATTGTTTTAATTGTGTTTTGTATATTTAGTACACTTTCCACTATAAATTTGTAAGTTACTACAAACTCCAGTGTGTTGTTTGAAGTGTAAGTCTTATTGATAGTACTTAAAACTATACTAAAACATACTAATTCCTATCTTTCTAAATTTAAAAACTAAATCAAATAAAACACTCATTCTTCGCTCGTTAGATCAATAACACTTTATTAGCGTGTTCCCATAGCTTGGAAAAGTCGTAGGCGCTTTCCAACTGAGTTATGAAAAAAGTGTAACTGCTGTGCAAAAGGTTTGTCAGGTGGCGGCGTTGCACGCTTTATTCGACCTACAAATCAACAAAGTAAGTCATATTAATAAACACTTTGTCGTAATCCGCTTCCTCAAGTTTGGCTACTTGTAAACCTAAAGACGGATCTGTGGTCGAAACTCGCGCATACCTAACCTTATTCACGGCAGTTGTTCGTTTAGAAAAGAACATGAAGGCAATAAGCAAGATCTGACCCTAATAGTTTCTACAAGATTGACCCTATGCCTTGAGGTGTTTACCCATATGGCATCAGCGTCGAATACCAAACGCGATGGGTTTCAGGCCCTAATAGAATATAACGTCGATGCTTCATTTGCCTACGCTATCAAATTGACTATTCTATAGAGTTTCTTTTCATCAGTACTTCTAACGCTTGCGAGAGTGCTTTGGTTGCGTTATCTGTATCGCCATTCACTGCCGCAAAATAAGCGTTATTTTGACTAGGATAAAGCAGGCTACTGACCGAAAATGCGCCCGTAAAGCCGTCATGACCAAAAGCCGTTTTATCTGACTTGACATACCAGCCCATCGCATACTCAGAATGGCTGTCTTGAATTTTACTATAAGGCGAGAGCAACATTTTGTAACTCTCTTTACTCACAATATTGTCACCTCCCTGCATTCCCTCTAATACCGAAGAAAAATAAACAGCAAGGTCAGGTAAACTTATATTCACCGTACCGGCAGGACCATATACTTTTGGAGCAAGCTTTTTTTCTTCAGTTACCCCATGCCAGTGACCATTTTCGTAAATATGCCCTTTAGGCTGCTTTGCGCTCTCAAAGCTCGGTTCACCAAAACCATAATTAGTGATGCCTAATTGCCCAAAGACTTCTTCGCCAATAAGCCACTCCCAAGTCTGATTGCTGACTCGCTCTAACATATGTCCTGCTATCACGTAACCAACATTACTATACCAAAACTCACTTCGGGTTTTCACTGCAGCGGTATTAAGCACCTCTTTTGTTAGCTCATATCTTAATTCGGTTAAAGGCTTGGTATTGTCGTACCACTGCTGATTTTTTACATCTATGTCCTTTTTTAACCCGGATGTCATGCTCAACAGATTCTGTAAAGTAATTGTCTCATGCTCTGGTCGAATTTGGCCTTTAAGTTCAGGAAATACATCTATGACGGTAGTGTCAAAAGTAATGAGGCCTTGTTCAACTAAACGAGCGGCGAGCAAAGCGGTCATAGATTTTGCGACAGAGCCGATCGCCCAACGATCATTATCGCTTACAGGCTCAAGGCTTTGTATATCACGATAGCCTGTGCTGGCAATTTCGTACACTAAGCCATCTTTTACTGTCATAGCCGTAATTGCAGGTACATTATATGCCTGTCGAATACTTTCTAAATGCTGTTTTAATGCACCATCTTGTGCAATACCTACTTCTTTAGGGAGCTCAGTTTCATCAATTAAGGGCGAAGTTTGAGTTATATCCGAACCACACGCGCTTAATAGTAAGGTTAATAACGCTAAATGAGCGAATTTAAATGATGATTGTAAGTTTGTTATAAGCAAAGCAAAATCCTTTATGTTGGTTGTTAATGCTCCACTGTAGACTCAAATATTATTGAATTACTCAAAATTAATTTGTTTAAAAATGTATAGTTAGCTAATTTGTGTGGCTTTACTGCCGCTGCTACCCCTGCCAAAGGGAGTTTTATCGCAAGCCAGTCATGTGATATGTACCAGTCTAAGCGTAAAGGAACCAACTCAGGTTCACTTGAATCAACTCCAGGAGAAACGTACCCCATTATTGAAGTTGATGCCCAAGAGGCGCAACAAGTAAATTGGGTAAGAGTGAAGACTACATATAACCCTTCACCTGATCGCTGGGTGTCGGCCAGTTGTGGAGATTTACATCTTGCTTGGGGGGATTTACAGAGCAAGATTTACAGTGGACTAGCCGATAATGAATTTATAGTAGAACTTAGACCGGGTAAGTTCTACTAACTAACCGCTGATAAAAGCATGTCCGTTATCGAATTAAAGGATTGGCAATTCCAAAAAGTTAGGTAATTCAGAGGTAAGGTTAGTTGCAATCTAGATGCAAATTAGTGTGACAACGCCAAAGTTGTGTAGCGGATATGCCGACAGCCCCTTTTGGAGCTCACATTAGCGTAACAGCAGCTCCAATTCCAACCCCAAAGCTTGTATAGAACTAGTGTATATAGTCATCAATTAGCTTGCGCCAAGCATCGGGCTTACCGTAATAGGCAGTATGCGGAAGCTTTACGAACGTCTCATGCTTTTCCAGGATAAGGGTTGGGTAGCCAGTAACCTGAAGCTTTTGCATTAATTGGCGGCTTTGCGCGATTTTTGTTTGCTCAGCACTTTGATTTGCCAGCATAGCTCGTTGCCAGTGGTTTTTATCTAGCCCAAGCTCAACGGCTAGCTCCTCTATAGCCTCAGCTCGGTTAACCTGTTTACCCTCTATATAGTGGGCATGCTGAATAGTTTTAAGCATGTTAAGTGGCGCTATGCCCAATTGCTCAGCGGTTATGATGGCACGAGCGGTGATGTATGAGTCAAGGAGCATCGGATCGTTACTCTTCACCCTTTGGATGTAACCTTTGCCAAACTGCGCGCCTGTTATGCTGGCTATACGCGCATCGCTTGTGAGAATGTGGTTGCGGAATGCTTTCTCTATAGATTGGTTGGCAATCATACCTCCAGGATGCAGTTCAAGCTTGAGGTCACTGTTGGCTGCAATTGCATCCAGCAGTGCAGCCGCACCATAACACCAGCCACACATGGGGTCGAAGAAGTAGTGCACTTTTACCATTTCATCTCTCCCATATGTACCTTAGCACCAATACCCAACGCCATCGGTAATCCTGCATCAGGGTAGCGTGCAGACATACTATCAATCAGTTCAGCGCTATTTTTGCTGCTGCTTTTTGCCTGACTAAAGTCGCTTAAATACTGCTGCGAGTAGCTTATGGTACTTGAATCAAGTTTGGTGCCTGCTTTCATGTGACCAGGTATTACAATCTCTGGCTTCAGTGCTTTTAACTCTTTTAATTGGCGGCTCCACGCTTGTTGACTGCGTTGGGATTGCGCATCGGCCATCCATAAGTGCACATTACCGTAGACTGCAACATTGCCCAGAATCGCTTTACTTGACGGGATCCATAAGTAGGGGCGGTGTGCCAGCTCAGATTGCGTGCCGTGGATCTCTATTTTGTGCCCATCTACAAAGAGTGTATTTCCCTCTACAACTGTTGGGATGTATGGCTTAACAGGTGCATTTTCCCCCATTTTTGGTGTCCAGAATGCTAATTTACCCGCGAGTTTTTCTTCAATCACTGCTTTTACGGCCGCTGTGGTTAGGATCTTAGCTTCAGGGAATAAAGTGTGTAGCACTTCCGCGCCAAAATAATAGTCCGGATCAGCTTGGCTGATAAAAATCGTTTTTAGGGTTTTGCCGCTGTCGAGCACTTTGGCAGCTATGCGTAGTGCATCCGCTTTGGTAAAACCCGTATCTACGACCATCACTTCACTCTCACCAATCACCAGTGTTGAGTTAACGTGGAAGCTGTTTTTGTCAGCGTTATAAACATCCAGTGTAAGTGGGGCGGTGTTTGCTGCCATCGCATTGCTTGCGAATAAAATCGATGCTGCTATCAACGTTAGGTGTTTCATATCTTTTGCCTCAATAGGTTTAGTACGGAGCAGATGATATGAAATTGATAGGCTCAGAAAAACATGCCAAACTAAACATCATTGTTTCATAAATCGAACAAATAAATGGATAGACTCATCGCTGCTAAGGTCTTTGCCGACGTTGCAATCACAGGTAGCTTTACCGCGACGGCTGATAGGCTAGATATGTCTCGCCCTATGGTAACTCGGTACATTGAAGCAATGGAAAGCTGGCTAAACATTCGTTTATTACATCGCACCACGAGAAGAGTGTCTTTAACGACAGCAGGGGAGTCCTGCTTGGAAGAAGTAAGACAGTGGCTGAGGCAAGCTGACACCATAACCGGCTTGGCGAATACTAGCGGAAAACTGTCTGGTACGGTTCGACTAGCAACCAGTATGTCTTTTGGCTTTTCTCAACTTGTGCCCGCTATTCAACAGTTTATGTCAGCACATCCTGATGTGAATATTGATATTGATTTGCAAGATTCTGTGGCCGATCTCACTGAGAGTCAGATAGATCTTGCTATTCGTATTGCCTCTGCACCGGACCCTTCTTTGATTGGTAAATCAATTGCAGTATGTGACTCTGTTATTGTGGCGTCGCCGCAGTACCTTACGAGTGCAAGTGAAATCACAAAACCTGATGACCTAGCTGAGCACTTATGCCTTGGGTATAAGAATTTTCAGCAGCATATCTGGCATTTGCGCAAAGGTAACTCACAACAGTCGGTAGCCGTAAACTGTCGTTTAACTGCGAACGAAGCGACGGCCTTAATGCACGCAGCGTTAAATGGCGCTGGTTTGGCAATTCAACCCACTTATTTGGTTAACCGCTACATCAAATCTGGCGAGCTTAAGCCGGTACTACCTGATTGGAAGCCAAGCGATATGAATATATACGTGCTCTATTCTTCGAGAAAGTATATGTCTCCAACCGTGAGGGCATTGATAGATTATTTGTCGCACTATTTTGCCAGCACGCCATGGTGAAACTGCAAGTATCTTAAGAGTTACATCTTAATGTTGTTACGTTACTAGCTCGTTTGATCAGGAGAGTAGCTAACACGACGAGTGTTTTATTATCGTTATATTTTTCTCAATTACTTTTTACTTAAAACTAAGCCCAGCTAGTTGCTGGGCTTGACATACTTAGCAGATGTAAACTGTTGGGCAAAATTCAGGTGCGGTATAGCATGCACCGTAGTCTTTACTGTAAGCGCCGGTTCCGCCTGCTATTTCTTTCGTTTGTTTAGCATCTAGCGCTTTGTTTGCGTTAAGGTTTTTTAATTTTACTTTTTTCAGTTTCATGTTGTATCCAGTTATTTTGTTATCTTTGATTATTCGGTAATGTAGATAAATACCTATTTCTAAGTACTTATCTGTTAAATAATGTGTTTAATTTTTAAACACATTTCAAGCGGGGATGGCAAATAACTTCAGTAGATCTTTTAGTTGTTTGTTTTTTAAGTTGTTTATTATATTGAATTTTTATCAAGCAAGTAAAAATGACAGCGTTGGACTTTTGTGCATGTCAATCTTGTTGATTGTACAACCTATATCCAACCAATTGTTGCGGCAAATAGCTGCGTGCGCCTTACACATTAAAAGAAGCAATGCTAGTATCCTTGTTAGGATAACAATCGAGTTGATAAAAAGTAGGGGAGCTAATGGCATTATCATTTCAGACCTTAAGGTTGCATATTATTGAGGTTAACGACGATTTTCCGGCACTCGATCGTGAACGGCTGATAGAGCAAATTCCCCATATCCTGAGTTCTAACGTGGTTGAAAACCTTCCCCCCTATTTTCATGGTATTGATTCAACAAAACAGGCCGAAAACTGGTTTCAGCGTATGTGTTCAGAGAGCCGCTTACTGCAAGTTAAGCTTGGGCAGCATGAGACAATTGGCTTTTTGTTTGTTTACGTTGAAAACGAAAGTGATGCGCATATCGGTTACTTATTGGCTGAAAAGCACTGGGGCAAAGGTTACGCCAGTGAATTGCTGCAAGGGTTTATCCATGCAGTTACCAGTATAGAGTATTGGAGTACCCTAATTGCGGGAGTGGAGCAATCCAACCATGCTTCCATTCGGTTGCTCAAAAAGCTGGGGTTTTCACAGCAAGTGCATGATGAAAACAGTCCACTTTTCTTTGAATATGAGATCCATCGCGTCTGTTGACCTCAGCGGTTTGACTTTTATTTCCCTGAATGTGCTTTGGTCACAACGCTCGACTTGTCGTTAGTCCATCAATTGATAAAAGTAAAAAATATAACAATTGTTGTTATTTTCTTGTTAATGTAAGCGCTTACATGTTAGGTTTAACATTCAACATACGATTACACCGCGCTGAAAAGTGTGTAGTAAAGCTCGTGTGTTTGAAAAGCGCTATATTTTTCAATTGTTCGGGGTTGTTATGGATTGAAATGTAAGCGCTTTCATTTCTGCGGTTTATGAAGTGATAAAAGGATCCGTGTTTTAGTGGTTGATCACTAAAGCAGTTTTATACATTACATTTGGAGACATAAAGTGAAAACGAGTAGCAAGTTAATCGCAAAGCTCGCAAACATTAGCGTTATCAGTCTGATTGTTTGTGCGTCTTCGCAAAGTAACGCGGCTGTGGGGAATTTACTTTGGGAAGATAATTTTAATAATTTAGATACCAACACATGGAATATAGATGTCGGGGATGGTTGTGACCAAGGAATATGTGGTTGGGGTAATCAAGAATTACAGTGGTACAGTGAAAATAATGTCTATATTACCGACATTGTAGGCGAGGTGGGAAACAAAGGCCTTGTTCTTGAAGCAAAAAATCAAGCGATAGGCGGCAAGGCATTTACCTCAGGTAAGATCCAGAGTAAGAATAAGCTTGCTGTGCAATATGGCATGATAGAGATCAGAATGAAGGTATCTGATGTCGACACGGGGCTTTGGCCTGCACTTTGGATGCTAGGGACGAGTACTGCTAGCTGGCCGGCAAAAGGCGAAATCGACATCATGGAGATGGGCCAATCTCAAGCCGCTCGTAATGATGCAGGCTTTCCCGGTGCGCCAAGCAATAACTATACAGGCTCAAACTTAATTTTTTATGCAGATGCCGCCTGCAATGAAGGTAATCCAACCTGTGCAGCAAGTGTGGCATACAAAACCGATAATGCACATTTGTCCTCAACCCCCTTAACCAATCGCTTTGTTATCTACCGTACTTATTGGACCGAAGAAACGATCCGTTTCACAGTTGAGGATAATGGGGTCGAATATGATATGTTCGATAGCCCGTTTGTTATTAGTGAAGAGTCAAATGAATTCAACGCACCATTTTATCTATTGATGAATTTGGCTGTCGGCGGGTTATTTACGGACGCGCTTAGCAATGAACAGGTGAGCGCGCCACTTCCTGGGAAAATGGTGGTGGATTATGTGCGTATTTATGAGCTAGATGGTCAAGGTGAAGTGTTCAGCGGCAATGTCACTAAGCCCGAAGTTGGCACCTTTGGTGTTTTTAGTGAGGGGCCAAGCGATAATCAGTTAGTGCCGGGAAGCAACGCGGATATTTATGTGTGGAACCAAGACTCACTCACTCAGGGCAATATCCCTGCCTATGAAGGCAATGAAGTGATTGCATGGCAATATTCGCCAACGCAGTGGTTTGGAGCCGGTATTCAAAGTCGTCAAGCGCGAGATATGAGCAACTTTAGGGATGGTTACTTAAATTTTAAGATTAAAATTCCTGCGAATGTGAGTTTCAGAATTGGCATTGCTGACACTTATACTAATGAGAACTGGATCACATTCCCCGCGAACACCAATCAGTATGGCCTTGTTCGTGATGGTCAATGGGGTGAAGTGCGTATTCCAATCACTGAGTTAGCGGGTAGCTTGGTGGCATTACAATCAATTAAAAATCACTTCAATATTGTCTCTGTCGCTGGGCAAGAACCTAACTATTCTTTTCAAATGGCAATTGACGATATTACCTGGACAGGGGGCGGTAGTACCCCTGTCGATAGCGATCAAGATGGTGTTGAGGATAGCCTCGATCAGTGCCCAAATACTCAACCAAATGAAGAAGTTGATGCGAATGGCTGTCCACTGAATAATTTACCCGATGGATTGGAACAGGTCTCTCTGGATACTTTAACTTTCTATGTTAACACTACCGGCTGGGCGGATGTTCATTATCGAGTCAACGGCGGTGTGCAGCAAAATGTCCGCATGCAAGTGATTAATGGTCGCAATGAGCTGACAATATCTGGGCTAGCAGTGGGGGATGTGGTTAGTTTTTGGTTTACTTACCAACAGGAGGACGGAACGGTCGTAGATACCGCAGAGCAGGCCTATATACTTTCAGAATCCTCAGCTGGTAACGATAGCGATGGTGATGGCGTGAATGATGGTATCGATCAGTGTCCAGATACGCCTGTGGGGGATGTGGTAAACACCGATGGATGTAGCATTTTAATCACTGAGCAACTTCGTATCGAAGCGGAAGACTATAGCAACTATTTTGATAACGATGCAGGCAATACTGGTGGCGAATATCGCAATGATGATGTTGATATTGAGCTGACCAGCGACAACGGCGGTGGTTACAACGTAGGTTGGACGTCGGCGGGAGAGTGGCTCGAATATCAGGCTAATTTAGGCGCGGGAAGCTATAATTTGACTGCACGCGTTGCCTCCCAAGTTGGTAACGGAGCGTATAACGTTCTTGTTAATGGTAATCTAGTTGCCAGTACCGTTGTGCCTGCTACGGGTGGCTGGCAAACCTTTATTAGTCAAAATATTGCGTCGATTACGTTAAATGAGGGTGTACATACCGTTCGTGTTGAAATGGCGGGTGGCGAGTTAAATCTAAACTGGCTTGAGTTCAATATCGCTGGTTCATCTAACAATGATAGCGATAACGATGGTGTGCCAGATAATCTAGACCAATGTCCCAATACCCCTACGGGGCGCCAAGTTGACAGCCAAGGTTGTGAGCTCAGCTTTGGCACTATTGTGCCACTTTATGATGCAACAACACCTTTAGAGCAAGCCGTTAGTTATGACCGTGGAGATGCACTAATTACGCGTTTTGCTGATCGCGGCCGAGACCGCCATGCAAAAGAAGATCAGTTTCAAATCTATGATCACTATTTATCGCATTATTGGACGCATCGAACTGCGCAATTTGAAATCGCTGATTTTGTAGCTAAAGGCGGCTCACGCATTGAAGTGACCTTTATTACAGAATGGAAACTCGGTGCGCGCGAATTTCGTGCTTGGTATCGTGGATTAGGCACAGTTGCTGAGTACCACGGTAATTACTTTGGTGGCGGTGCGGTCGTTGAGCTTGATAACGGCAGTTATGATACGAACTTTAATAAGATAAGTGATTCAGGTGATCAATATCGTTATAGAGTGATCATTGATGACTACAGACCGCTAAATTGGGACCCTGCTGCAGGCTTTTTGCCTCTTGAAGTTGGTCAGCGCATGGAGTTTGAAGTTAGCCAGTTTCTTGATGCGCCACCAGAAGGACGAGAAAATTATTATGGTACAACGTATTTATACATGGTAGGTGAAGGGCTTGTCCCATGGAAAACCGTTGGCGACTTTGCTGATCCATCATCACAACGCGAAGATTCTTACCCGATTGCAGAAGCGGGGTGGTTGGGAGGCAAAACCACATTGCCATACAATTACACCAATGAGCCTGATAATCACTTTATGCAAATGGCGACCAATTTATCGAGCCAAAATGGACAGGCATTTGTTCAGGGGCGACGTGTTCACCACAGTAGTTTTGTTAATGGTGAGCACGATGAACGCAACGGAGAAAATGGCGTGTTTAGTGCGGTGGTTGGAAAGTCAGGCCCACACTACATCAACGACAGTTGCGCAGCTTGCCATGTTCGCAATGGTCGTGCGGCTCCACCAGCTATTGGCGGCTCATTGGCAAAATGGGTGTTTAAAGTGGCCGATATCAATGGCAACACCCATCCCTTATTGGGGAATGTGTTACAGCCTAAAAACACAGGCATAGATACCGAGACGCAAGGCGAGGGAGATGTAACGATTGCTTCGTGGACTGAAAATAATGGTTTGCGTTCACCCAATTACCAATTTAATAAAACCACTCCAGCACGCTACTCAGCCCGTATCGCGCCTCAGCTGGTGGGCTTGGGCTTACTTGAAGCGATACCAGAGAGTGCGGTGTTAGCCTTGGCGGATGAAAACGACAGTAACGGCGACGGTATTTCGGGCAAAGCGCAGCGCGTGAACGATCCTATTACCGGTCAAACACGGTTAGGACGCTTTGGCTACAAAGCTGCGGCGGCATCAATTAAACACCAAGTCGCTAGTGCATTTAATACGGATATGGGAGTAACCAACTCGGTATTTCCAAATCCTGACTGTGGAGCATCACAATCAAGCTGCGGAGGTGGCGTTGTAGAAGTGTCTGATCAACATCTCACTGCGCTAAGCAAATATATCGCTTTATTGGGTGTAAGAGCGCAGCGTGGGCTTGACGACCCTGAGGTGCAATTAGGAAAGGCACGCTTTACCTCAATTGGCTGTGAAGGTTGCCATACAGCAACATTTGAAACCAGTGAGTATCATCCATTTGCGGAGTTACGTGCGCAAACGATCCATCCGTATACCGATTTATTACTACATGATATGGGCCCAGGTCTTGCGGATAACTTAGGTGAAGGCATCGCTAGCGGTGCTGAGTGGCGAACAGCGCCATTATGGGGGATTGGATTGTCTGCTTGTGTGACAGGTGGTGTTGATAATGTGTTAGGTGGGCAGGGCAATGAGTTTTGTACCGCTGAGCCAAGCTATCTGCACGATGGTCGTGCGCGAACGATTGAAGAAGCTATTTTATGGCATGATGGTGAAGCGCAAGCAGCGAGAGTAGCTTACGAAAGCTTGTCGGCAAATGATAAATCAGCCGTGTTGGCATTTTTAAACTCATTGTAAGTTTGTGCATCAAAGATCACGAAAGTCATGAGCTTTGATGCACTTGAAGTTGTTATTACAGTGCTTAGTCTTACAGCGTGTAATGGAAACCGATGGCGATACCGTCGTCTTCGGTTTGTGACATTTGTGCTTCTTGCGCGGCATCGGCGCTTGAGAAGTCACTAAAGTCCTTACGCGCTTCAATGTACAAAATGGTGTCTTCAGACATAAAGTAGTGTGCGCCTATCACGGCAAACTGACGCTTAAAAACATCATTAGGATCAGCATTAAAGTTTGGTTGGATCACATAGTCATCGCCCGCATCAAATACGTTGTAAGCGATAAATGTACGCACGTCATTATCAAAGCGGTAGCTAACAAGCGACTCTAATCCAACGGCATCCTTGATTAAGCGGCCTAGGTTATCTGTATCGTGGTTTTCGTTTTTATTGATGTTTGCAGCTGCATACCAACCAGGCTTATAGAAATCCCCGTAAGTAATACCGACGCCATAAATTAAATCTTTAACCGATTGATTTCGGCCACCAGCGTACACAATATCAAACGCGCCGCGGTTAACACCGGCTGTGAGAGTTAAGTTTTCGGTCGCAGCATAGGTAAGTGAGGCACCATAAGTTGAATTAAACTCTACTTTTTGTGCCGCGTTGTTCCCTTGATTAAATTGGGCTTCGCAGGAGCTGCTCGAAATATCAACGACATCACAAGTATAAAAGTCATCAGATTTTAGCTGAGCTTGTACAGCAAAGCTCAGCTTGCCAAATTGATTACGGTATTGCAGCACTTTATCACCACGACCAGTACCATTGATCGCGCCGTCGTCTTTGTTATAGGTGTAAACACCTGCGGCATTACCATCCCAAACTAGGCTGTAGTTGGTGCTGTATACCACGTCGTACCAAGCGCCCCATTGTTTTCCTAGGGTAACTTGGCCGTATTCATCGTGCTTAATACCAACATAACCTAATCGGTTATATAAAAACTCGTCTTGTATTGATTCGAAGCGGTTGCTGTAAACAATATCACTACTACCAACAGGGTTTACACCCCATTCAAGGAGTGCGAAAGCCTGCCAGTTGTTTTTCAATTGGCGTTTAAAGTCAAAGTTAATACGCGATGCGCCGTTTACCAATTCAGTCTCGCCTTGAGTGTTAATAACTCGAGCATCGATAAAGCCGCCAACCGTGACACTATTCTTTTCATCTTTGAATATCTCGATAGCGTTCACTGTTGGAATAGTAGTCACGCTAGCGATTAGGGTGGCAGCAAGTGTTCTTTTCATGAATTACCTTGTTTCAATGTTGTTGCTAAATAGGGCTAAATTAGCTAAAAAATGGAGATTATCAAAGCTAAAATACAGGCAAAAGTGAAAAAATATCAAGAAAATAACGTGGTTTTTGGTAAATTTATTCATTTCCTGTTCATTGAGTTTAAATATCAATGAGTTAGGAAAGTACGAGTTCTGAGGTTATTGATTGATTTTACGCAATAAATGTAAGGGGTTATAGCAATATCAGCGTTTTGTTACTGCAAGATAGCACGAAAACGTGTAATTCAGCGAAAAATCAATAAAACATCATGTTTTTGGTAGATAGACTTCTGTAGTCTTCCAATTAGATACACAACTACAAAAGGGAGATTGAGTAATGCTTGTTAAAAAAATTGGCATCTCAAAATTGGCTTGTTTTTCCACCATTATGTTGTTTTTTATTCATGAAGTTCAATCATATAGCGAACCACCAACAGAGTCGTATGGTGTTATATATGGTCTTAAAGACGGTAATAGCAAAGCGATTTACTTAAGTGACCAAGGTGGTAAATCGCCAGTAAAGATCGTGAAAGCCACGTCAAGTGACGGCTATCCTGCTGTCTCACCATCGGGAGACAAAGTAACCTTTTACGGTAAATACGATAACTTCAAAACATGGTCAATTCATACCGTTGATATTACTGGCCGCAATCTGAAAAGATTAACCAGTAAAAAATATGTGTGGGATAGTGCACCTGCTTGGTCTTTGGATGGAATGACGATAGCGTTTGCTAGAGAATATGAAAATAAGGAAGGTGTTTGGCAGGAAGAAATTTGGTTAATGAATGCTGATGGTAGCGAACAGCGCCAAATTAAAAATCTCGAAGGTCGTGCTCCAGAATTTATGCCAGATGGTCGATTACTATACCAATCTAAAGCCAGCCCAAGCCAAATTAGCATTGCCAATTTGGATGGCAGCGAGGTTATTCAACTCACTCAAGACGACACTGATAACATGTCTCCTCAAATTTCCCCAGATGGCACAAAAATAGCCTATCTATCTAATAGAGATGGGAATCAGGAAGTATATGTTATGGGTATTGATGGAACCAATAACAAGCGACTGACTCGTAATAACATTCAAGAGTGGGATCCATCTTGGTCCCCAGACGGCACAAAGGTGTATTTCGCTTCAGAGAATGTATTTGGCTTTTATGATGTCTTTTCTATAAATGTGGATGGCACGTCTATCAAAAAAATACTTCAAAACAGCTCGCAAGCGACAGTTGTGCCAGGTCTTGACCAAGAAGCGCTAAAAAAGTTAAAGAAAAAAGTGAGCACCAGTGGGCCTGTCCGCTGACCGTAGCTTAAGTTATTTACTTTGCTGTTGTTGGAGACGACCTAAAAAAGGAAAAGAAGTATCGCGATATTGTGACTAAATCTGGTAATGTTCTACAAAATATTAATAACAACTACGACCAATTAAGAGAGCGTTATAATTTTACTACATTGCTAAGATCAACGCGTTGGAATAGTGTAAATAGGCTCGGCTTCAGTAGTACGAATTTGATTAGACTAAGCCGAGTCATAGAAGCGATAGAAGTCGCAGAACGTTACACCGAATATCAACCTAAGTCTTGGCAAGCCTATGAGTCATTAGCAAAGGCATTTGAGGCGAATGAGGATAACTTACAAGCGCTGAAAAACACCAAAGTAGCCGTGCGACTGGTTGATAATGAAGTAAATAAAAGCCTTCTATTGGAATACATCAATCAATTAACCGAGGCGCCAGAGTAAATATGCTGCTACGTTCAGTGAAATCATTAACCCTACTTTGTTTGATGCTCTTTTTGATGGTGTTAACCGCCTGCAACAACGATAGCAAACTAGACTTTGACGCATTTGTTGAGAAAAAACTAACAGATTTTCTGATTGAGGAAAATGCACAAGTTGCCTCCATCGCCATTGTGAATGACAAGCTTAACTATCAAAAACAGTTTGGCGAGTTTCCTGATGGTACAAAGCCACACCATGACACCGTGTATGAAATTGCATCCATCACTAAAACTTATACCGGGTTGTTGCTTGCCAAGGCGGTAGTAGATAAAAAAGTACAACTAGATGAAGATATTAGGGTGTACTTGCAGGATGGTGATTATCAAAACCTGCAGCATCTAGGCAAACCTATCACTTTGCGTCACCTCGCGACTCACAGAAGTGGTTTACCGCAAGATTTTGCATATACAAGCGCAGATATAAAGTCTGGCAAGGCTTTTGAGCTGTTCTCTAACTATTCAAAAGCGAAGTTTTTTGAAGATTTAGCTCAGTACCAACTTACCTCAATGCCTGGTCAGACATTTCAATACTCCAATGTTGGCGCAAACCTGACTGGGTATATTTTGGAAAACGTGTATAACCGACCATTATCTACACTTGTTGCGCAATTGATCACGGAACAATCGGGTGAAGAACATACAAGGTTTCGTTTAGAGCCCAGTGAGATAAGTAAAATAACGAGAGGGGTAGATAGAAACGGCAAAATTGCACCGTTACTCAGTCCACACTCGTTTGCTGAAGGCGGACTAACATCCAATGCAGCTTCGATTGCCGATTATATGCAGTATTTACTCAGCACCCAAGCAGAAGAAGTGCTGTTGTCGCGCACCTTATTAACAGAAACCAGCAGTGAACATGGCCATGCATTTTTTTGGAATACATACGAGTATCACTCAGCTAATCCTATGTTCTATCACAGTGGAGGCTCTATAGGTACTTCCACTTGGCTTGCGCTTTATCCAAAGCAGAAGTTAGGAATATTTATTGCCACAAATGTTTCAGCGAACAACACGCAAGGGAAATTAAATGATATTGCCAATGCGATTGTTGAAAAGTATGAGCACGCTAAGCGCTAAAAAGACAATGAAAATTCCGGATTCAAGAAGTTAAAAAATATGCAATTGATTAAAGTGGTTTAATATCAGCTTCATTAGCTTACTTTCTGAAGCGAAAGCTGGATCGGGTACGAACTTAGAGACAAGGAGTTAGGTATGAGTTTACTTACATGGATACTCTCTCATGTCACACTTGCGGCATTTTGGCTTTGGATTTTAAATTTTGGCGGAGCTGCAAAAATAGAAGGGTGGAAGTCGTTCTTTATCATAGGGTGGTTTGCTGCGCTATGGACTGCTGAGCAGTTGCGTTTGTATGCACTGTGTATTCTCGTACTACAAGTTCCTTGGTTTATTGCAGGCCTTTTGATGCCGCAATGGCGAGGCTTTGCGGTGTAACATCAATTTGCTTAATTAAGTGCTCTATTTTGAGGCGAGAAAATCTTGTCGATAACAAGACAAAGATTTTGCTATTTAGTTATTCTAAATAAGAAATCTTTAACGCAGTTAGCGTCAGATTTGCTCCTTCAAATTGAGCAAGTATAAAGACAAACTGGTGTCATTGTCAGGTTTTGTAAAGGTGCTTGGATTTGTCTGTTTCCTAGTGCAATTATATTTACTTGAAAACTAAAGGCTCTAATAAAAGGATAGTTTATGAAGCAGATGAGCATTCTAGTTGCTATGTTTTGCAGTTTAATAATTTGCGATAAAAGTTATGCCCAAAACAATTACGATTTAGGACAAAAAACACCGGGATTAACACCCGAGTTATTTGCTCCAGGTGTCGTTTCTACGGATGAGCACCGCGAGACTGAAGTGTTGTTTTTGCCAGATATGTCAGAGCTTTCTTTTACTCGCTCTGGTGGGGAATATCAAAAACCAACATGGATTGTGATGCAATATAAAAACAATCAATGGATTGAAAAATCAATACCCGAAGCAGACATAAAAGCATATCAGGAGCAATTTAGCCCACCGGTTTCACACATACAAAACATCGAGCCTTTTAAAGATATTCCAATCAGAGGTTATATCACCTCAGCAAAAGGGACACACTACTTTTATGTCTTAGATTTGAAAGACGGCAGTGGGCATTTGAGTTATTCACGGCTTGTTGATGGCAAATATGAAACACCGCACAAAATGAGTAAGGCAATTAACCAAGGAAAGTACATTGCTCACCCCTACATCGCGCCAGATGAGTCTTATATTATGTGGGATGCTGAAAAGGAAGGTGAAAACACGCCTGATATCTACATTAGTTTTCGTAACCAAGATGGCACATGGACAAACGCAATAAACATGGGAGATACGATTAATACGGCTGCGTACGAGCAACGACCTAAAGTATCACCAGACGGAAAGTACTTATTTTTTTGGCGAGGTGACAAAAAAGTCAAAAAAGACGGCACGAGTTACTGGGAAGGTAATCCATATTGGATGGATGCGAAGGTTATTGAAACGCTGAGACCAACACGCTAGCACTCAATTATTCTTGGTTATACTACCACTAAAAACCTAGACTAAACGGCATGCATGCCTTTTTCTACATCACTGAATTTTTTATTAATGGTCTAATAAAATTACCTTGAAAAAAGGAACAAAGGTGATTTAATAAAAAAGCATGGATACTGCCAGGGTTTGCTGAGAATAGTATCGTATTTAGATAGTATGGTATGGATATCGCAAAATAAATCCAAAAATCTAGTGCGTCTATTTATCTCCCTTACAACCGTCAGCATAAGTACGAACACATTCGAACCGACAATTACGCAGTACGTCTTACTTGATTGAGGCTTAAATTTTTATGAAGGTCTTTTTAATACTGTTATTGGTAGCTGCGTTTTCGGGAGATGTTGTTGCAGACATGCCAATAGAAACTACTTTACCAAACAACTTAGATAAGGAAATAGCAATGGACTTAAAGGATAGAACAATTTATCCCATTATTAAGGCTGGAGATTGGCCAGGTATTCAATACGGTGCGGTTTATTCAGTATTAATTGGCCCAGAAGATGACCCAGAAGTCGTGATTGGTTTTGGTTATGATACCCCAGATAACTTCGTTTTTTTAACACATCAAGATGGTCAAGAGATCGATTTAAATGTGGTAGTTCCACAGGCTTTTCAAAATATTGATGCTTTAGATGTAACCTTTGTCCCGTCCGCAGTGCTAAACAACCAAGTATTAACTGCCAGCGGAGAGTCTTTTAGTAGTGAAGCGATTTTATCTCAAACGCAAATGCTGAAAGCGCACGAAATGCTAGATGCCGAACAGTTACTTGTCTCAATAGCGAGACGTACCGGATTAATGGTGGTATCCAGAGATGCATCGCACGATTTATTGGATAAGTTTATTTATTTACATAGCGAAGCTTGGAACGATGATAGTTACGGTAACGCACCTATCGCAAATAGGCTCTTTTTAATCGAAAATGGCAAAATAGTTGGGTCGATGTCATTAGCGGATAAATAAGCCTGCGGATCTGTTTGGTGTGTTATCCAGAGTGTAGTGTATGGAGGTTGTGCCATGTCAGATTTGATTGACTTTGATAAGTTGAAAAGTCTCGTCAAAGATGCCGTAAAAACTACTTTTACAAACCTCCAACGTATACACCAGCCAGATGAGTTGCTCGGTTATGCCTTATGTACTGATGACAGTGTAATGACGCTCTATCACGTTGCCATGACACAACAATGGCTTTCACAAGATGATAATACTGAGTTTGAGTTCTCTCCCGTTGAGTGGGATTTAAGCGATAGGGATGTGCATTTTAAAGGTGTTGCTACTTTACTCGCAGCTCGCCTTGAACTGGAAGATGCAAAGCTCTATGAAAATTATCTTGAAGAAATTATCAACCCCACTTTCAAGGCTTTTGTATTGGCGCTTTTAGAGTTGAGGCAAGAAGGCGTCTTTGCCAAAAATGTTTTTCTGTCAGTGATAAGTACAGATCCAAGCGAGCATATGTTGGAACTTGAAAGCGCAGCAAATCGTAAGCTAAATAGCGCAGAGTTGCTGAACCGATTCAATGATTGGCATGCTCGGTTTGGTTGAAGGCGGATGAGCAAACACGCGTATTTTAGATATCAATGGAATTAACTCTTAGATTTAAGTGATAAGGAAGTAATTAAAATGAATTTGATTGAATGGGTACAGGCGACATTACCTGAGCTTTTGTGTGATCTTAATCAGCCGGCGACAGCGAGTGAAATAGCAAGTCTAGAGAATAAGCTCGGTGTTGAACTGCCTGAGCGATTGAAAGCGATGTATCTCGAACATAACGGCCAGAAAGATGAGATCAATACTGGTTTATTTTACGGACTCAATTTTTTACCTTTGAACAGAGTTTATGAAGAATGGTGTTCGTGGGCTGAAATCATCGATTCACAAGGTGAAGAGGGAATGAAAGAGCTGAGCATGTTTTCAACCTCTCACGTTCCTGGGTTTATCAAAGAAGTTTATGCCAATAAAAAGTGGGTACCGTTTGCCCATGATTGGGCAGGCAACTACCTTGGTTTAGATTTTGATCCGGCCGAAAATGGCACAGTTGGACAAGTGATAAACTTTGGTCGTGATGAAGACGAAAAGTTTGTGATTGCTAAGTCGTTCTCTGAGTTTATGCAGTGGTATACCGCTGAACTTGAGTCAGGTAATTACAGTATTGTGGTCGAAGACGATGGTGGTAGAAGTTTTAATACTAAACAGCCGCAATCCGGCCATTTTTTAGATGCAGTCAAAGTGCTATTTCGCGCAGTATAAATAACTTTCACCGTGCTATTTATCGCGGTTTGAAGTTATCTCAGTGTTGCGCTTTGAATGTTAAGGAGATCAATATGCAATTTCCAGAATTTGAAACACCACGCTTGAAGTTGACGGCGCTATCCGAATGCGACAGTAATGCTATTTTTGAACTATTTTCAAACCCAGAGGTAGTGAAATACTACGATTTAGAGGCGTTTAGTGAGCGATTACAAGCTGAAAAACTCATAGATTTCTTTCATTCTCGATTTGATAGCGGTGTTGGGATCCGTTGGGCTATCCGATTAAAAGACACTGAGCAGCTTATAGGTACGTGTGGTTTTAACTCATGGAACTCAGCGATGAAAAATGCAGTTATCGGTTATGATTTGATGCCGAAATTTTGGGGAAAGGGTTATACCACTGAAGCATTACACCAAATTATCTCCGCCGCGTTTGGTGGTTTACTAGCATGTGGTGCACTGAATCGAATTCAAGGAGATACGGTGCCGGGAAATCATGCGTCAGAGGCTGTGTTAGAAAAGCTAGGTTTTAAAGCTGAGGGAGTTAGACGACAAAGTGGGTATTGGAAAGAACAATTTCATGACCTAACGTGCTTTGGGTTATTAAAGTCAGAATTTAATCGCTGAGCCAATATTTTTTAAAGGAAAGACAATGGAAATCTGGACACTACTTTTATTTATTCCAGCCTGCTTTGCCTTGAATATGGCACCAGGGCCAAATAATCTTCTAGCGCTAAATAATGCTCGTCGTTATGGTTTTCGTATAGCTCTTCTTGCGGGATTTGGAAGGCTCGCCGCATTTTGTGTGATGATTGCGCTTGCCGCTTCAGGCCTTGCTGTTGTGCTGTATACGTCGGAAATATTGTTTCTTGCCATTAAGATTTGTGGCGCGCTCTATTTATTATGGATTGCTTATAATTTATGGCGCTCAGACGTTAGTCCAGTTTCGGATGATGTCCGCAATCTGAGCATTACCGGACTGATGAAGCAAGAGTTCGCTGTTGCTGCGGGTAATCCAAAGGCAATTTTGATATTTACCGCTTTTCTCCCTCAGTTTGTCGACGTCGCAAAAAATGTGACAGAGCAATTTTCACTATTGGGGGCTACTTTTCTCGTTCTGGAAATCGTGGCTATCGCTATGTACGCTGTTATTGGGCTGTATCTAAGGCAGTGGTTTAGTAAACCTAAACTGGTTAAACGTTTTAATCGTGCATGTGCTTCATTTTTGGCGCTATCTGGCGGCAACTTACTGTTGAGTAGACAGTAGCGATGCCAAAGTTAGTGACTCGCCAGCCCACAAAGTGATGCTACTTCTCAATTCACTCATCTGGCCTGCGTGTGCTTGACAATAACTAATCATTACGTGAAAGTATCGGTATGAATATAAAACTATTTCTCACAAGTACACGAATTATTACCATTCCTTAGGAGTGGTGGTTTTGTGTGCTTTTTTAATGAACCCACCAAAGTAAGGTGGGTTTTTTGTATCTGCCTTGTGGGGCCACAGCAAGGAGGTTACATGAAGAAAATAGCAGTTTTTGGTAAACCGGGAAGCGGCAAGTCTACGGTGAGTAAAGGACTGGCCGCGGCAATACACATCCCGTTATATCAATTAGACTCGATGCTCTACCAAGCAAATGGCGAGTTTGTTGACAGAGCCGCTTTTGATAAAGCACATCAAAACATATTGAATACTGATGCGTGGATCATTGACGGCTTTGGTCCGTTAGATGCGTTTAAACAGCGCTTAGATGCAGCAGATACCTTAGTCTACATCGACTTACCATATCGAGTGAGTTATTGGTTTGTGATAAAACGTCTTTTAAAAAGCATGCTCAATAAGCCTGAAGGCTGGCCAGATGGTAGCTCAGTGTTTAAAGGGACGATTGCCAGTATTAAAACGTTAAGGCGCTGCCCGCAATTTTGGAATGAAAAATTCTTATCGCAGTTAGAGGAAAGTGCGCAAACCAAAACACTCTATGTGATTAAGTCGGTTGCGGCGCTTGATAGCTTTGTACGCCAACATGCGAAGTAATATCATCAAAGGGTAAACGTGAGTAATGTATTGATTTGATTTACAGCCTTTGGTGTTACGTCTTTTGCGCTGTAAATGATGAATAATAAACTGGTAGCGGTCTTACCCACACTAAAACGGTGATAAATCATCTAATCGCAACTATTATTTGCTATTTGCTATTTGCTATTTGCTATTTGCTATTTGCCTTTGTACTTTTTTGTTGTTCTTTATACTTAGCCGGTTTGATAGTTGCGCATGGAGAGGTGCATGAGAAGAGTTGTAATATTTAATAAGAAAAAGCATTTTTTCGCGACAACCAGACGTTGAGTTACTCAACCAACAGATTGAACAGATAGAGCAAGGTGGTTGGAAGGTGTTGTCTGTCACGGCTAACTGCGATTTTTTAGGATATTAGGGCCTGTTGATCTTTCAAGTTTGTTTTTGCAGCAGTTTGATTGGTATTTATACAAGGCAGAGCCAGCGTAGCATAGTCATTCTATGTAAGTCTGGTGATAAAGACTTTGTGCTCCTGCAAAGTCACCTTACCCCACATCCTTGTGGGGCAACACAGAAGAAATGCCAATCAAGCGCTGCCCTTTGGGTTCACCTGAGTGCGCTTTGTTCATTGTTGCTCAACTTTTGCCTAGATTACTAGGCGACAAGTCGAGCGTCGCGACCAAAACACACTCAGAAGAACAAAAATCAAACAGCAAAGGTCAACAGGCCCTCGCTCTTTTACAATTTTAATTGAGTCTTAATTTGTTTGCCGTGAAGCTTGAATTAGCTTCACGGGCGTGCTAATTTTCTCTCGCTCTGGTGGACGACCTCCAGAGCTTTCTTTTACTGGCGGGGACGACCCCATTTTGGAGTTGTCATGAGCTGGTTGCTACTTGTTTTTGCAGGTTTATTGGAAGTCGTTTGGGCTATTGGTTTGAAATTTACCAACGGTTTTACGAAGCCTGTTCCCTCAATTATTACTTTAGTGGCGATGGCCGCAAGTTTCTACTTTCTCAGTGTTGCACTACGAACTTTACCGCTTAGCGTTGCTTATTCTGTCTGGGTTGGCATTGGTATGCTAGGGTCGATTATTGTTGGCTTTGTCTATTTTAAAGAGCCGTTGTCATCACTTAAGCTACTCAGTTTACTGCTGATAGTGATTGGGATTATTGGTCTAAAATTATCCTCTCAGGGTTAAATTACAGCTATAGTTAATCGGAGCTTAGGTTAGATAATTCCACTTCAGATGAAAAGGAAATTCGATGACGATTGAACTGAATATGACGGGCTTACAAACGCTTGTCGAGACTACCCTCACACCACTTAAAGACTATCATGGTGATTTGTTACCTTGGCGCGGGGAAATGGTAGAAAGCCATAGCTTCGCATTGGAAGATATAACCACAAGTGTTACTGGTGAAAGTAAGATAGAGCTTATCAACGCGAGCACAGTCATCGATGAAGACGGTATTATTGGTGAGCAAAAGGAGGTTAATGCAAATCTCGAACCTACCACAACACTTACCTATAGTGATGAGGTGTGCTGGATAAAATACAGCACACACATTGACTTTGATCTCACCGGTGCCTCCAAAGCGGAACTGCTTGGTATTAATACAGATGGGCAGGCACAATGTAAACTAGCAGCCTACCTTTGCCATCAACCACATGAAGCTGTGGGTTTTGCCTTAGGCCGCGACCTTGCAACTATGCCGGTTATTTTCGATGTTGAGGATATTAAGTCACTTGCACCTAATAATGCATTAATGATGGAAACGGCAGGGGCGTTAACGGTGAGCGCCAATTTTAGGTGGTCAGATATAATCGCGCAAAATCTCGATATGTTTAGTCGTTGGTTGGATCAAGGAGAATTACTTGATATTAACCTTGATTCGGCTTTAAATGCGGACCTTAATATCGAGATCCGTGGTGGCTTTCGTGTTGTCTTTTCTAAACGCTTGGATAAACCACACCATACTTTCCTCGCAATTAAAAAATCAACATTGTCGAATACTGCTTTAACAATCACTGGGGGAGTGAACGCCAAATTTGCCGACCAAGCCGGATTTAAGCAAGCTTATTCGAGTATTTTGACAGGGATATTCAATGCACCTCTGGATAAGGTTGAAGAAGTCCTTTCACTCGTCGCAACAGACTCTCCCGATGAAGCGCAAAACGACCTGATCTTAAGATTAAAAGATCGCTTACAGCTTGATCCACTAATGGACAGTTTAGAACGACTCCAAAGCGAGCTGCTGACCATTAAAAAAACGGTGTTAGCAAATATTGAAACGGCTGCAAAGCTGAAAGCCGAGTTAAGTGCTAAGTTTGAATATACGCGTTTATCCAGTCATCAATCGCTGCTTGAAGCTAAATTAACTACCAAAGGCCTAGAGCAGGTGCATCTTGATGCGCTATTTGGGCGGGTTGGTACTATCACTCAGCCTAGTTACCAAGATGAAATCGAGATAGAGCGCTTCTTCTTTCAAACCAGTACTGAAATCAAGCAAGCCTATGGGTTCAATTTAGGCTTTGGTGCTTGGTCGGCCATGAGCCGTAACAGCTATTCATTTAAAACCATTGAAACGAGAGACAAGCTAAATAGAGTGCAACTTGCTACGCTTGGAATGCGTGGTTATCAAGATGATATTAATGGCGATAAACGTCATTACTATCTCAGCTTTGATGCTCAGATGGTGGCCTTTTCAACATCAACGCCGCCCAAGCTAAACGAGTTTACATTGGGTCTGACGCTCTTACATAAACAGCAAGAGGCGAGTGTGACCAGTAACGAGCTGGACCACTTGGTCGATGATTTATCGGTATGGGGTATGATCCCAGAGTTTGACTCTGAGGATACAAAACACCGATTGAGCGAGATACTCAAAGATGCCGATAATGTGCG
This sequence comes from Pseudoalteromonas sp. M8, assembly GCF_018141365.1. Classification (NCBI taxonomy): domain Bacteria; kingdom Pseudomonadati; phylum Pseudomonadota; class Gammaproteobacteria; order Alteromonadales; family Pseudoalteromonadaceae; genus Pseudoalteromonas; species Pseudoalteromonas sp. M8. Next base: position 2,800,926 of record NZ_CP047240.1, on the reverse strand, counting down.
GATCGTTAAGTCCTTACACCTTGACCATGACGCGTTTGTTCAGCTACTAGCTTTATTAGGTCAGTTTGATAGTAGAAGACTGGCCATCTCGCTTGCCGCTGCATTACCTATCAATCACAAAATACTTCCTGAGCGGGCGACTATAGAAAATCGGGTGAAATTATATGATGCGATTTTTGAGGCATTGTTAAATTCGCAACTTAACTCTCATAACGAAGTGGCTCTGGCGACATATCAATATCTCAAAGCAAAGGGATGTCGAAAACTTGCACGCAAAGAGCGGGATTGGCGCAGGCTAGGTGCGAGTAAATTCCAAACCCTTGCAGGAATAGTCGAGTTGCATCCGCGGATTTTGCACGACATTAAAAACCTATGCGATGGTTTTGCACAACTTAACCTCGCTTATCACCAAGAAGGGGATTATTCTGTGCTTGAAAAAGCATTTAATCTTTTTGATGACATGGGCGAACATGGATTTTATAACCGCTTTTTCGCCCATTATGTATTGCAATGTACGCGCACTTTTCCTCAGGCACAAAATGGTACCAAAGTGACGGTGAAGCTAGAGTTTGTTAAAGACGGTAAAGAAATTGATGTGCTTTGGGGCAAACGCTAGGGGGTTATTGCTCTCGCTTCGCTCTAAACTTGAACAGCCATCACTCTTCTTTAAGATCATTGCTTAATTTTCTCTTCAGTTTCGCTACTGCATCATGTTGGCAATCTAAGCCCATATACAAGTAACACATTGTAATTGTGGGTGACTTTTATTTGTTGGACTTACGGTCGGTTAAATAAAACGAGATCAGTCCATGTAAAGGCGGTTTGTATCCATATGAATGATGTAGTTACTGACAAAGTACGGTTTACTTTTAAAAACCATCCCCAAGGATGTGCTGAAGAATTTATTGTTGCGACGGCAGTGAGCGATAATATTTATCAAATAAAAGGCGCTCCGCTTTTTGCTTTTGGTGTTAACTACGACGACCACGTTTTGGTTGCACCAGATAGCGAAGGTTCTTTAGACGTCATCGAGATTGTGGCTCGAAGTGAGTATCACTCTTTGCGGATCCGCTTTACAAACGAGTTAGAAAATGCCAAAAATATAGAGCTACTTCAAGAGCTTACTCTATCTGGCGTGGAGAGCGAGCAATTGGATGATGGGTGCTTTGCCTTGACGGTTTCACCGCAAAGAGAATACGAATCTTTTATCGATATCTTGCATTATTATCAGGAGCTTGGCGTATTGAAGTATGAACTTACCGGCGAGCCCCACGATAGCTTCGATGGTAAAAGTGCATAGCTAAGGAAAATTACCTAACTCTTCTCAAATTCAGTGGCTTAGTGTTCAGTTTTGTGTTTCACTTGGAACTTTAATAGGCACGGTAATTTACTATCGTACTTGGTTTAGGATAATGGCGAAATACTAAGGAAACACAAGGATGGCTGTCAATTTTGTTGGAGGATGTTTATGTGGGCAGATCCGTTTTACCGCGATTGGCGTCCCTCGTAACCCTCATACCTGCTCATGTAAAATGTGCCAAAGACATAGCGGTGCCCTAACCGTTACATGGGTAGAGTTCGCAAGTGAAGAGGTAAGCTGGGATGGGCCTGGCGGTGCGCCTAAGGCGTGGCGTTCATCGGATTATTCATCGCGCGCTTTTTGCCCTGAGTGTGGTAGCACATTAGGTGCAATAGATGACGCGCCTATCATTGCATTAGTGCTCGGCGTTTTTGATGCCAATAGTCGTAAAACCCTAGAACCCAAATCCCATTCTTATATTTCAAGAAGGCCAAAATGGTGGTGTATAGGATGCAATTAGTCTCTGTGCTGTATGTGAGTAAATTATGACTTATTACGTTATCGAAGATGCGTCGTGGCCTGAGATCCTAACGCTACAAAATCAGGCGTATCATGATGTTGCGCCGGAAACTGTGGATATCCTAAAAAGTATATGGATGCGCTCGCTAAAGAGTTGTTTTGTTTTTAAACAACATCGAGCCGTGGATGCCTATTTACTGGCGCACCCTTGGTACGATGAAAAGCCGCCGAGTCTGTTTACATTACTTCCTGAACAGCCGCCTAGTTCGTCGTTGTTTCTACATGACCTAGTTGTTTCACAAGCCGTATCTGGGCAGGGAATAGGTGCCTTGATGATTAAACGCTTAGTTGAGTTGGCGACCCAAATGGGGTACTGTCGCATTCGGCTCGTGGCTGTACAAAATAGCGTAGGGTTTTGGTTGAACCTAGGCTTTGTTCCAAAGCCAATTAAGGTATGCAAAAGTTATGGTGAAGATGCGCTGCTGATGGAAATGAAAGTGTAAGGTGCGCCAGCTAAGCTTGGAAGTTATGAAAGTAGCCATACGGTAATTTACGATGATAAAAAAAATAGTAATTATATTCTCGCTGCTGTTTGCATCTAGTCACGGCAGTGCCGATGAATTAAAGCCATTCACAAGCGATGGCTGTAGTGCATTTCCTGATGGTACTTTGGCGCAAAATGAACTGTGGTTGAGCTGTTGCACGGCACATGACCTTGCCTACTGGAAAGGTGGTACCGCTATAGAGCGCGAAAATGCCGACATTGCCTTGCAAAAATGTGTTGCTGCGGTAGGTCAAGAAGAAGTGGCAACCTTGATGTTAGCGGGTGTACGACTTGGTGGGCTTCCTTATTTACCTACGCCATTTCGTTGGGGGTACGGGTGGTCTTATCCTAGACGTTACGCCGAATTGACCGCTGAAGAGATAGAGCAAGTAAATAAGCACATGGCAAAACTAGCATTAGACAAAAAATAAATTGACGCAAAGTCAAATTCTGTATATTTTCTCCGCGATGTTTCAATGAGGGCCATACAGTCAACTCGTCAACCCAATATTAGGCAGATCCTCACACGCATTAAGTGCCTGTGATTTTAACCTTTTGTTCTGAATTTGGGAAACGGATAAGACTGCATCAGCCGCTGTTTATAGCCGATGTTGCGTCCCTTTTTTCCGCTGCTCAAATTCCTTTGATTTGGGAAATTCGCATGGCTGAGCCAAGTGCAATTAGCATCATTCCCCCAGTCGTCGTATTGACGCTTGCAATTATCTTACGTCGTCCTATCTTGTCCCTTGTCTTAGGGGCACTTGTAGGACTCGCATTGTTAGACCCTGCCACCGTATTGGCAAATTTTGCTGATGCTTCGCTAAAAGTGATGGGCGATGAAACCATCGGCTGGCTTATTCTGGTATGTGGTACGTTTGGTGCTTTGATAGCATTGTTGGTGCACACGGGTGGTGCCTTAGCATTTGGTCGCAATGCACTGAAAATGGCAAAAGGGCCAAAGTCGTCTTTGCTTATGACTTATTTTTTGGGTGTGATCATTTTTATTGATGATTATCTCAATGCGCTGACGGTTGGTGAGACGATGCGCCGCGTTACCGATAAGTTTAAGATTTCTAGGGAAATGCTTGCCTATGTAGTGGATTCAACCGCTGCGCCTATCTGTGTTCTCGTACCACTTTCGACTTGGGCAGTGTTCTTTGGTGGTTTGCTGGTTGATAACGGTGTCGCCGGAGAAGGGCAGGGGATCAGCACGTATATTCAGGCCATTCCTTACATGCTGTATGCTTGGGTGGCTGTAATTATGGTGCCACTGGTGATATTTGGTGTTGTTCCACTATTCGGCCCAATGAAAAAAGCAGAGCTTGCAGCTAAACAAGGACAGCCTGCGCTTGAGCAGGTTGATTTGGAAGAAGTGCATACACCGGATCACTATGCTGCAAAAGCCATTGAGCAGGAATTTGAACAAGCCGACACTCAAGGCAAACTGGTTAACTTTTTAGTGCCCATTGGTTTGTTGGTGGCGTTTACAGTGTATTTTGACATTGATGTATGGAAAGGCTTGTTAGCGACTTTGGCTGTGACTATCCCATTTTATATGGTGCAAAGGTTGATGCCGCTTGCAGACATGCTTGAGCAAATGATCAATGGTTTTAAATGCATGCTACCCGCGATAGGAACGGTTATCGCCGCATTTATCTTTAAGGATGTGTGCGATCAGCTGCTATTGCCACAATATGTGATAAATGCGCTGAGTCCTTATATGACTGCTGGTTTACTGCCTGCGATGGTGTTTTTATCTATGGCTATTTTGGCTTTTGCAACAGGCTCTAGTTGGGGGATCTTCGCTGTGACTATTCCTATCGTGATGCCATTGGCCGTTGCTGTAGATGCTAATATTCCTTTGGTAATAGGCGCGTTGTTGTCGGCATCATCATTTGGAAGTCAAGCGTGTTTCTACTCGGATTCTACAGTATTGGCAGCTCAAGGCTCAGATTGTAACTTAGTCAGTCACGCCATCACTCAGCTACCTTATGCGTTGATTGCGGCTGCTATCGCCTTTGTTGGCTTCTTGATCATTGCATAATCGCAAGTAAGTTTTAGGGTTAGTTTTGCTAACCCTTCGAAGCTAACTTTCTAAAATACATTACTCTATTGCTCAAGTCTTGCTAGGCTATATAACCAGACTCTCAAAGTGTAAGGATAGCAATGTTCACACCTCGCAAGTTAGCCGAAAATTATCGCGAACTGATAAGTAGTATCGGTTTCTACCCCTCTTTACTTGCAGTTGCATTTTTCATTTTCGCGCTTATAACCACTGCACTTGAATATGCAGCTCCTATCAGCAACTTTAAGGAGCTTATAGCGATTGTACTTGTCGACAGTGAAGAAAACGCACGAACCATTTTAAGCACGCTCGTGGGTAGTATCATCTCATTGACGGTATTTAGTTTTTCAATGGTGATGATTGTGCTGAATAATGCCAGCGCTGGGTTGTCACCTAGGGTACTGCCAGGCCTTATCACCAGAAAGTCGCACCAGCTGGTATTGGGGTTTTATCTCGGCAGTATCATTTATGCCATCATTATGCTGATAAACATTCGTGGTGTGGGCAATGGTGAAACTGGGATCCCGGCGTTAGGGGTTTTACTTTCGCTGGTGTTTGGACTGATCTCATTAGGCTTTTTTGTATTTTTTATCCATTCAATCTCCCGCGCCATACAGGTCGATAATGTGCTAAATGACCTGTTTAACAACACCAAGAATGAGATGAAGAATATTATCACCAAACAGCAAGAACAGCCTTTTGATAACTTTCCTGACTTTTCGAGTTGGCATAATTTACCCAGCACAGAAGAGGGATATTTTAAGGGAGTACACAGTGACAAACTGTGCGGGTTGTGCGAGCAACATGACTTAAAAATATATATTGCAGTTAAACAAGGGTTTTTTACCGTTAAAGGCTATCCGTTTCTTAAGTGTAATAAGGATCTTAGTGAAAATGAGGCGCTACAGGATGCGTTACTTGGCTGTTTTATTTTTTATGTTGAAGAGTACATCAGCGACCATTATCGCTATGGTTTAACACAAATCTCGGAGATTGCAGTGAAGGCCATGAGCCCAGGGATTAATGACCCCGGTACTGCGGTAAAGGCGATTGATATGCTGAGTATTTTACTTATCCAGCGTTTGGATATTTGCGATGTGAACTACTCCTTTAAACACGCTAAAAATGAGCCGCTTTTATATATTCACGAAGCGTCTTTTGATGAATTACTGCATGATAATTTTACGCCGATAAGAAACTATGCAAAGACCGATGGCTATGTCATGGTTAATGTGTTGGAAGCGTTTAAAAATATACTGTTTCGCTCAAGTGCGGGTCAACAAGCGACGGAAAGTTTATTTAATTATCTAGAGGCCATCATCGACGATGTGCGCAATACCATCACTAACCCGTTTGACCGTCAACGGATCATTGAAATGCTCGAGGCCATTGAGAAAATCAATGGCGACAAAGGAGAAGCGCTTATTACTCAATTTAAACGAGAATAAGCGCGAACTTTTTTAATTCAGCGCAAGCTTAGCAAGACCGGCGGCAATGGCAGAAAGGGAGAGTAACCTGAGTAAAATGATGGCAATATCAGAGCTGCCGCCTGCAGACGTATTTCGATAAACTAAGGGATAATCAAAGAATATAAGTAAGTAGAGTAAGTCAAAAAACCGATCCGAGTGCCATTGAGTTCTACTTTTGTACCATCTTTTAATAAGATTTCGGCAAAGCATAAATTGGCCGTTGTTTTTATTCTTCCGCCTTTGCGGTCTTTTAATAGTAAGTAATGAAAGGTGATTTCAGTAATATCTTCTCTAGCAATTTTTTGCGTACCAGTTACCTTTGTTTTTATTGCTTTGGGCGAAATGGTTAATTGGTTTTTCGACACGTCCATCACCCATTGAGAGCCAAAGCCAAATTTTTTGTACAGCATGACTCTTTTAGTGAAAAAGATAATTAAAAATGCGATTAAACAAGCAGGAAAGGCAAGGTAGCGTGGGTACTCGCCATCAATAAACGACGCTGTGATAGCCAAGGCGAAGACTAATAATGCAAATAAAAACTCAGCGCCACCGGAAAGCATGCCCAGCGCTGCGATAGATTTGAGTGATACTTGAGAGTTATCGTTCAATTCATTTTTGTTTTTTAGAGTCACATATTTGAACCAAACTTTATCCGTTAGTGATAAATCGAGTGTGTGTTTAGCTAACGACATGAAACGCTTCCTTGATCTTATGTAAATTATTTTTAGTGTGCGTTGTTTATACCCTATAACCGCAACAACTTGAAATTCATTAGAAATAATACCAGGCTCTATCCGCCCTAAATACCATCGTTTTGTTTAAAATTTTAGTGTTTACCTGAGTTCTAGCCGTTAACTGCAGTTTTAGCAGTGGGTTTTGGTACTATCAGCACTAACTCTTGACTCTGTGGCTGGATCGGCGAGTTATGTGGCCATTCAATAGCATAAAATTGATAATTCAGATGATTTCAATATTAAGTTTCGTTGTGCTAATGGTGCTTTGAGAGGCGGACAATAACGACCGACTTTTTAGCATGGCTTATTATTGCAATCAGCAATCGTGCTGGCAAAGCAATTAGGTAAACAATGGACTAAATTAATGAGATAATATGTCCTATGGCGTATCTAGTAGATACGCAAGCACTGTTAAACACACCAGCAAGAGTACTTTTTGAAGAAGTTAATTTAAAATGTGCGAGAGAATTGCGTGAGATCAATTCAATGCTAGAAGATCATAGCGAGCACGTTCTCGCGTTAGATTTACTCAAAGAACTGCTGATTGGTGAGGGGAACCGAGCTGGACTAGGTTTTGCGTTTGGTTATTTATTCAAGGCCATTTGCGAGATAAAGGGACAATTTTTAAACAATAGTGCGTGGTACCCATGCGATATGGATAATCTTTATGATATCCCGTTCACCATCTATGATGGATATGCCTTATAAATTTCCAATCCCAGATGACTTTCCTGCAATTTTCAGCATTGCACCTGAGAGCATCAATACAGACGAAGCGGACTATGGTGAGCTTAATCAAACCCAAATCGCGCAGCTCGAAAGTTGGTTTAATGAAGCTAAAATGAAAAACCAGCATTTGTATCTTTTCTTGCATTGATCTCGCAAAGTTAGAATGAATCGTTCTCATCAAGAACGGAATGCTCGGCGCATACTTTAGAAGTATGCAATTTTTGTTAATTGTTTGTTTATAAATACTTTTTTTGTATCTAATAGAGGTTTTTTTTACAAGAATCCCTTTTCTAGGTAATTTAACAATGTTAGCATCGCTTCCTTTTGGGTTGTTTATAGGGACGTTTATGTTAACAGTTAAGCATTTACCGATTGCAATTGTATTAACCACTTTGTTAGGTTGCTCTTCAGATAAAGTTAAAGAAGTCGAAGTAGTTAAAGAAGTCGAAGTAGTTAAAGAAGTCGAAGTAGTTAAAGAAGTCGAAGTAGTTAAAGAAGTCGAAGTAGTTAAAGAAATCGAAGTAGTTAAAGAAATCGAAGTGATCAAAGAGGTTGTTCTTGGTCGTGAAAATCTGGGCAGCGTTGTTTTGACATTTGATGACGGCCACTGTGTTGACTCGTGGGTAGAGCATGCGCACTTGTTTGAAGAGCACGGAGCCACCGCGACTTTATACGTGAGTAAGTATAATAGTGATATGGCAGCAAATCTGCTCGACTTGCAAAGTAGAGGCTTTGAAATTGCCCACCATACTACTTATCACGCAAATGCAGTGGAATGGGTTGAAAAACATGGTGTAGAGTCTTGGCTCAAAGGTGCAGTGTTGGATTCTCTTACGAACATGAGAAATGATGGTCTTAACGTAACTGCCTTTGCATTTCCGTTCGGCTCATATAATTTAGAACTAAGTGAAGCTCTGAAAAGCGAGTTCACTTCCGTTAGGGGATATTTAAGTCCCAAAACGGATAGTTTGAGATTTGCGACACAAAGTGATGGCTATTTCTATAATGGTGTGGGTATTGACAGCGTTTATTTTGAACCTCAAGAAAGAGTGTTTGGAGCGATGGAAAGAGCAATGAAGACAGGTAGAGACCTAGTGTTGGTTGGCCATTGTATCGTCGAGGGAGAAGTCACAGATCGCTGGCAAACACCGACAAATACATTGCTAAAAATCTTCGCTCATGCGAAAAAAATAGGAATGGAATTTAAAACAATGAATCAGTTGAGATAGCCAACTTTAAATATGATTGGGTGCGCTCGAATTTGGAAAACACCGACTTAAGCGCACCTAATACGTTAAAATGTGAGAAATTTGCTGTGATTCGACAATTAGACAATCGCGATGCGTTGGTGGCGATAGAGATTTTCAGTGTGTTTCAACGCTCATACAAAGTAGAAGCAGAGTTAATTGGGGCGAGTTATTTTCCGCCTTTATCTCGAACGGTAGAAGATATATGCAGCGCGACGAGTCACTTTTATGGATATTTTGAAAATCAAAATCTTGCTGCTGTCATTGAAATTGTCATTGTTGAGAAAACGCTAGAAATAGATAGCCTGACCGTTGATCCCAGTTATTTTCGCAAAGGGATTGCGGGTAAATTACTGCATTTTGCGTTAGCTGAGTTGGGTGCGGAGAAGGTAATAGTTGAAACAGCTAGCGCAAATATCCCCGCCATAGCGCTTTATCAAAAGTATGGATTTATTGAGTTTAAACGTTGGTTGCCAACACATGGAATAGAGAAGCTGGCGTTTGTATCAGTAATTAAACCCGCTCAATAATAACTCATCCTTAAGATGATAAAATGTACACAGTAAACTTTTTTTGCTATAAAAGGTACGAACTCTAAAAATAAATGTTACAACGGGCTAAGGAGAATTCGATGATTAAAGGATGTTTAATAGGCATATGCGGCTTAATTACACTCAATACAACAGCAGCTTATGCAGAAGATATGGAAATGGATTTTATTAAAAATGAGGTTGAAATATCATTTCAGCAATATAAAGATGGCTCAATTGAAAGTGGAATCTATGCTTTAGAATCGTTGGCTAGGCTTTTGAATCAAGCGGAGTCCTCAAGCGTTCGTGCTGAATTGGGGCCCAATATTTTAGCATTTACTTACATCCGTATCGGATTATTGCACGAAAAGCTTGGAAACTCACTAACAGCTGAGCCGCTTTTCGCAGCAGCCCAGCAAAATCTTAGCAAAGAGTTTAGTGCAGAAAAAGTCACAGTTAATGAGCTAAAGTCGATGGTGAAACAACTCGATGAAATGTCCATTTAGTATTTGTGTAAATTGATTTGCCAATATTAAGTGAAAATATCATTAATGCTTAACTCTTAAACGTTATGTGTCAGAACACAGTGAAAGAGTTTTAATTTATTCTTTAATGTCATAGAGTTGACATACCTATGTCGCCTAAGTGGCGTAATCAGTAGGAAGGTCTCCGAGTATAGTTGAGCTAACTAATACAGGAGACCAATCATGGAAATGCAAATTAACAAACAACTTATAAAATCGAAAAGAGTAGAGCGGGCGTGGAGTCAATCCGAATTGGCACAGGTTTCTGGGCTAAGCCTGCGAACCATACAACGTATCGAAAAGTCAGGGACGGCATCGCTCGAGTCGATAAAAGCACTTGCTGCGGTTTATGAAGTTAAGGTGATAGAAATTCAACATCAGCCTAAGCTAAAAGGTGCCAAATTAACACGCAAAGCTGCGGCATTTTTTGCAGGTACTGCTGTGATGGCTGCAAGTGTTTTTACCTTAACGGCGTCAGCTAAGCCCGTGATGGTTGACCTTATGCTAACCTCTCAGGGACAAACGCTGGCTGATGTTCAGGTTTTGAATGACGAAGGCGCATTCAGCGAGATTGTATTTTCAGATAAGCTAAAAATTCGCCTCACCTCAAAAATTGAACAAGAAAACCAAGTGAAAATAGTGACCGAGATTTACAGCTTATCTTCTGAGGGTCAAGTTCTTATCGCTTCCCCTAGTGTTACGGTTCAACATCAAAAACAGGCTGAAGTACACTTTGATGATTATCAACTCTCGTTGTCACCAAATCTGTAATACAAAAAGCTCAGTAAGTTAAAGCAAACTTACTGAATTTTTTCTGATTATTGAGGCAAAGCAATAACCACACTAAACAAGTCAGTATAAATTGTCATGTAAACTTGATGTTAATAAATTCCTGGTATGTTATATTGTATCTAAAATGGTGCAAGGTTTATTTTATGATCACAATAACGGATGGGCCACTTCATCTTTACCAAGTGGAGCAAGGTGGTATTTTGGTTACAGGCATTTTGGCCGAGCTTGACGTTTCAGTGTTACCTGAGCAAGCGATTCTGCCGCACGAGTCGGTTTCGGTTACCCATGCTATGGCGCTGAAAAAGCGTGTTCAGCTCGAGAAGTTGCTGTTACCCCCGTGTCTTTTGGTCGGAAAACTTAATTTGGACAAGGTGCGATGGCAAGCGGAATGTGTTGAAACTGCGCAGTGGCACAGTGATTGCGGTGAGTGTAGTCATCGCCTCTATGCTGTTGAAAATCGTCACATGCTACAAGAATTCAGACAACAGATCGCAATGCACCAACAATGGCTAATTGCTGATGGACATCACAGGATGTTTGCTGCCAGCCAACGTCATGCGCCTCAATCTCGGATGATGGCATGGTTAGTTCCACAGCAAGATGCGGTGATAACGAGTTTCGCGGTGCAGGCATCTTACACACAAGCTGTAGATGTTACTAAATTCAAACAGCACCTTAGCGATTTTGATATCTGTGAATCCTCGGAGACTGAGGGCGATTATACTATTTGGTTGGGGAAAGCTGCTTTATGTTTTGCTCTCCAACGCGCGACAAGCGATTCTTATCTTATTCAGACCCAGTTGCGTAGAGCACTGCAGGCACTGCCAGCGTTTGAGGAGCTGTGGTCTAAAAATAAAGTTGAGCTAAGTGATGACGCTCATATTGTAACCGCCATCTGTCGCGCCCCCATAATTGAAGACATCTTTGCTGCTGCCAAAGCAGGCAAGTACTTTCCAGAAAAGTCGACCTTATTTACTCATAAGGCCGACAGCCAAGTACTTTACCATTTAAATCAGCAGGCAGCTTGTGCTTAAAAGCCCTCACAGAGGGCGATACTTACAACTGTTTAAAGGCTTCAAGCACCCTAAGGTTTTGCTCCGGCAGTCCGATGCTTACTCTTACAAAATGATCAAAACCTGATTCTAGCCATGGTTTTGTCATTATTCCTTGTTGCAGCAGCAAAGATGCGACATGCGCAGACGGCTGCTTGACATCAATAAATAAAAAGTTGGCTAGACTTGGCGCGACAAAATAACCCAGCTCGGTGAGGGCGGCGCTGAGTTTTTCCCTTTCGCGATTCGTTTGCGTGACCGTGTCTGCCAAATAGGAGGGATCTTGTAGTACCGCGATCGCTGCAAGTTGTGCTAGTCGATTTACATTGTAAGGTGTACGTACGCGGTGCAGATAATCCGCCAATTGTGCATTTGCCATTACGCCGTAGCCCACTCTAAGCCCTGCAAGACCATAGGCTTTGGAAAAAGTCCGTAATACCGCGTAGGGACGAGGCTGTGTTTGAAGTAGTGTTAAGCTATCGGCAAACTGTTTATGGCCTTGGGCATATTCGCAGTACGCTTCATCAATGACGATAACCGTATTGAGCGGACAGGCATCAATGAGGCGCTGCAAATTATTGGCATCAAACGTACAACCTATGGGGTTGGATGGGTTAGCAAGCATAAGCATTTTTAAATCTGGGTGGCATGCGATAGCATCGAGCCAATCATCAATTCGATAGGACAAATCGCTTTGCATCGGCACTTCTAGGACCTTTGCCCCCATCATATTGGCGTAAATCCCATGAAGCGCAAAGGTAGGCTTGGCCACTAACACCTTATCGCCTTGACTGAGGAAAGCTTTACACAGCATTGAGAGTACATCCTCAGAGCCATTGCCGAGTACAATTTGTTCTCTGGCAACGTTAAGTTTAGTTGCCAGCTGCTCATTTAGCTCAGTGCATTGGCTGTCTGGATAGCAGCTAGCGGTATGCAGTTGTGCTTTAAAAGCATTAAGCGCAGCAGGACTTGGCCCTAAAGGGTTTTCATTCACCGAGAGGTTTATCATATTGGGGTGGAGATTACGCGCTGCTGCTTGCTCAATGGTTTGTCCCGCACCATAGGGCGGTAGTGCAATGACTTCCTTGCGGGCTGGGTTTGGCATTGTCGTTGTCATGCGTTTTGCTCCTTGAGTGATGTGGGCTCAAGTAAACGATTAGCCCTATGATTAAAAAGCCAAATCTCAGATAGCGCTGTGACCGCAAGTCCTAACATTAAGGCGTACCAAACGCCCAAAATACCCAAAGAGAAAAATTCTTGAAATAACCACGCACCGGGAAGACCAATGCACCAATAACCAATTAAAGACAGCATTAGGGTGCTTTTAACATCGCCAAGTCCACGCAGGATACCGAGCCCGATATTTTGCCACGCGTCAAAAAACTGCAAAAAGGCGGCAATAACGAGTAGCTCTATAGCGATAACAACGACATCGGAGTTTTGTAATTCTTCTGCACTTAAAAATGGCCGCAGTACAAATTCGGGTGTGAATAAATAGATTAAGGCGAAAACAGACATGACCACGGCACCGCAAATAATCCCCAAATTGCCGATGCGTTTTGCATGATGAAAGTCCCCCGCAGCATTGGCTTCGCTGATGTAAATAGAACAAGCAGATGAAATGCCAGCAGATACCATAAATACGATGTACACCATTTGGCTTACCACGTTGTGGGCGGCTAAGGCATTTACGCCGAGTGTTGCCACAAACAACGCAAGCACGGTGAAAAAACCAGCTTCAAGCCCGTAAGTTGCGCCAATTGGCACGCCCATTTTCCATGTTTTACTAAGTGCTTCACGGTCGGTTTGCCAAAACTTTATAGTGAGGTAGGGGCTGAGTACGTCATCGCGCTTGGCAAATAGTACAAACAGTAAAAACGATAAATACAGCACGATACACGTGGCGGCTGCAACCCCCACAAAGCCGAGTTGTGGTAGGCCAAACTGACCAAAAATTAGACCGTAATTGAGCACGATAGTGAGTACAACAGATACACCCGTTATTAACATCAATGGCCCTGGTCTTTTCAATCCAACACTAAAATGCCGCACGCTTTGAAACCAAAAACAGGGTAATAAGCCCAAAGCGACAACGGTTAAATATTGGGTCGTCAAATTGGCAATTGCCTCGGATGTACCGATAAACCTTAAAAATGGCTCTATGGCAAACATCGCGGCGGCGAATAGCAGACCCAAAAATGTTCCGATAAGCATGCTGGCGTTAAAAAGAGGAGTGATCTGATCTAGTTTAGCCTTGCCGATTGCATCAGATACCAGATTACCCGTTGCCGTGACTACGCCCGTTCCCATGGTTCTAAATTGATTAAAAATACCAATGGCGAGGCCGCCAGCAGCCAGTTCTAACGGGCTCAACATACCGAGCATGATAAGATCTATCGTTGCAATTGCCACGTAGAGCAGATTGGTCAGAATAAGCGGCCCTGCGAGCTGACTTACTTTAAAAATATCGGCGCGCGCTGAAGCTACCATAACGTTACTTCCTCCACGTTTTCTTGTGTGATGGCAAAGTCTGCAACCGCTCTTCCGAGTGCCACGTCAGTAATGATCATGCCGCTGTTATAGACAAAGATAATTTCATCAGGGTGGGTTCGTGCCCGCTTTTCACCATTTAGTATTTCCGTCAATGTCGCATCAACGGCGGGTAGCTTATCGTTCTCGTCTAATAAATCGTCTCCGGTGACCTTCATTTGTTCTGCATCCGTTGTGAGCAATCTATCAGCTCGGTGTAGCACTGGTTTTTCGATCCCATAGCCAACTAAAATCACCACAGCGCCGGGTTTTAACCATTCATATTTTATGTTCTCTTTGGCGGATAACCCAGTAACGGCAAGGATCACATCGGCTTGTCTTACTGAAGCTTCTAAATCTTGTGATACCGCAACTTGTCGCTGTGGGTGATGCTCCTTTAGTTTTTGCTGAACCACTTCCAAACCTGCTTGATAGCTGCCATGAACGGTTAGATTTGTGAGTTGTGGTAATGCCGTGACGAGCATTGGTAAAGCGATTTGCCCTTGAACACCGGTGCCTACAACCAACGCATTTTTAGCATCTGAATGAACGGCATATTTTGCGAACAAGGCGGAGGTGGCTGATGTGCGCATAGGACCTAGTTCTTTTACATCCATTAGGGCCACAGGGTGGCCTGTGGCATCATCGCAAAGGAAAATAAAGGAATAGAATTGATATTGGTTGCGACTTCTGTCTGGGTCGTATTCATAGACGACCTTAAACCCTACGGTATTACTTGCGGCATCTCGGCCAGCCATACTATAGGCAATGGATCGACCATCTTGTGGCGTCATAATCACTTTGAGTGGGTTGGCAGAGTCAGGGTGGTGCAGTGAACGAAAGGCATTTTCCACCACCTCAATGACTTTACTATAGGGAAAATCAAGTTGCGCCAGTCGGGCTTCATTTAGTATCGGCAGAACAGTTTGTTGGGTCATGGTTAGGCTCTCGCGGCAGGTTTATATTGCGTTAATAGGTCATCGAGCTCTTGCTCGATGTTAATGTCGATAAGGTCGTGTTTTGCCATCCAATCATCATTGAATACCGTATCGAGATATTTCTCGCCACCGTCACAAACGAGTACCACAAATAAGCTATCGGCGGGGGCGGTTTTTAACGCCTGTAGCGCTTCGTATATAACCCCACCTGCCGAGCCACCGACCATTAGGGCGTAGTGCTTGGCAAGGTACCTGGCGGTATTAAACGCTTGTTTGTCAGATACCTTCACGCCTTTGTCGATAAGTTCATACTCAATAACGGGACCTATCTCAGCGCCTTCCGGCGTCCCCGTTCCTGACTGATGATAATTCAGTCCTGGTCCACCAAAAATCACAGACCCTACAGGTTCAACTCCAATCGTTGTGAGGTGATGACAACCTAAGTCGCGCAAAGCCCTTGTTGTGCCGCATAGCGACCCACCTGTGCCAACCGCACCGACAAGGTGAGTAATGTGTTCACCAAGTTCATGAAAGACCTCTTGCGCAAGTCCTGTATAACCGCGGCTATTGGCAAAATTATTGTGTTGGGCGGTCCAAAATGCGCCTTGCTCTTGTGCCAGCTTCGCGGCCATTGCATCGCGAATATCAGTAGATAGGCTGTCGTCTCCAGCTTCGCTAACGCAGATCACTTCCGCGCCAAAGGCTTTCATATTACTAATTTTCTCTTTTGCCGCATGGTTATCCACAAGTGCGGTAAAGCGATAGCCACGCTCCGCCGCAAGCAGCGCAAGACCAACGCCGGTATTGCCAGAAGTTGACTCAACGACCCAGCCACCTGGCTTCAGTTGGCCACTGGCTTCTGCTTCATCTAACATAGACTTCGCCATTCGGATCTTAGCGCTACCAGTGGGGTTAAATTGCTCAAGTTTAAGGAACAGTTTGCTACCGTTTGGTAGACTTAAAAACTGCATTAGCGGGGTATTACCAATACTTTGCGAAACCCTTAAATAGGGGGTTAGGGATAATGTCGAGGCGAGCGAATGCTGCACATTTATGTTCATAAATAGGCTCCTTTACGTTGTGTTGTTGGGGTTTTTCTAGCTAAGTAGTTGCCAAGAAAGTCTGTTGTGCTCCCACGTTACGGCGATTTTTCGTGGCAATGGCATAGAGTGAAATTCAGATTCATTTGAATCCATTTGATATCCTGCAGTGTTGAGGTAAACCATTAGGTCATCGCGCTGCGGTAGTTGCGACAAGGGGATAAACCGCCAGCTTATCATGTCGTTATCTAGGCAGGTTGCGCCGCCAAAAGCCACGCGATACGTTCCTTGTTTGCGGTTTGAATGTGCCGTGAGTAACAGCGGACTCGGCAAGTATTCGCTTTCAAACCACTGTTCTGACAGTGATAAGCTTGAGCCCGAAAGTGTGGCGATATGGCAGTCTGATGTGCCTAGGTGCGGCTTTGTCCCTTGCACTTTAAACAAGCTAATGCCAGCCTCGTCGAGCAGTGCGCGCCCAGGTTCAAGCATCAATGTAAGGTTCCTTTGGCGTAATGCCGCTAATGCGGTTTGTCCATGCGCGTTCTTCACTGCCAAAATAGCGTGTAAGGTGTCCGCAGGGCTTTGTTTGTTATGGTAGGGATAAAATCCTGCAAAGGTTTTATCTGCAAAAAAGCATTCAAAGTCCAAGCCTTGTTGCCACTGCTCATTCTGTAAGTAGGAGACGGGCAGGCCACCGCCAATATTCACTTTTGATGGCGACAGCCCCATTTGCTTGGCCTCGTCTATTGCACCGACTAAGGTATGGATACTCTCGCCACGTGCTTGTGGGCAGTACCCGCTTAAGTGGCAGCTAAATCCTTCTAAGCTTACCCATTCCTTGTATTCTCGGCACTGTGCTAATAGCGGCGTAAGCTGGCACAGTGAACTACCAAAGCGTGAGGCTTTAGTTGGTTGTGTTTGTAAACGCAGTAGCACTCGCGCTGGGCGCTTTCGCTGGCGGGCCAGTGTAATGATGGAGCTTAACTCAGCACTTGAATCTATGGCGACAAGTGCTTGATGCACAAGTGCTAAGCTAAGTAGTGCATCTGATTTATGCGGACCAGATACACCAATTTTTACACCTTGAATACCACCGCTTAGGGCAAGTTCAAACTCTTGCACACTAGCCACGTCTATTCCTATATCGTGATTGGACGCGACTTGAGTAAAACATTGGGCTTTGTTGGCTTTTTTGGCAAAATAAATCTCATGTTCAAGCCCGAGCTTTATTAAGTTAGCTTGCAGGGTTTCGATATTTTCCGCAAAACGCTGAGGAAACACTAAATGTAGCGGCGCTCCCAATGCTGCCGCCCATTCAAATAACTTGGCTTGGTGCTCCGCGAGCAGGCTCTGCGTTTGCGGATGCAATTTTGCAGTGAAGGCATCACTCATACGACTAACACCTCTTTGTTGTTTGCACTGTCTATCTTGTTGACACGGCGTTTTGCTATAAGAAGCAGGCCGACTGCTAGTAGCAGCAACCAGATTAATGGCGTGTAGTTGTTCACTGGTGTGGCAAAGTCACTGCTAAATTGAGGAATATCAGCTAAGTCCGTGAGCGTTGGCTTTGCGCTACAACCCTCACAAGGAGCAAAGTCTCCTTTTTGATTGGCTTTGGCGATTTCGCTGGCAAAGAAACCTTGTAGTGCTTGATGATGAGCTTCAACTTCCGCCATGAAGGCGTGATGACGTGCTAATCCATTGCCCGCTAAATCAACCAGCAGTGTTTGTGCGATGAGTGCAGGGGAGAGATACTGTAGCTTTTGTGCATTATGTTGCTGTGCTTGTTGCGCAGTTAAAAAGCGTAAATCTTCGGCCGCCATTGCGCGTTCAACAGAATTAATGGTGGCGATTTTTTTGGTTGCGTAATCGCTGGAACCACTGCCATTCTTCGCAAGTTCTGGATGATCTTGAAAATACTGAGCTAAGGTCTTTTCACTCGCTTTTTGGGCATCGTCGCTAGCGGCACGGAGGCTATCTATATAGTGAATTCGTGAAGGGGTTGGGTCAAGCAAAGCGATGCTGGTATTGACCAAAGCTGGAACCACAATCACTAAGGCAAGCCAACAGGTGACTAAGGTCGCTGCGTTGTTTGCTGCACTTTTGGCTCTGCTATTTACCCAAGCGGTTAAGGCAATCCAAAACCCAGAATAACATAGTGCGATAAGGTTATAGCTCAGCAGTTCAACCACCCCTAGCTGCTCCCGTATTGTTATTAAAAGCAGGCTACTAATACTTAAAAATGGCAGCACAATTAACGCGCTTCGCAGCAATAATTGATAGGTCAGAAGGCGGGTCGCACTGCCTCCTTGAAGCATCAGTAGTCTTAGCTGCCCATCTTGGCGTTCACTTGCCAAGGCATTAAAGCAAATGCCAATAATGAGCAATGGCAGTAAATAGACAATCACAAAACTTAAATCGAACTGGCCTAACAACAGAGATAGCGGATGAACATAGTCATATTGATGAACGATGTGCTGTTTTTCTTTGATTAGCATCTTAAAATAGTAAGGTAATACGTCGGCTTGCCCTGTTGCGATTGGCGACGTTGCAAGCGGGGTTTTGGTGGCGTAATTTTGCATTAAGTAAAAAGCCTGCCCGCGCAGGTCGTATGGGTCTTCCCACCATTTATAGTCTGCTGTACTGGCGAGTCTTTCGGGTAATCCAGCTTTGGCATCTTGGATGGCTTGTTGCTGCATTTGCTGTGCGGCAAGTACCACGTCATGCTGTTTTTTAGCAAAGTAATGGGCGTTAAAAAATGCCACTAGTGCAAGCATGGTAGTGGTCACAAACAGCGCGAGTACGAGTTTTTCTCGCCAGAGGTTTTTAAACTCAGTAGCTAACATTAAGCGTTTCATCTTTGCTCCTCCAAGCGCAGTTTTTTAATCGAGAAGAAACTCAATAACACCAGCGCAATCAACCAAAAGCTCAGGCTAAACAGGCTTATAACGTAGTGAGGCAGGTAACGAATGAAATTGGGGTATTGGAATGCGAACTTTGGGATCTGCTGCCATAATTCCTCGCCCGCGGTGTAATGTCCGTCCGCCTTGTGACCGTGATCTCTTTGATTAAAGTTAAGCACCTCTTGCATCAGGCGGCGGTGCTGCTCTGCCGCATTCTCAAATGCTTGCTGGTGGGTAAAGTCGCTGGCGGCGGTGGCCATCGACAGCGTTTGTATCGCGATAAACGGCGTTAACATTCCTGCAAGTTGATAGCTTTGTGATTGCGCTTCTAGTTGAGCTAAACGCGCTGAAAATAAGCGGTCAAAGATTTTATCTGCGTATTGTTCACCAAATTGGAGCTGCGCTCCGGCATAGTCAAAGGGCAAGTCTTCCACATTGCTAACACCATATTGAGTTAATGTTTGTTGTTTGAACTTTGCGATTGCTTCAACTCGTGCCTCGGTATAAACCTCACTTTCAAGCTTTGCTTGAAACGCTTGACCTGAACCTTGCGGATGAATGGTGGTTGCGATATTCATCGCCAGTTTTGGTAGTAAAAGTGTTGTAAGGGCCCAAATGGTTAATAGCGCTACCAATGCGCGCCTTGCCGTTGGAAGTAAACTTGAAAGCGTGGTGGTGAGTAACGACCAAAGCAATAAGTAAACCAAATAAAATAGTAAAAATAGCCCACTTCTGAGTGTATGAGGCTCCGCGCTTGTTACTTGGCTATAAAGTAAAAAAAGCGCGACAGGCAATAAAAATAAGCAAGAAATAGCAAAAAGCAGCGCACATTTGGCGATAAACAACTTAGCTGGGCTTGCGCCCGATGCGAGCAGTTGTTTTAAGGTGCCTTGCTCACGCTCTCGGGCAAGTAGTGGGTAGCCAATTAATATAATCAATAGCGGTAGTAAGACTTGCAGCACAAAGGCGGGTGATAAGCTACCAAAACGTGACATCGGCAAGTTATCTTGCGCACTTCTAAACATGCTATCGTTGCGAATATGAGCCTCAAGCCTCAACACATTCCCTTGGTATGCTTGTAATCCCGCGTCGAGTGCAGCCAATGGGGTGGTGGGTTTGACCACATAAATACCGTAGTGGGCGGCGGAATGGGGACCTTTTTCACCTTGATTTAACCAGCGTAATTGCTCTGATTGGGACACTTCCGTGACGGCTTGCTGATAGCTTTGGTGGCTTTTAAAACCAGTCAAGCAGGCAAGCAAGAGCAGCAATACTGCAATGCCTCCAAGCCAAAGAGCTTGTCCCTGTCGCTTGGTATCGAGCCATTCCTTTTTTAATGTCGTTTGAAACATCAGACACCCACCTTGATATGTTTGAGGTAAACGGATTCAAGTTGGACTTCTTGCAGCTGTTCATAGACTAAGGTATCGACTAATTGCCCTTGATTAATAATTGCCACGCGATGAGCATCTTCTTGAGCGCGGTATAAGTCGTGGGTCGCCATTAAAATCGCAACGCCTTGCTTTGCTAATGACTGAATGAGCTGGCTAAATTCATGGCTGGCTGAAGGATCAAGACCTGATGTAGGCTCATCTAAGATCAATGCCTTGGCTTGTTTTGCGAGGGCAATGGCTATGCCCACTTTTTGTCGCATCCCTTTTGAATAGGTTGCAACGGGTTTGTCTACAGCGTGACTTGGCAGTTTTACTTCACTGAGCAGTGTGCGAAAGGCCTCGTCGGTCTTTTCTATGCTGGCCATTTTGCTGAAATACGCGAGATTCTCAAGTCCGCTAAGTCGCGGATAGAGCGCGACTTGTTCAGGAATATAAGCCAGTTGCTGCCTTGCCGTTACTACGTCATGTTGTGGATTAATTCCAGCGATGGTGATTTCCCCGGCATCCGGTTGTAAAAAGCCCAGTAAGCAATTAATCGTGGTGGTTTTACCTGCACCATTTGGGCCTAGCAGCGCTAGAATTTCACCTTGATGTACGCTCAAGTTTAATCCCTGTAACGCTTGGTATTCACCAAAGCGCTTTTGCAGGTTATTGATTTGAATAACAGGTGTAGTCATGAATTATCCTTAAAAGCTCACGCTTAATGAGGCGATAAAGGTGCGGCCACGACCTGGAGCGACTCCCCAGTCTATGCCTTTGGCACCGCCAGATAGCCAATATTCTTTGTCGAACAGGTTTTCGGCCTTGAGTCGTAGCGTGGTGTTAATGTCAGTAAAGTGGTATTTAGCGCCCAAGTCGAAGCGCGTGTAGGCTGGTAGCTTTAGCGTGTTATTGACGTTTTGTTCGCGCTCACCAACATGGAAAATACCCGCATTGATGCTTAACGCCTCCCAAAATGGCAGTTGATAGTCGACATAGAGATTTGCTTGAAATTCAGGCACATTGGCTGGGGTGTTGCCATTAAGCGCGGGCTCGCCGTCGAGCTTATCTAAGCTGGGGTCCATCAAGGTGATGGATGCTACGGTTGCAAGACCGTGAGCCAATGAACCACTAGCATTGAGCTCAATACCTTTATGTGACTGGACACCGTCTTGCACGAAATAGTTAGTAATGTGATTGTGGTACTCCAACATTTTTTCTATTTCGAAGACGGCTATCGAGTAGTTCATGGTGTCCGTTTGGTATTTTATGCCAGCTTCAATTTGTTCGCTTTCTTGTGGGCCGAGTGATTCGCCCTCGTTTATTGCACCGCTGCCGATGACTGCAACGCCGCCTTCCCCCGCGCCTTCTGAGTAACTGGCATAAAACGCGAGCTGATCGCTTGGGTTGTAGTTAAGACCTATGATGGGGGTATTAAAAGTTCGGTCGTCTAGCGTGGTTTTAGTTTGGCTAGGTAGAGTTTGCTCTTTTTTGTATTGAATATGACGCAGCCCTAAGGTGGCATAAAATACATCGTTAAAGTGCAAGGTATCTGTGATAAATAACGCGCTTTCAGAGGCTTCAGTTTTGGTTGGTTCTGGATAATCAGGGAACTGCGGTTTACTGCTATGAATTGGATTGAAAATATTGCCAACGGGGTTGGTTAACTCAAACCAACGCCCATCCTTTGACTCATAATCACGAATACTAACGCCGACGACTAGCTCATGTTCAATTGCAGCGGTGGTAAGTTGACCGCTGACAAAACTATGTGCGGAGAGTGTGTCATACGTTTCGTCTGGGGTAATGTGGATAGCGGCAGACAGCACATTACCTTGTGTATCAACCGAGTAGATATCAGGAAAAACGGTAAACCTGTCATTACCAGAAAGCGCAGCTTGGTTTACCCATTGCCAGGTGTCGTTCAACCAAAAATCAGCACGTGCGGCAAGGTTATATGACTCGGTTTGATACTTTGCCCAAGGTTGTCCGAGCAAGACATCACTGGTGTCGACATAGGGCGGTAATATTTTACGGTCAGGATCATTGGGGTCGCTGGCAAGTCCTACCAAAGGCTGTGATACAGTGCTTTTGTCTTGGTAATCGCCGTCTAATCGGATAAATAGGCGGTCTGAGACTTGCCAATCCAGTGCTGCACTAAAGAAATAGCGCTCTAAGTCATCACCACCGGTAAAGTCACCGTTTTTCTCTGCTGCGGCATTAATACGATAGCCGAGCGTTTGCTCTTCGGAAATTGGCCCACCGAGGTCGATGTGTAAATACTTTCCTCCACGGCTACGTACTTCTGTTGTGACATCCAAAAAGGCGTCCATGGTAGGGCGCTTTGTCACATAGTTGATGGTACCGCCGGGGTTGTTAAAGCCTGATACGAGACTTGACGGGCCTTTAACGATATCAATGCGCTGAATATTCTCTAGCGGTACATCTTGGTAGGGGGCAAGCGCTAAACCGTCGCGTCTTAGACCGTTAGTCCAATCTAGTTGAAAGCCACGCAGACTCACAAAGTCGAAAACCGTACCAATTGAGGTGTTTTGAACAGAAGCATCGTTGGCAAGCACTTCGCCTAGCGTTTTTACTCTTTGATTGCTGATCAGTTCTTCAGAAAATGATTGAATGGAAATAGGAAGAAGCTGTGGATCTTTCATCCCCAACGCCGAAGCGTTCACGTCTCTCGTGCTGTAAAGAGGCGCGCGAGTGCCATGCACATCAATTGTTTCAATGGATTGTTCGGCAACACTAAGTGAAGAATATAAGCTACTAAGCACGCTAACTGTCAGGAGTGACCTTGTCATTTTGTTATTCCAACTGCAAAAACGAATGTGAAAAGAACCATCATTTATTTGATACAAATGATTATTTTTAAAAATGTTATAACGTAACGATCTTAATCATGTTTTTGCGTGCTTGAAAAGAGGGGAGTTATTGCCAAAAGGTTATCCTTGGTGATTTTTGTTGTGAAAAGTAAAATTAATGTAGGTCGTTCAAAGTACCGGCTTTACGTGTTGAAAAAGTATAAATCTCAACAAGTATTATTTTTACAAATAAAAATCGTTCTCATTAATTTGTTTTTAAAGCGGGTGAGTTGATTTTTGTTGTGAATTTTTGTATAAAAAACAATGTGAAAGTTTGTAAATGGTTTGCGTGTTATTCAGTACATCGAGCTTAATCTCACTGAATAACGCTGAACATATGCTCAGAGAAGTGCTTGCTGCTTGATAAAGGTAACGAGTTTCTCAGCAATGTCTTGATGCTCTGAAGCGGTTGGATGCCACACACAGCCTTCTAATGGTGAGTCGAATGTATGACTGTATAGTTTACTGATATCTTGCTGATTAAGCTTTGCAATTGCATCGTGAGTTGCTGGAATAATAAAGTTATATGGATATGCCGGACGAGGCATATAAATAATGGGGACTGCAGGATATCTTGCACGCAGCTGTTTGGTGAAAACGACCATCGTTTTTACCCACTGCGTTTTGACTTCATCAATAGTTTGCCAAGGCTCTGCAGGGGTTGGATCGGTACTAAAGTCATTGGTGCCTACTTCAATGACGATAAGCTGTGGAAACTTGTCTTCAAAGTCAGTGTTGTCGGTAAATACTGCTGACATTTTGTCGTAGTAACTACGCAACGTATGATGTGGTTGATTGCCGCTCCAATTTCGAATTAAGCCTAAACCTGAGTATGAAACTTGGGTAAAACTGGCTCCCAGCTGTTGCGCGCTCATATACGGAAATGCTTTACGCGCGTTACTTAAATCAAGAATTTCACTCCATTCACACTGTCTTTGAGTGGACTCACTGCCAAAGCCTGCGCTAATTGAATCGCCAATAAATAAGATATGGGGCTGTGGCTGCTGGATTGAGTCTAATTTTCCGTCCACATCAACACTTAGGATCTGGGTATTGTGTTCGTAGTGCTCCCAGCGTTTAACGAGTTCAATTGTGACGGTTTCTGTCTTTGTACTTTCAAATAGCGTGAAGGTTTCAGCGACTCCATTGGCGTTGGTCTTTAGCTTTTTTGTGAATTTGCCATCGATCAGTACATCGAATTGATCGCCGTAGCCCATCAACTCGATATGAAAGGAACGGCCAGTGAGCTTAGTATGCAGCTGGCTACCCGGCCAATTAAAATTCACACTGCCATCGGCATAGTTTTTACTGACGCGTCCTTCATAATGAATCGCATGATGGGTCGCTGCGTGATTTGCGGCACTGGCTACGCTTCCAGAAGCTAATAAAGCCACCGTAACTAACGTTTTTAACATGTTGTATTCCTTGTAGGGTTATTCATTGAATAATGTAACTGGTTTAAATAGGTTGTGAGTTAATTTGGGCTTGAAAATTATTCACTTAACAAAGGAGAAAATAGAATATATCACTGGCAGGAAGAGAGTCGCTCAGGTACATTACTCTATGTAATCAGGTTAAGGAGAAGTAGCTGATGACGATTGTAGAACAGATAGTTGCTAGAGATATTGAAGCGGTTATTGTATATGAATCAGAGCAGGTGATTGCGTTTGCCGATCATGACCCCATAAACTTTGGCCATATCTTAATTTGCCCCAAATCCCCTTATGAAACGCTTCTTCAGGTCCCTGAATCCATACTGGCTGAAATCCACCGCGTTGCGCGTGACCTTTATGTGCGAATTGAGCGTAAATTTTCCCCAGATGGGATTACGCTGGTGCAAAACAACGGGCATTTTAACGAATTGAGCCACTATCACCTGCATATTTTCCCCCGCTATAAGCGAGATAGTTTTGCGTTTGGACGCGATGGGCTCAATATTAAACCTCAAGAGGTTTTGCGTACCTCACTTGAGGGGTTATAGATGCTCGGGGAAGTATTAATTAAGGTTGTTGTGACGCTATTGCTTTGTATGTCACTTGTCTGGACTTTGTTGCCTTGGGCGTTTGGGTTATTAAATTTCCAAAAGAAACATGGCTACCCACTCTACAACATTGGCCGAGTGTGCTGGTGGGTAATGGTTGCTATGCATCCCGTATTTGCTATTGGCATTTGGTTTTTCGATGCCAGTTTAAGTAAGTTAATATTTAGCCTAGCGGCAATGCATTGCTTTTTTGGGATAATGTTTGCCAGAAATGTAAGCACGCAATAAATCAAAAGGTCATAAGTGAAGATTACCATCAATGCGATTCAGGGCGAGGATGCGGATGCCATCGAAAGGTTAATGCGTGAAGTCTCAGAGGCTGACGTCTTACCGAATTTTTCGCAGCTTGGCAAAGACACTTATCTAAACGAAATAATACCTGAAGTAACTCAAGTCATGTGCAACGCCAACTTTGTCGGTGCCAAGGCGTTGATAAACGGTGAGCTGATCGGGTTTGCTTTATTAAGAGACGGTAACTACCTCACCCATTTATTTGTTGCTAAGTCAGCTCAAGGTAAAGGGGTTGGCCGGCAGTTATTAGATACTGTGTTAGCGAGTACATCCGCAGCTCAAATCTCGCTATGTTCATCGCTTAATGCAGCATCGTTTTATCTTGCGCTAGGTTTTCAGGCGACAGGGCAAGAAGCACAGAAAAACGGTATTAGATTTGTTCCAATGAAGTTAGACCGAACTTAAGCAAGGATATTTTATGACATTTCCAATTAACGGCTCGTGCCAATGTGGTGAAGTAAGCTACACGTTAAAAGCAGCACCTAAAATGGTGGTCGCCTGTCATTGTAAGGCTTGCCAAAAACTGTCAACCAGCGCATTTAGCATTACAGCCATTGTTGATAAAGACGATATTGAATTTTCGGGTCCGATGAAGGAATGGCGACGCCCTGCTGACAGCGGTAACGTTAGCGGAGCTAAGTTTTGCCCAACTTGCGGCAATCGCATTTACCACTTTAATCCAGCAGAGCCGAATTCAATTAAACTCAAACCAAGTAATTTGGACGATACTCGCCTTATTCAACCGACGGCCCATGCATGGGTTAGTGAAAAGCAAGACTGGTATACCATCCCAGAGGGCGTCATCGTATTTGATAAACAGCCTTAGCCTGCTCTGATGTGTTCAACGTCAATTATTAAGCAAGTGATCGCGAAGGAGTGTGCGCTTCACCGCAAAGAAAATAGGCATAATATGGCGCTGTGTCGCGAACTCCTTCACCCTCAATTTATTGAGGTTGGACGCTCTGGAAGCCAATATAACTTAGGCCAGATCCTATGCTTAATGAATGAAGAAGAATGGCCAGATGGGGAGGTAGTAGCAGAGCAGTTTCACTGTGCTTATATGAATAGTGACGCTTTGCTTCTTACTTATCGCTCCGCATGGCGGAACACTGATGGCACGCTTTCAGAGCATGCCTATCGATCATCTTTATGGGTCGAGCAAAATGATAAGTGGCAGTTGTTACATCATCAGGGTACGCCCACCAGTTTATTTTAGTGCTGTTTTTACGACATAGGTTGGGTTGTAAAAAATCACAAAAGTAAATTTTAAGTAATTGAAAATGCGACTACACTAAATCGACATAAGAAGAATATCTGCTAGACCAAGATCTAAGGAACGAGTATGTCAACACCTCAACCCGGCACTGTTGTGAGTAATGCACAAACCAGAGCCGCTAATTTAACGACGACAAACAGCAATGAAGTGCCAGCGACTAAACAATTTGTAGTGAATGCCACCGGCAACTTATTTATCGCAAGTACGCTAAACAGTACCGCAGGTGGAAGTGTATTGCCGCAAGAAGCTGAAAATGCGTTTGGTGAAGTGAGTGTATTTTTTGCTGCTTTAACCAAGGCGATGGCAGAGTCAGGCACGAGTTTATATGACTATGACGCGCTCAATAAATTAGTCTCAAGTTCAGGTCTTTTTGTCAAAGTGACAGAGAGTAATATTCAGTTTGAGAGTAAACAGACAGGGGTCACACTATCGAGCCAGTTGATTCAAACTTTACTAGGGCTCAGTGGTAATTTAGCTTCCATAGGTAAATCATTGATGGATATGATCGCTGGTATGGGGCAAGCCTCGGTAAGTATTAGTGCGAGTTCCGACAGTCAAGACAAAAAGGTCGGCACCATCATTTTTGTTTGCGAATATTTACTCGGTGCTATTTCTATTGCGCCAATTGTTATCTCAGCGGATGCCAATGATGTCAAATCGGTGTGGCAAGCAGGCCCTTGTTTAAAAGGGGGCCATACGGAGATACAACTTACACTTTGTAAGTCTGTTTATTTATTCGTTCCTCCTGCTTTTGTTAAGCAAGCGGCATCGCTCAATGAGGCGATGTCAGATCCAGAGTTTAATAACCTGATTGAATCAATGCGCAGTGTCATAGCCGCACCGCCGCAAACCACAGCAGCCAGTAAAACGACTAAAAAGGACAGTTAATGTTGGGAGTAAAAAATGTTCTCAACTTGGTTTAGCAAGCAAGATAAACCGTCAAAACTGCAATCAAAGCCAATATATACCCCAATTACTAAACATTATGTGTTTAATGAAACGGGTAATATCATGTTGTGTGCAACGGCGGATAGCATTCAGAGCTTTGACACTGACTTAAAAAGTGCATTCGTTGATATTAGTGTGTTTTTTGCTGCGATGACAAAAGCGGTGACGTCGACAACAAATCCGGTGACGGGTAAGCCGTTTTCAATATTTAACTACCAAGCTGTGAAAAATATTTTGGTAGAGTCAGGGCTTTTCATAGAAACCAATGTGGAAGAAGGCACTTTTAGTCACGATGGCGTAGGTAATACGCTTGGCAAAGCGTTGTTTCAGCATGTCTTAAATCGAGAGTTTTCTGAAAAGCAGCTGCCTTTTGCCAAGTCCATGTTTAATGGTATGCAATATCAAAGGGCGAAGATGGCAGAGCAATCTGAGATGACGGAAGCGCAGCAGCAGTTGTGCCGCAGTGGTAGCATCTTTTTTATTGGTGAGCTGTTGATGGGCGTGCCACAAACGTCGGCAATTTTGCTCAGTATCGAACCACAAAGCGTTGCCCAGTCGACCGGCGATACCGAGAGTGACTGGCAAGATTTATTTTCGTTGGCTGGGTTAGATGAAGACAAGCATCAGCCCAAGCACATCGTGCGTCATTGGAAATTTAAAAAACGTACTTATCTATTTGTACCACCGCAGTTTATTTCTCATGCGGTGGCTGGACTTGGTGAGCAAAGCAATATTGATTTTGAGGAATACAGTCGCAAATTGGCGCAAAGTATTACTCCCAATCACAGCGTTAGCTAACTTCAAATATTATAATCTTAAAGCGCCTTAGCTAATTCGGTTAATGCGCTTTTTGCTATGTCTAAATCAACTTGCTCCGTTTGCCAATTACTGAGCGCAGCACGGATCACCTTCTGTCCTTGCCAACTCCCCGGGCTGACAAATATACGGCCGTCCGCATTAATGGCATGAAGAAGGGCGGTTGTTGCTGCGTCGTCTTTGCCACTTGGCTTGAAAAGCACCACGTTCAGCTCTCCGTAGTAGACTAATTCATAGTCTGGAGAATCAGCAAACCAGTCTGCAAGCTGTTTAGTTTGCGCAATATTTTTGCTTACCCATTGACGGATCCCGTCTTTACCATACGCAAGTAATGACATCCAAGCGGGCAGCGCCCTAAATCGACGAGAGTTTTCTACACCCATCGAAAAAAAGTCGGGTTCGGCTTTTGATGTGACTAAGTAAGGAGCTGGAACGTCGCAGCTTTCAACCAAATAGTGCAAATGACGAGTGAGAAAAATACCGCAGTCGTATGGTACATTGAGCCACTTGTGTGCATCCAAGGTGATACTATCGGCTAACTCTAGCCCCTTAGTGCGACCTTCTGAGCCAGAGACCAGACGCTCGAAAATACCAAATGCAGCATCAACATGCAGCCAAGCTTGGTGTTTATCGCATAGACGGCGGATCTGCATTAAATCATCAAAATTAGTGCCAGTAACCGTGGCGGCACTGGCGATGACAATTTTTCCTTTGGCGTTACTTGTTGCAAGCGCTGACTCAAGCGCTGCAATATCTGTAGCCTCATTGCCTACTTGCGTTGCGACTCTCGTGATTTGGTTGCGGCCAAGGCCTGCAAGACCAAGCGCCTTAATCATACTCGCGTGGGGCGTCGCGCAAAAAACCTCAATTTCCAAACCGAAGGCTCCTTCTTCTGCCACATTGATCCCTTGTTGATGTCCTGCAAACTGGCGTGCTATGACCGCACCTAAGTAATTTGCTGCTGTCGCCCCTGTAGTAAAAAGACCATCAAAGCTTGCTGGTAGGTCGAATAATTCGGTTAGCCAGCGAATGGCCTGCCGCTCTATACTGGTCGCAATGGAGCCATCGCCTTTTGAGACATTTTGGTCATAGGTTGACACTAGCCAATCGGCAAAGGTGGCAACAGGTGTCGCGCCGCCTGTGACAAATCCCCAATACCTAGGTCCAATGCTGGTACTTAAGTTTGGAACTACTTGTTTACTAAAAATCTCTATCAGTGATTCAAACTCAATCCCTGACTCTGTGAGTGTTAGGTCGGGCGGAGCAATATCTCGACCTGCGACTGGGCGGCTATTGCTAGACTGTATAAACGCCTCGGTAAGTTTAGAAAACTCAGTGAGCAATTGGGGTAATGCTTGCCATTGGTTGTGTGTCATGGTCATGTGTCAATCCCATTTGTGAACGAATACTGGAATTACAGTGTAACTTCGGTAAAAATGCAGTACAGATACAGAATTCTTGGTTATTAGGGGTACAGATGGCGAAGAAGTTTATTACATTAAGTGAGCAGGTGATTGCAGAGATAAACGCTGGTGAGCGTCAATGCGGTGAAAAAATGACTTCACTTAGGATCTTTGCCAAGCAGCATGGCGTGAGCATGAGTACCGCGATTAGAACCTATGAGGAATTACAGGATAATGGCTTTTTAGCTTCTCAAGAGAAGTCTGGCTTTTATATTTGTAAACCGAAAGCGAAAAATAGTGACATTGACTTTGCCACGTTTACGAGTGAAGTAAAATTTCCCAAAAGTGCGTTAAGACCCTCTGTCGTAGGGCTCAATACGATGTTATCGACGGTGCAAGTAGCACCCGAGTTGATGCCCATAAATCGCCTGACTAAGTTTATAAAGCAAGCGTTCGACTCTCCTCAGTATCACCATTTTCATTATCCCAATGCGATGGGACTGAGGTCGCTTAGAGAGAATCTAACCAAGCACTTTAAACAAAAGGGGTTGGCGCTGAATCCTGATAATCTCGTGGTGACTGGCGGCTGTATTCAAGCCGTGATGGCGGGACTGCAGGCTGTTACAAAAGCGGGGGATTGTGTGGTAGTGCCATCACCTTGTTATCAAGGTTTATTGCAACTGCTTGCAACGCTACAGCTCAAGGTGATTGAGATCCCAACGACGCCCGAAGGACTCGACCTAGAAGCCTTGGAACAGGTAGTGACAACGCAAAGGGTATCTGCGTGTTTGCTTACGGCAAACCATCAAAATCCAACGGGGCACAGTCTATCTGTGCAACAAAAAGCGTGGCTTGCGGATTTTGCTGTGCGGTATCAAGTGGCGATTATCGAAGACGACGTCTTTGGGGAGCTGAGCCATAATCACACAATGCCTTTACCGATAAAGGCGTGGGATAAAGCCGGATATGTAATTTGGTGTAGCTCAGTGTCTAAGACGTTAGCGCCGGGCTTGCAAGTTGGATGGTGTGAAGCTGGGCGTTATCAAAGCCAAGTGGCCGCGCTCATGCAGGCATTTCACGGCATGCCAAATCAATGTTTACAAATGGCGGTATCACGATTTATTGAGACAGGACATTACCAGCGCCATTTACGGACGCTTAATCGCACCTTAGCGGCACACTGCTTCGCTTACCAAAGCTATTTGAAATCGCGTTTACCAAAGGGCTGTAAAATATCTTCCCCTCAGGGCGGGATGGCATTATGGCTGAAACTGCCTAATATTGACTGTGATGCACTCGCTTTACGGCTCGCTGAACTTGGTGTTGAAATTCGCCAAGGCAGCTTATTTACAAGTCGTGAGTTGTATCAAGATCATCTGCGGATCAATTGTGGTTGGCCGCTTGATGTGGCAAAACCTTGGTTAGATAAGCTATGTGATTGGGTACTTCATAATTGCGCCAAATTATAGTGTTAAGCTCGGTTCAGATAATACAACAAGGAATAAAAAAATGACTGTATTACTCAACGCAGAAACCCAAGTAAATAGCGAAGCGCTCAATGCCATTGCACATATGCCAACCAAGAGTCTTGGCGTATTACTCGATAGCGACTTTACGCGTAAGCTTTGCGATCAAGACTTTATGCGCATTGCTGTTTTGCTGGCAAAAAAGGGTTATGAAGAGGGAGGTTGCCCAATTGGTGCGGTTATTGTTGATAACGAGACCAATCAAATTGTAGGTAAAGGACATAATACGTTAGTGCAAGAGAGCCACCCATATAACCATGGTGAAACCTCGGCAATTCGAGATGCGGGACGGATTGATTTTAGTAAAACCACTTTGTATACCAGCCTAAGTCCTTGTGACGTATGCGCAACATTACTCTACATGCGTGGTTTTCAGCGAGTCGTGGTAGGGGATATCACTAATGCTTCAGGCAATGAGCCGTTACTTGAAAGTAAGGGCGTACAAGTCGATATTTTAGAAGATGAGCAAGGTATTGCCTTGTATCAACAATTTCGTGCTGAAAAGCCAGAACAAGATTTAGAAGATTGGCAAGGTCTGGCAGCGGTAAACGCGGGTCATAAGTAGCTAACTGTACCCATGGCGAGGTAAAACCATTACTACATGATGTACTGGATTATCAAATGAAATACTTTCTGAAGCAATCTAGCCATTGCTGCTGATTGAATTGCAATGCAAATACGGGCACACTGACCGAATGATTATTTAATTTATTGAGATAAAATGATTAGGAAAATTTTATTCCTTGTAGCGCTACTTGCATCAACCAAAATAATTGCTTCGCCGCAAGAAACAGTGCATTTTGTAGCGGAAGACTTGCCTCCCTATCATTTTATTAATGGCCAAGGAGAAGTGGATGGTGGCCTAGTTGAGCTTGCTCAAGCGGTAGCAGATAAAGCAAATGTTGCTGCTAAAATTGAAATAATGCCGATGGCACGTGTGTTACACGAATTAGAAACTAAACCTAATGTGGTGCTGTTATCTTGGCTAAAAACACCAACTCGAGAAGTCTATTTCCGCTTTTTGGGGACAATGTGCCATACGTCCGCATCACTTATTGGCCTGAAACAATCTCAAACGCCAATAAACGATCTTGACGCTGCAAAGCGCTATCGTACTGGAACCATACGCGGTTACTATAGTGAAACCTTTCTCAAACAAGCTGGCTTTTCTGAAGGTTATGAGTTGGTATTAGTGTCAAACTACCAAAGTCTTTGGAATTTATTGTTTAAGGGCCGGATTGATTTTGTACTAACCAACACACTAACACTCGAGAAAGAACTAAACGCCCTTAAGCTGGACCCAAAAGCAATTGAGCATAAGTTACTTCTTGAGCATTTCCCAAGTGAGTTGGCTCTGGCGGTGAATGCAGAGTTTCCCAATGAGCTTGCGAACCGCCTGCAGCACGCACTAGCGGAATTAAGTCAAAGTGGTCAACAACAAGCTATTTTGGAGCGCTGGAAAATACACTAAATTGAATGCAGCTGCTTGGTTTCGTATGTTCCTAAATTAGTATAAAGTGTGTAGACATAAATTTAGCGCATTAAGGATAGGCGTGATGTTGCAAGAGTTGGTGAGTTATTTTGGCATACTAGCAAGTATATGGATGCTGGTAGGGGTGTATGGCGTTGCCAAGCGTTATCCAAATTATAGTCACAAAAATCAATTTTGTAGTGAGTTAGGTGCCAGTGGTAGCCCAACAGAACGATTGTCTCCCGCAGTTAATAATTACCCCTTAGCCTTGCTATTTTGTTGTTTTGGTTTTTATATCATCTTGGTACCCGAAGGGAACTGGGCGTTAGGTGTTATTGGCGGTTTGATTGTTTGTCATGGTCTAGCAACCGCTGTTGCAGGTTTCTTTCCTATGGATCCCGATCCATACACAACCTCGCCAAGTCGAGCGTGTACTATTCATTCTTTCGCGGGCATGGTAATGCTATTAAGCTTACTCATCGCCCCTTTATTGGTCTGGTTTGTAAGCCCGTTAAACTCGCTATTTGCTTGGTTTTCTACCGTTTGTGTACTTGTTTGTGTCGGTTTTAGCTATCAGCTTGCCAACGCTTACAAACAAAAACGTAATAGTGGGCTCTATCAGCGATTAAGTTATGGCACTCAGTTAGTTTGGCTGAGTGCGCTGTGTTTTATAGTGTAAGGTGTTGATAAGCCGATAAAATGGCTTGCGCTTCGGGTTTGCCTTTGGCAACTCGTGCATAATGATCCAACGTTTTCTCTAAATAGCGTTTGGAAAGCGTTCCTTGTTGCCAAATCGCTTCGCCCAACGGGGTTATGGCAGCGCCGGTCTTACCTGAAGTAAGATAGAGCACTTCGTAAATACGTCGATTTTCCTCAACCAGTGATTCATGGGTCAGCTTAAGTGGCAAAGATTGCAAGGTTTGCCTCAGGGTATAATGATGATGAACTGGGCAAAGCAAGAAATCGACCTCGTCACGCAAATTGCAGCAAAGACTTGTCATCAGTTCTGCGGTTAAGTCGCCGCCAACACCTGCGATGATCACTAATTGCCTGCCTGAGTATTGTGCAAGAGGGAGCTTCGCAACGTCTTGGGTGTAAAGGCTATAGCGCGTTTCGGCTTCTGGAAAGAAGCGTGTGAGATCCAATTTTACTTTCGCGATAAGCGCTGGGACTACATCAACAAAGTGTATGTGCGCTTGGCTCGAATCTAAAA
This sequence comes from Pseudoalteromonas sp. M8, assembly GCF_018141365.1. NCBI lineage: Bacteria > Pseudomonadati > Pseudomonadota > Gammaproteobacteria > Alteromonadales > Pseudoalteromonadaceae > Pseudoalteromonas > Pseudoalteromonas sp. M8. Next base: position 2,766,780 of record NZ_CP047240.1, on the reverse strand, counting down.
ACTGTGCGCCAAGCTGGCCATGATCGCAGCAGCAGTCCCAAATATGTTGATAGTCTTCAGTAACAACATCATGCAAAGTCTGTAAGCGTTTTCCAAGCTTCAAGTGGATTCCTTTTATTCAGGTGTAGGTATGGTGGCGCGTTGCACTAAAGTGGTTAAGTAGGCGATGAATAAGGTAGATTGCACAGAGACTTACCGTAATTGCAACGCTCACCGAACTGAAGCGATACAGTGCGCTGTAGATCAAATCTTGATTTGGTGCGAGAGACTGACCAAACAAGATCCCAAAAGTGGTAATAATACCAAAGCCAATCCCAGGAGCACCACCACTTAACAAGTGGTAGCGACTAAAAATGAAGACTAAGATCCATAAAATCAAAATTGGAAAAAGTAAAATTTGGCTATAGGTTTGCAGTAGGATTTGCGCTGCTAACGCCAAGTTACAACCTATCAGCGTGCCAACTGCACGTTGCCAGCCCGCTGTGCCCGCCGCTTTCCAACTCAGTGGAAAGAGGATTAATATTGATGCCGCTTGGGCGGAAACGGAATCTTGTAAATCTAGGATTTGGAATATCATAAATGAGAGTGTGGCTACGGTGGCGCACAGTAAGACTTCATGGCGAATACTTGCAGCATCTTTTGCTGGCCGTGGCGGTAATTGACGCACAATAACGTCCGGAAATAACCAATGCATTACATATGCGGTTGCGATACTAATGATAATAGCCAGAGAGTTACTGGCTATGAGTGAATATAAGCCACCACTGGTTGAAGCATAACTGGCAAAATGAAGTTGGATTGATAGTCCCACCACACTCATTGCACCAAATAAGAAATTAACGCCTTTGCTCATTTGCAAAAACAAAAAGGCAAATAAGGCAAAGGTGAGTAAGGACATTAACGCAGGGTGGAAGCCAAATAGCCCTTGTAGCACCAATACCGAAAAGGCACAGAGCAACCCACTTAAGATAAACTGGCGCACTATGTGTGCGTTTAACATTGGTACTAACCCAAGTAGCAGCATGGGATATACGGTAAAAAAGATACCGTACGGCCAGTTGAGCAGTTTGCTTAGTGCAAAGCCTAGCGTACTCCCAGTTGCAATACGCAGCATCTGTCTTAGGTCATTGGCGTTCAGTGCAACTTTCATATCAATAAACGTAGTGAAGTAGACTGACGAATTTGATTTGCGCTTGTGCAAGGGTTGCAAGCAAAGTGCTTTCAGGCAGGACTTGAACTGTCGCTCTGGCACCACTTGCTAGTATAGGTAATGGCTCATCAAATGCTAAATGAACGCGTTGACGCTGCGCATCTCGCACCCAGCGATTGGAGGTCTCAACAGCAGCTAATTGGCCGTCGGCATTGAGTTGTCCATCACTGACGCCAGCAGAAAATTCATGGATCACGGCAGGATAGACTTTGCCCGGTAACGCATCAAAGCTCACTAGCGCTTGTTCGCCAAGTTTGACGTGGTAAAGCGACTTTTCTCTGAAATCCGCAGCTAAGTCAACATTGTCCGAAACCAAACTGGTTAAACTCACACCCGTGCGAGCATAGGTTCCCGTGGTGATCTGTAAGTTACTAATGATGCCATCATGGGGCGCGCGGACTTCGGTGTAGCTGAGTTGCAATTTAGCCTGCTCTACGGCATTTCGTGCTTGCATTAGTGCAATATTCTGTTCGTCGGTTGCACCACGCTTTACTTCAAGCGCATGTAGATTAGCTTTGAGTGCACTGAGCTGTGACTTAGCCGTCGCAAAATTTGCTTGAATTTGATCTGATTCCTGCGTTGAAATTGCGTGTTGTGACAGCAAAGATTGGCTGCGTTTATAAAGTCGCTGTTGCTCATCATACTTGGCTACAGCAGCCTCTATTTGTGCTTGTTGGGCAACTATCTGGGCGTCTAATTGTTTGTTCTGTTGATTAACTTCTGCCAAAGCGAGCTCAGCCTTAGCTAATGCTAAACGATACGGCGCTTCATCGATAGTAAGTAGTAGTTGGCCTTGCTGAACTCTTTGATTATTGCTGACATTCACGGCAAGCACTTCACCACTGACTTTAGGCGTCACTTTGGTTACTTGATGATACACACGTGCCTGAGGCGTCATTGGTATATAGAGATCAGCAAAGATAAAATAGCTAAAGCAGAGGGCAAAAAGGGCGATTGAAACCTTTACGTAGCGGGAAAATTGCTGATCTGGACTAAGTTTACTCACTGGTACTCCCATTTTCAGAAATATTGTCACAACATTGCTGAGCATTGTTCTCAAGTTTGACCAAAGCACGTGCAATAGCATTGAGCTCGTCATCGCTAAGCCCATGATATAAAAGTGCCTTCACTTCACTGATCCGCATCTTTAGCTGCGCTAACTGGGCTTGCCCGTGTTCGGTAAAGTAGATTTTACGACAGCGTTTGTCTTGCTTATCAATGCGGCGCTCTATCACGTTATTTTCTTCTAACTGTTTCATCGTGCGAGTCAGGCTCGGCATTTCGATATCTAAACTGCACGCCAATTGGTGTTGTGTGCAACCTTCACCCAAATGATGAATATGCATCATGGCGGTCCAGCGTGGCTGGGTAAAACCGAGTGGCTCCACAGCTTGGGTTACGGCTTGACGGCAAATTCTATGGACTCGGCCTAACTTGCCACAGAGACTAAGATCGAGCGTTTCATGAAATGGAAGTGACGACATAACTTAAGATATATTTACTTAGCATGCTAAGTATTCTAGATTAGTTAGCATGCTAAGTAAATGGTGTGTGTTTAGGTTATTGCAATATTAGCTTTAACTCTCTGAATTGGCAGTGCTTATTTTTAGTAAGAATCGCGCATAGTGAATACAAACGTGGCTAATTACTGCGATCGCAACGACAAGTTCAAGCCAAACTAGGTATTGCAACACACTTAACCAGCCTGGGCTTAAGTGTTCGCTGCTTAGCCAAGTGACGACTTTACTAATGGCGGTGACGCCGATGACTAATGGAAAGGTATATGCCGCAAAGGCAGGACTAAATGGCAGCCGTAGCAGCTGAATAAAAGCAAGGTATATCGCTAGGGTCATAATAATAGCGACGCTCAGTAGGGCAAACACCACGCCAGCCGCTGGCATTGGATGGACACTTAAATATCCTGCTAAACATAGACTCGCAGGCGCTGCCATGACTGCAATTGTTGGTTGGGTTTGCTGTGGTATGGCACTGCCTCTACATAAACGGTAAATCATGAACGGTAGCAGCAGTAAGTAAAATATCACTCCCAAGTACCAGAGCCCCATCGCCAATGGTTGCAACGCTGACATGCCGTTAAAGGTGACATCGGCAACGACAAACCCCACTGGGGGAATAAACCAACTTGGCACAAGCTGGTTAAGCTCAAAATTGCGGCTGCGAAAATACACAAAGCTGGCTAGCAAACCCAGATGAACTGCAATGGCGAGTAGCCAAACCACAGTTGCAATAAGGTGAGAATAGGCCGCGATGCTATGAGAAATAACCATGATTGTCATGGCGCTGGTTGGTAAGACACTCCCAACCACTGGATGCGCGAGATCTGCTCTTAATTGAGCGGGTTGATGAATAAACTTAAGCACTAACAGCAATAAAATAAAGCCAGCCAGCAGTGCACTTAAAGGTTTTAACACAAAAAATGCGGGAAAGAGGTTACTGATACACCAGCCTAAACTAGCCAGCCCAAGAGCAAGACCAGACATAGGGGTGGGGATATTGGCGGTGAGTTTTTTACTGTAAGAATGAAGAGTAGCCATGCGTAATTTCACAATAATTGTTCGATGAGGGAATAATACGCTTGCGCTTTAATTAAGAATATCTGAATATATTTAAATTAGTGTTCAGTAATTCTTAACGTCAATGGTAACCCTTAAGCAACTCAATGTATTTACGGTAATCGTGCAAGAGCGTTCGATCACGGCTGCAGCGGATAAGCTATGTTTAACTAAGGCTGCTGTTAGCATGGCTCTGGCGGAGTTAGAGCGTCACCTCGAACAACCATTATTCGATCGTGTAAATAATCGATTAATGATAAATCCAGCCGGAGAGTTATTACTACCGCATGCGCATCAAGTGCTAGATAGATGTCGCTTCTTAGAGTCCCTATTTAAAGAAAGCGAGAGGCTATATGGCGAAATTAAAATTGGTGCCAGCGATACCTTAGGCAATCATTTGCTGCCTCCCATGCTAGCGGCTTTTCAGCAGCAAACAGGGCATACGCAGCAGCAGTTGTTTATCACCAATACGGCGAAAGTGTGCGCTATGCTTCGTGACTACGAATTAGACATTGGTTTTGTTGAAGGCCGAGTGATAGGCGAAGGTTTAGACATCATGCCTTGGTTTGAAGATGAAATGTGTATCGTGAGTGCAATGGACTTTGCGGTAACTGACTTTCAAACGCTGATACAAAGTCAATCTCGTTGGTTGTTGCGGGAACAAGGCTCCGGCAGTCGAGAATTTTTCTTAGCGAATATTGCAGCGCAGCTTACGTCGTGGCGAACCGCGTTTGAGTTAAATTCCACCGAGGCGATTATAAATGGTGTGGCGGCAGGGCTCGGTTTAGCGTGTATCTCAAAATACTCCGCTGAACATGCCATAGCACAGCAACGAATTAAGGCGCTTTCAGGTTTAAAAGCCGCACCGAGGCAGTTTTGGTTGGTGACGCGTAAAGATAAATTTCAAAGCCCAATATTAACGCGACTCATTGACTTTGCGACGCACTGGCATTGAACTGGGTTGTGGACCTAACTACTTAGTATACCTTGCAATGGGTATAAACTTCACAAACGCTGAATGAACTTTCTAAAACCTCGGGTCTTATAGACAATAGCATATTAAGAGGTTAGATATGTCGTTTAGAACTATCGATTATTCTATTTCAGGCGTGTTAGCAGTGAGCTTATTACTGCTTGGCATTTCATTTTTGTTTGGCGCTGGGCCAAGTACCATTTCCGGTACCTTTAGCTTTTACGGGTTAACAGAGTGGGTGCCTGTTGCCACACTTGGCATTGTATTTGGCTTTGCGTTAATGGTTGCCGCGGGTCTAGTCATTTTACAGCAATGTAAGATTATTCCTGCGGCGTGGCCGCTTGCCTTAATCGCCATCATTAGTTTATTTACTTTGTTGACGTTGTTTGCCGAAAACCGCTGGATAGCAGCTCATGGCGGCTTTCCCGTTATTGGTTCTGGGCAAGGGATCATCAAGTATTTTGCGTTAGTACCCATCGCACTATTTCTATACTGTCGTCATCATATCAACACGCGAACGCTAGTGTGGGCGAACTATTTCCCGGTGGCATTGGTTTTAGTCTGGATTGGCGGAATGAAATTTCTCGAACTCGAAGCAAAGGCAATCGTGCCGCTAGTGGAAACTTCACCGTTTATGTCTTGGATGTATGACTTGTTTTCCGTGCAAGAAGCCTCAAATGTTATAGGCGTCTATGACGTTTTGATGGCAGGCTTGCTCGGCATTGGCATTTGGTTTAATCAGCGAGTCTTGATTGGCGTTGCAAGCCTTGGGTGTCTTGCGGTGTTTGTTATGACACAAAGCTTTTTGTTTACCGCAGCCGGTGCGTTCAGCGACATGAGTTTGCTTGGTGGTTTAGGACAATTTGTGATTAAAGACTTGTGGTTCATCGCCAATATCATGGTGCTGGTGTTTTTGACATTGGAGTCCAGCTCAGCTGAGTCTTTAGAGCCCGTGGTCGCGTAAATTTCATTGTGATGCAGCCCGGCTGCCAAAAGAGCGTGACCTAAGTTGCGCTCTTTTTATTTTTATCACATATGCCAGATGTACCAAGTGAAGTTTTTTCCGAAAATAGTCTTGTCGGCAGTGAAAATTAAATGTGAATAAGTTAAGGTCATAAAAAGTTGATATCAGTGGTCTAAGCTAGATTATCAAACGTATACAGCAAGATGCCATTGGCATTAAGTGGCAACGTGAGCAAAGTTTAAAAGCTGCATGCATTGAAATGGTGTATGTATCGAAGTAGCAAGTTTAAAGAAGATAATTGTATGGAAAGACCAAATACATTAAAGCCAATCTGGCTTTCAGGTGGCGACGTGGAGAAAAAGCGCGCTGAGATCAAAGCATACTTCAACAATAGCTGGCAGCAGTACGAATCATTATTTAGCAATATCAACAATGACGACGCCTATTTTGTGAAGGCTGAGCGGTTACGGCATCCGCTCATTTTCTATTTCGGTCATACCGCTTGTTTTTACGTTAATAAGTTGATGTTAGGGAAATATATCACTCAACGCGTTAATCCACACATTGAATCTACCTGTGCAGTTGGCGTAGACGAAATGTCTTGGGATGACCTTGATGGCAATAATTACGATTGGCCAACAGTGCCAGAAGTGCGTGCTTATCGCCAACAAGTGAATGCACTTATTAACGGGTTAATCGATGAGATGGATATTACTCTACCAATTACGCAAGATAGCCTTGTGTGGGTTGTTTTGATGGGTATTGAACACGAACGTATCCACCTAGAAACCTCTTCTGTGATAATGCGGATGTTGCCGCTGGCTGACTTGACTTTACAACCCGGTTGGGAAGCGTGTGATGAGTACGGTGATGCACCTGACAACAACCTAATCTCAGTAAGCGGTTGTGATGTTCGCCTCGGTAAACCTGAATCAAATCAAACCTACGGTTGGGATAACGAATATGGTGTACAAGACGTCAAAGTGGCACCATTCAAGGCCAGTAAATATGTGGTTTCAAACCAAGAGTTTTTAACCTTTGTCGAAGCTGGTGGCTACAATCAGCCTGAGTTTTGGACGGCTGAAGGTCAAGCTTGGTTGGCTTCAACTAAATCAACCATGCCGCGCTTTTGGATAAAGAAAGACACAGGCTTTTGGCAACGAAATTTAGCCGAGGAAATTCCATTACCACTCAATTGGCCGGTTGAGGTTAATTACCTTGAAGCGAAGGCTTTTTGTAACTGGAAGTCTGAGCAAAGTGAGCACTTTGTACGCTTACCAACAGAAGCAGAGTGGCAAGTACTACGCGATAAGCTTGATGTTGATCTGCCGACATGGAGTGAAGCACCGGGAAACATCAACCTTGAGGTATGTGCTTCAAGCTGTCCGGTTAACCGTTTTGAAACTGAAGGTTTATTCGACATCATCGGCAATGTTTGGCAATGGACGGAAAGTCCGATCGACGCATACAGCGGCTTTAAAGTGCACCCTTTATACGATGATTTCTCAACCCCTACTTTTGACGGTAAACACAATTTGATCAAAGGTGGCTCCTGGATTTCTACAGGCAACGAAGCCGTGCGAGATTCACGTTATGCCTTTAGACGCCACTTCTTCCAACATGCAGGATTCAGATACATCGAAAGTGAAGAATCACAAGTGCCAGTGCAAAAGGTCAACCTGTGTGAAATGGATGCGGACGTTGCCAATGCGCTACATAGCCACTACGGAAAGCCAGTTATGCATTTTGGCAATCCATTGCAAAGTGTTGTTTCACAGCTAATGGTGCATTATCAAGGTAATACAGATAAAGCGCTGGATTTGGGTTGCTCGGTCGGTCGTGCAAGTTTTGAATTAGCGAAACACTTTACTCAAGTAGATGGCATTGATTTTACTGCGCGCAATATTCAACACGCGTTGGCCTTAAAAGAAGGCACGCCGGTACGCTTTGCTACCGAGATTGAAGGTGAAATTGTGGACTTCCACGAAGTGTCTACTTCGCAATTAGGTTTTAATGAACTCAGTGAGCGTATCCATTTCTGCCAAGGGGATGGGCATAACCTTAAACCACAATTCGCCGAGTATGACTTAATCTTGTGTCATCGTGTTGTGGAATACTTATATTCACCAAAAACCTTTTTAAACCAAATTAAATCGCGCTTGAATGCAGGCGGGATCCTTGCGATAAGCTCAGCCTATCAGTGGGATAAAGCGCTAACCCAAGCACAAAACTGGTTGGGCGGTTATAAGGTCAGTGGTGAGAACGTCACGGGCCGTGATGGTTTAGAAATTTTACTGGGACGAGATTTTGAACTGTTGGCTGAAGATGAAGTAATGTCCGCCATAAGCAAAAACGCACGTAAAGTTGAACTAGAGCGATGCCAACTTACGCTATGGCGTCTTAAATAGTCGTTGATACACATGCCAGCCAAAGTGCTGGCATGACTTTTTAGGTTAGAGAATGGAATTAGTATTACCCGATCACATTAAGTTTAGTCAAAGCTTGGCTACTCCCATCGACATCAACTTGAGTGATTCCTGCGCTCAAGGCGTCACGCTTGGCGAACTTATTGAGCTTGGTGGCGGTAAAATGCCAGACATTGAACTGGGTTACAATCCGATTGCGGGCAGTGAAGGGCTAAAAGCGGCGATTAAAGCTTATCATCTGCCGACGACGGCATGTGTGGATCTTAATCAAATCGTGTCATTTAGCGGTGCTCAAGAAGCTATTTTCACTACGATGGCGCAATTACTAGACCCACAAGATGAGGTGGTGGTCTGCACACCAAGTTACCCATCGCTTGCAACACTTCCCAAACAGTTTGGCGCTATCGTCAACACGGTGGCATTGCGAGAAGAGGACAACTGGCAGGTTGATATAGAAAGACTCAAAAACGCAGTGACGACAAAAACCAAACTCATTATCGTCAATGCTCCTCATAATCCAACGGGCGCAGGCTTGACTGACAATGAAGTTGGACAAATACAACAACTGGCAGAGCAGTGTGGTGCTTACATATTAAGTGATGAAGTATCAGCACAGAGCCATGGCGATGACCGCGCCGCAGGTGGGCGTTTTTCGGCTTATCCGCGGTCGATTACGTTAGGCGTATTATCTAAAAGTATGGGCTTGCCTGGCATCCGAGTAGGGTGGGCAATTTGCGGTTCGAAAGCACTAGCTGATGCGCTGTTGGCCGGTAAAAGCTACTTAAGCATTTGTGGCAGTAAAGTGGATGATTTATTGGCGACGACTGCATTACTGCATAGTGAAACTATCTTAGCGCATAATGCAAAAATCATTGCAAACAACGTCCAATTGATGCGTGAATTTGCCAGTTTATACTCGCAAAAAGTAACTTGGGTTGAGCCGCATGGCGGTGTGTTGTCATTGCTGAAGATTAATTCAGTACGGGATTCTGAAAAGTGGTCACGTCAATTTGCAGAGACCTCGAACACGCTATTGTTACCTGCAAAGTTGTTTCTATTGGAGAGCGAGTGCCACTTCCGTTTAGGAACGGGTAAGCGTAACTTTGCCGCTGGTTTGGCAAGGCTCGAAACACACCTTAGCGACTAGATTAATCCAGCATTCAAACTAAGCGTCTATGATAGGTCGTGTTATTTTAATTAATGCAGGAAAGGAAAAACCTATGGTAAACGTTAAACATATAATGGCTGGCTTTTTGGCCGTCATGCTTAGTGCATGTGCTTCAATGGGGGATGGTGACAAGGTTGAAAAGCAACGTGCCATCCTAGATATGAAAAACGATGTACTTACTCAGCTTTACAGCAAAAAGCCAGATACGCGTTCGCAAATTGCGGCAGCGCCGGGCTATGCTGTTTTTTCTAATGCCAATATTAATCTGCTATTTGTTGCAGCTGGAACAGGTTACGGTGTCGTACACGATAATACGGCAGGAAGTAACACTTATATGAATATGGCTGAAGGTGGTGTAGGCCTTGGTCTCGGTGTAAAAGATTATCGTATTGTGATGGTATTCCATACTCCTGAAGCAATGAATAAGTTTGTGACCTCAGGCTGGACGTTTGGCGGAAATGCAGATGCTGCAGCGAAAGCCGCTAAAAAAGGTGCGTCGGTAGAAGGCGAAGCCTATTATGGTGATGTTACTGTGTACACCTTTACTGAAAGTGGTTTGGCACTGCAAGCAACAGTAAAAGGCACTAAGTTCTGGAAAGATAAAGAGCTAAATTAACCTGATATAATAACGATTTTAGAGAAAAGCCCCGCAAGTCGGGGCTTTTTGTGATTTACTCTTTGATTTCTGTGGCGTTGAGACTTTTCTCAAAACGCCTATTTAACAATTGGCAGACGATAGTCAACACAATGGCAGCGAACATAAAGCTTGAGAACGGCAAAGGTGACTCAGGAACCGCGAGTGCAAGTAAGGGGCCGACCAAAGCGCCGCTACCAAATCGTAGCGTGCCTATCACTGCGGTCGCAGTACCGGTTTGATGCTCAAAGCCCAGTAATATCAGCGCATCAGCGTTGCTGGCAATGATCCCCAAACTCATCATCAAAGGTGCAATGGCAGAAGCTAGCACCCAAACCGAGACTGATTGGCTGCTGAGTATGACCAGTAGTGTCGCGAAGACGATACCAATAGTAAGACCGATATTGAGCATTTTCCTAGAACCAAGCCTTGGCACTAAACGCGTGTTGGCAAAGTTACCGAGCATCAATGCAATCACATTCATGGCGAATAACACTCCAAAAAGCTGCTCCGACACACCATAATATTCAAGATAGATAAACGAAACTGAGGTTAAAAAGCAAAAGAATGCGAATGATGCCAGCATCGAAGAAAGAATATCGTAGCGGGCCTTTTTTTGTGTTAACACAATGCGATAGTTTTTTAAGAAGAACGATAAGCTAAGCGGTACATCGGCTTTGGTTGGGATTGCAATACAGAAAAACTGTAATGCGATGATAACGAGTATTGCATAAACCGCTAAAAACCAAAAAATGGCGTGCCAATCAAAGTACAACAAGATCAACGCACCAAGAGAGGGAGCAATAAGTGGCGCGATCATCATGATCATCGAAACATAAGACATCCCTTTGGCTGTGTGTTCTTTGTAATAATAGCGGATCACGCCTGGTACAACGACAGTCGCTGCGGCACCACAAAATGCTTGAACAACACGTAAGAAGCAAAACATATCGATGTCATTCGTTAGCGCAAGCCCAATTGACGATGCGGTAAAGCCGACCAAGCCCCAAATAGCTAACGTCTGTCTTGAGAATCTATCAGCAAGGGGACCAAACACCATCATGCCGACAGCATAACCTGCTAAATAGCTACTAAGAGAAACCTGTACTTGCTCAAGCGGGCTATTCAAGCTGTCTGCAATCGCAAGCATCGCGGGGAGATACAAGTCGATAGCCAAAGGCGTTATCGCGACAATACTAGCCAGTAATGGCAAGAGTATTGCTGGGAGTGTTGATGACTTCATATGTTGGTATTGTTACCTTGTTAATGTTAAGCAGAATAAATACACCAATCAGAGACGCTTTATATGGAAATGGAACTCGGTGCACTAGAGTGGAGCAACGAAAAGACGGCGTTCTGATCAGCAGAAGTTCATGAAAAATTTTTTATATTGTACTAAGTTAGTCTCGTTAAGTGACGAAATTGCGGTAAACTTAGAGAAACTTAAGTTATAAAATAAGAAAAGGAACAAGTTATGAAAAAACTGGTTCTCGCGATAGCTGTGGCAGCAACGCTTGCTGGCTGCAAAACATCGCCTACCGGACGCACTCAGTTAGCACTCTATTCCGAGCAGCAAATGGACCAAATGGGTGTTGCAAGCTTTGAACAAATGAAGCAAGAGCAAAAAGTTGATACTGATGCTAAAACCAATCGCTACGTTAAGTGTATTGCAAATGCCTTAATAGCACAACTCCCAGCAAACTACGCAAACCAGCAATGGGAAGTTGTGGTATTTGAAGATGACTCTGCTAATGCATTTGCACTACCCGGCGGCAAAATCGGGGTTCATACGGGGATTCTCAAAGTTGCAGAAAACCAAGATCAACTTGCTGCGGTGATGGGCCATGAAGTAGGACATGTTATTGCTGAACACGCTAATGAGCGTGTATCGCAAAACAGTGTGTTACAGTTTGGCCTGCAAGCAGGGGCGGCGGTGCTTGAAATGAATAATATCGAATATCGCAATGCCATTATGCAGGGATTAGGTCTTGGCGCGCAGTATGGTGTCGCGCTGCCATTTAGCCGCTCTCATGAAAGCGAAGCGGACGTTATCGGCCTAGATCTAATGGCCAAGGCAGGCTTTAATCCTGAAGGCTCGGTTGCGCTTTGGCAAAATATGGCGAAAATGAGCGAACAGCGTCCACCAGAATTTATGTCGACGCACCCTGCGCCTGAAAATCGAATTAAGCAATTACAAGCAAACATGACAACTGCCCAAGCAACCGCTAACAAAGCGCGTACGGGTGGTTTTGCACCAAGCTGTAAACGCTAATTTCTCAAAACACCAATTACCCTTAAGTTAAGTGTAATTGGTGTTGCCTTCTGTTTCACACATCAGCATAAATAGCCGTAACTCTAGCTCAAGTTGATGATAGTGGGGTTCCATATGCTGACAAAGCTTGTAAAACGCCTTGTTATGGTCTTTCTCTTTAAAGTGCGCTAGCTCGTGTACAACCAATGCTCGTAGCACTGCCTCGGGTGCGTGTTTTAACTGTGCTGCAATGTGTATTTGGTGCGACGTTTTTTGTTTTTGCCCGTGTCGTGTGGTTTTGAACGTATGGGTTCCTAACGCATTCAATACCATATTGTTGCGCTTTTCAAACTTGGCCTGCGATACCCGTGGGGTATTTTTTAAGTACTGCTGTCTTAATCCTTCCACATATTCGTAAAGTAGCTTATCGCTTTTGATTTGATGCGGTTCAGGATAGCGGCTTTTGAAAAAAGCACTGAGTCGTTTGCTCTCTATTAATTGAGTGACTTGAGTCTGGATTTGCTCTGAGTAGTTTAAAAAATAGGGATGGGACATTAAAACAGCGCCTCTTGCTTTGCTTCTTTTTCAGCGGGGAATGGATTGCTTACTTGATGATGTATCTCTAAATCTGCAATAAATTGTCTCGCTAAAAATGGCGCATCAAAATTGTCTGCGGTATGGAAAAACACATAAGGTGATTTACCTTCGCTGAGCCATTGATTGAGTTTAGTTAACCAAGGCTGATAAAAGTCTCTATTAGACTCAAGCTGAGAGCAACCAACAAATCGCAGAATAGGGCTGTCTCCAGTGGCAATTGCATGCACAGGTAATCGCGGCTTCTTTTGCTGTGCATCTACTATCGCAGGAGTACTGGCAGGCTCGCTGAAGAGTGCGCGAGTATCCATCACGATGCGGTTGTAGTTATTTTCGATTAAATATTGGTTGTATCTGCGCTCAGCATCGCCTTTGCGGTAAAAGTCCCAATGCCGTACTTCAACACCAACAGTTAGCGCTTTGGGCAACCAAGATAAAAATTGTCGCATTTTATTTATATGTTCAGGCGCAAACTGCGCAGGTAATTGCAGCATTAACACGCCTAATTTAGGAAACAGCGGCGCCATGTTTTTACACCAAGCCAATAATTCATCTTGGCAGTGGCTAAGTGCCATTTCATGACTAAAACGCTTAGGAATTTTAAACGTAAAGCGAAAGTCATCGGGCACTTGTTCTAGCCATTTTAATACGGTCTGCGGATTTGGATCGGCATAAAAAGTCGTATTGCCTTCAACGCTATTAAAAATTTGGCCATACTCTTTGAGCATATTTGTGGCACTACAATGGCTGGAAAATACTCGACCTTTCCAGTGTGCGCTACTCCATTGTGGGCAACCCAGATACAACATAGTGATCAAAACAACGATTAAATGTGTGAATAGTGTATCAGATCCTTAGATTGAGGATGACAATGCAGCGTATTTTTATATAATTGGCGGTTATTGAAAATGAGTCTTAGCGACTGGCTTACCAATACTGTGAATTCATATTGTGTGGTGAGAAGTGATTAGTCGTAAGAGCAAACTGGACTGACAGGAATTTTATGCGCTCTATATACTGCGGAAAACTAAATAAGAGCCATGTAGATCAGGAAGTTGAACTATGTGGTTGGATCAATAAACGTCGTGACCTTGGCGGCCTAATCTTTGTCGATTTAAGAGATAGAGAAGGGCTTGTGCAAGTGGTATTCGATCCTGAAGTGGAAGGCTTAATGGATAAAGCGAATACGTTGCGCCAAGAGTTCTGTGTTCAGATCAAAGGTGTTGTCCGTGCGCGTCCTGAAAGCCAAGTAAACAAAGACATGGCAACCGGTGAAGTTGAGATCTTAGGCACTGGCTTAACCATTATCAACCGTTCAGAACCATTACCGCTTGACTTCAATCAGCAAAACTCTGAAGAGCGTCGTCTTAAGTACCGTTATTTAGACCTACGTCGTCTAGAAATGAGCGATCGCATTAAAATGCGTGCTAAAGCGAGTAGCTTCGTGCGTCGTTTCTTGGATGAAAATGCATTCTTAGACATTGAAACGCCAGTACTAACGAAAGCGACACCTGAAGGTGCACGCGACTATCTAGTACCAAGTCGTGTCCACAAAGGCAGTTTCTATGCGCTACCGCAGTCGCCGCAGCTATTTAAGCAGCTACTAATGATGTCTGGTTTTGACCGCTACTATCAAATCGTAAAGTGTTTCCGTGATGAAGACTTACGTGCCGATCGCCAGCCAGAGTTCACTCAGATCGATATCGAAACGTCATTTATGAGCTCAGACCAAGTTCGTGGCGTGACAGAAAAAATGATCCGTGAAATGTGGCAGTCTTTCCTAGACGTTGATTTGGGTGAGTTCCCTGTGATGCCATACAGCGAAGCGATGAGCAAATATGGTTCGGATAAACCAGACCTACGTAACCCGCTTGAGCTTATCGACGTTGCAGACATCGTAAAAGACGTTGAATTTAAAGTACTAAGTGGCCCAGCGAATGACGAAAAAGGTCGTGTTGCAGTACTATCAGTACCAGGTGGCGCACAACTTTCACGTAAGCAAATCGATGAATATACTAAGTTTGTAGGTATTTACGGTGCGAAAGGCCTTGCTTGGATGAAAGTGAACGACCGTGATGCGGGTAGCGAAGGCGTACAGTCACCAATCGCTAAGTTCTTGAATGAAGAAGTGATCAATGCACTGCTTGAGCGCACAGGCGCAAACACAGGTGACATTATTCTATTCGGCGCAGACAAGCGTAATACTGTAAACGAAGCGATGGGCGCGCTACGTCTGAAGATTGGTCTTGATTTAGAAATCACAGATCTAACTAAGTGGGCACCACTTTGGGTTGTTGACTTCCCGATGTTCGAAGAAGACGACGAAGGTAACCTACACGCGGTACACCACCCGTTTACCGCGCCTAAAGGCGTAAGTGCTGCGGACCTTGAAGCAAATCCAGCAGGTACACTTTCTGATGCATACGATATGGTACTTAACGGCTACGAAGTCGGTGGCGGTTCGGTTCGTATTCACAACAACGAAATGCAACAGGCTGCGTTCAGGATCCTAGGCATTGAAGAGTCTGAGCAGCAAGAGAAGTTTGGTTTCTTACTTGATGCTCTGAAGTATGGCACGCCTCCGCACGCAGGTTTGGCATTCGGTCTTGACCGTTTGGTGATGCTACTGTGTGGCACTGACAACATCCGTGACGTTATTGCGTTCCCGAAAACGACGCAAGCGTCGTGCTTGATGACTGATGCGCCAAGCCCTGCAAACCCAGATGCGCTAAAAGAGCTTGCTATCTCAATAGAAAAGCAGTTAACAGAGCAAGGTGAAGGCGAGTAAGTTCGTCAACCTGATGTAAAAGAGGCGACTTAGGTCGCCTTTTTTGATCAGATGAACTAGCTTATAACTGGTAATCTATACAGTATTTTGGCATTATAACCAAAAAACCAAGAGACGATGCGTTTGGCTGTCATTTTAGGAATTGATCCGGGGTCAAGATTTACAGGCTATGGTGTGATTGCTCACCAAGGTGCAAAGTTCCAATATTTGGGGAGCGGTTGCATTAAAGTTGGTGAACATGACTTTCCCACTCGATTAAAAATGATCTATCAAGGGATCACACAGCTCATAGAGCAGTTTTCGCCGAGCGACTTTGCGATTGAGCAAGTGTTCGTTGCGCATAATCCAAGCTCAGCCTTAAAACTTGGTCAAGCGCGAGGTGCGGCCATTGTTGCAGCGACCATGCAGTCAGTGGTTGTGAGTGAATATTCGGCAAGGCAAGTTAAACAAGCCGTTGCGGGTACCGGTGGTGCAGACAAAGCCCAAGTACAGGAAATGGTAAAGCGCATATTAAAATTGCCAGGCACACCCCAAGCTGATGCAGCAGATGCGTTGGCGGTGGCGATTTGTCACGCGCACTCAAGGCAAAACTTAATAAAAATGGCAGGCGCAGCGCGTAAAACCGTAAGAGGAAGGTTGAGATAACGATGATAGGAAAATTAAGCGGAACACTGTTAGAAAAGCAGCCACCAGAGATATTAATTGATGTTGCAGGTATAGGTTATGAGGTACAAATGCCAATGACCTGTTTTTATGAATTACCGAGCGTGGGCGAGCCGGTTTCCGTATTTACTCACTTTGTGGTGCGTGAAGATGCGCAGTTACTGTTTGGTTTTAATACCAAGATAGCACGTGCATTGTTTCGCACGTTAATTAAAGCAAACGGAGTCGGTCCAAAGCTCGGACTTGCAATTTTGTCGGGCATGTCGG
This sequence comes from Pseudoalteromonas sp. M8, assembly GCF_018141365.1. Lineage (NCBI taxonomy): Bacteria > Pseudomonadati > Pseudomonadota > Gammaproteobacteria > Alteromonadales > Pseudoalteromonadaceae > Pseudoalteromonas > Pseudoalteromonas sp. M8. Next base: position 2,750,269 of record NZ_CP047240.1, on the reverse strand, counting down.
CAGAGCAATTTGTTAGCTGCGTGAATCATGGCGATGCAACGACTTTGGTTAAGATCCCAGGAGTTGGTAAAAAGACCGCTGAGCGCCTAGTGCTTGAAATGAAAGATAAGCTAAAAGACTTTGGCAATGACTTACTCACACCGTTTAGCGATGCCGCTGTACTTGCGCCGCAAGAGCATCCGACGGTAAGTGATACCCCAGCAGATGAAGCGATTGCAGCCTTAATGGCATTAGGGTATAAACAAGTTCAAGCACAAAAAGCGGTAAAAGCCGTAAACAGAGAAGGCATGACGACCGAGAGTATCATTAAAGACGCTCTTAAATCGATGATGTAACTATGATTGAAGCAGATAGATTAATTGAACCTGAGATCCAAGGTAATGAAGATTTAGTAGATAGGGCGATTAGACCTAAATTACTAAATGATTATACCGGTCAGCCGCATGTCAAAAAGCAAATGGAAATTTTTATAGCGGCGGCACGTTCAAGACAGGAAGCCTTAGATCACTTGCTGATATTTGGTCCGCCGGGTTTAGGTAAAACCACGCTTGCGAACATTGTCGCAAACGAGCTTGAGGTTAATATAAAAACCACCTCGGGACCTGTGCTTGAAAAAGCGGGAGACTTGGCCGCATTGCTCACTAACCTTGAAGAAGGGGATGTGTTATTTATTGATGAGATCCATCGTTTAAGTCCTCAGGTGGAAGAAATTCTCTATCCCGCTATGGAAGACTACCAATTGGACATCATGATTGGTGAAGGCCCTGCAGCACGCTCGATTAAACTGGATTTACCGCCTTTTACTTTGGTTGGCGCAACGACACGTGCCGGCTCATTAACCTCACCATTAAGAGATCGTTTTGGTATTGTGCAGCGCTTGGAGTTTTACTCGGTTGCGGATTTGTCTTCGATTGTAACGCGCTCAGCGCATCATTTAAATCTAGAGATCAGCGAGTCGGGTGCAACTGAAGTGGCGCGTCGAGCGCGCGGTACACCACGAATAGCAAATCGTTTACTACGCAGGGTAAGAGACTTTGCTGAAGTGAAGGGCGATGGCTCTATCACTGAAGAGATTGCACACTTGGCGCTGGATATGGTCGATGTTGATAAATGTGGCTTCGATTATATGGATCGCAAATATCTGCTGGCAATCATAGAAAAGTTTACCGGTGGCCCGGTTGGTCTTGATAACCTTGCTGCGGCGATTGGAGAAGAAAAAGAAACCATCGAAGATGTGATAGAACCATTTTTGATCCAACAAGGCTTTATTCAACGCACGCCAAGAGGACGTATTGTCTCTGATAAAGCCTATATGCATTTTGAGCTAAGCAAGCCAGAATAATCCAAGCTGGGTAACAAACACCTTTGTTCTTCATAGCCGAGTATTCACTCGGCTATTTCATTTCTACATTAGAGTTTTGCAAATCACGTTTGCATAAATCCATAATTTTGTATCAGCTCAATTCAAGCAAGATTCATTACCGCTGAAGTAATTTACCTGTGTGTTATACGTTGCTTAAACTATTTGTAGATTGCCTCGTCCTTTAAACCAAGTGCTAAATAAAAACCGCAAAATAATCGAGTGTTAAAGAAAACGAGGAGAGTAATAAGGGGCGTGCACCAAATTTCAGGCAAAAAAAAGCCCGCAAATAATGCGGGCAAAACAACAAGTTGAAGGAAGTAATCCAGGGAACAAGATGAGTTACTTTGGGTTTTATCCACAAAATGCATCATCTAAGCAATACGAAAAATCAGAATCCTATTGCAAGTAACTGTGCTTTGCTGAAACTTCAGCTGCTCGCTCAGTACAGGGTGTATATTAAAGAGGTTTTGGTTTTTCATCAAACTAGAAAAATTCTTTTTTCAGATAAAAAAAACTAATATCAGAATTTTTATTGAGGCTAAAAAGTGAGCTTAAATGTGGCGATGTATTTGTATAAGTTTATGTAAAATATGGGGTTGTATGTTAAATGCGCAAAATGTAAATATTAGATAATCTGTTGTTAATTGGTAAGACCAATCTGTTTTTTGAGGTTTTATTCTCTATTTTTGCATAAAACTCCTATTTTATGCAGTTTTGGGTCATATTTAGAGACTGTGATGGAGATTGCCGAATTTGCTTAAGTTTGGGTAAAGCAAAGGGAGTTACACTGTTTTGCTCTATTTATCGTCAAATACAATGAATTCGCAGTATTGAGATTGTAAGGTATTTGTAGTGTGGTTAAACTAGCTGAACCTTTTGGTAGTAAATCTAGTCTATTTCTAGATATTGCTCAGTAGAGCGCAAGAATATAAATGGCTACCATTGCCGAAACACTTTTGGGAGTATAATAACGTGGAATCGGGACTAAATTTTGTCGATCTAATTTTAAAAGCCAGTTTTTTGGTACAACTTGTAATGTTGACCCTGGTGGGATTGTCTATTGCTTCTTGGGCAATTATTTTTCAACGTAAAACTGTCATTTCTCAAGCCCAAAGCCAATCAAAGAATTTCGAGCAAAAATTTTGGTCCGGTATGGATCTTAGCAAACTCTATAATGAAATAGCTGCAAGGGCTGGTAGTGCAACAGGGTTAGAAGCGTTATTTGTATCCGGCTTTAAAGAATTTGCAAAGCATAAAAAAGGCAATATCCAATCTCCTTCGATTGTTGTTGAAGGTACTCACCGTTCAATGCGTGTCGCGCTTTCTCGTGAAATTGAAAAGTTAGAATCAAGCCTCTCTTTCTTAGCGACAGTTGGCTCTATCAGTCCTTATATCGGTCTATTTGGTACCGTTTGGGGGATCATGAATGCTTTCATCGCGCTTGGCGAAGTGAAACAAGCGACACTGCAAATGGTTGCACCAGGTATTGCTGAGGCGTTGATTGCAACAGCCATGGGTCTGTTTGCGGCAATTCCAGCGGTTATGGCGTATAACCGATTTGCCAAAAATGTAGAAAAGCTAGAAACTCAGTACATTAACTTTATGGAAGAGTTCGCTAACATTCTTTATCGTCAGGCTGCAACACAAGTAGAGGCAAAACAAAATGTATCAGCGTAAGAGACGTCGTCCCGTCGCGGAGATCAACGTCGTTCCTTATATTGATGTTATGTTGGTGCTGTTAATCATTTTTATGGCAACGGCTCCACTTATCCAACACGGCGTAAAAGTAGACTTACCTCAGATGGAAGAGTCTGAATTGGTTGAAACCAAAGACTCGCCACCGATTATTGCCACCATTGATGCTGAAGGTCGCTATTTTGTTACTGTCGGTACCGATCCTGAAGCACCGATGGATGCCGTAGAAGTAGCTGCGGTGATTAAACTAAAGTTAGAACAAAATCCAGATACTCCTGTGATGATCAAAGGTTCAGGCAGAGTGTCATATCAAGAAGTACTCTATTTAATGGACTTCTTGAAAAAAGCGGGTGTTCCTTCTGTTGGCTTAATGACTAAATCATTTGAGGATGAGTAATGAGTTCATTATCTAGCAGCGTAGTTAAGTCAGTATTGCTTCATGGCGCGATTGGCGGTCTGCTATTTGCTACGGCAAATTTTCAAGTTGAAACACCTACTGTGATGGAAGTCACCTTAAATCCACAGCAGAAAGATCAAAAGCCTGAAAGGGCGGTTTCTGCAGTGTCGGTTGATCAGCAAGCGGTTGAGAAAAAGATTGCTGATTTAAAGAAGCGTGAAGAAGAAAAGCAAGCTGCTGAAGATCGCCGTATTCGCGATCTTGAACAGCGAGCACAGCAAGCTAGAAAAGACCGTGAAGCCGAAGCTCGGCGCATAAAAAAGCTGGAGCAAGAGCGTCAAGCTAAGTTGGAAGAGACTCGCCAAGCTGAGGCGCAAGCAAAACGCGCTCGCGAAATTGAGAAAAAGCAACGTGAACAGGCTGATAAAGCGAGAGCTGAAAAAGCCGCTGCGGAAGAAGCTGCTAAAAAGGCTGCTGCCCAACGCCAAGCTGAGGAAGATCGCTTAAGAAAGGCCGAAGAGGCGAGGAAGCGTCGCGAAGCTGAGGAAAAACGAAAAGCGGAAGAAGCGGAGCGTCAACGTCAAAAGGCACTTGAAGAACAAATGCTGCGTGACCAGCTTGCCAAAGAGCAGGCAGCAAGAGCTAAGATCCGTCAACAGCAAGTATTGAGCGAAGTGGATAAGTTTAAAGCGCTTATTATGCAACGCATTCAAGCAAACTTGCTTATTGATGAAACAATGAAAGGTAAACAATGCCGAGTAAACATTCGTCTTGCCTTTAATGGCCTTGTGACGCATGTAGAGTCATTGGGTGGCGATAAGCTTGTATGTGAAGCCGCTATCCGTGCTGTGAAAATGGCAGATACTTTACCTGTTTCTAAAGATAAAGACGTGTTTGAACAGCTTAAGAATATCAATTTAACAATTAAACCAAATTTTTAAAGGACGAACATGCTAAAGAAGTTCACAACCTTATTGCTGGTTTTTACTCTGGGTGTTTCACAGTTTGCGCAAGCCGCACTTGAAATTGTGATAACAGAAGGGGTAGACAGTGCTAGACCCATCGCAATTGTACCATTTAAATATAATGGCACTGGTGAAATGCCGTCGAGTTTAAGTGACGTTATTTCTGCAGACTTGATGCGCAGCGGTAAATTTAAGCCTGTTGCCGAGGCTGACATGCCTCAATTACCAACAACTGACTCGGAAATCGACTACGCTGCATGGGTCGATGCAGGGGTTGAAGCGGTAGTTGTAGGCACCGTGACCCAGCAATCTGCTGGACGTTACTTGGTAAAGTATGAACTGATTGACGTGATCAGAGCACAGCTGACCGGTGGTGAAACTCGCATAATGTCGAATGGTCGCTTAATGCAAAGCGACGATCATGTGCTTGAAGGACGCCAAAGTATTGTTAGCAGTACAGGCTTTAGAAATTACGCGCACCAAATTAGCGACGTAGTATATGAAGCTTTAACAGGTGAGCGAGGCGCATTTAGAACTAAGATTGCCTACATTATCGTGCGTGACGGACAGGATAAGCCATACCAATTAGTTGTTGCCGATTATGATGGTTACAACGAGCAGGTGTTATTGCGCTCAAAAGAGCCGTTAATGTCGCCTGCTTGGTCGCCAGATGCAAACAAACTTGCGTACGTGACTTTTGAAAATCGCCAATCCCAAATTTACATTCAAGATATCTATACAGGAAAGCGTGAACTGATCACTAGCCATCCAGGTATTAATGGTGCGCCACAGTTTTCTCCTGATGGAACTAAATTACTTGCGGTACTCTCTAAGGACTCAGGTGGTGCGACAGAAGTTTATCTAATTGACCTTAAAACTCGTCAAGAAACACGCTTAACTCGACACCGTAGTATAGATACTGAGCCTTCTTGGCACCCAAACGGTCAAGAAATTGTGTATACATCTGAAAGGGGTGGTAATGCTCAGATTTATAAGTTAAATTTAAAAACTGGTAGGTCTAAGCGAGTGACGTTCGACGGCGACATGAACTTAGCAGGTTCGATCACACCAGATGGAAAGCGTCTGATTATGGTTAACCGCACGCTTGGCCGTTACCACATTGCGAAAAAAGAATTAGATTCCGGGCTGTTTCAAGTTCTCACTCGTACGAGATTAGATGAGTCTCCGAGTATTGCACCAAATGGCTCGATGATAATATACAGCACCTTGCACAATAATAAGCAGGTATTGGCATTGGTGTCTATGGATGGTCGTTTTAAGGCAAGGTTACCTGTCTTGGATGGCCAAGTTAAGGCACCAGCCTGGTCGCCGTTTTTACAGTAATTTTGCTGGTTAGATTTATAAAGATATAGGAATATACTCGATGCAACTTAACAAAACTCTAAAAGCCTTAATGGTCGCGTTGCCAGTGATGACACTTGCAGCATGTAGCTCATCTTCAAGTGTTGACGAGGGCGCGGCGAGCGAAAGCAATCAAGCGGCAACCAATCAAGATAATAACACTGTTGACGTAAACACTATTTCTCGTGAGAAATCAGCAGAAGAAAAACTACGAGAGAAATACGAAGCACTACGTCAAGAACAGATCGTATACTTCGATTTCGATAAATCTACTATTCAGAGTAAGTACGCCGAATTACTTCAAGCGCACGCTGATTTCCTAGTGAAAAACCCAAGTGTGAAAGTACTAGTAGAAGGTCACGCAGACGAGCGTGGTACGCCTGAGTACAACATCGCGCTAGGTGAAAGCCGTGGTAAGGCAGTAGCTAAGTACCTTCAAAGCCTTGGTGTTTCTGACAGCCAAATTTCTGTAGTGAGCTACGGTGAAGAGAAACCTTTAGTGAAGTCACGTACAGAAGAAGCATTCGCTAAGAACCGCCGCGCGGTATTGGTGTACTAAGAAAGAGTTATTATGAAGCCGAATACTATTTTGGCAGCATTCTTACTCATGAGCGGGAGCGCCCAAGTTTGGGCTGCTCCCGCTCCTGTTTCAGAAGCTGCAAATTCAAATCAAACACTGGAAGAACGAGTCTCTCAACTTGAGAGTATGATGAGAACTCGCAATTTGCTACAGGCTGAGTTACAGCAACAACTTAATCTGCTGCAAGAAGAAGTAAGCCAAGTACGCGGTGTGACGGAAGAGCAAAGCTATAAGCTTGAAAAAGTGCTACAACGTCAACGTGAGCTGTATCAAGAGATTGAAAATCGCGTTAGCCAAGCTTACGACCAGTCAAGAACAACTGCTGCGGCAACGCCAGATGTTACGCCCGAACAAGCATTTAGCAGTAATCTATCAGAGAATGAAGCGTACGACCGTACTGTAAACATGATAATGAAGGATAAACGTTACGATGCGGCGATCCCTGAGTTTCAAAGTTTCTTGCAGCAGTATCCAAACTCAGTATATGTGCCGAACGCGCATTACTGGTTAGGTCAGCTATTCTTAATAAAATCTGACGATGGTAAAGCTAAGTCTCATTTCGCAACCGTTGTTGATAATTTCCCTGAATCGAATAAACGTCCAGAAGCGATGTTAAAGCTGGGCACTATTATACATAAACAGGGACAAGCAGCAGAAGCGAAGACACTCCTTAATAAATTGATTAAAGAGTATCCAAGTACGACGCCTGCAAAATTGGCAACAGAGCGTTTAGCGAAGATGTAGTTATCACTTTTTGAGCTGAGTGCCTTAAAATTAGGCGCTTAGTCATAAAAAGTGAAAAAAACTAGCTATTTCAGTTGCACTCAAAATTTAAATAAGTATTATAAGCGCCCGCAGCAGGCGATTGGTAACAAAAAACTGCTGCGTTAAGTGGGTCATTAGCTCAGTTGGTAGAGCAGTGGACTTTTAATCCATTGGTCGATGGTTCGAGTCCATCATGACCCACCACTTATAAGCTTTAGAATTCATGTTTGAGCGGGTCATTAGCTCAGTTGGTAGAGCAGTGGACTTTTAATCCATTGGTCGATGGTTCGAGTCCATCATGACCCACCACTTATAAGCTTGCGAATTCGATTTTGAGCGGGTCATTAGCTCAGTTGGTAGAGCAGTGGACTTTTAATCCATTGGTCGATGGTTCAAGTCCATCATGACCCACCACTTATAAGCTTGCGAATTCGATTTTGAGCGGGTCATTAGCTCAGTTGGTAGAGCAGTGGACTTTTAATCCATTGGTCGATGGTTCGAGTCCATCATGACCCACCACTTAATAAGCTTGCGAATTCGATTCTGAGCGGGTCATTAGCTCAGTTGGGTGAAAAAAGACCGAAGCATCGCTTCGCAGCTTTTTGAACGCGAGTCAGGACGACGAGCCGGAACACCTCTTCAGGATGAATTAATGGCACTTTTAATGCTTGAGCGGGTCATTAGCTCAGTTGGTAGAGCAGTGGACTTTTAATCCATTGGTCGATGGTTCAAGTCCATCATGACCCACCACTTTACAAGCTTTATAATTCATATTTGAGCGGGTCATTAGCTCAGTTGGGTGAAAAAAGACCGAAGCATCGCTTTGCAGCTTTTTGAACGCGAGTCAGGACGACGAGCCGGAACACCTCTTCAGGATGAATTAATGGCACTTTTAATGTTTGAGCGGGTCATTAGCTCAGTTGGTAGAGCAGTGGACTTTTAATCCATTGGTCGATGGTTCGAGTCCATCATGACCCACCATTTTACAAGCATACGAATTCAATTTTTAGCGGGTCATTAGCTCAGTTGGGTGAAAAAAGACCGAAGCATCGCTTCGCAGATTTTTGAACGCGAGTCAGGACGACGAGCCGGAACACCTCTTCAGGATGAATTAATAGCACTTTTAATGCTTGAGCGGGTCATTAGCTCAGTTGGTAGAGCAGTGGACTTTTAATCCATTGGTCGATGGTTCAAGTCCATCATGACCCACCACTTTACAAGCTTTATAATTCATATTTGAGCAAGTCATTAGCTCAGTTGGGTGAAAAAAGACCGGAGCATCGCTTCGCAGCTTTTTGAACGCGAGTCAGGACGACGAGCCAGAACACCTCTTCAGGATGAATTAATGGCACTTTTAATGCTTGAGCGGGTCATTAGCTCAGTTGGTAGAGCAGTGGACTTTTAATCCATTGGTCGATGGTTCGAGTCCATCATGACCCACCATCCTCTTATTCTTCATATATTATTCAAAATACTTTCTTAAACTCGCCATTTAGAGCTAAACAATCGCTAGGATTACCCCTGTATTTTTCGTATAATTCCACCTAATTATGCAATGTGGACTAGTGGTCGAGAAATGAGTCTAGCTGAACGTATTATGCCGGAAGATTATATCTTCCCTCCAAAACCTGCCCCTCTTACCGTTGAAGAAAAAGCAGAGTATAAAGCGCGTATCAAAGCGCTATTAGTTGAAAAGAATGCGGTACTGGTTGCCCACTATTATACTGATCCTGAGATCCAAGCACTTGCTGAAGAAACTGGCGGCTGTGTTGCTGATTCATTAGAAATGGCACGCTTTGGCGCTAAGCAAGAAGACAAAGACATGATCATCGTAGCCGGCGTGCGCTTTATGGGCGAAACGGCAAAAATATTGACACCGCACAAAACCGTTGTGATGCCAACACTCGAAGCAACTTGCTCGTTGGATGTAGGTTGCCCTATCGACGAGTTTTCTGCGTTTTGTGATCAATACCCAGACAGAAAAGTGGTGGTATACGCCAATACTTCAACTGCGGTAAAAGCAAGAGCGGATTGGATTGTCACCTCTTCTTGCGCGCTTGAGATTGTTGAGCACCTTGATGAGCAAGGTGAAAAAATTATCTGGGGTCCGGATAAGCACTTGGGTTCTTATATTCAAAAGAAAACGGGTGCAGATATGATCATGTGGAACGGTGCATGTATCGTTCATGATGAATTTAAAACCAAAGCCCTTAAAGACATGAAGCAGCTACATCCTGACGCCGCAGTACTGGTTCACCCTGAGTCTCCTGCGGAAATCGTAGACTTAGCGGATGCAGTAGGCTCAACGAGTCAGTTAATTAAAGCTGCGCAAGAAATGGATAATCAGAAGTTTATCGTTGCTACCGATCGCGGTATCTTCTATAAAATGCAGCAACTTTGCCCTGAGAAAGAGTTCTTCGAAGCACCAACCGCTGGTGAAGGCGCTACATGCCGTAGCTGTGCCCATTGCCCTTGGATGGCAATGAACGGCCTACAGGCAATTGAAGAAGCGCTTATCAGCCCACAGGGCAAAGAAGTCTTCGTTGATATGGAGTTGCGTGAAGGCGCACTACGTTCGCTCAATCGCATGCTAGATTTTTCTGCATCCTTGCAGAAATAGTAGGATTAATAGACAAATAGATCCTAAAAGCAAAAAACTGCTTGATAAAGTGCGAGGCTTTTCATAGTATTAGCCCCGCAATTCAGTGCGGAGAGATGGCTGAGTGGCTTAAGGCGCACGACTGGAACTCGTGTATACGTTTATAGCGTATCGAGGGTTCGACTCCCTCTCTCTCCGCCATTCCTTCTTTATTCAAATCAATTATCTACTAAAAGCTGCTCGTACTTTTGGGGACATTCTGGGGCTATGATAACCCTAAACATCATTTTTATTTCCTCAATACAGCGCATCTTAAAAAGCCATTCTGGCTTACGTCATTTTTATTTAAAATATCTTTGCTTGTGCATTTAGCCTTAGATTATCGGTTGGAGTTGCAGACAGCACAGCCATCCGAATTTGAGGTGGGTATCTATGATTTATTTTAACTTAAATGTCTCAGCGATAGATATTAAGTCAAACGAACATAAGGTGGAGATAACTTCGCTATCTTATTTACAAAAATACGAAATGCCCGCTTTAAGTTTAAGTAATTACTTTTCTATAAGCCATTCGAACCAGAGTGATTTCTGAGTATCGGGGTCGGTTTGTAGGTGGAATAGGGTATCAAATTGAGCGGGCTTGAACTCAATAGGCGGTGCGAGCACTTGAGTATTTTGCGTTAAGGTTACGCCATTTTTCCGTCCTTTTTCGGTTACCTCACAGACCCCGTTTTTGCATGTCACATCCGGTTCTGGGAGGGAAATACTTTCTTCAGATTGGGTCATGACATAGCGCTCGTTGATGCTACTTGCCTCGGTGAACGTTTTAAATTCCGTTGCTGAGTCACTGGTCGCAATACCGGCTGTTACTTCTGCTATATGTGCCAGAAACTGGTAGCTGCCTTGGTGAGAGAGTGCGCCAAGGCCTGGGTCTGTGATAAAAGATACAAAGCCCGCGTCCAGAGCACTGGAAGATAGTGCACCATTATTCATCAGGCGATCTATAGAGGCTTGATCTCTTTGCGTAAATCCGACAGTGAGCTTTTGGCCTTCGGTATTAAAATGCCCCTCGTTGAAATTACTGAGTAATTTGCCGTCATCATGTCGTCGGTAGTTTCCTATGTCACTAGCAAGTTTTTGAATATACTCGAAATCTATGCCACTTTTTTCTGCATATTCATACATATCAGCCAGCATAAATCTGTCTTTATGAGTCAAGAAGTCATAGTTGCTGCGTTCTAAGTTATGTGAAGACATCCCTTCAGCGCCATTGTGCACTTTAGGTTCATTGCCAGCAAACAGATCTGTAACCATTAGGCTATAGTAATGCTCAGCTTGATTGCTCATTGTATGCGCTGATAAGTTCATGTCTTGGAGCGCTGACTCGAAGTGTGACTGTGCTTGCGAAAGATAATCATCAGGGAGCATAGCTTTACCGAGTTCTGAGAATGTCTGGCTATGTGTGTATAGCGCAGCTTCAAATGATGTCATTGCATTATCATCATTGAGGGCGTTCCGCTTCAGCTCAGACAACGCTCGTTGATCAAGTGCATGCCACTTTTCGTAAGCAGCAGTCTTCTCTGCTTTTGAAAAGGTATTACTGGGATCCATGGCGATAGTCTCCAGTTGAGGTTTTGACAGTTGCTCAAACTCCCACTTAGCCGAATTAATCTCTTCTTGATTGCTTTGCGCTTGCCACGTTAAAACGTTGTTATTCTGTGGAAATGATTGCTGATTTAAACGAGCTGCGTCAATCGCCTGTTGTGCTTCTTTTAGTTTCACAGCCAATGAAGAAACAGACACCTGTGTATTGCGTGCATTGTTCTGGTTGGTATCCGTATTCGAACGATATGAGGTAGCAGGCGAAGCTTTGGTTTTAGCATGCCATTGGGTATTTGATATATCCATATTGTCTGTCCCTGTGCTTACTTAACCCTTTCTTATATGAAGGGTTAAGTCAGCATTCGTTAGTAAAATAGTAGAAAGAAACATTTTTCTCTCTGTTTGGTTTTATATAGTTGAGACTACTTGATGCATTTACATGATGTATTATTGGTGCTAAAACATCCGCTCTTAGTCATAAGATATAGTCAAACCCCCTGAAGCATTAGGAGAAATTTCTGCGTTCCTATTAGGATTTTACTATAAGCTCGATAGTAGCATAATTAAGCTGCTCCGGAAGTTGACTCTGAAAGTCAAAAAAGCAGCGACACTCATCATAATTTAGACCTTAGAAAGTGCTAAATTACATAATAACTCACCTCCAACATAGAGAAAGAGATGGAACTCAACAAAATATCAAATAAGGAATTGAAGTTGGCTCTTAAGGCCAGTGCGGCATTAGATATTGAAATCTCTGATGATGAGTATTTGCGCTGTTTTACTTATACCGAAAATTGGGCCTCTGGTATTGATATCGCGACTTACAAAAATGGGGGCGGCGACAATATTGTTGTTGTGATTAAAGACGAGTCGATCCTTATCAAGGGGTTCGATCATGAGTCGGAAGTTAGCCCTCATGCTCAAGAAGAGTACGGTGTACGGCTTGGGATGTACGAGGGAGCGCCGACAGAGCTGTTGGAAGTACTGAATGACGAGGCTTTCGAAATAGAAGAGGTCACGTTTTGCATTTGGCGACTTGATAATGAAGCGACTAGGTCTCGGGGAGCTGTAGAGTTTAATAATGATGAAGATGACGGTTCGAGCTGGCTTCTGTCAGCTATTACTATCACTCCAAGCGCCTTTATTGAATATGTCGAAAACTATCATGACGGTGATTTCAACCAGCTAACGCGAGAGAAAATACATGACGTATTTGCGGCGCAAATGTAGAGTATGTCAACTAAGCTGCTGAGGGTTTTTCTACGGCAGCAAATTCTCAAAAAATGTGATGTTAGTGGATAAGGAAAATTTAATGAGACGAGTTAAAGTCTATTATCAACACCGTGACGGTGGCACTGAACTCATCAATTATGAAAAAGAATTACAATCTTATCGTGAGGCTTGGGATGTTATTGATCATTACCCTTGGGACAAAGAATTGGAATTGTTTGAGGCACTTGGGGAAGGTGGCGGGTTCTTTTTTATACTTGGCGATGAAGGCGGTAAGTGCGCCTCTTACCAATTGACACCAATAGAAAATAACAGCGGATTACTGACTTTGGATGTTGTGTCTAAGCCAGCTACTTTTGGACTATTTGGTGGTAAATCTGTTTCCGTCGATTTTGAGCTTGTCTCAATTCCAGAGGCTAAAAATCATATAAAAGCGCTATTTGAATACTCCATTGACTCTTTCTATGAAAAGTATCGAAAGTAAATAAAATGGTTGTGTGAAAACATCCGGAAGAGGACGAATTGCAGTTTTACTTATTTTGAATCTGTTCCAACGATATAATTTGCAGTATAAAATAGACTACTGTGGGAAGTATCAACAGGAAATAAAAGGACGTATCAATGAATAGACTTGGCATACTATCTGGTTTGCTACTTTGTTGTAGCTATTCAATCGCTCAGCCTCAGCCGCAAGCAATCACAATTTACAATAACCCTTCTCAAGGTGTCCTCACTGAGAGTCGTGTATTTTCCTATCTGCAAAGCCAATTAACTCAGTTTGAGATTACACAGTCTGATGCCAGTGTTGATCGTGCGCTTAAAAATATTGCAGGTGGTGAAGGGGAGTGTGTTAGAAACTTAGTTGTGAATAAAGCGCGCAGTAAAACATTACTATTTTCTGAGCCGACCACTTACTTTTTAGGGCTACAAGTTTTTGCTGCACCTTCCGCGCAATTGTCGTCTGCACAAACCGAGCAAAACCTAGAAGCATTGTTAACGAGTCATCCCAAATGGTTGTTGGGCGTAGAAAAAGAGCGCTCATATGGTGATATTGCCGATGCCATAATACAGCAGACGCCACCAGATCAGCTCTACGTGAAAGAAGGCAGCGAAAACGAAGCACAAATGTATTCTATGTTGATGAGCAAGCGCTTTGAGTTGCTGCTTGAATATCCCTCGGTTATTGCATACCACGCGAAAGACGCATCAGAAAAACCCGTACCAATTGCGATTAGTGGTTTTGCTCCATTTATTACTGGGCATATCGCTTGTCGGGATACACCCGTTACACGCGGGTTTTTAGCGGCGGTTAATTCTGTATTGGCGGGCTTGACGGTGGACGAGCGCTTTATTAACTGGCATCTCGAATTCATAGACAAGAGTTTACACGATACGTTTAAACAGCAGTTTAGCCAAGCTCAAAGCTCCCGGCTTTAAATAGAGACTTCCAATAACCTATCCGCCAGTGCATTTAGGTGTGAGCTGTCGCACTGAGTCGCTGCATAAGTCCGAATACCATATACAGACATAATGAAAAAACGCGCTCTCTTTGTGGCTTCATCTTCACTTAATGCTTCACTATCGGGCCAAACCATTAAAAATTGTTGCCTGATCAGTGATTCAAATTGGTGCAAGTTAGCGCTGAGTGCCGTTTGAATTTCCGCATCCTGCTCGCCAATTTCATTAAGCGTTTTGGTGAGCAAACACACTTTCTTTGACTCGTCGCCCAAACACTCACCGACGAGATCTTGTAAGAATCGCTCAAGTGCGCAGCGAAGGCTGGTGCTGTTTTCGAACAGCTGTTGATAATGCACTCGTCGGTCTGCTTGATATTGATCTATAGCGGCTAATAGCAAACCTTTTTTATTTTTGAACGCACAGTAGATAGAACCAGGATGGAGTCCGGTTACTTCGGTCAGTTTGGGCATACTGGTTTTATTGTAGCCATAAGTCATAAATGCTTGCATGGCATTTCTCAGTACGGTTTCTCTATCAAACTCTGCTGTTCTCATCGATTTCCTAGGTGCACCAAGTGGGTTTAAACGTCGTCATTATACCAATACTTCACCCCTATTTTTGATAACAATGAAAAAAATGTAAAGGTTTAACTTGAATAATGATTCAAGAATCCATATCTTGAATGTATATTCAAATATGGAGAGACACGCATGCCACAGGTACTTTTTGAAAATGTTAAGCTAAATAACACGATATCACTCAATAATCGCATCTTGATGGCGCCATTGACGCGCTGTATGGCAGACGACGATTTAGTTCCTACCGATGACATGGTGAAGTACTACGCTAAGCGAGCCAAAGCAGGATTAATCATTAGTGAAGCGACGATTATTCGTCCTGATGGGCAAGGCTACCCGAATACACCAGGTTTGTTTACACAAGCACAAATTGCAGGGTGGAAAAAAGTAACCGATGCTGTACACGCTGAGGGGGGGAAAATGTTTGCGCAATTGTGGCACGTTGGGCGTGTTGCGCACCCGTACTTTTTTGACGGAGAAGTTTTAGCACCGTCGGCTATTGGAGTTGAGGGCACGGTTCCAAGAATGCGTGAACTCACCTATCAAATCCCTAAAGCGGTAACTCAGGAAGAAATCACACAACTTGTTGCCGATTATGCCCAAGCAGCAGCAAACGCGATTGAAGCAGGCTTTGATGGAGTGGAAATTCACGGTGCCAATGGTTATTTAATTGACCAGTTTTTACATCACGCCGCGAATCAGCGTACCGATGAGTATGGTCAAACACCAGAAAATATGAGCCGATTTGCTTTGGAGGTGACAGATGCTATCGCTGAGCGTATTGGTGCCGACAGAGTGGGTCTGAGAGTGTCACCGGGTGCTTACTTCAATATGGATGGCGACCAAAGAGACAGAGCGGTATTTGACTACCTACTTAAAGCGTTAAACAGTCGCAACTTAGCCTATCTGCATCTGGGCATTTTCGACGATGCAATGGAGTTTGATTATTTGGGCGGCAGTGCTTCAGCTTACTTACGCAGCATTTATAAAGGGACGTTAGTAGGTGTGGGGAGTTATACGGCTGAATCAGGTGCTGAGGCTATCCAAAATCAACAATTTGACTTATTAGCCATTGGTAGGCCGTTTATTGCTAATCCTGATTATGTGGAGAAGGTGCAAGCTGGTCAAGCCGTGAAAGAGTATGATGAGTCTATGCTTGCAACATTAGACTAAAACCAATCCATAAGTATGAATTTATAGCAATGCCAAACACTTAAGTTTGGCATTTTTTTGTACATTGCATAAGCTTAAAGCAGGCGTCAGTGGTAAAGCGAAAACTTTTGATGCAAAAGTTGTCATCTTTATCAATTAAGTTTGAGAGCAGTTAAGTGTTTAACCCTCAAGTATTTGCTAATTAATAATCAACTGGATTGTAGCTTATTTTTTAACATTGATAGGAATAAAGGAGTACTTTGGAGTTTATTTGTTCGCTAAGTGTGTAATAATATGCCAGCAATGCAGTTGTGAGTGCGTCGGACATGCAAGAAGATTTACTAAATTCCGTTATCAAAATAACAAAAACGAGAGACGTTGATTCTCTTGAATATAGCTTAGTATCTACTATTCAAGAGTTCATAGGCTGTAAAGAGGTCGCTGTCTATAAGGACTTGCTCGTTCCTGGAGAGATCGCGATAGAGAGAAGCCTGCTCTTAAGAAAACTCTCCGATAAGGAATTTGATTGGGAAGAGCGAAGCCTAGTTAAAGAGCCAGATAAGGAATTAATTTCTTGCTTGCAGTCGGCCTGTATCATTACGGTACAAGCGAAAGATGGCACTGAGCATCGTTGGGTGCCAATCAGCCTTCAGGAAAAGCCGGTTGGTGCAATAGCAGTTATCAGTACGGGCTTGTCGAGTGCAGATCAAGTACTACTTAATGCATTTTGCCGCATTTTTGAAAATTATCTCACCATTCTTCACGAAAACGAGCGTGATAAACTCACCGGACTACTGAACCGTCAAACCTTTGAAAAACGTTTAAAGCAACTGATTGAAAAGCAAGTTATCAAACAACACAAAACGGTATGGCATGGTGATGTGCGCTCGGTGCATAAAGGCGCAACCTCGTGGCTTGCTATCATGGATATCGATCACTTCAAAAAAGTCAACGATAACTATGGACATGTATGCGGAGATGAAGTTTTACTGTTATTAGCGCAGCGTATGCGTCAGTTTTTTCGATCCACAGACTTATTGTTTCGCTTCGGTGGCGAAGAATTTGTACTGGTCTTTGAGCCAACCGATTACGATTCGATAAAAGCTAAGATGGACGAGTTTATGGAGTTGGTACGAAATACTCACTTTCCATTCGTAAAAAAGCTCACCGTCAGTGTTGGAATGTCTCGCATTAGTCCATATGATTTCCCTATCACTGTGCTTGAAAATGCCGACAAAGCACTTTATTACGCAAAAGATAACGGTCGCGATATGCTTTGTTTTTACGAAGCGTTGCTGTCTGAGCATAAAATTGAAGCGCCGGAAGAGAGCTCTGATATAGATTTGTTCTAATACCAATTTGGTTTAATAAGGTGCTCAATTTGAGGGATTAAATCTGACGCTGGCTGTGTTAAAAATTTCTCATTTAGAACAAGTGAATGCAATGTAGTTAGCGCTAAAACTTTCTGCTAGAAAGGCATTAATTATACGAAACTCAGGTTAAATGGGTATAAAAGTGTTTCTGAGAAGCGGCGGTTGTTGATTTTCTACTCAAGCGCACTCGCAATAACTTCAATAACTACCGCTTATAGGAAGATTCCGATACACTTAATACAGCGTTAAACTGCATGGCAGACAACATGTTACACATCATCCAATCGAATCGAATGGAAATCTTGCAGGCACAACTCTGCACACTCATAAAATCGGCACCGCTCGCAAATCCTTTTGCAAAAGAAGTGGTGTTAGTACAATCTCCTGGTATGTCTGAATGGCTCAAACTAGGCATGAGTCAACACTTAGGGATAAGTGCACAAGTCGACTTTCCATTACCATCTAGCTTCATTTGGAAGCTATATCAAAATTTCATTGATGATGTTCCCAAGGAATCCGCTTTTAATAAAGGCAATATGACTTGGAAACTATTTACGCTATTACCCGGCTGCATTGATAAGCCTCAATATATTGCGCTTAAGCACTATTTAGGTGACGACCCTTCAGGAATTAAACTCTTTGCGTTGTGTGAAAAAATTGCCGACGTTTTTGACCAATATTTAATGTATCGCCCCCAGTGGATTGAGCTTTGGGATCAGGGCCAAGATACGCTGAACGATGTGGATGTTGAAGCCATCGCGCCTTGGCAGCCTGATCTCTGGCGTCGCTTAGTTAGCCATGTTGAAGCGCTTGAACAAAGTCCATATCACCGTGCCAACATGCACGATAAGTTACTGCAAGGGCTGGCCAATGCACCAAGGGGCAAGCTTCCCGAGCGGATCTGTATATTTGGATTGTCGGCAATATCAACCAGCCAACTTGATATTTTTCAAGCGCTTGGCCAAAAAACGAATGTATTTTTATTCTTTTTTAACCCTAGTGAACACTACTGGGGGGATTTAGTCGATGAGAAGACTCAAGCTAAAGTCGCCGCAAAATACGCCAAAATGCCAGAGCTCGAAGCGAAAGACGGCGAGTATTATTACGTTGGCAATCCACTACTCTCTTCATGGGGAAAGCTCGGGCGTGACTATTTTGAGCAATTATTGCAGCTTGATGCCAGTTGGATTGATGGATTTGATGACGCGTTTGATGACAGTCTGCTTGGTCAGGTTCAGCAAGAGATCTACCAGTTGGCATTTAAAGGAGAGTCGTTAACTGCTGATCCAAATTGGTTTGTTTCGCAGCAGGGCAAGTTACCCATTATGGCCGATGATACCAGTATCGTTTTTCAGGATTGCCATACGCCACTGCGTGAGGTCGAGCGGCTCCATGATTATTTACTCAATCAGTTTGAACAAAACCCTAGTCTGACGCCTAAAGACATTATCGTCATGATGCCTGATGTGGGCACCTATTCGCCATTTATTAAAGCTGTGTTTGACAGTAGTGAGGACAATCTGCGGATCCCCTATGCGATTTCTGATCTTGCAATTGAGCAAGAGCGGCCTATTTTAACGTCTTTTGTAACGTTGACAGACTTACCCAATAACCGTTTTTGCGTGTCGGATATTCTCGATTTGCTGGGCGTTGCGCCGATCGCCGAACAGTTTAACCTTGAAAGCCATGAGTTTGACTTAATTCGCTATTGGCTTGATCAGGTCAGTGTTAAATGGGGCCTAAACGACAGCCATAAAAGCGAATATGGCTTGCCAAAAATACCACTAAATACGTGGCAGCATGGACTCAACCGTTTGCTCTTAGGGGTTGCAACAAACGATGAACAGACGCCGTTCGCTTCCATTTATCCTGCTGATGAAGTCGAAGGTATGTCGGTGGCGGTACTTAACAAGCTTATCGGCTTTGTTGATGCGCTGATTTGGTTAAAACTACAACTCAGGAGCGAAAAGACCTTAACGAACTTCGCAGCAATTCTACGTGAAGCCATGGCGCTATTTTACTCGTCAGAATCTGAACAGAGTTGGGATTTACTTAAGCTTGAGCAGATTATAGAGAATATCGAAAAACACCATGAAAATGGCGATATTCAAGCGCCAGTCTCAGCAAAAATATTAGCGTATTTGGTTAAGCAAGGCGTCAGAGAAAAAGGGGTTGGGCAGCGCTTTTTAGCCGGAGCGGTAAACTTTTGTACGCTGATGCCGATGCGTGCTATTCCATTTAAAGTGGTGTGTATGCTTGGTCTAAATGACGCGGACTATCCTCGTACCGTGCAGCCTATTGGTTTTGATTTAGTCGCACACTCCACGAGACGTAAAGGCGATCGCTCACGAAAACTAGACGACAGATACTTGTTCTTAGAAGCCTTACTCAGTGCTCGAGAAAACTTGTATATCAGTTATATTGGCCGCTCTTGTTTTAACAACGAAGCCCAAGTGCCATCCGTTTTAGTCAGCGAATTGACAGAATATCTAGATCGCAGCTTTTACTTCGAAGACATGCCAAAGCAGTCTTTAGTCACTCGATTAACTTCACAGCTGCCATTACAACCTTTTAATCCCGAACATTTTAAAGCGGGCTCACTACAGAGCTACAATCGTACTTGGCTTTGGCAGCATAGGGCGGCGCATGCTGATGAGGTAAAACCGTTAGTACCAGTTTTAGACGCAGAAATTGAGTTTAGCGATTTGCTGCGAGGCGTTTGCGAGCCGCAAAAGTTATTTTATCAGCAAGCGCTGGGCATTAAACTCAAACCAATAGAAGCGTTAACACTTGATGAAGAGCCTTTCGCCTTAGATGCATTGGAGCGCTATCAATATTTAGATGAAGTGCTGGATGCTCAGCTACAACAACGGTCCTTAAATCTTGAACAGATTTTACAACGAGGCTCGCTGCCACAAGCGAACATCGGCAAACTACAGCTAGAGGGGCTGCTGACCCGCGTTGAACCTATGGTTAAGGTACTAACGCCTTTGCTTAATGAAGCAAAGGAGCCTCTAGAGCTAAAACTTGGTATTGCAGAGCATTTGCTGGTTGGCTGGCTTGATTGTGTGTATGAAAACAGGCAAGTGTACTATCGCAGCGCCAGTATTAAAGCGAAAGATTTAATTAAAGGGTTTTTACATCACTGCGCGGCTTGCGTAATGGGGCATGAAGTCACGACTTATATTGTTGGGCTAGATCAAAGCGTGCACTTTACCGCTATTTCACAACCACAAGCTCAGCAATATTTGGAGCAGTGGCTGGCTTTTTATAAACAAGCGCTGAGCGAACCTGTGGCATTTTTCCCAAGTTCTAGCATGGAATACGCCAAGACACAGGATATTAAAAAGGCCGCATATAAATTTAAGCCGCAATATGTTGGTCGAGGAGAGGGAGAAGATCCCTATGTTCAACTATGCTTTAGCGATTTGTCAGCTCATGAAGCGCGTTTTTGCGCACTTAGCCTTACTTTGTTAACACCTATTCTTAATGCCGCTGAGGAGGTACGTCATGGAGATGCTTAACCCCATTACTATGCCTTTAAGTGGCCAAAACCTAATTGAAGCCAGTGCAGGCACGGGGAAAACTTACACCATCACCGGTTTATATCTGCGTTATTTACTAGGCTTGCGCACTTCTGATCAACAACATGAGCCGTTAAGCGTTGAACAAATCTTAGTGGTAACTTTCACAGAAGCGGCAACACAAGAGATCAAAGACCGAGTGAGAAAACGCATTATTCAAGCTCGAGACGTGCTACTAGGTGAAGTCTGTAAAGATGAACTGATCAATGCCATTTTGGCGCAAATTGAAGATAAAAAGCGCGCCTTTGATCTCCTTGATGCTGCCGCTAAGTCAATGGATGAGGCCGCGATATTCACCATTCATGGCTTTTGCCAAAGAATGCTGAAGCAACACGCTTTTGAGTCTAAGGTGGCATTTAACCTCGAATTTATTCTCGATGAGAGCGAGCTGATTGATGCCGCGATGGCAGATCATTGGCGACGTTTTGTCTACCCGCTAGACACAGAAAAAACACAGGCTGTGATAGAGCAATTTGCTACGCCTTATGCACTGGCGAAGCAAGTTAGACCGTTATTAGCAAGAGAAAATGCCGAAATTAAACCCTCTGTTTCCTTAGATGCAGTGTTTGCCGCACGTGAAAAATACCAAACATTAGCACTGTGGCTAAAGGCCGAAATAGTCAAAACTGACTACATCAATGTGTTGAAAAAATCGGGGCTGGCAGGCAATCGTGCACCAGGGCGAAAGGATAACCTTCAAGCTCTTGAGAATTATGTCAACAGTGAGCAGTGGTGGTTTGAGTTTGGTAGCAGCAATCACTCGTTTGGACTTTGGGGCAGTGAAAGCCTTGCTGATGTTGCTCAATATAAAAAGAATACAACGCCGCTGGAGCACGAACTTATTCGTCACTTTGATACCTTGGCAGAGCTCCACCAATTGGTCGGGAGTGGGCTTAAATTCGCGTTAGTGCAACAAGCGGTGACTGAGGTAAGAGCTTTGCTTCACGCCCACAAAGAAGAATATGGCTTGATCTCTCCCGACGATTTACTTAAGCAGCTGTATCAAGCGCTGATGGGCGATAGTGGTGAGCGCTTAGCCGAAAAAATCGCACTGCAATATCCGGTTGCTATGATAGATGAGTTTCAGGATACCGATCCCATACAATATGGGATCTTCAGCCGAGTTTACGCAAAGGAAAATACGGCATTAACCTTGATAGGCGACCCAAAACAAGCCATTTACGGCTTTCGCGGGGCGGATATTTTTACTTATATCGGTGCAAAGCAAGGAGTCGCGCAAGACAGGCAGTATACGCTTGCAACCAATTATCGCTCCGATAGTGACGTGGTTGCCGCAGTGAATACGATATTTACTCGTCACCCCAATAGTTTTATCTACAACAAAGATATCCCTTTCATTGAGGTGAGCGCACAAGGTAAAGCCGAGGATGCGCAATTTACTATCGCGTCTAAAAAGTCGTCAGCTCTGCGCTTTAGTGTATTACCAAGTGAGGATGAAGCGCTTAACAAAAGCGCCGCGCAAGCGCGGCTAAGCCAAGCATTCGCTGGTCGAGTTGCAGCGCTTATCGAGCAAGGGCGGTCGGGGGTTGCGAAGATTGGCGAAAACCCAGTTGTGCCAGCGGATATCTGTGTGTTAGTTCGCGACCGCATAGAAGCGAGCTTGATAAAACGAGCCTTAAATCAACTCGATATTGCCAGTGTGTACCTTGCCAGAGATAGTGTATTTAGGCAGCCGCTAGCAATCGCGTTGTATCAACTGCTTGATGTACTGCACGGGAGTTACGACGAAGCGGCGCTCAGAGGCGTGCTTGCGGGACCATTATTTTATTTAAACAACCAAGCACTGTACGACTTGCAGTTTAATGAACAGCAGTGGCAAGGTTATTTGCAGCTATTTAGTGAGTTAACACAGCTGTGGTATCGCTCTGGTGCAATGGCGATGCTGGAACACTTATTGATAACTTGTGAGCTGCCAGTGATTTGGCAGCAGCAGGGAATGGAAGTGGAGCGTTGGCTTACTGACTTCCGTCATTTGGCTGAGCTTTTACAGCATAAGCAATTAGAGCTTGATGGCACGGGTCGTGTGTTACGTTGGTTTTTATCGCAGCTAAATAATGCTCAGAGTGGCAGCAGCCAAATTCGCTTAGAGAGCGATGCCAATTTGGTGAAAATTGTGACCATGCACGCATCAAAAGGTTTGGAGTATCCGATTGTCTTTATGCCATTTGCACTTGGGTTTCGTGAGCCTGATACGTTAGTTTATCACCAAGGGGATAAGTTAGTTGTCGACCTTGAAGCCAGTGATGACGCGAAAGAAAAAGCAGAGCAAGAACGACTGGCTGAGGATATTCGCTTACTTTACGTTGCGCTGACGCGAGCGGTGCATTATTGCGAGCTTGGGCTTTACGACATTCAACAAGGGCGTAGTAAAAAGTCTGCACTGCACAAAACGGCCTTAGGATTTGCCTTGTTTGGCACGGAAACTTTCGACAGTGCCGAGGCGTGGCAAAGTGCCTTAAGCCAGTTATGTAAAGCACATGCGGCAATGGAATGTGTAAGATTAGATGAAATCTCCACGCCACAGCAAGCGATAAACACCAGGCTTGAAGACAAGCCTTTAGCTCTGTCTGCGAAAACCTTCAGCGGTCAGGTTGAACGACATTGGCGTACCACAAGCTTCAGCCAGCTAAGCTATCACACGCATCATGGTGATAAACCAGCCGGGGCCGTGGACGAAAACCATTTACTGGACTTACCTGAGCAGCATCAAGAGCGGGAAAAAAACTCTTATACATTTCCTAAGGGCGCCAAGCCGGGCAGCTGTTTGCACGAAATCTTTGAGCTAATAGATTTTACCGCACCGAATTCCCCCAAAAACGAAGATAAGTATACGTTGACCGAAGCGGTAACTAAATCTTTGGATAAGTTTGGTATTGCAACTGAATGGCAAGAGACAGCTGAGCGTTGGATAACAAGCTGCTTGGCTGCATCTCTTGCGCCACATCCTCATTTACAACTTGGTGTGCTGCCACCGGACGACTGCATTGTTGAAATGGAGTTTTACTTGCCACTAAAACCACTCAGTGCGGTGAAGCTGAACAAGATCCTCAGTGACATTACTGGACAAAAGTCGTTTTTAAACTTTGATGATGTGACAGGCATGTTGAAAGGGTTTATTGATTTAATCTTCAAGTGGCAAGGACAGTTTTTTGTTCTCGATTACAAGTCCAACTACCTTGGCGATAGCCCAGAAGATTATCACTACGATAACCTCAATGCCGCGATGTCGTCTCATCAGTATCATTTACAGTATATGATTTATACCGTGGCACTTCACCGCTTGTTAAAGCAGCGCCTCGTGGACTATAACCCTGAGCAGCATTTAGGTGGAAACTACTATTTGTTCTTACGTGCATTACCGGACAATCAGGGGATTTTCTTCAATCAGTTAAGCGTAGAGCAGGTGTTAGAATTAGATGCATTATTTGAGGAGTCTGTATGAGCCAGTTAAGTATGGACTTTGAGGCATTCGATCATCATAGCTTTATAGCGTTATTGCTTGAACACAAACGGGTTGGTAAAGCCGATATCGCGTTAGCCAAGTTGTTGAATCAGCAAGGCTACGACGATTACTTCTATGTATTTTTACTATTATTAATCGCTCATGGACGTCAGCATAGTTGTTTAGAGTTAGACAGTATTAATTATCAGGATCCGTTTGAGCTCAGCTACGCGGTTGCGGATGAATCTGTAAAGTTGTCGCCATTTTCAAGCACAGGTATAGCCGTTGCTGCGCTCGCACAGCATCCTGCGATCGGTGAAGATAAGCCGCTTCGGCTATACGCTGATAAGCTCTACTTGGCGAGATTAGCAAATTATGAAGCAAGGCTTGCGGGACACTTTGAAATGTTGGCGAAAGCCGATGTAACGCTGGACGAAGCAAAACTGGGTGCACTGTTGGCATCGTTTTTTCCAGCCAGTGAAGAAGACATTGATTGGCAAAAAGTGGCTTGTACGCTTGCTATCATTAAGCGATTTTGTGTCATCACGGGCGGCCCCGGTACGGGAAAAACCACGACGGTCACAAAACTGCTTGCGATTTTACAATCGCTTTATAACAGTGCGCCGTTGACCATCAAGCTAGTGGCGCCAACCGGCAAAGCGGCTGCGAGGCTCAGTGAGTCAATTATTGGTGCGAAAGCGAGGTTAAACCTGCCGCCAGCGCTTGCCGACTTACTGCCGGAGCAGGCGCAAACTATTCATCGCTTATTAGGCGTTATTCCTAATAGCGTTCACTATCGTCACAATCAAGATAACCCGCTGCATGTTGATGTGCTGATTGTTGACGAAGCATCCATGGTGGACTTATCGCTTATGGCTAAGCTGGTGGATGCACTACCAAAACATGCACGGCTTATTTTGCTTGGCGATAAAGATCAGCTCGCATCGGTAGATACTGGTAACGTACTCAGCGACTTATGTGAAAACTTAGCGCTTGGGCAAGCACCACATTACAGTCAGGCACTGAAAGCAAAACTAGTTGAGTTGAGTAAACAAAACTTGCCTGAGTCGGGTGATACCAGCGCTGACTTTATGTTGGAAGATAATCTGGCGTTTTTACAAAAAAGTCACCGTTTTGACAGTCGAAGTGGGATTGGTCAGTTAGCATTTGCCGTAAATAGTAACAATAAGCGGCAATTAGACAGCGTGCTGGGGCAAGGTTATAGCGATATACATCATCATGAATTAAATAGTGAAACCTACAATGCCCTAATTGCCAGAGCGGCGGAGCAATACCAACGATACCTTCTTGCCATTCATCATGGTGAGAGTGAGGCCATAATTCATAGCGAGTTTGCCAGTTATCAATTGCTTGCGGCCGTGAGAGAAGGCCCTTACGGTGTGAACGAGTTAAATCGCAGAATAGAGCTTAAGCTTAGTCAAATGGGATTAGTGCAACCGACAGGACGGTTTTACGTTGGTATGCCCATTATGATCACCCAAAACGATTACCAGTTGAAACTGTTTAACGGTGATATCGGGATTATTTTACGCGATGAACAGGGTGAGCTACAGGCATCATTTATTGATGAACAGGGCTGCGTTAGGCGCTTTTATCCTGCAAGATTGCCGAGCTTTGATAGAGTATACGTGATGACGATCCACAAATCGCAAGGCTCTGAGTTTGCTTACACGGCAATGATACTACCACCCATTCAACGTGCGCAGCAGGGGATAAATCGCCAGCTTATTTATACTGGGATCACCCGAGCTAAACAGCAGTTTGAATTGGTGGCGCAATATAAAGTGATAGTGCAGGGTATGAATCGAAGTGTAAGTCGCAGTAGTGGTTTGCGAAGTCGGCTATCAAAATAATGAATTTTTTGTTAAAAACTTGTTTTATTTTGTGGTTTGGCTAAGGTTAAAGTGAGCTTGAAAGCTAGCTCGCCCAGTGAGTAGACTTGCCGTCAGTTAACGTGTTAACTGACGGCGTTTTTTTATTCCGTTAGTATTAGAACTTCAGTTTATCAATAAGTGTGTTAGGGTCGATTTCAAGTTCATCCATTAACGACCAGCGAGTTTGCTTTTGTACACTACCTTTTCCTAAGATCCAGTAATCATAAGTTTTTTCAATACGGCCATTGGTATGCTGTATAGTCAGCCACGCATTTACATAACTCAGTAAATCTTGATTACGCTTGGCGACAGCAAATCCAACGGGGTATTTCAAACTCGCCCCTTCCGGGACCACAACACCAAACTCAGGGTAAAACATGCTCCATGCAAAGCCCGCCTCTGCGCTGATCACTAAGGCGTCATATCTTTCTGGGTGCTTAAAATAGCTTTGCAAATTGTTAATACCGGATACTTTTACCTTAGGGTTTTGCTGCGCCAATTGTTTGAGTAACGGAGCATACTCAACGTGAGCTAAATTCAGCTTATCAAGCGTAAGTAGGGCTGACTTGTCAGCAAACTTCTTCAAATCATGATCTTTGGCCAAGAGCGCTAGTTGCAGTTCCAATACCTTGTCACTAAAGCGCACGCTTTGTAAGTCGGCAATATTAATTTCAAGGCCGGACATTGCAATATCGAAATATCCCTTGTTGAGATACTCTGCCAGTTGTGGCTTTTTAAAAGGAATAAACTCGATTTTAACCCCAAGGTCGGATGCGAGCCTATGTGCTAGGCTGACATCAAAACCCACTAACTGGTCTTTTTGATTAAAGTAACTAAATGGCACATTATCGATAAGATATCCGACACGCAGCAGGTTACGTTTTTTAATCACATCGATATTCGTCAAAGACAACTCACCACTTTGGTATGCTTTAGGGACATAGCTAAGCACATGAGCAGGGACGGTATCTGAGATCACCATATTAGCAATGGCCTCATCGGCCGATTTAGTTTGTTTACCGAGGTAATTATTTGCCGTAAAACTCAACAACATAAATGCTGGGAGTAGTGCAGATAGTAGCGTTAAATAATAAACCGAGCGCACGCGTTTTAGGTGTAATTGTCTACGGTTGATGAAAATACATAAAAATACAAATGCGAAGATATATACCACAGTGGTCGGTGAAACCACCTTTGCGGTGAGTACTGACATCGATAGATATAACTGATAAGTATCAGCCGGGACACGCAAGGTATCGAGCAAATAGGGAATAGCGATATGTACGTTAGCAAAGTAACTTAGCATCGCCGACAAAGACACATTAGGAATTTGTTCGATGCCGATTTGGTTGCCGGTAAGCCATGCTGCAAAAGAGACAAAAATGAGGGTCGTAAGCTTTCCTAAACTCGGGAAGGTATAAGCGATAGGCACTAACACCTCAGCGATGTGATCAGAGCTTTCGTCGCTTTGCTTAATTTTGCGTAAATGATCTTTGATCCCCTCGGTGATCACTGGCAATACAATAAAAACGTTTCCGGTACTAAATGCGGTGATCCATGCATTGCGCATAACCATGATGAGGTCGCGGTATTTAACAGGGGTGAGTGCGGCAACAAGCATAGGGAGTAGTACTAACATCAAATACACGCCGACACATAAAACGACAACCCAGTATACTTGCAATTCAGACAATTCTTCTGCGCTCATCGTACCTGCGGTGCTTGCAGTCATCGCAAAAATGCCGATAGGGAAGATGGCAATGATCTTCTTGGAAATCACCGACAGACCTTGACCGACGACTTCTAACACATCCAGTAAACGGTTTTTCTTTTGATTAGAAATAAGTGCCATACCTAGCGCAATACAAAATATGACTAAGGCAGGTACATTACCTTCCGCCATAGAAGCAAATGGATTAGCGGGAATATAATGTTTGACGAAGTCTACTTCGGGAGCAGCGGCGACCAGTGCCGGGGAGAAAAAGGTCCCGGCATCATGCGCTGGTAATGTCATAATAAAGCACCAGATCACAGCAAGACCTACCACCCAAATGGAGACCATGACTAGCGCCGCTTTTGCAAGAATACTTTTAACCTGTTCGGGATTAAATTTGCCTAAACCCACGATAAGGCTGACGACAATATAGGGGAGAATGGTGATTTGCATCAGGTTTACAAAACCTGTACCGATAGGTTTTAAAAATGATAACCGTTCACCGAAAACTAAACCAGCAAAAATGCCAAGTATGAGCGCCCAAAGCATCCAGTTAATGTTTTTTAGAAAATTAAGCAATTTAGTCATGTGCTCAGTCGAAAAAAGAGCGGTATTTTAATTAGCTTAGCTTAAAACTTACTGAATGTTTGAGCGATTTGATTACAAATTATCGAGTGTTTACTCAAAGTTCATAATCATCCCCATTTTTGGCACGATAACAGGCTTTTCCTGCTGGTTGTTGCACCCCGTGATAAAAGCTCATCCATAGTTTTTGTAGCTGGGTTTTAGTCTTTTTACCAACCACAGACGCCAGTGGCGTTTCGACGATGATATCTTCGATATGGGCGCTATCAAATTGGCCGAGCATTCCGGTGCGATTGAAGGTAATTTCAATATGTAAGCCATCGTCCTGTTTTAGCAAAACAGCCTCAGGCGTTTCTCGGTGACCGCAAAGCGCGACGAATTGGCTACAATTTTTTAAACCACAATGGGTGCCGTTGGCAAAAAACGCAAGCAGGTGATTGTAGTAAACCACATAGTCTGTCACCTCCATGTGTGAGCCAAACTCTAAAGGACATTGTTCATCAAGATACTGTTTTGCCAGCATTGACTGTTGCGCTTTCGTATCGTCAATTGGTTGCTCTGTATGCGGTTGTAATTGCGCTGCCATGATCCACCTCACTTGTTCATGTTGTCATAAATTGGGAAATATATTCTGGTTGTTT
Source organism: Pseudoalteromonas sp. M8 (assembly GCF_018141365.1). Lineage (NCBI taxonomy): Bacteria > Pseudomonadati > Pseudomonadota > Gammaproteobacteria > Alteromonadales > Pseudoalteromonadaceae > Pseudoalteromonas > Pseudoalteromonas sp. M8. Next base: position 2,721,269 of record NZ_CP047240.1, on the reverse strand, counting down.
CGTGTACATTTTGAGTGTAAGTTAAATATTCAAATAATTTCACAAAAAGAATTTCACAGTGTGAATTTCACAAAAATGGGGTGTGAAATCATGGCAAAAGTTGCAAGCTTAATTAGAAAGTCTCACTTTTTGGGTACTAAAATAAGAAATCTAAGAAAGCGTAACCATCTGACTTTAGAAGATTTATCGGCTCGATGTGTTAAGCAAGATCCAACCAGCGCGCCTTCCGTTTCCTACCTGTCAATGATTGAAAGAGGCCAGCGTACACCAAGCGAAGCGATGCTCGAAAACTTCTCTAATGTATTTCAAAAACCGATTGAGTGGTTTTTAGACAGTCAACCTGAAGCACCGGAGATAGCGCCAGATAAAGGCAATTTCGGTGGGATAATGGGGATGGCTTTAGAGCCCAACTTTCTATTTGCCAAAGAGATATTACAAATTGCGATTCCAGAAATGCTATCCCAAGCGGGGATCAGTGGTAGGCAGTTTGCGCACCTTTTGATCCGTGCCCACCAAGAACACCATCAAAACCACTTTCCTGATTTAGAGCGAGCAGCCGATGAAGTGGGAGGTAAAAATCTCTATCTCAGCTGTGATGATCTCATGGCAATTTTGATAGCAAAAGGTCGAAAAGTGGAGTGGTTTGAGCAATCATCGCCTGACGGAGAGGGGATGATCACTTCTTATTTCAAAGAGCCAAACATGGTGTTTATAAATCGCGCATTGCACGCACATTCCGCGAGAATGAAATACGATTTAGCCGTTCATATTGGCCATGCCGTACTTCACAATAGTGAAGGTTTAGAATGTGTACTCACTACTGGAGAAAGTCGTAAAAGTAACGATAACCCCGATCATGATACTCCAAATGCTCAGGATATTTTGAGCGCGTGGCAGGATTTTGAATCGAGCTTCTTTGCAGGGGCCTTATTGTGTCCCCGTACACCATTTCGGCAGTTACTCGAAAGCCGAGGTTACGATGTACGCGTCCATGAGCAACTTGGTATTTCTGCTTCCGTCGCAATGCGCAGAATGACATCGGTTTCACCTTATCCACATTGGCATTATTTTGATGCTTATCAAGCCGGTAAACTCAAGGCGGTGTATCGGGGCAATGGCATTCCCTTACCTTGGGGCAATATGCGTAGCGTTGCCGATCCGTGTCAGCACTGGGCCGTATTTCGTAAATTTCATGATGATAGCAATAGTGCCAGTGCTCAGCTTTCGATCCTGAACGTCAATGGCAAACCGCGTCTGTATTGCTGTGAGTCAGTAAAAATTGTTGATGTTGCGAATCGTCCAAGGGTGCTGTGCGCGGGTCTTGATCTCAATCCTGCTATTAATGCACAAGGGATTGATGCTGACGCCTTGATTGGAGAGTTACAAAAAGCTTGTATTAGCCATGGTGGCGCGAGCGTGGTGCCCTATCATATGAAAACCCAATTACTCCGTGTCGCCAAGATTTTAAATATCCAGTGGATTGAAAGAGGACTTGAGGGCTCAGTTCGGGTGATTTGTACTCGAGGAAAAAGCTGCCCGAGAAAGCCTAGTTGTTATGCGCTCTCCTCCGTTAGCAATTGATATTGAAATTCTACCGTGTAATGGGCGTATAGCGCTAAGGCATAATATCTAGATCTAGGTGATGTTATGCCTTAGCCATTATTAGATTTTACTTCTAATTAAATCTCTGACGAGCAATCTGGCAGGGTGGATTGCCTGATTTACTCGCTCGCTTAAAGGTCTTGCTTCGCCAAGTAGAGTTGCAACTAAATGCTCAGTAACCAGCGGAGCGCTGCACAGTCCTCGTGCGCCAAAACCGGTAACAATATGAATTCCTTGATAGGGTAGTGCTGGATTTCCAAAACCATAGTGTTTTCCCTTTCTTAAATTGGCAAAGGCCGAGCAAAAGTCATCGTTATGCTGGACTTGACCAAGCATAGGCAAATGATCGTTAAAACAACAACGTACAGCGGCTTTTGCCGAGGTGACTTCGCCAAGACTCGCGGCTAACTCCGTGTCTTTGTAAAAGCGTTCAAGCTGGGCACGGTTAGCTGCATCATCTTCAGCTTTTATCTCTCGGCTTTTGCTGTTTTTTTCAAATGTCGCGCCCATACAATGTTGCCCATCCATTGCAGGAGTAAAGTACCCTTTATGGCAAAGTACGGTATTGAGTTTTTGTGATTCTTCTCCTGCATCAACATGAGAGACCTGACCGCGGACGCCGTGTAAAGGAACATGTTTGGTTTGCTCGAATCGGTCAGAGTGCTCACCGCCACAGACAAATACATCTGAAAACGGCCCAAACGTATTATCTTCACTGTGTAACAGCCAGCCGCTCTCGGTTTTTTCGAGCTTTTGTATGTCAGTATTAAAATAAGTCGAAACTGCTTTTAACGCGTGAGCTGCATCAAACACTGCTTGCGTTACCTCTGCAGGGTTTAGCCAACCGGCCTCTGGAATATAGAGTCCACCGTAGGGCAGCATGGTGTTTGCGATAGCTGAAGCCTGCTTGGCGTCGACGGCATGAATTAAATCATGTGGCCAAGTTGCCTTTTCGGCTAGGTTTTGATGTTGCGCTCGTTTGGCCTCACTAACGGACTGCAAGAGTACGCCACACCAATCGTGTGCGAAGTGGTAGCCTGTATTTGCAATATGCTGATAAAGGCGCTTTGCATATAAAAAGCTGTGGGCGTAAAGCTCGCTCGATGGCGTGTGATCTGCTTGCAGGTTTGGATATAGCGCGCCTTGACGATTGTGAGAAGCGCCTTTGGCTAACGCGTCGTCTTGGCAAAAAAGTGTTGCGCCAAGATCACGTTTACTAAGGTGATACAACAAACAACTTGAGGCAATACCGCCGCCAATAATAGCGATACTCTCTAGCTTACGCGGTGTGGTGCTGTAATACGCTGGAGTATTGGAGTTTTTATTGGCACGGCTCAGCGTTCCGACCACCATTTCGCGTTTGCGACCAAACCCTTTGACTTTTTTGCACGCAAAGCCGGCGTCTTGTAGTCCCCTGCGGACAAAACCCGCTGCGGTAAATGTTGCTAAAGTAGCGCTATCCCGGCTCATATTGGCCATGGCATCAAATAAGCTTTGTTGCCACATATCTGGGTTTTTACTCGGAGCAAAGCCATCTAAAAACCACGCATCGACAAATCCGGCTTGTTCGAAACTTAGTTGTGGTAAATTATCGTGAATATCACCAAACCATAAATCTAAGGTCACTTGACCATTATCAAACTCTAGGCGATGGCATCCTTCAAGGGCCATCGGATATTGCTGGCAGAGTTTTTCGGCGAGCGGGGCAAGCGTAGGCCAAGCTTGTAGCGCTTTAACTAAATCATCGATATGGATTGGATATTTCTCAAATGAGACAAAGTGGAGTTGGTTAACGCATGCGTCTTTGCTACGCTGGTTGAAGTGATACCAAGCGTTGAGAAAGTTTAATCCAGTACCAAAACCAGTTTCTGCGATGACAAATCGGTCTTTGCCATGATTTTGTAACCGCTCGTCGATATGGTTCTGAGTATAAAAGACGTAATGTGACTCAGCTAACCCATCATCGTTGGAAAAATAGACATCGTCAAAACTATCGGCAACAGGGGTACCAGCATCGTTGAAGTGTATTTGAGCGTTTTTTATCATGAAAGACTCTATGTTCGACTATTTGGGAACTATTTTACTGTCTTTCGACTCAATAGTCTGGTTGCATTTTTAGTTATTTAGGTTCAGAGTACATGTGTACGCTGGAAAGCTGACCACTTGGCGCTAAAATTCAGCGTATACTACGCATAATTTGTAATATCGAAGGGAATAAACCCATGAGAAGAGCCGTTATTACGGGGATCGGTGTTGTTTCGAGCATCGGCAACAACAAGCAAGAAGTTTTAGAGTCATTAAAAGCAGGTAAGAGCGGTATTGCTTTTAACCAAGAATTTGCAGACTACAACCTACGTAGCCAAGTGTCTGGTAAAATAGATATCGACGTAAAATCTCTCGTTGACCGTAAGGCACATCGCTTTATGGGGGACGCGGCAGCGTTTTCCTATATCTCGATGGCGCAAGCAATTGAAGATTCAGGGCTATCAGAAGAGCAAGTATCAAACGAACGCACAGGCCTTATCGTAGGTTCTGGTGGTGGTTCGTCTAAGTACCAAGTTGAAGCAGCTGATATTCTGCGCGAAAAAGGCGTAAAGCGTGTAGGGCCTTATATGGTTCCACGCACCATGGCAAGCACGACTTCTGCGTGTTTGGCAACACCATTTAAAATTAAAGGTGTGAACTACTCAATCAGCTCTGCATGTGCAACATCAGCACACTGTATTGGTAATGCTGTTGAACAAATTCAACTAGGCAAACAAGATGTTATCTTTGCTGGTGGCGGTGAAGAGCTACACTGGACATTGGCGATGGAATTCGATGCCATGGGTGCGTTGTCAACTAAGTATAATGAAACGCCTGAGCGCGCATCACGTACGTACGATGCAAATCGTGATGGTTTCGTCATCTCTGGCGGTGGCGGTATTGTGGTAGTTGAAGAGCTAGAACACGCACTTGCTCGCGGCGCGCACATTTATGCTGAAATCGTTGGTTATGGTGCAACATCAGATGGTTACGATATGGTAGCACCATCAGGTGAAGGCGCTGTACGTTGTATGAAACAAGCGATGCAAGGTCTTGATGCACCGATTGACTACCTAAACACGCACGGTACCTCAACACCAGTTGGTGACGTGAAAGAGTTAGGTGCTATTCAAGAGTTGTTTGGCGATAATTCTCCGGCTATTAGTGCAACTAAAGCGATGACAGGCCACGCACTCGGTGCGGCTGGTGTGCATGAAGCGATTTACTCTTTGCTGATGCTAGATAATGACTTTATTGCACCATCAATTAACATTGATGAATTGGACGAACAAGCACAAGGTTTAGACATTGTCACAGAGCGCCGTGATGGACCGCTTAACACCGTGATGTCCAACAGCTTTGGCTTTGGTGGTACTAACGCAACACTTGTGATGCAAAAGTACAAAGGTTAAGCGCTTTACGCTTAACTTAATATCAAGCACAAAAAAGCAGGCTTAGCCTGCTTTTTTCGTTTTGTTCGTATATTAAAATAAATTAACGTACATTGTGTTTCATCAAACGTTCTTTATCACGTGACCAGTCACGGTCTTTAATATCAGCACGCTTATCGTGTTGCTTTTTACCCTTCGCAAGATAGAACTCGAGTTTTACCCAGCACTTTTTCCAGTACATTGCTGTGGCTATCAGAGAATAACCATCACGCTCGGTTGCACCGATAAGACGTGAGATTTCACGTTTATTTAGTAACAGTTTACGATAACGAAGCGGATCACATATCACATGTGTAGAAGCACTATTTAACGGTTGAATTTGACTGGCCAACAAATAGGCTTCGCCGTTTTTGATATGGATGTAAGTATCTGAGATATTGACTTTACCGGCGCGGATACTTTTTACTTCCCAGCCTTGTAATTCGATACCTGCTTCGAACTTTTCATGTAGTGAATACTCATGACGCGCTTTTTTATTTAGCGCTATGGTATTGCTATTTGATTTACTTGAATTTTTCTTTGCCATAATGGCTTAGTCTACCTATAAATCCTGTTTTAAGACAGCGCTTTTTCATTAATGTGACGTATTTTTACTTAGTCAGTGGCTGCAAACAAGATAAATCTGCAAAACCTTGGTAAAATCCTTGTATTAAGATTTGGAGTGTCTATGCCACAGATAGAAAAAAGTGCTTTGGTGATGTATAGCACCAAGGAAATGTTTGAATTGGTCAATGATGTTGACGCTTATCCCGCATTTCTACCGCATTGTTCAGATGCAAAAGTTATCAGCAATGATGAACAAGGGATGACCGCGAGCCTAGAAATTTCAAAAGCCGGCCTAAAAAAGTGGTTTACCACAAAAAATGAATTTGATGGCAACCGAGTAAAAATGTGTTTAGTTGATGGGCCATTTAAGTCTTTAAACGGCTACTGGGAGTTTACCGCGCTTGATGAACAGGCTTGTAAGGTGAGTTTAAAGTTAGAGTTTGAATTTGCGAGCAAATTAATTGAGATGGCGTTTGGCAAGCTATTCAATGAAGTGGCCAAGAATATGGTATCTGCGTTTACCCAGCGAGCCAAAATTGTTTACGGAGCGAGATGATGATAAAGGTTGAAGTGGTATTTGCATTGCCTGACAGCGCGACGTCATTGTCGGTTGATGTGCCTGAGGGGACGTCAGCTGAGCAAGCGGTACTACAGTCAGGGATATTAGAAAGATGCCCAGAGATAGATGCGAATGACTTGACGCTTGGGATCTGGAATCGCACAGTAAAATTACATCAAGTAGTGAGTGACGGTGACAGAATAGAGATCTATCGTCCATTAATCGCAGACCCAAAAGAGGCGCGCAGACGCCGTGCGGAAAAAGCAAAAGAAGAGGGCCGTGCAAGCAAAGTTACCGGTGGGCGACCTGTCTCTTTAGGAGATAAGGAATAATTAAAAAAGGGGAAATACCTTTCCCCTTTGACTACGAAATAATGTGTGTCCCTTGACTCTATGAGTCTAAAGGGGTGTTAAATTCTTCCGGCTCTTCGAAGTCGCCGCTCACGCGAACTAGTTTGTCATTCTCGAAATAAACGCTAAACGACTTTCTGACCTCTGAGTCTCTATCAATATTAAATACGTACTGGTAATGCCAGATATTGTTGTTAAAAGTATCTTTAGCAAGCGGTGTACCTAGCACATATAGCACTTGCTCTCTGGTCATTTGCACGCGAAGTTTATCTACATCTGACTGCTCTAAGAAATTACCTTGTGGCACGTTGATGCGATAAATCCAGCTTGAACAGCCAGACATAAATACCGTCATAACTACAGCACTGAGCCAAACAGAAAGGGTTTTATTAGACAGCATGAAATTGTGTATCCTTATTATCAGTTATTTGCATGATACCGATTGCACAGAGAAGGTAAAGTCTCTTAGCGGAATTGGACTGCACTAAGTGTAAAAAGTTCGCAGATAAGTTGCAAGAGCTGCCATGTGTGGTAGAAGTCATTGATAAGATTTTGAGGAGAGCCTGTTAGTGCTAGGAAAAATGTTACTTAACGAGCCCAATAAAACGGATCACCAAGCTATTTGGAGCTTATATATCCTAGAAACGCGCTTTGGTCATTGGTACACAGGAATAACAACCAATGTAGAGCGGCGCATAGAGCAGCATCAGGCTGGGAAGGGGGCAAAAAATTTAAAAGGTAAAGGGCCCTTAACGTTAAAATTTCAATGTGCTGCAGGTACTAAATCTCAAGCTGCAAAACTTGAGTGGCATGTTAAGCAGCTGACAAAAGCACAAAAAATTCAGCTGGTAGAGTCAAAAGGTGAACGAGTTAATGACAAAATAAAGTCATTGATGAGGTTAACCCCTGCCTGATACTTATTTAGATCCATATTCTCTAGTGTATCCCTGGTGGTGTGATGATGTTTATCTTCACCCATACCAAAATAAATATAGGGGATCCCTTGGCGATAAAAGGCGTAGTGATCGCTTGCTTTGTGCCAATCAACTCTTGGGTTATTTATATAACGCTCAATTTGTCGTTGTGACGATACTATGGTCAATTTTACTGAAGATTGCGCCTTGTTCTGGAGCTCAGATTTATATTCCTTGAAACCCGGTGAAAACAATGCAAATAAACGGTTGTTGTTATTTATTCCTAACATATCAAGGTTGATATTGAGCTCAACTTCTCGTTTAAGGTGCTTGGCATAATGTTTCGCTCCATGTAAGCCGCGCTCTTCTGCATCGGTTGCGACAAACAATATATCGCGAGCGCGATTTGTTTTACTAAGTTGCCTCGCAATGTGCAACATTGCAGCGGTGCCAGATGCATTATCATTGGCACCTGGATAATGTCTTTGTCCTGTGGTTCCTAAATGGTCGTAATGCGCGCTGATAACGATGGCCTTATCACATCGAGGTTGAGTGCAAGGTAAAATCGCCGTGACGTTGTGACCTGCGTCCTTACTAAAAATACCTGCTCTAAAGGTAAAGTGCTGATAGATCGGGTTTCCACCTAATTGCTCAAAAGCAGCAAAAATATATTGGGCACTGATGTTAGGCGATTGAGCACCACTTTTACGGCCTTGGTGACGAGCACTTGTGAGAGCTTGTAAATCTTGCACCAATATATTATCAACATTAGCAATACTTTGATGTCGCGACTGAGCCAATACATTCGTGGTACATATCGCGGCCAGCATCATGCCGATTAGCTTGAAAGAACATTTCTTCATTATTATTGTTATCTCTCATCGTTGTCTGTTAAATTCAATTGGTTGCTTGCAACTCCTCTCAATAAGGCCAGTTTGCCTTCGTAGCGCGCTTTGTCGTGTTCGAAGACAGAAGCTTTGTATGCCTTGTTGAGGTAATACTCCGCTTTTTTTCTATCGCCTTGCTCATAGGCAACTTTTGCCAGCCCAAAGTAGCTACCATGAACGTTGCGATCAAGTTGATAAGCTTTTTGATAAAAATGCTTAGCGCGATTTAACTCTCCTTGTTTAAAGGCTTCGTTCCCTAATACCAACATGTAATAAGGGTTGCTTTTTCTCAAATTATGGATATTTGCTTCAATAATGCCAGCTTCATGATCTCGTTCCGTCAGGTGGTAGAGTTTAGCAAGGTTACTTAGTGCATTTCGATTATCGTGGTTAATGGCAATGGCCTGATTATAGGCTCGCTCGGCGAGGTCGTACTGGTTTGTTATACGGTATAAAATACCGAGGTTCCCCCAGGCGCCGTCATGATAGGGATCACTTTCTACGGCTGCCTTGTAGTAGCTATATGCCATATCTAAGTTACCACTAATCATTTCCATTGCTCCTTTGTTGTTATAGAACATAGATAAGATAGTATTTGTACTAATTGGTGAAGTACTAAAGTGTTGAGAGCGGCTATTAGGATCAAAATCAACAGTGACCGCAGTTGGTTTAACATATAAAGTTTTAACTGAGTCCTGTGTGTTATCTACTTCAAAAATTTTGATGTTGACGTGGCCTGTTAGCAGGCTATAGCCTTGGCTCTCATCCCAATATTCAGGTATGTGTACTTGTTGAAATTGGCTGCGTAAGCCTAGCTGCTTAGCAATAGCGTGAGTTAGTATAGACAAGGACAAGCAGTTCGCGTTCATATTATTAAATGCTTGATTTGCAGTTAAATTTGCACCTGAAAGGTAAGAAAGTGAATCATCTCCACTACTTACCAAAAATCTCATCAGCATTTTAGCACGTTTAAGGCCTATCTCTCCGTTGTGAAAGTATTGTTCTAATTTAATGCGAATTTGGTTATTGAGTTGAAAGACGTCAGAATACGACTCAACTTTGTGAACAGTAAATTGGTGATTTGCATTAAGAATTGATCTATCAATCGTCGCTTTGGGAGTGCTATTACAAGCACTAAGTAAAATAATGCTAAGCACAATAATAGAGAACTGAATTACTATCTTCATACAACCTCCAGATTGGGCATTCGGCTGACTTTTAGTTATGGCTTAATTGCTTACCTTTGACCCTTACTATTATTGAATTTAGACCATAATTGCAAAATTTGCGCGGTGTGATTGTTACACCATGTAACAAAGAGACAATTTGAAAGGGTAAGCCTACAAGGAAACATGCAGGCTTACTTTAGAGTTGAGCAGAGGTTAAAAGCTCGCGACGAGATCATCAAGCGCTTTTGCTGATGCAGCAAGACGCTGAATTGCTTGTTCCGTGTCAAGTTGCTCGTTCATCACGGCATCGCTAATTTCGCTAATTTGCTCGATGTTGCGGCCGACGTCCGCAACGACATTACTTTGCTCTTCTGTCGCTGTTGCGATAAGCGCGGTCATGTCATTTATTTGATTTGCGGTTTCCGAGATTTCCAACATTAACTCCACTGACGATTGCATCGTTTGAACACTTTGCTCTGCTTGTTCACTGGATTGTTGGATTTGGTTTACGACAGCGCCAGACACCTGAGTTAATTCAGATATCGTTGCTTGGATCTCGTCGGTAGATTGTGATGTACGACTCGCAAGTGCTCTCACCTCATCTGCAACAACGGCAAACCCACGACCGTGCTCACCCGCTCGCGCAGACTCAATCGCTGCATTGAGTGCAAGCAAGTTGGTTTGTTCAGATATGCCTCTGATCACATCAACGATATTGGCAATTGACTGGGTTTTATCGGCCAACGTAGCGACTTGACCTGCCATATTTTCGATGTCACCTGCAAGCAAGTGAAGTGTTTCTTGGCTTTCTTGCACACCTTGACGGCTGCGCTTGGTTGACGCTTTACTTTCTTCTGTCAATTTTGCCGTGTTGGTCGCGCTGCTCGCTATCTCTTGTACTGTCGCACCCATTTCATTGATTGCCGCGGCAACAGACATGGTTTGAGACTTTTGTTCATCCAGAGACTGAGAGTTTTGCTGGCTCTGTTTAAACACGGCTTCGCTCGTCACGCGAATTGAACGGCTCTCTTCCGCAACCATGTGGATAGCTTCTTCGATCTTAGCCATAAACTGGTTGAAGCCGCCAGCCAAAGCATGAAGTTCAGGTTGTGCTGAGTCTGGTAAACGATAATTGAGTTTTGCGTCGCCGCTACCAAGCTGTTCAAATAAATCTGCCATCTTTTTAAGTGGCGCGCTTAAGTTCTTAGCCAGTAGCATACTAAAAAAGCTCGCCACTAGCGCAATCACTATCGAAAAACCAATGATTTGCCACTGCAAAGAAGTGATCCCACTATTGATTTCACTGGTTGGCACTTGGGCAATAACAAGCAAATCTGTGTTTGGAATTGGGCTCGCTGCAACTAAATTAGTTTCGCCATCTACTTCCAACTCTTTAACGATAAATCCACGTGTGGAGGTAAAATCGCGACTGTGCTGGCCGTAAAAATCTTCAATTGAGGACTTTGCAACTTTGCTTGCATCTGGGTGCAATTGCACGGTACCTTGCCTGTTAATGACGAAAACAAAGCCACTTTGCTCGATTTTCATATTAGCAAGCATCGCCTGCATATCATCAATACTTTTCGCAAGTCCAGCTAAACCAAGACCGCTTAGTTGTTGATGGTTTACAAACATTTTTACATCGCCCGGCGCTTCTTGATAGATACTAATAGAGTATGGCGAGCCACTAGTGGTAAAGCCGAAAAACCAACCATCTTGCTCTCTATTTAGTACTCGCAGAAAGCCGTTTTGATTCCAATATTGATTGGTTTCGCGGTTAGCCCAAGAAGCCGTAACTAAGTCATACTGCGCCGCAATACGCTTGAGTTCGTTGACAAGAAGTTTTTCGTCCAAAGTATTTTGCTTGGCACTTTGGGTGATTAATAAATTGCTTGAAAGCTGCTCGGCTGCATTTTTCAACGTGTCTATCTGCTTGCTTAATGATTTATTGATACTTTCTATCTTGCTTGGCAATTCAGATTGCATCATGCGTTCATTAATGAGCGTTTTGGCGCTGTAAAGCGAGGTAAACCCGATTAAACAAGCGACAGCAATCGCAATGAGACTACCCAAAAGGGTAATTCTTTGAGTAATTGTTAAACCTGTGTTTTGCATTCGATTTGTGTGTGTAATCCCGTGGAACCGATTATTCTAGCATAGTAAATAACCAGCTCGGAACAAGTAACAATCCAAGTCACAAAAAAATAATTTTGGTTTATAAAATAAAGTTAATCTCAGTATTTAGTGTTAACTGTATTTGAGTTAAATGGGTGGTTATGTTGAGAAATAGAGATAAAAGGCCACAATCTCAGGGTGGAAAGTGGCCTTGGTTACTAACAAGCGAACTAGTTTGCTATATTATTGACGCAAATTTATTTCTACTTACTAAACAATCTTTTTCATATCTGACATGTAACCGCGAAGGATTTCACCTATTTTTTCTACCGGATGGTTACGGATCGCACGGTTTACAGCGATGAGCTTTTGGTTGTCAGCATAATTGTCACTGTCTAACAAACCTTCACCAATCTCACGTTTTGTGATTGATTCCATAAATGGCTTCAATAGTGGTAGGCATGCGTGATTATACAGGTAACAACCATATTCTGCGGTGTCTGAAATAGTACGATTCATCTCGAACAGCTTTTTGCGCGCAATGGTATTCGCGATTAGCGGCGTTTCGTGTAGTGATTCGTAGTAAGCAGATTCATCAATAATGCCAGCTGCTGTCATGGTTTCGAACGCCAGCTCAACACCGGCTTTAACCATAGCAACCATTAGAATACCTTGGTCGAAGAAAGTCTGCTCTGAAATTTCAGCATCCGTATTCGCTTGCTTTTCAAACGCGGTTTGTGCGGTTTCTGCACGCCATGTAAGCAATTTATTGTCGTTTTCAGCCCAATCAGCCATCATACCTTCTGAAAATTCACCACTGATGATGTCGTCCATATGCTTGTTGTAAAGTGGGCGCATGATGTCTTTTAATTGCTCGCTCAGTTCAAATGCGCGTAACTTGGCGGGGTTAGACAGTCTGTCCATCATATTGGTGATACCACCGTGTTTTAGTGCTTCGGTGATGATCTCCCAGCCATATTGTACAAGCTTTGATGCATATCCAGGTTCGATGCCTTCTTCTACCATTTTGTCAAAGCATAGTAGTGAGCCAGTTTGCAACATACCACATAGGATGGTTTGTTCACCCATTAGATCTGATTTTACCTCAGCAATAAATGATGACTGCAATACGCCAGCACGATGACCACCAGTTCCCGCCGCATATGCCTTAGCTTGCGCGAGACCTTTACCCTCTGGGTCGTTTTCAGGGTGAACTGCAATCAGCGTAGGTACACCAAAGCCGCGCTTGTACTCTTCACGTACTTCTGTACCAGGACATTTTGGTGCAACCATGATTACGGTGATGTCTTCACGCACTTGCATACCTTCTTCGACAATATTAAAGCCGTGAGAATAAGCAAGTGTTGCGCCTTTTTTCATTAACGGCATTACTGCGTTTACAACTGAAGTATGTTGCTTGTCAGGCGTTAAGTTTAGGACCAAATCCGCTTCAGGAATGAGTTCTTCATAAGTGCCAACAATAAAGCCGTTTTCAGATGCATTAAGAAACGATTGACGTTTTTCTTCAATTGCTGAAGGACGTAGTGCGTAACTGACGTTCAAGCCAGAGTCTCTTAAGTTTAGACCTTGGTTCAAGCCTTGTGCACCGCAACCAACAATGACTAGTTTTTTACCAATCAGAACGTCGACACCTTGTTCGAATTCTTTTGGATCCATGAATTCACATTGAGAAAGCTGAGCTAATTGCTCACGTAAAGATAAAGTATTAAAGTAATTCGACATGATATTTCCTGATTCTGTAGAAATAGATTGAAGTCAGAGTAGGGCGAACTTTTGATTGCGTAAAATGATATATTTGAACTATAGTGTTTCAAAAGGTGAAATACTATGAATCACAAACAACTTAAATATTTTTTGGCACTTGCAGATACGCTGCACTTTTCCCGAGCGAGTGAGCGCTGTTTTGTAAGTCCTCCGACATTAAGTCGTCAAATCAAACAGTTAGAAGAGGAAGTTGGCGCGCCTTTATTCCTACGAGATAATCGCACCGTTGAGCTGACTCAGCAAGGCAAAGCGTTTGTTCATTACGCGCAAGCGACGTTGGCAAGCTGGCGGCAGTTTAAGAGTGAATGCGTTGACGATGATAAGCCTTTGACTGGTGAGCTGAGTTTATTTTGTTCAGTGACCGCGACTTACAGTTTTATTTATGATCTTTTTTCCAAGTTTCGCCACCTATACCCGCAAGTAGAGTTAAATCTTATTACTGGTGATCCCGCGCATTCAATAGCAGAAGTGGCTAGTGGTAAGGAAGATGTTGCGGTCGCGGTGAAGCCAAAACATCTACCGAACGGTATAGAGTATTTGCCAATCGGCCGTTCGAGATTGGTGTTCATTGGTCCAACGATGGACTGTCCGCTTAAGTCTATTATTGATGAATACAGTCATAGTGAAATGCCGTGGCAGAGGCTGTCTTTTATTATGCCAGAGCAAGGTGTGTTAAAAGATCGAATCGATAACTTTTGCAAAAAACACAATTTTGTTCCTAAAGTCTATGCGCATGTTTCGGGCCATGAAGCTATGGTTGCGCTTGCGAGTTTAGGGTTTGGTATTGCGTGTGTCCCCGAGATAGTAATTAGTCAAAGTCCATTTAAGAATCAAGTTCAGCTTTTGCAGCTTAGATCGGACGAGATTGAAATTGGACTTGTAACTAAGAATAAACGGTTATATGACCCAGTTGTTAAAGCACTTTGGGATACGGCAAAAGGATTATTTACGCTGTAAAGCATCCATTCAGGTTGCGTGACTACACTGTGTTCATCCATGTTGAATGAATGAGGTGCGTCCGTGTCCACTATCTTGGTTGCACAAAGCAATAACAATATATTGACATCACAACAAAAAATGCTTGAAGAGCAAGGCTACACTGTTGAGTTGTTGAGGGAATTAGGTCAATTGAACGGTTTTTCAGGGAAATCCATTAACGGTATCGTGCTTGATCAAGCTATCGCATCCGTACCAACCTGCGATTCAATCAGCCAATTTAGACAAAGATTCAAAGCTCCCGTGATCGTCAGTCTTGACAGCGATGACGAGGATGTTCACAGCCTGTTTTTAGAGCTCGGTGCTGACGAAGTTATTTCCAAAGACGCAAAGCCTAGATTATGGCGAGCTCGACTTGATGCAGTGTTAAGAAGGCAAGCTGCAAACTCGCAGTTTGACGATGAGCCAGAGCAATTAACCTTTGGCCAGCTGCATATCGACAAAAACACCAGGCGCGTGAGTTATGGGCAGGAGCGCATTGACCTCACAACCCATGAGTTTGAGTTGCTATGGTTACTTGCGAGCAATGGCGGCAAAGTAGTGAAACGTGACTTTGTATACGAGCAGATCCTAGGCAAATATTATCGCCCAGATACTCGGACAATAGACGTTCGCATCTCTCGCTTGCGTAAAAAGCTACACGATAATCCGAGTCGTCCAGAGAAGATCAAAACGATTTGGCGTCAAGGTTACTTATTTGTTACCGATGTTTGGAACTAAAAAGTAACAATTTGATTTAACGCAAAGATACTTCGAATTTTTCGAATGCTCAATTCGGAGAAATTTGTGAAACAGGTTTCTGAGACAAAGGGATAACGTCATTTTTATGATGTTATCCCTTTGTTTTATATGGAGTATCCGTATTCTCTTTCACAAGTGATAGCGCTGGAATAGTTAGCTGTTACGTAGCACTTTTAAAAAAATTGTTATTTATACAATGCAAATAATATTGATTGCTATTTAGGTGTGTGTATACTTTACGCCTAGTTATGAAAATATAAACATAATTAGTCTCAAAGGAACAATTCAATGGCACTTAAAAAGTCTCTGTTAACGACTGCTATTCTCGCTGCAACTTTAGGCCTCACCGCATGTGGTGGCTCTAGCAGCAACTCAAACGATAACGATGATAACAACACTACACCTCCTCCAGCCGCAACTAATGCTGCACCTACTATTACCGTAGACAGTGCGTCAGTATCTGAAGATACACTTGGCGCAGCGGTTACAAATATTACTTTTGCTGACGACAATGATGAAGTAAGTGCACTGACACTAACCATCTCCGACAATCGTTTTGAAATTGTTGACGGTGCAGTCAAGCTTAAAGCTGCAAACGCACTAAACTTCGAACAAATTGAAGGTGGAAAAGTATCGGTAACTATCACGGCAACTGACAGCAAAGGCGAAAAAACAGAAGTTGAAGCTGAAATCGCTGTTCAGCAAATTGCTGAAGAAAACAAAGCGGGTGCAAACCGCTATGACTTTAAGAACGCCCAAGGCGAATCTTCAGTGTCTTATTCTGGCCAAATCGCACGTCACGCGGCTATGGTTCATATCAAAAGCTTAATGGGTAAGCTTAATAATGAAACTGTGGGTAACGCTTCTGGCCAAAAAACAGCTGAAGCAGCAATCGCAGAGATCAAAATGTTCTTGATGCCGACAGATACAGTGGTGTTGGATGAACCTCTAGATTTCGCTGTTGCGGCAAACGCTGCACAGACCACGTTAGGAGATATTTCAAGCTCGCTTAAAAACGTTGCTGGCGAAGGTGGTAAAATCGCCGGTCGTGATACTTCTCATATGCATAAAGCGTGGGAAGAAGAGGGTGCTATGGTCGGGTGGACTGACTTTGGCACTCAAGCAAAGACCCCAGAAGGCTTAGTATTACATTATTTAGATTTGCTTGAGGGTCAACTTAAGCAGATTGAAAGTGGTGCTAAAATTAAAGCTGAGCATAATGGTACATCAGTACCCCTGAACAATCTCTATGTCACTCCCGAAGGCCTAGATCTTGCTCAGCTAGTACAAAAGCACTTAAACGGTGCGGTATCACTGTCGCAGGCTGCTGATGACTATCTTGATGATAAAATGCTTTTTGGTGTAAATGATGAAGGTAAACCATACGCAGATAACACAAGTTCAGGTGGTAGTTATACCGATTTAGAGCATAAATTTGACGAAGGTTATGGTTATTTTGGAGCTGCAATCGACTACTTAGATTATTCAGATGATGAGATTGCGGGTGAGGGGGACGTGAAGCTTATGCCAATGGTTATCATGACCTAGATAAAGACGGCAAAATTGATTTACTGTCAGAGTTTAACTTTGGTAACTCAACAAATGCGGCAAAACGTGACCGTGGAACAGCGACTGGTTCTAACCCAACAGATTTTACAGCTCAAGCACAGCTGGCATTTATTGAAGCTCGAAAACTTATTCAAACGAACATTGGTAATTACGGTGCGCAGTGGGAAGACGAAGACAAAGCGCGCTTAGAAGCTTTGCGTGATCAAGCATTGCTTGCATGGGAAAAGTCGATTGCAGCGACAGTGGTTCACTACATCAATGATACAATCTCTGACGATGATGGTGATTTAGACGATATCGCATCAGGTAACTTTACTGCTGAGCAATTTTATACAGTAGCTAAACACTGGTCTGAAATGAAAGGCTTCGCATTAAATTTCCAGTTTAATCCGTTTTCTCCTGTCGCAGATGCAGATTTTGTTAAAATCCATAACCTGATGGGTGACAAGCCTGAGCTTACGGCAGACAAGGTTGAAGCTTATAAGGCTGATTTATTGAAAGCGCGAGAAATCATTGCCAATGCATATGGTTTCGATGCTGAGAATGTTGCCAACTGGTAATCTAAATTTTCGTTTATAACGTTAAAAGGTTAGCCGTTAATTCTGCTAACCTTTTGTTGTATATAGATAATAGAGAATACAAATGAGAGTATCTAAACGTTTAAGTGCCGCAGCCATAGCAGTAGCCTTGGTGTTGTCGGGTTGTGGTGAAAGCACTTCAAGTAGTCAAGGTCCAGGGATCAAAGACAACAACTCGGGAACGGATAACCCAACCTTACCCACGCAATTTGATGAAGCGGCCTTGGTTAGTAACTTAGTGAATAATGTGCTTACCCCTGCAATTGAGCAATTCAATGAACTCGCGGTAACACAGCAACTTGAAGTTGCGAGTTATTGTAGCGCTGAAAAAGTACAGGCTGAAAATACCGCCGCGTTAAAGCAAAATGCTCAACAAAGTTGGCGCAGCGCTATGGTGGGGTGGCAGTATGTTGAATTGATGCAAATGGGTCCACTTACAGCCAATAGTAAAGAGCTTAAAAATAATATTTATGTTTGGCCCGCTACAGGCTCTTTATGTGATATCGACTTGGATGTAGTGTATTTTGAAGATGGCGTCATTAATGGTAATGCTAGCAATCCTTATAATATCTCTGAGCGTACTGCAAACCGTAAAGGCTTAACTGCCTTAGAGCATCTTCTATTCAATGCCAATCTTGACCATAACTGCTCGTCAGTGAATGATGCTTTGGCACCATGGAATAGCCGTTCAACTCAGGAAAGAGCGGTCGCGCGTTGTGAGTTTGCGATGGAAGTGGCTAAAGACATTGAAGCACAGAGCAATATACTCTTGTCTCAATGGACTGGAGAAAATGGCTACGCAGTTAAACTCGTTAATGCAGGACAACCAGGCTCTCCGTTTGACACGCCCCACTTAGCGCTTAATGAAATATCAAAGGCGTTATTTTACATGACCGAAGAGTTAAAAGACGGCAAAATAGCGACGCCGTTAGGCCTAGGTTTTCCGAACGCATGTGGTTTAGAAGCTTGCCCAGAAGCGGTGGAGTCGCCAATTGCAGAACATTCTAAAGAGAATTTACTTGTTAACATCAGAGCATTTAGAAACATCTTCACTGGTAATGGCCAAGATGCTGAGAATACATTGGGCTTTGATGACTTTTTAGATGCTGAGAATGGTAGTGATGTTAAAGAGCGTATGCTTGCAGGGCTTGCTGATGCAGAAGCCACGTTGCTTGCGATGAATGCGAGTCTTAAAGTTGAGCTTGCGGGTTCTACAGAGCAAGTGACGCAAACGCATACAGACGTTAAAAAAGTGACGGATGACTTAAAGACTGAGTTTATCGAAAAGCTCGCCCTAGAACTTCCACAAACTTCGGCAGGTGACAATGACTAAGCGCATGAACATGAAGAAATCTTTATTAGCGGTAGCGGTAATTTTTGCACTACCTCAAGTGCAAGCTGCTGATGACAATCAAGATATTGAGCATATCTCTATTATCAGCCACCACGATAAATTGCGAAAAGAAGCCGGTTCTGCAACCTTGTTGTCAGAGGCGCAGTTGGCAGAATACGAGTATGATGATATTCACCGTATTCTTTCTAACGTACCCGGCGTTAATATTCGTGAAGAAGATGGCTATGGCTTGCGACCAAATATCGGGTTTCGTGGTGTAACACCTGAGCGAAGCAAAAAAATCACCATAATGGAAGACGGTGTGCTTATTGGCCCAGCTCCTTATTCTGCGCCGGCTGCTTATTATTTCCCGGTTACGACTCGTATGACAGCGGTTGAGGTGTTTAAAGGACCTGCGGCTATCAAGCATGGCCCGCAAACAGTTGCTGGTGCGCTTAACTTAGTGACTCGCCAAGTGCCAGAGTTTACAGAAGGCGGTATTGATGTTGCGGCTGGCAGCGACGGTTATTCCAAAGCACATGGTTACTACGGTTCAGTAGTAAATAATGTCGGCTTCTTATTCGAAGCGGTAAATCTACAAGCTGATGGTTTTAAAGAGCTTGATGGCGGTGGTGATACGGGGTTTGAGAAGAACGATATCTTAGCCAAGTTTAATTATAAACTGTCACAAGGTGAGCTAAATCATACTTTTGGCTTAAAGTTCAGCTATGCTGATGAGTTATCCGATGAAACTTACCTTGGTTTAACGGATGCAGATTTTGCTGAAAATCCGTATCGTCGATACGCAGCGTCTCAGCCTGCAGAGATGGATACCAAGCACACTCAGGTAATGTTATCCCATGTACTTGATGGCAAAGACTTTAACGTTACGACAAGGCTGTACCGTAATGACTATGAGCGAGCTTGGCTTAAGCTTAATAGTCTAGGTAGTAAAAGTGGACCATCCCTTTCAAAAATCATGGCAAACCCAGAGGCTTTCGCAAATGAGTACGCTGTGATCACAGGGGCACGGGACTCTGTCGTTGTAGGTTCAAATATCTTTTTGAATATGGGGACTAATGACCGTGAGTATTTCTCACAAGGTCTTCAAGTCGATGCCAATACGAGCTTTAGCCTGTTTAACTTAACCCATGATATTGCTGTTGGCGTGCGTTTTCATGAAGATGAAATTGAGCGCAAACATTTTGAGCAAGCATATGCAATGGAAGGTGGTTCACCTGTGTTGCTAGAGGGTTCAAAGCAGTTTACCTCGCTGAATACTGAAAATACTAAAGCGTGGTCGGTATATCTAGAAGATAAAGTACAACTTGATGCGTTGACTTTGGGCCTTGGTCTTCGTGGCGAGCTGATGGACATGTCTTACCAAGATAATAAAGATGCCGATGTTTGGATTGATAAAACCACCCGTATTTGGCTACCTAGCCTAAGTGGTTTCTATCAGCTTTCTGATGATGCCGGTCTTTTATTTGGTGTGCACCAAGGTTTTGTGCCTTCTTCACCCCAACAAGATCCGGATATAGAGCTTGAGAAGAGTGTTAACTACGAATTTGGTGGGCGCTTTAATGATGGTGTGACGCAGTTTGAGATTGTGAGCTTTTTCAACGATTATGAGAATCTGAACGAAAGCTGTGGTCAGTCTAACTGTGGTGTCAATGACCAACAAGATCAGCAATTCAGTGGCGGTGAGGTGGATGTTTACGGTCTCGAAATGCAGTTTGCACAACGTTACCCTTTGAACCTTCAACTGGATATCCCTTATAGTCTCACCTACACCTATACGAAAGGTGAATTCCAGAATGAGCGTGCGACAACGTTCGCACAATGGGGTTATATTAAAAATGGTGATGAGCTTCCGTATTTACCATCTCATCAAGCCACTTTTAACATCGGCCTTGCAGCAAGTGATTGGAAAGTTAACGTAGCCATCAAATACATCAGTGAGATGAGCGAAGCTGCTGGTAGAAGCACTGAAGACTTTGAGCTTGTCCTTGAAGGCGCAAAGGTGCCCAGCACAACGATCGTTGATGTATCCGCAAGTTACGAGCTAGGCCAGTATGGTCAAGTCTATGCTAAAATCGACAACTTGTTCGATGAAGCAGAAATTGTTAGTCGTCGTCCGTATGGCGCGCGCCCAGGCAAACCAAGACAATTTAGTTTAGGTTATAAATACCAGTTTTAACTGATTGTCTATGCGGCTCTTGAGTAAGAGCCGCAGCTTCATGGCGGCTTGTCGCTAGAGCTATGGAGCTGTTCCAAAGATATGTGAATTCATTATTTCTTTTTGATGGAAATGACTATGTTAGAGCAACTATGGCAAAGCATTACTGAACTCCCAGGCTACTTGTTCGATGCCAATAAAAGAGTGTATTTGCCATACTTGTTTAGTGCCATTTTGATGGCTGTTCCTGTTTATATCGCCACAGAAAAAGCGCGCTCTGGTAAAGGTTTTTTAAAGTTTCTGTTTCCCAAGCAAGTCTGGTGGTGCAAAAGCGCCAAGCTCGATTACTGTTTATTGATCACAAATCGGTTGATAAAGGCGGCGACGTTTACGCCTATCGTGTTGACTATGGTACCGGTGGCACTAGGATTATCCGGTGGACTTGAAGCGCTCTTTGGTCCTGCGTTATATCTAGAAGCGCCAGAATGGGTAGTGATTGGACTATTTACGTTATTTTTGTTTATAGTCGATGACCTCACTCGATTCCTGCTGCATCTGATCCTACATAAAATCCCATTCTTTTGGGAGTTTCACAAGGTGCACCATTCTGCAAAAGTCCTGACCCCCTTTACCATTTATCGCTCACATCCCGTTGAAAGTTATCTGTACGCCTGTCGTATGGCATTAACTCAAGGAATTGTGGTTGGAGTAGGGTATTATGTATTTGGCAGCAGCTTGAGCATGTACGATATTCTGGGTGCGAATGCGTTTGTCTTTTTGTTTAATATTTTTGGGGCCAATTTAAGGCATTCACATATATGGCTGAGTTGGGGTGACAAGCTAGAAGATTGGTTTATTAGTCCTGCACAGCACCAAGTACATCACAGTGACAATCCAATCCATTTTGATACCAATTTAGGCTCAGCACTTGCCATTTGGGATCGTATGTATGGCTCGCTTATTAAGGCCTCGAGTGCGGGTAAAATTACCATTGGAGTTGGGCAATATGATGCGGGACATGATTCACTTACCGCGATTTATTTGAAGCCATTTAAGCAGGCTTGGAAAACCTTATTACCGAAGAAAAAAAGTAACCCACCACTTAAATCATCTCAGGGTGACTAGATCTTCACTATTCAGAACTACATATTTGCAATGAATTAATTTCGGTATGGGAGAGTTTTTCAAAGGTGAAGCTCGTGCTTGGAAGGGGAAAAATAGGCTGACGACGGGCATTGTCAGCCTATGTGGGAGAGTAGGCTCCCTAAATCTTTACTAGTGTAGTTGTGATGAAGGCTTGCTGCGGAAAAAGCCTAGTTCATTTAACTTTTCAATTAGTTTTGGATCGTCCAACCGGTTCGGGGTTTCTTCATCCCTTAAATAGTGATCGTTTGGTACCGCATGCATATCGAGCATTTTATGAAATAGGATATTGCGAATTGCCAACGCTGTCATACCACCGTCCTGAATTGCATCCAGCCTTTCTTGGAGGTCTGAAAAAGGCGCAGCCTTGACGTCATCCACTACTGCAGAAAATTGACCATTAGATTTATTCTTAATCATAAAACCCCCAAAGGTATAGCTTGTTCACAATCCAGTGACACGATGTTCAAAAGGCATTTGGTATCAATTTTTTGTTCATAAAATAGATACTTACGCCATGTCCGATGTGATCAGTTTACTCTGAAGTGAGGGCAAATTACCATCTTGGATGTAAAGCTTTGTAAATCGAATAATGAGTGGAATGAAATAATAAGATGGACGTCTAGATGTAACACGATGATCTGAATATGAAAATAGTTCTCAGTACCAATTATGATACTGAGAACCAATACTAATTTAAGTAAATAATTTCTCTTTTACGTGTTCTGCAAAGCCACTACCCGCTTCTAAATAGAAGTTGTAGGTAGAATTCACACCCATTTCTTCTAATTCTTTCTGTTGATCTGGGTAGTTTGCAATGGCGGTAACTTGGCCGTTGTAGCCTGATGCTTTGAGCTGCTCGAGTGCATAAATATTCTGCATATGTTTAGGCATCGCGAGCATAACCATTTCTACTTCAGAATGATTTACACGCTGCCAAAAATCAGGGTCGGTTGCGTCAGCAGTTAATACCCTGCGCCCTCGGGAAACATGTTTTTCAACTACTTCAGGCTTAATATCTACACCAGCAACGGTATCTGGGAAGCTGGCCTGTATTGTTTCGTAAGCACCCGTTCCAATCCTTCCCATACCAAATATAACGATCTTGGTGTCGGTAAGATTTACCGGAAGCTCTTCTTCTAAACGGTCTTGGTTCTCAAACTTTAATAACCAAGGCTCTAATTTAACGTAGACCTCGTTCGAGCGTTTGTTGAGCGGAGACGCGATCACAAAAGTAATAGAAACAGCAATAGCAACTACTGCTAGCCAGTCAGGAGCAACCGCACCAGAAGCAGATGCAACGGCACACACGATAAGACCAAACTCGCTATAGTTAGTGAGTGTGAAAGCGCTCAATAGCGATGTACGAGCACGCAATTTGAACATATTGGTGAAGAGATAATAAAGTGAGACTTTAATCGGTAGAACAATTACCAGTAGAATCGCTATT
This sequence comes from Pseudoalteromonas sp. M8, assembly GCF_018141365.1. Taxonomy (NCBI): domain Bacteria; kingdom Pseudomonadati; phylum Pseudomonadota; class Gammaproteobacteria; order Alteromonadales; family Pseudoalteromonadaceae; genus Pseudoalteromonas; species Pseudoalteromonas sp. M8. Next base: position 2,697,877 of record NZ_CP047240.1, on the reverse strand, counting down.
AAAAGTGCGTCCAGTGTAATCGTGGCATTCAGACCAATATTCAAGAAAAAACCAACAAGCAAGATGTCTTTTACATTCAATAGTGATTTTGATAACTCACCGGCTTTTTTATGTGGGGCGAAAATCATACCCATGATCAGCGCACCGAGATCACCTTTTAGGCCCGCAAATTCAAAGGCATGATAACCTGCGACTAACGCAAAAAAGAAGCCAAAAAGAGGGAGTAGCTCACCATGCTTTGAGCGGCTTAATACCCAAAACATAGCTGGACGTACAAGCGGTAGCACCACAAGCAGTGCCAGTGCCCAAATATTGGGTACTTTGCCCGTACTGACGGCGAGAAAGATAACCGCAAAGATATCTTGCATAACCAAAATACCGATTGAGATTTTACCGTGAAGACTTGCCATTTCACCACGTTCTTCTAGCACTTTTACCGCAAAAACGGTACTGGAAAAGCTAAATGCAAAACCAACCAATAAAGCGCTTTGCCAGTCTAGATCAGTAAATAAAGGTAGGCTCATCGCCCCTAGCATCAACAACAGGCTAGCGAAAAACGCCGTACTGGTAATAATGTGCATACTCGCAGGCGCCCAAACCTGAGGCTTTATCAGGTTACCAACTCGTAATTTTAAACCTATGCTAAAAAGCAGCAGCGTTACACCAAGATCTGCAAGTTGAGTAAGTAAATCTGTGGTTTTATGGCCAAGTAGATTTAAGACAAAGCCCGCCATCAAAAAACCAATCAAAGGAGGAAGCTTTAATTGATAAACAGAAAATCCGCATGCAAATGCGACAGCAAAATAGAGCAGTTCCATAACTTTAAATTTTTATCCAAGATATGAGCAGTGTACCAAAACCTCCTGATATATAAATTATAAATTTTCGCTGACAAGTTGGAAAAAATATGGTTATGATGCAGGTAAGGACATACCGGACAGGAGACGTAATGTTTAAGAAGATCCTAGCATCTGTCGGTATCGGTGCGGCAAAAGTAGACACTGTATTGGAAACAGAGCATTTGCACCCGGGACAGAAATTTCAAGCGCAAATTGTAGTAAAAGGCGGTGACGTTAGCCAAGAAGTAACAGGTTTAGAACTTGCGCTAATGACAAGAGTTAAGGTTGAAGGGGAAGACGGAGAATATTTTAGTAATCATGTTATTGACCGTTGGCGTGTAGGTAATAATTTCACGATAGGCCCAGGCGAAGAAAAAGTTATTCCTTTTGAAGCTCGACTTCATTCAGAAACACCAATCACAGAAATCAATGCGGGCTTCAACCGCTGTCATGTTTGGATTGAAACTGGCTTAGACATTGATTTAGCAATCGATCCGTCAGACAAAGATGCTTTACACATTTATCCAAATGAAGCAGTGAAAGCATGTATGACAGCGATGGAGCGTTTAGGCTTCCATTTAGTGAAAGCGGATGTAGAAAAGGGCTATTTACGAGCGTCTGAGTTTCAGTCTGTTTCTGGTTGTTACCAAGAACTAGAATACCGACCAAACTCACGTGCATTATTTGGACTACAAGAAGTTGAGCTTTCGTTTGTACCTGAAGCACATCGAACTCATGTACTGATAGAGTTGGACAGAGCGTTTCGAGGGGATGGATACGTCGATCTCACAATTGAGCACGATCACGTCAATATCTCTCAATTGTGCGATCAGTTGGAGCGGCTGTTCTCATAATCACTTAATTTACTCTAAAACGCCCAGCTTTGTCTGGGCGTTTTTGTTTTAAGCATAACGATAACAATCAGTCTTAATAAAGCTAATTGGTATGACAGAGAAGAAAATGAATTGGAAAATTAGAAGTTATGATGCGCTCACTAAAGATGAGCTTTTTGAGATTTTAAAGCTAAGGGTTGATGTATTCGTTGTGGAACAGGCATGTCCCTATCCAGAAATTGACGATACCGATAGGGCGCCTGAAACTCAACATCTGTTTTTGGTCAAAGATGAACAAATTTTAGCGTATGCACGTTGTTATAGAAAATCCGCAACTACTGCGTCCATAGGCCGTGTTATTGTTTCGCCAACGCTGCGAGGACAGGGCGTTGCACATGATCTTATGCATCGTGCGATTGCTTGTTGTGAAACGGAGATTACTCATGAGAATCTAGTTATTTCTGCGCAGTGTTATCTAGACAAGTTTTATACGGGGCTCGGCTTTGTGAAGCAAGGTGAAGATTATCTAGAAGATGGGATCCCGCATCAGGATATGTTATTTGTGAAAAAGTAAAAGAGGCTATGCGTAGCCTCTTTTTATGAGCGAAATTATAGTGAATTTAAAAATACCGCAGCAATGGCAATTGGACAAACGAAGCGGATGTACCAAGGCCATACTTTCCAAAAGAAACTACTGCCAACTTCCGGGCATCCTGATTCAATTTCTTTAAGCAGTTTTGCTCTGTGCCAAATCCAACCGACAAATACACAGCACAGCATGCCAAGTAGTGGCTGACCAAACTTCGTTGTCAGGCTAACAATAAAACCGAACAGCGTCTCGATGTTTACCAAAATGGTGAAGCTCACGGCTGTTACCAAGGTGCCGATGATCCAGGTGGCCTGTACTCTGCCTAGTGCAAAACGTTCAACAGCATAGGAAACAGGCGCTTCTAACATCGAAATAGACGAGGTGAGTGCGGCAATACTCATCAGAGCAAAGAAAGCGAAGCTTACCACCAGGCCAATGCTACCCATGCTATCAAACAATGCTGGCAATACCTGAAACACTAAGGTGTCTTCATTTAGCAGTGAGCCGTCAGCTGCAAAAATCTCTACGCCTTGCGCTTGCGCGACATACATGGCGGGAATGATAAGTAAGCCGGCAACGAATGCGATAAAAACGTCAATTAAGGTAACCATTGCACCAAGTGAAACTAGATTCTCTTTTTTACTTATGTATGAGCCGTAAATGATCATCACGCTGGTACCGAGCGAAAGCGAGAAAAATGCTTGCCCTAGGGCATCAACGAGTAACTGTGGATTAAGCACAGAAGAAAAGTCAGGAACAAGATACACCTTAAGACCTTCAACGGCACCTTCTTGGGTTAATACATACGCAATTAACGAGAATAAAATACCGATAAGTGCGGGCATCAAACGCTTTGACCACTTTTCTATCCCGTTTTCTACGCCTTTACTAATAATGAGCACGGTGAGTGCAATAAAGGCGGCTGTAAAGACGATGTTGCGTGACATAGAGGAATCAGCAAGCCAAGATTGCACTTGAGTCATTGAGGCAACTTCCGCGATGGGCTCAAGTGTTGCGCTAAACATCCACCCTGCCACGATTGCATAAAAACTTAAAATAAGACCCGCACAAATGATACCGCCGAACCCGACAACAAAAGCAAGTTTACTTTGCCATGCTGTATTTGTTAGTTTGCGCAGTGAAGATACGGCATTTGCTTGGCCGTGACGACCAATGACGAGTTCTGCCATTAGTGCTGGATAGGCAAGACAAAAAGCCAAAACCAGATAAACTAAAACAAACGCAGCACCACCATTGGATGCCGTTTGTGTTGGAAAGCCCCAAATGTTTCCCAAACCTACCGCCGACCCTGCGGCGGCCATAATAAAACCAAAGCGAGAGCTGAACTCTCCTCGGACATTGCTCATAATTATTATACTTCTCTAAAAATTTCTAACGGCGCTGACAATCTACTGTAATTAAAAAGAAATAAAAAGAGTAAATTACCTTGATTTAGCGCAAGTTTTAGCCTGATATTTAGCCGTAATTAAGTTGTTGCACTCAAAAATCAAAGCTTAGCTTATAAGCTAATGTTTTCACGATTATTTCTATATGAGATAAGTCACCGTGTAGCGACTTATTTACAATAATTATTTTTCTTTACAGGGTAGCGAAAGCACAAATTTTGCGCCACCTAATCGCTCTGACTGGTTTACGGTGGCTGTACCATGATGCCAATCCATGACTTTTGCAACGATTGCAAGGCCTAAGCCGTAGCTTTTACCTGCACGGTTGCGGTGAGTTTGCTCTTGAAAGAAAGGACTAAAGACTTTATCCCAATTTTGTCTCGCGATCCCAGGGCCATCGTCTTCAACGGTAATAATGAGCCAATGCTCGGTATGGTGTGCACTTAATAACACACTGGCAGTGGCAAAGTCACAGGCATTGCTGATCAAATTACTTATCGCTCTTGCAAGCCAATGTAAGTCGCCATGGATCATTAATTGTTCAGGAATTTCTACGCGACCAGACAACTGGTTCTTTTGTAGCTTTGGTTGCATTTGCTGCATTAGATCTTGACCATAGCGAGATAGAGTCGTTACTTCATGTTTGAGTAAATGAGACTTTTGTTCAAGCGTCGCAAAAGATAGATAGCTCGAGAGCATGTCCTCCATTTGATCTAAATCTTTTTCCATGCGTGCTAAATAATCGTGAATGGCATCGATATCACTTTCATCTAAAGCTGCATCTAAGCCAAACCTTAAACACGCAACAGGTGTCCGAATGTCATGAGAAAGACTGGAGGCCATTAGCTTATTCTCAGCCATCAACTTCTCTATTTGGCTTGCCATTCGATTAAAGGTATTTTCCAAGTCGCGGATATAGGTGAAATGATTGGGGGCGATGCGCGCGCTTAGGTTACCGCTGGCAAAGTGCTTTGCTGCAGTATTGAGAACGATCAAACGTTTAACTAACGGAGAGAGAATGAACCATAATATTGCGCAAATTCCACCGTAGAAAAATAATGTTAGCAATACGTCGTAATCAGCCTGTTCAACCTGAGGTTGCCATTCAAGTTCAACGTAGTCAGGCGCCATTTTAGGGGTTGTTTTTAGAAGGTATACATTCTCGTTTTCTATTACTAACCCATCAGGTTGTAACATCCGTTGCTTTAACTCGAGCGGCATGGCTAGCGTTTCGCCATCTTTATAGCTAATGTTGATGTCAAATTGTTTGGCAATCAAAGCCGTTGCGTCTTCTCGTTTTCCCTGTTCAATATCTGCAACTTGCTTGGCAAGACCTGTAATCAGTTTGCTTTGCCACTCAAAACTATCTTCTAAGGGAGCGGTTTGCTGATTATAGGTGTCGATCACCCAACCCAGAGCGAAGATCGAAATTAACGCACCAGCGAGTAAGTAGATATAGAGTTTTTTCACGATATTAGCTTGCGACCTTCATTACCAAGCTGATGGTACGAGTAGATACCCTTTACCCCACACCGTTTTAATTTTTTCTGGGTTTTGAGGATCATCATTAAACTTTTTACGTAGGGCAGAAATGAGCACATCGACGCTTCTGTCGAGGCCGTCATATTCTCTCCCTTTTGTCGCTTTAAAAACCGCATCGCGAGAGACAACTTCACCAGCGTGACTGGCTAAAAATTGCAGTAGTAGGTATTCGGCACTAGAGACGATGACTTCTTGACCTGCAACACTGACTTTGCGAGCTTGAGTGTCGATACATAAATGTCCCACCACGAGTTCGTGATTGGCAGCTTGATGATCTTGTGGTTTTTCTTGTGCAGCGCGAACATTCGCTTTTATACGAGCGAGTAAGGCGCGAGGACGCACAGGCTTGATTACATAATCGCTAGCGCCAACTTCCAAACCGATGACTTCATCCATTTCTTCATCTTTGGCTGTGAGCATAATAACAGGCTTGCTATAAAACTGACGTAAGTCACGGCATACGCTGATACCGTCCTTACCGGGGAGCATAAGGTCAAGTAAAACAAGGTCGGGGTCTAGTGACTTAACACGTTCAACGACTTCATCACCGCGGTAGCAGCAATGTGTTTTGTAACCTTGATTATCAAGATATTCAGCGACCCATTGCGCTAATGAAGTGTCATCTTCAACCAATAAGATTGTGCCGTATTGCTCCATGTCTTTACTCCGAACTTTTTATTTTTCTGCGTCGAGTATAATTCTAAAAGCGTCATTGTCTGTAAATAAGTGTAGCGCCAGCCTGCAGTTGACCTCTGTCAAACTGGCGAGTACTTATGTTACTTAACGTTTAGCTTTTCAATTAAACTCTCGGCCAAGTGTTTTTGCATATCCGCTGTTAGCGCTGATACTTCGGTTTGGGTACATGCACCAGCGGTTTTCTCGAGCGGCGAAACCGTTTTAGTTACCTTGTAAGGAGGAATATCAACGGGCTTTTCGCCACGTTGACGGCGCGCCTCGTCGGTATTTTGGGCCACAATAAACGACAGTACATCGTGCTCGTTTTCTATTTTTTCCACTTCAGTAAATGTGAATTGTAAAGGGATCCCTTGAAATCCAGCGCTATCTACTGATGATTTGGCAAACCAGACAACATCTGACGAAGCTTGGTGTGCTAGGCGCATACTGACTGAAGCCACAATATTAGTGCATTGAAATGCTGGCGAATTTTGAGCAAGTTCAGCAATATGTGGATGTGGGTTTCTTGGCCTATCCAGTGCGTACGTTTTATTGGCTGCAAATTCCAAATCAAGTTGATGAATTGTTAGCGTGTAGTTTGCGTTTTTAGCTGCAACAACTTTCAGGCCTTTTTTCTCAAGTAAAGCAACAATCTGCTTTCTCAGTGTATCAGTCAAGCTTACCTTATCGGCATTGATGTAGACTGTGTCACCTTGAGCAAGTGGGTGAGCGGGCAATTGCACTGATTTAATTCGTGCAGAATTAAGTTCGGTACTATAGCTGATTTGATAAACAGACTTTTTTAGTAGTGGCTTCTTAGGTACATCTAACTTTGGCGCTAATGGCGCTGTGGTGACACATCCAAAAAGTAGACTTGTACATAGAGCTGCTAGCACTAAACGCATTAAAATACCTCAATTAAACAGTTATTTTCTTATATTTAGTGAGTTCCGCCAATTCATCATGTTAGTATGGCGGGCGAGTGTTAATGAAATGAGTCATTATGAAGTCGCTAATTCTCACATTAGTTTGTTTTTTTTGCATTAGTTATCCAAAAATAACGATTGCAAAAACCCCAAACCAGCAATGGTCACAATTTTTAAAGAGCTATTCTAAGCAAGTCGAGCGCAAACTAAAAGAAAAATCGGTGCCCGGTGCTGCTTTATCCGTCGTGCATGTCGAGCACGGCAGCTACGCAGAAGGTTTTGGCAAGACAAAAAGTCGACAAGGAAGTGTGGTCAACGAACAAACTCGCTTTCGCTTGGCATCGGTTTCAAAAACGTTTGCAGGAAGTCTAACGGCTAAATTAGCGAGCGAAGGGTATTTTAATATTGACGATCGAGTGGCCAGCTACTTGCCGCAAGTCGCCAAAGGTGATTATAGCCAACTTAAGCTCTATCATTTGTTAAGTCACTCGAGTGGCTTAGTGCCCAATGCCTACGATAATTTAATCGAGTCTCGCATGGACTACCCACAAATTGTTGAGCGCTTACTGCAAGTCAAAGCGTTATGTCAGCCCGGTGAGTGTTATGGTTATCAAAATGTCATGTTTAGCTTGATTGGAGATGTTATCGAGCAGGCGACGAATATCAGTTACAAAACTTGGATGGAAGAGTTTGTTTTCGCGCCACTTAATATGCATGACGCCGGCCTTGGCTACGAGCAAATGACAAAAAATGATAATTTTGCATGGCCGCATGTCAGAGGGCGAAAGCGTTGGCATACCGCTAAATTAAAGCCGCATTACTATAAAGTACTCCCCGCAGCTGGTGTAAACGCTAGTGCTGCTGATATGGCGCAGTGGTTAAAAGCACAATTAGGTCTGTATCCAAGTGTTCTATCACCGGATGCTCTGAGTAAGCAATCAGTGCCGTATACGTTGACGAAACGAGAGCTACGCAGACGCGTTTGGCGTGGTTATGTAGAAGAAGCCTATTATGGACTTGGCTGGCGAATTTATCGTTACGATGGCAAATTGCTCTATTATCATAGTGGCTGGGTGCAAGGTTATCGTACCGATGTGGTGATTATTCCAGAGCTTGGTATTGGGTTTAGCCTACTGTTAAATGCAGAGAGTGGCATTATTAATCAGTTAACAAACGACTTTATTGTTGACGCATTGGCGCTTGAGAAGAAATTACTGCCTCAGGTGAGTGAGCAGGAAATTAAGAAAGTAAAAGCAGAAGAAGCGAGTTTATTACAAGAGATTGCGACGTCTTCTGGTGAAAACGTCGCAGACAACAAAGGTTAGTTACGAGGTAACTGGATCTTTTTGTCTTCGCTTTGGCGGTACAACACAATGATATGGCCAATGGTTTGTACTTTATGTGCATTTGTTTCACGAACAATTGCTTCAAAAATCAGTTTCTTAGTTTCACGATCATTGGTTGGTACTTTTACCTTGATAAGTTCGTGAATGTTCAGGTTTTGCTCAATTTCAGCCATGACGCCTTCGGTTAGGCCGTTTGCGCCTAGAAGAACAACTGGGTTTAAAGAATGAGCTAGCCCTTTTAGGAACTGCTTTTGTTTATTTGATAAGGTCATATTGATACAATCTTATTTATTAAAAGGCTTGAATTATCGATATTCTAACGCCATCTAGACAATATTACTAATGAGTTGTAGTTAATATGGCAAATAAAAAACATTCCGCCAGTTCGAAACGTTGGTTAAAAGAACACGTAGAAGACCCGTATGTGCATGAAGCCCAAAAACGTGGCTATCGTTCACGAGCGGTTTTTAAGCTGGAAGAAGTCCAGCAAAAGGATAAATTGATCCGTAAAGGAATGACGGTAGTTGATTTAGGGGCTGCTCCGGGGAGCTGGTCGCAGTATCTCGCAGAGCAGGTAGATATTGGCGGACAAGTTATTGCTTGTGATATCTTACCGATGGACTCATTAGCGGGTGTCGATTTCCTTCAGGGAGACTTCAGAGAAGAAGCGGTATTAAATGCATTATTGGATAGAATAAACGGCAAGAATGTTGATGTAGTTTTTTCTGATATGGCACCAAATATGAGCGGAAATATGTCAACCGATCAATCTGGCAGTATGTATCTGGTCGAGCTAGCATTAGATATGTGCCATCAAGTGCTAAAACCAAACGGTGCATTTGCGGTTAAAGTTTTCCAAGGAGAAGGCTTTGATCAATTTGTACAAGAGGTACGTAATTGTTTTAAGGTCGTAAAGATCCGTAAACCAAAAGCGTCTCGTCCTCGTTCACGCGAAGTATATGTAGTGGCGACGGGCTACAAACTGTAGTACAGTTGGAAAGCATCAAGTTGAATTTGAATTTTTTTGGATACAAGAGGTTAACTCCTTGAGCGATATGGCTAAAAATCTAATACTCTGGTTAGTGATTGCAGTAGTGCTAATGACTGTGTTCCAGAGCTTTAACGGTGGCGAACAATATGATCGCCAAACGAGTTACACACAATTTGTAAAGGATGTGCGCAATGGCTCTGTAAGAGAAGTCAGTATTGATCGTCAAACAGGCGTAATTAGCGGCGTTCGTTCAAGTGGTGATCGTTTTCAAACAGTAATTCCATTAACTGATTTGGATTTGGTTAATGACTTACTTAAGAACGACGTAAACATCAAAGGCGTTGCACCTGAAGAGCAATCTTTCCTTGCAAACATCTTTATTTCTTGGTTCCCAATGCTTTTGCTTATTGGGGTATGGATTTTCTTCATGCGTCAAATGCAAGGCGGTGGCGGCAAAGGCGCAATGTCGTTTGGTAAAAGTAAAGCTCGATTAATGAGCGAAGACCAAGTTAAGACAACATTTGCAGACGTCGCTGGTTGTGACGAAGCGAAAGAAGATGTTACTGAGCTAGTCGACTTTTTGCGTGACCCGTCAAAGTTCCAAAAGTTGGGCGGTAGCATTCCGAAGGGCGTGTTGATGGTTGGTCCTCCAGGTACGGGTAAAACCTTACTTGCTAAAGCCGTTGCTGGTGAAGCAAAAGTACCATTCTTTACCATTTCCGGTTCTGACTTCGTAGAAATGTTTGTTGGTGTTGGTGCATCTCGTGTTCGTGACATGTTTGAACAGGCAAAAAAAGCTGCGCCTTGTATCATCTTTATCGATGAAATCGACGCGGTAGGCCGTAAACGTGGCGCTGGTATGGGCGGTGGTCACGATGAGCGTGAGCAAACACTTAACCAAATGCTTGTAGAAATGGACGGCTTTGAGGGTAACGAAGGTATTATCGTTATCGCAGCTACTAACCGTCCTGATGTACTAGATCCTGCATTATTACGTCCTGGCCGTTTCGACCGCCAAGTCGTGGTTGGTCTTCCGGATATTCGTGGTCGTGAACAAATCTTAAACGTTCACATGCGCAAAGTGCCATTAGACGATAATGTTGAAGCGTCTGTAATTGCACGTGGTACGCCGGGCTTTTCTGGTGCTGACTTAGCTAACCTTGTGAATGAAGCCGCACTGTTTGCCGCTCGGGGCAACAAGCGTAAGGTAAGTATGGCGGAATTTGACGCCGCGAAAGATAAAATCATGATGGGTGCTGAGCGTAAGTCCATGGTGATGAGCGAGCAAGAAAAGGAAATGACGGCATATCACGAAGCTGGTCACGCGATTGTTGGTCGTTTAGTGCCTGAACATGACCCAGTATATAAAGTGTCGATTATTCCACGTGGTCGCGCATTAGGTGTAACAATGTACTTACCAGAGCAAGACCGCGTAAGTCACTCTAAGCAACACCTAGAATCTATGCTTTCGAGTTTATACGGTGGTCGTATCGCTGAAGCGCTGATTTACGGCGATGACAAAGTAACGACAGGCGCGAGCAACGATATTGAGCGCGCAACCGATATTGCTAAGAAAATGGTTACTCAGTGGGGCTTAAGTCCGAAACTTGGTCCACAGATGTACTTAGAAGAGCAAGGCGAAATGTACATGGGTGGTGGTTCTCACCGTATGTCAGGTATGTCGGATGAAACCGCCAAGCTTATTGATGCTGAAATTAAAGATTTCATTGATCGCAACTACCAACGTGCGGAGCAAATCCTAAAAGATAATATGGATATTCTTCACACGATGAAAGATGCGTTGATGAAATACGAAACGATTGATGCATTGCAGATTGATGATCTAATGGAGCGTCGTGATGTTCGTCCACCAAGGGATGCACATGACATTAAGCCAGAGAAAAAAGTAGAATCTGCAAAAGTAACAGACATAAAACCTGAGCCTAAAGCTGAAAAACCAGCAGAAGAGCAGTCAAACGACACATCATCAAACTCAGAACTTGATGACAAATCGTAAGATTAGGTAGAATACGACAGCCCCGAGCAATCGGGGCTTTTTTGTATCAGTTGATATAAGTTTTATGACATTCGATGTGAGAACTTAAATCAACTGCTATAAGCCTTTCGTTATCACCAAACTTAGACTACAGAAAATAGGTATAGAATGTACGAGTTACGTTTACCCAAAGGGCGCACCCTTAGTTTAGATAAGCCTCAGGTAATGGGGATTTTAAATGTTACTCCCGACTCATTTTCTGACGGTGGACATTTTACTCACCTTGATAGTGCGATCGAGCAAGCAAATTTAATGCTTTCACAAGGCGCTACCATCTTAGACATAGGTGGAGAGTCCACTCGTCCCGGCGCGCCAGACGTCCAATTAGAAGAAGAATTACAGCGCGTGATACCGGTTATTAAAGCAATTCGCACACACTCTAACTGTGTGATTTCGGTAGATACCAGTAAAGCCGAGGTGATGAAACAAGCAATAGAGGCAGGCGCTGATATCATTAATGATGTTCGAGCGTTGCAAGAGCCAGAAGCGCTCGAAGTCGCAGCTCAATACAGTGATGTACCAATTTGTTTAATGCATATGCAAGGTCAACCTCGCTCAATGCAAAATAACCCTCACTATGATGACTTATTTTCAGACATCAGTCAGTTTTTCGAAGCTAGGATCAGTGCGTGCAAGCAAGCCAGGATTGATACCAATCGGCTGATTTTAGATCCTGGTTTTGGCTTCGGTAAATCTCTAGAGCATAACTTTCAGATATTAGGAGGGTTGGACAAGTTTCACGCTTTCAATTTGCCTATTCTGACAGGCCTCTCTAGAAAGTCCATGTTTGGACAACTACTCACTCGGGAAACGCATGAGCGTGTAGCTGCGAGTCTAGCCGGTGCACTGATATGTGCGCAGAAAGGCGCGCACATAATTCGTGTTCATGACGTAAAAGAAACAAGCGACGCGCTTAATGTATGGCTAGCGTCGGTCAATGGAGTTACTCAATGACAACAAGAAAGTACTTCGGTACGGATGGTGTAAGGGGCATGGTGGGCGAGTTCCCAATTACGCCTGAGTTTGCAATGAAACTAGGCTGGGCGGCTGGAAAAGTGCTGTCTGAGCGTGGTACCAAAAAGGTAATTATTGGCAAAGATACCCGCATTTCTGGCTACCTTCTTGAAACCGCGTTAGAGGCTGGGTTAATTGCCGCGGGGATCAATGTGATTTTATTGGGGCCTATGCCGACACCTGCTGTTGCTTACTTGACGCAAACGTTCAGAGCTGAGGCTGGTATTGTGATCAGTGCATCTCATAATCCATACCATGACAATGGCATCAAGTTTTTTGGTGGCGATGGTAAAAAGCTCCCTGACGAGGTGGAACTTGCAATAGAAGCAAAGCTGGATGAACCGATGACGTGTGTAGCGTCTGAAAAGCTCGGTAAAGCTAAGCGTCTAGAAAGTGCGGATGGTCGCTATATCGAATTTTGTAAAGGCCAGTTTCCTAAAGAGCTATCGCTTGAAGGGTTGAAAGTGGTATTGGACTGCGCAAATGGCGCGACTTATCACATTGCGCCAAGCGTAATGCGTGAATTAGGTGCGGATGTGATCACAACCGCATGTGAACCGAATGGTGTTAACATCAACGAAAAATGCGGTGCAACGCATGTCGAAGCGTTGAAAAAAGCCGTGCTTGAACATCAAGCGGATGTTGGTATTGCTTATGATGGTGATGGTGATCGAGTCATGATGGTCGATCACGACGGTCATGTATTTGATGGTGATGACATCGTCTATATTATCGCTTGTCAAGCTCATGCCGATGGCACATTAGGTGGCGGTGTTGTAGGTACGGTAATGTCTAACATGGGGCTCGAAAACGCCCTTAAATCACGCGGAATTGCGTTTGAGCGTAGTAAGGTCGGTGACCGCTATGTAATGGAGCTTCTTGGTGAGAAAGGCTGGAAAATCGGCGGCGAAAGTTCAGGTCACGTTTTAAATCTGGATCTGATCAGCACCGGTGATGGCATTGTCTCTAGCTTACAAGTGCTTGCTGCCATGGTTGCGCAGAATAAAACATTAAAAGATTTGGGTGAAGGTTTTAGCAAATACCCAATGAAGATGATTAATGTGCGCTATAGCACTAAAGATGATCCAACCGAGCAAGACGCTGTTAAAGCGGTTGTCGCTGAAGTTGAAACTCAGCTTGCCGGAAAGGGCAGAGTGCTATTGCGTAAATCTGGTACAGAGCCTGTGGTTCGCGTCATGGTTGAAGCTCAGCAACAGAAGCAAGTTATCGATTTTGCCCAAAAAATCGCTGAAGTTGTTGAATCTGTGAGCAATTAAACCAAAAGTTAAATTTATTTCTTGTAACTTCGGGTGAGTAGAGTTAGTATCTCACCCGCTTTCTACTGCGGAGTATCGTATGACAACTAGAAAGCAAATTGTTGCTGGTAACTGGAAAATGAATGGCTCTAAAGCCCTTGTTGACCAAATATCAGAAGCAGTAAGCAATCAAACATTTCAAGCAGATGTAATTGTTTTTCCTCCTGCCATGCTCATTGAGCAAGCAGCAAGTAAAGGGCTTACTGTCGGAACTCAAACTGTTTCGGAATATAAAGAAGGCGCATATACTGGAGAAATTCAGGCGTCCCTAGCAAAATCGCTAGGTGCAACATATACCTTAGTTGGTCACTCAGAGCGGCGAGCTATTTACGGCGAAAGCGATGAAGATGTTGCGAACAAATTTGCACATGCTCAAGAACAAGGTTTGACACCAATCTTATGTGTTGGTGAAACCGAAGAAGAAAGAGAAAATGGGCAGACAGAGCAAGTGGTTGCTAGGCAAATAAACGCAGTTATCACCAAATTAGGTGTAGCAGCGCTAACAAACTCTGTGATAGCATACGAACCTGTTTGGGCTATTGGTACTGGTAAAACAGCATCTCCTGAGCAAGCGCAAGCAGTACACAAATTTATACGTGATTTGCTTTCAGACAATGACAAGCAAATTGCACAATCACTGCAGCTCCTTTACGGTGGCAGTGTTAATGAACAGAACAGTGAATTGTTATTCGCACAAGACGATATAGACGGTGGACTTATAGGTGGCGCAAGCCTAAAACCTGAGAGTTTCGCAGCTATATGCAGAAGTGCAAAAGGATAAGTAAATGTACGAAATTCTAATGGTTGTTTACTTAATTGTGGCATTAGCATTAATTGGTATGGTGTTAATTCAACAAGGTAAAGGCGCAGATATGGGCTCTTCGTTTGGTGCAGGTGCATCGGCGACAGTTTTCGGCTCATCAGGCGCAGGTAACTTTATGACCAAGACAACAACAATCTTAGCAACGATATTCTTTGTACTAAGTATTGTTCTAGGTAACCTAACTACGGGTCAGATTAAAAAGACTAATGAGTGGGAAAACTTAGAGGCACCAGCTGCTGCAACAACAGTTCCAGCAACAAATGATGTGCCAGCGACAGAAGAAAATCCAGCTTCTGACGTACCTAATTAATCATTAGGAAATACACTGAATTTGCGAATGTGGTGGAATTGGTAGACACGCCATCTTGAGGGGGTGGTGGCTTCGGCCGTGGGGGTTCAAGTCCCCCCATTCGCACCAAATAAAAAAACCAGCTTAGGCTGGTTTTTTTTCGTCTGCCGTTTGCCACTAAGCCTAATACCAATTAGTCTTATCATTCACAGCTTCGCTAATAGAAGCTATTTCAAACAAACTAAAACCACGGCAAAAACCTAGGCTGAAGTTTCACTTTAGTAACATATAATCCTACTATCTAGTATAATCAATTGTTCTGTAACGATTTTTTATTAAAATTAATTTTCTAATATTGGTTTTATTATGGTTACAAAAACCCTAAAAGTAATTTTTATTAAATAAATATTTCAATTTACTCTGGTTGTGACTATAATACCCCTCCAGAGGAAAGAGATGCCCCTAGTGCATCTTTTTTTATGCCCAAAATTTGTAGTGTTTAAGTCTATTTAGATTTAACGGATTACTGGGCTAGAGGTAATGACACTTAGCTTGTTACTTCTCTAGTTGCGACCTCTCGCAACTAGCACACACACGGTGATTCCTTTGGAGATTATATGATTACAGTTTTACCTCGCCTTGGTTTATCTGCGATTTCAGCTGCAGTGTTAGCAGCAGTAGCCCTTCCTAGTACAGCATTGGCTGAACAAGCTAATGTAGAGCAAGAAAAACAAGTTTTTGAAAAAATAGAAGTGACTGCTCGTAAACGTACTGAAAGCTTGTTCGAAACGCCTACTGCGATTACTTCTATCGGTGCTAGTGATATTGATAAAGCCAATATCAGCAATCTAGACGATATTGGTAAGTTCGTTCCAAACTTAAATATTACTCGCTATGGTGTAGGTAACGCTGCACATGCTTCTGTATTTATCCGTGGTATTGGTCTACAAGACCATGTGATCACAACGGACCCAGGTGTTGGTGTTTACGTTGATGGCGTATACCTTGGCCGTCAAATGGGTTCTAACCTTTCACTGCCCAATGTTGAACGCGTAGAGGTACTACGTGGTCCACAAGGTACACTGTACGGCCGTAACACATTAGGCGGTGCGGTAAATGTGATCACTAAACAACCTGGCGCTGAAGAAGTTGCACGCGTTGAAGCTAAAATAGGTTCTCGCGGTCGTTTAGCGACTGACCTGTATACAAGCCAGACGTTAACAGACACACTGAGCTTTTCTGCAAGTGCTTCTTATAAAGAGCGCGACGGTGTAGGTAAAGCAATCAACTTAGCAAATCCTGAAAAGGAAATCGGCGAAGAGCAAGAGTTTAGTGGCCGTTTAGCACTTAGATGGCAAGCAACGAATGATTTAGTTGTCACCGCTGCATTTGACGGCGTTGAGAACGAGTCTGGTCAATCACCGTATACTATTGAATTAACAGGTCCACTTGACTCAAATGACCCTTTCAATGGTGACTTCCCATTGCTAGATGAGTCTATGTTGCCAAACAATCCTGATGATTTGGCAACAACGGTTGCTGGCATTGAAAGCACAGATTATTCTGGTTGGGGTGGGTCAGTGACTGCTGATTGGCAAGCAAGTGATGTTTACTCTGTTAAATTTATCGCAAGCAAGCGTAGTTCTGAATATACCGGTGGCCTAGATGACGATGCGGTAGCACTTAATCTATCTGAATTCCCAGAAGAGGGCGGTGCAGATCAGTACTCATTTGAACTACAACTAAACGGTACTTATGACTCTTGGGATTTTGTATCGGGTCTTTATTACTTTAACGAAGACGGTTTTACCAGCTCTGGTCCGTTCGTATTTAGCCCGTGGAACACGCCAAATGGCTTATTAAACGATGGTCAGACTGCTTCTTTTGGTGACTACGGTTACTTTGATATCAACCAAGAAACCGATGCCTATGCGGCATACATAAATGCAAGCTTTGACGTGACTGAGCTGTTCAGCATAGGTGGTGGTTTACGTTACTCTGAAGACAAAAAAGAGGCAAACGCACTATTCCCAAGCTTTGGTGCTCGTAAATATGTAAGCGCAGACTTTGACGAAGTGACGTGGGACGTGAATGCGTCATACCAGTTAACTCGTGACATCAATGTTTACGCGCAGGTCCAAAAAGGGTACCAAAGTGGCGGCTTCCCACCACGTCCATTTGGTGGTCCAGATCAATTCGCTGCGTTTGATGAAACTAAAGCGATTAACTACGAAATCGGTTTCAAAGGCCAAGTGCATGACAACGTATCTATGATGGTTGCTGCATTTGTAACGGATTACACCGATCTGGCGTTACCTTTCAACGACCCGACTGCTGGCGGTGGTTTCGTCACTATCGTGGAAAATGCAGGTGAGTCGAAAGCACAAGGTATTGAACTTGAAACGACAATCGCAATTACTGATGATTTCTCAGTACGCAGCTCAATCGGTTACCTAGACTCAGAAATTACCCATGTTGATGAAGGTGTTATTGGTATTGGTAAAGGCGATGCGCCAGCACTCACACCTCGATGGACTGTGATGGTGGCACCATCTTACTTCCATGACTTAGAGCATGGTGCAACGATTGCAGTTAACGCAAGCTACTCGTACCGCTCAGACATGCAAGGTCAGTCTGTAACACGAGCAAGCGAGCATATTGATTCTCGCGAATTGTTAGGCTTTAACATCTCATACACCAACGCTGAAGGTGATATGGAAGTAACGCTATACGGTGAAAACGTGCTAAACGAAGTGTACGATGTAGGTCGTCTACAGCAAAGTGGCTTTGTTGGTGTCATGCGCAGCAATGACCGCAGTGAGTTTGGTATTAAGTTCAAAAAAGAGTTCTGGTTAGATTAATCCAACCCTAGCTTGAATATAGAAAAAGTCGTTTAGTTTCTAGCTAAGCGGCTTTTTTATTGTAGCTACCCCGTCCTAAATTATGTGGCAACATTTCAAACTCATTCAGAATACGTAAAATAATTGATATAGCTGCTTGTTTACATTGTAGTTGACCTATGGGAGTTTAGTGATAGGCGGTATTTCTAGCCCAGTTTTTAGTCGTGTTGAGCTAATCATATTGCGGTTTTAATTAACTATGATTGTTTACTATAACGTGAAGACTATTCGCGACGTCGAGTCTATTTGAGCGTTGATATTTTAAATATAATTAAGGAGAAGAAGTTGAGCAATACTATGTTAGAGGAAGGAAAGGAGATCCTAGCACAGCAGTCTTTTAGTTTGTTGTTGGGCGCTGAGTTGGAGGTGTTTGAGGTTGGCGTTGCTGAGTTAAGTCTCGCTATTCGGGATGATCTTAAACAAAACTATGGTTTTGCACATGGCGGCGTGGTTAGCTATCTAGCTGATAATTGTATTACTTTTGCTGGTGCATCGGTGCTGGGCAGCTGTGTTACCTCAGAGTATAAAGTGAATTATGTTAGACCCGCTATTGGCGATAAGCTAATTGCGAAGTCAACCGTGTTGTATTCGGGTAAACGTCAGGCGACATGCGAATGTAAGGTATATGCGCAAAGCGGTGACGAAGAAAAGTTGGTGGCGGTTTCTCTTGGCACAATAACTAAGGTTTAGGGTAGCAGGCGGTGTTCTGAAGTGTATTTGATTAGGTCTTTTTAGCGCTACCAGCCTCAGGTATTTGATATAAGCGGGCAGCGCTATGTTAAACGCTTAGTTACAGCAACTAGAACGTATACGCAACGCTAAACTTTACACTCCTTGGCATGATATAGCGGCCGTTAGGTGAATCTGGGTTACGTGGATCCCCCTCGGTGATCCCTTGTTTATCAGTAAGATTATCTACCGCTAGTTGTAATTTTACGCCCTCTGTTGGCTCTACGATAAGGCCAATATCAAGCTTTTCGTAGCCCTCTAACACGACAGTATTTTCATTATCGCCAAAACGGTCATCTACAGCTGAGAGTGTGCCATACAAGGTGGCATACATACCTGACATTTCAAAGTCGTAGCTTGGTGTAACGCGCAGCATCCAATCTGGTTGGCGCTGTGCTTTATTTCCCTCATTTGTTGGGCTTTCGGTAATTTCAGTGTCTTGCCAAGTGGCATTCAAGTTTATCGATAAACCCGATTCATGGTTGTAGCTGTAATCAAGTTCTACACCGGTTGCTTCATTGGTTAGAATTTCCGCAGGTATACCTGGGCGTCTTACAAACGTGTCGCCTTTTACTTCGTTGGTAAATAAAGTAACAAAGAGGTCGCCGGTTTCACCCATATATTTATAGCCAAGCTCAGCTTGTGTGACTTCTTTAATCAGCGACTCGCCCGATTCATAGGTGCTATAGTTGTCTC
The DNA here is from genome assembly GCF_018141365.1 of Pseudoalteromonas sp. M8. Classification (NCBI taxonomy): domain Bacteria; kingdom Pseudomonadati; phylum Pseudomonadota; class Gammaproteobacteria; order Alteromonadales; family Pseudoalteromonadaceae; genus Pseudoalteromonas; species Pseudoalteromonas sp. M8. Next base: position 2,678,907 of record NZ_CP047240.1, on the reverse strand, counting down.
TGAAGTCGTCGAAATAAGGCATTTTGTAGCCTTTGTTCATACGCACAAAAACACCTGAATCTAAGCTCAAACTATAGTCAGCGCCTAAGGTCCATGAAGTCTTGCGCTCATCATAGTCAACCGCTTTTGTGATCACTCCGTCTAAATCTTCATCTACAGAGTATTCTACCTCGTGCCGCTCACTACGCAGGCCTAAGTCTAATTTAAGCGCTTCAGTAGCTTGGTAACTATGAGTGGTATAAACTGCCCATGTCGTGGCATCACCAGAACTGTTAATGTCGTAGTTGAAGGCGCAACCGGCAACATCGCTATTACACGCGATACCATTCAATGCTTCGCCACCTTGTTCCAAAACGTGGTAGGCGGTATTGCCTAAGCTCCACCAGTCTTTTGCAGAAGTAGTTGCTGTATAAATACCAAAGGCACTTGACCAATCACCAAAGGTTTTGCTTAAGGCTAAGTCATTGGTGAAAGCTTCGATATCTTTTAATACAACCCAGCGACCATATTGTTGTACCATGGTATCACCCGCGTATTCATCGCCCGTGACGCTACCTGTTGCGGTTTCACCATTGTCCGCCACTTCACTTAAACGCATGGCACTGCCAGCAGGCACAAGGCCTAGTGTATTTGCATCGCCTTGCGTTAAGCTAAAGCGGTCATTTAACTGCCAACCATTTTTGAATTCTACTTTTAAGCTACCTCCAGAAACATGGCCTTTCCAGCCGCGACCATCACCCATATCTACGCTCATCGGTGCATTTGCATCACCGACATAAATAATAGCTTTGCGATTATTCGTTCCCAGCTGAGTAAAGCCCGCATCCACACCCTCAACATTAAGTGGGGTTGGCAGATACCATGCACCTCTGTCATCAGTTTGACGGGTATAAAGGTTAAATTCACCATCAGCAAACTCTTTGGTTAGGTTTATGGTAAATTGATGGCCTTTTTCTGAGGTAAAGCCCGCATCACGGATCCCAGAAGAGCGTTTGATATAGCCGCCAACCATGTAGTAAAGATCATTGGAGATCTCACCACTTAACACGCCGTCAATGCGGTTAAGACCATAGTCTGTGGTGGTATATTTAAACGTCCCTTCGGTGTCGGCTTGGCCGCGTTTAAGTTGAAAGTTAGTTGTTAAGCCCGGCTGACCATTAGACACCACGGGGTTTGGTCCACCACGCAGGCCTTCCATCATACTGATGGTTTCATCGAGTCTGAAAATCGAGGTGTTTTCTAAAAATGAGAGCGTTGGCGCGGGATATATAGGACTACCTTGCAAACTAACCGTTAAGAATGGTGCATCCCCACCGCCTGGAAAGCCGCGAACAAAAACGTTGGCACCGGATTCACCTCCTGAACTTTCAACCCAGATCCCAGGCACCGCTTTAAGCAAGTCAGCGGTACTTTTGGGGCGAGCTTATCAATTTGCACGGCATCGATGTTAGTCACAGCAAAGCTTGCATCAATTTTTCTGATCCCTGCGCCACCAGGTGTACCTGACACAATGATGGTTTCTACTTTTTCTTTGTTATTGTTCGGTTGTTGTTCAGCCTGAGCTGATGCGCTTAACGCAAGCGTTATAGCTGCAGCGATCAAGCTTAAGGAGTTAGTTTTTATCACGGCTAAAGCCCTCTTGTTGTTGTCATAGACTGGTATTTAACGACTGTCTATTTTTTAAAATAGATCTTAATGCAAACGTTTGCAATGATGTTGTTTAAAAATTTGTCATAAAATGATGGAAGGCGTTACAAATTTACAGTGATTGCTTATCTTTTCTGCTTGGTTAGGGTAGGAGATTCAATTAGTTATGGTTTAAGTATCAAAAAATTGTAAGAATAGCGATGTAATAACGTGTGCTAAGAAGGGGTTTGCGATGGGAACAACACAATTAAAGCTATCGGATCTAGCAAGGCTAGCTGGAGTCTCTACCTCCACAGCTTCCCGTGCACTCAATGATAACCCTCTGATAAAAAAGGAAACTCGAGAGCGCATTCAGGCGCTTGCAAAAGAGCATCACTTTAGCGTTAACGCGGCGGCTAGTCGCTTACGGATGCAAAAAACCAAAGTCATTGCCGTTATTATCAATCTCGAAGCCGAAACCAAACAATCCGTCGATGACCCATTTTTACTTAAAGTAGTGAGCGATATTAATCGTGCGGTGAACCGAAAAGGGTACGAGTTATTACTCTCTAATTCTTATATGGCAGGGGAAGACTGGCATGGTTATTTTATTTCTGGCCGTCGAGCCGATGGAGTTATCGTTGTCGGGCAAGGCAAGGAGCAAGCACGAATTGAACGTGCTGCAAGAGCTGGCACGCCGATCGTGGTATGGGGCGACCCTAAAACTTCTGCAAATTATCCTATCGTTGGTAGTGACAATTTTATTGGTGGCCTTAGCGCAACGGAGCACTTAATTGCCAAGGGAGCGTCTAAACTTCTATTTTTGGGCGATCCGGGCCATGCCGAACTCGGTGAGCGCTATCGCGGATTTTGCCATGCGGTGGAAAAAGCCAAGGTAGAAGCGCAAATGATTAAAATCGACATTACTTCAGAGGCTGCCTACGCGAGTATAAACGCTTTGTTGCGAGCACAAGGATTAACCTTTGATGGGATCTTTGCGTGTAGTGATATGGTCGCGCTTGGGGCACTAAAAGCGCTAAAAGAGCGTTACGTTAGCGTACCAAATGACGTACGAATAGTCGGATTTGACGACATAGCCATGGCACAGATCAGCTTCCCTGCGCTATCTACGATTAAACAAGACACCAATGCAGCGGCACAGTTATTGGTGGAAAAGCTGCTCTCTCAGCTAAGTGGTGAGACATGTGCTTCTCAAGAGGTTCCGTCCTCATTGGTGATCAGACAGTCTAGTTAAAGCAGCACAATATGCGATAACAATCATTAGCTTAAATTGTTTTGATGTGATTTAAAATGCAAACGATTGCAAAAATAAAAAAGTCTGTCTAGACTAAAAAGGAATCACAGTGTTTTAACGAGAATAACAATGAATCGAGCACGTATCATACTTGCCATGGCCGTTAGTTACTTCCTATTTGCTATTTTGCTCAATAGTGTAGGGACGGTCATCTTGCAGTCTATTCATAGCTTTGGCATTACAAAAGCGCAGGCCGCCACCTTAGAGGCATTTAAAGATCTTCCCATCGCCATCGTTTCATTTCTGGTTGCGTCGGTTATCCCTAGGGTCGGATTTAAAATCGCTTTGACCGCAGTGCTCGCGGGCGTGGCATTGATTTGCAGTATCACTCCTATGGTCGCTGAGTTTTGGATTCTTAAACTAGTATTTGCTTGCGTGGGTGCGGCATTTGCGGTGGTCAAAGTGACGGTTTATGCGCTCGTTGGCCAAGTCACTGAAGGAAGCAACCAACATTCAAGCCTGCTTAATTTTATTGAGGGCGTGTTTATGTTAGGGGTCCTCGGCGGTTATTGGATTTTTGCGGCGTTTATTGACAGCGGCGATAACTCTCTTGGCTGGTTAAACGTCTATTTCGTGTTAGCTGTGCTGAGCGCTTTCACCGCATTTATTGTTTGGATCTCCCCAATTGCAAAGCCAGAGCCAACGCAAGCCACCGAGTCTAGTGTCTTTGCATTTATAGCGATGTTAAAGCTTGTGGCTAAGCCCCTTGTGCTGGTATTTGTGATTTCCGCATTTTTATACGTATTGATAGAGCAGAGTATAGGCACTTGGCTGCCAACTTTTAATAATGAGATCTTGTCATTACCGGTGAATATTAGCGTGCAAATTACCAGTGTTTTTGCTGCTTGCTTAGCACTCGGTAGGCTCGGTGCCGGCGTTGTGCTCACCAAAGTACATTGGTATGTGGTGTTAAATGTTTGCCTTGCCGCTATGGCAGGGTTAGTGATTTTAACGTTACCGATGACTGAGGGTATTGAGAAAACGCTTATTTCTTCGTTATTTGACGCACCCCTTGTGGCTTTTCTCATGCCGCTGATCGGTCTTTTTATGGCGCCTATTTATCCAGTGATTAATTCGGTAATGCTAAGTAGTTTACCCACTACACAGCACGCGTCGATGACAGGGCTAATCGTTGTATTTTCAGCGCTGGGTGGTAGCACGGGTTCAATGATCACAGGTTTAGTATTTCAACATTTTGGTGGTCAACAAGCGTTTTATGGGGCACTTATTCCCATGCTGGTGATTGCAGTGTGTTTATATTTCTTTAAATCGATGAGTGAGTCTAGCCAATCAAATCATGCTCACACGCCAAGTCAACAAAAGGTGAGCTGAGGTTTTACATGCAGTACCAATCAAACTTTTATTCCACAGAGATTTTTAAGGCGGTGCAAAGCGCTGGCCTGTTTTCAGACAGTAAGGTTTTTGCAGATGCCATCGCAAAAATTCCGCTTGCAGAGATAGAAAACCAGTATGTGATGCAAAAGCCGACGGGAGAGGCATTACTTAGATTTGTGCATGCGCATTTTGACTTTGTTGCCAACAAAGAATTAAATGCCTTACCCGATTTTACTAGTGCGCAGCAGTATATCAGTGCGCTGTGGTCGCGTTTATCTAGAAAGCCGAGCACCGTTGCTAAGGGCTCCTTGCTACCTTTACCCCATCCGTATGTTGTACCGGGTGGACGTTTTAATGAGATTTATTACTGGGATAGCTACTTTACGGCACTTGGGCTTTTGGATGCGAACAGAAGCGATCTCGTTGCGGGAATGTTAGATAACTTTGTGAGTCTTATTGATCGTATTGGACATGTACCTAACGGCAATCGAGATTATTACCAAAGTCGTTCCCAGCCACCTGTAACAGCATTAATGGTTGATTTACTGTGGCAGGAAAAATCTCATGATAAGCAGTGGTTGTCACGAGTTACTCAGGCATTACTGAAAGAGCATCAGTTTTGGCAGACCGGAGAGGATTTGAGTTGCACGGATAAAAAAGCGCAGTACCGAGTCGTCAACATGCCATGTGGGGGCAAACTGAATCGCTACTGGGATCCGCTTGCAGCGCCGCGCCCAGAGTCTTTTATTGAGGATATAGAATTAGCCGCAGCGGTTACGGACAGCGAAACGTTTTATCAGCACATTCGTGCGGCTTGTGAGTCGGGGTGGGACTTTAGTAGCCGTTGGTTAGCAAACGCTGACGATTTAGCGAGCATTCGTACAACAGACATTATCCCTGTGGATTTAAATGCACTACTAGTATTGCTTGAGTCGCAAATCGCACGTTGTTTTGAGAAATTAAACGAGCTAACGCAAGCTCAGTACTATGCCAATTTAGCGTCAAATCGTAGTGCACTGATACAGAAATATTGTTGGTGCGATAAAAAAGGCTGGTTTTTCGATGTGGATCTTAATGATTATGCGCGTACCTCCGTTGAATCTCTAGCGGGCGTTGTGCCTATGTTTGCAGAGCTGGTTACACCTGAGCAGGCAGAGCATATTGGCAAAAAACTCGAGGCAGAGTTTTTGCAGCAAGGTGGATTGGTTAGTACCTTAGTCACTACTTCACAGCAGTGGGACAGTCCTAATGGCTGGGCACCACTACAGTGGTTTGCGGTGTCAGGTTTAAGGGCATATGGTCAAAATCAACTCGCGAATAAGATTATGCAAGCATGGCTTTATGCTGTTGAAACCGGCTTTGAGCAAACCGGCTGTTTGCTTGAGAAGTACAATGTGGTTGAACCGGATAAACAGGCTAGTGGCGGAGAATACGTGGTGCAACAGGGTTTTGGCTGGACTAACGGAGTAACCAGTCGTTTTTATCGGCTTTTAGTGCCTGAAGTTGATAGTCCTTCGGCGTGATATTAAAGGCTTGTTTAAACGCTCGACTGAATTGACTTGGATGCTTAAAGCCGAGTGCAAAACTAATTGCGGTGATCTGAATTCCTGCTTTTAGTTTTGCCTTTGCTTCAGTTAGTCTCCGTGCTTGGAGCCACTGCTGTGGCGTCGTCGAAAATGACTTTTTAAATTGATTGAAAAAGCGACTTCTACTCATGCAGCTAAGTTTACAAAGCTTCTCTACATCTAGTGGCTGGTCTAAATGAGTCTCCAAATAATGCATCGCTTGATACAAACCATTATGATCTGGTGCTTGTTTTACTGCGCCTAACAGCAGATCTCGGCTTTGTTGCTGTAGTAGTCTTGCAATTAGCTCGTCCATTGCCAAATCGATAAAGTATCCCCGCTCAGCCTCATTCTCACTGAACAGATGGAGCAATCGCCCCAAACAGTGCTGGGTTTGCCAGTTATGCTCAGTGTGCACCAGCTGCTTTTGATAATTAAAATCACTAGGAAGCGAAAGCGCTAACTTCTCGCTCACGGTATTAATTTTCTCTCGACTGATCTCAATTGCTAAACAGGTGGTGGGAGCGGATAAGCTGGCGTCGGGAAAGTCTATAAATACGGTTTGTTCTGGTGCCAATACGAAGCTTTGATGAGGTAAAAAGGGCTGATGATAGTCGCAACTGTCTACGTGCATCACTTTTTTGCCAGTGATCATCGCACAAAACAACACTTCATTAGAGGCGAGTTTGACTCTGTTGGTACTTTCGTATGTGTCATAGACGCTTAGCTCAACGTGATTGGCGGCAAAACTTATTTTGTTTTCAACTAAGCGTTCGACACGACTGCGATGTTTAGAGATCTGCAAACAATGCACTCCTTCTCGGTTACTTTTGGACTGTGCGTATACATTCCGAGACCCTAAGTTAAGTTTTTAAAGGTGAATTTGGCTAATGTCAAATATTAGTAAAAACAAAACTGGGACGAATGAAGCCCAAATAAATAACACAAGTTGCAGAGGTAAAAATGATATACGCAAATCCAAATACTGAAGGTGCGATCGTCAGCTTTAAGTCGCAATATCAAAACTTTATTGGCGGTGAATGGACGCCACCCGTTAACGGTCAGTACTTCGACAATATTAGTCCTGTTAATGGCGAAGTGTTTTGTCAGATCCCGCGTTCAAATGATGCAGACATTGAACTGGCACTTGACGCCGCCCATGCTGCAAAGGCGGCGTGGGGTAAAACTTCGGTCACTGAACGAAGCAATATATTACTCAAAATCGCAGACCGAATAGAAGCAAACCTTGAATACCTAGCGATAGCCGAAACATGGGATAATGGAAAAGCTGTACGTGAAACGCTAGCCGCTGATGTTCCGCTTGCTGCTGATCATTTCCGCTATTTTGCAGGTTGCATTCGTGCTCAAGAAGGAGCCATAGGTGAAATTGACGAGTCAACCGTGGCCTATCATTTTCATGAGCCTCTGGGCGTTGTGGGGCAGATCATCCCATGGAACTTCCCATTACTTATGGCCGCTTGGAAACTGGCACCCGCTCTCGCAGCTGGAAACTGCGTAGTGCTAAAACCTGCGGAGCAAACGCCTGCGTCTATTTTGTTGTTGATGGAATTAATCGCTGATTTATTACCAAATGGTGTGGTTAATGTTGTAAATGGTTTCGGGAAAGAGGCTGGTGAAGCGCTTGCTACGAGTACACGTATCGCAAAAATTGCGTTTACAGGATCGACTCCTGTGGGTTCTCACATCCTAAAATGTGCTGCTGAAAATATCATTCCCTCAACGGTGGAGCTAGGGGGTAAGTCGCCTAATATCTACTTTAGTGATGTGATGCAAGCTGACGATGATTACCTAAGTAAGTGTATTGAAGGCGCTGTGCTGGCCTACTTTAACCAAGGAGAAGTATGTACTTGTCCATCGCGATTGCTCGTGCAAGAAGATATATACGATGACTTTATAGCCAAAGTCATCGAACGCACTAAGGCGATTAAACGCGGCAATCCGCTTGATACAGAAACCATGGTTGGTGCACAAGCCTCACAAGCTCAATTTGATAAAATTCTTAGCTATATTGATATTGGCAAGAAGGAAGGGGCTGAAGTATTAATCGGTGGCGAAGTCGCAGAGCTTGGCGAGGGTTATCATAAAGGCTTTTATATTCAGCCGACGCTGTTAAAAGGGCATAACCAAATGCGGGTATTCCAAGAGGAAATATTTGGTCCGGTGATCTCTTTATGTACTTTTAAAGATGAAGCGGAGGCGTTGGAATTGGCGAATAGCTCTGAGTTTGGTTTAGGTGCTGGGGTGTGGACTAGAGATATGAATCGCGCATATCAATTTGGTCGCCAAATCGAAGCGGGTCGCGTGTGGACTAACTGTTATCATATGTATCCTGCACACGCGGCATTTGGTGGTTATAAAAAATCAGGTATTGGCAGAGAAACTCACAAAAAAGCGCTGGATCATTACCAACAAACCAAGAACCTCTTAGTGAGCTATAGCACCAGTCCTCTAGGATTTTTCTAATTTAATTATTATAGAAGTATTGAGTACTGACCATTGTGGCAGTACTCAATCAGTCATCCGGTTAAGAAACAACTTTTAATGGCGTCGCTTGTTTATTAGCAAATGCTATCCTATATTCGAGTCCTTTGCCGGGCTCGCTGACGGTGTGTACATCTCCATCTAGCCCTTGAGTCACCAAGTTATAGATAATATAAGCGCCAAGTCCCATACCGCCACTTCCTCTTTTGGTGGTATAAAATGGCTCGAATAACTTACTTAATTCAAGCTCCGACATGCCTTTACCATTGTCTTTATAAATAAGCTCAATGTGTTCATCATGTTTAAAGAATTCAATGGTGATCTCACCTTGTTCCGACTCTTTAAAGCCATGTGCAATGGAATTTGCGACTAAATTCGAAATGATCTGAAAAATAACACCGGGATAGGTCGTGGCGATTTCGATATTAAAACTTGTACCGGTGTTGTACTTTTCAAAAAATAACAACGCCAATGCAATGAAAAGGGCGACAGCAGAGCCGAAGGTTTCAACCACTGCATGCGCTTCTATCAGCGGCCAAGTTATATTATTAAGAAGCGTATTGCTCAGTAAAAGGGATGCGCCGTGGATAGTTAAGCTAACACCTATGATTATCCAGATCACAATGTGGGTGTTTTTATTTATATTCATGGAGGCTATTCCTTCGATTCACCTCCTTAAATCTAGTACATTTATTATGTAGATAAAGCATGCTGAGCATTTTTATCAGCTGGTATCAAGGTGCCAGCTGATACTTTCCAATGTTACTTGTTTCGAGAAGTGATGAGCTCGTCAGCCAAACTTGTTAAGTCAGGTAGCACGTAATCTGGTGTCTTTGCCAGTGGGTAGAGTTGCTTTTGTGGTCTTGCAATAAATGCTGTGTGCATGCCCGCGGCTTTAGCGCCGGCAACATCCCAGCCGTGAGCCGCCACCATTAGCGCTTGGTCTGGACGAATATTTAATTGCTGTAACGCCCATTCGTAGGCTCTAAGGTCGGGCTTATACACTTTGATGTCTTCAATACTCAAGCGTTGGTCAAAATAGGTAATTAGACCGGCATTTTCAAACTGCGCTTTAACCCCCGCATTCGATGAATTGGTTAAACTCACGAGTTTAAACCCAGCTTGCTTGAGCCGTTTTAGCGCGGGAATGACGTCTTTATGCGCGGGCAAAGAGAGCAGGGCGGGCACGATTGCTTGTTTAGCTTGTGCGTCAGTTATCGTTAGGCCTTTGTTTTTTGCAACCATTTGTAGCGCGGCAACGCCTATCTTGCCAAAATCTTGATAATCACCACTTACTGTAGTCACTAACGAGTGATGTAGCATAGTGGAAAACCAAAGGGCTAATAGGGACTCATCGCCACCTAAAACTTGGCTAACCGGCTTATTCATTGACTCTAAATCAAGTAAGGTTTCATTGACATCGAAGAAAATAACTTCCGGGCGTTCAACCTTTGAGTTGGCTTGGCTAATATTCGGCATTAGGCCTCCTAACATAACGAATAGACTAATTAAGGTGCGTTTCATTGATAATTCCAATTTAGTTGCGATGAGAAGCAGTATATTTATTTGATAAATTTAAACAAAGCGCGCATATTCGAAAGCAAGATTCGAAAAAACTAAATCGACATGTATTCAATCGCTGAACTCGAAACATTCTTAGCTATTATTAAACATCAAGGAGTGGTTAATGCTGCGAAGCAATTGAGACTCTCGCCTGCGACAGTTAGTCATCGTCTTAATAAGTTAGAGCAACATTTAGGCATGACTTTGCTGTTTAGAGATAGTCGAACGCTAACATTGTCCCCAGCCGGAAGTACTTTTAGAGAGAGGGTGGAGCATATATTAGAGGCGCTTTATGATGCTGAGCACGAAATAGGTGCAAGGGGCTCAGCGGTGAGCGGGTTACTTCGTGTCACTATGCCGCCTTGGGTGTTTTCACAATTTGTGATGCCAAATCTAAGTCAATTTGAGCAAGCGCATCCGCAATTAGCACTCGATTTCCTGATCAACGATCAGTTTGTAAACATAGTTGAAGGTGCTCAAGATGTAGCGATACGCGTTGGACAATTGGCTGATTCTGGGTTGTTGGCGAGAAAACTATGCGATAACCATCGGATATTATGTGCAGCGCCGAGCTATATTGACCGCTATGGCATGCCTGATAATATCAGCGAATTACAAAACCACTTTTTTGTATGCTTACCTTGGCAACGAGAATTTAAGTTAAAAGAACCAAACGGTAGAATTGTACACTTTAACGCAAAAACTCGTTTTACGATTTCAAACTCAGACAATATGACTTCTGCTGCCCTAGCTGGGCATGGTATTGCAGTTAAATCTCACATTGCCATCAGAGATAACCTAAAAAGAGGTGAGTTAGTGCCTATAATTCCAGGTTGTCTCGAAAGTGACGACGCACCTATTTGGTTTGTCAGGCCTCAGCACTCGCTGAAGACACGCAAGGCAGAGGCATTCTATGAATTTATGAAGGCATTGTTCGAAAATAAGGGCTAATACTTTAGTCTGCTTGTGCTTTTAAACTAATAACTCTAAACTCCGTATTAAAATTAGAAACTAGCCAGCTTGATGATTGTAAAATCGAACTGGTAACACTGATAGCAAACGGAGCTGCTATGTTCAAATTCATTTCTTGGATTTTTTCTGTCACCGCATTTTCACTTACTCTATTCTTTATCGTGCAAGGTAGTTATATGCTTTGTTTAGTCATGCTACTTGCTGGATTGATAGCATTGCCAAAACATGAAAAAGAATTGCAACCACTAGGTATGAGATTACATGCTAAGCATTTTTCTCGGGAGTCTCGTTCACTTAGCTCAAAAGAGGTAATGAACTTTTTATTAGCATGCTCATTGGCTGGCGCTAGCCTTGCGTATCAATGGCATGTGGTAACAATATAGACTTTACTGAACTTAATATCTTGAGTGTTTATATACAGCCATGATCCGAGTTTCTCTTAATGGGATACTCGGATATTTTTCAATGCTACCCCCGAGATAGGGTTAGCCTGATATCACAAATAGTATAAAACATACATGATGTTTAAAATCCGCTCACTAGCTGTTAGATTGGTTTTAACTACCATAGCATGGAAGAGCAATTGAATGTCACAGCCGTTAAAATCCTTATCAATACGTGTTCAAGAGTTCCTAGCCAGTCATGGGCATAACTTCACCGTTACAGAGCTTGCAGACTCTACTCGTACCGCGAAAGATGCTGCAAATGCGATTGGTTGCACTGAGTCTCAAATCGCCAAGTCTCTGATATTTAAAGATAGCAATACTGAAAAGGCGGTCTTGATAATTGCTTCTGGTAGCAACCAAGTGTCCGTGAAAAAAGTGGAAGCAGCAATTAATGTAAAGCTCGAAAAAGCGAACGCAAACTTTGTACGGGAAAAAACCGGTTTTGCCATTGGCGGTGTGCCTCCTGTGGCGCACACTGACTCTGTGTTGACGATAATTGATAAAGATTTAAAGCAATACGATCGTATTTGGGCTGCTGCAGGCACGCCCAACTCGGTTTTTGAGTTAAAAGCGCATGATCTAGATACGCTTACGGGTGGCACTTGGTTAGATATTGCGAAGTAATCCTCAGTTCGTAATCGACCTTGTGTCTATGTGATCCATCTATCAGTCAACTTGGGGTGGTCATTAAGGTTTTCAACCAATAAAGTGCTTTCTAGATGAGAACAGTCCGATAGTCATTCAAAATAATCGTATTAATACCGCTCTCAAGGTAGTTGAATTTAAAAAAGTAAAGACACAGAGATACATGATAAACTTACCGCCAATAATTCAGTAGTATGACTATCTAAGATAATCGAGCTACTAGTCATAAGTGTGACCAAACGTGTGACCTTTTGATATTTGTGATTTGTATTTTAATCATAACTTTATGATATTTAGGGTTTAAGTGATTTATGTGTGAGCTTTTGGGGATGTCTAGAATAGCTGTCTTATTTAGAGCTATGTTGCCAAAAATGCTGCTTTTAACCCACTTTATTGCCCTTTAAGCTGTCTATACTGTCTAAATTTGTTATTGTTATCAGATACCAAACTGTGACCAAAACTGTGACCAATGTGCTGGTCACAGTTTTGAACAATGAAAAAATGAATTTTACAGACAAATCAATAAAGGCATTAAAGCCCAAAAAAACGCGCTATGTTTTGACCGAGAGTGGCAATCATGGAGAGGGGCGTTTACAAATTCGAGTTAACGAAACTGGCACTAAAGTTTTCAGAGTGCAGTATCACCTTAATAATGCTCGAAAGGTTATTGGGTTGGGAACATTTCCCGACACAGATCTCAAAACAGCTCGTCAAAAACACGCTCAGATAACCAAGTTACTACTGCAGAAAATTGACCCAAAAGAATACCTCGAAAAACAAAACGCAGCCAACATTGCATCTGAAGCCGAGAGAACCTTTCTTGATATGCTAGATGACTTTGACGTGTACATTTCAACTCGGTGGGCTGAGAGCACAATCAAAAGAACGCGTGGCTTGGTTGCGCGTAATATAACACCATTCATTCCAAAAGATTTAATGCCAGATAAATTTAATATTGATATGGCGCGTGAAATTATCTTCCGAGTATACAACCGTGGTGCAAAGGAACAATCCCGCTTGGTTCGTTCAACACTAATGAGCATCTTAAAATTTGCGATAGACTACGACAACTCACCTGAGCAATTCAAGCAGCCGCCAAAATATAATGTCAAAACCAATTTCATTAGAGACATCAACTACGACACTCCCAAGAACGTAGGTCAACGATGGCTGTCCGAACTGGAATTAAGGCAGGTTTGGTATGCTGATGATTTACCGTTCCACACGCATAACTATATTAAGCTCGCGATATTGTTAGGAGGCCAGCGTGTGAATGAGCTCTACGCTGCCAAATCGAGCGAGTTTAATTTTCAAGAGAAGATATTTACGATCCCGGTTGAGCGTATAAAGATAAAGCATAGAGGTGAGCATATTGTACCTGTCTCCCGTGAAGCGGAAAAGATAGTGAAAATCCTGATGCAACACCAAGGCGAAAGTGAATATCTATTTCCTCATCGAGACTCAATTTATGAGAGTGCGCATGTATCAACTATTAGGATGGCTATATTGCGTTGGTGTGACAAGCACGGTGTTGAGCGCTTTGCACCAAGAGATCTTAGGCGAACATGCAAAACGTTAATGGGTAAAGCAGGCATTCCAAAGTCGCAACGTGACCTACTACAGCAGCATGATAAATCTGATGTTTCGTCGGTGCACTATGATCGCTACGACTACCTAAAAGAAAAGCGCGAAAGTATAGAGGTGTGGACTAAGTATTTGGGTGATGTCCTGTGTTAGATATTTATATTGAATATCTAACAGGGAGGCCGTCTTCGTCTAGCACCAAGTAAACACAAGACTTGTAAATCACAGCAAGGTGTGGCTGCTTTGGTAGGTCAATCCAGTCACATATACCCAACGCATCATAAGTAATCGCGGTCACACCATCTAATGCAATATGTGGTAAGTTACGATGATCTCTGCTTGCTTTTGTAAAACCTCTAAAAGGTAGTACATGCACACCCCCATCATAAGTAAATCTAACACGGTCTTGTATCAACGCGGAAGTGCGCTCTGCTAGTCCTCCACGCTTCAAGTATGTATTACCATAGTGATAGCGATATCGAATAATTGGCATAATAACACTGTTTAAATATACAGTTCTTTATTGTAGTAAGCGAATAAAGAAACCTCAATGGTGTGTTAGTAATAATAGCAGAGTACTGTTTAAATCCTCAGATTGTTACCTTTGAGATAAATAATTAACATCAAGTTTTGCTCAAAGGATCTGCAATGGATTACAACTACTTTAGAAATGATAATGGTGTCTATACTGCAAAGCGCCTACCAAGCTCTAATAAAGCCAGAATAAAAATTAAAGACGAAACCGACCTATTTGACCTCAAAGATGAGCTTAAAGAGGAACAGCCTAAATCTGAACAGGATTTCAAGGAGATTTATGAGAGGTTGTTTGACGATGAAGGTTGTTATGAGGTTGAGATAGAAAGCTTTGAGCGCTTTATCTGTGCCAACCGAGATAAGCTTCTTGGTCCCGATACATGGATTAAAAAATATTGGCACGATTTATACGTATTTGCTGGTGACTTTGATATTGGTGAGCTAGAGCTAAACGTAGAACCTCAAGTTATTGAGGATGATTTTGCTAATGCGCTGATCAAAGCTGGCGTTATTGAAGAAATTAAGGAGCTCGACTATGAGCTGTGGAGTGAAGCTTTAAGCTATGAGAGGTTACCGCAAATAAAGGAGCGCTGTAAGTCAGTTGGCATAAAGTTATCCAAAAAGAATAAAGATGCACTCATACACGAATTAATAACATATGAAGAAGAGAACCCTAACTCTGTAAAGCCCCCAAGATTAGTTAAAGCGCTACCTATACTAGAGACTAAGATTACAGAGTTATATAAGCTATATGCTCAAGAAATAAAAACAGTGCTCACAGAATTTGATTATCCACTTGCATTTAAACATGCCGTGTGGGAATGGGCCAAAGATGAAGCTGAAAGTAAACTGGAGCATGTATTGCAACAAGAGCAAGATCAGCTCCCAGAGATTAAAAAACCTAAAAAAATAGTCAACGATGTTGACGCCACAACCACAATTAAGAGCAAAACGACGCAAGAAAAATATGAGTACGAAGAAAACTTTAAATTGCCTAAGTCTTTGGAAATTGCTTTTGAATATGCAGATTCAAATGGGCAGATAACATTCAGGGAATTACGGCTAGATGCAGTTAAAATGGATGGCAATGTCGTTTATTTCTACGGTTGGTGCAGGCTCCGAAATAGCCATCGTCACTTTAGGTTAGATAGGTTTCAAGATGGTATCACACTAGTAGAAACTGGCGAGCACTTTAGTGTAAGTACATTTCACAAGAAGTATTTACACAAAAATTTAGCAGGTGAAATTCGCTCACAACAACGGCAAAACGACAGAACTAATAACCCGCAGCAAGGAACTGGTTGCTTGGTTGCAAGCGTGATGATACTTGGAGGGATTATATCTGTTCCTATAGGGGTTATAAATTTGTTCATATAGCAAGTTTGATGTCTGTATATATGAACAGTGTCTGGGCTTGAAGCCCGCCTATTGATTGCGATAAACTAACTTTGCTTGTTGTCATGCAGTGTTAATTATATTAACATTGCGTGAACAAGTGTAAGGATTAATCAACTTTAATAAAATAAGGATCTAAATATGAACTCCAAAACACTTGATGTAAAAGAATTGAAACGCGTAACTGGTGGTAACGGTGGCGGTGGCGGTGGCGTAGTCCCACCCGAGGTTAAAAGCCAATACTCTGGAAGCGCTCGTAGTGATGCAGCTATGCTCTACTCTACTCAAGGCTTAAATAACTAGAATTAATTTGCTGTAAAGAAGTTTAAGGAAAAGCATGAATGATTTTTTTGTGATTTCAGACTGGATGATAAGAGCTCTTGAGGTTCTTATTTGTCTGTATTTGCTGTTTAAGTTCAAAAATAGGCGCTGGAGCTTGTTCTTTGGAGGTAAAAATAGCTTGAAAACAATCCAAGATCACGAATTGCATTCATGCTTTTTATCTGCGTTTACAGTAATGGTATTCCACTTTACAAGCTCAAACCTCGCACAGCATATAGTGACGATTCAAGGGATGGAAAAGCTGGCCTTACGCCATTTCTTTTATTTTAGTATGTTCTCTTGCTCGATGGCTTTTGCTGCTGCTCTGTTCTTTCTGCATAAAATAAGGGGTTGCTCATTTTCGCCAACAGCAAGGAACTGCCTCTATATCACATTTTTAATGTCGACATTGCAAATGTTGCAATTTGTCTCACATGGTTTGCTCGACTCTAATCGTTTCACTCTATTTTATCAGTATGGCGTAGTTGTACTTAATGTAACTACACTTGCAGTAGTAGCAAATCATCCAATAAGACACATGCTAAGAAAACTAAACAGAAAGGAGGCATAGGATGGGGCTGCTAGCATTAATGAGTTTTTTAAATCTTATATTGGTTGTTGGGTTATATATTGCCTCTCAAGGTGGTCATATGCCCAACAAGTATGAGTTAAGGTTGCTTGATTTAGTAGAGCAGCATAGCAATAACGGTGAAGACGAAGTTTATGAACAGCCGGGAATGACATCACATAACATCCTACTTGAAGTACACGACGCTATTACAGAACCTAACAAATTACTTTCATACGAAAAAACAGTAGTGGCACATCATAAAGTAAAAAACTACGTGTTAACCATGGCTGGTAAGCCTATTGAACTAAGGCCTATACCTGAACGGCCAATACTTAAAGCTGTAAAGTAAAATTGTTCTATAAAAAAGCCCGCTTTGAGCGGGCTTTTTTATGCTGTCTTATTTTTTATGCTGTCTTACTTGAGCTTTGGTCGTCTGCATACCTTGCGGCTAGCAAGGGCTTAACGTCTTTTAGAATTAACTTTCCACAATCATCAAAGTCGACCTGCTTTTCAACATTCGGTTTAAACCAGTCTAAATGACAGAACATTAAAAGTGACTGGGAAACTGTTTCTACAAATTTTTCTTCAAATTGTTCAGTGGTTATCGTATTTGCTAATTCAATTTTGTCGCTTGGTGAATATTGTCCTGCTTCAGGCTTCGTATCCCCAGTAATAAGCCAGAGAGCATACTTCTTAAACTCGGGATGATTAGCAATGGTCAATAACGGTTGCGAGCCCACTTCAGAGTGACCACCTTCATATTTTTTATATGAGCTTACACTGATACCAACCAGCTCTGCAAACTTTGGCTGACTTAAGCCTGTTGTACTACGGATTAATCGAAATTTTTCGCCAATAGTATTTGACATGTATCCACCTATGGATCTATATTATTCCAAGGGCGTCCTTTTAAGGGGTTGTATGCATCCTTACAAGGTCGCTTCTAGTTTTTATTAATGAAATCAAAGTATCTATAAACAAGATTAGCACATGCGAGTAAACAAAAGGAACCATGCAAGGTGCTAACAATAGTTTCGAGGTGATCTATGGAAGATGCAAAGTTTAGGAAAAATCTGCTTGGTGAAGTTGTTGGCCCAAATGAGGTGTTCTTAAAAAGACAGCAGGTGCAGGAAAAGTGCGCTATGTCGCGCTCAAATATTTACAAGCTGATGGGAGAAGGAAAGTTTCCACTACCGCAGAAGGTATCTCACCGCTGCACTGTCTGGCTAGCAAGCGATATTGATATCTGGCGTTCGATGACTACAGAGTCGTTTTTCGCTAGATATGGAAAACAAATCCTTGAAGCCAAGGAGCAAGCAGCATGAGTAACCTAGTGCCAACCCCAAACTATAGAACCAATGTTCGTGGTGATGTGGTAACGATTAACGATAAGTTTTTACGTGCAAACCAAGTTGCAGATAAGTGTGGAATAAGCCGCTCAACGGTTTATACGCTTATGAATAAGTCCCAGTTCCCTCCAAGCCATAAGATCACCAGCGACAGAGTGGTGTGGTTAGAGGCGGACATAGAAGAGTGGATGCGCCTAGGTGCTGAGCAGTTCTATTTAACCTACGGCCAAAATACAACGCAACAAGCGAGTTAAGGAGAGAGAACATGGCAAATGCACAGCCTCAGGGCTTACTCGAAATACGAGCAATGATTGGCGACCACCGTAAAAAGCCTGGCTACATTTTTACAAACGTACTTAGCCAAAAGCAACGCCAACTGGTGCTGTTTACAGCAGGATTCAGCCGTTTAGCCCTAGATAAGCACTGGAATGATATGACGCTAGACGAGCGTGACAAAGTGCGCAATGGCTTGATGTTTTTGAACAGCATTGTGATTGAGTTTATCGACGCGAACGCCATGCAGCCAGAGTGCTTTTATCATGGCGCCAAGCCAAATACACCACGCTACAGTGCCGAAAGCGTAGTCACACCAATTAAGCAACATCAGGAGTGGTGAAATCATGAGCTCAACAGGCCGCGGCTACGAACGCCATGCCGATGATTATTACGTTACGCCGCACTGGTTAATTCACGAGTTTCTTGATGAATTTAAAAAAGATGGCCTCTGGGATTTTGATTCGTGCGTTGACATACTCGACCCAAGCGCAGGCGGGTGTGAAAAGTACCCAATGAGCTACCCAACGGTGCTAAATAATCGCGGCTTTAATGTGGAAAGCTGGGACCTAAGAGAAGACTCCCGCGCTGAGCGCAAAGGCATTAATTTTTTGCAGCTAAATACGGGCCTTGAGCTAAACCAATACGATATGATCATTACCAATCCGCCGTTTAAACTGTCTCAACAGTTTGTGTATCAAGCATTAAATATGGTGCGTTCAGGTGGCCTGGTTATTTTTCTGCAACGACTGAACTGGCTTGGCAGCGCTAAGCGCAAAACCATGTGGCAAACCTTGCCGCTGGCCTCGGTGTACGTGCACAGCAAACGCCCGGGATTTGATCCTGAAAAACCAAACAAAACCGACTCCATCGAATACGCTCACTTTGTATTTTGCAAGGGTTATCCTGCAAATGCTGAGCTGCTCGTAATCTAATTTAACTACCCAAAGGAATAAAAAATGCTCCCTATCAAAGACCAAGATCTATCTAAAATACAGCGCCTAATCAGAAATATTGTTCATCACGCGGTTGAACAGGCCAATTTTACAATCCGTTTGCTCAATCAAAGAAGCACAGTACATATGCTAATGCAGTGCGAAGACACGCTAACTGATTTACTCCCAATCATTGAAATGATCAGCGAAGAGCATGCCGAATTTTCCCCCATTTATGACCAAATGAAAACAGCGCTAAATACTGCCCAAATGGGTGGTGAGCCTCAACAAATTGAACAAGTAGAGGAAGCAATATGAACCACGTAATGCTTGATTTAGAGACTATGGGGCAGGGTAGTAACGCTGCAATAGTTGCAATCAGGCCAAATTTGTATCAGCAATTTATAAAGCACTAGCCGGTTAAATTCAAATTCCAACTTCTCCAAGTTGTATGGGGCGAAAGCCCCTTTTTAAGGGAACATGCCAGTGAGCTTATGGCCTATAAAAACATTTGAGGTTTGCAAAGCCGCAGTAACCATCACAAAGCAAGTAAAGGATAATGCGCATAGAGCGACATTGTTAAAAGGCTTGCAGCGATTTACCGTTTATATCCAGTATAAATTAGCCAAACAATATATCTCTAAAATAACACCTGAGTCAGATGCTTGGTATCAAGACGAGCCTACAAACCCAAGCGAACCTGCTAACGCTTGGTTTTGTAACGTGCTTGCAACTACACCTCATAGAATAGATTTAACCAGTTTAGGTTTGAGTAAACAGGCTGTTGCGGCCTTAAATAAAGTACACAACAACCGACATCATAATTATATTGCTGCCGACATAGTAGCCAGCAAACGCGCCAGAAGTATTCAGGCCAGCTTTGTTAGGCGAACTGAGGAAACGCTAAAAGCAGCAGAGACAGCAAAAGCAAAGCGTGTTGAGCTGTTTGAGCGTGACCGTTCACAAACAGAATTAGACGCAGAGAAAGTCATTGCAAAACAAGCTGGCGGCTTGGTAACTAGCAGTGCAATGGCCCTAGTTAATGCCTTGGGCGACCAAGCTGAAATTGACTTTGTATATGACTGTTTAAGCAAAGTACCAAAGCCACTACAGCTACGTTTTGCCAAGCGTTTTATAGTTAAGTATGACTCATCACTTGAAAACCTAGCAAGCGCTGGTAAGGATGAGCTATTAGAGATCAGTAAGCGGTTATATGAGTTTGGTAAGCACACGCAACAGGGCGTGCCAGAAGATTTTAAAAACCACTTAAAATGCCAATACCAAGCCAATGCTTGGCTTAGACGTGCTGTAAACACTCTTAAGCCCCGCCTAAAAACACTCAAGAAGATAACAGACAGTATGCCATTGCCTTGGCATATTTTAGCCAATGCAGAAAAGACCAAGAAGCACGCAAGCGAACTAGCAGCCAAAGTAACTGAAGTATTAACTGACTTAGCTGCCGAGCAATCAAGCTGGGGTATGGTTGATTTTTATCACGCCATTGCTGACTTTACTGAGCAGTATGGCGTTACGCTACCTTTTGAGGAAAAAGGCGAGTATTTAACAGAGCCAGACGCCGAAATTGCACTATTAAAAGCCCAGTGCCACAAGTGGTGGGCGCGCAAATTAAAAACTATTAGGCGCCGCTATCTAGAGCATTTAGAGATCGCTACTGGCGAGGTGGGCCGTGACCTATTTACCACACATAACAAAAAGACAGGCTCGGTCACCAAAAGAAAGGGGATTAATGCTTATTGCTCTAAACAGGCGCTTAAAGAGTACCAAACCGACCGTGAAAGAGGTAGGCGATACCTAGAAAGCTTAGAGTTAGTAAATGAGCATAACGATGTAATTTCGTTGATGAAAGCCGTTGAAGCGGGTGTGGCTAACCCTGAAAACATGCGTAATGAATTAATGCTACGGATCCGCGAGACTGAAGAGCTTGCGGATGAAATGGGCTATGTAGGCGGTTTTTTTAACATTACAACCCCGAGCCGGTTCCATGCGAACTCTCCTAAATGGGATGGTTCAACACCGAAAGAAGCAAGCAACTATCTCAATAAACTGTATTCTCAGGCGCGTGCTAAATTGGACCGTGAAGAAATCCCATATTTTGGTATACGCGTTGCTGAGCCACATGCTGACGGCTGTACTCATTGGCATATGCTGCTGTGGATGCCAGAGCGTTATTACCATCAAGTTAATCACATCCTGCGTAGGTATTTTACCAAAGACGATAGAGCAGTCTTTTTTGAACGGTTCAAAAAGCGTAAATCACTGCGTGCCAGGTATGTTCGCGCTCGTAGAATATGGGGCCTGAATAAAAAGCGCAAAGTATATACGCGAGAACCCAAAAAGGATTACACCCCAAGCGGCCCTCGTTATACAGCCATTAGAATGGAGCCACCAAAGGTTGATAAAGATGGCAACAAAACAGGTGGTGCCGCGGCATACATCGCTAAATATGTAAGTAAGAACATAGACGGGTTTGCGTTAGCCAATGAATACGACGCGGAAACCGGTGAAAAGCTCGTTAAGGCTGTTAACCCGGTAAAAGCATGGGCGAGTACGTGGGGCATTCGCCAATTTCAATTTCAAAAATCTCCCTCAATTACCATCTGGCGTGAGCTGCGCAGGGTGCGCGAAGAAGTCAAAGGTAATGAAGAGCTAGAGCAAGTGCGAAAAGCTGCTGATGGCGGTGACTTTAAGACATTTGTGACCTTAATGGGTGGTTTTGGCATTGGCCGCGAGGCACGGTTTAAACCTGCTTATCAACATACCGAGTTCGGTAATGCGTATTCAGAGTGTACAAAGCGGCTTAAAGGTGTTGTTGATGAACAAAGTAGATGCACGCTAATAACTCGGGTACACACCTGGGATAAACAACCAATTGGTACTGCCGCAGCTAACGACAACACCTATGATGCGAGTATGCACGATGCTAACAACGTCGGCGCAGCCGACCTATCTTGGACTAGTGGGAATAATTGTACGCCTTGCCCTACGGGGCATAGAGACGGATTATTGCTAGATATGATCGGATATACAGAAAAAGAGATCGCAGAGTTTAAAAAGGATCTGGCGGACGGTAAAAAGGTGCATCACAATGGCCGAGTTTACGTAATTCGGGGAGGTCAATTGCTCGTTATGGATGAAAAAGACCAGAATAAAGCGATCAAACATGACTATGTGGTTCACGTAGCGCAAACGCTTGCCCAAAAACAAGCTGAAGAACGCAGGAACGAAGCTGTAAACAGCCTAGCGTATTGGGATGTCCTAGAAGATGATCAGCTTAAAGCGTTAGAAGAAGATGGAACCGTTATGGCTCATGGCCGGGTGTTCTATAAAGAGGGTGATAAGTTGCGTTCGTTTAAACAACTAGACTTTAGCGATATGGACCGAGCAATTATAGCTACACCAGAAAAGGATCATTGGCGTGAGGCGAGAGAAATTGTTGATTTGGCATTCAGCTTGGCCGAAGCCGAACAGCGGCGCTTGCCGTCGAACTGCAGATATAAGAAGAAGTTGCAGTTAGTTGGAGATATGGAGCTAGCCAGGTTGATCGTTAGTGGACTAGCTACTGATATCAATGCGAATGATTGGTGGGATATTGGGTTCAGTATGGCATAGCTGACAGTTCAAAGTTTGTGTTGGCTTCCTCTGGTATGCAACGACCCCCCCAAAATCCCATCGAATAAAAAAAGTGCAGAAAGTTTAAAAAATAACTTGCAACGTCCGGACGTTTTGCTATTATTTAAATCGTACCGAGGCGGTACACTCCGACTAGGCGGGTTCCTAGCGTTTCAGAGGAAACATAATCATGAACAACGTAAATTTACAAAACTGGGCTGACTCTCGCGAAACTTCACTTGAAATTGCAGAAGCCATCTTCGAACTAGCAAACAATAATGAAACTCTAGCACAAGAAATGTGGGAAGAAGGTGATGACAGAGTGCAAGTATTAGCTTTCTCTAAAACAGACGAAGACGAGCTGTTTTGGGGTAATACCACGCTAACACGTTAAATTTCCCTCTAGGCAGCAAGCGCTGCCTTTTCCTTTAGGTATACCACCATGTTTAAAATCTATAAAAAGCGCCCCAACGACTATGGGAACGAAATATTCGACAAAAAGACCACGGCTAATCCACTCACGGCAAGTCGTATCTTTTGGGAATACCGCCAAGATAGAAGCCTTGAAGGTCAAACGGTAGCGCTTGTAGTAACTCAGGATAGTAAAGAGCTTGTTTACCATAAGTTCAATTTGGCTTCTGGGTACAATAACCACATTGGATTGGATGACACTTTGCCGAGCCCCTTGTTGCCACGCGCTCAAGCGATAGATCCCCACAACAATGCAGATAGACAAAACAAAAAACGTGTTGAAGCCAAATTTGAGGGTGAAGAAATTCAACAGTATGATCGCCTATTGTCTAAATTTGGCGAAGGCAAGCAAAAGTATGGCGCTAGACAGCTGTTTGTAGAGCTGATGACACTTTATGACAACAAAGAAATTTAACACGCTAGCTGAAGTTGACACCTACCTCAACAACAAAAAGCTTCAATGTTTAGAGTGCGGCAAAATGTTCGTCATGCTTGGTAAACATTTAAAGTCTCATGGTATGACACCCAAGCGGTACAAACTTAAGTGGGGCATACCACAGGAAAGAGGTCTTGCAGGCGTTGAGTACCGTCAAGCGCACAGCGATAAACTAAACGCAATGAGAGCGGA
This sequence comes from Pseudoalteromonas sp. M8, assembly GCF_018141365.1. NCBI lineage: Bacteria > Pseudomonadati > Pseudomonadota > Gammaproteobacteria > Alteromonadales > Pseudoalteromonadaceae > Pseudoalteromonas > Pseudoalteromonas sp. M8. Next base: position 2,655,247 of record NZ_CP047240.1, on the reverse strand, counting down.
AGGTAAAATCAATCATGATCATCTTGCTGATGCAGCCAAGCGCATTGATTATGAAAACCGAACCGAGTTAACGTCCGCAAGCAAAGCTGCACACATCGAGTTTATAGCGCGTGCGCAGCCGTACAATGCACATCGAATACCTGAGGGCGGACAACGTGCCAATGGTAAGGACGCTACAAGAGAGCGTGAATACCAGCGCCAATATCGAACCAAAAAACGAAACAGCTCACCCTAGTGGGCTGTTTTTCCCTCTAGGACATTTCCAATATCTCCTCTAGCTTCTTTTCTTAATTGCCTTGTTATTGCACTTCGATAGTGTAATCTATATTGCATATATTAAATATTTGGTTATGCAATTACAAAATGTTGAGACAGATATTTGTTGATAGCGACATCGATTCGCTTTTAAATTCAGCTTGTACTGGCAAGTACGCTACTAAAGACAGGTATTTAATAAGCCAGCTCGCTTACGTTCCCTTGTCGCTCACTGAGCACAATTTACTGCGCTTGCACCAGTTAATGAATGACAAAGGTGAGGTTTATCGGAAATGGGTTCTACCCGCAGCTTATAGCAGAAATAAAAAAGACAGGATCATTGAAGTGCCAGAAGTGTTTTGTAAAGCACTTGAAAAGTACCTTAATTGGTACGAAAAGCAAGAGTTACCAGCAAAGTACAGGCATAGTTTAAATACTTATAGAGGGTTTAGTGAATACGCCCCAGCCTTGTTAAATGATCGACTTAATGAGTTTGCAATGAGCGAACGAACTGTTAAAAGCGGCATAAATAAACAGCCGACAAACTTGCGAACCAAAGTTAATACGCTGCTTAAAAAGGCTGGTTTAGATTGGGCTACAGCTAAAACCTTTGAAGATTCGCTAATTATCCACTTAGCAAAAAATGTTGACCATGGTGTAGTTGCTGATTTGTTTGGTTTTAGTTCGCGGCAGGTGGTAGCCGACAAGTACAACGGTAATTTATTGCAGCTATCAGACGCTATAAACAACGTGTACTCAAGAATTAAAGTGACGGGGCACTAACGGGCCTAATCTTCTAGCCCACAGTCTTTGTCAGCCAAGGCTTTCAGCCACGCACTCAATTTCAGCCCCTGCGCTTTTGCTTGGGCTTCATAAATCAATTTTCGTTCGGGCTCTACTCTAAACTCACATCGAGCGCTGGCCGTTACGTTTTTTCTGGGTCTGCCAACCGGCATTTTCTTATCATTCATCACCGCGAATTTTAGTCCGTACAAAAATTTAAAGCAATCTCTATTTTTTGTACGTACAAATATTGACTTTACATTGTTTTTAATTAATTATTGTACGTACAAAAAATGACGGAGTGAATTAACTATGAAGACAGGCGCACAACTCATTGCGGACGAAAGAGAACGACAAGTTGAAAATGAAGGCTACTCAAGCGAGCGAGACGATAGCTATAAAAAAGGCGAGTTAACAATGGCTGGAATCGTATACGCAACAGCCGCAACTAGCTCAACAGGTATTAGGGCTCAGTTTAGAATTATGGCAGAGAACAACGAACCTATTCCGCATTTTCCATGGGAGTCAAAACACCTGAAGTTAGGTGATGACTGTTACAGATCAAGAATAAAGGAGCTTACAAAAGCGGGCGCGTTAATAGCTGCTGAAATTGATAAATTACAACGTCAATCTAACTAACCATTGGAAAAACAGCGAGGGATTTATGGAAATTCAAAACGAAAAACAGTACCAAGATGCACTTGAAAAGCGCTCTAATTTACTTGAAGCATATTCGTTTTTGGGTGATGTAAACAGCGAAAGCATCGACCGTCAGATTAGCGAAATTGACGCTCAAATAGAGCGCTACGAAGCTAAAAAGTCATAGTTGGAAAAAGTGAAATGGGTATCAAACGCGCACTTGTGCGTTGGCTAGCGCCTAATGTTGACCGCAAACCTGAGATTGCTGTAGGAATGAGCAGTGCGGGTGCTTTGAAAGTGAATGTTTCATCATTCAGACAAAGCAAGGTTGTAAAGCGCCAAATTTCCGCTTTGCGAAACCAAAAACTTTAATTGGAAATCAGGCGATCAGCACATGCGTAAACTTAGCAAAGCAGATGAAGCAAAATTTAAACAATTATTTGAGGATATGCTTTCAATAAAGTCTCAACATGATGAGCTAATTAATTCGTTAGATAAAGATGTTCAGGCTTTGATTAGTAAGTTTAATTTAGATAACGATAAACTATTTTCTCAAATGAAAGAACAATACGAGAGTATTGCAGATCAACTTAAAGTATTTGCTTCTGATAAAGCCCAAGAAATGGATGCTTATATTTCTGACAGAACAGATAAATGGCATGATTCAGACGCTGGTTTTACATACAGAGACTGGCAAGAGGAATGGCAAGATATATCGGATGAATTTGCAGAAGCTGCGTGTGTCGATTTTGACATTGAGATAAATTTTCAACGTCTCCCTGAAATCGAAGAACCACGCTTTAAACCTTAGTTAATATTGGAAAAAAAATGACAGAAATAGAGAAAGCGGCCATGTTATTAAGACGAGCTTTATCTGAAAAAGAGCTTGCTGGTGAGATTAAAGAATCTGACGCATTGAGGCTTATTGAATCGCTTTATGAAGCGGAACGCTTACTGGTTAAGTAGCAAGTTGGAAAAACGGAGAACAGCGATGAATAATTTAAGCGAATTGTCAGATCTTGAAATTATCAAAGCTATTGCTGAGATCGAGAACGACACCCACACGCTAGAAACATTTTTATTTTATGATGCGCCAGAGCATCAAAGTGACTTTTACCAAAACCAGCGTGAAAAGGTGATTTTGTCACAGGCCAAAAATCCCCTTGCAGATGATTCTTACTGTTTTCAACTTTTGAAAAAGCATAAAGTTACGGTCGAGTATGAATGTGCTGGCAGTGATAAATTTCCGCACCCATGCACTAGCATTCACAATGGTGATGATTGGCTTTCACATCGCAACGATGGTATTGAGGCCAATAAAGCAATTTGCCTGACAATCATTGAAGCGCAGCGAAAATTAGCGGCTTAGATTTAGCATTGGAATAACGATTATGCCTAAAATTATCAGTGAACCTTTAATAAGTTACAAATGCACTTGCGGCGCGACTTCATCCGCTGATGCAAATGAATTTAAATCAAAAAACACTATGCCACCAACTTGGTTAATTAAATGTGCTTTCTGTAAGTGCGATGTAACATGCTCTCCAACAGCTTTAATTCTCAAAGAAGTTGGCAACATATCACCAACTCAAGCACTAGAATATATAACAAACAGATTAGAATAGCTCTCAAAGCACAACGAATAATGCATATTGTAAATAGGGTAGGCTAATATGGATGGTTCGTTTGAGCAAATGAGTAATTGCTATGAATTCATTGAGTCAAGACAAAGTGACGAATGCGGTTGCCCCGAAGAAGACTGGATCATAGGAATGCTTTATACAACTATCCATATTGAGCCCGATGGTAGCGGCCATATTTTTATAGATAGTGGTAATTGGGAAGATGAAAAGTTAGTGCCTACAAAATCAATCGAAGAATTGCGGGTAGCAGCAGTAAATTGGGTTGAGTCTTTCCCTATTAACAACGAACTTTAACCATTGGAATAAGTGAAATTGGTATCAAACGCGCACTTGTGCGTTGGCTAGCGCCTAATTTTGACCACAAACCTGAGATTGCTGTAGGAATGAGCAGTGCGGGCGTGTTGAAAGTGAACGTTTCATCATTCCGAAAAAGTAAGGCCGTAAAGCGTCAAATTTCAGCTTTGCGTAACCAAAAAATTTAAGTTGGAAATCGGGGAGCGAAGATGCTTGTTGACTTAATTGATATTGAAATATTACCGATGTGGTTAGTTTGGCTCGATTGGCAATTTTATGCGCATAAGTTAAGCCTTGCAATTTGCATGCTGGTCTCGTTCGTAATCTTAAATATTAATTGGCGTGGATATGAACTTACAGCTGATAGTTATGGATTAACTTTTCTGGTTGGTTTTTGTTTGTGGGTGGTATTGTGCGCCATTAGGAACGGTCAAGCCATTGGTTAAAGACCAAGCAATTCCAGCTGCTGATCTCTTGGAAGATTCTTAATAAGCCCTGCTGCAATTTGCGCTGTGCTTTTGCACGGGGGATTGATGAAATGATCAAATGATTGTGTCACTCGAAATGTGGCACCACACTCACGAGTATTACTGCAAGAACAATACAGCGTAACAACGTGTGCGCTTTGTTTATCACGAGACGTGACGATAGCTTTAGCCTCACAGTTAGGACACGTTACTCTAGCCACCAAAACCCCACTTCAAAACAATTAAGATACTGTGATTCTATACAGTATTAAATACTTCTGCAAATATCACCCAGAAATGAGAGCGAGAAAGCAAAAGAGTGAAAAATTCACTCCTCCTCGCCAAGCCCGCCGCTTTTGAACAAAAAGTTTGTGACATTCTGACACGGTTTGACTTTGGCATATTTTAAGAATTCTAAATATTAATCATCAAGTTGTAGGATCTAAAAGGATCGGGGGATCTATAGAGGCTTGTCAAAGTTGTGACATCTTGTGACATAAGTTGACACCATCAATGAAAAATCACTAGAAAAACTCAATAAATCAAAAACAATAAAATTATTATGACTTAACTCATAACTATTTTATGAAATACCTTTTTAAAGGCATGCAGAGCCAAGAGCGTTTTGAATTGCTTTTGTCTCTCACTCGAATTCAAAGTGAAAGTATTATTAGTGCGCTTTTTGACTATTTGGTAAAAGGGATGGATAAGAAAGCCGCAGCAATGATTAATGGTGTAGAATTACCTAATCTTTCTGCGGCCTTAAATAAGCTAGAAGAAAAAGCCTTAATAATTGAGCTTATTAAAGAGATTGACTTGAGATAGCAAGAACCTCATAGCAGCTCAGACGTTAACTGAACAGGAAATAAGATGTCTAAAGTTATAAAAGAAAAGTGTTTGTTGTGCAGTGAGCCGTCGACATATGTTGAAACTGACCATGGAAACCGACGCCATTATATTTGTTCTGGTGTAGAGTGTGGTGAATATGAAATCTCACTGAGTGCGATAAAACGTGTAAGTCAAAATGAAGTTTCCAAAATGGATTTAGCGCCTCTAGCTAAAGAGGCAAAAAGCAAAGGGGGATTGTTGGAAATTATAGTAGGAAGCAATAATGAAATTGAGCTTAAGCTAATAGAAAAAGCTTAAGCTCGTAGGTCTCAATAGATTAATACTTACGCTTTTCGCTTGGTCCAGAAAGCTCTAAATAATCGCATAAGTCCAAGCGTTGAAACGGCAATCCCAACAATGACAAACTCAAAATACCAAGGTGCACCGGTGTAACCCATGGCCTTCCAGCCAGCAGCCATGTATGGTTGCATTTCTGGTATAAAGTGACAAATAAATAAGCTCAAAAAGAACAGAATTATCACTTCATCCATTATGGTTTTGTCACGGTTTTTTAATACCAGCAGATCATAGTCGGAATCATTTTGTTCCGCTTGTTCGCAGCGTCGGGCTTTAGCATTAAATTGTGCAATCTTAAAATTAGCTTCAGCGCTTGCCACGGCAGCTGCTGTTTCAGCTGCTATTCGTTTACGCTCACGGTAGCCGCCTGTTAAGTCCGCCACAGGGTTGGTAAAGAACGATAGTACTTTTGATAGCAAACCCATTACTTTCTCCTTAATTGGTTTATGACTTTCAGCGGATCCTTGCTGAATCGCTGACCTAAATTATTTAATCCATTGAATAGGTGGGGAGCCAAGTAAGCGCCTACGCCAATAAAGCCTGGTCGAGCGCTTTCGGCTACTTGCCAGAAGTCACAAAAGCTCGATACCAAATAAGCTGCAAGCAATGCCATTAGCGCATTAAAAAAGTAGCGTGCAAAGGTGAACGCATGCGGGCTCAAATAAAGTTGTATTGCGGCAGCGACCATGCTGATCACCACAAACTGAAAAATGTGTTTTAGATATTCCATATCTATCATGCGGCCTTGTCCTTGTTAGGGTATAAATCAGAGTATTCCGGAATGTCAAAAGCAATGTGCAAATGGGCTGGTAAGTAGCGATTAATGCCTGCCATCGTTTGTTGAAGAGGCACTACCTCATTGTTGTAATACGCTCGAGTGATTTTATCCAAATCACCAAAGCCCGGGCTATCTCCGGAGCTTTGGCCGCTCAATGCTTCTTGCGCACGGTGCATGCTCAGCATGTCATTGAGTGTGATTTTTTTAATACGTTCAAATTCATCTTTTGTAGAGATATCGCCTACAGGCGTGATCTTAATAGACTTCTCAGCGTCGGCTTTATTACTCCTAAAGTTGAAGAACAAGCTTCTAAAGTTACCCACGCCCTTACTGTCTTTAATTGCATCTTTGAGCTTGGCTTCATCATCAGTGCTTAAATTAGGATCGGCCATACTAAATATAAAACCCATGTGAGCGCCATTCTTGTAATAACGGCGCCTAAATAGTGTTGCGTCCTCATTGAGTAGGGCGCTTTGAATACCGCCGTAATACTCAGGTATGCCGTAAATTCCCTGAGCCGGGTCGTATTCCTTTACATGTAATATTTCACCGGCTTTAAAGCGAATGGGTTCTAAGTGGTTATTACTGAGCTGCGCATATACCCCGCGCTCAGTTGTGTATCGCATAGTTAGTGCAGGCAGGTGGCGCAACCGGATTATTTGACCGAATGGGTTTTTGATGATCTGCAGGTACGCGTTACCAGACCATAAATAATCATAAGCGAATTTTTTGAATGCTTCGTTGCTAAGAACTGAGTTGGGTTTAAACCACTTTAAAATCATGTTGCGCTTAAAGCCTAAAATAGGCCCATGCTGGGCATTAACTCGCAACAACTTTACCAGTCCATATAAACTAACGGGTGGTGCGTAAATACCGTTACTGTCTGCAAATACTCCGGTGTAATCGGTCAACCGGTTATCTAAACATGGTTCGGGATCGCCAAAACTAAATACATCGCTCATTGCTGTATAGTTTGGCGTCTCGCCACTTTTTACATTTATCCTTGGCTTATCCATTAAGCTGCTATCCCTACAGATGTTTGACGGCCCATCGTGTTACCGTCTAAAGGTTCAAATTTCATGGCGTGCATAATTGCCCATGCAATATCGGCATGGCCCGTTGTTTCAGTGCGGTTTGTGGCATAGGTGATTTGGTCGCCAACTACCTTGCGACGAATGTTGATAAATGAGCTGGCAATATTCACAGCGTCTTTATCAAACTCAAAACGGCGATTTTTAATCACGTTAAGCGCTTTAATGACCATTTGGTTTTTAATGATCGGGTTGTAGTGTATTGGCTCAGCATTTGGAAAGAACGCGGTTATTAGTTCCCACACGCCATAACCCATACCTGTGGTGTCAACTCCGATGTGCTGTACATTGTATTTGTGCGTGAGCTCTTCTATTTCGCGTGCCATTGCCTCAAAATCGTTACCGCTCAAATCAAGCGCTTCTAGTAACCTAAATTTTTCGCCTGGTTTCATGGGTAGGCTCAACACTGCAACACAGGCTTTATCTCCAAAGCGTGCAGGGTCAAAACCAATTACTACAGGTTTTAAGCCAAATGGGCGTTCGTATTCATCGTCAAAGTCATCCCATTTTGTTGAGTCGCCCACGCAGGCCATTAGTTGTTTTAAGTTAAATGCCGAGTGTGCATCGTCGATAAATTTACACATAAACAAGTTGTCGAACTCGTCTTGTGAGTATTCGTTTTCAAGTACCTCAATATCAATACGGTCAAAGCCTGAGTTAACTACATCATGCACGTTAAGCATCTGGCGCCAAATGCCGTCTTCACATAATCGACCATCTTTTAGTGCTTTATGACTACAATCAATTGCAAATTCAGGATCGTTACAGGCTTTGGTTTTTCGATACCACTTACCATTCCAATGGTCATAGGCTTCATGGCTGGTAACACTGGGTGTGCTGAAGTAAGTAATGCGTAAGTGCTTATGTGTTGCCATTGCTTGAGCAAGGCCACGAAGGGTTTTGTATTTGGGGATCCAAAACACTTCATCTATATATAGGTCGCCACTTTCCGATTGTGCTGTTCTTGCATTGGTTGATTTGAAAATAAGCTTAACTGTTTTGCCACCTTTGAGCGTTAGCACCATAGGTGAGCCAGTGAGCTCAATATTAAAGTGCTCACGAACCAGAGCGATGATATTGGCTTTGAATACTTCTGCTTGGTCGCGCGATGCAGATATAAAGATTTTATTGCGGCCATTTACAACGGCATCATAAAACGCTTCGAATGCAAAATAGAATGTGGCCCCAATTTGGCGCGGTTTTAAAATAAAGCGGCTTCGGTGGTCTTGGTTCTCAAACCAATGGAGTTGGTGCGGATAAAGTAACTTTTCTTTTAGTTCGTCGAGCATTTCAACCGTGATGGCTGAGCAGTCGTTTTTCTTTTTCTTCTTCTTTTTGCTACCGGCTGCGGAGCTATTACCTTCTGGTTGCCCGTCGTTGGATGCTCGTTGTTTAGGTGCCGGTGCAAGTTTACTTTTGTTTAGTGCACAGAGCTGGCGAGTGCAAAACTCTAGCTCTTTATAATCAGCTTCGGTCTTTTCAGGTTTGTCGGTTAGGATATTAATACGGCGGCTAAATGCCATTTCAGCATTGTAACTCGGGCACATATCTGCCCATTTACCATCATCAGCCCAGCGGCGAATGCTGCGCGCACTCGGCATGTTTGGCAAATCTGCTATTTCGTCAAACGTGTAGCCTTGTACCACATATAAGTCTTGCGCTTGTTTGCGTACCTCTGGCCCGTACTTTGGTTGCATCCTGCACCATAATTCATCCTCTAATTCGTACAGTTTAAGGGCTAAAAGTAGCTAAATCGTCCAATTAAAACCCTAGCTATTCCTAAAAGCTAAATATAGGAATTTCAAAAAGTTAAACCATTAGAATTAATCATTTATTGTGTGCAAACTTGGCCTAACTTAATAACGCAACGCATTAAACAGGTTAATCAATGCCAGGTCAATTACGCACAATACCGCTTGCTATTGCAGCTGCTGGTTTAACAGTAGACGGGCGAGAAATCGAAGAGCAAGACATTAACGATATTGTTGAGACGTACAATCCTAAAAAGTATGGCGCCCGCATTAATATTGACCATTATGCAGATTGGTCTGGCTGGAAAGCCGAAGCATTATCATCGGTTAAGCTAACGGGCGGTATGCTAGGCGATGTGATTGAGGTGAGCACCGACACTAACGAAGATGGCGTACAAGTTTTAAAAGCGGTGCTAGCGCCAAATGCTAGCTTTGTGCAACTAAACCAAGCCGATCAGCATGTTTACTTTTCCATTGAAATTGACCGCAATTTTATGGGTACTGGAAAAACCTACCTTACAGGTTTAGCCGTCACTGATTACCCAGCAAGCACCTACACATCAAGAGCCAAATTTAATAAGGGCGCAGATAACACGGACGTTTCTTTTTTACGCGCAGACCTTGGACTAGGCCTACATAGCCAAAGTGAAAAGCCAGCTAAAAAACCATTTTTTAGAAACCTATTCAGCAAGGATGATGAACCCATGCCATTAACGAAAGAAGATAAAGCCGAAATTGGTAACGCAGTTGCCGAGGCGCTTACCCCTGCATTTACTCAGCTTACGTCGAGTATCAAAGAGTTTGGGAAAAATAATGAGCAGGAAGCTCAGGGCCAACAGGATGAAGGCCAAGGCAGTGATGCCACAAACCTAGAGCTGACGGAGCAGCTCACCCAGCTAAACAAAAAGCTCGATGAGCAAGAAGAGAAGTTTAATGCGCTTGAAAACAAGTTTACTGAACTCTCAAGTACGGAAGCCGCTGGCACTACCGAAGCCGACGACGAGCATACCGGCGACGACGGTAAATATAGCAACTTATTGTAAGGAAACAGCAATGCGACCTAAAACAACTCAAATCTTCAATGCCATTTGTGTGGCGCTTGCAAGCAACTACGGTGTTGCAAGTGTGTCTGATAACTTTGCGGTAGAACCGACAATTGAGCAAAAGCTTTATGATGCGGTGTATGAATCGGCTGAGTTTTTAACTCGCATTAACCATGCGTTAGTTGATGACTTAGTGGGTCAATCGGTGTTTATGTCTGCGGGCTCAGGTGTTACTGGCCGTGCAGGTGTAGACGAAGACGGTAACAACGAGCGTAAAACTAAAGACGTGTCGGGTTTAACCAAACGCGAATACCGTTGTTATGAAGAAGAAATCGACGTGCATTTAACCTGGGCAAAAATGGATGCCTGGTCTAAGTTCCCTGATTTTCATAATCGTTATCGTAACCATGTTCGCCAGCAAAAAGCACTCGATATTATCAAAATCGGCTGGTATGGCACGCATGTCGCAACAGTAACAAATCTGACCGAACACCCCATGATGCAAGACGTCAACATTGGTTGGTTGCAATTGGTTCGCCGCGACGCGGCAGAGCGCGTAATCACAGAGGGTGAAGTTGCCGGAGAGGTGCGCATTGGCGAAGGCGGTGATTACGAAAACCTCGATTGCGCCGTGCACGACTTAATTCAAGGGATCCCGTTGCACAAGCGTGTAGGTTTGGTTGCCATTATTGGTGATGAACTTATTTCGCAAGACAAGGGCAAGCATTACGCCAAAAACGCCCACACTCCAAGCGAAAAAGAAAAAGTTGAAATGTCACAGGTGATCAACACTTACGGCGGCTTGCCTAGTTTTCAAGTGTCGTTCTTTCCACCGCGCGGCATTTTGGTCACGAGCTTTGACAATTTAAGTCACTATGTTCAGTCGGGCTCAACACGAATGAGCATTGAAAACAATGCCAAGAAAAAGCGAGTGGAAGATTACGAGTCGCGTAACGCCTGTTATTACGTTGAAGACCTAGAAAAAATCGTCTTCATCGAGTCTGACTCCGTAAAAATCCATAAAGATGCCGACGGTAACTGGTCTTAATTTCCTTTGAGGTAGAGCTTCGCCGCTTGGCAGTTTACAAGCGGCGTTTTTTAGAGAGTGTTTTTATATGAGCTTAGTCAAACGAGCGTTAGCCAAAACAAAAGGCGAAGTGCCAACAAGCAATGAAAGTAGTGCGCCAGCAACAAGCAAAGCGCAAAACCGCAAAAGTGAGCATACCGAGTACGCGTTTTTTAAAGCGGCCATTGACTCAGACTTGGCTCAGCTAAAAACATTCGGCGATATTAGCGACAAAGCTGACTATAAAGCCAAAGCAATCGAGAAGAACGATTACATAGGTTACTTAAACCAATACCGGTTAAGTGGTGACAATCATCCAAACCTAGTTTTAGCTTGGGTGTTTATTTGGCTAGTCGACTTAAAGCGCTGGTCTCAGGCGATTGAACTATTGTCATTGCTGATCGAGCAAAAACAACCGCTACCTAAACAATTTAACACCAAGCACTGGCCGACCTTTTTAATAGATCAGCTGTACGACGATGCCAACTGGTACTTACAAAACAGCTGCACAGTGGAAGATTTGGCAAGCATGGCATTCACACTCCAGCGAGTTATTTATGCCACTCGCAATCAAGACTGGACTGGAAGCGAAATCGCGGGCGGCAAGCTCTATGCGATTGCTACCAAAATAGAGGCCACGTTGCATAACAACGGTAATGCCATTCGGTTTGGCAAGATTGCACAACAGATTAATGAGAAAGCGGGTGTAAAAACACTCGTCGAAAAGCTAGAAAAAAACTTGAAATAGCTCCAACGCCAGTGGGCAACTTAGCGTAACCAGTTAACAGTATTTGATTGGCTGCTTACGTCTAAGTGGCGCCCACACAAATAGCAAGGGTAAGTGATGAACTTAAGTGGAATGCCAAAAGCAGATTTGCAAATTGATGATCAGGTTGTCCCTGGCGATGGTTATTACCCTGATTTAAGTACTGCTTATTTTATTGAGCATTATGCCGTTGCCGGTGAATACGCCAATAAAAGCGAATTGCTGGTTGAAAAGCTAAAGCTTGCTCAAGCAGAGGTCAACCAAATGCTAATGCAGGTCGTGCTAACTAACGCTGAAGCACTGCACCCACAGCAAGCGCTGTTCTACAAAAATGCTGTTTACAGCAAGGCCAAAGCCAACTTGCTAGTGAGTAAACTGGGCAGCACGCACCGCGATAATGCAACAGCGCAATCACAAGCCGCCATTGATAATTACGAATATTGGCAAAGTGAAAGCGTCAATGCACTGAGACTATTGCAGGCGCTCAGCCCCAACTTATCTGTGGATCTGCTATGAGCCAGAGCAAAATAGCCAAGCTTAAGCAGCACTTAGTGAGTGCGGTATACCAAGGCCACAAACTAGCGCTAGAAACGCAATTTGATTGTTGGATTGAAGGCGGGCGAATTGAGCCAAGCAGTAAAACTGTCAATGGCAACGGTTTATTAGCTGCACGATTTTATTACTCAGGGGGTATTAGCATAAACCCCTGTGCTGCACCGGCTGCATTGATATGTGCGTTTGCATCATTTTGGTTGCAAACCAATGGCGGTAGGTATGACAGCACAGGCATTGAATTTAGCGCTGACGTTAATGACGACAACAGCAACGAAGTTGAACTAACGATAGAGCAGCTTTGTGAGGATATTGAGCTTATTCAAACCGACAATGGCCCGTTTGAATTAAATGGCAAGTGTTATGACTTTGGTGAGCAAAGCCTGTGGATAGCTGAAGCATTCACACTGCATGGTGAAGTAAGCCGTGCTTAACGTCAAATTTGACGAAGGCCAAAGCAAAGAGCAGTTAGCGTTTTTACAGCTCAAGCCAAATAAACGACGTAACTTGTTGCGGGGTGCGATAAGAGCCGCGAACCGCAGTAGTAAAGGGCGAATAACCCAACAAAAAGACTTAACGGGTAAAGCGTGGAAAGGCCGAGCTAACGGGCGCAAGAAAAAAATGCTTACCAAGCTAAAGCGTCGAATGAAAGTGCGGTACGGACCAAATAACGCCAGCGTTTATTTTAAAGATACACGCACTGGCAAAATAGCTAGAGCGCAGCAAGAGGGAATAAGCATTACTGCGCAAGTGCCAAAAAACAAAGGTGAGCAGCGTAAGGAAGGCCTGGCAACCCGCAACCAAGCAAGAGCATTAATTGCAGCGGGTTACAAAATACCGCGCGGCAAAGGCAAAGGTACTAAACGCGCAAGTATTGTGTGGATCACAGAGCATTTAAGTAAAAGCCAAGCAGGTTTTTTGCTCCGAGAGTTAAAGGGCAGCTCAGGTAAGAGCGAATGGCAAATTGACTTGCCGGCCCGCTCCTTTTTAGGTCAAACACAGGCCGAAGAAAAAGAGCAACTGAATTTTATATTAAACAAAGCTATGCAAGTAGCGTAGCGCAAATAAGGAACGACCATGGCACAAGGAAAAGTATCCGTTGCCGCCATTCAAACTGGTAGTGGCGCTACGAAAGAAGTGGAACGCACGGCTCTGTTTATCGGACAAGCACCTGCAAACATTGGCAACATTTTACCCATCAATGCTCAAAGTGATTTCGATGATTTATTCGGAGCTGATGACTCACCATTAAAAACACAAATTGCTGCTTGGCAGCGTAACGGTGATGATCTGGTGAGTGGGTATGCAATTCCACACGGTGCTGGCGATGATGTTATGGCGCTCATTGATAAAGCAATGAACCAAGATGTGAGCCCTGAAATCATTGTGATCTGTACGCCAGTCACAGGCAAAGCTGAAATTGAGAGCTATCAAGCTAAGGCATTAGAAATCTTATCAAGCCAGGCTAGACGAGTTCGATTTCTTATTGCTGCACCTGGTTTATCTGATGGTCAAAACTGGTCGGATTTAGTTACGGCGTTACAGCCGTTAACGAATGGTGTCGTTGGCGATAGGGTGGCCGTTGTTCCTCTACTATTCGGTGATGAGCTGGGCGCGGTTACAGGTCGCTTATGTAAGCGCTCAGTGACGATTGCTGACAGCCCAATGCGAGTATTAACTGGTGCAATGTCACTCATGCCATTGCCGGAAGATGCTGCGGGTAATCCATTAACTAACGCAACTACATCTGCGCTTGATGCGCTTCGCTTTAGCTGTACGCAATTTTATCCAGATTTTGACGGCGTATATTTTGGTGATGTCAACATGCTAGATGCTGAGGGTGGTGATTTTCAGAAAATCGAAACAGGCCGCATTGTTGATAAAGCCGCACGCGCGGTGCGCATCATTGCAATTCCGCAAATTAAAAACCGCCGACTAAACAACAGCACAACAGGCATTGAGTTTGGGAAACGCACGTTGGCTAAGCCACTGCGCGATATGAGCAAGTCAGTAAACATTGGTGCAGATAAGTTCCCTGGTTTAATCGACACGCCGAAAGACGACAGTATCAATCTAACGTTTATGGACGAGCGAACCTTACAAGTTGTGCTGAAGGTAAAACCGATTGACTCCCCGAGCACCATTATCGTTGGGATTATGTTAGACCGAGAAGTGTAAGGAGCGCACATGCAAAAGGTATTAGGTGGTAAGGACTTTGATATCTTCATTGGTAATTCAATGGTCCATGTTATGGAAGCCACGGTAAAAATCACGGATGGCCGAAAGGTTAAAAAGGTTCGCGGTATACCAAAAGGCTTTATTGATGGTGATGTTGAAGGTGAAGTCACGTTAAAACTTGACCATGAGAACTGGTTGATATTGCAAGCTCAAGCGGAAAAAGCAGGGAGCTGGAAAGCGATTGAACCTTTCGATGTTGCGTTTAACGCCGAAGTCGCTGCGGGTAAAAAGAACGTTGAGGCGTTCGGGTGTTTACCGCAATTAGAAGAGATTTTAAACATCAAGGCCGATGGTGGTGAAGAAGACACTACGACGATCAAATGTCCAATCACAAGCCCTGATTTTGTGAAAATCAACGGTGTGCCTTATCTAACTGACGATGAAGTAAGGGATCTGTGATGACAAAAGCCATTCGACACTTAAACCCAGATATGGTGATAAACACCATGCGTGCATGTGGCCATCGTATATTTGAGGGAGAATTAAACCTCAATATCATCGGTGTTCGCCACAGTAATACACGAGCAAATACATTTAATGATGCGATCTGCGTGCTGTACCAACAAGGTGGCGAATGGCAACTAAAGCAGTATAAAGCAACAACTGATGCGGGACTTTACTGGCGCAAACATCCAATGAATGTAGACGGTACAGCCGTGCTTATCGCTGGGCAACACCTAAGTCTTTGGACGCTTGGCTATCACCAAGGCAAGTACCGCGCACTTGTTCAACATAAACCAGTAGTTGTCTTACGGGATAACAACCAGGACGACGAGTTGGACACCAATACCACGCCTCATGCAGAACTACAGCAAGGCTACTTTGGCATTAATTGTCATCGAGCGAGTGCAACAACGACCTCGACCCAAGTGGATAAGTGGTCTGCGGGCTGTCAAGTAATTGCAAATCCGAATGACTTTGACGAGTTTATTGAGCTTTGCGAATTATCAGCTCAAAAATGGGGCCCATACTTTAGTTATACACTGCTAGACCAAGCAGATTTAAAAGAGAGTAATGACAATGTCACTAGCTAAAACAATCATCATCGAGACAGACACTACAGAGTTCAAGTTTAATGTTGATACTCCTGCATACAACAAGTACATCAATGCATTAACTCCAATCAATAAAATTCAGCCGGCGACGAATTTTTTGATGTCTACTGTTGATGAATCACAAGCAAGAGCACTGAAAGATCTGCTACAGCAACCAGCGGCGGCATTGCATATGGCAAGTGCGATTGTGGAAGATTTTCAACCGGAGTTTAATTTTACCGTAAAAAAATCGAAGAGCGCGCCAAGCAAATAAAGACAAACCGAATTGATCAGTTACTGGCATACCATGCTCGATACTTTGGGGCTATGCCAGTAACGGATGAGAGCTTAGCCCAAGCGCTCTTTCTCGAGATCCAGCAAAATGAATTGTTAGCCACTGCCGTAAATAACGGCATATGTATGGCGTTAAATGGCGATGATTAAATGAGCTCACTCAGTAAATTAGACAAACTGATGTATTCAATAGGTGTGGTAGACAAAGTCACTGGGCCTGTGAATAAAATCATGGCTAAGATTAATCAGATGAGTGAGCAAACTGCTGCTGCGAAAGAGCAGATGACGGGTGGGTTAATGAGTGCCGCAGGCGGCGCGATGATGCTTGTCGGTTCTCTCAATCCTGCGATAGATGCAAAGGACGCGCTCGGTGAAGTCAGTTCACTCAAAGTAAGTAATGAGGCGTTAACTCAACTCAATAATACAGCCATGAATTTTGTAAGTAACTATGGCGGCAATTCAGCGGAAGTGATCCGCAGCTCCTACGATATCCAATCTGCAATAGCAGGGCTTAATGGTAAAGAGTTGTCACAGTTTACCAACTCATCAGCTATTCTCGCCAAAGGCACAAAGTCAGATGCCGCTACTACAACAGATTATTTCGGCACTATGTATGGTATTTACCAAGATACTGCAAAAGAGGTTGGCAAGTCTGAGTGGATACAAATGCTCACAGGTCAAACTGCTGCAAGTGTGCGTATGTTCAAAACCACTGGTAGTGAAATGGCGGGTGCGTTCTCAAGCCTTGGTGCTAGCGCAAACTCGCACGGTATTGAAATGAATGAATCAATGGCGGTGCTAGGCCAGCTGCAAGCAACAATGTCAGGGTCTGAAGCGGGTACAAAATATAAAGCATTTTTAACAGGAGTGGGGGCCGCACAGCAAAAACTCGGCATTCAGTTGACAGATTCTCAAGGCAAGTTGTTACCAATGGTACAAGTGATTGAGCGTCTAAAAGGACGGTTTGGGGAGATAGATACCGTAGCTAAGACAGATGCGTTAAAGAATGCATTTGGCAGTGATGAAGCCGTTGCAATGTTACAGCTTCTTATCCCTCAAACAGAGCAACTAGAATCCAATATTAATCAACTCGCTCAAATTAAAGACATGGATGTTGCCATTGAAATGGCTAATTCAATGAGCAGTTCTTGGGACCGTTTTGGCGGGTCAATGAATGCAGCAATGACTAGCCTCGGACAAGCAGTTTTACCAATTATTGAACCTATCGTCGATGGACTATCTGCCATATTGAGAGGCGTTGTTTGGTTAACTCAAACGTTTCCAACCCTAACCGGGTTAATTGCTGCAGGTGTTGTGGCTTTTACTGCTTATGTCGTTGTCATGGGAGCATTTAATGCCGTGATGGGGCTGTATCGTATGACCATGCTATCTAGTATTGCGTTAACACAAGCACACTTACTCATTACTAAACTTTGGCAAGCTGCATTGGTCGCTACACGTATCGCAGGGTTGATAGCCTTGGTTGCAAGTTTAGGCGCAGCCACTGTTGCAATGGGAGCATTAAATGCAGTAATGGTGGCGGGAAAGTTCGCTGCACTCTTATTTAGTGCGGCACTTTGGACCAACCCGATCACATGGATAGTAGCTGGAGTCGTGGCACTTATTGCAGCAATCGGTGCGCTTATCTATTACTGGGATGATTTAGTTGCCGCATTTAAAGACACAGCATGGGGGCAGATGTTGATGAGTGTCTTTGACAGTGTTATATCGTCTTTTAATGCCTTGGCAGATAGCGTTGGTTGGATACTAGAAAAGCTAAGTCTGATTGATGATACCGAAGCAAAATTAAAAGTTGAACATACAAGTCAACCATTGCCAGAGCAACTCTATAAGGCAAACAGTGACCAAATGATGATAGCGCAGCGGGAGCTTGGTCAAACGGCGATTACTCATCAGATCAGCAAAGCTGAATCAACCGTTGTACTTGGGCAGCTACAAAACACAATGTCAGGCGCTAATGCGGGTAGCAGCTACAGATCGTTTATAGAAAGTTTGCCATACGCTCAACAAAAGTTAGGTATTCAACTAAACAGTGACAAAGGCATCGCACTTCCTATCGTTACCATTCTAGAGAGGCTACAAGAGAAATATGGTGAGATTGACTCGGCCAAAGAATACAGCGAGTTAACACAAGCGTTCGGTAGCGATGGCGCCATAGTAATAAAAAATCTAATGCCGCAAATGGACAAGCTTAGAAATAATTTAGATCAAAATATTACCAACTCAGCAATCAATAGCGCATTAGAAATAGAGAGACAAAAAAGCGAGCTTCAGCAACAGAATAACAGCTACAAAGTGAAAACGCATAGGTCTGAGTTTTTACAAAGCTTAAGCAAGAACACAACAAACAACCAAGCAGTATCGACTGATAACTCGAAGCGCGTGATGATTGACTCTCTCACCATAAAGTCAGACAACGTGAAGAGAGATTTTGATGAGCTAATGGAGTTAGCTGGATGATACGTATAGACCTCAATATTGTTGATGGAGATATTCAGCTAAATAGCCTATTCAACCCGTCACAAATCAATGATCGTGATGTGGTTGCACAGGATATTAAGCACCGGATTATTGAAAGTAAAAAACTCCCTTTGCTAATTGGCCTTAGGAACAAAGACCACATTGCAAAAGTACTCACTGAAATTGAACTAATTGTTGAACAAGATGATCGTTTAGTTCCTGGCACAATAAAAATCACACAATTGACTGCAGGCCTTATCAATGTAGAGGCAGATACTCGGGATTACGGAAGGATTGATAATGGATTGTAAAGCGCTTTTTGAAAAGGAGATGCGAGCTGCTGGTATGTCAGTCTCCGTGGAAGATTTTTCAGCGCAGTTTGATGAGCACCTAAAAAGTGCGGGGTTTGTAGTAAACAACCAAAGTCCATACAGCCCATTTTTTAGATTACAAAAAGCGTTAGTTGCAGAGCCTGCCGCCCAACTGGTCAAACAGATGACTACTCATGTAATGCCTAATAGCTTTGTTATGTTGGCTCAAGAAGAGTGGTTAGACATTCAAGGTAATGCCCGTGATATTGAGAGACTCACGGCTGTGACTGCTAGAGGGCAACTAAAAATAAGCCGTTTAGACGCATCACAAGAAATAGAGATCCCAGCGGGGACTATTGTAGAAAGCATTCCGCTTAATGGAAAAGTATACCGCCTCGTTACAGAGAGCGATTGTGTCTTAGCAATAGGCCAATCAACTGCCTCACTGACTGCTGTCGCTGAATCTCATGGTCATGAATACAATTTAAGTGCTGGCTATTATGTTCGTGTCGCTGGCGAATATGATGGTGTAAATATCACAAATGACGACGACTGGTTGATCACAGCCGGGCAGTACGTAGAGAGTGATGAGAACTATCGATTGCGAATAAAAGCGGCATTCTCACACCTAGGTAAATACCATGTGGATGACGTATACAAGAATATTATCGCAACAGCAGGCGGGATCCCCATGGACAATATCGCACTTGAAAAAGGCGCGCCACGAGGACCAGGCACTGCAAACGCGTATGTTTATTTAACAGTAGGAACAATCAGCCAAGCGATTATAGACAGTATTAATAACCATATTGCTGCTGGTAATCATGGCTTGGCCGATGACATGAAAGTGTTTGCAATGCCAACTCAGTCATTTGATATGACAGTCACCTATGAGGCAAGCCGAGATATTAGCAGTGACATCAGTGTTTTTATCCGCTCTGTCTTTCGTGAGAATGCAGCTTACTCTCCAACTCGAGTCATGCCAAATACCGCATTTAGTTTTAGCTTATTGGCGGCAGAATTACACAACGAATTTCCTGAGTTAACACGAGTATCGTTTAATCAAACCAACTTAAGCACAGGGTTTTGGTTACCTAAGTTAAATGAACTGGTGGTACGACATGGCTAACCTACCAAGTTGGATATATGGCGATGATGCTAAAAAGTTAGCAAAGGCCACTGAGGAATTTTGGAATGAGCTCAATTCCCAACTGCTATGGTGGAATACAATTCAACACAGCACAGAAGCCAGCGAAAAAATATTAGATCTGCTTGCATGGGAAAGAGGTGTTAGCCGGCTATCGGATGAACCACTGAACATGTACGCAAAACGAGTTCAGTTAGCTCATGTAAATGCCATTGATGCGGGCAGCGCCGCTGGGCTTGAAAGAATTTTCAGGCGTCTTGGAATACTAGCAGAAGTCAACGAAAGGGTAAGCGGATTTGACTGGGACCAAGTGCAAGTCTCAATGCTAGAGAAGAATTTCGCAGGGAGAGAGCGAATGATACTAGAGCTGATAGCGAGTTATGGCAAGACGTGCAGACGGTACGTGTTAAATGCAATGACAGCAATCACAACAGCAGAAGTGTGTGGCTTGGTGTTGTACAACAAGGAGGTAGTTGGGTGAGCCAATTAAAAATTACAAGCGCAGGCATTGCATATAAAAATGATGTGTTTGCAGGAACAGAAACCCTCAATATAACAAAGATGGTTTTTGCTCATGTATCAGGATTAAATGCAGATTCACCGATTTTAAGCGATAGTGTGCCGGCAAACATTGTACATAACCAACCCATTGATCGTGTCAGCAGTTTAGACGGTGATGCAGTCGTGATATCAAGCGTACTTGGCTACGATGTTGGCAACTTCACTTTTAACTGGTTTGGCGCGATAGCAAAAAAAGCCAATGGCACTGAAGTGCTGATTGCGGTTGTACATACAAACGAGCAAACCAAGACGCGTACAGATGGAGCTAATACCGGTGACTATAGTGTTAAGTCAATAATTTGGAGAAGCCAACAACTAGCTGGGGATCTGAATGTAACTTTACCTACGTTACCTTGGCAGGTTAACGACGGAGTATTTGCAACAGCACAAGATTTGTCAGCGCTAACAGTGAAGCTGAACCGTCGCACGCACGGCAAAAGTATTGCGGTTGATTTGTCAGACCAAGTACAGTTAACAAGTTATCGAAAAAGTGTGATCGCACTATGTAAATTGATTAATACAACCAGCACTTACGAGTCTTGGAATATTGGTACGCTAACATTTAGTCGAGTTAACGGGATTGAGCCTAATATAATCTCACAAGTCGCTGTTAGTAGAAAGTACAATACAGAAAGCCTGAGAGGCAACCTACAAACTAATGGCAGTAAATTCACACCTCGTTTATGTACGTTTGAAATTGGTGGGGTGCGCTATGGTGGCGTTGAGTTTTATTATTCAGCTGCCCACCATGATTTGGTGACATACAGCGGAACGGGATCATTCGAACCGTTCGGTCTAGACTATTACAATTTACTAAACAACGTTGCGCTCAATCAAGAAGTGGCAGATACAATTGACTTCAATAGTACAATTGTATTTGACGATGAAATGGCGTTCAACGGTGCGAGAGTATTAACGGAAAAGCGTTTTTGCGATGATGAGGATGTCATTACAGGTGGGCGTAAAGACTTAATTGTCACCCCAGAAGCGGCAGCAGCTGGTGATAACCAAGTTCGTCAAGAGATGACAGAACACGGACTTGGGAATCGCATAAGTTATGAATCAAACAACTTCCTTGACAGGACATTTTCTCTAAATATACCCGGCAAAGGGTATCTTGAATTTCCAAATTTGCCAGAGACAGCATGTGACATATTGATCTTTGGGCTAACCGATGGAACAGGCACCACGACCAACTTTGTGGGTCGCCTCGCAAAATATGGGAGCACGTGGAGTGCTGAACAAATATATGGGGTTACAGGAGGAAATAATCCGACTATTGATATTATCAATAATGTACCAGTTTTTAGAAATCACCATGAGTTGAGATATACATTTCGTTTCAAATGTTGGATTGCATGCCAAAGTGGCAACAATGCTAAGCCATTTGAATTTTTTGCCAATATTTATAGCACATACAACAAGCCAACTCCGGCTAACATTAGCAGTAAGTTGGGCAAATTTGATGATTCCATCATCGAACTGGAACTGCAAAATGTGAAAATTGGTGGGAAACGAGCGCTAAAAGGTAATGAAAACACACTCCATATTAACTATTTAAGAGACCACACAATCGTAAAGGCCTATGGTGATTGGAACTTTACGGATGATGTCTCTTTTTATGGTGACATATCCATTGAAAAAGAGAAACCATGGTTGACGCTACTCAGTAGCTCATCTGGTGATATCACTAATGAGCAAGCAGCAGGGATTTCGATTGGAGAGTCTGGTCGCTTAGGTAGTGCATCATTACATATATCGTACACTGGAGATGGCCTTGGTTACATAGGCATGGGTCATCTAGGTGAAGACAGTATCGCTAATTACTGGGCAATGCAAATGCATTACCAAAACAGCTGGGTTAAATTCAGAAGTCAAATTCGTTTGGGGGATGACGGAACCAAGCTTT
The DNA here is from genome assembly GCF_018141365.1 of Pseudoalteromonas sp. M8. Taxonomy (NCBI): domain Bacteria; kingdom Pseudomonadati; phylum Pseudomonadota; class Gammaproteobacteria; order Alteromonadales; family Pseudoalteromonadaceae; genus Pseudoalteromonas; species Pseudoalteromonas sp. M8. The sequence goes on along the minus strand of NZ_CP047240.1, from coordinate 2,632,959 downwards.
ATAAAGGTAACGGTGATACTCTAAGAATCGAAACGCGCAGCGGGATAATGGAGCTCGGACCCAAAAATGCAGGATTTTGTCATTTTGCAACAGACAAGCCGAAGTATTACATGGACAAACCTCTATATGTATATGGGGATATTTTCGCTGGTCAAAACTACAACTCTAAAGTTTATCACGAAACAAATAAACCGAGCGCTAGTGACATACAGGGTGGTGCATTCCCGGAAGATATGTTTGCGAAGCAGTCTAAAAGCTGGAACTGTCGATTATCCCCACATCTAATGCTGCGGGTTTAGTCATTTGGTCGCATACTCAGCAACTAAAAGCGGGGGGCATGGGGGTCTGCAGCTACAATGGTTCTCTGGATGATGCAGCATATGCGTATATTGGAGTTGGAGAGTCCCCGTGGAGTGACGGTGTTCGGGTTAGTAGGACACAATTTAAATACTTTGGCCATGACATACTTCACGCTGGTAATTTCGCCTCATTCTTACAAAGCGGTTATCGCTCCCATGCAGGAAGTGGACTGCTCTCACTGGGTGAAAATCGCCTGATTGCATCTAAACGATACACGTTACCACCTGTGACAAATCTGCCTCGGTCATCAAAAGTCATCATTACTAAAGAGCTGAGTATCCAAGCAACAATTGCCTGTACTGATAGTAAGGTCTGGTATGTAAACGGTCGAGGTCAACTATCTGAGGTAACTGAATTTGATTTTATAGACCACCGCGCATTGACGCTATTTTTAAATGGAGAAAAAGAATGGGAGCTCTTAAGTGAATAATACCATTAATATGTTTTCGAACGGCTACCCGTTCCCATACCCAAAGCGCAGCCAGTTTCCTAGCTGCTCTGCGCTCCTGTCGAACATGACTGAGAGCGGAAATAATTGGCGAATAATAGACCCAATTGCCGCTGATGGCAGTTATGTAGAGAATAAATTAAACATATTGGTATACAAGTCTGCCGGCGGCAATGTCTTGTGGAGTAGTGAGAATGTATGGCTGAGCAAAGGGGCATACTATTCGACCGCATTGTTTTTTTTGGGTGAGAGTATTTTTGCCTTTGTTGGCAAGAAATTAGTAAAAGTCAACCGTGCTACGGGTGTCATCACCTATGGGCAAGAAATTACTCACCCAGATGAAAACTACACCTATGCAGCATACAGTTTTTGTTACATAGGCAACCAATTGAAAATCAAGGTGACGGAACGGCTAGCAACCAATGGAGATCTGGTAACGTATTGCTATTTTGATGTAAACACAGACGCGCTCACCATCAACAACAAAATACCAACACCAATTAACGGTGAGGCATCGTTGATTATTGCGAATGGACAGGTTTCTGTGCACTCGTTAAATACTCCCAGTTTTTCATCTGGCTACACATCGAGCATTGGAGCACCGACCTTCAGACTAAAAGTTAATGTGGCTGTCGACGATAAAAATGTGTATTTGCCTTTAGCAATAACTCAAAGCACAGAACTTCCGCTATTTCATAGAGGTGAACAAATATCACCAAATACGTTAATGCTTGGCATTTCTAAAGAGGGTAGTAATCCAAACCTAGTTTATCAAGATGCGCTGTACTGGGATTATGACTCTTTCAATGAGTGGGTAATCAACATCATTAAACATCACATGGGGTATGATTTTGGAACTATTAATTAAAATAGCACCTGGTAATGTGGAGGGGCAGCTACCAGATGAGCCGCAGTATTTTACCAATCAACATGTTGTTACGATTGGGGATGCGACCTATCTCCACTGTAAATATTCAGGCACAAAACAGATTGCATCAGACTACGATGTAGCGCAACTGAAAACCAATAACTCTCGGTCGTTACCAGTTATCGGGCTAAATGATATCGCTGTTGAAACTACCAATGGCAAATTAATAGGCCAAATCTGGTGGGTTCCAAAATCTGAAAAACTAGTTTTAACGGCTAGGGCTACTGGATTACCAAACGGCGGGCTCATGGTGATGGTTGAGCGCGTAGTAAATGCGAGCCAACCAATTGAAGACCTACGGTTTATTGCGACTATCAAAGATGGCGTGGTGACGTTGCCATTACAGTTTGATACCAGCGGTAATTATCTAATTACTGCCAAGCGCCTTAACGAGGGTTTGGCACGTATCGAAAACGCGCCGTTTAGATTGGATTTTGAAACGATGGAGTTTGACGTTTATGTCCCAGTTACCACATCCTAAGTTGGAGTTTATTGGAGGTGGTAAAGCGCGGGTGCTTGAGCCAATTAAACACAAATATGGAGAGGTAGCTGCTGGGATCGTAACTGATGGGTTCAGCATTCCGAGATGGCTATGGTGGTTTCACAATCCATTTGGAGATGGGTTACTTGCTGCGATCATCCATGATGATGAGCTTAGAAAGCGCAACCCACAAGCACATCAGTATTTTAAAGAATACTTACAGCTTGGTGGTGTGAGTAAACTCAAAGCTCACATTATGTATTTTTTTGTGCTCGGGTATCAAAAAGTAAAATACCCTAATGCTTTTAAGGATAGCCTCAATGGACAGGGCAGCGTTAAATAGACGGATAAAAACACTCCATAAGTTAAGCCATTACAGCTATCAAACATCACGAACTATGACCAGTGCAGCAGGGGCCGCTGAACTTGCGGAAGCTGTACAAGATGAAACCAGAATTGATAGCCCTAACAGTTGGGATGGTTTACTGCTCTATAGTTTTGGACAAACCGAAAAAGCTCTAAAAAGTAAGCTGGAGAACTTTAATCAATCATGTCCAATTGCTGATTTTATTCACACGGCAGCTTATGCAGAGAGCTTAACTACTGTGGAGCAAGATAAGTTTACAATCACAAACGGGCAAAGTTTGGATTGGCAAACGTTAACTACAACATCATTAAAACCTTTGAGTTTACAATGGCTCAATGATTCAAAAAGGCTCATAAATGATGAGGGGACAACCCTTATTACATCCATTGACAATGCGATGACAGAAACTGAAAAACTAAAAGCAGAGCGAAATCATAGGCTAAATCCTAGCGAAGTACACATTGCAACGAGACTTAATGCTGAGCTGATTAGAGCTTCAAGCAGAAGCTCTCTTGCACAAGCTATAACTCGATTTGGCAATAATGACGAACACTGGGTTTTTGTGTTACTCGTCGGTAATTTTGAAAGCCTAAGCATAGTGAAAGACGCAATATGATCAGTATAGATGGATGGCGTGTGCCAGGTTATGAGACCAAGGTAAGCGCGGCAGTAAAAATTAAGGGGGATGATGCATCGGGATTCGGCTCGTTTGCGTTGTCACTTGACCAAGGTATTAAGGCTGCGGTGCTTACTGTAAAAACAAAAATACCATTCGCTGAAGAACAAGAGCTAGAAGCGTTGATCAGTAAGGCAAAGGCACTCGATGAAAATGGCGCGCGTCGAACCTATACCATCAATAGCCCTATTTCAGCAGCATATAAAATCCGCCGCGCCAAATTTGATGGCGATGTAAAAGCAACTGAAGATGAAGACGTGAGGGCGTGGCTCGTATCTTTTAACCTGCTCGAAGTGAGATCGGTATCGGAGCGCCAGCAACAGCAATTAGATTCAAAAGGTCAACAAACCGCTGCGGCGCAGTCAACGACAGGTCATGAAAAAATATTGGCTCAATTTAGCGAGGTTGAAGGGCCTTGAAATTAAATGAGCAACTAACAATTGGCGGAGTGCCAGTAACAACAATCGAAAAAAAGCTAGTGCAACTGGATATAGGTTCTACAGGCAGGGCGAGCTTTCAAGTTGTTTGTGACTTTGAACCAGCCGGACTAGTTGAACTGCATATAGGATATGAATTAGAGGCGTTGGAGCCATACTTTTTAGGTGTGATTGAATCAAAGTTATATTCAAACGGCTTGTGGCACTTGACATGTAGAGAGCTAATTGGCGCACTAAGCTTTAAAATACCTATGGCAATTAGACATGCAACGATTGAAAAGGTATTGGCAGAGCTATCACAAGGACAGCTAGAATTTGTTATACCAAATGTACAATATTCAAAAGCCGTCGTACCAGCATTCCACCATGCAGGAACAGGCATTGAAGCGCTACGCCAAATTGGTGCAGTTTGGCAAATACCTCATTACATAGTTCAGCAGCGACCTGATGGGAAAATCTACGTTGGCAGTTGGGAGCATTCCAAGTGGGCCACCTCTGAGGTTAGTGAGTTCCCTGAACACGCAATTAAAACGATAAACAGCTTAAGCGGCGAGGTGTTAGCAATACCAAAGTTAAGACCTGGCATAAAAATCAATGGCCGATACATCACGGAAATGACACTAAAAGATGACAGGATGCAATTAAGATGGTCAAACAAGCTATTAAACGGCTCATACTAAGGTATTTTCCTGAGCTAGGTGAGCGAAAACATTTACCACAGCTGGCAAAATTTGTTGCTATATATGATTTGCCTACAGATACCCCAAAAGCTAGCACTCCGTACCGACCATACAAAGCAGCAGATATACAGCTCATAAACCCACAAACTCTTGAGCCGACTGACGCACCGGTATTTCAACAAGTGACACTAGCAATTGGACAGCCAAATAATGCAGGTGTCATCTCACACCCCAAGCCCGGCATGCTTTGTCTACTGCAATATATTGACGGGCTCAACAGTCTACCTGTGATCACTGCAATACTGCCATGGCAAAGTTTAGTGCCAAGCTCTAAACACACAGACGTATCTCTTTTACAAAGTGCTACCAGCAGTATCCAAGGTCGCGATGAAAGCTGGCATATGAAAACGGATAGAGATATCAGTCAATGTAGTGACACAAGCACCGTTATGGCGAGGTCAAGAAATGAGGCCTACCATGAGCGCACGTGCAACATAGAGAGTCATGACATAACCAGGATAGATGGCAACCAAATAAATGAAGTAATGGGCGCCCTGAAAACAATTGTGGGTGAGAAGGCGTTACTAACCGCGCTCGAAGGCGTATTGATTGGCAGTAAAAAACAAATTGAAATAAAAGCACATGATGATATGCAGTTGCAAAGCTTGCGGACGCTTTATGCAAAAGCTGCTGACCTTGCAAAAGTAGAGGGGGCGACTGTATGGGTTGGTAACAACTCAGTTAATGCGATAAGAATTATTTTAGAACTAATTGAAGTTGTCGCAAAGACTAACGAAAAAATAGCGACTCATAAGCACGAAATGACAAAACCGCCACCAATTAACGCCGCTGAGTTTACAGGTTTTAAAAGCAAAGCTGATGCGTTACATGGTAAGCTTAACCCGATAACTAAGTAGGTTTTTTGCCTATTTTAATGAGATTTTGAAAACCAAACTGTGACCAAAACTGTGACCAAAGTGGATTTTAAATAGAGTTTTGTTTTTAAATTATTGATTTTTAAGGGGTGTATAATTCGTGTGTGAGCTTTTGGGGATGTCGGCGAACGTACCGACGGATATTTGTTTTAGCTTTTCTGGTTTGTTGGAGCGCGGTGGCAATACGGGTCCTCATAAAGATGGCTGGGGTATCACCTTTTACGAGGGGAAAGGATGTAGAACCTTTAAAGATCCAGAGCCTAGCTGTCAGTCTGAAATTGCTAAATTAGTCAAAGCATATCCGATTAAAAGCGTGTCCGTAATAAGTCATATTCGACAGGGAAATAGGGGACGAACTTGTCTTGAAAATACCCACCCATTCACTCGAGAATTATGGGGTCGGGAGATCACGTACGCCCATAATGGCCAGCTTTCGGACTATAAAGACTTAAAAACTGATTTCTACCGACCAGTTGGGAATACAGACAGTGAACTTGCTTTTTGTTGGATTTTGGACAAAGTACGAGAAAAATACCCAAGTCGTCCGTCAAACATGGTCTCAGTTTTCAGGTATATCGCAAAGCTAGCGCACACATTGAGAGACAAAGGGGTATTCAACATGTTGATAACCGATGGTATTTATGTGTTGGCGTATTGCACCAATAATCTACATTGGATAACCCGTAGAGCCCCATTTGGTAAGGCTACCTTAATTGATGCGGATATGGAGGTGGATTTTCAAAAGGAAACCACACCAGATGATGTTGTCACTGTTATTGCAACTCGACCGCTGACCAACGATGAACAGTGGCAGAAACTTGAGCCCGGCGAGTTTGCTTTATTCAAATTAGGTGAGAAGGTGTAGTTCTGAGTTTTTGTAAGCAAAGGCGGCTTAGTTGAGCCGCCTTGATGAATCAACGATGTTGCTATCAAATCTCTGATTTGGGTTGGTAGGTTTTAAGCTCTATCTGAAACTGCTCCATACCATCTTTACCTTTGTACATTTTAACCAGCATATGATCATAACTTGGTGCAAACCAAGCAATGGCTTGACGATCGCTATCATCATAAACGCGTTTAACTTTGATGGTTTTGACGTTGCCAAAAGGTAGAGTGATCATTTCCTCGCCGGCCACCTCAAAATCATAGCTTCGCTGGTCGCCTTTTTTGTCTATGATAGGATAGCTAAACTTGGTCTTTCCCGCCTTTAAATCCTCTCGCAGCTGTACTTGATAACTAATTAAATCTTGCTGATTCTCAAGCCACTTCACTTTCAGTGGATACTTTTCTTCACTGGAGGTAATTGCTTGGTTTTGATGATCAAACTTAATTTTGTAGCTTTTATCTGGACCAGTCCCTTCACGGGTCATACTGTAATGTAGTGGGCTGACGGTATGTTCAGCGACTTTAAACAATGATTCTTCAGTTCTTACGTCTGAAAAAATCATCCATTCGATATCGCTTTTGTAACGTACAGCGTATGTTGCATCGGCTATTTTTGTGAGGTCTCGCGTGGCACTACCATGAACCTTACCTTTGCGTGAAACTTGGTATTCGGCGTGATATTCAGTGAGAGAGTTCGCAAATGTCGAAGTGGAAAGTAGAGCGCTAATACCAATTAGCACAGCGCTCCATTTTTTATTTTTCTGGGTACGGCGCACCTTGAACTGGTAAGGTTTTGTTATCAAAAACAGCATAGTCTGCTTCCATTGTTAGTCTTTGTTCGCTGAACCATTTGACCACCAAAGGATAAAGAATGTGTTCTTGCTTATGCACACGTTGCGCCAGTGACTCTGCCGTATCATCTGGAAGAACAGCGACCTTGGCCTGACAGACCACAGGACCACCATCTAACTCTTCTGTGACAAAGTGAACGCTAGCACCATGTTCTGCATCGTTTGCATCGATTGCTCTTTGGTGGGTGTTCAGCCCTTGATACTTAGGCAACAAAGAAGGATGAATGTTCAACATTTTTCCTCTAAATTTTTGCACCAAGTTTGGAGTTAGAATACGCATAAATCCAGCTAATACAACCAAATCTGGTGTAAAGCTATCAATTAGTTGACCAAGCGCAACGTCATACTCTTCACGAGATGCGTATTGCTTATGGTCTAAAACAGAAGTCGCTATACCAGCCTCTTGCGCTCTGGTTAGGCCGTATGCGTCCGCTTTATTACTGACAACGGCTGCAATTTCACCTTGAATATAGCCAGATTTGCAAGCATCAATGATTGCTTGCAAATTTGAACCACTACCAGAGATCAGAACAACAAGGCGAGTGGGTGCCATTACTCGGCACCACCTAAGATCTCAACTTGCTCTTCACCAGCCTGAGCGTCTTGAATTTCACCGATGTGCCAAGCGTTTTCGCCTTGTGCTTTCAGGATTTCAAGGCTTTGTTCAAGCTTGTCAGCAGGAACAACTAAGATCATGCCAACACCACAGTTGAATGTGCGGTACATTTCGTGCGTTGCAATGTTACCGTTTTCTTGTAACCAGTTGAAGATTGCAGGCCATTGCCAGCTATCACCTTTAATCACTGCTTTTGCAGATTCAGGTAGCACGCGAGGGATGTTTTCCCAAAAACCACCGCCAGTGATATGAGAAAGTGCGTGAACATCAACTTCTTTTAATAGCGCTAAGATTTGCTTTACGTAGATACGGGTTGGCTCTAGCAGGTGCTCGCCTAGAGTTTTGCCTTCGAACTCTGCGTTAGTATCTGCGCCAGATACTTCTAGTACTTTACGGATTAGAGAGTAGCCGTTTGAGTGCGGACCGCTTGAACCCAATGCAATCAGCTGATCGCCAGCCGCAACTTTAGTTCCATCAATGATTTTAGACTTCTCTACCACGCCAGTACAAAAGCCTGCCATATCGTAGTCATCGCCTTCGTACATGCCTGGCATTTCAGCCGTTTCACCACCGATAAGCGCACAACCAGAAAGCTCGCATCCTTTACCAATACCAGATACTACGTCCGCCGCAACATCAACGTCTAACTTGCCTGTAGCATAGTAGTCCAAGAAAAATAGGGGTTCAGCGCCTTGGACAATAAGATCGTTAACACACATAGCAACTAGGTCAATACCTACTGTGTCGTGCTTTTTCAAATCGATAGCTAAGCGTAGCTTAGTACCAACACCGTCAGTGCCAGCAACCAAAACAGGCTCTTTATATCCAGTTGGAAGTTCGCATAGTGCACCAAAACCACCAATGCCACCCATTACTTCTGGGCGACGAGTTTTTTTCACTACGCCTTTAATTCTTTCGACCAATGCGTTGCCCGCATCGATGTCAACGCCAGCGTCTTTATAACTAAGAGACTGTTTTTGTTCGCTCACAGGTTTTCCTCAAAAGTTGCTAGATAGATTTGCTTAGAAACGCCGACATTTTACAACAATTGCATCTAGGCGGCTAGCGACTTTGCGAGAAACCCTAAGAATGTGGTCAAAGGTCCTCGATTTTGTATCACGAACAGTATAAAGAAACGACAAAAACTTTGATTGTTTATAACTGAATGTGATTTGCGTTAGATCAATACTCAAAGAAGGTGGCAGCGTACTATGGAAACAGGCCCAATCAGACAGTAACTTCAAAAAATGTATTCGAAATCACTGTCACTAACGGCGCATTGATTGGGTCTACCCTAAACTCAAATGCATTTTCAGCCTTAATCTGAGATTTATACCCAAACTCAGATTACCTAGCTATTTATGGGAATAAAACGATGAATATTGAACGCCACAGCCTAGCTAAAGAACTGCCAGAGTTTAAAGACAGAATTCATGAATTAAAACTGTCTGATGGACATTTCTCAAAACTTTTTAAAGATTATCATGAAGTAGACAATGAAGTTATTCGAATTGAAGACGGTGTAGAGCACTCAAGTGATGAGTATCTTGAGTCACTGAAGAAAAAGAGACTGTGGTTAAAAGATCAACTTTACCGAATTCTAAAAAGTGCAGACTAACTTTTAATCAAGGCCAACTGGTCTATGTGAGCGGGCTGCCAAGTCCGCTACTAAATTCCCCACCAATTGTTGAATAATTTAGCCTGTCCCGAGCAAGGGCAGATTTATAATCTATACTCTAACCATTGTATTCCATGCACGACGACTCCTTTGATTGCACTTATATTAGTATTAGCTGGCAGCTTTATCATGGGATTAGCTTTTTCACCGGCCTTTAAAATATGTCGATTAACCTCTTCGGTCGGGTGGCGAGTGTTGTTAATTCTTATGGCTCTGTTTGAACTCGGATACTTGAGCTTTGCCTACTTTCTGTACGATCACAATAGCGCTAGTTTCATTGAGCAAGGCTTAAGTTTAATCCTGTTTCTTGGCTCCATTTTTGTTTTTGTGGTGAATTGTCTAAGTCTAACAAGTCTGCAAGAATTAAATGAAATTGCAACGCAGGCCAAATATAACGCTGAACATGATTTTTTAACGGATTTAGAGAATCGCCAGCGCTGCATTGACGCCATTAATGAACGTAAGCATCAGCAGCTCGACTTTAGTGTTATCTTGGTTGATCTGAATAATTTTAAGCAGATCAACGATGCAAAAGGGCACTTCTTTGGTGATAAATTGTTGGTGGAACTTGCACACAAAATGCGTGCAGCACTGCTTCCTCGTAGCAAGTTATATCGCATGGGCGGCGATGAATTCATTATCCTGATGGACGTTACAGACGTAAACTGTATTTACTCTCAAAACAATGCACTACTGAGCGAGTTAAAGTCTGGGATAGAAATTGAGGAGTTACAACTGGATGTGACCTACAGCGCAGGAGCAAGCTTATGGACTAAATCGCGCCAACTTGATGTGTTTGACCTTTTGAAGCAAGCTGATATCGCCATGTATTCGGCCAAGCATAGCCGTCAAAGCATCGTCATCTTTGATGAAGAGCTTCATGAGGGAATTGAGGCCGAGTTCCAACTTTTAGCTAATCTCAAAGTTGCGCTCGCTCGAGGTGAATTGGCGCTCTATTATCAACCGATAGTGTGTTCTCAAAGTGGTGATATTCATGGAGTAGAAGCGCTATTAAGGTGGCCTCAGCCCGACGGTACAATGATAATGCCAGATCAGTTTATTGAGTTAGCGGAGCGTAATAATCTTATCCGGCAGCTGAGTGCATTTGTGATTAACCGTGTATTCCAAGACCTTGCAATATTGATTGAAATAGATGACAAGTTAGTTGTGCATATCAACCTTTCCTGCCAAGATTTTGCTGAACAGAATCTAATTAATACCCTTGCTATGCTACTGGATACTCACCGAGTAGACCCAACTCATATAGTATTTGAGCTTACAGAAAGCACCGTAATGGAAGAAGTGGAAAAAGCGAGAAGCCTAATTGAAACATTAATAGATATGGGATTTGCAGTGAGTATTGATGACTTCGGCACTGGTTTTTCTTCATTTTCTATTTTAAAAGAGTTACCAATTTCGCAGATCAAAATAGACGGTTCGTTTGTAAGGCTAAGTCATGAAAGTGAAAAAGATCAAGCCATAGTAGAAACCAGTATGTTTTTAGCACGTAAATTGAACTGCAGTATTGTTGCTGAGGGTGTTGAAAGCGATGCTTGTTTGCAGTATTTGTATAGCTTGAATTGTCCGTATATTCAGGGCTTTCAGATATGTGAACCACTTTCGCTAAGCGAATGCGTAAAGTGGATTAATTCCCAGAATATGGTGAAAGGCGCAATGAAAAGGTTAGACGGATGAGGTCTATAACCTCTCTCTGCAAAAAGCTTGATATCCAGATATACGAATAAATTACTGTCGACTAGAAAGTTAACATCGGCTTAGGTGGGATAAAACCGTACATTTGTTCAAATCCAGGGATCTCTGTTTCCCATATTGGGGTTTCTTCACCGATATATGCACGGAATGCATCAAGGAACAGCCTAGTTCTGACTGGTAAATCACGATGAGGATAGAGCGCATACATCGCAGCAAAATCGACCAGTTTTGTGTTAGTTAAAATCGGTTGTAATTTGCCTTCAGTAATTTCTTTACCGACTAGAAAGGCTGGTGCAACAATATAACAGGTACCAGACAGCACACTTTCCATCAATGTATCTCCGTCGTTGGTTCTGAAGATACTCTTTACAGGCATTTGCTGCTCGATGCCTTGCTCGTCTTGATAGGTGATACTGGTAAACCTTAACGCATCACTGGCGTAGGTTGCTGCAGGTAATTCGCTGAGCTCCTCAAGCGAGTTTGGCGTGCCATGAGTTTTTAAGAACGTCGGGCTTGCTAATATGAGCAATCGATTGCGTGCAATTCTGCGGGCGATAAGTGATGAATCTTTCGGCTCGCCGACACGAAAAGCTAAATCAAAACCTTCACCCACTAAGTCCACGAGCCTATCTTCAAGCCTAAGCTCAACTTCAACATGAGGAAAACGTTTTTGAAAGTCATTGATAACAGGTTGTACGTAGCGTCGACCTACCACAGTAGAGCTGGCAATTTTAAGCAAACCTTTAGGCTCGGTGTGATAATTCTGTGCGATGCGCTGAGTGTCGTTTAGTAGCAGCCTTAGCTCTTCTGCTTTTTTCACCATCTCGGAACCTGCAGAGGTGAGCGAAAAGGAACGAGTCGTACGATTCATTAATCTTACACCGAGTTCTTCTTCCAGCTTGGTCATCTGCTTAGAAATGACAGAGCGATCGATATTTCTCAGTTGTGCGGCACTGGCAAAGGAACCACGTTCCACAACGTCTAAAAAGATTAATAATCTGCTGCTAATATCCATAATGCGAGAAAGTTCACTAAGACTGATGCCATTGTGACACTAAACAATTGGAATTGCGAGGGGCATATTTACACTAATAAAGTTGTGGCAACATGCTAACAATGGTTTAATGAATTTAGTCTCACTACTTTATTTTTAACCTAACGCAAAGGCATATGATGAAAGCAGTCCGATTCAATCACACAAATGGACTTACCTTCGAGCAGGGAGAAATTAACTTACCTGAGGCAACCGATGATCAAGTCTTGGTCAAAGTTGAATACGTTGGTTTAAGCTTTATCGATACCAAAGTGGCCAATTGTCCCTGTGAAGAAACACCGAATAGAGTGTTTGGTGTGGATGCTGTGGGTGTTGTGGAAAAAGCATGTAAAACGGGATTTCCAGAACCAGGTACGCGGGTTTTTTGGCATGGAGACATTCGAGAGCAAGGCACGATGAGTGAATTTGCCTTGGTGCCAAGTCACGCACTTACTGTACTACCAGAAAATGTTGATGGTAAGCTCGCCTCAGCGGCAATCGCACCTGCTATGTGTGCATTGATTGCGCTATTTAAGCTTCAACTGAATACAGGTGATACGATTTTAATCGAATCAGCTCATCATCCAGTTGGCCAAATGGCAATACAATTTGCCAAACAGGTGGGGCTTGGGGTGGCGGCATGTTCCGAGTCTAAATATAAAAAGCTGCTTGAAAAGCTCGGTGCAGATCTCGTGTATACCCAGTCTGACTTTGCCGGCTTAGCCGATGCTCTGCAGCTTCATTTTGGCGCAGCAGAGGTGCAAGGCGCACTAGATTTAACAGGTACACATACCCAACAATTGATTGCGCATTTGATATTTTGTGGTCGAGTAAGTTGCTTAGCGGGATTACCTGCTATTGAGCAACACCTCTTAATGAAGAAAGCGCCAAACATAGGCATTGTTTCTTTGTGTGGTAGTTGGCTTTCTAATAGTGTTTGTGCGCAGCAGAGAATGGCATTTATTGGCAATACTCTGGCTGAAAAGCTTGAAAAAAATGAAATTACTTTGCAGCAACTTGAATCAATTTCACCGCAGCATGATGCGATAATTGAAACGCTGAAAAAGCTAGAAAGCAACGATAACATCACGTTTTTTGCGGCAGATATGAAACTGTAGTCCCCACTAGCAACAATAATTTATCCCCTTTACGCAACAATACTGAGCTTGGCTACATTCGCTAGGCTCAGCGTCCAAATAAATTGATACAATTTCTGACATTTTTCATCGCTTGAACACCGTATACTTCCCTTCAGACCTCGCCATGAAGGGAATACGCCTTTCCTTTACGACTTCATAAAGAGTCATTGTCATCGTAAGGCGAAATTTTACATTGCGTTAATTGATGTCGGAGGGGCATCAATTTGGTGCGAATTGATATGTTTATTTGCACTCGTCAAATTGGATAGACTAGTGTCATCAGTTTAATAAGGATTAAACAATGAAAAAGTTACTTGTTATTTTCAGTTTTCTCATCTTCTCAGGTGTCGCGTTTGCGAATGACACACCTTATGAATTAATTAACCAAGTTGGCGATAAGCTATTTGCTGATATAAAAACGGTTAATCAAGATGGCAAAGCAACTGAAACTCAGATGAAGGGCATAGTACGTAGTCGCTTGATGCCACACATCGATGTGAAGTTTGTATCTTTTAAATTGCTTGGTAAACATATTAAAGGGCTAAAAAGAGACGAAGCCATCGAGTTTATTGGTGCGGTTGATAACTATCTTGTATCTACCTACGCTAATGCACTTTTACAGTACAAAGGCCAAGACGTATTGTTTGAAGAGTTACCAGTTTCTGATGGTGCTGATTTTGCGACGGTAAAGGTGGTAATAAGAGAGCAATCAAAACCAGATATAGACATGCATTTTAAGTTTCGTCAAAGCAAAGATGGAGACTGGAAAGTGTATGACATGGTTGCTGAGGGTATTTCTTTATTGAGCGCTAAGCAAAAAGAAATCACGATGAGAATCTCAGAAGTAGGTTTGGCTCAGGTTACGGCTGAATTGAAGAGTAAAGCATAAATCAAATTACTTCCCCCCGACTTTGAAGTAACCAAAAGAGCACATCATGGCTGATATGCTCTTTTTTTGGTTTCTGAAATCAGACTACTTGGTTTGTCAGTGGCCTTTCAAGTCTTGCTGCGTCGAGGTTTTCACAGGTTATTGTTGCAATCTGTTTTAGTGCTTCTTTGGTAAAAAAACCTTGATGTCCAGTAACTAGCACATTGGGGAAGCTAACCAAACGCGAGAAAACATCGTCTTGAATTATTTCTTCACTGTGGTTTTTAAAAAATAGCTCTGACTCTTGCTCATATACATCTAAGCCGAGGTAACCGAGTCGTTTAGACTTAAGCGCGGCGATACAGGCTTTGCTATCTAACAGGGCGCCTCTACTAGTGTTAATAAGCATGACACCCGCTTTCATTTTGGCAAACGCAGCATCATCAATAATATGATGAGTATGTTCATTAAGCGGACAGTGTAGGCTAATAATATCCGATTGCGCCAGTAAGATATCTAGAGAGACCAAGGTATAAGGACCTTCCCCTATGTTTGGGTCATAAACTAGGACATTGGCACCAAAGCCGTTTAAGATACTGACTAAGGCTTGGCCAATTTTGCCACAGCCGATGATACCAACCGTTTTATTGTAAATATTAAAACCGAGTAAGCCGTTGAGATCAAAATTATCTTCTCGAACTCGATTGTAGGCCTTATGTGTCTTGCGGCTGAGCGTTAGCATCAACGCGATACAGTGTTCTGCAACCGCTTCTGGGCTGTAGGCTGGAACACGGACAACCTTTATGTCACGCTGTTTTGCCTGTTGAATATCAACGTTATTGAAACCTGCGCAGCGTAGGGCGATGGTTTTAACGCCATAGTCAGCCAGTTTATCAATCACTTGTGCATTTACAGTATCGTTTACAAATACACAAACCGCGTCATAGTGCTGACACAGCGAAACCGTTTTTTCATTGAGTGACTCACTAATAAAACTTATTTCAAGTTCTGAGTAGGTATTTACGGCTTGCTCAAAAAACGGCACTTCATAGTTTTGCGAACTGAATAGGGCGATTCTCATGATTAATGTGGCTCTCTATCACTGACTTAAGCGTTTCTGGTTTTGTTCTTGGGGCATATCTTGATACTAGCATGCCTTCAGAGTTTATTAGAAACTTGGTAAAATTCCATTTAATTGCGCGGTTTTGCGCGATACCACGGGTGTGAGATTTTAAATAGCTAAATAATGGATGTGCATCAGGTCCGTTGACTTGTGTTTTAGTACAGATCTTAAAGCTTAAATTGAAATGTGTATTGTAAAACTCTTTAAGCATTTCATCTTCAAGTGGTTCATTGCGACCGAACTGATTACAAGGAAAGGCCAATACCTCAAATCCAAAAGGTTTGTATTTGCTGTATAGCTTTTCAAGTGCAGACAGTTGCGGAGCAAAGCTACATTTGCTCGCAATGTTAACGATCAATAGCGGTCTTCCCGCTAAAGACTGTAATGGCAAAACTTGGCCATCAATAAGTTGTGCACTAAAACGATAAATATTCTCCATCCTTTCAGGCTCCGTGTGATTTATTCATGTTATTCGGTATCAAAGCGGTTTTTTCATTTGCTATGACAGAGGTGGTCGGGTATAAAAACTCCATTCTTATTAAGATAACAACGAAATAGGACAGAAATATGTCAGTGAAAGTCGCATTTATAGGATTAGGCGTCATGGGGTATCCAATGGCTGGGCATTTGCAAAAGGCGGGTTACCAAGTCACGGTATACAATCGTACCACCAGCAAAGCCGAAAAATGGGCCGCTGAGTATGCTGGCAACTTTGCAGTTACACCTAAAGATGCAGCGACTGACTGTGATTTTGTGTTTATGTGTGTTGGCAATGATGACGATTTACGCTCAGTCGTATATGGCGAGAGTGGTGTGTTAGCGGGGGTAAAGCCGGGAGCGGTGATAGTTGACCATACGACAACATCTGCAAAAGTTGCCCGTGAAATAGCGCAAGAAGCCAGAAAATTACAAGTTGAATTCTTAGATGCCCCTGTATCTGGTGGTCAGGCTGGTGCAGAAAATGGCGTGTTAACGGTGATGGTTGGAGGAGGCGAAAGTACGTTTGAAAAAGCACAACCAATCATGGCCGCGTTTGCTCGCTTTAGCCAATTAATTGGAGAAGTGGGTGCTGGGCAGCTTTGTAAAATGGTCAATCAGATTTGTATCGCAGGTGTGGTACAGGGGCTCGCAGAAGGCTTACACTTTGCTAAAAAGGCGGGTCTTGATGGTGAAAAGGTAATTGAAACGATTGCTAAGGGTGCAGCTGGCTCTTGGCAAATGGAGAATCGTTATAAAACCATGTTGGCAGGCGAATATGACTTTGGTTTTGCAGTCGATTGGATGAGAAAAGATTTAGGCATTGCACTAGACGAGTCAAGAAGTAACGGCGCAAATTTGGCGCTTACAGCTTTAGTGGATCAATATTATGCGGATGTTCAAGCGCTTGGCGGCAACCGTTTTGATACCTCAAGTCTACTGGCTAGGCTTGACGCTATCCACGACAAAAACAAATAACCTTTCGTTTCTAGTCTAAGTAACTTAAGCTCGGATCAGTCGTTATGGCTGCGCTACATTGGTGATAAATTGCTGATGTAGTGCGCTGAGATTCGCCAATATTGCGCCTTTACCTTTGATATCGCTGCGTTTCAGCACGGCATCAATCGCATCAACGGACTGCAACGTGGCAAGTTTTGATGCCGTTAGCTGGTGGCTAATATGCCAAGGCTCCGCAGCAACTCCCCCTCGATAGCAATCATAAGGCCGGTAGAAACCAAAAGTTGCTAAATGCGCATCAAGCCACAGTGAAAATTCGTGCTGATGTCCATCTTGCTGGTATTCCCATGGTTCTAGTTGTAGTGATTGTCCTGTCGGTACAAGGTTTTTGGCGAACACATCCAGATCAGTACCCAAATGGTGGCGGCTAGCACTAGGTAGGGCGGAGAACAACATAATTGCTTTTACTTTGTCGATGTCTGAGAGGTTGCTCAGTTCTACCTCTTGGTTAGAGATATCAAAAACAGGACGGCGCATCGCAAACTTGCTATTCCAAATCGCTTTTTGCCTTTCAAACCCTCGATATGCGGACGCCATGTAGAATTCAAAACCTGCCTTTTTTGCAGCTTGTGAGAGGGCGTTGAGATCGGAAACGATTGCGCTATGCACATGGCGGCCATGGTAAAAAACCAGATGTGATTCATTAACGCCACAAGCGCTGCATTCAGCGCTTGTAAGCATATAGCGGCTAGGCAAGTAACTTCTCCAAGATCTTTTCATAGACTAAGGCCAATTGATCTAAGTCTTTGCAACTCACGCATTCATCGACTTGATGGATTGTGGCATTAATTGGACCAAGCTCAATTACTTTACATCCCGTTTGGGCAATAAATCGGCCATCAGATGTGCCACCTGAAGTTTCCGGTGTGGTTTGCATTCCCGTCACTTCTTTGATGGCTGCAATCGTCACATCGAGCAATGGGCCTGGCTCTGTTAAAAACGGTAGCCCATTCAGTATCCAATTAAGCTCATAATCAAGTTGATGCTTGTCTAAAATTGCAATAACACGTTGTTTGAGCTCATCGGCTGTAACTTCAGTGCTAAAGCGAAAGTTAAACTGTACTTGCAAAGAGCCCGGTATCACATTGCCAGCTCCAGTTCCGCCATTGATATTGGACACTTGGAAGCTTGTTGCGGGGAAAAATGCATTCCCTTGATCCCACTCGGTTTGACTGAGTTCAGCAATCGCCGCCGCAGACAAGTGAATGGGGTTTTTAGCGAGATGAGGGTAGGCTACGTGACCTTGTTTTCCAATCACTTTTAGGTGTCCGGTGAGTGAACCGCGACGACCATTTTTTACTACGTCGCCAAGCTCATGACGTGATGAAGGTTCACCAACCAAGCACATATCAATTTTTTCGTTTCGGGCTTCTAATAAATCTACAACTCGAGTTGTGCCGTTCACGAAAGGACCTTCCTCATCAGAGGTTATCAAAAAAGACAATGACCCTTTGTGGTTGGGGTGTTTTTCGATAAACCTTTCCGTTGCCACGACCATAGCTGCAAGTGAACCTTTCATGTCAGCAGCTCCGCGGCCATGTAACATGTCATTTTCAATCACTGCAGCAAATGGCGGGTGCTGCCATTGACTCTCGTCACCAACCGGTACTACATCTGTGTGTCCAGCAAAGCAAAAATGTGGTCCGCTGTCGCCTTTTCGTGCCCACGTGTTGAGCGTATCAACAAAGAAGTGTTCTTCGATGGTAAAGCCAAGCTTTGCCAAGCGTTCATTTATTAATTGTTGGCAACCAGCATCATCAGGTGTAACAGAAGCCCTTTGGATCAGAGCTTGAGCGAGCTTAACTACTTCGCTCATTAGGCAAAAATCTCATCATACTGTGCAGCTTTAAAACCCAAGTGATATTGACCTTGGTACTGCAAAATAGGACGTTTTATCATGGCTGGTGTCGCCAAAAGGTGTTGTTTCGCTGACTGCGCATCGAGATTTTGTTTTTGTTCTTCACTAAGAGCTCGGTATGTGGTCCCGCGTTTGTTTAACACGTTTTCCCAGCCAAGTTGGTCAATAAAAGCGGTGAGTAGAGCTTCGTCTAATCCATCTTTGCGGTAGTCGTGAAAGGTGAATTCGATATTGTTGTCTTGAAGATATTTTTTGGCTTTTTTAATGGTATCGCAGTTGCTGATCCCATACATTGTGATTGTCATAAAGCACACGCCCTTGCAATTGTGATTATCGGCTCTTTGGCCGCAGATACTTGTTTTAAAGGATAATAACACGCACCAAGCTTTTGTGCATTGAGTAGCACAATGGCGGCCATGGTTTTTGCTTCACTGAGTGGAATATCAAAAAAGCATAGCGGCTCTCCAAGCTTTACCGTGGTTTTGCCAAAGCTGTTTGCTTTGAGATATTCGGGTTTGGCAAACTCATTGCCGATTTCTAAGCTCAGTAACATTTTTAAGCCGTTATTGGCGTGTAAAATGTATTCGCAGTTATTTTTTCTGATCTGGATTAGTTTTCCGTTACAAGGAGATAGCAGCAAAGGCACGCGCATTTGTACACAAACACCAATCCCTAACATACCTGACGCAATCGCCGCGTTTGGGTGCGCACTTAGCGGTAAGACTTTACCAGAAAAGGGACTTGGAATATGGGCAATAGGGTTTGCGATTTGGGATATTGGCCGATATTGGATTGGTGGTGAGAGTTCAATCAAAGTAATAAATATCCATCTTTTTTAAGTGCTTGCATCGCTTGCTGGATTTGGCTTTCTTTTACCAGAATGTAATCGGTATCGTACGTTGATAAGGTAAAAATAGAGACGTTGGACTTTGCTAGCACACCAGAAATATTGGCCATAATTCCCGTAAGCGAAAACCCCAGCGGGCCCACGACTTCCAATGCTCTCCAATGACTTTCAGCCGCGAGGCTACTGACTGCGATATCTGACGCGCAAACTATAGAGAGTTCATCCTCAGTTTTGGCAATAAAAAAGATTTCACTGTTTAACACTGCTTGTGGAACAGCGTCATCGCAATCCAAGCTATGTATCGTAAATTCTTGTTTGAGCAATTGCAGCGTTTGCTTTGACATTACCAACCCTTGTTTTTGGAAAAATACCAATTGGTATAATTCATAGTATAGCGAAGTCAATTTAAAGACCAGAGCGTTCGCCTGAATTCTAGGCAAAAGAAAGGATTAGTGAGATGAAAAAGAAAAGGGCTCATGCATTGAGCCCTTGGTATAAAGATTATTCTTCGATTTGTGTTGCCTGAATAGCAGTCAAGGCAATGGTGTATACTATGTCATCAACCAAAGCCCCGCGGCTTAGGTCGTTAACAGGCTTACGCATACCTTGTAACATAGGTCCGATGCTAACAAGTTCAGCACTTCGCTGCACCGCCTTGTATGTGGTGTTACCTGTATTTAAATCTGGGAAGACAAATACCGTTGCTTTACCAGCGACTTTGCTGTTTGGCGCTTTTTTACGTGCGACATTTTCCATAATGGCGGCATCATATTGCAGCGGCCCGTCAATATCGAGATCAGGGCGTTTCTTTTGTGCGATCTCGGTGGCTTCACGCACTTTTTCTACATCTGCACCTTGTCCAGATGTTCCTGTGCTGTAGCTGATCATGGCAACGCGAGGTTCAATGCCGAATGCTGCAGCGGAATCTGCAGATTGAATTGCAATATCGGCTAACTGTTCTGCCGTTGGATCAGGGTTAATTGCACAGTCACCGTATACTAGCACTTGGTCCGGTAGCAGCATGAAAAATACTGAGCTTACCAACGACGCGCCTGGTGCCGTTTTGATTAACTGCAGGGGTGGGCGAATAGTATTGGCGGTGGTATTTACCGCACCAGATACTAAGCCATCAACTTGGCCTTCGGCTAACATCATGGTGCCGAGCACGACGTTATCTTGCAGTTGCTCTGCCGCAACGACCTCGGTTAGGCCTTTGTTTTTACGTAGCTCAACCATAGGCGCAATGTACTTTTTCAGCTCTTCTTCAGGAGATAAGATAGTCACGTTTTCATTAAGCTCAACACCTTGTTGCTGTGCGATACGTTCAATCTCTTCTCTATCTCCAAGCAGTACGGTTTTAGCGATATTTCGCGCACCACAGATAGCAGCCGCTTTAATTGTTCTCGGCTCATTACCTTCAGGCAGCACAATGGTTTTGCTTGCACGTCTAGCTAAATCAGTCAGCAGGTAACGAAACGCAGGAGGGGAGAGTTTGCGGGTTTTTGCGACCCCTTTGGCCAAACTTTCCAGCCACTCGCTATCGATGTGACGGGCGTTGTGCTGCTTTACGCGCTCGATGCGCTGCTCGTCATCGCTGGGTACTTCCATATTGAAATTGTGTAATAGCAAAGAAGTGCGCCAAGTATCAGCCTCAGTAGCAAGGATAGGTAGACCTGTATCCATCGCTTGCTCACATAAGGTCATGATCTTCTCTTCTGGTTTGAATCCACCAGTTAACAAGATAGCGCCAATCTTGGTGCCATTCATGGCCGATAAACACGCAGCGACTAAGATATCTGAACGATCGCCAGGAGTAACTAACAGGGCACCTGGCGTAAAGTGGTTAAGAATGTTCGATACCGTTCTTGCACAAAAAGTAACACGGCGCAGACGACGGTGCTCCATATCACCCGCATTGATGATTTCGGCTTTTAAATAATTGCTTAAGTCGATAACTCGCGGCGCTACTAAGTCAAAGTCCCATGGTATGGCACCTAAAAGTTGAAATGGGTGTTTTCTGAAAATAGGTAGCGATGCCAAACGATTCATCTCGTTTTCAAGTTCTTCTGGTTTGTATTGATCAACCAGATCGGCGCGCGCTCTGCCATCTTCATCCAGCGGTGCATTCACTTTATTGAAAATACACCCCAATACGCGAGGGTGGTTTACACCGCCATAATTGCCAGCAGCAATCTCTAAGCGGTCTTCAAGCTCGTCGATAGAGTCATTACCCGGCGTTAAGACAAACACGATATCTGCACCTAGTGTTTGCGCAATCTCGCGGTTTACACGGCCAGCGTAAGGTTGACGACGGGTAGGAACCATTCCTTCAATGATGGCAACTTCATCGTCTTGTACTGTGCCTTCAAAGCGCTCCACAATTTCTTCCAACAAATCATCGCCTTTACCATCACCTATCATTTGCTCAGCGTAGCTCAGCCCAAACGGCGTGGGTGGGGCAATAGTAGAACCTTGCTGAACGATGAGTGTTGACTTTTCAGGGCCGACTTCATCTTTGCGAGGTTGTGCAATTGGCTTAAAGAAGTTTACTTTTACCGCTTTTTGTTCCAGTGCTCGGACGATTCCTACAGACACCGACGTCAAACCAACGCCCGTAGAAATGGGAATAAGCATAATACGACGACCCATCATTACACTCCTTCAGCAAGCGTAGCTGCGTCGTTGGCAATCACCCACTCTTCGTTGGTTGGGATGACTATAGCGACAGGAGAGTGAGACTCATCAGTGATCACACCTTGATTACCAAAGCGTGCGTTGAGGTTACGCGCTTTATTGATATGCATGCCAAGGAAGTTAAGCTGGTTCACTACTTTTTCACGGATAACATCAGAGTTTTCGCCAATTCCACCGGTAAATACAAGTGCATCTAAACCGTTTAGTGGTACCAAGAAGCTAGCAATTTGTTTGGCTAAACGATAACAGAAAATATCCAGCGCCAGTGTTGCTTGAGGGTGGTTTTCCTGCGCTGCTTCTTCGATAGTACGGCAATCGTTAGAAAGCTCACTAATCCCTAAAAGGCCACTTTGTTTATTCAACAAGGTGTCAATTTGCTGTGTTGAATAGTTAAGGTGATTAACTAAAAACGAGAATAAGCCCGGATCAATATCACCACTTCGGGTGCCCATCACTAGACCCTCTAATGGAGTTAAGCCCATGCTGGTGTCCACCGATTTACCGTCTTTAATTGCGGTAACGGAACAACCATTGCCTAAGTGTGCGGTAATAATACGAGATGGCTTATCTTTTAAGCCTAAAATCTCGATGGCCTGCGCCGATACATAAGCATGGCTGGTGCCGTGGAAACCGTAACGTCTAACACCATGCTCACGATATAGTGAATAGGGTAGAGCATAAAGGTACGCTGTTTGATCCATACTTTGATGGAAAGCCGTATCAAAGACAGCAATTTGCGGTAGATGCGCAAATGCGGCTTGAGCTGCGCGGATCCCTAGTAGGTTAGCTGGATTATGTAAAGGTGCCAGACTAGCCGTTTCTTGGATAGCATTTATAACGGAGTCATCGATAATGACAGATTGTGTAAAGCGCTCACCGCCGTGTACCACGCGGTGGCCGACAGCGACAAGATTTGCGTCTAACGCGAGATCTTTGATGAGTTTTACAAGCGTTGTGATCGCAACTTGGTGCGCATCACCACTATTGAGGGGCACGATTTCCTTGTTGCCTTGGAACTTATATTTAATTTGTGGTGATTGTTCAGCTAGGCGTTCAGCCAGACCTGATAATATCTCCTCTCCCGTTGCGTTATCGATGATTGCAAACTTAAGACTGGAGCTTCCACAATTAAGAACCAAAACATGCTGAGATGACATAATGACTTTCCGTTTTGACAATAACAGTTATTGCGTATTAAGCTTAAAGCTATAGCGCATATAAGCTACGCATTTAGACTAAGGTATAGTTGACAGTAAAGACGTCGATTTTACCTCATTTTTTATATAAAAGTTAGCACCTAGGAGTTATGATGCAAAAAAGTCTTATTTCGCAAGTGCAACTTGGACGTCAATACTCGAAAGAGTGGCCTATGCGCAAGGAGTTAGCACCGTTGTTCCCCGAATTTAGGGTGATCAAGGCGACAGAACTTGCTTTAAATACAATGCCTATGCTGGCGGTGTTTACTCTGTTTTTGCAGACCAGCCAATTGGGTTTTCAATATCTGCCGCAAGCCATTGCGATTGCTTTATTCTTTTTATCGCTTCCTGTCCAAGGGTTATTATGGCTTGGTAAAAGAGCTGAAACGCCGTTAAATCCGGCTTTGTATTCTTGGTATACAGAACTGCATCAAAAGATGGTTGCCAATGGCTACGATGCACCCCTGTCCTCAAGAAAGCCTAGATATAGAGACTTAGCGCGATTGCTAAAAGATATGTTCGATAAAATGGACAAAGCGTTTACGCAAGAAAATCTGTAGTTTCTGTTTGCCTGCCTACCAAGCAAGTAGGCAGCGATTTGCTCATAATGGGTGAGCTGATGTAGGGTTACATGCGCTGATATTGGTTTATCAAAAACGAGAGCGTGATTTCGATATGGTCCATCTTTTGTAATCTGTCCACGTGTTGTTGCTTAAATTTCCATGCAAATGGCGTCATCATGATTAAGTGTTCAACACACTCAAATTCCATTCTGTGTGTTTGTTGTAATTTAGTCCGTTCAACCAACTCGAACCCTTGTGGTGTTTCTGGTGCCTTGTGTAGCTTTACATTGTCATAAATCAGAGACTTGAGTTCGAATAGATGGTGCTCGCCGGGTGAGACGACATACAAACTGCCTGATGGTTTGCATAGACGGGCGAGTTCTTCGGCGAACACTGGCGCAAAAATGCTCACAATCACATCTGCAAATTCATTTTCAAAAGGAGCCTCTTTGATGGAGGCTACGCTAAATTCTACTTGAGGATAGCGTTTAGCGGCATAGCGGACAGCAGGTTTTGCGATATCGACCCCGTAGACTTTGGCATTCTCGCAGCGATTTGCGATTTCATGGGTGTAAAAGCCTTCACCACACCCTAAGTCCAGCAGGGTAGCCGGCGCTTTTTCAGAGACGATTTGTGCAAGCCTATCACGTAGAAAATGATAATG
The DNA here is from genome assembly GCF_018141365.1 of Pseudoalteromonas sp. M8. Taxonomy (NCBI): domain Bacteria; kingdom Pseudomonadati; phylum Pseudomonadota; class Gammaproteobacteria; order Alteromonadales; family Pseudoalteromonadaceae; genus Pseudoalteromonas; species Pseudoalteromonas sp. M8. The sequence goes on along the minus strand of NZ_CP047240.1, from coordinate 2,608,425 downwards.
ATCGGTTTCGAAGAATGCCCGACGCGCCGCAACCATTTCTTGGTTGTCGCCCGGCTGTTTTGATTTCTTATTTTGCACGGGTAGTAAGTTGACATAGCCTTCTTTGGCAATATCAAATTGATGATTATTATTGCAGCTGTAGCTTGCACCACCTTGATATAAAGGCAGTTTACACAGTGGACAGCGGTAGTGGGAGATCATTTGTCTAAGTATTCCCTATCAAAAAAAGTTTTTACCCAATGTGGGCGATATGTAATGAGTAAGGTGATGGCCATGCCGTTTAACATGGCTTCAGGGAACCACATTATGACGGCAAAATGGAGATAATTGTCTGCCAACTGATACCAAGTATAGGCATCGATTGCATAATAATAGAATGCGCTTAGAAGTATCTTTAAACAGCCCACCGTACCTGCGAAAATAAATGCACAAACAAAAATATAAACGAAAAAGTGCCGCGGTAAATGATGATAGCAAAGGGCAAAAAGTCCATAGCTTAAGTAGACAGGTATCAGTGCAGTAAACAGCCAAAAATTACCAAACTCCACCAAGGTAAAAGCACTAAAGTAACTATGGACGAGGCAGGCCAAAGTTGCACTCAACGCACCCAGTCGCCAACCTAAAATTAACGTTACTGCTGTTATTCCAAGAATATGAATGTTCAGCTCAGGTAAAATGCCTGCTTTTATTTGCCACAGTAACGTGAGGATAACCGCACAACTTAATACGCCGGTTTGTCTGGCTGGTACTTGTAGTAATTGCAGGTATTCTTTGCGATGAAAACTGAGTAAAAATAACCCAAGGGCAGCGATAAACGTCACGTTTCTATCCAGTTTTTAAAATTGGTGATTTTGCTCTATGCCGAGCACTGTATTTACAGTCTCGGCGGAAAAAGCAGATGATTAAATGTCGAAAGTTGCCCAAATTGGTGCGTGATCAGAGGGCTTATCAATTCCTCTCAATTCGTAATCTATGTCACTTTCAATACATTTCGCAGTTAATGGAGCGGTTGCTAAAACCACATCTATGCGCAGACCTCGGTTATCATCAAACCCTTTTGAGCGGTAGTCAAACCACGAATACTTTTCGGTTGCATCAGGTGTCAGCACTCTAAATGTATCTTTAAAGCCCCAATCTAGCAGTGTTTTTAACCACTCGCGCTCTTCTGGTTGGAACGAGCACTTACCCGTCTTTAACCAACGCTTGCGGTTTTGCTCACCAATACCAATATCCGCATCCAATGGAGAAATATTAATATCGCCCATGACTACAAGGTTAGATTGAGGATCGGCAAAATCATTTAAGTGGGTCATGAGATCTGCATAAAATTGTCTTTTATACGGAAATTTTGTTTCATGGCTGATGTTATCACCTTGAGGGAAGTAACCATTCATAACGGTAACTTCGTTACCTGAATCACTTTCAAACGTACCGCTGATCATGCGACGTTGTGATTCATCAGTATCCGTAGCGAAGCCTTTTTGGATAGCTTTTGCAGGTTTCTTGGAGAGTAGTGCCACACCGTAATGCGCCTTTTGACCATGGAAGTAAACATGGTAGCCAAGTGCTTCTACATCGTCGATAGGAAAAGCTTCGTCATGGACTTTAATTTCTTGCAGTCCAATGACATCAGGTTGGTGTTTTTCAATCAATGCCTGTAATTGATGTAGTCTAGCTCTGAGGCCGTTTATATTAAACGAAACAATTTTCATAGCGCTCTCTTTAGATTCTTGCTGTTATTTGGCAAAGTTTATCACTTAAAAACGAGAGGGTCAGCGCTTGGGTGAAATTACTTATTTAGTCAGCTGACAAGCATGTTGGCAGTTGTTAAATTTTGCACAAGTTTAGCGAGAGGATAAAGAGGATTTTAGCTTAGTGTAAATAGATCATTAAATAACCAAAATTGCATGATTTAGCTGTTTACTTATTCGTCGTTGTAATTATAATCCGCGCCGAATCGTTCAATTGGGGTATATTATGCTTAAATCTCTCTCTTTCTTTGGTCTTGTTTCTTTGGTTTCTACAACAGCTTTCGCTTCACAGGTTGAGTTCACTCAAGCTGACGCATCACCAGCGACAAAAGTATGTGCTGTTGCAGCAGAGCAAGGTTTCAGTGCAGCACGTAAAGAAGCTGCATCACTAGGCCTATTTATTTCTCGCTTCTCACCAAGCATCCACTGTAATGGTGAAGATATTCGTGAGTTTGCAAAAGCAGCGAAGCGCTCGCAAAAGCAAGAAAAGAAAGTGGAGCTAATTGCTGAAAAGTCAGATACAGCAACTGAGTTATGCTTAGATGCAGTACGTCACGGCGTTAATCACCTACGTTTGAATAACCAACAGGTTCGCAACTTACGTTGTAACGATATGCCTGTTAAGCAATTTGTTAGAGAATTCAGAAACGCAGCAATTTAATCAAGTTGATGTGAATAGAAGGGGCGTTAAGCCCCTTTTTTATTGGTTGTTATTTAGTTTTGCATCACGGTATTTGATGTAACAAACTAAAGCTGCCAAGCCCGCAACAGGGACCGTAATCATACTTACCCAACCACCTGTGTATAAAATTGCTAGTGGCATACCAAAATCATAGCCGGCGACAATACAATCTGAGCTAGCACTTTCTGCAACATGGCAGTGAAGAATTTCAGCGATAAGCTCCGCAAGAAGTAAACCAAGCAAAGGTGTAAAGGCTATTAAGCAAAGACCTATCGTTAATAGCTTCAATCTTTGTCGTGACATGAACATTTCCTTATTAGTCATTTCAGGTGATTGTGCCCCGATAGATTAACCTAGGCTGATAATACCGATTTCACTTAGTCATGCTCAATGCCTATATGGATGTAGTGATCTCGCTTGCAAAACAGCATACCAGCCAAAAATTATTATTTTAACGTAATGAGGGTGGTGGAGTTGTACAGTCAGGAGAAAACCAAAAGTCGTCTGAGGCTGAAGTCCATTCGTCACCACATACACCTAGTTGCTCACCTTCAACATCGGCACAGGCATCGTGATTCAAGCAATCTTGGGTATATTGACCATCACCAAACATTGGACAACCCGCACCACATCTAGCTGCACAAAAGCCATGACCACCAACGATATAATTTCTTGTCTTTACAGACGAGTTGGTAATATCCCAAACAGCAGTCTTTGATTTACCCATATACGCACAGAGATCAGTCCAATCTTGTGCACTGATTTTGCTCTCTATTTGCTGATCAATTGCTTCACCTAATGGATAGGTAGATAAAAATTCGAAGAATTTTAAGAGTGCAAGTTTCGACTCCTTATCTAGAGTTGATTGGCTTTTCATAATCAAACCACTATTAAGCTCTACGTCGTGTAGCATATTCTTTATGTCGGCACGAAGTGCTGGGGTATTAATAAGAGGTTTATTATTGATATCAGTACCAGTTATCTTAACTTGTTTTTTAACTTGATTGAGTAACAAAGCATAGTGATTGCCCTGATATTTGATAGATGCGGAAATAGTATCAAGCAAGTCATTGGATACTGAAAACTCGATTGGAGAATGCATGCCTTTCTGATCAAACGACTCTGTTTTAACGCTATGTTGAGCCTGGATAACTCCTTTAATCCCGTTTTCAGTGAGATAAATTGTAGTATTATCATTCATAGCAAAGGTAAAACTAGAGAACAAAAATGCTGCCATAATGACAGTTGAAAACAGATATTTCATATTAAATCCTTTTTTAAATTAATAATCGTAATATTTAAGCAGGAGAACCTTTGGTTAACCTGGTTTACAATTTTGTTTCAATTTGGATGTTTGTCAAGTCTGAGCTATAAATAGTTTTGTTCTTTTTTATCTAATAATGAGTTGTTTGCTTTAATTAGATTCTTAAAATAGTATCAGTTAATTACCTTTACTTATTTAGCTTAATAAAACTATCTCCCAGTTTTTTCCTTACAATCCTTTGCTATAATCTGCACAATTTTGGTAATAGACACTGATCTCCAATGACATTTAGCGAGTTACAACTTCACCCTGAACTACTAAGCGCAATTACTGAGCTTGGGTTTGAGTCACCCACACCAATTCAAGAAAAGAGTATTCCACTTCTGCTCAGTGGTTGTGATTTAATTGCAAGTGCCCAAACTGGAACCGGTAAGACTGCCGCCTTCATGCTGCCGATTTTGCACTCCATGCTGATAGGCGGTGAGCAAGGTGAGAAATCGGTTAAGGCATTGATATTAACGCCGACTCGTGAGCTGGCACAGCAGGTTGCAGAGCACACTGAAAAGTTAGTGGTGAACACCAGTTTAAATGTCGTGTGCTTATATGGCGGTGCAAATATTGGCCCGCAAGAAAAGCGCTTAAGAGCGGGTGTAGACGTAGTAGTTGCGACACCTGGGCGTTTACTTGACCACCTAATCAAAGGCACATTAACACTCAAAAATATTCAACACTTGGTCTTCGATGAAGCAGATCGCATGTTAGATATGGGGTTTATGGGGGAAATTAAGCGGATCATGCGCACTATGCCGCTTAAGCGTCAAACATTGCTATTTTCAGCTACGGTTGACGATGCTGTGTTATCCCAAGTAAAGCCTTGGTTGAACGACCCTAAGCGAGTAGGAGTTGAATCCCAGAACAGCACCGCAAGCACAGTTACGCAAACTTTCTATTCGGTAGACGAAGATCGCAAACGTGAATTGATCGCCCACTTGATTGGCAAAAATAATTGGCATCAGGTACTGGTGTTTACTCGCACAAAAAATAGTGCTGATAGCTACGCAAAAGAATTGAATAAGGATGGCCTTAAAACCGCAGCGATCCACGGTGATAAGTCTCAAGGCGCGCGTGACAAAGCGCTATCTCAATTCAAATCAGGTGAAATTCGCGTCTTGGTCGCAACGGATGTAGCAGCTCGTGGCATTGACATTGACTCGCTAAACTATGTCTTCAATGCTGAGTTACCCTATGTTGCTGAAGACTATGTGCACCGTATCGGCCGTAGTGGTCGTGCTGGACAAAACGGCCAAGCCATTTCGCTTGTGAGTATTGATGAACAGTGGCTACTAGAAGAAATAGAAATTTTCTTAGATGAGCGATTTGCGCCGCAATGGCTGCCAGGCTATGAACCTGATTTAACCAAAGAGCCTAAAGACACTCGCCGTAATTCTGGTAAATCTAAGAAGCAAAGAGACAAAAAGCGTATTCTAGGAACAAGAACCAAGCGTAAAAGGAAGTAATGGCTTAGCGCTAAAGCTTATGTTTGGCTTCTCTCATCCAAACATAAGCATCATTGGCCATTAATTGCTAGTAGAGGTTTTGATATAAACAGCTGCCCCAGATGCAGATAAAAACGATAAGTGCGATCAATACGCCTGCAGAGCCCAAGTCCTTGGCAAGCCCCGACAGTGGATGGATTTCTAAACCGACTCTATCAATTGTTGCTTCAATAGCGGTATTCACTATCTCAGCAAACATCACAAACAGCGTTGCACAAAACAACATAACGCGCTCATAGAGTGAAAGTTCAAGTGTAAACAGCAAAATGATAGTAACCAGCAGTAGAATAAGCTCTTGCCGAAAGGCGGATTCATTTTTTGTGAGCCAATTAAACGCTCTAAATGAGTGTCCAAGCGCCAGCAATAGTCGTTTTGCTCCAGTTGGCTTATTGGTGTTATCAAAATGCATTAGTTTCTCCATTAGTTGCGAGTAATTGAGTTCGACAGGTTGCGAATATGTCATTTTTGGACTGATAGGTTTTCGAATTAACTTGGGTTAAGCCAATTAACGTATCGTAGATATTGTCATGAGAAAGGGGTTGCTGTTTTACAGCGTCAATGCAACCACTGTAGCTTTTATTTGTTAGGCGATTACTCCAATAAATCATCGGGATCTGGGTTTGCTCTTTAGGTGCTAGACGATATGGAAAGCCATGTAAATATAATCCGGTTTCACCAAGTGATTCGCCATGATCGGAAACATAGAGCATGTTGACTGTTTCTGCGTCTAACGAAGACAGTTGTGTAATGATTTTGTGCAACACTAAATCTGTGTAAGCGATGGTATTGTCATAGGTGTTCACTAATTCTTGAGGCGTACAATTTTGGATATCGCTACGCTGGCAATCTGGGAGGAATTTTTGCTGCGTTTTAGGGTAGCGGCGGTAATAAGTTGGGCCATGCGAGCCAATCATATGTAAGACAACAACAATATTGCTTGTTTGCGCGTTGTTTATGGTAGTCATAAGTGATGGGATTAGTACCTCATCAAAGCAATACTTACCGTCGCACAGCGGGTTATCCTTGTTAGTATCAATCCGATAATTCTCAACCCGATTACATACACCTTTACAACTACTATTATTGTCTATCCAAAACACTTCGGCGCCAGCCCTGTGGATCACATCAAGCACGTTATCTTGGCTCTGAGCAAGACGGCTATTGTAATGTGCTCTATCTAGCCGTGAAAACATACAGGGTACTGAAATTGCTGTCGCTGTGCCACAAGATGACATGTTACTGAAATATTTGATGCCGTCCTGTTTAGTGTATTCGTTAGTATCTATTTTATAGCCTCCATGTGAAAAGTTGCTTGCACGTGCAGTTTCACCAACAACGACAACGGTAATATTAGCACCTGACTTGGAAGCTAAAGCAGGTGTTTTATCTAGTAATCGAAATGGTAATGGAGGATAAAAATAGTTATCTCTCAGGTATTTATATCCTGCAATATAAAATGAAAATGGCGTGATATAGCTTGCGACTTCTTTATTGTTTCTACCAACGGAGGCATAGTTTTGATAAAAGCTAAAGGCTATCAAAGAGATGAAGGTAATTGAAACAAAATTAATGAGTATAAAGGATTTTAGCCTTTGCTTTAGTGGCTGTTTTATTTTGTTTTTTGTCATTAAATAAGCAGGGGTTAAACCCAGGGTTAGTACGAAAATAACTAGGTTTATATTTAAATATGAAAATGCTTCCCCCGTGTCTGTTTCAATAACGTTTTGCATCATGCTTTTATCAAATATGACGCCGTAGTTTATTGATGCGTATAGCAACACACTGGATAGCACAATGGTGATAAATAAAAAAGGCCGTACAAAGGTGATTAAAGAAAACCAACTAAATAGTAACAGTGTCAGGAAAAACAAAAGAATAGGGACAGACGCTAAAAATAGCCAATCGGACCACTCCTGTATTGTAGAAACATTAAAGACTTTGATAATAAATAGGCTATTAAAAGCAATGGTACAATAAAGTGTGGCGAGAACCATCAGGCTGGTATAGCCTGATGGGGAGATATGTTTTAAAAATTTAAACATATCTAACTCCTGACGAGAAAATAAAAACTAAGTTATCTTTATTTTCTATAGAAATACTTAAGAGAACCTTATGCTTTACTCTTTTAATCGATAAATTTGCTCCTGATAGGCCAAATTACTAAATAATACATGAGATAGTGCTTTTTCTTTAAAATCAATGGTGTGCACTGTATTCAGCAATGGTTTTTGCATCTTAGTCGCCGTGTCATATTGCCAATAACTCACTTTGTTGCCTGGCATCAAAATGGCGGCTTTGTCATCTTCAATGTAGGCAAAATTATCGTAATATTGCATCATCGCTCTTTGCACTGGATATTGTTTGGTTAAGTCAAAACCAAGCATAGGCGTTGGGCGTTCAACCCCTATTAAAGAAAGCAAAGTGACAGGTAAATCAATTTGACTGACCAATCTTTTATCTTGTTTCTGATTAAAGTCTGAATTCAAAATAACGGCTGGAATATGAAAAGACTTAATAGGGACGGGCTCGGATCCATACACCCTGACATCATGATCTGCAACGACTAAAAAGATAGTATCTTGCCAATAACGACTTTGCTTGGCCTTATCAATAAACTTTCCGAGTGCATAGTCGGCGTACTTGATAGCGAGATCTCGCGCAGGTTTATCACTTTTATGATTTGTTGGTAACATTACTTTTCCGTCAGGAATTTCAAACGGGTCGTGATTGCTAGATGTAAAGATCAAACTAAAAAATGGCTTTTCTTCTTCACTCAGCTGAGTTAGTTCTTTATCCGCTTGATTAAACAGATCTTCGTCGCTGGCGCCCCAAGACGCAACAAATTCTGGGTTTTCAATATCATCAAAGTCAACGATACGTTGAAAGCCATTTCCTAAGAAGAAGCTTTTCATGTTATCGAAGTGGCTTTCGCCACCGTAAATAAACTGTGTGGTATAGTTTTCTTTGGCTAAAATATCCGCCAACGTACAAAACTGTTGCTGAGACTTTGAAAGCTTAACGACGGAGCGTGATGGTGAGGGTATAAAGCCGGTGATCACGGCTTCAATTCCGCGAACCGAACGGGTGCCCGTTGCGTAGAGGTTCTCCAGCCCCCAGCCTTCTTGATACAGTTTATCTAACTCTGGGGTTAGGTTTGCTCCCCCTAGCGAGCTTACAAAACGTGCGCCTAAGCTTTCCTCTAAGATAATCACTAAGTTTTTCTTTTTGCCCTGATGATATGCCGGATTAGTGGCTAGGGTAGGAAGTGTATTTGAGATAAAACCTTGTTTGTAACTTGCTTTTCTTACTGTATCAAAAACCTTTTCTTTGGATAGCGAACCATAAAGCGCACTGGCACTTCTTTCGCTGCCCATATTTTTTGCTGCGAACGCAACACTATAAGCTGAGTTGATGGTCAGCGAATTAACCAATGCATCTTGTGAGAAATAGACGGTAGCAGGGTTAAGTGGTCTATGACCCAGAGTGCCTCTTGCTAATAGCGCTAAACAGATAAGACTACAAAAAGTAGAGATAGCCATATTCCGCTTTGATGGCGCATCGTTGCTAATGCGAGGAAAATATCTCAAGGTGGTTATTAAAGCCAAAGTACATAAAAGTAGGGTCAATATCACTGTGCCCAAGTGACCACTCAACAACATTGAAATGACTTCTTTGGGGTAAATCAGATATTCAATAAATAAACGGTTTGGTCTGATGTCGTATTGCAAAATAAATGCAGGAGTTGCAGCTTCGAGTAGTAGGACAAATACAATACCCAACGCAATATACCCCGTTACTAGCGCAGTAAGTAAAGGCTTCAGTGGCTTGGGCATAAAATAGTGCGTGACCATTAACAATAAGAGTGGTATCGCGAGATATGCGATAGTACTCAAATCAACTCGTAGGCCTGATATCACAAAGGTTAAAGGATCAGAGCCTGCCATTCTCTCTAACATCCAAGTCGATAGTCCTAAACGGCTAAGCGTCAAAATCATCAACAAGGAAAGGAAAAACACCATGAAAGGTTGTGCATAAGGAGTTGAAAAGTGTACTTTGTTCATAGAATGTTAAGAATAGTTGCGTTTATCACAAGACTATCCGACGAAACTTAAGAAAAGCTTAGGAAATCCTTCGGAATTGATGAAAGTTGAAGTTCTCTTTAGCGAATCTTAAGTTTGAGCAACTAAGCTATGTGATATTAAGCACTAGCCAAAGGTTTATTTATGAATGTGTTACTGATTGAAGATTCTGAGTCCTTGCGTCGCAGCTTAACCTTAGGGCTCTCTAAACTGGGTTTTACGGTAGATGATACGGCGGATGGTTCTAGCGGTTTGAGTATGGCGCTGATGGATCACTATGATGTAATTATTTTAGATATTATGTTGCCCAGTTTGGATGGCATAAGTGTGCTTAAAGCGCTAAGACAGCAGAAGAATGACACTCGAGTGTTGGTGTTGTCAGCAAAGTCACAACCTGAAGACCGAGTGCTGGGTTTATTAAGTGGTGCAGACGACTATCTCGCCAAGCCCTTTTCGTTTGATGAGCTGCATGCACGGCTATTAACGCTAATGAGAAGAGGGGCATTTAAACAAGATGGTGATGAAATCGTGCATGGCTTTTTGACCATTGACTTGCAGCTAAAGTCGGCGTTAATTTCAGGGCAGCAAATAGACTTAACACCCAATGAGTATAAAATTTTGGAATGTTTGTTTACTAATCAAAATAAGATTATTACACCAGAAAAATTAAGCACTTATATTACCGGCAATTTCGATAGCGTGTCGAAAAATGCCATCGAAGCTCACCTTTCTTCGCTACGTAAAAAGGTCAAAGCGCTGGGTCAATGCTTGCCAGTTAAAACTAAACGCGGGTTTGGATATTATGTTGAGCAACTACCATGAAGTCGATCCGAGGGAACTTAGTTAGCACATTATCAATTACCATCACAGGTGTTGTAGTCGCCATTTTACTCGCTACAGATTTGGCTGTGGACTCTTGGATTGACTCACAATTCGACAAAGCGATGCATACAAAAGTTGGCATGCTGATGACGTTAGTCTCTGAAGATGAAGATCATCTTGAACTGCACTTTTCCGGTGAGTTTTTACCTGAATTTACTGGCAATATCGAGCCCGAATATTATCAAATCTGGTTGAACGACCGAGTTTTTGCACGCTCTGACAGCTTAGATCTTTTTTCGCAACACGAGTTACCTTATTTGTCGTTATCACTTGGCGAGAGCAAAGTGGTAAATGAAACCCTGCCAGATGGTCGTGCGGGACGGATCATATATACCCGTTTTATTCCGCAGATCCATACCCTAAAAGGGGAAAAAAAATCTTTTGACGACGAACTTGTTATTGCCTATGCGGCCTCGTCGGAGGGATTGGACTTTATTCTTTGGCTCATTGATATCGTTTTTATCGTGACTATTGTATGTGTTGTGGTGTTTATTCGTGTCTTTGTGCGCAAAACGGTCGATGTTGGTCTCGCGCCGTTGAATAGCATGAACGCTCAGATAGCCAAACTAAATTTCTCTAAAGATTCAGACACCATAATATTAGAAAAGCCTGTCTCTGAGCTATTACCCGTTGAGCAAAGCCTAAACCGTTTTATTGTTGAAAACAGACAATTGTACTTGCGAGAAAAGCGCCTAACCTCAGATATTTCGCATGAATTAAAAACGCCCATTACGGAGCTTATTAATTTGGCGGAAGTTATTTCACGCTTCCCGGAAGACAATGAACTGGCGGATGACTTTGTGCCAGAAGTATTAAGAATAAGTCAGCGGATGAAAAACATCGTCACCAACGTCATGTTGTTACATAAATACGAGCAGATAAAGCTACCTAAAGACGATGTTGTTGATGTATTGCAAGTCATCAACCGTTCGATTGGTGAGATAGCATTTGATAATGTTGAGATTCAGACAACTTGCTCCGAATGTCCAATTCAGACCAACTTAATGGCAGTCGAGAGCATCATTGGTAACTTACTGAAAAATGCCAAGCGCCACCGAGTACTGGGTTCTGAAGCACTTATCGTTGTTGAAAAGGGGGCGACAAATGGGATAAATGTTCGAGTGAGCAATCAGGTTTCTGGCGAGCTCGAAAACGTGAATTTAGCACAATTATTTGAACCACTATGGCAAAGCGACCAATCGAGAAGCGCGAATGATTGCTTTGGCTTGGGCTTGCCTATTGCTAGGGCCTTTGCTGAAGCCATTGACGCGGAACTCACTGTTGCGTTGGAAGCGAGCACCATCACCTTTACATTTACCCTTTGAAGCGCTATTTAAAAGCGAGTTTCCACTGATAAACCAAGTTCCCAGCTGTCAACTTCAGGGTAGTTACTTAATGGTTTAGTAAAGTCTATATGCACTACGTTTTCATTACTTGAACGGGCGGAATATAAACGAACTCCGAGCCCTACACTACCTAGCATTTTATTGCTTATATTAGGATGTTGTATATTCCCGGATGCTTTTCCCATATCAACAAAGCCAACGAATCCTAAATCAACAAGCTGATAAATATTAATGTTAGGGTACATACGGAGCTCGAATGAAGATTTGACCGTTTGCGTACCTTGTTGATAGCTTTGTGGGAAGCCACGGATCCCTTCTTCTCCACCGAGTGCAAGAGGACGCTCGGCAAATTCCTTGTTTTGCCACGCAGCAATGGCATCAGCATAAAAAGCAAAACTATCGCTCCAGCGATAATTTACCTTTGCAGCGAGAGTAGACCATACTCTATCACCTTGCTGCGTGCCGATTTGGGCATTGGTTGATGCTTTAAATCGGTATAAGACATCATCATTAAATAGCCATGCTTTATTGGCTGAAAACTCCCAAATTGAGCCAACTCCATCCGCTTCGGTATCAATACCTGTTTTGGCCGCAAGTGACCATCCGAGGTTGAAATCTTCACTGTGATTGATTAAGTCTACGTCCTGCAGCACGATATAATTATCTTCGATATATTGAAGACTTATCCAAGGCGCTAACAATTTGAAGTCATAAAGGTTATCCCTTATGGCTAAGTTTGGCTCGTCATAGCTGACATCTTGGTAATCGACACCAGCTATCCACCTAAGTGTGGTGGTGTTGGTTTGCTGCCATAAACGGCCATAAGCAAACTGCGCAGATGTACCATTATATCGAAACTGACTTTCTGTTTGACCGTTATGATAGATAGAAGTCGTTTGGTCTTGTGCATTAATATAAGCTCTATATAACAAAGAGCTGGAGCGCTGATAGAAAGGTTGATAAATGTCAGTCATAAATATTTGACCGTCATCATAATCATCTGCTTGCACCGTTATCATGGCATGTGGTTGCCATGGCGCAGGCATTTGCAACACGGTATGGTAACCGGAACGTTCATGGTCAGATTTGTATTTTACGGATGCCCTAACGCCATACCCTAACAAGTTTTCCTCTTTAAACCCCAAACTTAACTTATTGTTTCCACTACTTCGGCCAAAGTTTACACTGGGCAGCAAACTCCAGGTGTCCCACGTTTGCACTGATATTTTCTGTGGCTCGGCACTGCTGCATGGTTTGGCATAGTTAATTTTCGCCTCTCTGATGTATTTTTTAGCACGCAAGATCCGCTCAGCCTCTAAAATATCGGCCTCGCTGACTAGGTCACCAGCCTGAAAAGGGAGTTGAGAAGCGATAGTCGCATCTCGGGTTTCTATATGCAGCCAGTTTACGAAGTCATGGAAAGAGGTCGTTTCTGGGTCGTCCGGATTAAAAATAGGGTTTGAGTTTATTTCGATAGACTCAATCTTGATGTTTTTCTCTTGACTTGCTTTATCCGTCTGTCGCGCCATTTTAGTACTATGTTCAGCGTTATTATTGCAAAGGGAGTCGATGCTAAATGGGTCACCAGCAAACGCAGGAGTGATTGAAGTGACTAACACGAATACCGCAACGGTTTTGGCTGGCATATATGCTCCAACTGAAAAATATCAAGCTACGTTGAAAACATATATGCCAATACTTAAGAAAGGCTTAAGAAAAATTAAAGAATGAGTTAATCGCCAATGTATGCGAATTTTTCATGATTAATTTTTACCTCTTCGAGCAGAGTTTACAGTTCCCCGGTAAATAAGCGTCGATGCGTTTTTCGTGCATACTCATCAGACATGCCACCAAGATAGTCCGCTAACACGCGCATTTGCTGCGTTTCATCGGTTGCTTGCTGGTACAATGTTTGGGTTGTATACGGCAACAATCGCATCGGGTCACTGGCAAAAACTTCAAATAAATCAATAAGCAGGTTTTGACCACTAAACTCAATTTGCTGCATTTTAGGTTCACGAATTAATCTTTGATATACGAACACTTTTAATACTTGCAGGATTTCCTGAAATTCGGGTGCCATCTCAACGGTAAAATGAAGTAGGGCGGAGTCAAAATCTGAGTCTTGAACGCTGAGTTTACAATGCACAATAAACAGGTTGACGAGTTCACCTATGGTATCTTTTCGATTAGATTCATCTTCTGAAAATAAACTCTCGCTTACGCGCGGTAAGTTTTGCTTTAACCAAGGTGAGTCTAACTTTTGCAATTCAGGCAGAGCAAAATCATGCCATGCTGCCTCGTTAAGGGTCTCGGTAGCTATCGCATCTTCTAAATCATGAACTGCATAGGCGATATCATCGGCATATTCCATAATGGCGCAATCTAACGATTTAAACTTTGTCTTGCGACGGAAGGTGTCTTTTACCTCGGTTTCTTGCAGCTTTATTTGGTCGTTTTGAGAAAATGGCGAGAGGATCCAATCAAATACCGATTGGTCGCATTGATAAATACCTTTTGCTGGCAGCCAATCACTAGATAAAATGTATTTTCGACTTTGTGTTTGCGTTGGTTGGTGATACCAAAGTGTGTCGATTAATGCAGGATATTTAATAAAACCTAGTAAGGTACGGCGTGTTAAGTTCATGCCATAACCTTTAGTGTATGGTTCCAATTTGGTGACAATGCGCAAGGTTTGAGCGTTTCCTTCAAACCCTCCGTGATCACGCATAAGGTAATTAAGCGCTATTTCTCCTCCATGGCCAAAGGGCGGGTGGCCGATATCATGCGCTAGACATAAAGTTTCAATAAGACTAGTCGAAGGAAAGTGTTCAAACTCAGGGTGTTGTTTTCTTAAATGGCGCAGTAGACCGCTGCCTATTTGCGATACTTCCAAAGAGTGAGTTAGGCGAGTCCGATAAAAGTCGTTAACGCCGATTGCCATAATTTGGGTTTTGGCTTGCAAGCGTCTAAAAGCCGCGGCATGTATGATCCTAGAACGGTCTATTTGCCATGCTGAACGATTGTCGTTAGGGCGGTTTTTTTGCTGTGATAGCAGACGCTGCTGCCAAGCGTTAGACGTCATACTTCTGTTCCTTTTTCTTTATATCTTAAACTCGTCTAAACTATGTACGATAACTGAACGAAAATTCGCGTTTAATTGCGGCTTTTGATATTATCAGCCGCTATTTTTGAATACTGTTATTTTGGCGTAATTTATCAACGCTCTATCAAACTATAGTAACAGAATAATTCTGTTACAGAGTGGGCTTGATAAAAGTTCTTAGAGACTTAAGGAAAGAGACTCCGTTTCCAGAACACCGCCGCTGCGAGGAGAAGTATGCAAGCTAAACTGATTAAACTCATTGTTGCCCTAGTGACCATTTGGGCGTTAATTTATCCTTTTATCCAAGATGAAAGTTCTCAAGATTCTACTTTAGATCAAGAGGGTACGGGTGCAGAGGTTGTACCTAAGGTGCCGGAAAAGCCACTCCATAGCGTAAAGCTACCCAATTTCTCAGATATTCGTGACATTAAGGAAAAGAAAACGGCGTTTTTCGACTTTATTAAACCGCACGTAGAAGCCGAAAATAAACAGATCTTAGAGCAACGGGCAACGCTTGAAATCGCTCTGATGATGGTGCAATTTGATGAAACCCTAACACGCAAACAAATAGAAAAGATTGCGATGATTTTCACAAAGTATGATTTAAAAGGTGAAGCCATTAATGAATCTTCGCTCAAAAGAGCATTGCGCCGAGTGGATATTATTCCTAAAGAGCTGGCGCTGATGCAGGCTGCTAATGAATCTGCTTGGGGTACGTCACGGTTTGCACGAATTGGGTTAAACTTTTTTGGTCAATGGTGTTACACCAAAGGCTGCGGTATGGTGCCGAAGCGGCGAGAAGATGCGGCCGATCACGAAGTTAGAGCATTTCAGTCGGTAAGAGCCGCGGTCAAGTCGTACTTTAGAAATATTAACACCAATGATGCATACAGGGAGTTGCGTTCGGTACGAGCAGAGCTGCGAGCTCAAAAAGCGCCGATTGACGCGACAGTATTAACCAGTGGTCTTTTGAGTTATTCAGAGCGTGGTGAGGACTACGTGAACGAACTTAACGATATGATAAGGCATAACCGAGCGTATTTTGATGAAGAGTAAGATTGTACTTGTCCTGATAATGACACTTTGGAGTGCGATAGCGTCCGCTAAAACGGTCACCTTTGCATACGACAGCTTTTACGACAGACTGAAAGTGGTAAATAAAGGCGAGTTTGAGTTTGCACGTGTGGGATTTTACCTTGTCGATACACTTAGCATGCAGGCGTGTAAAATCACGGCGGGTAATATTGTGACCGAGGAAGCGAGCTTTCCATTGTCGTACACCGATGAAGCGCAATTATTGCTACCATTTGACAAAGAATTGGACAAAGACAAAGCTAAAGTGGTAATTGAAACGAAGGGCGAAAGCTCGGACTGCCAGCTAAAAATGCAGATTGAAGCTGAGTTATTTAACACGACATCTTTGCGCAAAGCTGACCTTTATAAAATGCAACAGGAATTTGAAGAGCTACTGGCTGATCTCTCTGGCTTTTTTATTAAAAACTTACTGTCATTTTTGCTGCCTGAGCAACAGGGAGTCATCGTGACCTTTGGCAGAAGTCAAAACGTCACAGATGTTACAGTGAAGTGTGAGTCGCAAGTCTGTCGAATTAGTGTCCCGAAGGCGTGGTCAAACGACA
The DNA here is from genome assembly GCF_018141365.1 of Pseudoalteromonas sp. M8. Lineage (NCBI taxonomy): Bacteria > Pseudomonadati > Pseudomonadota > Gammaproteobacteria > Alteromonadales > Pseudoalteromonadaceae > Pseudoalteromonas > Pseudoalteromonas sp. M8. The sequence continues at coordinate 2,592,122 of NZ_CP047240.1, read as the reverse complement.
ATACTCACTTTGCCGACTCTGCAAATGTGAAGTCAGTGCAACCTTGGTTGGCATTATAGTTAAGTAGTTACAACACGATCATTGACGTCTTTAAACTTTAGGCTAAGAAACCGCTCTTATTCAGTAAAGATTTTAGGCGTCTTATCAACTTTTTGAAGCTGTTTGTAAAACGCTTCTCCTCCCTGTAATCCCAATTTCAACAATAATTCATACTGATAAATAACGATATTCTTTCGTCGCGAATTTCTGCTATTAGACCCCCAAAATGGAAACTTAATGTTAAATAAATGCATTGTTAAAGTTGCTTTGGTATGCTAATAATGGCTGGATTATTAAAAAAACTACAGTGTAATTATTAACTTAAGGGGAAACAGGATGACCTATAAATTACCACTCAGTGCGCTCTCAATTGCCGTATTAATCGGCATGAATCAACAAGTTAAGGCGGAAGAGACGACGCAAGTTGAACGTATTGAAGTGACAGGCTCTCACATTAAAAGAACAGACTTAGAAGGTCCGTCACCAATTCAAAGCTTGTCAGCTGCTGACCTAGCTTCAACGGGATCTACCGACCTTATTGGGGCGTTACAAAAGCTGCCTGTGTCGGGTACTGGTACTTTTAGTACACAAGGTAACTCCAGCGATGACACCGCAAATGGCGGTTCAAGTGTTGCATTAAGGGGATTAGGAGCATCATCTACGCTTGTTCTTATTAATGGTCGTCGTGTTGCCGTGAGCCCGTTTGCAAAAGATATAGAAACATCATTTGTGGACTTAAATACCATTCCTGTTTCATCAGTTAAACGTATTGATATTTTAAAAGACGGTGCTTCTGCAACTTATGGTTCTGATGCGGTCGCAGGGGTTATTAATATTATTTTACGTGACGATATAGACGGTTTCGAGGTCGCCGGTAAATTATCTAACACCGCCGATGGTGGGGCTGAAGAACAGAACTTTACTCTTCTTTGGGGATCGTCAACGCAAAATGGCCATCATAATTTCTCACTCGATTATTTCAAACGCGGTCACCTAACTTATGCCGATCGTGACTACACAGCTTCTGCTGATCAACGTTTTCGCGGTGGTAACAATTCATTAAGCTCTGCAGGTATTCCCGGCAGCGTTGAGGTGATGAGAAGCATGCTAACAGACGAACAGTGGGCAGGATTACCAGTCGTTCGTGTTGAAGATGATGGCACTCAGGTAAGGCAGACTATCTTTACGGACGTATGGGGGAATGACAAATGCGACCCTGCTTTAGATATTGGTGATATCTGTCGCTACGATTATGCACCGTACATGACTGCTATTCCGTCGACGGAACGTATTAGCTTTAACTACAATGGCGTACAAGAAATCATCGATGGTATTGAAGGTTTTGCCGAAATCTCGGCGCAGCACTCTTCAACCTTCATTCAAGGTGCAGGTAGCCCGAGCTTTACAGAACTATTTATGGATGGTGATAACCCAAACCACCCATTATTTAACGATCCAGACCACTTCTTACATGGTGTAGATATTTCAATGCGTCGTCGAACGGTTGATATCGGCAACCGTAAAAAAGATGTCGATTCAGAATACTATCGTGCTGTCCTTGGAGCACGTGGTGAGTGGAACGCGTGGTCTTGGGAAGTTGCGTACTCTGCTATTCGTTCAAGTGCAGTTGAAAAAGGCTTTGATGGTTTCCCTAACAAGCTAAGAGCGCAGCAAGCGATTGATGAAGGTTTATGGAACCCATTTGAACCAAGCACTAATACAGAAGCCGGTTTGGCGTTTTTTGAAACTACCACTACGCGTTATGGTGCATCAACCATGCAGTCACTAGATGGTACTATCTCGGGCGAATTATTTGAATTGGAAGCCGGCTACGTTGCCGCAGCGTTTGGTTTTGAACATCGCTACGAGAAAATTGAAGATAACCCGGATAGTCAATACATCAGAGGCGAAATCTTTGGTACAGAAGCAACGCAAGCTAACGGAGATCGCGATAATACTGCGATATTCGCAGAATTTAGCGTACCAGTGCTAGATACACTAGAGCTACAATTAGCTTTGCGTTATGAAGACTATAGCGACTTTGGAACTACAACAGATCCAAAAGTAGCATTCCGTTGGTCACCGCTTGATAGTTTAGTGGTTCGTGGTTCTTGGGGGACAGCATTCAGAGCGCCTTCTCTTGTTCAGCTACATCTTGGTAGAACAGACGAATCACCAAGCGTGATAGACCGTGAACGTTGTCGCCAAACGGGTGCTGATGATGATTGTAGCCCGTATGAATACACTGCGATTGTGTCTGGTAACAAAAACCTACAACCAGAAGAGTCAGAAAACTACAATTTAGGTGTAGTGTGGCAAGCAACTGATGACTTTAGTATCGGTGTAGATTACTGGAATTATGATCAGGAAGATCTCATCAAGAAAATTGGAGCACAGAAGTTAGTTGATTGTTGTGGTACCGATCCTAATCTGGTAGTTCGTGCGCCTAATCAAGGTAGCACACTTGGTCGTATTCTCTCCATTAACGACACCTTTGTTAACATTGGTGGTCGTGAAACAGACGGTTTCGATGTTAACTTAGCCTATGCATTAACTACTCGTGAAATGGGTGAGTTTAAGTTCAATTACAACTTAACTTACGCGCTTAACTTTGAAGAACAGTCGTTTGAAAGTGACGAACAAGGTAACACATTCAATGTTGCTGAAGATCTCAATGGAGAGTATCAGCATCCGCAGTTCCGCTGGACAGCGGGTATGGACTGGGCTAAAAACGATTGGCTTGCAAATATCAGCGTAAACTATGTTGATTCTTATAAAGATCTTGCTGACAGTGATGGCAATAAATATGAGATTGATTCATGGACTACTGTAGATACAAGTGTCAGTTATATTGGCGTAGAAAAGCTGACAGTAACGCTTGGTGCATCTAACTTGTTCAATGAAGAAGCGCCGCTTGCTCCTTCAGAGTCAATGGGAATTGACAATAAAACGCACAGTATCCTTGGTCGTCAAGCATATGTGAAGTTTGCATACCAATTCTAATTCGTTAACGTTTATTAAGATGAAAGCCGCGCTTTATAGCGCGGTTTTTTCTTATACCAATTCGCTTAATTAAGTGGCCTAGCTTTGAGATGGAAAGGCTTACCGGTAACTCCATGTCCAAATCCTGCAATAACTAAAGTACTCATTATGCATAGGCACGGAGAATCTTCTGCTTAATCTTATTCTGTACCTAGGAAAAAGTGACAATGAAGAAAAGGGTATGGATAGCTGATATGTCGCAGAGAGGAGTATTGAGTTGGCTAGTTGAGGAAAATAACGCAGCTATTTATAGTTAGCTGCGTTATTGATATTTACGCTTTTGCTTTAGAAGTGGTTTCTTCTAGTTCTTTTGCTGCATCAGGGTCGTTGAAAACATCGATATCAAATTCGTTTTCAGATTTGGCCACAGCACAAGTTACCATACAGTCACCTGTTACGTTAACTGCTGTTCTTGTCATATCTAATAGTCTGTCTACACCAATGATAAGCGCGATACCTTCAACAGGCAATCCAACTTGGTTAAGCACCATTGCAAGCATGATCAAGCCAACACCAGGCACGCCTGCCGTACCAACTGAGGCAAGAGTCGCAGTCAAGATAACCATGAGATAGTCATTGATGGTGAGGTCTACGCCAAATACCTGAGCGATGAAGACCGTTGCAACACCTTGCATGATAGCCGTGCCATCCATATTAATGGTTGCACCCAGAGGGATCGTAAAAGAGGCAACTGAGTTATGCGCACCTAGTTTCTTAGTCGCGGTCTCCAGTGTTACGGGCATAGTTGCACTTGAGCTTGACGTACTAAAGGCAAACATACATGCGTCTTTCATCTTCTTTAGGAAGATAATAGGGCTCAAGCCTGTTAACAGCTTGAATAAAATTGAATAGTTAATGAATGCATGAATTAGCAGAGCTGCCAACACTACCATAAAGTATTTGCCGAGCTCGGCGATTAACCCCATGTCGATCGTTGTAAACAACTTAGCCATTAAACAAAATACGCCATATGGAGCGACATTCATCAATAAAGTGACTAGCTTAAGCACCACTGTATTTAGGTCTTCAAATACAGTTGCTAGGCGAGCACCAGCATCGCCGCTGAGCGCCATAGCGATGCCAAATAGTAGCGCAAAGACGATGATTTGAAGCATGTTACCGTTGGCCATCGCGTCAATTGGATTGGTCGGGAACATGTTGATTATGACTTGCACAAGTGTCGGCGCTTGCTTTGCGTCAAATGACGCGCTGTTTGGAATTTCAACGCCACCACCCGGTGCAATAAGTAGTGCGAGCGTAATCGCTACCGTGATTGCGATTGCTGTTGTAATGAGATACAAACCAATGGACTTACCACCCAAGCGGCCCAATTTTTTTGGGTCACTAAGGCTACATGTGCCACATACAAGGGAAATAAACACTAAAGGAACAACAAGCATTTTTAAGCTTGCAATGAAGATCTGCCCACCGATGTGGAATAAACCGTCAACGAAGAAACCTTTAATGGGGAGGTCAAAGAGACCTAAAGGAATAAGTATTTCTTTATTCTTACCTAGGATGGCTTGAAGGGTGAGGCCTAGTACAACCCCCAACACCATGCCTATCATAATGCGCGCCGTTAGGCCCATTTTTTTATTTTCTGACATTGCCCTAACACTATGTATCTTAAAACTGCTAAAGCTTAACAGGCTTGGCGCAGATGAACAGCATTTCACGACAGAAAATCTACCTAATCTAATAAAAAATTGTGATTTTATCGATAAAATTGGGTTACTATTGAACAATAATAAAATTAACTTAGCTAGGGAGATAGGTGAATGCCCTTGATGCGCTATTTTAGCATACTGATGCTAGCATTCTTACTGACCGCGTGCGGTGGCGGCGGCAGTATTCAAAAAGATACAGATAATGGTGATGGTAGCGATGGTACCTATGCGATTACGCTCGCTGGAGAAGGTGGCGCTAATAGCGTGTCATCCGATACTCCTTTGAAAGTAACCGCTACGTTGACGAAAAATGGTAGTGCGTTAGCAAACAGTCGAGTGGTTTTTGAAAGCGATGATTTTGCAACCATGGAGCCGAGTTCTGGTTCAGTTTTAACTAATGACGCGGGTGAAGCAACAATTACGTTACAAGCGACCAACGTTGTTGGTGCGGGTCGTCTTACCGCTACTTATACAAATGGCAGCAATACAGTCTCACAAACGTTTGATTTTACCTCTCAAGGTGGTGGTGATGACGGTAATGTAACCGCGTCAGCGAAACTTGAGGTTATGTTGTTAAGTAAGTGCCCAGCGGGCTGGGATGATAACCGCGATCAGGCTATGATAGATCCTATAGCTGCTGGATGTAGTCGTGTCAATCGAGTGTCGTCAAACGAGACAGCTGAGATCTTCATTAAAATGACATCCAGCCAGACTGGTGATGGCATTGCAAATGTGCTTATTGGTGCAGAAACAACGCTAGGGACAATCTCTCCAGACACAGCATTGACGGATACTTTTGGTATCGCAATTTTGAATCTTAAACCTGGAAACCAAGGTGGTGCAGGTACTGTCACAGTAAATTCGCCTAATTATGTGGATGTAACTAAGTCAATCAACTTTAGTGTTGGTGTTGCTCAGCTAAATGTCACGGTTGATAATGGTTTAGTTGATAGCAGTGGTGTACAGCAAAAACTTTCAGCTGGTGGCAGTACGGTTATCACCGTGACACTAAGAGATCAGAATGGGGTATTAATCAACAGTGCAGTTGCTGTTGCATTTAGCTCGGCATGTGCCTCGGCAACTCCCGCGTTGGCGGAATTAGATGAAACGGTAAATACCTCCAATGGTATTGCCCGCTCGACATACCGTGCTAAAGGTTGTCAAGGTGAAGATAGGATTTCTGTTACTATCCAAAACGGCAGCTCTCCAATAAATCAAGAAACGATTATTGAAGTGGATAGTGCACTTGCACAAGCGGTACAATTTTTACCTGAGGAAGATGGGTTTAATCAGTTTATTGCTTTACCCCCTGGCGAAGGCGGTTTACCAACCCAATCTGTTGTGAGCTTTAAACTGGTAGATGAAGACAACCTTGCAATTCCACGAGCACGAGTCGACTTTAGATTGTCTGATGAGCAAGGCCTTGCCTCAATTACGCAAATTACGGGAAACACCAATGCAAATGGTATTGTAAGAACAACGGTTAAGTCTGGCATTGTACCTGGCCCGCTTGTTGTTAGTGCATGTTATATCCCAGAAGAATCTTACGTGAATTTACCTGAGGGTGATGCGATTACTTGTTGGACGGATATCGCCAAAGCATGTAATGATGCAGATGCATCAAACGACGACGCTCGCTGTCCTACGGGAGTTATGCACACAATCCCATTAAGTGAGCAAATTTTTAGCGTCTCATCACAGCTTATTTTGAGTTCTGGCGTTACTGATCAAGATACCTTTGACGCGGCTCCAGATATAATTAATTCAAATTCATACAGTTACAGCGGAGTCACAACAAATATCACGTTGTTCTTTGGTGATCAATTCAATCACTTCAATGCCGATGGTGTAGCGGCAACCGTCATCGCAGAAGCTGGAGCTATCGGTAGTTTAGAATCACCTGATACCTATGATTGCAGAACAAATAAGGCAACCTGTTCGGTGGTGTGGCGTAGCCAAGGTGAGCGTCCATTTTCTGACCCTAAATGGGGCAATAGGATCAATGATATTGCGCCAAGAAAAAAAGGTACGGTTGCGAACATTCCTGAAAACTGGAATTGTGATCCTTATTTTAATAGACCAGCACCTTGTATCAATGGATTAAAGCGTCAAAAAAATGCGCCTAGCACAGGAACTGATCCCTATGCTGATGAGCGAGTCGTAATGGGTGGCAGGGTAGGCGTACTTGCATTTGTTAAAGGTCAAGAAAGCTATAGAGACGAAGAGTCCAGTGATGGTGTTCAGCGTAGAAATGGTTTGTTTGATGTTGGTGAATATCGCCAGGAGTTTGATCTCACAGAAGCTATTTTGGATACCAATGAAAACGGACGGTTTGACAAAGAAGATTGTGACGCGTCACCAACTACCGGTCCTTGCACACCGGTGAATACGAAAAATGGTGGCCATGATGATTGGTGGATAGACGCAAATAACAATGGCATCTTTGATTATGACGCTAATGGTGATGGTGTTCCAGGAGATGGTAAATATAACGGCTTACTTTGCTCTGAGGCTGCTTTAGCGCAAAATCAGTGTAACCGTGAGTTGGTTAACGTCTTTAGAAATTTTGAACTAATTATGTCTGACGACACTGCTTATGTACGATTCGCAGTTAGAAAATCGGATGCACAAAGTATGGGACTGGCAGCAAATCAACTTGATCAATGCCAAGACGTTACTCGCGTTGACAATGGAAATACTGTAGTTATCTTAGACCTTGAAGAATCCGATGACGCTCAATATTGTGATGTTCAAACAATCAATTTATCTGCTCCTGAGATAGATGACGATACAATTGACGATCAAATAAGTAACGTTAGAGTTTCTATCTTCGTCACGGATATTAACGGTAATCCCTTACCTGCGAAAACAGAAGTAGAAATAGCAACCACCAATGGTGAACTTGCATCTGGAACTCAAACCGAAGTATTAGGAAATACAGGAACCGATAAACCATTGGTCTATTCTGCATTTCTGACTCGTGAAACCGAGCCTAATAATAAAACTTTGGGTGAGTTGACGATTAAGTTTACTTTTAAAGGATTAGGTGATGACGATGATGGTTTGGTTCAAAGTGTACCATTAACCGTCATTGACGCTGGATAAAATGATAAATGCCAACTTTCGGGTTGGCATTTTTGTTTCTATTCCTTTATATTCCCGTGCCTTAACCTTATATATATGAATGCGTCCCTAAATTGGCTGAATATTGTACACAAATTGGATAATAATTCGGTGATCAGGGAAAAGTTAGTATTTTTAGCTTGTAACAATAGGTGTTTGTAGATATACCTATAAGTAATTTAACGCCCAAGTAAGGGCAAAACATCAGACAGAATCGGTCAAAAATAGGCAGCTATGGGCAAATCGCTAGTAATTGTAGAGTCTCCCGCGAAGGCAAAAACAATCAATAAATACCTCGGCAAGGATTACATTGTTAAATCCAGTGTAGGTCATGTTCGAGATCTTCCTACCTCAGGGGCAGGTAAAACGAAAGGCTTGGCAACTAAGTCGCCAGCTGAAGTACGTAAAATGTCACCTGAAGAAAAAGCGCAATATAAAAAGCAAAAAGATTATGCAAATTTAGTTGCGAGGATGGGGATTGATCCTGAGAAGGGTTGGGAACCGCATTACGAAATTTTGCCGGGTAAAGAAAAAGTAGTTCAAGAACTACAAAAGCTTGCTGAAGATGCTGACCATATCTATCTCGCAACCGATTTGGATAGAGAAGGGGAGGCCATAGCTTGGCACCTTGAGCAGATTATCGGTGGCGATGAGAGCAAGTATAAGCGTGTGGTCTTTAACGAGATCACCAAAAACGCGATAACTCAAGCGTTTGAGGCACCTGGCGACCTTAACACCGACATGGTATATGCGCAGCAGGCAAGACGATTCCTTGACCGTGTTGTTGGCTTTATGGTGTCCCCGCTGCTTTGGCAAAAAGTAGCAAGAGGGTTATCGGCAGGTCGTGTACAATCTGTTGCTGTGAGATTACTTGTTGAACGAGAGCGTGAGATTAAAGCGTTTATTCCAGAAGAGTTTTGGGATATTCACGCTGATGTTAAAGCAACAAAAGATGATATTCGCCTAGCGGTTACTAAGTTTAAAGGCGAAGCATTTAAGCCAGTAAATAAAGCGCAAGCTGATACAGCCGTACAAGTGCTTGAAAACAGTGCTTACGAAGTAGTCAAGGTTGAAGAAAAGCCAAGTAAGAGTAAGCCAAGTGCACCATTTATTACCTCGACAATGCAGCAAGCGGCAAGTACTCGTTTAGGCTATGGCGTAAAGAAAACCATGATGTTAGCGCAGCGTCTATACGAGGCGGGTTACATCACCTATATGCGTACAGACTCGACGAATTTATCAAATGACGCGTTAGAAATGTGTCGTGGCTATATCGATAGTGAATTTGGTAGTAAGTATTTACCAGAAGCACCGCTGCGTTATTCCGCAAAAGGCAACGCACAAGAAGCGCACGAGGCAATTCGTCCTTCTGATGTGACAATCTTATCCGGTCATTTAGACGGCGTAGAGGCAGATGCTAAGAAGCTCTATGAGCTTATTTGGCGTCAGTTTGTGGCGTGTCAAATGATGCCAGCAGAGTACGACCTAACGACGCTGACCGTCGCCGCGGAAGATTACACATTAAAAGCGAAAGGGCGTGTGCTACGTTTTGATGGTTGGACACGTGTACAACCGGCAGTCCGTAAGAAGAATGAAGAAGAGCAGGCGCTTCCAAGTGTTTCAGTTGGCGATAAGCTTGATCTTATTGCGATTGATCCTAAACAGCACTTTACTAAACCACCAGCACGTTTCAGCGAAGCAAGCTTAGTTAAGGAATTAGAAAAGCGTGGTATTGGTCGTCCATCTACCTATGCTGCTATCATTTCGACGATTCAGGACCGTGGTTATGTCCGAGTTGAAAACCGCCGTTTTTACGCTGAAAAAATGGGCGAGATCGTTACTGACAGACTCGTTGAGAATTTTAACGATTTAATGGACTTTGACTTTACCGCCAAAATGGAAGGTCGCCTTGATGATATCGCAGAAGGTGAACGCTTATGGACGCAGGTACTTGATAAGTTTTACGCCGACTTTTCTAACCAGCTAGAAATTGCAGCTGGTGATGAAAGTGAAGGCGGCATGCGACAAAATGTGATGGTCGAAACAGACATAGATTGTCCTACATGTTCACGTAAGATGGGTATTCGTACTGCTTCTACTGGGGTATTCCTTGGCTGTACAGGCTATAACTTACCGCCAAAAGAGCGCTGTACTACGACAATTAATCTCGTGTCAGGTGATGAAGCAGTTGCCGCGGATGCGGATGAAGAGGCGGAAGCTGAATCACTTCGTCATATGAAACGTTGCCCAATTTGCGAAACAGCAATGGATTCATATCTTATTGATGAAACGAAAAAACTCCATGTATGCGGTAATAATCCTGCATGTAAGGGCTATGTCATTGAGACAGGTGCATTTAAGATCAAGGGCTACGATGGACCACTGATTGAGTGTGACAAGTGTGGCTCGGATATGCAGCTTAAATCCGGCCGTTTTGGTAAGTATTTTGGTTGTACGAATGAAGATTGTAAAAATACACGTAAACTATTGAAAAACGGTGAAGCTGCGCCACCGAAAGAAGATCCAGTTCCGCTACCGGAACTAGAATGCGAAAAATCGGACGCGCATTTTGTGCTTCGAGATGGCGCTTCAGGTATTTTCTTAGCGGCGCACACATTCCCGAAGTCACGTGAAACACGTGCTCCTAAGGTATCTGAGCTAAAACGCTTTAGAGATAGAATTTCACCTAAATTCTATTATCTGGCTGATGCGCCTGAGCAAGACTCGGATGGTAATCCTGCGATTGTTCGTTACTCTAGAAAAACCAAGACACAATATGTGATGACAGAAGTGGATGGTAAAGCGACGGGTTGGAAAGCGACGTATAGTAATGGTAAATGGGTAGAAGAAGAGAAAACTACCAAGAAAAAGAAAGCTTAACAGCTAGCCAAACATCGATAAGCGTCTTCGGATGCTATGGATATTTTGTCCAAAATGTTATTAAAAACAAAAGGCCGTTCAACGTATTGAGCGGCCTTTTCATCATGAATGCCATCACTTAATTAAGCGAACTGGTATTATACCAATTACACTAATTCTCCAAGCAATTTGAAGGGTGAAATAACTCATTTACTTAAAACAAATGGTGTTATTTAATGTTTACGTCTTTGACTTTTTGATAGCCAGTTGCCTCTAGCTCGTCGTTAACGCAATTCAAAACATATTTTTTCATCTCAGATGCTTGTACATCATCATCTTTTGCCCAATCAAGGCACATTTGAGTTAACTCTTGAACCAAATCTGCAGGCGCGACTGGTAACTCTTCATCCGCTTGTACTTGTACACAAGCAAAAAGAGATAGAGCGATTAATGATGAAACTAAGGTTTTCATTCGTGTTACCTGTTAGTTGAAAGAACAAGCATGTTTTAAAGCAAAATTTAAAATAAGGAAAACGAATTAATTTTCTCCTTAAGAGCAGAAAATTGATTCAAATTTACATTAATAAATGGTGAGAAATACAAGCGTTGATGCTACATTTAAAGGTTAAGTAAAACTAACTAAACATGGTGAAAATCAAAAACATGGAGCAAGAAACTAAGTCTGCGAATGAGCAATTTAATCGTTATGAATATCTCTTAGAAAGAACCTTATTTAAAGGAAGATGGCTGTTAGCGCCTTTCTTTGTTGGCCTACTGCTCGCGATTGTGTTGTTGTTACTTAAGTTCTTTAAACAGCTTTATGTGATGACCATCAGTGCGCTGACGGCGACAAACCAAGAGTTACTCATTGGTATCTTAACATTGGTTGATACGGCTTTACTGGCCGGGTTGTTGATCATTATTATTTTTAGTGGCTACGAGAATTTCGTTTCTAAGCTCAATGTTGAGCCCCAAGAAGATAAGCCGACTTGGATGGGAAAGGTTGGCTTCTCGGGCCTTAAAATCAAATTGATCAGTGCCATCGTAGCAATATCTGCGGTAGAACTACTCAAAGTCTTTATCCATTCTCAAGACTTAACCAGTGAGCAGCTTGCTTGGAAAGTAGGCATACATATTACTTTCGTGATCTCTGGGGTGTTGTTTTCGGTTACCGACTTTATTAATAGTCGAACCCACTCCCATTAAATATAGCGGATAAAAAGAGTGATAATCGACTTATGCTCACTATCACTCTTTTATGCTTATTAGCACAGTCTTTGGTTCGTGCTACGCCTATATGAGCAACATCTCGGATCCGAGCACGTCTTAGTCAAACTTTCTATTACTGTAAAGGAGCAATGAAGTGGCTACCACAACATAGCCCAATAACAGATATAGAGTGGCAACTGAGTGTTCGTGATTTAACAGGTAAGATTTAAACGCACTATGTAAAATGATTACGAACATGCACGAAAGTGACAATGTAAGGGCGCTCGTTATGATGCTCCCTAGCGCAACGCAAAGAATAAATCCTGCAACCGAGCCGATAAATATCATAAGGTAGAAAACCACAGTCTCAAATGTGGTAAGGAAGCTGCAAACCAGCAGTACTGTAAGTTGAAACAAAGATAAGCAAAAGCCAAGCTTAACTGCTGCAACGTGATAGGCCTGTTTAATTGATTTTAGGCTTGAATAGACAGGTAATAGATAGAGCTGGTCCCATGTCATTTTTGTTTGTAGTTTGGACCAACAGACAAAAATAGCGACCATCAAAACAAGCATATCGGTAAAGCCAGTGATAAATTGAATTGTGACTCCAAAAAAGCCGACTGCCACAATGACTAAAAGCCCTGAGAGAAAAAATATTTGACAAGTTTGTATCAACAGGTTGCCTGAAAAATAGCTCATCGGCATAAAAAATTGCCTAAACCGCTGAGTGAGGAAATCAGGGGTAAAGGTATTACTCGGGAGCCAGCCAGTCTGTATATTATTTATGTAGGTTTGATATGCCAAATGATGCCATTGACAGTTATTATTTCGTGTAATCAGCAGATAAACTGCCACTAATATGAAGGGAATGGCGAGTAGTGCTAAAACTTGTGGAGTATCGCCAAAAAACATAGCGAGCATGAGTACGAGCATGAAAACGTAGCTATTATGTTTGAAATAAAAGCTATTTCGAATACATAATAAAAAGAAGCTACCACCAAAACTCGTTGCAAACAACATGGCATAGGCAACTTCTGGCGCGGGGCGGTTGAAAAGAGCGAGTGCATTGAACATGTAGCCAACGACTAGTATTACAAGTCCTTGTAAGTATACGTGCCGTTTAATTGCAGGGAATAGTAATGCGCTTTCCTGTGCTTGTAATTTCACTAACTGCCAGCAAAAAGCCATCCATAAGGCGCTGATAGCAAAGACCAAGCTAAATGTTTGTATGTTTTGCTCTTCTATTAAGGTTAATAATGGTGTAGCAATAGAAGCTAAGATCCCCGGAATGAAAAAATTTGCAGAGCCACACTCTCGTAACCAAAAGCCGGAAAACCCTGTCCACCAATTGCGCCGAGTTAACGTGCTCATGTGTGTAGCTCCACAAAAAGTTGTTCAAGGTTGCTATGGCTTTGCTGTAGGCCCGTTGGCCAATTTGAGCCGTCTTGAGCTTGGTAAATACTAAAACGTTCAGATTGGTGAAGCAGCTCTGCTGATGGAAGGTTGTTTGTAAGGTGATGCGGAACAAGTCTAATCTGTTCCTTCAGTGTATCTAGTTCGCCAGTAACCAATACCTTACCATCTTTAATTATAGCAATATGACTCGCGACGCGCTCAACGTCAGATGTAATATGCGAGGAGAAAAGTACACCAGAGCCGGACTCAAGCGCTAGCTCAAATAAGTCCGACATAAATTCTCGGCGTGCGATGGGGTCGAGATTTGAAACAGGCTCGTCAAGGATCAGTAACTTAGGTCGATACGACATCGCCATTATCAGCGCTAAGCTTTGTTGCTGACCAACTGAAAGGTTACTTACTAGCTTGTTTTCATCTAACTCGAAGCGAGAAAGCCACTCTTGTTCTAGCGTGTTATCCCAATTTTGATAAAAGCTGCGGTGCAGTGCGAGGGCGTCTTTGACTTTAAAACCTTGATAACCACAGGGTTGCTGTGGCACATAGCCAATTTGGCTCTTGCATGTAGGACTCAGCTCTAGATTGCTGCTGTTGAGGCAGCTAACTTCACCACTATTTTGTTCGATTAGTCCAAGTGCAATTCGCAGTAGCGTAGTTTTACCTGCACCGTTTCGTCCCAGTAGACCCATAACCATACCAGGTTCAATAGTAAGGTTTATGTTTTCAAGAACAGACTTGTCGGAAAATTGTTTATGGATTTTGGTGAATTGTAGTAGTGGGCTTGTCATTATTCTTGTCCCCAGTTTTTATCTATCAATGATATCAACTCAACCTTGGTGATCCCAAGTTGTTTCGCATCATTAATTAAAATATCTAGGTTTTTGTTGAGCAGACTATCGGTCTGTTGTGTGGTTGGCTGTTGTGCTACTCGTGTCGGCTGACCGCGTCTTCGTTCAAGCCAACCTTGATCGACAAGTTGCCCGATTGCTCGAGAGACAGTCATCGGATTTACCGAGAAATGTTCAGCTAGCTTTCTTACAGAAGGTAGCTCTTCTCCGGCTTGTGCTTTACCTGACACAATTAAACGCACTACCTGATCAAATAGCTGCTTATAAATCGGCTCTGCGCTGTTGGGGTTGACATGAATAAGATCTAGCATTACTCTAATTCTACTGTATTAATACAATAATACACTGATACACTCACTTAAAGTTAGCATACTGACCGTGAGTCAACAAGGAAATAACTATGAAAAAGCCATTTAAGTTTAAGAAAAGCTTAGTAAAGCTAGCGCTGCTTCCTCTCGTTTTAGGAGCTGTGCTGCCATTACAAGCAGCAGCATCAACAGCAGAATTATCCGCTTGCTATGCAAAGGGACTCGATGATAGAGCACAATGCGGAAAAATCTCACAACCATTAAGTGAAACCAAAACAGAACAAAAAATTGATATTCACTTTATGGTTATTCCTGCAATAAAACAACTTTACCCACAAGAAGCAATTATTGCGTTTGCAGGGGGACCTGGACAATCAGCCACCGAAATCGCAGCAAACTTTGAAAGAATTCTTAAATACGCGAGAGAAAATAGAGACATTATACTTGTTGATCAACGGGGAACTGGAAAATCCAATCTATTGCAATGTGATATGGATAACCTTGAACAACAATTTGCGCTAAATGATACTTTGCTGGGTCTCGATTTTTACAAAGAAGACGCCCTAAAGTGCAAAGAAAAACTAGACACAGATCTTTCCGATTACACAACTGTTGCGGCAGCAAAAGATTTTGACGCGGTAAGAACCGCACTCGGTTATAGCAAGTTACACTTATACGGTGGCTCATATGGAACACGCATCGCACTTGAGTATATGAGACAGTTCCCTGATAGTGTTGCATCGGCCGTGTTAGATGGTCTTGCACCCAATAACCAAAGTTTAATGGCGATTGGTGGTGCGATAGAAGAGTCATTGAACGCCCTATTTGCACAATGTGAAGCCGATAAAAAGTGTGCAAATAATTATCCTAATCTAAAGCAGCAATGGCAAAGCTTGCTGGAGCAAGTTGGGCAAACGCCGATAGAGGTTTCTGTGCTTCACCCCAGAACCAGTAAACCGCTCGCAATGACGATGACCAAAATGAAGCTATTTAGCGCGATTAGGATGGCGCTTTACTCTCATACCTCCCGAGCATTGGTGCCGCTTGCGATTAGTGAAGCGACTAAAGGCAACCTTGCTCCTCTAGTTGGCATGATGGCACCAAGTGAAGACGGCCTTGGATTGGCCATGGGGATGCATCAGGCAATTGTATGTGGGGAAGATTGGCCACGATTAACGGCTGCGGACAAAGCGAAATATAGTGAAAACTATATGGGTAAGATGATGATTACAGGATTGGATGCGACGTGTCCAATTTGGAATGTGAGTCCGGTGTCGAGTAGTTACTATGAACCCGTTGCGTCCGATATTCCAACCTTACTACTTTCTGGCGGATTAGACCCAGCAACGCCTGCTCAGTGGGCCGAAGTTGCGATGGAAAAACTAAACAATGCCACACACTTAGTTGCACCAACGGCAACGCATATTGTCGCAGGGCAAAGCTGTGCTAATAAGCTTATTGCTAAGTTTTACGATGAAAAGACAGTGGGAGACTTTGATACCAGTTGTCTTGAAGAAGACACACGCAAACAATTCTTTATGAACATCAATGGTCCTGCAACAGCTAATAAGGAGTAACTCATGATCCAAGTAGATAACTTACATAAAAAGATTGGTGAAGTGAACGCGCTAGACGGGCTGTCATTTACCGCTCGTGATGGTCAAATTACGGGACTATTGGGACCCAACGGAGCTGGTAAAACGACTTGCTTACGGACCGTATTTGGCCTGCTTCAAGCTGATCAAGGTATGGCGTCTATCGATAGTATTGATGTTGCCAAAGAGCCAACCAGGGCAAAACAACAATTAGGATTGTTCCCTGACCCATGTGGGCTCTACGAGCGCATGACGCCGCGTGAATATACCCAATTTTACGCTGAACTAAGTGGAATGGACGCAAAATCGGCCGCTACAGCGACGCAAGAAGTATTAGAAAAGCTACAAATGTTGGATATCGCGGATAGACGCTGTAAAGGCTTTTCACAAGGCCAAAGAATGAAAACGGCGTTGGCACAGGCAATCGTGCATAAACCAACGAATATTGTACTTGATGAGCCAACACGTGGTTTAGATGTAATGAGTACCAGAGTGTTACGGGATTTGTTGATGATGCTTAAGGCGCAAGGCCACTGTGTCTTATTTTCTAGCCACGTGATGCAAGAAGTTGCAGCACTTTGTGATCATGTGGTGGTCATGGCGAAAGGCAAAGTGGTCGCGGAAGGTTCTCCAGAGGCCCTATGTGAACAAACAGGTAAAGCGTCGCTTGAGGAAGCTTTCATTACCCTGATAGGTACAGATGAAGGAATTGCAGCATGATGAAATTAATCTCAGTTTTATTTAAAAAAGAAGTGTTAGACGCAAGCCGCGACAAACGTTCAGTGATGGCTGGCCTTTACTATTGTATCGGTGCACCTATTCTAATGTGTGTATTGTTTACCGTCATGTTTAAGCAAATGGCTTCGCCTGAAGCACTCAAAATCACCATTAATAATGCGGAGAATGCGCCCAACTTAGTACAATTTTTAGCGAGTAAAGAAATTGAACATGGTGAAGGCGAAGAGGTTAAAGCCATTACCTTGGAGATCAGCGAAGATTACCAAGAGAATATGATGCAAGGTAAGAGCGCGACGGTATTTATCATTGCTGATAAATCGGAGCAAAAGTTACGTTCATCAATTAACCGGCTAGAGCGTAACCTCATGTTATACAACAGCGAAGTCGCTTCATTGCGATTAGTCGCGCGTGGTATCGATCCGACTATTGCACGTGCGATTGATGTCCAAACTTATGACCAAGCGACACCGACCTCTAAAGGTGGCTTCGTATTAGGTATTGCAACATTATCTATTATTATTTCGCTATTTTATGCGGCGATGGGTATGGCGATTGACAGTAGTGCAGGGGAGCGTGAACGTAACTCATTACAGCTATTACTTAGCCATCCGATCAGCACCATGCATATTGTGTTAGCTAAAGTGGGGGCAATCGCAGGTTTTTCTATCATTGCTTTAGTGTTAACCACCATAGTATCTAAGTTTGCTTATAATATGGTGCCATGGGAAATGATGGGCTTTACAGTGGTCATTGGTCCTAAATTTATTATTTCAGCAATTATAATTGGCCTGCCTATTGCGTTAATGTCTGCCAGTTTATTGATATTTATCTCTTTCTTAGCTAAATCATTTAAAGAAGCGCAATCTTATGTGGCGATGGCGCTGTTCATTCCAGTAATGATGAGTATGGCAACGACCTATGATATTGCTACCGACATTATGCAGTGGATGCCGATCGCAGCGCAGCAAAATGCAATGATTGAAATCATTAAAGGCAATGCGATACCAGTACCACAACTATTATTGTCGAGCGCGGTCACACTGGGGTTGTTTGCTATTTTCACCTACCTAAGCAGTCGTATGCTAAAAAGTGAAAAGGTAGTGTTCGGCCTTTAATTTATTTGTTCCCAACTATGGCGCCCAAAGCGGCGCCATTTTTGTATTTTACCTCATCTTAATTTCACGTATAATCGGCGCCCCATAATTGATGTAGTAATGTACTAGCGCGATAACGCGCACAGTACGCAGTTGAGTAAGTATGAATACGGCACCTAACACCATGACAGAGCAAGATAATCGCAAAGAAGTTTTAGAGTTTAATAAGCTGCAAAAGCGTCTGCGCCGTAATGTCGGCAACGCCATCAAAGATTACAATATGATCGAAGAAGGCGATGTGGTGATGGCTTGTATCAGCGGTGGTAAGGATTCATTCGCTATGCTGGATATTTTACTTAGCCTAAAAAAAGCGGCACCAATTCACTTTGATGTGGTCGCGGTCAATCTGGATCAAAAGCAGCCTGGGTTCCCAGAGCATATTTTGCCTGAGTACTTCGAAACGTTAGACATTCCTTATTATATCATTGATAAAGATACCTACTCAGTCGTAAAAGAAAAAGTACCAGAGGGCAAAACGACTTGTGGACTTTGTTCACGCTTGCGCCGTGGTACTTTGTATTCATTTGCTGAAAAGATTGGCGCGACAAAAATTGCACTGGGTCATCACTTAGATGATATTGTTGAAACGCTGTTTTTAAACATGTTCTACGGCGCGAGAATGAAAGCGATGCCACCCAAACTACGTTCTGATGATGGTCGTAATGTGGTGATCCGCCCACTCACTTATGCACGTGAAAAAGATCTTATTCAATACGCTGAACACAAGGATTTTCCTATTATTCCGTGCAACCTATGTGGTTCGCAAGAAAACCTGCAACGTCAAAATATTAAATCTATGTTGGTTGAGTGGGACAAGAAGACGCCAGGTCGAGTAGAGAATATTTTCAAATCAATTCAGAATGTTAGTCCAAGCCAACTGGCTGACACTGAACTCTTTGATTTCGAAAGTTTGCCTCTAGATAGAGACGGTGAGCGAGAAGCTTATGATTTTAACGAAGCAGTGGTTTCCTCGACAAACATTGATGAATCATTGTTCATTGATGTAACCAATATTTAATTCTCAATAGTGATTTACCCAGACTAGCCTAAATAGTCTTATACTTCTTAACTATTTTACTTTTTGGCTTGCACAGCTCAAGTAAACGGAATGTGTGGCTGTGTATTTGCCGCACATTCCAATCTATACTTGGGATCAGCTCTTTTCTCTAGCAGCTGTTATTCCGAGTCTACGCCTCAGTCTTCTAATGGGGATTTATAGCCATCAGGCTTTAGTGCTAAGACATCACAATCTAAGCTATCAATCACATGTTCAGCAGTATTGCCAACCAGCGCTGCACTCAGTCCAGTGCGACCGACAGTGCCAATGACCACCAACTCAGCGTCTTTTTCTTTAGCAACGTAGGGGATAACGTCCTCTGGTAGACCTTCTTTGATGATGCAATCGCTTTTATCTATTGAATAAGTTTCTGCGAGTGCAAATGTCTCGTCTTCATGGTGTTTTTTCACGGCTTCATTGTATTGCGATGGGTTAAACTCGGGAATTTCAATGGCAATATTAACAGGCGTTGCTGGATAGGTGTTTACCAGGCTCAATTTGGCATTGGCTAATTCACATAAAAACTGAGCATCCGTAATGATACGTTTATTAAGTTCTTGATGTTGCTCGTTATCGCTGACAGAGTTTACCGCTGCAATAATGTTGCCTTGATCTGGCCAAGCGTGATCTTTAACCAGTAATAGAGGCGCAGGGCATTTGCGAATTAAATGCCAATCGGTTGGGGTGAAGATCACTGATTTCAGGGTGTCGTGTTGATGCGTAGATTTAATGACCAAATCATAATCATGCGCAAGCACGGTTTTGATGATCGCTTCGTAGGGGCGATTGTGCCACAACACTTTAGTTTGGATACTCACATCAGAAAAGTCCTTAACCATATCGGCAAGCCATGCTTCTCTGTCTTTGATCACCGCTTCACGCATTGCTTCACGCTCGTCTTTAGACAACATCGTGGTCATTTCATAGGAGAAGTCATAAATAGACATAAATGCAGTGATGGCTGCACCGGTACGCTTGGCAAGATTGATAGAGCGTTCTAAGCTATTTTGGCGCTCTTTAGTTGGATCAATTACGGTGAGTATACTTTTGATTTTATCCACGACTATCTCCTTAAAACGGTATACAAATAAGGTCAGAAGCTTTTCACCTCTGACCTTATTGAGTGTAACCGATCCTATCTAAGGATAAAGTCTTAACGATAAATAGTTTGTTCTAAATCAAGATGCAATCGCGGCTGTTTCAGCTAGGGCTGCAGCATCAATAATGGTAATGAACTTGCCTTCGACCTTTATTGTTCCAGCTTTTTGGAAACGGCTGAGTAAACGACTAATGGTTTCTACAGTAAGACCCAAGTAGTTACCAATTTCACCGCGCGTCATCGTAAAGCGGAATTCTTTACGAGAAAAACCACGCTCGCCAAAGCGATTTGAAAGGTTATAGATAAAAGTTGCTAAGCGTTCTTCAGCAGTCTTTTTATTCAGTAATAACAACATTTCTTGGTCGTAATTGATTTCACTGCTCATTAATCGCATGATCTGTTGGCGCAGTTTTGGCAGCTTACCAGCTAACTCATCAAGGGTGTCAAAAGGGATTTCGCATACCATAGAGGTTTCTAAAGCTTGTGCGAAGCTTTGGTGCTGCATTTTATTAATGGCATCAAAACCCACAAGATCGCCCGCAAGGTGAAATCCTGTGATCTGCTCATCACCTTGTTCAGACAGTGTGTAGCTTTTAAATGAGCCGGAACGAACGGCAAAGATAGCATTTAATGGCGCACCTGACTCGAAAAGAAAATCTCCTTTATGAAGCGGCTTTTTACGTTCAATGATCTCATCTAGCTTGTCCATTTCACTGCCATTGAGCGAAAATGGGAGACAAAGCTGACTGATACTGCAATTATTGCAGCTGATTGTGCATTGGCTCTTTGAGCGGTTTTGATTACTTAAGTCCATAAAATTTCCATAAGTCTATGACGCACGTGAAGGCAACCTAGTACAAAGCATAACGGTTTTGATACTACAGATCGCCACAAACTCATATGACACGCAAAAGAAAATTTGGTTATCAATTGGAGCTCCTAATCTCAAAGCGCTAACCAATAATCTTAAATGATGAGTTTGCTTAGATAAGGATAGGTTAATGTACTAACTTATCAGTTGCAATAATAATTAAATAAACACCATACCAAATCAATAAATTACCCATAATAATACGTGTAACTAAATGATTTATAAACTTTTGTAGCAGCTGAGCCGATTGCCCTATTACAATCAGTGCAGGCATTGTGCCGACACCAAAGGCGAGCATAATGAGTGCGCCTTCAGTTGCTGATCTCGCTTGTAATGTCCATGTTAAGGCCGAATAAACTAGGCCACAGGGTAGCCACCCCCATAAGGCGCCGTAGCAAAACGCTTTGGTTTTTGTATTGACTGGGACTAAGTAGCGATTGAGCTTAACAATATGTTGCCAAATTAAGCTTTTAGCAAACGACTCTAGCCATTTTAAGGTGCTGGCTAAGCGCATTACGTAGATAGCGACAAGCACCATAAAAATACCACTCATCAATTGTAATATAATGGCGAGAGATGTGTTTTGCTTGGCGAGACTTGCCCGAGTAGGGCAACAAGGCTGCCAGCAAGCGCATAGCTGGAGATACGTCCGATATTATACAACAGGGTAACAATCACCGCAGAAAGTTGCTTGCTCGCCAGTTGTAGCGAGCTGGCAATACCGCCACACATCACCAAGCAGTGGCCACTTCCCGCAAGCCCCATCACAAATGCACTCAGCAAGCTTATCTCATTCATGCTATTTGTCGTTATTACTCTTGTCATTTGATGGTTTTACGGACTTATCACCCGTTTGCGCTTTATCATCATCGAATAAGATGCTGTGGCCCTGTTTATTCAAATCTGAAAATTGTTCGCTTTTTACTGCCCAAAAGAAAATACCAATAGCAATAATGACGAATAAAATGGCGATAGGTATTAATACGTAGATGATACTCATAGCTTTAATAACCTTAATGAATTACCGATCACGATGATCGAGCTGGCTGACATGCCAATAACTGCTATCCAAGGTGGAATAAGGCCAAGTGCAGCGAGTGGCAAAATGGAGCCGTTATACAAAAGTGATATGGTTAAGTTTTGCTTTACTATTCTGCGCGTTTGTTTCGCTACTTGCTGAAGGGCTAGAATGGCATTCAAATCGCTATTTAACAACACCACATCAGCGGTATTTTTTGAGATATCAGCGCCAGTATCCATCGCAACTGACAAGTGAGCGCTATTGAATACTGGGCTATCGTTGATGCCATCACCTACCATAGCGACAATCTCGCCTTGTTTGGACCAAGCCTCAACGGCTTGTTGCTTAATCTCTGGTGTGCAAGCGCTTTGGTAGCTATCTAATGCTAACTGCTGCGATAACTCTTTACCTGCATTGGAGCTATCCCCAGTTAGCATATGGCATGTAAGGCCCGCTTGTTGTAACTGTTCAACAACTGTTTCTGCATTGCTTTTTACTTTGTCATTGAAGTAAAAGTCAGCGACTGCGTTGTTATCAATGAACAAGGTTGCTTGAGCAAATGACGCGTGGTTATCAAACCAATGGCTTTTCCCAAGGGCAATAGTGATTCCTTGCCAGTGACCACGGATACCTGAACCAGCCACAACTTCAACATCTTGGACTAGGTTTTCGGTTGGGGTGATATGTGCAAATGCGCGAGCGATAGGGTGCTCAGAAAACCGCTCTAACGCTGCTGCAAAATCCAAGACTTGTTGCTCGTTATAGTCAGTTTGTAGCAATTCGATATGTTTGATTGAGAAACGGCCTTCGGTCAGTGTGCCTGTTTTGTCAAAGGCAACACGCGTTAATTTGGTTGCCGTTTCTAATACATGGGCCTCTTTAATCAAGATCCCTTTCTTTGTAAGTGACGCCACGGCGCAAGTCAGCGCGGTGGGTATAGCTAGGCTCAATGCACAAGGACAGGTTGCTACTAGCACCGAAATCGTGACCCAAAAAGCCTTATCTGGTGAAATGGGATACCAGCCGATGGCGGTAATTGAGGCAAAAACTAATAGACAGGCAACAAACCACTGCGCGACTTTATCGGTGATTTCCACCAACTTAGGGCGTTTGGTAAGTGCGTTATGTTGCAGTCGAATAATTTGGTTGAGCAGGGTATTTTGCCCAATTTTATTGATCTCTAACGTAATTATACCGTCGTGATTCACGGTTCCAGCATACACTTGATGGCCTTGATATTTCTTAACTGGCAAATGTTCGCCTGTCATCATCGACTCATCAACTGTGGTATGGCCTTTGATCACTAAGCCATCCGCGGGGATAGTTTCTCCAGCCTTAACTAATATCAGATCGTTCAGTTTTAGCTTTTTGGCGGCAATATGTTGCTCATTGTTATTCTCATCAACCTTTCTGGCGGTCAATGGCAGCAGCTTTTGCAGGTTTGCAGTAAACTCACTGGCTTTTAATCTGGCCCTGAACTCAAGGTATTTACCTAACAACAGCAAGAAGGTAAACATACAGATGGATTCAAAATAGACTTCGCCGACTTCCATAAAAGTCGCGTAAGTACTGGCACCGTAAGCTCCGAATATAGCAAGTGAAACAGGGAGATCCATATTCAGTTGTTTAGCTTTCAGCCCTTTAACCGCATTCGTTAAAAATGGCATCGCTGAATACAGAATAACAGGAGAGGCAAGCACGAGACTTATCCAACGAAAGTACTGTTCAAAGTTCTCTTCCATGCCTGAAAACATGCCAAAGTACATGGCAAATGCAAACATCATCACTTGCATAGTCATGAGGCCAGCAACGCCTAAACGACGGATGTATGCTTTCGCTACGGCTTGTTTCTGTGCAGCTTCTTCATCGGCTTGAAATGGGTAGGCCTTATAGCCGATTTCCATCAAAGATTTAATGATATCGCTAAGCTTAACGTGTTTATCTTGCCATACAATCATGGCGCGGTGAGTGGAGGTGTTAACATCAACACGAACGATACCACCGAGCGCCAGCAGTTGCTTTTCGATAAGCCAAGCACAAGCGGCGCAGCTTATTCCTTCAACACTGAGGAGTACCTCTTTATGTTCTCCGCTAATTTCGACGAAGTCCTCTTGGATCTCGTCGTGATCATAGCTGAGTAGCATTTTGAGTTGTTCAGGTACAAGCTCTTCAACTTTACCTGCACTTTCTGTGCGGTAAGTATAGTAGTCACTCATACCTTGAGAAATAATGGTTTCGGCAACGGCCTGGCAGCCAATACAGCAAACCGGTTGTGCGCTACCCTCAAAGGTAACCGAGCCTACAAACCCTTTAGGAATAGGCTCCAAACAATGAAAACACGAATTTGCCATGGCAGCTTACTTATACTGTGGAGTGACCGCGATAATACCATCATGTGGCAGTTGGATTTTTTCTTTCATTTTCCAACTGTTGTCCATAGGCTCTATAAATACCGTGAATACACCGCTATGTGGTTCATCAAATAAGCCAGTAAACTCGCCGCTGGCGTTTTTAGTCAGCGTGACTGCAAAATCGTATTTCTCAATAGTGCGGTGGTAAAACGAAAGCTTTAATGCATGAACTTTAGAAGCGTCGCCCTTGGTAAATTTAAAGGTGACTTTTTGCTCTGCTACTTGCAGGTCACCATGTAAATAGAGCGCTTTTGCTTTATCAAACTTACTCAGCTCTAGATTGATTGCTTTACCTTTTTTGTAGTAGTCATCAACGACCATATCAGGACCATTACCGACTGCAAACGTGATGAGAAAAACACAGGCAACGACAGTAACGAGTGGGAAAAAAATTAAAAACCAAGGCCAAAAATTCTTATACCAAGGGGTAGGGTTCATAGTTGCTCACATGGCTATAAAACTTGCTCGTATTCTACCGTAAGTTGCGGTAAATACCTAAAAAAAAGCCTCCAAATGGAGGCTTTTTTGATCTCAAATAATGTTCTAAAAGCTAAGCTTATTGGTC
The DNA here is from genome assembly GCF_018141365.1 of Pseudoalteromonas sp. M8. Lineage (NCBI taxonomy): Bacteria > Pseudomonadati > Pseudomonadota > Gammaproteobacteria > Alteromonadales > Pseudoalteromonadaceae > Pseudoalteromonas > Pseudoalteromonas sp. M8. The sequence goes on along the minus strand of NZ_CP047240.1, from coordinate 2,567,103 downwards.
TTGTGACAAGCTATAAACATACGCTGTTAGAAGGTGTACTTTATCTTCACCTAAGATATCTTTCCATGCTGGCATAACACCCGCACGACCGTGGCGAAGTGTGTCTTCAACTGCGCGTTGAGAACCACCGTATAGCCAGATATTATCGGTTAAGTTTGGTGCACCGAACGGCAGGTTATGTGCAACAGAACCTTTACCATCCATACCATGACAAGCTGCACACATTGCAAACTTAGCTTTACCTGCTTCAGCATCTTTTTGGTTAACAGTACGTCCAGAAAGGCTTAGTACATAAGCAGTCATTTCTTTTACGCCTTGATCACCAAGTGCATCTTGCCAAGCTGGCATCGCTGCAACACGACCGTTAAGCAGTGTTTCTTTGATCTTGTCAGGCGTGCCACCATATAACCAGTCTTTATCAGTTAGGTTAGGGAAGCCTGCGCCCCCACGAGCATCAGAGCCATGACACTGAGCACAGTTTTGCGAGAATAAACGTTGACCGATTTCAAGTGCTTCTTCATTCTTTGCAAGCGCAAGTACGTCTTGCTTTGCAAATTCTTGGAAGATAGGGCCAAAACGGTCTTGTGCTGCTTCAACTTCTTTATCAAGTTGTACCCACTGGCCATTTTCATGTGCTTCAGCGACTGCTTTCTTAGACTCTGCCAAGGTAGTAATACCTTGGTTAGAGCTCGTCCAGTTTAAGAAACCTTTAAAGTTACCAAGACCTGGGTAAGCAGCAAGATAATATACTGACCAAACAAAAGTCGCGAAGAACATGTAAGTCCACCACTTTGGTAGTGGATTATTTAATTCCTCAATTCCGTCGAACTCGTGACCACAGCTTTCGCCTTCTTTGACACCTGTGTAGTTTTTCAGGTTCCAAATTAGCAGGCCGAAAATCAGAGCTAGACACGCTAGGGTTAGTACAATAACCCAAATACTCCAAAAGCTAGTCATTTTTCAGACTCCTTTTCCTCGTTAGAGATAGTGTTGTTATGTTTTTTCTCATCTTCAAAAATGGCATTAGCAGCGTCGTCGAAACGGCGCTTAGAGCGCTTGCTATATGCCCACACAACAATCACTATAAACAGTACCAAAATTACCAGAGTCAAAATGCCTCTGTATGTGCCGTAATCCATAACAATTACTTCAAATGTGTGCCAAGTTGTTGTAAGTAAGCGATAAGTGCTTGCATTTCTGTCGCACCTTCACCACCGTTCATCGCGTGGATTTCATCCACTTGCGCTTGTAGTTCAGCATCATCACCGTAGCCTTTGCCATTGTAGCGGTCTGACGACTTATCAATACCAAATGCATCACGGAACACTTGTAATTTTTTCAGAGTATAAGTGGTATCTACTTTAGTGCTATCAAGCCAAGGGTAGCCTGGCATGTTTGACTCAGGTACCACCGAGCGAGGATCCATTAAGTGCGCATAGTGCCAGTCGTCAGAATAACGCTGACCAACACGTGCCAAATCTGGACCTGTACGTTTAGAGCCCCACTGGAATGGGTGATCCCATACTGACTCACCGGCTACAGAGTAGTGACCGTAGCGCTCAACTTCATCACGGAATGGACGAACCATCTGTGAGTGACAGTTGTAACAACCTTCACGTACGAAGATGTCACGACCTTCCATTTCAAGCGCGGTAAGCGGGCGTAAGCCTTCTACTGGCTGAGTGGTATCTTTTTGGAACATTAGTGGAGTAATTTCAACTAGTGCACCGAAGCTAATCGCGAATACCGTTAGGATAGCCATCAGGCCAACGTTCTTTTCAACGATTTCGTGTTTGTTTGTTGAGTTATTGTTGCTCATACTCAATACCCCTTAAGCCACTTGCGGGTTTGCATCAGTGGCAAGTTGACCACTTTTTGCAGTAACCGTACGGAATACGTTGTAAGCCATTACCAGCATACCAACTACGATGAATACACCGCCTAGGAATCGCATGATATAGAAAGGCTTAGAAGCTTCTAGTGACTGAACAAAGCTGTACATTAATGTACCGTCAGCATTTACTGCGCGCCACATTAGGCCTTGCATAACACCAGAGATCCACATTGCAACGATATAAAGCACAACACCAACAGTGTGTAGCCAGAAATGCGTGTTAACTAGCTTGATGCTGTACATGTTACCGTGACCAAATAGGGCAGGGATTAGGTGGTAAATTGCACCGATAGAAATCATCGCAACCCAACCTAGTGCACCAGAGTGTACGTGACCTACTGTCCAGTCTGTGTAATGTGAAAGCGCATTTACAGACTTAATAGCCATCATTGGGCCTTCGAACGTAGACATACCGTAAAACGATAGAGACACAACTAAGAAACGCAGTACTGGGTCAGTACGTAGTTTGTGCCAAGCGCCAGACAGCGTCATGATACCGTTGATCATACCGCCCCAAGAAGGAACGAATAGGATAACTGACATCACCATACCTAGAGACTGTGTCCAGTCAGGTAGTGCGGTGTAGTGAAGGTGGTGAGGACCTGCCCAAATATATAGAGAAACAAGAGCCCAGAAGTGAACAACCGATAGACGGTAAGAGTACACTGGACGACCTGCTTGTTTTGGTACGAAGTAGTACATCATACCTAAGAAACCAGCGGTAAGTAGGAAGCCTACTGCGTTGTGACCATACCACCACTGAACCATCGCATCTACTGCACCTGCGTAGATTGAATAAGATTTAGTAAGTGATACAGGAATAGCCATACTGTTTACAATGTGAAGCACTGCAACAGTGATAATGAAACCAGCGTAGAACCAGTTTGCTACATAGATGTGTGACACTTTACGCTTGATAAGAGTACCAAAGAATACTACAGCATAAGTAACCCATACTACCGCGATTGCGATATCAATCGGCCACTCTAGTTCAGCGTATTCTTTTGAAGAAGTAATGCCCAGAGGAAGCGTGATAGCCGCAGATACGATAATGGCTTGCCAACCCCAGAAGGTAAATGCGGCAAGTTTGTCAGAGAACAGGCGCGTTTGACACGTGCGCTGAACAACATAGTAAGAGGTTGCAAATAGTGCACTTGTACCAAATGCAAAGATTACTGCGTTCGTGTGTAACGGACGAAGTCTAGAGTAAGTTAACCATGGAATGTCGAAGTTTAACGCAGGCCACGCAAGTTGCGCTGCGATAAATACACCTACACCCATGCCAACAATGCCCCAAATCACTGTCATGATAGCGAATTGGCGTACAACTTTATAATTGTACTCAGTTTGTGATGCTACTGTTTGGCTCATTTTCTGGATTCCGCTGCAATTTATTGCGATTAGAAATGAATTACCTGAATTACAGGCCCTAGTTATATTTCTTCAAGCCCGTCATGTTTTAACTCAAAAGATGAGTGAAAACCTAACCAGCCCGAGAAACCTTTATTTTTGCGAGGAAATGATAATTTTTTTGCTTATGAAAAGATACCTAAAACGCCTAAAATTATGACATCAATCAAGTTTTCACGCGCTTTTTGTTCGCTTCTTAAGCAACCTAGCATTTGCCCTGAAACTTGCGTACACTGCGCAGGATTCAGAAGTGACGGTAAATCCCTCATGATTGCAAAGCAATTAACAATCGGGTTGCTAGGTGTTTTCCTCGTGGCCTGTTCAGACCCGACTATTATTATACATGAAAGTTCAGAAAAAAGTGAAAGTTCAGTAACAAGAAATGTCTGTAATTTTTCAACGCCCTGTGATTTAACTCCACAAGTGCAGATTTATCTAGGCTCAGAGCAGGTTCAACCTGAAACAGAATTTACCATTGGGCTAAAAAGTGCGACTAAAGTAGAGGTCGTTTCGGCATGGCTTGAGGGAGAAAATATGAACATGGGGAGAATTCCCGTGTTCTTTGACAAAAACACACTGATAGCAAAAACCATGGTCGGTGTTTGCACGGATAAATCTATGCGTTGGATTTTACGTTTAGCGCTAACCGTTAACGGCCAGTCTGTTACTACCAGTCATCCAATAGCTGTAAACTACCAATGAATAAATCTGTTTTTATCGAATACCTCAAGTTTGCACTTGAACAAAAGCTGATTGAAGCCACTGAAGCGGCAAACAGTGCACGTGCTGATGCTACCCATGAACAAAGTGCTGCTGAAACACAATATGACTCGTTGAGTATCGAATATGGGTATTTGGCAGAAGGACAAAGTGAGCGCGTTGATGCCATGCATTTGGCAAAACAAACAATATTGAATCAGTTGGCTCTAGCTGTAAGCAATACAATTGCACATAACGCACTAGTTGAAATTGAAGACGAGCAGGGCAACTGTCATTGGTTCTATTTTGCGCCTTGCGAAGGCGGACTAAAAATCCAATATAAAGAAACACCAGTGTTGGTGTTAACGTTTGATGCGCCCCTTGGCAAGCGGTTAAAGGGGTTGACGGTAGACGAAGATATTTCATTTTTCTTCAACGGCCAACAACAAATGTTAACCGTGATGCAAATACTGTAGAGTGGTTTAACCTAGGGCCTGTTTACGAGAACAATTTCTTTCTTACTATTGCCCGATATGTGCTTGGTGATTTTCCCATTAATTGCCTAAACACTCTGCTTAATTGCCCTTGTGAATTAAATCCAGAAGCGAGGGCAATATCTTGAATGGAGAGATTACTGCTCGCGAGTAGCTCTTTGCACATCTCAATACGCACCTGTTGTAAGTAGGCAACGGCGGTTTGTCCTGTTGCTTGTTTAAAGCGGCGGTTAAAGGTGCGATAACTCAAATCAAATTGCGCCGCGACAGCGGGTAAAGAGATTTCCGATGCGGCGTTATTTTTCAGCCAAAATAGAATTGCGGCAATTTGCTCGTCAGCATGACGGTCCACAGCCCCTTCTAAATAGCGCTGTTCTTCGTATGGTTTACGAATTTCATGAGAAAAGTTTTGCTGCACATGGTGTGCGGCATCTATCCCGTACAGTAGTTCAATAATATGTACAATAACATCAGCCAGCGCATTTAAGCTGGCTACAGTGTAGATCCGCTCTGATTGAGTGATAAAGTAATCCGGTTTTAATTCAACATTGGGGTATAGCTGAGAAAATTGTTTGGCAAAATGCCAGTGGGTCGTTGCTGAATGCCCGTCAAGCAGGCCTGAACTTGCTAAAAAGCAAACACCTGTACCAACACCTATCAGTGTGCTTCCTGCTCCCCATGCATCCGCAAGTGACTCACTCAGCGCTTGGTTTTGTCTTACAATAGGTCTTGGATTTCGCCATATACTTGGCACAATAATGTAGTCATATAAAGGCAATGAGCTAAAGTCACTTTGTGCCTCAAGTGTCAGGTAATTATCGGCGTTGACCGCCTCGCCTTGGCTGCTGCAAAGGAGAACTTCTAAAGGAACATAAGCCTCTTTTAGATGTACTTTAGCAAAGGCTTGTCCGGCTTTGAGCATTTCCAGCGGTAAGGTGACACTGGTAACGAGCATATGCTTGTAAAGCACAATGGCGACCTTAGTATAGGATTTCATCTGCTCCGACCTCTTAATTTTGGCGAAAAATGATTTATATGTGGCGTATTTTGTAAAAACTTAAATTCGAATGCAATTAAAATCAAATCATTATCTTAGTTCAGAAGTAGGAACGACATGACAGCATTGCCAATTATTGTAGGAATGGGGGGAATTAACGCCGCGGGGCGCACCTCTTTCCATCAAGGCTACAAACGTATTGTACTTGATAAGCTAAATGCTAAAGACCGACAAGAGACCTATTTGGGCCTTGCGAGTTTAATGAACTTAGTGCGTTATGAAGATGGCCAGCTGATTGACCAAAACGACCAAGTCGTTCAAGAGATGGAGATTGAGTCGCGTTTTGGTGAGCAGATCTTAGCGGGAACGTTGATCCGTAAAATCGAAAAAAACCATTTTGATGTAGATGCGACCCCTTGGCAGCAAAAGCTCACAATGAAAGCAAATGATGATAGCAAGATAGTATTCAGTTGTCGTAAACGTGACTTACCAGAGCCTGTTCCTGCAGCTTGGCAAGTGATTGAGCTCGATCCAAAAACGGTTGAAGTAACCATTGCGGACCAGATTGAAGTTAAGCACGATAGCTATAGAGACAATCCAATTAAAGCCGCAGGTCAATTACCAACAGGCTTTGAGCCGTCACTCATGTATAACAGCCGTTACCAACCACGCGGTCTTCAGGCGACGATTTTTGCTGCAACCGACGCTATCCGCTCAACGGGTCTTGAGTGGGACAAGGTAATGAACAGCGTGCGACCGGACCAAATCGGCACTTACTCCGCCTCTGTGGCAGGGCAAATGAATGATGAGGGCTTAGGTGGATTAGTACGTAGTCGTTTGCGTGGCGACCGAGTAAGCACTAAGCAGTTAGCGCTAGGACTCAACACCATGTCCACTGACTTTATCAATGCTTATGTTACTGGTAGCGTTGGCACAACATTTACGACATCAGGTGCCTGTGCGACGTTTCTATATAACCTCCGCGCTGCAGTGAATGATATTCAGGCTGGCCGTACTCGAGTGGCGATTGTAGCCAGTGTTGAGTGTGCCATTACACCAGAGATCATCGAAGGCTTCGGTAATATGGGCGCACTCGCAAATGAAGAAGGTTTGCGTAAACTTGATGGTACTGAGCATGTAGATTATCGCAAAACAAGTCGTCCTTTTGGTGAAAACTGTGGCTTTACAATTGGTGAAGGGGCACAAGTGGCGATTTTGATGGATGACGCCTTAGCAATTGAACTTGGCGCGCAGATCATGGGCTCGATTGCTGACGTATATGTCAATGCAGACGGCGTGAAAAAGTCGATTACGGCACCTGGACCTGGTAACTATATAACCATGGCAAAATCGGTCGCGCTGGCTCAGCAAATCGCAGGCACAGAGGCTTTAGTAAAACGCAGCTTTATTTTGGCACATGGCTCAAGCACACCACAAAACCGGGTTACTGAGTCGCGTATCTATCACAAAATTGCAGAAACCTTTGCGATTAATGGTTGGAAAGTGGCGGCGCCAAAAGCTTATGTTGGTCATACCATCGCGCCGGCGTCTGGCGACCAGCTTGCGATGGCACTTGGGGTATTTGAATACAATATTATGCCCGGGATCACCACAATCAATGCAGTAGCAGAAGATGTTCACGCCGAGCATTTAGATATTCGTACCGAGCACTATGAGTGCGAGCCAATGGATATCGCCTTTATAAACTCCAAGGGCTTTGGCGGCAACAATGCAACGGCAACTGTACTTTCTCCAAAGCTCACGAAGCAGCTACTAAGCAAGCGCTATAGCCAAGCTGAGTTTGCAAATTATGAGCAACAACTTGCCATTACAACACAAAGGCAAATTGCATATCAGCAAGCGGCCGATTATGGTCAGTACGAACTCATTTACCGTTTTGGCAATGGCATGATTGATGAGTCTGAATTGAATTTAAGTCAGCAAGAGTTAGCCATTCCTGGGTTCGAGCAAAGTATACAGCTTTGTCCAACGAATCCATACGGCGATTTAATCTGATGATTTGATACAAAGAATAATGTTAAGCAAGCAAGGCGTACAGGGAGTACGCCTTTTTATTTTTAGCTTAGTGCTCAAAGCGCAAGCGGCAGTCAGGCTCATCTCATATAGTTAGCATGAAACTCAAGATGATTTTCAATAAAGCTCGAGATAAAGAAATAGCTATGATCGTAACCTTCATGCATGTTTAGCGTGATAGGGTAGCCTGCTTTTTCTGCAGCTTGTTCGAATAACCAAGGCTTTAGCTGCTCGTCTAAAAACTGGTCACTTGAACCTTGCTCAATGAGTATCGGACGTTTTGTTGGACTAATATAGCGCGACAATAGTTCGGTCGCGTCATATTGTTGCCAACGCTGTTTGTCGTCCCCTAAATATCCTGTTAGCGCTTTTTGACCCCAAGGGCAGTTACTTGGGTTAACGATTGGACTAAACGCAGAGATACTCGTATAGGCATCAGGGTTTCTAAGCCCAATAATTAATGCACCATGCCCCCCATGGAATGACCACTAATGGCTTTTTGCGGGCTAACCGGGAAGTGGGCTTCGATTAACTGAGGTAATTCTTCAGTCACGTAGTCATACATTAGGTAATGTTGACTATATGGCGCCTGTGTCGCATTGACGTAAAACCCTGCACCTAGACCAAAGTCATAAGCGCCATTTTCGTCATCTGCAACGCCTTCTCCGCGCGGGCTTGTATCTGGTGCGACAATAGCGATACCAAGCTCGTTGGCTTTTTTAAACGCACCTGCTTTTTGCATGAAGTTTTCATCGCTGCAGGTTAACCCTGAGAGCCAATATAAAACCGGGACTTGTTGTCCCTCGTTGACAATTTCAGGTAAAAAAATGGCGAAGGTCATTTCACACTGCGTCGACTGGCTGGTATGTGTGTAGCGCTTATGCCAACCCCCGGATACTTTGTTGCTGGAAATCAGTTCCATCAAGTGCTCCTTAATTAAGCGAAATAGGACGCAACCTGTGCGTCCTTGAGCGGGTACTAGTAATGGATCACTGAGCGGATACTCTTGCCTTCATGCATTAAATCAAAGGCTTCATTAATATCTTCGAGCTTCATGGTATGAGTGATAAAGTCATTGAGTTTGAATTCACCAGCCATATAGCGTTCAACAATCTCAGGAAGCTCTGAGCGACCTTTTACGCCACCAAAAGCACTGCCGCGCCATACGCGACCGGTAACCAATTGGAATGGGCGTGTTGAAATCTCTTGTCCAGCGCCTGCAACACCGATGATGACAGACTCACCCCAACCTTTGTGACAGCACTCAAGGGCACTTCTCATAACATCTACGTTACCGATACATTCGAACGAGAAATCCACACCGCCATCGGTCATTTCAACGATCACTTCTTGGATAGGTTTGTCGAAGTTTTTCGGGTTGATAAGATCGGTTGCCCCAAGCTTTGTCGCCAGCTCAAACTTATCTTCATTGATGTCGATACCGATGATCCGACTCGCGCCAGCCATTGCCGCGCCAATGATAGCGGACAAGCCGATACCACCTAGGCCGAAAATGGCGACGGTATCGCCTTTTTGCACTTTAGCGGTATTCATTACTGCGCCCATTCCTGTGGTGACACCACAGCCAAGCAAACAGATCTCCTCAAGAGGCGCTGCTTTGTTTACTTTAGCCAAAGAGATTTCTGGCAGCACAGTGTACTCAGAGAACGTTGACGTGCCCATGTAGTGATAAATTGGTTGGCCGTCTTTATAAAAGCGGGTTGTGCCATCAGGCATCAAGCCTTTACCTTGGGTTTCACGGATCTGCTGACAAAGGTTCGTTTTACCAGACTTACAAAACTTACATTCGCCACACTCCGGTGTGTACAATGGGATCACGTGGTCGCCAACGGCAACGCTGGTAACGCCTTCACCAATCGCTTCAACAATACCTGCGCCTTCATGACCTAAGATTGCTGGGAATACGCCTTCAGGATCGTCGCCAGACAAAGTGAAAGCATCGGTATGACATACGCCTGTTGCGGTGATTTTAACTAAGACTTCACCTTTTTTCGGTGGCATAACATCAACTTCTTCAATACTAAGCGGTTGACCTGGGCCCCAAGCGATTGCTGCTTTAGATTTAATAAATTCAGACATGGTTTGTTCCTTTCTTAAAAGTTGATAGCAGTATAACTACATTATGATTTTTGATAATCTATAAAAATCATAAAGACTTTTACGTATATGTAATAATGGATAGATGGATTGGCATTGATGAGTTTGTAGCGGTCGCGAGTAATGGCTCATTTAGTGGGGCTGCAACTCAGTTAAATACTTCGGTTGCGCAAATTAGTCGCCGAGTGAAAATGTTAGAGGAGCGGCTCAACATACAACTTTTGACGCGCACCACCCGAAAATTAGCGCTGACTCAGGAAGGTGAAGTGTTTTTATCTCACGCAAAGCATTTGCAGCATGGATTAGATGACGCCACTGCTGCAATCCGTCAACGTGACAGACAGCCAACAGGCAAACTTAAGCTTACCGCACCGGTAATGTACGGCGAATCTTATGTCATGCCTGCCGTGGTTGATTTTATGCGTTTGTATCCCAAAGTTGAGGTAGAAATGCATTTAACGAACAATCAAGTCGACTTGCTCGATAAGGGCTTTGACTTGGCAATTCGACTCGGTAAGTTACAGGATTCATCACTGCGCGCCAAACGGCTAACCACACGTAAAACCATGGTGTGTGGCGCGAATATCTATTTAAATCAATTTGGCCAACCGCATACGCTCGCTGAGCTTGGCAATCATAAATGTTTGATTGGCAATAGTAGCGAATGGCGCTTTGTTGAGCACGGTAAAACGCGACAAATTAAAGTGGCGGGGCCACTGCGTTGCAACAGTGGTTGGGGGCTCTTGGAAGCAGCAAAGCAAGGCTTAGGTTTGGTACAGTTACCACATTATTACGTGCAAGAGGCGCTAGAGAGTGGTGAGTTAACGGAGGTACTAACCAACTTTAGACCTGAGGAAGAGGGCGTCTGGGCGCTGTATCCACCCAGACAATTTGTCGCGACCAGCTTACGGTTATTACTGGATCACTTAAGTGCGCACTTTAATAAGTTTTAGCCATAGTATCAATGGCTTGACTGAGCGCTATCTCGCGACTATCACAAAATGCACGGTCGCCTAGACGGTCATGAATGTTTAAGCGCTTGAGCTTATCGGTGGTCTCCAAATTCGGTGAATAGATAAACACGCTACAGTCAGCATCAAGCGCATCTGTAATCGCATTTTCAATGGCTAAGCCCACGGTGACATCAATCATAGCTACGTCGCTTAAATCTAATACCATGGCTTTGTATTCACTAATCTTGCGGTGTTGTCTTGCGATTGCTTTTGAGACGCTAAAAATCATTGGCCCGGAAAGATAAAAGAATAATAGTTTACCGTTGGCTTTATCTAACAGCTCGCTTTCCTTTTTTGTTAGTGGCACATCTTCATCGCTATCACTGTCGCTAATTGCTTTAACATGATTAGCTTGCACTCGGCTTAATCTCTCTATGATCATCACATTAGAGATAAATACGCCAAGGCCCACGGCAACAATCAGGTCAACAAAAACGGTAAGGAGCATTACGCCATACATAATCGCCATTTGACTGACACTAAGCTTATGAGCACGCTGGATAAAACTCCAATCCAGAATATTAAAACCAACATACACTGCAATACCTGCAAGCACCGCCATTGGGATTGGCTCGGTCAGGCTGCCCGCGATAAAGACTACGGCCATCAAAATTAGTGCCCTGAATATGCCAGCAATGGGCGAGCGAGCGCCCACTTGAATATTGACCACAGTTCCCATCGTTGCACCAGCACCTGGCAATGCACCAAAAAGGCCAGCTATCATATTGGCAATACCTTGGCCTCTGAGCTCCTTATCAGAATCATGTTCGGTTCGCGTTAAACTGTCGGCTATTACTGCTGTTAGTAACGTATCTATACAGCCCAAAGTGCCCAGTACCAATGCGTCGATAAGCATTTCAACGAATAGCTCTGGTGATAATACTGGCAACACAATACTTGGCAAGCCACTTGGAATTTCTCCGATGCGGCGAATACTATCGGTATCAAAAATAATAATTGAAAGCAGTGTAACGGCGACGAGTGCGACCAGTTGAGCGGGGACGTACTGGCGCCACTTACTTGGCATTTTGAATAAGATTGCAAGTGTGATCACCCCGAGGAACAACTCAGAAAAGTGTAAATCCATTAGCAGGCTGGGCAAATTAGACAAAGTGCCAACAACACCACCTGCAGGCGCTTGGTGTCCAAGTAAAGGAGCAAGCTGCAAAATAATGAGGATAACACCAATACCAGACATAAATCCGGAGATGACGCTGTAAGGCATCAAGGTAACGTATTTACCTAACTTGAGCGTACCGAGTAAAACCTGAAAAGCACCTGCCATCATGACAACAGTAAAGCCCATCGCAAGACCATTTTCGGGGTACTTGCTCATCATGGCGGTGAGTACTGCTGTCATGATAACAGTCATTGGGCCGGTTGGTTCAGAAATTAGGGAGGTTGAACCACCGAACAGCGCGGCAAATAAGCCAACTAAAATTGCGCCCCACATCCCAGCTTCTGCGCCAGCACCAGAGGCAACACCAAAAGCGAGTGCGAGTGGTAAAGAAATAATTGCAGTGGTTACACCACCGAATAGGTCACCTTTTAAAGAGGCGTTTTTAAATCTCTTAAGTGTGATCATACTTTTGACTTTAACGATCAAAGAATTGACGGCATTCTACTGATAAATAACACGGAGTGCTACGAAGGACTGGTATTACCATTTGTCTGCTCAGTAAAATTCGGACACAAAAAAGCCAGTCTAAAAAGACTGGCTTTTCAATTACTGCTTAGTCAACCTGAGCAGGAGAGGCCATGTCGGCGCTTGCTCTGCCTGTTGGTGACTTAGAGCCAACACCTAATCCGCTATTCGCCACAGTCTGACGCTGTTCATGTGGCATCGCAGATGGTGTTTCTACCACGACATCCTCAATCACACTTTGTGCCTTTGTCATTGGCGCGGCAGCCGTTTGATTGAAGCGTATACGGCTTTGTACTGAATTGCCGTTTACTACTTGTTGAGTAGGTGCTTCAACTGTTTCAGCGACTGGTGTATCTTCAGTTGAAGATTCAGTAACTGTTTCAGCAGCTGTTGTTTCCACAACCGCTTCTGTTGCCGGTGCCTCGGCTGCAGGCTCCTGAACTTCAGGTGTTGCCTCAGTGTCAGAAGCCTGAGTTTCTTCTACAACTGCAGTTTCAGCCTCAACTTTTTCCTCAGTCGATTCAACTTGTTCAGCCTCTACTGTGTCAGCGATTGGCTCAGCTTTCACCTCTTTTGCTGCTTCTGGCGGCATAGCTTCTACTGCTTCTGCGACTACTTCGTCAGCGCTTGCGGATGTTTCGGGCTGTGCAGCTTGTTGCAATGGTGCTTCAGCAGTACTTGCCTCAACTTCTTTTACAGGCTCCGCTTCTTGCGCTGCATTTTCGTCAACCCGTGCTTCGGCTGGCTTAGTTTCGACATGCTGCTCTGCATCAGTGTGTGTCTCAGAAACTGTCACTTCTGCCGCTGGCGCATTATCTTCAGTTACCGCTTCAGGTGACAATTGAGTCTCAACTGTATTTGCGTCTTGCTGTACACCTTCTTGAACGTCAATGTCAGAAGAAGATTTTGCTTTTAGCTCTGCTTCGTATTCTGCAGCTGCTTGATCTGCAACGGGCACAAATGCAGCAGCTTGACCTTTTTCAGGCGTATCCTGACGACGGCGACGTTGACCTGCCGCTCTCAGATGACGCGGAGAACGTCTAGAGCGAGTGCGGCCTTCTTTATTTTCGTCATCATTTTGCGATTCTGAAAGTTCGGCAGATACCACCTCGGTAACATCGTTTTGTTCGTGGCGCTCAGTGTTAGCAGTTTCTTGCTGCTTTGCTTGAGCGTGTACGTCAGATTGTTCAGAAGGTGCTGCTACATGTTCGTTAGTTGCAGACTCTTGTTCTGATTTGTCAGCGACAGGTTTCGCTTTTCTTTGCCTTGGCTTTTGTTCAGCTTTAGACTCAGCTGCCGTGTTCGCTGGTTGTTCAAGCGGCTTTGCTTCTACTTTCACTTCTTCAGTGCTAGCTTGCTCTGACGTGTTAGTATCCTGCGCATTGGTTTCTTCCACACGTACCTTCTTGCGAAGATTACGTCTTTGTCTGCGTGGTTTTACTGTCGCTTCTTTAACTGGCGCGTCTTTAGCCTCAACCGTTTCAACGTTATCGTTTACAGGCTCCTTAGCTGGACGGTTTGCTTTGTCCTGATCTTGGCGCTTTCTGTTATTTGGACGACGGCGTTTGCGGTTATCACCACGTTGCTCGTTACTGTTGTTTTCGTCTTTCGATTCAACCGTTGTGTCTTTTTGTTGATCGTTACGACGGCGGTTATTGTTACGACGACGATTGTTATTATTGCGACGGCGATTATCACGGTTGTTATCGCGTGATGATTTTTCTTCAGAAGGCTTGTTTTCTTCTTGGTTATCGCTGTCACTAGCAAATAGGCTCTTGAACCATTGGCCAATCTTTGCAAACAGGCTGGTGCCGTTTTGAGCAGGTTGTGCTTGTGGCTTACGCGTTTGTGGTTTTGCTGTTTGAGCTGGAGTAGGGGCTGGCGCAGGCGCCGGTGCTGGTGCATCAGGCATAACAACACCTTTTAACACAGGCTCCTCTTTCACAATCGCTTGAGCTCGAGCAATTTCAACGACTTCAGGCTCTGGCGCGGTGATCTGCTCATAGCTTGCAGCTTCTGTTGTTTCATCTTTACGCAACCTAACCACTTCATAGTGAGGTGTTTCTAGGTGTTGATTAGGGATGATAACAACGTGGCACTCGTGGCGCTTTTCGATGCGTTGCACAGAACGACGCTTTTCATTTAATAGATAAGCACCAACAGCGACAGGCACTTGGGCGTTGACCTGAGCGGTATTATCTTTGATCGCTTCTTCTTCGATTAGACGCAAGATAGACAAAGCAATGGATTCGTTTGAGCGAATGGTGCCTTGGCCGTCACAGCGTGGACACGTATGTTGGCTCGCTTCACCTAAAGACGGACGCAAACGTTGACGCGACATTTCTAATAAGCCGAAACGAGAAATCTTACCGATTTGCACGCGAGCACGGTCAGTACGAACGGCTTCTTTCAAGCGGTTTTCTACTTCACGTTGATGGCGAGGCGGAGTCATATCGATAAAGTCGATAACGATTAATCCACCTAAGTCACGTAAACGTAACTGGCGTGCAATCTCGTCAGCCGCTTCTAGGTTAGTATTCAGCGCAGTCTCTTCGATATCGCCACCTTTCGTCGCTTTTGACGAGTTGATATCGATAGAAGTGAGTGCTTCTGTTGGATCAATAACGATAGAACCACCTGAAGGCAAACGCACTTCACGCTGGAAAGCTGACTCAATCTGACTCTCAATTTGATAATGCGTGAATAACGGCACATCGTTTTGATAAAGCTTAACACGATTGATGAAATCTGGACGGAAACGCTCGATATGCGCTTTCGCTTCTTCAAAAACACGCGGTTTATCAATTAGGATCTCACCGATATCACGACGTAAATAATCGCGAATAGCACGGAAGATCACGTTACTTTCTTGGTGAATTAAGAAAGGTGCTTTACCGCTATTTGCTGCGTTTTGGATTGCGTCCCAATGAACAAGTAGCGCCTTAAGGTCGTACTCTAGTTCTTCGAAAGATTTACCTACGCCCGCGGTGCGTACGATAAGACCCATACCTTTAGGTACGTTTAAGCGACTCAATGCTTCTTTAAGCTCAATACGCTCATCACCTTCGATACGACGTGAAATACCGCCAGCTCTTGGGTTATTTGGCATTAATACCAAGTAGCTACCAGCGACGCTGATAAACGTTGTAAGTGCCGCACCTTTTTGACCACGTTCTTCTTTATCAACCTGAACGATGACTTCTTGACCTTCTTTGATCACGTCTTTGATGTTAGGACGACCGTTGAATGTGTAGCCATCTGGGAAATACGTTTTAGCGATTTCTTTTAAAGGAAGGAATCCGTGACGCTCAGCGCCATAATCAACAAATGCGGCTTCTAGGGATGGTTCGATACGGGTAATTTTACCCTTATAGATATTGGCTTTTTTCTGTTCGTGACCAGGGCTTTCTATATCTAGATCGTATAGACGCTGGCCGTCAACCAGTGCCACGCGCATTTCTTCTTGCTGCGTTGCATTGATCAGCATACGTTTCATATTGTAATTCTCTACTTAATTATTTACAGCGCCTGATACGTCTTGCCAGCGACAGCGTGCTACACCTTGGATGTTCCTATTAAATGATGCAGTCTCACGACTGGGGGAAAGGGAACATATTCACAGTTTCCGCTTTAAATCAGGGTAAAATCACTGATCCATCGTTCGCTCTTTGCACGTTTATTCGTTTCACAAAGTAGTCATGCACGGGGCAAGTTGAGCTTGGTTTGCCAAGCTTGGCTATCACCATCTTTTGACTTGATTGCTTTGTGGTTATTCACGAGTTGCGGCCTGCTATGCACGGGTATTACTGCAACTGTGGTAAACGTATCAGACAAATTTTAATTTCTTGCTTTTTGGTTTGTTCATCGTGTCCAGTCATTAAACGAAATATTACGCGCTTCGCACTGACTGTTCGCACGTGTTTATCTTAGATGCATGATAAAAGCTTTGGAAATATTAGCTCTAATCTGTATGATCTGCCATCCAAGATGTGCATCACGATATTGTTTTTGCGATAAAAAGCACCTCGCAAAAATTTGCGGCCTGATTATCCCACTAATAATGTCGAGATAGCAACTAAATTATTACTCAAATCAGTGATTAGGCAATGTCAGAGAAACCCGCATTACAAGTTAGCTTCGTTACCGTGACGGAAGACCAAGAAGGTCAAAGGATCGATAACTTTTTAGTTACGCATTTGAAAGGGGTGCCAAAAAGCGCCGTATATAAAATTCTTCGTAAAGGGGAAGTGCGCGTAAACAAAAAGCGGGTGAAGCCTGTATATAAACTACAAATCAATGATGAAATCCGTATCCCACCTGTGCGTGTTGCGGAGAAAACAGAGTTTGTGCCTAAAAATCTAGATAAAGTCGCAAACTTAGAAGATGCCATTCTTTATGAAGATAAGTATCTGATAGTTATAAATAAACCAGCCGGTATGGCGGTACATGGTGGCAGCGGCTTAAGCTATGGCTTAATTGAAGCATTAAGAGCATTACGCCCACAAGAGCAAAGTTTGGAGTTGGTGCACCGTTTGGACCGCGACACATCGGGTTGTTTGTTGATTTCAAAGCGCCGCGCTGTGCTTAAAGGACTTCATGAACAGTTAAGAGAAAAGACCATGGAGAAGAATTACCTTGCGCTGGTTTCAGGGCAATGGGATGCCAAACATAAAAATGTCACCGAACCGCTACGTAAAAATACCTTAAAGTCAGGTGAGCGAGTGGTGCGAGTGGATCATGAGCAAGGCAAGCCTTCTCATACTCGTTTTAGAGTCGTCGAGCGTTTTGAGTCCGCAACTTTAGTGCAAGCGTCACCAGTAACAGGCAGAACGCACCAGATCCGAGTGCATACTCAATGCAAAGGACATCCGATTGCGTGTGATGATAAGTATGGCGATCAGGTGTTTGATGCCAAAATGCGTGAAGTGGGATTAAATAGGCTGTTTTTGCATGCCAAAGAACTCAGATTTATGCACCCAAAAACAGAAACGACACACCATGTAGAGGCGCCATTGGATGGGGCTTTGGAAGAATGCTTAGTTAAATTAAGGAAGTAACATGCGTTATAAGTGTGTAATTTTCGACTGGGATGGCACCGTCATGGACTCTGTGCCAAAAATCGTAAATACCATTCATCAAGCTGCTGAATCTTGTGGAATTGCACCCGTCAGTAACGAAGCGGCGAAAAGTATTATCGGCCTGTCTCTCGATAAAGCGATACTGACACTTTTTCCAAATCATGAAGACAAATTAGCGTCTTTAATAGCGGCTTATAAGTATATCTATAAACATCAAGATAAAACTCCAGCGCCTCTATTTGAAGGCGCTGAAACACTTTTAAAGCAATTACATGGCAATGGAGTCAAAGTTGCGGTTGCAACAGGAAAAAGCCGAGTCGGGCTTGACCGTCTGATGACAGAAAGCGGGTTGAGTGATGTTTTCGTTACGACACGGACAGCATGTGAGGCGGAGTCTAAACCGCATCCCGATATGTTGCTTCAGATTTTGGCTGAACTAAATGTGGAAGCTACAGAGGCTGTCATGATAGGCGATACGATAATTGATATGAATTTAGCGAAGAATGCAGGCATTGACGCGATCGGCGTCACTATGGGTGTTGCAACAAGAGAGCTGTTATCGCAAACATCGGCTGCTTATATTTGCGATAACTATCATGACTTGTCTAACCTATTGTTGGCCTGATTGCTCAGCGAGCACATCAATACCAAATGTGAGCAGTGTTTTAGTGAGTTGAATAAGGGGAAGGCCAATCAGGGTATTGGGGTCTTCTCCTTCAAGTTTATCAAACAGACAGATCCCTAATCCTTCGCTTTTAAAGCTTCCAGCAC
Source organism: Pseudoalteromonas sp. M8 (assembly GCF_018141365.1). Lineage (NCBI taxonomy): Bacteria > Pseudomonadati > Pseudomonadota > Gammaproteobacteria > Alteromonadales > Pseudoalteromonadaceae > Pseudoalteromonas > Pseudoalteromonas sp. M8. The sequence goes on along the minus strand of NZ_CP047240.1, from coordinate 2,548,950 downwards.
AGTTGTAAGGTGTTTCCGCATCACAATAGTTACTGATCTGTGCTTGGGTAAGTTGGCGAAAGTAAACGTAGAACGGTACTACTTCAGTGACCGTTTTGCCGCTTTCAATGTCGAAAACGGTTAAACCAGTCAAAAAAGTCACGCGATTATTACTAAATAGGCTTAGTTGCTTAATCGCGTTCTCTTTATTATGCGGCTTTCCTAGGATCTCACCGTTGAACAGCGCGACTTGGTCTGAACCAATCACCACACCTTGTTGATATTTTGCTATTGCTGCTTTGGCTTTTGATTCGCTCAACCGTGCAACAAGTTGCTGCGCTGATTCACCTTCGAGTGTTTGCTCATCTACATCCGGTGAAAAAGATGCAAAAGGAAGCATTAATTTTTTCAAAATTGACTGCCTAAATGGCGAACTTGAAGCTAGAATAAGGGGCGTTTTCATGAGATTTTTATCTTTGTGACAACATTGCCAACAGGATAATGCGCAATAACGCGAAAAACAAAGGGAAAGTGTATTTTTACTTTGACTAACACAGTAACTATCTATATGATGCAGCCCCTATGCAAAAGGTGAAAATTCCCATCACTATTGATCCATGCAGAGCAGCGCAACGTCGAGCATCTTATGACGGTGTTGTAATGCTTGAAGAACTTTCTCGATTGCAGCAAGTTGTGCGTGATCAAAATAGTGAAATAGCGGTAGACATTCATTTCAACATCGACGAACAAGGTTTGGTTGTTGTGCAAGGCAAAGTCCGAGCCCATCTAACTGTTGTATGTCAGCGTTGTAATGATGAATTAGGGTTGGATTTGGAACAAGACTTTGCGTATTCGCCAGTCGGATTAGGTGCAGAGTCGGATGATCTTCCCGAGCGTTATGATGTGTTGGAACTGGATGAAGAGGGTGAAGTTAATCTAAGACAAATCGTCGAAGATGAACTGCTACTCGCGATTCCGATAGTCCCGACGCATGATGAAGCACTATGCTCTTATTCTGATAAGCCAAAGAGCTTTGGTGAAATTGAAGCAGAAGATAGCAAACCAAATCCATTTGAAATTTTGAAACAACTTAAGAAAGATTCTTAGGAGAAGGCTAATGGCGGTACAAAAAAGCAAGAAGTCACGCGCACGTCGTGGTATGCGTCGTTCACACGATGCGATCAGTGGACCAGCTCTAACTGTAGATCAGGTTTCTGGCGAGACTCATCGTCGTCACCACGTGACTGCTGACGGTTACTACAAAGGCGTTAAAGTAATTTCTAAGTAAGAGATTACTTTATGCTGACTGATCTAACCATTGCGTTAGATATGATGGGGGGCGATTACGGCCCCCGTTCATCTATCCCCGCAGCCATCGCTGCTGTGCTTAAGCACCCAAATTTAAATCTAATCCTCTGTGGTAATCAGCAAGTTATTGAAAGTGCTTTGACTAAAGCAAATATGCTGGATCATCCAAGACTCAAAATTAAACACTGTAAAGAAGTCGTCACTAACGGTTGTGAACCTGCCTCTGCACTTAGAAATAAAAAGCAGTCTTCAATGCGTATTGCGCTTGATTTGGTGAAATCTGGCGAAGCGCAGGCTTGTGTAAGTTCAGGCAATACAGGTGCGCTCTTTTTTATGGCCCACTATGTGCTAAAAATGTTGCCTGGCATCAAGCGTCCCGCGTTAATTTCAGCCGTTCCAACAGAGAAAAAACAGCCCGTTTATCTGCTTGATCTTGGTGCGAATGTGCATTGTGACCCTGAGACCCTCTATCAGTTTGGTATTATGGGCTCAATCGTGGCTGGAGAGGCATTAAATATTCCTTCACCTAAAGTGTGCTTGCTAAACATTGGCTCTGAAGAAATCAAAGGTCATGATGGTATCAAGCAAGCTGCAAAATTAATGAAATCCTCATCTGTTATTAATTATCAAGGCTATTGTGAGGGGAGCGATATGTTCTCTGGCAAAGCCGATGTTATTGTGTGTGAGGGATTTGTCGGCAACGTTGCCTTGAAAACCTGTGAAGGGATTGCCAAACTCATCATGCATAAGTTTAGCAAAGCGTTAAAAAAGCACTTTTTTTATAAAGCGTTGGCCTTTTTACTTCGACCCGTTATAAAAAAATTGTATAGAAGGGTGAACCCCGACCAGTATAACGGTGCAAGTCTGGTAGGATTGCGCGGTATTGTTGTGAAAAGTCACGGAAATGCCACAACTAAGGCATTTTTAGCCGCGATTGAAGAAGCTGCGCAAGAAGTACAACGTAAGATCCCTGAAAAGATCCAAACGGTGTTTGCTCAGGTCGACACAGAAAAACAACCGTCAGGTCCGCATCCCTAACACTTCTAAGTGACATGAGGACGTGGCGACAACAGAGAAAATAAGAGCACAATATGTCACAAAAAATCGCATTATTTTTCCCAGGGCAGGGCTCACAAAGCGTGGGCATGTTATCTGAATTATTAGCATCTTCTGACATCGTTAAAGCGACGTTCGCTGAAGCGTCAGAAGCACTAGGCTACGATTTAGCCGAACTTGTGCTAAATGGTCCTGAAGAAGAATTAAACCAAACGCATCGTACTCAACCGGCATTATTAACCGCAAGTGTCGCTATCTTTAGAGCGTGGCAAGAGAAAGGTGTTGAAGCTGAACTGACGTTAGCAGGCCATAGTCTAGGCGAATACTCTGCATTAGTATGTGCAGAAGTATTAACCCTTGCAGATGCCGTTAAGTTAGTTGAAAAACGTGGTTTATACATGCAAGAAGCAGTTCCTGCTGGTACGGGTTCAATGGCGGCAATTATTGGTTTAGATGATGATGTGATTGCTAAGGTGTGTGCCGAATCTGCACAGGGGGATGTTGTTTCGCCGGTAAACTACAACTCACCAGGTCAAGTGGTGATTGCGGGTCATGTTGAAGCAGTAAATCGAGCCTCTGAAGCGTGTAAAGAAGCAGGAGCTAAACGCGCATTACCACTTGCAGTTAGCGTTCCATCTCATTGCGCATTAATGAAACCAGCAGCTGATAAATTAGCTAAAGATCTTGAGATACTCGCTTTTTCAGAGCCAAAGTTTGACGTGATTAACAATGTTGACGTTGCTGTTGCAAAAGATGCTGCAGCAATAAAAGATGCGCTTATTCGCCAGCTTTATAGTCCAGTAAGATGGACTGAAACTGTACAAGCGGTTGCAAAAGAAGGTGTTACAACAACTTTTGAGTTCGGCCCTGGTAAAGTGATTTCGGGTCTTGTCAAACGCATCGACCGCTCAGTGTCGTGCGTGTCGGTAAATGATTTAGCTGCCATTGCAGCAGCAGAATAATAACGAGAGTATTATGAGTAATTTATTTTCTTTAGAAGGAAAAGTAGTACTAGTAACGGGTGCTAGCCGAGGTATTGGTAAAGCAATCGCTAACGCCTTAGTGGCACAAGGTGCAAAAGTTGCGGGTACTGCAACGAGTGAGTCTGGAGCAGAGCGTATCTCTGAGTATCTAGGCGAAAATGGTAAAGGTTATGCGCTAAACGTGACAGATGCCGACTCAATCGCAGCAACTTTGGATGCAATCAAAGCAGACTTAGGTGATATCGATGTGCTGGTAAACAATGCTGGTATCACTCGTGATAACTTGCTGATGCGCATGAAAGATCAAGAGTGGGATGATATCATCGATACTAACTTGTCATCTATTTTCCGCTTATCAAAAGCGGTACTTCGCCCAATGATGAAGAAGAAAAATGGCCGTATCATTAACATTGGTTCAGTAGTGGGCACTATGGGTAATGCGGGTCAAGCTAACTATGCTGCTGCAAAAGCGGGCGTAATTGGTTTTACAAAATCATTGGCGCGTGAGGTTGCATCTCGTGGTATTACGGTAAATACTGTAGCACCGGGCTTCATTCAGACAGACATGACGGATGAGCTAACTGATGAGCAAAAAGCAGCGACTTTGGCGAATGTACCAGCAGGTCGTTTAGGTCAGCCTGAAGAAATCGCAGCGGCTGTGGTTTATTTAGCATCAGATGTGGCAGCTTATGTTTCTGGTGAAACTTTGCACGTAAATGGTGCGATGTACATGGTTTAACCCGCTAAGATCACAAATCAATTGAAATTTTTGTGATCTTGTCGACAACGTACTTGAAATCGTCACGAAAATAGGCGATAAAAAGATCCAAAGCTTTGTAACAGGTTTGACCAGAAAAAAAAGTACGGGTCAATCCTTGAATCCCAGAATGATGCGTCGTAAACTGCGCCGCAATCTGAAAATTAACGCAGTAGCGTTTAAATAAAGGAAAGAAGAATGAGCGACATCCAAGAACGCGTAAAGAAAATTATTGTTGAACAACTAGGTGTTAAAGAAGAAGAAGTTAAATCAGAAGCGTCTTTCGTTGATGATTTAGGTGCTGACTCTCTAGACACTGTTGAGCTTGTAATGGCGCTAGAAGAAGAGTTCGATACAGAAATCCCTGATGAAGAAGCTGAGAAAATCACTACTGTTCAGGCAGCTATCGACTACGTTACTGCTCACGCTGAGTAACTAGCTTTTCTATTAGGGCAGCACTCGCTGCCCTAACTCTTTCTAGACCCCCCAATTATTATAATAATCCCTTTTTGGAGGACACCGTGGCTAAACGTCGAGTCGTAGTAACTGGCTTAGGTATGTTGACGCCGCTGGGTAATGATGTTGCATCTACCTGGCAGGGCTTATTAGAAGGCCGTAGTGGTATTCGCAATATCACGCATTTTGACACAGAAGGTTTCGGGACTAAGTTTGCTGGTTTAGTGAACGACTTTGATGTCACTGAGTACATTTCCCCTAAAGATGCTAAAAAAATGGATGTTTTCATCCAGTATGGTATCGCTGCAGGTGTACAGGCTTTAAAAGACTCAGGTCTTGAAGTTAACGAAGAGAATGCCGCTAGAGTTGGTGTGGCCATCGGCTCTGGTATCGGTGGTTTGACGCTAATTGAAGAAAACCACGTTAAGCTATTAAATAGCGGTCCACGCAAGCTTTCTCCGTTTTACGTTCCGTCTACCATTATCAATATGATCTCTGGCCACTTGTCCATCATGCATGGCTTGAGAGGTCCAAATATTTCGATTGTGACTGCATGTACAACTGGCCTTCATAATATTGGCCATGCGGCACGTATGATTGCGTACGGCGATGCGGATGCGATGGTAGCAGGCGGTGCTGAAAAAGCGTCAACGCCAATTGGTATGGGTGGTTTTAGCGCGGCTCGTGCGCTTTCTACACGTAACGATGATCCGCAAGCGGCTTCTCGCCCTTGGGATAAAGACCGTGATGGTTTTGTGCTAGCTGATGGAGCCGGTGTGATCGTACTGGAAGAATATGAACATGCGAAAGCTCGTGGTGCGAAGATCTACGCTGAACTGGTTGGCTTTGGTATGAGTGGCGATGCATATCACATGACATCACCACCAGAAGACGGTGCAGGTGCTGCACAGGCCATGGTTAATGCATTGAATGATGCAGGGATCAATGCAGAGCAGGTTGGCTATATCAACGCACACGGCACTTCTACTCCAGCGGGTGACGTTGCAGAGACGCATGCTGTTAAGTCGGTATTTGGTTCTGCGGCAAAAAATGTGATGGTGAGCTCGTCTAAATCAATGATGGGTCACTTACTTGGTGCTGCGGGCTCAGTTGAATCAATTATTTCGATTCTTGCGCTGCAAGACCAAAAAGTAACACCGACCATTAACTTGGATAACCCAGATGAAGGCTGTGATTTAGATTATGTGCCTCATACTGCCCGTGATGCGAAACTAGAGTACACTTTGTGTAACTCGTTTGGTTTCGGTGGAACAAACGGTTCGTTGCTATTTAAAAAGGTGTAGAGGTGTAGAGCAGCCTTAGTAATTTGATAGCAAAGTAGGTTATGATAAAAAAGCTCGGCATTGCCGAGTTTTTTTATGTTTTTGATACCCTTAAAAAGGAAAGTGATGTGGATAATCAACAGCTTTTTTCTAACACTGACAGAGGATTGGCCTATGGCGATGGCTTTTTTACCACCGCGCTAGTCCGTGATGGAAATGTTGATTTGTGGCCACTTCATAGAAATCGACTGGTGGAATGTCAGCAGCGCTTGGGCTTTCCTGAGTTACGACTAGACGAAATCGAGTTTTTGGTTCAAGAGCAAGTTAAAGATAAAGCGGAAGCGGTGCTAAAGATCCTTATCACTCGAGGGGAAGGAGGCCGTGGTTATCAAGCTCCTGAGACGCCTGAGCTGAGTGTGAGTATTCAGGTATTACCTTTTCCTTCACACTATACAACTTGGCAGCAGAATGGGATTGAAGTCGCATTAAGCCGAGTTAAACTGGGTATTCAGCCGTTGCTCGCTGGATTAAAGACACTGAATCGGTTAGAACAAGTACTTATTAAACAAGATGCACAGACATTGGTTTGTGACGATGTCATTGTGACGGACATCAATGATAGGGTGATTGAAGCGTCAGCGGCAAATATCATCATGATTAAAGACAACAGGCTGTATACACCAGAACTTAGTGGCTCAGGCATTAAAGGCGTGTTTTTAACCGCACTTGAAAGTAAACACGATATAAGGGTCAAAAATATTGCTTTTGACGAGTTACAAGCGGCTGATGGTGTATTTATTTGTAATAGTTTAATGCAGTTGGTACCTGTAGTAAGAATTGAGAATAAACATTTCGATATCGCCGACTTACATGAATTGAAAAGGCGATTTTTAGGGAAATAATATAAATGAAAAAACTGTTTATCATAGTCGCATTTTTGATAGCAGCAGCGTCATGGTGGTTATCTCAGCAAATAAATAAGGTTAAATTTGAACCACTTAATATCTCTGAGCCATTAGTTGAGATAAGGGCTGGGCAAACATTTAATCAGCTATGTCATCTATGGCAGCGTAGCGGGGCATTATCTAACTGCTTTCCTTATCAACTTTATAGTAAGTTAGAGCCTAAGTTATTCGCGTTACAAGCGGGCTTTTACGATCTTAAAGGGCTAACTGTGCTAGATGCCATCAGCAAAATTAGTCGCGGAGATCAACACAACTTTAGCTTTACAATCATTGAAGGGATGCCCATTTGGGAAGTCAAAAACAAGCTACTCAGCGCCCCCCACTTAACGCAAGACATTGATAAGCTGACAGCACAACTGAATATATCGCAAAGTTCAGCGGAAGGGTGGTTGTACCCCGACACATATCACTATCATGGACATGACTCAGCGCTGCGCTTACTTAAACGTGCTCATACCAAAATGCAGAGTGTGCTTGAAAAGGAATGGCAAAATAGAATGCCAGATCTTCCTTTAAACACGCCTTATGAAGCCTTGATCTTGGCTTCGATTATTGAGAAAGAAACGGGCGTAGTTGCAGAAAGAGATAAAGTAGCCTCCGTTTTTATCAATCGCTTACGTAAAGGTATGCGTTTACAGACAGATCCAACCATTATTTATGGTATTGGTGAGCACTTTGATGGTGACATTAAACGTGAAGATATCCGTGAAAAAACGCCATATAACACTTATCGAATTGATGGCTTGCCACCGACACCCATTGCAATGCCGTCTCGTGCTGCTATCCATGCGGCACTTAATCCAGCAACAACCGAATACTTTTACTTTGTTGCGTCAGGAGATGGTGGGCATCACTTTTCGAAAACACTGACTGAACATAATAAAGCGGTGAAGAAATTTATTTTGAAACAATGACATTGCAAGAGAGCTGGCGTTGAAAGAGAGGGCTAACCCTCTCGTTACTCTCTATTACAACATAAAATATTCTTTAATACCCGCCAATACACTAGATACTGCAACTGAAGCTAAAATAAGTCCCATTACTCGGCTGACGATACTTGCGCCACTATCACCAATCCATTGGTGAATTTTTGTCGCAACCAGTAGAAATATCAACACGATAGCCAATACGCTGAGCATAATAATCGACGTTTGGAGTTGTTCAAATACATTGTTTTCGCTGTTTTTAGTAAGCAAAACGGCTGCTAGCATTGCCCCTGGGCTTGCGATAGAAGGCATTGCTAAAGGGAAAATAGCGGTATCGGATGCTTTACTGTCTAACTTAATCTCTTCACTTGGCTTACCCTCGCCAAAAATCATTGTCATGGCAAAGATGAACAGTACGATGCCTCCGGCAATCGCGAATGCAGGTAGGGGAATACCAATCGCGTTTAAAATGATTTCGCCCGCAATAATAAAAAACAGCAACACAATGGCTGCAACCAGTGTAGCTTTTACCGCTATTTTTCGTTTCGTCGCAATATCAAAGCCAGTAGTGGTTGCGATAAATACTGGAATGGTGCCAATGGGGTCGATGACCGCAAAGAAAAAAATGAACGTTGAGATATAATGTTCCATAGTTCCCTATTATGAAATAAAGGTTGTTCAAAAATTGCTTATGGTTGGCCATCTGCTATTGACCAACGGCAAATAATATCACTAATTTCATGACTTTATTCTGAATTTCCTTAATTATTTTATGTATTCACAGCACGTACCCAAGCCACTGCGTCGTTGTAATTCTCGAAGTTTTTAATCGCTAAGCCGTGCTTGTCAGCAAATGCTTCAATTAATCCACTTTTGGTGTCTGAGGGGGAGATAACTCGGGCAAGAGTAACCCCATCGACAAATTGATTGAGTTTTTGTAAAACGGTTAGCACGCTTGGATAGTCGTAGGTGATATGTAATTGAGATACGTCGATAACTAAACTTTTTAGCTGATTCGATTTAAGTGCAAGCCCTAAATTTTTGTACATCTCGATGATATTGGCTTCCACGCATTCCCCGTATGCGGCTGCGTGGATAAGTTTCTCTTTACTATCAACCGTTGCTCTATAAGAGAATTTCGCCATGCTCTATTGCACCTTTTATGCATATAGATAAAAGGATAGTTCAATTAGCTGGCGATACCAATTTCAAAAAGCGCACCAAAGCAAAGCTTAGTTATATCGCTATGCTAGCTCTTCAGCTACCTCAGCGATTTTTTGTCTCAGCCAAATGTGGCTTGCATCACGGTGTAATAGCGGGCTCCAAATCATATCTAACTCAAACGGCGGAATAGGGAATGGCGGCTCCAAAACTGTTAAGGTCGGATCATCACGATAGATATTCGCGGCTTTTGACGGTAATGTTGCGATTAAGTTCTGCTCTTTTGCTAAGTGAATTGCAACGTGGTAATTACGTGTAAAAGTTGCGATGTTTCTGTGTTTTCCAAAGTGTGCGAGTGCCTCGTCAACCCAGCCAAGTTTCTGTACATCGGCGGGATCCATTCCGACCCCAACACCAAATCCGGTTTTACTTACCCAAATATGGCGAGATTTTAAATAGGCATCAAGCGTAAAGTTGGTAATAACGGGGTTATCGGACTTCACCAGACAGCAAAAACTATCCTTCCAAATTCGTTTGTGGTGAAACGATTGCGGTAGATTTTCGAAGCGGTTAATTGCCATGTCTACCTTGCCATTTTCTACATCATGAAAAGTAACATCACTCGGCGTGAGAATATCAAGGGTCGTATCTGGGGCTTCCTCATGAAGTTTAGTTAGAAGTTTCGGCGCAAGCGTACTTGCAGCATAGTCGCTGGCCATAATCCTAAACACTCGATTACTACTCGCTGCTTCAAACTCCCTGTTAGGGGCTAAGGTTTCTTCCAAAGTCATGAGTATGCCACGGATCACAGGCTGCAGCTCAAGCGCGCGCTCTGTTGGCACCATGCCTTCGCTGGTACGTACTAAAATAGGGTCATTAAAGAGGTTTCTGAGACGCTTAAGACCGTTACTCATTGCCGGTTGGGTAATACTTAATTGATTTGCGGCACGTGTTACATTGCATTCTCGAAGTAAGGTATCGAGGTAAACCAGCAGGTTAAGGTCAATTTTACTAATGTTCACTCAGTTTTCCTTTGTATTATTCTTCTTTTTTGGCATTTTGGAGAAAGCGATTGTCATGTGGATAAGGGTAAATATGTCTTACGACTTTCTCACGAATATCTCGTTGTGCTTGCTGCCAAAACAACACCTCAGCCAAATCAGCATGATGGCGCAGAAACATTTCCTTTAGTGTAGGATTTGTCAGAACAAATGTACACAACTGTTCAGGAAAGACGTCTTGTGGTGCACTGGAAATATCGCCAGAGTCGTACATATTATCTAGCCCTTGTTTTGGCAGCGCTCTAAAGTTCATTTCCGTGAGATATTGCACCTCATCATAGTCATAGAAGATAACTCTATGGTGTTTACTCACGCCAAAGTTTTTTAACAGCATGTCACCTGGAAAAATGTTTACAGCGAGCATTTCTTTGAGCGCATAGCCGTAATCTCTAATGACTTGCTCACACGTTTCTTCATCGGCTTGCTGTACAAAGAGGTTGAGCGGTGTCATACGGCGTTCAATATACAAGTGCTTTATCACCATATTATCCCCTCAATACGTATACTTTGAGAGATAGAGTCCAGCAATAGCTGATAAAGGGCTGGTGAAATACGTGCAAGTGGGATCACCACATCGGAATATTCAATTGTATCTGCCATTCTACCTACGCGATCGTGGCGTTTTACAAGTTGATACCGCTCTAGAACGGTTGTTTTTGTAAATGGCTTACTTTCTGGAAATTGGTCACGGATCACTTTAAAAACATAGGGAAAGCTTGGCAGAGTGAATACCATCATTACCATGCCGGGCGTACCTGGAGCGACTTCAAATTGTTCTTCGGAATTAGCTAAGTGGTGTAAAAACTCACGATAAAATTCGGTTTTCCCCTGTTTATGAAAGCCGATGGCGTTATAAAGCTCAGCCTTTGTTTTATTTGGCATGAGTTGATTTAAAAACTTAACTAGCGCAGATGGGGCGTGGGTCTCTACTAAAAAGTAAGCCCGCGCAAAACCAAAAATCACCCGCATTTGTGAGCTGTTGGTAAGCAGCGCATCGATCAGTAAGCCCCCAGTTTGTGCGTGTAATACCGAAATGATAAACGGCTGTACACCAGATTTAGATACCACTCGGCCGACAATATAGGCGCCTTTATTACGATAGAAAGGTGCGCTGAGGATGTCGAAGCGCATTAAGTGTGCCTGATGATGCGTGTTAGGTGCTTGTTTAAGAAACGCCTTAACGAGTAGTCGAATATCTCTATCTAAATCTTCAAATTCACAATGAAAGTCAATGTGTTCAATGATTCTTTTGATGGTGGGTTTGAGGCCACTGACGACTGGAAAATAGCTTCGATACTCTGCTTCTACAGGGAGTGATGTGGCGTTAGCAAGCTGGGTTTCAACAAAAATGAAATCGCTATTGTAATATCGGCGGTGAAAGAGGCGACAAAAAACTGAATTATAGAAAGTTTCAGCAAGCTCTGGTTGAGGGTGAAAGGTAAGACGCTCAAGGTAAGCCTGTTTTACTTTATACCATAGCGATTCATCCAGTTGCGTAGAGCCATAGAGTTGTATTAACTTCTGTGCGGTTTCATCAACTTTACTATCGTATTGGCTGATCCTCGCTTTACTTATCCGCTCTATCTCTCCCCAATTTTGAGCAGCAAAAGCGATGGGTGCCAGTTTGGTAATTTTTACAAATGCGTGATAGTGGTTTTGAAAACCTGATAAAATTCGCTCTGCTAACTGCTGTGCTTGCATCTACATCCCTCATAAATTATCCACGCGGAGTGGTTTCACTTTACAAGGTAATGTGCGAAAAGTCATCTGGTAATACCAGTTAAGGTATTTGCATAACTATAGCGAATGCGCATAGACCAAGTGTGATTCTCAAAAAACAACCAATGTAATTGAGCGGTTATATCACTCATATTCTTTGAGTTGCTTTTCTAATTTTGAAATCTCTTTCTCTAGGCTTTTAATCGCTTTAGCATGTGCCTTATTAATGGCCTTTATTTCCTTTTTAACTTGTCTGACGACCTTTTTGCGCCTGTCTTCATTCATCAGTTTAGTTAATTGATCTTGTTGCTCTCTAACTGCGGTATCTCTTTTGCGATTGAGCACGGCTTTTTCATGGTGTTTGGCTCTGAGTGCACGCTTTGTCCTTTTCGCAATTTGGTTACGTTCCAAATTGTTTAACGTTTTATAGTGCTGCTCTGAGGGAGCCGAGGCTTTAGGATCGGATGTGGTTATCGTATGCTGGGTCGCATTGGCCGAACAGGGAAATTGGCTAAAAACGATGCCTCTGTCGGTCGTGCATTTAAAGTATTTTACCGTTGTTGTGGCGAAACAATGAGTAGAAACAAAAATCAGTACAAGTAGTTTTAGATATAATTGCATATGGCATCCTTGCTGTAACAGTTAATATCTACTTAACCATAGATGACATCCCACTTTGTTCAAGGTTATTGCGCTTCAGGGGCCGTGAATTTTTTTAATGTCTTAATACTTTGTATTAAAAATGGAATATCTAAATTACCGTTTAACACAAAGCCTTCCTTTGCTGACATCTGCTTGAAGCTACCATCTTGATTGACTAAGGTGATTTTGTCTTTTTTGAAGGCAACTAAGACACCTTGCGTAAAGTTAACGCCTTCTGCATGAGAGCGAGTTTTAATGTTCGATGCCAGCATACTTTGCTGAGCAAGGGGGTCGCAGCCTAGATAAGAGCTTAACAGGGTGTAGGTGATGTCATTGGGCTGCACAAGACCAGAAGCCTGAGCAAACAGCTCAATGTTCGTTACCGCAGAACTGGTTAATACCGTCGCTTGCTGTGCACTAATATCAATTGCCACGAACGGCTTTGAACTATCAATGTCAATTTCGTCACTTACTTCAATGATTGTTAATTTACTTGCTTGATGAGAAGGAACAAAAGAGAACTCGCCGTTAGCATTAACACTCATTAAGTCATTATTAATTGACCATACCGGAACTTGCTGCTGTAGCAGGACAGACTCTTTATAATAACTCGGTAGACCGTATATCAGGCTGAATAGCGCATCGCTGCTATTTCCTGCGCGTAAAACAGAATCCATTCGGAACACGTTATTTTTACCGTTGCTCTGAAGTGCTGTTGCTGTTTTTTGGAACAGCGCCTCATCTGTGTAAGCATAAACGTTGATAGGTTGCTCTGTGGTATCTTTCTTTTCTTTGCATACCGCCGAAATTACAGGGGCTTTGTATTTTGAATGCGTATCACCAATGCTCAATGAGTGCGCTTCTTCATACTGCTCGATATCAAGTAAATCGTGTCTGGCGAGTAAGCTCTTTGCGGTTGTAGGATATGAGAGAGGTAATACATTATCTTGCTTAGTGATATCGAAAAAGGCATTCGCATCGGCCCAAATATGCAGGCTGTGACTGAGCGCAAAGCAGGTAACAATGGTCCCCGTTGCATAGCGAGGGAATTTATAGGATTTAAGCTCGGCCAAATGACGCCAAGCATAATTACCTGCGAGCAGTTCAAAAGTGAGCACCAGTCCAAGCATTGCAATGGTAACAATGAGATTAATGAGGGATGATCCGACTAAGGTTTCCCACAATAAAACAAAAATATCGGAAAGCGAAGCTGGGTTTATATGGTAGCCAAGTTGTAGGTAAACAAAGGCATCCACTGTTAGTACAACAATACCAACCGAGGCAATAATTGCAGCCATCCCGCGAATATGTCGCGGGTAAGGGAATATTAAACTAAGCGGAAAGATAGTTAATACAAACGCACAAAAAGTGATAAAGCTGGTATGGCTTATCCACGTGATCAGCATATAAAACCAACCGACAAAGGTACTTGGCGCTTTGTCGGCGAACAAATAAACTGAGCTAATCAATAAAACCAAGCCAATGTTAGCAAAGGTAAACCAGTGTCCCCAGCTGAGTAATTGACTTGCTTTTGATGAAAAAGGGCTGTGCGGTGTAAGATTCATTCCGTTACTTTACTGATTGTGTAAGTGCTTTGGCAAAATTTTCGGCAACAGATTGTCTCTTACTCTCTGGAACATGTTCTTTTAGAATGTGCGTGATAGAATTACCCAAACACATTAAGCTGAGATCAACTGGTGCGTTTTGCGAGCTTAATACATTAACTAATTGGTCAACAATTTCTTCTACTTGTTTATTGGAATACTTTGATTGGATAGGCATCAGTTGGTTCAATTTATAAAAGCAATAATTTTTACATTTTAACATTAGAGGCGTGAAAAACAAAGATGAGCGTTGAGGTAAAAAAACTAGTTGTTCACTATGTAGACAAACAGGACGAAGATACCGAAATACATCTACGTGACGATGAAATGCAAGTCAATGACAAAGTTAATGTTTTCATTGAACAATTGCATCATGCCTACAATGGCAAACCGGGTAAAGGGTTCTGTGCTTTTAGCGGCGAAAAAAGCAGTGTGGTCGCGTCTGCGATGCAGAGTTATAGAAATAATGAGCTTAACTTTTGGAATTTAACCCAAGAAGCAACCAATGTGCTTAAAGAAGAGCTTAATAAATATGCATTTCATGAAACTGGGTATTTAGTGTTTTGTCATTATCAGTATGTTGCCAGCAATTTTATTATGATTGCACTGATTAATATTAAAGAGCATTACACGATTACCTCAGACTTAGACTTATCCGCAGCAAAACACTTAGATATTTCACGTATGCAATTGGCTGCTAGAATCGATTTAGATGCTTGGGATACAGCCGCAGAAGAAAACCGTTATATTTCCTTCATTAAGGGGCGTGCTGGTCGAAAAGTTGCTGATTTCTTTTTAGATTTTCTTGGTTGTGAAGAGGGGATCGATCCAAAGCAGCAATCACAAACTATGTTACACGCGGTTGAGGATTATTTGTCTACACAGCAATTTGAAAAGTCTGAAAAAGACGACATCCGCAAGGAAATTTTTGATTACTGTAACGACTGTGTTTCAAGCGGCGAGGACGCAGATGTTAATACACTGTCCGAGACGCTTTCTAAGTCTTCAGACGTAAAGTTTGAAGACTTTTATAAAGAGCAGGGCTATGAGCTGGAAGAAAGCTTTCCTGTCGATAAAAAGACAGTAACGAGTATGGTGAAATTTTCCGGGCTTGGCGGTGGAGTAAGCGTTGGCTTTGAACGTAAGCATTTGGGTGAGCGGGTTATTTATGATGCTGCGACTGATACACTTACGATTAAAGGTGTACCGCCTAACTTAAAGGACCAAATTGAACGTTATTATAATGGCGAATCTTAGTTTATAAAAAGCAGCGTAAGCTGCTTTTTTGTTCCTATTTCATCCCTTTTTCTGCAAATATTTATATCAATTTGCTGCTTTTGCTAGCATTTTCTTAAATTTAACTATACTTGCAATGTAGTACTTGTAGAACAAGCAATTGGGATGAATCACAATGAAGATGAAACTAGCTTTAGGTTGTACCCTTTGCCTTGCCTGTTTTTCAGGGCATGCAGAGGTTAACTTTTCCGGATTCGCAAGTATCAATGCTGGTAAGGTGCTGAGCGGAAGCGGTGTTCCACAATTCGGAATAAACGATCCAATATTTCTCGCCGATTATCCTATCGTCAGTGTTTACGACGAGGATATCTCATTTGAACCTGAAACACTGATGGGCCTTCAATTTAGTGCTGATCTAACAGAAGGTTTAAGTGTTACTGGTCAAATTGTTGCGCGCGGCGCAGACGATTTTGATGCAAAGTTCGAGTGGGCTTATTTGTCCTATGAGATTAATGAGAATTGGACGTTCCAAGCAGGTAAAAAGCGCTTACCGCTATTCTATTACTCCGACTTTTATGATGTGGGTTACGCCTATATTTGGATGCGTGCACCCGCGGACAACTACACCTGGCAAATCTTTAATTATAATGGCATCAATATGCTCTACAGCGGCAGTATAGGCGACTGGTCATTAAGCGGGAATATTTACGCCGGTAAAGAAGACGATGATGACAATAAGCTGTTGAGCGAGTTTTTCTTTCAAGAGCCAACTAGAGAAATCTGGAAAGACATCCTAGGCGGCGTAATTCAAACCAGTAATGATTGGCTTGAAGTGCGTTTAACCCATATGCGTTACACCAACCAGCGGTATCGCTCTGGAGAGCCTGTTTTATGGGAGGGGAGTGATGAGCGAGATGGTAAGTTTTATGGTTTAGCAGTAAATGCAGACTGGGGAAATTTCTTTATTTTATCTGAGCTAAATCGGTTGGACTTAGACGGCAATCTAGACACTAAGATGCTGACACTGGGCTATCGCTTTGACAATATCACGCCATTCGTATCTTACGCAGATTTTGAAGGCGAGGGCGACGATGCCGAAAGCCATGAAACCACTTCGTTTGGAGTACGTTGGGATTTTCATTCCTCCGCTGCTTTCAAGATTCAGTACGATGAGGTAGAGGATAACTCCGTTGGTTTAGCGGTCGCAGGTGATAGTAAAGCCATTACAATTGGCATCGACATGGTATTTTAAGGAGAGAAGCATGAAAAAATTATTTTTACTTACTCTACTTTGCAGCTCTTTTAGTTGCCTAGCCGTGGATGTCATTGTCAATCCAGCCAATACCTCTACACTTGATGAAAACGAAATTAAGCAAATTTTTATTGGTAAATCAAAGTCATTCTCCGATGGCTCTAAAGCACTTCCGATAACTCAGGCTGATGGCTCGACGGTAACCGATGAGTTTAATGAAAAGGTACTTAATAAGTCATCAAGCCAACTTAAAGCTTATTGGTCAAAATTAGTATTTACTGGAAAAGGGACACCACCAAAAGAAGCCGCCGATGATGCTGAGGTACTTAAACTCGTTGCGAGTAACCCTAACCTAATTGGGTTTGTATCTTCGGGAGCTGCAGATAGCAGCGTTAAAGTGGTGAAGTCATTTTAGGAAGAGATAAGTAAGGCCCTATAAAAGGGCCTTACTTTAGATTTTGCTATCAATGATTAACATCGTCAGCTTTTTGCTTAGCATTTTTGCTGACTTTTCTTCAGCACTAGACTTAGCCATGTTCTCAAAACTAGACGCTGCTTTTATTTGTGCAGAAACATGCGCCTTTTCTTTATCGTTTTCCATGAGTTTTAAACTTGAGTTGGCAAAAACATAATAAGTGCTGTTTTTCTTCACGTCTTCGAAATCAACGCTAAAATCAATTTGAAAGTCTGCACTTTGTTTTTCACCCACAACAGTAAGACCTTGCTTAGTCAGGCTCTCGGCTAACTGATTGCGGATAGACTCCTGTCCCCAAAACTTTGATGAAATACTAAAAGTTAATGACTGAATAAAATCATTCAGCATTTTGTTTTTGTTGCTCACTGAGGTTGGTATGGCAATGCTGCCGCCACCTAATTGCCTGTGATATTCGTTTGCTTTGCGTCTTTTAGCAATTAGTCGCTTAATTGCCATCGCTTCTTTTAATTTTTCTGAATTGGTTAGTGCCGAAATAGTCGCGTTACTGATCTCTTCGTCAAGTTGTCTAATATCAAGCTCAGCGTGCATTCTTGACTCAATTTTGTTAAATGAGGCAAGGGCATAGGCCGTTTTTTGCTCTGTGGAGTAAAACTCCTGCTCAATATTGATCCCCTGTAATTGTATACTTGGGACTCGAGAATATAAAATCTCATCCACTCGATACGAAAAATCGCCATTAGCTTGACTTTGAGCAACTTGTGTTGTTCCTTCAATTTCCACATTTAACTGTTTGGCAATCGCCAATCTAGCTGCTTCTTGGGCGGCAAGTTTGGCTTCCGTCCTATCTACAATATGACTCGCTGAACCAACGCCATACACTAGATAATCGGAACTCGGTTGCTGTGTAGCCCAAATGGGCAAGCTTTCTTCCTTTGCAACAGCCTGCTTGGTAGACTGACAGGCAGATAAACTAAGTAGAATACACAGAGGTAACGCTAGACGTTTAGAAACCATACCCGCTGCGCTCTTGAAGTTTTTGAATTTTCTTCTGTCCATTCCACACCTCTCGGTTAGTCGTCATGTCTATTAATCGAAGATCTACTTGGTAGAAAGTGACTCGACTACCACCTTGTTCATCAACAAATGAGTTAATCGTGCCGGATAGTGCATAATCAGCACCTTGCTCTTGGCCGATCTCATTACGAGTTTCGAGGCTTGAATTAAGCTCTTGGTCTCGCCTTTCCTCACGAATTTCATCTCGTACATAGCGGTTTGCGACGAAGTCAGCTTGCCCACTTCGCAATATGGCGCGCTTGAGGTCATTCAAAAAAGTGTCAACTGCAATATGCTGATGCGACTTGTTACGAACAGATTGAATAATGATTGCGGGTCGAGTGCCTTCTTTGGCACGGTGTTCACGTACCCAAGGGAAGCCGAGCATATCGCTTATCATTGCTTCAGCAACTAACTGAGAGTCTTTGGCATTCCATTTATCTGAAAGCGCTATTTCTTCATTGGCGTCCACGCGACTCACTTTGGTTGTTGAAGAACAACCCGTCATAGCTGCGCAAGACGCGATGAGCATTGGGACAACTAATTTAACTGCAAATTTAGGCTTCATGTATTCAGTCCATGTTAGTTAGAGATGATAAATAATTTTGTTTTTCTGGTTCAGCTACACCGGTGAAGGTGCGAATGTGGCTGAGCAATGGTGCTGTTTGAGTCAGCGGTATATCCTGTTTAATTACTCTGCCAGTCCTTAATTGGGTTTGCAATTGCAGGTGAGTGGTATTTTCGGGTAATTTCACTCGAGCTACTCTAATCTCACCCGGTAAAGATTGCCATTGCCTTGTGTCTGCCGCTGCTGTAATGGCGTTGGTGACAGATGATGTTAGCTGAGCAAGCCCTGCCAACAGCGAGTTCTGTTGGATGCCAACTTGCTTTATAGCTTTACTTGCTGTGACTGCTTTTAACACTTCTCGTGAAATAGCGGTGTAAATTTCCATATTGGCATTACCTAGCGCGTCATACAGTGTGAGTAAGTTTACCGAATAAAAGGGGTGTAATTCTGTAAGTTTTTGTCCGTTGGCGAAAAGCGCAACATATTGAATATCATTTTTATGAGGTTGTAAGTAAGTAACCGAGATTCTACTGCCATACTTGAGTGCATCAATCACCCCTTCGTCTACGGCTTTTTGCCATAATTTATCACCGAGAGGTAAGCGTTTTGTGACAGTGCCTAATACAACATCGCTAAAGTCGCCTGTTGCATAGTTTTGAATGAGATCAAACAGACTGGTATCAGCAAACATTAAATTAAACCATGCGAACTGGGCTTGGCGTTCTTCTTTTGTTCCCCAATAAATTGGCGTAATCACTAATGCTTGTGCCTCTTCATCAGGTCTAAGGTAAAGGTTAAACTCTTTGCGTTGCGGTGATACACCTAAGCTTTGAACTAATGTGAAGTAGTTTTCTTCCTTGTCTGCAACCATTCTGTTGAGGTCTTGCTGTGCTTGTTGGCCTGCATATTGACCTAGTTTGTATTGTTTACTAAAGCCATTTTTGTATGCGCTCACCGCTCGCTCATATTGGATCCGAGCACTATCTAGCTCGCCTTGTTGCTCATATAGAACGCCGCTTAAATACTGTGCAAATGCATCGTCTTTATACTCAAGTTCACCGCTGATAAATGGTTGATTAAAAATCGCTTTAAAAATTTGCTCAATATCATTTCCTGCCTTTTGCTGATTTACGTAGCCTCCGGTTTGTTGCTGTAATTGAGAGAGATATAAATCCAGTTGACGCATTTCTGTCAGTGCAGAGTCATACATAGCAACACGATTCACTTTTGATGCGTTTGCTAACGATACATAATTAAGCGCCATTAATGTATGGATCATAGGTTTATGAAAAGCACGGCCAGTATATTTTTTGTAACTCGCACCAGTAAAAGCAGAAAAAAGCTGGTCGCTGATGCTGACAGTGTAAGCGGCTTCAATAATTTCTTTTGCGTGAGAAAGATGTTGATTACTTAACTCATAATGATGTTGTAAGTGAGCTAACATGCCTGATTCTAGGTAATACAATAATTCGTCACTAGATGAATTTTTATAGGCATCGTCAATACGCTGTTGGGCTGAGATAAAATCTCCTTGCTCCGCGTATTCTATGGCCTGCTTGTTGGCTTTAGGGGTCAAGTTACAGCCGCTCAGCATCAAGCAACCTGTAAAGATAAAGAGCTTTATCATGAAGTTATATAAATCAACTTGGAATCGCATTCCTTGCATACTTGTTCTTATAATGGCAGTGTTGTGGTGTTCAATCATATAACAATAAATTAAATAGTAAAAAATTGAATTGAAAGTGCTAAATTGTTAAAAATCGTTTTTACAATTTATTACTGTTAATCAATAATATTTTTGATAAATTTTATTCCGTAATCAGGGCAATTAAGGAACCCAACATGAAAGCAAAACAACTACTTATATCAGTGGCCGTTATAGGGATGCTATCGGCTTGTAGTTCAAGTAAAGATGATGCGGCTTCAAGCCCAAGAGTTAATATTCCAGAATGGGTTCTCAATCCAACAATCGAAGATGGTATAGCTGCAGCAGATTGTGTGAAATACTCGGGCAACATTTCAATCGATCAAAAAATGGCGGTTGCAAATGCACGTCTTGCGTTAGCTCAGCAAATTGAAACCCGTGTTGAAGGCCTTGATAAGACATTCGCGAACCGTACAGATGCAAACGATGACACAACGGTAGGCGCAACCTTTAGCTCTGTATCCAAACAATTGACTAAACAAACATTAAATGGCTCTCGTATCGTTAAGGCCGATGTTATCGATATTTCTGGTAAAGATTATTTCTGTGCATTGACGACGTTATCACCTGATCAGACTAAAGAACTTTTCAAAGATTTGATCAAAGAAAGTAAGCGCAGTGTAAACCCTCAAGATGAAAAGTTTTTATATCAAGAATTTAAAGCTTACAAAGCAGAAAAAGATCTGGAGAAGGAAATTGCAAGGCTAACTAATTAAAGCGTGAGTTTCACGCTTTAATTTTTTGAAAGGAACGCTCTATGCGCAAATCGATATACTCATTTTTAGTTATGGCGTTAAGTGCCATTCCAAGTGCGGTGGCGAGTCAAGCCCAGCTTTTTGAAGAGCTATCAGAGAAAATGTCACGTTGGCAAACCTCCGAGCCTAATGATGAAGAGCTGAGCGAGTTTGAGCAATATAAACGCCAACAATTAAGTGAGTTTGCTGATTATGTCGAAGAGCATTTTGAAGAGTACGATGCCTTTCGTGATAATGTGATCCAACAGTGGGGAGATATAACTGTTGCTGATCAAGCTGCATTTGTCACCTACAGTGACGATTTATCATCCAGAATGGTTGTCGACTTTGAAGCCAATGAGTTGGTAGTAAGCATTAGGCATGCAGAAGATGAAAGGGTATCTCAGGCTCAACTTCAAGCCCTATACAAGGAATTTACCGCGAAAGACCGTGCAGTAATTGATGTATTTAATGTTGATACGCTCGCGATAAACCAAAGTGAAACAACGAAACGTGAAGTGGATAACGCTGCTCGTGCAAAAGCGTTGATCGCAGCGAAAAAGCAAATAGATAGCCAATTCGAACAACAGCAACGCTACATAGAACGTCAGACGGATGAGGCCATCATTGACGGTGAAGATTCAAAATTAGCAGAGGCTCAACAACAAGCGCAACAGAAAAAGCTGGAGTTGTTAAAGCAAAAACGCCTTAAAAAGCTATTAGAAACAGCTAGCAATACTGGTAAAAGTGAAGCAACTGTCGTATCTGAAATCGTGCTTAAGCTACCCAAGCAGACTGAACTTTCCAAGCATCGAGCAGAACGTTATGTTAGCCAAGTGAATGCACAAGCGAAGCGCTTTGACATTGAACCTAGTTTAATTTTTGCGGTTATGCACACCGAAAGCCACTTTAACCCAATGGCAAAGTCACACATTCCTGCGTTTGGTTTGATGCAGATAGTACCGACGAGTGCGGGTGTTGATGTGAATCGTATGTTGTACAATCGCGATGAACCGATGTCGGCACCTTATCTATATGTGACGGATAATAATATTGAAGCGGGGACGGCTTACCTGAATATTCTAGATAAGCGCTACCTGAGTAAAATACATAACCCACTTAGTCGTAAGTATTGCACGATTGCGGCTTATAACACCGGTGCTGGAAATGTTGCTCGTGTTTTTAATGCTGATGATTCGAGATCAATTACAAAAGCAGCAAAGATAATTAATTCACTCTCGCCAGAAAACGTACTAGCAGCGCTAGACAAGAGTTTACCGTATGATGAAACCAAACATTACCTGGACAAAGTCTTAACGCGGGAAAAGCTCTATATATCATCTGAATAAAGTATTGCACAAAGTTATAAGTTAAGTGCGTTCAAGGCATCTTCAATATGATCGTGGCGGAATCGATAACCTGCATCGAGAAGTTTTTTTGGTACGACGTATTGGCCGTACAATAGCAATTCTGACATTTCACCATATGCCAATTTGAGGACAAACGGTGGTACGGTAAATAGGCAAGGGCGTGAGATAGCGCGTGCTAAGGCTTGAGAAAATTGCTTATTTGATACCGGGTTTGGGGCTGTTGCATTAATAACACCGCAGATCTCGTCATGTTTAAGTAGATACATTATCGCCTGAATCATATCGTCGATATGGATCCAAGACATCACCTGTCTTCCAGAACCAATCGGGCCGCCAACGCCAAATCGAAAAGGCGGTAACATTTTATCTAAAGCACCTCCCGATTTTGAAAGCACAATGCCTGTTCTTATTATACATACTCGAGTTTGGCTGGAGCTGGCTCTAAAGGCGGTATCTTCCCAATCTCGGCACAGCCTATGGGAGAATTCATCATGGTAATCCTTGAAATCTTCAGTGATGGTCAAGTTATCCGGTTGGCGTCCATAAAAACCTATTGCACTACCTGAAATAAACACCTTGGGCGGTGACGTCGCAGTGTTTATCGCTGTAACGATTTGCTCAGTGATTTTTATCCGGCTATTGTAGATCTCTTGTTTTTTTTCTTTGCTCCACCGGCCATTGGCTATTGGTTCACCCGCAAGATTAATGACCGCATCAAGCTCATTAAAGTCGACATCATCAGTATCGGTGACGCAGCTAACCCCTCCTGGTAATAGGTTTACAGCTTTTGAAGGCGAACGGGTCAGTACAACCAGATTATGTTTGTGTACTAAAAATTGGCATAGCTTTTTACCAATTAATCCTGTAGCGCCTGTTATGAATATATTCATTCTCAATACTCTTTATTGTAATCAAATAAACTTACGTTTTAGCAAGGAGTTAGATCACTCATTTTCATTATAGGTGGTTTGTTTTAGAATGGTAAAAAAGCAAAAGGAGTGAACTGTGTCTTCACTAACTGGAATTAACAAAACGCTGGTGGTTTTGGCCTCGCTATTTTTAGTGTTAGGTGGGATCAAGCTTGCGTCTGAGATTGTTGTGCCGTTTATATTAGCCGCATTCATTGCGATTATCTGTAATCCCATGCTCAAGCTTTTGGCCCGTTTTAAGATACCAAAAGGTCTGGCCATTCTGGTGATTATCGCACTTGTGATTTTAATTGGTGCAAGTATTGGTGGGCTTGTTGGGCAATCAGTCAATGATTTCTCTAAGCAGCTGCCAACTTATAAAGAAGACTTACAAGAAAAGTTCGTTTGGTTGGTCAATACTGCAGCGAACTACAATATATTATTGGATAAACAACAACTTATTAGCATGCTAGACCCAAATAAGCTAATCGATGTGGCCACCAACATGCTGACTGGCTTTGGTGGTGTGATGGCAAATAGCTTTTTAATTCTGCTTATCGTCGTCTTCATGCTTTTTGAAGCGCCTTCTTTGGGCCACAAAGTGCATCTCGCACTAGACGACCCAGAGATGAAAATGCAGCAAATTGATAGATTTTTAGATTCTATCAATAGCTATTTGGCGATTAAAACGCTTGTTTCACTGGCGACTGGTGTCGTGGCGGCCGTTTTTTTATGGGCGTTAGATGTTGATTACTTCGTGCTTTGGGGCGTAGTTGCATTTTTGCTTAACTATATTCCAAACATAGGTTCAATCATTGCGGCTGTGCCGCCTGTTTTTCTGGCCTTAGTGACACAGGGGCCATTGGTGAGCGGCATTGTTGCTGTGGGTTACATTTGTATTAATACCTTAATGGGCAACATTATTGAGCCAAGGTTTATGGGTCGAGGGTTAGGTTTATCGACCTTGGTAGTGTTTCTCTCGTTAATCTTCTGGGGGTGGTTACTCGGAACTGTTGGAATGCTGCTTTCTGTGCCACTTACCATGGTTGTGAAAATTGCCCTTGAAACCAGCGAAGAGGGTAAATGGCTTGCAATCCTTCTCGGTTCAGAACAACCCGATAATAGACCATCTTAACAACGCTGAGATCCGGCAAATAAAAAGGAGCTATAAACAGCTCCTTTCTAAGGTTTACTCGTCATTATCTGAAGCTCAGGTTATTAAAGCTTAGCACCTAATAATCCAATCAAAAATGTCGCTAGAGATTCAAATCTTCTTTCAATACTTTACTGCTTTTTAGCTCGATGATGTGCGCTTTTAAAAATGCAATTTTGCAATTTTTATAAGCTGTCGCTGAGCGCGTTGCGTTTGGCATGTCTAGTAAGTATCGCCACCGGCAGCTGTCTTCCATATATTCCTCCTGATTGCGAAGGGCACGTTCCATAATTGGCAAGATCTGTGTATTACCAGTGTCCGCTTGGTACTTTTTAGTATCGAGCAATAACTTAGTGATCCAGGTTTGACGATGACGTTCAAGTAAGTTGATATTGCCATCCAGGCACATGAGGAATTTTTTTGCCTTTTCCGGATGCGTTGACTCATACTTCGTACAGTCTTGTAGTGTGACATCGTCGTCTGCAATCACAGAAAAGGTTAATCCCGATACCAATAGACTGCTAATTATTCTTTTCATGGTTAAACTCTATCGTAAATTTCGCGCCACCATGTCTGGAAGTACCGATTTGCATCAAGCCATGATAGGACTTAACTAAATCAGATACGATAGCCATTCCTACGCCGTGGCCAGCTTCATAGGTGTCTAATCTTGCACCTCTGGTTAGTAGTTCTGAGCGGCGATGCTCTGGAATGCCAGGGCCATCATCTTCTACTTCTATGATTAGTAGGCGCTTTTTAGGTGCACTTACTTTTATATCGACCAAGGAACCACATGCTTTACAGGCGTTATCTATAATATTACCAAGAATTTCCATTAAATCCGTTTTATCACCTAAAAATGCAACCTCCTCACCACATTCGGATGAAAATTGAATGTGCTTGTCGTGATACACTTTAGTCATGGCGTTGAGTATTGAGTCAAGTACGGGTTTTACTGATGTTTGTTTCTTCCATGTATCGGATGCGCCCGTTGCAGCACGTTTCAATTGATGTTCGATCATTGCATTGATTCTGTCTAGTTGCTCCTGAGCGTCTGCATCTTTTGCCAGTGGACTGGATTTGATCACCGCAAGGGGAGTTTTTAACGCGTGCGCAAGGTCGCTAAGTGAAGCTCTATATCTCTCTTTTTGCCGCTTTTGAGATTCTAATAGTAGATTTAAGTCGGATTTGATTGTTAGGAGTTCGACGGGGTAAAGACCTGTGATCTTATCGCGCTCGCCAGCTTCAATCTCTTTAATTTCTCTATCGAGTCGTTGCAGCGGCCTTGCGTTCCATACAAACCCAAATGCCATCAATCCGGCTATCACCACACCCATAACCAGCATCCAGTTGACCAAGGTGTTTCTAAACCCTGACATTAATTCCATCAGCGCGTCATTTTTCTTTAAAAGTACAAAGCGGGCTTGCTGCGATTGCTCTGCATTTCCGAGAATAACGGTCAGGCTAAGTTGCCAAAACAGTACGCCATTATATTCAACTCGTTTAAACTCAGATGCTCCAGCCTGGTTTTCTGAAAAGTCAGGTGAAATTGAGAGATTTACAGCCGACTCGGAATACCAAACGAGGGAGTTATCTTGATAGACCAGTGCATAAGTATCAGAATTCAATCTGTTTAACTCAGGTGCAAGAATACTGCGAGGCATTTCGAGTCCGTTAGAGACAAATTCGACTTCAGAGATAAGTGAGTAGAGGTGGGCTTCCAATGTTTTTTCAGTCGCATCGACTAAAGAAGAGTAATAAGCCCTGCCCACGGAGAAAAATAGCGCGGGAAGGGCAATAATAAGCACAAAGACAAGGATAAATCCTTGTCTTATTTTAAGCGAAATTTGAGAGCTGTTTACCACTGATTTTTGAACCTATATCCACGTCCTCTAAGGGTTTCAACAGGGTTCAGAGTGCCATCAGGATCAAGTTTCTTACGCAGCCTTAAGACAAACACTTCAATGACGTTAGAGTCTAAGTCAAAGTCCTGATCGTATATGTGCTCAGTGAGCTCAGATTTAGAAATGACTTTTTGTGGGTTAACCATTAAGTATTCTAAAACTTTATATTCATAGGCTGTTAGTGATAGCTCGTTATCGTTAACCCAGACTTGCTGTGAGCGAGTATGGATTTTGATTGGACCAATGCAAATCTCTGGATTTGCTTGTCCAGCGCTACGTCTAATAAGTGCATTACAGCGCGCAATTAGCTCTTCAACATGAAACGGTTTAGTGAGGTAGTCATCAGCACCTGCATCAAGGCCTTCCACCTTGTCTTGCCAGCGGTCGCGTGCCGTTAAGATTAAAATAGGGATCTTAACGCCGTTAGCTCGTGCTCTACGGATAATTTCAATACCGTCAAGTTTTGGCAAACCGAGGTCGATTACTGCCATATCTAACGGATATTCTTCAAGGTGAAATAATCCAGACTCACCATCATGACACAAGTCAACGCTATATTTTTCTTTCTCTAATGCATTTCGCAGGTTTTCTGCTAGTTGAATATCGTCTTCGATAACTAAAATACGCATCCTTAGTCCTTATTTACTTCACCTGTTTTCTTGTTTACTTTTAAGTCAACAATTCGACCATCTGGTTGGAGAATTCTTACCACAAAAAACTGATTTTCTTCAGAAATCTTAAGCGTCTTCCCAGCGTACTTATCAAGCGCCAGAGACACAGCTTCTTTTTTTGTAATTGTCTTTACATTCTTATCATTGCGGCTATTGGCGTCTGCTACACTCGAAGCGAACGCCAAAATCAACGCTAAAAGAGTGAGTTGCAATCGCATTTTAAGCTCCACAGTTTCATAGATACTAAGTGTCTAAACTTCATAAATCTCAAACAAATTTAGTGCTTTTGTAATTAACCTTTGCTGAACTTAACGTTCATTAAACTTTTATGGCAGAACTCGCTTGTACGGTTTTACAATACTAGCAGTATAGACACCAGCATCAATATAGGGATCGACGCTCGCCCATTGCTGTGCACTTTCTAGGTTTTCAAACTCAGCAATAACCAAAGAACCCGTAAAACCCGCTTCACCAGGATCTTCCGAGTCAATCGCCGGTAACGGGCCTGCTGCAAACAATCGACCTTGTTGTTTTAATTCTTCTAAACGAGCTAGATGAGCAGGGCGTACAGCAAGACGCTTTTCTAATGAGTTTTCAGCGTCGGTTGAATAGATCATGTAAAGCATAAGTATTAGTTCCGGATTGGTTTCTAGGTTATTATTGTTATTTTTTACGTATTTTGTCGGCTGTTCAGGCCCGTTTATCAATACTATGATAAAACGCCCTCAGTGCAAAAGTAAATGTACGCAGAGTTTTTCAGTGATTAGACATTTAAACTTGAAAAACACTCAGCTTGACTGGTAGAGTCCTTCGGATATTTGTAGAAAATAATAATAAGGTTGATTGCAATGAGTGCAAACCGTGAGCATTTTAGCTCCCGATTAGGGTTTATCCTTGCCGCTGCAGGTTCTGCTGTTGGTATTGGTAACTTAGTCGGCTTTCCTGTTTCCGCCGCAAAAAATGGTGGTGGGGCATTTTTACTAATCTATGCACTATTTGTAGTGTTTATCTGTTTACCTGTCATGATGGCCGAAATGGCAATGGGTAGGAAAGCCCAAAAGGACCCGTTTGGCGCATATAAGCTGCTATCTAATCATGATAAAAAGTGGTCAATAGCTGGATTCTTGGCTGTACTCACGCCGTTTATGATTGCCGTCTTCTATATGGTTATTACCGTTTGGATTTTTGGCTTCTTAGCGCAAACAGCTTTAGGTAACTTAGATGTACTCGCCTCTCCGAAGTACTTTGGCACTTTTATCAACGATACCAATGTTTTCATCTATATGTTGATAGTGGGTGTGATCGTGAATCTTATCTTGGTTGGCGGTGTAAAAGAAGGGATTGAAAAAGCAGCTAAGTTACTCATGCCAGCGTTATTTGTCATGTTAATTGGCCTTGTTGCATACGTATTAACTCTTGATAACGCGATGGCAGGTGTACGCTATTACATCGTTCCTGACTTCGAAAAGATGAATGCAAGTGTGCTAAATGGCGCACTGTCACAAGCGTTCTTTTCACTGTCTTTGGGGATGGGTATATTGATCACATACGCTTCGTATATTTCTAAGAAAGACGACATCGTCGGTAGCTCTAAAATGGTCGCGATTACAGATTCATTAGTGGCGTTTATCGCAGGTCTGATGGTACTTCCGGCTATCTTTAGTTTCAATCCGAATACAGATCCAAGTAAGTTATCTGACTCTTCTGTATCTATGATTTTCGATTACTTGCCGAAATTGTTATTGGCTTTACAAGATGATATTGGCTACGTCGGTGCCTCAATAGTTGCAGGTACTTTCTTTTTACTGGTTTTCTTTGCCGCGATAACATCGCTAGTGTCAATTGTCGAGGTGCCTACAGCGACTTTGATGGAAGAAAAATGTATTTCACGTAAAAAGGCATTGATTATCTTAGCGTTGACCACAGGTATCTTGACTGTGCTATCTACTATGTCTTTTGGAATGGTGGATTGGCTTACAAGTTTTGTAAGTTATGGCGATGCTCAGAAGAGCTTCTTTGACCTAATCTACGATGTGTTTTACGATACTATTTTACCCTTGAATGGTCTGCTGTTGTGTCTATTTGTTACTTATCGCTGGAAAAAATCTGGTTTGAATGAAGAACTTGCGCAAGGTTCAGAGGGGTACGTAGGCAGCTTTACTGAGAAATATATTAATTTCTCCCTATCTACATTCATCCCGGTGATCCTGTTAGCTATTTTCATTAATACCGTTGCAACTAAATATTTTGCATTCAGTATCTTTGGCTTCTAGCAACGGAACATTTGGTTTGGGCACGATGACATCGGCGTATTAATGCGCCGATGTTTACTCTCCACTAAGCCACTAAAATTTTACGCCCGAATCTAAGTACTGCCCAACTCCTATTGTAAACATCCACAGCCCCCACAGGCTATGCTCTAACACACACACGGCAAGGGAACGGCTGTGTGCGTAAGTATAAGAAAATAGTAGTCCTCCAACAAAAGATAACGCCACGGCTATCCAGTTGTCATAGACGCAGTGAGCAAGCGCAAACACCAATGCACTTAACAAAACTCGGTTGTTTTTATTTGGTAAAATCCTTTTATAGCGATGAAAGAAGTAGCTCCTGAAAATTAACTCTTGTGGTAAGACAGAAAGAATAGGGTAAGCAAATAATAATAATAACCAGTCGCTGGGTGAATTGAGCGGCAGGGAAAACCAATTTCCTTGACTAACTAAACCATAGAGCATGGCTGAAAACATCGCACCTGCGAAAAACGTGGTGAATAAACGTTTTTTGACGGACGAAAACTCTCCCAAACTGGTTAACCTAAATCGTTTGAAATGGGGGTCGGTTAGTAGTAAATGGGTACAGACTGCCATTAAAATGATCAGTGCTGGAAAAAGCCAATTGTTGAGGTGATCACGGAATTGATAAGCGACAATGGGCAGGACAAAAAATACAAATACGAGTTCACACCACCGGTATTGGCTTGCGTTCAAGGCTGGTTCCCCAAAATATTTGGCGGCTACAAGCCGCTATAGTTAGCTCTTACTCGTTAACTATAGCAGCTGCAGATGAACCTTGAATGGTTACTCTTCAGGTAAATATTTTTGAATTTTAAACATGGTAAAGAGGAGTGCAACGAAGGTGATCCCAATTAAACCAAAGACTTTAAAGTTCACCCAAAAATCAAGAGAGAAGTGGTACGCAACGTAAAGGTTTAGGCCAGCGATGAAGAAAAGTAATACTGCCCAAAATAGGTTTAATTGGTCGCAGTCTTTTACTGGTAAATCAATATCAATCTCAATCTCGCTTTTTTCCTTCTCAGCTACTGACTTTAAAACCCCTTCGAGTGCGCCTTTTACCAAGTTTTTATTAAACAAGTACCTCGATACGAGTAAAGCCACACCTAAAATTGCATAAATAATAGTGGCTTTCCATTTTATAAATTGCTCATCATGGAAGAAAATCGTCATTCCACCGAGGATCAACGCAATCGCTAAGAATACCCAATGACGTTTTGCGACTTCGCGCTTAGTGATGTATTGGTGTGCAACCTGTATAAGAGAAGCGATGATTAGCACACCCGTTGCCCAAAAAATATCGACAAACTTATAAACCGCAAAAAACAGGATAAGCGGTAAGTACTCAATTAAAAATGACATTTTTTATCCTAACAAAGTTGGTTGTAAGGGTTTTACCAAGATACGGCGAGAACATCAACATTGACTTTCTTTAACGAAACCCATAGCCTGCTGCGCTCATTCAATGGTTCAGAGGTATTTGCATGAATAAGAGCGATTTAGTTACAAAAATGGCGGAAATTAGTGGATTAACAAAGAAAGATTCACAGACGGTGTTAAATGTCATTTTACAGGCCACTAAAAAGCGCTTGTCAGAAGGCGATCAGATGCAAATCAATGGACTTGGGACATTCGCGTTAAGTTATCATCCCCCAAAGCAAGGACGTAATCCTCAAACGGGTGAGACCATCACCATTGAGGGACAAAATAAGGTATTATTTAAGCCTGCTAAAGCCTTAAAAGATAACTTGCGTTAATTCTAAGAAAAGCCAGTGTTAAACACTGGCTTGAAAGTAATATTACTTCTGCGTTGCAGCTTTCATTCGCTCAACAAAGGTTTTTAGCTCAAAGCACATGGTGCTAGGGTCATCCAAGTGTTTTTCGATGATTTTCACCACTGCAGAGCCACTTATCGCACCTGCTGCACCTGAGCCAATCGCATGCTTTACATGCTCCGGTTCAGAAATACCAAACCCTAGCAGTGGCGGCGCAGCATGATATTCGATAAGTTTGGTGATCATCTCTGTTGCCGGCATTTGTGCTGTCGTTTCTGTACCTGTCACGCCTGCACGCGAAAGTAAATAGGTATAGCCACGACCTCGGGTGGCGCATTCTCGTAACGTATCATCGCAGGCATTCGGTGTGGCAATGAAAATTGGCGCGATGCCATTTGCCATTGCAGTGAGCCTAAACGGTTTGGCTTCGTGCAGTGGCACATCAGCAACTAAGATAGAATCCACACCCGCAGTTTTGGCGTCTTGATAAAACTGCTCAATTCCACGAGCAAAAATCAAGTTTGAGTAAAGCAACAAACCAATTGGAATATCACTGTTGTAGCGACGAATTTCAGCGATGATCTCAAGACAGTCTTGCGTATTAACATCTTGCTCTAATGCACGGATGTTAGCCGCTTGGATAACAGGACCATCAGCGATGGGATCGGAAAACGGAATACCGAGCTCCAATGCATCAGCGCCACCGTCAATCAGGCTTTTGATGATCTCAATACTGAGTGCCTTATCGGGATCACCAATCGTCACGAAAGGAACAAATGCACCTTGGTTTTTTTCATTTAAGTGCGCGAACATCGCGTCATAACGTCTCATAGTTCACCTCGCTCAGATAGTACCTGGTGGACGTGAGCTAAGTCTTTGTCTCCGCGACCACTTAAGTTAACAACAATCACCGTTTCTTCCGTTTGCGCTTCTGCATATTTTAGTGCGTATGCCAGAGCATGGCTTGACTCTAGGGCTGGAATAATACCTTCGTGTTTAGCAAGCGCTTGAAAGGCATTTAATGCTTCAGTGTCGGTAATGCCAACATATTGCGCGCGGCCTGTCTCATGAAGGTAGGCGTGTTGTGGACCAACAGCTGGGTAGTCAAGACCTGCTGACACAGAGTAAGATTCTTCAATTTGGCCATCTTTGTTCTGCATGATATAGGTATAGGCGCCGTGCAAGATGCCTTTACTTCCTTTACATAGTGCAGCGCCGTGCTCATCGGTATCTAAGCCTTTACCAGCCGGTTCCACCCCGATTAATTTAACGTCTTTTTCATCAATAAAGTCTGCGAACATACCAATAGCATTTGAGCCGCCGCCCACACAAGCGATAACAGCATCTGGCAAACGACCTTCCGCTTTTAGTACTTGTTGTTTCGCCTCTTCACCAATCATTTTTTGGAACTCACGGACAATCGTCGGGAATGGATGAGGACCTGCAGCCGTGCCGAGTAAATAATGTGCCGTTTTGTAGTTTGCAGACCAGTCACGTAATGCTTCATTTACCGCGTCTTTTAATGTGCCTGAGCCGGCGGTAACAGGGATAACTTCCGCACCCATCAAACGCATTCTAAATACGTTTGGTTGCTGACGCTCAACATCTTTAGCCCCCATGTATACGCGGCACTTTAAGCCGAGTAAGGAGCAGGCTAGGGCGGTTGCAACACCATGTTGTCCAGCGCCGGTTTCAGCGATGACTTCTTTTTTACCCATACGTTTGGTTAAGAGCGCTTGGCCTAATACTTGGTTGGTCTTGTGTGCACCACCGTGAAGTAAATCTTCACGCTTTAAGTACAGTTTTACCTTAGGGTTTTTAACTAAGTTGCGTGTCTTAGTCAGCGGGGTCGGGCGACCCGCAAATTCATTCAAAAGTTGATAAAACTCCTGTTGAAATTCTGGGTCTTTTTGTGACTTATAAAACTCCTGTTCTAACTGCTTTAACGCAGGTACGAGTAACTCGGGCACAAACATGCCTCCGAAGTCACCAAAATAAGCTGAATTACTCATGTCCACCTCAATATTTTCGAATTTGTGTAAACGCGTTAGCGATTTTTTGAGCGCATTTTTTACCAGGCGATTGCTCAACGCCTGAATTTAGGTCAAGACCATCGGCACCTATATTGACGGCACCTTGAATGTTGTCGGGGTTTAGGCCGCCAGCCAACATATAATTGCTCGAACTACGATTCAATAGCTGCCAATCAAACACTTGTCCCGTGCCACCAAATGCGGTGTCGGTTTTGGTATCGTACAATTGCTTGTCTACGCCAGCAAAGGGGCTTGGCAGTGCTGTGTCCACACCCTGTGCTTTCCAAATTTGACAGGTAACTGGAAGTTGTTTTCGCAGGGTATCGATGTACAGCGCATCTTCATTGCCATGTAATTGCACTGCACTCAGTTTTAATATTTGCGCATACTCAGCAACTTGCTCAAGCGGTGCGTTAACGAACACACCAACGTACTTGAGCGGTGCGCTATCGGCGACGGCCTTCGCACAATCAATGTCGACATAACGAGGCGATTTTGGATAAAAGATAAGGCCACCGTATACCGCTCCAGCTTCATAAGCTGCTTGCGCATCTTGGCTTCGAGTAAGACCACACACTTTGTTTTCGCCCAAAATCAAGCGTCTGCAAGCAAGTTCTAAGTCCTGTTCAGCCATCAGTGAGCTGCCAACCAAAAAGCCGTCACAAATCGGTGATAAGCGTTTCACATCGCGGTGCGTGTATATGCCAGACTCTGAAATCACCACTTTGTCTTCGGGGATTAACGCTCGTAGCTTTTCTGTTGTTGCTAAATCCGTTGATAAATCTCTCAGATCACGATTGTTAATACCGATAAGTTCAGCATCTAACGCAAGCGCTCTTGTCACTTCTTCTTCGTTGCTTACTTCCGTTAAAATCGACATATTAAGTGATTTGGCCACGCTCGCTAGTGCCAAATATTCTTCGTCATTTAATACAGACAACATCAAAAGAATGGCATCGCCACCGTGTAGGCGGGCGAGATAAACTTGATATTCATCAATAAAGAAGTCTTTACAGATCAGAGGCTGATCAACCAGCTTTCTCACCGTGGCAAGGTATTCATAACTGCCTTGAAAGTATTTTTCGTCGGTTAGTACACTAATACATGTCGCGTACTTACGATAAACACTGGTAATTTCAGTCAAATCAAAATGTGAGCGAATAAGGCCTTTTGAAGGTGACGCCTTTTTGCACTCTAAAATAAATTGTGTTCCAGCTTGCGCCAACGCAGCGGTGAAGTTAAGCGTGGTGGGGGTTACTTCGTCGATAAAGTCACTTAACGGACGCTGCGCCTTACGCGCTTTTAATTCTTCGACTTTATCGGCAACAATTTTTTCTAATACATTAGCCATTACTCACCTCTACAATGTTAGCCAAGGTTGTCATGGCTTTCTTGCTTGCAAGCACTTCGCGTACTTGTTGGCTTGCGGTTTTAAAATCTGACGCCTTATCGGTTAATACCAACAAGGCTGCAACGTTTGCAATAATCGCTGCATTGTGTGCTGCTTCGCCTTCACCATTTAAAATCGCAAGGCTCGCTTTCGCGTTATATTCTGGCGTATCACCAGCAATAGATTCAAGTGAATAGTTTTCTAGTCCAAAATCGCTTGGGGTAACGGTGTACTGCGTCACTTCACCACGCTTTACTTCTGCGACTAGCGTTTCGCCGTGTAGGGCAATTTCATCTGTGCCACTACCGTGAACTACCATCGCTCGTTTCGTACCTAAGCGGTTTAACGTTTCGGCCATGGGTAAAACAAGGGCAGGGTCGTAAACGCCGAGTAATTGCACCTCAGGCTTAGCTGGGTTTGCCAATGGCCCGAGAATATTAAATATCGTGCGTGTTTTTAGTTGCGTGCGAACCGGCATGGCATGCTTTACACCAGCGTGGTAATGCGGTGCAAACAAAAAGGTAAAGCCGGTCTTTGCTAAGCACTTTTCTGCAAGTGCGGGGGTCATATCAATGTTGATCCCAAGTGCTTTTAGTAAATCCGCAGAACCTGATTTACTGCTCACGCTGCGATTACCATGTTTGACCATATTAATACCACATGCTGCGGCGACAATGGCGGCGGTGGTACTCACGTTGATGGTATTTGTGCCATCGCCACCCGTACCACAGCTGTCTGCTGCGAGTAGGTCTTGCTTGTCAAATGCGGTTGCATGATCACGCATAGCCTGAGCTGCTCCGGCTATTTCCGCCGCTGTTTCACCTTTAAACTTTAGTGCAAGCAGCGCTGCGGTAAGTTCGATGTCGCTCAGTTGTCCAGCCATAATATCGCTAAACAAGGACTTGGCGGCGTCGAACGATAAATCTTGTTGCTGTAATAGAGGTTGTAACTTTTCCATCCTGATCTCCTAAGCGCTAAGGTACGCGATACTTTGTTGTAATAGCTGAGCGCCATTGGGGGTCAATATTGACTCTGGGTGAAATTGATAGCCAATCACTTTGTGTTCACTGTGATAGATAGCCATCGGAATGGCTTGATATCTCGCGATCACTTGCAGTGCTGGTGGTACGCTTGTTGCCATTAGAGAGTGATAGCGCGCCACGGGGAATTGCGTCCCGAGTCCGGCAAATACCGGATGCTCATCCGCTTCAATAATAGAAGATTTACCATGTACCGTCTCACCTGCTTTGCCAACTTCACCACCATAACTTTGGGTTAGGGCTTGTTGACCAAGGCAAATCCCAAGCATGGGGAATTTACCTTTACATAGCTCAATTAACGCGAGCAAACAGCCTGCTTCCGATGGCGCGCCAGGTCCAGGTGATAAAACTAAGATCACAGGATCAACCTCTGCACACATTTTATTGAAAATGGTTTCGGCAGAGATATTGTTACGATAAACGACCAAGTCGAGTCCTAGCAAACTAAGCTCATCCACAAGGTTATAACTGAAAGAATCAAAATTATCTAAAAAGTATACCTTAGTCATGGTTTGCTCCTTCATACGTGGACTGTACTGCTTTAATCACTGCCATGGCTTTAGCTTTAGTTTCATTTGCTTCGCTTTGTGGATTTGAATCAAACACAACACCCGCTCCCGCTTGCACGTAAGCAACGTTATCTTTTACAAACGCGGAGCGAATTACGATGCAGCTGTCCATGGCGCCATTGCCCATCAAATAACCTACCGCTCCGCCGTAGCTGCCACGACGCTGCTTTTCTGTATGGCGAACCAGTTCTGCGGCTTTAACTTTTGGTGCGCCGACGAGAGTGCCCATATTCATACAAGCCTGATAGGCGTGAAGCGCATCTAAATCCGGCTTTAATTGGCCAACGACGCGTGATACTAAATGCATGACTTGTGAGTAGCGGTCCACTTTCAATAATTCTTTTGCGTGTCGAGTACCTGCAATACTGATCCGTGCGACATCGTTACGAGCAAGGTCAACAAGCATAAGGTGCTCTGCACGCTCTTTTTGATCGTTGCGCAGCTCAAGCTCAATGCGGCTATCTAAATCTGGATTGATACTACCATCAGCAAACTTACCTCGTGGTCTTGTCCCCGCGATGGGATAGACTTCAACTTGGTTACTCTGCTCACAATATTTGAGTGCCGACTCTGGAGATGCGCCAAATAGTACAAAGCGTTCATCCTTCATATAAAACATGTAAGGACTAGGGTTTTGTAGTTTGAGTTGTTTATAGGCGGCGAGTGAATTATGGCAAGGAAGTGAAAAAGTGCGAGAGGGAACGACTTGAAAGATGTCACCGTTGATAATGTTGGTTTTCAACTTTTCAACGTGTTGACAATATTCGTCGTCACTCACATTGACTTTGACGTCTGCACCGCCACTTTGTGGCTCAAACTGAAATTCAGTGATTTGGTCACACTGACTGTTTAGCTCTTCTAGCTGTTTGCCTACTTCAAAACAATTGGCGTGAACCTCAGGGCCATTGAAAACATTACCAATGAGCTCAGTAGTTCGTGCTTGATGATCGATCACAACTAGGGTTTCAGCGAGATAGAAAACATAGTCGGGACAGTCGTTGTCCCCATCTGGTACTTCAGGAAGTTGCTCAAAGTTTGCCACCATATCATAGGCGAATACACCACCTAAAAAAACTGAAAACGGCGTATCTGAGTTACGTTTAATTTCATTGATACAGGTTCTGAGCGCACTAAAGGCGTTATCCGCTTTTAGTTTTGTATGCTCATCAATGTTACTTTCCAATGCGTTGTACGTGAGTGTCAAGGTATTATCATTGAGGAACACGTCACAATTTGTGACCTTTTTCGCAAGGTACGGTAGCAACTGAGCACCATTGTTAGACAAGGCTTTGGCAATAACTTGGGCGCCGTTACATTCGAATCGAATCGCACTATCCACAAGCACGATACTTTTCACATTGTCTTTAGACTCTATTTCTGCTGATTCGAGCAGTAACGAGTTTGTTTTGTTTAAACCTGCGTATAAAGACAGTGGGCTGGCAATATAATCGCGCCTTTGTCTTATGCTGGTGACCTCACCTGGTGTGGTCGTTATGTGACTAAAAATCAAACCTCATTCCTCTTAATTTCTAGATATTCTGTTTAGAAAATAAAAAACCCCCGAAAGCTGAGCTCTGCGGGGGTTATTGTTCAGACACAACAATACCGTCCCGCTAGGGCATCCACCACCACCAAATTGTGTTTACTGTGATATTGTTGTTCATATAAGCCTCTAAAAAGTATAAAAAAACCCGCGACATTGCGCGGGTTGATAAATCGTAGATATAACGAAACACACCCGCTTAGTTCGAGTGCCACCACCAAATGTTTTTTTGAATTTGTTTGTTCATTTGTGAATATTTCGTTGTTTAATCTAAATTAGCTACAGTAAACCCTATTCTTGCTACAAGTGTCAAGGGCAAATATCAGAAAATAACCTAAGGTCGTATCAGTTAACTTGTGATATAATCAAAACGTTGATAATTCATAGAGATAGTTAATACATTTTGATTAAATATGACCTCCACAGCCATACTACTTTTTCCGATGGCCGCTTAGCTGTTGATGAATTGCTTGAGCGAGCAACGGAAAAAGGCGTTGATATTCTTGCAATTACAGATCATGACACGATAGATGCGATCCAGCCTGCCCGTGACTACATTAGTCAAAATAATCTCACGTTAGAACTTATCAATGGCGTTGAAATTTCCACAAAATGGGAAAGCTTTGAGATCCATATTGTTGGATTGAATTTTGACCCTGAGCATGAAGCATTAACAAAGTTGCTGCACGAACAGCAGCAAAAGCGAGAAGCCAGAGCAAAAGAAATCGGCGAGCGATTAGCCAAAAAGGGCTATGAGCATGTCTACGAAGATGCCCTTGCACTTGCCCAAACTGCGCAGATCACCAGAGCGCATTTTGCTCAAGTGCTGGTTGAGCGAGGTGTGGCTAAAAACGTGCAAAGCGTTTTCAATAAATTTTTAGCACGTGGCAAAACTGGGTATGTGCCAAGTCAGTGGTGCGATATACAAACGGCCGTTACCGCTATTCACGCAGCGGGTGGAGTAAGTGTATTGGCACACCCTGCTCGATATAAGATGTCGAATAAGTGGCTAAGAAAGTTAATTGCTGAGTTTAAAGCGGTTGGGGGAGCTGCAATGGAAGTTGCACAGCCGCAGCAAGCGCCTACTGAGCGCCAATTTTTGGGGCGACTAAGTCAAGAGTTTGAATTGTTAGCAAGCCAAGGGTCAGATTTCCACTTCCCAATGCCTTGGGTCGACCTTGGTCGTAACTTGTATTTACCTAAAGATTGTCAGGGAGTTTGGCGTCATTGGGGAGGCAAAGAGGAATAAGCTTATGAGTCAATTTTTTCATATTCACCCAGATAACCCGCAAACGCGTTTAATTCGCCAAGCGGCTGATATTATTGAACAAGGTGGCGTAGTGGTGTTTCCAACCGACTCCGGCTATGCCATTGGTTGCAACCTCGGTAATAAGCAAGCTAAGGAGCGGATAGAGCGGATCCGCGGCATCGAAAAGCACCATAACTTCACTCTTTTATGCCGTGACCTGTCGGAGCTTTCGACCTATGCCCGTGTCGATAATCAAATGTTTAGGATGATTAAA
Organism: Pseudoalteromonas sp. M8; assembly: GCF_018141365.1. NCBI lineage: Bacteria > Pseudomonadati > Pseudomonadota > Gammaproteobacteria > Alteromonadales > Pseudoalteromonadaceae > Pseudoalteromonas > Pseudoalteromonas sp. M8. The sequence goes on along the minus strand of NZ_CP047240.1, from coordinate 2,509,896 downwards.
AATAATACGCCCGGTCCGTACACGTTTATTTTTAAAGGGACGAAAGAAGTTCCTCGCCGTTTGCTCAATGAGAAGAAAAAAACCATCGGGATCCGTGTTACTGATAACCCAATTACCTGCGCGTTGTTGGAAGCGCTGGGTGAACCTTTGATGTCATGCTCTTTGATTTTGCCAGGAGAGCAGTTTACTGAGTCTGACCCTGATGATATCCGCATGCGTCTTGAGAAGCACGTAGACTTAATAATTCATGGTGGCTATTTAATCGAGCAAGCAACCACCGTTATTGATATGTCTGAAGACACCATTGAAATTTTGCGTCGTGGCTGTGGCGATACATCGCCTTTTGAATAACGTATGTTGAGATGACAGAAGCACTCCAACAGAAATTACCGCTGGCTTTTTTACACGGTGAAGCGGTAATTGAAAAGCCGGAAGATCTTTATATTCCCCCCGAAGCCCTAGAAGTTATCTTAGAGACCTTTGAAGGCCCGTTGGACTTACTGCTTTATCTTATAAAAAGACATAAATTAGATATTCTAGAATTACCGATTTTTAGTATTACTCAGCAGTATGTTCAGTACGTTGAAATGATGAAGGACATGCAGCTCGAACTTGCGGGTGAATACTTAGTGATGGCAGCTTTGCTGGCACAAATAAAATCAAGAATGCTACTACCAAAACACGAAGAGTTAGAGGAAGAGGAAGATCCCAGAGCAGAGCTGGTGAGACGCTTGCAGGAATACGAGCAATTTAAGCAAGCTGCTGAGAATTTAGATGAGATCCCTCGTGTTGAGCGTGATATCTTTGTCGCTCATGCGTTGGTAGACAGTAGTACCGACTCTGAGCCAGAATTCCCAGACATTGAACTGAGGGAATTACTTTTGGCGCTGTCGGAAGTGATGGCTAGAGCCAAGACCTTTGAGCACCATCATATATCCGCAGAAGCACTTTCGACTCGAGAGCGTATGAGCTTTATATTGCAATTGCTACGAGAACAGAATAAGCCGGTAGAATTTGTGCGATTTTTTACCTTGGACGAAGGGCGCAGTGGTGTGGTGGTTACTTTTATTGCCATGCTCGAACTCATTAAGGAGCAATTAGTTGACTATATTCAGTCAGCAACAGCAGCGGCGATTTACCTGCATTTAAAAGGCTAGGGGATGGCTGCAGCCTCTGCTATACTCCGCATTTTTATCTTCAAGCATAAAATATGAAAAGACGCGTTAGCGATGAACAACTGGTTGAATTGGTTGAAGCAGCGATTTTCGTTTCAGATAAGCCGTTATCTAAAAAGCGCTTAAAAGAAACTGTGCTGGAAGATATCAGCGTGTCATCACCGCGTATTGATCAGGCACTGGAAACACTGGTAAATCATTATCAAACTCGCGGTGTAAGGCTGGTTGAGGTTGGTACTGGATACCGTTTTCAAGCTTGCCCGAGCTTGAGCCCTTGGCTAAGTAAACTGTGGCAGGAAAAAGCACCAAAATACTCACGTGCTACACTTGAGACTTTGGCATTGATTGCTTACCGGCAACCAATCACTCGAGGCGAAATAGAGCAAGTGCGCGGGGTCACCGTGAGTTCTAATATTATCAAAAGCTTGATAGATCGCGAGTGGATAAAAGTGGTGGGTTACAAAGAGGTACCGGGTAAGCCTGCATTGTATGCAACGACAAAACAATTTTTAGATTACTTCTCATTATCTGGTCTTGGGGAATTACCTCGATTACCGGAACAACATAATGAGAAAATAGAACAGTTATTAAACGATCCTTCTGTGAGAGAACCATCTGAATGAGTGAAAAACTACAAAAAGTATTGGCAAGAGCTGGCGTTGGCTCAAGGCGCGAAATGGAAAAGTATATTGAGTCTAACCGCGTAAGTGTAGATGGAAAAGTTGCCAAGCTAGGAGACCGAGTGGAAGAGACTTCGGTGATCCGTGTAGATGGACATATTGTTAAAATAGAGCAGCAAGAAGAGCGCATCTGTCGCGTACTTATGTATCATAAACCTGAAGGTGAGCTGTGTACTCGTCGCGACCCTCAAGGTCGTCGTACTGTATTCGATAGGCTACCAAAGTTAGATGGTGACCGTTGGATAGCTATTGGGCGATTAGATATCAATACATCAGGCCTGTTGCTCTTTACCAATGATGGTGAGCTAGCTAATCGCTTGATGCATCCAAAATACGAAGTCGAACGTGAATATTCTGCCCGGGTATTTGGTGAAGTAACAAATCAAACGTTGCGTACATTAACCAAAGGCGTTGAGCTAGAAGACGGTCCTGCAAAATTTCTTAAGATTAAGCCACTTGGTGGTGAAGGTCTGAATAAATGGTTCAACGTAACACTGACCGAAGGGCGTAATCGTGAAGTCAGGCGTCTTTGGCAGTCGCAAGAGGTTGAAGTGTCGCGTTTGATCCGTATCCGTTATGGTAAATTGGAGCTTAACAAGCGCTTGCCACAAGGTGGATGGGAAGAATTAAAATTAGAAGATGTTAACTACTTACGTAAATCGGTAAGCATGAGAGCCGAGCAGCAAACTAAGTTGTCGGTCATGCCAGAAAAGCGTAAAGACAAGCGCGCGAAAATTAATAAGATCCGCAAAGCAGTGAAAAAGCATAATCAAAGGGTCAAAACCCCGAGAAGAAAGTAATTTAAGCTTTTCTAAAACACCACACCAGCCTAGCTGGTGTTTTTGTATTTGATAAGGAAATTCAAATGAAAGAGACGTTTGCTGGTAGTTGTCTGTGTGGTCAGGTTAAATATCTTGTAGAGGGCAACGCGCAGGGCTTTTATCTATGTCATTGTGAGTATTGTCAAAAAGACACAGGGTCCGCACATGCTGCGAATTTATTTTTTCAAAATGCAGTGCTAACTTGGCTTGCGGGCGAAAAGTTAATAACCCGCTTTATTTTACCGAATACTAAGCACGTTAAAGCCTTTTGTACTTGTTGTGGCTCTGCATTACCAAACCAGCAGCCTGTTGGTATAGTGGTACCTGCCGGTAGTTTAGATGATGCGCCGAGTCTTACGCCAACTGCACACCTATTTATCGCGAGTAAAGCGAAGTGGGATGAAAAATTAGAGCAAGTGCTGGCGTTTGAAACCTTGCCGAGAGATTAACTTAGGTAATATAGAAGGCTGCAATTGTGGATCTGCAGCCTTTAAAGTGCTAGTTAGTAGGTTTGGGCATCTAAAGATTGGCCATTAACTCCGATTGAGTCATCAGACATCAAGTACAGGTATGTTGGCATTAATTCTTCAGGTGTTTTTAGTTTATCTTTATCTTCACCTGGGAATGCTGATGCACGCATACTTGTTCTTGTTGCACCAGGATTAATGCAGTTGATGCGAATATTGGTTTTACCCACTTCTTCGGCCCAAGTTTGCATCATACCTTCGGTTGCGAATTTAGAAATTGCATACGCTCCCCAAAACTCACGACCTTTACGTCCTACACCCGATGAAGTAAAGACGATAGAAGCATTAGGCGCTTTTCTCATTACAGGGAATAGCGATTTAGTGATCACCGCTTGGGCTGTTACGTTTACCTTCATTATGTTTTCAAAGGTTGAAACGCAAAAGTGTTCCATTGGACCTAAAGAGCCTAAAATAGAAGCATTATTTAGCAAGCCATCGAGCTTACCAAATTGCTGCTCGATAGTGGCAGCCAAGTCTCGGAAGTGTTGTTTGGTTGCACCACGTAAATCTAAAGGTACAATTGCAGGCTGTGGGTAACCGGCGTTAACAATTTCATCATAAACGGCTTCTAGTTTACTGGTGGTTTTGCCTAATAGAATAACCGTTGCACCATATTTGGCGTAATTAATCGCCGCAACACGGCCGATGCCGTCGCCGGCACCTGTTACTAGTATCGTTTTATTCGCAAGTGCGTTTTCAGGAGCTTGATAAGTCTGCATTCTGGACTCCAATTAAGATGTTTGGGCTATTTTATCACAATGCCGTAGCAAGTTAGCGAATTTATTGTAAATATGGCTGGCGAAATAACAAAGTTTGAGTTAAGTTTAACCGGTCTAATGTCTTATTAAAAATGCAATTACATAGATTTAACGAGAATTATCACAATAATAATAAGATTATGTCGGAGCCTATAAAATGAAAAAAATGCTACTCTCACTCGCAGTATCAGCAGCACTCGCTGGCTGTGGAGGCGGTGAAACGTTAGAAGATGTAAAAAATGATACTACACCCGTTTCTCCAACGATTTCTGTTAAATTTGATCCATCAGGTGGTGTGATCTCAGTTCCAAACGATATTCTTTTATCCGGCACTCAAGACGGTACCTTAAACCTACCTGACGAAATGTTAGGAGTGAAAGATGGTGAAGGTAACCCTCTGGTAACGCGTGCAAGCTACGCAAACCCAAGTATTGTGATTGGCGCCTTAGATGGTTGGTCGACGCAAATGCCTTACGTTATCGACATGACGACACCGAATGGTTTGACACTCGATGCGCAAAGCGTCATGACCCCGGGCTCTGTACGAATTTTTGAAGTTGCAATGGGTGGACCATTACAAACCGACGAAGACTGTGCTCAGGTGCCTTCAGGTATCGCTTGTAAGCCAATTGCTGAATTACAATTTGGCCCTGATGGTGATTTCGTTACCATGGCTAATAGCACAGGTAACGGTTTAGTTATTATCCCAGTTAAACCATTCAAACCTGAAACTACGTACATTACTGTTTTGACCAAAGGTCTTAAAGACTCAAAAGGTCAAAGTGTAGATGCCTCTTCGACTTACACCTTATTGCGCCAAGACGCGCCATTGGTAACTGATGCTCAGAAGTCTCTTCAGGCTGTGATTCGTAGCTATGAAGGGGCGGTAACTGCAGCGGGTTCGGTGAGTAAAGAAGAGATTATATATACTGCAGCAATGACGACACAGTCGACTGGTCACGCATTGGCGGCGACTAAGCAATTGTTAGCCGCTAAACTACAGGGCGGTGCTAACCCTGTTGTCGCTGTACCTGCACAACCGGTGATCACCGTTGCTGATGCCCTTGTAGGAAAAGTGCCTGATGCTATTTTACCTGCTTTTAGAAGCGTGCGTTTATTGCAAGGTCAAATACAACTACCTCAGTACTTATCACAACCAAAAAATAAAGATATCTCTGCGCTAGCTGATACCTATTGGCAAGCTCGCTGCGACAGCGCGGTAGCTGTCGCTGGATATGCGGCGCAAGCTGGTGGTTTACCAGAGCCAACAGAACCAAATGATATTGCTTGTAATACACTTTCGGGTGGAAAGTTGAGAGATTTAGGTTTAGATGGTACTAAGTTCTTAACTAAGTACAATCCAATCCCTAAAGAGCAGTGGCTTGCTAATGTTCCTGTGCAAATCACAATGCCTGCGGATGAGTCTCAGCGCCCAGAAGGCGGCTGGCCTGTTGTTATCTTGCAACATGGTATCACGAGTAAAAAAGAAGACATGCTTGGTTTGACGTTGTCATTAACACAAGCAGGATTTGCCACAGTTGCGATTGATCATCCAATGCACGGTGCTCGCGGTTTAGATATCGATGGTGATGGCACTGATGATTTTAATGCCTCGACAGGTAGCGTGTTGTCCTACATGAACCTTACATCGTTGTTGGTTGCGCGTGATAACTTAAAGCAATCAGCAGCAGATTTAATGGGTTTACGTTTAGGCTTAAACTTCATCAATCTAGCATCTGGCGGTCAAGTTAACTTTAATACTCAACAAGTTAGTTACTTAGGTCACTCACTTGGTTCTATTGTAGGCCCAAGCTTCCTTGCACAAACCAATACACCATTAAATCCAGCAATTGATGGCTTCTTTAAAGTTGAGTCAGCAGCGCTTGCAAGTGGTGGTTCGGGTATTGCTAATTTCTTGATTGAATCAAAATCATTTGGCCCGTTTGTACAAGGTTCAGTGTTGAGCTCTGCAGGTAACCTAGCATCGCAAGCGTTTAATACCTATCTGCAAGAAGGCGCAATTGCTGACTGTGGTACGTTTGCTGCCGTACAAAGTGAGTTTGTGTCGTGTGCTTATGCAACCTTTAGAGCAGGGCTAGAGGCGGCTGAAGATACCGCAACACTTGCACTGATTGATGGTACGGTGACGCAGTTTGGTTTTGCAGCACAAACGGCATTAGGCAGTGCCGATCCACTTAACTATGCAGCTTCCGTGAAAGCGCTACAAACGCCAGTATATATGAGCGTTGTTACGGGTGGTGTTGATGGCAATGCTGCTGACTTGGTTATTCCTCCAACAACAGAACGCAGCTTCTTGTCAGGTAGCTTACCACTTGCTGGTTTCATGGGCTTAATGCCTGCAAGCGAAACGCAAATGAGTCAAGACGGAACACCTGGAAGTTATGTAGTGAAGTTCTCTCAGGGCCATCATAGTTCAATCTTGACGACAGGCTTTGATGAAAGAGCCGGTGGTACAGCAGCAGGACACGCCGCAGCTTCACTCGAAATGCAAACACAAGTTGCAAGCTTCTTGAAGTCAAAGGGTTTGGTTTTACAAGTATCTAACCCGGATGTTGTTGCAAACTAAGACATTTTTCGAGACTATAAAAGGCCGCAGCTAGCGGCCTTTTTTGTGTCTATTTAATATTGAGTTAAATGGGCCCCTTTATGAGCTAAATGAGGAGAACGACTTGGCATTTTTGTTTGAATATGGGTTATTTCTAGCCAAGACAGTAACCGTTATCTTTGGTATTGCAGTAGTCATTATTTTGATGGTGGGAGCAAGCTCAAAACCAAAATCGAAAAAGGGCGAAATAGAAGTTACCGATTTAAGCGACAGCTTGGCGCAATCTAAGCAGCAGTTTTTGCAGCAAACGCTTGATAAAAAGGCGCTAAAAGCCCTAAATAAGTCGCAATCAAAAGCGCAAAAAAATAAAGATAAAGAAACAGAGAAAAATGTTTTTTATCTTGAATTTAACGGGAGTATGGACGCTCACGAAGTCTCGGGTTTAAGAGAAGAGATCAACGCTATTTTAACGATTGCAGATAAAGAAAAGGATCAGGTTATTGTGTCTGTAGAAAGTGGTGGTGGGGTTGTTCACGGTTATGGACTTGGTGCATCGCAGCTTACGCGTATCAAGCAAGCGGGTATTCCTCTAACCGTCTGTGTAGACAAGGTTGCTGCAAGTGGCGGATATATGATGGCCTGTGTTGCAGATAAGATTATTGCAGCGCCGTTTGCAATTATTGGTTCAATCGGTGTGATTGCGCAGATCCCCAACTTCAATCGTTTATTGAAAAAGAATAACGTTGACTTTGAAATGGTAACCGCTGGTGAGTATAAGCGTACACTCACGCTGTTTGGTGAAAATACGGATAAAGGCAGAGAAAAGTTTAAAGAGGAGATTGAAGAAACGCATGGTCTGTTCAAACACTTTGTCTCTGATAATCGTGTCGAGCTCGATATTGAGAAAGTGGCCACTGGAGAACATTGGTTTGGTACACAAGCGTTAGAACTTAAACTAGTTGATGAAATATCAACCAGTGACGATTTACTCATGTCACTAAATGAAAGTCACCAGCTTTATAAGGTGGCTTTTAAAGCTAAAAAAGGCGTTGCTGAGAAGTTTGGACTTCAGTTGGGGCTCGCCATTGAACGTTTCTCCGTTAAAGCGTTAACAAAGCTAAATCAATCTAAATATTAGTGATTGTTGTTCAGTTTATATCAATAAGCTTTATTTCAAACTATTAACAATACTTTATAGATGGCATCGTGTTCACAAAGCGCATGATGCCACGCTCTAAAAGAGAGGTTGTTATGAATAAAGTTATTGTACTTTCCCTACTTACCTTTAGTCTGACTTTAGGTTTAAATCAGGCGAATGCTAAACCGGAGAAGTTACCACCGGGCCTTGAGAAAAAGTTGAAGCAGGGCAAGCCACTTCCACCAGGTTGGCAAAAAAAGCTCCAAGTTGGAGAACGCTTAGATCCAGATATCTACGACCATGGCAAAGTGATTTATCGTGACAGAGATCGGGATTTAGTAACGATAAGCGTTGAAGGCAGGGTCATCAGGGTACTTGAAAACACCTTAGAAATTGTCGAAATTCTTAAAGGGATGAGATAAAAAGCATCAACTCTGTGCGGGGCAATTTCCCGTACAGAGTCCAAGTTTAGCAATCTAAGTGTTTGTTCCTCGCCAAAGCGTGTGTTAGTTGTAGCACTTAACTTAACGCCTAATGAGCTAGGTATTAAATAACGTCGTCATTCCTTGAGAGTTGTTGTTAGTCCATCTCGGTAAGTGGTAATTTCAAACTCCGTAAAGCGCTGCTTAAATTTTTCTGATACAAATATGTTGTCGACTGCATATCGAGGTAACAGTTCTCGTGTTTCTCTTATAGGTTTGCTAAAAATGCTTAGCAGTGATAGCTGCCATTTCTTTAATATTGAATACTTGCCTTGAATGCCGAGTATTTCGCTCGCTAAGTTAACGATTTGCTTGTAAGTGAGTCGATTGTCATCACATGGTAGATGCCATGTCTGGCCATACGCATCAGAGGTATTGCCTAGTAACGCCATTGCTCTGCTAGCATCTGGCGTGTATATCAAGGTACGTAACGTATTATCGCTGATAAATACTTTCGCAGCATCGCCTGCTCGCAGCTTATCAAGAACCGTTGTATTGGTGATACTTTGCGTTTTACCCGGTCCATAAAACTCAGGCGCGCGGCAAATCATCGCATTGACTTGGCCTGTACTCATCGCATCGAGCAGCGTATTCGCTATTAGGCCTCTAACTTGGCCTTTTTCGCCATATGGCAAAAAAGGTGTTTCTTCTGTGAGACGTTCATTGCTTTGCGGATACATATAGGTGTTATCAAAATACACTAATTTGGCATTATGTTTTGTGCACGCATCGATGACATTTCGCATCATAATAGGAAATTGCTCAACCCACATGTTTGTGTCAATCGGCAGTCCTGCGGTTAAGTAAACAATTTTAGAGCCTGCTACTGGATTTTTGCGTTTGACTGCCGTCAAGTAGATTAGCGCTGAGTAATTCGTCCGTGTTGTTTATCTTTCTTGGTGTTCGGCTGACAAGACGAATGTTATCGGTAAAGTCTTTCTTTAAAGCTCGGGCGAGTTCACTACCAATTTGGCCGTTTGCTCCAAGTATTGTTTGCATAAAAATTACCTTAATTTGTATCTGTTTTGTGCAAGCATAAGGTTAAAGTAAACTTGAAGGTCAATACTTAATTTCTGTTATCTGCTATTGTTTGGGATAAGCACAGATTTTTTCATTTAAGGTAGCAGACTGAGTGCAGTAGGAACTCGAGTTTATGAAAATTGGTGAATTATCAAAAAGAACAGGCTTGGCGACGTCGAAAATTCGATTCTATGAGGATATTGGCCTACTTAAATTAGTTAAGCGCGCTGCCAATGGTTATAGGATCTATCCCCTGAAGCTGAAACTGTATTGCATTTAATTTCAAATGGTCAAAAGGCAGGCTTTAGTTTAGATGAGTTGAGTAAATTACTTCCGAGTGATCTAAGTGACTGGAAACATGATCAGTTACTTAACGCTTTACGTCAAAAACTTGCTGATATTGAACTGATGGAGAAAAAGCTTGCAGACAACAAACGACAATTAAACTCCATCCTTAATGACATAGAAGCCAAACCGGGTGACATGGCGTGTGCCGACAATGCCAAGCGAGTGATATCACAAATGGGGATGGATAAAAGGAGGAGGTAGATGCAAAAGGAGGAGAAAGAGGAGAGATGCAAAAGGAGGAGAAAGAAGGACGGAGGAGAAAGAAGGACAGCCATTTCTAATGCTGCGTGTATAACAAAGCACGTTTAGTATCAGCGAATGCACAGTCGGTGAGCTTCAAATACCGAGATTACGCAGATGATAATCTTGATAAAGTGATGACACTGAGTAATGACGAATTCTTACGGCGTTATTTGCAGCATGTATTAATTACCGAAAGGATTTATGCGTATTCGACATTACGGTTTTTTAGCCAATGCATGTCGCAAGCGAAAGTTAGCGCTGATAAGGTCGCAGGCGTCATGCACATGCAGAGCAAAGAGGCCAAAGACAGGAGAAAACGTGACATTGATACCGCATTGGCCTTGTCAGCATTGTAAGGCAGATATCTTGCGGCTAATTGACGTATTCAAGTTAGATGTAATAACGACCAAAGTAGAGCGAACGAGTTAGTAGCTCGATAGTTGTTTAAAATCAATTAGTTAACCTGCTTAATTGCTCAGGCTAGCGGCCTCTGTACGCTAAAAAATATAATTGCTTATTAAGGAAAATTTAGGTGTAATGAATACATAATAAGCGCTGAGCAATGCAGGGAAAGCTTACATAACACTAGCTAAACCGATTACACTAGCTAGGAAAGTGAAAGCCTTCAAAAAGCCTATTTTTTCTAAGTAAGCTATAGCATAAACAGTACCAACACTGTCACACCGAGCAGGTAGCGGCTCAGTTCAACAAGCGATTATGCAACACAAACAGCGTGTCGCATAAATACTAAAATGTTAGGTCTTATAGCGGATAAGGCTTACTTTTACAGAAGGAACGAAAAATGAATAAAACTAAATTGGAGTTGATAGCAATAGCCGAGGCTGGAGCAAGTTTAATATTAGATTCCTCGAAATTTACCAAACTTGAATTAGTCGCTATTGCTAAAGCAATTACGGAGCGCCGCAATCTTACGCTAGAAAATTGCCAGTCTAAAACAAAAATTGAGTTGATTGCTATTGCTCAAGCAGCATCAGGAAAAGTAACTTTTCAATAATCTAAATCACTATGGAGATTGCTAATGGCTCAATTCAGAGTTGAAACAGTATATGACGAAACTTCCAATCGGTACTTCATTGAACTCTACCAAAAGGACGGTGACTTACCTATTGTGGTAGGGAAGCAATATATTTCAGCCATGAACATGCAATGGCTGATGCGGTAGAAATGCTTAAAAAAGCAATGCCTTCGCAACCTATAACTGCTTGGCGTGAACAATAGACCTAACAATCCAAGGCAAGTAGGACATATTTTGTTTTGCTGCACTCAAAACGCAAAATATGTCTCTGCTTGGGGCGTTAGGTTTTATGGAGATAAATTGATTTCGATGAAAGAAAAAATATTAAACTATCTAACAAACGTGATTTCACATGATGGTCATGATTTATCCCTCGTTGACAACATATTCGCGATATTTGTGGCGGTAACGCTGGCATTAACTTTTGAAAGCTGGATATCTAAACATCTCTACATAATTATCCCTGTTTTCGTATCAGTTGCAGTTTTAATAGTTTCTTTGATGGTAACGGTTAATCTTAATACAACGAAAAAGTTGTGGTTGGGCTATTTAGTTTCGCTAGTTTTATCATTTCTATCTTATGAATACATTATGTGGGCATCAAATAATGATTTAGCCCCAGAATACCTAGATCTATTAGCGCTACCATATGGCGTTGTTATGTGGATTTTTTGCCGTGAACTTGCTGTGATAATAACCAATATAGTCCGCAGTAAGTAATGAAAATAAGAAAATAAGCGACACCCATCACTATTAACATCAAAACTGAGGAGGTGAAGTAAAAAAGTATGAAAGCACAGCCGTCACTTTGTAAAACGTTTATCGATAGGTTATTTTTTAGCGCTCAAGCGTATCTCTACACTAAAACTGAGTTATCGCGCACGACAACGCGCTGCAAATACAGCAGTAAGAAATTCTAGAGTTGAGAATGTGAGTTTTGCTAAGCCAACAAGCGCTCGCAGTTTGTTAGGTTTGTCCGTCGTCGTTTTTGCAGTGTTTCGCAGTAAGCGGTTATTGTTCGCTCTCGACCAACGGCACCTTGAAATACCCGAGAAAATTGCGTAGTGAGTTTTATCCAGTTCTCAGGCTCTATATTTAATGGAATCTGGAGTCAATGAAATCTGGAGTCAATGACACCCACCATCATTTGTATCTATGCTGGCAAGTAAGATTTAAAAGTACGGAAACACTTAAACGAGGATGGACAAAAGCGTTTTTAGATAGGATGACCTTTGGCGGGTAAGCGTATCTCTACACTAAAACCGGGTTATCGCGCACGACAACGCGCTGTAAATAAAACAGTAAGAAATTCTAGAGTTGAAAAGCTTGCTCTGCTAAGCCAACAAGCGCTCGCAGTTTGTTAGGTTTGTCCGTCGTCGTTTTTGCAGTGTTTCGCAGTAAGCGGTTATCGTTCGCTCTCGGCCAACAGCACCGTGAAATACCCGAGAAAACTGCGTAGTGAGTTTTATCCAGTTTTCAGGTTCGATATTTAATCGAGTAAGAATGGGTTGAGACTCACAGATATAGCCTCGCTTGTCGGCTCGAATACACTGGCCCGTGAGCTCAACTAATTCAATATAGGATTTGAGTTCAAAAGGCAGGCCTTTAGGCATATGTTTTCTTGGGCTGCCAGCAAAGCGTAGTAGACTTTTTGGTTGTTTGCCCAACTTAGCGTGGTCGATTCTTTTTTTGATGCTGGTGTAGTCTGAGGTTTCAGGCGTTGCTGCGATTTTGGCTCTAATAGGGTTTAAGTCTACGTAAGCGAGACAAGCAGCCAATGCCGCCTCGTCCAGTAATGCTTGGGATTTGAATCGTCCTTCCCAAAACCGACCTGTACAATTATCTTCTTTATTTGCTCGGCGGGCGATGTCTTCGTTAAGCACTCGCATAAACCAGCTAATATCTGCGAGCCTTTCTCTGTACTCATCAACCAGCTCGTCGAATATCAATTGTTCCGACTTACTAAGAGGCTCACCTTCAATAAATTTTTGGCTTATCCAATTACCTTTAAACAACTTGTGCCATCGAATAACAATCGCTTCATCAGACAGACGTTTCGCCTTTTTATCATCAACATATAAAACAATGTGGGTGTGATTACTCATCACGGCATAAGCACAGACATCAATACAAAACACAGACCCTAAGATCAGGAGCTTTTCTTCAACCCAATCACGGCGGTGCTCGTATGATTTTCCAGTAAATTTATCTTCACCGCACAGAAAGGCGCGCCTTACGCAGCGGGAGATACAGTGATAATATTTGGTGTCGGTTAAACTGATTTGTTTTTTACGAGCAGTTGCCATAGTTTGGTTTCCTCAATCCTTTGAGTGCAGAATTAAAGCGTAGGCGGTATCTTAGGAAGGTGCAAATTAAGTGGTGGGTGTCAGCGATTTGAGCGATTTGACTCTTGACCAAAATGAACGGGTTGGGCGCCTCGTTAAGCGACTTTAACAAGCTCTTTATAAATACCTAAGCCAATGAAAAATATGTTATGTTTGTTCATGTTAGCCTCTGCTGTTTAGTTATTTGACAAACTAATTATGGCATTGGCTTTAAGCTAACCCACGAAGAGGTGGAGACAAGTGCCATGTGGGAGTCAATATGTCTAGGTATATCAGGAAAGAACCGTGAATAAATTTATATTAGTGTTATTTTGTTTTCTTTTTTCATTTTCTAGTAGTGCACACGAGAATTTCACGTCAGAGCAACTAATTGAGAAAGCAAAAGTATTTGTAGCGGCAAAAAATGCGCGTCAACAGCCAAATACAACAATTAAAGAGATAGAAAACTATATCTCACTGCTTTCTGATGACTTTATCGATGAACACGTCAAATTTAAATTTACTTATACAGATAAATCTAAACTCCGAGAGGATATGATTAATAAATTAAAAGATGAAGTCATTCATAGTTCAATAGAAATAAATGAGGTAATGGTTGGCGCTAATGTCGTCTTTGTAAAAATGACCGAATCAGGTAAAGTAAAACCTGCTCATTTAGATAAAACTATTGAATATAGTAAAACCAATATTGTTTCACTTGAGTTTAATCAAGCGGGCTTAGTTAAGCACATTCGTCGACACCACGGGTAATCAATACCATACAAACGCTTTAACACATTAGTGGTGGGTGTCAGCGATCAATAGCGGGTAAAGTAAAACCTGCTCATTTAGATAAAACTATTGAATATAGTAAAACCAATATTGTTTCACTTGAGTTTAATCAAGCGGGCTTAGTTAAGCACATTCGTCGACACCACGGGTAATCAATACCATACAAACGCTTTAACACATTAGTGGTGGGTGTCAGCGATCAATAGCGATCAATAGAACTACAACATAGAGAGCTTTAGTTGTAGCTAAAACTTGAGTCTCACTTTACCCTAATTTGAGTTGTTATTATCCATACAAAGGCTTTAACCAAGGAACGAAAAATAGCAAGCTCGCGCTCCTTCGTCGCTATTTTATGCTGCTTCTTGGGGAGTTGTTGCACAGTCTTCACTTTCCTTCAAAGTAATACAGCTTTCATGTAAAGGTTTCACCTTCTGTGTCCCACCAAAAATTTCTAGTTGACTTCATGGGTACCAACCACTACATTTGTAGTGGTTGAAAACTACAGATGTAGTGGTAGAGGTGATAAGTGAAACTAAGTGAATTTGAATTAGACGTGATGAAGTTACTTTGGCAACAAAATGCATGTACTGCCAGTGAGCTTCATAAATATCTTCTTGCAGATGATACAAGAACAAAAAAAGTGGCTTATAACACAGTCAAAACAATCGTAGATCGACTAGAGCAAAAAGGTGCGGTCGAGCGCTGTGGTCAGCAGGGGAGGTCAATCGTCTATCAAGCAAAAGTGACTCAGCAAGCGCTTTCACAGCAGGCAACACCGCGTTTTATGGATCGCTTTTTTAAAGGTAGTTCACGCAGCCTGATAGCTCATTTCATTAAAGAAGAGAGTTTAGACGATGATGATATTGAGTATTTACAAAACTTACTTAAGAGCAAAAAACAGAAGAAAGAGAGCGACTAATGTTTGATTACTTACTCACCGCAAGCTTGCTCAGCATGTTTAGTTTGACTAGCTGCTATTTTCTGAAAACTGCGCCTGCACGAACGCGCTTTTATGTGTTGGTAGTAGGGTTATTGAGTTGGCTAATTCCATGGCAGCAACTTTCCCCACCCCCTTTTTTAATAGATCTGGAGCTTTACACTATTGAGGTGAGTTCTATTTCAGACTCAGGGTCAACTCCACCGAACAGCATCAAGCAAAGCACTTTGCAAACCGAATCAAACTGGCTTTCTGGCTATACCATAAACCAAGTGTTTTCAAATTTGTTTGTATTTCTGACAGTGGTAGGTGGAGGACTATTTTTAGCGAGAGTACGGTCGTATAAAAGATTACTAAGAGGCATCGAAAAGGGCGCCTACACCAGTGAAGAGCATCAATATCTACACACGTTTTGCACCGTAAAATTTACAGAATTGAGTACCCCAGCAATTACGACAGGCCCATTACAGCACACCATTTGGTTAGATTTTAAGATGAAAGGTCGACCAGAACTCGATTCCGTGATTGAGCATGAGTTAACGCATATCAAGCATAAGGACACATATTGGTTATGGCTAATATGTGCGACTGAAAGCGTCTTCTTTTGGAATCCATTCTGTTTGTTGTTAGCAAATTTGGCGCGACAACAAATCGAACTCAGCTGCGATGAAAGCTGTATGGAAAAACTGAGTGATAAATATAGATACGATTTGGCCAGTTTACTGTTGTCCGAACATCAATACCGGTATGAACATGCGTCATTAGGTCATTCAGTATTAGCCGTATCTCACTCGAAAAGTTTCAATATTCAAAGAGTTAAAACACTAAACAAGGAAAAGAAAATGAAATTATCCCATTTAATGATTATCACGGCAGCACTGTCTTGTAGTGCCTTAGCTGCTAACCAAATCGTCTCTGAAAAGCAGGTAACACAAGGAGCGAGTATACAAAAGAGTGAAAAGTCAGCGCGATATCAACAGCAATTGAGAGAGCTACTCGCTGGGGCGAAAGGCGCGAAATCGAATGATGAAACACAGCTTAAAGCAGCGGTTTCACACATTTTAAATTGGCATAGTAACCGCGGTTCGTTAAATGGTTTTGAAGAGCTGGATATAAAAGTAAAAAGCTTTACCTTGCTCGACCAAACCTATCATAAGCTAGCTCAATACGAAGCAATCTTGACCGCTTACAATAATTGGTTTCCTGAAGGCTCTACCCAACCGCCATTTTTAAAAAACAGATTGGCATCAGCTTATATGCACCTTGGGCAATATCAGCAGGCAGCAGAGCAATTAGAGAGTCTATCTGAAAAAATGCAAAGTCGCTTTCAAATCGGTAGCGCTACTGATTTGGCACGCGCCTACATTGAAATGGCAGACTACGATAAAGCATTAGCTGTATTAAACAGTGATGCTGTAACGAGTGCTGAAAACCAAACATATCAAGATATCCTAAGATACTATGTATACGAAAAACTGAATAACCAGACAAAGGTGAATGAGCTGAAAGAGCGTTTACCAGCACATTATGCGAAAACACCAGCAATATTACCTCGCTTACCTCGACCTGGCTCTTTGCTTCTGGCGAAGTTATAAATCATTTAAAAAGCCTGTAAGATGCAGGCTTTTTTAATTTACTAAACTAACCGTGCGCTAGCCGAACAGTTCATCTTCTAGTGTTTTACCGTTAACTAACGACTTGTAACGCCAACCCTGTTCACGGCAAAGTCGGAGTACGTCAATATCAACCTGTTGGCCGCTACGGTACTCAATAAGCAGGGCGCCACTGGCATTTACTGTCACCCCTTCAACGCCTTGTAAGGTTTTCAAAAGCGCTATGTGACTACTGGTGCCAGACTCTTTAAGTTTTACAGTCAGCGTGGCAAGCTCCGCTTCTTGGATGCGGTCAACTGCGGTTAATTTACCATGCTGTAAATGTAATACTTGATCGCACAAATCATCGAGTTCCACTAAATCGTGTGAACTCAAAATAAAGGTCGTTTCAGATTGAAGCCTTTTTACTAGGTTTCTGATCTCACGAGCATTTACGGGATCTAATCCAGCCGTGGCTTCGTCAAGCAGTACAATTTCAGGCTTTGAAAGTAGCGTTTGGGCGATACAGATACGTTTTCGCATGCCATGAGATAACTCATGAGGTTTGGCGTGATAACAGTCTTTGAGGTCGACAAGCGCAAGCACTCTGTGCGTTTCACTCTCGGCCGCTTTCGCATCTAAACCTTGAAGTTGTCCGTATAAACGTAGCTGATTACTGACAGAAAACCTTGGATCAAGCTGAGCATCCTGTGGAAGTGCGGCAAGGCGACCAAAAAGTGCAGCGCTGCCAGGTTTGTGACCTAAAATCTGAACATTGCCAGCATCTGCATTTAGATATCCGCAAAGTGTGCTAAAAAGGGTGGTTTTACCCGCACCATTTGGGCCAACAAGCGCAATGGGGGAACCTGCGTTTAGGGTAAAAGATACGTTATCTAGTGCGCGCTTTCGTCCATACTCTTTCACTAAATTATTAACTTCAATAATGCTACTCATAGTGTGCGCCTTCTTAATAGTTCACAACTAATTGCAATTAACACGAGGCTATGCAGCACCGGTGTGGCAAAGCGAGTGAGGTTGATATTTTGTGCGATGGTTTCTGTGCCTTGGTATCCGGGAAAAAGATAAAAAAGATACTCCGCGTAAGCGCTGTACTCAAGTGCAAAAGCGACCAAAGTGGCGAGCGTTAAGTAGGTTAAAATTGCGTAAATCATACTCATTTTGCTTGAGTTAGCAAAGTGATTAGCAACAGACATCAGGGCAATAAATGGCGCAGTAATAAGCGTTAGCTCTAAAACAATTAATGTAGCCCGACTTAGCCCTGTGAGCCACAAGCTTGGGTCGCGCACCACCATTAATATCCAAGCACCTACAGCAGAAATCGCTATGAGCAGCAACGTATTGAATACCTGCCCAACAAAGCGGCCAACAACAATTTCCGCGCGAGATGTGCGCAGGGTTAGAAATCTCAGTGTGCCGCGGGTTCTATCTTCTACAGTTTGATCTGCGCTTGAAAAGATCACAAAAAGAGGAAATAGAAAGATTGACCAAACTAAGTATAGTGCAAGTTCCATTTCAGGCCATTGGGCAATACGGTGCATACCAACGACGCCAGAAAAACTCTGGATCATATTTTTGAAGTTGGGGTCGCTGACAATGGATACCGCTTCTGCAATGGCGTAGCGCAAAATGGCGTACCAAACCAAAACAAATGCGGCGATGGCTATCCATCCGCGTTTCGTTGCAAACAAGCGTTGCAATTCAAAGATGGCAATTAGGCCAATTCTTTTTATATTCATAAGGATCCTTGCAAGTGACAACACAGACTTTCACTACTAGAGCGGTAGGCTGACTTTGATTTGAGCGTATATGATTGGCGCTAAAAAAGGAAGTTACTGAACTGTAACAAAATTAAACCAATAAAAAACGGGCACGATTGAGTGTGCCCGTTTCTGAGTTTAAATTTGCTAGCAATTACCAGCCGCAATTACGGCCTTTATTTTGCTCATCTAGGTATTTTTGCAATGGTGCAAAGTAGTCAAGTACTGCTGTTGCATCCATTTCATCTTTACCTGTTAGCGTTTTCAGTGCTTGTTGCCAAGGTTTGCTGCTGCCCATTTCAAGCATGGCATTTAAACGCTCACCAGCTGCTTTCGAGTTGTAAACAGAACAGCGGTGAATGGCTTCTTTGCTGCCAGCAATTTCACAAAGTGATTTGTGGAACTGGAACTGCAAAATATGCGCTAAGAAGTAACGAGTGTAAGGTACATTACCTGGTACGTGGTATTTTGCACCTGGGTCAAAGTCATTTTCAGTACGTGAAATTGGTGCTTTAACACCTTGATATTTCTCTCTTAATTCCCACCACGCTTGGTTGTACTCTGCCGGAGAAATCTCACCAGAGAATACTTTCCAGCGCCACTGGTCGACAAGTAGACCAAATGGAATGAATGCAACTTTATCGAGTGCCATCTTCATCAATAGACCGATATCTTTTGACTCATCTGGTACGTTATCCAACAAACCAATTTGCTTTAAGTAGCCAGGTGTTACAGATAGCGCGATGGTGTCGCCGATAGCTTCGTGGAAGCCATCATTGGCGCTTTCTTGGTAATATACAGGCTGCTGATTGTAAGCGCGTTGATAGAAGTTATGGCCTAGTTCATGGTGGATAACTGAGAACTCTTCACCGGTGCGTTGGATACACATTTTGATGCGTAGGTCGTCTTTGGCATCTAAGTTCCAAGCTGATGCATGACATTGTACGTCGCGATCTTGTGGTTTAATAAATAAAGAACGTTCGTAGAAAGTGTCAGGTAATGGGGCAAAACCCATTGAGGTGAAGAACTTTTCTGCACCTTTTACCATTTTGATTTCGTCGTAATTGTGTTTAGCCAGTAGCGCTGTTACATCATAACCCGGATCTGCGTTTTCTGGCGCGACTAAGTCATAGATATTGCCCCAGCTTTGTGCCCACATATTGCCAAGCAAGTGCGCAGGAATAGGCTGGTCTTGAGGCACTTTATCTTCGCCGTATTTCTCGCCAAGCTTGGCTCTTACATGACAGTGCAGTGAATCATATAGCGGCTTTACTTGGTTCCAAGTACGGTCAAGTTCTTTTGCAAAGTCGTCCGCTGGCATGTCGTACTTACTGCGCCACATGGCGCCTGTGTCTGCGTAGCCAAGCTCATTAGCACCTTCATTGGTAAGTACCACTTGCTTTTCATAGAGTGGACGCATCGGCTTTGACACTTCTCGCCAACCTTGCCAGATGTCTAAAAGCTCTTCATAGTCGCGACTATTCGCCATCTTAGCCGTCATGTCGCCAAGGCTTAGGCAAGTGCCATCATCTTTACAGTATTTGCCCTTGCCGTACATACCATCAAGCTCTGCAGTGAGCTTTGCAAGTTCCGCTGTTTTGTCAGCATCTTTTGGTGCAGGTAATGTCAGGTTTAGCTTCAATTTGTCAAGCTTGCGGCGAGTATCTTCGTTTAACGTCAAGCCATCAAATTGTGCAGCTTGGTTAGCAAGCTCCACGAGCGCAGCGGTGTATTCCTCATTAACGTCCGCAGCAAATGAAGCGGTATCGTGAGTAATAAAGTTCGCGTAAATCCAAGCTGAGCGGCTAGAGCGGAAGTTAAGGTCAACCAACTGTTCTGACGCCTTATCTAAAAATGCTACTGCATCGGCTTCTGATAACGCTTTATTTGTAGTTTCAGTGGATTTGCAGGCAGAGAGTGCAAAAGTACTGGCAACAATGAGTGCGCCAACACTTAACTTAAATCTTGGTTTCATAGAGTTCACTTGTTGTTTTAATGAATACACGAGCCGACTTAACGCTAGACGGCATTTTAGTATCTATAGCCAGCTACACTAATTGGGTTAATTGCTAAAAATCAGCAAGTAAATTAATCGAATTAGTATTAGTCGTATGAACAACTAATCGTAGTGAGCGCGGCTTTTTCTCGCAGCAAAGCATCATTTTTTGCTGTGGTGGCAAGAATAATAGCAGGACGACTTTAAAACGACAATTTTGCGATGGACAAACAAAGAGATGCGAGCGCAGATAAAAGTTGAGTTAGTGTGATTATTAACCATAATTAAGACAGTCAATTGTATCAAAAGGCCGTATTTGGAGCCTGCAAAAAGGAGTGCATATGACTTTTGTTTTATTGGTGATTTTGGCCATAGTGGTGGTATTTTGTGTCCGTGATATCAGGGTTAAGTTGATCACTAAACCGCTCTTTAATTATTTCAAAACGTCATTACCTGAACTCTCCCAAACCGAGCGAGAAGCGATGGAAGCGGGGAGTATCTGGTGGGATGGTGCGTTGTTTTCGGGTAAGCCGAATTGGCGAAAGTGGTTAAGTAATGATAAACCAAAGCTAAGCGATGAAGAACAGGCATTTATAGATAACGAATTACACACGCTGCTAAAAATGCTTGATGAAGAAGAAATATCTGAGGCTCAAGACCTGCCTGAAGAAGTTTGGCAATTTTTAAAAGAAAAGGGCTTTTTTGCTTTTATTATTCCAAAGGCTTTTGGTGGTCGGGAATTTAGTGCTCAGGCAAACTCCACCATCGTTGCAAAAATAGCCAGCCGTAGTTTATCTACTGCAGTGACCGTGATGGTGCCAAATAGTTTAGGCCCTGCGGAGCTACTGCTTCATTACGGAACCAATGAACAGCAGAATACTTGGCTGCCAAAGCTTGCCTCGGGTGAGGCGCTACCTTGTTTTGCATTGACCTCTCCAGAGGCGGGATCGGATGCTGGTAGCATTCAAGACTTTGCGATTGTGTGTGAGCGTGAATTTGAGGGAGAAAAACAAATTGGACTTGCGGTAACTTGGCAAAAACGATACATCACGCTGGCGCCCGTCGCTGATGTATTAGGACTTGCGTTTAAGGTTTACGACCCGGATCAATTGCTTTCAATTAAAGTAGAGCTTGGGATCACTTGTGCACTTATTCCTACGGCACATGAAGGCGTAAAAACTGGAGATCGACATAATCCGCTGGGGCAAGCTTTTATGAATGGTACAACCAGTGGTGAAGATGTTTTTATTCCAATGGCTTGGGTGATAGGCGAACAGGCAGGTATCGGCAAAGGGTGGCGCATGCTGGTGTCGTGTTTAAGTGCTGGGCGGGGGATATCTTTGCCTGCACTGAGCGCGGGAACCGCTCAATTAAGTGCCAGAACGACTTCGGCTTACGCCGGTGTCCGTCGTCAATTTGGTGTACCTATCTCTGCCTTTGAAGGAGTGCAAAGCGCGTTAGCCAGAATTTACGGCTATAGCTATCTTATTGAAGCGGTGAGACAAACCACTGCGTTGGCAATTGATTTAAAGCAAAGCCCTTCGGTAGTCACTGCGATTGCCAAGTATCACCTCACAGAACATGCAAGGGTGGCATTAAATGATGCGATGGATATTCATGGTGGTAAAGCCATTCAAATGGGGGAAATGAATTATCTTGCCCACAATTATATGGGGATGCCGATTTCTATTACCGTTGAAGGCGCCAATATTTTAACGCGAAGCTTGATGATTTTTGGTCAAGGTGCAACGCGTTGTCATCCTTTCATACTCAAAGAAATGAGTATCGTACAGCAAGAAGATCAATTAATCGCATTGAAAGAGTTTGATGAAGTGCTTTGCAAACACTTGCAGCATACCTCTGTGAATGGGCTTAAGGCGTTTTTTAATGGCTTCACACTTGCACGTTTCGAACGTGCGCCAGTGAGTGGTGATGTGGCGGCGTATTACCGACGGCTAACATGGTTGAGCCAAGCGCTTTCTGTGTATAGTGATATCGCTATGTTAAAGCTAGGCGGTTCACTAAAACGTAGAGAAATGCTCTCTGCAAAATTAGGAGATGTCCTGAGCTTTCTTTATATCGCCTCGTGCGTATTAAAAAAATACGAAGATGATGGCCGTCAGCAAGGGACTTACCGCTGGTAAAGTTTGCCTTAGATCACTGTCTTAACGAAGCAAGTAAGGCTATTTATGCATTTTGCGATAACTTTACCGCAGCACCTCTGGCATTTTTGTTAAAACGTTTGGCGTTTCCTGTTGGTAAGTGGCTCAAAGCGCCAAGCGACAAATTGGCGGTTCAGGTATGTAGCAATGTTTCTGATCACAACTCGACCCGAGAACGTATCTCGCACCTGTGCGCCGTGGTAAAACACTCTGCGGTAGATACGGTTGAGCATGCTTATTTACTGGAAAAGGCGCATGCTCCACTAATGGCAAAATATCGTAAGTGGTGTAAACAAAATAGCGTGAAACTGGTGGGTAAGACATTGAATGAAAAACTCAGTATCGCAATGGACGACAAGGTGATTGATGATAAGAGTTCTGAAACCATCTTTTGTATTGAAACGCTGGTTGCAAAAGCGATTGCTGTTGATGCAAAAGCGCCCAACTAGTTTGTTGTGACTGAGGATTTTGGCTAATTTGTTAAAAAAGCCCCGACAACGGGGCTTTCCTTTCTTATTCTTGAGTTAACGTGCAAAGGGGTCGGCTAGTACCTTGTCTACGTACCATTTGCCTTTTTTGCGCACCATACTGACACTACGCATGTCGTCTACTTGCTCACCGTGGAGCTGACCTGTAAAAATTAAATTAATTTTTGCGCTGTCGCCATACTGTTCGCGCAGACTTTGATTGGTCATATCAACTTCTATGGTGACTTCATCGTATTGCATATTCACTAAATTTCTGGCGAATTGCGACGCAGTACCGTAAGAGCGCATGATACGCGCGTGACGGGGAGTGGCGATTTTCATTGCAGCGTCTAGATCTTTTTTATTATAGAGTGCGTCAAAATACATTGTTGCGGCATATCCAGGAGTGTCCTTGTCACCACTGACATTATCCTCTGAGCCGCACGCTGAGAGTAAAATCATTGCGGCTAAGACAACGAAAGTTTGCTTAATAAGTGACTTTGTCATGCTAAAATACATCATATGCAGTCTAAAATTATTCACAATAAGTTAAGTTTGTCTGCTAACGGCCGATATGTAAAGCCAGTAAATGAAATAAATGTATTATGTGCTAAGGGTTTAAGATGTCTCGTTTAATATCACTAGCTTGGTTCGCTTTATTTTTAGTAGGGTGTGGATCGCAACCTGAAATTAGTAAAGGGGTAACAAGCCAGTTGACGCAAAATGGCATAATACTTGGACACTTTTCTAAAGATGGAAAGTGGAGCGTAACATTAGACAGTAATGCTGAAATCCATATTTATGATAATGCCAATCAGTCTGTCATATTCTCAGTACCCAAAGACAAAATAAAAACACCAGTCAAAGAAGTTTTATTGTCAGATGATAAGGAAATGCTCATCGTGGCAGGTGAAAACCTTATCTCAATTTGGTCTGTTCCAAAGCAAAAGTTGATAACGAACGTACCTTTTGCTGGGGTGAGTCCACTTGCTTCAATCTCTGCTTTAGCGCTTTCCCATAACAACCAGCGTTTGCTTGTTGCGATGGATGATGGCTCACTCAATATGGCGGATCTATTCACGAAGTTAAACAATCGTTTTATGCCACATACTCGGCCGATAGAGCATTTGGCGTTTGATAATAGTGGCGACTATTTTGTTACAGGCGCGCAAGATGGGTTGGTTGCCCTTTGGCAATTTGCCTCACCAGAACCTTTATATGAGCATCAATTTAGTCATCGTGTTACCAGTTTAACAGTGAGTCATGATGGCAAGCATTTATTCGTCTCAGATGGGCTGAATGCGCAACATGTACTAGACTTTGAGTCTGGAAAACAGCTCAGTGAGCTAAAGTATATGGCCCGTTTTAAGATGTTTAGAAAGGCTAAATTTATTTCTGACTCAGGCTTACTCGCGACATCATCGTCAAAGTCTCACCTCTCCATCTGGCGCTATGAGAGCGGGGAAGAATTAGGTACTTGGTCTATTCATACTGAGAATGAGGGGGCAACGGTAGTCGATATGTATGTCCCAAACCCAGACACCTTAGTAACGCTAAATAGCGACGGTATGCTTGAGACGTGGGCGGTTAACGTACTTGCTAAAAAGTAAGGGAGTGAAATCACTCCCTTTAAATCTCAGATTAATTGCAGTTTGACAAGCAAAACTTGAAATTAGGCGCGTTGGAAGTCATAAACGCTACCAAGATTAAGTAGTTGGGTGAGTTCATCTAGTGCAGCATAGGACTCTTGCAGTAGGCTCGGATCAGCTAAATCCTGCTCTGTGACTTTATCGCGATAATGTTTATTGACCCACGCGCTTAGTTGAATAAATTTGTCTTCACTCATCATCACTTCTGGATTTACCGCTTTTAGCTCAGCTTCATTGAGTGCTACACGTAATCGCAAACATGCAGGTCCACCACCATTTTGCATACTTTGGCGTAAGTCAAAAAAGCGTACTTGCGAAATCGGATTTTTTGCACCGAGCATATATTCGATATACGCGGCAACGTTATCATTCTTCGCACATTCCTCCGGTGCAACCAGCATCATCTCGCCTGATGGCAAGGTGATCAATTGTGAGTTAAATAGGTAGCTTTTTACTGCGTCTTCAACACTCACTGCATGTGTCGGAACTTCTACAATATGTAAAGGCTTTTCGCCGATATACGCTTGTCTAATTTTGGTTAGACTGGAGGTTTGATCAATGAAGGCTTGATCATGGCAAAACAGCACATTCTCATTGCCCACCGCAATGACGTCATTATGGAACACGCCTTGATCAATCACATTTGGATTTTGCTGGATAAAAATTGCTTGCTTATCATCTAATTGATGTAGCCTTGCAATCGCTTGACTTGCTTCTAATGTTTGCCGAGCAGGATATTTAGTAGGACCCTTTATATCGCTGTTAAAGCCACTTGAACCGTACACAAATAATTGTAGACCTTTACTGCCATGGCTATCGGCGAGGCGAGTGTGGTTTGCAGCACCTTCATCGCCAAAAAAAGGCTGCTCAGGCAAATGCTGGTGATGTGCAAAATATTGCGCATTAGCGAACATAGCACGAAGTAAATTCGTGGTGGTTTCTGGCTCTATTGAACGGTGAAATTTGCAGTTTAAATTGGCACTTGTGAAATGTACTTTGCCATCGCTGGAATCAATAGAAGGCGATACAGTCGCCGCATTTGCCGTCCACATTGCAGAGGCAGAGTAACAAGCTCGAAGCAATATAGGGTCGTGTTTATATGCTTTTTCAAGTACTTGTGCATCAGTTCCCGAAAAGCCAACGCGACGCAGTGGGGCTAAACTCGGGCGTGCGTGAGGTGCGAATATTCCTTGTTTTAGGCCGATATCATGCATTGCTTTCATCTTTTCAAGACCTTGCAATGCCGCTTCTTTTGGATTAGAGACGCTGGTAGCGTTAGAAAGTGACGCGACATTACCATAAGATAATCCGGCATAATTATGTGTTGGCCCTACTAAGCCGTCGAAATTGACTTCATAAGTCATGAGTGCGGTTCCTGTTGCGAATAGTTATAGATAACTAGTATGAGGCGGTTTCACTGGTTTTTAAAGTGACTTAGGTCGAATTAGGCGTTTGTACTTATTTAGCTTTAGCACGCAGTCATTGCAAAACAAATTAATAGGGAATTGGAATTAACCTATTACAACGCAATTCCTCACGTTTACTAAATTCGACTGCATCCTAGCGAGTCTCCTGATCACAATGGTGAACAGTGGAAAAAACAATTGCTGCAGCCTTAGTTAAACCAGCTTTCATTGCAAATTTATCCCTCGTTGCCCACAATAGGGTTAAATTCCTTTTTATATCAAGGCAAACCATGGAAGTTGAACATCAGGAAATTGCCAATTTTTTAGTAGCTTACCCGCCGTTTTCGGATTTGCCTCAAGAGGCACTACATAAACTCGCAAGCCAAGTCGAAGTAGGTTACTACCGAGCGGGCAGCGGCATTTTGGAATATGGAGAGCAGATCACTTACTTGTATGTGATCCGATCTGGTGCTGTCGAGCTCTATCGGCGCTCAGGTGAGTTATACAATCGTATTTCCACAGGTGGGATCTTTGGCCAGCGTGGTTTATTGATGAATCGCAAAGTTCGTTTTGGCGCTCAAAGCCTTGAAGATACACTAGTGTACTGTATTCCTGTAGGCATTTTTGATGAGTATTGCGACGTTTATGAAGCGTTTGCTGATTATTTTGAAGCAGACGATAATGCGAGACTAAAAATCACGGTTTCTGAGCAAGCCGACAGCAACGATTTGACCACGGCCAAAGTGCGTAAACTATTGCTACGCGATGTGGTGTACGTTGAACGCAACGCCACGGTACAGCAGGCAGCTCAAGTGATGGCAAAAGAGCATGTGTCATCACTACTTATCTATGACCCCGAGAAACCAGTTGTCGAAGATCCAGATGAAGATGATGGTCAGGTGGTTGGCCTTATCAGTGACAGAGATCTTCGTACAAAAGTAGTCGCTGAGGGGCTGAATTATCAAACTCCGGTCTCTGAGATTATGTCGACTGACCTTATTATTGTTGACTCCAATGCCTATGTCTTCGAAGCCATGATGCTGATGCTAAGAGACAATGTGCATCATTTGCCCGTTGTTCATAAGCGTAAACCGATAGGAGTGGTCGCGCTATCCGATATTTTGCGCTATGAGTCTCAAAGCAGTCTGTTGTTTGTTAGAGGGCTAATGGACCAACAAAGTGTTGAAGACTTGAGTAGTTACGCCAAGCAGCTTCCTGCAATTTTTACTCGGATGGTGAATGAAGACGCCAACTCACACATGATTGGTTCTGCGATGTCGATTATAGGCAAAACGTTTAAACACAAGTTACTCGAACTCGCGGAAGCAAAATTAGGTCCGCCACCAATCCCATACTGCTTTATTGCCCTTGGTTCAATGGCTCGGGACGAACAATTAATTGTGACCGATCAGGATAATGCACTGATCTTGGATGACAGTTATCAACCCGCTGAGCATGGCGCTTACTTCGAAAAGTTGGCGAAGTTTGTGTGTGATGGTCTAGCCAATTGCGGCTATAAATATTGCGATGGTGGGATCATGGCAAGCAACCCAGCTTGGCGTCTAACTTACAGTCAATGGTTAGCACAATTTGAAGACTGGATAGAAAACCCCAGTCCTGAGGCTTTACTTAATAGTTCGATTTTCTTTGATCTGGAAGGCGTATGGGGTGAAACAAAATGGGCTGAGAAACTCACTGCTTTTATCAGTAAAAAGGCCAAAAGCACCCCTAAATTTTTGGCTGCGATGGCACATAATGCGCTAAGAAGAACACCGCCTTTGGGCTTTTTTAACGGTTTTGTCCTTGAGCAAGACGGTGAGCACAGGCGTTCGATGAACATTAAACGCCGTGGCACAGCACCGCTTTCAGACTTGGTTCGAGTGCATGCCCTTGGTGTTGGTTCTAAAAAACAAAACTCCTTCGAGCGATTAGAAGATATTGATGAGGCAAATATACTGCCAAAGGGTAAGGTGCTAGATTTGCAAGCTGCGCTTGAATATATTGCCATCATGCGTATTCGCCATCAAGCATGGCAAATTGAGCAGGGCGAAAAGCCTGATAACAGCTTGCCGCCTGAAACACTCTCTGATTTTGAACAGCGTAATCTTAAAGAAGCTTTTGGCGTGTTAGACAAAGCACAGAGCTTTTTAAAGTTTCGCTATCAAAACAAATCCATGATGAAGTAGCGGTGTAATATGCAAGGCGAGATTATGTCATGGCCAAATCGCTTTCAGCATTTGGTAGAAACGTCGAAAGACCCGAGAATTCAAGCATTTTATCAGCAAGGCGTGGTAGATCCTTACCAGCAATTGAGCCAGTGCGAGTTTGTTGCCCTTGATTTTGAAACTACAGGGCTCGACCCAAACACCGATGATATTGTGAGCGTTGGCGTCGTACCATTTGACTTACGACGGATCCGCTTGGCTCAAGCGAAGCATTGGTTAGTGAAGCCAACCAGTCCGCTGGCTGAGGAGTCTGTGGTACTGCACCGGATCACACACTCACAAGTTGAAAGCGCGCCAGATCTGCAAGATATTCTTGAGGAAGTGTTTGCTTCGCTGCATGGTAAAGTCATAGTGGTGCACTATCAGTTTGTCGAAAAGTCATTTTTCGATTCTGCGCTAAAAGCGAGATTGGGTGAGGGTATTGAGTTTCCAGTGATTGATACGATGGAAATTGAAAAGTCAGCGATAAACAACGCCAGAGGCTGGCTTGATAAGCTCAAACGTAAACCAATTCCTTCGGTACGTTTAGCTGACTGCAGAAAGCGCTATGGGCTTCCCTATTATCAGCCACATCATGCCTTGTCCGATGCGTTAGCAACGGCGGAGCTATTTCAAGCTCAAGCTCAATATTGTTTAGACCCATCAGACATGGTGAAACGCTGGTGGAGCTAACCCCAAATAACAAAAAGGCGGAGCATACACCAAGCTCCGCCTGTAATGAGATTAACGACCGTTAGCTTTTAGGCTCAGTTCGAAGCCCGAGGATCAAACTTACACACATCAGTAGTAGTACAAAAGTAAACGGTAAACCTGTTGAAATAGCACCCGCTTGCAGTGCTTCAATTGCCTCTTTACCGCCGATCCACAATAGCGCTGCAGCAATTGCACCCTCAATACTCGCCCAGAATATACGTTGTGGTACTGGGGCATCTATTTTACCACCAGCGGTAATACTATCGATAACCAAAGAACCAGAATCCGACGAGGTGATGAAGAAAACCAGTACAAGTACAATCGCCGTGAACGAGAGTAAATCGCTCATCGGTAGGTTTTCAAACATTTGGAACATCGCCAGTGGCACTTCAGTCAAGCCATCAGTACCTAGAGCGCCAATGCCATTTTTTACCTGATCGATAGCAAGGCCACCATAGATTGACATCCAGATCACGGTTACCAATGTCGGGATTAATAAAACTGCGGTAATAAACTCGCGTATGGTACGCCCCTCAGAAACGCGTGCGATAAACATACCGACAAATGGTGACCAAGAAATCCACCATGCCCAGTAAAATACGGTCCAACCTTGGAACCATGCTTCATCTTCACGACCATGCGGGTTACTCAGTGGAATGATATTTTCAACATAGGCCATTAAAGTCGTCGGAATATTACCCATGGCAATCGCAAAACCTGCAATACCAACGAATACTAATAACACAAATGCAATTAACATATTAACGTTACTAAGTATCTTTACACCGCCATCAATACCGCGAACAACCGAAATAATCGCAAGGGCAGTAACGCCCACAATCACGGCAATTTCTAGACCGAGACCTGCTTCTATGCCAAATACATGTTGGATCCCAGCACCAGCTTGCTGTGCGCCCAGACCGAGTGATGTCGCAAGGCCAAACAAGGTAGCAAGAACGGCGAGAATATCGATGATATGGCCCGGCCAACCCCAAGCTCTGTCTCCTAAAATAGGATAAAAGATTGAGCGGATCGACAGTGGCAAGCCTTTATTGTAGGCAAAGAATGCTAAAGAAAGCGCGACTACGGCGTAAATAGCCCAAGGATGCAAACCCCAATGGTACATGGTCGCGCCCATTGCAAGTTCAGCCGCTTCAGGTGTGTTTGCAGCAACATTTAACGGTGTTTTATACCAGCCAGTGTAGTAGGCGACAGGCTCCGCTACACCCCAAAACATCAGACCAATACCCATACCTGCTGCAAATAGCATCGCCAGCCATGACGCCCGAGTATAGCTTGGTTTGGCGTTTTCACCACCTAAACGAATTTTACCGTAAGGCGATAAAACGAGCACCAAACAAAATAGCACAAAGAAATTACCAGACCACATAAATAGGGCATCAAAGTTACCTATGATATCCCACTTTATGCCGTCTAAAGTGGTTTTAGCTGTGTTTGCATCAACTAATAATACGGCGACTAAAAACGCCAGTATTAATCCAGCACTTACACCAAATACAGGGTTATGTACGTCAAATCCCCACTTTTGAACATTGTCTTGTCCAACTGTGTAGTCTGTATTATCGATGCTGTACTTATCGTGGTGATTGCCCATGATATCCTCTTGTTGTTCTCATCGTGATACGACACCAAGCTGATATACTGAATTAATCGCTAGACAATGGATGATAACAATTCGACATAAACTAACTATGCAACAAAGCAAAATGTAATCTGGCTATTAATGCTAATCATTAGCGGCTTAGAATGACTTTATCTGCCATACAATATGCTAGCCATAAGCCACAAAAACTACTTAGTCTAGTTTAGATTATTTAGCATATTCATTCGATTTGTGCGTTTCAATCACATCAGCCGAATGACTATCTAAATATATGATGGGTTTATGTTAGTTACAGCGACAGTATACTGCCTCAATACTTGTAATTAAGATAAACCAACCGAACCGTTATGCTACTAAGCTATGGTATCAATATATTGTGTCAACTTGATATTCAGTCGATGCTTCAAAGCAGCAACTTTTTAGTTTTAAGTTGTACTGACAGGTGAATATTCAATGCCAACCAAAACTATCTCTACTAGTTTAGGGGGTGAGATTGAAAAGTAAATGGCTACTGAATTTTTTATTTAAAAATCATCACATTCATCAACTAGACATAAAGAGTGATGTAAAGTAAAGAGTTTTCCTTTGATGGCATGTGAAAAAAAACCCCTCTTGCGAGGGTTTTGGGTAACTCAGCGCCTTTGGCACTGGGAATGAGGTCGGTACATTTGTAAGTTAGGGTGTGTCTTACGACGCCTCAAACTGCATTTCAGGGATCTCACCGTCGACGATAAGCTTGCCTGCAGTTTTGCTGATTATTTCATCAACACTAACACCCGGTGCGCGTTCTAGCAAATGGAATGCGCCGTCTTTTACTTCTAACACAGCTAAATCTGTTACGATTTTCTTTACACAATTTACGCCGGTTAGCGGCAATGTGCATGATTCAAGCAATTTAGAATCGCCGTGTTTGCTAGCATGGGTCATGGTCACTATGATGTTGCGTGCACCAGCAACTAAGTCCATTGCACCACCCATGCCTTTGATTAATTTTTTCGGGATCATCCAAGACGCGATATTGCCTTGTTGATCAACTTCAAATGCACCTAGTACCGTCAAGTCTACATGACCACCACGGATCATGGCAAAGCTTTCCGCACTATTAAAAATTGCTGCACCTGTCGCTGCTGTCACGGTTTCTTTACCCGCGTTGATCATATCGGCATCAACTTGGTCTTCAGTTGGGTAGGGACCCATACCCAACAAGCCATTTTCCGATTGCAGCATCACTTCAATGCCCTGTGGTACGTAGTTAGCCACTAAGGTTGGAATACCTATGCCTAAGTTAACGTAGTAACCGTCTTCAAGCTCTTGCGCCACGCGCATCGCAATTTGTTCACGATTTAAACCCATGATTGCCTCCTATTTGCGCGTTGTGACACGTTCAATACGTTTTTCAAAGTCACCTTTGATCACGCGATTGACATAAATACCTGGGGTGTGGATTTGACTCGGCTCAAGTTCACCCGGTTCTACGATTTCTTCAACTTCCGCTACGGTGATTTTTCCGGCTGTCGCCGCCATTGGGTTAAAGTTCATTGCTGTATGGCGGAACACCAAGTTGCCATAGCGATCTGCTTTCCAAGCCTTAACAATAGCAAACTCACCGGTAATTGATTCTTCCAAAATATATGGTCGGCCATCAAATTCTTTTACTTCTTTACCTTCAGCAACGGGAGTACCGTACCCTGTTGCCGTGTAAAAAGCTGGGATCCCAGCGCCACCAGCGCGCATCTTCTCTGCAAGCGTACCTTGTGGTGTTAATTCAACGTCAATAATGCCATCGAGAAGTTGCTGTTCAAACAGCGCATTTTCACCAACATAAGAGGCGATGATCTTCTTAATTTGACGATCTTTAAGCAAAATACCTAAACCAAAGTCGTCGACCCCGCAGTTGTTTGAAACTACGGTAAGTTCTTTTGTTTGCAGGCGCTTAATTTCTGCAATTAAGCCTTCTGGAATACCACACAAACCAAAGCCACCTGCGATGATGGTATCGCCGTCTTTAAGACCCGCCATCGCTTCGCTGTAGCTTGATACGACTTTATCGAAACCGGCCATAAGCCCACTCCTAATAATGTTATTGTTTTAAGATTGACAAGTTTGTTTGAGTGCTAAAGACACTTTACTGCTTGGTGTCTTGCCTAGCGCATCACAAATTGTCCATCCTGCTTTTGCTAGCCTTTCTAAATCAATTCCACACTCAATGCCAAGTCCTTGCAGCAAGTAAACTACATCCTCAGTGGCAACATTTCCTGACGCGCCTTTGGCGTAAGGGCAACCACCGAGACCTGCAACGGCGCTATCAACAGTTGCGATCCCCATTTGCAGGGCTGTGTGAATATTCGTTAATGCTTGTCCGTAGGTATCATGGAAATGCACCGCAAGCTTGTCAGCAGGGATATGTTGCAGTAACAAGGTGAGCAGCTGCTGGACTTTTTTAGGCGTACCAACACCTATGGTGTCGCCTAAGCTGATTTCATAACAACCAAGTGACAACAATTGTTTACATACCGCTAAAACTTGCTCTGGTTGTACTTCACCTTGATATGGGCAACCAACCACGCAGCTAACATAACCTCTTACTTTTATGTTGTTTTTTTGTGCAAGTTCAACAACGGGACGAAAGCGTTCAATACTTTGTTCAATCGTGCAGTTGATGTTTTTTTGCGTAAATGCCTCACTGGCGGCAGTAAAAATGGCAAATTCGTCGACCTGATTTTCTAGTGCAAGCTCTGCGCCTTTAAGGTTTGGCGTTAGGGCGCTTATTTCAACACCTTCACTACGCTCAAAGCCTTGGATCACCGCAGCAGAATCGGCCATTTGTGGCACCCATTTGGGCGACACAAACGCGCCTGCTTCTATGTGCTTGAGACCAGCGTCTTTTAACGCGTTAACCAGCGAGATTTTAGCTTCTGTGGCAACACTGACCTCATTTTGTAAGCCGTCACGTGCGCCGACTTCTACAATTTTGACGTTAGCCGGATACTGAGACATTAGTCTTGCTCCTCAACAATCGCCAGCATATCGCCATGACTGACCAGCTCGCCTTCTGCAAAGCAGTATGAAGTGAGCGTGCCATCAAATGGTGCATTGAGCGTATATTCCATCTTCATGGCTTCGATTATCACCACGGCATCGCCTTTATTAACTTGGGTACCGACGGCTAACAAATGCTTAACCACGGTGCCGTTCAATGGCGCTGCCAGCGGTGCAGCTTCGTGCTCATGATCGCTAATGTAATGCTTTGACTTGAGTTCAACGGTATGTTGATACGGGCCATACATAATAGTGATCGCGGTTTCGGTCACAATGGCACTGGCGTGTAACCTTTCACCATCAATCACCACTGTTAACTGGTGTCCATTTAATTCACATTCAATTTGGTGGATTTGCTCGTTAAACGAAACCTTCCAACCACCTTGAGATTGATAGGCACAGGCGACATGATCTGCAAATGGTAAATCCACTTTCGCGGTTTGGTTAAGCCTAAAGCCTAAGTTTCCCCACACCGTGTTTTTACATGGTTGTTGGTGGCTAAGGTAGGCCGCACTTGCTAATAACACCATTTTATCCAGCGGCGTATTCGATTGAGTTAATACCTCAGTTTGCGTGTCGATAAAGTGGGTATCAGGCGTACCAGCTGTGAAAGTAGGGTGGCCTGCTAAGTGATGTAAAAATGCAATATTGGATTTTAAACCGCACAGATGTACTTGCTCTAAACTCGATTTTAGCTTTAGTAACGCTTGCTCGCGGTTTTTGCCATGAACAATAAGCTTGGCGATCATAGGATCGTAAAATGGACTGATCTCATCGCCTTGTTGCACGCCGGTGTCAATTCTTATGCCATCTTTGGCTTCAGGAAAGCTAAGATGTGAAAGTACACCTGAAAACGGCATGAAGTTTTCTTCAGGGTCTTCTGCGTAAATACGCGCTTCAAAGCTATGACCGGATAACGAAACCTGCTGTTGAGTCAGCGGTAGCTGTTCACCCGCAGCAACCATGAGTTGCCACTCGACTAAATCGAGGCCAGTTACCATTTCCGTCACAGGGTGCTCTACTTGCAGGCGAGTATTCATTTCCATAAAGAAGAACTCATCGCCACATAATAAGAACTCTACTGTACCTGCGCCGCGATAGTTAATCGCTTGCGCACAGCGTACTGCCGCTTCACCCATAGCTTTGCGCATAGCATCACTCAAACCTGGCGCGGGCGCTTCTTCAATCACTTTTTGGTGACGACGCTGTAGTGAACAGTCTCTATCACCGAGGTAAACACAGTTACCGTGACTATCGGCAAAAACTTGTACTTCAACGTGACGAGGCTTATCAACAAAACGCTCAAGCAGTACTAAGTCATTGCCAAAACTCGCTGCAGCTTCACGTTTAGCGCCATGTAGTGCCGATAAAAACTCGCTGTTTTCTCGTACCACGCGCATCCCTTTACCACCACCGCCGTAAGCGGCTTTGATAAGTACCGGAAAGCCGATTTTTTCTGCTTCTGCCTGTAAGAAATCATCTTCTTGCTTGTCGCCATAATACCCTGGGACTAAAGGCACATTAGCGTCATGCATGATTTCCTTGGCACGTGTCTTAGAACCCATCGCTTCAATAGAGCTTGCCAGCGGACCAATAAACGCAATGTTTGCTGCTTCGCATGCTTTTGCGAATACTTCATTTTCAGACAAAAAACCATAACCTGGGTGGATGCAATCGACGCCCGCCGCTTTGGCGACTTCAAGAATTCGGTCTGCGACCAAATAAGACTCTTTACTTGGTGCCGGACCGATATGATAGGCTTCGTCAGCTGTTTTCACATGCATCGCATTGGCATCTGCATCAGAATAAACTGCCACTGTGGTTAGGCCCAATTTCTTTGCGGTGCGCATCACGCGGCAGGCAATTTCACCACGGTTCGCGACTAGAATTTTAGTTAGCATGTTGACTCCTATTCGCTTGCGGCGGTTTGCCAGCGTGGTGCTCGTTTATCGAAAAAGGCGCTAAGCCCTTCTTGGCCTTCGTCACTTACTCTAATTTCAGCGATACGCTTTGCGGTATGGGCGATCAACGCTTCATTTATTTCTTTACCTGCAACTTCGTTGATCAGTGCTTTGGCACTTTTCACAGCAGCAGGGCCATTGTTAAGTAAGGTATCGAGAAAATCCGCTTCGCTTTTTGCTAAATCATCGCTCAATTCGTGAATTAAACCCATTTCTAGCGCCTTTTCACCATCGAAGACTTCGGCTGTTAAAAAATAGCGTCGCGCTTGGCGCTCCCCAATGGCTTTAATGACATAAGGACTAATCACAGCCGGAATAAGACCAAGCTTGACTTCACTTAAACAAAATTTAGAGTTGTGCTCTGCAATGGCGATATCACAACAGGCGATTAACCCAAGCGCACCGCCAAAAGCAGCACCTTGCACCAAACACAGCGTTGGGTGAGGGCAAGTGGCCAGCACTTGCATTAATTTAGCAAGTTCTAAAGAATCAGCGACGTTTTCGTCATAGTCGTTGTCTGCCATGGATTTCATCCACGCCAGATCAGCCCCCGCTGAAAAGTGTTTACCTTCGGTTTTTAATACCAGCGCTCTGACATCGAGGCCGCTGGCATATTCGATATTCTTAATGAGTTCGGCAATCACCTCCGCATTGAAGGCATTATGTTTTTCTGGGCGACTTAGCTCTAAAATCGCCACTTTGCTTTTTGTTATATTTAAAGTGACAGGCATAAGTGCTCCTTACATTCTGAAGACGCCAAATTTAGACTCTTTTTGCGGCGCATTGCTCGCAGCCTCTAAGGCAAGACCAAGTACTGTGCGCGTATCCGCAGGGTCGATAACGCCATCGTCCCAAAGCCTTGCGCTGGCATAGTATGGGTGTCCTTGCTTTTCGTACTGCTCGATAATTGGCTTTTTAAATTCGCTCACTTCGGCATCGCTCATGCTAAGGCCTTTACGCGCTAAACCATCTTGTTTAACCTGCGTTAATACGCCCGCAGCTTGTTCACCACCCATTACGGAGATCCGTGCGTTTGGCCACATCCACATCATGGTTGGCTCGTACGCTCTACCACACATGCCATAGTTACCAGCACCATATGAGCCGCCAATCAATACTGTAAACTTGGGCACATCAGCACAGGAAACGGCTGTTACCATTTTGGCACCGTGCTTAGCGATACCTTCCGCTTCGTATTTTTGGCCAACCATAAATCCAGTAATGTTCTGCAAAAACAGCAGCGGAATATTGCGCTGTGCACAGAGCTGAATAAAGTGTGCGCCTTTTTGCGCGGATTCAGAAAAGAGAATACCGTTGTTTGCTACGATCCCTACAGGGTGACCATAAATCTCAGCAAAACCAGTCACGAGTGTTTCGCCGAAGTAGCGTTTAAATTCATCAAACAGAGAATCGTCCACGATACGGGCAATGACTTCGCGTACATCAAACGGTTTTTTCAGATCCGTACCGACAATGCCATACACCTCACTGATGTCATAACGTGGTGGTTTGGCATCTTGCAGGAACGGGCGAGTGGGGCGCTGATGGTTAAGGCGTGACACGCACTGTCTTGCGATAGAAAGCGCATGCTCGTCATTTTCTGCATAGTGATCGGCTACACCTGAGACTTTACAGTGAACATCTGCGCCGCCTAAGTCTTCTGCACTCACTTCTTCACCCGTGGCCGCTTTAACAAGCGGTGGCCCTGCCAAGAAAATGGTGCCTTGTTCTTTGACGATAATACTTTCATCGGCCATCGCTGGTACATACGCGCCGCCGGCGGTGCATAACCCCATGACCACTGCGATTTGTGGGATCCCCTTTGCAGACATACGGGCTTGGTTGTAGAAAATTCGACCAAAATGCAATTTATCTGGGAACACTTCATCTTGCTCTGGCAAGTTCGCACCGCCAGAATCCACCAAATAGATGCAAGGAAGATGGCAGCGCTCAGCGATTTCTTGCGCTCGTAGGTGTTTTTTTACAGTAATAGGGAAATAGGTTCCCCCTTTTACCGTCGCATCATTTGCCACAATCATGCATTCAACGCCTTTGACGCGTCCGATCCCGGCGACCACACCAGCACAAGGAATATCTTGCTCGTAAACGCCAAACGCGGCGAATTGGCCAATTTCTAAAAACGGCGAGCCCTCGTCAAGCAAGGTTTCAATTCGGTCACGTACAAATAATTTACCGCGACTTTGGTGACGGGCAATAAGCGCTTCACCACCACCTTGGCTCAATGTGGCGACTTTCTCTTTAAGATCAGCAACCAGCGATGCCATCGCATCGCTGTTTGCCTTAAACTGGGGATCATGCGGATTAACCGCAGAATTTAGTACCGTCATGTAGCACTCCTAGCGACTTTCGTTGAATAGCTCACGTCCGATAAGCATACGGCGGATCTCAGACGTACCAGCGCCAATTTCATACAGCTTGGCATCGCGAAGTAGTCGACCTGTAGGATATTCATTGATATAACCGTTTCCGCCTAGTAGCTGAATGGCATCAAGTGCAAGTTTGGTTGCAAGTTCTGCGGCATATAAAATCGCACCAGCAGCATCTTTACGAGTGGTTTCGCCACGGTCACAGGCTTTTGCCACGGTATAAACGTATGAGCGTGCTGCGTTCATTTGCGTGTACATGTCAGCAACTTTGCCCTGCACCAGCTGGAATTCACCGATGGATTGGTTAAATTGTTTACGCTCGTGAATATAAGGTACTACCACATCCATACAAGCCTGCATAATACCAAGCGGACCGCCTGCTAACACCACACGCTCGTAGTCAAGACCACTCATGAGTACCTTAACGCCTTCGTTGTATTCGCCAAGGATGTTTTCTGCAGGTACTTCGCAGTTTTCGAATACCAGCTCACAGGTGTTTGAACCACGCATTCCAAGTTTGTCTAACTTTTGTGCCGTTGAAAAACCAGGGAAGCTTTTTTCGACGATAAAGGCTGTGATCCCGCGAGGGCCTGCATTGGTGTCCGTTTTTGCGTAAATCACAAAAACGTCGGCATCTGGACCATTGGTGATCCACATTTTATTACCGTTAAGGATGAACTTGTCACCTTGCTTTTCAGCACGCAGTTTCATTGACACGACGTCAGAGCCAGCATTGGGCTCACTCATTGCTAGTGCACCGATGTGTTCACCGCTGATAAGTTTTGGTAGATATTTTTCTTTTTGGGCTTGGTTACCGTTACGGTTAATTTGGTTTACACATAGGTTTGAGTGTGCGCCGTAGCTTAAGCCAATTGATGCACTCGCACGGCTTATCTCTTCCATTGCGATAACGTGTTCAAGATAACCCATGTTTGAGCCGCCAAATTCTTCAGCGACGGTGATCCCAAGTAGGCCCATTTCGCCAAACTTTGGCCACATTTCGTTTGGAAATGCATTTTCTTGATCTGTTTTTTCAGCCAGTGGGGCAATTTCACTGGTCGCAAAGCTATTCACATGATCACGGATCATGTCTGCTGTTTCGCCTAGTCCAAAGTTTAATTCTTTATATAAAGATACTGTGCTCATCGGTCTTCATCCTGTTGTGAGAGTTTATTTTTCGAGCTCGTGTAGGGTGTCGCGACAACGGCGCTCAGCCGTCACCAGTTCCATTAAGACAACTTTAATGTCGTCCATCTGTTGGCTTAAGTCGGCTTTTTTCTCTTCAATGAGTTGCAACATGGTTTTAAGTTGCTTTTCGCTCGATTTGTCGGCGTCGTAAAGCTCAAATAGTCGGCCAGTTTCAGCAAGTGTAAAACCAAGGCGTTTGCCGCGAAGGATCAGTTTTAATCGAACTTTGTCACGTTTTGAGTAAATACGCGTTTGTCCTTGGCGCCTAGGAGAAAGGAGTCCTTGGTCTTCGTAAAAACGAATACTGCGAGTAGTAATATCAAATTCTTTAGCTAACTCGCTGATTGAATAGGTAGGTTCATTAATTTCTTGCATTTTTATTTACACTTACAACGTCACTGATTAGACCAATATAAGTGAAGTTTACGTAAAGGTAAAGTAAGAATGGCAGATCCTTCTTTAGTCTTATAAAAGGAATAATCTGTCCGTTCGAATTGTCATCAAATCTTCATTACAGCTAGAGAAAATAAGCCTTGGAAACAAATTTGTGCAAGTTAGCTTTACACTTTCACTGATCTCGTTTGGCTTGATTTTAGATTTACGTTGGCGTAAACGTAAATATTATGTATGCTCGAATACAGAGTTAATTTTTAACAAGCCAAGATTGGCTTGTAAACAGGAGTTTTGCAATGAGTAACGAAGCTGTTGTCATCGTCGCTGCTAAGCGTACACCAATGGGTGGCTTTATGGGAAGCCTATCTGACGCAACCGCGACAGACTTAGGTGCGACTGCAATTAAAGCAGTAATGAATGAAACAGGCCTTAGTGACGCGAGTATAGACGAAGTTATCATGGGTTGCGTACTACCCGCAGGCCTAGGTCAAGCGCCAGCGCGTCAAGCGATGCTACATGCGGGGCTTGCACGCTCGACGGGAGCAACCACTATTAACAAGGTGTGCGGCTCGGGTCTAAAAGCGGCGATGTTCGCGCATGATCTCATCCGCTCAGGTAGCATTAATTCTGCTATCGCTGGTGGCATGGAAAGCATGACTAACTCACCTTACTTTATTCCAAAAGCCCGTGGCGGAATGCGCATGGGTCATGGCGAAATCAAAGACCATATGATGGCTGATGGCTTAGAAGATGCTTATGACAATAAAGCGATGGGTTGTTTCGCACAAGCTACTGCTGATGAATATGGCATTACCCGTGAGCACATGGATGAATTTGCACTTGGCTCACTAAGTAAAGCAAACGCCGCAATCGAAAATGGCAGCTTTGGCAATGAAATTGCCCCTCATGTAATGAGTACGCGTAAGGGGGATGTTGAGGTTAATACTGACGAGCAACCTGGTAACGCGCGTCCAGACAAAATTCCATCACTTCGCCCAGCATTTAAAAAAGACGGCACTATCACTGCTGCTAACTCTTCGTCTATTTCTGATGGTGCAGCAGCGCTGATTTTAATGAGTGAATCAGAAGCGAAAAAGCACGGTTTGACACCACTTTGTAAGATTGTTGCCCATGCAACTCACTCACAAGCGCCTGCTGAATTTACCGTGGCACCAGTCGGTGCGATGAATAAACTGCTTGAAAAAGCAGGTTGGTCGACAGCAGACGTTGACCTTTGGGAAATCAACGAAGCGTTTGCCATGGTGACTATGTTAGCTATCAACGAAATGCAGTTAGATAGCAACAAAGTCAACGTCAACGGTGGTGCTTGTGCACTAGGTCACCCAATCGGTGCAAGCGGTGCACGCATCTTAGTTACACTTATCCATGCACTAAAAAACCGCGGCTTATCAAAAGGCGTAGCGTCACTATGTATCGGTGGTGGTGAAGCTGTAGCGCTCGCGGTAGAAGTGTAAGTTACTGCAATTTATTTCGTTCAAGGGGCGCTGCGTTTTCCATAATTCTAATCATTCACGCAGCGCATAAACTCGTTTTATGGGGAGGAGTGCTTCATGCACCAAGTACCTTTATACATCAACGGTGAATTTTCACAGTCTCAGTCTGACAAATGGTTAGACGTTGTTAATCCGGCTAATCAAGAAGTGTTAGCAAAAGTACCTTGTGCTACTAACGAAGAAGTACAAGCTGCAATTCATTCAGCTCAAGAGGCATTTAAAACGTGGCGTAATGTTCCGGTAACTGAGCGTGCGCGAATTATGATGCGTTATGCAGCGCTTCTTAAAGAGCATCAAGAAGAAATCGCAACCATCATTTGCCATGAACTAGGCAAAACTTTTGAAGATGCGAAAGGTGATGTATGGCGTGGTATTGAAGTGGTTGAGCAAGCATGTAATGCCCCTTCAATGATGATGGGTGAGACGGTAGAAAACGTTGCCCGAAATATCGACACCTATTCATATACCCAACCGCTAGGCGTTTGTGCGGGTATTACGCCATTTAACTTCCCAGCGATGATCCCGCTGTGGATGTTCCCAATGGCAATTGTATGCGGTAACACCTTTGTACTTAAGCCATCAGAGCAAGATCCACTAACGCCAATGCGCTTAGTTGAATTGTTTGAAGAAGCTGGTGCGCCAAAAGGCGTACTACAGGTAGTACACGGTAGTAAGGATCAGGTTGACCAAATCCTTGAAGCGCCGGAAATTCGCGCGATTTCTTTCGTAGGTTCTTGTGGTGTTGGTCAGTACATTTACAGTAAAGGTACGCAAAACCTCAAACGCGTTCAAGCATGTGTTGGTGCGAAAAACCACATGGTTATTATGCCTGATGCGAAAAAAGAACAAGTGATCAATAATCTGGTTGGCTCTTCGGTCGGCGCGGGTGGTCAGCGCTGTATGGGGATCTCAGTTGCCGTGTTTGTTGGGCAATCACAACAGTGGGTAGAGGAACTAAAAGACGCAATGGCGAAGGTACGTCCTGGCGTTTGGGATGATCCTGAAGCTGCTTATGGTCCGCAAACGACTCCACAGGCTAAAGCGCGCATTCTATCGCTGATTGACAGCGGTAAGCAACAAGGCGCAACGTGTTTGCTAGACGGTTCTGATTTTACAGTTGAGGGTTATGAA
Source organism: Pseudoalteromonas sp. M8 (assembly GCF_018141365.1). Classification (NCBI taxonomy): domain Bacteria; kingdom Pseudomonadati; phylum Pseudomonadota; class Gammaproteobacteria; order Alteromonadales; family Pseudoalteromonadaceae; genus Pseudoalteromonas; species Pseudoalteromonas sp. M8. The sequence goes on along the minus strand of NZ_CP047240.1, from coordinate 2,467,844 downwards.
AATGGTAATTGGGTAGGTCCAACCCTGTTTTCAAATGTCACAACTGAAATGGATATCTACAAAGAAGAAATCTTTGGCCCAGTCCTTTGCTGTGTATTTGTCGATAGTTTAGATGAAGCAATTACGCTTATTAATAACAACCCATACGGTAACGGCACCTCATTATTCACTGCAAGCGGTGGCGCAGCACGTAAGTTCCAGCGTGAAATCGAAGTGGGTCAGGTAGGCATTAATATTCCTATTCCTGTGCCATTGCCGTTCTTCTCATTTACCGGTTGGAAGAATTCATTCTACGGCGACCAACACACCTATGGTAAGCAAGGCGTGCGTTTCTATACAGAAACCAAAACGATTACCTCACGTTGGTTTGACGATGAGGCTGTCAGTGGTCCAAATATGAGTATCAACCTTAGATAACTCATATTGCATAGCGTGCTCTGCAGGGGGAGCACGCTATTTTTTACCAAAACGATAAGAATTACCGACACACATTCAGGGTGTCAGAACAGCAAGAGAGGTCTAGCGTGGACTTTAACCTAAACGAAGATCAACAAGCATTTGCCGATATGGCGCACCAATTTGCAATGAGCGAGCTTGCTCCACATGCAGCAAAATGGGATCAAGAGCACATTTTTCCAAAAGACGTAATTCAAAAAGCAGGTGAGCTTGGTTTTTGCGGTCTATATACGCCTGAAGAGGCAGGTGGTCTGGGTTTATCTCGCCTTGACTCAAGTATTATTTTTGAACAACTTTCAATGGGTTGTACAGCGACAACCGCCATGTTGACTATCCATAACATGGCAACGTGGATGATAGCGAGCTTTGCAACGGAAGAAACCAAAGCAAAATATATGGATCAGTTAGTAACAGGTGAGCTACTGGCTTCTTACTGTCTAACAGAGCCTGGTTCTGGCTCTGATGCTGCATCGCTGAAAACAAAAGCAATAAAAGAAGGCGACGAGTACGTTTTGTCTGGCTCTAAGATGTTTATCTCAGGCGCGGGTGAAACTGACGTATTGGTAGTAATGGCAAGAACTGGTGAAGCAGGTCCAAAAGGTATTTCGGCCTTTGTTGTACCTGCCGATGCTGATGGCGTTATTTATGGCAAAGCAGAAGAAAAAATGGGGTGGAACGCTCAACCTACGCGCCTTATCACGCTTGAAAATGTCCGTATCCCAGCTGCCAACCTGCTAGGCCAAGAAGGCGAAGGCTTCAAATTTGCGATGCAAGGCCTTGATGGTGGTCGTATTAATATTGCAACTTGCTCGATTGGTACAGCCCAGCAAGCACTTAATACCGCCAAGCAGTATATGCAAGAGCGTTCTCAGTTTGGTAAACCATTAGCGGCGTTCCAAGCACTGCAATTTAAAATTGCAGATATGAATACAGAACTTGTGGCTGCACGCCAAATGGTTCGACTTGCGGCATTTAAGCTGGATAGCAACGACCCAGAAAAGACCACTTATTGCGCAATGGCGAAGCGTTTTGCCACTGATGTGGGCACTAAGGTGTGTGATGATGCACTGCAAATTCATGGCGGTTACGGGTATATCAAAGAATATCCACTTGAACGTCATTTACGTGACGTACGTGTTCATCAGATCCTTGAAGGTACAAACGAAATCATGCGTGTAATTATTGCACGTCGGATCTTAGCTGAAGGCGCGGCAAGCGTCCTATAAGGAGAGTATCATGACTGCACAATTAAAACTCGAAAAACAAGGCCATACTGCCGTTGTTACTATGTCAAATCCACCTGCGAATACGTGGACAAAAGACACACTAATTGCACTTAAAGATCTAGTTATCGAATTGAACGCAGATAAAGAAATCTATTCGTTAGTGATCACTGGCGAAGGTGAAAAGTTCTTTTCAGCAGGTGCGGATCTAAACGTATTTGCCGACGGTGACAAAGGAGTCGCTGCGGATATGTCTCGAGTATTTGGCGAAGCGTTTGAAACACTCAGCGACTTTAGAGGCGTATCTATTGCTGCTATCAATGGTTTTGCAATGGGTGGCGGTTTAGAAGTAGCACTAGCATGCGATATCCGCATCGCCGAAGCTCAAGCACAAATGGCACTCCCTGAGGCGAAAGTAGGGTTGTTACCTTGTGCTGGCGGCACACAAAACTTGTCGTGGCTTGTAGGCGAAGGCTGGGCAAAACGCATGATTTTATGCGGTGAGCGCTTAAAAGCTGATAAAGCACAGCAAATTGGCTTAGTTGAAGAAGTGGTCGAGCAGGGTAAAGCACTGGAAGCTGCGCTTGAACTTGCTAAGAAAGTAGAAGATCAAAGTCCAGTTGCGGTCACGGCTTGTAAGGCTCTAATTCAAAAAGGCCGCACTGGCACAATCAATAGCGCATTGCCGCTTGAACGCGAACTTTTCGTAACACTATTCGATACGCAAGATCAAAAAGAAGGCGTAAACGCGTTTTTAGAGAAGCGCAAAGCGAATTGGGTAAATGGCTAATGATTGAATTTGAGCTAATAAATCACGAAGAGGCGCCGGTTATATTCGAACAGGCAACGTGCCATAACGGGATGAAAATAGCGCTGGCGACATTAAATGCACCAAAAGCGTTAAATGCCTTAAACCTTGATATGATCCGTTTGCTCGCGCCACAACTAGACGCTTGGGCAAACGACCCGCAAATAGCAATGGTTATGCTAAAAGGTGCTGGAGAGAAGGCGTTTTGTGCCGGCGGCGATGTCGTGAGTTTATATCGCGAAATGTCGTCTGATACGAGTAACGCATTAATCGAAACCTTTTTTAGTGAAGAGTATCGGTTAGATTATCAAATCCATAACTATGATAAGCCAATCCTACTTTGGGGTAATGGCATCATCATGGGGGGCGGACTGGGCTTAACGGCCGGCGCAAGCCATAAAGTGATGACCGAAACGTCGCGCATCGCGATGCCGGAAATTACCATTGGCTTATACCCTGATGTGGGAGGGAGCTATTTCCTCAATAAGATGCCAAAAGGCGTTGGACTATTCTTGGGTCTCACCGCTGCAAACATTAACGCTGCGGATGCCAAGCTGGTTGGGCTCGCCGATCATTTTATGGACTCAGAAAAACTGAGCTTACTGTTACAAAACCTAGTTGAAGTGAACTGGGGCAAAACCAATGTATTAAATCATGAAAAGCTTACTCAGTTGCTGTTGTCACTAGATGAAGCGTCTCATGCGCCGCCAAAAAGCGAAATTAAACCGCTTATCAAGGTGTTCGAAGCGCTTGATGATAAACGTGAATTATCAGAGCAAGTTGAGTTTATTTTGGCGTTGGATAGCACTGACAACAAATGGCTAAGCAAGGCACAAGCTGCATTAAAGCATGGTTCACCATTAAGTGCTGCATTGGTTAAAGCTCAGCTCACTAGAAGTGCAGGCAAAACACTAAGAGACTGTTTTAAGCAGGAATTAGGAATGTCGGTAACGGCTGGCGAGTTTGGTGAGTTTCAAGAGGGTGTTCGTGCGCTGCTTATCGATAAAGATGGCAAGCCCAATTGGCGATTTAAATCTGTCGCCGAGGTTACAGACGATGCAATAGAACGCTTTTTTGCACCTCGCTGGGATGAAAACGATCACCCATTGCGTGACTTATAAGGAGTGACTTAAATGGCACAAGTAGGATTTATCGGCTTAGGTAATATGGGTGGTCCAATGGCCATTAACCTATTAAAGGCTGGCCACCAAGTATGTGTATTCGATTTGAACCCAGAGGCCGTTGCGACGCTTGAAGCAAGTGGCGCGACGAAGGCGACGGTTGTGAGCGATGTATGTCGCGAAGCTGATTATGTGATCAGTATGCTGCCTGCAGGCAAACATGTTCGAGCAGTGTATACCGGTGATGACGGATTAATCAATTACCTTAGCAAAAACACACAAGTAATTGATTGCTCGACCATTGATGCTGGATCTGCTCAGTTTGTTGGCAACAAGTTGGCAGAATCGGGTATTTCATTTGTCGATGCGCCAGTGTCTGGCGGTGTGGCAGGTGCAGCGGCCGGTACCTTAACTTTTATTGTCGGTGGTAATAAAGCGGACTTTGAACGTGCGCATGTGGTACTGACCAATATGGGTAAGAATATCTTCCATGCTGGAGATATTGGTGCCGGACAAGTCGCTAAGATATGTAACAATATGCTGTTATCAATACTAATGGCGGGCACAAGTGAAGCGCTGCAGATGGGTGTAGATCATGGCTTAGATCCTAAAGTATTGAGCGAAATCATGCTAAACAGCTCTGGTCGTAACTGGACGCTAGAGCTATACAACCCATGTCCTGACGTACTAGAAAATGTGCCTTCTTCGAACGGTTATAAGCCGGGCTTTATGGTTGATTTAATGGCTAAAGATCTTGGTCTTGCGATGCAATCTGCGCAGCAAACGAATTCTGCGACGCCCATGGGGGCTCTGGCGAAGAATTTGTATAACTTGATGCAAAATCAAGGCAAAGGCAGTGAAGACTTTAGTGCGATTTTTAAGCTTTATTCAGAGAAATAGGACACTATGGATATTAACAATAAAACAGTTGTGATCACCGGTGGTGCGCAAGGCTTAGGTCTTGCCATGGCGACTGAAATGGCAAAGCATGGGGCAAAACTTGCCCTGATTGATATGCAAGAAGACGTTTTAGCAGAAGCGAAGCACGAACTAGCTCAATTCGGCACCCAAGTTAACACGTATGTCGCTAATGTTAGTCAAGAATCAGACGTCGAAAATGTGTTTAATGCGATCGTAAATGACTTCGGCGATATTTCGGTATTAATTAATAATGCGGGTATTTTGCGTGACGGTTTGCTACTCAAAGCAAAAGATGGGCAAGTCATCGACAAAATGTCGCTTTCGCAATTTCAATCCGTTATTGATGTCAACCTCACGGGTGTTTTCCTGTGCGGTCGCGAAGCTGCTGTCAAAATGGTAGAAGCGGGTAATGGTGGCGTGATCATTAATATGTCGAGCGTTGCACGCGCTGGTAATATGGGACAAACCAATTATTCAGCGGCAAAGTCTGGAGTCGTTGCGATGACTACCAGTTGGGCTAAAGAATTAGGTCGTTTTGGTATTCGCGTGGGCGCAATTGCGCCAGGTGTGATCCGTACAAAAATGACCGATGCAATGAAGCCTGAAGCCAAAGAGCGCCTAGTGAAAATGAAGCCAGTAGGGCGTCTTGGCGAAGCGCAAGAAATTGCCCATACTGCAAAATATATCATTGAAAACGATTTCTTTACGGGACGTGTCGTTGAGATTGACGGCGGCATTCGCTTGTAATGAAAAAATAGGCTTGGTTTTACAACTTGTAGTCCAAGTTCCTACTTGAGTGTGTGAAGCGGCAATGCAAATTGCCGCTTTTTTATTTGAAAGACATTAAATTAGTTAGGAGAAGTGCTTGAAGTTATCTGGAATACATCACGTCGCTGTTATTTGTTCTGACTACCAAAGATCAAAAGTGTTTTATACCGAAGTACTTGGTTTGCACGTACTCAGGGAGAACTATCGAAAAGATAGAGCGTCCTATAAATTAGATCTTGCGCTGCCTGATGGGAGCCAGGTTGAGTTGTTTTCGTTTCCAAATCCTCCCAAGCGACCATCACATCCAGAGGCGCAAGGGCTGAGGCATTTAGCATTTAGTGTATCAGATATTGATGCTTGTATTGCACACCTTGTGCAGTATCAAGTTGCTGTAGAGCCTGTTCGAATAGATGAATATACAGGCAAACGGTTTACCTTTTTCAGCGATCCTGATGGTTTGCCGCTGGAGCTTTATGAGCAATGTTAGTTAACTACTCTAAAAGGGTTAAATTATGTATGAGATATTAGTGGCGATGGAAATTCATAACAGCGAGCGATATGCCAAATATCGTGAAGCGATGAAGCCAATTTTAAGACAATATGGTGGTGGATTTAGTAACGATTTTCATATTGCAGAAACCTTTCTAACAGAGGGACAGTGTCAAGCTAATCGACTTTTTACCATATATTTTCCTGATCAAGCTTCAATGGAGTCCTTCTTCAGTGATGCTGAATATGTAGAGGTAAAAGCGCGATACTTTGAAGATAGCGTCAGTGGGTTCGATATTTTGGCAAGCTACATTAGGTAAGGCTAAAACAAGGAGCAAAATTGGGTAAAGTTTATTCTATGTGGGTCGATAACATTTAATAACTCCGCGGTAAAATGAATTTGTAACAAGGATATAGGTTATGAATATAAGACCACCATATCAAATGAATAACGGCAATGTTGTAAACTCAACATCGTCAGAAAAACTACATGAAAAGGTCAGAGAAGTTGCGACAAATAGGGCCGACGATGAGCCCAATCAATTACCTAGTTCAGACAATGAATTAACTATTGATTTTTCTTACACACAATCACCAGTCACATACAGTAAAGAATTTTTTCTCAACCTAGACCTCAGCATGATTGGGCTTAAGCGCTATGGGATTCATCGAGAGCATATGGGGACGGATGAAAATGGCCATATTTATAAAGATACCTATGGTGATTTTGAAGGAAGAGAGAAAATTGACGAATTTCTAGCTATTTTCGATCGTTTGGACGAAGAACAAAAAATAAAGTTTTCCCACTTTAAACCAACTGAAGCACTTCTTGATGTTGCTAACAGATTAACTGATGAGGAGCTTGGACAGCTCACCGATTTTATTGTCGAGTCGTTGTCTATCAACATACTTGATCCAAAAAAGGATGATTATTCTACCAAGCTAATAAATAAGCTTAGCAATATGTCAGATGAGGTATTAAAAGATACGGTGAGGACCATGTCTAAGCTGATGGAGCAAGCTAACAATAAAGTCTTCGCAGAACCAAATTTACCAGCTTATCTGCTTGATAAAGACGGCCATGCTGATTTCGATTTAAATGTAAGAGATTTGGGCTTTTTTGAAGATGTAAATGAGTATGGTGACATGAACAACCAATTATTAAATGACTATGCAAAATTTGTCATTGATAACAAATTCTCAGACGGTGATCTTTTAGATCTGAACGCGCATATAGCAAATTCTGATTTTGATACGAGTCGTGGCATGCTAGATATGGCAACCTTGGTTAAGGCAAATGACCGAACTACTTTTATAGAAATGTTAAACGAAGTGGATACGCGGGAGCCGAATAACCTGTTCGCAAGATTGAGCAAACTCAATTACGAAAATGAGAACACAGAATACTTTAGAACTGACAATCGAGAATACGTTAAATTTAAAGGTGCACCAGCTGACGATAACGAAAAAAGTAGGTTATACAATCAGCTGATAAAAGCCTATGAAAATCAGGGGCTCGGTTGGATGAATGACGTAATGGAGCAGTCAGAAGGTATGCCTGTGCGAGCTGAGCTCAATATGTGGCTATCTATTTTAGAAGATGTTGAAGAAAACCCCGGTGCGTTTAAACGCTCAGATTCTGTCGAAACTTGGATGGAGCGCAATTTAGCTGGAATTGTAAATGACTACTATCAAGGCATAAAAGAAAAGGTATATGCGCATAATGAGGAACTAGATAACTTTCTCAATATGTCTATGCTTGAAAGAATTGAACTCGATACAACTGAACTTGACGAACAAACTCCTATAGCTGAATAGAGAAAGATCTATTACATCCCGAATATTGTTCTACACTTAATTAAGAACGAAACAAGCTAGTTAATTCAAAGGCTTGTTTCGAGTTGAGTCTTGACTATATAACGCAGCAACTTCGTTAAGGGAGAGTTTAATGCGCGGCGTGATATTTAGAGGTTTAGAAGAATTAGTTGTAGAAGCGATTGGCATGCAAGCTTGGGATGAGTTACTCGAAGCACATGCACCTGAGGGAAGGGTTTATGTTTCCCCTACATCCTACCCAGATGCAGAGTTATTTGCGTTAGCGCAAGGCGTTGCTGACAAATTGAATAAGCCATTGACAGATGTATTGGCCATTTTCGGACAGTCGTTATTTGGATTTTTAGCGGAAAAGCACAAAGGTATTTCATCAAAATTTACGTCGTTTGAAGAATTGGTTTTATCTATCGATAGCGTGATACACATGGAGGTAAAAAAGCTTTACGATGAACCGAACCTCCCCTCAATTGCGGCGATAGTGAAAGATGACAAAACTATCGTATTAGAGTATTGCTCGAATCGTAAATTGTGTTTTTGTGCGGAAGGGCTTCTTTATGGTGCCGCCCAATTTTACAGTCGCAAACTAAAAATTGAACATCCACAGTGCATGCACAGCGGCGCTAAACATTGCGTACTCATTCTTCATTTGGATTAATTCGATGTCTGAATATAACGACTACAAAAAGGCGTATCTAAGAGAGCGTCGTGCACGTGATGAAGTCGAGTCATTACTTGAAGAGAAAACGCGAGCGTTATATCTAGCCAATCAAACACTTGAACGTCAATTAGCGCAACTTAAGAATCAACAAGCCGTATTAATAAACAACGAACGTATGGCGACGTTAGGGACACTATCAGCAGGCGTTGCGCATGAATTAAATAACCCTTTGGCATATGTGGCAGGTAACCTTGAGTCACTTAATTATTATATCTCGCCCATATTACAGTTGCTTGAGACAGTAAAATTACTTGAGCAAAATGAATTGAGAGGAGATCAATTGGAAGCTCGCCTTATTGATATATATTTAAGGCAACGTATTGACGAAATTACGAATGATTTGCCAGATCTCGTTCACGATACGCTGCACGGCTGCGAGCGAATTAAAACCATAGTAAACGATTTAATGAATTTCTCCCGCTCCAATAATGATAGTTTCGGTAGGGCGTCTCTAAAGTCTATTGTTGAAGACACGCTTCGTTTACTTCATGGTCAACTTAAGGGATACGAGCTGACCGTCGCGGTCGAAGATGTGCCAACTATCTATTGCAAGGAGGGAGCGCTAAAACAAGCGATCATCAATCTTTTGGTGAATGCTAAATATGCGGTAGACATGAGCCATAAATCGCATAAATCAATAGAAGTGTTACTCGCACCGGGTAACGATCAAGATATTATCTTAAGCGTTAGCGACAACGGAATTGGAATTGATGCTGATGTGCTTCCTAGATTGTTCGATCCTTTTTTTACGACTAAGCCTGTCGGTGAAGGTACGGGTATGGGACTTGCCATTACTCATGCGATTGTAAAAGAGCACAAAGGGAAAATTGATGTTCAGAGCCAAGAAGGCGTAGGTAGTCAGTTTACTATTTCCTTTCCTCTGGAGCAGTGAAAAGCTTGCGCCTGTCCCTATTTTATAATACGTTAATCGACTAAATCAGATATATCTCAGTGATTTTCATCTGAGGTTTCGAGCCTCATCTTTTAATACTCAAACGTAATAGGGAAATTATGACGGTTGAAATGAAAGTACCCGTGTTGCCTGAGTTAATAGATACTGCAAAAATTGCAACACTCTATGTAGCCGAAGGACATCAAGTTGCAAAAAATCAAGTCTTATGTGATATCGAAACGAGTAAGGTCGTATTGGAGCTACGAGCGCCAGAAGCCAGCCGTATCGGTAAAATCGTGGTGAACGAAGGCGATGTTTTGAAAGCCGATGCGCTTATTATGTCAATCACTCCAGATCCAGAATTAAACCACTTAGTTGCACTTGAGCCGAAGAGAGTTCATCGGTTGCTCAGTAATGAAGGCATCACAACTGACCATAAGTTGAAAGGAAAAGGCAATATTGATGTGCAGATCGATGTATTACCCGATTTTGTTGATAGCGCAACGATTATTGAAATCTATGTCAAAGAAGGAGATAAGGTTGCTTGTGGCGATAGGCTTTGCGATGTTTATACTGACAAGGTCATCCTCGAAGTTTGTGCTCCCAATGATGGCGTAGTGTGCGATTTTATCAAAAAGCTTGAGCAAGCAGTCGTTGCAGGTGAAACGATCGTCACTTTGTATCACCCCGAGTATATTGGGCCTGAGACTACACTTCCTGAATCGAAAGAAGATAATATTGATGCCTTAATAGCTCAAGTATTGTTAGATCCAGCTTTGGATAATGAACCTTCTACGCTGGTCGAGTTCAATAGGCCTTCTCATCAGGCTACATGCGATAATTTAGAAGCGCATAACGACATAGCGGCAGTTGAAGCAACCGATAGCACGGTTATTGACACACAGCTTAAAAATGAATCTCCCCCTCTTAGTACTCAAACTGGCGATAGCTATGTTGATTTAACAAATGACCATGTTAGTTCAGCTTCAACGCCTTTACGAGCAGAGTCTACAGTTATTGAGCGCATAGGGGAGGGTAACAACAGCGGAGTCGGAGGGGCAAGCTCTGGCAAAGTGTTTACGTTTGCCGCCAGTGTAATCGTTATTGCGCTGGCGGGTTATTTTTTGCTGATATAGCTTCGCGCTTGTAGCATCTGCAAAGAAGTTAACCAGCTATTTTACTCAAAAAGGAGATTTTTAATGAGTTATAATGTCATTGCATATCAAGTCGATGCAGAAAAAGTAAAAGCGGTGTGGGGAAGTAAAGATCAGCAATTTTTGCAACGATTTTTATCCAAATACCGAGATGAAATCGCAGGACAAGAAGACGAGCTGGATGTTAAGGGATATGCCGCTTGCATGGCGAATATTATAAATGGAACGAGTACGGATGAGGACGACGAAGACAACTTTATTTACGGTTATCTATATGAAATGCTGTGCCAAGAATTTGGTGAGATGGTTCGCCATGATGACTTTCTAGACATAATGGAAGATGTGACGCCATCTAATCATAAAGCATTTATTCCTATCCCCAAAAATGATGATTGGCCTGAATTCTACAGCGTCCCTCTTGAAGAATTAGAGCAGGGTCGACAGGTCTTTCTTGGCAGTGACGAAACATACACTAAAGAAACCTCCTATATAGAAACGGTAAACTTCATTTTCGATACAGCAGTTCAAAACCACAAAGCTTTGGTTTTCTTTGGTTATTGATTTGAGGTCTCAATCTACTGATTAAAATTTTTTACAATACATACGGCGCTGTTTGGAGCAGCGCTAATAGCCTCTACATGAAAAGACGATAAGTAACAATAATCTAGCCATAGTCAGTATTCCTTGAGTTTAAGTAATCATGTTGATGTGGCTAGAATAGAAAAAGAAACTTTCTCGAAACTTACAGCTCAGTAATTAATCATATAAATGCAAAATTCATTCGTTCGTATTGCCGTGATGGCTGCAAAAGCTTAGTATCAGGTAACTTTGCAAGCGCTCGAGTGCTTGATATATAAGAATCAAAACCGATTTGCTGAATAATTTGCTATGAAACGCACTGCGTAAATAACAATAAAGTAAAAAGCAAATAGGTAATCTAAAAGAATAAAAGGGCGAACAATGAGTGAAGAACAAAACCAACCGCAGCAAGAGACATTAACACCAGAACAACAGCAGCAAAGATCAATACAATGGCAGCGTAGCTGCGTACAAGCTGCACAAAAACACCTCGCGGATAAAGGAGTGTTACCGCAAAGTATAATTGAAAAAGAATGTCGTTATATTGAGCCATTGGTTGCGCTTTGGAAAATCAAAGGTCAAAACGGCAAAAAGTATTGGGTGATCACAGGTAATCTACCGACGGATCATATTGAGGCTTCCGCTGCAGCGACAGCACGTGAAGCACTGCGCTATTTTTCATTCCATTGGCAAATGAAAGCAGAAGAAATTATGTCTGCAAAGCCAGTAGAAAAAACACAAGCCCAGTTTGCTAATCTACTAGTAAACCGAGCTCATGGTCTATATGACCTTTTCGCTAAAGATGAACTTTGGGCTAATGAAGCATCGTAAACGGTTCCATCTTGAGTGATTGAATAGGGCATTTCAAGCGCTGTCTTGGAATGCCAGCTTCCATAAATACGTGCCCATGCGTGGAAAACCCCGACTGTAAAAATTCGGGCACTTCATCCAAAATGCATTGGATAAAAACATCTTCAAAGCCTTTGTCTTTTGCCAAGTCAACAAGTCCCCCGATCAACGAAGCATAAGCATCTCGATTACGGTGAGATTTGAATATGGCAATGCGGCTTAATAACCCGTCTTCGCACAGTCTCCCTGTGCCAACTGGCCCATCGAATTCGTCAATAATGATTAAGTGCTCAGCAGTGATATCCTGCTGATCAAATTCGACTTCTTTAGGAATATGAAGTTCATACACAAATACGCGCTCGCGTATCGCTTTTAGCTCCAATTTTTTGGTTTGCCAAGTTACTCTACTGATCCTATAACTCATACTGCCCCCATCTACAGATTGCACCTGCATTCCCTGTTTAGCGACAAGCTAGAGCTTGCGAAAACCTTGAAGATCAAGGATTTCGCGGCATATTGTTGTTTTTGTGAACGCGGCTATCTTGTTCTAACAGGCTCTACTCCCAGCCCTCATCGAAGTCAGCATCGGCTGGATCACTGTCTTCAACGAAGTAGGTCCCATCATTAATCAGTTTAGTTAACGTTTGTTTAAATTCCAAACTATTTAATGCAGGAATTATTGCATTAAACTCAAACACAACATGATCGCTTAGCTGCTTTACGGCATCTAAACAATGATGGTCTAATTCATAGTTTTCACCATTAACACTGAACAAAATATGATCGTCACAGATTTGGTAAATAGCACGTACTCCTCCAGCGCGATAAATCAATGGGTTATCTTTGGCGATCTCGAGAAGCTCCAGAGGATCAATTATGGGGTCTAATGGCGCGAGATCCATCTCATGTTTTGGTTCGCTGAGTGTCTTTCCAAGCCATTGACTGTATAGTGCCTTATCTTCAAGTAAAGCATTGAGCAGAGACTTTATCTGTTGTTGGTCGCTGCAGGTGACTTCGCCAATAGACGCTCTGAGTTGTAATTCTGGATCGCTAAAACGGCGTTTGCCAGCTTCCATATCAATTACGTGATCAGCAAAGCTTGAAAGTAAGTCTTTTTGATCAGGCGCTCGAAAGCCAACTGAGTAGTTTAAAGCATCCTCAACTGCATAACCTTCGTGAGGACAAGCTGGCGGAATATATAAGATATCACCCGGTTCAAGAACTGCATCAATGACCGCTTCGAATTGCTCTACTTGTAATAGACTCTTGTTGCGCGCAAATTGCTTTAGGCTGTTGTCCCGTTCGCCAACTCGCCAATGACGTTTACCTTGTCCTTGAATTATAAAAACATCATATTGATCTAAGTGCGGACCAACGCCACCACCAGGAGTCGAAAAGCTAATCATCAAATCGTCTATGCGCCAATTTGGTATGAATCTAAACGCTTCTATTAATTGTGCGGCTTGTGGGTGCCAGTGATCAACGGCTTGGACCAATAGGGTGCTGTTACTATCGGTGAGTAAATCAAATTGTTCAAAAGGGCCGTGATGAGCTTCCCAGTTATTATCGTGATTAGTGACAATTCGAGATTCTATGCATTCTTCAGTTGCAAGGCCGGCAAGTTCTTCTGGCTCAATTGGGTCTTCAAAGTCTCGGAATCCTTGTTTGATGAGTAATGGCTTCTTTTGCCAATACTGGGCAAGAAATTGTTCGAAGGTAAGGTCATTAATTTGCAGTTGATACATAGGGAAATTCCAGTAATAAAAAAGCGAAAGAGTGCACTCTTTCGCTTATTCTATACCAAGTAGTAAAAAGCTGGTGTCGCTTTATACTTAGTTTAGTTCGTCAATGAACGCTTCAGCACGACCGATATAGTTTGCTGGCGTCATTTCTTTCATTTGTGCTTTTACTTCATTTGGCAAGTCTAGGTTATCGATGAAGTCAGCCATGATTTCTTTGTTTACGCGTTTACCACGAGTAAGATCTTTTAGCTTTTCATATGGCTTTTCGATACCGTACTTACGCATTACCGTTTGGATTGGCTCTGCAAGTAGTTCCCAGTTATCATCAAGCTCAGCAAGCAAACGATCAGCATTGACTTCTAACTTGCTAACGCCTTTTAACGTTGCTTGATACGCGATAAGCGCATAACCCATACCAACACCTAAGTTACGTAAAACCGTTGAGTCGGTTAGGTCACGTTGCCAGCGTGAAACAGGTAGTTTTTGTGCAAGATGCGCAAAGATAGCGTTAGCAATGCCAAGGTTACCTTCAGAGTTTTCAAAGTCGATAGGGTTAACTTTGTGAGGCATTGTTGAAGAACCAATCTCACCAGCAATGGTTTTTTGCTTGAAGTGGTTTAGCGCGATATAACCCCAAACGTCACGGTCAAAGTCAATTAAGATAGTATTGAAGCGTGCAATCGCATCGAATAGCTCAGCGATATAGTCATGCGGTTCGATTTGTGTTGTGAACGGGTTCCAAGTCAAACCTAGGCTCGATACAAAACGTTCACTGTGTGCATGCCAATCGTAATCAGGGTAAGCGCTTAGGTGAGCATTATAGTTGCCAACGGCACCATTGATTTTACCAAGCATTTGTACGTTAGCGATTTGCTGGCGTTGACGTTGCAGACGAACATACACGTTTGCAAACTCTTTACCCATGGTTGATGGTGAAGCAGGTTGGCCGTGTGTACGAGTCATCATTGGAATTGACTTATACTCAACCGCTTTGTCTTTGATTGCGCTCAGTAGCTCATCACAGTATGGCAGTAATACCGTGTCACGCGCTTCAGTTAGCATTAGGCCATGAGAAAGGTTGTTGATGTCCTCAGAGGTACATGCAAAATGAATAAATTCATTGACGGCATTTAGCTCGGCATTGTCAGCTACTTTTTCTTTAAGAAGGTATTCTACAGCTTTAACGTCGTGGTTAGTGGTGCGCTCAATCTCTTTTACGCGTGCTGCGTCTGCTTCGCTGAAGTTTTCAACGATGCTATCAAGAAGTGCGTTGGCTTCATCGCTGAAAGCAGGTACTTCTTTAATGGCGTCGCTGCTCGCTAGCGCTTGTAGCCAACGAACTTCTACGATGACGCGGTATTTGATCAAGCCAAATTCACTGAAGATGCTTCTCAGTTCTTTGGTCTTGCTACCATAGCGACCATCCACAGGAGAGATAGCGGTTAACGCTGAAAGCTCCATAATAACTCCTAACTATTTGTTTTTGAACGATACTTAGATAGTGGTATTAGAACCACTACGAATTTTATACCAACTTGATTAATTAAGTGGTCTACTTTGAGGCGATAAAATCTAGTCGATAACACCGCTTCCGCATCCTGCTCACGCCAAGGTACCTACATCCATATAGGCAAGGCGAAAATTTTGCTATTTAGTTGTTCTAAATAAGAAATTCTTAGCCCTGTTAGCGTCAGATTTGCTCCTTCAAATTGAGCAAGTATTAAGACAAATTGGTATTACATATAACTTTTTGCAGCAGTAATGATTTTCTTTTTCGCAAAAAAGAAATGACGACGTTTACCGCCGAGCTGGCGCCACAATACTGCACTACGGATCCCCGCAAGTAATAGCGCCCGAATTTTTTGTTGTGTTGCTGTTTGTTTTAATAGCTCAGGCTTACCGAATACTTGGATCTTAGGGCCAAGAGGGCTTATTACTTGACCGTAAATGTTGGCAAGTGCGGCAACAACTTGGCTTTCACAGATATCAAAGTGTAATAACTGGCGCTCAACTTGCTGAATTTTTTGTGCTAACAAATCAAGAGATTTGCTATCGTTACTTAGCACTCGCTCTAATTGCATCATCGCGCCAACATATTTAACCATTTCAACGTCTTTTTCGCCGCCAGCCGAAAGCTGCTCAATTAGCGTTCGACAGCCTGTTTTGATGGCAAATTTGTCTGGGTAAACGTCCTCTGGGCGTTCAGGAGAAGTATTAATAATGCTTTTTAAAAAGCCCTCAACTTCATTTTCATTGAAGGTGCCGTAACGCGCACATTTTTGTACCAGTTTACTGATCTGACACATTGCCGCCAGAGGCATTACGTATTGGTTTTGCATTATTTAATCACCGACTCAATAATACCGCCGCCAAGGCACACGTCATTTGCGTAGAATACCGCAGATTGTCCGGGAGTTACGGCTTTTTGTGGCTCATCGAATAGCACACGTGCCATACCATCTTGGCCAACTAATAACGTACAAGGGATGTCGGTTTGGCGATAACGTGTTTTTACCGTGCAGCGAGTTGTACCTTGCGGACCTACGCGGTCGACCCAATGTAGTTGATTTGCGTTTAGACCATTGCTGAACAGGCGAGGGTGGTTTTTACCTTGACCAACAACCAGTACATTACGTTCGATATCTTTATCTACCACATACCAAGGTTCGCCGTTGCCTTCTTTAGAACCACCAATTAATAGACCCTTACGTTGACCTAGCGTGTGGTACATCAAGCCTTCATGTTCACCAACATGATTACCTTCGCAATCTTCAATCACACCAGGCTGCGCGGGCAAAAATTTGGCAAGGAAGTCTTTAAATTTGCGCTCACCGATAAAGCAGATCCCGGTTGAATCTTTTTTATCGTGTGTGATTAAGCCTTGGTCTTCTGCAATTTTACGCACTTCTGGCTTTTCAATTTCACCCACAGGGAAGAGTGTTTGCGCAATATGTTCATGGCTTAATGTGTAAAGGAAATAGCTTTGATCTTTGTTCTCGTCATCTCCACGAAGCATAACGAATTTACCGTCACGCTCTGCGCGACGAACATAGTGGCCAGTTGCGATATAGTCTGCACCCAACGCTTCTGCTGCAAACTGTAAAAAGGCTTTAAATTTGATTTCTTTGTTGCACATGATATCTGGGTTTGGTGTACGGCCAGCCTTGTATTCTTCAAGGAAGTGTTCAAACACATTATCCCAGTATTCAGCAGCAAAGTTTACGGTGTGTAGCTCAATACCTAGCTTATCACACACTGCCTGAGCATCTTTTAGATCTTCAGCTGCTGCACAATACTCATCATTGTCATCTTCTTCCCAGTTCTTCATAAACAGGCCTTCTACTTGGTAGCCTTGTTGTTTTAAAAGGTAGGCAGATACAGAAGAATCTACACCGCCGGACATTCCGACAATGACTTTAATGTGACTATTATCGCTCATAATTTCGCTATTAATCTTAATGCTCAGATAGAAAGCGCTTATTATACTCAAATCTCTTTAAATTGCACGTCCGTGAGCTGTTCAAGCGCAGGAGAAAAGTCCCACTAGGAAATGCTAAAGCACTCGATATTCACCGTTTTTAAGATCGCCCAGACTATATTTGCCTATTTGTGCGCGAATAAGTCTAAGCGTGGGATGACCAATATGCGCCGTCATACGACGAACTTGTCTATTACGCCCTTCTTTGATGGAGATAGAAAGCCAGGTTGTTGGGATATTTTTGCGTTCTCTTATCGGCGGGTTACGCGGCCAAACATTGGGCTCAGTTATTACTTCCACTTTGGCAGGTAAAGTTGGACCATCTTTTAGTTCTACACCGTTTCTTAGCGCGTTTAGGCATTCGCTACTTGGCTCTCCTTCGACCTGAACCCAGTAGGTTTTATATGTCGATTTTTTAGGAGAAGTCAGGGTGTTTTGTAATTTACCGCAGTTGGTAAGTAGCAATAGCCCCTCACTATCTCTATCCAAGCGACCTGCAGCATAGACATCTTTGATATCAATAAAATCAGCCAATGTTTGACGATTTTGATCATCAGTAAACTGACACAAAACATCAAAAGGCTTATTAAATAGAACGACTTTTACTTGCTCTGGCGGTAGGGCGGGTTTTGACAGCCGATTAGTTATTGGCTTTTTCCGTGCTGTGTTGTGTCTAGAGAATGCGGGCTTATTAGCATGTGATTTTCTTTTGTTATTTGTATTGGCTCTACTACTTGTGTTCATCGCCACATTCCTAAGGTTCACGAAAAATGGCATTTTAGCGCAATTGCTCCTGAGTGTCGCCTGCAAGCAAAAAAGCGACCCTCAGGCCGCTTTTTGACTGTTATCCGAAGATTACAGTGACGCTAGTACGTCGTTAAATACCGCAGAAGGACGCATAGCTGCGAACGCTTTGTCATCTTCTGGCTGGTAATAACCACCAACATCCATTGCTTGACCTTGTGCTTCATTTAGTGCTGCAACAATATCAGCTTCTTTTGCTGTTAGTTCCGCAGCAACATTTTCAAACTTAGCTTTAAGCTCTGCATCTTTGTCTTGTGCAGCAAGCTCTTGAGCCCAGTACATTGCAAGATAGAAATGGCTACCACGGTTATCAAGCTCTTTCACTTTACGTGAAGGTGACTTGTTTTCATCTAAGAATTTAGCCGTTGCTGCGTCTAGTGTGTCTGCAAGTACTTGTGCCTTAGCATTACCCGTTGTTTGGCTCAAATGCTCAAAAGAAGCAGCAAGTGCAAGGAATTCACCTAGCGAGTCCCAACGCAAGTGGTTTTCTTTTTCGAACTGTTGAACGTGTTTAGGCGCAGAACCGCCCGCACCAGTTTCAAATAAGCCACCGCCATTCATTAGTGGAACGATAGATAGCATTTTTGCACTCGTACCAAGCTCTAAAATTGGGAATAGGTCAGTTAGGTAATCACGTAACACGTTACCCGTTACTGAAATAGTATCTTCGCCCTTTTTCATGCGCTCTAGAGAGTATAGTGTTGCATCCACTGGTGCTTTGATTAAGATTTCAAGGCCATCAGTGTCATGCTCTGGCAGATATGCGTTTACCTTTTTGATAAGTTCAGCGTCGTGAGCACGGGCTTCGTCTAACCAGAAAACGGCAGGTGTATTCGTTGCGCGAGCACGGTTAACCGCTAGTTTTACCCAGTCTTTGATCGGTGCATCTTTCACCTGACACATACGCCAGATGTCGCCTTCTGCAACAGTGTGCTCAAGTAAAGTGTTGCCCGCCGCATTTACAACGCGGATTGTGCCAGCTGATGGCGCTTCAAACGTTTTGTCGTGTGAACCGTACTCTTCCGCTTTTTGTGCCATTAGACCGACGTTAGGGATCGTACCCATAGTACGTGGGTCAAATGCACCGTTTTCTTTACAGAAATCAATCGTTGCGCCGTACACACCTGAGTAACAACGATCTGGGATCACAAAAGCCGTATCTTGTTGTTTACCTTCAGCATTCCACATCTGACCGCTTGAACGAATTGCAGCAGGCATTGATGCATCAATGATCACGTCACTAGGTACATGCAGGTTTGTAATACCACGGTCTGAGTCTACCATCGCGATATCAGGTGCTGTCTCGTAAACGGCTGCAAGGTCAGCTTCGATTTCTTTGCGCTTCGCATCGTCCAACGACTCAATTTTTGAGTACACGTCGCCAACACCGTTGCTTGCATCAACACCGATTTCAGCAAATGTCGCCGCATGCTTTTCGAATACGTCTTTGTAGAATACTTTTACAGCATGACCAAAGATGATTGGATCTGACACCTTCATCATTGTTGCTTTCATGTGTAGCGAGAACAAAACGCCTTTATCTTTTGCTTCTTGTACTTGTACTGCTAAGAATTCACGTAGTGCCTGTACACTCATACGAGAGGCGTCAATGATTTCACCCGCAAGTAGTGGCGTGCTTTGTTTTAGTACGGTGATGTCACCATTGTTCGCTACGTGCTCAATACGAACATCAGTCGCTTCAGCAACCGTTACCGACTGTTCAGAACCGAAGAAGTCACCGTCAGCCATTGATGCAACATAAGACTGTGAGTCTTTAGACCAAGCACCCATTGAATGTGGGTTTTTACGAGCATAGCCTTTGACTGAAGTTGGAGCACGGCGGTCTGAGTTACCTTCACGAAGTACAGGGTTTACTGCACTACCTTTGATTTTGTCATAACGCGCTTTAACATCGGCTTCTTCGTCTGTTTTTGCTTCAGAAGGATACTCTGGAAGCGCGTAACCTTTAGCTTGCAATTCTTTAATTGCTGCACGAAGTTGTGGAATTGAAGCACTGATATTAGGTAACTTGATGATGTTAGCTTCAGGCGTTTTAGCAAGTGCACCTAGCTCAGCGAGTGCATCACCAATACGTTGTTCTTCTTTTAAGTACTCAGGGAAAGTCGCAATAATACGTCCTGCAAGTGAAATATCGCGAGTTTCAACTTCGATATTTGCAGGCTTAGTGAATGCTTGGATGATTGGCAATAGCGAGTAAGTTGCGAGAGCCGGGGCTTCATCTGTTTTGGTATAGATAATTTTCGATGTCATCATCATTCCTAGATAGTTGTGGGCTTTTACGCCGTTCAACAATTGCTAATAGGACTAAGCAACGCAATTTTCACACTCAACAACGTGTCGTTGTCGCTGGTTAAAACGGGACCAGTTCACTAAGCGATTAATGAAAGGTGCAAAAAACCTCGACAATCCTCGTTAGAATCGATGCCTAGGTAGCGCAGCATTAGCAAGTTTGTTAGGTATTTATACTTTTGGCTTATTACAATAACTGGTATTCATTCAGCATTGAAATGCATCAAGTAGCAATATCTAATCAACCTGAAATTGACTTTGCAAGCGTGCTTTAGTCTAACAGTGTTTGCATATGGGGGCTAATTATTAAATTTAAAGTGTAAAAGTGAAAAGTTATAACAAACGTGATAAGGAGAGATTGAAGATTTCTTTTAGTTATTGTGCAGATATTCAAAAAAGAGGAATAAGCGAGCACTCATGTAACCCGCTTTAGCCAAAAACTACGTTAACACTTAAACAACATCTTCCGTAATTGGAGCGATGTTGGTTGCGTGTAGACCCTTAGGTCCTTGTTGTAGCTCGAATGATACATCCTGACCAGCTTTAAGCGTCTTGTATCCATCCATTACAATCGTTGAGTAATGAGCAAAGATATCTTCGTCACTGCCGTCTTCTACGATGAAACCAAACCCTTTGGCGTTATTGAACCATTTGACTTTTCCGCAAGCCATACTTCTACATCCTTCTATAAGTTGACTAAATTAATGTTAATCTACTCTTTTAATTTTGCTAAACTGCCCATAGATTAGACAGTCATGTAAGACTGTAGTTTATATGAGCAAGCAGTCAAGTTTTTTGCTCTTTTTTTTAACATTTTATTTATTTCTCAAATCTATTTGCTTGAGTATATAAGACAAGACTATATTTATTATGAGTGGGACAAAAGATTCGGGTGTATTGGACGCCGTTCGCGAGGAACAGAAGCAGCAGCTTCAACCGCCGCGAAAATATAAAGTGATTTTAAACAATGATGATTACACGCCCATGGATTTTGTTGTCGAGGTATTGACGACATTCTTCAATATGGATAGCGAGAGAGCAACTGAGGTGATGCTTGAAGTGCATCACAAGGGAAAAGCGGTATGTGGAGTATACCCTGCTGACATAGCCCATACCAAGGCTGAGCAGGTAAACCGATATGCTCGTGACAACGAGCACCCGCTGCTCTGTAGTTGTGAGCAGGAATAACCTATAAATTTCTTGTTGGGGGTTGCCAATGCTAAACAAAGACTTAGAACTTACTCTTAACGCCGCGTTTCGCGAGGCCCGTTCTCGCCGTCATGAATTTATGACGGTTGAGCATTTATTACTTGCATTGATCGATAACCCCTCTGCTAGTGAGGCGCTTGATGCCTGTGGTGTCGATATGGATACCTTGAAGCGCGAGTTATCAGAGTTTATTGATGAAACAACGCCTGTTATTCCTGATTTAGAGGAAGACAGAGAAACACAACCAACACTTGGTTTTCAGCGTGTATTACAACGCGCTGTATTCCATGTTCAATCATCTGGTCGCTCAGAAGTAACAGGGGTAAACGTGCTTGTCGCGATTTTTTCTGAGCAAGAAAGCCAAGCTGTTTATTTACTTAAGAAAGCCGACGTTAGTCGTCTAGATATTGTTAATTTCATTAGTCACGGTATCTCTAAAATTGAAGATGATCACGAGCGAGACGATCATGAAGAGATGCAAGACGATAGCGGTGAAATGCAACAGGAAGAGAAAACCAAGCTGGAAAATTTCACTTCTAATCTAAATATTCAAGCGGAATCTGGACGTATTGATCCGTTGGTTGGTCGTGATGAGGAAGTTGAGCGTACGGTTCAGGTGCTGTGCCGTCGTAAGAAAAATAACCCGTTACTCGTTGGTGAAGCGGGGGTTGGTAAAACCGCGATTGCTGAAGGTTTAGCTTATCGGATCGTCAATAATCAGGTACCTGATGTAATTGCTGACGCTGTGGTTTACTCACTGGATATGGGAGCATTACTTGCGGGTACAAAATATCGCGGTGACTTTGAGAAACGTTTTAAAGCGCTACTGAAAGAACTTCAGTCAAAGCCTCATGCGATATTATTTATTGACGAAATCCATACCATTATCGGCGCTGGCGCTGCTTCAGGTGGTGTGATGGACGCATCTAATCTAATTAAGCCACTGTTATCGAGTGGACAGCTTCGCTGTATGGGTTCGACAACATATTCTGAATTCAAGAATATTTTTGAGAAAGACAGAGCATTAGTGCGCCGCTTCCAGAAAATCGACGTGGTTGAACCAAGTGTTGAAGATACCACGAAGATCTTACATGGCTTGAAAGAGCGTTATGAAGAGCACCACGGTATTCGTTACACGCAAAAAGCGTTAAAAGCGGCAGCTGAGCTGAGCGCTAAATATATTAATGAGCGTCATTTGCCTGACAAAGCAATCGATGTCATTGATGAAGCGGGTGCAAGTCAAAGGCTACAGCCAACTTCAAGACGGAAGAAAACGATTAATGTGTCGGACATTGAAGCTATTGTGTCTAAAATGGCGCGTATTCCACAGCAAAGCGTATCATCTAGTGATAAAGAAACGCTTAAGAATCTTGATCGTAACTTAAAGATGTTGGTGTTTGGCCAAGATGAGTCGATTGACGCGTTAACATCAGCTATTCGCTTATCACGCTCAGGTCTTGCTAATGAAGACAAGCCTGTAGGTTCATTCTTGTTTGCAGGTCCTACTGGGGTTGGTAAAACCGAAGTAACCAAGCAACTTGCTAAGTGTATGGGCATAGAGTTTATTCGCTTCGATATGTCTGAGTACTCTGAGCGCCATGCCGTTAGCCGCCTAATTGGTGCGCCACCGGGATATGTTGGCTTTGAGCAGGGTGGACTGTTGACCGAGGCTGCAATCAAGCATCCTCATGCAGTGGTGTTGCTCGATGAAATAGAGAAAGCACACCCAGACATCTACAACATTCTATTGCAGGTTATGGATCATGGTACGCTAACAGACAACAATGGTCGTAAGGCAGACTTTAGAAACATTGTGTTGGTGATGACAACAAATGCGGGTGTGCAAGAGACTGTTCGTCAATCGATTGGATTCCAGCAGCAAGACTACTCTCATGATGCCATGGTAGAAATCAATAAGGTGTTCACACCAGAGTTTAGAAACCGCTTGGATAACATCATTTGGTTCAACCACCTAGAGAAAGAAGTTATCTTGCAAGTTGTTGATAAATTCATTGTTGAATTGCAAGCGCAGCTTGATAAGAAGTCTGTTAATCTGGAACTTACGGCGCAAGCACGAGATTGGCTGGCAGATCTTGGTTACGACAAGGCAATGGGGGCTCGTCCAATGGCGAGGGTTATTCAGGACAACCTGAAAAAGCCTCTTGCCAATGAAATCTTGTTTGGTCATTTGTCTGATGGTGGGACGGTAAAAGTCACAGTGAAAGACAACAAGTTGTCCTTTGATTACCAAACGGAAGCGGTGTCAGCATAAGACCTTTGAACTATAGGATAAAAGCCCAGCACTGCTGGGCTTTTTGTTATCACTGAGTTTGATGCGGCATTACCGTCTTTTAAACTCAGCGTTAGTCGTTCGTGTATACTAATTGCTTGAGTGAACTTGGTATACCTAAGTAACATCAGTATGTTGAAGTCGCTTGGGTATCAACGAGTTTACGGCATCAACTTAGTATAAATCTACACACGCAGATTAACGAGCACGGAAGACCATGGTGCTCCCTTTGAACGCTGAGGTTAGGGTTAGATAATAAATTCAAACGACAAAAAGCCCAGAATAGCTGGGCTTTTTGTTATCACTGAGTTTGATGCGGCATTACCGTCTTTTAAACTCAGCGTTAGTCGTTCGTGTATACTAATTGCTTGAATGAACTTGGTATACCTAAGTAACATCAGTATGTTGAAGTCGCTTGGGTATCAGCGAGTTTACGGCATCAACTTAGTATAAATCTATACACGCAGATTAACGAGCACGGAAGACCATGGTGCTCCCTTTGAACGCTGAGGTTAGGGCTAGATAATAAATTCAAGCGACAAAAAGCCCAGAATAGCTGGGCTTTTTGTTATCACTGAGTTTGATGTGGCATTACCGTCTTTTAAACTCAGCGTTAGTCGTTCGTGTATACTAATTGCTTGAATGAACTTGGTATACCTAAGTAACATCAGTATGTTGAAGTCGCTTGGGTATCAACGAGTTTACGGCATCAACTTAGTATAAATCTACACACGCAGATTAACGAGCACGGAAGACAATACGTCCCTTTGATAGGTCGTAAGGCGTCATTTCAACAGTAACTTTGTCACCAGTCAAAATACGGATGTAGTTTTTGCGCATTTTTCCAGAAATATGTGCAACAACCACGTGACCATTTTCTAGTTCAACACGGAACATTGTGTTTGGTAGCGTGTCAAGGACCGTGCCTTGCATTTCAATTACGTCTTCTTTCGCCATGTGTAGCGTATCACCTCTTGGTTAAATTAAACGATGCAGATTTTGCCCAAAAGCGGGGAATAAGTAAAGTTACAAGCTGATTTTTTGTTAATTTGGTCGTTTATTCAGCCAGTTTTACTAAAGTTTTTCGCTTCTATTCCTAACGCATCTCAAAATCTGGAGCCATATTACTAGGCAAGGGCGCTATTCTAGCATAGGAAAGTCTGCTAGTAACGCATGTTTTTTGTCCATGCAACGGGATAATAAGGGTGTAAAAGGAGAAGTATTCCTGCATTTGAGCTTAAGCATGCAGGAATACTAAGCACTAACCACAAGATTGCGGGGGAGCGGGATCAATATCTTGCCAAATATCTTTAACTAACTTTTGTGCTGGAACAAATTGGGTTTTGTAACGCATTTTTTTACATTCGTCGATTTGATAACCCAAGTACAAATAGGGTTTATTCTGTTTCGCCGCCTGTTCTAACTGAGCCATGATCATGATAGTACCGATACTTAGTGATTCATACTCAGGATCGAAAAAGGTGTAAATAGCAGACAATGAATAGGGCATTGAATCTGTGACCGCCACTGCAATTAATTTATCTTTGTGCCATAGCTCGATAAAGACGATGTTCATCCAACGACAAAATAAGAAGCTTTCGTACTGGAGACGGTTAGGTGGGTACATAGAGCCATCGCTGTGGCGTAGACTGATATATTTCTCGTATAACGGATAGTATTCAGGCCGCTCCTGATGGCTAATAATAAGCTGATAATCTTGTTTTAATTTATTACGTTTGCGCTTTTGAGATTTACTCGGTTTAAATTCTTGAGTTAATACTCTTACTGATTGACAAGCTGAGCATGCGGGACAGTGCGGACGATAAATCTGGTCTCCACTGCGGCGAAACCCTAATGCTAACAATTGTTCAAATCTATCTGGGCTGTAACAATTTGGGTCTAGAATAACCAGTAACTGTTCCTTCTGCTCAGGTAAATAACTACAACTAAATTGTTGGCTCAGTCCGATTTTAGAAGGAAAGTGTTCATTCATAGATAGCTTTCAACTCCTGAGGCTGCCACATTGATGATGGGATCTCAAATCGATCCGCCAATCTAAGTCTAGTCAAAAACTCGCTCCTTGGTACAACTTTTAATCCCAAACTTGTTAAATAAGGATTTTCGAGTTGGCAATCAATAAAATGTGCTTGATGGGCTTTGAGCCAATTAACCAGTGCCCACATCGCCATTTTGGACGTATTAGGTAAGGTGTGGAACATAGATTCACCACAAAATACACCGGACTGCATGATGCCATAGAGCCCGCCAACGAGGTTGCCTTTATCCCATACCTCCACACTATGTGCTAATCCCTGAATGTGTGCTTGCTGATACGCAGCCAACATCGCATTCGTGATCCAAGTACCTTCAGCGGCCATTCGTTGATTTCTACAAGCTTGAATCACTTGTGAAAAGGCGGTATTGATTGTGACGGTCGGACTGAGTTTGCGTTGGGCTTTTCTTAGCGTTTTACCACAATGAAAATCTTGAAGCTCCAAGATCCCGCGTTCGCTTGGGCTCCACCACATGATTGGCTCACCTTCATTAAACCAAGGAAAGATCCCATTGGCATAAGCGTTTTTCAGTCGTTTTACCTGTAAACACCCGCCAATGGCAAGCAGTCCATCTGGTTCAGACAAGGCATAGTGATTTGGCGGAAAGCGAAAGTCATCGCGGGCGAGATGGAACAGTTGTTGGATCATTGAACAAACTACAAGATTGTTATTTATTTCAATATAGCAAATTAAGGCAAGGAGGGAAGTGGGCCAGTCTAGACCGACCCATTTATCTATTATTTTTGGCTGTCTAAGAAGCGCTCTGCATCTAGTGCTGCCATACAGCCTGTACCTGCTGAGGTAATTGCTTGACGGTAAATGTGGTCAGACACATCACCTGCTGCAAATACACCTTCAACACTAGTCTGTGTTGCATTACCATTGAGGCCTGATTGCACTACCAAATAACCATCTTTCATCTCTAGCTGGCCCTCAAACATATCTGTGTTTGGTTTGTGACCAATCGCGATGAAAACACCAGCAAGATCAAGCTGCTCTGTCGCTTCTGAATCAGCATCTTTGATACGAATACCAGTAACACCCATCTCATCACCTAGCACTTCATCTAGTGTACGATTTAGGTGTAATACTACGTTACCGTTCGCCGCTTTATCCATTAAGCGATCGGCAAGAATTTTCTCACTACGGAAAGAATCGCGGCGGTGAATAACATGTACTTCTTCAGCGATATTTGATAGGTAAAGTGCTTCTTCAACCGCGGTATTACCACCACCAACAACCGCAACCTTTTGACCACGATAGAAGAATCCATCACAAGTTGCACAAGCAGATACGCCACGGCCTTGGAACGCTGTTTCAGACTCAAGACCAAGGTATTTAGCAGATGCACCTGTTGCGATGATTAACGCATCACAAGTATAAGTGCCTTGATCGCCAGTGAGTGTGAAAGGGCGCTTCGTCACGTCAACTTTGTTGATGTGATCGAAAATGATTTCAGTTTCAAAGCGCTCTGCATGCTCTTTCATACGGTCCATAAGAGCTGGACCCGTTAAACCATGTGCATCACCAGGCCAGTTCTCGACTTCAGTAGTTGTAGTCAGCTGACCACCTTGCTGCATACCTGTGATTAGTACTGGGTTTAAATTTGCCCGTGCTGCGTATACCGCGGCAGTGTAACCCGCAGGACCCGAACCTAAAATCAACAGTTTGCAGTGTTTTGCATCGCTCATGTAATTTTCCTAACTAAATTCTAAAAAATGCTATTAAGCAAAAGTTTGTTCGATTCTATGTAATTCAATAGGGAAGTAAATAAAAAACCGTAATCTGATTTGGTATAAATTGGCAAGTTGTCAAAAAATTTGTACTGTTTTGTTTTAAATCGACTACAGATTGAGCAATCTTGTTCGGGACTAGCAAAAAACAGCAGTATTTCATGACCTCAGGTTTTTTTTTTGATATGTTTTAGAGAATTTTGTTTTGCTATCAAGAGTTGATAGCCTAATTGAAAAGGTACATATGGCATTTTGGCAGAATACCCCAGGCTTCGGGTTAAGTGCACAAGATTGTGAGGTGTTAACTGATGCTAAGCAATATCATCAGACACTTTTACAACTGATCTCACAGGCAAAAACGCGTATTTATATCACCGCACTTTATTTACAAGATGATGAGGCGGGTCGTGAGATATTGCACGCATTGCACGAGGCTGCACAGCAAAATCCAGACTTAACGGTAAAAGTGTTGGTTGATTTTCACCGTGCGCAACGTGGCCTGATTGGTGCTGAAAAGTCAGAAGGCAACGCCAAGCTATATTGTGATTTAAAAGAGCAGCTAGGCACTCAAGTTGAAGTGTATGGTGTGCCGGTAAAAGCAAAAGAGCTTTTTGGTGTGTTGCATTTAAAAGGCTTTGTTATTGACGACATCCTGCTTTATAGCGGTGCTAGTTTAAATAATGTCTATTTGCATCAAGATGAAAAATACCGCCTAGACCGCTATTTTGTGATTAAACAAGCACAGCTCGCTGATAGCTTTTGCCACTTTACCGATCATGTGCTGATAGCGTCTGACGCAGTACCTAGACTCGACATCCGCCCATTACCTACTTTATTCGACATTCGTACTGAGCAAAAACAGCTGATGAAACAGTTGAAAAAGGCCAGTTATGATATTTCAAAGGCGAACAGTCGAGAAGGTCTTACGGTTCGTCCATTTTTAGGTTTTGGTCGTAGAACTAATAAGCTAAACCGTCTTATTAAGGCGCTTTTCGATACCACAGAACAAGAGTTAGTGCTTTACACCCCTTACTTCAATTTTCCGGCTCCTTTACTTCGCTCATTACGTCGTTTACTGAAAACAGGTAAAAAGGTGACAATAGTGGTGGGGGATAAAACGGCAAATGATTTCTATATCAGTCCAGAGCAGCCATTTAGCCGAATTGGAGCGCTTCCGTATTTGTACGAAACCATTTTGTATAAATTTATCAAGTCGCAACGCCGCTTCATAACTGCCGGATTGCTGGATGTGTATCTGTGGCAAGATGGCAACAACTCGTTTCACTTGAAGGGAGTGAGCAAAGATGGCGATACGCATTTAATGAGTGGTCATAACCTCAACCCAAGGGCATGGGGGTTAGATATTGAAAATGGTATTCTAATAGAAGATCCCGACAAAGCATTGTTACCTCAAATCGAGTTAGAAAAACAAGAGATATTGAAACATTGTCGCCGCATCGACAGCCACGATGATCTCGAGACACTAGCGGATTATCCAGCACCTGTGAAAAAACTTCTTGGCCAGGCTAAGCGTGTGAAAGTCGACTTTATTATCAAGCGTTTTATTTAATTCAAACACTGTCAGTTTTTTAAAAAGGGACGAGCGTCCCTTTTTTACTTTCTTATTTTTGATTATACGCTTCGTTGTGTGAGCTTGCTGCGCGACCTGATGGATCGGCATTGCGCTGGAAAGACTCGTCCCAAGCAAGCGCTTCGGGCGTTGAACACGCCACAGACTTGCCGTGAGGAACACACTTAGCTGCCGCTTCTCCTGGGAAATGCGACTCAAAAATGGTGCGATAATAATAGGCTTCTTTGCTATCCGGTGTATTGATTGGATAGCGGTAGTGGGCGTTTTCAAGATCCGAATCGCTCACTTGCTGACTGACATACTCTTTTAGCGAATCGATCCAGCTATAGCCTACACCATCAGAAAATTGTTCTTTTTGGCGCCACAAAACGTCATCGGGTAAATAGCCATCAAACGCCTCACGGATAATGTGTTTTTCGATACGGCCATCTTTACACATTTTATAGTCTGGGTTGGTACGCATGGCAATATCGATAAATTCTTTATCTAAGAAGGGAACACGTGCTTCAACCCCCCAAGCTGCCATCGACTTATTTGCACGTAAGCAATCAAACATATGCAGTTTCGAGACCTTTCGGTTTAGCTCATTGTGAAACTCCTCTGCATTTGGTGCTTTATGGAAATACAAATAGCCGCCAAATAGTTCATCTGCCCCTTCACCGGATAGCACCATTTTAATGCCCATTGCTTTAATGTAGCGTGCCATGAGGTACATAGGAGTAGAAGCGCGAATGGTTGTGACATCGTAGGTCTCTAGGTGATAGACCACCTCTTTAAGGGCATCGAGCCCTTGTTGGACGGTAAAGTGAATGGGATGGTGAACTGTGCCGATTTTATCCGCTACCTTTTGTGCTGCAGCGAGATCGGGTGAGCCTTCCAAGCCAATGGAAAATGAGTGAAGTTTTGGCCACCAAGCATCGGAAGCATCATCATCTTCGATACGCTTTGCTGCGAACTTTTGTGTGATAGCGGAAATCACTGAAGAATCGAGACCACCAGACAACAACACGCCATATGGCACATCGCACATCAATTGGCGTTTTACTGCGGCTTCTAGCCCATTTTTAACCGCTTCGGGGCTGGCCTCATTGTCTTTTACAGCACTAAACGCTTGCCAGTCGCGTTGGTAATACTCTCTTGGACCCCCTTCTTTTGAATACCAATAATGGCCAGGAGGAAACTCTTCAATTTGTGTACAAATAGGTGTGAGCGCTTTCATTTCGCTGGCGGCATAGAGGTTACCGCTTTGATCACGGCCAGTGTAAAGTGGAATGATACCGATATGATCACGACCAATTAAAAAGGCATCTTCCGTTTCATCGTACAAACAAAATGCAAAAATTCCATTGAGATCATCTAAAAACTCAGGGCCTTTTTGCTTGTATAGCGCCAAGATCACTTCACAGTCTGACTCTGTTTGAAATTCAAATGGAACGGTCAGTGCTTTTGCAAGCTCTTTATGATTATAAATTTCACCATTTACCGCCAAAATATGTGTTTTTTCAGGGTTAAATAATGGTTGTGCGCCGCTAGAAACGCCGACAATTGCCAAACGTTCATGAACTAGGATGGCTTTTTCACTTGAATATACCCCTGACCAGTCGGGGCCACGGTGTCTTAATTTTTTTGACATTTCGATCGCTTGCTCACGAAGTGCAAGGGGATCGGTCTTGATGTCAAGTACGCCGAAAATTGAACACATATTTCCTCATTCCTATTGATGTGTTGATAATATCAACAAATTATTATTGCTCACGGAAGCATAGTTACCATGAGATAGTTTAAGTTCTACCAAAAATAATTTGATAAGTCACACAATGAAATAGAGAAAATGTGAATTTTTTGTGATGTGCAATGGTGCAATCTTGCACCATTTTGGGGCATTACTTATTAGTGTGTCGTTCCAGCGACAAGCTTAATATCTTGCTTTTGTGTAATGGCACTGGTTAATAGGATTTTTATTCCTTTAACTAGGGTGTCAATGTCCATACTGGGTGCACCAGGGTGGTGCGCCGCTTGGGAGGGCAAGTATGGAATATGCACAAAGCCACCACGGCACGCTAAGTCATGTGTACTAAGATAGTGCAGTAATCCATACATCACATGGTTGCACACGTAAGTGCCCGCAGTATTAGAAATACTTGCAGGAACTCCCGCCTGAATCGCACTACTTAGCATACTTTTTATTGGTAAAGAGGCAAAGTAAGCATCGGGTCCGTGTGTAACGACTGGTGTATCTATCGGCTGGTTTCCTGCGTTGTCGGCTATTCTGGCATCGTTAACGTTAATCGCGATACGTTCGATGGAGATATCACAGCGTCCACCAGCCTGGCCTAAACAGATCACGATGCTTGGGTGATACTTATCTATTGCTTGTGTTAAAGACTCAATACTTTTGTCAAATTCACAAGGTAACTCTTTTGTGTGGATCAGGTGGCCTTCAATGGTCTCACCTTCTAATAGCTGAGCTAATTGCCATGAAGGGTTGATGGACTCACCACCAAATGGGGTGAACCCAGTAACGAGGACACAAGGTTTACTGTAACTGGACATTAAAAAACGACTCCGTACATAAGAAAAATATTAATCACCAATAACGTTATAGCGGTTGGTATTTGCACTTTAATGACTTGGTATTTATCTTTTAAATCTAACAGTGCCGCTGGCACTATGTTGAAGTTAGCGGCCATCGGTGTCATCAGTGTTCCACAATAACCCGAATACATGCCAATTGCTACAAGCGGTGCAGGGTCAGCGCCGTGGCCTTGGATCAAAAATGGCAGCGCAATACCCGCCGTCATTACCGGAAATGCGGCAAAAGCATTGCCCATTATCATGGTAAATAGCGCCATGCCCACACAATACAGTACAACGAGCATAAAACGGTTATCTGGCGAAATAAACAATGTCACTAAGTCTTGGATAGCAGTGCCTGTGTTGGCGACGATAAATACACCGCCAAGCATTGCTAACATCTGTGGCAATATTGCTGCCCACCCTATTGAATCGACTAAGCGACGAGACTCAGAAAGTGCTTGTAGTGGACTGCCTTTGGTTATTTTCCAGCTCACCAGCAATGCGATGGTGCAAGCGAGTGTCAGTGCTGAAAGCGTCACATGTTCCTGATCGAATAGATAAAAATCGCCGAGCTGGATCTCACTTAAGATGATAGTGCAGATAACGGTAACTATTGGAATAAGTACAGCAGGAACAAACAATTTATTACCAAACCGATTTGCATCTTCTGTTTTAGCTCGTTCGCACGGCATGTCGTAATTTCCCATGGAAACCATATTCATACCTGCAAGTAGTGCGATGATCACCACGTTGATGCCAATCCATAAATATGTATTTCGGTCACCAATCAACGCGATAGAAGCATCACCAAAGATAAAGACAGAGCCAAATAAAAACCAAAATAGGGCGGTGGTGAGGCGCTTAGGATGGGCCTTATCTTGTAGCGTTTTCACCACTAAAAACATCACAATAAAGCCAATTAATAAATAGATGTTGTCAATTGAAAGTAAGCTAGATTGCGCGTCAGGAGTGTTCATTAAGCTCATAATGACTCCTCCTTAAGCGCTGAATTTGTATTGCTAGGTGTTTGCTCTTCTTCGCTTTGTTGCTGCTGACAGCGCGCAATTTCTGCCCGGATTTTTGCCTCAAATCGCGCTAACCGGAAAAGATGAACAATGAGCGCGGCAATTGCGGTTGGTATTGCCCAAAGTCCGATATGTAGCGGTTCAATCCCGGCAATGCCGTTTTCTTTTAGAAATGCATCCATCAGTAGTACAGCACCAAAGGCGATAAAAATATCCTCGCCAAAGAACACGGCAATGTTATCGCAGGCGGCAGCATGTGCGCCTATCATGTCTTTTACATCTTGTGGCAGGTCGCCGTATTGGTTTGCCGCAGCGCCGATCGCCATCGGAGCAAGCAGTGGTCTAACGGTTTGCGCTTGGCCCGCTAAATTGATTAACCCCAGCGCAGCGGAGCACTCACGGACCACAAAATACATACTTAAAATTCGAGAAGTGGTTGCCCCTTTTATGCCCGCAACCCAAGCTTTAGCGCGTTGCTGTAAACCGTAACGCTCTAAAATCGCAATCACGGGTAAGATAAGTAGAAAGCTTGCAAGCTGGCGAGAGTTCATAAACTTTTCGCCAAAGGTGGCAATTAAGTCGACAAAGTCTATCCCAACGGCAAAGCCAGTAACTAGACCTGCCGAGGTGACAACCAACAAGGGATTAAACCTCAGAGCAAAGCCAATAACAATCACAGCAATGCCCGAAAGAGGAAGGAGATTTAGCTCAGTCATTTTGTTGTTCTTTATTTTTAAGCGCTAGCCTTAGCTGATTGAGATGCGCCTGTACTCGGTGAGATTCCTTTGCTGCATCTATAAGGGATGTTGATTTTAAATGGATACAATCGCCCGCGCCCAATTGGCTCAAGTGGCGCATATCGGCTTGAATGATGGTACCAATAATTGGATAACCGCCTGTGGTTTGGCAGTCATTCAATAGGATAATGGGCTCGCCACTAGGGGGGAGCTGAATAACGCCTGGGTGGACAGCTTGGGTTGCAATATTATGTGCATGCACTAGGCTACTATGGCCACTTAGGCGAATACCCATACGATTACTGCTGGGATTTACTTTCCAAATGGTGTCGTTTAATACACTCAGTGTCTGTTTGGAAATTAACTCGAGATGTGGGCCTGGGATAAAATGAATGAGCTTTTCGTAGCTGGGCTGCAGGCCACCAACGGCGTCCTTGGCAGTGCTTGGCGTGTAGCTCAGCTTGTCCCCTTGTTTAAGAGCTCGGCCGCTTATACCCCCAAAGCCTGCCATGAGATCGGTTGAATAACTCCCAAGCAGCTTGTCTATGTTGGTAAATCCACCTTCGACCACCAAATAAGCGCGTAAACCATCGCGGTTTTGTTTAAATGTTAGCTTATCTCCAGCTTTAGCCCTGTAGCGCCAGCAAGGGTATATCACTTCATCGTTTAAAGCAGCATTGAGATCTGCCCCTGTGATAACAAAGTTAGTGGGGGCGTGGAAGTGAAACTCGCATAAGCCAATGGTCACTTCAATAGCTGCATTATCGTCGTCATTTGACAAGAGTGTATTTGCAAGTTTAAGCGCAACAGGGTCGATGACACCTGCTTGACTTACTCCTAAGTGGCGAAGTCCTTGACGGCCAATGTCTTGAATAGTTGAAAGTGGCCCAGGTTTAATAACTTCTAGCATGATTTCTCCACAAAACGCACGATATCTCCTGGTTGCAGCAAGCTTGCTGACGCAGAATTTGGGTCAAATAGCGTAGTATTGGTTTGTCCAAGTAAATGCCAGCCACCGGGAGATTGACTCGGATAAATTGCACTGTAGCTGTCTGCGATGGCAATACTGCCTTTGGGGACTTTGGTAATTGGTGTGGATTTTCTGGGTAATTGAAGCGCAGCTGGTAACCCTGACAAGTAAGCAAAACCGGGTAAGAAGCCAATAAATTGTACTTGATAATCAACGCTTGAGTGCAGCTCGATAAGCTGTTTTGGTGTCAGTTGTAATTCGTCCGCTATGCGTTCAAAATCCTGTCCGAATTCTTTGCCATAAAACACCTCAATATGATGGTGTGTTGGCTTTACCTCTGCTACCTCTAGGTCTTGCCAATGTGCTTGGATTTTATGTTGCCACGGATCGGCTTTACGGGGGTCTTTTAAATAGGCAGTAACGGAAGATTTGGCAGGCACCACATCAATAAAATCACCGCTACTATCAAGCCATTTCTTGAGGGCGAACAGTCGTTGATTAATTGGACTTTTGCTATCAGGCAAACATGTTGCATTTACAACAATTGCTTGCTCACCTAATAGATAACAACTCACATCGGACATAGACAATAACAATTGGTTGCTTTGGTAAACGTTATATTTCTTATAACACACCTCGCAATTGAAACGAAGTTATTGCTATCAGTTGCCATTTTGTTGAAGTCACAAAAAAGCCGTGTTTAAACACGGCTTAAAATCTGAGGATTTATTTAGCAGTTAATAGCCACTCGCTTAAGAGGCGAACGCCATAGCCTGTACCACCAGTTGGTACTTCGTCTTTGGCTGAGCTTGAAAGTGCGTTACCGGCAATATCGATATGAACCCAACGGGTGTCACCTGCAAATTGTTGTAGGAAAGTTGCAGCAGTTGTTGCACCAGGACCACCTGAACCTACGTTTTGGAAATCGGCGATGTCAGATTTTAGTTTGTCCTTATAGCCAAGCGGTAGACGCCATACGTTTTCGTTCACAACCTTACCTGCGTTGGTAAATTCTGTAATTAAGCTATCATCTTCAGAGAAAATTGCTGAATATTCATTACCAACTGCACGAATTTTAGAGCCCGTTAATGTCGCGACGTCAATCATGATCTCAGGGCTGTAATGTTTACGTGCATACCACATCGCATCAGACAGCACCAAACGGCCTTCAGCATCTGTGTTGACCACTTCTACGCTAATACCTTCTGCAGTGCGCAGTACATCACCCGGTGCAATTGCATACTGAGACACCATATTTGCCGCCATACCCATGACTGCTACCACGTTTAAGTCTGCTTTGCTTAGCGCCATTGCTTTTACTGTACCAAGCACGGCAGCTGCGCCCGCCATGTCAGATTTCATGCGTGCGATCGAAGCGCCGGTTTTGATGCTATAACCACCAGAATCGAAAGTAATACCTTTACCGATCAGGGCAATTGGTGTCTCGCTGTTACCTTTATAATGTGCAACAACTAAGCGAGAGCCGTGCTCACTACCACGGCCAACGCCCTCAAGCGCACCCATGCCAAGTTCTTTAAGTTCAGCTGGTGCTAGTACTTTTACTTCAATGCCATATTGTTCAAGTTCCTTTGCCGCTTTTGCAAAGTCTACTGGAGTCATTTCTGTTGCGACTTCAGAGGTTAAGTCGCGCGCTAAAAACACGCCAGCTTGAATGTGTTGTAGTGCTTTATACTGAGCCTGTGTTGCTTGTTTATCGGCAACGTCGAAGTGATAGCTTACGTTAAAAGTGTTTGGCTCTTTTTTGTATACTTCGAAGGTGTGGTCACGAAGGTTTGCACCGTGTGCAAATTGTGCTGCTAGTTCTGCATTTGAAAGCGCTCCCTCAACGTCTTCGAATGCAACCGCAACATTCTCCAGCTTTTTACCTTCAAATTTAGCGTGTAAGTTACCGCCAAGTTTGGTCATTTTGCTCGCGTTGAGTTCGCCTGCATCACCCAAACCAACAATGAAGATACGCTTATAATCAGAGTCTACCGGCGCTAATACCTCAACTGTTTTGCCATACGCGCCTTTAAAATCTTCAGCAGCAATTGCGCGCTCCAATTGTTTACGAGTGTCTTTATCTAGGAACTTTAGGTTACTTTGGTTTTCACCAGCTTGAAAAAGTACCAGTGCATCAGCGTCTGCAAGCTTGGTATTGAACTCAAAGTCAGCGGCATTTGCAGAAGTCATACTGGCAACCGCCAGCGCTAAAGCAGAAAAACGCGTAGTCAATGACATAATTTTATCCTCAGATAACTAAAATTGCGGCGTTTTTACCTCATTTGGAGAAATTTAGACACAATTTGTCGGTGAAGTAACAGCTTTTACCGTTCAGTGACATTAGGTAAGCGGCTTGTCAGCACGGTGCCTAATATCGTGACCATAATGTAGAGTGCAAGTAACACATTAATTGAAAATACCGAGGCGACGACACCAAGTGCACTTGTTAATAAAAGTACAATACCGATAATTGTGTTACTGAGCGTGACGTAACTGGTGCGTTTGTTTCCTTCGGCCATATCGACCACGTAGGTTTTGCGGCCCACGCGCACGCCTTGGTGAGCGATGGCAATGACAAAATAGCAAAGTGGAATAAACCAGATTTTTTCTAGCAGTGAAGAATAAAATAAAGAAGTTGCCAGTAGTACAGCAGTGATAGCAACGGTGATTGTAGCACCATAAATCATTACGTGTTTACTGGATTGATCGGCAAGGCGACCCCAAAATGCACCACTGACTAAACTAGCAAGTCCAGATACCGCTAACAAAGCTGCCAACACCCATGCACCGTTGCCAATATTCTGCTGCGCCAGCACGGTGAAATAGGGCGGAATAAGCGCAGAACTTAATAGCAATCCACGGGCTAAAATGAACTTTTTAAGTATTGGATCGGTTTTCAACAGTGCTAAATCTTGCTTTATTTTATCTAATCCGCTTTCACCACCTTCAGTTGCCCCTTCATATTCTTTGATTTTTGAGAACGTTAACGCACCAATCAGCCAAAAGATTGCAGCTAGTACCAGTGTGATCACAAAGTTGACGTTGTTTACTTGAGTGGCAGCGATAAAAAGCCCAACACCAAATGTAACGGTTATAAGTCCACTGACAGAGGCGGCTTGGCCGCTAAGCTGGCCGCGCTTTTGTTTAGGGATAGTTTTACCGATGACATCTTTTGACGACACGGAACTTAAGCTGCGGGCGATGCTAAAAATCGCCAGTAATCCAAGTACCAACCAAGCGTATAATTGATTTTCAGTTTGCTGCCATGCAAGCAGTGCCATAAGTAGTACACAAATAGCTTGAGTAAGTGCGCCGAGAGACCAAAGGTGCTTTCGTTTAGCGTGCTTACGCACCCACTGGCCAATAAACAATTGTGGGATCAGTGAACCGGACTCGCGAATGGGGACCAGAGCCGATATCATATAAGCGGGAGCACCGAGTGATTGCATCAGCCAAGGTAGCGTGATCTTTGGGTTGAGTAGGGCATCTCCTAATTTGCTAAATAGTTGACTCAATAAAATAAGTACGTAGTTACCGGGAACTTCTTTACACGCCTTATCGTCAATCGCTTTACAGGCACGCGCTTCGTCATCATTGGTTAGCTTTTGATAGAGATTCTCACTTATTTTACTCACACCCATTCCTTTATTTTGCAGACAGCCTACTTCACTATCATGAACGACTTTAGATGAAATGATAATTAACCTTTAGCGGTCTCATTTAATACGCAGTAAATCATATTAAGTTCAATAAGTATGAAGTGATAGTCATACTTAGTTGTGACATACAGCATAGAGAGGGTAGTGATGAGAACATTACAGGTGGCCGCATCGATAGGGTTTATCATGATGTTAGGTGTGGGTGTATCGGCGCTCGCGGGGACAGATATGCCCAAGCCTAAAGTTGATGGCGCAAGTAACCATATTAAAACGTTAGTGTTGGGCTCCGGTTGTTTCTGGGGTCCTGAAAAGCGTTATGAAAAAATGACGGGCGTGATAGATGCTGAATCTGGCTATGCCGACGGTAAAGGGTTTAAGCCAAGTTATAGAGAAATCATTAAATCGAGCCGACGTTTTGATGAAGACAACTATGCGGAGGTGGTAAAGGTAACTTACAACGCAAATCTTATCACCACCGATGCGCTGCTAAAGTACTACTTTGAAAGTCATGATCCAACCCAAAAAAATCGGCAGGGTAATGACGTTGGAACGCAGTATCGTTCGATCATTCTCTATACTGACGATCAACAAAGTGACAAGGCCCACACATTAAAAGCGCAGTATCAACATTTATTATCTGAGCAAGGCTATGGCGACATTCAAACCAAGATTAAGCCGCTTAGAAAATTTTATCCAGCGGAAGAGTATCATCAAAACTACTTAACCAAGAATCCCAAGGGATACTGCCCAGATCACAGCACGGGAGTGACCTTTGATAAGGTTGCGAAAGATAAAACAGATAACACTATGCTAGCCCAAGGTAAGCATATCGTGATTGTTGATGCTAAAAGCTATTGCCCTTATTGCGAGAAGCTAAAAAAAGAGGTGTTAAACGACTATCAAGGTGATATACCACTTCATTTTCGCTATGCAGATCAACTCGAGGGACTAATGATAAAAACCGCGACTTGGGCGACGCCAACGATCTTATTTATTGAAAATGGTGTTGAGTCTTTAGGCTTTCAAGGTTTTATGGCGAGAGAAGAGTTTTACAAGGCACTCGGAGCTTTTAAGCTGGGTCGTTCAGAAGCTTTTGACATTGCCTTTCAAAAAGGCACAGAGCGACCATTTTGCAAGCAGTATGATATCTTTAAAAACACACCAGATGGCGTATTTATCGATAAATTAAGCGGCAAGGTTCTTTTTGACACCCGAGATAGATTTAACTCGGGCACTGGGTGGCTGTCGTTTACCCACCCAGTAAAAGACAGCGTGACCTATCACAAAGATTTAAGCCACGGAATGGTGAGAACTGAAATACGCTCAAAAAGCAGTGGCATTCATTTAGGCCATGTCTTTAAAAATGAAGGGCCAAAAGGTCAAGACCGCTATTGTATCAATGCCCAAGTACTTGAGTTTAAAGCGAGAGAGGTGCTTTAGGCATTACGCCTAAAGTTACCTTTTGCTCCAGAGCCAGAGATAAATTTAAGTCGAAGTTACTTTTGTGCATTAAGAGAGCGTGTTTACTTGTTAACTTTTGAAAGTGGTACTTTGGTTATTTTCTCCTCAAATTTGATCTGCCATTTAAAATACGTAAAAGTAATTCTCATGCACTGTATACATATTCTATGTCTGTTTTGTTTGTGGTGGCTCATTTCGGTACCGACAGCTTTAGTTTAAATAAGGGAGTAAAGACAGGTTTTATTGCCCGTAAACTTATTGGGAACGAATGAGAGTATTATGTTATGATATAACTCTTAGACAACGAAGGATTTAGTCATGCTGACCTTAGCGCCATTCACCGCAACTCATGTAGAGGCAGTGAAACGAGTACACCTTGCGGAGGAGCAAATTCAATTTGCCGGTACCGCTGAATCATTTTTAGAAGATCAAAGTGAGACCACCCATTTGCATGTCATAAAGGTGGCTGATGAAATTATCGGATATTTTAAGTTTGATATTGCATATTCGAACACATATTCGTTTTGCCCAAAAAGCGGTTTAGGTTTAAGAGCATTTGTCATAGATAGCCAGCGACAAGGTCAGGGTCTAGGGACATTAGCCGCGAGTACATTGGTCCCCTATGCGCAGGCAAGTTATCCAGAGTTTGAGTCAATATATTTAACCGTAAATTGTAGAAACCCAGCGGCGATTACCTGTTACCTAAAAGGTGGATTTGAAGACACAAATGAAAAATACCTCGGTGGTCCTGCTGGCCCTCAACATATTATGAAAGCGTCTCTGATAAAAAAGCACAGTAGTGCATTATGACGTTGTACTATTTCTTTATCATTTAGTGCTTGAAGCACCTATATTTACCAAGAAATATAGTGGCGATAACAGAGATGGCAAGGAGGAAAAAGCACCTTTGGCTGTTTTTTTAAAGGTGTTGTAACCGCTTTAGATGCTTTTTCAAAGAGGCTCCTCTTAACATCGAAATTAATTGCGAGCAGATAACTCAATTTTCCGAAGTGCGTAAAGTTGAGCTCGCCATTGTCGTATTTGTCACCAACAAGCTTTGCAGAAGCGCGGCCGGATTTAAAACCATAACTTGCGATTTGGCTCTTATCTCGCTTGGTGCTCTTGGACTTAACTTAATAGCAATTGTGCTTTACACGCCTCGTAGTGATCTCATGATAGGTTGAACATGCCGTTGACAAGCATATCATAGCGCTAATTTGAGAGAGTGTATCAATTTTGTCATTTTCCTTCCTTGACGTACTTTTTTATTCGTCGCGAACAGTACGAGATAGGCGACAAAAATTTAATTATTTGACGCGAATTACATTGCTAAAGTCATAAAATAGGCGTATACATCGCGTCGAATTCTCGCTTTCTTTTTTAGGTGTATCTGTGGACTTTTTTTGGGTGTTGTTACTCATTAGCTTGAGTGCAGTTTTCGCGCTGTGTGAAATATCATTGGCAGCGGCACGCAAAGTTAAATTACAAACCTTATTTGATCTTGGTGACGTTAGAGCCAAGAAAGTATTGTATTTGCAGGCTAATGCGCATCAGTTTTTTGCTGCGGTACAGGTGGTACTCAATGCCTTGGCAATTGTTGCGGGTATGATAGGCGAGTCGGTGTTTACTCCTTATGTATTACAACTACTAAACTGGGTTGCGAGTTTTATGTATGCCGATGTTGCAGCTCATGCCTCGATGTTATTGCAAATATCCACAGTGGTGTCGTTTTTACTGATCACATCGTTATTTGTACTGTTTGCTGATTTATTGCCAAAGCGAATAGCTATGGTTATCCCAGAAACTATCGCGATGCGATTTATCCATCTAATGCTTGCCAGCGTATGGATTTTTAAGCCTATTATCTGGCTATTTAACGTGTTCGCTGATTGGATTATAAAGCTATTCAATTTACCAAATGAGCGTGACGAACAGGTAACGCGTGATGATATTTATGCGGTGGTTGATCAAAGTGCTGAGCAGGGTGAGCTGTGCGAACACGAGTACAATATCATTGGCAATGTGCTCGACCTTAACCAGACTAATATTACCCAAGCGATGATCAATCGCGATGCAATCGTGTGGTTAGACATTCAAGAATCAGAAGAAAACCTGAGCACGTTAATTCAAGCGCACAGTTTTCAACAGTATTTGCTGTGTGACGGCTCGCTCGACAAAGTGATAGCTGCACCTGAAGCCAAACAACTGCTTAGTAATATTTTGGCTAAAAAGCCGTTACTGGATGGTCAACAACAAGAATTCCATAAGCCGGTAATTTTACTTGATACTCTAAGCCTTTCCGATGCGCTAGATGGGTTGAAAAGTCATGAAAGCAACTGTGCGGTGGTGATCAATGAATTCTCAACAGTGGTCGGGATGGTAACGTTATCCAGCATCTTGAATTTAATTGCACTGAAAGACGACCAAGCAATAGAAGCCCAATTTAGACAAAAGGATAACACCCGATGGCTAGTGCAGGGCGATATGTCGATTAAGGACTTTCAAGCTTCGGTGATTGAGTACGAGTTTGAGCCGATTGAAGCCATAGAAACCTTAGCCGGTTTTGTGATCCACAGGTTAAAGCATTTTCCTGCCGAAGGAGAGTCGTTAGAAGTTGATGGTTTTAAGTTTAAAGTAATAGAAATTCAAGGATTGGCCATTAGGCAAATTGAAGTAACCAAAGAGCCCCAACTATAAGGGGCTCAGTGTTTCCAACACCGCGTTGATTTCTTTTAGCACCAAAGCCGAGGAGTCCTGCATAAAA
Source organism: Pseudoalteromonas sp. M8 (assembly GCF_018141365.1). NCBI lineage: Bacteria > Pseudomonadati > Pseudomonadota > Gammaproteobacteria > Alteromonadales > Pseudoalteromonadaceae > Pseudoalteromonas > Pseudoalteromonas sp. M8. Next base: position 2,425,626 of record NZ_CP047240.1, on the reverse strand, counting down.
AAGTGCCGACCAGGTATTGCTTTAGGCGCGATACCTTGTTTAAAGCAGCTTTCCCAATGTTGCATATCCATCCCTGTTGCTGCTTTATCCCGAGTACCATATAACACGGTTGCAGGGACGTCGAGTTTACAAGTTGAATCGTATTGATAGGTCTCTCCCAGCTTAAAGTCTGCTTTTAACGTTGGCAGCATCAGTTGTTGCAGTTCGATATCGTTGAGCAAAGCCGGTGGTAACCCGCCCATTAAATTTACCGAGTCGATGAACTTCTTATCGTCAAGAGTATGGTAGGGGGATTTTCTTATCGCATATTGCGGTGCCTTCCTTGCTGCAATAAACAGGTGTTTAACGATATTACAGCTGCTATGTTGAAGTGCTAAGGCAAGCTCATACGCAATATAAGCGCCATTGCTATGACCGTAAAAAACGCTGGGTAATGGCGTTGCTTCGCTCAAAATAGATGCTATTGCTGCGACCAAGGTATGAATATTATCAATGGCAGCTTCATGACTTCGCTCCTTTCTCCCGGGTGCTTGGAGTGCATATAAAGCGACATCTTTTGGTAGTTTTTCTGCCCAATTTTGGTAAACAGCTGCATCTGCGCCAGCAAAAGGAAAGCAAATGAGTTGTTTGCGAATGGTGTTAGGCTTACTGAGTAAGGAAAACCATTTGGAAGTAGAAAGCTGGTGGTTTATGCGCTCTTCTATTTTATGGGTAATCACGATACCTCCTTCACGGAGTAATCGGTAGCACTTATTTTGCTAGCAATGAGCCCTAAATGATTTCTAGCTAAATACAAGCTTAAAGCTGCTTGAATAAGCACAGTTATCACAGACAGATGCCATAGTAACTCTACGGAAACTCGTTGTGTAAGTACGAGCCAGATAACAGGTAAAACAAAAGTGAATAGTCTGGAAGCATTGCTTATAAGAGAGGGGAAAGTATTACCTGTAGCCTGAAATATTCCCGAGCAACTATAAACGATACCAGTGGCGATGAAGTTAAATGCAACAATCTCCAAAAAGTACTGCGTTTGATCGATGACATTTGCATCATTTGAGAAAGGAGTGGCAAGCAGGGAGCCGCAGTTTATTGCGATAACAGACATGAACAACATAATGATTGAAACACAGCACATTACCCAAAAAAAAGCATATTTAAATCGTGCTAAGTTATTTGCACCAAAGTTTTGCCCTGCAACTGCAGGAAGCGAAAAGACAACAGCCATCATGGGTAGAGAAAGTCCTTGAATTATCTTTGAACCGATACTGAGTGCTGCTTGGACATCCGTTGTGAGATCTTTGATTGCCCAAAACGTCAGCGAAATGTAGCAAAAGGTTAGCGTTAACTCGAGCCCAACGGGTCCGCCGATAACGAGTAGTTTTTTGATGGTAGAACGATCAATTTTCCATGCTTTTAGATCAATTCTTAGATAACCATCTGCTTTTCTGAAATATAAAAGGGTAACGACAATAGCTAATATCATGGAAATTGAACTTGCAAGTCCAGCCCCCGAGATCCCCATGGAAGGGATGAAACCCCAACCGGTTATAAGTAAAGGGGATAGCAAGATATTGAGAAGGAGAGATCCGAGCTGAGCAAACATCATAGGTTTAACTATTCCTATACCTCGCATCGCTGCTCCCAAAGTAATAAATAAAAATTGCATTGCGAGACAAGGAATAAACCATTTAGTGTAAATCATAGCCGCTTCTCGAACTGCCAAGTCTGTAGTGGTATGTTGAAGGTAAAATTGGATCACAAATAGCCCAAAAGATAGCACCACCAATCCTAATATGCAGGACAATAAAATCGCTTGATTGAAGATTGAGTTTGATTCAGCTTGGTTTTTCTTGCCCACGGAGTTCGCAATTAACGTAGCGGTTCCAACGTTTAAAATCTGGCTAATCGCAAAAATAAAAAAGAGTACGTTGCCAACTAAGCTGAGTGCCGTCGTTTCTGCATCACCTAGCTGAGATACAAAATAGAGGTCGGTAAACATATAAAGTGTATGGACAAGCATACCGATAGCCAGTGGCAAGGCCATTGATATGATATGTTTTGGAATTGAGCCTTGAGTTAAATCTTTCACACTATCATCCAATATCATGGGTTGTTGATGGCACTTTTTTCGGCCTATTTGCCGTGCGTTTATCAATATTGCTGTAATTTGGACGTTTGCCTTTTGAACTTATAAACCACTTAAAAGGGTGCAAAATACCAAGTCCAATGGCTGAAGGGGCAGGGAACAAATGTGGTTTAGTAACACCAATTTCCTGAGGTGAGCGCTCGGGGTGGTACTGGAAACTGTTAAAGGCTTTATCCCAAATGCTTAGTTCAGAGCCGTAGTTTCCAGCTTCTTGTAAGTTGGTGCTGTGGTGAAACCGGTGCAACTCGGGGGTTGCAATAAGATGATTTAGCCATCCCATTTTGACATTGATATTGGCGTGTATGAAGTACCCTTGCAATACCGTAAATTGACCGGCAATAAATACGCTTTCGGCAGAAAAGCCCAAGAGTAGAAAGATAAGTTGAATAGTAACTGCGCTTATAATTACTTCAAATAGATGTACAACAACATTATTACTTGTTGTGACCTTGTTCGGAGTATGGTGAATACCATGAAAGCTCCACAAAGATAGGTACTTGTGTTGCAATCTATGAAGCCAATATCCCGTAAATGAACTAACGAGAATTGCTAGTAACACATTTTGTGACAGTGTTAGTGCATTTTCCTGAGGTGCCAAATAAATGGAGATGGTGCGAATGATGCCCGCGCCAATCGCGCCATAAATCATCACTAAAATGAAATAACGTCCATCTCTTTGCCATTCCTTTTTGCTTGGATGCCAGCTATGTCGAAAAGGATTTATTCTTTCCATCACAACGAAGTAAAAAATAACGAATAAAACGGTGAAAAAAGTAGTGATACCAAGTTCAAGTTTTTCTGTAATCGCAAGTAAACTAATTGCACTAACTATTAAGAAAATGATTGGGTAGCAGAGTATACTCATAGCTTGAGTGACCCTATTTTTTATAGCTAAGTTATGCATATTGCTCATTCTCTTTTGGTTGCGTTGCAGTGTTGGCATGGCTTAACAAGGGCGTGACTCGAAACCTTTTGCTATCTTGTAGACAAAGATATTGGGCTATATGTCTGCCGCTAGCCACGGCCTGAGCTACACCATTTGATGTTCCCCAGTGACCGGAAAAATAGAAATTATCTAAGTGAGGTAAAGTGGGCCCATGTCTGTTGATGTATTTTTCAAACTCTTCAGAGTAAGGAGAGAATGGGTCCCAACCTAATACTGTGCCATTGTAGTTTTTGGTATATCGTTCACAAGTAAGCGGTGTGACAACATCTATAAACTCAACGTTGTTCTCTAATTCCTCAAAGTGCTGAGAAAGAAATTGTAGTATCTTGGAGCCAACGTCTTTCTTGGCGACTTTATATTCTACAGAGCGTCTTCGACGGGTGTGACTATTTCGTCCAATACTGATATGTTCGGATTGAACACTGTTTGCGTTTAAATTTTGCCATGGTTGACTGTCAGTAAGGTAAGTAATGTAGAGCACTGACTTACCTTCAGGAGCCTGCTTTGGTAATAGAGTGCTTCTAACTTGTACAGCTATTCCGCCGTGGTTAATACCTATCAACTCTGATTTCAGTTTATCGTCTATTAGATAGGTTGAATAAGGATCATGATCAGTGTAATCCTTATTAACGGCAATAAATACGGCAACTAAGCTAGGAAAAATGATGCCCTTTGGATCGTTATGCAGTTGGCTATACATTTTATCCATTACAGGGTGAGGGTAAGCACTCTTTAATAAGTGTTGTGTTGTGTTGTAACTATCGCTTGCGCTGATCACGTAATCTGCAAAGTGTTCTTGTCCGTTGCTTAGTCGTACCCCAATAGCTTTATTGTTTTCAACCAAAATTTGGTCGACTTTCGCTTTATAGTGGATTTTTCCACCTAGTTTTTCCACTCTGCTAGCCAACTTTTTAGCCAATCCTAATGAGCCGACATCCGGAACTCCTATCGTTTTATCAGCGGCATTGGCAATATTAAAAGCGAAGGGCATAACTGGAAAGTTCCCAAGTCTGTCATAAATTATCCAGTTAAGAGATTCAGCTAAAATTGGATTATTAAAGCGTTTTGAGTAGTCTTCTATACTGATAGACATTGTGTTCATCAATGTTTTCATGTAGGGAAGCAACTTCCACATCATTTTAGCTTTTTCCCACCATGTCATGAGTCCAGTATTTTTTAGAAATGGAAAGTGGGGACTACAACCAGCTAGTTTTCTAATATAGCCGCAAAACTCTTTAATATGCTTGGTATCTTCAGGAAATTGTTCGATTAAACTTAACTCGAGCTTATCGGGATCTGCGTGGAAGGTAACTTTTTGTCCATCTGGAAAAATTACGGTGTTGAATGTTTTAATGTGGTAGATTGAAACGTCATCGAGGCAACCAAGTTCATTCCAAATTAATGACATCTCATCTTTGTGACCTGTACCTTTTAACCAACTCAAGCACCAATCAAAAGTAAAGTCCTTTCGCTGCCAAGAAGTACAGCATCCTCCGGGAGTTTCATGTAGCTCAAATATTGTCGTTTCGTAACCATTCATCTGGCTGTATGCTGCGGTGCTTAGACCTGACATGCCAGCTCCGATAATAATGACTGATTTTGTATTTGTTGACATTGTTATTCCTTGTCATATTCGGCGTGCATGTAATACAGCTAAGCATCGCCGAATAGTTATCTTGATGGCCTTAAGCTGTTTCGCAGGTAAGTTCTTGAAGCACGGCGGCAATCTCTTGGCACCAGTCGTTGATGCGCTGCTCGGTGAGTTCTGGTTGGTTATCATCATCAAGCGACAAGCCGAGAAACTCACTGCCGTCTTCACTTAACCCTTTAGACTTGGTGAAGTGATAACCTGAATTTGGCCAGTAACCAATTGCTGTGGCGCCTTGTTCGGTTAGTTTATCGTGTAAGATGCCGATACCGTCTTGAAACCACTCATCATAACCAACTTGATCGCCTTGACCGAAGATAGCCACGATTTTTCCGCTGAAATCCTGTTGTGCTAGGCTTTCCCAACGTGATTCCCAATCATCCTGTAAACCACCGTATTCCCACGTTGAAATCCCAAAAATCAAAAATTCATAGTTCTCGGTTAAGGTTAATTCAGTATCTGCTATATCAAAGAGGTCGATGGTAAACTGGTTTAGGTTTGCTTTTATTAATTCTGCTGCGGCTTCAGTGTTACCTGTTGTGCTGCCATAAAATAGGCCAATACGAGTACTCATAATATTTCCTTTTAATTCTCTTGGTTAAGCAACATGCTGCTTTTGTTCGCTATAAGATTGAGGTTGGTGTAGTGGGTTTTCACCGATCCAAGCCTGAAACGGCTTGTCATCATCACGGCATACAAAGTGCAGAACATGTCTGCCTGTAGCTGCAGCGCGGATCAACCCGCCGGTTGTCACCCAGTGACCAGCCATATAAAAGTTGCTAAGGCCTGGCAGTCCCGTTGTCCCGTTGGCATTTATTTCGTCTTCTAAACTTTCACCACTTTCCAAAAATGGCTGCCACGCCAATACCGTTCCTTTGCTGTTGCGGGTATAGCGAACTTGGGTCAAAGGGGTTGCGATGTCGATATATTCGATATGCTCTTTTAGTCCCTCAAAATGAGTGGAGAGCTTATTGATTATAAATTCACCTAAGGTCTTTTTAGCGAGGCGATATTGAACGCTACGCTTGACCCTAGTGTGATGGCGTTTAGTCGCCGTTGTTTCTTGGAAATTATTTAATTCAGCCCATGGCTCATAGGTTGAGAAGTAAGTGATATAAAGCACGGATTTGCCTTCTGGGGCGATATGAGGGTAGTGTACATTGCGCACCTGCACATTGATCCCCGGGTGCGTCATACCAGGGCAGTGGACCAGATCTTGTTGGTCTAACAAGTGGGTGCGGCAATGGGGATGATGGGTATAGTCCTTGTTTACCCCCAAAAATACAGAGACGTATCCTGGGAACATTTGACCATCGGTCTCCCTTAACTCGTCGTATAGCTTGTCTAACACTGGGCTGGAATACTGGCCATCAAGCATGTTTTTTACCACATCCGTACCGTCACATGCTGAGATCACGATATCGGCATACATTTTTTGGCCGTCGCTGAGCTCGACACCGATGGCTTTGTTGTCTTCGACCAAGATCTTGTGTACTCGGGTGTTGTATATGATGTCACCCCCAACTTTTTATATCTTGCTTCCATCGATTGTGCGAGACCTAACGAGCCACCCTCGGGCACACCTGCATTTTTTTTCGCCGCGCAGGCCAAATTAAAGTAGAAAGGTAGCAGTGGGAAACTGGGATGTTGCTCATAAAAGATAACGTTAAATGCTTTTTGCAGCAGCGGATGTGAAAACTTAGCAGCAAAGTCCGACATCAATGTCGCCATGGATTTGCGGATTAAATTGAATTTTTTGATGAACGGCCACATCATTTTTAGCTTTTGCCAGCGTGACATAATGCCAACTGGCACCAGAAAGGGATAAGCGTCTATCATTTTGACGAATTCACGAATGCCATCGCAAAATTGTTTGATGAGTTTCTTGTCTGCGGGAGAAATACTTAAGAGGTGGGCTTCGAGTTTATCTGGATCTGCGTAGAAATGTACTTCTCCTAATTCTTCATCAATAACTGAATTGAAGATTTCAAAGTCTCTAATTTCTTTATCATCCAGCGCACCTAACTCTTGCCAGATTTGATTCATGCCGTTGCCTGAGCCACTACCCAGTAGCCAGCTAATACACCAATCAAAAATATAATCTCTACGTTCCCACGATGTGCAGCAGCCGCCGGGAATATCGTGCAGTTCTAAGATCACGCTCTTGTAGCCGTTCATTTGTGCATAGCTACCGGTTGAGAGTCCACCCATGCCGGCACCTATGATGATCATAGATTGTCTTTGTGTGGTCATAATTCTGTCCTTAAAGTCGTTAGAAAGCCCCAAAGCGATGGCTTTGGGGCGAGCTGTTACTCCACGTTTGTTGCTATTACCGCTCGGCTTTGGGTATCCTGTAGAATACTTTGCATAATTGCGCCGTTGCCTGCCTGCATCATATCGGGCATCAACATTTCCTCATGTTTACCAACTCCCTGATAGGTAATGACTTCGGCGTCTGATGCTGCATCCCAACTGGTTAGACGAGCAGCTTCTGCATGTGCATTTTGCTCGACGATAAAGTGCAGTTTTGCGTGAACCTGACCTAAGTTTTTCACTTCATAACACCAATCGATATAGTCTCTCGCTTGTGCCAGTGTATGCTCGTGTACCGTATTTGAGCCGGTGTGGCGGGCGAAATGTGCTTTTAACTCTTGTTCAAAGTGCGCGAAGTCTTGCTCCCGCATTTTGACTGTTTCGGTGATCCTGAATGAGTCTAAGATCACCACATCCCCGACACGTTGACCTCGGCTTTCCAGTTCCTTAGCAATCTCAAAGGCTAAATTACCACCAAGGGAGTATCCAAATAGGGTATAGGGGCCATGAGGTTGAATTTGCATAATTTGGTCGGCATAGTCGCTAACCTTAGTGTCACTTTCGAGGTAGTTAAAAGAGATCACTTCAGTGTTAGGCAATGCGTCGGCAAATGCCTTGTAAACGATGCTGTAACCACCCGCTGGTGGTAGCGCAAATAAACGAGTAGATTGACCCGCATTGAAGATAAGGTAAGGGGACGCGCCCGTTTCTTTTCCTGTTACTACATCTTCAATTGCACTCGCCATGCCATGTAAGGTTGTAAATCTAAATAGCTGATTAACTTCCATTTTGATGCTGAAGGCTGATTGGATCCTGACCATTAGCTCAATCAAATATAAAGAGTTACCGCCAAGGGCAAAAAAATCATCATGAAGACTAATGGATTTTTGCCCTAGCATATTGGACCAAATCTCAGCGAGCTGCTGCTCAAATAAGGTGGCAGGCGCTACGAATGCTCTTACCAACTCGGCGAGTTCAACCTGTGGTAATGCCGCTGCATCGATTTTACCGTTACTCAGTAATGGAAATTGATCAATAGCAACCAGCTTACTAGGTACCATATAGCTTGGTAGCTGGTTCTCTAACTGCTCGAGGACAAACTCAGTACCGACCGCAAGATCCGACTCAAAGTAGGCAATTAATTGGGTTTGCCCGTGTACTTCTATCCCTTTTACATAGCTTCGCTTAATTCCTGGGATCTGGTTGATGCTAGACTCAATTTCTCCAAGCTCAACGCGGTGACCTCGTATTTTTACTTGGTTGTCGATACGTTGCAGAATATGTAGGTTGCCGTGTTTGTCCCACTTACCTAAATCACCTGTTTTATATACCCGTAGGGTGCTATTTTCTGACACGGGAAGTTGGATAAATTGGCTGGCATTTTTCTCTGGATTATTGAGATAGCCAAGACTTATGCCTTGCCCCGCAATTGCAATTTCGCCGACTGCGTTACTGGATACTAATTGGTTTTGCTTATCGAGCAAGATAAGTTGCGTTGCATTGAAAGGCTTGCCGATAGGCACCGTTGCACTGGTTTCTAAGTACTGCTCTGATTCCTCAAAGAAACTACTGTCTATGGTTGCTTCAGATGTGCCGTAGGAGCTAAATAGTCGAGCATCTTCTTGTAGCAATCCTTTGAGTGCGCGGTATTCAGCGATTTGCCATTGCTCAGAGCCAACAATCACTCTACGTAAGCTGGTGAATCCAACCTGACTTTGTTTTGCGAATAAGATGAGATTACGAACCACAGAGGGCACAAACTCAACCGTATCAATCTGCTGTGTCTCAATGAGGTCATACAACACCGGCATGTTCAGCATCATATTTTTAGGACACAACACTAAGTGCTTCGCATTGTAAAATGCGCGCGCGAGATCGCCACAAAACACATCAAAGGTTGGGCTGGCCAATTGTAAATGATGAGAGGTGGGTGCTAAATCAAATTGGGCTAACCAGTCCACAGCGATCGTAGCCCAGTTTTGATGGCTGACCTGGACAGCTTTTGGCGTACCCGTGGAGCCAGAAGTAAAGACAATATACGCGATGTCATTTGGCTGATGATTTAACGCCAAATTGTGCTCGCTGATTTCATCTCGTTGGCTTTGGAAGCTTTCCCAAAGTAGTGTAGGGTGATCTGATGTTAGCGCTTCGTCGCAAAGTAGTAACGCGCAGCGACTTTGCTCAAGCAACAGTTGCTTGCGTTCATTGGGTTGCTGCGGGTCAATTACCACAAAATGATGACCTGCTTTTAACGTAGCGATACAAGCAACAACTAATGCGATAGATTTTTCAAAATGTAAGGCAATCGTTTGACTAGGTTGGTTATCTAGCTGCGAATTAATTAGTCGCGCCAACTGATTTGCCTGACCGTTCAGTTCGCAATAGCTCAAAGTAGCAGCCAATTCTCCGGCATTTGTTGCACAGGCAATGCTGAGGGCAGGAAGCTCAGGACTATGTTGCGCCGCATTTTCTATTTGGCTGACCAAAGTCGGTAATGCAGGTGCGTTTTGTTGACTTTCAGCAAATGTCGCCAAGGCATCTATTGCGTCTGGACTTGTTAAGGCAAGCTCCGAAAGTGGCCGATTTGGACTATCAACGACCATTCGCGTCAGTGCGATATAGTCCCGAGCCAGCTGCGCTATCGTTTCGGTTTCGAATAGATCGGTATTATATTTTAATGTGCCTTTGAACACGCCATTTTCTTCATAGGTCGAAAGCGTAATGTCAAATTGACCTTCTTCTTCAGGCAGTTCCATTAATTGCATAGGAAAGCCCTTATAGTACGCGACATTATTTTCATCCATATGCGATTGCTCAACGCGGTGATTGAGCATTACAAACATGACCTGAAATACCGTAGAGCGGCTGGCATCATGTTCAATACCAAGCTTATCCACTAACAGCGCAAACGGATATTCTTGGTGATCTAGTGCGTTGAGGGTAATGTCTTTCACCTGCGCTAAAAGCGAAGTAAAGTGCGTTTCAGGATCAAACCTTGCGCATAGCGGTAGGGGATTCACAAAGTAACCATAGACGTTTGAAAACTCTGGATTTGTACGACCGGCCACGGGACTGCCAATAATGATCTCATCCTGCTGAGTATATTTATGCATGACTGCGTAATAGATGCTAAGCAACGCCATGAACATGGTGGACCCTTGTGCCTTTGCAAGGGTATTCAATGAAGACGTGAGGGCTTTATCCAACTCAAAATGATATGAATCACCAACGTTGGTGAGTACCGCAGGTCTAGGTTTGTCGGTTGCAAGGTCTAATACGGGGATCTCAGCAGGTAAGTGATTCTGCCAAAACTTATAGTTTGCCGCGCCGCGTGGAGAGTGAACAAAGCGTGTTTCCCAATCGACAAATTTTTCATAGCTTGACGTTATTTCGCTGAGTGCTAACGGTTCACTTTTTGCAAAATGCGCATACAGTGACTGCATTTCATCGATAAACATGTAATTTGACCATGCATCTGAGATGATGTGATAAATCGTCACTGCAAAGTAGTAGCTTTGATCATTCTGCTTATACAAATACAGTCTAAACAGCGGGTCGTGCTCAAGGTCGAAAGGCTGTTCATTGTCTGCAATCATCATAGGTTGAATATCTTCCCAAGACTTACCATGTACATCAATGACTTGCAGTGCATCCTCGCGATGAGTCCAGACTCTTTGATAGGGTTCGCCATCTTTAAAGAAGAAGTTTGTTCTTAACATTGGGTGGCGAGCAACTACAGCACTAAGGGCTTTTTTCAGCGCGTCGATATTCAGGGCACTAGGAATGTGCATCGCGCCGCCGATATTGTAGGAAGCGCTACTTGGGTTGAGTTGATTGATAAACCAAATCGCTTTTTGTCCATAGGAAAGTGGGAATTCAGCTTCCACATTGGCATCAGATACGATAATAGAGTTAACCTTGGTCTCGGAAACCGGCTGAACCTGCGATGTTTCTGTGGTTATGACTTCAAAGCCAAGCGACTCAACGAGTTTGTCATTAAGCTCTATACTTAATTCGTTGATAGATGCACCACTTAGAAGGCGTACAATCGTTAGGGTTTCACCAAAATGGGTGGTGATCTTATTTCTCAGCTCTGTTGCCATAATAGAGTCAATACCGAGATTACCGAGCGATAGATCTAATTCCACTTGCTCTCGTTTACAGCGTAATACTTGGCTGACAGCATTAGCGAGGTGATCGGCAACAAGCGGTAATCGAAGCGCGCTGTCTGTTTGCTGGTATAAAGGAGCAAATTCTTGCTCTTGGTGGCTTTGCTTATCGTTTTCTTGGGTAGCCAAGTGACTAAATAAACTCGGCTTTCCTGCATACCAATTGGTTACTTTGGACCAATCAGCGTCACACACTAAGAGTTGAGGTTGCTCTTGGTCTAGAATACGTTCAAGCACGGCCATCCCCGCACTTGGTGAAATGCAGTTCATACCCCTTTGGTTTTTGTAATGTTCGGCGAGACCCAACTCTTCAATCATACCAATAGCCCAAGGACCCCAGTTGATACTCAGCGCCGGAAGACCCTGATTGCGACGGTAGTGGGCGAGGGCATCTAAGAAAGCATTGCCAGAAGCATAGTTTGTTTGTCCTGCGGTAGTGACTTGAGCCGCGACAGAGGAGAAGAGTACAAAATGTTCGAGGTCAACTTTACTGAGTGCTTTGTGAAGCATCAACGCACCAATCGCTTTGGTGTCAAACACACCGTCAAATGCTCTGGTATCCATATTGCCAAGTAAGGTGTCATTGACGATACCAGCACAGAAAAATAATCCGTTGATCGGTGCTTGTGCACTTAGATGATAAGACTCAAGGGCCGCGTGAAGTTCACGCTCTCGAGTTAAGTCTGTCTGCCATAACGAGACATTAACGCCCTGACTCTCAAGGTGTTGAATAAACCGAACGCGATCATAGTTACGGTCGCTTGAGGTAAGTTCTGACCAACTCTTACGCTCAGGTAATTGACTCCTACCAAGCAAAATGAGCTTTCGTGCACCTCTATCGACGAGTAGCTGACAAACTAACTGACCGATTGAACCAAATGCACCCGTGATCAATTGTGCTTTATGGCTTTGCACGCGAGTTGGGAAGGCGGGTTGAAGTGACGTTGCCTGCTCTAAACGAGCAACATAGGCCTGATTTTCCCTAAAAGCAACTTCCCCTTCTTGGCGGTCACTTAATAATCTGACTGTGATATGTTCGGCATCATTTTGGCCATCAACATCGATGAGGCCACCCCAATTATCAACCAATTCTTGCTGTGCGAGCACTCGGCTAAATCCAGTTAACGAAGCGGACATCACCGCGGTAAGTTGCTCACTATTAACGAGGCTGGCGTTGCGTGTTACCACGTAAAGCGGGAATTTACAGTCTTGTTCAATTACGGTTTTGGCTAGATTTAACAATGAATGTAGCGACTGACGTTTTTCTCTTTGCAGTTGAGCAAGGGTCAGTGATTCTATCGCGCTGTTATCTAGACTAAAGCAATGCACAACGCCACGAATTTCTTGTTTGCCCAAAGTCTCGATAAGTTGTGACAGGTGATCCCGTGAATCGGGAACTAGCCATGCATGACAATGGTCTCTGTCGATATCAAAGTATTCTCCAGATTTAACGATACAGCTAGAGTGGCCAAGCTTTGCTAAACGTTCGGCTACCTGTTCGGCTGTTCCTGATTGATCTGCGAGGAGCACCCAACGCCCCGATGTGTCAGTTTCTTGTATTTCCTGATCAGGCTCTGCAAGCCAATTGACTTGGTAAAGCCAGCTATCTATGGTTCTGGTGGTGATCCCACTTGCAGCGGAGTCAACGCTTTGTGCAATAAAGTTTTTGATAACACCAAAGACTTGACCAGACTCATCACAGAGGTATAAATCACCGACCGTTTTTTCGTCGTCACGATGAGTGATTTGGGTATAACACCAAAAATCAGTATTGTTCTGCCCGCAAAGCAGGATCTGCTCTAGCATCACTGGTAAGCGGATAGAGAATTGCTGAGCATTAGCACTTGCAAGCTCTGTAAATACTAACGTCTGGAAGCACGCATCTAGTAGACTTGGGTGTAGGGTAAATTGTGTTGTTCGCTCAAGTTGAGTAGGCCAAGAGATTTTGGCAAGCACGCCGTTGTCTGTTGCCCAGATCTGTTCAATGGCTCTAAAACATGGACCATATTCGTAACCAAACTCTTTTAGGTGTGCATAAAACTCATCGTGCTGCTGCGCGCTGGTAGCGGCACTACGAATAGCATTGAGATCAATAGGCTCAGCAAGGTTGGCGCTTTGTACTCGGCGGATTGTCCCTTGAACATGGCGGGTCGTTTTACCATCTTCAAGGCTTACCACTTTAAAATTCGGTTCATCATGGTGCAAAATGAATTGCACATTGGGAGCGTGTTCATTATTCAAAAATAACGCTTTATCGATGACAAAGTGGTCGAGTGCATAGCTGCCATTGCCCCAAGTCTCTTTGGCTGCAGCATACGCCATTTCAATAAAGCCAGCAGCGGGGAAGAGGGTATTGCCTTGGATTTGGTGACAGCTTAAAAAACTATCGCGATTTGTGTCGGTTACCGCGTTCCAAACATGTTCAGCTTCACTGCGTTTACGGCCCAAGAAAGCATGGTTACTTTGCCCTAAACGCACTTGATTAAAGTACTCAGGCTCGGTCCAAAAGCGTTCTTGCAAGAACGGGTAAGTTGGCAACGTAGTGAACTTACCTCGACCATTTATGGCTGACCAATTTAATTCAAAGCCTAAACCAAACAGTTGAGCTACGGCGTGGTAATAGGTGTGTTGCTCGTCGGATTTACGGCGCATACTCGAGACGACAACGCTTGAGCAACTTTGTTCTTCTGCGGTTTCGGCAATAGATGCGCCAAGCACAGGGTGTGGACCTAGTTCCAAAAATGCTTGGTAACCTTGTTGTAATATTGCACGGGTGGCATCAACAAAACGCACGGCTTGGCGGACGTTGAGCCACCAGTAGTTAGCATCAAGCTCAGGCCCCTCTGCAAGTGTTCCTGTTACCGTTGAATACAATGGAGTATGTGCGGTGTTAGCTTGAATACCAGCTAAACACTCGAGCAATTCGGTCTTAATCGGTTCCATAAACTGGCTGTGATAGGGCACTTCAACGCGGAGAAACTTGCAAAACACACCAGCTTCGCTCAGTTGTGTTTCGATACTGTGTAACGCATTTTCTTCACCAGCTAGGGTGACAGAGTTTGGACTGTTTACTGCTGCAATTTCAACTTGGTCGTTGAGATAAGGCGTGACATCACTGTCAGAGAGTCCTACCGCCATCATTTTACCTGTGTTGCGGCATTGATGTTGTAAACGGCTACGATGGACTACGATGGTGCAAGCATCTTTTAATGAGTAGACCCCGGCTTCATAAAATGCTGCTGCTTCACCAGTACTGTGGCCAACAATGACATCAGGTGAAATGCCGTGTTGACGCCACATTGCTGCAAGTGCAACTTGCACGGCAAAGTTTGCCGTTTGAGCGAGCCAAGTATATTGCATGTTTGACGCTGATTCATCGGCAAGCATTTCATCAGCCAATGACCAATTTGTAAGTGTTGACATATAGCTATCACACTCATCGATCATCGCTTTAAAAGTTGGCTCTGATTGGTACAGCTCACGGCCCATTGCCCACCATTGTGGCCCCATGCCGGTGAAGACCCATACGAGTTTTTGCTCATCTTTTTTCAGCGTGCGCAATGTACTGGCCGCAGCAAATTCAGCATCATGAGTTAGTGTTTGCAGTTGTTGTTGCAGATCCTCTGCATTTTTGAAACAAATTGCATGACGATATTGGTGATGTTCACGGCGCTCACCCAGTGTGTAGATAATATCACTGAGAGATGCATCGCTGTCTTGCAAAAATTCATTATGTGCTTTGGCAAAGCGATGGATCCCGTGTTGATCTCTTGCACTCAATGGATAAAGTTTTAGGCCATTCTCATTTGCTGGAGGTATTGATGGTACTTCTGGCGCAACAAATTCTTGAATAACCGCGTGGGAATTGGTTCCACCGAAACCAAAGGAGTTTACCCCCGCAACGGCTAAACCTTGATGCTTAGGCCAAGGTGTAAGTTTAGTGGGGATCTCATACGGCGCATTGGCGTAATCAATCTTAGGATTAATTGATTTTAAGTGTAAATGCGGTGGGATCTGTTTGTTTTGAATGGCTTTGACCGCCTTGAACAAACCAGCCATGCCTGCGGCTGCCTCGGTATGGCCAATATTGGTTTTTACTGAGCCAATGTAGCATTTATCGTCTTGATTACGGTTGATCCCAAGGAGTGTTCCAACTGACTTTGCTTCAATTGGGTCGCCAACAGGCGTGCCTGTGCCGTGCATTTCAATGTACTGCACTTTACCGGGGTCAATATTCGCTTTGGCATAGGTTTCTTTCATCAAGCGCAATTGGGCATCGCCGTTTGGCACCGTGATCCCTTGTGTTTTACCGTCTTGGTTTACACCGGTGGCTAAGATCACCGCATGAATTGGGTCGCCATCCTTAATCGCATCATCTAAGCGCTTGAGCACAACGACGCCAGCGCCTTCAGCGCGGACATAACCGTTTGCGGAGTCGTCAAAAGCATGAGAAAAACCAGTCGGAGATAAGAAACCGCCTTTAGACTCGGATACTGTATATTGTGGTGCCAAATGTAATAGCACACCACCTGCGAGTGCCATATTACTTGCCCCGGTCTGTAGGCTTTTACAGGCCATATCTAATGCGACAATAGAGGAGCTACAAGCAGTATCGATGGACATGCTGGGGCCATTAAAGTCAAAAGTATGAGAGATGCGATTAGAAAGCATCGTCATCATAACACCCGTCGCAGTGTGAGCATCAATGTTGTCAAAATCTGGGTTAGTGAATTGCATGATTTTATAATCAAGCGTAAACCCACCCATGAAAACGCCGACCGACTCTCCTGCGAGTTCAGATGGCTTTTGCCCACCATCTTCCAACGCTTCCCAAGTTACCTCCAGCAGTTTACGTTGTTGAGGGTCCATAAACTCGGCTTCACGAGGCGTGATCCCAAAAAATGCTGGATCAAACTTATCGATATCATCGATATAGCCACCCCATTTTGAGCTCAACTTGCCTTTATTCGCTTTGACAGACGAATAATGAGTATCGATATTCCATCTCGACTCTGGGGTTTCTATGATGCAATCGACACCATGTTTAATATTTTCCCAAAACAATTCAGGACTATTCGCGTGACCTGGGAAACGACAACCCATGCCAATAATTGCTATCGGTAGCGTGTCGTTTGCGGGGCGAACAGAGCGTTCATTTTCGATTGCCATAATGCATTCCTTGAAGTTATCTATTTTCTGTTAATTAGCGAAGTTGCAGCAGTTCATCTTGAGTGGTTGAGTGAACATGAAGCGTAGGGTAGAGCAGGCGTTTATAGATGCCGTAGTAAAGTTGTTGAAGCTGGATTAAGTCGGATGTTGTTGTGTGTTCATCTATTTGATGAATGGTTTTGTTCACCAATCCAAGTTCTAATACTGAGGTTGATATTTCAGCAATAAAGCGGCCATCCGACGTTCCCCCTGCGGTCGATAGTTTTGGTGTGAAATGGCATTGGCTGTTGATTTCATCGCAGACGATAGCGAGGGATGGAGAAGGGATCTCATCATTATTTACGCAGTAATAGGGTTTACAGGAGTTATTGGTCGTTAATGCATAATTGAGTGTATGTTTTTCGATGGTTTCTCTGACCAGCTGGACCAATTCATATTCGTTGTATGCGGGTGTATAACGGATATTAAAATTTAGCTGACATTGGCTTGGAATGATGTTGTCAACAAAATCGCCAGAATTTACATGAGTGAATTGTAGTGTGGTCGAGTCAAAGTTATCACAGTGCTTAGGCCAATCCATTGACAATAATGCTTGCATAATATTTTGCGCTAGATGGATGACATTGGTCGCTTTTTGAGGGTAAGCCACATGTCCAGTTTTACCATGTAAATTGATGGTAAAAGACAAAGCACCACGGCGACCGACTTTCAGTGTATCTGCTACTTGCGCTTCTGAGCTTGGCTCTCCGACCAAGGTAAAATCAAATGTGATACGCTGCTGTTTTAAAAACTGAGTGATCCGCTTGGTTCCGTGTTCCGCTTCGCCTTCCTCGTCGCTAGTGAGTAGCAACCAAAGCTCTTTTTCCGGTATTCCAAATTCTGTCACTAGAGCCTCAATTGCACAGAAAAATGCGGCAATAGCGCCTTTCATATCAACAATACCTCTAGCGAAGAGGCAGCCATTGTGTTCTGTCAGCTTAAAAGGGTTAAACTGCCAATCTTGTGCACTTCCGGCCGGTACTACATCGGTATGACCAAGAAAAGCAAACCTAGCATCGCTGTTGTTACCTATGCTTGCTACTAAGTTACTTACATCACGAACGGGTAAGTGTTTGATTGAAAAGCCCAAAGCTCGTAACTCTTGTGCTAACCACAGTTGACAACCAACGTCATCTGGTGTGATCGACTTAAATGCGACTAACTGCCTTGCGATGTCAACAACGCGGTGGCTGGTATGTTTATCCTCATCAATACCTTGAAGCTCGTCATGAAGAGCTTCGATATCCTCTAGTGCTTCAGAGACAAGTTCAAAGCAAGTGCTTGAAGAAAAGTCATTCATCTCAAAAAACCTTAATGCAGAAGTATGATAAATAGGCAATTAAAAGCTTGTTTGTACACATTTTAATTACACTGCGTTCACAAGTTGCGTATTCAAACATTGAAATTCTTTAGATGCTAATGATTTTATTTTGACTAAATTAACCTAGATAATTTTATTGTTGTTTTTTATGAAGTAATCAAATTTGTTATTTTTAATGCTGTTTGTCTAATTTTGATATTTGAGTTTTATTGAATTAATTTTGGTGTAAATGCTCTATGTACTAATATTCTGAATGTGTGAAAAGTAATTTGTCTTAATAATCAGGGGCGGGTTTTTGTTTCTTGAGTTATGTCTTGTGTTATTCGGAATTAAAAAAATGATGGTGTTTACGTTAATGAAATTGTTATTTTTTTAAGTGTGCGAGTTTGTTGTGTAAATTGCGCTATTAAGATAAATGGAATTAAACTTCGTTATTCATTTTTGTTATTTTAACTATGTTTTATATTTCTATTTATTCTAAATGTAAGAGACCTAAAAGGTGTGGGCATACGTATGTGGGCAAGATTTTTTATGATGAAGTTTTAAGGTTTAAATTATTTTTATAAATTTAATGAATTTATTCTTGAGTTGTCATATTTAATGAATAAAATAGCGGGCGCTATAGAGCTTTTATTCAATATTTTGATTACTGTTACAGTATTTTGCTGTTTTTTATCTATAGCGCTGACTTAAATTAAGGATGAAAAATGAAAAAGCTAATCACTGCACTCGTTGCATTCACCGCATTATCTGTATCTGCTCAAGAAGTAGAAGAGGCGAAAGCACTCGTTACTCAACAGAACATTAAAATTGTTGCCATTGGCCAAAGCGGCTGGGATCCAATTTGGAGAGAGCCTACCTGTAGCATCCAAAAAACGGATGAAGATGCTGTAGGTAATGCTTACATGATCAGTCATTACGACATGTGTTTATGCCAAAACAGTAAAAAAGCGAGCTATCTGATTGAAGATACACAAAGCAACCCTAAGCAAGCAGCGGTTATTTGTTACCTAGAGCAGTAAGCTAGTCAACAGCAGCAGAGCAAAGTACTTGCACTTTACTCTGCTTTTATTACTGGTGTTTCCTTTAAGTTCAAATTAGCTAAATTAACTGATTTTTTGCTTTGGTGTGCTAAATAACCTGAGCTGCGGATAATTAATGCCTTTCTAGCAGCCAGTTTTAGCACTAACTGCGTTGAATTCACTTCCAATAGCCAGCTATTGGAAGTGAATTCGCCTTGCCTACAGGATGTAGGTACCTTAGCGAGAGCAGGACGCGGAAGCGGTGTTTTCCCTAAAACTCTCTGGCTAGACAAGGAAAAACTAAGTTGTGCTTTAGCAACAATGAGTTGGAACACTCCTTATCCAAACCTCAGGTTAAATAACTTGCCTAACTTCCAATCGAACTTTACAGCGCTGACGGCCGTTAAGATTAAAACAATCCCAAGCGTTTGTAGTATCGAAATCGTGTGCTCGAATGCAATAAAATCTACAAACAGCGCCACGACCGGATAAATAAAAGAAAGAATAGCGATTAATGTGGTGCTTAAGCGTTGAAACGCATCATACATGATCACATACATAAACCCTGTGTTGACGACGCCTAAGAATAGGATATTGCCCCAGCTCGATGAAGTCTCTGGGAAATGTGCAAAGTCAACCCAAGGCAATAAAAATAAACCGCCCAAAAAGATTTGGATCACAGCAACCACACCGGATGGCACTTGGCTTACCTTTTTTGTCATCAGCGTTGTAATGGTATACAGAAATGCAGCTCCAAGTGCCAGTAGCAGACCAAAAACGGCTTGATTGCTCTCTTGTGCAAAAAGAACTGCGACTATTTCTTGATAGGGGATCCCCACAACCAACCATAATCCCACCACAGCGATGGTCAACCATAAAACGATTGCTTTACTTGGATACTGACGATAAAGCACCGCACTTAATAATACCAACATCAGAGGTTGTAGATGGTATGCGATGATTGAAATTGAAAAAGGAATATAGTCAAACGAGGCGAATAACAGCACCCAGTTTCCGACCAGCGCGATTCCGCCGAGCAAGATGGTTATAAAAACGGGACCTTTAAACACCTCTTTTGTCAGTTGCTTTGTTACGAGCACGTATCCGAGAAGACACAACGCGCCAATAACACAACGTAAAAATACCACGTTCCAATAGGATTGTTGTGCACTGACGACAAAGTATCCTATGGTGCCAGATAGCACCATAGCTATTATCATCTCTATCGAACCTTTTTCTTTATCTGAGCCAAACATTGTTCACACCTTGTCATATTCAATTCTATACTTGCATATTACTTAGGGTTTGCCGTATTGCTAATAGACAATAAAAGGCTAATTTTTCTATTTTCCTAAAAATGAAAGGCAAAAATGCGAAAATTAATTAATAATGAAAAATGGTCGCTTGATGCGATAGATAGCAAGCTTATAGCGCTGTTAGAAAACAACAGCCGAGTGTCTGTTGCTGAAATGGCTCGTGCTGTGAATATGTCTTCACCGAGTGTGAATGAGCGCATGAAACGTATGGAAGAGTATGGGGTAATTAGTAAATACAGTATTGAATTAGACCCAGCAAGCTTTGATTACCCGCTGACAGCGATTGTGCGTATTCGCCAGCATCCTGGTAAACTAAAACAACTTGAAGCGATGATCCAAAACATTCCTGAAGTGATTGAATGTGACAAAGTGACGGGAGAGGATTGTTTTTATGTGAGGTTGTGTTTTGAGAGTATGCCTAAGCTAGACGAAATTCTGGATAAAGTCTCCACGCTGGGTGATACCCACACATCGGTGGTGAAATCAACAGTAGTCAAACGCAGAAACGTGCCATATCAGATCCGCAAAAGGTAATCGCTAAGTATGGCGAGTAGTAACGTTTTGACGGGATAAGCAATGCACAGCTAAACGTCAACAAATTTATAGTTTGTCACACTTTTTATAGCAATCCTGCCATCAATCTGGTTTTGAGTATGTTAGTATCCGTGCAGCAGTTTTTTACGAGATAGATTATGTTTCAACCAGTTAGCCTCTTTGTTGGGTTAAGATATAGCCGTGCTGCGAAAGGCAATGCATTTATATCGTTTATCTCATTTTTCTCAATTGCGGGTATCGCCCTTGGCTTGATGAGTTTGATCACCGTCAGCTCAGTGATGAATGGCTTTGAGCAAACCTTAAAAGCCGCCATGCTTGATTTGATCCCGCATGTGCAAATTAAGGAAAATGAGCAACTTGATCAAAATAAATTACAAGCCATTGAAAATCATCCTTTGGTTAAGCAAGTTTCGCCATATGTTGCAAGTGACGTAATTCTACAAACCAATCAAGATTTGGTGGGTGTGCAACTTCAAGGACTATTTCAAGGGTATGAAACAGCGTTAGATGACGCCGTACGCGCAGGTAGCTTAACTCGATTGTATGAGCAAAAATACCAAGTGGCGCTGAGTCGCTATTTAGCCAATAAACTTGGCGTCAGCGTTGGTCAACAACTTCGCGTGATCATGCCTGAATTCACCACATACACACCGCTTGGCCGCACACCGACGCAGCGCTTATTCACCGTAGCTGCCATATATGATGGCCAAAGCGAAGCTGACACTTATTTGGCATTTGCCGACGGGAAGAGTTTACAGCGGTTAATGCGCAAGAAGCCAGAGCAATACGACCTTAACATTCATTTATATGATGCCTTTAGTCTGCCTGATTTTTATCAGCAAGCGGATAGCTTGTTACAAGGGCTCGAGATACAGGATTGGCAAACTCAGCAAGGCACATTGTTTGCGGCGGTTGCAATGGAAAAGCGCATTATGTCGCTATTACTTGGCCTTATTGTGATAGTGGCTGTATTTAATATCATTTCAGCGCTGTCTATGATGGTGAGTGAAAAGCAAGGGGAAGTGGCTATTTTGCAAACGCTTGGCTTTACACCACAAATGATAGCTAAAGTATTTATGGCGCAAGGGATGTATAACGGCATTTTTGGCACACTCATTGGTGTTGCTGGTGGATTATTGCTTTCGAACAATATTAATGAGGTGCTCCACCTCGCAGGCCTTCAGTTGCTTGGTGGCGCTGAACTTCCGGTCAAAATAGAACTAACAGATTTAACGATTATGGCAGTGGGCAGCATATTGCTAAGCTTTTTAGCAACCTTGTATCCAGCTAAACGCGCGTCGAGTGTGCTGCCAGCAGAGGTATTAAGATATGAGTGATTTAGTCATTGACTGCCAAGATTTGGTCAAAAGCTACCAAGATGGTAAAGCCGAAGTAACGGTACTAAAAGGCGTTGATTTATCTGTAACCCAAGGTGAGATGCTTGCCATTGTAGGTAGCTCGGGTTCAGGTAAAAGTACTTTACTGCATATTCTCGGTACCTTGGATAAAGCATCCACCGGCAGTGTAAAAATCAAAGGTGTGGAAGTTGGCAAGCTGTCACGTAAAAAGCAGGCGGAATTTAGAAATAAGCATTTGGGTTTTATCTATCAGTTTCATCATTTGTTGATGGAGTTTAGCGCGGTTGAAAACGTGGCGATGCCATTACTAATTGCCGGTAATAAAGCAAAACAAGCCCGCGAAAAAGCATTACTCATGCTTGATAAAGTAGGCTTGAGTCATCGTGCTGATCATAAGCCTTCAGAGCTTTCTGGGGGGAGAGACAGCGTGTTGCGATAGCGAGAGCGTTAGTAACAGAACCTGATTTGGTGCTAGCTGATGAACCAACCGGCAATCTTGATAAGCATAATGCGCTAAGGATCTATGACCTCCTAGCTGAACTCAATCAGCAACTAAAAACCAGCTTTGTTGTTGTAACACACGACCTAGAGTTGGCAGATAAGCTTGGTCGTGCAGTGCAACTGGACGATGGCAAAGTAGGTGTGTATCAGCATGCTTAGTTATTTTTTAAGCAAACGTTTTAGAGAGTCTAAACGTCAGCTTGGCTTTATTGGTTTTTTAACCCGTGCTTCTACGCTTGGTGTAATGCTGGGTATGGCAGTATTGATAGTCGCACTTTCTGTGATTAATGGTTTTGAAGAACAATTAGAGCAGCGGCTGTTGTCGGTGGTACCGCAAGTTAGTTATCAAGCACCTTACGACCCTATTCAAGCGTGGCAGCAAAAAGTAGAGATCTTGGAGAGTCAACGTGGCGTCGTAAGCGCGACGGCTGAAATTAACTTAACAGCCATGCTGCAATACAAAGGCACCTTAAAAGCGGCGCAGTTAAAAGGGATCGCACCGAATAGGCATCATACGGTGTCGAGCATAGGTGATTTTATAAAAGGCGCAGAACTAAAGGCACTAAAACCGGGTGAAGTGATCATCGGCAAAGGGATAGCTGACAAGCTTGGCGTCGTGGCTGGCGATAATATCCAGCTCTTGGTTGCTAACAAACATTCGGATAATCCACTCGCTGCGCCAAAGCGATTAACGGCGACGGTGGTGGGGCTTATCGATATGGGCGGGCCACTTGACCAAACATTATCCTTAGTGCCACTTAACGCACTGCAAGAAGCGATGGATTTTAGAGAAGACCAAGTAACGGACTTGCGTGCCAAGGTGAGTGATGTGTTTCAGGCACAGCAAATTGCGACATCAGCGGGCAGGGCATTACCCGATTTAGTGTACGTATCGTCTTGGTTTCGAACGCAAGGCGGACTGTATCAAGATATTCAGATGGTACGCACTATCGTCTATCTCGTGGTATTTCTGATCATCGCTGTAGCGAGCTTTAATATCGTCTCTTCTATGGTGATGGAAGTAAAAGAAAAGCGGGCGGATATTGCCATTTTGAAAACGATGGGTGCACAGGACAGTACGATTTTTTCGACTTTTGCGCTGCAAGGTGTGACGTATGCAGGGATAGGTGCACTGCTAGGCACAGGGATCGGCATTTTTATTGCTATTAATATCCCCGATATTTTTAAAGCCTGGATCAATATGAGTGATACCAATCCGCTTGAAGGCGTCTACTTTATTGAGTACTTACCGAGCAAAATTATTTGGACAGACATTTATATCAGTTTAGTCACGACTTTTGTTATGGCTGTCGTCGCAAGCTTATATCCCGCTTGGCAAGCCACCAAAACGGATCCTGCCAAAGTACTGGGAAATGGCTGATGATGGCAAAAATTTATAGCCGGTAAAACCGGCTATAACAAGTATATATTGGCTGCAGATAGATTAAATTCCCAATAGAAGAGGAAACGTTTGATCAAGTATCAAGATGTTTGCATGTGTTCACATCACTAAAATGTCAAAGTGACTCGCACGGCTGGACAGGCCCTAACCATCAAGCTTAAATATATTTTTTAATACCAATTTGTCTTAATACTAGCTCAATTTGAAGGTGTAAATCTGACGCTACCTGCGTTAAAAATTTCTTATTTAGAACAACTCAATAGCAAAATCTTTGCCTTGCAGATATGGATGTAGGCACCTTGGCGGTAGCAGGATGCAGTAGCGGTGTTATCGACAAAATTTTCTCGCTGCAGAATAGATCACTTAATAAAGCAAATTGATATAAAGCTCCCTTGTCCGCAAACTGTCCGGTGTCCGTCCAAACCCTCTCAATAAAGCCGTTAAATTACATAAATAGCATATAAAACAGTAAGATAAATTATGGCACGCTACTTGTTATTAGTTACTCATAATAATCGCGGACACCCTCTTGTCCGCAAGGAGGTAGCATGATTAAAGATACAAGTGCGCAAGATAAACAAATCGCAAAGAAACGAACCATAAAAAAGCCTGTGCTTGCGTTGTTGGCCGTTGGCATCACCTTAGGTGGATTGACCAGTGCTTGGCCAAGCATTAACACAATTTTATCTGCAGAGCAGACGGTATCGCGGGAGCAAGTACGTCTCGCCACGGTAGTGAGAGGTGATATCAGCGAAGATATTCGTGTTGAAGGGCGTACGCTGGCTGCGAATAATCCCGACTTATACGCCATCGCATCGGGCACAGTAACGCTAAACGTTAAACCCGGTGATGCCATCAAAGCAGGGCAAGCGTTGCTTAGCATAGACAGTCCAGAGCTTACCAACCGTTTACTGCAAGAAGAGGCGACATTTGAACGTTTACAAACGGAAGTTGAGCGCCAACGGATCTCGATTAAACAGCAGCTACTTGATACTAAACAACGCATGGAAATGGCGAAAGTAGACTTAGAAGCGGCAGAGCGGGAAATGGCACGCTCAAAACAAAGCATCGAAAAGCAAATTATCTCAAAATTAGAGCTTGAACAGTCAATGGTTGAACTTAAGCGCGCGCAGCTACAAGAGCGTCACGCCATCGATTCGCTAAAGCTTGAGCAAGAGCGACTTGCGTTTGAGCTAAAAAGTAGCGAGCTGAGCCTAACCAGACAACAGCATATTTTAGAAGAAGTGCAGCGTCAGGTAGCGGCACTTAACATTATATCGCCGTTGTCGGGTATTGTTGGTACGGTGCATGTCCAGCAAAAGCAGTTTGTACAGCGAGATGCGGCACTAATATCCTTGGTTGACCTTTCAGAGCTTGAGGTTGAAGCGCAAATACCAGAAATTTATGCCGACAATCTAGGTGTCGGCATGGCCGCTGAAGTATTTATCAATCAATACCAATACCATGCAAAGCTTGTCGCTATTTCCCCTGAAATCGAAGCTGGCCGTGTCAGTGCGCGAGTACGCTTTGATGAACAACCAAGTGGTCTTCGCCAAAACCAAAAGGTATCTACAAGAATTATCCTGTCGCAAAAGCAAGACGTGCTCAAAGTAAGGCGTGGTGCATTTGTTGAAACTGGCGCAGGGCGTTTTACCTATACGGTTGTCGGTGAGCAGGCTGATCAAACACCCATTCAGCTCGGTGTAAAAAGTATTTCTGAAGTTGAGATTATCGAGGGCCTGAGTGAAGGACAAGAAATCGTGGTTTCAAGTTTAGATCCGTTCAATAACAAAGCGCGAGTGTTACTCGGGAAGTAGCCTCATCTTGCGTACCGAATAAGAATGAGAAGGAATAGACAATGTTAAAAATGAATGAAGTAAGCAAAATTTATCGTACAGATCTGATTGAGACCCATGCGCTCAGCAATGTTAATTTAACCATTGAAGAAGGGGAGTTTATTGCGGTCACAGGCCCGTCAGGATCAGGCAAAACGACCTTTTTGAACATTGCCGGTTTGTTAGAGCGTTTTGAGCGCGGTGACTATTTTCTAGATGGTGAAAACGTTGCCAATCTTAACGATAGAAAGTTGTCTCAGCTAAGAAACGAAAAAATTGGCTTTATCTTCCAAGGCTTTAACCTTATCAGCGACTTATCTTTATATGACAACGTTGAAGTGCCGCTCATTTTTCGTGGGATTAAGGCCTGTGAGCGTAAAAAGCGCATTGAAGAAGCGCTTGAACTCGTTGGGCTTGCAAGCCGAATGAAACATCATCCCGCACAGCTAAGTGGCGGGCAACAGCAGCGTGTGGCTATTGCCAGAGCTTTGGCGGGGAAACCGCGATTCCTACTAGCGGATGAGCCAACGGGTAACTTAGACAGCTTAATGGCAAGGCAAGTGATGGATTTATTACAAGAAGTGAATCAGGCGGGTACAACATTGATTATGGTAACCCATGACAATGAGCTGGCACGACGAGCGGGTCGTAACATCCAAATTCTTGATGGTGAGCTAACCGACATCACCAAATCTCAGCTAACTGAACTGGCAGTGTAGGAGTAAGCGATGAAAGAGCTAATACTATTAGCTTGGCAGGGATTAAAGCAAAAACCCAAGCTAAGCGCACTGATGGTGATCAACCTTGCAGTTGGGATCACCTTGATGTTGACGATGTCAGCCATTGTAAAACAAAGCAGCAGTGAGGTGATTGGTTATA
The DNA here is from genome assembly GCF_018141365.1 of Pseudoalteromonas sp. M8. Classification (NCBI taxonomy): domain Bacteria; kingdom Pseudomonadati; phylum Pseudomonadota; class Gammaproteobacteria; order Alteromonadales; family Pseudoalteromonadaceae; genus Pseudoalteromonas; species Pseudoalteromonas sp. M8. Next base: position 2,399,007 of record NZ_CP047240.1, on the reverse strand, counting down.
AGGGAGATCACTTGTACACCGCGGGCCTAAATTTTTTTGATGGCGACCAAGACGTTGTCGATTTTAACCAATTTCCACGCTGGACATATCAAGATGCAGAGGCGCTTAAGCAAGCGGATTTACCATACGAGCATCTATCATTTAACTACACCACAGAGTTTATTGTGGGGCTGGCGGATAACTCAGTTAGACCTATTAGTGTAGAAGCTTCTGGTACAGATAGAGAAATGTTTAGTGTACTAGATGCGCCGTTTATCCACGGAGCTTCTTGGAGTGAACAAAGCCAGCAAAGTGGTGAAGCGGTCGCTGTGATCAGTAAAAACGCTAATGACCATCTTTTTGGTGGGGCGAATTCTGTCGGGCAGTTTATTCAAGTTCAAGGCGAACAAATACAAGTCGTGGGCGTGGTTGATTTGAGCAATTATAAACGTCGTTTCCAAGATTTGAGCTTTAGTAATAATTACAATCACGATGCATTTATCCCGCTAAATTATGCCTATGCGCAAAACTTTCCAAGAACAGGGCAAGTATCGTGTAGAACCGACGATTTATACACCGCAACCAACCCGCGTAGCGGCAGTATCGACATGCTGAAAAGTGCTGAATGTGGTTATTTGACGGTTTGGTTCCAGTACCAAAATGATATGGGGGTGGCACATCTTGCAGAGCTAAAAACTTGGTTGAATAACTATACTGCAAATCAGCAAGTGGTTGGCCGTTTTCAACACAAAAATCTCACCGATTTTTATAGCATGGGTGAGCTCTATATTTTGATCCAGCGTTTTATGGCATGGGAAGCCATTTACCTAACGTTTTCATATTTACTATTTGCCATTTGTCTAGTGAACACTGTGGGGATCCTACTGGCCAAATTCCAAGCCAATCGTAAGCTTATTTCCCTTTACCGAGCCCTCGGTGCAAATCGTGGGGTGATCATGAAAATTCATTTTCTAGAAATTCTCATGCTCACAGTTGCATCTGTGTTGCTTGGTTTTGTACTCGCATTTGCAGGACTCGAGTTGATGTTCCATTTACGTATGTATCAGACGGATTATATGGCATTTGCCGAGCAGGTTCGTCAAATCTATCAGTTTGATGGTGAGCTGGCACTTTTGACCACCATAGGTATTTTCTTGGCGGTTGGGATATCTGGATTATATCCGGTATACCGTAGTAGCCGTGTATCACCAGCTGCAGAGTTAAGGGGGTAAGTATGGCGATTAAACATATTTTAAAACTGATCTTAAAACAAAAAAGTATTGCGCTGTTAATTATTCTACAAATCGCGATCACCGTGATGATTGTCAGCAATACCGCGTTTATCAGCTATGCAACGCTGCAAAACTGGCTAATTCCTTCAAAGTTGGAAGAGCAACAAATTCTCAATGTAACGACGCGTGTGTTTGATACCTCCGTAGACGTGCAGTCACTTATAGAAAAGGATATTCAAGCGATTGAAAATGTGCCTGGGGTCGTTGCCGCATCTTATGCTGGTAGAGAGCTGGTATTAAACAGCTTAGGCCCTGGATGGACTATTTTTAAAGATACCCAACCAGAAACGGATTACAGCGTGTTCGGCTACTTTGGCTTGGATGAAAAAGGGGTAGATGTACTTGGGCTTGAACTCGTTGAGGGGCGGAGATTTTATGCCAGCGAATTTATCAAAGGTGATGAGGCAACAAAAAATGCAGGCGTTATTATGATAAGTGACGACCTTGCCACGTCTTTATTTGGTGGTGACTCTGCCCTTGGGCAGACGGTGTATATTTCAAGACAACGCATTCCACATCAAGTGATTGGTGTTTATAAAGGTAAAATGCTTGGAGAAGGCGCAACATACAATCAACAACACTACAATTCAGGGGTTGTACCTGAGGTCATATGGGGTAACCGTCAACGAGCCAATTATTTAGTCAGGGTTGAAAAAGGTGTGTCTGAGCGAGTGCTAGAAGAAGTTGAAACGGCACTGTATCACACCAGCGGACGAATGGTTGAGCGAGTAGAGTTTGTTGCTAGGGCAAAAAAACGTTTGTGGGATGGCCGTAGCACCTTTGCACTCACCATGGCAGGTATAAGCATCATAGCATGCGTGGTCACCGCGCTTGGTATTGTCGCACTTGTCAGCTTTTCTGTTAGCCTAAGAAAGAAAGATCATGGTGTACTTCGTGCGTTAGGGGCATCTAAAGGCAAAGTGATGTGGTCTTTAATTAAAGAAAATACAATTTTAGTCTTTATCGGTTTAGTGCTAGGCTTTGGTCTCTCGATTTTGCTTTACTATTTTTTGATGAATAATGTTCGCGTGCAAAGTGTGGTAGAGATCCCGTTATTGGTTGGGGTAGCTATTTTTACTTGGCTTGTGAGTACATTGGCAGTGTACCTGCCTGCCAAAGAAGCTGCGAAAGTGTCGCCGGCGCAAGTAACTAAATCCAGTTAATAATAAAAACAACAAAGCCCCGAAAGGGGCTAAATCTACAAATTAGGATCAAAAGCGTTCATGAGTGTATTGGTAATTGACGATAATCCGGATGTAATTCAAGCCATTAAAGTCCTTTTGTTGCTCAATGATATTCCGTGTGAAGGTGTTACCTCTCCGCAGCTGGGCCTAGAGAAGGTTCGTAGCAAACAGTTCGACTTAGTTATTCAAGATATGAATTTTACCCGAGACACCACCAGCGGCGTGGAAGGTAAAGCCCTGTATAAAGCCATTCGAGATTTAGAGCCAGACTTACCCATCATCTTACTGACCGCTTGGACAAATCTTGAAATGGCGGTGGAGCTTATTAAAGATGGTGCGGCAGACTACTTAGCCAAACCTTGGAAAGACCATAAACTCGTCACCTCAGTGAAAAACTTGCTCGAAATGCGAGAACTACAAGAGCAAGTAAGTAGCGCTGCTAATCAGCGCAACGCCAGGTTACAAAAGCTAAAAGCGCAATACGACCTGTGTGGTGTGGTGGTTGCCGATCCTGCCATGTTGAGCTTGCTTGAAATGGCGACGCAGGTTGCGCACTCCGACGCGCCAATTCTGATCACAGGACCAAACGGCGCTGGTAAAGAGAAAATTGCAGAAATCGTGCAAGCCAATAGCAGCTATAAACATAAACCCTTTATTAAAGTGAATGCGGGGGCCATTCCGGCGGACCTCATTGAGGCCGAGTTATTTGGGGTTGAAAGTGGTGCTTATACAGGTGCACAAAAATCGAGGGCTGGACGTTTTGAAGCCGCCGATGGTGGCACTTTGTTTTTGGATGAAATCGGCAACTTGTCTTTGACAGGGCAACAAAAATTGCTAAGGGTTTTACAAAGCGGCGAGTTTGAGCGCGTTGGCAGTAACGTGACCAAAAAGGCGAGCGTTAGGGTGATAAGTGCTACCAACAGTAATTTACCAGAGGCCATTCGCGCAGGTACTTTTAGAGAAGACTTGTATTATCGGATCAATATGATTGAGCTTAAATTGCCGCCACTATCTGAGCGAAAAGAAGATATTGCCGTGTTAGTGGATCACTTTTTACCTAGCAATAAGAGTTTGAGTAACGCAGCAATGAAGCAGTTAAAGCATCATACTTGGCCTGGAAATGTCAGGGAGCTTGAAAACACCATAGGTCGTGCTGTGTTGCTGAGCCCCAGGCAAGAAATTGAGTGTGAGCATTTAGCAATTCAAATACCACAACATGAAGAGCCGCTTGAATATACACAAGCAGATATCGAAGCTGCATTAGACAGCGCTGATGGCGTAGTCAGTAAAGCCGCAAGAAAGCTTGGATTAAGTCGGCAAGCACTATACCGGAGAATGGAGAAGTTTGGTTTAAAATGACGGTGTCTCTTCAAGCAGCGGTGTCTGCATGCCTATTTGTATCACTATTGGTGTTTGCGGCTATTCTATGGCTGGCAGCTTTATTTGCAATACCATTTACTCTGGCAATTCCACTGGGGCTAATTGTTGCGGCGGTAGTAGGCATTGTCGGTATCAGTTACTTTTTCTCTCGCCAACAACGGATCATAGATTGCTTAACGGACGGGATCCGCAGTTTTAAAGATCAAGACTTTTCAGTTCAAATTACGCATTTTGAAAGCATAGAAATGTCTGATCTAATTTTGGAATATAATCGTTTATCGACAACATTAAAAAAGCAGCGCCACGCCACCAGCCAAAGGGAGTTACTACTTGATACCATTTTGCAGGTGTCACCGGTATCTATTTTATTACTAAACCAATTTGATCAAGTGGTATACGCTAATGATAAAGTAGGGAAATTACTTAATAACAACAAGTCGTTAAGTGGCCTTGTACTTCATCATGCCATCGCGAATGCAGATCCTAAGCTGCAAACAATTTTGCTACAAAAAGAATCCGGGTTTGTGACCTTTCAAGCCAATGATGAAAAGCAAAGCTATTATTTTTCAAGGCAGAGTATCACACTCAACCACCAGCCACATGTATTGCTAATGTGTCAAAACTTATCTAGCGAAATGAGCCGTCAAGAAGTAGGGCTTTGGAAAAATGCGATCCGCCTTATCAGTCATGAACTCAATAATTCATTAGCGCCTATTTCTTCGTTGACTAACTCCGCAAATACGATTGTTGAGCGCAGTGCTAAAGAACAAAATCATACCCTAGTCCAGTTGTTGCCTGATATGCTGGCAACCATTAATCGCCGCACCGAAAACTTGAGTGAGTTTGTCGCTAAATATAGCGAATTTGCGAGATTACCGGCTCCTAATATTTCAGAGCAACCCTTGCAGCCCTTACTTGATACCGTAAATAAGCTTTATGACTTTACTCTGCTGGCACCACTTCCTGTGGAGCGCGCTTTTTTTGATCCCATACAGGTAGAGCAGGTGATGATTAATTTGGTTAAAAACGCCCATGAGTCAGGATCTAAGATAGATGAAATAGGCGTGAAGCTGCTGGTTGATTATCAACGCCTGATAGTCGTGGTTGTTGACAGAGGTGTAGGAATGGAAGAAGAAAAGCTAGCAAACGCAGTACTGCCGTTTTTTTCTACTAAACCCAGTGGCACAGGCATAGGGCTGAGTATTTGTAATGAAGTCGCGATTGCCCATGGTGGACAACTTAAACTCTTTAATCGCGAGAAAGGTGGTCTAATGGTCCAGTTTGATCTACCCCTCGTTGCACCAAAAACATAGCGTTGTAATAACACTTACCCATATCAGGTGGGAGCGGGTTCACCCCGCGATCTTTTAGGTTTTTATGCCGCGGAAATCTTTTTGTCGTGATAAATCACGACCTACAGATAATATTGGTTGAGCGCATATCTATCGACAGGCAGAGGCAGAGCAGCGATACTCAAGCAAGTTGACAATATAGGGAAATGAACTTGAACACGAAAACTCAAACGACCAACCACTTTTTACTCTTCGCGGGTGTGTGTACAGCCATTGCGGCAGTGGCGCACATTGGCTGCATTATCTTTGGCGCGCCTTGGTATCGCTTTTTTGGTGCGGGCGAGGAAATGGCTACTATGGCCGAACAGGGGCTTATTTATCCGCACATTGTCACTGCCGTTATCGCTACGATTTTACTGCTCTGGTCATGCTATGCGTTTTCAGGGGCGAAACGGATCCGACAATTACCTATGCTTAAAATCGCCCTGTGTGTAATAAGTGCAATCTTTTTAATAAGGGGAATTGGCTTTGTTTTTATCATGCCAACGATCCCAGATAACAGCATGACGTTTTGGCTGGTGAGTTCATCAATTTGCTTGGTTATAGGTGGGGCTTATACGCTTGGAACCAAAAAGGCATGGTCACAAATCTAGCAGCTTTAAAAGCTAGCACTTCAGGTGCTAGCTTTTTGTTCAGACTAGGCAGTTAACCTTATTCATTCAGTGCTGTTCTAACACCGGCTTCAAGTTCTTCGTGAACAGATTTAAATAACCCAAGTTGGCGTTCAATGATATGTTCAGGTACACCCGCCATAGCGCGCGCTATGTTGCCGTACAAGCGCTGCTTTTGGGCATCATCAAATAGGCAATATAGAGCACGAGGCTGTGAGAAGTCATCATTGTCTTTGCGGTGGGCGTATCTATCCGCCATTCCTTCAAGCTCAAGAGCAGGGCGTTTATACTCTGGGCTCTCTTTTGGGCCTCCCATCGAGTTAGGCTCGTAGTAAGCATCTTCGTTACCACCCGGCTCATTGTTAAAGAACCGCATTGCACCGTCTTTGTGGTAATGGTGCACTGGGCATTTTGGACGATTAACGGGTAATGCCTCATAATGCGTACCGAGTCGGTAGCGGTGAGCATCGGCATAGGAGAAAATGCGTGCTTGCAACATTTTATCCGGAGAAAACCCAATGCCAGACACCACGTTAGACGGACTAAATGCAGCTTGTTCTATCTCAGCAAAATAATTGTCTGGTACGCGATTTAATTCGAGAGTGCCAACATCGATGAGTGGAAAGTCGCCATGCGGCCAGACTTTGGTTAAATCAAACGGATTGTGTTGGAACTGTTTTGCTTGCGCTTCAGTCATCACTTGAATTTTCATATCCCATTTCGGATAATTTCCGCGCTCTATGGCCTCAAGCAAGTCCTCTTGAAAACTCTCTCTGCTTTCGCCAATTACTGATTTTGACTCTTCATCGGTATGATGCTGGTGGCCTTGTTGGGTTTTCATATGAAACTTCACCCAAACTCTTTGGTTTTCCTCGTTAATCAAACTAAAGGTATGAGAGCCATAGCCATTCATATGTCTCACATCCGTTGGCAAGCCACGGTCAGACATTAAAATCAATACTTGATGCAGGCTTTCTGGCGACAGTGACCAAAAATCCCATTGCGCGGTGTTGGAACGCAGGTTGGTTTTTGGGTGGCGCTTTTGGGTGTGAATAAAATCTGGGAATTTATACGGATCACGGACAAAAAATACGGGGGTATTATTACCAACTAAATCCCAATTTCCTTCATCAGTGTAAAACTTTATCGAGAAACCTCTTACGTCACGCTCCGCATCGGCAGCCCCTTTTTCACCGGCTACTGTTGAAAAGCGCATCAGAATGTCGGTTTGCTTACCAACCTCAGCAAATAGCTTTGCCTTGGTATATCGGCTTATATCGTTTGTTACCGTAAATGTTCCAAACGCACCCCATCCTTTAGCATGCACGGTACGCTCTGGAATACGTTCTCTATTTTGATGCGCCAGTTTTTCGATTAACTGGTAATCCTCAACCAATAATGGGCCTCTAGGACCTGCGGTAAGACTATTTTGATTATCGGCGATTGGATTACCAGCTGTGGTGGTTAATGGACACTTGGTCATTGCTCGTTTCCTTCATATAAAATTTAGAAACTAACAGCAAGAAATGAACCAAAGAAAAATTCAATTTAAACAATTAGTTGAGTAGTAGCTTAGCGGTGGTTGTGATTTTTACAGAGCAAAGTTTTCAAACGCGTTGTAAGAGCTACGTAAGTGGTGAGCTAGGATATTGCTCACCACTTACTCATCTTAGTTACTGAGATTCGGCAAATGCATCAAGCTCACTTTCCATTTGCTCTCGCATTTTGAACTTTTGTAGCTTGCCTGTGACTGTCATCGGATAATTTTCAACGAGCTTGATATGTTTTGGGACTTTGAAATAGGCGAGTTTATCTTTTAAAAATATACGAATATCCTCTTCCGAAATATAGTGTCCGGGCTTAAGTTGAACCCAAACACATACTTCCTCACCATATTTTTCGTCTTTGATCCCAAATACAGCGGCGTCTTGAATATCATGATGATGATAAAGCACTTCCTCAATTTCTCTGGGGTAAATATTCTCGCCACCGCGAATGATCATGTCTTTTATGCGGCCGACGATACTGACGAACCCTTCGTTGTCCATTACCCCTAAATCGCCAGAATGTAGCCAGCCATCGCTATCAATAGTTGCCGCCGTTTTTTCTGGGTCTTGCCAATAGCCTTTCATTACGCAATATCCTCGGGCACATACTTCACCAGGCGTACCAATTGGGGCAATATGTCCTAGCTCGTCAATAATTTTGACCTCGGTATGTGGCATAGCGCGACCAACAGTCTGCACGCGTTTCTCAACAGGCGAATCGATTTCGGTAATATTATTGATTGGGCTGCACTCGGTTTGCCCGTAACCAATGAGTACATCGGTCATATGCATTTGGGTTTGTACTTGGCGCATGACCTTTTCAGGGCAGGTAGAACCTGCCATCACGCCAGTGCGCAGCGAAGATAGATCAAACTGTGTAAAGTCTGAGTGCTCTAATTGTGCGATAAACATTGTTGGTACACCGTGAAGCCCAGTGCACTTTTCTCGTTCAACAACTTCTAAGGTGACAAGCGGATCAAAGCTATCGTTAGGGAATACAGCGCACGCCCCTTTACTGATACAAACGAGATTACCGAGCACCATGCCAAAACAATGATAAAGCGGCACGGGAATACAAAGCTTGTCTTGCTCTGTGAGCTTCATAGCATTGGCGACGAGTAATCCGTTATTGAGGATATTACTGTGGGTGAGGGTGGCGCCTTTCGGGTTGCCTGTAGTACCTGAAGTGAATTGAATATTGATTGCGTCGCTGGCACTGAGGTTGGCTGCAATCGCATTTGCCTCAAGATAATTGGCATCATTAGCTTTAGATAACAGGGTGCTGAAATTCATTAGACCTGGTTCAATATCCTCGTCAATCAGCACAATCTGTTTGAGAGAGGGAAGGCGCTGTGAAGACAATTCGCCAAACATGCAGTCATAAGATTCTGGTGCCAGCTCTCTTATCATGTCAACGTAATGGCTATGTTTAAATGATTTCGCCATAACTAACATCTTACACTCAACGTTGTTTAGCACGTATTCAAGCTCGCTTGGACGATAAGCTGGGTTAATGCACACCATGATCGCGCCAATTTTAGCGGTTGCAAATTGCACTAGACTCCACTCAAGATTGTTTGGAGACCAAATCCCAACTCTATCCCCTGGTTGTATGCCTACAGCTAAAAGGCTTGCGGCAAGTTGATTTATTTTGGCGAGATACTCTCGATAATTTAAGCGAACAGATTGATGAGAGACAACAATGGCTTCTCTTTCTGGATAATTGTCGACAATATCTTCTAGGTATTGCCCTATGGTGAGTTGAGTAAGCGGTGCTACTTGGGGGCCTTTGAAGTAACTATTTGTAAGTGCACTTGCATTTATTAATTGGCTCTCTGTTGTCATATCTTGTCCTTGCTGTTGATCTCTAGTTTTTATCATTATGCTTTATCAGTGATAACCTAATTGTCGACAAAATCAAGTGCATTTGGACGAAAAGCATGAAATTACGACTAATGGCTAGTGATAAAGTGTGTGATGGTGAGGTAGCGGAAAGGTCAAGAGTAGCTTTTTTGGGGTATAAAAAACGCCTGAAAATTCAGGCGTTTTGTGGTTTCACTTAAGGGATGTTATTAAGCTAATCCTTCATCTGTATCGACATGCTCATCTTTATGATGCTTCGCGATTTCATCTGAAAGTTCTTGCTTAGAACGCTTCTCTGACATCCGTCTTGCCATTAGCCAATAGAAGAATAGTGGCAAGAAGAATACTGCGAGGAAGGTAGCCGAGAGCATACCACCCATTACGCCAGTACCCACACTGTGTCTTGCTCCTGCGCCAGCTCCAGAACTCATCACCAGTGGAACTACACCAAGTATGAAAGCAAGTGAAGTCATGATAATAGGTCTAAAACGCAGTCTTGCCGCTTCAAGGGCTGCAGTTGCTGGACTCCATCCTTCTTGATACTTCATGAGTGCGTACTCGACAATAAGAATGGCATTTTTACTGGCAAGGCCGAGTAGGGTAACCAAACCGATTTGGAAGTAAACGTCGTTGGTTAGCCCAGCGATCCAGATTGAGACCAATGCACCAAAAGTACCAAACGGTAGCGCTAACATAACCGAGAATGGCAATGACCAGCGCTCATAAAGTGCTGCGAGGATCAAAAATACCATGATCACGGCCATACCGAGTGCAATACCGGTTGTACCAGAGTTTTGCTTTTCTTGGAACGCGGAACCCGTCCACTCGTAAGTCATATCAGGTGGTAGCACTTTGTTGGCGATACGCTCAAACTCCGCGATAGCTTGACCTGAGCTGTAGCCGGGTGCTGCTTCGCCCATTAACTTAACTGCAGATAAGTTATTGTAACGATTCATGGTTTCCGGGCCACGACTATACTCAACATCCGTAAATGCAGAAATTGGTACCATTTCGCCACGATTGTTTTTCACATAAATGCGGCCAACATCTTCCGGTGTCATTCTAAACTCGGCTTCAGCGGACATAATCACTTGCCATGCACGACCAAATTTATTGAAGTCGTTGACGTAGTAATTACCTAAATTGGCTGCAAGTGCGTTAAACGCAGAATTGATATTAACCCCCATGGCACGCGCTTGTTCACGATCCATATGCACTTTTAGCTGTGGTGCATCAGGACGCCATAGCGTTTGAATGCCTGTAAGGATAGGGCTCTTCTGCGCCTCGGCCATGATCATCTGCATGCCTTGCTTCAATTTAGCGGGATCAGAGCCGCCTTTATTTTGCAAGAAGACTTCAAATCCGCCTGTTGTACCCAAGCCGAAAATTGGCGGTGGGTTAAACGCCAGCACTAATGCTTCGTTAATATGCGCGGTTTTCATAAATAACTCACCAACAAGTTCCTTCGCCGACACATCGCGTTCATCCCAATGTGTTTGCGTCACGAACATAGTCGCCGCGCTATTTTTGAAGCCACCACCGATGAAGTCCATCCCCGTAAACGCCACGACGTTTTCGTTAGCTGGGTTTGACTTCGCTGCAGCTATCACTTCATCGGCCACTTTAGCAGTGCGCTCTAACGAAGAGCCATCAGGCAAGAACACCGCTATCATATAGTAACCTTGGTCTTCATCTGGTACCAACGAGCTTGGTGTTTTTTGCCACAGGAATACCGTTGCACCAATCATCGCTACCATTAAGGTTAGGCCTACAAAACCACGGCGAACCATAAAGCTAACCGCACCAACATAGCGTCCGGTTACACGATGGAACCAGTCATTGAACCACAAGAAAAACTTGGCATCCTGTTTGTGCTCGTGCTTAAGCAGCAATACACAAAGTGCAGGCGTCATCGTCAGTGCAACCACACCGGATAAACTTACAGAGATGGAGATTGTGATCGCAAATTGACGGAATAGTTCGCCTGTTAACCCGCCTAGGAAAGCGATAGGTACAAACACCGAACACAATACCAATACAATCGCGACTACGGGGCCGCTTACTTCTTGCATCGCTTTAACTGCGGCTTCTCTAGCCTGCAAGCCTTGCTCATGCATAATACGCTCGACATTCTCAAGTACTACGATGGCGTCATCTACCACGATACCAATCGATAACACCATGCCGAACAGCGTAAGCGTGTTAATCGAGTAACCGAGCATATAGAGACCTGCAAATGTACCAAGTAACGAGACCGGAACTGCAAGCGTTGGAATTAGCGTTGCACGCCAGTTTTGCAAGAACAGGTAAACCACTAAGAATACCAAGATCATTGCTTCACCAAGCGTTTTTAACACCTCTCGAATTGAGACTTCTACAAAGCGTGTGGTGTCGTAAGAGTTAACGTGAGCGAGGCCTGTAGGGAACTGAGGTTTGATCTGTTCAATTTCAGCCTCTACTGCTTTAGCCACGTCAAGCGCATTCGCGCCCGGTTGTAAGAATACACCGAGTAATACCGCTTCCTTACCGTTAATAGTACCTTGGAAGTTATAGTCTTTAGAACCAAGCTCTACGCGAGCAACATCCTTAAGGCGCAGTGTTGAGCCATCTGGGTTTGCACGAACGATGATATTTTCGAACTCTTCAGCCGTCGATAAACGTCCTTTCGCGGTGACACTATAAACGAGCGATTGCGCGTCTTGAGATGTCGGTGTTGCACCAATACTACCCGCAGCATACTGAGAGTTTTGCTCTCTAATTGCACCCGCAATATCGTCAGCTGTGACTTGCAGTTGACTCATAATATCCGGGCGCAACCAAATACGCATGGCATAATCTTTAGCACCGAAGATCTGCACATTGGTCGTACCAGGAATGCGTTTGACGCGGTCAAGGATATTCATGGTGACGTAGTTAGATGTCCAGAGACTTTCTCGAGTACCATCTGGCGAATAGAATGCGTGTACTTGTAAGAAGTTAGAAGATGTCTTTTGAACCACCACGCCTTGGCGTCTAGTTTCTTCAGGGAGACGAGCTTCTACTTGCTTCACCCGGTTATTTACATCTACGGCAGCCTGATCAACATCCGTTCCAATCTCAAAAGTAACTGCGATCGTCGTTACGCCAGAGTTGGTACTGGTTGATGTCATGTACATCATGCCTTCAACACCCGTAATCGCGTTTTCGATAGGGGTTGCAACAGTTTGTTCTAATACATCTGCTGATGCACCAGGGTATACCGCACGTACCTCAACTTGAGGTGGTGCAATTTCGGGATACTGTGCAACAGGCAAACTGCGCATTGCAGCAAGCCCCGCAAGCACTATTACGATAGAGATAACAAAGGCAAAAATAGGCCTGTTTATGAAATATTTGGAGAACATCAGATTATTCTCCTTGCTCGCTCACAGACACTGGCATACCAGGGAAGAAGATCCTCGCCATACCTTCAACGATGACAGGTTGACCTTCTTTTAAGCCTTCGCGAATAACCCACATATTCTCATTATTAAGCTTGACCCACTCACCAACTTTGACCGGTGCAGGCAGGGCTACGGTTGTGCCTTGTTCATTTTTGGTGGCAATGTATACAAATTTACCCGTGCCGTTGTCTAATACCGCTCTTTGCGGAAGTACAATGGCGTTATTGCGTACCGCACCAGAGAGTTTAACTCGAACAAACTGACCCGGTCTTAACTCGCCATTTTCATTAGGAATACGAGCTTGTAACTCACTGGTACCCGTGAAGCGGTTTACCCGAACGTCGCTAAAGTTTACTTTACCGGCTTGTCCGTATAGTGAACCGTCTTGCAGAATAATCGTGGTATCAAATTCATTATGATCTGGTAATGACAATGAGCCATTTTCTACATCTTGGCGCATTGTTAGCTGCTCACGCTCTGAAAAGCCGAAGCGAGCACGAATGGTGCTAATGTCGGTAAGTTCAGTTAATAGTACACTCGGACCAGAAACATAACTGCCTTCTGACATCAGTTCACGACCAACAATACCAGAAACAGGTGCTTCAACTTTGGCGTATTCAAGGTCTAGCTTGGCTTCACTCAATGCGACTTTTGCAGATTCTAAATTCGCAACTGCAATATCGTAGGCCGATACTGAGTTATCAAAGTCGCGCTTTGATACTGAACGCTCGTTCTTCAAACGCTCAAGCCTTTCGCTCTCGCGCTTAGTTTGATCAACGTTTGCTTTTGCTGCCTGAAGTGCAGCCTGCGCTTTTTCTACCGCTAATTCAAAAGGTTTAAGCTCGATGGTGAATAATGAATGACCAGCTTTTACAAATTGACCTTCCTCAAAGTTGCGAGATTCGATGATCCCAGAAACTCGAGAACGAATTTCGACTTCTTTATCACCCGCGAGAGTGGCCGGAAGTTCGATATCGAAAGGCACTGATTGAGTAGTAACTTGTTGTACACTCACTTGCGCAGGTGGCATTGCATGGCCCCCTTGCTGTGGTGCTTCTGAACACGCTGACAAAGTGCCTAACGTGAGCATTAAAAAAGATAGGTGTTTAACACGACTGCGTATTGATGCTGGATACATGAACACTCCAATTCCTATATTATCATTTTATGCTGCCCCGGCTTTGACGGGGAACTACCTTGCAATTTGCCTTTAATAACGCACACTCAACTGGATGCAATCAGTCAAGTGAGTTCATTTCATACCTTAACCACACCAAAGTAAAGGCTATTTGTTCGACAATTAAACAAGTAAACGGTAGTGTATACTTAAAGAAATAAAAGGTAAACGGTTGCGTGTACTTTTCTTCAATTTAGGTATACGATCATGTGTACTTTTTATTAACGACTTTATTGATTAAAATAAAGGGAATGTTGATTTATTACGAAGAAGGCTTATCTCTGTATAGAGAGGTGATTCTCGGTATACAACTGACCATGTGAGTAGCAGCTATCAATGGCTCGCTTTTCCCACTATTAATTAAAGACAGAATAAGTAAATGACGCAACTTTCACCAAAACAGCAGTCAATTTTATGTGCAGCGATAGAAGAGTTCGCTCAAAAAGGCTTGCAGGCGACGACGATGGAGTCGATCAGTCAATCAGCGGAAGTATCAAAGCGCACGTTATACAAGCATTACTCGACCAAAGACGAGCTCTTTGATGCCGTTGTTGAGCTGTTAATTGAGCGAATTAAGCCGATAACTGCGATACAATTTATCCCAAACTATGACTTTTCAGTGCAACTGCAACATCTTGCGAAAAGCGCAATGACTTTGTTGAATGACGAGGATTATATGCGTTTGTCGCGTATTGTGATGATTGAATCGATGCGTAGCTTTGAGCAAGCACAGAATTTAAATGAAAAGTTTAGTCATTGTGAAGCCGCGATGATCCAATGGTTCGAAGATGCTGCGAATTCAGGGTGTCTTGGTAGTTTTGATGCGGACTTTGCCGCAGCGTACTTTTGGGGCGCACTGAAAAAGCTAGGCTATTGGGAACGCGCGATAAAATGGCAAGCTCCGCTTCCAGAAGCAGAGCTTGATATATTAGTTGAAAAGGCGGTCTCGCTATTTTGTAATGGCGTTACTCAACGCCAATAAATCCACCGGTTTGATGCGACCACAGTTTGGCGTAAATACCACCTAAAGCTAGCAAGGATTGATGGCTTCCTTCTTCTACTATCCGACCTTCATCCATAACGATTAATCTGTCCATTTGTGCAATCGTGGATAACCTATGGGCAATTGCAATAACGGTTTTACCTTCCATCAGTGCATCTAAGCTCTCTTGGATAGCTTGCTCAACCTCAGAATCCAAGGCTGAAGTGGCTTCGTCTAAAATTAAAATTGGCGCATTTTTTAGTAATACACGGGCAATGGCGATACGTTGGCGTTGGCCACCTGATAGTTTCACACCGCGTTCACCTACTTGTGCGTCAAAGCCAGTATTACCGTGACTGTCTTCTAAGTCTTGGATAAAATCGTAAGCCTGCGCTTCTTTTGTTGCGGCTATTAATTCTTCTTCTGATGCATCAGGGCGACCATAAAGAATATTGTCACGCACGCTGCGATGGAGCAAAGAAGTATCTTGCGTCACCATGGCGATATGACGTCTTAAGCTTTCCTGTTTTACTTTAGCAATATTTTGGCCATCTATTTCGATGCTGCCGCCGTCAGTATCGTAGAACCTCAGTAATAAGTTCACTAAGGTCGACTTCCCCGCACCTGAGCGGCCAACTACACCAATTTTCTCGCCGGGTTTGATATGTAGGTTCAAGTTGTCGATGACGTTATGTTGTCTCGCTGCATCTTTACGCTTATAAGCGAAGGTAGTGTTACAAAAGTCGATTTTTCCGGCTTTAAAATCTAACTGTGGCGCTGTTTGTTGGTCAACAATATCAAGCGGTCTTGAGAGTGTGTTCATGCCGTCTGCAACCGTACCAATATTTTCGAATAGGCCGCTAATTTCCCACATTATCCACTGCGCCATACCATTTAGTCGTAAGGCTAAACCCACTGTAATTGCGATTGCACCAGCGGTTATCGCATTAAAAGACCATAAGTAGATGGAAAGTGCCGCGACGGAAAATACCAAAAGATAATTTAAGGCTTGAATACTAACGTTTAAGCTAGTTGCTAAGCGCATTTGCTTATATACAGGTTGAATAAACACATCCATGCTGTCTTTGGCATATTCTTCTTCTCGTTTGGTATAAGAGAAAAGCTTTACGGTTGAAATATTGGTGTAGCTATCAACGATCCTTCCCGTCATTTCTGAGCGCGCGTCAGCCTGCTCACTAGAAACACGTTTTAGTTTAGGAACAAAATAGAATTGGAAACAGATATAGCAGGCAAGCCAAATAACTAGCGGGATCATCAAACGTATATCACTGCTCGCAACAAGTGCGAGCATGGCGGTGAAGTACACTAAAATATAAACCAGCACATCGAGTAGCTTCATGACTGATTCGCGCACGGCTAGGGCGGTTTGCATCACTTTAGTTGCAATACGCCCTGCAAACTCGTCTTGATAGAATGTCATAGACTGCTTTAGCAAGTAGCGGTGTGCCTGCCAGCGAATAGCCATTGGGTAATTACCCAATAAACTCTGATGTAAAATGGCGCTGTGAAAAAAGACTAACAGTGGCAGCGCCACTAACGTGATGACAGACATTCGAATTAACTCGGTTTGTTTAGCTTCAAATAGAGTTTGTGGTGTATAAGTGGAGAGCCAGTCAACTAAATCACCCATAAAGCCAAATAATGTTACTTCCAAAATTGCGAGGAGCGCAGCACTTAGCGACATAAATAACAAGGGTAATTCCATTCCCTTAGTATAGAAGCGACAGAAAGCCAACAAACCTTGTGGTGGCTGACCAACTTCTTGCTCGGGAAAGGGTTTGGTAAAGCGTTCAAATACTCGATACATGGATGATCCCTAAATTTGTTCAGAAGCTAGTCTACCTTGATAGTATGAAATGCGCGAGTCACAGATTGGTGCTCAATTTGCACGAATGATTATAGTTGTTTTTGGTTGAGTAGTTTTTGTGTAATGAGCTCACCAGTGACAGCATCATAGCTACTCAAAGTCAGTGGCGTAGAATAGTGCTTTAAATAGACCTGATCATGTGGTTTTTCTACTGTAATTTTGTCGATTGGGACGAGCTTATTACCGTCATCGACAAAAAATGACAGCTCTAAATAGCATGGAAAAACCTTTTTACATACACCAAGTGATTGTTGTTGTAGATCAAACGTTGAAGAGAGCCAGCTTGGCCTATTATTGATTTTCGTGGTTTTGGGCCAAGTTACAGAAAGATCAAATCGTTGCGGATCTGAAGAATAGTGCTGAGATTGGCTTGCTACTCGTGCGAGGAGCAAAGGAGTATTGCCACTCACTGATTGAACCTCAGATAAGCGAACCTGATCAACGGTGAGTGGATTAATTTTCAATGTTTGCTTGAGTTCACTTGCCAGTTGGTTTTGCTCATCTAGTTGAGAAAATCCGAGGTGAACGAGTAATTTTGCATCACGATTGTTATCAAATACTTTTTCTTTTAAGTGTTCAGCCGCGGCTTTGGCTCTACCTTGTTGTGAGTCGTGATCGTAACTAATAATCTCGTAGCCAAGTGATTTGGCTTCAAATATCAAGCTAGCGTAAGTCGCTTCCATGGTGTAGATCCCATGCTCATATGTTGTAAAGCCATGTTTATTTATTTGCTGCTCAACGCTTACCTGCGGGGTGAGTGCTTCTAATGCAAGATAGCGATAGCCTTGTTCATATAAAGGCTTCAATAGGGCAATCGTTAGGGCTCGGTGTTTAGCATTATGATACGCTTCGTTTACCATAGTAATATGCGTTTCAGTTGCCTTTTGCTCTATGATTTCTAGCGCAGGAACTAGCCGATAATCGTTTAGCAACATATCTGGATTGATCACCCCAGAGGTGAGTTTTTCTGCTTCAAAATAATTGCCGACAATAGAATGATAAGTTGCTGCATATTGAATGTTTGCTGAGCTGCTATCTAAATGCCCTTTGACTGGAATTTGGCTTTCAAGTGACTGTGTGTTTTCAAACACACGTTTATCTGAGTTAACACCAAAGATTAAGGAAGCAGGGTTAGCGCTTGAATTTGCTAATGCTGTTACGGATATCAGCGAACATGCGCAAAAAATAACGGCTTTTCCATATTGTTGAGGTAACACCTAAATCCACTCCTTGCGGTTTATTACGGTTATATTAATAGCATAAAAGCGCGGAGGGCTGAATCAAATAAAAGCAAATTTTTTACAAGTATTTTATATTTGAATTATTTACAGGGGACATAAATGTGGAAGCAAATAAAAAGGCCAGTAGCTAAGTAACTGCTGGCCCTTGATATGATTATTCTTCTTTGCCGTATGTTTTACGAAGAATATAAACATAGGCATTGATGAAAGCTTGCTCTTGAAACTTTTTCAACCCAGTGTCTTCATAGTCAACAGGAATTGGGTTTCTTTTTAATTGCTCTTTTACTTCAGTGCCAGAAAGTAACTGCACGTCGACACCTGAAATTAACTGGATTGCAGCTTCCATTTTAAAACCAGCCGCACTACCTGCGAATTTGCCTTTGTGTGGGCGTTGACGAATGGCGATAGAATCTACGCCGTAATCTTCTACTAGTTTTGCAAAGTCGAATTGGAACTTGCGCATTTCATCAAGTTCTGTCCCTTGATTACTTAACGTAAAGCGTCGCTGACGAATGTCTCTGATATCAAAAACATCATCTTCTTTCGTTAGCATACAAAGCAGAGCTTCGCTGCCTGAAATTTCAACCCCAAGTGTTCTCATTTTCGTGTCCAGATTATGCAAAAATTGAATTATCTCACAGTGTTATTTCTATTGCTATCGCTGCATGGTCAGAATAGCAAATATCTTCGTCCATACGCTTCGGATCAAGGTGAGCATCGTAACTGTAGTAATGTAACGACTTCACCTTGGGCGTTTCTCGGTTGGGATTGAATTCTTTTGAACAAAGAATGTAATCAAGTACGTTACCTTCACCTTGATAGTAATGACTGGCTGGTTTTTCTTTATGGTTGTTGTCGGCGTAAAGAAAACTGTCGAACAACCCGACACTATCAAAGCCATTACTAGCAAGGACGGGTGGAAAGGCTTGCGTCATAAAAGATAATGCCGGGCTGTCTAACGCATCATTGAAGTCGCCCATCACTAACGTTGCAGCCTGTTTCTCCCTTTGTGTCTTTAATGCATCGTAATAAATGATGGAAGCTTCGAGTGAACGTGAGATCTGCGACTGCATCGTACCAACGGTTTCGTGAAGCAATGTAAGTAGCGGGTCATCTTGATTGGAATCTCCCAGCATGTGGGCCATTGAATGCACGCGTTGAGACTTGAAGTGGACGGCATAACACGCCAGTAACCCGAAGCCTGGAATGTCGAACTTGCATTTTATCGGGGTGCGATTGAATTTAAACTGATGTTGATTATTAAGGTATTCGAGTAATTCGGGGCAGGGCTCTAACGGCGCAAAGGATTTAAATGGTAGTTTTGATGCGATAGCGACCACGGGTTTAAACAGTACCGACGGGTAGACGTGATCAGGACTTGGCGCATCTACAGTGGCAAAGTGGACAAGACCCAAGTCTTCGCACAGCATCTGTAAGCTATCAGGTGAGAAGACCTCTTGAAACACAATGACATCGGGGTTTATATGCTGAATGAGTCCCGTAATAAACTGAGTTTTGGTTTGCCACTGTGTTTCATTATAGTGCTCATGAAGTTGATAAAAAGAATAAGGCGGCGCTGCAAAATTTAGTAGATTAAAGGTTGCAAACCGATATCGCTTTTTGGCCACGAATAATCCCAAAATAGTTTTTGTAAATTAATAGATTAATTTTAGCTCTAGGCTTGCACTTAGCCAAGTAACACGCGAGAATAGTGATTCTTATTCGAAAGTCCTCGGATGAGCCGCGATAATTCGCGCAAGACAATGCTTATTCGTAAAAGCGTTGATAGGCACACTTTAAAATTAATTAAATACATGTGATGCATTGTAGGTGTCACCACTGTAAATAGGATTTATCATGCCAGTTATTACTCTCCCTGACGGCAGTCAGCGTATTTTTGAAAACCCTGTCACTACTCTAGAAGTCGCTCAAGACATCGGTCCTGGCCTTGCGAAAGCAACGATTGCTGGCCGTGTAAATGGCGTTCGTGTTGACGCTTGTGACCTCATCGAAAATGATTCAGCACTTGAAATCATCACCGCAAAAGACGACGACGGTCTTGAAATTATTCGTCACTCGTGTGCGCACTTGATTGGTCACGCTGTAAAACAATTGTTCCCAGAAGCTAAGATGGCGATTGGTCCTACCATCGACAACGGTTTCTATTACGATGTTGACTTAGAGCATTCGCTTACTCAAGAGGACCTTGAAGCGATAGAAAAGCGTATGTTGGAGTTGGCAAAAACCGACTACGACGTAGTAAAGAAAAAGGTGAGCTGGCAAGAAGCGCGCGATGCATTTGCAGCACGCGGTGAAACCTATAAGATGGAAATCCTAGACGAGAATATCGCGAAAGATGACCGCCCAGGTTTATATCACCACGAAGAATATGTTGATATGTGTCGTGGTCCGCACGTACCAAATATGAAGTTCTGTCACCACTTCAAGATTATGAAAGTGGCGGGCGCATACTGGCGCGGCAACTCAGAAAACAAGATGTTACAGCGTATCTACGGTACAGCTTGGGCTGACAAAAAGCAGCTAAAGGCGTATCTTAAGCGTCTAGAAGAAGCTGAGAAGCGTGATCACCGTAAAATTGGTAAAGCACTCGATCTGTGGCATTGGCAAGAAGAAGCGCCAGGCATGGTATTTTGGCACAATGATGGCTGGAGCATTTATCGTGAGCTTGAAGATTTTGTTCGCGAAAAACTACGCGAATATCAGTACGAAGAAGTAAAAGGTCCGTTGATGATGGACCGTGGTTTGTGGGAAAAATCAGGCCACTGGGACAAGTATTCAGATGCCATGTTCACGACTGAGTCAGAGAAACGTGAGTATGCTATTAAGCCGATGAACTGCCCAGGTCACGTGCAGATCTTTAACCAAGGTCTAAAGTCATACCGTGATTTACCATTGCGTATGGCTGAGTTTGGTTGTTGTCACCGTAATGAACCATCTGGTGCACTACATGGTTTGATGCGTGTTCGTGGCTTTACACAAGACGATGCGCACGTATTCTGCACAGAAGAACAGATCATGGACGAAGTATCAGCATGTATCAAAATGGTGTATGATACGTATTCAACTTTTGGCTTCGAAAAGATCGTTGTTAAATTATCGACGCGCCCTGAAAAACGTATCGGTGAAGATGAAATGTGGGACAAAGCAGAAGCTGCACTTGCAGATGCTTTGAAAGCCAATGACATCGAGTTTGAATATTTACCTGGGGAAGGTGCGTTTTACGGACCGAAGATTGAATTCACGCTATATGACTGTTTAGAGCGTGCATGGCAATGTGGTACAGTGCAATTAGACTTTGCACTACCTGGCCGTTTAGGGGCAACATATGTTGCGGAAAATAACGAGCGTAAAACCCCTGTTATGATCCATCGCGCAATTCTAGGCTCACTAGAGCGCTTTATTGGTATCCTAACGGAAGAATACGCTGGTCAATTCCCAACTTGGCTTGCACCAAAGCAAGTTGTGATCATGAATATCACGGACAAACAAGCCGATTATGTCCACGAAGTTGTACAAAAGTTGAATAAACTTGGAATAAGAGCTTGTGCCGACTTGAGAAATGAGAAGATTGGTTTTAAAATCCGCGAGCATACTTTAAAACGTATACCTTATTTACTAGTGGTGGGTGATAAAGAAGTCGAGCAACAAGAAGTTGCAGTAAGAACTCGTACTGGTGAAGATTTAGGTAGATTCTCGGTTGACGATTTCATCGCGAAAGTTAGCGAAGAGATTAAAAATCGACTATAAATATAAACTTGCGTGTACTTTACTTTTTCTGGTGCACGCATTTACTTTTGAATTTTTTGGAGGAACGTACCATTAGAGGCGGCAAAAAAGGGCAAAATAACGCTCAGAAAAATCGTATTAACGAAGAGATTACAGCGAAAGAAGTTCGCTTAATTGACGCTGAAGGCGAGCAAGCTGGCATTGTCTCAACAAGAGACGCACAAAACATGGCGGAAGAAGCCGGTCTAGATCTAGTTGAGATCAGTCCAAACGCTGAACCACCAGTTTGTAAAGTGATGGACTACGGTAAGTTCCTTTTTGAAAAAGCAAAAATCCAAAAAGAACAAAAGAAAAAGCAAAAGCAAATTCAGGTTAAGGAAGTTAAATTCCGTCCTGGTACTGATGTTGGTGATTACCAAGTTAAGCTACGTAGCCTTCGCAAGTTTCTTGAGGGTGGCGACAAAGCTAAAGTCACAATTCGCTTCCGTGGTCGTGAAATGGCGCACCAAGAAATTGGTATCGACCTGTTAAACCGTATCAAGACTGAGTTGGAAGATATCGCATCAGTTGAGTCTTTCCCGAAAAAAGTAGAAGGTCGTCAGATGATAATGATGATGGCGCCTATTGCTAAAAAGTCTTAATCTCGGCATAATACGCATCGAATTTAACGCAGGTCTCAAGTGCTAACGCCACCTGCGTTATCCGGTTTTAAAGTAAGGTATTGATCCTTCACCGGTTTTAGGTAGTAAGCTAGGCCTACAAGTGAGTTTATCTCCGCCTACTTACATTGTGTTAAAGCAATATCATTCGGAGTTATTGCAAATGGCTTATAAGCTAAAATCACACAGAGGTGCTGCTAAGCGCTTCAAAAAGACTGCTTCTGGCGGTTACAAGCGTAAACAGTCGCATCTTCGTCACATTCTGACTAAGAAATCTTCAAAGCGTAAATTACACCTTCGTGCTAAGTCTATGGTTCATAAGAATGACCTAGGCCTAATCGATCGTATGTTACCATTCGCTTAATAGAGGATATCAGAAATGGCAAGAGTTAAACGCGGCGTAGTTGCACGTGCACGTCACAAAAAAGTATTAAAGCAAGCTAAAGGTTACTATGGAGCGCGTTCACGCGTTTACCGCGTAGCTTTCCAAGCGGTAACTAAAGCTGGTCAATATGCTTACCGTGACCGTCGTGCTAAGAAACGTACTTTCCGTCAACTATGGATTGCTCGTATCAACGCAGCTGCACGTCAAAATGGTCTTTCTTACAGCCGTTTCATCAATGGCCTTAAAAAGTCATCGATTGAAATTGATCGTAAGATCTTAGCTGATATCGCAGTATACGACCAAGTAGCTTTCGCAGCACTAGTTGCTAAAGCAAAAGATGGTCTAGCTGCTTAATAAGCGGAACTAGAATTAGTCTTAGGACTAGAACTGGTATTGAAAAGGAGCCTTTGGCTCCTTTTTTAGTTTTATATTCGTTATAAACTCTAACGTTAGCGGTTTTTTATTAAGATTTTATCCAGCATCTTACTGCTCAATATTCGTTTCAAGTATCCCATCAAATAGGTCGGAAACGTGACGTAATATCTTGGCTTTGCAGTCTTAGCACTCAGCGCGTGTTGCAGCACTTTATAAACAGCTTCTGGCCCCAAAGTGAATTTTTGCGGAGCTTCTTCTGAGCTTAAGCGGTTAAGCTGCGCCTGATATGCATTGCGATGTACGCTATTTTCGTGATCGATATTCGCTAAAAAGGCGTGTTTCGCGTTTTCTCTAAATTTAGACACGATTGGACCTGGCTCTATTAGGCTAACTTGAATATTGCTACCTGAAAGCTCCATGCGTAGGGTATCGGTAAGTCCTTCAAGTGCAAATTTGCTCGCGTTATAGGCGCCGCGATATGGCAGTGCGACTAATCCAAGCACGGATGAGTTATGAACAATGCGGCCTGCGCCTTGCTTACGCATTTGCTCAACTGCGAGACAGGTGAGCGTATGCCAGCCAAAAAAATTAACTTCAAATTGTTGCCGTAACACGTCTGTAGGCAGGTCTTCTACCGCACCAGGTTGGCCGTAGGCTCCGTTATTGAATAAGGCGTCTAGCTGACCATTTGCGATTGTCAAAGCTTGGTTAAAGCCATCGTTTATACTTTGCTCACATGCTAAATCTAGCAGAATACATTGAATGTTTGTGCCTTCAAATTTATTCAAGTCTTTTGCATTTCTAACCGAAGCAATAACTTGATATCCTGCTTTTGACAATTGCACAGCGCAGTAATAACCAATCCCGCTAGAACAACCTGTGATTAAAATTGATTTTTGTACGCTCATTTGATCCCTAAAGTTATGGTTATCTGCGATTAACTGCAAATTTTTGTTGAATCACCGCACATTGTAAGCCGATATCTAAAATATTGATATAATTGGCAGATAAAAGCAGAGGAATAGAGAAATATGATGAGTTCCAGCATTATTATGCTTACTGCAATGCTAGGTATGAACGGTCATTTACCACCCTTGATGGAGTGGCAGGGCAAAAGCGAACAACTATTACAACAACAGGGCCCATTAACGACTGATTTTGAACTAAGCGGTGCGATAGATTCTCCTAATTACGCAGATACGATGGCATTTGTTGACCGCCTAGTGGCTGCCAATCCGACCCAATTTAAGCTAGAGACCATTGGGTTTAGCAATAGTAATCGCGCAATTAAGATGATTGTTGCAACGGAGCAGGGCGGTGATAAATCAAATGTTATTAATAATGGTAAGCCAACCATTTTAGTACAAGCTGGTATTCATGCCGGAGAAATTGACGGCAAAGATGCCATGTTTATGTTGCTTCGCGATGTTGCAACAGGTAAGCGCCGTGATATTTTGACGAAAGTGAATTTACTCTTTATCCCTATTCTCAACGTCGATGGGCATGAAAGGCGCAGTGAGTTTAACCGTATAAATCAACGCGGTCCGACTGTTATGGGCTTTAGGACCAATGCCAATAACTTAAATCTGAATCGTGATTACACTAAATTGGACACGCCAGGAGTCAAGGCGGTCATGCAGGTAATTAACGAATACAATCCGGATCTGTACATTGATGTTCATGTAACGGATGGCGCAGACTACCAATACGATGTCACTTATGGTTTTAACCCGACTTTTGCAAGTGAGTCACCGGCAATAGCTGAGGTGTTAGAGAATCAGATTTCGCCACAAATTAATGCCGCGCTTGCTGCTCAAGGACATATTCCTGGTCCACTTGTGTTTGTCATGGATAAACGAGACTTTAAAAAAGGGCTGGCTGGATGGGTGGCAACGCCGCGATTTTCAAATGGTTGGGGAGATTTAAAGGGACTGCCGACTATACTGGTAGAAAATCACTCATTGAAACCCTATAAGCAGCGTGTACTGGGCACCTATGTGTTTATGGATGGCGTTATCAGTGGCCTCTCAAGCAATATTCAGGCATTACGAGAAGCGGTTCAAAAAGAGGCCGAATTCACACCTAAACAATTGGTAGTTGAACGCAGCTATGCAAAAGAGCCCGACTACATTCAATTTAAAGGCATCCAATACAAGCAGTTTGAAAGTGCATTGTCTGGTCATTTGGAAGCTAAGTACGTAGGCGAGCCACAAAACTATGAGAAGCTGCCAATTTATTGGCAGAAGGAAGTAAAAACAGCGGTGAATGTACCTGAGCAGTTTTACATTCCACCCGCATACCCTGAAGTGGTCGAAAAATTAAAACTGCATGGAATAACCGTTTCTACATTACCAGATGGAACGGTAGTGGAAAAAGTAAGTCAAGCTACAGTAAAAGACTACAAGTTCGATACTGCTCCTTTTGAAGGGCGCTTTAGAGTGAATGCGACTTTCGACATTAAGGAGCTCTCAGATAAGGTCGATCTCAGTGGGTGGTATAAAGTGGCAACGGCGCAAAAATCTGGAGAGCTGGTGACTCACTTACTACATCCAGAAGCGCCTGACTCATTTTTTGCTTGGGGGGAGTTCAATACTATCTTCCAACGTACAGAATATGTTGAAAATTATGCACTTGAACCTTTTGCACGAAAAATGCTAAAACAAAATCCAGCTATGGCATTAGCCTTTGATAAAAAAATACGTGAAGACAAGCAGTTTGCAAACGATCCAAAAGCGCGGATGGAGTGGCTTTATGCAAGAACGCCGTTTTATGATAAAGCGTATCTTAAATATCCTGTTTTGATGTCGTTTGGAGCAAACTAACCATGCAAGTGTTTACCATTCCAGTTACACCATTTATGCAAAATTGTCGTGTCATTGTGTGTCCAGAAACACAAGCCGCTGCAATTGTAGACCCAGGTGGTGAAGCGGAAAAAATTATTGCGCAGTTGAACACACAAGGGGTAGCGCCAAGCATGATTTTGCTTACCCACGCGCACCTTGATCATGTGGGAGCAAGTACAGTATTAAGTGAGCATTTTAATATCGAGATTATCGGGCCTCATCAGAGCGACCAATTTTGGCTGGAAGCCTTGCCAATGCAATCACAGATGTTTGGTTTTCCTAATCATGAAGCTTTTTTACCATCTAAGTGGTTAAATGATGGGGATAAGGTTAAAGTGGGGAACCTCGCACTCGAAGTCAGACATTGTCCAGGGCATACTCCGGGGCATGTGGTTTTTTATGAACCAAGCTCAAAACAGGTCTTAGTAGGAGATGTGTTGTTTAAAGGCTCTGTTGGTCGTACTGACTTTCCAAAAGGCGATGCAGCCCAACTAAAACAGTCTATACAAGATAAGCTGTTTACTTTGCCTGATGAGGTCGTGGTGCATTCTGGCCATGGTGAAAATACCTCAATTGGCTTCGAAAAGGCGACAAATCCTTTTATGAGTGGCCGATTTGGTTAGATATAGTGGAAGTGGCATAGTAGTGATGTGCATTTTTTTATTTGCTATGCTTCAGGGAATAACAATCAGCATCGGTTAATAGACTGGTGTGCTAATTAAACTAGAATAGATATGTCATTAAACCAAGTAGATCGCCAGATACTGGCATTGTTACAGCAAGACGCAAGTCTTTCTACCGCTGAAATCGCTGATAAAGTAGGGCTATCTCAGTCACCTTGTTGGCGTCGCATCGCTAAATTAGAGCAAGACGGCTACATCAAAGGCAAAGTTGCATTGCTGGATGAGAAGAAACTCGGATTTGATATGTTGGTTTATGCGCATGTTAGGCTTTCAAACCATGGCCGCAACAACCTTGCCGAGTTTGAAAAATTGATCTTAAGTTATGACGAAGTGACAGAGTGCTACTCTATGGCAGGCACCATGGACTTTATGTTGCGTATCATTTCGAAAGGCATTGAAGGTTATGAGCAATTTGTTCGTGATAACTTACTTAATTTAGAGTTCGTCCAAGAAGTACATTCAAATGTTACAATGACTTGCGTTAAGCGCAGCACTTCCTTACCACTTTAATGCAATTTGTTGCCCTGCTCGTTGGTAGGGCTTCCCGTCATCTTTTCACCATTGTTCTATACTACAATACAGACCGCTTTATTAAGTTATGTATTGCAAGCGAGTTTGTGATACAGGCTTGTATCTTATTTGTTAAAGGCGCTGCTTTTTGCTAAAATCCGCCGCCTTTGTGTTCATAGTCAATTCACACCAGAGGATATTGATGTTTAATCTTATCAGCAAAGCGCCTAGCTCTGCTAAAAACGATGTACTGTCTGGGCTTACGGTCGCTTTGGCACTTGTGCCTGAGGCTGTGGCTTTCGCTTTTGTTGCACAAGTAGACCCATTAGTCGGTTTATATGCAGCATTTATTGTCGGTCTTGTGACTTCAATCTTTGGTGGTAGGCCGGGTATGATCTCGGGTGCAACAGGGGCTCTTGCCGTGGTAATGGTGAGTCTCGTTATTGATCATGGTGTCGAGTATCTTTTTGCAACTGTATTACTCATGGGGCTCTTACAAATACTCGCAGGTATATTTAAACTTGGCAAGTTTATACGTATGGTACCGCACCCTGTGATGCTAGGCTTTGTGAATGGTTTAGCCATCGTTATCTTTCTTGCGCAACTTGGTCAGTTCAAAGTACTTAATAGTGAAGGTGAGCTGACTTGGATGCAAGGGGAAACCCTTTATGTGATGGTGGGCTTGGTAGCATTGACTATGGCCATCATTCACTTTCTACCAAAGCTAACAACTGCAGTTCCGTCTAGCCTAGCGGCAATTTTAGTGGTAACTGGTATTGTTATTGGTTTAGATTTAGACGCTCGTAATGTGCTTGATTATCTGAAAGATATGTCAGGTAACGTAGATGCAACGATTGCCGGTGGTTTTCCTGCTTTCCATATTCCAGAAGTTCCTTGGACATTTGAAACATTTAAAATTATCTTCCCATACGCGCTTATCCTAGCGGCGATTGGTTTGATTGAATCTTTATTAACGCTCACGCTAATCGACGAAATCACCGAAACACGTGGTCACAGTAACCGCGAATGTATCGGCCAAGGTGCGGCTAATGTTACTTGTGGTGTGTTTGGTGCGATGGGTGGCTGTGCGATGATTGGGCAATCAATGATCAATATTAATTCTGGTGGCCGTAGCCGTTTGTCAGGTATCACAGCAGCATTATTACTACTTGTATTTATTCTGTTTGCAGCAAGCCTTATTGAGATGATCCCGCTAGCGGCGTTAGTTGGTGTAATGTTTATGGTGGTATTGGGGACTTTTGAATGGTCAAGTTTTAGATTAATTAGAAAGATCCCTAAATCAGATGCATTTGTAATCGTCTTGGTGTCGGGGGTTACAGTGATTACAGATTTGGCCATCGCAGTTTGCGTTGGTGTCATTGTTTCGGCACTGGTATTTGCGTGGGAGCATGCGAAACATATTTACACCAATAATTATATTGATGAGCAAGGCTCAAAAGTGTACGAATTACACGGACCTCTATTTTTTGGGTCGGTGAAAAACTTTGCAGAGCTGTTTGACGTTAATAATGATCCAAACGACATCATTGTAGAATTTAAACATAGTCGTGTTGCCGATCATAGTGCAATTGAAGCAATAGATACGCTAGCTGAACGTTATAAAAAGGCTGGTAAAACGCTTCATCTTCGCCACTTGAGCCAAGACTGTAAAGTACTGCTAAGTAAGGCTAAAGATCTCGTTGAGCTAGACGGCCAAGCAGATCCTACCTATAAAGTGGCATCTGACAAGCTTGCTTAAGAGCGACAGTTTGAATAGATGAAGATAAATTAACTGGTTAATTTATTTCAAAAAAAGGCACTGAGGTGCCTTTTTTATTTGCGGCAGGGCGTGTAAAAACTGAGACCACCAGCAGTGAATAGAGACGACATGCTGAGATATAATCCAGTTAAGATAGAAGAGGTATAATCATTTTGAAGTGGCAATCACTGGTTGATAACAGGCAGAGATTTTTCTGGGTATTACAAATAGCTGGTTGGCTGGGCTACGCGCTAGTTAACTATATTGGCTCAAAAGTCTTTGAAATGCGGGATATTTATGTATTTGTCATCGCTTTAAATGCCTACGCAGGTTGTTTGATGACCGTACCGCTACGATACCTCTATCGTAAAATTTGGAATGCAACACCGTTGGTGCTGATATTCGTTGTGTTTACGGCGTCATATGTAACTGGAACACTATGGGCGGTCGTTCAGAAGTTTAATCATTGGGAAATTTATCGTCACGGGTATAGACCTGATGAATGGTTTTATTACTTACAGCAGGGACTAGACTCTGTCTATATCATACTCTGTTGGAGTGGGCTGTATTTTGGTATTAAGTATTACCAGTTGTTACAAAGTGAGCGTCAAAAGGCGTTGAAAGCCAATACTATGGCCCATGAAGCGCAATTGAAAATGTTGCGTTATCAACTGAATCCGCATTTTCTATTCAATACCCTTAATGCAATTTCGACGCTTATATTGGTTGAAGAAAATAAAGATGCGAATCAAATGGTCTCAAGGCTCAGTGATTTCTTGCGCCATACATTAAATACAGATCCGATAAAAAAGGTACCGCTTGAGCAAGAGTTACATGCGTTGAGACTGTACTTAGAAATTGAAAAGGTCCGTTTTGATGAGCGCTTATCTATTGAGCTTGATGTGACAGAAGAGGCTGAACAGGCGTTGGTACCTAGCTTGATCCTACAACCACTCATTGAAAACAGCATTAAATACGCAATTGCCCATATGGAGCATGGCGGCAAAATTGAAATAAAAGCGCAGGTGTTTGCCAATGAACTACTCTTGGAAGTAGGAGACAATGGTCCTGGCGCAGAATTGGAAGATGGGCAACTGAAAAGTGCACAGGGAGTGGGTTTAGCGAATACCAAAGACCGTTTAAAAACCTTGTACGAAAACAACTATTCATTTGTGCTCTCGGATAATGAGCCAACTGGTTTGAAGGTAAACATTCGCGTTCCATATGAAAGGGCGAAGAAGTAATGAGCAAAATTAGAACACTAATCGTAGATGATGAACCGTTAGCGAGAAAAGGGCTAGCGGTAAGGTTAAGAGATTTTTCTGAAATTGAAGTTGTAGAATTGTGTGGCAGTGGTCAACAAGCAATCGATCTATGCAAATCTGAGGACATAGATCTGGTCTTTCTCGATATTCAAATGCCGAACATGAATGGCTTTGAAGTAGCGAGAGCGCTGAGTGAAAGTGTTAAACCATTGCCTGCTATCGTATTTGTAACCGCGTTCGACCAATATGCTGTAAAGGCATTTGAGATCCATGCGCTGGATTACATCTTAAAACCCGTTGATGACAACAGATTAAAACAGGCGGTGGAGAAAGTGCAAAGCTATTTAAAAACACAACAAGACAATGCGCATAAGAAAAAGCTAGCCAGCTTTGTTGCAGGGATCACTGGTAATAACTGTGAAGAAATCCTTAAAAAACTTGCAACAGGAGATACAATTGAAGATAAAAAATTCCCAGAGTCGCTCGCAGTAAAAGAGCAGGGTGAAATCATTCGAGTTTCGACATCGTCAATTCAGTGGATTGATGCAGCCGGTGACTATATGTGCTTACACTGTAGCGATGGTCAGACTCATATTTTACGTAAAACAATGAAAGATCTAGAACAAGAGTTAGATCCAACGTTATTTGTGCGCGTACATCGCTCTGCAATTGTTAATACTAAGCAGATTAGTAAACTAGTCACACAAAGCAGTGGCGAGTATTTATTGGTACTTGAGAATGGTCAAGAGCTTAAAGTCAGCCGTAGTTACCGTGACAAAGTAAAGGCCGCACTCGCAAGCTAATAAAAGCGCGAGCTAAAGTGATTTGCGCCGTGTTTAGCCTACGGTGACGTAGTGTATTTTATGTGCTTGTACACTTTAGAGTATTCTAAGGAAAGATGAACTAGGCAGCAAGGCTACCTAGTTCAACGCTTTTACACTGTGACGATTTTCAGCGTGTTACTGGCGCCGATAGTTTCCATCTTATCACCGTGTGTGATGATCACTGTGTCGCCTTTTTCCAATGAGCCAGCAGCAACTAGCGTATCAAGCGCTTCGCGAACAGTTGAATCATCTGAGCATTGCGTCGAGTCAAATCTTACCGGATATACACCACGATAGAGTGATGCCTGCCCAAGTGTTGATTGATGGCGAGACAGTGCGTAAATAGGCAATCCAGAACTGATACGAGACATTAATTTTGCGGTATTACCCGATTCAGTTAGTGCGACAATCGCCTTTACTGAATCTAAATGGTTCGCAGCGTACATTGCCGACAGCGCGATAGTTTCACAGGTATCAGCAAAACGACTGTCTAAACGATGTTTAGAGATATGGATCTGCGGTTGAGATTCAGCACCTAAACACACACGTGCCATTGCCGCGACCGTTTGCTCAGGATAATCACCAGCAGCGGTTTCTGCTGAAAGCATTACCGCATCTGTGCCATCAAGCACTGCGTTTGCAACATCCATAACTTCAGCACGTGTTGGCATTGGGTTGTCAATCATTGACTCCATCATTTGGGTGGCAGTGATCACAGTACGGTTTAGTGAGCGGGCACGGCTGATAATTTGCTTCTGTTTACCAACAAGAGCGGCATCGCCAATTTCTACACCTAAATCACCACGGGCAACCATCACCGCATCAGAAGCCAATACGATATCGTCAATCGCTTCTACGGTTTCAACCGCTTCTGCACGTTCGATTTTTGCAAGTAACTGTGCATTAGAACCTGCTTTCTCCGCCAATCCTCTAACGTAACGCATGTCGTCACCACTGCGAGGGAACGAAACCGCAATATAATCCACACCAATTTCAGCTGCTGTGATCAAATCTTCTTTGTCTTTGTCAGTAAATGCAGGTGCTGTTAAGCCGCCGCCTAAACGGTTGATCCCTTTATTGTTCGACAATACGCCGCCCACTTTAACACTAGTGTGAACCAAGTGACCTTGTACTTCTTCAACAACAAGCTGAATAAGTCCATCGTTTAATAACAGCAAATCACCTTGTTTTACGTCATTCGGTAATTCTTTATAGTCGATACCCACGGCTTCAACGTGACCTTGGCCAGGCTCCATTTTTGCATCGAGCGTGAATTTTACACCCACTTCTAAGAACACTTTGCCTTCTTTAAATGTTGAAACGCGGATTTTAGGACCTTGCAAATCTGCAAGGATCGCTACATTTACACCTAAGCGTTTAGCAATTTCGCGAACGGCTTCGGCTCTATTTTTGTGATCTTGAGCTACACCGTGTGAAAAGTTTAGTCTGACTACGTTGGTGCCGGCACGAATGATTTTTTCTAAGTTGTTATCTCTATCCGTCGCTGGCCCCAGTGTTGCGACGATTTTTGTGCGTCTAAGCATCAGATTCTCCTGTTAGCTTATCAAGGTAAGCAAAAACTTATGAATGTGTTAAAAGTAAATCAAAATTGCTGTTTTTTTACACATGCCACATTGTAAAATCACGATTTAACTAATTAGAGCATAAAGAATTATGCAAAACCCTTTTTAACACTCGAATTAAGTTATATGATCTATATGTCATCATTATGACACCGGTGTCAGTGGCCGTCAATCTCGAATATTCTACCTTACAGCTTAGGGGGACCATTTGAGATTTATCACAAAATTGGTGAATTCGTGCTGCTGTCACTATATTGCTATACAGTGAATTGTGTTAGCTGTCATATTTTGGGGACCGATATGATACCAGTGAATTGTGTGTCTCGCTGGTCAATCATGGTCGCTCAGGTATAATGCACATACACGAACGCATAAAGTTTTGATGTTACCGAGGAGGAAACTAAATGCAGGTTGCATTAGTTGGTTTGGGTGTGATGGGTAAAAACCTCGCGCTAAATCTAATTGAGAAGGGGATGACCTTAGTCGCTTATGACAAGAACCCCGAAGTAGGTGCGGAATTATTGAGTTGCGCACAGTCGTTAGGTATGGCGGAGCGCTTACACATAGTGTCTGATCTCGGTGATATGATCAGAAGATTAGAGACTCCTCGCTCGATTTTATTACTCGTTCCAGCAGGTGAACTAGTAGATAAAGTTTGTAGCGATTTGGTTGAAGCTGGAGTTGAGAAAGACGATATCATCGTTGACTGTGGTAACAGTAATTACAAAGATGGTATTGCACGTAAATTGAAATATCAGAATAAATTTGAGTTTGCCACTATGGGGATTTCTGGCGGTGCCGAAGGTGCACGCCATGGTCCTGCAATGATGGCAAGTGGTTCAGAAGGTGGCTGGGAGCGTATCGAGCCTTGGTTCGAAAAAGTTGCTGCGAGCTACAACAACGAATCATGTTTCGCGCGTGTAGGGCAATCGGCCAGCGGTCACTTTGTTAAAATGGTGCACAATGGTATTGAGTATGCGTTGATGCAGCTTATTGCCGAGCTTTATCAATTGCTACGCTTGGGGACCGGTCGCTCTCCTAAAGAAGTTGCTGAGATTTTTGAATCTTGGTCTGAAGGTAAATTAAATAGTTATCTACTTGCAATTTCTAGCCACATTTTAAGTCTAGAAACAGATCAGGGCGAGTCTTTAGTCGACCTTATCGACAATAAGGTAGGAGCTAAGGGCACTGGCCTTTGGACGGCGCAAAACGCACTGGAGCTTGGTATTGCCGTACCTTCGCTTGTGGCTGCGGTACAAGCTCGCCATCTCACCAATACTATTGATACTCCAGCTGCAAAAGAAATGACGTATGCGAATAAATCAACGCAAACAATTGAGGTTGATTTAGACGAGTTAAAAGATGCGTTTTATTTTGCCAGTTTGCTATGCTACCGCCAAGGTCTTGCACTGATTAAGGGCGCGTCTCGTGCACACCAATGGAAAGTAGATCTCAATAAAACGCTACAAACCTGGCGTGCGGGCTGTATTATCCGAGCTGATTACTTAGACGATATTGCTGAAGGTGTTGAATTTATCGATTCACTTGAGAAGCCTGCACTTGCACTACGTAGTGTTACAGGTAAAGCGGTGGCGACTGGTTTGTCTTTCCCAGTGCTTGCTGCGACGCAAACTTATATTGCAACACTGAGCACGCCAAGCAACGGACACTTGGTGCAAGCACAGCGTGATTACTTTGGTGAGCACGGTGTAAAGACACACAGTGGTGAAACTTGTCACCTTACTGATCTTGTCGATATCGAAGCAAAAGTTAGATAATAATCGACGTTCGGAGTAGTTCGAGCTGATTTAAAAGCCGTGGTGAAGATATCACGGCTTTTTTGTTGCGATACTTTTCGCTTTATTGATATCGATTACTATCGAGTTAGCTCGCCGCGCAGATTGTCTTGCATCAAATGGCGGATCGTTTCTAGCTCAAGCTGCTGGCTAAATAAATAGTGTAGCTTTGTTAAGCACGCTTCTAGTGTCATATCGTAGCCACTGATCACACCACAGTTTAATAACGCATTTCCTGTCGCGTAGCCGCCCATATTCACTTTTCCTTGAATACATTGGGTGAGGTTGATAATTACCACTCCGCGATCGCTGATTGCTTTAAGCTCAGTTAAAAAATGCTCGTCTTGTGGCGCGTTACCAACACCAAAGCTCAATAAGATTAATGCTTTCATCTCACCACGCATTAGGTTCTTAAGGATTTCTGTTGAGATCCCAGGATACAAATGCATTACCGCGATAGGTTGAGGTGAAATCTTGGTGACTTGCAAGCTTTGCTCAACGTAAGGGCTTAGCTTCCCTTCGATCAGCTGAATATTGATCCCAGCTTGTGCCAGCGGCGAAAGGTTTGGAGAGGCGAATGCATCGAAGCCATCAGCATGAGCTTTGATTGCTCTATTACCGCGGTAAAGTTTATTGTTGAAAAACAAACTCACTTCGGCGATAGGGTAGTTAGCAGCCAAATACATCGCGTTTAACAGATTCACTTGACCATCAGAGCGCAGTTGTGACAACGGAATTTGAGAGCCGGTCACTATCACAGGTTTAGTTAAGTTCTCAAACATAAAGGATAGCGCAGAGGCAGTATAGGCCATGGTATCTGTGCCATGGAGCACCACAAAACCATCGTAGTCGTGATATTTTGATTGAATGTCATCCGCGATAAGCTGCCAGTGATGCGGTGACATATCTGACGAATCAATTAACGGGCAATATTCATGAATATCAAAAAGCGGCATTTCATCGCGAGTAAACTCAGCGTTATTTTTTACCGTATCTGTTAGATATCCCGCAACCGGAACGTAACCGCGACTGGATTGCTTCATACCAATGGTACCACCGGTATAGGCGATATATATTTTTTTTCTTTTCATAAAAAAGCCCAGAATAAAATCTGGGCTCAGTATAACAATTACAGCACCACAATTGCAGTGCTTAATCGATTTTACTCAGGTGAAACGTTACACACTAAGCAAAGCGTATAGACATGGTTAGGGTCGTTAAGCTGGCCTAACATTTGAGTTTGTAGTGCTATTGTATTGCTAACGCTGTCTAGGGCATTTAATGCAGTTTTTGCGAATATTGATTGCTCAGGTACAAGGGCACTAATGGCACTTTGCACCATAGACGCACCAAATAATTGCTGCATCAGCTTTTCTTGCTCGGTGAGTGTTTGTTCAATAGTGATAACATCATACATCTCTAAATTAGCAAGACTTGCAGCCGCTTCAATGGCATCATTTTTGTTACCTAACTTATCGACTAGGCCAAAATCAAGCGCCTGAGTTGCTAGCCATACTCGTCCTTGCGCAACCTCATTAACCGCTGACTTATCAAGGTTTCGTTCGGTTGCAACCATGGAAATAAATTTATCATAGGCATCTTCAACGCCCATTTGGATTAGATTTTTATAGCCACCATCTATCCCTCTGAATGGAGATTGGCCTTTTAGTTCGGTTGTCGCGACACCATCAGAGTATATTCCTAATGAGTTTGCTGCATTTTCAAAGGTCATTATCATGCCAAATACACCAATAGAGCCGGTGATCGTACTTGGCGATGCCCATATTTCATTAGCTGATGCCGCGATCCAATAACCGCCGGAAGCTGCAACAGAACCCATTGATGCTATCACGGGTTTTCCTGCGGCCTTTAGTGCAATAACTTCATTACGAATGGTTTCAGAAGCAAACATGCTACCACCGCCGGAGTCAATTCTTAGTACGACGGCTTTCACTTTGTCGTTAAGGCGAGCCTTCTTAAGTACTGCTGCTGTTGAATCGCCACCAATAGCTCCCGCTTTACGCTTGCCATCAGAGATTTGACCTTTAGCAACAACCACAGCGACTTTCTCGGTAAATGGATTTTCTGCAAACTCTTTAGGCGGTAACGTCGATAGATATTGACTGAACGAGACCTGTTTAAAAGATTTTCCCTTTGCATCAAGACCAACTTCATCGATCAGTTTCTGAGCAAATGCTTGATTGGTGGTTAATGCATCGACCCATTGGTTGTCGATAGCATATTTGGCGGAATCGCCTTGTGCAGCTTCCATTTTGTCTGTTAATGCTGCGAAGGTTTCATCAAAATTAGCCACATCAAAACCGCGGTTTTCGGCTACTTCTGTTTTATATTGTGTCCAAAGCGGGGTGATCCATCCAAGATTTGATTCTTTTGCTTCTGGTGACATATCGCTGCGAATATAAGGTTCAACGGCCGACTTGTATGTACCAACGCGGAAAATATGCTGCGTAACTTTAAGCTTATCAAGCGCCTCTTTGAAATACAGCGGGTACATGCCAAAACCGGTGATGTTAACCCCACCGTAAGGATGTAGAGAAATTTCATCGGCTACTGAGGCGAGATAATATTGAGCTTGAGTGTAATAAGCGCCGTGAGCATAGATTTTTTTGCCTGTTGCTTTGAATTGCGCGAGCGCGTCTTTGATATCTCGTAATTTGTCGAGATGGGCGCTATGAAGACGTTGTAAATCAAGATACATCACTGTAATGCGGTCATCTTGAGCTGCTTTATTGATAACATCAATGACATCATCTAACAAAATTTCACTTGGCTCTTCTGAATCGGCGAAAGCATCACTCATGGCCGCCTCAACTGGGTCAACATAGGTCAATTGTTCGACTATGATACCGTTTAGGTTTAAACGTAATACGCTTTTACTTTCGACCTCAACCTGATCCTCACCAGATACAATGCTTATCACTATGGCGATAAGAATGAATAAAAACAGCAGATTTAGAATTAATCGCCTAGAAAAGTTCAGTGTGGCCCAAATGCCCTTAAAAATATTCGCTATCAGTTTCAAAATGATCCCTTATGCTTAACTTCAATACAACTCTATACATTTATCATATATCAGAGCGAGTTTCATGAATAATAGAAAAACGTAACGAAGTATTTTCATGATTGAAATATCGCCAATGCTGCCAAATTCGTTAATTTCTTTCTTCTTAAGACTTGCCAAATAATAAAAAAACGTTAATGTTCACAGGTAAGACCAGTTTTGTGGGGCGGCAAATGTTAGAACAAGAACTACAACTTAAACATACCAGTTTGCGAAATCGCTTGGTAATGGGATCAATGCATACCGGGCTTGAAGAAGGGTGGCACAACCGAAAGCGGCTCGCTGCATTTTATGAAGAACGAGCAAGAGGTGGAGTGGGCCTGATCGTAACTGGTGGTTACAGTCCAAACCTACGTGGTAAGTTGACACCAATTTCTTCTTCTTTTAACTCGTTATACGATGTAATTAAACACAAAGCATACACCGAGGTAGTACATAAACACGGCGGCAAAATTTGTCTACAGTTACTACATGCTGGGCGCTATGCTTATCATCCATTCAACACTGCACCTAGTGCGATCAAAGCACCGATTAATCCGTATAAACCAAAAGCAATGAGCTTAAGTGCCATCAAAGGTACGATTAAAGACTTTGCTCACTCAGCTAAGTTGGCCGAAAAAGCAGGCTACGATGGTGTGGAGATCATGGGCTCAGAGGGCTATTTAATCAATGAGTTTATGGCGGGTCATACCAATAAGCGCACTGATGACTATGGTGGTAGCTTAGAAAACAGAATGCGATTGGCAACAGATATTGTAAAAGCGGTTAGAGCGAAAGTGAGCGATAAGTTCATTATCGTTTTTCGCCTGTCGGTCATGGACTTAATCCCAAATGGCTCAACTCCAGAAGAAGTTGTGCTTCAAGCCAAAGCTTTGGTCGCGGCAGGTGTGGATATTCTTAACACCGGTATTGGTTGGCATGAGGCGCGCGTTCCAACAATTGCGTCGATGGTGCCTCCAGGTGCCTATCGTGAAGCGTCACACAGATTAAAACAAGCCGTTGATATACCTGTTGTAGCAGTAAATAGGATTAACACGCCAGATCTTGCTAATGACATTTTAGCCAAAGGTGATGCCGACCTTATTTCTATGGCGCGTCCGTTGCTGGCTGATCCTGAATTCTTTAACAAATATCAAGAGCAGCGCTCAGAGCAAATCAATATTTGCATCGGCTGTAATCAGGGTTGTTTAGACCATGTATTTAAAGGCAAACGAGCAACATGTTTGGTGAATCCACAAGCGGGATTTGAATTGGATTATCCACTTCAGAGTGCCCGAAGGAAAAAACAAGTACTCGTTGTTGGGGCAGGACCTGCTGGGTTGTCTGTAAGTTACTATCTCGCCAAAAAAGGCCACCAAGTTAAGTTAATTGATAAAGGTAGCGAGCTTGGTGGTCAGTTTAATTTAGCGATGCGAATACCAGGTAAAGAAGACTTCCAACATACGCTTAAATACTATGTCAGCGAAATAAATCGCTTAGGCGTTGAGCTTTGCCTAAATACATCATACGAAGAAACAATGGCAAACGCGTTTGATGATGTGGTATTTGCAACGGGTGTAAGTCCACGGATGTCGAAAATTGAATGCGCAGATGGGAAACGTGTGTTTGCCTATGACGAAGTCATAAAAGGTGAAGTAGAACTGGGCAATAAAATTGCTATTTTAGGTGCCGGTGGTATTGGCTTTGACATGGTAGCGTTTTTAACTGAACAGCGAGAACAAACGATCCCTGATTTTAAATCTCAATGGGGAATAGAATGCGAAGCGCAGCCTTCACAAGAGCAAAGGCCGATTTATATGTTAAAACGCTCTGAAGGACGTTTTGGTAAAGACTTAGGTAAGACCACCGGTTGGATCCACAGAGCGGTTGCAAAACACCACAATGTTCAACAAATTGCAGAATGCGAATATATCAGCTTTGATAATCAAGGTTTGACTGTAAGAGTTGCAGGTGAAGAGCAACTGTTAGATGTCGATACGGTCATTGCTTGTATTGGACAAGTTTCTAACGATAGCTTGTTCGATAAAGAGGCACTACCTGAGAATCAGCACGTTATCGGTGGGGCCAAACTGGCTGCAGCGATTGATGCTAAGCGAGCGATTGCAGAGGCACTTCAAGTAGCAAGAAAGATCTAACGAAATAACCCAACCCAATCTGCGGTCTATACTGATAATTCAAACATCAACTATGGACCGCATATGCTTGCCAACCTACTAAAGCCGTATCGGCAACTACAACATTTATCTCAACATTTTTCTGGTATCGCGCCATTACTCATGCGCCTTATTCTTGCGCCCGTTATGATCATTGCAGGTTACAATAAATTAAATTTGTCTAATCCGGACGCGACATTTTTACAACGCCTCCTCGCCGATCCCAATATCGTCGCATGGTTTGGTAATAGTGAATGGGGCTTAGGTCTGCCTTTTCCTGACTTGCTTGCCTTTCTAGCCGCATGGACGGAGTTTTTAGGTGGTTGGTTAATTTTATTCGGCTTGCTTACACGCTTAGTATCAATTCCGCTCATGGTGACTATGGTTGTTGCTGCAACGACGGTGCATTTGGAGCATGGCTGGTTTTCGGTTACACCAACAAATCCAGACACCAGCGCGGCTAAAGTACTAGATTGGCTAGGCTTTGAAGAAGCTAAAGTGAGCCTAGAAAATAGCGTAGCAGCAAAGCAACGTCTGGATTCAATTAAAGAGATAGTCGAAGAAAATGGCAGACCAAATTATCTCTATGAAAGAGGCAATATTGTTATTTTAAATAATGGAATTGAATTTGCGGCAACTTACTTTGTATTACTACTTTCACTATTTTTTACCGGTGGTGGACGTTATGTCAGTGTTGACTATTGGTTGAGGTTACTTATTGATAGAAAACAACGCCATTTACTTCCAGAGTAAAACGAAATATTGCAAGGATGCTATCCAGAAATCCGTGATGTCGCGTGGTCGAATTTAAGGGAAAATGATAGACTACAAGCCACGTAATACCAATTTGATTAGATAGGTGCTCTATTTCGAGACACATAATAAGTCAAATTGGTATAATTCACGGCCATTTTGAAGGCGCAACACGGGATGAGTTAATGGACGCCATAGAATTACTCTTAACACGCCAGTCAGATAGCAATCTGTCTTTTCCTGGACCTAGTCCAGCTCAGTTAGAAATCATTAAAAAAGCAGCACTAAAAGTGCCAGATCATGGTGGCTTAACACCGTTTAGATTTATTACAGTAGAAGAAAAAGGCCGCGAAAAGCTAGGTGAAATCTACTATCAAGCGGCGGTGAAAGAGCAGCAAGAGCAACGAGTAATCGATAGAGCGAGACAGCTACCAGAGCGCGCGCCAATGTTGATCATCGCAATATCTCCTTATCAAGAACATCCAAAAGTGCCTCGTATTGAGCAAATTCAAAGTGCCGGTTGTAGTGTACTTGCTATGCAGCAAGCCGCTTTTGCACAGGGGTTGTCTGGTGTATGGCGAACTGGCTACTTTGCTCAGAGTCTAGAAGTGAAAAAGCAACTTGGTCTCGCTGAAAAAGATGAAATTGTTGGCTATCTTTATTTAGGTACGCCTACGGTGCAGTGTGCAAAGCCAGTAAGGCATAAACCAGAAGATTTCTTTAGCAGTTTATAAGGATACGCAGCCATGGCATTACATGTAATTGATCACCCATTAGTTCAGCATAAACTTGGACTCTTGCGAGAGCAGGGTATATCAACCAAAAACTTTCGCGAAATTGTCTCAGAAGTTGGCAACTTACTCACTTACGAAGCAACAAAAGATTTGACGTTGAGCGATCAGGTCATCTCTGCTTGGGATGGTAACGAATTAACAGTTAAAAGGCTGACAGGCAAAAAGATCACCTTGGTGCCAATTTTAAGAGCCGGTTTGGGAATGCTAGATGGCATACTGCAGTTGATCCCAGCAGCTAAAGTAAGTGTTGTGGGTTTACAGCGTAACGAAGAAACACTTGAGCCTGTGCCTTATTTTGAGAAGTTGGTGGGCAATATCGATGCCAGACTTGCATTAGTTATTGATCCAATGCTGGCAACGGGTGGCTCACTGATTGCTACTATCGACATGCTAAAAAAAGCCGGTTCAAAAGAGATCAGAGCAATTGTGCTGGTGGCTGCGCCTGAGGGAGTAAAGCTGGTGGAAAAAGCACATCCTGACGTTGAAATATACACGGCAGCATTAGATAGCCACTTAAATGAGAAAGGATATATAGTCCCTGGGCTTGGTGATGCCGGTGACAAAATCTTTGGTACGAGAACCTAGCAGGTTTAGTGATTAACAGATTTTGTTTTTTGATCTAAAGCAATGATACAAAAAAATATGGTAGTAAAAACATGCTTTCCGCTCTATTTTTGTTAAAACAACAAAATAATATTAAGGATAGACGATGTATTTGCTACGTATTTTTTTGTGGCTAAGCTGCATTTCTGCTTCAGCAAGCGAGCTCCCCAGCATTGAAAAAATAGAAACATTTGCAACCAACTATCATCTCAATCTCAACATACATACACAAACAAGCAGTCTATCTGGCAGCGCAACGATAACGGTTAAAAATCAAGGAACAACACCAACTAGCGTAATCCCATTAAGACTTTATCGCTTGCTTAGTGTTGTCGATATCACTTCGGAAGCGGGTAAGTCCCTCAACTATACACAAGGAGTAGTAAGTAATATTGATGACTCACTATTTCAGTCTAATTATATTAAATTATCGTTATCTGAGGCGCTCCAACCCGATCAACAAACAACTTTTACTGTTAATTATTCTGGCCATATAAAGGGGTATGTAGAAACTGGGATGGCTTATATTAAAGATGACATCACCCCTTTGTTTTCTATTATTCGTATGGACGCATATGCTTATCCGCTCATCACAGTGCCTGATGATAGGGTCAATCGCGCGTCACGCTTTTGGCAGAAGCTGTATAACTACACCGCTAGCATCGAAGTGGATAGCGGCTTAGTAGTAGCAAATGGTGGAATTTTACTAGGCGTAACAGAAACCGAACAAGGACGAAAGGTTTATTCATACAAAAACCAGAAACCCTCATGGAGAATGGACTTCATGGTCGCACCATATACCGTGACAAAAGGGCATGGCTTTAAGCTATTTACGTTACCGGGAAATAAATATGCAACTGACTATATGGAAAAGGCAAAACAAACCATAACGTTGTATGAAAGTTGGTTTGGTCAACGTCAAAGCACTGGTGAGTTTAGCTTTATAGAGATCCCAAAGGGGTTTGGTGCTCAAGCTGATGTTACCGCAATTATTCAAGACAGCGAGGGGTTTGTGGAGGTAACTCGTTTGTATCACGAACTGAGTCATCTATGGGACCCAC
This sequence comes from Pseudoalteromonas sp. M8, assembly GCF_018141365.1. Lineage (NCBI taxonomy): Bacteria > Pseudomonadati > Pseudomonadota > Gammaproteobacteria > Alteromonadales > Pseudoalteromonadaceae > Pseudoalteromonas > Pseudoalteromonas sp. M8. Next base: position 2,356,214 of record NZ_CP047240.1, on the reverse strand, counting down.
GTTCGAATGAAAGCTACTCACCACGCTGGAATGAAGGTAAGGCTACCTTTTTAGAGTATTTAACGGATTCACGGCTGAATAAAAGGGTGTCTTTAAGCTCGCATATGACAAACGTACTAAAACGAGCAAAAAACCAGTTCGTTAAACAGCCTAAATATTTAACGACTGCGTTTGAAGAGTATGGAAAAGCTGGACTTAATGCCTATTCGGTAGGGGCGCTATTTTTTGCGCTTTTGCATCATGAGCTAGGAGAGGAAAGGTTTAATCATTTACTACGTACTTTTTATGCAGCACATGTTAAAAGCGGAGCATCAACAGGCGACTTTATCCTTGCACTGCGTGATTTGAAAGATCCTAACATTGATTGGATATTATCTCGTTGGGTGAATAGCCATAGGTTCACGCTTGATATTTTAGACGCTACCAACTTTGAGAACTTCATCACGTTGAGTATAAGAAGTAGTAAAATATAAATAATCCAAATAAAAAAGCTACCCACAAGAGGTAGCTTTTTGGCTTCTATAAAAGAAAGGAATCGGTATTAAAAGTAGCCTCTAATGCCAAGCTTGATATTACGACCTGGAAGAGGGGCTTGCTCTTTGATAAACGAGCTATGCACAAAGCCTAGCTCATCTGTTAGGTTATCAAGGTTAACATAACCAACCATGTCACTGCCCATAAACTCAAAGTCATAGTTAAACGACATATCCACTAACGTATAGCCCTTAGTTTCACTTTCATAGCTCGCGATGTTGTCTTGCTTGAAGTAATGTGTCACCGTGAAGTTAGCTGTTAGGTTCTCGTAACTGTGTTCGTAATCGAGACCTAGCTTGTTGCTTGGAATACGTGGTAAATATTCGTCGTTATCTAACTTCGCTGTCAGCGAGTCACCAAACACTTTGACGCGTGCAAAGTTGCTTAGTTTGTAATGGGCATCAAACTCAAGGCCGTATAGCTTGGCATCACTGCTTTCAAACTTAAACACCGGAACAGCGCCTTCATGTGCATGATCCGCCACTTCTAAACCGTGCTCTGGACTATAGATATAGTCTGTTAATGCCTGATAGTAGAAGTTTTCGATGTCGTTATAGAAGAAATTAACGGTATAGCCAAAGTTACCTGAGAACTTTCTAAAGCTAATGTCTAGGTTGTTTGATGTTTCTTGTTCGATATCTTGCGGCTCAAAGTGTAAATGATCACCTTCTAGCTCATAACCAAGCCCTAGTTCATAGGTGCTGGTTGCGATATGAATGCCATTTGAAAGCAATTCGGCGGTTAATGGTGCGCGCTCCGAGCGAGACAGCGAAACAGCGACGTTTTGGCCTTCAGCAAAGTCGTACACGCCACCAATAGACAAGCTTAGATTGGTCATTTCCAGGTCATAAGAAATAAACCCATTATCTAAGTTACCACCATGGTCATGGTCGTGATCATGGTCGTGTTCACCTTCATGGTCATGATCTTCTTCGTACGCTTCCAGTTGATTGCCTTTGCTTGATAACTGGTAGTCTTCAATACGAGCACCTAACTCAAGTGTGAAGTCTCCAAAACGACGTTCTTCAAGGATATAAAGTGCGTGCGTTTTGGTATTGGTCGATGGCGTGAAAGCTTCTGCACCGTTTGCGGCGTAATCGCTGTCGGAGAAATGATAACCAACAGTGCCGTGCCACTCTCCTAAGCGGTGCTCTGCCGTTAAGCGTAACTCAGTTGTATCATTCTCAAATACAGTGCCAATGTTTCCATCTTCAATTTCAGCGTGTTCATAATCGGTGTAGCCGACACGTAGGCCAACAGATTCAAGCCAGTCACTGTGTACTGCATAATTTACAAGCCCTTGCCAACGGTCTTGTTTTACTCGAGCAAATACGGATTCTTCTTCGTGGTCATGCCCTTCCTCTTCATGCTCGTGATCATGGTCATGACCAATATGAGAGTGAGCAGGAATGCCATAGTCCGTATCAACACGGCCATAAGAGAAACCAACGGTCAGATGATCGCCAACGTAACTTGTACCTAAGTTAAATTGCTCAGAATCGATAAAGGTATTGTCGACGCGATTGGCGTACTCTGTTTCATGCTCTTCTGCTTCGTGGGCATGATCTTCGCCTTCATGTTCATGCTCGTGTTCTTCATGTTCGTCGTGTGGAAGCGCGAAATTAGGGGTTTCATAATCACCACCTTTACGCTTAACGCCATCGAAATGGAAGTTAAATCCGTCAAAGCCGGATTCTAATAATACCGCAAAGGTATTGGTATTTGAGTTGGTATCATGGCTATAGTCGGCAGCGCCCTGAAGGCTATCGATCACGTCTGTCGGAATACGATTATCAACAACATTAACCACACCACCGATTGCACCTGAGCCGTAAAGTAGGGTTGCAGGACCTCTTAGCACTTCAATTTGCTGCGCAGCCAGCGAGTCATTAGTGTTGGCGTGATCTGGGCCAACGCGCGAGGCATCGCTACTGTCTAACCCGTTTTGCGTGATTTTAACCCGAGGACCATCTAAACCACGGATGATAGGGCTTGAACTCACCGGACCAAAGTAACTAGCATTGATCCCTGGTTGGCCTTTTAGTGTTTCACCCAGTGTTGGTTTGGCACGGTTTTTTAGCTCATCCCCACTTAATACACTGACCGGAGAGGTCATTTCCATACTATTTTTATGTAGGGCAGAAGAGTAAACAACAATGCTCTCAACAGATGTTGGTTTTAGTTCGACTCGAACAAATCCTTGGGCTTCATCTACATCTACACGTTTATCAAGATAATTAGGCTTAGTAACGTGTAATTGAGAATCAGCATCTATTGCAATGGTAAATTGGCCATTCTTATCTGATTTAACTGACTTGCTTTTGCCATGAAGATGGATGGTTACATTACTAAGTGGTTGATTGTTTGCGTCAACAACTTTACCTGTTAGTTGTGCAGCATAAGCTGGCGCTGCACCTATTATTGAAATTAATGCGCTGGCGATAAGAGACTGCTTAAACATATTTTTATTACCACGAGTTAGGTTATGTATTGAACGAGTGAGCTGTTCGACTAATAGAGTGATAATATAACACTACAAATTTTGCGGATCAATAACGTTATACTATAACTTAGTTATTGTTGAAATTAGAATTACAGCTATAGTTAAGAAACAAGCTAAAGTGAGCACAACATAATGAACAAGCCATTTGTTTTCAAGGCAAGGATTAAGGTTGCTGACTTATTTCACCATAGCCACCATGAAGAAGCGTTTACTACCGCCATGTTGTCAAAAGAAAGTAGCGAGCATTTTGCGATGAAACTGCTTGGGATATGCGCACTGTCTTTTGATAAGCCGGCAAAGTGGAGCAAGGCGGAGAAAAAACATTGGCCGGACGTATGGCTAGAAGACGACAACGACCAGGTTGAAGTCGCTTTGTTTATTGGTACCTTAGAGGTTGATGAGATACTCAAGTATGAAAAGCTTTATGCTAAGGTTGTAGTGTTGTGTGCTGACGGTGAGCAATGGTTTGAAGAGCGTCGAGCGCAATTACAGTTTATTGGATCTTTCTCTGTGTTTAGTATTCCCACGGACTTTGTAGCTGAATTGTGTGAAATGCTGACGCGAAGTTTACATTGGGACGTGATTTTTGAAAATGGGGCGATGAGTGTTACTGATAGTGAACACTACATTCGTACTCAAATTACCAAGCTGATTTAACGCACTAGTTAACCTAAACTCGGGATAACGGCTGCTAGAGAACAAGTTGTTATGTCGCGGATTTTGGTTATTTACGGCAACTCTATTTTAATATGGCTTGTGGGTCTGCTACAGCACAATAAAATTTCCCCATCTCTCACAAAAGCAAGCGGCTCGTTCGCGTACTGTGTTTGTCCTTCAATGAGCTTGGCGCGGCAGGCGCCGCAAAAACCCTCGCGGCATTGATAGGGGACTTCAATATTTGCGGCTTCAAGGGTTTCGAGTATCGAAGACGAAGAAGCCACATATTCCAGTGGCTCCTCAATATTCTCAACCTGAATTAGGAAGGATGGCTTTTCAACCATTACAGGTCGAAATCGCCAAAGTCAGAGGCATCAACTTCAGAGTCGATTTGTCCAACAAGGTATGAGCTGATCTCAGCTTCCTGTGGTGCAACTTGAACATTGTCAGAAACAAGCCAAGCATTGATCCACGGAATAGGGTTCGATTTGGTCTCAAATTGCGTTGGTAAACCAACCGCTGACATACGAATATTTGTGATGTACTCAACGTATTGACACAAAATATCTTTGTTTAGTCCAATCATTGAACCGTCTTTAAACAGATACTCAGCCCATTCTTTTTCTTGCTCAGCTGCTTCAACAAACATCTTAATCGCTTCGTCACGGCATTGTGCTGCCACGATAGACATTTCAGGGTCATCTTTGCCTTCTTGCATGATATTCAGCATGTGCTGTGTGCCAGACAAATGAAGCGCTTCATCACGAGCAATTAGCTTGATGATCTTTGCATTACCTTCCATAAGCTCTCGCTCAGCAAAAGCAAACGAGCAGGCAAAACTCACGTAGAAGCGAATAGCTTCTAAGATGTTTACTGACATGATGCAAAGGTACAGAAGCTTTTTCAGTTCAAACAAGTTTATGACGACCGTTGTGCCGTTAATTTCATGCTTGCCTTCACCGTATTGATTATAAAGGCTTACCTTTTCAATCAGTTCGTCATAATACTTGGTCACTGCATCCGCACGTTCAACAATTTTGTCATTGCCCACGATGTCATCAAAGATTAACTCAGGGTTTTGCGTTACATTACGAATAATGTGAGTATAAGAGCGACTGTGAATAGTTTCACTAAATGCCCAAGTTTCGATCCAAGTTTCAAGCTCAGGGATGGAGACGATCGGCAAAAGTGCAACGTTTGGAGAGCGACCTTGCACACTGTCTAGCAATGTTTGATATTTTAGGTTGCTCAAAAAGATATGTCTTTCGTGCTCAGGAAGTGCCTGAAAGTCCAATCTATCCTTACTTACGTCTACTTCTTCTGGACGCCAGAAAAACGATAATTGCTTTTCAATTAGCTTTTCGAAAATAGGGAACTTCTGTTGGTCGTAGCGAGATACATTAACAGTTTGTCCGAAAAACATCGGTTCTTTTAATTGGTCGTTATGATTTCTGCTAAACGTAGAATATGCCATAAATGTGTTACTCAATACCTAAAAAAGCGGGTGATGACCACCCGCATAAAAAGTTATATTTTACAAGCGCCGCCTTCACAACCATCGTCTTCTGCTTCTGGTTTCATCTCATCTTGAGCATCCGAAGCACCGTCGCGGGTGTTATGGTAATAAAGTGTTTTAACACCAAGTTTGTATGCGGTGAGTAAGTCTTTTAGCAATAGCTTCATAGGAACTTTACCTGCTTCAAACTTACTTGGATCATAATTGGTATTTGCAGAGATAGTTTGATCGATGAACTTCTGCATAATACCAACCAGCGCAAGGTAACCATCGTTAGATGGAATATCCCAAAGTAGTTCATAGTTGTTCTTGAGGCGATCGTACTCAGGTACAACTTGCTTCAAGATACCATCTTTACTTGCTTTAACACTGATATGACCACGAGGTGGTTCAATACCGTTTGTCGCGTTTGAAATTTGCGATGATGTTTCAGATGGCATCAAGGCTGACAACGTTGAGTTACGCATACCGTGTTCTTGGATACTTGCTCTTAACGCATCCCAGTCAAGGCGTAATGGCTCTTCACAGACTTTATCAAGGTCACGCTTATAGGTATCTATTGGCATGATACCTTGTGAGTAGGTCGTCTCGTTAAACTTAGGACAAGCGCCGCGTTCTTTTGCCAGTTCATTCGATGCTTTCATCAGATAGTATTGGATCGCTTCAAATGTTCTGTGTGTTAGGCCGTTAGCACTACCGTCTGAGTACTTAACACCATTCTTTGCAAGATAATAAGCAAAGTTAATCACACCGATACCCAGTGTACGGCGTCCCATCGTTGCATTGTACGCAGCAGGAACAGGATAGTCTTGATAGTCTAATAGGTTATCAAGTGCGCGAACCGCAAGCTCTGCTAACTCTTCTAGCTCATCTAAAGACTTGATAGCACCTAAGTTAAACGCTGAAAGCGTACAAAGTGCAATTTCACCTTCAGGGTCATTTACATGGCTTAACGGCTTCGTTGGTAGTGCAATTTCAAGACATAGGTTTGACTGGCGGATCGGTGCAACCTTAGAGTCAAACGGGCTGTGTGTATTACAGTGGTCAACGTTTTGTAGATAAATACGACCGGTGCTCGCACGTTCTTGCGCAAACATTGAGAATAATTCAATCGCCTTAATGCGTTTCTTACGAATAGACTCATCTTGCTCGTACTTAACATACAGTTCTTCGAATTTATCTTGATCTTCAAAGAATGCGTCGTAAAGGCCTGGCACATCTGATGGACTAAAGAGCGTGATATAGTCGTCTTTAATTAGGCGGCTATACATGGTTTTGTTGAACTGCACGCCATAATCTAAATGACGCACGCGGTTTTCTTCAACACCACGGTTATTTTTTAGTACTAATAGGTTTTCAACTTCAAGATGCCAAAGCGGGTAGAATAGGGTCGCTGCACCACCACGCACACCGCCTTGAGAACAGCTTTTAACAGCTGTTTGGAAGTGCTTATAAAACGGAATACATCCTGTGTGGTACGCTTCACCATTTCTGATTGGGCTACCTAGTGCACGAATACGACCTGCGTTAATACCGATACCAGCGCGCTGACTGACGTATTTTACAATCGCAGAAGAAGTTGCGTTGATTGAATCTAGGCTATCAGCACATTCAATCAGTACGCATGAGCTAAACTGACGTGTCGGCGTACGAACACCAGCCATAATTGGCGTTGGTAATGAAATTTTGAATGTTGAAACCGCATCGTAGAATCGCTTAATGTAATCTAGACGCGTTTCTTTCGGGTAGTTTGCAAACAGGCTTGCAGCAACAAGAACATATAAGAACTGCGCACTTTCATAGATCTCACCTGTTACGCGGTTTTGTACAAGGTACTTACCTTCCAACTGCTTAACGGCTGCATAGCTGAAGTTCATATCTCGGCTATGGTCGATGTAGCTGTTTAGCTCATCAAACTCTGCTTTTGTGTAGTCAGTGAGAAGGTGCTGATCATAGCGCTTGTCTTCAACCAGCTTTACCACATGGTCGTGTAAGTGCGGCGGCTCAAAACAGCCATAGGCTTTCTTACGCAAGTGGAAAATAGCCAAACGAGCGGCTAGATACTGATAATCTGGAGACTCTTTTGAGATCAGATCGGCTGCAGCTTTAATAATCGTTTCGTGGATATCACCAGTACGAATACCGTCATAAAACTGGATGTGTGACTTTAATTCAACCTGAGAAACTGAGACGTTATCTAGGCCTTCTGCCGCCCATGTAATGACACGATGGATCTTATCTAGATCTAACGGTTCTTTGCGACCGTTTCTTTTGCATACAGATAGCTGTTGGTTCATGTTATGTGCCTGTATTCCTTAGGAACGCGCTTTAGATATCGCACGAATATAAAATTGTTTAGCAAACCACCACTATATATGGTGCCCTAGTGGCTAGGGATCACAAGATAGTGGGGTTGACGTGAATTTGCAAGAGAACAACTCGGGCAGAATTGTGGATAAGTTTGGGATAATTTATTTATGTAAGTACCCACTAACCTATGACAATCCACTTATCTGCCCACAAAGAAAAATCAACAAAAAGATGATGCTTTTCAGCAAAAATAAAAAAAAATTCTAACTGATTTTTTTCTACACAAATTCGTATCTATTATAGCAAAAACACAATATATGGTGTTTTATTTTTTTATCGACACTAAATATGCGATAACGTGTCTAATGGGTTAGTAAGATAGAGATCCGCATGCCAAGACTTAGCTTCGGATTCAGATGGAATGAATCCCCACATTGCTGCTGCACTAATCATTTTTGCGGATTTTGCAGCAATAATGTCTCGCTCAGCATCGCCAACATAAATACACTGCTCTGGCGAAATCCCCAATTTTGAAGCCACTAATAGCAAAGGTTCTGGATGAGGCTTGGCCACCGCCAGTGTATCTCCGCATACTACTGTCTCGATCTTTGCAAGTTCAGGGATCTGTTTTAGTAGCGGAAGTGTTAAAAACTCAGGTTTGTTCGTCATGATCCCAACCTGAATCTCTTTTTCTAAAAGTGCCGCTAATAACTCACCAATTTGCGCAAAGCATTGGGAATGTACTGATAAATTCGCCAGGTAGTAGTCGAGTACACCCTGCCGTAATATTTGAATGTCGTAGTGCTTTAATGACTCACCAAATCCTACTTGCAACATCGCTGCTACGCCGTTTGAAATCGCACTGCTATAAACCTGTTTGCCGACAGTAGGCATTTTATTAGCAGCTAAAACGTGGTTTAGTGCGGCTCCCAAGTCATCACTGGTATCCAGCAAGGTGCCGTCTAAATCAAATAGTACCGCCTGGATCATGCCAGCTTCTCAAAGTGTAGAATGTAGTTAACTGAAACGTCTTTAGTTAAGGTAAATGTTTTGCCGATAGGGTTGTAGTTAACCCCTGTCGCCGCCCTAACTTTGAGGTCGTATTTTTCAGCCCAATCAATTAAGGTTGAAGGGCGAATAAATTTATCATGCTCATGCGTGCCTTCAGGAACCATTTTAAGCAGTTTTTCTGCGGCGACGATAGCCAGTAAATACGCTTTTGTAGTTTTGTTTAAGGTAGAAAAAAATACATGACCGCCGGGCTTAACTAGCTGTGCGACTGAACGAATAATGGATTCTGGGTCTGGTACGTGTTCTAGCATTTCCATGCAAGTTACTACATCGAACTCACCTTGGTGCATGGCTGCGAATTCTTCCGCTGGCACTTTTTGATAGTCTACGTTAACGCCGACCTCTAATGCGTGGAGCTTTGCGACGTTAAGCGGCTCTTGCCCCATATCGATACCGGTTGCATTTGCACCCAGCTTAGCCATGCTTTCTGTTAAAATCCCGCCACCACAACCGACATCCAATACTGTTTTTGCGAATAGGCCTTCACACTTATCGTTAATAAAGTCCAACCTCAACGGGTTAATGTCGTGTAATGGTTTAAATTCTCCCTCTCGGTCCCACCAGCGCTCTGCTATTTCTTCAAATTTAGCGATTTCATTAGGGTCTACATTTTGATGTTCGGTCATAAAAAACTTCCTCGTCGAATTGAGCGCATTATAAAGGGGATTAGATAAAAATAGCACCTGTAAAACGGTAAAAAGTGTGTTAGCATGCTTGACGAATTTTATAATAAACAAAGCCCCCGCTGATACTCTGAGGCAATTCGGCTATTTTTTGAAGTGCGTTTAATTGGCGCTTCAGCAGAAAAAGCAATTTGCTATTCAGATAGCATCTCAACACAAGTTGTAGTGTGACACAAAAGGGGTGGACACTGAAGGAAAGTGGAGTCAAATGTCTGATCTCGCCAATGAAATCCTGCCAGTCAATATCGAAGATGAATTAAAAAATTCATACCTAGATTATGCAATGAGTGTAATCGTAGGTCGTGCATTACCTGACGTACGTGACGGCCTAAAGCCTGTTCACCGTCGTGTATTGTTCGCGATGAATGAACTTAAAAATGACTGGAACAAACCTTATAAAAAGTCAGCTCGTGTAGTTGGTGACGTAATCGGTAAATATCACCCGCATGGTGATAGCGCGGTTTACGATACTATTGTACGTATGGCTCAGCCTTTCTCTCTACGCTATATGCTCGTAGATGGACAAGGTAACTTTGGTTCTGTCGATGGTGACTCTGCAGCTGCGATGCGTTATACCGAAGTACGTATGGCGAAAGTCGCTCACGAGTTACTTGCTGACCTTGAAAAAGAAACCGTTGATTATGTACCAAACTACGATGGTACAGAGCAAATTCCAGATGTGTTACCAACTAAAGTGCCTAACTTATTGGTGAATGGTTCATCTGGTATTGCGGTTGGTATGGCGACCAATATTCCACCTCACAACTTAACTGAGGTGATCAATGGCTGTTTGGCTGTGATCCAGAATCCAGACATCACCATTGAAGAGTTAATCGACTATATTCCGGGTCCTGATTTCCCGACTGCCGCCATCATTAGCGGTAAAAACGGCATCGAACAAGCCTATAAAACAGGCCGTGGTAAGATCTATATCCGCGCGAAAGCTGAAATCGAAGTCGATGAGAAAACAAACAAAGAAACCATCATCGTTCATGAAATTCCTTACCAAGTTAACAAAGCAAGACTAATCGAAAAAATTGCTGAACTTGTTAAAGACAAAAAGGTTGAAGGGATCAGTGCACTACGCGACGAGTCGGATAAAGACGGTATGCGTATTGTTATTGAAATCAAACGCGGTGAAGTCGGTGAGGTTGTACTAAACAACCTATATGCTCAAACACAACTACAAACTGTGTTTGGCATCAATATGGTTGCACTAGACAACAACCAGCCTAAGTGTTTCAACCTGAAAGAAATGCTTGATGCGTTTATTATTCACCGTCGTGAAGTTGTAACGCGTCGTACTGTATTTGACCTGCGTAAGGCAAGAGACCGAGCGCACACGCTTGAAGGCCTCGCAATTGCGCTAGCTAACATTGACCCAATCATTGAGCTTATTCGTAAGTCACCAACACCAGCGGAAGCGAAAGCGGCGCTAACTGCGCGAGCTTGGGATCTTGGTAACGTTAAATCAATGCTTGAGCGCACTGGCGAAGAAAATGTTGCGCGTCCAGATTGGTTAGCGCAAGAATTAGGGATCCGTGATGGTCAGTACTATTTGTCTGAGCAACAAGCCCAAGCAATCCTAGACTTAAGACTACACAAATTAACAGGTCTTGAGCACGAGAAAATTCTAGCAGAATACAAAGAACTACTCGATCTTATCGCTGAGCTACTGTACATCCTTTCTACTCCAGAGCGTTTGATGGAAGTGATCCGCGATGAGTTAGTTGAAATCAAAGAAACGTATGGTGATGAGCGTCGCACAGAGATCACCGCTGCTGCGCACGATATCAGTTTAGAAGATTTGATCAACGAAGAAGACGTTGTCGTTACGCTTTCTCACGAAGGCTATGTGAAGTATCAACCTCTTAGCGATTACGAAGCTCAGCGTCGTGGTGGTAAAGGGCGATCTGCAACTAAGATGAAAGATGAAGACTTTATCGAACGTCTACTCGTTGCAAATACTCACGATACAATTCTTTGTTTCTCCACTTCTGGCCGCTTGTATTGGTTGAAAGTTTACCAGCTGCCGCTTGCATCACGTGCTGCGCGCGGAAAGCCAATTGTTAACTTGTTACCACTCGAAGCTGATGAGCGTATTACGACAATTTTACCGGTTCGTGAATACGAAGAAGATAAGTTTATCGTCATGGCGACGGCGAGTGGTATCGTTAAGAAAACACCTCTGACTGCATACAGCCGTCAGCGTGCAAGTGGCATTATTGCTATCAACTTGAACGAAGGCGATAGCCTGATCGGTGCTAACATCACCACAGGTGAAAATGACATCATGCTATTTACTGAGCATGGTAAAGTTGTACGCTTTAACGAGAAGCAGCGAGATTCTGAAACAGGTGAAGTGAAGCGTGATCCTGAAACTGGCGAAGAAATGTTGGCTTTACGTCCGATGGGCCGTACAGCAACAGGTGTTCGTGGTATCAAGATGCCAGATGACGTGAAAGTGGTATCACTAATCGTACCACAAGGCGATGGTGCAATCTTGACCGTAACTGAAAATGGTTATGGTAAGCGTACACCGCTTGAAGAGTACCCAGCGAAGAGCCGTGCAACACAAGGTGTTGTGTCAATCAAAGTAACTGAAAGAAATGGTTCTGTGGTTGGTGCGGTTCAAGTTGATGACAACGATGAAATCATGCTGATCTCAAACCGTGGTACGCTAGTTAGAACGCGTGTAAACGAAGTTTCTACGGTAGGCCGTAACACCCAAGGTGTTATTCTGATCCGTACGATGGAAGAAGAAAAGGTAGTTGGTCTTCAACGCATCGAAGAAATTGAAGTGGAAGCGTTGCCTGAAGGTGATGTTGCAGAGTTTGAAGGTGAAGCAACACCGGCTGCGGAACCTGACGCAGAGGAATAAAAAACCCTATCCAAAAAAAAGCGACTTCGGTCGCTTTTTTTCTTTCTGTCAATTTTTTCAATCTGTTCCTCTATGACAAGAGCCTGAAGCCTGATAAATTAAGGCTACCAACAATCCGACGTTTTAGTCGGGCAGCCCACTGTTCATCCAAAAAGTCATGAGAATAACGCTATTCTTTGGATGATCTAGATTATTTGGAATGAGGAAAAATATGACGGTTTATAATTTTTGCGCGGGTCCTGCGATGTTACCTGTTGAAGTTATGAAAAAAGCGCAAAAAGAATTTTTAGATTGGCAAAATTTAGGCGTGTCGGTGATGGAAGTTAGCCATCGTTCAGCGCCTTACTTGGAGATGGCGAAGCAGTGTGAAGCCAGCTTACGTCGTTTGATGAACATCTCTGATGAATTTGAAGTCCTGTTTATGCATGGTGGTGGCCGAGGTCACTTTGCAGCTGTACCGCTAAATCTACATGTTGATGGTGTACCTGGCGTATATATCGAGAACGGGATCTGGTCTACCGGTGCGACGAAAGAAGGTGAAAAATTCACGCAAACGCATGCGATTAATATTCGTACTGACGAAAATGGTCAATTCGATATTTTACCTGTCTCCGAGTGGAAGCTACCAGAAAACGCTTCATATATTCACTATTGTCCAAACGAAACCATCGATGGTATTGAAATATTTGACGTTCCAAAGCATGCAACCGCACCAATTGTAGCGGACATGTCTTCCAATATTTTATCTCGTGAAATTAACGTCGATGACTTTGATTTGATCTATGCTGGTGCGCAAAAAAATATCGGTCCTTCGGGTCTCAGTATCGCCATTGTACGTAAGACGTTATTGAAGCGTGAAGGGCTGCCAAGACCTGCTATCCTTGATTACGCCATTGAGGCTGATCAGCAAAGCATGTACAACACACCACCGACATTTGCATGGTATCTTGCGTTTGAGGTATTCAAGTATCTTGAAAGCATTGGTGGTGTTAAAGCTATGGAAGCGCACAATCAAGAAAAAGCAGCCATTTTATACGATTACATCGATGGCTCTGACTTCTATTCAAACAAAGTTGCAAAACATTGTCGCTCATTGATGAACGTACCATTTTGGTTAAATGATGACAGCCTAAATGCTAAATTCTTGGCAGAGGCAGAACAAAACGGTTTAATTGCACTTGAAGGCCACCGTTTTGTTGGCGGTATGCGAGCTAGTATATACAACGCCATGCCAATTGAAGGGATCAAAGCGTTAGTTGCATTTATGGATAAATTCGCACGGGAGAACTGTTGATGGAACAATTGACCCTCAAGCCTATTACTAAAGTCAGTGGCAGTGTGACGCTACCTGGCTCTAAAAGCTTATCAAATCGTATTTTGTTGCTTGCAGCATTGTGCGAAGGCACGACAAAAGTGACGAACTTATTGGATAGCGATGACATCCGCCATATGTTAGGTGCGCTATCCCAGTTAGGCGTTGAAGTAACGTTAGAAGACGATAATACGGTGGCACTGGTCAAAGGAAATGGTGGCAACTTTCACACCCCCGTTGAGCCGCTATTTTTAGGCAATGCTGGTACAGCATATCGCCCATTAACAGCAGTGCTTGCAGCTATACCCGGTGATTATGAACTGATTGGTGAGCCACGAATGGAAGAGCGCCCAATTGGCCATCTTGTCGATGCCATGCAAACGCTTGGTGCCGATATTCAATATCTCAAAAACAAAGACTACCCGCCGTTAAAAGTTGCAGGTAAGCAACTTGCTGGTGGTGAAGTTGAGATTGACGGCAGTATCTCAAGCCAATTCTTAACTGCATTATTGATGGCAGCACCGCTTTTTAGTGGCGATACGAATATTGCGATTAAAGGTGAACTGGTTTCAAAGCCTTATATTGATATTACCATTGGCGTGATGGCGCACTTTGGGGTTCATGTCGAAAACCACGATTACCAACATTTTGTGGTGAAAGCAGGCCAGCAGTATCAATCTCCTGGAACACTTATGGTCGAAGGGGATGCCTCGTCAGCTTCTTATTTCATTGCTGCAGCTGCAATCGCAGGTGGTGAAATTGAAATAAAGGGAGTGGGTAAACAAAGTGTGCAAGGTGATATCGGTTTTGCCAAAGTGATGGAACAAGTCGGTGCAGACATTGATTGGCATGATGAGCGTATCGTTGTCCGAAAAGGTGAGCTAAATGGTGTGGACATTGACGCCAACGCTATTCCCGATGCGGCGATGACGCTTGCAACTGTAGCACTATTCGCAAAAGGTAAAACGGCAATTCGTAATATTTACAATTGGCGCGTGAAAGAAACCGATAGGCTAGCTGCCATGGCGACTGAACTTAAAAAAGTAGGTGCTGAAGTGGTAGAAGGGCACGACTTTATCGAAGTTACACCACCGGCTAATTTTAATTTCACGGATGTAGACACATATAATGACCATCGTATTGCGATGTGTTTCTCGATGGTTGCTGTGGGTGGCCAAGCAATCACGATTAACGACCCTAAATGTACTGCAAAAACCTTCCCAACCTATTTTTCAGTGTTAAAAAGCATTAGTCAGTATTAATTTCATCCAAGGTGTTGAAGATCTTCAACACCTTAAAATCTTCTCTAAAATAGTCAATCTTAACAAAGTCAAATACACGGGTGTTTGATTGAGTTTTATTCAATCAAAGCCAGTTCGCACCTGACGTATAGCATTTTTCGTTGCACTAATAATTTGAGATATAACAAAAAATGACAGGTAAATAAGGATATATTCAGCAAATTGACGTATACTATGCGCCGTCAAATTCAGGTGAGCATTTTTAGGAGGTCTAAATGCAGGCAGCTATGCCAGTTATCACCGTAGACGGCCCAAGTGGTTCAGGCAAAGGAACTGTTTGTCGCTTGTTAGCTGAAGCATTAAATTGGGAAGTGTTGGATAGCGGTGCGATTTATCGCGTGCTTTCGTTAGCGGCATTACACCACCAAATTGCAACTGATAACGAAGAGGGTTTAGTCCCACTCGCTGCCAATTTGGATGTACAGTTTTCTATCGATAAAGAAACTAAAAAAAGCAAAATTGTACTTGAAGGTGAAGATGTTACTAACACTATTCGCAATGAAGAAGTAGGCGCAGCTGCGTCAAAAATTGCGGCATTGCCACGAGTGAGAGAAGCATTGTTACGACGTCAGCGCGCTTTTAGAACTGAAGTTGGCCTAATTGCTGATGGACGTGATATGGGAACGGTGGTATTCCCTGATGCTGAACTTAAAATTTATTTGACTGCAAGTGCAGAAGAGCGTGCTCGCAGGCGATTTGTTGAGTTGAATGAGAAAGGCCATGATGTTACACTAAGTGGTCTGTTAGAAGACATTAAAGCTCGCGATGATCGCGATATGAATCGCAAGGTTGCCCCATTAGTTCCTGCTAGCGATGCGATAGTTGTTGATACAACTGAGCATAATGCTGAGCAAGTGTTCAAAGAGGTTATGTCTTTTATTCAAGACGCCATTGTGGCCGGTAAACTTCCAAAAAGCTGTTTACCTAAGTAATTTATAATGACACAGGCAGGAAGCTAGTGTTTATTTAATAACCCCATGCAGCATGGTTGCTAATTGGTAATTTAACTTTATAGAGACGTATTTAGTATGTCAGAAAATTTTGCGCAGTTATTTGAAGAAAGCCTACAGGGTTTTGAAGTTGAGCAAGGCTCAATCGTTAAAGGTACAGTAATCGCTATTGAGAACAATGTTGTTCTTGTTGATGCTGGCCTTAAGTCTGAAAGTGCAATCCCTGCAGAGCAATTCAAAAATGCTGCTGGTGAACTAGAAGTTGCAGTAGGCGACGAAGTAGACGTTGCACTAGATGCAATCGAAGACGGTTTCGGTGAGACTATCCTTTCTCGTGAAAAAGCTAAGCGTCACGAAGCTTGGATCCGTCTTGAGAAAGCTTGTGAAGAGCAAGAGACTGTTACTGGTGTTATCAACGGTAAAGTTAAAGGCGGTTTCACAGTTGAAGTTGATTCAATCCGTGCATTCCTACCTGGTTCACTTGTTGATGTACGTCCAGTTCGCGACACAGCTCACCTTGAAGGTAAAGAGTTAGAGTTCAAAGTAATCAAGCTAGACCAGAAGCGCAACAACGTTGTTGTTTCACGTCGTGCTGTTATCGAGTCTGAGAACTCACAAGAGCGTGAAGAGCTGCTTCAAAACCTTGTTGAAGGCCAAGAAGTTAAGGGTATCGTTAAGAACCTTACTGACTACGGTGCATTCGTAGACTTAGGTGGTGTTGACGGTCTTCTACACATCACTGACATGGCTTGGAAGCGTGTTAAGCACCCTTCAGAGATCGTGAACGTAGGTGACGAAATCAACGTTAAAGTACTTAAGTTCGACAAAGAGAAGACTCGTGTTTCTCTAGGTCTTAAGCAACTTGGCGAAGATCCATGGGCTGCTATCGCTGGTCGTTACCCAGAAGGTGCTAAGCTTACTGGTCGTGTAACTAACCTAACTGACTACGGCTGTTTCGTTGAAATCGAAGAAGGCGTTGAAGGTCTAGTACACGTTTCAGAAATGGATTGGACTAACAAGAACATCCACCCTTCAAAAGTAGTTTCACTAGGTGATACTGTTGAAGTTATGGTTCTTGAAATCGACGAAGAGCGTCGTCGTATTTCTCTAGGTCTTAAGCAGTGTAAAGCTAACCCTTGGCAAGAATTTGCTCGTCTTAACAACAAAGGCGACCAAGTTTCTGGTAAGATCAAGTCTATTACTGACTTCGGTATCTTTATCGGTCTTGACGGCGGTATCGACGGTCTTGTACACCTATCTGACATCTCTTGGAACACTCCAGGTGAAGAAGCTGTACGTGAGTACAAGAAAGGTGACGAAATCACAGCTATCGTTCTACAAGTTGACCCAGAGCGTGAGCGTATCTCTCTAGGCGTTAAGCAAATCGACGCTGATCCATTCACTAACTACCTAGACGCCAACAAAAAAGGTGCTATTGTTAAAGGTAAAGTGACTGAAGTTGATGCTAAAGGCGCAACTGTTGAGCTAATCGAAGGCGTTGAAGGTTACATCCGTGTAGCTGACATCGCGCAAGAGCGTGTTGAAGACGCGACTGCTGCTGTTTCTGAAGGCGACGAAATCGAAGCTAAATTTGTAGGTGTTGATCGTAAGAACCGTACTATCAGCCTATCAGTTAAAGCTATCTACGAAGCTGAAGAAAAAGAAGTACTAGAGAAGCTTAAGAAAGATGAGCCTGCGTTCGAAAACGCAATGGCTGCAGCTTTCAAAAATGCTCAAAAAGACTAATTAATCAGTCTTTAAACTAGGAAGGGCGCTCAGCCCTTCCTTTTACACTAAAGGAAACATTATGACAAAGTCTGAATTGATAGAACAACTTGCACTGCAGCACGCTCACGTTCCTGTTAAAGATGTAGAGAATGCGGTAAAAGAAATCCTTGAACAAATGGCTGGCTCATTATCAGACTCGGAACGTATCGAAATCCGTGGCTTTGGTAGTTTCTCGCTTCACTTCCGTTCTCCTCGCACTGGTCGTAATCCTAAAACGGGCGAGACAGTAGAATTGGATGGTAAATACGTACCACACTTTAAGCCAGGCAAAGAGCTGCGCGATAGAGTAAACGAAAGCTTAAATAATTAAGTCTAACGGAGCTAAACTTGGTTGCAGTATTGAAAAAGGGATTAGCTGTTGTTGCCATACTGATTGCATTTTTAGTTGGAACACAAAATCCACAAGTTGTTAATGTCAATTTTGTAATTGCAAGTGCAGAGTTACCACTCGCAACCTTAATGAGTATTTGCTTAGCTCTTGGGATAATTATTGGTTTACTTGTAACAGCGTCGGTTTTATCTAAGCTTAAATGGCAAAATCATCGCCTAAAAAAAAGTAATAGTAAGCTTAGTCAAGCAGCCGAACGCTAGTTATGATCGAGCTGCTGTTTTTATTACTACCTGTAGCCGCCGCTTACGGTTATGTTATGGGTAAAAATAGAGCAAAGAATCAAGCCCTAGAGCAAAGTAGACAAATTACTTCTGAATACAGTAAAGGCCTAAAATTCCTACTAGATAGGGAAGAAGATCAGGGTCTTGAACACCTCACTAAATTACTTGAAGTCTCAGCAGACTCCGTCGACCATTATTTAACACTCGCATCGCTTTTTAGAAAGCGGGGAGAGTTAGATAGGGCGATAAAAATTCATGAGCTCCTACTTAAACAACCAAATCTAGATGAAGAAGTGGTGAAGTCCTGTCGCCTAGAACTTGCTCAAGATTACGTCTTAGCTGGCCTATTGGATAGTGCTGAAGAACACTTGGTCATTCTTGTAAAGTTTGGGTTTAAAGATGCACTCGATCCAATTTTAAACCTATACTCTCAAACTAGAGATTGGCGAAAAGGCGTTCATATGTATGAAGCGCATCCTGAGCTTTTCAAAAAGTCGTCTCATTGCGCCACTATTGCAAACTTCTATTGTGAAGCTGCAAATCAAGAAAAGAATCCAAGCCTATTCGAAAAAGCAACATCGCTCGCGCATGAAACAGTAAGACCCTTGTACGAAATGGGCAAAGATGCATACAAACATGATGACTACGTGAAGTGTATATATTATTGGCGAAAGCTCGTGAGTCAATTTGTATGTATGGCACCGCTAGTAATAGAAGACCTCGAATCCTGTTATGTTCAATTAAACATTCACGATCAATTCTTTGAGTTAGTCTCAGAGCTATTAGAAAAAGGAGGCGTGCTGATCAGAATTAAGTTTTGCCAAGGATTAGTCCAAAAAGGTCATATTTCTGAGGCAATAGAGTTTCTAACTGATAGTTTAAAGCGTGAACCATCAATTAGGGGCTTTAGTTATTTGCTGCAACTCATTAGCGGCAAAGATGCTAAAATAGACCACGTACTACAAGAAATAGATAAATTGGTTAAGTCTTATATTGCAACTAAGCCAAACTATCAATGTGGTCATTGTGGGTTTACAAGTCATACGATGTATTGGTTATGTCCCTCCTGCAAACATTGGGAGTCACTTGCTCCGAGCCGTGGGTTAGACGGTTTTTAGGTTTTTAATTTGGCCAAATAGGGTAACTATGTCGACACAAGATTTAAAAAAGGTTTTGATTGCGCTTGATTATGATAATGAAGAAGCTGCATTATCATTTGTTTCTCAGCTTTCACCTGACGAATGCCGATTGAAAGTAGGTAAAGAGATGTTTACCTATTTTGGCCCTCAGTTTGTAAAAAAACTGGTAGATATGAATTTTGATGTATTTTTAGATCTAAAATTTCACGATATTCCAAACACAGTTGCAAAAGCGGTAACTGCTGCGGCTGAACTTGGCGTGTGGATGGTAAATGTTCACGCCAGCGGCGGCCATGAAATGATGTCAAAAGCAAAAGAAGCGTTGGCAGCTTACGGTGATAAAGCGCCGCTACTTATTGCTGTGACCGTATTAACTAGTATGGATCAAGGTCAGCTACTAAAGCTTGGAATTGAAAAGACACCTCAAGAGCAAGTGCTATATCTTGCAAAATTAGCGAAAGAATCAGGTCTAGATGGCGTGGTTTGTTCTGCGCAAGAAGCCGAACTTTTAAAAGCTCAACTCGGTGAGGAATTTAAGCTTGTGACACCAGGTATCCGACCAGCAGGTGCTGATGCTGGCGATCAAAAACGTATTATGACCCCTGAAAAAGCAGTGAAAGCGGGTAGTGATTATCTAGTGATAGGGCGTCCGATCACTAAAGCTGACAATCCAGCAGGAGCTCTGGAAGCAATTAACCAAAGTATTGCTTCGCTTTAAACATGAGAGGCCAACATTATTGTTGGCCTCTTTCAATTTACGAGACCAGTTTAATCGAAGCGTTAGATTTTAACTTAATCTTCATTTTCCGTAGTTTCAAAGTTCAAACTAAATTGACCACTGCGCTGCACTGAGAAAATAGCCTTTTGCCAGTTCTCTTCTTGATTTGCTGTCGCATTTTCGAACAAGCTTAGAAAAAGGACGGAAATTTCATCACTTACAGGTATGACATGTGCTTGTTTGGGAGTGCTGGTGTCATAGTAGAAAGCGGAACACCTCGGCATATTGTCGTCATGATAGTCCAATACGAGTCGCGCTTCGCTCCACGGCTCTTTAATTTGTTGATACAGATATTGACCCAATTGTTGTGGGACTTGTCGGTTTTCTTCACGCATTCCAACTCCTTGTTATGTTCAGCGATAAATGTTGATCTGATTTTACTGGCGACTTTTGGCTTTAGTATGTGCTATAAATTTGTAGATCCCAAAACCGAATAGTATAAATATGATCGCCTGATCCGCGGCTTTACTTATCATAACCGCATTTGAGAATAGGTTTGATAGTATAGACATACAGATAAAAAACGAAAGTACTGATGTTAGTAACACGATGGCTTTTATCCAAGGTTGAACTAGCTTATGTCCCTGTTTGCTAATCGATACAGCAACGATAAAACTGATCAAAGAAACTAAAAAGCCAATAAAAATATTGTTCCATCGTGATCATTGTATTTTCTTATTAATCGATGTGTAAATTATTTTATTTATTTTCTGTCGCTTTCAAGAAGCGCTGAATGTTTCCGTAAGAACAGATTCTTAATCTCTTAATTTTGCTTTCGATAAGTTCAGTAAGATCTTTCGCCACATATATGAAAACGGCTGTGGTACCTGGCTCTTCCTCTGTATTTGGTCTGTCTCTGCAACGTTAAACTCATAACTAAAAAAGTGATCTGATCCAGTAAAACAGGACACTTCATTAAGCTACTTTCAGTTATTCAAATCTTTCAGGGCTTAGATAGCCAATAACACTATGCCTTCTCTTTTTGTTGTAATCAATTTCTAGGTACTCAAGTATTTGCTGAAACATCGCTTAACGATCCATAATTGGTTCGTATTGAACCGCCTCAACTTTCAGTGAATGGAAGAGGCTCTCAACACAAGCGTTGACGCTCCCAGCAGTTACCTTTGCGGCTCATGCTCTGAGTTAATCCGTACTGCTCAATCATATTCCGATTAGCATGAGAGCAATACTGGCTGCCACGGTCACTGTGAACAATAACTCCTTGGGCTTGTCGCGTCGCCAAAGCGCCATTTTTAGAGCATCACACCAAGATTGATGTGATGCGCTTACTCATCGACCAACTAACTACTGACCGTGAATATAAATCGGTGATGAAAGCTAAATTAAATAGAGCCAACCTTCGCTCGTTATTAAATAGGTGATGTCGCCTGCCCATTTTTGATTTGGCCCATCAGCGATAAAGTCTTGCTCAAGCAAATCCGGTGCAATAGGCAATGAATGTTTACTGTACGTTGTAACTTTAAACTTGCGGGCCGCTTTGGCTACAAGCCCTTAGCGCTCCATGCTGCACATAATGGTTTTAATATCATACTTCTCACCTTGCTCTTCAAGCTCAGCTGGAATGCGTCGAGCACTGTCCCGCTCAACTCATCTTTAATTTTTGTATCGCGGGCTTGCTTGCGCTTACTCAGCTGCTGGCACGATTTTAGCCATAAATAATACCCACTTGGCGACACGGACAATATATAGGCCATCCTGTGTATTGAGAATGACCCGCAGTTGTCTTTCATAAACTCAAATCGAGTTACTTTTGGTTTTTTGCGAAGTAGGTGGCCGCCTTTTTTAAGATTTCTAATTCCTTAGCTTGCTCAGCCAACTGGCGTCTTAACTTGGCACTCTCTGCGCTCCCGACATTACGCCAAGCATAGAGCCGAGATTCATAAACAGTGAGGTCTCGTGCAGCCTGTGCAATTCCAATTTTGGTCGCCAGCTTCAAGGCTTCTTACTTAAATTCGGCTGAATAAGTTTTCTGGTTTTCTTTGGGGACGTTATTTTCACCTCTACGAGTTAGTTTACTCACTTAATGAGGTGTCCAAAAGTTTTGGATCAGATCAGTGAGTCGTTTTCTAGTGCTGTACACACTGTGATAGCGTGGGGAGAGCTTTAGTGACTCGCCACTTTATACGGTTTTGTAAATAGCCGGCTATTAAAATAAGAGGGTTGTTCAAAGATTGTACATTGATTTTTACAAAAGCTTGACTTTTTTCTGTTTGTTTAAGTGGTTCTATCCTTGGCTTTAAGGTTAATTTATAAGAATAGGTACGCTCTGAAGTCACCCTTGCACGAATTTAAAAAAGGGGCATCCGTGGAAAAAGTGATTATTTGATCTGGCTTGATTGTTTCAAAAGTTACATCATTCCCAGTCGAAAGTTTGTCATGAATATCGGAACCTGGTTCTAAAGTACTATGGAAAACAAAACTTTAATTTATACAAGTGGTTAGTTCATAACTAGTGACCTTAGCACTTTGGATTGTGTCGTGAATGACCACCTTTGTGTGCATGAAATTTAGCCTTGGTTGATTTGAAAACTCTCACAACAATCCATAAAGCTTGGTTAATGTAGTGTAAATACGGTTTTTATGTGTAATTATCTGTTATTAAATTAATTTAATATAATAATGGAGGTTATTACATGGATTTGGTGGAGTGTAAGTGTGTTTTTTGGTGGTTGATAATATTAGTTTGATATTAAGGTTGATCTGTAAAAAGCGTTTGTGTATCTTATGCGCCGTTCGAGAATGTACATCAAAAGTCCAGATGTTTAGTGTGGTTTTTGTTTTCAGGGAAGTGTCTATCTCAACAAGTTGTAAGAAAGCTTAATGCAAACTGAATTGCTCATTAAGTCTCGTGACTTCCTCCCTGAATTCCCAATAGAAAGTAAAATCTATAAAAAACAATGGTTTGAATATTTTTTAAGAAGATTTTTGAATGTTAACTTAGTATTCAGTTACAAACTGCATACTTGTGTTCTGTAATTTCTTGTTAAATAGTTAAATCAAATGTATTTTTACTATTGTACTGGAAATTAAAAAGATTAATTGTTTCCAATAATCTAATTTGGATGTCTTATAATTGAGGCGGATATGGCTAGGAATGCTTTATTTATAATGGTTTTGTTTTTGACTGGTTGTATGTCTACTTACGTTAAGTTAGACGTAACTGCTACTGATAACATAAATTTAAACCAGTTTAACGAGCCACTACCTGTGGTATTAAAAGTATATCAACTTACTGATATTCAAGCGTTTAAAAATTCTACATTTGAACAGCTTTGGAAGTCCGATAAATCAATTCTGGCTAACACCTTAGTTACGGTGGAAGAACGTACCGTAAACCCCTCAGATCGTATAAAAATCGAGTTTGAACAAGCTGAATCTGCAAAGTACGTGGCTTTTGTTGCACTATTTAGAGATAGAACGGGTGGTAACTGGCGCGCATTTTATGACTTAAATGATTGGCCTGTGCCTTTATCTACTTCTCTAGATATTGAAATTACAAGTAACTCGCTTCGCCTACCTGAAGTTGAGGAGAATAAGTAATGCAGCACAACAACGTATACAAACCAGTTTGGGCTGAAGGTTTAATGCTAAGTCAGCAGCATTTACAACTGTTCGATCAATATCTGCAATCGCAACTAGCTGGTGTACAACAATGCCTTAGAGACAATGCATATGGTTTAGATCGCATTGTATTTGACGAATCAGCATTGGCCAAAGGTGTAGTCAAACTGCAAAGTATTACGGCAATCTTCAAAAGTGGTCGTCATATACATCATGTTTTTGCTGATAACGAAGCACCTATGTTTGAGCTTGAAGATAACAAAAGCGAATACATTATCAGTGTAGCGCTTGCGAACAATCATTCGGTAAGCAATATCCAAGGTTACCCCCAAACAGGGCAACTTAGTGCTTATGACTGTGATTTTGTTGAGCTTCAAGATGCACATGATCCAAACCGAAAAGCTGAAGTGATGGTTGCTAAGCCTAAACTTATGCTGGTTGAGTTCAGCGCAAGTAACAGTTTTATCGAGCAATTGCCTTGTATAAAAGTGACACGTGGTGAGCATGGGCAGTTTGAAATTGATTCAAGCTATATTCCACCACTGTTAAACATCAAAGCCCATGGCTATTTAGCCGAGCGTGTAAATAAACTAGTCAACATGGTTGAAGCTAAGTACACCGCGATGTTTACAAATCGCGCAGGTATGGGGATTGTGGAAGATTTTGGTCCAACAGAACTCAAACACTTTTTGCTATTACAAACATTTAGCTCTGTTTTTCCTGAGATTAAGCAGTTAAGTACTACAGCTAAAACTAGTCCTGATGCACTGTTTATGGCGCTAAATAAGCTGGTTTGCCAACTGATAAATTTCGAACCCGAAGCGACTAAGTTTGAGTTACCTGTTTATGACCATCAAGACTTAACGCGCAGCTTTGGTTTAATCGAATCTCATATTCACACTCTTATTGGTTCGATAAGCGCAGCACGCTCGTCTGATTTAGTACTCAGCGCAATCTCCCAGTCTATTTTTGAGGTTAAAGACATAGAAAGCAGTACCTTGACTCGAGGCGAGTTGTACATTGCGGCTTTCTATGAAAACGAATCTACGCAATGGATCGAGTTGTTCGCAGAGCAGGTTAAGCTGGCAGCACCTAGTCAGTTGGAAATCTTAATTGCTTCAGCACTTGGCGGTGTGAAGCTAACGCATTGCCAGCGCCCACCGAATAGAGTGTCAGTTAAAGGTGGGTATGAGTATTTTAAAGTGGAGCCACATGGCGCTGCTTGGGAACAAGTTGTACAGGAACTAGCGTTAAGAATCTTTGTGCCATTTAGCCTTCAAGGCGTGAAACTTGAAGTAGTTTCAGTGGCGAGTAAATAGTTAGTAGGTAAAGGTCATGGAAGCGTCGAAAAATAAATCTGAACTAGTCGCCTGCATTTCACCGGTGCTTGAAGTGCTTACTTCAATTCGCCAGGGCGGGTCTGATCATCAAGGAGTTGACGGTCTACGCAGTAAAGTCATGGATGCTTTTGATGAATATGAAAAGAGCTGTTATGACGCACGGATCAGTGCGTCAGACATGCAAGAAGCCAAATTTGCACTAACTGCTTTGGTTGATGAGCAAATCATGACGGCACAGAAGCCGTATAGTATGGAATGGATGGCGCGACCTTTACAATTAGAATTATTTGGCAATATGCGTGGGGGAGAAGCTTTTTTTGAAAAGCTTGAAAATATCCGCCGTGCAGCGGCGCAGCAACGTACATTACTAGAAGTCTATTTTGTTTGTTTACAACTGGGTTTCGAAGGGATCTATAAGATAAAAGGGGTCGAGCAACTCAAAGCGTTGATGTTGGATGTTAGAGCGCAATTAGAAGAGCTTGCTGGACCTGCAAAATTACAGCTTTCTGATAATGCAAAACCACAAGAAAGTATGGTTACTAAGGTGGGAAGAAATCTACCGTACTGGGTTATTTTGTCAGTAACGCTCGCCTTACTTGCCAGTATGTATGTTGGTTCAACGTATTTCATTGAGAATCGCGCGAACCAGCAAGTCGTGCAAATTGATAAGCATATTGAAGTACTAACGCAGTTAGAGAAAACAGGGAAAGCGAGGTAACATCATGTCAGGAGTGAATCGTAGTGGACTAGTGCACCTAGTCTTAGGATTTTTGTCATCTCGTGCGACGGCTCATTGGGTCGGCATATTCGCAATTTTGACGCTAATTTGGTTTGCAGGCCGGTTTATTGGTCTTGAAGATCAAAATCATCGTTTAATGGTGATGGGTGCTGTATTTGGTCTGTTTTGTCTTACTTTATTAGTTCGATGGTTATGGGTGAAGCGCTCTGGTGACAAGTTAGCGAAAGAAATTGCCAACAATCATGCGGGAACAGAAGCCGAAGTTGAAGAAATCAAAGCCAAAATGGAAGAAGCGCTGTCTGCATTAAAAGCTTCTCATTTGGGGGCCGGGTATCGTGGTAACGCTGCGCTGTATGCCTTGCCTTGGTATATGATCATTGGTCCGTCGGCTGCGGGTAAGAGCACATTATTTGCAAATTCAGGACTGCATTTCCCTTATTCAAAATCTAATCAACTGCATATCCAAGGTTTTGGTGGTACGCGTAATTGTGACTGGTGGTTTTCAGATCAAGCCGTTTTGATTGATACCGCAGGTCGTTATACCACTGAAGAATCAGATAACGATCAATGGTTGTCATTCTTAAAGCTGTTACGTAAATACCGTTCTAAACAACCAATCAATGGAGTGATGGTTGCTATTAGCGTTGCTGATATCTTGACTTCAGACAGCGAACAAATCCGTGACCACGTTAAACAGATCCGCGCTCGTATTGATGAGTTAATCAATCAACTTGGACTTATCTTTCCAGTATATGTGGTATTTACCAAGTGTGATTTGATCAGCGGCTTTGAGCCTTTCTTTAATGAACTAAGTGAAGATGAGCGTAAGCAACCTTGGGGCGCGTATTTACTTGAAGAAGATGGCACCAATACCGGTGAAGTGGCGAGCGAGAACTTTTCAAAGCATCTTACTGGCCTGTATGAGCGACTGTGTGATCAGCGCCTAGTTAAAATGACGCGTGAGCGTAACGCTCAACGGAAACAATTGATTTATGATTTTCCTAATCAGTTTAAAGCGGCGTCAGCTAAAGTCGAAGAGTTTATTGACACATTATTTAAAGAAAATCCATACCAAGAAGTACCGTGGTTTGCTGGTGTGTATTTTACCTCTGGTACACAAGAAGGTACGCCTATCGAGCGTAGCGCAACGAGTAAACTATCTACGTTTAGATCAGTATTGTTTGAGTATCGCCAAGAAAGCATTACCTCCGCATTTTTTATCAACCAAGTATTCAAAGATGTGTTGTTTAAATTGCAAGACCTCACTCGGGGTAACCGGAAAAAGCGCCGCGTACAAAAATGGCTAAAAGGCTTTGCTGTATGCTTATGTGTGACGTCGGTATTTGCTCTAGCGGGCTTGTTGGTTAACTCTTATACCCACAATCAGCAGCTTTTAACAACCAGTGATAAACTAACGACTGCTGTTGTTAATACACGAGTTGAAAACCAGCCGTTGGCCGAGCAATTTAACTCTACCTTGTCTCTTTTTGCACACTATCAAGAGCTAATAGGCTATGAGAAAAAGCTGCCTTGGTATTTCTTACTTGGTGTTTACAGTGCTGACAACACCATAAAGCCAATAGAACAGGTATTACGTCAGCGTGTACAAGCGCTCATTGGTGAACCAAGTTCGGAGCTTGTGCAACAAGCGCTGTTTGAAAGCCATCAAAACTGGATTGCACTGCTAAGTACAGAAGAGCAGGTTGCTAAACGTATCGAGCCAAAGCTACGTGATAAGTACTATCAAGCACTTAAGCTGCAACTCATGATGAGTAATGAGTTTGAGCGTTTAAACAAAGACTATGCTAAGTCTGAGCTATTAGACTACACGGCGGACCGCTTAGAGCTAACGCTAAACGAAGACACGCAAGTATTAACAGAACAACTGTCAGGACTGATTGATTTTTACTTAGCCCAATTAGCGGTTGAGCCTGCACCGCAGCAGCTTGCGATTTGGCAAAGTAATGATTTCTTAGTGAGTCAGGCTCGTTCAGACTTAATGAGTGCGCCAGAACCGACTGCGTTATATGAGCAGATCAAAGCAAAAGTAACGGTATCGAAAGCCGCACTAACGCTTGATCAAATGATGCAGCAAAACAACAAGACCTTTTTGCAGTCCAAGATCAGTATTCCATACGTTTACACCAAAGAAGCTTGGGAAAATGAAGTATACGACGCCATTAAGGTCATTGCGAGCAAAGCATTCTCTGGCGACTGGGTGATGGGCACAGACAACGCAGAAAGCCAAGGTTCTGTTGATGAAGCAAAAGCAAACGCTTTGGTTAAATCTATCCGTGCGCTGTACTTCAGAGACTATGCCAATGTGTGGTTTGAGTTCTTAAATTCAGTAGAGATAAGTCCATTTAATACGAGCAATGCAGCAAGTTTAACGCTCGCTCAGTTGTCATCACCTGAAGGTCCATTGGTTGATTTAATGGCTTCAATCGACAACAACGTGAACCTAATTGATTCGCCAAACAAAATGGTGGAAACAGAAAAATTAACTGAGCAAGCAAATGCGTTACTAGCAAAGTCTAAAAATAG
Organism: Pseudoalteromonas sp. M8; assembly: GCF_018141365.1. NCBI lineage: Bacteria > Pseudomonadati > Pseudomonadota > Gammaproteobacteria > Alteromonadales > Pseudoalteromonadaceae > Pseudoalteromonas > Pseudoalteromonas sp. M8. Next base: position 2,327,974 of record NZ_CP047240.1, on the reverse strand, counting down.
AAAGGTTAAAGGTGCAAAGATAGAAACCGCTGCGAGAAAGCGTGTCCCTGAACTGTCGAGCCGTTTTGCCGATCTTCGTCGCTATACCGCAAAAGGAGAAGAGAACGCACGCTCTGATTACTTAGAGCAATATCTCGGTGCTTTGAGTGCATTTCATTCAGACATCAAAACGATTGCTGCGAGTAACAATGACGACTATATGGCGATGTCATTTACTCAAACGTTGTTAAACGGTGATAGCAAAAACCATGCGCTGCAAAGTGCCTGGGTGGTGGTAGAAAGCCAAGTAAGAGCGCTTGACCCAGATACTAAGCAAGCACTTGAAAAACTACTAAAAGCACCACTTTTAGCTAGTGTGCAGACAGTAATGAACGAAGCGAAAGTACAGCTTAATGAGCGTTGGTCTAATCAAGTATTCTTAACATACAAAGAAAATATCCGTGGTAAATATCCGTTCAATATCGACGGCCCAGATGTAGCGGTTGAAGATATTAGCGAACTGCTAAACCAAGAGTCAGGTGTGTTTTGGCAATTTATGGCTGAAAATCTATCTCCTTACCTTCGTTTAAAACGTGGTGAGTGGGTAGAGAAAACGTGGAATGGGATTGGTATCGGCTTTAAGCCTGGGGTACTAGACAAGCTAACTAAGGCGAGAAAGGTTACGCGTTCGCTATTTCCTCGAGACGGTTCTGAGGTGGGTATTAGCTTCCAAATGATGCCTGTGGCACAAAAGGGATTAAAAGAAACTTATATCGGCTTTAGTGACCAAAATTACCGTTATAGAAACGAACCTGAAGAGTGGCGTCGTTTTAACTGGCCTGCAAGAGCGGGCACTGAAAAAGCAGTGGTATATGGTTTAGACAGTGAAGGCCGCAGAATCGAAATCGAAAAGTCAGGACCTTGGGCATTCCTAAAAGTATTGAATGAAGCGAATGTGCAGTGGGTTCGTGGTACTGAATTTATGGCAACGTGGCAATTACAAAGAGAAGCTGAGGCTAGTGTTGAGCCAATCCAAGTTCAAGTTGCACTTAAGTCGAGCAGAAACAGTGGCATATTCAGTAAATATTTTATGACGTCATTTGCGCTGCCGGAGTCTTTGTTTGATACCAAGGTGAGTGTTGCTTCTAATGAAAACTTGGCGTTGAGGTAACGCAGGCATGTTCGGTTTTTTTAATAATAAGAAAGTCGCCAAGGTACCAACGACTCAGCCATTTGGATTTATGGGTAAGAACCCAATCCAAGCAGACTTCATTAAGTTTAACGTTGATTCAAGAGAAGCGATTACGCTTGAGCGCTGGCTTCAAGAAGGGTATGCAGACATGAGCCGACAGGCGTTGATAAAAGATGCATCTTCTCAAAAAGAGCAGTCAACGTTATTTTTTATCGCCTCAGGTCAAGACGAAAACTGTTTATTAGGCACATTACAGCCAAGCGAAGATAAAAGTGGAAGACAATATCCATTTTGTTCGTTCGTGTTATCGAGTAATGCGGACTACAAACAAAACCCTGCATTTTTATTTAGTGAATGTGGTAGTGCGTTTAAATCATTAAGCTTAAGCCATGAGCTGATCAGAAACTGCAGTAGTGTTGAGCAAATGCGTCATAGCGCGCAGGAGCTTAAGCAGGTAAGTGAGCTGGTTTCGCAACCGATTGATTTCGATAAGGCGATGTCTTCATTACGAGCTTCACCGATACAGCGTGTATGGGATGCACTTGAACTAGAAGATCTTGACCAGCGAGCACAATTAATAAGCCAAGTGATGTCTGCGCTCAAAATGATCAAAACACAAGGCTGTTTGCGTTGTCAGTTCGGGTTGAAATTACCGATGCCACAAGTGGGTGAAGATACTCAGCTGTTAGGTGCATTTTGGCTACATCTAATTACCAATATGGTGGCCGATCATCACTGGCAGCCTTGGTGTTTTTACAACTATGGTCAATTGAGCCAGAAAGCTTCGCTGGTGGTGTATTGCAGACCTATGCCAGCCTCGTATTTTGCGTCTGTTTGGCTTGAGCACAATAGCTTGTCAACGACCATTAATCTAACAGGGACTTTGCCTCAACATCCGGTGACACCGCATATGTATGAATTGGCAAAAGCATCAAATATGAGTGTTTTCGATGCGTTAAGGAGTTGGAGTAAGTTATGAGTCAACCACATAAGTATCAGAGCTGGCAGCAGTGGCATGAAAACTTATTGGCGCCTTTAGGCGGTATGCCATGCGGTGACGATTTAAAATACGAAGAGTCATTTAAATTACTAAAAGGTTCTTCATCTGGTGTTGCCGAGCCAGACTTCAAAGCCAACTTTATTTTGGCATCAGAACTGTTAGAAAAACAAACCAAAGATATTCGCATTGCGTCGTATCTAGCGTTGGCCGCTACCAATGAGTTTGGGCTTGAGGGTTTGATCCACTCGCTAGATTTGTTCAATCAGCTTTTGCAACAGTATCAGGCGCAGATCCACCCTGTGAAAGAACGTGCGAGAGCATCGGTTCATACTTGGTTCTTACAACAACAACAGCGCTTACTTGGTGTTGCTACAGCGCACAGCGCGACAATGCCGGAGCAGTGGCCAGAATTAAAGCGTGTACTTGAACAGTATGCAACAGATTCGGTGGCGATACTTGATGCAGACTCAGGGCCGCTTGCCGATTTAAAACACTGGTGTGAGCAAGGTTTGGTTTCGCAACCAGTTCCTGTACAACCTGTTGCGACGGTACGAGAACCTGTTGAAAACCCTGAAGTGGCAACCGCTGAACAGCCTCAAGTACAGCAATCTGTAGCGGCGACTTCACAGCCTACAGCTGTTGCTTCAAAGCCAGTTTCCACGCTTGCTATTGCCGTGGAAGCACCGCAGTCAGACTCGGCCTATACAGAGCAAGTTCGCAAACTATTGGCGTATGACAAAGAAAGCCAAAATTGGATGAGAGCGATTCGCTTGGCACGTGCAGTGAGGTGGGGGGCGCTTGCATTACCACCACATGATGGTGAGCTGAAAACGCGCCTACCAGCTCCCAGGCAAGCGGCATTTGTGCCTATTGAAAACGCCTTAGCCGCACAAAACTTTGCTCAGGCGTTAGAAAAGGCAGAAGCCTTATTTATGGAAGGGGCGATGCATTTTAACCTTAATTTACAAAGGCTAACCATCGCTGCACTTGAAGGGCTCAAGCTATTTAAAGAAGCACAGTGGATAGAATTAGAGTTAGCGGCAATTGCTGATCAGTATCCAACACTGTTAAGTCTTAAATATGAAGATGGAAGTGAATTCTGCTCCGCGGCGAATCGTGAGCGAATTGGTGAGCATAAACTATTAAGCCAAGGTGACGGTGCGAGCACAGACGGTAATCAGAAGATTTGGTTAGATAAATTTAAAGAAGCGCAGGCGCTTGTTGACCAAAATAAGCTTGCGCAAGCACTGCAGCTAATGGAAGGGTTTGCCCAAGACAAGTTCGATTTTGCAAAGCAAAAATTATATCAAGCGCGTTTATTGATGCGCAGTGAACGCGCTGATCTTGCCTATCCAATGTTTGAGCAGCTGCTTAAAGACATTGAACAGTACCGACTGGATCTATGGCATGAGTCGTTTGCTCTAGAGGTTTGGCGTTATGCCAAGCAATGTAATGAAGCAATATCCTTGGAGCAAGGGGATGAATTTGACCTACGAGCAACCGCGATAAAGCAGCAGATGCTCGTAACCAAAGTAAGCTCAGCGATTGACTGGGTTTGATTGTTAACCGCTGGGCTTGTAACGGCAGGCGCAACGACTGATTAAATAAGGAAAGACTATGTCTGATACGTTTCAAAAAGAGATCCCAAGAGCGCGGATTAATATAGCGCTTGAGCTGGAAACCGAAGGTGCAACGCAAAAGAGTGAACTACCGATGAAAGTTTTGGTTGTGGGTGATTATTCCAACGGCCAAAACGACTGTGACCTCGCTGAGCGAGAGCGCATTGCTATTAATAAAAATAATTTAGAGCAAGTGCTTAAAGACATGTCACCAAAGGCAAAGTTTCAAGTATCGAACAAAATCGCAGGTGACGGTGAAATCGGTATCAACCTGACGTTTGATGATTTTAAGTCATTCGACCCAGAGCAGGTTGCAGCGCAAGTGCCAGAGCTTAACAAGATGATGTCGATGCGTAACTTGTTACGTGATCTGAAATCTAACTTGCTTGATAACTCAACACTGAGAAAAGAACTGGAGCGTATTTTACAAAACAAACCAGAGCTAGATGAGTTAAAAGCACGCCTTAATGAGCTGGCGCCACTTTTATCTGAGCAAGAAAAACAACCGCAAGAGTAAGGATACTACCGATGAATATGCAAGAAACGTTAAACGTTGAAGCGCGTAAAGAAGAGACTTTGACTGCTTCAGCTTACGAAACAATCTGTAATCTTGTGTCTATTGAGCCGGTTTCAAGCGAAATCAGCATTGATAACTTCCGTGATGCTAATAATCTTGCGGAAACAGACACCAATGAGCGCTTAACTGCTGCTATCAATGTCTTTTTAGACATGGCCACGAATGACAGCAAAGAAGTGTCGCGTATCGACAAGTTATTACTTGATGACTACATCGCTAAAGTCGACAAAATTATTTCTGAACAGCTGGACGAAATTTTACATCATCCACAGTTTCAAAAAGTAGAGTCAGCGTGGCGTTCATTGCGTTATTTGGTGAATCGTTGTCCAAATAACTCAAACGTAAAGCTTGAACTACTTGATGTTGATAAAGAAACGCTACGTGACGACTTCGAAGAAGCACCAGATACCACGCAATCTGCGCTTTATAAGCAAGTGTATACGGCTGAGTATGACACACCAGGGGGCGAGCCAATTTCGACTATGGTGTCAAACTTTGAATTTGATTGTTCAGCGCCTGATATATCGTTATTGCAAGAAATTTCAAGGGTTTCTGCAGCAGCCCATTGTCCCTTCTTAGGTAGTGTTGGTGCCAAGTTCTTCTTAAAAGATTCGCTTGAAGAAGTGTCAAAAATTCAGGATTTGGGCTCTTACATGGAGCGTGCTGAGTTTTTACGTTGGAAGAACTTCCGTGAATCAGAAGATGCACGTTATATTGGCTTAGCGTTCCCACGCTTCTTACTGCGCTTACCATACGGCGACTTAAACCCAATTCGTCACTTTAACTATCAAGAAGACGTTAGTAGTGAGCATCACGAACGTTATCTATGGGGTAACGCGACTTTTGCGTTCGCCGCAAATATCGTCCGTAGCTTCCACCAAAATGGTTGGGCGGTAAATATTCGTGGTCCACAATCTGGCGGTCGCGTTGAAAATCTACCTCTGCATTCTTTTGAGGCAGGTCGTGGTCAAGAAACTAAGATCCCAACAGAAGTACTTATCTCTGAAACCAAAGAGCTTGAGTTTGCAAACCAAGGGTTTATCCCGCTGAGCTACTACAAAAACAGTGACTTTGCGTGTTTCTTTTCTGCAAATAGTGCGCAAAAGCCACAAATTTTTGAGACGCCGGAAGCCACCTCTAACTCGCGGATCAATGCAAGATTACCTTACATCTACTTGGTATCACGTATTGCGCACTATATGAAGGTGATCCAACGTGAAAATATCGGTTCAAGTAAGCCTCGTCACGAGCTAGAACAGCAACTTAATGATTGGTTAGGTGCATTAGTTACTAAGATGAATAATCCAGACGAGTCTCTAATTGCTACGCACCCGTTAAAAGATGCCAACGTGACGGTTTCGGAGATCCCAGGTAACCCAGGTTATTACCGTGTGAATACGTATGTGGTTCCACACTTCCAAGTGGAAGGTATCGACGTACGCCTCGCACTCGTTGGGCAAATGCCTGGCGAAAAATGAAGGCCACCTGAAGAACCAATGAAGCGTATTTAGGGCAGTGAATGCTGCCCATTATTAAGCATGACATTGAACCTTAATTGTAGAGTTTCGGAAGTAGCGGCAAGCGCTTTTGAGATGTTAGTTGAGCTTGCGTCTAAAAGTGCAAAAAGAAGAAGTTGTTAAACCCGGTTAGGTTGATAAGCACAATTATGGAAAACGGTTATCAATAAAAAGACCAAGTTTAATATGGTTGCTGGTATTAAAAGGTATATTTATGAATATAGAAGCAGACCATATTATTTGGAAATTTATATTTTTAATGCAATGTTCTTTAACTGTGTTTTCAATATACTACAATCAGCTTTTAACCTCGTCTAAGATTAGCGTCGCGTTTGTAGACATTGTTATCTTTGTCTTAGATAGCTTGGTTTTGGTAGCAAATTTATTGCTCATATTACAAGTTCGTGTGTTAAGTCAAAGAACATGGGGTTTGGTAGTTTGGGTGTGGTGGTTTGTAAATATATACTCGTTGTTAAACGAATTTTATTTGGGCGGTTATAGCTCGTCTGAAATGTTGTTTTTTGGGAATATAATCTGGATTTTAATTTTATTTTCCTTGCCTGTAGTTAAGTACAGAAGCTTTATAGGAGAACCAGTTAAGCCATGCATAAACTTAAAATAATAAATGCTTACTCGTTGTACTCCAAAACAAGTGTTGTGCGATAGAAGACTGAAATATCTGAGAGAAAGAAATTATGAGGCAATGGATTGTCATGTTTAAACGAAAAGTATGTAGCTGGTTGATAGTACTAAGTACAGCCTTGGTGACTAACTTGTCATATAGCCAGGAGATGACACCAGAGCTCTTCTTTGCAAAAAAGAAATTGCAAAAAGCAGCTATAGCTTACACCGCGGCGATGGAAACGTGTTTTGAGCATACTCCACGCGTTCGCCCAAGCGAGCTAGAGACAGACAAACTAGAGATAGAATTAGTCGTAGAGGCAGTAAATTACCTGCATTACGTGGTGCTTAATGATTGTATGCAAGACCATGATGTAAATTTTTTAAAAGCAGTTGAGCACTACAATCAGACGGCGCCAAAGGATGAGTTAATCACGGTAGACAGTTTTGTGACGCTTAGATGGAATGAAGAGCTTAGAGCTGAATTCGAATTTAAACAGTTACCCGAAGCGGTTCAGCAGCACTTTTTGCAGCTGGATATACTAAAAACGCCATTTGATGCGGCGACGTTAGTGATGGAATTACGTGGTGACTTATAACATGTAGTGAAAGATTGCCCCAAGTTGGCTGCCACCAACTTGGGACATGTTCCCAAATTGGCATAAAGCGTGGCGCTTTGTTTGGGGATCAAACGTGAAAAACATGCGTTTGATCAATGCCTTTAATAATTAGGAAACATCTTATCTTAAAAGGAGAAATTAAAAATGGCAATTCCAGCGTATATGTGGTTAAAGGACGACCAAGGTAACGACGTTAAAGGTTCAGTAACTGTAGCTGAGCGTGAAGGTTCAATTGAGATTTTGCATTTCGATCACGAATTGCGTATCCCAACTGATAACGACACGGGCGAGCTAACAGGTACTCGTAAGCACGAGCCTTTTGTTATCACAAAAGCTGTGGATGCTGCTACTCCGTACATGTACAAAGCGTGTTCAAACGGTCAAACATTAAAGCAACTTGAGCTTAAATGGTACCGTATTGATGACACTGGTACTGAGCGTGAGTACTTCCGCCATACGCTTGAAGACGTGAAAATCACTTCAATCACGCCAACAATGCACAACGTTAAAGATTTGGATAAAGAGCGTTATCCTCACCTTGAAACAGTGCACATGCGTTACAAGCGCATCACGTGGACGTACCTAGACGGTAACATTGAGTTCTCTGACTCATGGACTGAAGGTCGTTAATTTCGAGTGTTGGAGGCCTATTGGCCTCCTTTTTCAAGCTTACACTAGTTCGCGCAATGAATAGAGAGCGTATTTTTCTATGGCCTTATTTGATTTGCTAGCTCAGCCATCACGCCAAGCCTATAGCGATAACAATTTATCGCATCTAAGCGACAGCGTATGTAAACACCTAACGCAACTATTGAATGCGCGTAGGGGAGTGCTTGAGCACTTAGGTGATTACGGTTTACCGGATGTGGAAGATCTATATGAAGGGCTACCTTATTCGCAGCAAACACTTGCCAATGAAGTAAAAAGAACCATAGAAAAGTACGAACCAAGAATTACTAACCTCATCGTTCGACCCATCGACATAAAAGAGGAAAACTGTGTGATTCGATTTGAGATAAGAGCGCAATTAAAAACCGGCGAGATAATCAGATTGAATACTAAGTTTGCATCAGGTGGTAAAGCAAACGTCAATGCAGGAGGAGCAGACTAATGGATATGCAGCAATATTTTGATGCGCAAATGAGGCTGTTAACACAAGCAGGTAAACAATTTGCTCAGCAGTATCCTGAACATGCCGGCTTTTTAAATATTGACGCTTTAAAGGATAGAGATCCTCATGTTGAGCGCTTGCTCGAAGGAGTCGCTTACTTAACGGCATTTACGCAAAAGCGATTGGACGAAACGCTACCCGAAGTGTCTGAGCAGGTACTCAGACAGATTTGCCCAATATTATTAAATTATTATCCGTCTACGACGGTGCTAGAGTTTGCGCCAAAACTCACTATGCAAGGACTGGTGAGTGTGCCAAAAGGCGCGAAAATCTCTTCCCATAAAAGTGACAACGCCCCTGTGGCTTGTCACTTTACTACCACCGCAGAAACGAAAGTGCTGCCGTTTGAGGTTTACTCTGTGGACTATCATGAGATCCACACTGGTGCAACGTTAAACTTGCACCTCAAGCGGTTAGGCCAAGGCAGTTTAGATGATTACGATCTCTCTAAATTGCGGGTGTATTTACGTGGAGACACGCCGCTTTGTGCCAGTCTTTATCAAATGATGAAGAATCCAAATGCAGCGATAGAGGTTGAGACAGGAAAGCTTGGCAGTACGACGCAATATACCTTGAACAAGTCAAAAATTGATGCGGCTTTTCATAAAGACAGCACCGGAATGCTGCCGAATAGCGAACAGAGTCATCCCGCATATGCGTTGCTGCTTGATTACTTTAACTCTCGTGAAAAGTTCTATTTTGTTGAACTAACGGGACTGGATACGCTAAATATTGATCCAGACACTAATACTATCAGCATCAAAATAGCCAGTGATATTAAATTGCCGCCCGGTAACAAAGTAAACGCGGATAATATCCTGCTTAACTGTGTACCTGCGGTAAATATCTATCCTGTAGATGCCGAGCCTATCCGAGTCAGTGAAAACCAAACAGAGTACCAATTGCATCCAGTGCAAAATAAACTTGGAGAGAGTTTTTGTTATAGCGTGAAGTCGGTACAAGGCGCAAGCAGTAGCACTGGAGAAGCCATCGACTTTGTTTCTCGGTATAGCACGGTATATGAAGATAACGCCCATTTGTATTCACTGATAAGCCGTGATATTGGCGGGGTATCGCCACAGACGTACATTCAGCTTTCAATGCAAGAAGTGGGTGATATTACTACTTTATCGACTGATCTGTTGGCACATAACGCGGCGTGGCCAAGGCAAACACTGCAAGAAGGCGATATCAATGCGCAAAGCGCTGATGTGCCGTCGGTACTTAGCGTTAAAAATGTCGTAAGGCCGAGCAAGTTGCTTAATTCTCCTGATCAGGCTTTACATTGGCAGCTCATTAGCTTGTTGAATATGCGTTTCTCTCAGCTTGCGGAGCCAACCCAGCTGAAAAAGCTATTGGCGCTGTTTGATTGGTCGGAGCGCTCTGAAAATCGAAATCGTATCGAGAGCATCCAAGGCGCTGAGTCTAAACCTATCTCATTGCTACAAAAGGGCGTGTTTGTTAAAGGAATAGAGATACACTTAACCCTAAACGAAAAGAGCTTTGTTTGTACAGCCGACGCTTACCATTTTTGCGATGTGTTGCATCAGTTCTTTAAACTATATGCACCAATCAACGAGTGCTTAAAAACCCGAGTGACGCTGCTGCCAAGTTACCACGAGTGGGAGTGGGATGTGACTGCAGGCGATAGTTATCAGGTGTAAATGATGGAGCAGCAAAACCAACCTATTTGGGCAAAACTGCCAGAGCCAATCGCTAAATTGATGGCAACACCTTGGCGTTTTAGTTTGTACAAGGCGCTAACGCTTATTGAACAGCACTGGGCTAGCAATAACGAGTTACAAAGTGGCCACAGTCATCGCGTTGAAATTGCACCGTATAAAGAACTTGGGTTTCCAGCGTCAGACGTTAGACGCTGTGAATTGCAAGTAAGGCAACGAGGTAAACTGAGGCTCGAAACATCATTTCTCGGTTTATATGGCGTTGACGCTGCGATGCCGCACTACTTGTTAGAACAAGCCGCAGGAGACGAGGAGATAGGTGCTAGAACGCGTGCATTTTTAGATCTCTTTAATCATGTATTGTATTGCCAGCTATTTCAAAGTTGGAAGAAATCTCAGATAAACCTAGCGGGCATAGGTGCGCAGCAATTTGATCAAATAGTTGCTGCAGTATTTGAAAATAACCAGTCAGATAAGAGCAAATTAAACCTAATTAGTGCCAAACAAACCAGCGCAGCTGGGCTTGAGCAAGTATTAAAGCAAGCGCTACAAGACGAAAGCTTAACGATTAAAGATAATATCGTTGAGTGGGAAGGAATTACCGAAGCGGGTAAGTTAGGGTCAAAACAAAGCGGCTTTTCGTTGGGCGGCAATGGCATATTGGGCAAACGTGTATTGGTGACGGGCAATCGTATTTGCATTGAGCTTGGTCCAATGGACGAGGCTGAGGCGCAGCTATATGAGCCCGGTGGTGTAAAAGCCAAACGTTTATCACAATTATTAAATTGGCACACCTCAACCAAAATGAATTGGCAACTGGTAGTGCAGATCAATCGCCAAGCACGCGAGGGAACTCGGTTAGGAGCTGGCAAGCTTGGGATAAGTTGTGCGATAGGTAAAGTTAACGCACGCGTAGAGAAGAAAATATATTCACAATCACAGTTTTAATGCGAACGGGAATAGCAAGGATTAAAAGATGGACGCAACAGGCATAAAGAATCTCATAGACAAACTCAATCATCATAGCGCGACAGCGTTAGAAGCCGCGGCTGGATTCGCAGCGAGTCGAAAGCATTTTGAAGTGCTACCAGAGCATTACCTATTAAAGTTAATGGAAGAGCACAATGACGGCGATGTTGCGAAGATTTTACCTTTCTTCGAAGTTGATCAAGACGCATTGTGGAATAGTGCGCTCGAATTTATCAATCAACAAGATGCTGGTAACCCGAGCAAGCCGGTTTTCTCCCGTCGCCTCTATGAGTGGTTAGAAAAAGCATGGCTCAGCGCAAACATGCGCCATCAAAATGATTGGATCACAGGAGCTGCGCTGATTGACTCGTTCAAAGACATGGCGATATATAGCCCTGCATTTGGACTGGCACGCGAGTTCGACAAGATTGATACGCACTTCTTAAAGCAGAATTTAAATAAGATCTGTAAAGGTTCGACTGAGCGTCAAGTATTCAGTAAGCCAAATGCTGACAACACGGTGTCGAATAGTCGCTCACAAGGTGAAAGCGCGCTAGAAGCATTTTGTGAAGACCTCACTGAAAAAGCACGTTCTGGTGCAATTGACCCAGTCCTTGGGCGCAACGAGGAGATCCGCCTCGCTATTGATGTGTTGTGTCGTCGCCGTAAAAATAATCCAATCTTTGTCGGTGAACCCGGTGTTGGTAAAACGGCAGTGGTAGAAGGGCTTGCTCAGCGCGTTGTTGAAGGACAAGTTCCGCCAGAACTTAAAGAAGTTAAGATCTGCGTACTGGATATGGGGCTGCTACAAGCCGGAGCCGGTGTAAAAGGTGAATTTGAGCGTCGTCTTAAACAAGTCATTGACGAAGTAAAGAGTTCAGCGACCCCCGTTATCTTATTTATTGACGAAGCGCATACCTTGATTGGTGCTGGTGGCGACGCTGGCATGGGAGATGCCGCAAACCTACTAAAGCCCGCGCTTGCACGTGGAGAGGTAAGAACACTTGCTGCAACGACATGGAGCGAATATAAAAAATATTTTGAGCGCGATGCTGCACTTGAACGCCGTTTTCAATTAATTAAAGTCGATGAGCCAACCGAGCAAGCGGCAAAGCTCATGCTCTCGGGGCTGAAAGATAAATACGAAAAGCACCACCAAATTCAAATCACAGACAGTGCAATTGAAGCCGCGGTTACTTTGTCTGCACGATATATCACAGGTAGACAATTACCTGACAAAGCCATTGATGTATTAGATACCGCAGCTGCTATGGTCAGAATGGGACCAGCAACATCGCCTGTGGTGATTGATAAAGCCAAAGAACAGATCCGTTACTATCAAAGCAGAATTGAACGCTTGGCAATCGAATCAAAGCTTGGGATTGCAGATCAAACCTGTATTCAAAGTCTCACCGATGCGCTTACACAAGCCCAAGAGCAGCTTGCTGAGCTTGAGCAAAGTCGTGAGCTGCAAATTGATACTTATAATGCTTTACACGGTGCGAGCGACGAAGAGAAACCTGCGATTAGACAAGCGCTTGCTGCGTTAAATCAAGATGACAATGCGATTTTCTCCGAAGTGACCAGTGATACGGTAGCGCAAGTGATCGCAAGTTGGACTGGGATCCCTGTAGGTAACATGGTGAAAGACGAGCTGGAGAACTTACTTAAGCTTGAGCAATCACTGGCACAAAGCGTTGTGGGTCAAAATGCTGGATTGACTGCGATTGCACAAACCTTACGGGTAGCAAAAGCGGGTGTATCGGCCTCATCTGGCCCACTAGGCGTATTCTTATTAGCAGGTCCTTCTGGGGTTGGTAAAACCGAAACCGCAAAACACATAGCCGAGCTACTATTTGGTGGCGAGAAGTTCTTAACCACGATAAACATGAGTGAATATCAAGAAGCGCACACGGTATCACAACTCAAAGGCTCACCACCGGGCTATGTGGGTTATGGTGAAGGTGGGGTGTTAACCGAAGCTGTGCGCCAACGTCCATATTCTGTGGTGTTACTTGACGAAGTGGAAAAAGCCCACGCAGATGTCATGAATATGTTCTACCAAGTGTTTGAAATGGGCGTAATGCGTGATGGTGAAGGGCGTGAAATCGATTTTAGAAACACGGTTATCATCATGACTTCTAATTTAGGGGCTGAGCAAATCATCAATGCTTGTACACCAGAAACCGAGCAGCAGGCCATGCAACAAATGGTGGATGGGATCATTCAGCAAGGTGTGCCTGAAGGCGAAGAAGCACAAGACAATAACGAAGAAGAAACACCGTTTGAGAGACCGAGTTTTCAGCAGCTAGTCAGCTTAATTAAGCCAAACTTGCTCGCGCATTTTGCACCTGCGCTTTTAGCACGTATGCAGGTTGTGCCTTTCTTCCCGCTTGATACCGATGTGTTAAAACATATTGTGGCACTAAAGCTTGAAAAGGTCGCAGCACGACTTCGTGACAATCACGCAATACAACTGCGCGTAGATCAAACAGCGCTAGATTATCTAGCCGATAAATGCGCTATGTCTGATAGCGGCGCACGATTGGTTAACGCAACAATTGAACAACAAATTTTACCTGGGATCGCTCGCTCAATTTTGGGCTTTATGAGCGAAGAAGATATGCCAGATCTGCTGACGCTGACACTGGATGAAAATGGTGAAATTGAAGCCGTATTCGCCGACTTAAGTTAACGGTAGATACGAGTAAGGAGACAAAAATGGAAATGTTCGCATCACTTGCCGATAAACTACCTAAGGCAAACGAGAGTCACTTTGCAATCGAAATTGCGGGGTTGTCTGGGAGTTTATTTAAAGTATTGAGTTTTGAATCACAGAATGACAGCTTATGCAGCGACTACCGCTTCGATATTGAGGTGTTAAGTGAAGAGCTAATTGAGCCTGATCTAGTGATTGGTAAAGATGTTACATTTTCCATTACATGGGCTATGTCTGACAGAACGGTTTCGGGGATTATTACCGAATATATCTGCCATGGTCGCAGTCATCAAGGCTACGTGTATACCTTATCCTTTCAATCACTTTTGGTGTTGCTCAAGCATCAACGATCTAATCGCGTTTTTACCGACATGTCTGCGGATGCCATCGTTAAAAGTGTGTTAGACAAGGCTGGGTTCCCGTCAGGAAAATTGCAACTAAAGGCATCATCACCTTCCCTTGCTATGACAGTACAGTATGATGAAAGTGATTTTGACTTTGTAACGCGTCTAATGCGCCGCTACGGTTTTGTTTACGGCAGCACAGAGTCAACGGGTAGCCAAGCCAACCTATCGGTATTTGCCAGCAGCAGTGATTTTTCTTCAGAGATGGAAGAGATCACTTTGCCTTATGCGTCACCCACCGGACAGGTAAGACCGAGCGAGTCTGTCTTTGCCTTTTCTAAAAAAGCGAGTTTACTAAATAGCGGCTTTAGGCTGTATGACGAAGACTATGAAAAAGGCTGCGCACTGTCTGTAAATAGCAATAATCAAACAGAGGTTGGCGGCTTTGGTGAAGACAGTATATTCGCTGAAAACTTCATGACTGAAGGAGATGGCGATGCACTTACCAAAGTGCACCAGCAAAGTATTGATTGTCAGCGAAATCTTTTTGTAATCGATACTGACTGTCGAGCGCTTCGTCCAGGTGTCGCTTTAACCATAACCGATCACCCTAATTACAGCGGTCGTTACTTAGTGGTGTCTGTTGCTCATAAAGGCTGTCAAGGTGGCAGCGTTGAATATGGCTCCAAGGTAAAAGGCTTAACCTATAAAAACCAAGCGACGATCATCCCAATTGATGTGCAGTTTAAAGCGCCTGTGGTTAAGCGTAAAAAGGTCTTTGCATCGTTTAATGCCACGATTGAGCAAGAAGTGGATGACAAAGGGCGCTATAAAGTCAAGCTGCCATTTAACCAAGATGGTGAAGGGGAAGAGAGTAAACCGACTCGACTTATGCAGCACTATGGTGGACCTGGCGGGCACGGCATACACTTTCCTCTAAACAAAGGAACTGAGGTTATGGTGGCGGGCGAAAATGGTGACTTAGACAGGCCAGTTATTCTCGGTGCACTATTTAACGATGAAGCGCTAAGCCCGGTAACTGCAGAGAATGCCACTGAAAATAAATTGGTGACAAAGGCAGAAAACACCTTGTTGATGGATGACAAACAAGGCGAAGAGAAAATTCAATTGTTCACCAAATCGCAAGAAAATATACTCGAATTTAATGCCACCGAAGGTAGCGAATTTATCAAGCTTGAAACCAAAAAAGGTTACATCGATATTAAATCGAAAGAAGCGATGACGCTGCAATCACAAGCGAATATTGTGGCACAAGCCGACAAAGAAATAAGCATTCGCGCAGAAGATGCTGTTTATATCCAAAGTATTGAGTCCAATATTGAGATCAATGCCAAAGAGGCTATTCAACTCACCGCAGATACCGACATTAAAATTCAGTCTGCTGATAGCAATATTCAATTCGAAGCGCAGCAATCCATTAATCTAGAGGCCGCGCAAGACATCAGTTACTTCAGTGTTGACGGTAACGTCGAGCTTGCGGCGCAAAATGGTAACTTGACCATCAATGCCGATAGAAACATTTCTATCGTTGGCCAAGGTAGCGGCTCAATTCAGCTTTCTCAAGGCGGCGGTAAAATAGAAATTGATGCGGCAGGTAATATTACCATTGATGCGAACAACTTGAACTTAAGCGCCAGCAACATTTCAGTGTCTGGCTCTGCAATTAGCCATAACTAAGCAGGGAGCAAAGTCTATGAAAACCAATGTCGTACAATTTCCACCATCGTTGAGTAACATCGTATGGCGTGTATCTGCCATTGATAAATTAGGCAAAGTGTTACGAGTGAAGTGTGACGGATCTAATGTAGAAATGAAGGTTAAAGGTCAATTAGACAGTGTGACACGCGTAAGTATTGACGATGAAGTGTTGCTACATAGCGTGGCAATGCCTATCGTTATTGGTCGCTTAGCTGCACCGCAAGACTTTCCGGCGGCGTCGGTGACAAATAACAACGGCACCGTGGTGTTAAATGGCGAGCAAGAAGTCTGTGTCAAAACCAAAAATGGCAGCATTGCGATCAACGGCAATGGTGAGATACAGCTTGAAGGTAAACTGTTAAACGCCGATATTGAGCAAGATCTCAGCCTCCAAGGCTGGCCAATTCGATTAAATTAAGCTGATACGGTGTGACTATGTTTTTAGCTGCAACCAAATTGGCCGTTCACCGTCAGCAACTCAAGTCGCTTTGGCGTCATTATCAAAAGTTTAATGCACGCCAAGTAGTTGAGACTGGGCGTTTACATGCTCTTGAAAAACAACTATTAAATCATGTGTATACCTTAGCTGCGACGGACGAAGAACACTGGATAAATCGCTCCCAACTAGATTGTATCGCGCATGGGTCGATTGATGATGTATTTACGTTAACCCAAGAGATTGACTCACCTCAGCTGTTGTTACTTATTAACCATCTTTTTGGGACAAGAGCGCTTGAAGCCCAAGCTAGTGAAATCATCACGGCGATTAACAGCCAGCCTGCGCTTGCTGAGCTGCTCATTCATAACTTGTCAGCATGGCGCATTGATTTTGGTGATGCACTCAGACAGCGAATTTTATCAACAGATGAAAATTGGCCTACGAGCCTTATCTATTTAGCATTTAGTACGGCTAACTTGTCGCGCCACCAACTCATGGCCGCACTTGAACATAGCAACCCTGAAATTGCCTACACGGCATTGGTGAATATGTGGCTGTGTAATACAGAGCAACTTTCAGAGCACTTAGTGAAGCGGTTTGCGATGACCGATGATGCCGCGCTAAAAGCAAAACTATTGCAGCTGGCAGGTTTACTCGATGAGCCAAAATGGGATGAACCATGCTTACTTTATTGTCAGCATAATCCAAGCTACATTGCAGAAGTATTTCCATACTTTTCTCATACCCGTTCGTTACAAAATCTAGTTAAGTTACTCGAAGCCCCCAGTACCGCTCGTCCGGCTTACGAGGCGTGGAAACAAATCACCGATCTCGACTTGCCTGAAGAATTCGCAATAAGTGATGCGCAAACTGGCATTAAATCTCAAAAATCGCAAAAATTACCCAGTTTTAAGCAAGCAGAATACGAACGCCAAGCCTTAATTACAGCAAATACCCAACATCAACTCGCAGGGCGTAAAGTCTCTGAGCCAGCGGCTTGGTTACAACAGGGATTGGCTGGCCTTGCTATACAGCGCAAGCTTTCCAAAATTTCCTCGCATGCACTTGGCGCTGCGCTTTTTTACATGCCGATGGCTTATCTTCAATGGCAATCAGTAAAGCAGGAGTTGAACCATGCTAGTGAATGAATCCGAGTGGCAAAGTAGCACGGTTGAGGCTTGGGATGAGGAAAAAGATCCCATCGTAGTCATCGCTGTGAAGCAAAACTTTGAATACGACGTAAATGGTAATGTGTATCCCGATCCAACTGGAGCGCCTGTTGTACTTGCTGATGACTTCGACGGTGAAGGGCTTGAAGCCTGCCTAACCGCCGTTAGCGAAGTTCAGCCCTATAAAACCGGTTTTGAAGTATACGGCGAATTGACCTGTTTTCCACCAACCGACAAGCAAGCGCGAGTGATTGAAGTTGGACTAAAACTCGGCTGTAACGACAGGGTATTTGTTGATAAATTACTTCGAGTTACTGGTGAGCGTGTGTGGAAGCGATCGCTATTCGGGCCCGTGGCGAGCGATCCACAAGTATTATCGTCCTGTGTATTAAATTATCAACTTGCCTATGGCGGCACAAGTCCGTCGGATGAAGAACAAGTTTCTACCCAAAATCCCCTCGGTCGTGGTTATAAGCTCAAAAATAAAGAAGCGAAAGGCCAGCCATTGCCACAAGTGGAGTATGCTAATCAGGTATTAAAAAAGCCGAGCCACGACACTGCGGTTGCAAGCTTTGCAGCGATCCCAGCATTTTGGTCGCCAAGGGTGGATAAACTTCCTGAGGTTGACGAATCCCAAGCTTTAGCGGGCAAGTTCCCATTTAAAGCAGCAGTCCCTGCTGCGCATTATCAAGTCGCACCGCAAGACCAACAAACTTCAAACCCATTTAGTGATGGCTGGTGGATTGACATGATGGGCTTGACGCCAGATTTACCTTATGGACAAAGCCTAAAGCTAACGTTGCCCAGAATCGTACCTCGCTGTCGTTTGGTTAATGGCCCAGACGCCACGCCTATTGATATGCAGTGTGATACGCTGGTAATTGACTCGCAAACACAGCAGTTTTCATTAATATGGCGAGGAAGGGTAAAAAAGAGCCAAACAGGCAGTAACAGCGTGTTCTTAGTCGAAGTGGCACAAACGCAAGGAGTGGCACATGCAGTTTGAATTAATCGCGCTAGAAACCCCCGCCGGTAACCATCCTAGTGCTTTATATACCGCGGTCGCAAATAACATGCGCTTTTGCTCGCCAAGCAAAGCCATTGTTAGGTACGATATAAGCCTCGACGCGCCATACTTGCGCGCACAAATCGAAGAGATCTCGGTCACGTTACGTAAAGACCGCTGTTTAACCATTCTAGAATCTTTATTAAGCCAGACTAAGCAACGGCTTGATGGCAGTGCCAACGCGTGGGACGGCACCATTAATCTAATTACTGGCTACGCAAAATCAGAAGAGCCATATATAGAGCTTTCTGATGTAAGGATGCTTTGTGACCACCTTGAGCTGAACGTTGACGATATTCAGTTGAATAAAACGCTTGATATTGATTCGCTCTCGCCAAATAGCCTCTATGTATTTGTAGATAGTTGCGTTGGTTATGATGAAGCGTCAAAGCCAAACTGGGTAGGCAAGCTACAAGTTGTTGGCGGCCCTGAAGGTGTTGTATTAAGTGAAGGGGGCTGCGTACTCCTTGGTACAAGCGCTAGTAAGACTTCATGCCAGACCAAAGCATATCAGGGCGGCTTAGGTGAGCTATTAAAAGAGCTGCATGCAGAGATAAGCGAGCCCTATATTTCAACCTGCTTACTCAGTGAGCAGTGGCAAAGAGAATGGCTCAATGCCAGCCGCGCCTTGTACCAAGAGTATGACGCGTTAATAGAGCTAAACAACACTGCAAATACCATTGGGTATATTGGCGCTGGTCATAATGCAATGGGACTTGCGGTTGCCAGTAGTTATCTACATAACCCGTTAAATCGCCATATTGACAGAGTGTGGCTGATCACAGAGCAAGAAAAACCACAATTAATCTCAGTAACAAGGAGTGTGTTATGAGCTTTATCGCAGCAGTAAAGGGAAAAGAGCCAGATTCGATTCAGTACGATCAAGATGCAATGTCTGCGACGCTTCGAGTAGGCGGGAGTGTGTCGTGGCGACATAATAATCCTGCATTGTTAAAGCTTACTATCGCAGCGAAAAATAATGGCGCCATTGGTTGTGTAAATGGGATTGCCGTATTTCCTGACAAAGCCAGCGGTGAAAACGCATTTATAGATGAGATTGCGCGCGCTAAATATGGCGATATGATGCTAGGTGAAATGATAACCGAGTTTGCCAGTGACTATATTGTCCCACCGCCTAAGTGGAACGATGGAAAAAACGAGCCAATTCTACCTCATCAAGAGCCAGAGACTGGCATGGATATGCACATGCCCATTGACAACGCTCGGGCATTTTTAGATTTGGTTGAGCGCAAAATAGGATGGCAAGCTGGCACTGAGGAACAAATCGAAAAAGACACAGATAGCGAAGCACAGCAAGTCGGTATCGTGAGCGGCCAAAACGTATTAATTAATGGTCGCACCGCAGTCCATAAAGACAGTGGTGGCATGCTAAATACCATAGATGTGTGCTGGACTAAGATTGGTAAGGTTGTTGTGCCAATTCCTTATAGCAATCTCGCCAAATCAGGTGATGCAGCGAGCACCGCAAGCTCGGTAAAAATTAATGGCAACCCTGCAGCCAATATAAAAAGTAACTTTTCAAAAAGCACAGGTGACCAACCCGGTAAAAAGAAAGGCATTGCCAGTGGCACAATCAAAGGCAAAGCAGAGTTTATTACCAGCTCTTTTGATGTGTATATCGAAGGAAAACCCGCCGTGCGCCAAGGAGATCTTATGATCTCTAACAGTAAAAACACGCCACCTTCTCCCTTGAATCAACCGGGCGGTGCGACCCCTAGCTCACTGTCAGTGGCGAAAAGAGATGCAACCCCCGATAAATCAGGAAGTAAAAAGTTAAAAGTAAGCGTATCAGGTAAAGAGTATTACAAGGATGGAGTGAAACTAGGATGAGTGATTTTACAGTACCAGACTTAACGAATCTTGAAACCGCTCACAGAGAGCTGGTTTTTGAAGGGCTAGCAAACGACCAAGAGAAAGTGTCTTTGATGGTTGCTGATACTAACCCAGATCTTGGCACCTCGGGATACTACAAAATACCACTTGGTACTTCTTCGGCGAATGACACTGCACAAGATGCAGAAGTGGAGTTGGTCCATATTTATCCGTTGAGAATGGGGATAGACGGAGAAGATCAGCTAAGAGAAGGATTTATCTATATTTACGTTGACGGACACTTATGGCGAGAGCTGGAAGTACTTCCAAGGGAAAATGGTGAAGGTGTCGCGTTTAAAGATGTCAATTTAGCCTTTCAAAAGGGTCATAAAGTTATTCGTGTTGCTGAATATTCTTATAAAAAAGATAACTATGGCAAAGAGTGTAGTGTAGACAATACAGAATTAGCACTTGAGATGGTTGACAAAGGTGAGCGAAAAGCCACTACAGAAGAGCTCAGTACCATCATCGTCCCAAACAAGTTGTATGGCCAACAGTGTAGTGTTGAAATTGCTTATTCAGAAACGCAATGGAGCTGGAAGCAAATTGAAGCATTTGGCGGTATGGCTGAAACGGATCCGCGTTTAAATTATGGACCAAGTGTAAAGCCCGGTCTTAACGGAGACCAAGCGACCAACAGACGTGCCAACAGAATGCAAAAACTCGATAAACTGGCAAGTTTTAAGCAGGGTTACGATAATTCGACATTACCCGTTCACCTAGTTTTACCTGTTCCAGATATGTCAGGTGTGTATGTACCGGTACTAGCCGACAGTATAGGGTTAGCCCGTGACACCAGCGCCAGAGTTGCGATATATCGCAAGGAGTTGTTAAGCCTTCCCGTAACGTCAATACAACAAGATCCTGAATTTAAAGCAGAGTCTAAGACTGAACGTTTCGAACCTAGTCCAAACCAATTGGCAAAGCATTCGTTAGCAACTGCAATTCAGAGCACTTTCTTTCACTATCCAAAAGGAATAGAAAAGAAGAAGGCGCTCGGAGTGGAAGTTGATGAAGACGCTGAGGATCTTGCACAGCAGTATCGGGAGTATATAGAAGATAGCTTTAGCACCACTGAATTTAGAAAATATCTTCACACTGACCGCGCCTTTGAACTCGGTCTGCAAATTAATCAATCAAAAGCGAAGCTCTTTGAGATTATGAGCGACGAGCAAAAAAATAATTCCTTTTATTACTCTATTGAAGACTATGCCTACTACGATGATATACGCCGGTGCTTACTATACGCAGTATGCTCCGATGTACTCGGCCCAATAAAGGACTTAACCATTACCCTGATCAGTCATTTTGCGGTGTCAGACGATGATTTCAAAAAGTTAGATGAATTGGATGCGAATGACGTAGGGCAAGAGTGTTGGCTAAAAGTGATGGGGACGCATCCGACTGAAAGGCTAAGATTAATTGAGCTGCTCTATCCTAAAAAGATAAAGGATGAGATGACAGCGTATGAGTGCCGTCTTAAAGGTTCAAACGACGAGTTTGACACGCGCTTTGATCTTACGCTTATGCAAGATAACTTGCAGCCCTTACATGACCAAGACGCATCATATACAGATGCGGTAATACAAGTACTTCGAAGAGCCTCACAGGCGATGTGGGGATTCTTGGTGATTGGTCTCGAGGTGCCAACTGGATTAAATGCAGCGCAAGGGCAGGATATTAAATCGGTATACGGAGACCGTAAAGCTAAAGCAGAAACGCTAGCGCTTGATACAAATGCACTAAAAGATGAAAAAGTGGCACTAGAGCGCTCTATTGAAGCTAAACAAGCGGAAATTAATGCTTACAATAAAGCGCGTAACCAAATTTTAAATGCGGCTGTTGCAGGAGGGATGAATCCTGACTCAGTAGTGGCACAGCTAGACTTACAAATAAAACGCCAAGAGCAAGCATTACGTGATATCAAAAAAACTGCCTCCAATGTGCAATACCAACTAACGAATGCAAAGAGAGAGCTTAGTGCATTGTCAAGCTCTATAGAGTATGCAAAATCAGCTAGATTTGAAAACAGTGTCAGAGGGGATCTCTTTGGTCGATTTAAGCAATTAGTAGATGTTTCGACAAATGGTTTGATAAAAGAGATCAACCTATCAATTGCAGACTATTTAGATGGCAATTTACCTGAGGGATTTTTACCTCTGGATTTTCAGTCAAAAGCTGAACGAGCATCTAAGCGCCTCAGTGAGCTGGAAAAAGCGGCAGAGGCGTTTGCTGATAGTCATCAGAAGACCCCTGTAGCACACCCTTATGTCAGAACTGAGTTAGGTGGAGGACAGGTTGTTCAGCAACAGTTAGATCATATTTTGTCTCTGGATGGTACCTTGGGTGAAATTGAAAAAACACTGGAGCGACAAAAAATAAAAGCCGAATTTGCACAAAAACGCTTACAGCAAAAAGTATTGGTGTTGGATGCGAGTAGGATTGATGCATTGGAAAGTAATAAAGAAAGTGCCAATTTCAAACGAAAAAGCGTGTCTAGGCTTATCGACTTGAATATCTGGAAACAAGAAAGCATCCTAAAAGAAGTGGACTCCTTGGGAAGACTCTCAAAGTTTGCTGTAAAACCTCGCACATACAATATAGCATTAAACGGTGCACTATCTTTTGTTGCCGCATTAGAGGCAGTTAATTTATTCGATACAATGAAAAATGCCAGTGCAAGTGGACTTACAAAAGCCTCTGCAATTCTTGATTTTGCCGATATTATGATCAATATCGGTGCGAATGTGGTAGAAAAAAAAGCTGGATTACCAACCCCTAGGCAAGTAAACGCCATATTGAAAAACTCAGCATCGCATGTTTCAGGCATGGTCGTATTAAGAGGGGTATTGGTTTTTACAGCAAACGCGGTTTCCCTACTTGCCGCTGTCGTTAGTGCTTATGTTGCGTTTAAGGATGCGATGTTAGAAAAGGAAAGTGGAGATACTGCATTATATTATGCCAATATGACGATGATGGTGGGTTTTTTGTCACTAACCGCTTCAGCAAGTTTAGTCGCTGCAACACATTTAATTTCCGCTTTAAGTGTTGGCGCAGTCGCAACATTTGGCGCTATTGCAAGTGCGCTAGGGTTATTGGGTTTGTTGATTATCTTGATTGGTGCTGGTTTACTGCTTATTTTTCATGAGTCTGAAATTGAGGCTTGGCTAAATGCCTGTCCTTGGAGTAAAAATCGCCAACAAAAATATATAGACGATAGCAATAAGTGTTCTGCTGTAAGGGCATCAACATGGCAACACAAAATGGAAAATGCATTAACCGATTTTTATAGTATGTTGTACTCGCCTGCGATAAATATTCAAAGATTTTTAAGTGTGTTTAAAGTGCAGGTAAGCGCGCCCCTTACCAATGAGTTAGAAGGCTTTTCTGCTCGTTTTTATTGGTCAAAAGAAGGTGATGACAAAATACAGGAGATAAATCATCATCAGTTGGCCAAGCTTAGCAGTGGTTGGAAGCTATATCCTAATCGAACCGGTTATTACTTTGAGTTCACTGAAGGAAAACTCTGTGAACTGTTAAACCTAGAAGTTGGTAGCTCTATCGAGTTAATCATAGAAGTAGAAAGCTACCCCAATGGTAAAGGTAAAAAAGTGATCGAGAGCGCAACTGAGTTGTACTCCTTGCCAACGGTGGTGACCAAAAAAGACGATGGTTATTTGATCACTAAAGGGGTTAGATACATTAAAGAACTTTCAAGATTAAATCAAAAGTTCAGATTTCCTGAAAGGCCGCCAATCAGATAGAAGGAAACGACGAATGAAAAAGATTGAAGAGATGACTCAAGAAGAACTTGAAGAAATCATCAAAGAAGGCGACAAAAGAAGAGAAAGATATTATCAAGAAGAAGCTAGTGAAGCTGAGAAAAAAGAATTGGAGGAAATGCAAAGGTACTCAGAACGAAGGTTAAAATATATTAGAGAGGGAAATTTTTATGATGCGTTATCAAAAGACTACCTCCATAACCAAAGCTATAAGGAACGCTTAGCCAAGGCTGAAGAACTAAATGGCTGTAAGTTTAAAGACGCAAAACCCTGTAAAGACAGATTTGCGCCGAGAGACGACTTTAGTGGTGTAAGTTACCCTAGCCAATGCGATGGTCGGGTTGTTTCGGTACCGCGCTCACCGGGATTATGGTCCCTTAGGCTACATGGGTTGGTATTGGGCCCTATCATTGGGATTTGTCTGTTAGGGGTAAGTATGACAGACGACAGTATGCCAGCTTGGCATTCATGGTTGGGGCTGTTTTTACTGACTGCATTCCCTTTAATAATGTACAAATTAGGGAATGCAATTCGTATTGTGGATGCAATCGAGTTTAACCGTCATACCGGACTGGTAAGAACGCCCTACACCTTATTCAGAAAGCCATTTTATATCCCCATAGAAGACCTAGAGTATGTTGTTGGTCCAGAAGTAAAAAATATGCGAGGCAGCGCATCGATGCAAACGGGTTACTTAAGTTGTAGAAAATACCCCGAGCACTATTGGTTTGGAAATCGTATAGGTATTGCAGGAGGTGGCGATGCTCACGATTGGTCACAAATGAATAGGTTTATGGATATTACTCAACCAATTGACGAGTACTATCACAGTGCTATGGAGTATACGTTTAAAAAGAATAGGAATGCTCACGGCAATGGTCCATTTCCAGAGGTGATGAAAAAGTACTTTGATGCCGGCGACTGCCAAGTAAATCGCATGGAAGTGTGGTAGGGCGTTAATCATTACAAGTGCTTTCTAGTAGTCAGCTAAAAGGAGTTGTTGATGAAAAAGATTGAAGAGATGACTCAGGAAGAGCGGAATATTTATTTAATTGAGAGGGCTAAAGAAAGAAACAGAAAGTACCGTGAAGAAGCTACCGAAGAAGAAAAAGAAGACTTCGCAAAAATTGATGCGTATATAGATAGAGAAACAGGTTATCGCCGAAGTGGTGTTTTTTATGAAGAACTACCCAAAGATCATCTCCATAACTTAAGCTATAAGGAACGCTTAGCCAAGGCTGAAGAGCTAAACGGCTGTAAGTTTAAAGAAGCAAAACCCTGCAAAGACGCGTTTGCGCCGAGAGACGATTTTGATGGCCCTACACGCCTTTTTGGCGCATGGAATTGTGACGGTGAAAAAGTTGCGGTAGTTCGTCACCCAAGCCTAATACTTTTTAGAATGGTAATCACCATATTGTCTGCAATTGCGGGATTTATGTTGATTGTACTGACACTGGTTCATACATTTCCAGTAGACTATTTATACTTGAGTTTGGCAGGTCTTTTCATCACGCCTTTCTTGTTGTTTAAATTTTCTGACGCTTTACGGTTTATTGATAACATAGAGTTTAATCGTCACACCGGGTTGGTGAGAACACCTTATACCTTGTTTAGAAAACCATTTTATATCCCAATAGAAGACCTTGAATATGTGGTGGGCGTTGAGGTGAAAAGCGCAAGAGGTGGCGGCTCGTTCCAAACGGGTTATCTAAGTTGCAGAAAATATCCTGAAAAGTTTTGGTTTGGCCATGCGATTGGACTCGGAGATGGTGGAAACCTAAACGATTGGGCTCAGATAAATCGGTTTATGGACACTACCCAACCGATAGAAGAATATTACTACGAAATCATGGAGTATCACTATAAGCTCGATAAGAATGCCCACTTTAATAGCCCATTTCCAGAGGTGATGAAAAAGTACTTTGATGCAGATGACTGCCAAGTAAATCGCATGGAAGTGTGGTAGGGCGTTAATCATTACAAGTGCTTTCTAGTAGTCAGCTAAAAGGAGTTGTTGATGAAAAAGATTGAAGAGATGACTGAAGAAGAGCTGGATAGCTATTTGGCAAATAAAGCGAAGGAAAGAGAGCGATATTATCGAGAAGAAGCAACTGAAGAAGAAAAAGAAAAGAAAGCACAAAGAGATGCATACTTGGCTAGAGAGACAAGTTATCGTCGCAGTGGTATTTTTTATGAAGAACTATCCAAAGATCATCTCCATAACTTAAGCTATAAGGAACGCTTAGCCAAGGCTGAAGAGCTAAACGGCTGTAAGTTTAAAGAAGCAAAACCCTGCAAAGACAGATTTGCGCCGAGAGACGATTTTAGTGGCGTAAGTTACCCTAGCCAATGCGATGGTCGGGTTGTTTCCGTACCGCGCTCACCGGGATTATGGTCTATTAGGCTACATGGGTTGGTGTTAGGCCCTATCATTGGGATTTGTCTGTTAGGGGTAAGTATGACAGACGACAGTATGCCAGCTTGGCATTCATGGTTGGGGCTGTTTTTACTGACTGCATTCCCTTTAATAATGTACAAAATAGGGAATGCAATTCGTATTGTGGATGCAATCGAGTTTAACCGCCATACCGGATTGGTAAGAACGCCGTACACCTTATTCAGAAAGCCATTTTATATCCCCATAGAAGACCTAGAGTATGTTGTCGGTCCAGAAGTAAAAAATATGCGAGGCAGCGCATCGATGCAAACGGGTTACTTAAGTTGTAGAAAATACCCCGAGCACTATTGGTTTGGAAATCGTATTGGTATTGCGGGAGGTGGCGATGCTCACGATTGGTCACAAATGAATAGGTTTATGGATATTACTCAACCAATCAACCGATATTACTATAAAGCTATGGAGTATACGTTTAAGAAGAATAAGAATGCTCACGGCAATGGTCCATTTCCCGAGGTGATGAAAAAGTACTTTGATGCAGATGACTGCCAAGTTAATCGCATGGAAGTGTGGTAGAGCGTTAGTATTACAAGTGCTTTCTAGAGGTTGATTAAAAGGAGTTTATGGTGAAACAGATTAAGGACATGACTCACGAGGAGATACGTAATTATTTAGCAAAGAGGGCTAAAGAAAGAGAAGTGCTCTACCAAAAAGGAGCTACTGAAGAAGAGAAGCGGGAAGCAGAACTAGAAGCATACAGTGATAGACGAGTAGGTTACTGCCTAAGTGAAGCTTATTATGAAGATCTAACTAAAGACCATCTCCATAACTTAAACTATAAGGAACGACTAACCAAGGCTGAAGAATTAAACGGCTGTAAGTTTAAAGACGCAAAACCCTGTAAAGATGCATTTGCGCCGAGAGACAATTTTGATGGCCCTAAACGCCTCTTTGGTGCTTGGAATTGTGACGGTGAAAAAGTTGCGGTAGTTCGTCACCCAAGCCTAATACTTTTTAGAATGGTAATCACCATATTGTCAGCAATTGCGGGATTTATGTTGATTGTACTGACACTGGTTCATACATTTCCAGTAGACTATTTATACTTGAGTTTGGCAGGTCTTTTCATCACGCCTTTCTTGTTGTTTAAATTTTCTGACGCTTTACGGTTTCTTGATAACATTGAGTTTAATCGTCATACCGGGTTGGTGAGAACACCTTACACCCTGTTTAGAAAACCATTTTATATCCCAATAGAAGACCTTGAATATGTGGTGGGCGTTGAGGTGAAAAGCGCAAGAGGTGGCGGCTCGTTCCAAACGGGTTATCTAAGTTGCAGAAAATATCCTGAAAAGTTTTGGTTTGGCCATGCGATTGGACTCGGAGATGGTGGAAACCTAAACGATTGGGCTCAGATAAATCGGTTTATGGACACTACCCAACCGATAGAAGAATATTACTACGAAATC
Source organism: Pseudoalteromonas sp. M8 (assembly GCF_018141365.1). Classification (NCBI taxonomy): domain Bacteria; kingdom Pseudomonadati; phylum Pseudomonadota; class Gammaproteobacteria; order Alteromonadales; family Pseudoalteromonadaceae; genus Pseudoalteromonas; species Pseudoalteromonas sp. M8. Next base: position 2,300,029 of record NZ_CP047240.1, on the reverse strand, counting down.
ATGGAGTATCACTATAAGCTCGATAAGAATGCCCACTTTAATGGCCCATTTCCAGAGGTGATGAAAAAGTACTTTGATGCCGACGACTGCCAAGTAAATCGCATGGAAGTGTGGTAGGGCGTTAATCATTACAAGTGCTTTCTAGTGGTTGGCTAAAAGGAGTTGTTGATGAAAAAGATTGAAGAGATGACTGAAGAGGAGTTAGATAAATATCTAAAGGAAAGAGCTAAGGAAAGAGAACGGTATTATCGAGAAGAAGCCACAGAAGAAGAGAAAAAAGTAAGAGAAGAAATACGTGAATATGTTGATAGAGAAAGCAAATACCTTATTAGTGGTATCTATTTTGAGGAACTATCAAAAGATCATCTCCATAATCAAAGCTATAAGGAACGACTAGCCAAGGCTGAAGAACTAAATGGCTGTAAGTTTAAAGACGCAAAACCCTGTAAAGACAGATTTGCGCCGAGAGACGACTTTAGTGGCGTAAGTTACCCTAGCCAATGCGATGGTCGGGTTGTTTCCGTACCGCGCTCACCGGGATTATGGTCTATTAGGCTGCATGGGTTGGTATTAGGCCCTATTATTGGGATTTGTCTGTTAGGGGTAAGTATGACAGACGACAGTATGCCAGCTTGGCATTCATGGTTGGGGCTGTTTTTACTGACTGCATTCCCTCTAATAATGTACAAAATAGGGAATGCAATTCGTATTGTGGATGCAATCGAGTTTAACCGGCATACCGGATTGGTAAGAACGCCGTACACCTTATTCAGAAAGCCATTTTATATCCCCATAGAAGACCTAGAGTATGTTGTTGGTCCAGAAGTAAAAAATATGCGAGGCAGCGCATCGATGCAAACGGGTTACTTAAGTTGTAGAAAATACCCCGAGCACTATTGGTTTGGAAATCGTATAGGTATTGCAGGAGGTGGCGATGCTCACGATTGGTCACAAATGAATAGGTTTATGGATATTACTCAACCAATTGACGAGTACTATCACAGTGCTATGGAGTATACGTTTAAAAAGAATAGAAATGCTCACGGTAATGGCCCATTTCCAGAGGTGATGAAAAAGTACTTTGATGCAGATGACTGCCAAGTAAATCGCATGGAAGTGTGGTAGGGCGTTAATCATTACAAGTGCTTTAAGTAGTTAATCAAAAGGAGTTAATGGTGAAAGAGATAAAGGATATGACTCACGAGGAGATACGTAATTATTTAGCAAAGAGGGCTAAAGAAAGAGAAGTGCTCTACCAAAAAGGAGCTACTGAAGAAGAGAAGCGGGAAGCAGAATTAGAAGCATACAGTGATAGACGAGTAGGTTACTGCCTAAGTGAAGCTTATTATGAAGATCTAACTAAAGATCATCTCCATAATCAAAGCTATAAGGAACGACTAGCCAAGGCTGAAGAACTAAACGGCTGTAAGTTTAAAGGCGCAAAACCTTGTAAAGACGCATTTGCACCGAGAGACGACTTTAGTGGCGTAAGTTACCCTAGCCAATGCGATGGTCGGGTTGTTTCCGTACCGCGCTCACCGGGATTATGGTCCCTTAGGCTGCATGGGTTGGTATTAGGCCCTATTATTGGGATTTGTCTGTTAGGGGTAAGTATGACAGACGACAGTATGCCAGCTTGGCATTCATGGTTGGGGCTGTTTTTACTGACTGCATTCCCTTTAATAATGTACAAATTAGGGAATGCAATTCGTATTGTGGATGCAATTGAGTTTAACCGTCATACCGGACTGGTAAGAACGCCGTACACCTTATTCAGAAAGCCATTTTATATCCCCATAGAAGACCTAGAGTATGTTGTCGGTCCAGAAGTAAAAAATATGCGAGGTAGCGCATCGATGCAAACGGGTTACTTAAGTTGTAGAAAATACCCCGAGCACTATTGGTTTGGAAATCGTATTGGTATTGCAGGAGGTGGCGATGCTCACGATTGGTCACAAATGAATAGATTTATGGATACTACTCAACCAATCAACCGCTATTATTATAAAGCTATGGAGTATACGTTTAAGAAGAATAGGAATGCTCACGGCAATAGCCCATTTCCAGAGGTGATGAAAAAGTACTTTGATGCCGACGACTGCCAAGTAAATCGCATGGAAGTGTGGTAGGGCGTTAATCATTACAAGTGCTTTCTAGTAGTCAGTTAAAAGGAGTTGTTGATGAAAAAGATTGAAGAGATGACTCAGGAAGAGCGGAATATTTATTTAATTGAGAGGGCTAAAGAAAGAAACAGAAAGTACCGTGAAGAAGCTACCGAAGAAGAAAAAGAAGACTTCGCAAAAATTGATGCGTATATAGATAGAGAAACAGGTTACCGTCTTAGCGGTATTTTTTATGAAGAACTACCAAAAAATCATCTTCATAACTTAAGCTATAAGGAACGCTTAACCAAGGCTGAAGAACTAAATGGTTGTAAGTTTAAAGACGCAAAACCTTGTAAAGACGCATTTGCACCGAGAGACGACTTTAGTGGCGTAAGTTACCCTAGCCAATGCGATGGTCGGGTTGTTTCCGTACCGCGCTCACCGGGATTATGGTCCCTTAGGCTGCATGGGTTGGTATTAGGCCCTATTATTGGGATTTGTCTGTTAGGGGTAAGTATGACAGACGACAGTATGCCAGCTTGGCATTCATGGTTGGGGCTGTTTTTACTGACTGCATTCCCTTTAATAATGTACAAATTAGGGAATGCAATTCGTATTGTGGATGCAATTGAGTTTAACCGTCATACCGGACTGGTAAGAACGCCGTACACCTTATTCAGAAAGCCATTTTATATCCCCATAGAAGACCTAGAGTATGTTGTCGGTCCAGAAGTAAAAAATATGCGAGGTAGCGCATCGATGCAAACGGGTTACTTAAGTTGTAGAAAATACCCCGAGCACTATTGGTTTGGAAATCGTATTGGTATTGCAGGGGGCGGCGATGCTCACGATTGGTCACAAATGAATAGGTTTATGGATATTACTCAACCAATTGACGAGTACTATCACAGTGCTATGGAGTATACGTTTAAAAAGAATAGGAATGCTCACGGCAATGGTCCATTTCCAGAGGTGATGAAAAAGTACTTTGATGCCGACGACTGCCAAGTAAATCGCATGGAAGTGTGGTAACGACGAAAAACCAAAATAGGTACAACTCGGGCGTTAGTAAAGCGGGCATTCATTTTCGGCCGTCTAGAGTGCATGTTAAGTTTTTGTGGCTAGCCGCTGCATGTACTAAATGAGCCAAAATTTAGGAGATTATATAATGGATAAAAAATGGTTGTTACCATCGTTATTGGCATCGAGTAGCCTTTTGGTTGCTTGTGGGGGCGGAAGTGGAAGTGATACCGATCCGCAACCTGGTGATAACACAGGAACTAAAGGTTCAATAAAAGTCATTGTACAAGGCTTACCAGCTGGTGCAGATGCGGGCTTAACGCTAACAGGCCCTTCTAGCTATAGCGAAGACATTACAAGCACGACTACTCTAAATGCCTTAGCAAACGGGGAGTATAAATTAACGGCTACTTCTCGTTCTGTGGATCAAGCACTCTATCAGCCAAATGAAAACTCGGTTACTGTCGATTTGAGTGGTAATGAAGAAGAAACAATCACCATTACCTACCGTACATCAGTAAGTGCACAGGGAACTGTAACTGGGTTTGGCAGTGTATACGTAAACGGTGTGCGTTATGAGACGACGCCAGATCAACAAGCAAATCTTAAAGTGGGCATGCTGATAAATCTGCAAGGTAAGCAAGGCGCAGATGGCAATTTTGCAGTAGCTGACTCTATTATCTATGACGCAACTGCTAAAGGTGTGGTGACGGCAGTCGACTACGCCAAACAAACAATCACTGTGTTGGGTCAAGAATTTAGTGTTGATAAACGTACGAAATTAGAGGTAGCTTTCACAGAAATAACGACAGGTGATTTCGTAGAGATCAGTGCGTTGCATCAAGGGCAGGGTCAGTATGTTGCTACCCGCATTGATGTGGAAGAGCAAAATGGCGAATTTGAAATTGAAGGTAAGGTTGCTGAGCTAGATCTTGATGCGAAAACATTCAAATTAGGTATGTTGACTATAGACTATAGCCAAGCAACAGAAGTTGAAGGGACGCTTGAAAACAATGCAATAGTGGAGGTGGAAGCATCAAGTTTACCTATTGACGGTGTATTACTTCCAGACAGTGTAGAGGTTGATAGCAACGAGCCAGTATCAACAGGTGCGGTCGCCAAATTTGAAGGTATTGTAACTCAAGTCAGTGACGACACCTTCGCAATCGGCGGGCACAGCTTCACATTAAATGACGACACTGATTTCAAAAAAGGGGATGATGATGACCTGCAAATCGGTATGCGCGTATTTGTGCTTGCAGTTGCAACCGAAGAAGGTTTAATCGCAAAAAAAGTACGCTTTGATAAGCACTCTGAAATCGAATTAACTGGCGTAGTAGAAGATATTGACCTTGAAGCACAGACACTAACAGTATTTGGTAGCACCTATTTTGTGGATAGCTATACCCAGTTTGAAGATGACTCGGATGCAGAAGACATCGAACTTAAACTTGAGAAGCTTAGTGTAGGTGATGTCGTAGAAATTGAGGCATTTGGTTTTGAAGGTGCCTACGTTGTGAGAGATTTAGAGCGTATCTCTGCAAGCGATTTTGACGATCAACAAGAACATGAGGTTGAGGGAAAAATCACGGCTGTTAATGCTGGCGAGCAAACAATCACAGTAGGCAAACTTGTCTTTGCCATCAATGGTGCGACAGAGCTGGAACTTGAAGATGATGTAAACCTCACGACATTTTTTGAACAAGTGGCAGCAGGTGATATCGCGGAAGTTGATTATGTGATCCAAGGAGACTCATTGATCGCAACTAAAGTTGAAGTTGATGACAAAGACGATGACTTCGATGACCGTAGATTTGAGCTAGAAGGTAAAGTGGTTAGTTTTAATCCGGTCGACGCAACTTTTAGTGTTGATGGTAAGACAGTATTTTTTGATGGAAATACTGAGTTTAAAAACGGCTTATTTGTGATTGGCGATGAAGTTGAAGTTACCGCTATTCAGCGTGCTGATGGTTCAATCTTGGCACTTAAAATTGAAATCGAGTCTGATGATGGTATTGAACTTGAAGTCGAAGGCAAAATCACAAACTTTGTCTCAGCGTCTGAGTTCATGGTGAATGGTGTCTCTATTGCAACTGATGGCAACACGGAATTTAAAGATGGCAGTAGCAGTAACCTAGGAAACGGTGTAACGGTTGAAGTAGAAGGCGTGTTAACTGACGACAATGTATTGTTGGCTAAAAAGGTCGAGTTTGAGGAAGATGACGTTGATGAAGTCGAAATTGCGGGCTTAATTGAGGACCTAGTCAAAAACTCTGCGTTTGATTACGAGTTCAACCTTGGTGCGCAGCGCGTTCAAATTACGGCAGATACAAAGCTTAAGAATGGTAATTTTGAAAAGTTTTCAAATGGCTTGGCAGTTGAGGTTGAAGGTTACACAACCGACGGTGTCACTGTTATTGCTAAAGAGCTCAAATTTGAAGCCGTAAAATATGTGGAGGTTGAAGGTCCAATCACACAAGTTGAGACAGATGAGGCGTTTTACGTCCTTGGCCAAAAAGTCAAAGTATCTGAGCAAACTCAGTTTAAAGGTGGCAGTCAATCTGATATTGCAACAGGCAAAAACGTTGAAGTTGAAGGCTATTTAGTAACTAAAAATGGTGAAACTTATATTCAAGCTGAAAAGGTAGAGTTCGAAGACTACGCCTATTTTGAGCTCGAAGGTAAAGTTGCAAACTTGTCTGGCGACCAATTTACATTATTTGGAATGACGGTTCATGTAACCAATGACACCGTATTCAAAGATGGCCAAAAAAGTGACCTTAGTAATGATGTTAAGGTTGAAGTTACCGCTCAAATGGTCGAAGGCACGATCATCGCGCTAGAAGTCGATTTTGAAGATTAACTATTGGTAAATGTAAAAGTCACAATTAAAGCCTCCAATGTGGAGGCTTTTTTGTGTATATTTCACTTTAAAATTAATTCACTCCTCCTGACTTAGTAACGTCATATTTATCCCACTGAACTGCCATAAAAGCTTAGCTTTCTTGACTTTTTTCCCTCGTATAGTGACACCCGCCACGCAAAACGCAACGGTTTATACTGACTCGCTGTGCTTCTAGGTTCAGCTTCTATGAAGTGGAGTAAGAAGAGACGTGACTTGGTATTGCTGAAATAACTAAACGCATGCGCACGGGTATGCAAACAAAGTAAAGAAAGGACTTATGAAAACAAAACTACTTCCAATCGCACTATTGTGCGGTGCCACAAGCATTATTACTGGTTGCTCAGATTCAGATAACAATGTTGATATAAACGTGCCGAAAGGACCTGATATTCCAAAAGAGGGCACTGCGGTGTCTTTGCGTTTACTAGAAACCACAGATTTGCATGCAAATGTATTGAACTACAACTACTTTTCAGACAAGCAAGACGACAAAGTGGGTCTAGTGAAAACCGCGGCGTTAATCCATCAAGCGAGAAGCCAAGTTAAAAATTCCATGCTAGTAGATAACGGCGACTTGATCCAAGGTAGTCCGCTTGGCGACTATATGGCGAAAATCAAAAACCTCAAAGAGGGAGAAGTTCACCCGGTTTATAAGGCCATGAACACACTAGAGTACGATGTCGCAAATATTGGTAATCATGAGTTTAACTTTGGCTTGGCGTTTTTAGACGAAGCAATCGACGATGCGAATTTTCCCTACATCAGTGCAAACGTATTTAAGGTTGATGGCGACGAAGATGAAACAAATGATGTGCCGTTATTTAAGCCTTACCTAATTCAAGAAAAGCAATTCTTTGACGAGAATGACAAACTTCAGGTGATTAAAGTTGGCTTTATCGGGTTTGTTCCACCACAAATCATGCAATGGGATAAGGCCAATCTTGAAGGCAAAGTGATAGCCAAAGACATCGTAAAAATGGCAAAACACTACGTGCCTAAAATGAAAGCTGAAGGCGCGGATATTGTCGTTGCTATTCCGCACTCAGGTCTTGATGTATCTGCCGATAAGCCAATGGCTGAAAACGCATCTTATGCCTTATCTAAGGTGGATGATATAGACGCCATTATGTTTGGTCATGCGCATGCAAACTTCCCAGGTTCGGGCTATGCAGACTTAGCGGCACATGGTGTTGATAACGATAAAGGCACAATCAATGGCGTTGCGGCTGTAATGCCTGGTTTTTGGGGAAATCACCTTGGTGTAATTGACTTAGATATCCAGTTTAAGTCAGGTAAATGGACGGTGGTTGACTCACAGTCAACGCTTAAACCAATCTATGAAACGGATGAAAATCGAAACACGATATCATTGGTTGAAAGCGATGCAGCAATTGAAGCGGTAGTGCATAGTGAGCATGCTGAAACGCGCGCATGGGTGAATGAGCCTTTTGCTAAAATCACCAACACTGTGAACAGCTATTTTGCGTTAGTGAATGACGACCCCTCAATCCAAATCGTGACTGACGCACAAGCATGGTATACAGCAAAAATAGTGCAAGGTACTGAGCTTGATGGATTACCTATTCTGTCTGCGGGTGCACCCTTTAGAGCTGGGCGTGGCGGGCCAGATGACTTTACCGCAATTCCTGCAGGTGATATCGCCTATCGTAACGTTGCAGATATGTACATTTATCCTAACGTACTTAAGGTGTTGAAGCTCAAGGGCAGCGAAGTGCGCGAATGGCTTGAAATGTCTGCAGGCCAGTTCAATCAAATCACACCGAATACTGAAGGCGTTCAAGCGCTGATCAATCCAGACTTTCCTTCATATAACTATGATGTGCTAGATGGTGTGACGTATCAAATTGATGTCACTGAGCCTGCACGCTACGCGGCAAACGGTGAAAAGGTGTCAAACGGTAACCGCATTAAGGCATTGAAGTATCAAGGTGAGTTGGTGAAGGACGACCAAGTATTCTTGGTTGCAACGAATAACTATCGTGCATCTGGTGGCGGTAATTTCCCAAATATTAAGGGAGATAAAATCGTTGTCGACTCGCCAAATGAGAACCGTCAGGTCGTTGCTGACTATATTACTTTTGTTAGCGACCAAAATGGTGCCGCAGGACTTGATCCATCGGCAGATATGAACTGGTCATTTGCACCTGTAGTTGGCGCTAATATTGAGTTTTTTAGTTCAACTAGTGCGGATGCTGAAACCTACAGTCAGCAATTTAATCATATTCTACCTACTGGCAAAACCGACGAACGAGGTTTTGCACTTTATCAGCTGGATTTAACACAACCGCTGAACTAATACACTACGCCGCCATATTTTGGCGGCTTTTTTATCGCTTCTTTTTATAATTTTCAACGGGATTTGACGAATGAAACAAGTAAACTTCAAGCTTAGCAGCGTAGTTTTGGCTGCGGCTATATCCACATCTGTGTTTGCGGCACAGCCGTATGACTGGAATAACCATATTCCAGTTAAAACACCAACCACAAACAGCAATGGTAAGACAGTATTATTTGATGTGTCACACGGTGGCGTGGAGGGAAATGCCGATTGGGTTATTGACGGTGCGTTTTCAGACTTTGCGGATGCATTGGTTAATGAAGGATATACCGTAAAAGAATATCGCGGTGTTGATTTAAACAATGACGGCAAGATTAGATTCTTTGACGACCGTACCTCTCAAAGCAATCAAAATGAAGCGGTTATCAGCTACGATGCGATTAAAGATGCAGATGTCTTTGTATTGGCAGAAACTAACCGTCCTTTCACTCAATCAGAGCAAGCAGCGTTATTGCAGTTTGTAGCGGATGGAAAAGGGATATTTTTTATTGCGGATCATTATGACGCGGATCGTAATCTAAATACGTGGGATGCCACTGAAGTCTTTAACGGCTACAACCGCTCAGATCTGGCCAAGTATAATCTAGGTGGTGAGTACGGTGACTGGCGTAATCCAAAATCAGCAGACATGGGATGGCTTGCAGAAAATTTTGGGATCCGCTTTCGCTTTAATGCCGCTGACTACAAGCAAGGCGTAAGTGGTATTGAGTCTGCGAGCAAAACAGAAGGGATCACACTCGGAGTTACTCCTGTATTGATGGCCGCAGGCGCGACGCTTGCGATTGTAGATGAACAAAAAGCGAAGGGCTTGGTTTATTTTTCACCTTCAGATACACCAGCTAAGTGGCGTCATGCTAAAGATGATGGACTTTACTTTGGTGGTAGAAATGAAGGCCCGTATGTTGCTATCTCAAAAGCCGGATTAGGTAAAGCCGCGTTTATTGGTGATTCTTCCCCAATTGAAGACGCTACACCTAAATACAAGCGTCAGGATAATGGTAATAGTAAAAAGACTTACCCCGGCTGGACGGACAGAGGTAATGCAGCTGTACTTTCGGTCAACATCATCAATTGGCTAGCAACGCCTGAGTCGTATCAGTACTTTGATGGTACTAACGGTCATGCAAGCGGCGAAGTAACACCTGTGCCAATGGCGCCGCAAGAAATGTCTGATCCAAACAATGGTCAGCCATGGGGGACGCCTGCATCGGGTTTTGATGCATGGAATACAGATAGCTATAAAAATAACTCTTTCAATGCGCCTTATGGTTCAGGGCAAACCAATCCAGATCCTAATCCTAATCCCGATCCAAAGCCAACTCCTGATGGCACGATTTCTGTAGCACAGGCACTTGCTGCTTCAGCTGGGTCTAAATTTGCAGTGTTAGGTAAAGTGACAGCCGAAGTAAACGGTATCTATGGCCTATTACTCACAGATACTGCCAACGCATCGCTAAGTATCAACGTAAAGCTTGAATCTGCTCAGCGCAGTGACTTTAACCCGCAACTCAATCCAGAGATCCTTGGTCAATCAGTTATAGTGACTGGTACTCGAGACAGCTATATGGGTGAGGCTGGTATTCGTTATGTAAGCGATATTCAGATTGCACCAGTGGCATTGTCGGTTGAGCAGGCGCTTGCAACCGCCGAGGGCAATGAAATTGAGCTTGTTGGGCGTGTTAAATCTGCACTTAATGATATCTATGCTTTAGTACTTGAGGACAGCCAAAATCCTACTCATACGATAAATGTTAAACTTGAAAGTCACCAGCGTGCTGCATTTAGTCCGCAGCTTAATCCATCCATTCTTGATTCTACTTTAGTTATCAAAGGTGTTCGCTCATCGTATATGAGTGCACCGGGGATACGAGAAGTCAGTGAAATACAAACCGTTGGTACAACGACAGAGCCATCTAGTGATATGAGTGTTGCTGACGTATTAGCGCTAAATAATGGCTCAGCAGTGGTAGTCAGTGGCAAAATCACAGCTGCTGTAAACGATATCTATGCGCTTGAATTAAGCGACGCAACTGTCGTTGGCAACAAGCTATATATTAAGTTGGAAGCAGCTCAGCGTGATGCATTTAGTCCCAAGCTTAACCCGAGTTTGATTGGTAAATCACTGAGAGTTGAAGGAATTAAAAATGATTATATGAGTCATCCTGGTGTTCGTAATGTCACTTCACTTGTATTGTTAAATTAAATCACTGCAATTAACCCCTTAAAGTAGGCATAGCAACATTTATGTCTACTTTATTCCAAGCGTCATTTCTGTATGTTCTTTGTTCATTCATTATTTCACAAACTACACTTTTGAGGTCATTCATCCTGTTTAGATAGTAATGATTTTTATTTGTGTTAGTGTGTCGCGTTATAGTGATATAAACTCGCCAGCTGCAATGCTCAGTCGAGATCAGTAGGTACTTTTGCCAAGTGCTTACGAAAAGGAATAGTGCTTTTAACTTTGGATCAAACTACATGAAATGCGTTTGCTTAATATTCTCTCTTTTATCCTTTAACCTTTATGCTGCAGCGGTCAACGTTGTGGTCACTGATGTAAAGCAACAACAGCTTGAACGAACACTGTCTTTAACTGGCTCGATTAGTGCCGCACAACATGCACAAGTGTCAAGTTTAACCGATGGTGTAATCACTAAGATCTCAGCTGAAGCCGGCGACATTGTTGAAGCAAATGCTGTACTGCTGAGTCTCGATGCAGCTTTAGTAAAAGCTGAGCTGAAAAGTGTAGAAGCTGCACTTGAGCGTGCCAAGGTCGATCGCAACAATGCGATAAGGTTGGTAAAAGAAGCACAGTCTCTGTTTGCGCAAAAATTATTTGCGCAAACAGAGCTTGCTGACAGACAGGCAAAGTTACAAGCATCAGAAGCCTCTCTTTTAGAAGCACAAGCTAAGATAGCTTATCAGCGAGAGCTCGTTAACCGCCATCAATTAAAAGCGCCTTTTACGGGGATAATAGCGAGGCGCACGGTTAATTTAGGTGAGTGGGTGACGCGCGGACAAACGGTGTTTGAGCTAGTAAGTAGCGATATTCTGTGGCTCGATTTGCAAGTACCACAAGAGTACTTTCAGCTTATTAACCTTGGCCGCGTCGTTAATTTTAGTGTTGCAAGCGCGCCAAGCGTGCAGCATCAAGCTCATGTATTGGCAAAACTTCCTGTCGTTGACAAAACCAGTCGCTCGTTTCTATTAAGATTGGCAATCCCAACAGATGCGCAGTTGCGTGTCGGCGCATCGGCTACGGCAAAACTGCCGCTAATTCGAGCACAAGACCACAGCGTGATTATTCCTAGCGATGCGATTTTGCGTCATCCCGACGGTGGGTTCAGTGTCTTTGTGGCCGTTGACGGTCAAGCAAAGCGGTTAAACGTTCAAATTGGTGAGCGAATTAATGGTCATATTGAAGTTCTATCTGGCTTAGAGATAGGGCAACAAGTGGTGGTTGAAGGCAATGAGTTATTGCAAGAAGGCCAAGCATTAAACATTGTACCGGGTTTATAGGAGCGGGTGATGTTAAGAGCCAGTGTAAATCACGCCATTTTAGTTGCAGTCACGGTATTGATCTGTTCGATATTGGGTATTGTTGCAGCGTTTAAAATTCCGGTGCAAATGATCCCAGATCTTGAAGTAAGAACCATCACTGTGGTGACCAATTGGCCCGGTGCCACGCCACAGGATGTTGAAAAAGAAATACTTATAGAGCAAGAAAGGTATCTTCGCTCACTTGCGAATCTAACTCGCATGTCCAGTTATGCAAATACCGGTGAGGCAGAGATAGAGCTTGAGTTTCCATTTGGTGTCGACGTCAACGAAGCGCTCATAAACGTGAGTAATGCGTTATCTCAAGTACCAAATTATCCTGAAAACGTTGACCAGCCGGTGTTATACAGCAGCGCGTTTTCGAGCAATGCCTTTATGTTTTTTAATCTAAAGCCACAACCGGGAAATCCACTCAATCTTGATATCGATATGCTTCGTGATTATGCCGAAGACTTTATTCGCCCAGAAATGGAAAGAGTCAGTGGAGTATCTCAGGTTGGTGTGCGTGGTGGTGCACTCTATCAAGTACAAATTTTGGTAGATCAAGAACAATTGGCGAGCCGTGGAATTAGCTTAGTTGACGTTAGAAATGCAATACGCAGCCGTAACCAAGATGCCTCTGCCGGCGATATAGACAGTGGTAAACGCCGTTATTTGCTGCGTATGGTCGGCCGCTTTGAGTCAGCTAAAGCGCTAGAAGAGCTGGTAGTCAGTCACCGTGCGGGCACCACAATTAAGCTCAAAGACATCGCTCAGGTAAAGCTTGATCATTATGAAGTGCGCGATATTGCCTATAACAATGGCGAGCGAACCTTAATGCTCTCGGTGAGACGGGAAAGTGGTTCTAACGTGATGGCGATTAAAGAAGAAATGATGGAGGTAGTGGCTCGCATCAACCGTGACATGCTTGCAAGTAATGGACTACAACTGACGCTATTGAGCGATGATGTTCGTTACGTTAAAGGATCTGTTGAAAATGTTTGGACGAATTTAGCGCTAGGTGCGGTGCTTGCGACTCTGGTGATGTTTTGGTTTTTAAAGAGCCCACGCTCGACCTTTATTGGTGTGATGGGCGTTCCAATTTGTACCATCGCGGCATTTTTGGGCCTGTTGCTATTTGACAGAACGATCAACGTGATTTCCCTCGCCGGCGTTGCATTCGCCATTGGCATGACGGTTGATAACACCATTGTTGTACTTGAAAACATAGAGCAAGCCAGACGCCGAGGTCTCGACAAACTTCAAGCAGCCATTACCGGTGTTCAAGAGGTATGGCCTGCGGTGCTTGCTTCAACCCTGACCACAGTGTTGGTATTCGCACCTATTTTATTTATTCAGCAAGAAGCCGGACAGCTTTATTCCGATGTAGCAATAGCTATTTCTGCCGCAATCATCGCTTCTATGTTGGTCGCCTTGTTTGTGGTGCCTGCTGCTAATGCAAATTTTGCCTGTAAGGAAATCTCCAGTGGCATGTTGTCTACGCCTAAACTACCAACGTTTATTCCGGCGATGTTATCAAGTCCACGTGCTCGCATAGTGTGTATTGTATTCGGTAGTGTGTTGTTACTCGGTGGGGCGTGGTTATTTATGCCTAAAGCCGAATATTTGCCAGAGGGAGAGGAGCCAAAAGCGTTCTCTATGATGATAGCGCCTCCGGGCTATAACCTCAGCCATATGCAAAAAATTGCTGATGAACTACTTCCTTATTTAAATAAGCATTTGGAAAACGATGACAGCGATTTTGTATCAGGTAAAACGTCGTTGCCACCTTTAAAATATTATTCGATGTCCGTTGGTGTTGGTAGCATTTGGCTATTGAGTGAACCATACAACCGTGAATACATCGATGAAATGATGGAGGCAATCACGACCAAGTTTAGAAGCTACCCAGGAATGCGTGCATTTTCTTCACGAGGCTCGATTATCTCAAGTAATGATGGCGGTTCAAGAGCGGTCGCTTTAGATATTAGCGGTACAGATCAAACGGCGCTCTACCGGGCGGCAGATGCAGTGTACCGGTTAGCGGGGGAGGTCTTTGATAATCCACAAGTGGATTCTGCACCATCTTCTCTGACACTCGACCAACCGTTAATAGAGATTCAACCAAGATGGCAACGGCTGGCTGAAGTGGGTATGAGTGCTGACGAACTCGGCTATACGGTCGCAGCCCTGAGTGACGGCGCTTATGTTGATGAGTTGATTTTAGACGATGACAAAGTCGACGTCTTTTTATTTTCTGAGTCGGGTAATCAGCAAAGTCTTTCGCAATTAGCGCAATCTCCAGTTGTAACCAAAGCTGGACTGATCCCGTTGAGCGCTTTGGCCGATCTACGAGAAAAAGCAGACAGTGATAGTTTGCGCCGAGTTGATGGTCGTAGAACCGTGACTGTATATATTATTCCTCCAAGAAATGTTGCCCTAGAGGAAGCGCAGGAATTAGTAAGAACGGAATTACTACCGCAGCTTCAGATGCAGGGCGATCTGCTTCCTAGTGTCAATGTGAGTATAGGTGGTGCTGCCGATCAACTAGACAAAACCAAAGAAGCGCTGGGCAGTAATTTTATCGTTGCATTAGCGCTGTGTTACTTATTACTTGTCGCTATCTTCAAGCATTGGGGCTACCCGCTATTTATCATGGCAACAGTGCCGCTTGGCATGGCAGGGGGCTTACTTGGACTAATTACTATTAATGGCATTGGTAGCATAACAGGCACCTTCCACCAGCCTTTTGACATGATCACCATGCTTGGCTTTTTAATCTTGTTAGGGACTGTGGTTAATAACCCTATTTTGATTGTGGATCAAAGCCGCAGAAACCTTGAGAGTACCGCAATGAGTGTTTACGAGGCGGTGATCTCAGCACTACAAACGCGATTAAAACCGATTGTGATGTCAACGATGACAACCCTATGCGGTCTTGCGCCATTGGTGTTCATTCCAGGAGAAGGATCTGAACTTTATCGAGGCGTTGGCATGATAGTGCTTTGTGGTATTGCTATGGCAACTATCGTCACACTCACCATTTTACCCGCGCTATTAGTCAGCTTTTTAAAACGGCCGGTAGAGAGTTCTGTAAGCAAACTTTAACCGCATATTAATCACACTGTGGATATTATGAATGCCTTGCTTGAACAACGCTGTTCTGCAGGGCATTTTTATTGCTAAGTGGTATGAAAGCTTGAATTTCGGGTTTTTGCCCACAGTAAAATAAGATGCGTACAGGTTTATATAATAAAAAGAGCACAACATGACAACTAACATACGCTCTGCAATTATCGCTGAGGGTGGAGGTCAAAAAGGCATTTTTACAGCGGGCGTGCTTGATGCTTTTCTTGAGAAAAAATTTACGCCTTTTGATTTAAAAGTGGGTGTCTCAGCGGGTGCACAAAACCTCGCAGCCTATTGTGCTCGCGCAAGTCAATATGCGCAAACTGCTATCGAATCTCTGACGACGGAGCAGCAGTTTTTCCGTCCCGCGCGATTTTTTACCGGTGGTAATGTCATTGACTTGGATTGGTATTTTCAACAAGTAGAGCACAGCGGCAAAGTACGGTTTCCAACTGAGCCTAACCATCTCACGCCGGAAAGTAACTTTTATGCGGTTGCAAGTCACTTAGACTCGCTTGAGCCACATTATTTGCATACGTGGCACGATAACATGTTTACCCATTTAAAGGCTTCTAGTGCGATCCCTTTTTTATATCGTCCAGGCGTTAAAGTTGCGGGTCACGGAATGATGGATGGAGGCGTGGCCGATCCTTTACCCGTGCGCTGGGCACACAGTCAAGGGGCAAAGACGATTTGGGTGATCAGAACCATTGAGGCACATGACGATGGCAAAATGCCAGTGCTTGAGCGCTTAAAGCCAATCATGCGGCGCGTTAATCAATCTCCTCGAATGTTTGAAATGTATCATCACTATCAAAGTCGCTATGCCGATGCGGTGAACTTTATGAATTCACCACCAGAAGATGTTAACATCATTCAAATAGCGCCCAATAGACCACTGGAATCTATGATTTTAGGCTCAAGCCCTGAGACCTTAAAGTCTGATTATAAATTGGGGTTTGAGCTGGGATTAAAAGCGGTAGATAAATGGCGTGATATGCTTGAAGTCAGTGTAATGTAACAAGCAAGTCTCAGGTTGAGACTTGCTAAGTAACCTGAGCTGCGGATAATTAATGCCTTTCTAGCAGCCAGTTTTAGCGCTAACTGCGTTGAATTCACTTCCAATAGCCAGCTATTGGTGCGTAAATTCGCCTTGCCTACAGGATGTAGGTACCTTAGCGAGAGCAGGACGCGGAAGCGGTGTTTTCCCTAAAACTCTCTGGCTAGAAAAGGAAAAACTAAGTTGTTCTTTAGAAACAATGAGTTGGAACATTCCTTATCCAAACCTCAGGTTAAGTATTATGTGCGTTTAAGACTTGCGAATTGAAATAGAAGTCGCTTCGATATCAATTCGGCCATCTTTGAATAAACCACCGATGGCTTTTTTAAAGTTAGCTTTAGAGGTAGAGAAAGTACGCTTGATGGCGTCAGGATCTGATTTATCGCCTAGCGGTAAATAGCCGCCGCTTTCTTCGAGCTTGCTATAAATGATTTCCGCAAGGTCTTTAACCTTACCTATACCTGGCTTTTCTAACACGATATCAATCTTATCTTCGTCATGAACCGCTTTTACAAAGCCCTTCATGCGCTGACCGATATACATGCGCTTAAACACATCATTGAAAAAGACCAATCCAAAGTGTTTTTCATTGACGATCACTTTATAGCCAAGATCGGTTTTTGCCGCGACGATTAGGTCTACTTCTTCGAATTTTTCGTACTCGGCTTTTGATTTACTCAAAAATTTACCTAGCGCACTAGACGCACAAATACGCTTACTCGCGTTGTCTAGGTAAAGCCTAACCAAATAGCTATAGCCGTCGCGCATTTTCGGTTTTTGTTCATTGAAAGGCGCTAACACGTCTTTTTCAATGCCCAAATCCATAAAAGCACCAACCTTATTGATCTCTTTTACGCGAAGCAGAGCAAACTCACCGACTTGTGCAAGTGGCTTTTTGGTTGTTGCCGTTGCGTGTCCCAAGTTATCTAAATAGATAAATACTTCAACAGAGTCACCTTCTTCGGTGTGCTTTGGCACTTCTGCTCGAGGAAGAAACACATCGCCAAGCTCACCACCGTTTAAATAAGCCCCTTCCGCGGTAAGCTCTTCAATGGTTAACATTTTGATTTGACCTAACATGATTATTCCTCGTCAGTTTGTGGTTTTGGTTTGCGACGCATCGGCATAGTACCGTCAATATCAATTGGTGGCGGGACCACTTTTCTCGGTTGTGATTTTTTCACCGGCTTTTTCTTAGGTTTACTTGTTTGCTTTGGCGCAGACTCTGCAGAGCGATTTTTACTCTGCTGCGGTTTTTGCTTAAGTCCTTTGAATTTACCAACAAGACCGGGGACTTCTTCAAAACGTAGTGGCTCATCAAGATAGTTTTTGATTGCCACATAGCTATCCCAATCTTTGGGGCCAACAAATGAAATCGCAGTGCCTTTAAATCCGGCACGTCCTGTACGACCGATACGGTGGACATATTCTTCTGCCTGCTTAGGCAAGTCAAAATTCATAACATGGGTAACGGAGAGCAAATCGAGACCACGAGAGGCAACGTCTGTGGTAACCAGCACTTTATAAATCCCACGGCTGAAGCTTTCCATAATGTCTAACCGCTTATTTTGCGGCATATCGCCCGACAACGATACCGCTTTAATCGACATCTCATTTAACAGTTTGCTTAATCGGTCTGTGTCGCCACGAGTTGCGGTAAAGATAATGCACTGTCCTACGTCATCTTGTGTGATGAAGTGCTTAAGCAGCGCTTCTTTATGATCTAAATGATCGGCAAAGTAGAGTGCTTGCTTAATGTCTTCATGCTGCTGGTGGGCATTGCTTAACATAATGCGCTTTGGCGATTTAAGTAATTGACGTGATGATGCTTCAACTTGAGTATGGTCTAGTGTGGCTGAAAATAGCAGCGTTTGTCTTTGGCGGTGATCCGCAGAATCATTAATGACGTCCAACTGTTTTTCAAAGCCAAGGTCAAACATACGATCTGCTTCATCAAAAATAAGCAGTTCAAGACCGCCTAAAAATAATGAACGATTTTCAACGTGATCGGCAATACGACCAGGAGTACCCACCACAAAATGCGGGTCGCGGCGTAGCGCTTTTACCTGATCATTGTAGTTTTCACCACCCAAAATCTTACAGACTTGAATATTAGTGCCAGCACACAGTGCACGACACTCAGAGAATACTTGAGTCGCGAGTTCACGAGTTGGAGCTACGATAACAACGCGAGGATCGCGTTTACTCAGCGCTTTTTGTTTCATTACACGCTGTACGGCAGGCAGCAAGAAGGCTAGGGTTTTGCCAGAGCCTGTTTTAGACTGCGCAAAAACATCGTGGCCAGCTAGAGCCGTTGGGATGGCATGCGCTTGGATCTCGGTCGGTTCCGTGATCCCTTGGTGAGCCAATTGTTGTTCTAGGCGCGTATCTATCCCAAGTTCAGTGAATCTCAAGTCAATTTCTCCAAGTCTTGAATTTTAAAAACACGAGATTATACCAAAGCATAGACGCTATCGGATATAGAATTTGTGTTTTTTGCATTTTAATCAAAAATCCGTAAAATACGCGCCTCAGCGCCGGGTTTGCGACTCGGTTTTCGTGCTTTACACATCGTCATGCTTAATGTGTAAGCTAATCAAAGCTTAAATCTAGGAAAATACAATGTCAGAACAATACGTTGTTTGTGCTATGTACAAGTTTGTCTCTTTACCTAACTATCAAGAGATAAGACAGCCACTTCACGATGTGATGGAAGCGAATGAAGTTCGCGGTACGTTATTACTTGCCGAAGAAGGCATTAACGGTACCGTTGCCGGTAAACGTGAAGGCATTGATGCGCTACTTACATGGTTAGACAAACAACCGGGCCTTGATAACATCGTTTATAAAGAGTCGTTCGATGAAACTTGCCCTTTCTACCGCACTAAAGTAAAGCTTAAGAAAGAAATCGTGACCATGGGTGTACAAGGTATAGACCCTAAAGAAGTGGTTGGTACGTACGTAAAACCACAAGATTGGAACGCATTGATTTCAGATCCTGACGTTGTGCTAGTTGATACGCGTAACGACTATGAAATCGAGATCGGTACGTTTAAAAATGCCATCGATCCTAAAACCAAGACTTTCCGTGAGTTCCCTGAGTGGGCGCAAAATAACTTAAACCCAGAAAAACACAAAAAAGTGGCGATGTTCTGTACTGGCGGGATCCGCTGTGAAAAATCGACAGCGTATATGAAAGAGCAAGGCTTCGAAGAGGTTTATCACTTGGAAGGCGGCATTCTAAAATACTTAGAAGACGTGCCAAAAGAAGAAACCATGTGGGAAGGCGAGTGTTTTGTGTTTGATAACCGTGTTGCTGTCGATCATGATTTAAACAAAGGGTCTTATGATCAATGCCATGCTTGTCGTATGCCAATCACGGAAGCAGAGAAACAACTCGAAGAATATATGGAAGGGGTGTCTTGTCACCACTGCCACAAAGACTTAACAGAAGAGCAAGTTGCACGATTTGCTGAGCGCCAAAAGCAAATTGAACTGGCGAAGCTACGCGGCGAAGGTCATATCGGTCATGAAGCACAGGATGCTATTCGTAAGCGTAAGGAAGAAAAGCTAGCGCAAAAAGAAGCGCAACGTCAAAAGCGCTAAAGGTGCATTGTACTAAGAATACATAACAAGGGGACTGGATGGTCCCTTTTCTCAGCTAAACTTTCATTGCAAGCTATTTGCGCAAGCGCCATTCGCTCTGCAAACTTTTCATATTAGGTGTGTAGCCTTTTCTAATTCACGTATTCAAATTCTTTTAAATCTAATTCTGAAATTAAATTAATTCATAATAATCAATGGGATATTCATTATTCTCAGATTGGTGCCTTCCTTGCTTATTCAAAGGCTATCGCTGTAAATCTAAAAATTGATTTACGCCGTTAAATTTTTGAAGGAGCTTTATGATGTCAAATACGGTAACCACAATTAATCCTGCGACAGAGCAACCCGTTAACGAATACACTTTAATGAGCTTGGACGAGGCGCAAAAGTCGGTGGACTTAGCCAATGACTGTTATTCATTTTGGAAGAAAACCACATTTACGCAAAGAGCACAAAAGCTAAACAGGCTTGCTGACTTAATTGAGCAAAATAAATCCAAGTTAGTCTCACTAATGACCGAGGAAATGGGCAAAGTGACGGAGCAGGGTGAACAGGAAGTTTCCTTGTGTGCTGAAATTTGCCGATATACCGCTGAGCATGGCGAAAAAGAATTACAGGACGAGCATCGGGTATTTGAGCAGGGACATGCCATTATCACTTATCAACCAATAGGCGTGATCTTAGGAATACAACCTTGGAACTTTCCGCTTTATCAGGTTATCAGATACAGTGTTTCGAACGTGATGGCGGGTAATACCACGGTAATGAAACATGCCTCAAATGTATTTGGTATGGCTAAATTAATTGAAGAGCTGTATTTAGAAGCCGGTTTTCCAAAAGGTTGCTATCAATCACTGTTAATTGATGGTGAGACAGCAAGCGAGTTGATAAAGAATCCATATATTCGTGGTGTTACGTTTACCGGAAGCGATAAAGTAGGTAAACAAGTTGCCAAACAAGCTGCTGAGCTTTCTAAAAAAACCGTCCTAGAGCTTGGTAGTAACGATGCCTTTGTGGTGCTGGCAGATGCTGATATTAATAAAGCGGTGTCCGCGTGTATTCAAGGTCGTATTGTCAACAATGGTGAAACCTGCGTTGCCGCGAAGCGCTTTATTATCGTTGATGAAATTTATGACCAATTTAGAGAGGCTTTTGTGGCTGGGTTTAAGCAGCTTAAGGTGGGAGATCCAACCGCAGCAGACACCGACTTAGGTCCTATGGCGCGTAAAGATTTACGTGATGAATTACACCAACAAGTTGAAGCGTCCGTTAAGGCGGGAGCGACTTGTCCACTTGGTGGAGAAATTCCAAAGCAACAGGGGTTTTATTATCCTGTCACCATTTTGGAAGACGTCAAACCCGGTATGCCGGCTTATGATGATGAACTCTTTGGCCCTGTGGCCTCGCTAATTCGTGTGCATGATGAGGCTGAGGCAATGATGGTAGCCAATGATTCACGCTATGGTTTAGGTGGCGGCATTTTTTCTGAAGACACCCAACGTGCCACAGGACTTGCTATTAAGGAGTTTGACACTGGCATGGTGAATATTAATGGCTATTCGCTGGCACAACCAAATTTGCCGTTTGGTGGTGTTAAAGACAGTGGCTATGGTAGAGAGCATGGTGGTTTTGGGATAAAAGAGTTTGTTAACGTGAAAACCGTAATGGTCGCAAGCGCTGAATAACGCAAACCGATCCTAGTTTTTATGCTGGAGCCAGTAATACTGGCTCTTTGCATTTTAAATTGGTTATAATTCGCGTCCATTTTTTACACTGAGAAAGACACGTGGGCGAAGCAAGCTTAACAACCTTACATTTATTGGCAACCGATCCAAGCGCAGTGGCGCAAGCGGCTGAACTTGCACGTGATGGTCACCTTGTTGCGGTTCCAACAGAAACCGTTTACGGCTTAGCAGCAGATGCAAGGCAACCCGATGCGGTAAAAAAAATCTTTGCAGCAAAAGGACGCCCAGCTGATCACCCGCTAATCGTACACCTCGCTGACAAGTCTTTGGTCACTGAGTGGGTGGAAACATTGCCAGACTATTTTGATGCTTTAGCAGATGCTTTTTGGCCGGGACCACTGACGATCGTTGCCAAAAAGCAAGCACATGTGAGCGATGTAGTCACAGGCGGCCACCCAACCGTGGGTATACGTGTGCCAAATCATCCTGCAATGCTAGCATTATTGCAGCACATTAACTCCGGACTTGCTGCGCCCTCTGCCAATCCTTACAAAAAAATTAGTCCAACCACCGCCGAGCAAGTGTTGTTTGGATTGTCTGGCAAGATAGCGGCTGTGTTAGACGGCGGTTCATGTGAAGTAGGACTTGAGTCAACGATCCTCGATGTATCTTCAGACACACCGAGGATCTTGCGAGCAGGCCCTATTACTAAAGCTGCACTTGAAGCGGTGCTCAATATTGAAGTAGATGAGCCTGATGTGCACACTGTAGCCGTCCCTGGTAACGTAAAAGCCCATTATCAACCAAGCAAACCGCTTACCCTGTTGTCAACGGAAGAGTTAGTTGCTCGCCTAAACGGCCAGTGCGAAGCGAATACCGGTGTGTTGTATTATTCATCACAAATAGAACGAATGATCTCTGAGAATTCAGCAAACAACGAGCTGGTGGATCTCAAACTTGGTGCTGACAAAGCCAAGTATGCGCAGGGCCTTTATCACGGGTTACATCAATTGGACCAATCAAGTGCAACCGAGATTTTGTTGGAAGCACCACCAACGGCGCCCGAGTGGCGTGATGTTAACGATAGACTGATGCGCGCGGCCGCACAATAGTCATGATTTGGCGCGGTAGTCTATTGCGCCTCACTCTCCCTCAATCTTTACATAACTTTACCTTACTTTACATGGGCTTATCTTGCCTTTGAAACGCTGCAAGGCATACTGCATCTTATCGCACTTATCCTGTGTGTTATCGAATAGTTTATCTTGATGTGAGTGATTAACTGTTACACTCAAATATAGCTAAGAACAATGGAAATTATTAAGGTTAATATGTGTAAAGTAACGCGCTTGGTGGTTTTTACGGCCACTATGCTGATAACCAATACCGCTTTGGCGAAACCTTCGCAAGTGATTGCAGAGCCTATTCAATTTGAAAGTAGTAGCCAGCAAATTCAGGCAGTAGGTAATGCTGAAGCTATTCAATCGGTTATTTTGTATCCCGCAATTGGTGATAGGGTGACTGCGGTACATTTTAAACCGGGCGATCAGGTTAAAGCGGGTACTTTGCTATTGGAGCTAGACTCACGCCGCCAAAAAGCGGCGCTTGAAGAAGCTAAAATTCGTCTTGCAGATGCGCAGCGCACCGTCGACCGTCTAACCGATAGCCAAAAGCGCGGCGCCGTCCCAATTAATGAATTAGATAAAGCGGTAACGGACAGAGACTTAGCAAAGGTCGCCTTGATCCAAGCTAAGAATGAATTAGAAGACCGCCAAGTGATCGCCCCTTTTTCTGGCGTAATGGGACTCACCGACGTTGAGGTTGGAGATCGCATTACCACCCAAACCGCGATTGCGAGTATCGATAACTTTGATAAGTTGTATGTTCAATTTGCGGCACCGGAATCGGCGTATGGCATGCTTAAATCGACCGATAGCGTGCTGCTGACACCTTGGAATGATAATTCAACACGGATCGACGCAAAGATAGCGCAAATGGACTCTAGAATAGACCCAACAGCCCGCACACTAAAAATCAAAGCCATCTTTGAAAACCGCAATGACCGTTTTTTGCCTGGAATGAGCTTTAGAGTATCGCTAACGGTATTGGGTGAAGAGTTTGCCGTTATTCCTGAAGCCGCACTGCTTTGGGGCGCAACAGGTCCTTATGTATGGAAAGAAGTAGATGGCAAAGCTAAGCGTATTGATGTCAAAATCCAACAGCGGTTGCCGGGTAAATTGCTGGTATCAGGCGATTTGGCTGCAAGAGAGTTATTAGTTGTAGAAGGGGTGCAACGTCTTCGTCCTGGGCAAGAAATTGCGGTGACGAATGCACTGGCGAAGGAATAAATCGTGACTAAACCGGAGTTACCACAGTTACAAGATTTACCGTCGATGGCCATTCGCCGTCCAGTATTAATCGTTGTATTAAATTTATTGATTATTATTGCAGGTATTGCTGCTCTTGCCGGCGTTGAAGTTCGTGAACTGCCCGATGTAGATAGGCCGCGTTTAACGGTGTCCGCATCGTTTCCTGGGGGCTCGCCTGAGACTGTCGACACCGAAGTAACGAGTAAGTTAGAAGGGGCTGTTGCGCGTGTCAGTGGTGTAAAAAGCATTCGTGCACAAAGTGAAGAGAATAATGCGCGGATTGTTGTTGAATTTCGTCCGGGCATTAACCTAGACGATGCAGCAAACGAAACACGCGAATCTGTTTCTCGAGTACAAAGAGAGCTACCTGAAGAAGTTGAACGGGTGTCCATTATTAAAGCGGATAATGACGCAGAAGCCGTGGTGTCTTTAACTGTAAGTAGTGCCTCTTTAACACTTGAAGGATTGACCGAGCGAGTAGAAAAAGACTTAGCGCCGCAGTTTTTAACTATTCCTGGCGTAGCCGATGTGCGCCTGAACGGCGATAGAGAGCGGGTGCTGCGCGTAAGACTTGATCCGTTAAAACTGACAAGCTTTAATCTAACCGTTCCGGATGTTGCTGCGGCGCTTAGACAAGCACCGTTTGATGTACCCGCAGGCAGTTTAAAGTCAGACGATCAGCAGCTGATTGTCCGTGCCGATGCCACTTCTGTAACCGCTGAGCAGGTGAGTGATATCATCATTCGTGATGAGACTCGGGTGGGGGATATTGCCTCTGTGTATTTTGGACCGGCTGATCCTCGCTCTATGGTGAGACTCGACGGAGAGCCTGTAATTGGGCTTGAGATCATTCGCCAAGCACAGTCCAATACCATTGAAATCTCAGATGAAGTACTACAGCTCGTCGATAAGATAAAAGTACGCTTTCCAGATCTGGAGCTCTTTGTTACCTCCGATGATGCACAGTTTATTCGCTCATCCGTAGACGAAGTCTTGAGCTCGTTAGTGATAACCATATTGCTGGTGGTATTCACGCTTTGGGTATTTATCGGCTCGTGGCGTGCGACGCTTATTCCAGCTTTTGCAATCCCGGTCGCGCTTATTGGCTCTTTGGCGCTGATCTGGGCGCTTGGCTTCTCTGTTAATATTTTAACCTTGCTAGCACTTGTGTTGGCCACTGGACTTATCGTCGATGATGCGATTGTTGTTAGTGAGAATATTCAGCGTCGTCGTGGCGAAGGGATAGGTCGTCGCGCCGCGGCGGTACTTGGGACAAGAGAAGTCTTCTTTGCTGTAGTCGCGACAACCGCAGTACTTGCTGCGGTATTCGTACCGATTGCCTTTTTACCCTCGACTGCGGGCCGATTGTTCAGGGAGTTTGGTGGCGTGTTAGCTGGTGCCGTGATTATTTCTTCATTTGTGGCACTGTCATTGGTGCCAGCATTAACATCTAAGTTAAAAGTAAAGCAAGATAGCAAAAAGCATCTATTTTCGAGTATTGGTGTGAAACTCGCAGAAATGTATCGCGGTACGATCCACTGGGTACTTGACCATGCATGGCTAACCTTTGGTGTATTTGTGGTTATTGCGAGCTTATCTGGTGCGCTCTATTCGCAATTGGATAATGAGCTTTTGCCATCTGAAGACAGAGGTAAAATTCGCATTTTCGCAAGAGGGCCTGACGGTGTTGGTCTTAACTTTATGGATAGACAGGCCAAACAGATGGAGGACATCTTATTACCCTTTGTAGAAAGCGGAGAAATAGAGTCAATCTATACGGTTGTCGGTCAGTGGGATCCAAATATTGTATTTATCACTGTGCCATTAAAGCATTGGGATGAGCGTCATTTCTCGCAACAGGAAATTATCGATAAGATCAGAGGACCGCTTGGTAATATACCAGGTGCACCTGCTCGTGCCTTTGGTGCAAATAGCTTAAACCTAAGAGGCCAAGGTGGTGGTATCGAGCTTGCGCTACTTGGTAACGACTATTTAGAGATCTTTAAAGCAGCGCAACAATTTGCGGCTTTGGTTGAAAAAGAAATGCCAGACGTGGCTCCGGTGCAAATCTCTTATCAACCCTCACAACCTCAGCTGCGCGTAAACATTGACCGTAGAAGAGCAGAAGAGCTTGGCGTTAGTTTGAGTGATATCTCAACGACACTTAGGGCAGCCATTAATGGCGATGATGTTGCTGATTTGAATGTTGGCGACCAATCCATACCAATTATGCTGCAAGCTCAAAACCATACCATCAGAGACCCAAGTGATTTGGCTAACCTTTATGTTGGCAGCCGCTCTGGTGCATTGGTTCCGCTAAGTAGCCTTGCCGTTATTGTAGAAGAGGGCGTAGCTGCCGAGCTTGAACGCCATGCGCAGCGTCGTAGTATCGAGCTGGATATGAAACAGCCAGAAGACATGCCTATGGCAGAAGTGGTTGAAAAATTACGAACGCTAGCAGATCAGAGTTTACCCGACAGCGTGACGCTGGCGTTTAAAGGGGAAGCGTTAACGTTTGAAGAAACGGCCAACGAAGTGTTACTTACCTACGTGCTGGCGTTCTTAATTGTACTGCTCGTACTTGCCGCACAATTTGAAAGCGTGAATAGTGCCGTTGTAGTTATGATCACAGTTCCGTTTGGGATCACCTCCGCCATATTGGCTTTGTATCTTACTGGAACCTCGCTAAACATATATTCGCAAATCGGCTTAGTGATGTTGATTGGTTTAATTGCTAAAAATGCCATCTTGTTAGTTGAGTTCGCTGATCAGTTACGTGACAAAGGACGGTCAGTAAGACAAGCCGTTGAAGAAGCAGCAGTGATCCGTTTGCGTCCTATTATGATGACTTTGGTGTCCACATTGCTTGGTGCTTTACCATTGATTTTATCGGTAGGCGCAGGTGCTGAGTCGAGAAATGCAATCGGCTGGGTCGTATTTGGCGGATTAGGCTTAGCGGTTTTCTTTACGCTTTACCTCACACCTGTCGTTTATCTCGGTTTAGCGAGATTTACAAAACCGAGGGCGGATGAAACCAAATTATTAGTGGATGAACTTGATAAAGCTGAAAGTTAAATTCCGCGGGTAAAAATAAAGTAAGGTGAGCGCAGCAATAGCTGCGCTTTTTTTATACAGCGATTAATGTTGTGGTAACACATTCTTTGATACTTTTTGTTGAACTTTTCATTATTTAAACTGTCACAACCGATGTGGTTGTTTTATAGCCAGTATGTTTGCTACTCTA
Source organism: Pseudoalteromonas sp. M8 (assembly GCF_018141365.1). Taxonomy (NCBI): domain Bacteria; kingdom Pseudomonadati; phylum Pseudomonadota; class Gammaproteobacteria; order Alteromonadales; family Pseudoalteromonadaceae; genus Pseudoalteromonas; species Pseudoalteromonas sp. M8. Next base: position 2,273,010 of record NZ_CP047240.1, on the reverse strand, counting down.
AGACAGTAAATCCTGTTTTCTATAACAATAATAAAAATAACAAGCTAATTGAAAGAAGATGTGTCATGGGTAATTTATTTTTAAAAGAACGGGAAAATTGGACCGCCTGGATTATTTGGAGCTTGATAGGATGCACGGCAACCGTTGCATTATCGAGTTATACCAGTGAGATATGGATGGGGCTATTAGCGCCTATTTTGGTATTAGGATTACTAACAACATGGATGAGTTACACCAAGCGATTTGATTTTTCCAGAGCATTCAAAGTGCTCAGTACCGTTGTGTTGTTTTCATCTATTCCGGTTATCATTGAAAAAGTGCTGCCTGCAAAAAACGCAGTCATTGGTATGATTGACTCGGGGATTATCGTGATTGCAATGGTTATCGCCAGTTGTATTTTTGCTTACATTGCCAAAAGGCCAAAGCAATATTATTGATTATTCGGCTATTATTTGCGCTTTTGAATGCAAAAATCGAAATAGTGCTTTACAACCGATGGATAACTCCATAAAATGCGCGCCAACAACGGAGAGATGGCTGAGTGGTTGAAAGCACCGGTCTTGAAAACCGGCATACGTTAATAGCGTATCTAGGGTTCAAATCCCTATCTCTCCGCCACCTCATTCCCAAAACCGCCTCCAAATGGCGGTTTTTTTCGTTTGGAGGCGTGTATGTCTGCGGCTAGTAACATGGCAATAATAAAACATAGTTCTATTTGGATTGTATTTAGTTATTTTTATCTTAGCGGCCTAAACATGGCGCTAACGTTGTCGATTGATTCGCAACAAGACCCTGATATTACGATGACGCTGCTGCATGTTTTTTTATTCAATTGCCTTGTTGGTCATCTGATCACTAAATATGAAAAATCCTGGCCAGAAATCGCCAGTGTGGTTATTGCATTATTTGGTGTGGTTGGATTTGGACACTACTTTGTTGGTAGCTTGGGAGAGTACAGTGATGAGCTTAATATAGGCCTTGTATTATTGCTGCCATTTGCAACCTTTGTAATGAAAAAAACTCAAACAATATGCAGAAGAGAAAGCCGCTAGCTAGCGGTTTTTTTGTGTCCGACGAATAGCTCGACTGCTTGATAATCAAGCAGCTCCGGTATCTTGCCTATTTTGGCTGTGATACAATCTAAGGTTCTTGTTAATAAAAAATATGGAAAGACTATGTCTCAATTCAACACAGACGCAGATAAAGCGAGCTACGGTATTGGTTTACAAATGGGTGAGCAACTTAAAGCAAACCCTTTTGAAGGTCTAAACCTTAACTCTGTATTCGAAGGTATGAAAGACGCTTATGCTGGTGACAGCTTCCGCGTTGAGATCCCTGAAATTCAAGCAGCATTTGAGAAGATCAATGCTGAAATCCAACAGCGTCGTGAAGAAGAAGCGAAAGTATTAGCAGCTGAAGGTGTTGCATTTCTAGAAGAAAATGCAAAGCGTGCTGAAGTAACAGTAACTGAGTCTGGTCTTCAGTATGAAGTAGTTGAAACTGGCGAAGGCGATAAGCCTGTTGAAGATTCAAAAGTACGTGTTCATTACCACGGTACTCTAATCAACGGTACTACATTTGACAGCTCTTACGAGCGCGGTCAACCAGCTGAATTCCCAGTAAATGGCGTGATCAAAGGTTGGACTGAAGCACTTCAAATGATGCCAGCAGGTTCTAAATGGCGTCTATACGTACCGCATGAGCTTGCGTACGGTGAGCGTGGTGCGGGTGCTGCAATCGCGCCTTTCTCAACGTTGATCTTTGACGTTGAGCTACTAGACGTACTTTAAGTCTATGCTTTGAGTGGATCTGTTGGATCCACTCTATTATTCCATTTAGCTTTAATATTCCCTCAAATTGAGCAACTAAAATAACAAAAACTTTTACCTTGCTGACACAGACGTCGCTACCTTGCCCACAGCTGTGCTATCGACAAGATTTTATCGCCTCAAAATGGGTCACTGAGCTACGCTAGCTGTTATTACTTTTTCGACATATTTTCTTTAACCCGCCTCATTGCTTCCATTCAATACTAAATACACATTCTCCCAAAGCTTGGCTAATGCAATTAGGTAGTCAGATGTTTGAAAATGGGGACAGACGCTGTCGCCATAGATCACGGCTTTAAGTTGTTCAAGTACGGCTAAGTTGGCTTTATCGCGCAATGTCATTATTTCATTCACTGTAAACGCATGTTGCTCAAGCAGGTAGTGGCTCCGCCACTCTTTACTGGACATAGTGATAGGTGAAGGTAACCACGTTAATGGACCATAAGTATCGCTTAGCAGTAATGTACCATGGTTAAATATGGCTGAGACTCTATGATTGATAAATGTTGCTGAGCCATCATCAAACTCAGACGCAAAGTTTTGACAAAGCAGCGAAATGGACATCGCCCCGCGTTGTAACAAAATACTAGCAAATGCACTCGGAGTAGCCTTGGGTTGAATGGCTACTGTCACATCAACTTCGTCGGTAAATAGACGACAAATTAAATCCAGTCCCGAATATAGTGTCCTGAGGTTGACGGCGAGGTCTAGATGCATACATTGGCCATGTGCTGCGGCACTGAAGTAGTTGTCATAGAAAGAGCGAATAGGGTACAGATCAGCGAAATGGGCGTTCACCCAGAATCTAACACCATTAGCTTTGGCAACTGCTAGTGCCTGTGCCATCGAGGTCGGCCCGATTGGATGTTCACAAATTACATGGATATGCTTTTCTAATAGTGCGATAGTAATCTCAATACCGGCATCGCCAGCGATAGCCACACAAGCAATATCCACTTGTTTGTCTGTTATCTGCTCTACATTGGTGTAATGTGGTACGGCAAAGGACTGAGCGTACTGTGTTGAGCGAAGACTACCAGTTGACAATATGCCACTGAGCATCAATCCCGTATTTTGAAATTGTAATGCCCGAATATAAGTAGCACCGTAATTGGTTCCGCATACTAAAACTTTCATAGCGAGTCCTTATGCAATGGGGTGTGGATACAAGTTAACCGCGCGGCCAGCCAAGAGTTTATGCAATCTTGGGTTGTCAATGCGCTTGAATTGTTCGCCAAAGTGAATGGGCTGCATATTAACACCAACAGCTCGAGCCACTCTAAATGGACTTAATGCAACGTCTGAAGCAGTGACATCAACAATGGCAATATCAACCCCCGCTTTGGTAATGCGCTGTCTTAGATCTGCGGCTCCCTCAAGAGTAGGATAAGGCCAGCATGATAGCGGTTTAGCTTCAGATTTAGGCTGTCTCATAAAGTTAAAGGTGGATAAGTGCGCGTTAGAGAAATAAAACGCGGCATGATCTTCTAACGTCCTGACCTGTTCTACGGTTTGTGGAGCTTTATGCCCACTCTGCATTAGGCTGCAAAGATAGGGCATAACATGACCTTGCTCTAATAATGCTTTGGTGACAGCCACATTGATGTTGTCATGGGTTGCTAGTGAAACTGATACCGCAGGCGTGGTGATGCCATCGCCTAGACCAAGGCAAACCACCGTTGGGATATGGATGCCGACGTCAAGAAGGTATAATTCTAGTGCTATGCCTCGCTGCGTTATCGATTCGACCATGAGCTTCAACTTACCAGTTAGCAAAGAGTCGGCATCTAATCTAGTGCAAGGGAGTTGGGCGTACCAAGTAAGCATCATCGCATCTCTTTCAATGAGTTCGAAGCAAGCTCTGATAGCGGCATCTTCGTTATCTTTACCTGCCGCTAAGCCATTGGAAGAAACTTGACTGAATTGTTCTTCATAAGGGCAACTAAAATTAAAGTAGCTCACTAAAGCGGGGACCCAAGTAGCGCGGTTTGTACCAATCCAATTGCCTTCAACCCAATGAATTTTTTGTTTACTTCGCCATTTGCTAAAGGGAAATCCAGGTGTTGCATACTGCTCGGGAGAATAGAGGACCAGATCTGCTGGGTTTACATAGTCTCCTTGAAGTTGATTTACCGTGGCATAACGACAGTTACGAATATCGTATCTCGCTGCTGAATAACGTTCAAGCGCTTCACCCACGGCACTAATATGAGCTGAAAGCGAGTCTAATCCTTTGCCTGAACCAACTTGGCCTTGTGTTCTCGGATCAAACTGACCACTTGTAAAACTACTTAGGCTTGCAGATGCGGTGACAGGGAGTTCAGGCAAGTGGGGGGCATGGCCCGTTAGTTGTTTTATCACGCCAAACTCTGGGTCTATCCAACCTCGCATCATTGTTTTAAATTGCTCAACTGTCTGTAATTCAGAAATGGCCGCTAAGGTGTTATTGCTAGCAGAGATATCTTGTTCGCTAGGGCCAGAGCATACTGGGCATTCAGGGACTGGAATAATAGGGTGAAGCGAGCTTTCGCCACTAACCAAATTGGTTGTTCTGATAGTATTTTGCAGCACAGATGACGTGTACTGTAACAAAATGGTTTGTATATCAGTTGCAGCCTGCATAGCGATGGATGCTGACATACTGCTTAAAATTGAATGGGCTCGAGCGCCGGAATGTGCTTTATTCGTGATCTCATCAATCTTGTGTGCAGTTTGCGGATTTATTGCGGTGCCAAGTTTTCGCAGCCGTAAACAGTTCCAGCATCCACCGCCTTGATTGGTAACATATGGACCTACATGCCCGGTTAGTCCATCAATTGAGACGTAAAAAGTAGGTAGTGCAAGCTTAGCTAAATGCGTGGCGATGTTGGTATGCGCACTGAGCGAGTCCGATGGCAGAGAAATAACAACCAGATCCCAGTTTTGAAGAATAACTTCATCTAATGGGGAGTTCAGTTCGGCAGTTTGTGCACTAACTTCTGAGTGAACAAAGCGTTGCTTTAGGTAGTCTGTGAAGGCATCGACCGTTGTAGTTTTACTTGGCAGGTGATTAACTGCATGATGATAATAGCCACTTTGGTTAGTACAATTAGCATCATCAAGAATATGAATATACCCCACGCCAGCATTTAACAGCTCTTCTAGCATAGGCATCGCCCAAGGCGTTAACCCTATACACAGAATACGGTTATTCTGGAGTGTTCGTGGATCACGCTTTGCCTCATTTTGCCACGCGTTATTAAAGCGGTATTGTTCAGGCCAAGGAGCTGAAGTTGAGTCGATAATAACGCGTTCAATGAGGCCTTTTTGCTCCAATAGGCGCAATAATTGCTCAACACTAGCGCTAGAGTATTGCGTTATTTGTGATGCAATCTCATCGAGGCCAAAGTCACCATTTAATAAAGGAATAATGTCGTCAACAAAAGTACTTATGTCTTTTCCGTGGAGTTGAAAGTCTCCAAGGTCAGAGCGTAACAATACTCCCTCATCGTTAGGTAAGATACTTGCGGCAGGTGATAGCCTTATTTTATCTTTATTCATATGCATCCTCTGTAAGTTATGGAAGCCCCGATAAAGAGGCTTCACTAATGTCTTTATCCTTGAACTGCACTCAACATACAGCAATAGATTGGACCTGGTGTACAGGTATAACATTGGTATGTTGGGTTACTTCCTGCACACAATTGTGCACCTTGAAAGTGATTAACTGAGGGTTGACACAACACACACTGTGTCGGCTGACAAGTAACGCACTGCGGTTGACATAAAACACATTGTGTTGGCTGGCAAGGAACACACTGCGGTTGACATAATACACACTGTGTTGGTTGGCAAGTTACACACTGCGGCTGACATAAAACACATTGTGTTGGCTGGCAAGTAACACACTGCGGTTGACATAAAACACATTGGGTTGGTTGGCAAGGCACGCACTGTGGTTGACATAAAACACATTGTGTCGGTTGACAAGTAACGCACTGCGGTTGACATAAAACACATTGTGTTGGTTGGCAAGTAACGCACTGCGGTTGACATAAAACACATTGTGTTGGCTGGCAAGTAACACACTGCGCAGGCTGACAGGTTACACAGAACGAAACGATGCAAGGAACACACTGTATGCTTTGTGCGCATTGAACGCTAGCGCCCCCTGAAGGTTGACACTGTAGACATTGCAGTGATGCAGATTCTGGCGTAGCAGTAGGCTGACAGTGAAGGCAGCAGTTACAGAAATTGACAACACAAGGGAGGCAGTTTGTGCAAGGCGAGCATGGAGTGCAAGGAGTACATAAATAGCAAGGACTGCACGTAAGGGCGCAAGCGTCGCATTTACGTACTCCCTCTGCTTGCTGCTCAGAATATTGCTTTTCTAATTCTTTAACTTTTGAACTTAGCTCTGTGAGCTGAACCTGAAGATCTTTAACGTCATTACTCATTTTCAAATCCTTTATGACCAAAGTCATGGCTTTAGATTGATGTTTGGTGCCGGGCGATAGACACCGCTAAATTCGCCATGGCAAATAACAACAAGGTTGAGACCTGACTAACTACACTGTAGATATCAACTTATATTTTGAACCTAAGCGAAATCCTAGTATCGCTATCCCACCTTAAACAGAGTGTTTGCAGTAATGTGGGGAAACAGTAGTTTGCTGTTTTTGGTGTTGTTAAACTGTAGCGAGATATTCTGTGTGTATTGCAGTTGCAACGCGCCATTGGATAACCTTTCTATCCAGTAAGTGGTAGAAAAGTTTGGAACGTCTACATGGTTTTTACAAAATGGGATACTTGAAACTAATCCATCATTGTCACTGTTAACGGTCAAAATATCCGTTTTAGTGATAGGGTTATATGCTTGGTTAACTAGCAATTGTTGTTCTAACACGATATTCGGATTGATATTTGGATTACTCGGTGAGTTTTCTCCATACAAACCCGCAATGGTAGTACCTGCCTTAGTTTCTGGTTGCGGCAGCGTGTTGGCAATGGGAATTTCTGGACGACCATCGACAAAGTGATGATTTCCAAGTGCTAAAATTGAGTTACCGTGTGGAATTGAAACCTGTTTGACTATCGCATGCTCTGGATTTTGTATTGGCACGTTTGCTCCACCTGAAGGAGCGGGGATATAAGGAGGGCGGTTGTATTTACCTGAACCTTGATTGGTGGTGGCTAAATTGAGCCAAGTGCCATTTTCAGCATGCACAAGTTGGTCTTTCTTGTCACCGTCGGCAAAAAATACACGTTGCTCATAAAAGATCGTATAACTATTTTGTTGATAATCTCCACCTCGATTTACTACTTTTCCTTGTGTGGCGCTAAAGGTGATCACCTCGTAGTAAGGGAAATTAAATAATATAACCCCTTCTGGAGCAGTTTCTTGCGGCAGCGGCATGACATTAAATCCCGCAAAACGAGCGCTTGCCCAAGTGCCGATGAGATCTGCCAATGGCCCAAGTGCGCTGAGGGTTTCTGGCTGGCTATTTCCTCCTCCTGTTGCGAGTAAAGGTATATTGTAATCTGGGACAAAACCTTGCTTGTTAGGTTGCAGCGCAGCTTGTAGGTGATCTGCTGTGGCTTTTGCTTGCTGATTGGTGACAGTATTAAACATAAAAAACTCCCTTTAAAAGGTTTGTTAATAAAGTGTTTTCAGTGTTTAATTTAAGTATGGTTATGCAATTTAATCGATTACATCACATTACATTGAGGGCTATGTTGTGCATATGAATGCTTAGGTGTTTGAATTGGCAGGGTTCTATGACCTCGGGTGAGCGCTATGTTGGTACAACTATAGTAAAGCGCTGATGTTATCATGAGAGCTCTCTAAACGCACAATGCAAAACGCTCCCATAAAAGGGAGCGTTTTTAGCAAAGCTGAGTTTGTGACGTTTTAGTAAGTCGCGCTGCCTTTAGTACGAGGGAAGGCAATAACGTCACGTACGTTGCCCATGCCAGTAACATAAGCAACCAAGCGCTCAAAGCCAAGACCAAAGCCTGAGTGAGGCACTGTTCCATACTTACGTAGGTCGCGGTACCAGCTGTAATCTTCTTTGTTTAAGCCCATCTCTTCAAGACGCGCATCTAGCACATCTAAACGCTCTTCACGCTGTGAGCCACCAATGATTTCACCAATACCAGGCGCAACGACGTCCATAGCAGCAACGGTTTTACCGTCTTCGTTTTGGCGCATGTAGAATGCTTTGATATCACGAGGGTAGTTTTTGATAACTACTGGTGCGTTAAAGTGTACTTCAGCAAGGTAACGTTCGTGTTCTGATTGTAAGTCGACGCCCCACTCAACAGGGAATTCAAACTCTTTATCACATGCTTTTAGAATTTCGATAGCGTCTGTGTAATCTACCTGAGCAAAGTCTTTATCGATGAATGATTCTAGGCGAGTAATGGCATCTTTTTCGATGCGCTGTGCAAAAAATTCCATATCATCACGACGTTCGTCAAGTACTGCTTTAAACACATACTTCAACATGTCCTCAGCGAGCGCTGCGATGTCGTTAAGGTCGGCGAATGCCACTTCAGGCTCAACCATCCAAAATTCTGCTAAGTGACGAGAAGTGTTTGAGTTTTCAGCACGGAATGTTGGACCAAAAGTATAGATTTTTGAAAGGGCACTCGCGTATGTTTCGCCGTTAAGCTGACCCGATACGGTCAAGAATGCTTCTTTACCAAAAAAGTCTTCTGAATAGTCTACATCGCCTTTGTCTGTGCGTGGTAGGTTGTTCATATCAAGTGTAGATACACGGAACATCTCGCCTGCGCCTTCACAGTCACTTGCGGTAATGATAGGCGTGCTGATCCACTGGTAGCCACGCTCATGATAAAAACGGTGAATAGCTTGTGCAAGACAGTTACGTACACGCGTAACCGCGCCCATAACATTAGTGCGAGGGCGAAGGTGCGCATGTTCGCGTAAGTATTCAATACTGTGGCGTTTTGCAGCCATTGGGTATGAATCTGGATTCTCAACCCAGCCTAATACCTCAACGCTGTTCGCTTGGATCTCAAAAGATTGACCTTGACCTTGTGATTGTACAAGCACACCAGTCACCGCTACTGAACACCCAGCAGTAAGACGAGTCACTTCGTCATAATTATTCAGCGAATTAGGGACTACGGCTTGAATAGGGTCAAAACAAGAACCGTCATGAACGGCTAGAAATGAAATACCTGCTTTTGAATCACGTCGTGTACGGATCCAGCCTTTTACTGTTACTTGGCTGTCAACCGCAACGGTGCCTGCTAGTAGCTCCGTTATCGCTGTGTGGCTCATCTTTACTCCAAATGATTTATTTTTTATTTGTAAATTAAAAGACAGAGTGTCTTATCGTCATGTAAGCCGTATCTTACCTGCGATGGACAAATAAAAAAACACTGAAATGCAAAAAACTGGGCTGAAAAGAATGAGTAAAAGCCATGAAAAAACAGTCGGACTGTGGCATTATGAATGTTCGATGATAAAAATAGCTTTATTAATACTAACAGTGACGTTCAAAACTCGATGAAACAAGTTTTTATTTTGAGGGGTCTACCTGGCTCTGGAAAATCGCATTATGCGCAAACGCTAGCCGACGACCTAGTCTCCGGCGATGAAACACAGTATTTTATCTGTTCAACCGATGATTATTTTCTTAATGAAAACGGCGAGTATCATTTTGAAAAACAACGCCTTTCAGAATATCACAACTTAAACTTAGCCCGGTTTATTAACGCCTTAGCTGAAGGTATCCCTTTGGTCGTTGTTGATAACACCAATATCAAGAAATGGGAGTTTGTTGCTTATGCGTCAGCTGCCGTGGCAATGGGTTATCAAGTGAAAGAAGTCATTGTCGGTGAAATCAAAGATAAGTCCCTACAGCACTTATATGCCAAGCGTAATAGCCATGGCATTGGCTTGAAAACAATTTCAAAAATGGCCCACCTTTTCGAATGGTGATCAAGCTTAAGGTAGAGTAGCCCTAACAACGCTCGTGTATGTTAAACAGGGTAGTATCATATCCGATCTTACAGTTAAAAAGAGCGGGTTTAGACTTCACCTTAGAGCAAACAAGAGACGGTCGTCAATGTTAGCCTTATTCTACATAGCGGCCGTTTAGTCAGCTCATTCCTGCCCCATTGCTATTCAGCAGTGTGATGTGCAACCAACTTTTTTAGCTTCAGTTGACCCAATTTTCGTAATGCTACTGAGTTTCGAAAGGGCTCTGACATTTATATTGTGTCTAACGGGCTAGTTGTACCCGCAAAATGTTGGCCAAGTACATGTGTATAGATTTGTGTGGTACTAACGTCATTGTGGCCCAGTAATTCTTGAACACTTCTTATAGCACGACCAGCTTTAAGCAAATGGGTTGCGAAGCTATGCCTAAACGTATGGCAGGTGACGCGTTTATTTATTTGAATATTACGCACGGCATTCCCGAGCGCTTTACGAATAACACTTTGATGTAAATGGTGCCTGCAAAGTGTTCCTGTATAAGGATTGATACAAGTAGTGCTGGAAGGGAAAATAAACATCCACCCATGCTGCCTAAACGCGTTGGGATACTTGCGTTCTACCGCATTTGGCAGAGATGGACCTATCCCGTGAAGGTTGTCATCCTGTTGAATCTTAATAGCCATTTCAATATATGTAGTGAGCTTTTTTGAGCATCTATTGCTGAGGATGGTTTGCCTATCTTTATGCCCTTTACCGTCTCTAACGGTCAGCGAAGCTCTATCAATATCAATATCAATATCTTGGATACGTAACCTGAGGCATTCTGAAACTCTTAGTCCGCTACCATAGAGTATTTCTATTATTAGTCTATCACGGCCATCAAGTTCATTTAGTATTAGTGAGATTTCTGATGGGGATAACACTGTAGGTAAATGTCTTTGTTTAGTGGCATAGCAAAAACCTAAATCCCCAAGCTCATGGTGCAAATGCTTCTGATACAAATAGGCTAACGCGTTAAGTGCAATTTTTTGTGTGTTGATAGCCACATTTCGTTGGTTGGCAAGGAAGGTTAAAAATTGTGTTACCTCTTCCGTTCCCATTGTCTCAGGGTGACGCTTGTGGTGAAAGTTAATGAATGCCTTAATCCAATATAGGTAGGTTTTTTCTGTTCTAATGCTGTAACCACGCATACGCATTTCTTCCTGAAGACCTTTCAGAAATGGGCTTTTTAGACTCATGATAACTCCTTAGCTCATATTGCTGTATATGTATACAGTATTATCTGGAGTTCTCGGATATCAAGGGAAATAATGAAAAAATTTTTGCGCGTTTATGCATGAATAAATTAAAAATATTATTTTTTATCAAAAGGTTATATGTCTTCGATTTGAAATAATAGGTTTGGGAAACGCGCATGCGCATTTTTCCAGATGGTATATTTAGCAGAATGCTGATAAGTTCTTTGCATACTGATAGTTAACTGTGCGCGTTTTCACTGGTCCAACGAGGTAAACGCGCATGCGCACGAATAAAATGTTAAATCTACAGAATAAGCAATGGAGTAATCATTTGTGAAGTTAGCAATAGTCGTAGGGGTAAGTGATTATCAGAACTGCAGCTCATTGAGTGCTTGTAAAAACGATGCTGAGGTGATGAAAGGTGTTTTTGAACGATTGGGGAAGTTCGATGATATCTGTGTGGTTTCTGACTCTCCTAAGGCTTTTGAAGCTAAACAGAAGCTGACAGAATTTATAAATAAACATAAGGCTAAAGAAATATCTGAGCTCGTGTTTTATTACTCAGGACATGGGGCTAGATATGATGATGATTTCTTCTATGTTTTTTCTGACTTCAAGGAAGATAGAAAGGAAGTTACAGGTCTTAGGAATACTGAGCTAGATGGACTTATAAGGAACTTAAATCCTGACCTTACAGTTAAAATAGTAGATGCCTGTTATTCTGGCTCTTCTTATGTGAAATCAGATTCAGAGATAAAGCCTTACTTGGAGAAATCAGCTAAAGAAAACAATCTTAATAAACTGTATTTCTTTCATTCATCGAGTTCAGAAGAAACATCACTTGCATCCGATGTTTATAGCTATTTTACCTATAGCTTTTGTAAATCTTTATCAGAGCATGAAGGCCCAATAAGGTATAGGGATATAATGGCGTTCGTCGCTGATGATATGGCGTTGTCGGGATTTCCAAAACCTACTTTTGTAGTGCAAGCTGATAATACCGAAATATTCGGGGAAGTAGATGTTAACTTACTTGATTATACGAAAACCACATTGAAGCTTGTTAGTACAACTGAAAGTGAAGAAGAAAACGCTCTTGAAAACCCTCAAACTGAAAGCAGCTTACTTGAACTGGTAGAAAAAAAGAGTAATGAAGAGTATTGCTCCTATGAGGAGGCTTCAGCCAATATTGAGCAAATAAAACTTAACTTACAGCCTGATTTTTGGCCACCAGATATAACTACTCTGTTTGATTTCGAAGAGTTTGAAATTGATACTACGTATCAAATCCCTAATTCCACCGAAATTGGCCGCTGGATCCATAAAAATAATAAAGAGGGTTTATTTGCTAAGCCGTCTTATTCAACACAAAAATATTTCGAGGAAGAGTACGTTGAAGTTCCGAGAAAACCAAACACATATAGAAGCGCTTTAGCTTCGCTAACTGCTTTAACAGCATTTGGCCTTGATGACGATAAAGATTATAAACTTGAGAAAATTGAGAAAGAACGTCAAGTGATCGATGGATTCGAGTTTACCGCTGAGGCACCTATTCGCTCTTTGAAATTTCACTTCAGACCTAAGCACGCTGCATTAGATAACTACTGCTTAACAATCGTTTTGCTATTTTCAAGGCGGTCTTTAGTTATATTTCACTCGAAAGAATCATTACCATATAAAAGTTGGGATTGTATTTCTAACCCATGCTGTCTTGACTGGAAAGTTAAATCAATAATGCTTAAAAATTCAGAAGGTATAGTGAATTATATTAAAGGGTTAATAGTATCCATGACTTCATATATTACAGAAGATATATCGCAGAAGTTGGAGAAATAAGATTTAACAAGCGCATGTTGTCGGACTGGTTTTCCGCTGCGCTCCAAACCAGCCGCAAATGCGGGCGTTATGCAACTTATCAGAATCAAGGAGAAGTATGTTAGGTATATGTATTCGTTGTCCTTCAAAAGATTGCGAAAAATCAGAAATAGACACGTTTGATTTTTGTCAATACGGTGTCGCATTTTACAACACAGGGGGTGTTATAAAAAAGAAAGAGGAATCTGTAACATTAAGACATATCTCTCATAACTTAAGACACGAATTGCATAAAGTACTTCAGACTATTGTTGCTGAAGCCTCTCGAATTGATCCTACAGTAAGTACGAAAATAATAGAACTTGATAAACCTGCTAGTAAAATTGTTGGAGCAACTGTAATAATTGATCAATTCATAGAAATGATTGCGGGGGTTAATGAGTTTCATCCCAGCTCCCATTATTCTGCAAATTTAGATAAAAAAACAAATCTTTTAAAAATTCTAGATAAGTATTCAAAAGTATTTTCTTTGATAGTGAATACTCGTAGATCAAAAAATTTAAAATTCGATTTTGATGTACATAAAAAAATCAATATAACTTTTGCCTCGCACATGATTGAATATATTATCTCAATCATGATGGACAATATTTGGAAGTACAGTATTGATTCTAGTACTGCAACAGTTTCTGCTGTCAAAAGTAAAAAAGAAGATATTACACTCAAGTTTACCAATATCTCTAAGCCAATTGTTGACTCAGAAGCAATCTTTGATAAAGGGTTTCAATCAAAGGATGAATCGGAAGGTTTTGGTTATGGGTTGTACTGGGCACAAGTGTTAATTCAGCATTATAACGAGCTAAGCAAAAGAACCTCTGACTTTTTAGAGTTAGTCCATGAACAACAAATAATTGATAACGAAAAAGCAAAACAAATATTTATTATTAGGAACCTAAGAGCATGAAGCATAAACCGTTAAAAGGATTGGGTAAGTTTCTTATGAAACTTAACAATGTAAATATCTGTATCGTAGATGATGAAGATATTTACTTTAATACAGATATGCTAAATATAGCTAATAACGCAGGCTTCAATAAAATAGACAGACATTCAAAAATAGATAATGTACTTCTAAGCAGATTACAAAAAAAACCATACGACATCGTTATATTAGATGTTCAAGGAATTACGGAACCTGATGTCGCAAAAGATGGGATGCAAATAGCGTCTTTACTGAGTAGAACGACTAGTAGTTACATCGTCGTAACTTCAGCACACCAATTTCATTTGGTTAATGATATGACAAAAGTTGATTATGTAATGGAAAACAAGATTCAAACTACAGCTGACTTTGTAGATGAATTGATAGAAATAGTTGATGATTTTCTAAGTAAAAAGTCTTCTTTTTATAAAAAAGTTCTTTTTAAAGTTGGATTTTCAATGCTCAAGAAAAGCGTTGCATAACAAGCTAATTAACAAGGACAAAAAACAGTTGGCTGTTTTCGTTCCTCAAATAAAACAAATGACATCCATCACAATTAGCATCAAAGCTAAGAAGATGAAGTAAAAGAGTATAAAAATACTTCAATCACTTTGGTCAAAAACGTTTATAGATAGACTAATTTTTAGCGCTCAGGCGAATCTCTTCACCAAAACTGGGTTATCGTGCACGACAAAGCGCTGTAAATACAGCAGTATGAAATTCTAGAGTTGAGAATGTGAATTTTGCTAAGCCAACAAGCGCTCGCAGTTTGTTAGGTTTGTACGTCGTCGTTTTTGAAGTGTTTCGCAGTAAGCGGTTATTGTTCGCTCTCGGCCAACGGCACCGTGAAATACCCGTGAAAACTGCGTAGTGAGTTTTATCCAGTTCTCCGGTTCGATATTTAGTCGAGTGAGTATGGGTTGTGCTTCGTTAATATAGCCTCGCTTGTCGGCGCGAATACATTGGCCTGTGAGTTCAACCAACTCAATATAGGATTTGAGCTCGAAAGGCAGTCCTTTTGGCATATGTTTTCGTGGGCTGCCAGCAAAGCGTAGTAGGCTTTTTGGCTGTTTACCTAATTTCGCATGGTCAATTCGCTTTTTGATGCTGGTGTAGTCTGAGGTTTCAGGCGTTGCGGCAATTTTGGCTCTAATGGGGTTCAAGTCTACATATGCTAGACAAGCAGCCAGTGCAGCCTCGTCTAGTAATGCTTGGGATTTAAATCGTCCTTCCCAAAACCGACCTGTCCAATTATCTTCTTTATTTGCTCGGCGGGCGATGTCTTCGTTAAGCACTCGCATAAACCAGCTAATATCTGCGAGCCTTTCTCTGTACTCATCAACCAGCTCATCTAGCATCAATTGCTCCGATTCATTGAGTGGCTCACCTTCAGTAAATTTTTGGCTTATCCAATTGCCTTTAAACAACTTGTGCCACCGCATCACAATTGCTTCATCCGACAGACGTTTCGCCTTTTTGTCATCAACATATAAAACAATGTGAGTATGATTACTCATCACGGCATAAGCACAAACATCAATGCAAAATATGGAAGCCAACATCAAGAGCTTTTCTTCAACCCAATCACGGCGGTGTTCGTATGATTTTCCAGTAAATTTATCTTTACCGCACAGAAATGCGCGCCTGACGCAACGGGAGATACAGTGATAATATTTGGTGTCGGTTAAACTGATTTGTCTTTTACGGGCAGTTGCCATAGTTTGGTTTCCTCAATCCATTGAGTGCAGAGCTAAAGCTTAGGTGGTATCTTAGGAAGGTGCAAATTAGAGGTGGGTGTCAGCGATTTGCAAGCGTCAAGAAGAAAACCAGATGCTGATTCGTTTAATTCATATCAGGTGGGCGCTTTGGACATAGCTACTAACAAGGCTATTAACTTCGCGCCATAGAAATTTTTATGCGAAACTCACCTAATACAGACGTTCTCCCAACTCGTTTTGTCCAAATACGAGTCAGTCGAGTGCCCTTTATCGCAATTGGGTTTAAGATATGGTGTTGCTGTTGAACCGCCGAGTTTGGCCCTTAAGCGATGTCATATTTGATTAATTCCTAGCAATCAAACCTGATAGATACAGTTAAAACATTATTCAAATTAATGCTTTTAGCAGCCAGTTATCTGCAAAACTATCTGGCTAGATAAGGAAATAATTCACTGTGATTTTAAAAGCAATGAGTTAGCTCGTATCTTATTCAAACACTAGGTTATTTAAATGCGCCAGATAAAATAAAAGCCAGAAATTTGCTGGCTTTTTGATATTTTTACATTTACATGGCGTCGTACTCGTCCTGCCAGAAGAATTTTTCTTCCCCAAATGCAGGTTTTAAGTCATCCAGCCAGTGGGCATTCTCGTCGAACTTGGCAAAGAATGGACGCTGCACCCAGTCAGGGTTTCGAGCTTGAATAAAGCGCAGCACAAATACTTTTTCGCCTGCGACTTCTGTTACGCCAGACACTTCAACTTTTCCAGGACCCGCACTCATTGATGGTCCTCTAACTGTACGACTCACACCGGAGACTTGCTTATAAGCTTCACGGAAAGTTTCCCACGTTTTATGTAACGGGATTTCAAAGTAACGCTTAGCGCCGGTATCACGCTCGATAAACATGTAGTAGGGGATCATGCCAAGCTGTGTTTGCTCTTTCCACATGTCAGCCCACATGTCAGCGTCTACGTTTATATTATTTAAAAGCGGTGCTTGTGTTCTGATCTGCGCACCAGTTTTGCGGATGAGTTTAATCGCTTCACGTGTGACATCAGTACGCAGTTCTTGTTTGTGGTTAACGTGCGCCATGATTGATACATGCTTTCCGGCATCAACTAGCTCTTTTAGTAAGGCTAACAGCTCTTGTGCATCTGGATCGGTGACGTATCTAAAAGGCCAAAAAGTGAGAGATTTAGTACCGATCCTGATGGTACGAATATGGTCAAACCTTGGTTCTTTTAGCGCCTCTAGGTATTTACGCAATTTAACGGTGCGCATTACCATAGGATCGCCACCAGTCATCAATAGATCGGTCACTTCAGTGTGTTCGGCTAAGTAGTTGTGGAGCAGCTCGGCGTCGTTATTATTGAAGCGAGTTGCCTTTCCAACAAACTGCGCCCAGCGGAAGCAGAAAGTGCAATATGAGTGGCAGTATTGTCCTTGAGACGGGAAAAACAACACTGTTTCTTTATATTTGTGTTGGATTCCGTCTACGCGTTCACCTTCATACTCAGGAACATTTTTTTCCATTTGACCAGCTGGGTGCGGGTTTAACTTTTGACGAATTTTGGTTGCGAGGTTAAACACTTCTTCTGGTGTATGTTCACGACTTAACAAGTTGGCCATTTGCTCGTATGACTCGTCATCCAACATACCGCGCTGTGGGAAAGTTAATTGAAAAACAGGGTCATTAGGCACTTTGTCCCAATCTATGAGCTCTTCAATGACAAAGTTATTAACGCGAAAAGGAAACACGTTGGCGACGACTTTCATTTGAAAGCGAAGGTGTTCAGGTAGTTTATCCAATTGCTCAATCTTATCAATTTGGCGGTGTTGGTAAACAGTAAAACGAGGGGGCTGATAAGCTTCAGCTGGCTGCAATTTGACGGTTTGCTGCATAGATAATATGTCTCTTTTCTCATTTGCTAATGATAAAAGCGAGCATGGTAACATACCATTGATGTCATTTCAGGTACAAAGCGAGGAAAGTTCGAAATAACGTAATTTTATTGATTATGCGCCATGATTTTAGATTGCATTGTTAGAATTAGGTCATGAAATAGACCTAATTCCAAATTTATTGTGTTTTAGAAGTGTTCGCCGTCAATGGCAATATAAATCGCGTCAATGAGTGATTCAATATCTTCATTTGAGGTGATATAAGGCGGCATAATATAAATTAGCTTGCCAAATGGTCTTATCCAGACACCTTTCTGAATAAAGAATTTTTGGATTTTTGCAACATCAACAACCCTTTCCACTTCCACCACGCCAATCGCACCAAGAACTCTGACATCTGATACTGCATTTAGATTAAGACAGCGCTTTAGTGCGTTAAGCGCGCTCGCGACTCGTTCAATATTGGCCATTGTTTCTTGGCGCTTTAAGATAGTGAGACTAGCAACTGCGGCGGCACACGCCAGCGGGTTTCCCATAAAAGTTGGTCCGTGCATTAACACTTTCGCTTCGCCTTGGCTAATACCTAAAGCCACATCTTCTGTTGCCAAAGTGGCCGCGAGCGTCATGTTTCCGCCAGTAAGTGCTTTGCCAACACACATAATGTCCGGTGCGATATCTGCATGTTCACAGGCAAACATTTTACCTGTACGGCCAAACCCAGTCGCAATTTCATCTAAAATTAGTAGCACCTCATACTTATCGCATAGCGCTCGAATCGCCTTGAGATATTCAGGGTGGTAGAAGTTCATACCGCCTGCATTTTGTACTATCGGTTCGATGATAAATGCCGCGACCTTTTCATGATGAGCAGCAAATGCGGTTTCTAACGTGTTAAGTTCATCTTGGCTTTGGCTGCCGTAAAACTCACTTTTAGGGGCATCGACAAACACTTGCTCAGGTAAAAAGCCTTGGAACATGGCATGCATTGAATTCACAGGGTCGCAAACGCTCATCGCCGCGAATGTATCACCGTGATAGCCCTTTTTGGCTGTCATTATTTGGGTTTTGTTCTTTTTGCCTTTACTCAACCAATATTGGATCGCCATTTTGATTGCAACTTCAACACTGACTGAGCCACCGTCGGCTAGAAATACTCGATTAAGTGGGGCTGGGGTTAGCTCCACAAGTAGTTTGCATAACTCCACTGCAGGCTGATGAGTTAGCCCCCCAAACATGACATGGCTCATCGTGTCTGCTTGATTTTTTATCGCCGTGATTATTTCTGGATGACCATAACCATGCACAGCACTCCACCAGGATGCCATACCGTCAATGAGAGTTTCGCCAGTTTCAAGCTCAATTTTGTTCTCGAATGTTCTTGCGGCTGGATAGACGGGCAGAGGGTCAATCATCGATGTATAAGGGTGCCATATATGCTTGCGATCAAATTCAATATCGATTGTCTGTTTATTGCTCATTTGTAAACCTTGTGGGCGCATGTAACGTTGACAATACTAAGCTAAGAAGTAGACTAAGCCAATCACCGTCAGTTTGACTGCGCTAAATTTAATCACTAGAAAATACTCGTGTTGTAAATTTAGGCAAGAATAAAAAGAGAATGAAAATATGGAATTAGGCGCGCTAAGACACGATTGGACACATGAAGAAGTAAAAACACTGTTCACCATGCCTTTTAACGACTTACTTTTTTATGCAGCAAGTATTCACCGCAAACACTTCAATCCCAATGAAGTTCAAATCTCCACTTTGCTGTCTATCAAAACGGGTGCCTGTCCTGAAGATTGCAAATACTGCCCACAGTCAGGTCATTACAAAACTGATCTTGAACGAGAGCGTTTGATGGAAGTGGAAAAGGTTGTAACTCAAGCAAAGCTTGCTAAAGAAAAGGGCGCGACGCGTTTTTGTATGGGCGCCGCTTGGTCTGATCCAAAAGACAGAGATATGCCTTATATCGCCAAAATGGTGAAAGAAGTTAAAGAGCTAGGTCTAGAAACCTGTATGACTTTGGGTAAACTGGATAATCAAAAAGCGCATACGCTAAGAGAAGCGGGCCTGGATTATTACAACCATAATTTGGACACCTCACCTGAATACTACGAGCAGATTATCACGACAAGAACTTATCAAGACAGACTCGATACCCTTGATCACGTAAGAGATGCAGGAATGAAAGTGTGCTCTGGTGGTATTGTAGGAATGGGAGAGCAGGCATCTGATCGTTATGGCTTGCTGATCCAATTAGCAAACCTGCCAAAACAACCAGAAAGTGTACCGATTAACATGCTTGTTAAGGTTAAGGGCACGCCACTTGAAAATGTTGATGATCTCGATCACTTTGAGTTTATCCGTACTATTGCGGTTGCGCGCATCATGATGCCACACAGTTACGTGCGTTTATCTGCAGGTAGAACGGCAATGAATGAACAGATGCAGTCGATGTGTTTCTTCGCTGGCGCTAACTCAATTTTCTATGGTGATAAGCTATTAACCACGGAAAACCCGGAAGCAGACGCCGATATGAATCTCATTAGAAAACTTGGGATGAACCCTGAAAAACGTGAAGATTATTCGGATGAGGCCTATGAGGCATCGTTAAGCTCTGCAATTGCGGACAAGGCGACATCAGAGCTATTTTACGAAGCCAACTAATCAATGTCGTTTGAGTATATTCAATCTGCCTTAGCAGCTCGTCACGCTGAAGGGTTGCTAAGAAAACGCATTGTGGTTGAAAAGGCCTCTGCAAGTAGAATTAAAATTGCTGATCAGCAATATATTAACTTTGCCAGCAATGACTACCTGGGACTTGCAGACTCGTTGGAATTTAACGCTCTCGCATGTGCTGAAGCCGGAAGCCGTAGTTCGGCGCTTGTTACGGGTTATCTTGATATTCACCGTCAGTTAGAGGATAAGCTTTGCAGCGTTTTGGGTTATGATGCAGCACTGTTATTTCCAAGCGGTTTTGCCGCTAATACCAGTGTGTTAAAGGCATTGTTCACGCCCCAAGAAAAGCAATTAAGCGCTGCGGTGTTCCAAGATAAGCTCAACCACGCCAGCCTGTTAGACGGTGGTTTAGCGGGTAGCGCTAAGTTTGTTCGCTTTAATCACAATGATTTGACGCACTTAAGGTCTCGATTAGAAAAAACCAAAGCCGACAGTAAACTCATTGTGACTGAAGGGGTGTTTTCTATGGATGGAGACAAAGCGCCGATATCTGAAATCAGTGTGCTGGCTAAGTCTCATTCTGCGTGGCTCATGGTCGACGATGCTCATGCGTTTGGCGTTGTGGGAGCGCAAGGACTTGGCACGATTGAAAGCGGCATTAAACCTGAAATTTTGGTGATCACCTTTGGCAAAGCGATGGGCTGTCAAGGAGCTGCGGTATTAGCAAGTCATGATGTGATAAATTACATGACGCAATTTAATCGTGAGTTTATCTATACAACGGCGTTGTCGCCTATTATGGCAAGCGTTGCATTATGCCAGTTGAATAAATTGCTTGCTGCATCTGAAGCGAGACACAAATTACAAGTAAACATCGACTATTTTAAGTCGTTAGTTGCACAAACCAACTTATCTCCCATTCCAAGTGATACGGCCATACAGCCTCTTGTGTATGGTAGCAGCGAAAATGTATTAGCGGCGCAACATAAACTTAAGGAAAAGGGACTTTGGGTTGGGGCTATAAGGCCACCAACGGTTCCGCAAAATACCGCACGATTGCGAATAACAATAACGGCACAGCACAGTCACGAAGATATAGACAATTTAGTTTCGGCCTTAGTGGAGGGAGCATGAGCAAAGCACAAAAGACGCAAACAGCAAAGTGCTTTTCAAAAGCCGCGCAATCATACTCTCAACACGCCAACGTACAAAAACAGGCCGCAGATGTACTCTTTTCACGTTTAACACAGCAAAATAGCGAGCTTGGTGCGGTGCGTATGTTTCCTAGGTTGCTCGATTTAGGATGCGGGCCACATGAAAACTTTCATAGATTAAACGCCTTCACGAATCATTATGTTGGAGCGGATCTTAGCTTGGCTATGTTGGCAAGCGCTGAAAATACGACAAATAGTGTTTGCTGTGATATGGATAAACTCGCTATTCAGTCAAATTGTATCGACTTAGTCTTTAGTAATTTTGCAATTCAGTGGTCTAATTCCCCGCAAGCGTTGTTTGCGCAGTTGTATGAAGTACTAAAAAAAGAAGGACGAGTGTTGCTAAGCTCAGTGCTTGACGGCTCGTTAAACGAAATCGATAGCGCATGGCGAGCCATCGATGAGTGTGGCCATATCAATTCATTTTATTCGCTGTCGGCACTTAAATCTTTTGCTCTACAAGCCGGATTCGCAGTGACTTGGGCGGATGAAGCGTTATTGATTGATAGTTATGACACACCGTTAAAGGCGTTGCGCTCGGTAAAAAATATCGGTGCCAACGATGTAAAAACCGCTTCTCGTCGACAAGGTTTGTTAGGCAAATCAGCTTACGCTCAGCTGCTGAGTAGCTACCCTGAGAGTGAAAATGGTTTTGATGTCAGTTATCAAGTCGGATTTTTGGAGTTAAGGAAATGAATCAAGCATATTTTGTAACTGGGACCGACACAGAAGTAGGTAAAACCTATATTTCTACTTTATTACTGAAACTGTTGGCTAAGCACGGCAAAAAGGCTTTTGGCTTTAAGCCGATTGCGGCGGATGCTGAAGAGGCATTTGGTGAACTAGTGAACGTCGATGCTATCAGTTTAATGGAAGCTGCGACGGTGCACGGTACTTACGAGCAAGTTAACCCATTTTGTTTTGCACCAGCAATTGCCCCGCATATTGCAGCAAGACAGGTAAATGTTGACATCACAGTCGATAAGCTACATGAGCGCTTTAGTGAAATTCAGCAACTGGGCGCTGAGTATATATTATGTGAAGGTGCAGGTGGCTGGGCATTGCCCATTAACGACAACGAATATCTGTATGATTGGGTCGTCAGAGAACAACTTCCCGTTATTTTAGTGGTTGGCATGAAGCTAGGCTGTTTGAATCATGCGTTTTTAACGGCAGAATCTATCAAGCAAAAAGGACTGAATTTGGTTGGGTGGATTGCAAACCAGATTGACCCTGAGATGTCTGTATTTGAAGAAAACCTTGAAAGTTTAAAGCTTCGCCTAGACTGTCCGTTGCTTGCAACAGCGCCTTACAGCGAGGGCACACCAAAGCTACAGCTTCGCTCAGCGTTACTAGAGTTGTTTGAGCTTAAATCAGGTACCAGTTAGTATTAAATAACCTAAACTCGGGATAACAATTTGTTCTCTAGCAGCTGTTATTCCTTACTACTGCGTTAAATTTGCTTGCAATAGGCCAGCTATTGACGCACAAATTTGCCTTGTATTAAGAAATAACTTCTGGCTAGAGTGATATTACGCTTTTGAACTTAGTGATTTTAGTGGATTAACTAACTTCTTATCCCGAGTTCAGGTTAAACAAAGCGGCTTCTAAAAGTAGTAAGCCGCTTTGAGTCTGTTAATTACAACCTTTTTGAATGGTTTGTGTTGTCACACTGACCTCAAAGTCATTGTAATCGTTATCGTTTTGATCTTCCCAACGTTGGTTGGTATCTGAGACTTGGTACTTGGTTGATAGTGTATTGCTGTTACCATCGATAGCGAGCACATAGGTAAATGATTGTCCTTGAAGGATGTCATAGCTGCCGGCACTTCCGTATTCATCAAGCAATTTAATATACTGGCCGTTTACTTTGATACCCCAGTCATTATTGAATAATGAGTCTTCTCTGACGAACGCGTAATTGATCCGCGTGTAGTTGTCAGGCACACACGCGGTTTCATTGTCGAGTATGTTTCCCGATAGGGTTTCATTGCCTGAGGTATTGCTCACGCCAGTTACGCCCAAAGAGAGTTCCCGATCGCCAGTGTACTCAGTATCGTCTATTGTTGCTATTTGAATGGTAGCAGTTGTGCTGCCCGTAGGTATTACCAATGAAGTAGGTGGTGCTACGTAGTCATTTGATTGCGTTGTCACATCATTGACCGCCACCGAAAAGCTGACGTCCTGCTCGAAGGCTTTACTTAAGGTAATTTGATAGCTAAGGGTACTTCCTTCATAAACCGTGTTTTCAATA
Organism: Pseudoalteromonas sp. M8; assembly: GCF_018141365.1. Lineage (NCBI taxonomy): Bacteria > Pseudomonadati > Pseudomonadota > Gammaproteobacteria > Alteromonadales > Pseudoalteromonadaceae > Pseudoalteromonas > Pseudoalteromonas sp. M8. The sequence continues at coordinate 2,249,424 of NZ_CP047240.1, read as the reverse complement.
CTCGTTAACGTAAAAGACGGTGGCGAAGGAGGGGTTGGTGTGCCGCCGCAACCAGAAACGGTATAGCATGTACTGCTGCCATTTGGGTTATATGCAAGGTCATTTACTCGTATTGGTAATGTATTGATATAACAGGTGCTTCCTGTATCAGGGTTTAACTTATAAATTGCGCTTTTGTTGGTGTGTCCGGCGTCATTAATGATAACGCGACTGATAATAAGCTCTCCATTACTATTAAGGCTTGCCCCTGTAACAGCAGTTAGGTCGTGATCAGATAATTTAGTCACAGAAAAGTCATTGGTATTAACTTGGTAGACGGCTGCACTCGTGACTAGAATCAAGCGACCATTATAAAACTCAAGATCGCCGCGGTATTTTCCCGCCAATGAGGGGAGATCCGAGAGCTTAGTCGCGTCGCCTGTGTTTTTATCTATGCTGTAAATAGAATCGTAACTCGTTCCAATGAGTCTATCGTTTGTGCTGTCATATGCCAATCCCACCAAATAAGCCGTTCTACCGACTATGGTATGAGAGGTTCCATCAAAATATGCCAGTTGAACATAGCGATGTTTTTTACCTTCAATGGGAATATCTGCGTCAGCTGGTAAGTTTAGATGACTAGTGTCAACTTTATAATCGATTGGCCTTGGTGCGGATGCATAGTACCAACGCGCACTGCTAGTATCATAGGCGAGTGCTGCCGAACTAAAAGCGGCTAGGCTATTGGCGCTGGCTTGTCCTGCACCTTCATCTAGGCCAAACAAAATACCAATATCGCCACGGCCAGCGTTAATACCAAAAACCTGACCTGGGCAACTATCTGCATAGGTGTATGTGGAAAGTAATGTTGAGAGTAAACCAAGTGTTGTGAGTGATGCTTTTAACATAGCAGGAACCCTAAAAAGTGTACGTCCTGTAACTTAAAACAACACAAAGCAATGTCTTCGCAATTGAGTCCAACTCAATGCGATGACTTAATCCTTTAAGGCGGGCGCTTCCATTATTGACTTTGCAATCTAGCGCTATAATTGATCATAATTTACACTTTTACAACAGTAAAATAGTTAAAAAGTACTAATTATTTGATTCTTGCCTATTTTTAAAGTTTGGCAATAATGACTCAACAATTTCTTTTGCTGAGATGGTATAGCGTACGCCAGAAAACATCACTGATGCATTTTCATCGATCCCTGTAATGCCCGTTAAAGTCCAGCCTTCACCTCTCTCTGGGCAGTAAACCTTCGTCGTTGGTGGGATAACGGTGAACTCTTGACTCATATTCATTCTCCAAAAATGCTAAATTATAAAGCAATGCAAGCGATCATAATATTGAAAGGTATATGTGCTGCAATAAGTGCTACCATTGCGGCAGATACTTAGACCTGAGCATTTTATGGAATTTGAAACACCAAGGCTAGTCATCAGGCCCATAAGGCACAAAGATAATCCGCAGTTATTAGCGTTACTTAATTTACCGCAGGTAAAAGCGTATAACGATTACGGCGATAACCTCACTGAAGTAGACCTTAAATGCATGATCCAAATGGATATTGAGCGTCAATATGAAGGTATAGGTGGTCGTTTTTGCCTCGTGTGTAAAAGCACTAAAGCGGTGATTGGATGTATTGGTTTCTATCACGAAGACGGTGATATTGAGGGCCTACATATTGGCTATGAATTAATGCCTGATTATTGGGGTAAAGGCGTGATGTTTGAAGCTTTACGTTGTCTATTTGCAAACAAAAGCCAGATTGAGTTTGAGCTCAATGTGGTTTTGGCGCATGTATCGGCTGATAATCACCGTTCATTAAACCTACTCAAGCGTATAGGGTTTAGCGCTGTTGGAAATAATCTGTATAAAATTGAGCTATAAAAAAGGGCAACTTAATCGTTGCCCTAGTATGAATGTGAAAAGAGTTACGAAAGTGCTTTAATTCTTTCATCAAGTGGCGGGTGAGAAGCAAAGAAGTCTGCAATAGACTTACCTGAAGCAATACCAAAAGCCATCATTGAGCCTTCTAATTGCGATTCATGGTTGTGCTTCAAACGCTCTAGTGCTGAACGCATTTTTTGCGCACCGACTAAATCCGCTGCACCTTTATCAGCTGCAAATTCTCGTTTACGACTAAAGTAAGCGACAACAACAGAAGCCAAAATACCAAAGAGGATCTGGAATATCATATCAAAAATAAAATATGTCCAGCTTCCACCTGACTCTTCTTCATCGCCATTCAAGAAGTTATCAACAATACCCGCCAATACTTTAGCGAAGAATATAACAAAGGTATTTACAACACCTTGGATCAAGGTAAGTGTAACCATGTCGCCATTTGCAACGTGCGACACTTCGTGCGCAAGCACTGCCTCTGCTTGGTCTTGATTCATGTTGTGGAGTAGGCCAGTACTCACAGCAACTAAGCTGTTATTTTTACTCGGCCCGGTTGCAAACGCATTCATTTCAGGGCTGTCGTAAATCGCAACTTCTGGCATCGCAATTCCTGCTTTTTTAGCTTGCTCTGCGACAGTAGAAACTAACCAATGTTCAGTTTCGTTTCGTGGTTGCTCAATAACATGGGCACCTGTTGATTTCTTTGCAATCCACTTAGACATGTAAAGAGAGATAAAAGAACCACCGAATCCAAATACGGCAGCAATAACCATAATGCCTGTATAGCTTCGGCTAGAAATACCAAACACAGACATTAAGATAGATAACACAATTCCTAACACAAGCATTACTGCTAAGTTAGTGATAAGGAATAAGATGACGCGTTTCATTTTGACCTCGTTAGACAAAAATAAGGAACTAAGTAACTTTTCCCAAGCACTTGCTTATTACACTAGTCCTAGATGCTTTATATGGTCAGAAGTTCAAAAGCACAAGTAAATTCGTATGAATATTCAATAAAGAACACATCATACAATTTATTGATTAACCAGTTTCAACTTCTGAGATAGAGAATGCAGCATCTGGTCAACAGAACTATGCTCATTGCTTAACCCTTCTAATAAGGTCATAAAGTAGCAGTCCATCATAACGGTTGCTTTCAACTCATTGTATTCCTGCTCACTGAATAACAAGTGTTTGAACAAATTGAGTTGCCCCTTAAAGAATTCGCTATGCCAAATAATCCCACAAAGCAGCTCTTTACTGAAATCTCTATTGCTAAGATAAAAAGCAAATAAATACTTTGCATAGTGGCGTAACTTTAAGCTGGCACTATGCTGCTCATCTGATGTTTTCGCTTCATTAATTAGTTCATCTATTTGGTTATGCATTGCGACTTTGAGCATGTCGAGCTTAGTGGGGAAGTGAGAGAAAACCGTTCCCGTTGCCACGTTTGCTGCTTGGGCAATTTGCCGAGTAGTGGTGTTTTCAAAACCATTGTCTTGAAAAAGCTGCCAACTAGCACTGAGAATTTTATTGTACGTAATTTCTCTTTTTTTCATATGGTTACCTTTTTATTTGCGAAGAGAGTGTAGCACAGTTCCAGATTATTTAAGAGATAAAGTTTGCAAATAATGAGCGCGCTCATTATTATAATTGAGCGTGCTCATTAAATTTCAATAGGAGTTGTTATGCAATATTTGAGCTTATTCATCGGATACATTCTATTCATCCCTTTTATCTTTTTTTACAGCTATATTCTTGGCCCAGCTTTAAAAATTGTGCTGATCCCAGGTGGTCTCGCGGTGCTATGCTTAATTATGGGTCCTAAAACGTTTTTCTCTCACTTTAACCGTGCTAAAGCATTAAGTATTGAAGAATTGATAGTGTCTAAATAACTCAGGGTGTCATCGCGTGATAATTGCAATAAGTTGATTCTTCGCATTAAAGACGAACTCAGGTATAATGCCCGCAGCTAAGGTGTGAAGGACCTTAGCCCTGTATCGTTCAAAATTAGTCGAGGAATTATTATGACCGTTGGCATCATTATGGGCTCAAAATCAGACTGGCCTACAATGCAACATGCAGCTGAAATGTTAGATAAATTTGGTATTGATTATGAAACTAAAGTGGTTTCAGCTCACCGTACTCCACAGCTTTTAGCGGATTATGCTTCGACAGCAGCAGAACGTGGGATCAAAGTTATCATTGCCGGTGCTGGCGGTGCTGCACACCTACCAGGTATGGCGGCAGCATTTACAAGTCTGCCTGTACTTGGCGTTCCAGTAAAATCAAAAACGCTAAATGGCGTGGACTCATTACTGTCAATTTGCCAAATGCCTAAAGGTGTTGCGGTAGGTACGTTAGCGATTGGCGACGCTGGTGCTGCAAACGCCGGTTTGCTAGCTGCTCAAATTTTAGGTTGTCAGCAGCCTGAGGTTTTTGCAAAAGTAGAAGCGTTCAGAAAAGAACAAACAGAAACGGTATTAGCTAATCCAGATCCTGCGAAATAACATGAATATTCTTGTTTTAGGGGCGGGACAATTAGCCCGTATGATGAGTCTATCGTCAACTCATCTTGATATAAAAGTGTTGGCTTATGATGTTGGCAGTCAAACGGTAATAAACCCCGTTACTTTTGCAACAACACCAGAGTCATTACAGCAAGCCATTGACAATGCTGATGCCATCACTGCCGAATTTGAACATATTCCACATGATGTTTTAGCGCTTTGCGAACAAAGCGGTAAGTTTTATCCTGGCGCAGAAGCAATCGCCACCGGTGGTGATCGCGCGAAAGAAAAAGCACTACTAGATAAAACATCTGTTCCTTGTGCTCCTTTCAAAATCATTACGGATAAAGCGCATTTTCTCACAGCGATTGATGAGTTAGGCATGCCTTTGGTCGTTAAAACCTGTCAGGCAGGCTATGATGGGAAAGGGCAATGGCGAGTTAAATCAGAGTCTGAAATAGATAGTACTTGGGCCGAAATGTCCGAGTTTTTGCAAGCAGGCACTGAAGCACAGCCTCACTCTATCGTTGCTGAAAAAATGATACCGTTTGACCGTGAAGTGTCGATTATTGGTGTGCGAGCAAAAAATGGCGAATGTAAAATTTATCCGTTGACTGAAAACCAGCATACCAATGGTGTACTGACCTTATCAATTGCCGGGAAAGAGAAAGCCAATATTCAATCGCAAGCGGAAGACGCATTTGCGAAACTTGCGAATGCACTCAATTATGTTGGTGTACTTGCTATTGAGTTTTTCGATGTTGAAGGTCAATTATTGGTTAATGAAATAGCGCCTAGGGTACATAACTCAGGACATTGGTCTCAACAAGGTGCCCATGTAAGCCAGTTTGAAAACCATATTCGTGCCGTTGCCGGTTTACCGATTGGTGATACAAGGCTGCTTCGCCCAACCGCGATGATTAATGTTTTAGGGCAAAGTCACATTCCATCGCAAGTTCTTGCTGTTCCGGGGACAACCAGTCACTGGTATGGCAAAGATGCGAAACCGGGCAGAAAAATGGGGCATATCAATGTTTCAGCTGACTCACTGCATAAGTTAGGTGAAGCACTGGCAGAGCTTGCTGACATCTTGCCTAAAGCAGACTACCCTGGGGTTATGGAAACCGCTCAGCAATTAATTTTGAATTAGTACTACTGTATTTTAGCAAAAAAGGTCCATTGTTAACTAAAAACCTAAGCTTCTGATAACTATTGAGTTAGCTCATTCCTTTATCGAAGAGCTCAGGTTGGATATAAAAAATTTAATTTTTTACCGTAATTTTTGGAACTCTTTTCTGATAGTGCGGTCTACTATTGTGAGGCGCGGATAGGCCTCATTTCATACTCGTTGTCCATCAACGACTATGTGAGCGCAGAGAGTATTTGGCCAGCATCCCTATGCTGGCCTTTTTTTGTCCTACCCATTGTGCTTTTAATCTTAAATCTGTCGATATTCCGCTGGCTTTCTGCTTAAATTAGGCAAATTTAACTATTATAAGAAAGTCACATGTTGAAACTCTCTCTTATCTCGATGGCAGTCGCTTCAGGTTTATTCCTTTCTGGTTGTCAGACCACTGAAGTAAGCCCAAAACCACAACAAGTTGAAGCCAATTCACCAGTCCCACAAGTCGTTGCGACTCCTGTTGATTTTGGTGGTGAGCAGATCACCCTAAAACAAGCAATGGCCCATCCTGATTGGTTGGGAAGACAACCAGAAGGCGCGTATTGGGGGGCCGATAGCAAAACCGTTTTCTATAAGCGTAAGCAAGCTGGTTCAGAGTTAAGAGATCTATTTAAAGTCAGTAGCGCACAAACAAGCGAAGCGGTTTCGCTGTCAGATTTGCATGCCGTTGGTGCTGCAAACGCGATTTATAATAAAGAGCGGACGCTACAATCTTATGAATTTAAGGGTAACATATTCGTTAAAAACCTGAAGTCTGGCGCTTTAACACAAGTTACTCATTCTTCGAACTATGAGTATGCACCGCAATTCTTAAGTGATAACCGATTAGCTTACCGTTCAGGCAATACGCTGTTTGCGTTCGATTTAGCCACAGGTTTAACCAAAGAACTGGTAAAGTTACATTTATCGGATAAGCCAGAAGGGGTAAAAGAGCCAAATGGATATATCGCTGAGCAGCAACACGAACTGATTCAATTCGTCGCGCTAACGCACAAAAACAGCAAAGATCGAGAAGCTAGAAATCAAGAGATAGAAGCGAATAACGCAAGCATCCAAGATAATCAGTTTTATCTTGGTAAAGGAAAAACGCTTATCTCAGTTAGCTTAGCACCTACTGGTGACAAGTTAATCGCCGTGATCACCGATGATAAACCAAATCGTTCTGACTCTGACATCATGCCTAACTACGTGAGCCAAAACGGTGACATTGATCCGGTAAAAGCTCGCCGCCGCGTTGCAGACACTAAACCAATGAGTTCTGATGTTATTTTCATTGATTTAGCAAAATCAGAGCAAGTCACGCTGAGCTATGATACTTTGCCTGGCTTTGATGAAGATGTACTAGCCGAGGTGAAACGCGAAAATGCTAAGGCAAAAGGTGAATCATATAAGAGTGAAAAAGCACCACGTGATATCAACTTGATCGACACATGGGGCTGGAGTCAATCCGCTATCCAATGGAATAGTGACGGTTCTCAAGTCGCAGTGATGCTTGGTGCTTGGGATAATAAAGACAGATGGTTAGCAACTGTTGATTTTGATAAACAACAATTCGTTTCTCAGCACCGCCTACATGACAATGCTTGGATCAATTACACCTACAATGATTTTGGTTGGTTAAGCAACCAAGACGCGTTGTACTATCTTTCAGAGCAAACTGGATATAGTCAGCTTTATGTTAAGCCGCTTAACGGCAAAGCAAAAGCAATGACTTCAGGGAAGTTTGTGGTTTCTGAACCAACCTTAACCCACGATAGTCAATTTGTTTATTACAAAGCCAATAAAGATCACCCAGGTTTATACGAAATTTATCGCGTCAATTTAGCAAGCGGTGAAGATGAGCAGTTAACCGATTTAGATGGCCTGACAGATTACCAGCTAAGCCCAGATGAGCAAAAGCTGTTGTTAACTCACTCAAAAATCATGATGCCTCCAGAACTTTATGTGGCGGATGCAGCGCCAAAAGCAGCGGTGTCACGACTCACTAATACGGTCTCAGATGCATTTTTAAATAAGAAGTTAATTGCACCTAAGATTGTTGCGGTTCCTTCAAGCCATCAAGGTGAGCCTGTCTACGCAAAAGTATATTACCCAGCAGATTATCAAGAAGGTGAAACGGGTAAGAATCGTAAGGCTGTGATCTTTAACCATGGTGCGGGTTATTTGCAGAACTCACATATGGGTTGGTCTAACTACTTTAGAGAGTTTATGTTCCATTCACTTCTCGCGAGTGAAGGCTATGTCGTCATGGATATGGACTATCGCGGCTCTAAGGGCTATGGCCGAGACTGGAGAACGGCAATCTATCGTCATATGGGTAAACCAGAAATCGAAGATTTGGCAGACGGTGTTGAGTGGATGGTGAACAACGCTAATGTTGACCGTGGTGCTGTAGGTACTTATGGTGGTTCATACGGCGGCTTTATGACATTTATGGCGCTATTTACTCAGCCGGATCTATTCCAGGCAGGCGCAGCTTTACGTCCAGTCACCGATTGGGCCTATTACAACGACCCGTACACCTCAAATATCCTTAATCGCCCAGATGTAGACCCAATTGCATACAAACGTAGTTCGCCTATCTATCATGCTGAAGGTTTGAAAAACAAGCTTCTGATCAATGCACCTATGGTTGATGATAACGTGTTTTTCCAAGATGTGGTGCGCTTGGTGCAACGCCTAATTGAGCTAGAAAAGGAAGACTTTGAAACGGCGATTTATCCAGTTGAACCGCATGGCTTTAGACAGCCATCAAGTTGGTTGGATGAATACCGTCGTATATACAAGTTGTTCAAAGAAAACTTGTAATCAAATGAGCGGATAAAAAGCCAGCTTAAGCTGGCTTTTTTGTTTTATAAAATAAATAGATAACAGCTAAAACCACACCACCAACTGCACCAAATAGATGTGCTTCAATGGCGACTCTCGAGTCTATCAGTTTGGCTACATCTGCGCTAGCACCCGCATATTGTTCCCAGCATACCTTTGCCCACACACCAATAAACAACAGATATCCAGTTGTTAGCTTCCGCTTAATATCTTCAAGTGCTCCCCATACGATAAGCCCATGTAATAAGCCACTCAAGCCTGTATATACAACAATGTTTGGGGAAAATAGCAAGATCATGAGCCCGGTAAAGAGGCCAAGAAAAAGTACATTCAGCCAATATTTTCTTAGTCTTGTATATTCGGCATGTAATAGCCAAATAAATAAGATACCAAGCAGGTTTAACATCAAGTGATACCAATTGCTATGGGTAAACTGACCGCTCAAAATACGCCATATTTCGCCATCAGCAATTGCATTCCTGTCAAAATCTAAGTGTGGGCCAAGCCCGAACAACATTAGTATTGTTGACAATATCGCCAAAGACACAGGGCCAATGAGATATTCTTTGTTCGTTGGAAGTTCAAACATACGATTTCACGTTATTATTTTTGCATATTGTGCCTAATTGCTTTTATGATGCCAAATATAAGACGTAAGCAAAGTGGGTATTATGAAACATACACTTGCATCACTAACCGTGATTGCCGCATTCAGCTTTTCAACCAACACCTTAGCTGAGCAACAAAAAATCGAAATTAGAGAGCCGGAAGCCGCAACAGGTTTCCAATCTAAAGAAGCACGCACCGCAGAAAAGTACATGGTCGTTGCTGCCAATCCCTATGCGAGTAAAGCAGGTCAATTGATGCTCTCAAAAGGGGGAAGTGCGGTTGATGCCATGATAGCGACTCAACTTGTGCTTACCTTGGTTGAGCCGCAATCTTCGGGCGTAGGTGGCGGGGCGTTTATCCTGCACTACGACAAGAAAAGCAATGAATTAATTAGTTTTGATGGAAGAGAAACTGCACCAAAACTTGCAGGCCCTGATCTATTTTTAGATGATACGGGTAATGCGGTTAGGTGGATTGAGGCTGTTGTGGGCGGTCGCTCTGTTGGTGTGCCTGGCATTCTGCACGCGTTTAAATCAGCACATGACAAATACGGTAAATTGCCATGGCAGGAATTATTTAAACCAGCGATTGAATTAGCTCGAGAAGGATTTATCGTCTCTCCACGTTTAAATATGCTGCTTGAGAAAAAACTCAACCCAGGTTTGACAAGGCTCAGTCCCGCAAAAGAGTATTTTTATCCGGATGGTAAAGCACTACAACCAGGGGCCCTTAAAAAGAATCTGCCTTTGGCAAACCTATACTACAAAGTAGCAACACAAGGGATCCAAGCCTTTTATGAAGGGCAAAATGCCACTCAATTAGTAGAAGCTGTGCAAAAGTCTGAAATCGCACCTGGCAAATTGGCGCTGAGCGACTTAGAACATTATAAGAGCAAAACTCGAGACGCTATCTGTACGGAATATCGTGTATATAAAGTTTGCTCTATGGCACCGCCTAGCAGTGGTGGTATTGCCGTTTTGCAAATGATGAAGCTGTTGGAACCGTACGACCTAGGTAAGTATAAGGCAAATGACTCAGAAGCCTTGCACCTCTTTACTCAAGCATCTCGCCTAGCATTTGCCGATAGAGATTTTTACGTAGCCGATCCTGATTTTGTTGAAGTGCCAGCAAAAGCATTGCTTAACGAGCAATATCTATTAGGCCGTAGCAAACTTATCGGTGAAACGGATAATCAGGACTTTCCAATAGGCGACCCAACTTCGGGTACGCTCGCTTATGCTATGGATGATAGTTATGAATTACCTTCGACCAGCCATGTGTCGATTGTAGATGCTGAGGGTAATGCCATTTCAATGACAAGCTCGATTGAAATGGCATTTGGCTCAACGGTGATGGTCAACGGATATTTACTCAATAACCAATTAACCGATTTTGCGCTTTCTCCAAAAGTAGGAGATAAATGGGTCGCTAACCGGGTAGAAGCAAACAAACGCCCAAGAAGCTCTATGGCGCCCGTCATGGTGTTTAACAAAGACGGGTCGCTTAAATTGATAGTCGGCTCACCGGGTGGCAGCCGTATTATCAACTATGTTGCTCAAACCTTAGTTGGTGTACTGGACTGGGGATTATCTGTGCAGGCTGCGATTGATTTACCAAAAATCACCAACCGCAATAAGTACACAACGCTTGAAAAAGGCACTGAGCTGACAAAACAAGCACCTTACTTTGAGAAAAAAGGCCATGAAGTACAGATCCGCGACTTAAACTCTGGACTACATGCCATTGAGGTTCGTGGAACACATTTAATCGGTGGTGCAGACCCAAGAAGAGAAGGTGTTGCACTTGGCGAAAGCAGCGAATAAGCCGTGGTTTCTTAAGTGCTTTTAGGCTATAATTTCGCGTTCCAGAAAAATGCATTTAACGTGCTCTGGAGCGCGTTAATAATGGTCTGATGAGCACTAAATTCATTGTAATTTAATCCTTTTCGACAATAATGAACCCTTAGACTAAAAAATTAGTGTCAAGCTTGTAAATATGACTAAACAAACCGATCCAAATTATCTCTACATTCCCTATTCAGGTCCTACACTATTAGAAACGCCACTGCTTAACAAAGGGAGTGCATTCTCTCAACGCGAGCGTGAAAATTTCAACTTAGCAGGACTACTTCCTCCTCGTTATGAAACAATTGAAGAGCAAGTTGAGCGTTGTTATCAGCAATATTCAAGCTTTAGCGACAACCTAAACAAGCACATTTACTTGCGTGCTATTCAGGATAACAACGAAACGCTGTATTACCGTTTAGTACGCGATCATTTGGAAGAAATGATGCCAATCATCTACACCCCTACAGTAGGTGATGCATGTGAGAAGTTTTCAGATATCTATCGCAGCTCTCGTGGTTTGTTTATTTCTTATGAAGACCGTTATCAAATCGACGATATTTTACGAAATGCCACTAAAGGCAAAGTAAAAGTTATCGTGGTTACAGATGGTGAACGTATTTTAGGCCTTGGCGACCAAGGTATAGGTGGTATGGGTATTCCTATTGGTAAGCTGGCACTTTACACCGTATGTGGTGGGATCAGCCCAGCTTACACACTGCCTGTAATGCTTGACGTAGGGACAAACAACGAGAAGCTACTCAATGACCCAATGTACATGGGCGCAAGACACCCGCGTATCGGCCAAGCTGAATATGACGAATTCCTGGATCTATTCATTAAAGCGGTTAAACGCCGTTGGCCTAATGTGCTGTTACAGTTTGAAGATTTCGCACAACCTAACGCAATGCCATTATTGAAACGTTACCGCGATGAAATCTGTAGCTTTAACGATGATATCCAAGGCACCGCTGCGGTTACTGTAGGTTCGCTACTAGCCGCTTGCCGCGTGAAAGGAGCGAAGCTCTCGGAACAAAAAGTGGTGTTTGTTGGTGCAGGCTCTGCTGGCTGTGGTATTGCAGAGCAAATTATTAGCCAAATGATTTCAGAAGGGATAACCGACGAGCAAGCGAGAAGCCAAGTGTTTATGGTGGACCGTTTTGGCCTTCTGACAGAAGGCATGGAAGGGCTAAGAGATTTCCAAGAAGCGCTAGTTCAACAACAAGCCAACCTTGCGGATTGGACATACAGTGGTGAATTTGCATCTTTATTAGATGTAATGCACTGTGCAAAACCAGACATCTTAATTGGTGTGTCAGGTCAAGCAGGTTTATTCACTGAGCAAGTGATCCGCGCGATGCATGCAGGGTGCGAACAGCCGATAATTTTCCCACTAAGTAATCCATCACGCCAAGTTGAAGCGCATCCAAAAGATGTGATTGAGTGGACTGATGGTCAAGCAATTGTAGCTACGGGAAGCCCATTTGAACCTGTAGTACATGGTGAGCAAACAATTATCATACCTCAATGTAATAACAGTTATATCTTCCCAGGGATCGGCCTTGGTGTACTTGCAGCTAAAGCGAACCGTATTACAGATAGCATGTTGATGGTATCGAGCGAAATGCTTGCTGAATCATCACCACGTGCTAATACGGGCAAAGGTAGCTTACTACCAGCCCTAACTGAAATTGAGCCGTTGAGTAAGCGAATTGCTTTTGCAGTTGCTAAAAAAGCAATGGAAGAGGGCGTTGCACTTGAAATGGAAGACGACGCAATTTGGGCAGCGATAGAGAAAAACTATTGGCTCCCTAAGTATAGAAATTACAAACGCTGTAGCGTCTAATTACTTTTACTTAGGGCCTGTTGATCTTTCAAGTTTGTTTTTGCAGCAGTTTGACTGGTATTTATACAAGGCAGAGCCTGCGTAGCATAGTTATTCTATGTAAGTCAGGTGATAACACAGTAGAAATGCCAGTCAAGCGCTGCCCTTTGGGTTCACCTGAGTGCGCTTTGTTCATTGTTGCTCAACTTTTGCCTAGATTACTAGGCGGCAAGTCGAGCGTCGCGACCAAAACACACTCAGAAGAACAAAAATCAAACAGCAAAGGTCAACAGGCCCTAGCTAAAACAGAAATCGCCGCCAACTCATATTGGCGGCGATTTTTGTTTATCAATCACGCGCAAAAGTTGAGAGTATCACATATAACTTCTCAGAGTGATAATCACTCATTTTGTTAAAGTTTGTTACCTTGAAATCCAATTCAGTAGTTGTTAATTGAAATATGCTTGAATATGCAGGTATCACTTTTTAGGAGCAAAAGATGCGAATTTTAACTGGCTTACTGGCATTATGTTTATCTGGATTTAGCTTTGCAGGCGCATTGCCTGACTCGCCGCATTTATATGTTAAAGGTACTTCATTTATTCAAGTACAACCCGATGTTGCAACCATACGTGTCGCCATTACCGAAAAGCAAAAATCGCTACCCACAGCCAAAGAAAACGTCGATAAGATTATGGCTAAGGCCATAGAAATCGCTAAACGCTTCGATATTAAAGAAGACGATATTCACGCAGAGCAACTGAATGTTTACAGACAGACACGCTACAATCGTGAATCAAATGAAGAAGAGTTTGATGGTTTTCGTGTGAGCCGCAGCTTGACTGTGAAACTTAAAGACATCAAAAAATACCCAGAGTTACTTCAAGAGTTTGTAGACAGCGGCATCAATCAGTTCAATAACACAGAATTTGGTGTTGAAAATGAAGGCAAGTATCTGCAAAGTCTCAAAAAAGCCGCCATTAAAGATGCAAAGAAAGCAGCTAAAGAACTAGCAGGCGAGTTTGATGTTGAGTTGGCAAAGCTGTACTCAGTTTCATTCCAACCAATGCAAACGCCAGTTCAGCCTTACGTGCGCTCTGCAGCGATGGCAATGGAAGCAGATCAAGGCGCATACAAAAATGCGTATAACACAGGTGCAATTACATTGAACGCGGAAGTTTATGCTGTTTACTTAATTGAGTAATACTGGCTGTGAACTAATTAAACTTATACACTAAGCCCTCCACTGGAGGGCTTTTTATGATCACCGGTTTATATGCGGCATTACTGGCACTAATCTATATTAAACTCAGTTTTAACATAATATCACTCAGACACAGACATAAAGTATCGCTTGGAGATGGTGGTATCGATGAACTGCAAAGTGCAATTCGGATCCACGGCAACTTTATCGAGTACACACCTTTCGTACTGTTAATGATGTTGTTACTCGAAACTCAACAAATCAACCCATATCTACTTCATGCTTTTGGCATTGCTTTTTTGTTTTCTCGAGTTGCACACTATGTTGCACTCGGTAAAACCAACTTTTCAATCAGAAAAGTAGCGATGGCGACAACATATGGAGTAATACTTATTTTAGCGTCATTCAACCTCGTGTATTACTTTATCTAAATATGACAAAACACAAATTTCTGGTAACGGGTTTACCACGAACGGGCACAACAAGTCTGTGTATTGCTGCATTAGGTGCTGGATACAAAACAGCACACACGGCATACACAAGGCAAGCGTTAGACTGCGCTGAGTTTATTGCTGACACGCCCGTTTTTGCTGACTATGAAAAACTATATGCTTTATATCCTGAAGTTAAAATAATACATTTGACACGAGATTTTGAGCAATGGCTTCCCTCAATTAAGCGGTTGATGACGGCAATGAAAGAAAATTTACTGTCACGAAAAGGGGCTTTAACGACACCATTAAGCGTTGTTATTTGGAAACTTTTCCTGATTTTGACAAACATTTTGAAGATGATGGTTATTGGCGGGATTGTTATAGCAAGCATCATGATAGGGTGCTTAGCTTTGCAAAAATGAATCATATTCCTATTATAATGGTCAATCTAACCGCGACTGATGCCGAGCAAACGCTTGCCGAATTTATAGGCGTGACTCAAGAAAAAGTGACCATTCCGCATGTCAATATCGGTGGTAAAGTCACTGCATGGAAGTGGTTTTCACACCCTAATAAAGTGGAATCGACACGTAATGGCAAAGCAGATAAAGACACAGCGCTCTTTAGCATGCAAGTTCGCTCGAGCGCCTGAGTTTGTTATACTCACCACAAGCTGTATATACAAGATAGAATTATGTTTGAATTAAAATATCACACACCTTTTAGCTGGACTGAAAAAGTCCTAGCCGACTTTGATACCTTTCTTCAAGATCACGCCGCTGCAGAAAAAAAAGCAGCCGGAATGGCGATGGCAATGCTTGGTCATTACCCAGACAGGATCAAGCTAGTAAAAGCGATGGCTGATCTAGCAATAGAAGAAATGATCCATTTTAAACAGGTACTTAAGATCTTAACCGAGCGTGGTACGCTACTAGGGAACGATCAAAAAGACCCCTATATAAAGCAAATGCGTGCATTGTTCCGCCAGGGCACAGATGAATATTTAATTGATAGATTGCTGATTGGCGCAGTAATTGAGGCTAGGGGCCATGAGCGTTTTTCTTTAGTTGCAGAAGCGCTTCCTGAAGGCAAAGAGAAAGACTTTTATGTTGCCATTGCCAAGTCAGAAGAAAAACACAAAAACCTCTTTGTGGAGCTCGGCTACGAGTATTTCGACAAATTAACGATAGACAAACGTTTAGAGGAAATTCTCATCGCAGAAGCGGATATTTGTAAGCGTATTCCATTTAGCGCAGCGCTTCATTAGTATGAAATAACTGGGATTAAATAATAATAACAAGGATATAATAATATGAAATTAAATGCTTTTTTATGCTTCAGCTTCCTTTTAACAACAAATTTTGCTGCAAGTGCTGAGACTTTTAGCGCGTTGGATGCGTGGAAAGAACTCGATCATAACTTGCAAACCCATTACGCATATCTAGATGATTTTAAAGGTTACCAGCAAACTCGGCAGCTATTTGAGAATAAGTTAAATAATTTAGATTCAAAGCAAGCCTTTATTGATTTAAGCCAAGCATATTTACGCCACTTTACAGATCCGCATCTCAATCTTGGTCCATTAAATGAAGAGGATTACAGTGTGTATCCAACAGGTGCAGATATGTATGTCGAGTTTAATGATAACAGCGCACTTATTATTGACGTAAAACGGAGCAGCGATGCAGACGTTAAAGGGATAAAACCCGGAGATAAAGTGACAAGGATAGATGGCAATACAATATCGCAAGCCATCCAAGACGTAATGCAGGTGCCATTGAGTCAATTAAATAAGGCTCAGAAGAGTTACGCACTGAATATTGCGTTAGGAGGGAAACGTTATCAAAAACGCGAAATTGAATTTCAACGGGATACAAAGCTAGCAACTGTCGAACTTGCCGCAAGTTACGATGCGATAAATGCGCTAGGTAATGGGCCTAAAGTATCCTACGAAAAAATAGATGAATTTGGTCATATTCGATTTAATAACGCCATGGGCAACGCCCAAACCGTTGATGAGTTCAAAGCTGCATTAAAGTCCCTAGGTGAAGTGAAAGGTTATATTATTGACCTTAGAAATACACCCAGCGGCGGGAATACTGGTGTCGCAGAACCCATACTTGGACATTTTACTGCTGCGCCAAGCGTGTATCAAAAGTACCGTACTCAAACGGGATCTGTACAATTCAACAAAGCAGAGTTAAAAGACGCGCTCACTAAACCAGCAAAGCAACAAATAAAGGTACCGTTTGTTGTACTTGCTGGGCGCTGGACTGGCAGTATTGGAGAAGGCATGACAATTGGCTTTGATGCTTTGGGTGCGGACGCAGTAATTGGCGCACCGATGGCTGATTTGCTTGGCGGCATCAAACGTCTCGTCCTTGATCAAAGTAACGCTTGGGTTGAAGTTGGGTTTGAACGCTTATATCACGTAAATGGTAGTTTTCGTGAAGACTTCGAACCAAATATAATTGTAGCTGGCGATATGGACAATAATGGTAGGGATGTAGCACTAGAAACAGCGGTGTCAGTTTTACATTCGAAAACGGATAAGCAGGTCAAAAAGTAGCCCATAAACATCCAACGAAATTTTGATTGTATAAGAGAGTAAGCTAGTCTCTCTTTTAATTTATTGTATTTAACATAATATAAATTATGAGCTGTATGGTTTGTAGTAATTGTAGTATCAAGAATGCCAATTTAATTACTTCTAATATGTCCAATACTAGACGGTATCGGACATTACTGAAAGTTTACTGTATTTTCTATTGAGCTATGGTTTCGCTTTTTATAGTATGTGGTTGAATTTGTAATTTGAAGTATCGACATATGGAATTTGTAAGACCGCTAGAACCAATCTTGATAATTGATGACGCAGCTGAGATCAGAGATTTTCTGACACAGATTTTGGAAAACTTAGGGTTTGAAGAAGTTTATGGTTGTGAAGACTTTGATTCCGCAAAGCCACTACTAAAGCATAAACAGCCCAGTGTTGTCTTCTTAGATATTGAGCTTCCCGATACAGATGGTACCGAGATCCTATCCTACATTAACGAAAATTTTCCAGTAGCCCATGTCATCATGTGCTCAGGTCATAATAGTATGGAGAATGTTCAAAATACTTGGGAGCTTGGTGCTAAGGGCTTTATCGCTAAACCTTTCAATGCACATAAAGTGGATTCGGTAATGAAGCGTTTAGAGCTGGTTACATGAATGAAGAAATAAAGAAACTTACCGATGCGCTCTCTACCGTTATTTTAGAAAAGCCTGAACAAATAAAACTCGCGATCTGCAGTCTTTTGTGTCGCGGCCATCTTCTAATCGAAGATTTACCAGGTATGGGTAAGACGACGCTATCTCATTCTCTTGCTGATGTGTTAGGCCTGACATATCGTCGCGTGCAATTTACTAGCGATCTACTCCCAGCTGATATTACCGGCACTTCTATTTTTAACCGTGAACATCAGTCTTTTGAATTCCATCCTGGTCCAATTTTCAGCCAAGTTTTACTGGCCGATGAAATTAACCGCGCAAGTCCAAAAACTCAAAGCGCGTTGTTGGAGTCCATGGAAGAACATCAAGTAACCATCGATGGCGTAAGCCATGAGCTCCCTAGCCCATTTTTTGTGATTGCAACGCAAAATCCTCAGCATCAATCTGGCACGCATCCACTGCCTGAGTCACAACTAGACCGCTTTTTTATGCGTATAAGCTTAGGATACCCCTCGGAAATGGCAGAAGCGCAGCTAATTAAATTAGCTGGGAAAGCGAGAAAACTGACTCAAGCACCACAAGTGATCGATGGTAAAACACTGTTAGCCTATCAACAAGTTGTGCCTAACATTGTGCTAAGTGACGCTATTATTGATTACATCCTTCGCTTAGTTAACTACACACGCAGCTCAGGTCAATTTAGCGATCCTTTGTCGCCAAGAGCTAGCATCGCACTTGCAGCCGCAAGTCGTGCATATGCGTTTATTAGTGGTCGAGATTTCGTCATACCCGATGATGTTCAAGCCGTTTTCACTTCAGTCTGTGCCCATCGACTTGGCGTTACCACGACTAATGAAGCAGAAGTTCAGACACAGGTCTTTCAAAACGTACCGGTACATTAAGCATGATTAACCGCTTGAAACGGAAAGTTAAGCAGCATATTTATAAACGACATCAACGCTCAGAAATACGGTTATCTCATAATAATATCTACATACTGCCATCTAAGGATGGCGGTTTTTTTATCGCTGTGGCTTTGCTTAATTTTGTATTGGGGATCAACTATCAGAATAATCTAATCCTTGCAGTGTCCTACATTATGGCTGTGATGATGATAGCCGCCCTATTTTTAGGTTTTTTTAACTTGAACAATACAAATGTCCGATATTTGGGAAGTAATGCTAATTTTAGCCCATATAGTTCATCTATTAGACTCAGTATTTCATCTAGCGCAGAGATCCAATCACTTCGACTTTCAAGTGAATACAACCAAACGACTACCCATATTTCCGAAGTGAGTGATGAGAAAATTCTCGAGCTAAGTGCCCCTGAATTACCTCGTGGCGTATATGATACGGGGGTAATTAAAATCCTCAGCTACTTCCCATTTGGCCTTATTCGTACCTGGTCGTATATAAAACCAAACGATACTTTCTACGTGTACCCTACTCCATTGCCCGTTGTAGACACAGAGTTTAGCTTCGGCAGTGCCTCGAATACTAGCCAAAGCATACAACAGAAAGAGCGTTCAGTTGAGTTCGACCATCTCTCGCAATATCAAAAAGGGATGAGTTTAAGCCGCGTTTCTTGGAAGCATTACGCCAAGACGGAACAGATGTTAATTAAACAGAATGCACCGGAGTCGGCCGATTTACACCGCATTATTTTCGATTATTCTAAACTTTCAGGCAGCAAAGAAGAACGTCTGAGTAAACTTTGTACTATGGTGCTTGACGCCGATAAGCAACAAACAAGTTATGCCCTGTTACTTCAACAAAACAGGATCCCGTTCGGTCAAGGTGAAACCCATAAACTATGTTGCTTGGAGGCATTAAGTGAATTCTAGCTTCCCAAAATGGTACTACAGCACGTCACTATTTTTATGGCTGCTGAGCATTATTCTTGTCGATGATTTTGGTATCGGTTTTGTCGGGTTATGTACCGTTTTAACACTATGGCAAGCATCGAGGTTGGTGACTAAACCAAGCGTGTTAAGCATTCGCTTTATCAACTTGGTCACTTTACTCGGCGCCATTGCAACGGCCTCATTAATAGGTATAAAAAACAGCGTGAATGTTTTTGTGGCTTTGATGTTGGTTGCATCGCTACTGAAACAAGTGCATGCCACGCAAGCTCGCCAATTTACACAAATATGTATTTTGAATTTCTTTACTTATCCGTGCTTATTTCTTTTTACACAAAGTATATTTGCAGCATTTCTTGTATTGATTTTGCTGGCTGTTAATTTAGCTATCATGCTTAATCTCGAGCAAAACCTAAGGTTCAAACCTGCGCTTAAGGTAAGTGCAAAGGGATTGGTATTGGTGCTGCCTGTAGCTACCTTATTAGTCGTTTTTTTACCAAAACTCCCGGCATTTTGGCAGTTACCTGCACCGCAGAATCAAGCAAAAACAGGATTATCTGAGAATGTAGATCCTTTCAATATCGCAAACTTATCCCAGTCCAGCGACTTGGTGTTTAGGGCGTCATTTGAGAACACTCAACAAACTGGACCTTTCTATTGGCGTGCAATTATTCATGATGAATTTGACGGACGGCAATGGAAAGTCTCTGAGTATCAAGGTACTAATATCAGAGCGTTGCCCAAAGAGCCGATCGGCGCAGCAACCATTATTGCGCAGCCAAGTCAACTTCCTTGGTTGTATGGCCTGTCATACTCTTATTCGAAAAACGCTAAGTTGAATAGTAACGTGTTTGGCACGGTCTATTTGAAAAACCTATCAGCAAAACCTGTCGAGTATCAAATCGATTTCACTGACTTTGAACCCCAAGACTCGTTAAGGCCTTGGTATTATAGGCGTAACACCGCATTACCTGACGGCATTAATCAACAGGCAAGGCAACTGGCGCGCGACTGGGACAGTCAATCGACAACAACGAGCCAATTCATTGAATTAATGAAGCGCTATTTTTTGCAAAATGGTTTCGTCTATACCTTAACACCAACTACAGCCCAATCGAGCGATAGGATTGATGACTTTCTATTTAGCTCGTTTAACGGTTTTTGTGGTCATTACGCCTCTGCTGCGGCGTTTCTACTGCGAAGCGCGGGTATCCCCGCTCGCTTAGTATCAGGCTATCTGGGCGGTGAAAAAAATGACAATCAAGGCTATTACAGCGTTTATCAATATGACGCACATGCTTGGGTTGAATATTTTACACCGGGAATTGGCTGGCAACGCTTAGACCCAACTGCCTGGATTGCCCCAGAACGCATGACAGGGAGTCTTTCTCAGTTAGAACAATTATCGAGCGAGTTTAAAAGTGGTTTGGGCTACAGCTTAATTGGGTTGTCTAATTGGCAATCTATTAATTGGTTGCGATTACAGCTCGAGGAGCTTGACTATCAGTGGACTCGCGTCGTCATTAATTTTGACAAAGAAAAGCAAGGCGCACTGTTTAAAGAGTGGTTTGGGAGTAATGGTCAATTTTGGGCTGGGATATTTTCCCTGTTTATGCTGCTTTTGCTCTCAATTGCGCTATTTTACCTTAGCAAGCAGCTTACTCGGCATAAACGCCCTATCGAACTTGTCTATTACAATGCTATAGTGTCCGATTTCAAAGAGCACCTAAGTGGCACTACGGCGAAACAACATATTGTTGAGTTATGTAAGTTATTTCCTGAGTTAGAAGCGTCGCTTTGGCAGTTTTATCAATTAATTGAAAAGTCACAGTATCAACAAAAACCACTTAATAAACTTGAGCTTGGTGAGTTGAAGAGGTTGTATAAATCAATAAAAAGAAAGGCAAGAAAATAGTATGAATGCTGTTATTTTGGGCGTCTTGCTCATGCTGGGGTTAACCCTCTTTAGAATAAATGTAATTGTCGCCATGACAGTTAGTGCAATAGCTGCGGGCTTAGTGGCCGGTTTAGATTTGAAGACAACCTTAAACGCCTTTAATGATGGGCTATCTGGCGGCGCAGAAATAGCCTTAAGCTATGCCATGTTAGGTGGGTTTGCAGTTGCTATTTCAAAGTCTGGCTTAACTCAAATCCTCGCGCAAAAGCTGCTCAAATTGGTTAATGCCAATGATAGCGAAGGTTCAACGTTTTTAAGCATGTTTATAATGGTCATCATCTTGGCTTGCTCGATTGCCTCGCAAAACCTTGTGCCTGTCCATATTGCGTTTATTCCGATCCTCATTCCACCGCTATTAGTCGTACTGAACAAGCTGACGATAGACCGCCGTGCGATTGCGTGTATTTTAACGTTTGGCTTAGCGACCAGTTATATGGTGTTGCCATATGGATTCGGTGGCATTTACCTTTACTCTATTTTGCATAAAAACCTTGTAGATAATGGTTTAGAATTGGTTAAGTTCGACGTGCCATACGCTATGGTGATCCCAGCGCTTGGTATGTTGATAGGACTGTTGGTTGCCGTTTTCATTACTTATCGTAAAAAGCGAGATTATGAAGTGAGTCAACAGCAAAGTACTCAGTCAAACACTGTACCTGAAGGCCAAGAAGCAACTAAAGTCATGATCGTCGGCGGTGCTGCGGTGCTGGCTTCTCTCATTGCACAAAATAACAGTGGCTCAATGATATTAGGTGGGCTCGTTGGCGTGATGATTTTTAGCCTCTTTGGCATTGTGAAATGGGAGCAAAACTCCGATGTTT
Organism: Pseudoalteromonas sp. M8; assembly: GCF_018141365.1. Classification (NCBI taxonomy): domain Bacteria; kingdom Pseudomonadati; phylum Pseudomonadota; class Gammaproteobacteria; order Alteromonadales; family Pseudoalteromonadaceae; genus Pseudoalteromonas; species Pseudoalteromonas sp. M8. Next base: position 2,227,240 of record NZ_CP047240.1, on the reverse strand, counting down.
TCAGTAAAGGTGTGGCAATGATGGCAATGATAGGTTTTATCATGATCTCTGCTCAAGGCTTTGCTTCTGTCATGAAAGCAACGGGCGATGTGGCAAGTTTAGTAGCAAGTTGTGCCGATTTTGTTGGCGATAATAAACCTCTTGCCGCTGCGATGATTTTGCTTGTTGGATTACTTATTACCATGGGAATTGGCAGTTCATTTTCAACCGTGCCAATCATTGCCACGCTATTTGTACCTTTGTCTCTAGAGGTTGGCTTTTCCGCTATGGCTACCGCCGCTTTGGTGGGAACCGCAGGTGCATTAGGCGACGCGGGCTCTCCTGCATCAGATTCCACACTTGGACCCACTTCTGGCTTAAATGCCGACGGCCAGCACGATCACATATGGGATTCCGTGGTGCCAACATTCATTCACTTCAACATCCCACTACTCTGCTTCGGCTGGATAGCCGCGATGGTGTTATAGGTTTATATATCCATGATCGTATCAAGGCTCCCCGCCTTGATACCTTTAGCTCACAAACATACTCTATTTTCTTTGTCTCTAATGTCGCTTTTGTCTTATTAGTTTTCTTGTGCTATACCAATATGTAAGAGAATTAAAGCAATAAGACTATGCAAACACTTAAACCAAGCGAAATCGCCAGCTACTGTAACGTACACCAACGCAGTGTAAGTCGTTGGATTGCCAATGGCGAATTAAAAGGTCATAAGCTTCCTGGACGCGGTAACTACCGTGTCTTACTTGAAGACTTTTTATCCTTTTTAAACAAGCACAAAATCCCCCTTTCGCAAGACTTTATTAGCGACTATCAAATCGCAGAAAGTGGTCTACACTCTGATAAAGAACGGGATTTAGCTAAGGTGCTTATCATTGATGACGAGCCCCAATATAGAAAAGCGATAAGACGAGTGATAGGCAACGATTATTTGATACAAGAAGCTGGGGATGGCTTTATGGCAGGCATTGCCATCTCTGAGTTTAAACCAAGTTTAATCACGCTCGATCTTTCCATGCCGGGAATGGATGGCTTTCAAGTGATCTCATTTATCCGCGAAAAAGAAGAATTTAAAGCGATTAAGATTTTGGTGATCTCTGCGCTAAATGATGTAGAACTTGAAAAGGCCAAAACGATGGGCGCCAACGATGCCCTTTCTAAACCGTTTGATAACTCTATTCTGTTAGAAAAAATTAATGCGCTAATACAGGGGTAGCTATGAATGCACCTATCATGTTGGTTGATGATGAAATTGATATTCTAAAGTCGCTTAAGCGCACTCTGCGTTTACAGCATTATGAAGTGGTATATACCGATGACCCAAGACAAGCGCTCGGTTTAATACAAGAGCACAAACCGCATGTGCTTATTACTGATTTCAGAATGCCCAACATGAATGGCCAAGAGCTTATCCAAGAAGTGAAAAAGCATGATCCCAGTATTGAATGCATCGTGCTCAGTGGGCAAGCTGATTATGACGATATGAAGTCGCTGATCAACGCGAATAACACCTTTAAGTTTTTATCCAAGCCTTGGAATAACGAAGAACTGTACACTACGATAGAAGCGGCACTCACAAACCATCACAAAAACGAGTTAAAAACCCAGATATTGCGTAACAATAATGCACCTTTAGTCGAAGTTAATACCATAGGTAATATCATTGACTGTAATTACGCTTACACGGAATTAGTGTTGAACGAGGTCAATAAAGGCAACTTCTTTCAACTGTTTAATTTTGAAAGTGATAAATGCCTTGATGATTTTACTGAGCGCAGAATTGCAACATTAAAAAGCTCTGGGGTGTTATGTCAAGTTGAGCTCAAGCTAAAAACAGAATCCAGCTACCTACTTATCATTAAACCCCTCTCCAGCGAGCAGGATAAATATCCTAACTTTTATCAGAGCAAACTGGGCTTTCTCGAACATATCAATCGCACCGATAACTCTGTCATGATCTGCCTGAAAATTCGAGACTTGTTGGTTAAGAATATTATTTCTAATACCCCAATATATTCAGATACGTTTAAAAAAATCATAGATCATGCTCTACTGAGCGAAGCGACTCATTTTTCGATGCTTGAAATCAGCTTTGACCAAGCTATTTTCTGGCTAGATTCAGTACAAAGTGAAATTGAGGTACACAAATTTTTAGATGAGTTAATCAACTCAATTAAACAATTTTTCATTCGCAAAAATATCCAAATCAAGTTCTCTGTCTCGTACACCATGATTGAGCCTGAGCAACCACTATCGGAAGCAATAGACAGCTTAGTTATCTATACCCAATTTGTTTGCGAGTCTCGCACTGACTTCTATATGCGTTATTCGCAATCACTGCTTTCAGAAAAGCTAAACGAGCATAAAGTCTCTGAGGCATTATTTAACGCCGTTGATAATGATGAGTTTTATCTAAGGTTCCAGCCTAAGCTTAATTTAAATGAACATTCAATCAATAGTTGCGAAGTGTTAATTCGCTGGAAGAACACCCAGTTTGGCGCTAACTCACCAGATTATTTTATTCCGTTGGCAGAAAAAGACGGACAAATAGTCAAAATAGGAACTTGGGTACTTGAGCAGGCGTGTATCGCACTGTGTGAATGGCAAAAGGAAGAACTTGAGATCCAAAAAGTTGCAGTGAATGTTTCACCTTATCAACTTTCCGATCCCTGCTTTGTACAAACCATGTATTCGATTATTGAAAGGTATTCGCTCAAACCCGAGCAATTCGAGTTAGAAATCACCGAGAACTTTGTTTTAGAAAATCTCGAGCAAGCTAAAACTAAATTACTACAATTAAAAGAAATCGGATTCTCCATTGCCATCGATGACTTTGGTACGGGATATTCCTCACTGGGCTATATTTCAAAATTGCCAGTGGATGTTATCAAAATTGACAAAAGCCTGATTGAAAATATCGACAGTTCAAAATCAGCTCGAGATCTTGTCCAAAATGTTATTCGATTAGTTCACGACCTTGAATTAAAAGTTGTCGCTGAAGGTATAGAAACCGTGGAACAGCTTGAAATTCTAGAACAGTTAAAATGTGATGAAGTACAAGGATATCTCATCGGAAAACCTGTTTTGCTTGAGGAGTTTACTCACTATGTCTATTAAAAGCCAAGTGCCACGGATTGTGCTCGTTGATGATGATGAGTTAATGTTGAAGTCGCTCCACCGCCACTTCAAAATCAGCATGGAAGGCGCTGAGATACTGACCTTTTCATCACCTAAACAATTCATAGAATCCCTAGATACGTTAGCGAGCATAGACATCTTTGTGAGTGACTACCTTATGCCATCGATTAACGGTGTTGAATTAATCAATATCGTTAGACGCCGTTATCCGCAAGTCCTCACCGTGTTATTAACGGGCGATACCACGGGCAAGGTACTGTGCAAATCTTCAATTTCTGCGACCTTTATCATCGCTAAGCCATTTCGAAGAGAAGAATTCGATGAGGTTATCACCGCTTTTTATCGACTCAATGAGCTGCCTTTAAGAGAAGCAATAAAGCGTGCGTTAAATGAAACTTTCATTGAAAACGAATTGCCTATCTTGCTAAGTAAAATTGAAGACATTGATTTAGATTTTCATAAGCTTGAAGCGATGCTAGAACAAGAGGTGCTCATTCAAGCTAAATTATTCCACCTGTGTAACAGTGCTTATGTGGGATTATCGACGAAGCAATACTCCCTCTCTACCGCGATTAAGACGCTCGGTGTAGATTTAGTGTCTGCAATTATTGTCTCTGTGTGTTATCACAATATGGTCGCAGCCAGATATGATATCGCGAACTGTGAGCAGTTAAGCGATATTAACTTTAAAAAGGTCAAGTTACTTAAGGAATTGGTACACAAGCTACATGACGCATCAATTGACTCTGAGCGTGTTGTTTTTCTTCAATCCTTATTATTTCTAGGTGAGCTCGGCTCAGAAATATCTCAGCTTATAACCGAAAGTCAATGTCATTCCCCACAGAGTTGCTATATCGAGAAATTACACATCGCCCTTTATACAGCCACGTTAATTGGCTACGAGTCAGCTATCACAGATCAATTGTATGCGCTCATTAATGCCCTAGAAACGGGTAGCTCAGATTGCAATGCCACTAAGCTATTGTTGCTTATAGACACTATCACTAATAAAGACGTCAATCAGACGGTGATCAACACCTTTTTTGATCAAAAGAGCCAAGATTGGTTGGAGCTTTTCTATGAACTCAGAAGCAAATACTTTAGTTAGTTACAAAGTACTGATATTAGACGATGAAACGTCAATACTTAAGGCGTTAAAGCGAGTCATACGGCTGCCTTCGGTAGAGGTTGTCAGTTTTGATAATCCTTTTGAAGCTCTTGAGTACATAGACACGCACCCCGTTCAGGTTATTATCTCTGATTTTAGAATGCCGCTAATGAATGGTGGAGATTTTCTAAAACGAGCCAAAAAAATAAACCCTGGTGCAATTGGCCTAATTCTTAGCGGTTATACCGACTCCGATATGCTTATTGATATGATTAATAGCAAGGTTGCGCATAAGTTTTTGTGTAAACCATGGGAGAACGACAAATTACTCGAAGAAGTTAATGCAGCAATAGACGTATACAATAATAATTATTTTAAAACGGTTTTACAGGAACAACTAAAAAAGCGTGATTGTCCACGGGTATTAATCAATAATGAAGGCCAAGTTATAGAGCATAATCTCAGCAAAGACATAGAATCTCAGATACTTGCAGAGTTCTCGGCATGCTTTAGTGGTAATGGCATCTACCACACTCCTCTTGGTGTTTTAAGATGTGAGATCCGCAGCAATCCAAAAGACGAAGAGTTCTATCTGATCACCATAGAAAAAGTCGAAGTAACAGACGAAATTAACGTCTATGAAGTTATCACCGAACTGCTATTATGTTACTCGATAAACCCCGTTCTCACTTACTATGCGTTGCCAACTTGCGAACTCACCACACCGAAATTGGCAGCTGCAGCTCAAGAAGTTTTCAGAAACTACAAAATATTACCATCACCGACCCATAACTATCTATTCGTACTGGATAACATTGAGCAATCCTTACTGCCAAGAAAGCAGATAGAGCTAGAAATTCAGTTGGAAAAGTTACTCGATACCGCGCTACCTCACGAGATACAAAGTAACACCACTCAACTTGCTGCATTTTTAAATAATGGAGAGTAGGCGTGGATACTTTTGCAAAAGTTGAATTAACACAAGATTTAGTCGAATCAAGCTTTCCGCTCGCCGACCTCAATACGCTACTTACCTCCCTATCTGATTATTTTGAGGTACCAATAACTTTAGTCACTGTAATCGAAGGGCAATGGCAACATCTGATCGCCAGACATGGGATCCTAGCCGATAGGACACCGGAGCAAGATGCTTTTTGTAAGAGCTTAATCAAACATAACAGGTCTTTGCTTGTTCCAGATACCGCCTTGGATGAAAATTATGCCAATAACCCGCTCGTGACTGGCGAGCCCTACATTCGCTCATACTTGGGTGTACCTTTTAGACTCGACGGCAAGCCAATCGGTGGCGTATGTTTAATCGATACCAAACCGAAAAACTATGCCGAGCGAGATGTTCATTTACTCGAGACGATCAGCGGTCTTATCACCAATATTTTAGAGCTACAAAAAAACTATTCGTTATACCTCGAAGATCAAGAGTTAATTCGCTTTTCACCAATCGTGTTAATTAAGTGGAAGTACAATAATGGGCTGCGCATTCGTACGGTTTCTCCGAATATTGAGCGCGTGATTGGTATTGACGCTTTTCACTTATGCTCCGGGGAATTGCATTTTGAAGACTTACTCACCGAGCCAAGTGTTGAGAAATTTCATTTTAACTTACAAAACCACTTGGATGGTTTAGAAGCGTCTGAAATTTTGCTAGAGATGGCATTAGACTCAAAACAGATCTGGATCCGTATGATCACCGTGGCGCACTTTAACCACGACGGCAGAATGACAAGCATTCAGGCTTTTATTACCGAAAATACTGCGCAAAAGTACACCGAAGACAAACTCAATGAGACGAACCGACAGATGCGCCTGTTGTTAGAAGCCTCGGAGCTAGGTACATGGGATTGGAATATTCCAGCAGATATCAATAAAGTTAATAAAAAGTGGTGTGATATGCTTGGAATTGAATTTGAATACGTTGAGACCAGTGTTAATTACTTCCGCCAACTTATTCATCCAGCCGATCGTAGTCACGTAGAAAGAGACCTAGCCAAACACCTACAAGGGTTAACCGATGCCTACACCACGTCCTATAGAATGAAACATGCCGATGGCCACTGGGTGTGGATAGAAACCTATGGCAAAGTGGTTGAACGCGATAATAGTGGGAGAGCACTGCGCCTTGCTGGTACTCACCGGGATATTACCTACCGGATGGAAGCACAGTTGCAAGAGCGAAAGCAAAAGCAATTACTGTCTTTTATCAGTAAAGCACAGTCAGCCTATTTAAAGACAGGTGATCTGTCTAAATCATGCCGTGAAATTCTAGAAGAGCTCATCGACATTGCGGATAGCCAATTTGCGCTGATCGGCGAGCTTGAGCATACCGCCGGTGTACCAAGGCTCTTTATTCATGCCATTTCAGAAATGCAGTGGAATGATTTAAGCTCTCAATTGGTACAGAGATATTATGATAACGATCTCTATTTTACTGATTTTAATAATCTGTTTGGATCAGTGATCCTGACGGGAAAAACCGTCATTAGTAATGAACGAGGCAAGCACCCTGCGTCGAAAGGCACGCCAAAAGGACACCCAAGGATCTCTAAGTTTTTAGGGCTGCCGATAAAGCTCAATGGCGAATTGGTCGGTATGATAGGACTTGCGAATAAGTTTTTTGACTATACCGAAGAAGATGCAAAATTCTTACAACCACTGGTCGATTCTCTAGCGGGTTTATACTATGCGGTTAAACTCGATAAAGAGCGCCAAGAAGCAGAAAACAAACTGCTTGAACTTGCAATGACCGACACCTTATCAGGCCTGCCCAACCGACGTGCCTTTATGGAAAAAGCCGCCGAAGTTGGTGAGATATCCTTCCCCTATTTAATTGGTATGGTAGATATCGATAACTTTAAGTCTATTAATGATACCTACGGTCATGATGCTGGTGACAAAGCTATTAAACTGATTGCTTACACCATAAAGGATGCGCTACGCAGTGATGATTTTACTGCGCGAATGGGAGGTGAGGAGTTTGCATTTGTGTTACTTGATGCCACACATGGATCATCTAGCGGACTGATCGAGACCATCAGAGAATCTATATCCAACTTGGAAATTACTCTGTCAGAAGAAGAGAAAATACATCTCACGGTCAGCATTGGTGTAAAAGCAGTACTTCCCGAGATGGAAAAAATGTCTATTACAGGACATTTAAATGATGCTGATAAAGCTTTGTATGAGGCTAAACATACTGGCAAAAATAAAGTAGTTTGGTTCGAATAACAAAATATTTCATATTGCTTGATATACTTTAATTTCGCGTCAGAAATAAAAATGGAAAAATGATGAAACAGCTCTCACTTAACCTAGCTGCACTTGGATTTTTAGTCACCTCATCTGTAGCTTATGCCGATTATACTGCTGAGTTAGAAATTGACCGAATGCAGGACACACCGTTTAAAGAGTGTAGCGACTACACTTTTCGCCAAGTTATGAATAATTTTTTTACCGAACTCACTTGGGATTATCTCACAAGCGATTGGGGTAGAAACTACATAAATATTGATGGTTATGTAGAAGAAGAAGGCGAAAAGTTTGATTTTCTTCTTCAATACGAAGTCAAATCTGATGGGACGTTTGAATTTAACGCTATGGAGTTCTTAGGAAAAGCAAAAGACGACTCGTTTATTATCATGATGCTCGACAAGATTTGCTATCATTCAACCGGTGATTAGCGCTTCAACTCGAAGCGCTAATCTGCTTCTAAATTTAGTCTACTGTAACTTTGCACTGGATGGGCTGTTGATAATAACCCCAAGTTAATATTGCTACATTACTTTGTACTTTAAGGTGATAATCGCCACCGCGGTAATGAGTATCACTGGCAGAGTTATCGATGAACATCAGCTTTTCACTGTCATTAAATTCTGCGACTATGCTTAGTGGCTGAGTATCATAGTAAAAAACGGATAATAACTTATCGTTACAGAGATACGTCGTATGCCCGGAGCTAGTCACTAATGCAAAACGAGCCTCAAGCTCGGCAATACGGTGAATATACGACTGCTTCAAGCAATGCGTGCTATCGCTAGATTTCCAACACGCATTGCGCCCTTTTATCCACCCTCTTTGCTCGGCTTTAAGCTGCTTCGAATGCGGCTCTTTTACAATTTTTTTATACACAGAATTTAGCCTGCGATCCAGTCGAGACAACGCCGCACTATCACAAATAACGGCTTCCATGCTTCCTGCTCTTACCTCGTTACAAGCGAATGAAGGCGTATGTAGGGTATGTTGTTTTAAGTGCTCGTCAATATAGCGACACCAATCCTGCGTGCTACGGTCAGGCTTATCCGAGTAACTTCTTACACCAAGTTTAAACTCAATGACCGATTGCCATTCTTGGCTGCCAAGATCAGGACCATGCCCGCTACCATCGCCACTTATTAAAAGATCATCGACCTCTGTCATCCACTGCTCGCCACAGTGAAACGCTTCAACGTTCAATTTCTCGGTGGGTGTTAAAACTGTCCTATTTTGTGACGCACATCCAAATAGAGTGATGGCTATAACTACAGCCAATCCATGATAAAAATTACGGGTTAATGTAGTCGCTTTCAAGCTAATTTCCTTTTAATCGCGTAAACAAGAGTTGAGCTCACCCCAACAGTAACGTCATGAAAAACATTGAGTTATTGTCATCGGCACATCCGCTAGAGTCACTTCTTTACTGTGAGCATTTAGCTTAATGGCCTCTTTTGGCATTCCAAATACAATGCTGGAGTTTTCATCTTGTGCATAAGTCTTCGCCCCCGATTTCTTCATTTCTAACAAACCAAATGCACCATCTGCGCCCATTCCGGTTAATATAAATCCGATAGCATTGCTTCTAACTTGCTTCGCAACAGATTGAAACAATACATTGACCGAAGGCTTATGGCGCTGCACTGGCGGCCCATCTTTAAGCTGAGTGTAATAGAATGCACCACGACGAACAAGCTGAAGGTGATGGCTTCCTGGCGCGATGTACACATGGTTAGCCAGTACGCGTTCGTTATGCTCAGCCTCCTTAATCTTTAATTTTGAAATATCATTTAGCCTTTGAGCAAAGGCTTTAGTGAAGTTGGCTGGCATATGTTGTACCACCACAATACCAGGCAATTCGGGTTCTAATTGACTAAATATGTACTCAAGCGCTTGCGTCCCCCTGTCGAAGTGCCGATGGCTACCACTTTATCAGTGGTATTAATGGCAAGGTTGGTAGTGCTCATTGCAACATTGATAGCAGGCGCACAGCTTATGTCTTCCGTAGAGGACTTTGGTCTGTAGAATCTCGCTTGCTTAACCACTTTAATAAATTGCTCGCGTTGAGACTCAAGAAATGATTTTAAGCCACACTCTGGTTTAGTTAAGATTTCAAATGCGCCAAGGGAGAGTGCCTCTACCGACAATTGAGCACCTGTGGTTGTTAGCGATGAACAAATGATCACGGGGATAGGTTTATTGGCCATGAGCCAGCGTAAAAAGGTAATACCATCCATCTGTGGCATTTCTATATCAAGAATAATTACATCTGGCGGCTCTGCCAACACGCTGGGCTGCGCCAAGACAGGGTTGCTAAACACCTTAGTCACGCAGATTTCAGGCGAATACTCCAACATCGCAGTGACCGTTTGCCTTACCACAGCAGAGTCATCGATAATATAGACGGAAATTTTATTCGACATCAGGTTGCTCTCCTGCTCGATAACGCAACATGAAAACGGTCTACCCGGCAAGCGCCGTCCTTGAGATCCACTTGAATTCTCCGATAATAAGGGCCGCCAACATCACGCGCAATAAGCCTAAATCCATAATCGTCAATCAGCTTATGGCTCATTTCGATGTTTCGCATACCGACAGTCTCTGAACAAGACGTTTTGAACATCTCTCCACCACCAAAAAGCTTAATCTCCACACAACCCTCAGGGATACTAAACCGCTTTAAATATTGGCGAACCAACGAAAAAGTCTTATCGACATATTTAGCCGGCTCATCGTCATTCGGCTTTTCTGTGGTTGGCAATAGCATATGACTCACAACAACTAGTTGGTGCTGCTTAGACACTAAAACAAATGAAACACAGGACCCCAGCAAGGTATTGAGCGTTGCTGGACGAAATGACTCAATCGCCAAACTACCCGGCTGCAAAAATATTGATTCAACGTCTCTGTTTGGCATCAACATTTTGCATACACCGCAGGGGCGATTGATTCAAATTTGTCATACACGCCATTTAAGCTCTCGGAGTGTCCTAAAAACAAAAAACCTTGCTTCGGCATCGCCCTATAAATATTTTCTAGGATTTTTACCTTTTCATCTTTTTCAAAATAGATCAGTGCATTACGGAGGAATATTATGTCAGCTTTACCACCGATATAAGGCACAAGTAGATTATTTTTGAAAAAATTAACTTTATGATAGAGCTCATCATTCACCATGATATAGCCGGTCTTCTCTCCGACGCCATTTAGACAGTATTTCCTTAGGTATTCGTCAGGAATGTTTTTAGCACGATGTAAGGGGTAAATTGCCTTTTTCGCTAAATCCAGCATCCGCTCAGAAATATCGCTGGCACGCACCACCCAATTCCCGTGACCATAATGCTCCTGCGTGCACATGGCCAAGGTGTATGCTTCCTCGCCAGAAGAGCAAGCCGCACACCAAATATCTGGTGCAGACTTTTGGTAGTACGTGGTAAACAGCTCTGCGAGCTTTTCAAAGTGTTTACGCTCTCTGAAGAAATAGGTTTCATTGGTAGTCAGCAAGTCGATGCACATATTTCGCTCACCTTTGTTATTGGGTATTTTTAGATACTCAATGTACTCACCATAGCTACTTAATCCTAAAATCCTCAGTCTTTGATTTAGTCGTCCACAGACTAAGTTCTTTTTATGATCCCTAAGATGTATTCCTGATTCGGCTTTGAAGAAGTCAGCAATACAGGTAAATTCTTGATCGCTAATAAAGTCCCCAATCATATGGCACCTCCTTAGAACTGTTCAAAGTGCTCTTTTGAGCGAGCTTGCCCAGCACTCACTTCTTTTCGCTCGGCGACGGGTTTTGCTTCTGTTTGCGGTTTTCCGCCTTCTAACACTCGGATTTTGCTTTGGCTTTCAATGTCTCCGATCTTAAAATAGGCGACGAGTTGGGTAAGCGTCTCTGCTTGACTGGACATTTCTTCCGCGGTGGCTGCAAGTTCTTCTGACGATGACGCATTTTGCTGCGTTAGCTGGGTGATTTGATTCATCGAGTCGTTGATTTGGCCAACACCTGCCGCTTGTTCGTCTGACGCTGCGGAGATCTCTTGTACTAAATCAGAGGTTTTACCAATTGCAGGTACGATTTCAGCAAGTAGACTGCCTGCCCGCTCGGCTTTGCTCACTGAGCCAGATGCTAACTGAGATATTTCCTGCGCGGCAAATTGAGAACGCTCAGCAAGCTTTCTGACTTCTGCAGCCACCACAGCAAACCCTTTACCATGTTCTCCAGCTCGAGCCGCTTCTATGGCAGCGTTGAGTGCCAACAGATTCGTTTGATAAGCAATGTCATCGACAATACCTATCTTAGACGCAATTTGTTTCATGGCCGATACGGTCTCTTCCACGGCGCTACCGCCTTCTTGTGCTTCACCTGCCGCTTTTGATGCCATACCGTCGGTGATTTTGGAGTTTTCTGCATTTTGGGCAATGGATGCCGTCATTTGTTCAACAGAGGCTGATGTCTCTTCAACTGATGAGGCTTGTTCGCTTGCACTCTGTGCCAATGACTGTGCTGTAGAAGAGACTTCGGTAGATGCCTGCGCTAGCGACTCTGAGTTAGAACGAACATCACAAATAATGCGACTTAAACTGGAGATTGTACTATTGACGCTTTGCTTCAACTCGTCATAGACACCTGAATAGCTTCCTGCAATCTCAACATCAAGGCGACCTTCTTTTAACCCCTCCATGACGTTAGCAATTTCTTGAATCGGTTTTTCAGTCGCTTCCAATACCTCGTTAAGACCATCAGTCATGGTTTTAAATGCGCCGGCATAGTTTGAGGTGTCTGCGCGATTTTGGATGTTTCCTTTGACCGCTTGCGAAACCAACTCGACGATATCGGTCGCTAAAGTATCTAACACATCGGTGAGATTGGCTGTACGTTGCGCCAGCTCACCTAAAAGCCCTTGTGCTTGTACTTTGGGCTTTAATAATAAGTTACCTTCACTCACTGCGTTGAGCACGGCAAAATTGTCCTCAAGTACCGATTCCAGCACTTCCATCGACTTATTATATGCCTCTGCAATTCTGCCTATCGATCCCTCTAACTCATTGGCTTCAATGCGTCTGTCAAATTCCCCGCAAGCTACCGCTTGGAAGGCAACACCAAACTCTTCTTCTAACAAGCGCTCTTTGCGCTTTTCATCAGTTACGTCTTTCCACTCAACCGTAGTAGAAATACGCTTATTGCTTTCATCAAATACGGGGGTGATCATGAGCTCCAAGCTGTGCTCGCCAAACCCGAGCTTTGCAACGTGCGTAGAGGTTAAACTCGCTAACATAGTGCGCTGGTGGCTTGGATTACGGTGGAACTGGTCGATACTTCCTCCCACCAGTTTGTCGACGCAAAAGGTAGGTAACGTGCTTTGGATCGCAGTTTCTAACCTGAGTAACATGTCTCGCATGGCACGATTTATATAAACAATATCGTAATTTTCATCAGCCAGCATAATACAAGCGGTACTGTAATCCATGGCTTGCTTATAAAAATCGCTATTACTTCCAGCGCTCAAACTCGATTGGCTGATTAATTTAGCCACGAAACTACAGTTAGCAATGGGCTGTGCTAATTTCATGATTTCTAATTGATAAGATCCACTAGGTATATTAACAGTGGTTGCTTTGTCTATCAGCTCGGAAAAGTTATTGTGCAATGACAGCATATCAGTAATATATCCACCATCACTTTGTGCGTTATTTGCAATAAGCTGGGTAAATTGATTGCTTTGATGAACAATCCGACCAGCACCATCTAGGAGAGCAGCAAATGTGCCTGTGGTCTCGATAGCCGTTAATTCTGCATTACTTTTAAGCAAACTTAATATATTGGTCGCGAGTGTTTTGGCTTCCCCTTCATATAAAGCGGGGTTTACTTGGGTAAGATCTGAGTGTTCAATCGCGTTTACGACTGCCTTCGACAGTTGAGTAACTTGTTTGTCAAAGATTGCTGGTAAAATTCCCATTATGTATCCCCTTATTAAGAGTTAGCTAATTTTCTAGATTCAGGTTCATGAGCAAAATCATGAATAAGCTTTGGTACATCAAGAATGAGCGCAATGTCTCCTGACCCTAAAATACTTGAGCCACTGATCCCCGACATCTTTTCAAATAACGCACCGAGTGGTTTGATGACCGTTTGAAACTCACCTAACAGCTGATCGACGACGATGCCTGCTCGCAACTGACCGTACTTCACAACGACAATACTTGGTCTGATCTTAGGGTTCGTTGGTAAGTCGAAAATACGACTCAAATGAATAAATGGCAGCACCGTACCGCGAAGATTAATGTAATCGGTTTGACGAGTTGCCCCATTGCCAAGCGGAAGTTCAATACACTCTGTAACCATATCGAGTGGAATGACGAACTTAGCATCCGCAACACTCACCATAAAACCATCGATAATGGCCATGGTTAACGGCAACCTGAGTTGGAAACACGTACCTTGGTGCTCGACAGATTCAACACTCACCGTTCCACGTACCGCTTCAATGTTTTTTCTCACCACATCCATGCCAACGCCACGTCCCGAGATATTTGATATTTTTTCGGCTGTGGAAAAGCCTGGCTCGAAGATTAAGTTGGCAATTTCTTTGTCGGTAAGCTCAGTATCAGGTGAGATCAGATTACGCTGAATTGCTTTTTCTTTAATTTTTTCTTTGTCTAGCCCGCGTCCATCGTCACTGATCTCTATTACAATACTGCCTGAATCATGAAAGGCTTTGAGTGATAAAGTACCGTATTCAGGCTTTCCACTGTCCGCTCGTTGTGCTGGTGACTCCATACCATGATCAATGGCATTGCGAACTAAGTGCGTAAGGGGGTCGACTATCTTTTCAACCATTGATTTATCAAGTTCGGTTTCAGCCCCCATAATTTCTAAAGAAACCTGTTTTTCTAACTCCTTTGAGGTGTCGCGCACTACACGGCTAAAGCGATTAAACGTTTCGCCTATCTGTACCATTCTGAGTTGTAGTGTACTGCTTTGCACATCACTAACGAGTTGTTGAATATGCTCAACAATTTCAGTAAGGGCCGAGTCACGTATTGTTTTAGTGTGATCTTCAAGTGCCGCAGACACGATAACCAGCTCGCCAAGTTCATTGACTAATTCATCTAGCTTCTGCGCCGGTATTTTCATCATTCGCTCGGGATTCTTTGGTTTGACTTTGTTATTTTTGGTGGGCTGTTTATCAGTTTTGACAAGTGTTGGCGTTGGCTTATCATCTTCAATTGGGGCTATCTCAATATGTGATTCTGCAGCAATAAACTCAAATGCTTCATCGATATCTTCTCGCGTAGAGTGATGTATCTCTAGCTGCATTCTAAAATGGCATAATTCTAGTTCATCTGGTGTGACCGCGTTAAGCGCAGGTACCTCATCAATTAGCCAATCTACTTCTACCGTACTACCTTTACTTTCGATGTAGCGAATAATCGAGAGCGGATCAAAACCATCCACCATGCAGGCCTTATAAAACTGCGCTGAGACTCGAAAGCTCTGCGTTGCTTCTTGATTTTCGACAACGGTTTGCTCACTTGAGACTTGGTCTTGCAAACCACTATATGACTTTAAACTTTCTAGCAGCCCAGTTTCAGCATCGGTCAACGCCTGAGGAAAATCTTCGTTTGACTCTAAGCACTTAATTAACGCATTTATATGGTCATTACATTCGAGCAAAGTCGAAATCAGTTTTTCGCAAGGATTTAGCGCGTGATCACGAAGAAGCTCCATTGTTGCTTCAACAAAATGCGTAAAATCGACAATATGGTCATAGCCAACAACACCGGCTGAGCCTTTTATGGTATGTGCAGCACGAAACGCCTCGTTTATGATCTCGTCGTCACTATTTGGCAGTATAGACTCCATTGCCAAGAGACTTTCTTCAAATTGAAGTACCAACTCCTTGGCTTCTTCAATAAAGACCGCTTGAATTTCGGATAAATCAACCATCTTACCTCCTTTGCGCGCAGTTTGATGCAACTAAGGTATTGAGTAGCCATAAGGCACAAGGTGAGTGATGCTCATCGACACCTATCACAGATAACGGCTTTTCCGTACAACACTGTGCGAGTGCTACAACTAATTGAAAGCCTGCAGCGTCCACCTCCAACAGCTCGCTAAGGTCAATTGCTATCGCCGTCGTGTCATCGCTTAACATGAGCTGCCATTTTGCTGCCACTTTGCTCACTTCATAAATGGTCAATACTTCTGGCAGCACAATGGTTAAGTTGCTCATATTTATGCTCCTACGCCAAAATACGTGAAACGGTATTAATCAGCTTTTCGGGTTTAAACGGCTTTATCATCCAAGCCTTTGCTCCCGCTTGCTTGCCTTGACTCACGAAATCCGAGCCCGATTCTGTGGTTAGCATCAAAAAAGGCGTAAAGCGATATTGGCCCATTTCTTTCACCTTCTTCAACAAGCTCAGCCCGTCCATGTTTGGCATATTCAAATCACTAATGATCAGGTTGATTTTGCCGTCATCTAGTTTGTTGATTGCGTCGAGACCATCACAGGCATCAATGACTTCATAACCTTCAGCGAGTAGTGTCATTTTTGCCACCTGACGAATTGAAGCTGAATCATCTACTATCATAATTTTCTTAGTCATAAGACCTCCTAGAAAAATGTTACTTCGTCTTCAACATGGTCGTGTTGAGACGTATTTTCAGTGGTTGAAACATGACATTCCCTTTCTTCTTTCATGGTGTAAGAGTTGAACATTTCTTGCTGTAATGCAGCCAACCCGTCCTCGCCTAGCTCACCTTCGGTCCTGTATAGTGAGACTAATGAAGTAAGCCCTTTGCAAATGTGCTCTAGCTTTTGGCTCACTCTATCTTGAAATTGAAAATCGGTTATCGCGTCGTCGACGTTCGCTTTTATCTTGCTTGCGGTATCATCTAATCCATGTACCGATTGCGTCAGCTCATTAGCGACCGTCGCCATCTCATTGAGCACTTTTCGGATATGTAATTCAGCGTCATCCATAAGCGTAACGTCTTGTGCCTGTGATTCGGTGAGCTTTTCAGTATTGTCAGCAACGGCATTGGTTAAGCCGTTCATCTTTTCAATAATAAGCTCTGCAGCTTCTGAGGTAATATCCGAAAGCTCACGCACCCTTTCCGCTACCACGGCAAACCCCCGACCGGCTTCCCCCGCTCTTGCAGCTTCAATTGATGCGTTGAGTGACAATAACGTGATCTCTTTTGATATTTTTTGAATGGATTTGGTTTGCTCAGTTAGTTCTTTGGCAGCATGACTTACAGCTTGATTGGAATTGACGACCTCGAGTTTTGAACCGAGAGCCACGCGCAAACTATGCAGGACTTCATTGAGTTCTTCTTGACTGTGTTTGGCAAAACAGTGTTCATCATCACCAAAATTTTCTACAGAACCTCGTGCCGATTCGATCGTGTTATTTAGTGCCTGTCTTAGCTCTGAAAACTGCAAGGTCAGCCCAGAAACCGAGTCATTACCCAAGGTTTTAATACTGTAGACCTGATTAATAACGGTTTCTAAAATCGCGGCAACAGATTCTGTATTGTGCTGCTCCACCTCGCAAT
Source organism: Pseudoalteromonas sp. M8 (assembly GCF_018141365.1). Lineage (NCBI taxonomy): Bacteria > Pseudomonadati > Pseudomonadota > Gammaproteobacteria > Alteromonadales > Pseudoalteromonadaceae > Pseudoalteromonas > Pseudoalteromonas sp. M8. The sequence continues at coordinate 2,210,162 of NZ_CP047240.1, read as the reverse complement.
GCTCTTGCATCTCACTCGAATAACTAGCAAATGCCTCACAATCAAGAATGACTTTTGCAGTTAAATGACGCTGCCTTAACGTTACCGCTAAGAGTGCACTGGTGATGAGCACAGAAGATAGCGACAAAATATCAACGCGAACACTGAGTAATAGCGTTAGAGACAATACTAGGCTGAGCAACACCGCTGCGCTAATGTAGTACTTGTAGATTGCCTTTAGCTCATTAATTGGAAGTATCTGCATTATGCTGACTCCCCAAGATGACTACCACGCTCGCTTAACTCTATCAGCTCCGCCATCTCTTCAACTGAGAGAACTTTTTCAAGGTCTAGCGCGATGAGTAGCTCATCTCCGCGTCTTACCATGGAAGCAATGAAGTCGGCTCTGATTTGCGCGCCAAACTGAGGTGAGTTGGTTAGATCTTTTGCGTCAACTTCTATGACTTCATTAACGCCGTCAACAATGACACCCATCTCAATGAGGTTGTCAGAAATACTGAATTCACAAATGATAATGCAGGTTCGTCTGCCAACTTCTATTACTTCTCCACAAAGCCGAGCTGACAGATCGATAACGGGTACGACTGAGCCTCTTAAATTAATCACTCCTTTAATAAACTCAGGCATCAAAGGGACTTTTGTCACGGAGCCCAATTCAATAATCTCCTTTATTGACAGGATCTCAATTGCATAGCAATCCTGTCTTGACTGAAAAGTGAGATATTGCAATGACTGTGTGTTTTCTGTGATCGCTTGCATTTTTCGCCCCGTCTCATTTGTCTTATATGTTACTTTAGTCTCACATTTCTTATCTGTCAAAATTTGAGCAACAATTTATTTTATCTATTTTTGAGTGGTAAAAATAAATTTAAAAACAGCTAGTTATAAATTATTTTTCAGTATTTAGCATTGTCGCTGTGACGGTTTTGCATTGGATTTTATGATGATGAAAGCGTCAGAAAGCTAAAGCCAAATAATTGAAAACTGGATAATCAGAACAAAAACAATAAGGGAGTACATGAATTGCAAAGAAACGCTAACCTAATGAAGGCTAATTTTATTTATGAACTGGGTTTGATTGATTAATTATCCGTAAATTCGTCGGAGAAATCTGCTTCGCTGAGCTTAGGAAAGGATACCGTAAACGTTGTGCCGACACCGACTTGTGAGTCAACTTGAATGCGACCCTTGTGCTTGGCGACGATGCTATATGATAGAGACAGCCCAAGGCCAGTGCCTTGACCAACAGGTTTGGTGGTAAAAAATGGATTAAAAATTTTATTGATGTCCTCAGCAGGGATCCCTTTGCCAGTGTCTTGGATGGCAATAACCACCTCGTTTTGTTTATCTTCGATAGAGATAGTTACCGTACCGCTTGACGCTATTGACTGCGCTGCATTGATAATTAAGTTTAAAAATACCTGATTAATCTGCATTGGCTGACAATATAGCAACACTTCATCATCGAGAGAGTAAGTTTTGTTGATAACCGCATGGTACTTAATTGAATTGTTTGCTATTTTCAGCGTACTTTCAATCCCTTTAATGAGATCTGCCTCTTGCCACTCCTGGTTATCAACATGAGAAAAGGATTTTAAACTCTCAACTATCTTAGAGACTCGGTCCAGCCCTTCTAAGCACTCTTGCAGTAATTCAGGCACATCCTCCTTTAAAAAGTCGATACTATGCTGACTTTGGAGCTGCTGCTCCTGCTGTGCTAAATCACTGTCGGCAAGTGTACTAAAATTCGATTCATAAAAATCGAGCATCGCAAACAGTCCGCTAGCCTGGCCTTCTAAACTTTGAATATTGGAATTCACAAAACCAATTGGATTGTTGATTTCATGCGCCACGCCAGCGGCTAGTTGGCCAATTGCTGCCATTTTCTCAGACTGTAGTAATTGGTTTTGTGCAGCTTCCAACTTAAGGTTGAGTGTTTTTAACTCCTGCTTTTCTATCTCCAATTCTTCGGTTAGACGTTTTTGCTCTTGATAATAGCTCGCAAGCTCCGTCACATCTTGTATGATCACGCATACCTTTTTCACTTCTTCAGAATGCTCAAAAATCGGCACATATTGAATATTCTGATACATTGAAGTTTCATCACCAGTAACAGGACGGCTGCTGCTTAGTTCAAAAACATGAGGACGATGCTCCCAGTAGCTAAAACTTGCTGCTTTTAAAGCAAAAACACTCTTCAATTTCCGCTTAATGATTTTTGCAGCTTCAGGAAATACCTCATCGATAGACATGCCCTCAATATTTTTGGAAGTGTTATCCGGTAGGCGGTTTTTCAAAAATTCATTCGCAAAAACCACCGTATGTGATTGGTCGAGTACACAAATTCCAACCGGAATATAACGCTGCAATTCGTTAAACACAGTCAGTCCTCTATTCCAAGCATGGCATTGAGTTTTTGGATCACAGTTTTAATGGATTTCTCATCCAAACAAATAATCACTCTCGAATCAAAAGCAATAGACTCGATTATAAATGCAATTTTCATCACCAATGTGGTTTTCCACTCGGCAATGTCGTCGGATAGTTGATGTTTGTAAATAGTCGGCATAGTCAATGAGGTTTTAAGCTCTAACTGACTAGAAAAGCCGTTTAAACATGCACCAGCCAAGATATTAGATAAATCTAATAAGACTTCATTAAGATCAGAGTCATCCAGTGGACTATCGTAGTCCATAAGTTCGGCTATTTCTTGTAAGCCTTGCGGTGACAATAGATTAATGACTTCACCTTTAATTTCCCCTAAAAATGACTGCCTCGTTCTGTAAACATGTGCGGTATTACAGATCTCATTGAGTTGATTTGGGCTGACCGAAGTAATTTCAGGGATAGATAAACTAATTTTCGTTTCAATTAATCGAGCTAAAGAGTTCGCTGCTTGGCCCATGGATATATTCATTAGCTCTTGCAAGCCGTCCCTTTGCTCTTCACTGAGTGGCATGTTCATAATAAACCTAGCTCTTGTAGCGTGTTATGTAACTCTTCTTTTTGTAATGGCTTTTGCAAAAAGCGAAATGCGCCGAGTTTATCTACCAACTTCTTCGCTTCGGGCTGAATATCGGCGGAAATAACGATTACCACGGTTTTTGCATGGTGTTCGTGTAGATGCGTAAGAACTTCAAAACCATCCATTTCTGGCATAGTTAGATCCAAAAATAACACCTCTGCTTTGCCCTGCTCAACCATCACCAATGCTTCTTTGCCATTTTTTGCCTCACTGACTTCGACATCCCAGTCTTCAGGTATTGCCCTAAGCACAGCCTTTCTCGACATCATAGAATCGTCTGCAACGGTTACTGGAATTGCCATGAGCACCACTCCTATTTCACTATATTGGTAAAAAGTATGGTCTTTGGCTTTTTGACTGTCAAAAAATTATGAGTAAAAAATGACTCATTTGTCCTCTGAACGAAAGAGATTCAACTTAGAAATAACAAATAATGGCTCGATTAATTATCGTAAATGAGTTTTAGCGGTTCTTGATGAGTAGCAATTTTACAATTTTGTATGATGTGTTCTTTTGGATCGGTAAAATATAGGGCTTAGCCCTATATTTGCTTTAGAGATTTTAAAAACAAAATCTTAGCGAAAAACTAGCTATCAAAGCCGTTTAGCATTTTGTCACAAACAACAGGAGTTGGCCTATGATTGTCATCTACGGCAACAAAGGTAAAACTACCTGTAATTGCTAAGTGTTTATCATCTTTGTGCATTCTTTCAAGATAGATTTCAACATCAACCTTTAAGCTGGTATTACCAACATGCACTACCTTCGATACTAATTCTGCGAAAGTACCTGCAGGAATTGCCTCTTTGAAATCAACTCTGTCTGAAGAGATAGTCACCAAAGGTTTGCGGCAAAAACGCGTTGCAGCAATAAAGGCAACTTCGTCCATCCAAGCCAGTGCGTCACCACCAAATAAAGTGTTATGGTGGTTTGTTCGGCCTGGGAAAACGGTCTTTGTTACATGTGTGATTGAGCTTTTGATGCGTTGCTCAACAATGGCTTGTCTTTGTTCGTCTGTCATTTTTTTACTGCTTTATCCGCTAGTGTATCTTTCATAAGTAGAGCTGGATCGAGTCGTTCCCCGAACCAATTAAAGCGCCAATCCAAATGCGGGCCAGTTACCCTGCCCGTCGCGCCAATTTCAGCGATTTTATCGCCTGTTTTTACCGTATCGCCAACCTTAACATCCAGTTTACTAAGGTGGATATACGTAGAGGTAATGCCGTGACCGTGATCGATAATCAAAGTGCCGCCACTGTAATAAAGATCTGGATTTGCAAACACCACTTTACCCGATACCGGCGCTAAGACCGGCTCACCCGTTTTATTTGCGATATCCAATCCAAAATGTGGTCGTTTTGGCTCACCATTAAAATATCTTTGGCTACCATAAACACCTGAAATACGGCCCTTCGCAGGTCTGAAAACAGGGTCTTTAAAGAATAATAAATCCGAATTGCCTTGTCTTGCTTTTGACACAGCTTGTGCTTCTTCACGTATGCGCTTTAGCACCGAATCAGGTGGCGAAACATACTTTTTCGCCACACCCGTGATCTTGTCTATATCGTAATCTCGTTTCGTGATCACTATCGCTTGGCGATGCTTTTGGCCATCATCAGATTGCCAACTCAAGATGTGGTTAAGTTCAGCATCACGACCAAAACCAAACACGAAATAGCCATCTTTAGAGCGCTTTAATTCTGTTTCGTTTAGCTTTATCTCAGTTGCATTTTCAAGCTTGCCGACGACCAAGCCACCTTGTGTCAGATTACCTTTTAATTCAAGCGCCTCAGCAAATAATGTGGTGCTCGCTAGCAATATAACAATTGCACGTTTAAGCATACGCGATCGCTCCTTTTCCAACCCCTTCGTACGCTCTTACTTCAACCTTATCATGTGGGTTTTGCAGCTTTATTTGGCCAGCAAGATAGTCCGCAATACATTCAACTGTTGTATCGCAAGGTAATATATCGCAACGTGATTTGCTGATCGCCAACTCAAAATATCCCTGCGACGAGGTATACGCGAATGCATAATCTTCATCTTGAGCGGTTACATACTGAAGCAAACTAGGATCAATCAAGTCTTCTTCACTGCCAAGATAAATATCTTGCCATTTATCCGCCCATTGCTTTTGTAATCTAGGCATGCTGATATCGTTGAGCTTCACACCAATCAATGAACGGTGACCATGAATAATACGTTGACAGTTACCATCGTGTTTCTTTAAGCCATGGCTATAGTGATAATAGAAGCCAGTTGCGGCCTCTGGACGCAGTGTTATATCTAAATCTTTCACGTTTTCAGGCATATGTGGCATAATAACAGACTTAAGGTAAGCGATTGCATTGGCTTCATTGATTTCATCCCCTTCCACTACACACACCGCTTCTTCCGGTGCATTCATGGCTAAGTGATTTCCATCAAATTGCATATCAAATTCGAATCGGCCTTCACTGTGTTTTGCATTACACGCAAGCGCGCTGGGTACCGCTAATTTGTGGTCCAGCTTTTCGTCGATAATACGTTTGATTTGCTTTTTAACTTTTGCAAAGTCTAACACCATAGACTCTTCGTTTAGCTCACCATGCAACACAATATCGGTGATCCAGCTTTCACCTACCGCACCACGACGTGGGCAAAGGTACGAAAAATCAATTACGGTCAAAGAGTCAACAAAAAGGATCATAGATCACCTAAAATAGCCTGCTAAAAAATCATCACCGATTATAATGATTTTCACATTATAAATCGCCCCTAATTGGAACTGATTTGCATTTAATCTCTTCAATTTTTTGAAATTTAATCAAATAGACATATCTTTAGCGCAAAATTTACAAGTCTCCGTACGCTTTTTAACTGTTCGGAGTTGTTTAGCGTACATCTGTACGCTAAAGTAGCGTCAATTTGCAAGTTAAGAAGAAGATTTATGGAATCGAAGAACAGCTATACAAAAGAAGAACTTATTTTATGTGGTCGTGGAGAAATGTTTGGTGAAGGCAACTGCCGCCTACCTAGCGACAACATGCTGATGATGGATCGCATCGTTCAAATTAATGATGACGGTGGTGAGCATGGTAAAGGTCAAATTATTGCTGAACTCGACATCAACCCTGATCTGTGGTTCTTCGACTGCCACTTTAAAGGTGATCCAGTAATGCCTGGTTGTTTAGGTTTGGATGCGATGTGGCAATTGGTAGGCTTCTTCCTTGGTTGGTCTGGTGGTCCTGGTCTTGGTCGTGCACTCGGTGTGGGCGAAGTGAAGTTTACGGGTCAAATCTTACCGACTGCTAAAAAAGTGACTTATCGCATTGAAATGAAGCGCGTTATCAAACGTAAGCTATTTATGGGTCTAGCGGATGGTATCGTCGAAGTTGATGGTCGCGTGATTTATGAAGCAAAAGATTTGAAAGTAGGTCTTTTCCAAGATACCAGCGCATTTTAACTTTTTCGCTGTTATCGTTTTATAGCTTTAAAAACACACAAAGCCCCATCTGGGGCTTTGCTCTCCTAAAATTCGGTATCAGGTTTTAAAGATGTTGCGATTATCCATCGCTTCTCGCCATCCGCCTAACCATTCTGATCTGTGTTCTACTTGTTGATAGGGACAATTTTCTTTCGACCGACCGGCTAATCCTGCCTTAAATCCTTGTGAATGTGCTCTTTCTAAACGGTCTCTTTTCTGTCTCTTCATAGGTAATATCCTCACCTTTTTCTCGATCAGCATTAGCGTTTCTAATACTGTGTAGTTCAAACTTAAGCGAACGTCATTCAAAACGAAGATAGTGACTTGCGATATAATGACAATTCGTACTAACAATTTAAATTAAAGATTTTATTGAGAAAAGTTAAACACGAGCGACATCATATTTCATACAGATGTGCTACTTACCGATGAGATTTGGCCAAACCCATACCTTCAATAAATCACATCTCAGCGAGTCATGCAATGATCAGAAATGTAATTCTTGTACAGCTGACCACAAAAAGCATAATTATTTTAATTTTATATAGATACCTAGATACTCAAGACGTAAATTATTGGTTGATGATCTTATTTTTCTATATTTCCCTGTAAAAAAACATTCATAATATAGTAATAAAAAGAGGCTGGACGAATCCAACCTCTTTTCAATAACTTGAGTTTTTAAATCGAGCAAAGCTCAATTAAGCAGTACTGTCTTAGCTTGCTTTAATAACCTCTACACCACCCATATATGGTTTTAGTGCATCAGGCACAATAATTGATCCATCTGCCTGCTGGTAGTTTTCTAAAATCGCAACTAGAGTACGACCTACCGCTAAACCAGAACCATTAAGAGTATGAAGTAGTTCTGGCTTCTTCTCACCACTACGGCGGAAACGCGCTTGCATACGGCGCGCTTGGAAATCCCACATGTTTGAACAAGAAGAGATTTCTCTGTAGGTATTTTGTGCTGGTAACCAAACTTCCAAATCGTACGTTTTCGTCGCACCGAAACCCATGTCTCCAGTACAAAGCACCACTTTTCTGTAAGGTAAACCAAGTGCTTGTAAAATTTGCTCAGCATGACCTGTTAACTCTTCAAGCGCTGCCATAGAATCTTCAGGTTTTACAAGCTGGACAAGTTCAACCTTATCAAACTGGTGTTGACGAATAAGTCCGCGCGTATCACGGCCATAGCTACCTGCTTCGCTTCTAAAACAAGGCGTGTGCGCCGTCATCTTAATCGGCAGCTCTTTTTCATCATAAATAACATCGCGAGCGCAGTTAGTTAACGGTACTTCTGCAGTTGGAATTAAACTAAAGCCATCTTGGTCTTCAGATAATGCTTCTGTGTGGAATAAATCTTCTGCAAACTTAGGAAGTTGACCCGTGCCAAACAAGCTCGCTTTATTCACAAGATATGGTACATACATTTCTGTATAACCATTTTGCTCCGTGTGGGTATTCAGCATCAGTTGTACAAGTGCTCTATGCATACGTGCTACGCCACCGCGCATCACTGTAAAGCGGGAACCACTTAGCTTAACACCAGTTTCGAAATCGAGACCCTTATCAAGCGCTTCACCAAGGTCAACATGATCTTTAACTTCAAAGTCAAATTGCTTTGGCTCACCCCAAGTGCTTATTTCAACATTCTCAGACTCATCAGCACCTGCAGGTACCTCTTCAGCAGGGAGATTTGGCAACGACATTGCGTAGTCATTAAGTTCAGCAAGAATTTTATCCTGCTCTTCTTTCGCTGCACTTAATTGGTCGCCCAAGTTTGCAACAGCATCTAGTAAAGGTTGAACGTCTTCCCCTTTCGCTTTAGCTTGACCAATCGCTTTGGAGGAACTGTTACGCTCACTCTGTAATTCCTGAGTTTTGGTTTGTAGCGCTTTGCGCTTTTCTTCTAATTCGGTGATCTTAGCAACATCGAGTTCAAAACCACGCTTTTTCAAACGCGCAGCGGCTTCCTCGATGTCTTGACGAAAGTATTTAGAATCTAACATTGTTTTTTTAACCTTTTTGCATGATGAGGCAAAGACCAACCCAGGCCATAAAGATACACGCCACCACGTTTAATGTGACGTTAAACGCCATTTTCACATATTGCCCTTGTTGAAGTAACAACAAGGAATCCATTGAGAATGTAGAAAAAGTAGTCAGCGCACCTAAAAAGCCAATACCTATCAACGTTTTAGATGGAGAAACTGAAATAACTTCTTTTTCAATTAAACCGTAAAGCACACCCATCAATAATGAACCAAGAATATTAACGATCAACGTCCCAAAAGGGAATCCCTTACCTAAGAGTTTTATCGACATATCGCTGATAAAAAAGCGTAACATTGCACCAAACGCTCCACCTAGCGCAATTGTGAGATAATTTATTAGCATCGCTACTTGTACCTCTTGGTGCTACTTTGCGCATTTTGCGTCTGTAGATAGTTGAGCTTGTCGGCTATTTGTTTCTCAAGTCCCCGATCTGTCGGATGATAGTATTGTCGCTCTTGAATGGCTTCTGGAAAGTAATTTTCTCCGGCGGCAAAGGCGCCAGGTTCATTATGTGCATAACGGTATTCTTCGCCAAAACCGAGCTCTTTCATTAGTTTTGTCGGTGCATTTCTGAGATGTTCAGGTACGGGGTAATTCGGATCACTTGCAGCATCACGTTTAGCTTGATTGAACGCCATGTAGACCGCATTGCTTTTTGGCGCACTCGCGAGATAAAGCGTTGCCTGTGCTATCGCACGCTCTCCTTCACTTGGCCCAACACGATGAAATATATCCCAAGCATTTAACGCAACTTGCATCGCTCTTGGGTCTGCATTGCCGATATCTTCCGTGGCGATCGCCAGCAATCGCCTTGCTACATAGAGCGGATCGCCTCCGCCTGCTAGTATTTTGCAATACCAATAAAGTGCCGCATCTGGTGCGCTGCCACGAACTGACTTATGAAACGCTGAGATTAGGTCATAATATAGGTCGCCCTTATTATCATAACTTGATAATTGGCTGGGCAACACTTGTTTTAGTACAAGTTCATTCACCAAATGAGTGTTTGAATTTGGCTCAAAACTTAAGTCAACCGCCTGCTCCAGTAGATTAAGCGCCTTTCTCGCATCTCCCGAAGCGGCTTTGGCAATGAGTTCAAGTGCACTGTCATCAATGGTGATGGCTAATTTCGACAGCTGTTCATCTCGTGACAACGCGTCTTTAAGTACTTGACCTAGTTCGTCCTCTACAAGCGATTGTAAGGTATAAACACGCGCGCGGGACAAGATCGCGTTATTCAGTGCAAAAGAAGGGTTTTCGGTGGTCGCGCCAATAAAAATAAAGGTGCCATCTTCAATGTGAGGTAAAAATCCGTCTTGCTGGGACTTGTTAAAGCGATGTACTTCATCAACAAATAACAGCGTACGTCTACCAAATTGAGCTAATCGGTTTTTAGCATCGACGACCGCTTCACGAACCTCTTTAATTCCTGCACTGACAGCGGAAAGCTTGATAAGCTCTGCATCCGCATAGTTGGCAATGATCTCAGCAAGGGTGGTTTTACCCACTCCGGGTGGCCCCCAAAGGATCAGGCTATGACAGCGTCCAGATTCAATCGCACGATAAAGTACAGAGCCTTTGGACAAAATATGACTCTGCCCAACATAATGCTCTAACGAGGTTGGCCGCATTCTTGCGGCCAACGGTCGTACATCTGGTGTAAAATCAAACCCTAAACTAGTCACTGCCTCTTTGGTCGTCTACGACCACTCCTTGTGGAATTGTAAACTCAAACAAACTCTCTTTTACTGGCGCATTGACTTTGCTTTCCTTAAAGCTAAACGTAGAGACTTGACCTGAAATATCGTTCACTTTCAATAGTGCTAAACCATCGTTTTTGTCATCAAAACGCAGTGTTAATTGCTCTACCTGCGAGTCTACTTTATTTTTTGGCGTGATCAGATATTCTTGACCGTTAAGTGCTACGTTGTACTTCAGCCATTGACTGTCCTCTTGTGTCGTAAGTAGCACAAATGGCGTAGTATCAATAAGTTTAGTCGTATCTAGGATGGTCACTTGCTCAGCAAACGTATCGTAGTAATAGGTTGTTGCTCCGCTTGATACAAATAAAGTGTCATCCGGCATCTCTTGTTGCCAGCGGATTTTTAGTGGCTGCGCTAAGATTATCGCCCCTTCACCGGTTTGCAACTCATTGCCTTCTTGATCTTTAACTATTTGCTCAAACTTACCTTGAAAGCTGGTTAATTCAGCCAGTCTTCCTTTTAGACTTTGCATCGCAGCCTCATCAGCCCACACAGGCTGAATAAGGAGGTTTGATAGTACCGTTAGCAATGCAATTTGCTTAAATTTTTTCATTAATTGGCTCCACCTTTTACCAATACATCTCGTGCACCATTATGACCAGGAGCACTTACCACTCCCGACATTTCCATTTGCTCAACTAATCGAGCGGCACGGTTATAACCAACTCTTAACTTACGTTGTACACTCGAAACAGACACTTTGCCTGTTTCAATAACAAACCCAACGGCTTCATCATAAAGTGGGTCAGACTCTTCATCCCCACCTTCCGGTGCTTCGCCTGGTAGTAAAATATCCTCGGTTGCTTCACCGCATAGAATTTCTTCTACGTAGTTTGGTTTGCCTCTTGCTTTCCAGTCACTTACTACGGCATGTACTTCATGATCGTCAACAAACGCACCATGTACACGAACCGGAACACTCGTTCCTGGCGGCAAATAGAGCATGTCACCCATACCCAACAGGTTTTCTGCACCTTGCTGGTCTAAGATTGTACGTGAATCAATCTTACTTGATACTTGGAACGCCATTCGCGTTGGTATATTCGCTTTGATCAAACCTGTAATGACATCCACTGATGGACGCTGTGTTGCCAGCACTAAATGTATGCCGGCCGCTCGCGCTTTTTGTGCAATACGTGCTATTAACTCTTCTACTTTTTTACCAACAATCATCATCATGTCGGCAAATTCGTCTATAACGACCACGATACTCGGTAATTTATCTAGCTCTTGTGGTTCATCCGCCATACCGTCTGTATCTTTAAAGAGTGGATCTAAGATTGGATGACCCGCTTCTTTGGCGTCTTTAATCTTTTGATTGTAACCTTTAAGGTTACGGACACCGAGTGCCGACATCAGCTTGTAACGGCGTTCCATTTCCCCCACACACCAGCGTAGCGCGTTTGCAGCCTCTTTCATATCAGTAACCACTTCACATAATAAATGTGGGATACCTTCGTAGACTGAAAGCTCAAGCATTTTTGGGTCTATCATGATCATTCGCACATCTTCTGGCGGCGACTTATATAACAAGCTAAGGATCATGACATTAACGCCCACTGACTTACCAGAGCCGGTTGTACCGGCCACCAGCAGGTGCGGCATTTTGGCTAAATCAGCAACAACCGGCTGGCCTGCGATATCTTTACCAAGCACCATAGTCAAAGGAGATGGATTTTGTTCAAACTTAGGGGCATCTATCACTTCGGACAAACGTACGATTTCGCGGTGTTTGTTAGGCAACTCTAAACCCACATACGTCTTGCCTGGGATAACCTCAACTACGCGCACTGAGACTGCAGATAATGAACGCGCTAAGTCTTTTGCCAGACCGGTGATCTTAGCAACTTTAATGCCCGGCGCGAGATCTAACTCAAAGCGCGTAACGACAGGGCCTGGATACACACCAACTACCTGTGCTTGGACATTGAAGTCTAATAGTTTAGTTTCAACTAACCGCGAAACCTGATCTAACTCTTCTTGCGAAATTGGATTCTTAGCCTTGTCCGGCCTATCCAACAAATCTAATGAAGGCAATGGTTCTGCAGGTGGCTGAGCCTCTAGAAGCGCTTCAAATTGCTCTTTTGCACTTGGTGGAGGCTGATAACCATTGGCCGCCTTTTCAGGTGCTTTAGGCTTAAGAGGCCTTGCAGGAGAAACCACTTTGGTTTCGTGCACAGGTGCTTCATCCAAGGCATTTAATGCCGCGACAGTATCCAGTGGCTCATCCTCTATCGCTGAAAAGTTGATTTCTTGCTCAAGGATATCATCTAGCTCATCGAACACCGACGGTTCTTTCTTCTCTTGTAGATCAGTGTGCTGTGCAGACGAAGTTTGAGGTGTAGATTCAGTGTTCGTTTTGCGGAACAATTTATCTTTTAATTTACCAAGTCCACTAGGTTCTTCTTCAACATCGAAGTCAATATCAGTTTCAGTATCGGTTTGCTGCTGGAGAGCCTGCTCATAATCATTTTTTTTCTCGGGAGCTATTATTGGTGTCTCACTGTCTACTCTATCCGTTTTGGTGCCAGCACCCTCAGGTTTCTGTGAAACTAACTGCGTTTGCTCTATATTGCGCTCTGCTGTCAGTCTATCGCGTAACCATCTAAAGCCGGCGAGTACCTTTTCACCCAAATAATCAACAAATTCAACCCAAGACACACCGGTAAGTAGCGTCATTCCTGCAAAGAAAAAGCATAGTAACAGTATAGAAGTACCGGTAAAGTTAAAGGCGGGCATCATGGCCCCTGCAACCACATCCCCTACTACCCCACCAGATGAGAAATTATAGATATCATCAAAGTTGATACTGCTGATTGCACTCGCAGAGGTGATAAACAATGTTGCGCCAATAAGGCGTAAACCTAGCGTGGTGTAATCGAGTTGCAGTAGCTTATGCGGCTTTTTAAATAGCAGATAACCAAGAAACTGCAGCGCCGCTGGGATCAAAAACGCCAGCCACCCGAAACTCAGCAGCATAATGTCTGCCAGCCAAGCTCCGGCAGCACCCGTTATATTGTTTACTTTTACGTACTCACCGGATTGAGTCCAAGCAGGGTCTGCTGGGTCGAAACTTATCAACGCACACAACATAAATATTGCTGCAGCCGTGCTTACAATCAAACCTGTCTCTAAGAGGCGTTGCACACCATTTAAGCGCATTGTAATTAAACCTTTTTTCTGTTTCTTTTCTGGACTATGTAAGCCCAAAACGTCAGCAAATTAGTGATTTGCGTTAGTATTGCTGTATATACTTACACCTTACCAAGAAATACCTCAAGGTGCACAAGGTTTTATTACTTCTCCTTCTTCTCCTTTTACTTCTTCCATGACCACAAAAGTGCGACTTTCACTGATACTTGGCAGCTTAAGTAAAATTTCTCCTAATACTCCTCGATATTCTGACATGTCGGTCACTCGTGTTTTCAATAGATAGTCGAAACTACCGGACACAAGATGACATTCAATAATTTCGTCATGCTGCTTTACTGCTTGATTAAATCTATCGAATACATCAGGCGAGTTTTTATTCACTGTAACTTCAACAAACACCAAAAGTCCCTGTCCAAGCTTAGCAGGATCGACTACGGCTTTATAACCCCGAATAAATCCTTCTCGTTCCAGCTTTTTAACGCGCTCCAAGCAAGGCGTAGCGCTCAATCCTATGCGTTTGGCTAATTCTACGTTTGAAATTCTGCCATCTTTTTGAAGTTCGACTAAAATCTTTCTGTCGATTCTGTCTAGTTGTTGATACATAGTGTAGTTTTTTATCCTGAATGAATCATTAATTCAGAGTATATCACTACATTAAAATATTAAAACAGTGAGACACACTGGCTATAGGTAAATATAATAGTCAAAAATTTTACCCCGTTCTTATTTTGAGGCGAATATTATGATTATTGGTGTACCTAAAGAGATAAAAAACCACGAATACCGCGTAGGTATGGTTCCTGCGAGCGTTCGTGAACTAATCAATCACGGTCACGAAGTCGTTGTTGAAACAAATGCTGGTATCGGCATTGGTTTTACTGACGAAGATTATGTTCAAGTTGGTGCTAAAGTTTTAGACACTGCAGCAGCCGTTTTTGCTACTGCTGATATGATTGTTAAAGTAAAAGAGCCTCAAGCTGTTGAGCGCGCCATGTTACGTGAAGATCAAATCCTATTTACTTACCTTCACCTAGCACCAGACCTTCCACAAACAGAAGATCTAATCAAGAGCGGTGCTATCTGTATCGCATACGAAACGGTAACTGATGCGCGTGGTGGTCTTCCACTGCTAGCGCCAATGTCAGAAGTTGCTGGTCGTATGTCAATTCAAGCTGGTGCTCAAGCGCTTGAAAAGTCGCGTGAAGGCCGTGGTATGCTGCTAGGTGGCGTGCCAGGTGTTGAACCAGCTAAAGTCGTTGTGATCGGCGGTGGTATGGTTGGTCGTAACGCAGCGCAAATGGCTGTAGGTCTAGGCGCAGACGTTACTATTCTTGACCGTAACATCGATGTTCTACGTTCTTTAAATGCACAGTTTGGTAGCCAAGCTAAAGTTATCTACTCAACTGCTGATGCACTTGAAAAACACGTACTAGAAGCAGATCTTGTGATCGGTGGCGTACTAATTCCAGGTGCAGCGGCTCCTAAGCTTGTAACTGCAGAGCACATCAAAGCGATGAAGCCAGGTGCTGCTATTGTTGACGTTGCAATCGACCAAGGCGGCTGTATTGCTACTTCTAAAGCGACTACACACGCAGATCCAACATACATTGTTGATGACGTAGTTCACTACTGTGTAGCTAACATGCCAGGTGCTGTACCTCGTACTTCAACGTTTGCACTTAACAATGCAACGCTTCCGTACATCATCAAGCTTGCAAACTTAGGCTACAAACAAGCGCTACTTAATGACAAACACTTTATGGACGGCCTAAACGTTCTGAAAGGTCAAGTAACGTGTAAAGAAGTGGCAGAAGGCTTCAACATGGAATATGTTGACCCACGCGCTGCACTAGAAAATGCTTAATTTTGAATTTTAAGTAGTAAAAAGGGCTTCAATTGAAGCCCTTTTTGTTTGCTGTTAGTTTGTCTCAAAATTCACTTCGGTATCTTGCGTCAACGTAACGTCTTTTGTTTGATACAAACTAAAATCTGCATCTATCGTTTCGGCATCATCTAAATGACCTAAGCACGAATACCCTAGTTTGTAGTCTCCAGAACCAATAAATGCTATCTCATATTCACTCTCAGCATCTAAGTTTGCAGTTGCTACTGGCGCTGAATCTTCATCACTGATGTCGCTTGGCACTGCAACATCCGTTTTATAAAGATAAACAACATGTTTGTACTCTCCGACAAGAGGGGCTAAGTCTGCGTTATCTGCTATACATGCATTTTTCACAGACTCGCTAACCATACCCTCAATCTCGAAACTGGTTAACAAATTTTCCAAACGGACAGCTGTTGGTTTTAGATAAACGGTGTCATCATTTGTGCGCTTCAATAGCGCCTTATTTAAGTCAAACTCCAATACGATTTGGTTTTCACCTTCATTTAACGAGAAGTTATTGAGTTGGATTTCACCCACACCATCATTACCTTTACGGGTTACGGCTAGCGGTGCTTGGCTACCATCTAAAAAACGCACGCTAGAGGTTAAATCAAAATTAGACCCCGCACCACCGTTTACAACATCGGCTCTAATCCACTCATAATCACCGGCATCGATCTCTTGGTCGTTTACAACCAAATAGATATCATCACCCGTATACTCAAGCAGATTGATCTTCATTGGATTACCCTGCGCATCCAAGGTATCAAATGTCACATCTTCTTTTCCAGATGCTCTAAATGTCAGCCGTTGAATAACAAGGTTGACTTCTGCAAGATTATTCACAGCAGCATCTGAAACACCAACACTTACGGTGGTTTTTTGAGTTGGTTGTGAGGTGTTGTTGTCGTTTGAGTCAGAACCTGAACCGCCACCGCATGCAGCGAGTATCATTGCCGAGGCAATCGCTGTTAAAACTGGTTTGTACATGATGTTTTCTCCTCTTCTAAGTCTTAAAGAATAGGAATTGCGCCATGAATAAATAATTAATATAAACGCAATAATTTGAAATACCTTCAAATGCAGTGCAGAAGGTTTGGCATTTTCTTATTAAATGTCATAAGTTTAATGTATCAAACTTATTGGAGTGTGGCCGTGAAGTTTAAACACAAAGTCGTATCCGTCTCTGCGCTTGTGCTGCTTGCAGCATTACTGATCTTATCTGTTATTCAATATATTTCGGTGCAATCAGCAATCAAAGCGCAAGCCGAACAAAGTGTGAATGAAATAATTCAGGGAATTGGTAATACTGTCACTGCGCAAATGAAAGGAGCAACCGATCTCGCCGCTCTTGCTACCAACCTCGTAGCTTCCACTGACACCTTAGACGCGGCCTTCCCTATTCTCTCTCAGCCACAGCTCACAACCTCTTTCCTACTAATAGGTTATGGCGAAGAGCAAACAGGAAAGTATGTCGCTAGCGATCCAAAATGGAACCCAGGTGCAAACTGGGATCCGAGAAAGCGGCCTTGGTATACCGACGCAAAAACTGCACGAAAGCTCATTATCACAGCACCTTACGCTGATGCTGTAAGTAACGAAATCGTGGTATCAATTGGTACACCTGTGTTTAAACAAGGCCAATTTAACGGCGCAATTTTTTACGACGTTAGTTTGGCAAAACTCGGCGAAATGATTAACTCGTTTAACCTGCTAGGCGCAGGCTTTGCCTTTATGGTAAGTAAAGACGGATCGACTATCTCACACCCTGATGTAAAACTAAATGGTAAGTCTTCTCGTGCATTTCTCGGTGACATAAGTATCTCAGAAAATATCCAATACGTTGAAGTTAACGGCGAAGACAAATTAGTGCAGTTTAAAGAGGTCGAAGGCTTAGATTGGTATTTAGGGGTGATGCTGGATGAAGACACCGTTTTTGCTGCACTTTCACGACTGCAAAGAGATGCAGTCATATTTGCCTTTATTTCTGTGGCACTCGCGACTGTGCTACTTTCTTTTGTGATTAGTTTATTATTAAAGCCACTTGATGAAATCAACACCGCCATGGCTGCTATCGCACGCGGTAATGCAGACTTAACCGTACGATTAAATACCGAGCATGAACCCGAATTTGCAGCACTGGCACAAAATTTTAATGCCTTTACCAGCAGCTTACAGTCTTTGATAGCGAATATTCAAGGTTTAGGCCATGAGGTATTAAACGATGCTCAACAAACATCTAAGGTCGCAAATAAAGCCAAACTTTCCATTCAAGAGCAATTAGCGAGTATCAAAGTCCTTGATGAAGCAACAACACACATGTCTGCAACTGAGCATCAAGTAACACAATCTGCCCATGAAGCCGCTGAAGCAATTAAAACCACCGATCAAGTTGCCCGCCAAGGAGAAACAATCGTTGCAGAAACAACGGAAACAATTCAAGAGCTATCTAATCAAATCAGTTCGGCAATGACCGTAGTTACTGAGTTAGAAAGCTCGTCTACGGCTATTGAACAAATACTATCTGTTATCAACAGTATCGCCGAGCAAACTAACCTTCTGGCGCTCAATGCAGCCATTGAAGCCGCAAGGGCTGGTGAGTCTGGTCGCGGCTTTGCCGTCGTTGCAGACGAAGTGAGATCGCTTGCACAAAGAACACAAGAAGCCACAACTGAAATCCGTGGAATGATAAGTCAACTGCAGTCGGGTTCAGAAAGCGCGGTCACTGTAATGAAGCAAAGCCAACATTATGTCGATAAAACGGTTGAAAAGGCAGACCAAACCAAAGCCGCGCTTGAAGATATGCGCAGCGCCATTCGCCACATTGTCGATTTGAACTCTCGTATTGCTGATATGCTGAATGAGCAAAATGACATTGTAAATAACGTGAATAGTAGTAGCTCATCAATTCGTGGTATTTCCGAGTCGGTGTATAGCGAAGCTAAGAGCGTTGATGCCACCATGCAGTCTCAAGTAGAAAAGATAACAACCCAAGAACAACTACTAGAGCAATTCAAGGTTTGATTATCGGTAAACTAAACCGTTACTATAGAGACAGTTGTAAAGCGGCGCGATGCCAAGAGATAAAACATGAAAGCGAATTTGCAGGAATTATTTGAACAGTATTTTCAGATAGCTGAACAGGTTCAGATCAACCTCTATCCGGTTGATGACAATATGGTTCCAGAGAACGAATATCAATTAGAAGCTGCAATTCCGCCGCTATTTAAGCTCGCGAACGAAATTAATGAGTTAGATCTTAATGCCCTGCGACCACTTCGTAATCTGGGTGATATTGCCAATGAGTTAGCAGCTTATTTGCAGGCGCAATCACGTAAGATTGATTTAATTATCAGCCACATTCTCGCAACTGAAGAACCTGACGACAGTCATCTATTTTGTGACAGCTACGGCGGTGGCGGCCTGACCGCAACGTTAGAAGCAGATTATGAGGTCGGACAATCATTGCGAACTAAAATATTTTTGCGCAATGAAGCCAGTGCTATCTTTTGCTACTCAGAAGTCATTGCCAAGCAAGATGGTAAATTCACTCTCGCCTTTACCGCTATTAGAGAAGCGGATCAAGAGTTACTCGTACGGGCGAGCTTACACGCCCAGACCAGACAACTTAAGCTAAAGCAGCAAAAAGACCAATAAGGCATTTAACGCATTAGGTGCCTTCTTTAAATGCTCAATTATCTTCATAAAACTTACTGACACACCTGAGGTTAATGATAAACTATAGGCTTATTATTATATGGTGATGATTTAATGAGTTTTACTTTACTCCCAGAATGGGCACCACAAGATGCAATCATGCTTACTTGGCCGCATTCTGATACCGATTGGAGCGACATTCTCAGTGACGTTGAACCTGTGTACGTTGCACTTTGCCAACATATTACCCAAGTTCAAGAAGTCGTTATCGTGGCGCATAATGAAGCGCTAAAACAGCATATCGAAAACTTACTCAGCACAGCTGAGGTTAGCTTAGCTAAGAGTCACTTTGTTGTTACGCCTTGTAATGACACATGGGCCCGTGACCACGGTCCACTTACGACGCAAACAAGTACAGGAAATCTATGTATCAAAGATTTCACCTTTACAGGTTGGGGTAACAAGTTTGCTGCGGATTTAGACAATAAGATCAATCAGCAGCTTGCCAAACAGGTCCTCAACCCAAACTGTACCTTTGAACAGGTCAACGTGGTACTTGAAGGCGGCGGTATTGAGATTAACGAGTCTAATGTCTTATTGACCACTTCAGAGTGTCTGTTGAACCCAAATCGCAATCCACATCTAAGTAAAACCGAATTAGAACTATTGTTGCAAAAAGAGTTGGGTGCTGAGTCATTCTTGTGGGTAGATCATGGATACTTAGCCGGTGATGATACTGACAGTCATATCGACACTTTAGTGCGTTTTGCACCGGATAACACCTTGGTATATGTTAAGTGCGATGACAAATTAGACGAGCACTATGATGCCCTCAATAAAATGGAACAGCAGCTACGCACATTCCGCACCCCAAATGGCGATCCATACCGTTTAATTAGTTTACCTTGGCCTAGTGCTAAGTTTGATAACGAGGGTGAGAGATTACCTGCCACCTATGCAAACTATCTGATCTTGAATAAAACGGTGTTAGTACCTATCTATGGCGACGACAAAGATCAAGAAGCACTGGACAAAGTCTCTCTTGCCCACCCAGAAAGAACGGTAATTGGCGTTAACTGCCTACCAATCATCCATCAATTCGGTAGCCTGCACTGTATTACGATGCAGTTACCAAAAGGTTTTTTAAGGTAAGTACCATGACTGAAAAAAACATCAAAGTTGGTATTGTTCAACATAGTAACTCTACAGATCTCGTAAATAACTTTGCGAAAACCTGTGACGGTATCCGAAAAGCCGCTAGTCAGGGTGCTAAGCTTATCGTGCTACAAGAATTGCACCGCAGCTTGTATTTTTGCCAGACTGAAGACACCGCTCTCTTCGACTTAGCGGAAACCATTCCAGGCCCAAGCACAGACTCACTAGGCGCACTTGCAAAAGAGCTTAATGTTGTCATCGTTGCGTCGTTATTTGAAAAGCGTGCAACAGGGCTTTATCACAACACCGCTGTTGTACTTGAGTCTGACGGTACGATTGCCGGCAAATACCGTAAAATGCATATTCCCGATGACCCAGGTTTTTATGAAAAGTTTTACTTCACCCCTGGCGACATGGGCTTTACTCCAATTCAGACTTCTGTTGGCAAATTAGGCGTACTGGTGTGTTGGGATCAATGGTTCCCAGAAGGTGCGCGTCTGATGGCGATGGCAGGCGCTGAGTTTTTAATTTACCCAACGGCAATTGGCTGGGATCCTCGCGATGACAAAGCAGAGCAAATCCGTCAACGAGATGCTTGGATAATTGCACAGCGTGCACATGCAGTGTCGAACGGAGTACCTGTGATCAGCGTTAACCGTGTTGGCCATGAATCAGACCCTTCAGGTCAAAGTGAAGGTATTCAATTCTGGGGCAATTCTTTCGTTACCGGTCCACAAGGCGAAATGTTATTGCATGCATCTGAAGCAGCTGAGGAAATCTCGGTTGTTGATGTTGATCTTGCACGCAGTGAATCCGTTCGTCGCATCTGGCCGTATTTAAGAGACAGACGAATCGATCACTATCAGGATCTTTGCAAAATTTATCGCGATTAATAAATAGGAGTAATCAATGGCGAATGTGCAATGGAACAATTTACCTTGGGTAAAATCAAACAAAGATAAAATTTCGTGGGGTAATTTGGTTGGCAGTAGCTTATCACTGTGTTTGAGTGAGCACATCCAACAACATGACAACTTAGTTGTACTCGTCACCCCCGACACCCCCTCTGCACTTCGTCTTGAGCATGAACTGGCGTATCTTTTAAAAGATACGCCAGTCATGATGTTTCCTGACTGGGAAACATTACCCTATGATCACTTTTCACCACATCAAGACATTATTTCTCAGCGTCTTGCAACGCTAAATACACTCAAACAGGAAAAGCAATCCGTACTCATCATTCCTGTTTCAACCCTTATGCTACGTACCGCACCACCTAGCTTTATCCACGGCATGAGTCTTCAGGTAAAAAAAGGTGACACAGTAGACGCACAAAGCTTGCGTGATACCTTAACTCAAGCGGGTTATCGTCATGTTCAGCAGGTAATGGAACATGGTGAGTTTGCTGTTCGAGGCTCCATTATCGATTTATACCCCATGGGTAGCCCACTCCCCTTTAGACTAGATTTCTTTGATGATGAGTTAGACTCAATTCGTCATTTTGATATCGAAAGCCAACGCTCAAATGATGAGATTGATGCTATCGATTTATTACCGGCGCACGAATTCCCAACCAATGCAGAAGACATTGAACGCTTTAGAATTAATTACCGCGAAGCGTTTGGCGCAAGTAGTGAAAAAGACAGCATCTATATGCAGGTTAGTAAAGGAAACTGGCCTGCTGGTATAGAGTATTATTTGCCGCTCTTTTTCGATTCGTTAGCGACGGTGTTTGACTATTTGCCTGAAGATACCGTATTTATGCCTTTTGGCGACATTGAATCTGCGGCGCAAACCTTTTGGCAAGACGTATCTAAACGCTACGAAAGTCGCCGGGTTGACCCACTTCGTCCGCTACTTTCACCAGCCAAGCTATATCAGCCAATAGAGACCTTGTTTGAAGGCCTTAACGGCTTCTCTCGAATAAAGCTTAGTCAAGCGATGCTGGGGACCAAAGCGGGCAATAGCAATGTCGCAGCTGAATTAATCGACGATGTTCGCATTGAGCATAAACAAGCTAATCCATATCAAAAAATCCTCGATTACATCGCTGCTGAGAAAAAACAAAAGTCTCGCGTGTTATTCAGTGTTGAATCAGAGGGCCGACGAGAGTCACTGCTTACCTTATTAAAACCAACAGGGCTAAAGCTTAAGCCTTATAAGCGCATTGCAGAATTTGTATCTAGCGACTCAGATGTTGGTGTGGTCGTCACTCCACTCGCTACCAGTGTGAAACTACTGGATAAAAAATCGCTGTCTATCATCACCGAGCAAGAACTGTTAGGTGTTAAAATCTCCCAAAAACACCGCCGCAAACATAAATACGAGCAAGGGCAAGATGCGCTGATCCGAAACCTCGCTGAGTTAAAAGAAGGTCAACCTATTGTTCACTTAGATCATGGTGTAGGTCGCTATTTAGGGCTAGAAACCATAGATGCAGCGGGTATTGCTACCGAGTTTGTGACTATCATCTATGCCAATGACGCTAAACTTTATGTGCCTGTCTCTTCACTCCATATGCTCAGTCGTTACTCTGGAGGTGAAGAAGCTTCTGCACCACTTCATAAACTGGGTAATGACGCGTGGGAAAAAGCAAAACGCAAAGCGGCTGAAAAAGTCAGAGATGTTGCTGCTGAACTCCTAGACATATACGCAAAACGTCAAAGTAAACCGGGTTATGCATTTAAGCTAGATGCGAGTGCCTATCGAGACTTTTCCGATAGCTTCCCATTTGAAGAGACAGACGATCAACGCAATGCAATTACAGCCGTACTTGCGGACATGCAATCAAGCCTAGCGATGGACAGACTTATTTGTGGCGATGTTGGCTTTGGTAAAACCGAAGTGGCCATGCGTGCTGCGTTTGTTGCCGTCAACGATAGCAAACAAGTGGCCGTCTTAGTGCCAACTACGCTACTTGCCCAACAACACTTTGAGAACTTTAAAGACCGTTTTGCCGATCTGCCAGTTGAAGTCGGTGTGCTTTCGCGCTTTAACTCAGCGAAAGAACAAAAAGAGACGTTACAAAAACTTGAAGAAGGCAAAATTGATATTGTGATAGGCACCCATAAGCTTATTCAAGAAAACATCAAGTTCGCCGATTTGGGTCTGCTGATTGTCGACGAAGAACACCGCTTCGGTGTGAGACAAAAAGAAAAGATTAAGCAGCTAAGAGCAGATGTCGACATTCTTACCCTGACCGCAACCCCAATTCCGCGTACGCTGAATATGGCGATGAGTGGCATGCGTGATCTCTCTATTATTGCAACACCTCCAGCCAAACGATTAGCGGTAAAGACCTTTGTTCGAGAGCGCAACGACGAGCTTATCCGCGAAGCAATTCTGCGTGAAATAAAGCGCGGTGGACAGGTTTACTTCCTACACAATAACGTCGAGACGATAGATAAGGTCACCGCTGATATCTCGGCACTCGTGCCAGAAGCTAACGTTACTACTGCCCACGGGCAAATGCGTGAAAAAGAACTTGAGCACTTGATGGGTGAATTCTATCACCAAAAGTATAACGTGCTTGTATGTACAACCATTATTGAAACCGGTATCGATATACCCTCTGCTAATACCATCATTATGGATAGGGCCGATAAACTCGGATTGGCACAATTACATCAGCTTCGCGGCCGTGTAGGACGAAGCCATCACCAAGCATACGCATACCTGCTCACGAAGAATAGCCAAGCCTTAACCAAAGACGCGGTCAAACGATTACAGGCTATAGAACAACTCGAAGACTTAGGCGCAGGTTTTGCTCTCGCCACCCACGATTTAGAGATCCGTGGTGCGGGTGAGTTACTGGGAGACGACCAAAGCGGTCAAATTCAAACCGTTGGCTTTACGCTGTATATGGAAATGCTGGAACAAGCAGTTGAAGCTTTAAAAAATGGTAAAGAGCCGACTCTCGATAACCTACTCCAGCAGCAAAGCGAAGTTGACCTGAAGTTCCCAGCACTGCTACCGGATGATTACATTCATGATGTAAATATTCGCCTTAGCATGTATAAACGCATTGCTAGCACAAAGTCGCTGACAGAGCTTGATGAGCTACAAATTGAATTAATCGACCGTTTTGGGCTGTTGCCAGATGCGGCTAAAAACCTCTTTGCGGTTCAGTCTGTTAAGCTAAAGGCAACCCAATTAGGCATTAACAAGGTCGAAGCAAACCCCAAAGGTGGCTTCTTCGAGTTCAGTAGTCATACAAAAGTTAACCCAACATTCATCATAGGGTTGATACAAAGTAGCCCGTCTACCTATAGAATGGAAGGCGCGAATAAACTGAAGTTCCTGATCGAAGAGAAAAATGGCCAAGAGAGATTAAAACTGGTTAATGCGATGATTGATGACTTTGAGAAAAAGGCTGTAGCATGAAAACAATAAAAAGTCTGGCCATCCTAGCGGCTTTGGTAAGTAGCGCGTCTGCACATGCCACCCGTTGGTTTGAAGTAGAAATGATAGCATTTGAGCAAGAGCCTAGTTTCTCTTTGCGAGAAGACTTTAGTATTGAACCTGAGCCGCTCAATCAAAAAAACATCAAGTCACTATTATTCGACGGTTTTAATACCACCGGCTATAAACTATGCTTAGAAGGCAGTGAGCAGTTTGCTGAGCACGATTTTATTCGTGGATTAACGTCGGGTGCGCGCTCCAGCTCTTGCGACCCAGATGCAAACTATGTTGAAAAATTCGGCACTTTGCCTCTTTCACCAAAAGTTGATCCACAAGAACACATGGACTCTATCTACTTGTTGGATGAGTCCCAGCTTAATTTTTCCAACAAGATTGCAGAGCTAAAACGTAAAGGGCTCAAGCCACTGTTGCACACTGGTTGGCGATTCCCAGAACAAAGTAATAAGCGTGCTCCTAATATCGAGATTATTGCTGGCAAACAGTTTGCATCGCCATCCAGTTATAGCGTAATAGAAAATGACGATCAGTTTTCGTCACTATCGAAGCGTTTTAATATCGAAGAATCGAAAGAGCATGTGCATTGGCAGCTTGAAGGCTTGATTAAAATTCACGTGAGACATTACCTTTACGTAACCACAGATTTAGATTTAAAGTACGAAGACGGTAACGATATTCGTACTGCTCGTATGTCTCAATATACGCGCGTGTATAGCGGCGACATACATTACTTAGATCACCCTAAACTTGGGGTCATCTTTCAAATAAGAAAATACAAACATTAGACGGGCAACCCTATGAAAAAATTACTAACTGCTGCTGCGCTACTTACCCTAGTCGGCTGTTCTAAAGTAAGTTTAGAAAACTACAACAAAATAGAAGTGGGCATGGACAAAGCTGAAGTTGAGAGTATTCTTGGCTCTGCTGATAACTGTGAAGAGAAAACACTACATACCAATTGTATTTGGGGAAGCGAAGACAAGCATATTAAAGTAACGCTACTTTCTGACAAAGTCACCCTTTATTCAAAGAAAGGGTTAAACTAACCACAACTCAGTGCTTTATCGTTTATGTGATAGAGCACTCTAGTGTTGAGTTCCGAGAAACAACTTAAGCTAAACCTAAAAAATCGTGTAAATTTCATATAGTACTAATCAAAATCACAATTTAGGAAAAGCGAAAGGTATTCCTTCAAATTCGCTTCGCAACAAAACCACCAGAGTAAAGTGGAATAAAGAGCACACATGTAGGCAAGTTTAATAACGATTTGTCTTAATACTTACTCAATCTGTAGGAGCGAATCTGACGCTAACTGCGTTAAGAACTGCTTATTTAGAACAACTAAATAGAAAAGCTTTTGGCTTCCCTAGATGGATGTAGGTACCTTGGAGAGTAGCTGGATGTATCGGTAGTATTATCGGCAAATATCACTTAATTAAGCAAATTGGTATAAGTGAAAGTTTATGAAAAAAGAGTACTACTTTGAGTACTCTTTTCTCGTATTTAGATTAGAAATTATATTTCAAATTCACAAACACTTTACGACCCCAAGGATCATAGAGTGAAGACTCTGCACCTCGGCCATCTACATAATCTGGTAGAATTTTGTCGAATACGTTTCTAAACCCAACCTCTACTGAAGCTTTGTCGAAGCGATACTTAGCAGAAATGTCATGCGTTATAAAGCTACCAGTATATGAATGCTCTTGGTCTTCTTTCGACTCGCCTCTTTCTTCTCCAGATTCAGTCAGTGTATCTTCTAAATCAATCAAAGCTGAGCGATCAATAAATCTTGCATACCATGTTGCAGACCAGTTATCTTGAGCATAAGTTGCTCTGAACGTGCTTTGCCATTCTGGATCACCAAGCTCGCCATGTTCGCGTTTTACAAGCTCAGGACGGTTTTGGAATTGGAATGTATTTCTTTCGATCAAATGGCTAACAAACCACTTTAATTTCAGATCACCAGGAAGTCCAATAGATGTCAGATCTGTATTATAATGAATATCAGCTTCAACACCTTTAACTTTTAGTTTAGCTGTATTTAAATAGCCAGACTCAACACGCGTAATTGACATAGTAGCCGGATCGCGAGTTACTTGTCCGCAGAAGACAGAATCTAGATCAGGACCATCTACACAGTTATCCGCTACGGTTTGTATTGTTAGCGATTGAATTGCGTCTGTGATCTCGATATCAAAGTAATCAATACTCGCCGACAGCCCCTCAATTGGCGTGAATACAAAGCCTAAAGTTAACGACTCAGCTTCTTCTGGGTTAAGATTTGGGTTACCGCCTGTAAGCGTCTCTTTTGATACATTATCTTCAGCTTGGAAATTAGCCGGGATCCCTAATGCCGCACAGTTCTTGATACGGTTTGGGTTATCGGAAATATTATCGACGTCACATGGATCGGTAACTCGACCAAAACCTGGTGATCGTGGAGAGAATGACTCTGCAATGTTTGGTGCTCTAACCGCTTCGCCGAAAGTACCACGTAAGCTATAGCCTTCTAATGGAGACCACATAAAACCAACTTTCCAAGCATCAGCCTCACCGGTATGTGAGTAATCTGCTCTTCTGAACGCTGCATCAACAGAAAGTTCATGGGCTAAAAATACATCAGCCAAAATTGGTAGGCGTGTCTCGACGAACCATTCTGATACATCATACTCGCCATATACATTTGGTGTAGCAGAATTTGATAATACATTTGAACGAGTTAATTCATCGGTGATAGTCTCTGACGACTCCCAACGCTTTTCATAACCAAACGCAAATCCAACTGCACCACCTTGTAATTCAAAAAACTCAGCGGTATCAAACGATGCAGAACCACCCACGAAACGCTGTTTCACAGCATCGCTTCTGGTAACATCGGCTGTGATCCAATCCATAGCTTCAGCTGAGGCTTGGCCAAATCCAAATGGATTGTAAGGTACACATCCGCCAATATTTACTGTCTCGGGACTCTGGTAACCTTCCGGCTGAGCTTCAGAAACATTGCTACGGCAGTCTGCTTTACCCGTATTCGGATCGATCACCGCATCGATTGCTGCCGCCCAATTCCCCAAAATTAAATCATTTTCAGTAATTCGGTCATTTTCAGTGCGGCCGTATGAGTAATACACATCGTAATCAAATATTGTGTCACTCAGAGTAAAGGCACCACGTAACCCAGACATAAGCGTAAACGTTTCTCGTTTGTTTTTAGCTGAACGGTTACCAATTTCGTCTAGAAATTTATTAATTTGAACTTCTTCTAGTCCACGATCTGCAAATACTTTCTTATCTGCAGCAGATAAGTAAGGGTTATCTGCCACTTTGATTCTATTTTGGCCAAATCGAAAGCTTGGCTGGTATTGTTGAGCGATATCAGAGCGAACGTACTTGAAATCACCATAAAGCTCTACATTATCGTTAAAGGCATAGTTAAACAACGCCCCTGTTGAAACTTTGTCACGCTGAGGAAGATAGTTCACATAGTCTTCAGGAGAGAAACAATATTTACAACCATCAGGGAAGCTTGCAAACGCACTATTGGCGAATAACCCTCGAGTTGGCATGAACTCACCAATGCCGTCATTCGAGAATGTGTAGTTAATACCGCCACCTCTCAATACACCATTAGGGCTAATATACTCCGACACAACGTTTGGAACCCAAAGTTCATCAAAGATCCCGTCATCTTCACCAGTATTTTCAGGATTTGGCATATGAGCACCAAGATTGAAGTTTGGCATATCTTTTGTCATAACTTCTTCTATAGCGTCTTTTGTTACGAAAAAGGTTACATTCCCTTTGCCGTCCTCTGAATTCACACCACCAACTAAGCTATATGCACTATTTTTACTGCCCACGCCCTCTGTTGAGTCGCTGTAACTAGCGCTTAGCTCTAGACCTTCAAAATCTTTCTTCAAGATAATGTTAACAACACCTGATACCGCATCAGAACCATAAACTGCTGATGCACCACCAGTCGTCACTTCAACTGTTTTAATCAATGCGGAAGGTATAGTCGATAGGTCAACTGTAGAAGAACCGGCTTCACCCGAAACATGTCTCTTACCATTAACGAGCACAAGGGTTCTGGCTACTCCAAGCCTTCTCAAATCTACAGTACTCATACCTGCAGAACTGTTACTATTTGAGTTGGCTCGAATTGTTCCGGTCGCACCAATCGCAGGTAATTCTGCAAGTACAGAAGCTAGGTCTGGAATACCCGCTTGTTCAATTTCCTCACCAGTTATTGAAATAATGGGCGCTGGTTGACTCAACTCAAAACGGGCAATACGTGAACCTGTAATCTGAATCTTTTCAACTTTATCAAGTGATTCATCTGAAGCAACTTCTTCTGCAATCGCTGTTGATGCAATGATACCTGTCAATGAGATGGCTAATGCAGAGTGAATAGCATTACTCAGTTTGCTTTTTTTCATATAGACTTTCCCTAATTATACTTTTTCTTTGAGACAAAATTAGTCTCGCGATCAGATTAACTTAATTTAAAAAAAAGCAAATACAACTAAACGCAATTTCCATTATCCCCAAAAAGTGTACAAATTTATTTTTACACTTTTACTACACAGAGCTAACCCGCATCCATTGTTAATTAGTTGAAAAAATACCATTTTAGTCATCCCACCCACTCTAGTAATCGTAAAGAAATAAATACGAAGTACAATTATTGTAATGGGATCTTTTTAATATTTTTTTGCAAAATAATTAGCAGTTGCTTCTTAAGCTCTATTCCAATTATCTTTTATATACAAAGAGTTAGAATGTAGAAATGCAGATAATATCTAATAAACTTTCGCTCAATTTGAAGGAACGAATATGACGCTAACTCCGTTAAGAACTTCCTACTTAGAATAGAGTTTTTTGCCTACATGAATGTAGATACTTTGACGATAGCTGGTGACGTAGCAGTGTTATCGAAAAGGCTTTCTTGCTTCAGAATAGCTCTCTAAATTAAGCAAACAGGTATTACAAGTTTGCTTTCACGGTGGTTTACATATATATATGGCGGGAAATAAAAAAGGGCCGTAAAGGCCCTTTACAACAAGTAGAAACTAGCAAAAACAAGGATTAGCGCATTGCCATCATCATTTTAGCCGGTTCCTCTAGGAAGGTTTTCCATAAATTATTGAAACGTGCGATCGTGCCACCATCAATAATACGATGGTCGCCAGACCAACTTACTTGCATGATAGAGCGCGCAACTACATTACCTTGTGCATCGAAGCGGGGTAACTGCTGCACTTTGCCAAGCGCGACGATAGCAACTTCTGGTTTATTAATAATCGGTGTAGCAACCGTGCCACCAATCGCCCCTATATTTGAGATTGAGATAGTACCGCCTTTCAGTGAATCAGGAGATACACGCCCTTCTCTCGCCGCTTCTGTCAGCTCAGTAACTGACTGGGCAACTTCTACAATCGATTTACTTTGGCATGATTTAATGTTTGGTACAAGAAGACCCAGCTTGCTGTCCACCGCCATACCAATATTGTGGTCATCAAAATAAGTGATTTCCGTACAGTCATCATTTACTTTTGCATTCAAAATTGGGAATTCGTTGATAGCAAGTGACAACGCCTTGATAAAAAATGGCATCATAGTAAGCTTCACGCCTTGTTTGGCATATTGCTCTTTCAAAGCACCACGAAGCGCTATTAAATCGGTTAAGTCAATCTCGTCACAGTAAGTGAAATGTGGGATCGTCGAAACAGAGGCCACCATCTGTTTGGCCATCGCCGCTTTCATACCACGTAGAGGCTCAACTCTTTTACCACCTTCTGAGGTAGGAGTCGGCTTTTGTGTTTGAGACTGTATCGTTGTGTTAGCTTCATTCGTGGTCGAAGCACCACTTACACCGTGCTCAAGGAAATGTTCGATGTCCTCTTTATACACGCGACCATTTTTACCTGAGCCAGGCACTTCAGAGAGGTCAACACCAACTTCGCGCGCCTTGCGGCGTACTGCCGGAGAGGCAATCGCTTTACCATTTTTCGGTAAACTACGCGTAGCCTCATCGTTTGCAGTAGCAGCTTGTACTGTACTTTCTTTAGGCTTGTGGACATCAGCGATTGGATCGTCTGATTTTCCGGCGTGAGATGACGCCAACTTCATTTGAAATAGCGGACTATGCACCTGTGCTATTTCACCTTTTTGATAATAGAGTTTTTCAACAATACCATCGTACTTGGCTGGAATTTGCACTAGCGCCTTGTCAGTCATTACATCACAAACGGCCTGATCTTCTTTGATTTCATCGCCTTCAGCAACAAGCCATTCAACGATTTCGCACTCAACAATGCCTTCACCAATATCAGGTAAGATAAAGTCTTCAAGTACAGCACTGGTTGAAGTAGTTGGCGAGGACTGAGGTGCCGATTGCTCCGGCTGAGCAGCTTGCTCGCCGGCAACATCCATTGCAAACAAAGGCTCATGCACCTTTGCAATTTCACCTTTTTCGTAATGCAGCTTGGTGATCACACCGTCATGTACCGCAGGGATCTGCACTAGTGCCTTATCCGTCATTACGTCACAAATAGGTTGATCTTCTTTTACTTCGTCACCAACAGCCACCAACCACTCGACGATTTCGCACTCTACGATGCCTTCACCAATATCTGGTAAGATAAATTCTTTAGCCATAACTTATCCTTAAAATTCCATAGAACGTTTGATAGCGGCGAACACTTTCAGTGCATCTGGCACATACTCTTTTTCAAGTGCTAGAGGGTATGGCGTATCTAATCCACAAACTCGCTCAATTGGAGATTCTAAATGCAGGAAACACTCTTTTTGTATGGTTGCTGCGATCTCAGCACCAAAACCATTTGTGATTGGCGCTTCGTGGCTCACGACCAAACGACCCGTTTTAACCACTGACTTGGCTACCGTGTCCATATCCCAAGGAAGAATACTTCTTAAGTCGATTATTTCACAGCTAATACCCGCTTCTTCAGCTTTTTGTGCCGCTTGTTCGATGATTTCCATCTGCGCGCCCCAAGCCAATAGCGTTATGTCAGTACCTTCTTTAATTACTTCAGCTTTACCAAGCTCAATGCTGTAATCTTCTTCTGGCACTTCACCAACAGAAGCGCGATATAAGCGCTTAGGTTCAAAGAAAATAACCGGGTTATCATCTTTAATGGCAGCACGCAGTAGGCCTTTTGCTTGATACGGGTTACGCGGTACTACAATTTTAAGACCTGGTGTATGTGCAAAGTAAGCTTCTGGTGATTGTGAATGATATAGACCACCTGCAATACCGCCACCGTATGGCGTACGAATTGTTAAGTTACCCACATCAAACTCATTACCTGAGCGATAACGGAACTTGGCCGACTCGTTCACGATTTGGTCAAATGCCGGGAAGATATAATCCGCAAATTGAATTTCAGCAAGCGCAGGAGCACCAAACGCTGCAAGACCATTGGCAAAACCCAAAATACCTTGTTCAGTCAATGGCGTATTAAAAACACGGTGTTTACCATATTTTTCTTGAAGGCCTGAAGTTGCTCGGAATACACCTCCAAAGTAGCCGACGTCTTCACCAAAAATACAAGCCTGTGGATGCTCCGCCATCGTGATATCTAGCGCCGAATTAATGGCGTGTAGCATGTTCATTTTAGCCATTATTTAATTCTCCCTGCTGTGACTGGGTATGCGTCTGGATAAGCTTTAATATGCGCTTTCAATTCATCATATTGTTTCTGCAGCGATGGAATTGGCGTGTCATAAACATCTGAGACCAGATCTTCTAATGCAGGCTTCTGTACTTTTTCTGCAACCTTCAATGCAGCCAAGATATCTTCACGGATTTTCTCTTTTTCCGCATCATCTTGGGCTTCATCCAGCCAACCTTGTTTTAGAAGCCATTGCTTAAATCGATTTACTGGGCAACTATTTTTAAATTCAGCTTCTTCGTCTTTAGTACGGTAACCAGACGGATCATCAGATGTTGAATGTGCACCCAAACGATATGCGATAGACTCAATCATCACAGGCTCACCGTTTTCAACTGCGATTTTACGCGCGGCTTGTGTTGCGGCGTAAACGGCAAGCGCATCAGCACCATCCACACGGATGGTCTTAATACCATAGCCCACACCGCGAGCGGCAATACCATCACCTTTGAACTGTTCATCCGCAGGTGTTGAAATCGCATAACCGTTATTACGTGCATAAAAGATGACCGGTGAACCATGCACCGCCGCCATGTTTAGACCAGCGTGGAAATCACCTTCTGACGCAGCACCTTCACCAAAATAGCAAATCGTGACGTTATCAATTTCAGACGTTAGCTCACCGGTTTCTTTATCAATGTGTTTTAGCTTTTGGCCGTACGCATAGCCCGTTGCTTGAGGAATTTGCGTTCCTAGCGGCGACGAAATAGTCAGGTAATGTAATTCTTTAGAACCATAATGCACAGGCATTTGGCGGCCTTTGCCTAAGTCCTTCTCATTCGAGAATAACTGATTCATGAACTGCTCAAGCGAAAAACCACGATAGTGAATTGCGGCTTGCTCACGGTACTGAGCCATGATCATGTCATCTTCTTTAAGCGCCGCAGCACTTGCCGTAACAGCGGCTTCTTCGCCAAGACATTGCATGTAGAAGCTAATACGTCCTTGACGCTGAGCCCCTTGCATACGCTCGTCAAGTAAACGGATAAACCGCATTGTTGAGTAAATTCTTAATGCCGTTTCTTTATCAATATCTGGTGCTGTTGCACCGTCTAAAACATCGCCTTGGTCACTTAAAATCTTTAATGTAGGGATATTGAGTGCATGACCATCTATAAATTCCAGCGCGTGGCTGATATTTAAGGATATATTATTGGGGTTAGTCATAACCTACCTTCTCTTGTTGTCATAACAAACTTACGGAGTTCAAACCCGACTTTCTCATACGAGATCTGGCTTCAGATTGCGTAAGACGAAAAGAGTCTTAACTCACCTCGCATTTATGATTGTGTTAATTGGTCTTGATCACATTCGTGGTTAGTATGAATAACTGGTCTAACAACTTATCAAAGACTGAATAATATTTGCGATTTAAGTAAGTAAATTAAATTAAAGCGTTTCAACTTTACGTTAACGTAAACGGTTATTCAACTAATCCTAGATGAATAACCGTGAAAATGCATCAATGTTTTTGGAAAGATTTTGATACGAAGGCAAGTAGAATTTTACATCTATGATTTATATAAAGTTTCCATCAACCTCTAACGGGATAACCGTTAGTAATGCACGTTGCCCCAAAGCAACATTGGCATTTGGGAAGATAATAGCTTCCCCCTCAACTTCAGCGAAATATTGCTTATCTCCGTCCGTCGCTAGTAATTCACCTTTCGAAAAGCCTGTAAAATTCTCAGCAGAATCAGCGAATGGAAAAGAAAATTCGGCTTGAGTACGATTGATTGTACGATGAACCGTAAACAGCTCGAACTCATCTGCATTAAATTTTTTATATTCTACTTTTTCTTGGCTAATTAATGCTTTTAGCGTTTCTTTGGTTTTTGCAAAGCTTGCCATGTTATTCTCACCAAATGGCTTAACCTGTCCAAGTTCGATAGTAAAAGCGTCGGCCCCAAACTGGTAAGAAGAAAAGTAACTAAATGTCGTAGCAGCCGAGCGCATCATTAATACAGTGTTGACACCGCATGACAATAAAAATTGCAGCTGCGATTTCTTCCACGGCTTACCATGTAAAAATGGATAGACTGCAAACTTCTCGTTTTTAGACCCTCGAATAGCAGTGTGAAGGTCATAATGACAACGATAGCGCTCGTCACCGCCCTGTTCAAAGAAAGCCCTGACATAACCTTCTAGTTTTTGCGCTCGGACCTTTTCGGGGTTATCTGTTTCTTGATTATGTGCGCCGTTAAATAGGCGGTTTAGATTTTCATCGACAAAACGCTGCCCAATATTAATGGATTTCGGGTTGCCAAAAATAAATAACACCCGTTGTGCCAACGCTAGTTTGCCAGTAATAATATGTTGGATAAGCTCGTCACATATTTCAATTGGCGCGGTTTCATTGCCGTGCACAGCGCTCGATAGCACAATATCTTTCGTTGTTTCACCTACAGGCGTAAACTGGATCACACCAGTATCATGGACTTCCACCAAGGTACCGTTGTCTAAAGTGAAGTTCACGGGTTCCAGTGTAAATTCGTTATTTCTTGTGATAGTAAGAAAGTCACCGCTTTGTTTTAATTCTGCTAAGTACGTCATAATTCCAAATTGATGTTGTTGAGTAATACCAATTATCTTAATTAAGTGATCTATTTTGAGGCGAGAAAATCTTGTCGATAACAAGGCTAAAATTTTGCAATTTAGTTATTCTAAATAAGAAATTTTTAACGCGGTTAGCGTCAGATTTACTCCTTCAAATTGAGCAAGTATTACGACTAATTGGTATAACCCGCATTGGGATACAAAAAAGCCATACGAGGAGTATGGCTTTTAGAAGCTTTTTGTTAACTAATCACTGAGTCAACCAATGTCTTTGCCTCATGTTCAAGTTCAGCTAAATGCGCGTCACCTTTAAATGATTCAAGATAAATTTTGTAGATATCTTCAGTACCCGATGGACGCGCCGCAAACCAACCATTTTCGGTAACGACTTTAAGGCCACCAATAGCCGCGCCGTTACCAGGGGCATTGGTTAATATCTGAGTAATTTTATCACCTGCCAGGGTGTCCGCCTTGATATTGTCCGCGCTTAATGCCTTAAGCTTTGCTTTTTGCTCAGTATTTGCGGGTGCATCAATACGTTTGTATACAGGTGCGCCAAATGCTTGTTCAAAAGCGTGATAATGTTGAGATGGCGATTTACCTGTGACAGCTAGGATTTCGGCGGCAAGTAACCCCATGATAAAACCGTCTTTGTCAGTACACCATGTGGTGCCATCTTTTCTTAAAAACGCAGCGCCAGCACTCTCTTCACCGCCAAACGCGAGCTCTCCAGCTGCTAACCCGTCTACAAACCATTTAAAGCCAACTGGCACTTCGTAAACTTCTCGGCCGTTTGCGCCACACACTTTGTCAATCATGGCACTAGATACCAATGTTTTACCGATTTTTACTGAGCTCTTCCAGCCTCGGTGTTTAATGAGGTAGTCAATTGCAACCGCTAAAAAGTGATTAGGATTCATCAGGCCATCAGGGGTAACAATGCCATGTCTGTCGAAGTCTGGGTCATTACCAATACCGATATCGTAGTCGTCTTTCAGTGCTATCAAATTAGCCATCGCAAAAAGCGATGAACAATCCATCCGCACCTTGCCGTCTTTATCTAGTGGCATAAAGGAAAAACTCGGGTCGACGACGTCGTTTACAACCGTTAGCTTCAAGTCGTAGTGTTTGGCGATCACAGGCCAGAAATTAACACCTGAACCACCAAGAGGATCCACACCAATATTAACTCCGGCTCGAGCAATGGCTTCCATATCAATTATGTTACCCAAGTCTTGAACGTATGGAGTGATCAGATCTTCATACTTGATAAATCCAGATCTTCTCGCTTTAGCAAACGGGAATAATTCAACTTCAACCAAATCTTCGAGTAGTAACTGATTCGCCCTATCTTCAATCCATTTGGTGACATCGGTATCGGCCGGTCCACCATTCGGAGGATTATATTTAAACCCGCCATCTTCTGGCGGGTTATGTGATGGCGTAACGACAATTCCATCTGCAAGCTCATGAGGATTGACTAAATTGTGCGAGACAATCGCATGGCTGATCACAGGGGTTGGTGTGTAGTCATCATTTTCTTGTGTGATGACTTGTACTTCGTTGGCAACCAAGACCTCAATAGCCGAGTTAAAAGCGGCTTCCGACAACGCATGAGTGTCTTTACCAAGAAAAAGCGGACCGTAAATATTGTTGTTTTTACGATAATCGCAGATCGCTTGAGTGATGGCCAGAATATGCGACTCATTAAACTTAAAATTAAGTGAGCAACCTCGGTGGCCACTTGTGCCAAAGGCGACACAATGCTCTGGATGCGCTTCTAAGTCAGGCTCATTTAAATAGTACGATGAAACCAGCTTAGGTACATTTACCAATAATTCTTTCGATACCTTTTTGCCAGCTTGCGGATGGATCGCCATAAGATTTCCTTACTTATAGGTAGTCTCTAATTTTCTCGGCAGCTTCATCTGTGTAACCTAACACCTTAGCTACTTCATGAAGCATCATTTTCTTTCTAGTCGTATTTGAATTTGTCATCACCCAATATTCGCTGTCTGCTATATTTTTCGGGTTCATACTGCTACCACTTTCGAGTAGTGCATTTTTACTCGTGGCGAAGTAAATCCTATCGCGGCCTTTAATTTCGAGCACACAATTAAATTCGGATTTATGTGTACGATGAAGCGCGGATAGGATAAACAAAAATCGCCCGACCACGCCCTTTTGCATGGCAAGCTCTTCTTTATTTAGAATATTAAAGACATTCGCAACGGGTTTTACAGGTTGGCTTGGTGTTTTTGTTTGTGACTCAGCTGTAATTTCTGGTACTTGTTTTTCTTCCTGCTGTGCGACGGCTTTAGATTCTGTCCCAGAAGTAAGTTTTAATAAACGACGTAAAATCTCAGAAGCACTTTCTCCAATACTTTGTGTGTTACTTGCAATGTATTGATATAGCTCGTCATCTATTTCTATCTTTTTCATGCGTTTCCTGTCATCTATGCTAATTAGGAGCAACTCATTTCAATTGCCACTTAGTATATCCAAATTTAACTTATTACTCTATGGCTTTGCATTTTTACTCTTCAATGTCACAATTAGCGCCAATTTTGGAGGATTTATGCAGTTAAACTATCAACAAATTGGCGACCAAGCCAAACCTAGTGTATTTGTTATGCACGGACTCTTTGGTTCCTTGGAAAATTTGAATGTGGTGGCAAAAGCACTTGCTAAACATTTCAGTGTGATTAACGTCGATTTGAGAAATCACGGTCGCTCTTTTCATGATGAGCAAATGTCCTATCCAATAATGGCAAACGACATCAAAGCGTTATTGGATGAGTTAAAACTGGATAAAGTCAGCCTAGTTGGCCACTCAATGGGCGGTAAAGTGGCAATGCAATTCGCCCAATTATTTCCAGAAAGCATCAACAAACTTGTCGTATTAGATATTGCGCCTGTTGATTATCACTCAAGGCATGACGCAATAATTGCCGCGCTTAACGAAGTGCAGAAAAGTGATGTATCAAGTCGTAGTGAAGCAGATACCATAATGTCCCAATATATTGAAACAGTCGGCGTGCGTCAGTTTTTGCTTAAAAGTTTGGCAAAAAATGAAGAAGGTAAGCTTACTTGGCGTTTTAATTTAGATGTAATTACTGAAAAATACGACGCAATTACATCTAATATTAATGAAACGCATTCCTGTTTATGCGATACTTTGTTCATTAAAGGGAATAATTCTGACTATATCCTGCCTGAGCATAGGGAGCCCATCGCTCGTTTTTTCCCAAATGCGCGAGCAAAAATAATACAAGGTGCGGGCCATTGGCTACATGCTGAAAAGCCTGAAGCTGTAAATCGCTCAATTATTGATTTTCTTCAATAAAACGAATCGAATTTACCGTTATAAACTTAATTTATGCATTTAGGTTATGTTATAGTAGCCGCCGTTTAAGTATTGAGTAGAGCTCAGATGGTCAGTCAATTTATAAATGAATTTGAAACGCTAGGGCTGTGGTTTGCGCTAGCTGGTATATTCTTTTTCATCGGTATGGCGATTCAAGACGTACTGAAAAAAGGCGATGTGCCAAAGTTCGGACGCTATATCGTTTGGCTGGTGTTGTTTCTAGGTTGCTCTGGATTTATAGCAAAAGGCTTGATCCAGGTGTTTTGGCAAGGCGCAGGTGTTGGATAATGGCCAAGGC
The DNA here is from genome assembly GCF_018141365.1 of Pseudoalteromonas sp. M8. NCBI lineage: Bacteria > Pseudomonadati > Pseudomonadota > Gammaproteobacteria > Alteromonadales > Pseudoalteromonadaceae > Pseudoalteromonas > Pseudoalteromonas sp. M8. Next base: position 2,171,660 of record NZ_CP047240.1, on the reverse strand, counting down.
TGAAACAGATAGAACGACTATCGACCTATTTGAAAATGAAAAACGTCCCGGACGTCCTAAGACGAATCCACTGCCACGAGAAGTGCAGTTAAAGGTCAACAAGCGCAATCAAATCAAGAGAGATCGTGCCCGTGGCCTAAAAAGAGTAGAATTTAAGGTTTCATCAGAGTTGTATCAAGCGCTAAGTGATATGGCAGAGTCGCAAAACATTAGTCGAAGTGCACTCATCGAGACCATCTTACAAGAAAAGTTAGCGGTTAATAGATAGAAGGTAAGCAATTAATGGCAAGCGTAGGTATTTTTTTCGGCAGTGATACTGGTAACACAGAACACGTTGCTAAAATGATTCAAAAAGAGCTAGGTAAAAAGCTCGTAGACGTAAAGGACATTGCTAAAAGCAGTAAAGAAGAGATTGCCGAATTCGATTTACTACTTTTCGGTATTCCAACATGGTACTACGGCGAAGCTCAGTGTGATTGGGATGATTTTTTCCCTGAACTTGAAGAAGTCGATTTCGAAGGTAAGTTAGTTGCTATTTTCGGCTGTGGCGACCAAGAAGATTATGCTGAATATTTCCTTGACGCGATGGGCATGGTTAATGACATTGTTACTGAACGCGGTGCGATTGTAGTTGGTCACTGGTCTACCGACGGTTATGACTTTGAAGCATCAAAAGCTGTAGTTGAAGACGGTAAGTTTGTTGGCCTTGGTATTGATGAAGATCGCCAGCCTGAGCTAACAGAGCAACGCGTTAAACAGTGGTGTGCACAAGTATATGACGAAATGTGCTTAAGCGAGCTGGAAGATTAATTCCATTTGCTTTGCACTTGCTGCCCGAGCAAGTTATTCTTAGGTTATAGCGTCGTGAATATTGACCTAAGACAAATTATAACTAACAGATTGAGACAGATTTAATGACTGATCACAACTTAGAGCTTAAAAAGGCTGGTTTAAAAGTAACGCTTCCACGCATCAAAATTTTAGAGATCCTTCAGTCTCCTGATAATCAACACATCAGCGCAGAAGATGTGTACAAGATCTTATTGGACAAAGGTGAAGAAATTGGCCTAGCTACAGTATATCGCGTGCTAAACCAATTTGATGATGCTGGTATTGTAACACGTCACCACTTTGAAGGCGGTAAATCTGTTTTCGAGCTGTCTGGCAGCACGCACCATGATCACTTGGTATGTTTAAAATGTGGCAAAGTTGTCGAATTTGAAGATGACGTTATTGAAACACGCCAAGAAGAAATCGCGAACAGCAATGGCATCAAACTCACGAATCACTCACTATATTTATACGGTGAGTGTGAAGATAAAGAAGCGTGCAAAAAGTACGCTGAGGAAAATGGTAACTAACCTACCTTTTCGCCAATTTAAGCATTAAGCCAGCAAATTGCTGGCTTTTTTAATTTGTTGCATAAACACCACCTTCCATTTATATAGTCACTATATTCTAGAGTACAATTCCAGCTGATCTTTGTATGCTTTTTTAAAAGCAGCTCTAGAAACACATTGCTCTAGATACTTTCGGCAATAGCTATATTGTTTTAGCCCATCAAACCTATCGACCAAACGAAACACGTCAGCCATCGCGATGTCTGCAACAGAAAATTGCTCAGCCAACCAAGTTTTTCCCCGAAGATATTCATTCATGTGTTTCAAACGGCTATGTAAAAATCGCTCTATCGCTTTGCTACCATCACTCTCAAAAGTATCTTCAGAAAATTTCAAAATTGTCCATGGAAGACTCGCCATTTCAACAGAGTTGAGCGCAGCGAATAACCACTGTATTACCGATGACCTATTTTCTGTCGATATTAACTCATCGTTATGTTCAGCGATGTATAACAGACCAGCACCACTTTCAAATATCTCCTTATCTTCATGGCTAAGCCAAGGAACTTGACCAAATGGTTGATGTAAATAATGCGCATTTTCTCGCTCTTTGAAAGCGGTAAGTTCTATATCATAGGGTATGCCCGCCTCTTCTAGCGCCCAGCGCAAGCGAATATCTCTGACATATCCTCTTGGCAGCTCAGGCACCCAATCAAACGTGGTAATGGTAAAGTTCGGCATATATCAGCTCCATGTCTATTGGACTGATAACTCAGCCCAATTTAATAACTAAGATTAACACTCTACTATTGTCATAAAGCCACCATAGATAAGCCTTTTACCATCAAACGGCATTGGATTAGCTTCTTGATCGCAAATAGGATCTTTAAATACTTCTGCCATTCCAGCATCACGCACTTCTTTTGAAGGCCAAGTGATCCAGGAAAACACCACTGTTTCATCAGGCTTACATTTTACAGCCATTGGAAAAGAGGTAAGCGTACCATCAGGGACATCATCCCCCAGGCCTCGACAACGTGTTCTGCTCCAAATTTTTTAAACACTTTTGCCGCTTTGCTGGCGTGTGCTTGATATTCTTCACGCTTACTGGTGGGTACAGCGCATACAAAACCATCTATATAACTCATCTTTGACCCCTCTATTATTCTCGTCTTTGTGCTTCATAGCTGACATTGTTCTCGTCTTGTAACTCGCGAACAGGCCGAATTTCAATGCTGCCATAGCGCGCTGGCGGAATTTTGCTAGCCGCTTGGATGGCCTCATTTAAGTCTTTGACATCAAGTAAATAAAACCCCGCAAGCTGCTCTTTAGTCTCTGCAAATGGGCCATCGGTAATATCGACTTTACCCGCTCGTACCCGCAAGGTTGTCGCACTTTGAGTTGAGAGCAACGCGTTGCCCCCTATCATCTGCTCGCGCTCTTTTAATGATTCCCCACACGCGATACATTCACGGTTAAGTGCGTCCCATTCATCTTGTGAGAGCTTTTCCATTGCTTGTTCATCGTAATAAACTAAAGCGACATATTTCATAGTGTGTCCAGCTCCTTATTAACTAGTATCTGAATAGCGAACGTCTTTTGCTGCTCGATCTGACTTAGCTATTCCGTGCTCAAGGTTAATTAGTATTACTAGGTAACATCACCATCCACGCAACACCGAATTTATCAACGACTTGACCATAAAGGGGGGACCAAAATGTTTCTTGTAATGGCATTCTGACCGTGCCACCATCGGCTAACGCATTAAATACTCTGTGGACTTCTTGTTCAGAATCAATGGTTATAGACTGGCTAAATCCTGCAAACGAAGCATCATCACCACAGCCGTCAGATGCAAAAATCTTCATATCGCCAATGCTAAACTCACAGTGCATTACTTTATCTGAGAAGTTTTCTGGTATCGCACCATCAGGAATAGGATCTGGACTTTCGTTAAAACGCATAAGCAGACCGACTTTGGCATATAGATGCTGTTGATAGTATTCAAGTGCCTCTTCGGTACGCCCTGCAAAAAACAAATAATTGCAAACATTTGCAGTTTGCATCGCAATCTTTTGTCTTAATTGTTCTTCGCCTGCGAGGATTTCGCCACTGGGATCTATATCAGCAAAGTCAGCCATTTCATAAAACGGTCGAACTTCAATATCAGATTCCTCATTCATGGGATTAGGACAGCGCTTAACCCATTCTAACGCCTCTTCCATTGATGTTACTTCCCATACCCAATAACCCGCGATTAACTCATTAGTCTCTGCAAAAGGCCCTTTAGTTATAATGCGCTCTTCGCCTTTAAAACGAACGCGAACTCCCTCTTTACTCGGCTTTAAACCGTCACCAGAAGTCATTATTCCAGCATCAACTAAAGCATTATTGAATTCTCCCATCGCAGCCATTAATTCCGCGGTTGGTAGCTCCCCTGCTTCAGACCCTTCACTTGCTTTTACAATCACCATTACTTTCATCGTCAATTCTCCTGTTGTCTTTTATAAATAGAGCTGAATAACCAAAGGTTACCTGCGGTGTTAATAAATAAAGTGCTCTATACACTCTAGTCGAATGCATTCTTTAGAGATCGACAAAGTAAGGAAAATTTTCTTAATTAATTTTCACCGAGCTTGAGAAGCTTTTGTTTGAGAACCCTTTGCTCTGGTAATTGCGTTGTAAAGTTGAGAGCCGTTTTAAATGCATCAATCGCACTAGCCGTTCTGCCAGCACGAGATAATAGTTCGCCATAAGCCGCATGAGCCAAGTGATACTTTTGCATTTCTTTGTGCTCAAATAGCCGCTCTATAATGGTAATACCCGCATCTGGGCCATCTTTCATAGCGATTGCGACCGCTTGGTTGAGCTCAATAACAGGAGACGGGCTCACTTTGTGTAGCTGAGCATATAATTCAACAATCTGTGACCAATCTGTCGCCGCTGCAGTTGTCGCAACAGCATGAGTCGCAGAGATAGCCGCCTGAATGGTGTAAAAGCCATATTCACCGGCGCGCATTATTTCAGCGACCAACTGCGTACCTTCGGTGATCATACCTTTACTCCAAAGGTTTCGGTCTTGATCTTCCAGTAAAATGATGTCACCGCTGGCATTGGTGCGCGCCGCCTTTCTTGCATCATTCAAGAGCATCAAGGCGAGTAACCCCGCCACTTCTGGATCTGGTGTTAGAGAATAAAGTAAACGAGTTAAGCGGATGGCCTCGGACGTCAGTTCACTGCGTATTGCAAGTTCGCCTTGTGTTGCTGAATACCCTTCATTAAAGACCAGATAGATAACCGTAAGCACCGCATCAAGTCGGTTGTTAAAGTCAGTGTCGTCTGGCAGTTCGAACGGAATACGGGCATCACGGATCTTCGCTTTGCCGCGCACAATTCGTTGTGCCATTGTTGTGTTAGACACCAAAAATGCACTGGCAATTTCTTCTGTTGTTAGTCCACAGACCTCCCGCAGAGTAAGCGCAACTTGTACCTTTGGATCAATAGCCGGATGGCAGCAGGTAAAAATTAATCGCAACTGGTCGTCTTCAATTGCATTGGCGTTTTGCTCTTGAGCTTGGCCGGCGATATCAGAAACCCCATCCAAGTCAGTAGCAGCAACTTCTAGCTTTTCTCTTTGACGTAGCTGTTTACGTATTGCATCAATGGCTTTAAAGCGACCAGTAGAAATTAACCAAGGGACTGGCTTTTCTGGCATGCCTTGAGTAGGCCAATGTTTTAACGCCACATTAAACGCGTCTTGCAATGCTTCTTCCGCTAACTCAAAGTCACCTAGAAGGCGGATCAGTGTGGCGTAAATTTTCCGGCTTTCTTGCTTGTACAGCACTTCTATAGACTTACGAATAGCATTGCTATCGCAAGCGAGTTGATTGCTCATCACTTTCCTTCGTCAGCTAGGTTATCGCTATTTGAATTGGTATAGTCACTATTTCATAAATCAGCAAGAGCCTCAATAACTGGCCAGAAGCGGTACTAACACCTAAGTGTTAACGACAAATGTTTTGGGGTTTTTGGGAAAGAAAAAGTCAGGCTGGCGGTCGCATAAAGTAAACTCACGTGTATTTTTATAGGGCAGCTTCATAAACCCTGCTACGCCATAATCTTGAATACTAACCGCGTATTGCATGATCCGAGTCAGTAGCGCCTTAAATTGCGTTTCTTTATTAGCATCAAGTAGCCGGTAGTAATAATGAATTTTCATCCTATCTTGCAACGATTCAAAAATGATGCAACCTGTATGGTGGATCTGATTTAACTCGAACACGCATTGAATTATCTGTCTTGGCAGCTGCAGTTGCTCGTCTGGATCTTTGCCGTCTTCAAAGTATGAATGCGGGCGTGTAATTTCATTGCTCGAAATATCGCTAACGCTAAACTCTAGTTCTGGCAGATGGTCAAATTGGAACGCACCGGTGCCGTCACGAGTCAATTGAATAGTTTGCCGCGCGTCGAATAAACAACATTTAAATAAACCTTTTTGTTTGATCCCCTGCGCGAGCATTACGGTGGCGTTCAACGCGTCTTTAAATGCAAGACTCATTGTTTCATCGTGTAAAATAAGACTCGACTCAACAAATACTTGCACGTCTTTCCAGTGAAAACTGAGACCACCAACGACCGGATATTTTGCCAGCCTGCTGATTGAGGCCAAAAAGGCTTTCTCGGTATCGCCGGTATCAAACAAAAACTCTTTATAATATCTATCTAATTGCGCGTCGTTTACGTCTCTTAGATTGTGTTTATCGTCAGCACGACGCAAAAACTGCTTGCGTGAGCTATAGACGACCGTTTCAGGTTTAACTGCGGTTTCGTAGGTCCAAAAAGGAATGCGGGATTTTTTCTCTGACAGTGTTAAATCAGGTAAATACATTTTTGCCATTGCTGGCATATTACGAACAAAATAATCCCCTGCGCTATCCCTCGTTGCTTTATCTTTGCTAAGCATGCCATCTAGCACCTGCGCAAATACTTTTGGCAGCCCCAAAGCGCAAGCAGGAATGACCTGAGCACCAAAGCGACATGATTGTGCACTAGCCAGTGCATAAATCGTCGACGCAACGCCTTGTTCATCAAAACGAGGAGAAGATTGTGCACCCGACATTTGCTCATCGCCAATAAAGTACACATCTCCCATCCGAGCGTTAGTCGTACTTACATCAGATGACATCAAATCCATAATATTGCTGGCGATTGGCTCGCCATATACATCCACCTGAGCATAAACTGAGCTTCCCCAATCAACCAAAGAGAAACCATCGGAAGCTTCATCCCAAACGATATTAGATGGTTTAATATCTCCATGAACGATAGGCTGAGGAGACATGCCATTGCGACGCTCGCGCAAATCAACCAACACATTTCTGAGTTTTAACGCGAGGCTTACCAACTCATGCGCTTTAAAACGGCCCTTTTTGAGTGAGATCTTTTCTAAATCTTCACCAGGGGCACGCTCCATCATTAAAATGCCTTGCTTTTTTACTCGCTCGAAGGCATAGAAGTTTGGCACCATAGGGTTGTCAATTTGCGACAACATATAGCCTTCATCTTCAAGCCTATCACGCACACTTTGGGCAAGCGTGATCCGAGAAAATTTAAACACCCAGTCTTTCCCCATATCACTTGTACCAGCAAATACGAAGCCAAATGCACCAGAGCCAATTACCTCAACATGTTTATAGCCAAGTTGGCTCAATTGTTTTTTACAGATATTCAGCCATTGACGATGCTTTTTTGCATCATGATGAGACAGTAAGTAGATGGACTGCTGTTCGTTGATATAGAAGTGTTGGATGGATTTTTCAGACATAATTGTACGTAGAAAAAGCAATAAAAAAGGTCGACATTAGCCGACCTCATTCAGTATTAACCTTGCTGTTCTATCTTAGCCCACGAATCACGTAGACCAACAGTTTGGTTAAACATTAGCGCTTCTGACTTGTTATCACGACAGAAGTAACCTAAACGCTCAAACTGATAACCTTGCTCAGGCTTAGCGTTTGCAAGTGCTGGCTCAAGTTTGGCATTTGCAATGGTTACCAAAGAGTCTGGGTTTAACACTTCCGTGAAATCTTCAGCAGCCGCTGGGTTTGGCACAGTAAATAGACGATCATACTGACGCACTGGCGCTTCAATACAATGTGAAGCAGATACCCAGTGAATTACGCCTTTTACCTTGCGGCCATCTTCTGGGTTTTTACCTAAAGTATCAGGGTCGTAACTACAGTAGATTGTCGTAATATTACCGTTTTCGTCTTCTTCAATGCGCTCAGCTTTAATCACATAAGCATTACGAAGACGCACTTCTTTACCTAGCACCAAACGTTTGAACTTTTTGTTCGCTTCTACGCGGAAATCTTCTTGTTCAATGTAGACTTCGCGCGTAAACGGTAGCTCACGCTCGCCCATGTCTAATGTTGGGTGATTAGGCGCTTGTAGCATTTCAACTTTATCTGCATCAAAGTTTTCAATTACTAGCTTAACAGGGTCAAGTACCGCCATGGCGCGTGGTGCATTTTCGTTTAAATCGTCACGGATACACGCTTCTAGCATGCCCATTTCAACCATGTTGTCCATTTTGGTTACGCCAATGCGCTTACAAAATTCGCGAATTGCAGCTGGTGTATAACCACGACGACGAAGCCCTGCAATTGTCGGCATGCGCGGGTCGTCCCATCCTTCAACATGGTTATTAACAACCAAGTCATTAAGCTTACGCTTCGACATCACCGTGTATTCAAGATTTAAACGAGAAAACTCGATTTGCTGCGGATGACACGCAATGCTGATGTTATCTAGCACCCAGTCGTACAAACGGCGATTATCTTGGAACTCTAATGTACAAAGTGAATGCGTGATCCCTTCAAGCGCATCGGAAATACAGTGCGTAAAGTCATACATCGGATAGATACACCACTTATCACCAGTTTGATGATGGTGTGCAAAACGTACACGATAGATGATAGGGTCGCGAAGCACCATAAATGAGCTTGCCATGTCAATCTTGGCACGAAGAACACATTCCCCTTCTTTAAACTCGCCATTTCTCATTTTTTCGAATAAGGCTAAGTTCTCTTCAGGTGAAGTGTCACGATAAGGGCTATTTTTGCCAGGCTCAGTCAGCGTGCCACGATATTCACGCGCCTGCTCAGGCGACAAGAAGCAAACGTACGCTTTGCCATTTTCGATTAGCTCAACTGCGTAGCTATAGAGCTTGTCAAAGTAATTTGATGAATAGCAAATTTCGCCATCCCATTCGAACCCTAGCCACTGTACGTCTTCTTGGATCGACTTAACGTAATTGATGTCTTCTTTTTCTGGGTTGGTATCGTCAAAGCGTAAGTTGCACTTACCTTGATAATCTTGGGCAATACCAAAATTTAAGCAAATTGATTTAGCATGACCAATGTGTAAAAAGCCATTTGGCTCAGGTGGAAAACGTGTGTGCGTAGACGCATGTTTGCCACTGGCAAGATCCGCATCAATAATGTTGCGAATAAAGTTTGATGGGCGATTTTCAGTTTCCGCCATAGGAAATCTTTCCTCTGAATTATGCTCTTAGTTAACCTCGGCATTATTACAAAAACTCAGCCGAACTTACAGCAATTATCTGCGCTGTATCAGGATTTATTCATTTGGTTAAATGTTCATCAGATTTTTGTGACAAATTTTGTTCTAGCGCAATATTTCCGTCACAACTTCATCCTATAGTTGCGCCATCTCAGTGTTTATACCACAAACACTGCTTAAGTCACGTTACCGAGGAAAGGACAAAAGTAATGGCTTCAATGAATTTGAATCGTGTTTATATATCAACTAAGGCTAGGAACAACCACTATATTCTTGCTGAGTTTAAACCGGATGATGCATTCTATGCATGTTTTGACTCCAGCAGCGCGTGTTACGAGCGTTTGTCTCGCCAGCTATTCGCACTGTGTGACGAATATGAGCTGCATAATGTACATGTAATTGCGAACGATAAATTGCCGGTGGTGCGTTACCACGACGAAGCCTATACCATGCAAACAGAAAAGCAGATTTTGTTTTTCTACAACCCTAAGTTCCACGAAGCGCACCAAACTTATCTCAATGACGGATACCAAGCGCGTAAAATCCGCTTATTATTTTTAGCCACGGGAAATGAATTACGCGCCAATGCTGCGACCTTCCACAGCAAAGTGAAAAAGGTGCTTGATGCACTTAAAGAAGGCTTTTCTCCGGTAGAACCTCAGTTTAGAGTGAGAGACCATCAACATTTAACCTATGACCTTTTTGCCAAAGCTAAAGGCGACAAAGAGTCATATGGCTATAAGTTGCGTGCGCTTTACCCACGCTATCAAGCCAGAAACTGCACGTTACCAGAAGAATATAGCGAAATGACTTACGCGACCTTTAACATTCCAGTGTCACGAGCAATAAAAACAGAGTTCCAAAGCCAAATGCGCCCGGGTGACTACGGACAATTCTATCGCACACTAGAAGATGCATTTCTTTCTTCTTGCAATGATAAACAGCTCAATATGGTAGCAATGGTAGCCGATGGCCGTTTGCCTATCGTCAGAAGCGCCAAAATCGATAAGTCCGATACTAACCGAGAGCTACAAAAACTGAGTTTTGATACCGGCTCCGGTGACAATCAAATTTACTCACTGTTTAACGAAGCAAACCTAGTAGACACCATTCGCTTTGTCATCGTCGCCAATGACAAAGACAAAAAAGACATGGGCTATGGTCGTTTTATGAATCACGTAGAAACGGCGATTAAACGCTTTGTTGCACAACTTCCTGTTAATGTTGAAAAGCAAGATATCAACGTACGCTTCTTCCAACATATTAGTTACGACTACTAACCATTAAATATGGTTTGGGCGCTTCCGAGCAAGTCATTGCGCCCTACTTGTTTACCAGAATAATATAAGCACCAATTTAAACGACGAGATAATTAACTCTCGTAATTGAAATTATAATTTTTTATACCAAGTGAGGCCTGAATAAGGTTGCTGCTGCAAACTTTTTAACCGACTTTGCAAACTACCACTATGGATCTCAAGTTTATGATGATCGGGGTCATAAATATAGAGTGAGTCTCCTTCACTGCTATTTTGCTGCCATACGCCAACCCCGTTTTCCAATAATGTTTTAGAAAAAGTTGTAAAGTCTTCGGCAGCAATATTGAACGCTACATGACTGTAATCTGAGCTTGGAGATACCTCACCTAAAGATAAGCAAAGCCATACCTCACCAAGCGTTAAATATGCCCCATTGTCCCAAGTTACCCAAAGCTCAAACCCTAGCAAACCGCAGTAAAAATCCAGTGACGTATTTAGGTTAGATACCGCTATTGTGATGTGATTTAATCCTGATAACATATTTATTCCTACCGCTTTTTATCCCAGACACGAAAAAAGCCGCGACCAAAGGTACAACGGCTTTAACAACCAGAATTATTTTTCTTGATGTAGGCTAGCTACAAAAAGAAGCGTTACAGTGCCTGTTCAAGCTCTGGTAACGCATCAAATAGATCCGCAACAAGGCCATAATCAGCCACTTGGAAAATCGGGGCTTCTGGATCTTTGTTGATAGCGACAATGACCTTAGAATCCTTCATACCCGCAAGGTGTTGAATTGCGCCGCTGATCCCAACTGCAATATATAAGTTAGGCGCCACAATCTTACCGGTTTGGCCCACCTGCATATCATTAGGCACAAAGCCCGCGTCAACAGCAGCACGCGATGCACCAATTGCGGCCCCTAGTTTGTCAGCAATACCATTTAGTAAGGCAAAGTTTTCGCCGTTTTGCATACCACGGCCACCTGAAATAACAACCGGTGCGGCAGTTAATTCAGGGCGCTCAGATTCAGTTTGTTCAATGCTCACAAACTCACTCACTTGAGAGGCAATACTTTGCGAGCGATCCTCAATGTCACATGCTGCTTGAATCTCTACGGCATCAAATGCTGATGCACGCACAGTGATAACTTTTTGTGAGTCTAATGATTTTACAGTCGCAATTGCATTACCCGCATAAATTGGACGCTTAAAGGTGTCTGCATCAATCACATCGATAATTTCTGAGATCTGTGATTTGTCGAGTAACGCCGCGACACGTGGCGCGATATTTTTACCTGTGGTAGACGCTGAAAACAAAATGTGTGAAAAGTCACTTGCTAATTCAACAACTAGCTCAGATGTGTTTTCTGCCAACTGATGTTCGAATGAAGCATCATCAACAGCAACCACCTTTTTTACGCCAGCGATCTGTGCAGAGTGATTGGCAGCCTCAGCGATGTTGTGACCTGCAACTAATACGGTGATGTCGCTTGCTATTTTTGTTGCAGCAGCAACCACCTTAGCGGTTTCAGGCTTCAATACACCATTTTCGTGCTCAGCAATAACTAATACGCTCATGAGATCACCTTTGCTTCTGTTTTTAACTTGTTTACTAACTCTTCAACGCTCTCAACCATCACGCCACCAGAGCGCTTAGCTGGCTCTTCAACTTTCACCAATTCAATACGAGGAGCTAAATCAACGCCTAACGAATCCGCTGCGATTACGTCTAGTGGTTTACGCTTAGCTTTCATGATATTTGGCAGTGAAGCATAACGAGGCTCATTCAAACGCAAGTCTGTTGTCACGATCGCTGGAAGTGATAGCGACACCGTTTGCAAACCGCCATCAACTTCACGTGTCACTTGTACTTTATCGCCTTCAACTACAACTTTAGAGGCAAAAGTGCCCTGAGCACGCTTAGTTAACGCCGCTAGCATTTGTCCTGTTTGGTTATTATCAGAATCGATAGACTGTTTACCTAGAATGACCAGCTCTGGACTTTCTTGTTCCACTACCTTAGCCAGTAGTTTTGCAATGTGCAGAGATTCAAGCTTTGCGTCTGTTTCAATGTGAATTGCTTTATCTGCACCTAGTGCAAGCGCCGTTCTTAGCTGCTCTTGACAAGCTTTATCGCCAATTGAAACGGCAATAACTTCCGTTGCGGTGCCCGCTTCTTTTAAACGAACCGCCTCTTCTACTGCGATTTCACAAAATGGGTTGATCGCCATTTTAACATTGCTCAAATCAACATCACTGTTGTCAGATTTGACTCTTGCCTTTACGTTGTAATCAATCACGCGTTTGATTGGCACAAGTACTTTCATGGTTACTCCATCATCTGGTTATTCTCTAAGCTGACGTCTACGTCAACAAATTATTTTATTGGTTTCAGACTACTTCCTGTTGACGTAAACGTCAACCTCAAATAACCTTAGTTTAACGAAAATCAAACTAAAGCCTCTCTTTAGTTAATCTACCGTCAAATAGTGTGAGGTTAATAATGGTCGAACGTGAAACCATGGAGTTTGATGTTGTGATAGTTGGTGCAGGTCCTGCGGGCCTGTCTTGCGCTATCCGACTCGCTCAACAGGCTCAAGAAAAACAACAAGAATTAATGATTTGTGTAGTCGAAAAAGGCTCTGAAGTAGGTGCACATGTCTTGTCAGGTGCAGTGTTTGAAACCAAAGCACTAGACGAACTTATCCCTGATTGGGCTGCAAAAGGCGCTCCCGTGACAACAAAAGTGACGGGTGACGACATTTATTTATTCAAAAATGAAATCAATGCCACCAAACTGCCTCATCTAGTGGTACCAAAAACATTTAAAAATGACGGCAACTATATTGTTTCTATGGGTAATGTTTGCCGTTGGCTCGCTGAACAAGCAGAGCAACTTGGCATTGAAATTTTCCCAGGCTTTAGCGCCCACTCTCTAATAATAGAAGAGCAACAAGTTAAAGGTATTATTACCGGTGATATGGGCCTAGATAGAGATGGCCAGCCTAAAGACAGCTACATGCCTGGAATGGAGCTTAGAGCGAAATATACCGTATTTGCTGAAGGTTGCCGTGGCCACTTAGGCAAACAACTTATAGCTGAATTTAAACTGGATAAAGACGCTTCCCCTCAACACTATGGCATCGGCTTTAAGGAAATTTGGCAAGTAGACCCAAGCAAGCATAAAGAAGGTCTTGTTGTACACGGCACAGGTTGGCCACTCGACAATGATACCCATGGCGGTTCATTTATGTATCATGCTGAAAACAATCAAGTCGTGGTCGGGTTAATCATCGACTTAAATTACACTAATCCACACCTAAGTCCATTTGATGAGTTTCAGCGTATGAAGCATCACGACACCTTTGCGAGTGTACTTGAAGGTGGTGAGCGCATTGCCTATGGTGCTCGAGCAATCGCCAAAGGTGGCTTTCACAGCCTACCTAAAATGCATTTCCCAGGTGGTTTACTGATTGGCTGTGACGCAGGTACCCTCAACTTTGCCAAAATTAAAGGCAACCATACTGCAATGAAGTCAGGTATGCTTGCAGCCGATGCCATCATTGAGGCATTAGGCCAAGAAAGCGCTCCGTCAGACTTGGTAAGTTTTGCCGACAAATTTAAGGCAAGTTGGCTTTATGATGAGCTTTATCAATCTCGTAACTTTGGCCCAGCAATGCATAAGTTAGGTCGTATTATGGGTGGCGCCTACAATATGATCGACCAAAACATTTTCTCAGGTTCGCTACCATTTACTATTAAGGACGAACATCAGGATCACGCACAGCTTAAGCTTGCATCTGAATCGCAAACTATAAGTTACCCAAAGCCGGATGGTAAATTAAGTTTTGACAAACTTTCTTCCGTATTTTTATCGAATACCAATCATGAAGAAGTGCAACCATGTCATTTACAGTTAAAAGATTCTGAAATACCAATCAAAGTGAATTTAGCTAAGTTTGATGAGCCTGCGCAGCGCTACTGCCCTGCAGGCGTGTATGAAGTAAACGAAAACGAGCAAGGTGAGAAGCAGTTTGTTATCAATTCGCAAAACTGTATTCATTGCAAAACCTGCGATATTAAAGATCCGAGCCAAAATATTACCTGGGTCACCCCAGAAGGGGCTGGTGGTCCGAACTATCCAAACATGTAATATCAATAAATCCTAAATTGCGGGGCGAAATGCCCCTTTCTTTCCTATACTTAGCGTATATTTTTAAAAATAGAGCTGAGCCTATGCCACAACAATCCGTCACCTTTCGATTTTTAGCAGAGCCCACCGACGTCAACTTTGGCGGTAAAGTACACGGTGGTATGGTCATGAAATGGATTGATCAAGCTGGGTATGCTTGCGCCGCGGGTTGGAGCGGCAGCTATTGCGTTACCGTTTCAGTTGCGGGCATGCGTTTCCACCGTCCGATTCTTGTGGGTCAGATTGTTGAGGTTTCCGCGCGCATTGCCCATACCGGGAACACCAGTATGCAGATTTTTATTCAGGTGCGCTGTGGTGATCCAAAAACGCAACGACTTGTCGAAACCAATCACTGTATTATCAGCTTTATCGCCATGGACCAAGCTGGGTATCCAATTCAAATTCCTCAGTTTAAAGCGAAAACCGAAGAGGAGAAAAAATTAGAAGCCTATGCAATGAAAATGAAGGAAATAGCGATCCAGACCGAATCGCTATTAGAAGAAACCTTGTCCGATAGTAAATAACATGAAGGTTTGATAACAAAAATTAAAGTGTAGAAGTTCAACTACGATTGAACTTCTAGCAGTTTAAAGGCGCTATTCGGCTCACCAAAAACCACGACATTACACTCACCCCAACTTTTCGATATATGCCACTGCATATTTTCAGCAAATTTAAATTGTGAGAACTGGTTACAATGACGAACTTCGGGGCATTTGGACGGATTTCTTGCAAGTGGACCAGCATTAACAATGTTGACAAGTGCAAATTGGATTCGCTCTATGCAGAGATACTAAAGCTGCTGAAACTAAGTACCATTGAACTAGCGATTTAATCCAATTTTACATTTAAAAGCTTATCCAACAAAGAACATTACTTATTCAAACTTTAAGTTAAATAGCAATTTCACAAAAGGTTTCTTGCAAGAGAAAAAATAACTTTTTCACTAGCAGCTAGCGCATCGCGTTTGCTTAAATTACCTTCTTTTAATAATTGTAAGCTTACTTTTTCAGCCTCTTGACTGAGCAGTACATCCATTTTAGTTGGACTTACTATCCCTTCTGTTAAATCATTAATTATTGCTTGCAATGCAGCTCTACGCTCCGATATAGCGCGGATCAAAATAGGCTTTAAAGGGGATGATTTACAGAGCACTTCTTGACAACTTTGGTCAACCTTTCTATGAAACTCCATTATTTACACTCATCTCGTTTCAGGCGATTAAATGCTTGTAATTTTTCTCGTAAACCTTGAATTGGCTTTATATCTTCTACCAATTGCTTGTACTCGTACGCTCGAGTACCAATAATTTGTTCGTTATCTGTGCGTAAACTCGAACGTAAGCCATTTTGGGGCGAAAAAGTGTGCCGATTCATGTTGCGACTTCCACCAGCAATTCCATTGTTTACAAGGTTATGCGAAAAATCTGAATAGATAAATTACATGACATTACAGGGCTAATTACGAGCAGGGTTTTGTGAAAGTCAGGATCAATAGTAAACTTCGCTCATCTTAATTAAAACAGAGACCATAGTGGAACAAATCACTATCGAGCCCATCGGCTTTATCCAATCTCCTTATAAACAGAAGTTCGCTATACCGAGACAACCAAGGCTTGTCCCAGAGGCAAAAGCCAAGCTTAGATTTGTTGGTGAATTCAATCGCGAAGAATTTGTTCGTGGTATTGAAGCGTTCACGCATATATGGTTGTTGTTTCGTTTTCATGAAACCGCTGATAAAGGTTACTCCGCACTTGTACGTCCTCCGAGACTCGGTGGCAATGAACGTAAAGGCGTGTTTGCGACTAGAGCGACTTTTCGACCCAATGGGATTGGCATGAGTGCAGTAAAGCTCGAGGGCGTAGAGTATAAAAATGGTCAGCTGGATCTATTGCTCTCCGGCGTAGATTTATTGGACGGTACACCAATCATTGATATTAAGCCGTACCTTCCCTATTCAGATGCCTTGGTGGATGCCACGGCTGGCTTTGCTGATACTCGGCCAGAAACGCAAATGTCTGTTAGTTTCTCAGACGAGGCCAACATTTTTATCGAAAAACAGAAAAACTATCCTGAACTTCGACAGTTCATTACCAATGTACTGAAGCAGGACCCTCGTCCGGCTTATAAAAAGAAACGCACATCACAGCAGGACTATGGTATGAGTTTGTATGATTTTAATATTCGCTGGACTGTGGATGGTGAGCATAACCGTGTCACTGAAATATCGTTAGCAAAATAGCAAATTCAGCGGCTTGCCAATAAACTTATAAATTATGAAGATGTTTAGGTATTAAAGCTTTTTAAGCGGCTACTGCACTGCTAGAATAGCCGCCAATAAGAGAACAATAAGTAACTTATACTGGAATAAGAATGCGTACGAGTGAATATATATTAGCGACTCTAAAAGAGACGCCGTCTGATGCAGAGGTGGTAAGCCACCAGCTAATGCTTAGAGCGGGTATGATCCGTAAATTGGCTTCAGGTCTTTATACTTGGCTACCATCAGGCCTAAAAGTTTTCCGCAAAGTAGAGAGAATTGTCCGTGAAGAAATGGACAAAGCGGGAGCGATTGAGCTGCTAATGCCAGTGATCCAGCCTGCAGAGCTATGGGAAGAGTCAGGCCGTTGGGAACAGTTTGGTCCCGAACTACTTCGTATTAATGACCGTCATGGCCGTCCATTTGCACTTGGTCCAACGCATGAAGAAGTGATCACTGATCTTGTACGTCGCGAAATCAACAGCTATAAGCAACTGCCGATCACACTTTATCAAGTCAGTACGAAAGTACGTGACGAAGTTCGTCCACGTTTTGGTGTGATGCGCGCGCGTGAATTCACCATGAAGGATGCCTATTCATTCCACATGACTGATGAGTGCCTTGAAAAAACGTATCACAAGATGTTCCAAGCTTACTGCAACATTTTTGATCGTTTAGGCGTTGACTACCGTCCTGTTATTGCTGACAGTGGTTCAATTGGCGGCAACCTATCGCATGAGTTCCATGTACTTGCAGAGTCTGGTGAAGATGCAATCGCATTCAGTGATGAAAGTGACTACGCTGCAAACATTGAAAAGGCAGAAGCACTTGCACCAACTGAAACTCGCCCAGCGCCAAGTAAAGAACTTAATACGTTTGACACGCCAGAAGCTTTCACCATCGCTGAACTAAAAGCAAAACATGGCGTTAAACCACACCGTGGTGTGAAAACACTCATCGTGTATGGCGCACCAGACGAAGACGGTAAACGTGGGCTTGTCGCGCTTATCGTTCGTGGCGATCATGACTTAAATGAGCTTAAAGCTGAGAAATTAGCACTAGTGGATTCACCGCTCGAGATGGCAAGCGAAGAAGACATTGTTAACGCTATTGGTGCAAAACCAGGCTCTTTGGGACCTGTCGGTCTTTCAATGCCTATCATTGTCGACCGTAGCGCAGCTATCATGGCTGATTTTGTTGCCGGTGCAAACAAAGATGGTGTTCACTATAGTGGGATCAACTGGGACAGAGACGTAAGCGCTTATACTGTTGAAGATATCCGTAACGTGGTTGAAGGCGATCCAAGCCCTTGTGGTAAAGGTAAAATCCTTATCAAACGTGGTATCGAAGTAGGTCACGTGTTCCAACTTGGTACTAAGTACTCTGAAACGATGAAAGCTGGTGTACTTGGCGAAGAAGGGAAAAACCAAACATTAACCATGGGTTGTTATGGTATTGGTGTTTCTCGTATCGTTGCCGCTGCAATCGAGCAAAATAACGATGATTATGGTATTAAATGGCCTGTTGCTATTGCGCCATTTGAGTTGGCAATCGTGCCAATGAATATGCATAAGTCTCACCGTATCCCAGAGATCGCAGAAAAGTTCTATACAGATCTACAAAATGCGGGAATTGATGTGTTATTCGACGACCGTAAAGAGCGTCCGGGCGTTATGTTTAACGATATGGAACTTATCGGTGTTCCTTATACCCTAGTGATTGGCGAGCGTAATCTTGATGAAAATAAGGTTGAGCTAAAAAATCGTCAAACTGGCGAAAAACTGATGCTGGATATTGGATCTGCGGTTGAAACAATCGTTAATGCAATTAGAAGTAAATAAACCTACGTAAATTGCATGACAAAAGAGCATACAGATGTATGCTCTTTTGTCATATTAGCTTCTCCTAACTGCCCCGCCACTGTCATCTTTGCCTCTTAGCATTGTCATTATTACGCTAAAGAGCCAAGCCATGAAAACAACATACTATCCGAGTATTTGGATCTCAGACGTACACTTGGGCTACAAGGACTGTAAAGCAAAGTTCTTGCTAGATTTTCTCAACAAAACCGAATGTGATGTACTCTATCTGGTTGGTGATATCGTTGATCTATGGTCAATGAAACGCCAGTTTTTTTGGGATCCATCCCACTATCAGGTATTAGAATGCATACAAAAAAAAGCGGGATCTGGTACACGCGTTATCTACATACCGGGTAATCACGACGAAACCTTCAGAAACTATGTTGGGCAAACGCTTTTTAAAGTCGAAGTGCATAAAACCTTTATTCATACCACTTCCGCAGGTAAGCGGTTTTTATTACTACACGGTGATGATTTTGACTCGGCAACAAGATACAACAAACTGATCAGTATCATTGGGGATGCCGCTTATGATTTTCTACTCTTCTTAAATCGCTGGACCAATCGCGTACGACGTTTATATGGTGGTCATTATTGGTCGCTTGCATCTTGGCTGAAAAAGCGCGTGCATAAAGCCAGAGAGGCCATTGCCGCATTCGAGAACGCAGCAATTCATGAAGCGAAGAAACAAGGTGTCGACGGTATTATCTGCGGGCATATCCACCAACCAGAGATCCGTGTCGTAGATGGTATTGTGTACTGCAACGATGGTGATTGGATAGAAAACTGCACGGCATTGGTTGAAAACCAAGAAGGTCGTATCGAATTGCTGCATTGGTCAGATGTACAATCTGTCCTCAACGTAGTTGAAATTGACAATGTTAAAACCGATAATGTTGAAGCCGCTTAATAGCGGCTTCAGTTCTTCCAGTCACTCTTCTTTTAATAGCTTATGCAGTAAGTCAGTACGCTTATTGATACGCTTGTTTTGCACGTATGCCTCTGCGCTTAAGCCCATCATTAAAATCAAAAAGATGTATAATACCAATGGAATTAATTCTCTAATCAATTTGAAGGGTGAAATAGCATATTAGCTTCGTTAAAAATTTCTCATTTAGAACAACTAAATAGCAAAATTTTTGCCTTGCCTATATGGAGATAGGTACCTTAGCGGTAGCAGGACGCGAGAGCGGTGCTACTAAAGCTATTTCCCCGCTTCAAGATAGATCATTTACTTAATACAACTGGTATAAAACGAGTTGTTCAATAATTTCTGGATAGCGATAAATTAAAAATACTATTGCCTCTAGCATACCGATATTCTGGTAGAATCGCCGCTTTTGTCAGGTGTGTTATATCACAAATGTGGTCATTGCCCAGACAATAATACCGATAATAAATACTAGAATACCATATTGAAAGTGCCTCACCATTGGGAACACCGCTTTATCCGTTCGTTCGATAGACAAAGGATATTGCCAATGCGTTAACGCAAGTAAGAGTGGCTCGGCTTCTACGCTCATGCCAGAGAGTGAAACCGTCGCACCATACTCAGTATCAAAGACCAAATCAACAATATGATTACGACGAGTCGAAGAGGTTAACCTATCTAAATCGCTGACTGTAAACGTATTCCAGTGTACCTTAATATCGTTAACTTCATCCTTTTTTACCTCTCGTGCTTGTTTATCTGTAAACAGTAACGCAGGTAGCAGCAAACTATTTTCCTCAACCTTAATTTGGTTACCGGGTGAGTGATAGACAAAATAGTGTTTATTACTGATAAATAAAGACGTCAACCAATAGCTAAAGTACGTGAGCACCAAAAATACCAAACCCGCTATGTAATTTTGTGACGAGTAAAGAATAAAGCAGGTCATTAGAGCAAAAGCCCCTACCACCATCCAAACAATATGCCGCTTATGCTTAGGCGTCGGTAGTGCACATCGTAACACGGAGAATCGCTCTTCAATATCGCGATTGCTATTCATAAACAAAGGAAATAATCTTGCAAGGCTAGTTGGAGTTGAGCGCGTAGTTGATCTCCTATCTGTATCAGCTGTTCGTTGAACGTTACGGTCAAAACCTGATGCAGACAAAAGCGCGTTGAGTTCATCAGTTTGCCGCAAACACGAAAATGAATAGACCGCAGGCTCCTCACTTTCTGAAAGATAACTTATACCGATATAATTGAGTTGCTTGTTACAATCCAAAGATACGTCAGCCACAGTAGGAAGTGGTATCACATACTCGTCTATTCGCCGAATATTTACATTCAATAGCGATAGTTGTTTAGTGATAACAAACTGCTTTTGTGCAGAGTCAAACATTAAACGATTACGGTATGAAAATAGTAACAAAGAAATCACTAAGTAGATCAGAGCTTCCAAAAAACTTGATCCGCCTAAGTGCAACACCGACGAAAACAAGAATAAAATGGCTATGCCGTTAGTAACCGATTCACTGACTGACTTAAGTACCGAGGTTGATGTCATCCTACATTCCTTGAGTGACTAAAATTGAAACCTACGACTTCCGCAAGCTATCCAAATAAACAGCAGGCTAAGTTACAAAAAGTTAAGCGCTGAATAAGGCGTTTATCGTACAGAAAAACGCCATAATTCTCAATGACTCACACCTAACTGAAGCTTTACCTAAACAAAACGGTTTCTTTATTAAACCATTTAACGCAGCACACGAGTAACCCAGCTGCTAAAACAGCAGAAGCGCCAAAAATTAATGCGACGTAACCATAATCAACCGTGCCTTTGATGATTTCTTTAATCGCTAATGCGACATTGGTAATTGGGATCAATGCAGTTTTAGCGGTTAGCTCCATATTTGGCATTAAAGACATCACAATGGGAATGAAGATCCCCATGCTGAGTGGTCCCATGTAGTTTTGTGCTTCTTTAAAGGTTCTGGCGTAAATTGAGATGGCAAGTGTTAGCGACGAAAGCATCACAGCAACAGGAAGCAACAGTGCAAAAATCAAGACAAAGTCTAATAATGCAACCGACGAGAAGGCGTTTTTAATTACGTCTAGCTCGACAAAGCTACTGGCAATTCCTATCCACAGCGCCATGCTGGAGACCGTGATAAGCGCACAGAATATTGAACTGCTCAATACGGTTAAAAATTTACCTAACACCAGCTCCGTGCGTGAGATTGGTGTTAATAACAGCGTCTCTAAAGTGCCACGCTCTTTCTCTCCAGCGCCTAAATCAATAGCTGGATAGCTCGCCCCCATCAATACCAACGGAATTAACATGTAAGGGATAAACGCACCTAACTTCTCGCCTAAATTTTCGCGTTTGTCAGCAGTATCCACTTTAGTAATCGATATGGGTTGGAGCACTGCCGCTTGCTCCGCTTGCGACAATCCCAGTGAGGTTAACTTCACCGCTCTGAGTTCATCAGAAAACTTCTTAGCAAGTTTAGACAAACGGTCATAAATAAAGTTGATAGATTGCGCATCGTTAAACACGATTTTCCATTCACTTTTTACGCCAGACTCTAGATTTTCAACCGGATCGGATGGAATAAAAATCCCAACATCGATCACGCCACTTCGTACCGCATCACTCAATGCTTCGACGCTATCAAGCTTGAGCTCACCTGCATATTTCTTAAAACTTTTATGATAAAAAACCTGCTCAGAGAACTTTTCAGCATAGGCTTCATTTGCGATGTAATACGTATGAACTTCTTGCTTCGCTTCCATGGCGGCTTGTGAAGCCATAAAGCCGACTAAAGCCATAATCACGGGAAATACCAACATCGGCAGTGCAATCACAAAAAACAGTGTTTTGCGGTCGCGCAGCAGCTCTCTAATTTCTTTTAAAAATACCTCAAACATGCTGTGCTCCCGTTAACAAATTTAAAAATGCTTGATTTAGCTCTTCACTTTGCCCCTTCACTTTAAACTCAGCCAAACTGCCATCAAAACAGGTGATCCCTTTATCGATAACAGACACCCTATCGCACAATAATGCAACTTCATCTAAGTGATGGGTAGAAAATATAACGGGTGTACCACGCGCTTTGAGGTCGCGAATAAAAGAGATAACCGTTTGTGTGGTCATAATATCAAGACCCGTCGTTGGCTCGTCTAATACGACGACTTTAGGGCTATGTACCACCGCCCGTGCAATATTGGTCTTTTGTTTCATACCGGTCGATAGGTGTTCAGCCCTTTTATCTAAAAAGGTTTCCATCTCTAAGCGCTGAAACAGCTCATCGCATTTCGCTTTTAATGCTTTTCCTTTTAAACCATGAAGTCGTGCAAAATATTCAACATTTTCTTTGGCAGTAAGACGCCCGTATAAACCAGTTGACCCTGATAGAAAGCCGATGGCTTTGCGTGCAACAACAGGCTTTTTCACAATATCCTGACCATCCACTAAGATAGTACCGGCATCCGGCGTCAGCGCAGTTGAGAGCATACGCAATGTGGTGGTTTTTCCCGCCCCATTGGGGCCGAGCAATCCAAGTACTTCACCTTGCCCACAGTGCAGGTTAACCTCTTCTACACTGTGAAAAAAACCATCACGCTCGCGAGGATCCGTCTGATTATTTTTCTTTTTATGTTCGCGAGTCAGGGCGAAACGTTTTTTTAATCCATTGATAGTTATCATGCTATTTCCTTCTTTTCGGCCTGAAATAGTCCGTATTTTGATAAAACTCTAAATCTTGTGGCTCATGCCAGTTTGGGATCCCAAGCAGCGGAATGGGTGACATTTTGGTATTGTCTTCAAGCAGCCCATCATTGATCAGTGCAACCAATTTATCATCTAACCAACGATATTGTTCGCTTAGTGAAAGTTGCCAAAATGCAGCATCAACATTGATACACACCAGCTTTCCCGTTAGCCCAATAAAGGGATTGGTTAGCATCTCGTAGTTTGCGTGGCCAAATACGAAAGGTTTTAGGTTTTGCTGCCATTCTGAACGATTATCGTAAAATACATTCTGCCATTGGTGTGATTTAAAGGCATCACGCCATTTATCATCATCAATTGCCAACACCAAACCACACTCATCAAAGAGTGTTAACGCGTTACGCTTTTTACTCCGCTGCTTTAAACCAAACTGTGCTATTTCTTCGATATGTAGGGCATTTAACAAAGCTTTTGTTTTTGGGAATAAACACCAAATCAACGCGCCAAATAAATCGTGCCAGTTTTGACTACGCGTCGGTACCTGATGGGTTTCAAAGATAATCTCTTCATAGTATTTATCGCCAAAGTCTATCGTTTCATCGGCCACAAAGCGGGTATCATATTGTTGCAAGCTAATGCTGTTTACATGAGAAGACAGCCACTGGGGCTTGGCCAGTCTTGTTGACTTTTTAAGTCAAAAAGCTGATTTAAATGGGAAAATGGCTCAGCATGTAAACATGCAACCTGCCACGCCTCAGGCGCTGTAAACTTTTTCATTTGATTGAGATACTTATCATGCAATTAGTCGACTATTTTACTGAAGCGCCTGATACTTGGCAAAAGCCAATTGTAAATGAGCGTAACAGGCTACGTCACACGCTAAAATGAGGATAGCGATTAAAAACAATGCAATGATCTGTTCCACAACAGTTCTTTCATTAATTTCTATCTCCTCTAGCCGTCTTGTCCCGCTCGAACTTTTACGCATTTTATGTTACTACTTATGGGTTCCTAACAAGTAAAAGAAAGGCAATTATGAAACTTAAACTGACGCTCAGCGCTCTATCTATGGCGGTGCTGGCGGGCTGTGTTAGCACTAGCAATAGCCCCCAAGACATCGATACTGCATACAATAGTATTAACGATGCTCAACTCAGAGCCCATATTAAAACCCTTGCCTCTGACGAATTTGGCGGCCGTGCTCCGTCAACAAAAGGTGAAGAGCTAACGCTTGCCTATTTAACCAAACATTTTAAAGCGCTTGGCTATCAGCCTGGCAATGGCAACAGTTTCTTGCAAGAAGTGCCACTGGTTTCGCTTGAAGCCGATCCTAATATGACGTTAACAATCGGTGGCAAAAACTACGAATATAAGAAAGACATGGTGATGGGCTCGGCCCGTATCAGCGAACTCGAATCAATCAAAGATTCAGAGCTGGTTTTTGTTGGCTATGGCGTAAATGCTCCAGAGTACGACTGGAATGACTACGAAGGCCTAGACGTGAAAGGCAAGACAGTGGTGATGCTAGTAAACGATCCAGGCTTTGCTAATCCCGACTCGGGTAAATTTACCGGTGAAGCTATGACCTATTATGGTCGTTGGACGTACAAATACGAAGAAGCTTCACGCCAAGGCGCAGCAGGTGCGATCATTGTTCACGAAACAGCGCCGGCTTCTTATCCTTGGAGCGTAGTAGAAAATTCTTGGAGTGGCCCACAGTTTGGCTTCCAAAAAGAAAATAACAATATGGACCGCGTTGCGGTTGAAGGTTGGGTAACGGTAGACGTTGCTAAAGAGCTGTTTCAAAAGGCTGGACTTGATTTTGACACAGCAAAGAAAAAAGCTGCTGAAGGCGCATACCACGTGGATATGGGCAACCTAAGCGCGTCAGTTACCGTCAAAAACACCATCAAAAAATCAACTTCGTATAACTTTATCGCCACCCTGCCAGGTAGTAATAAGTCAGACGAGCACATCATCTACTCAGCACACTGGGATCATTTAGGTACCGATCCAAACCGTAAAGGTGACCAAATTTATAATGGTGCGCATGATAATGCCAGCGGCACAGGCGGTATGATTGAGGTAGCTGAAGCCTTTACTAAACTGCCAACTCGCCCTAGCCGTTCAATTACGTTTTTGGCTGTGACGGCTGAAGAGCAAGGTCTGTTAGGCTCAAAATTTTATGCCGCAAACCCTGTTATTCCAGCAGAGAAAACCGTTGCTAACATCAATATGGATAGCCTAAATTTATTGGGTAAAGTAAAAGACATCAGCGTAGTTGGTATTGGTAAATCTGAGCTTGATGAAATGCTAGAAACCGCAGCAAAAGCGCAAGACCGTGTCGTTTCGGGAGATCCGCGTCCTGCCGCTGGTGGTTACTATCGCTCTGATCACTTCGCATTTGCGAACATGGGTGTGCCTGCAATGTACGCAGGTGGTGGAACTGAAGCACGTGACGAAGAGACTGAAACCTATCGTAAACGTATGGGTTTAGTATTGCGCGGTTGTTATCATCAGCCGTGTGACCGCTACCGTGAAGAGTGGGATTTAAGTGGGGCGATACAGGATCTACAGCTGTTCTTTAAAGTTGGCTATGATGTCTCTGAGCAAGACGCTTGGCCAAAATGGAAAGCAACCGCAGAGTTCCAAAGAAAATAATGCAAATGATATTGATTTTCATTTAAAATGAAATTAAAGTGCAACTTAGACAATACACGGGTTGCACTTTATGTTTTCATCTCTACTTCGATACTCTCAACCAGCACATGGCGCTAAGGTGAGTTTGTTGTTCAACAAGCGGTTGATTTTACCCCTCGTTATTATTGTACTAATGGCATTTGAAACGGCGAGACCAATTGTGGTCAGCGCGCTGAGCGATGCATTCTTTCAAGTCAGCGTTTTTGTTGCCGCTACCCTGCTCGTGTACTACTTTCTTGTTGACAGAATTCCACAGCTTAATCTCAGTTATCTGAGTACCAAATCCCCTATTCTCGAAATAGCCATGGCCTCAATATTGGGCGCACTACCCGGCTGTGGTGGTGCGATTATTGTAGTCACCCAATTTACCAAAAAACAAGCGAGTTTTGCTTCAGTTGTCGCAGTACTTACTGCGACGATGGGAGATGCTGCGTTTTTGCTACTCGCCAAAGAGCCCCTGACAGGCCTTACTATCATTGCGATGGGCGTTGGTGTGGGTATCGTGAGTGGGCTATGTGTGCACTTAATTCATCAACCCGACTTTTGTGTCCCGCAGACCATCAATGAGGTCGAAGAAGAAACCTTACACGCGAGCCGTGCGTTTAGTCTAAGCCGTAAGGTGTGGAAGCTGTGCTTACTACCTAGTCTTGCAATTGCACTCGCGATTGCTTTTAACGTCGATTTAGCACCTTTTGATGCAGAAATTGCTTGGCTTGGTGCAGCATTATGCCTTTTTGCTGTTTGTGTGTGGGCACTTAATTCAAAAGGCGTAAGCTATAAAGATATCACCTGTGAGGAAGGTGAATGCGACCCACCGTCAAAACTCACTAGAGTGCTACAGGATACGCATTTTGTGACCGCTTGGGTCGTTGCAAGCTTTTTGCTTTACGAGCTATCTACTGCGTATTTAGGGCTTGATCTCGCGGTTTGGTTTAAAGACTATGCGCTATATGCACCACTGGTGGCCATTCTTGTCGGATTATTACCAGGCTGTGGCCCCCAAATTGTTGTTACAACGCTTTACCTGCAAGGTGTCGTGCCATTTAGTGCCCTTGCAGCCAATGCCGTTGCTAACGATGGCGATGCGTTATTTCCAGCGATAGCACTGGCACCAAGGGCGGCGCTATTTGCCACTATCTACTCTGCAGTGCCTGCATTTATCGTGGGCTATGGCCTCTACTACATTAACTTGGCTTAATACTTGAGTACGTCGACGAAGTGATCTGACGCTGGCTCATACACGATCTGGAAGTTTAGGGTTATGAGTTCAACCAAATCTGACCGTTCGTAACTGATTAATTGCCGAAAGAGCGAATAGCGGACGGTTAAATAAACCTATTTTTGGACAAAAAACGTTTCAGGTCTTCGGCTGTATTAGGCAAATTTCGCTTAAAAGTTTCTATGGGCTAACGCCGCTTTAAGTAGTGAGCAACGCAATACAAAAGCCTCAGCATGCCACCTTAATCACTAAAATCAAAGCATAGCGAAAATGCCACGCGTTGCGAATCACTCTTATACAGACTGTTAGGGCTGAAACTCTTTCATTTGCCCATTTTCCAATATATGCTCAATAACCCCATATGATTCAGATGCTGAGATTTTTACAAATCCACTTTCTTTCAGTCTAGTAATAGCAATATCGGCTGACATTTCTGCACTGATAGGGAAAAAAGCACCCTCCGGTTCAGAATGCATAAAAAAGTCACCTAGTGGGGCTTTGCAGTGTTGACAATGATTCATGTAGTAAAATGAATCGGTCGTTGCGGAATAATCCAAGTAATAACTTTTGAAGTGTAGATCCAAGTATACTATCTGTCTCTCTGGGAGAAAGCTGACGTATAAATACTTGGTTATTCCTTCAGAGCGCTCATCACTTTCAGTGTCGATTGTGCCATGACTAGCAAAGGTAATGACTTCAGATGGTTTGTCGCACTTCCAGCAAGCTCTGTCGATTGAAGCAGATAAAATGGAGAGATAGCTTTTTGCGATGCACGATCATCATAAATCGGTAGCCAATTTTCGAATGGTCCCGTATCTAAACCTTTTGGAACGAACCACTTCTTTCTCTCTGAGTGCCAACGAGCGCCCAACGACTTTACTTTCTCTTTATCCTCAAATGGAACTTCTAAATATGTTATTTCATCCATAAAAAGCTACCTATTTCGATAAGCCCTAACACCGCGTAAAGGCGTGGAATAACGTTTGCTACGCTTGAGCGAAGCGAAATCGGCACACGTTATGGAATCGCCCTTAAACGCTTTGTTATGTACGTAGTTTGATATCTTGCGTTGAAAACAAAGGTTTTACTTGCTTGGCTTCATCTTGATAACGATTTCGTGTATCCCACAAGTCCACAGCATGTTGAATGTTAAGCCAAAACTCAGGTGTATTCCCAAGTGCAGCCGCTAACTTGATTGCAAGTGGAGCAGTCAGAGTACCACCATTAATTAAGTTACTGATGG
Source organism: Pseudoalteromonas sp. M8 (assembly GCF_018141365.1). Classification (NCBI taxonomy): domain Bacteria; kingdom Pseudomonadati; phylum Pseudomonadota; class Gammaproteobacteria; order Alteromonadales; family Pseudoalteromonadaceae; genus Pseudoalteromonas; species Pseudoalteromonas sp. M8. The sequence goes on along the minus strand of NZ_CP047240.1, from coordinate 2,143,339 downwards.
TGTTCCTATGTACACCCATAGCTTCTGCTAATGTTTTTGATGTAATCTCCATTGGCTCCAAGAATTCAACTTTGAGCATTTCTCCTACACCAACTGGACGACGTTTAGTTCTGCGCATTATCCTAACCTCAGTATTTATGAGGGTCTAAATAGGTGTCTTCTGCTACACCGTCAACCCACTTAAAAATCAAACGATACTGTTTATTCACCCGTATCGAACACCAACCTTTCAGATTGCCTTCAAGATGTTCAAACCGATTACCCGGTGGAACTCTTAGATCTGATTCAGCTTTTGCTGCATCTAGGATTTCAAGCTTTCGATACAGCGCATTCTCTATAGTTTTAGGAGTCAAGCGATGACGCTTATCTTCCTCATAAAATGCTTCAAGCCAATCATCTTTTAAAATTTACTGACATATCCTCGCACTGTTTTACTGTGCATCTATAGTGAAATACTATCGCACAAAAGAGATGTGCACAAGTTGGAAGGACAAGAAAGTACATAACGCCGCAAATAAACGGCAAAAATTAGTTGGCTATAATTTGTGAGGTACTAACAAAGCCAACTGATTTTTGTCCGCACTTTTAATTTGCTTTGTTATATGCAGATTACCAATTCGCCTGATTAGTTTCTTTATAACCTAGCCACATAGTAACTGCTAGCGTAAAACACCCCAGAAAAATGAAAATAGCTGTTACATTTGGAGATTCTTGCACAATGCCAAGTTTTCCATTTAACCATGCAGGGAAGAATATACTAAACGGGATGTAGGTAACGATAAACATCAGGAACCAAATATATTGGCTAAACACGTTTAGTAAACTATGCCGACTAGTCAGTTTAAGTTTATCCGCTAAATGCTTATGGAACTTTACGATACCCAAACAGAGGCAAACATAGACCACAAACGAAACCACAAAAATAGTAATATTCACATAACTCTCTTAGGCATATAACGCCGCAATATGGGGCGTATAAATGCTTGGCTAAAATTAGCGAAGAATGAGCGCCAACCAAGCGTTAGACGTCCCATTTATAATTGCCTTGTTAGCTATACTATGCACCAATATAAGAGTTGATTAAAACACCAGACATACCAACTACGATAAAACCGAAAAAGAAAATAACGACGGTTCGCTCTGGTATCGCATGCACAATTAAAGACGGCATTTGTTTAAAAATGACTAAAGGCGGAACAAACAATACAGAATGACATTCAAATTTTTGATATTGCTTCCATACTTTTAAAAGAAACAACTTTACGCCTGTTAAATACATTAATACAAAGGTAGAAGCACCCAGCACCTCGATTAAAGCCATTAACTCCATGCCCATCATGATTTCAGGGCCAGCCATTAAGAAAACAATAATTATTGCTAGTGAATGCCAAATGCTTTTTGACATTAAATCTTTGATTCGTTCAAACACTAGCCCCTCCTTGTATAGCTAACGCCCGCATAATGGGCGGATTAAGCTTGGCTATAATTAGCGAGGAACGAGCGACAGCCAAGCTTTAGACGTCCATTCATTAATGCGTTTGTTATGGCTCTACCATCTTGGACTCTTCGAACCCACAAGTAGAACACTTGTATTCTCTTTCTTTAGCCCCTAAACGACCGAATGTAGGATGAGGACGCGTAGAAATTATTTTGAAAGTTCTGTTATTACAGCTTGGGCAACGTTCTCCAGTTGCGCTTGTAACTTCATCCAGTTTTTCTTTCAATGAAGCATTTTCCGAAACTAGGTCTGCAATTTTTAATTTAGCGTCAGCAAGCTCTAGGCTCAGATCTGCTAGTAAATTTTTAAATTCTGCGTCTTCGATGTTTTTCCCAATTTCACGAAGGCGAGTTGCTAGATTAATTGCTGTTGAAACAGTAGTTAGAATATCTGCCATAGATATATCCTTTTATCTTATTGAGCCATAACGCTTGCCTAACCAGCGCAAAATAGCAGGCTAAAATTAGCGACGAAGGAGCGCAAGCCTGCTGTTTTGCGTCCTTTGGTTTAGGCACTTGTTATATGAACTATTTACCGTGAAAAATAGCCCAAAAGGTTTCTCTGGCTTTATGTAGACTCGTTAAATTTTCACCTTTTGAAATACAAAGTCCTGATCCAGCTAATATTAATACTATAGGTAAAATCAAACTGAACATTTTGGCTTCAGCATCACTCCTCTCAACACCATTTAAATTAATGGTTACATTAGGGTCAAATAATGCTTCAAAAGCTGAGTAACCTAAGAGCACTCCTACACATATAAATAAAACACCAATTAGGCGCAATGTATTTTTATAAACACTAGCTGGTAAGTACACTCAGACCTCAAAGTTCATATAACATTTTAGTATTTATGCGACACGTAGTTTGTGTTGCATAATCGCTTGTTGGACTGAGCTGCTACCTGCTCGGTGTGACAGAGTTGGTGTTATTTATGCTATAGGAATTTGCTTTTTAGAGGCTCTCACTTTCCTAGCTAGTGTAATCAGTTTAGCTAGTGTTATGTAAGCTTTCCCTGCATTGCTCAGCGCTTATTATGTATTCATTACACCTAAATTTTCCTTAATAAGCAATTATATTTTTTAGCGTACAGAGGCCGCTAGCCTGAGCTATTAAGCAGGTTAACTAATTGATTTTGAGCAGCTATCGAGCTGCTAACTCGTTCGGTCTACTTTGGTCGGTGTTGCATCTAACTTGAATACGCCAATTAGCCGCAAGATACCTACCTTACAATGCTGACAAGGCCAATTCGGTATCAATGTCACGTTTTCTCCTGCCTTTGGCCTCTTTGCTCTGCATGTGCATGACGCCTGCGACCTTATCAGCGCTAACTTTCGCTTGCGACATGCATTGGCTAAAAAACCGTAATGCCGAATACGCATAAATCCTTTCGGTAGTACATGCTGCAAATAACGCCGTAAGAATTCGTCATTACTCAGTGTCATCACTTTATCACGATTATCATCTGCGTAATCTCGGTATTTGAAGCTCACCGACTGTGCATTCGCTGTCACTAAACGTGATTCAGACATCACGCCTTTTCGGGTATACCGTGCTAGGTAACTTACTAGCTTTTCACTGTAAGCTAAGCAGGCTTTGCTATACACGCACCACTTTGTTGGCGTGTTTATCTTCACGAGTGACGTATTAAAATCACTAAGCGCCGCTAGCATTTTTCCTCTAAAGACCGTTGATAACGCTTTAACGGGATATAAATAGCCTTTTTCTATCTCATTCCATTGAGTCTTATCGAGCGTACCTGCTGGGATTAAACAGTGTAAATGAATATGCTGACTTAAATTTTGCCCCCAAGTATGCAAGACGCTAGTCATTCCTAATTGGCCATGCCCTTTTCGGTTAGCAAATTTACTCAAGGTTTGCCATGCTGCTTTGAATAAACACTGGTATAAGGCACTTGGGTTATAGTGAGCAATGGCATTAAGTTCATGAGGAAGCGTAAAGACAAGGTGGAAATAGCGGCATGGCAATAAGTTCTCTTGCTGCTTTTGTATCCACCTTGCCGTTGCCATTCCTTGACACCGTGGACAATGGCGGTCTCGGCAGCTGCACCCAATCTGCTGTGACTCACCGCAGTTATCGCACTGCCATGTTTGATAACCGAGCTGACCCGTTCTGCATGATTGAAGATGCTGACAGACGCGTAGCTGCTGATAGCTCATTATATGATGTTGCCGATAATGCCCAAGGCTCGAATTTAAAATATCAGCGAGATGTAAAGTGCTCATGGTTTAACCCAACTTGCGAGTAAATCAACACCGCCATGCCCCAATTCGGGTAACCAATGTAAGTAGCTTTGCGTGGTTTTAATATCACTGTGTCCAAGCTGATGTTGAAGTTGGTGCAATGGCATGCCTGATTCAAGTTGATGTGTTGCATAAGCATGGCGTAGTGCATGTGGATTACAGTGAGTTAAGCCGCAATGTCGTGCATGTTCACGTAATGGTCTCCTGAAGCTTGATGCTGACATGGGTTTATCCATTAACCATCGTGAATAAAACATCCACTTTGTTGGGTGATACATTTTCCAGTAACTGCGTAATTGGTTGAGTACGCTATCGGAGGCCACCACATAGCGTGACTTATCTCCTTTACCTTGTTCAATCAAAATGGTTTTTCGCTTTCCATCAATATCTTGCACTTTAATATGTAAAAGCTCACCAATGCGTAAGCCACAACCATAGCAAACCACAATTAACGTTTTTAATCGCATATCCGTACAGTTTTCTATCAACCGCCGAATATCGTCTCGAGATAAATAGGTTGGTGCGCGAGTCTTCGCTTTTGGTAATGCGATATCTAGGTTCAGCGGTCGGTGTAAAATATGTTTAAACAAAAACCAAATACTATTTATTTGTACTTTTTGGCTTGCTCTAGAGAGTTTACGAATAGCCGGATCATTAAAAAAGGTATTCAGTTCATCATCGGTAATTGAATCGAGTGGTTTATTGAAATAGTGACTCAGTTTAAGTAGATGCTCACAGTAACTTTTGCATGTACATTGCGAATACCCTCGGTAGGCTATTTCTGTTTTGACTTGTTCTATGAGTGGGTTCATGCTTACCTCCAAGTTATGGGATAACCCCAAGGTAAGTGTGGCTCAGTTGGTGAGAGTAGGATCTCCGCGTAGCGGCTTAGTTCAACAATTTAATATCGAGCGATTGGGTCGTTTTTCTACTGCAATCTGTCTCGTTTTTGTCCCATGACTATTGATAGCAAATTTAGGAAGTACTTACCAGCATTAAAGTTACGTTACATTGATCTAAATGTGAACACGACAAAAACGACCCACAGGGTCGTTTTCCTGACTATGGAAGAAACTCAATTACAATGGATGTATATACAGTTATTTAGGTGAAAGGATGAACGTCAGCTTTTCGCTCAAAGCCACCCTTAGAGCATTTACGTTAACTCATTTCGGGGCAGAAACATGTTAGTGCCGCAGTCCGCACCAGACCAATAACTGAAATGTCAGTATTCATAGCGTTCTATATTTGTACTCTGTCAGGTTAAAAATTAGCGCTTATTCACTTAATTGAATAAGTCACTTTATTCACTTGGATGATAATGGCGAATACCATTGTCATCCACCATGACGTAACAGCTATCGTGGTTTTGAAACGCTTTGTAAAACACCTCGTCATAAAGCAGCTTTTCGCTTTTCGTTTCGCCGCCAACTCCTTGATAACTAACCAACATGTGACATTCGTGACAAATAAGCGGATTCACCAAGCGCTTATCAGCAGCTTTGACTACTGCGGTTACTTCATACACTTTACCGTGCTCTTTATTTTTGAACCAAGTCATACACTAATTTCGCTCCAATTAAATCACTCAGCGCTGTTCCTACAGACTTAAACAAAGTAATTTCATTCTCGTTACTTCGACCTAGGTTATTTTTAGTCATTTCGCTAAGCTCTGCAACCACCTTATCGGGGCTAAACTTACCTTCACTGATCGGTAACAACAATTCGCCCGCCTCGTTCAATACATTGGCGCGACTATCTACAAAAACGCGGCTCTTAGTTACCGTTGTGGTATCAATTTCTCGACAATCTTTATGGTGATTGCCAATGCAATCTATATGCGTACCATCGCTCAACCACTCTCCATTGAACAAAGGCGTATGACTGCCTGTTGCACAGCTGATCACATCTGCCGAAGCAATAACAGATGCGGTTGCCTGCTGATACAATGAAAATTCCACTCCCTGATGCTGCGAGGACAATAGCTCCAGCAACAGGCGTCCTTTTTCAGAATTACGTGCAATTATTGAAATTTTACTATAATTTCTAACACTTAAATGCGCATTAATCATGTAACTAGCTAAATTGCCTGAGCCAAAGAAAACCAAATGTTTGGCATGTTTAGGTGCTAAATACTCCGCGGCTAATGCTGACACAGCAGAGGTTCTCCACAATGTTACTTCGGTGCCGTCCACAAGCGCGAGCGGCTCACCGAACTGCCTAGAAAACAGCATGATTTTCGAGTAAAGGGAGGCTTTATCATGCTGGTTGTTATCTGGGAAATAGGTAAAGGCTTTTACGCCAATCACATCGGCATTCCAAGCAGGTAAAACAGCAAAAGCGTCATGATTGCTTTGACTATTATCTAGCTCAAAAACTTGCCGTGTTGGTGTACCTGCTGGTTGCGCAAAACCCTGTTTAAGCGCTTGAATTAAGCTTGGGTAGTTGAGGTTATCCGCGACCTCTTGGCGAGTAATAATTTGCATCCTAACTCCTTAGTTCGTTAGCTGAAATACTTGTGGCGCGTGGGTTAAGCATTCAAAACCATTTTCAGTCACCAGTACATCTTCTTCCAAGCGCACACCACCATAATTTGGAATGTAAATACCCGGCTCTATGGTAATGATATTGCCAGCTTCTAATTGGTGATCGACCCCAGGTTTAATAAACGGCTGCTCGTGTAGAAATAGCCCCACACCGTGACCAAGTCCCTCACCTGCGTATTGTGAAAAGTCACTATGACTTAACACATCGTGTGATGCGTTATTTAAATCTATGCAGTTAACGCCTGCTTTTATTAGCGCCAACGCAGCTCGCTGCGCATGTTGAACCGTGTCATAAATGGATTGTTGTTGCTTCGTCGGCTCCCCCAACACGTAACTTCGCGTCATATCAGAGCGATAGCCGCTTATCACCGCACCAAAGTCGATAAGTACCAAGTCCCCTTGGTTGAGCTTTGTCTGTCCTGGGTTTCCGTGCGGTAAGGAAGAACGTGCACCAAATAATAGGATTGTGTCAAAAGAGAGTCCTTCGGAGCCTAGCTTTTGCATCTGATACTCAAGCTCAATTGCCGCTTCTCGCTCGGTGATCCCTACTTTTAACAAAGGCAGTGTATGGGCAAGCGCCGAGTCAGCAATCTCGGCGGCGCGTTTAATACAGTTAATTTCATAACCATCTTTAACTTGTCTTAGCGATTCCACCCAAAGCGGCGCGGCAATAAGCGTGGTATTTTTTGCGCTGATGTTTAATAAAACATAATCTGCGTGACTGATTTGATGCGCTTCAAATGCAAGCTGTCGCGGCCCATCCAATAATCTAAAAATACAATCAGGTAGCGTTTCTTTATCACGATTTCTTAAAATAACTTCGACTCCCACCGCTTCATCGCTAGCACGTTCAAAGTAACGATAATCGGTAATGAGTCGGTGTTGCCCATTTGAAGACATCAACAATGTTGCTGCATGACCGGTAAAGCCGGTTAAATATACAATATTCTCGTAGCCATAAATAATGATAGCGTCACTTTGGTGTTGTTGTAATTTATTGACTAAGCGTTGCTGTCTGGCTGCGTAATCTACATTCATCGTAGTAAAAATCCTCTTACTAATGGATCGTGGTCGTCTAAAATAAATTGGTGTCGGCCTGTAATATAGGCCACGCCCGAAACTATTGGGATCAACGATTTACTATCATCACTAAGTTGATAACAAAAATCTAAACCCAAGCCTAATATACCTTCAATAAAGATACGTTGGTTTGCGGCAAGCTCATTTCTGGCGGCGAGAATTGCAGCCCTACCACTGACCCCAGTCCCTGTTGGACTGCGATCTAATTCGCCATCGGCAAAAATGCACACATGCTTACTGTGAGCAGAGTCCGATTTTTGAGAATTGGAATAAAAAATCACACCATATAAAAATGCGAGGCGCGCATCGTCATGCACTAAGCTAATCTGTGTTGCAATTTCTTGTTTAAGCGTTAAACCTAACTGCTGAATGTAAGCTGCATTTTCTGACGTAAGAGCTAAATCGATTGTATCAGCGTCAATATAGGCATAAAACGCACCACCAAATGCGATATCCACTGAGATTAAACCAAATTCAGATGTCTTGACTTGCTTATCAAGTGTCACTACCTCTGCTGGTACATTAGCAAATTCAGCTTGGCCGTCTCTTAGCCATGCGGTAATTAGCCCTGCAGGCGTATCTATCAACAACTGTTTCTTTGCGGGATTGTGCTGTAAAAATAGTGTAGCTAAAGCAATAATCGCATGACCACACATTGTTGAGTATCCTTCATTATGAAGAAATAACACGCCAAAATCGCTTTCTGGTAACTGCTTTTCAACGATAAGCGCACCATACATATCAGCATGACCCCTAGGCTCATACATCAGCGCGGTGCGATAGTGATCAAGATTTTCTACGCAGTATTGCCGTTTATCTAAAATAGTGTTGCCTTGAGGTTCAGGGAAACCATCGACAATTACCCGCAAAGGCTCTCCGGCGGTATGCATGTCAACCGTCTCTATTACTTCCGCGTGGCTCAGTATTTGCTCAAAATCTATTGTTAACGTCATCATACTCTCCGTGACATGAAATAAGCCAAACGTTTTGTTTGGCTTAAACCAAGAACTAGGTGCATAGCACCCAGTCTTGGCTATCACCAGGGAAATTAAAACGTAAACCTTGCAACTAACGACGCGTAACGCTCAGTTTGTCGTAACGTTGTAATGCCGTAGTCAGGGTTAACGATTAAGCCATTTGCACCATCTAAAGATCGCTGTTCATTGATCCCAAGCGCTTTATCACTGTTTAGTAGGTTATAAACGGTGCCCTTGAGTAACAAGTTATGTCCCATAATATCTGTAGAGTAACTGAGTGATAAGTCTATCGTGGTTGCCCAAGGAAGATTACCTACACTACCGCGAGGGGCTGGGTTGCCATTTTCGTCGTAATGAGAAACATGGCCATAATCTTTACTTACGCATGCATCCCAAGGGCTTCCTGCGGTACAGCTATCTATACCGACTGGGTGCTTAGAGAAATAGTTAGTCGGGCGACCTGACGACGTTCTTGCAACCAGACCCAAAGTTAACTCATCTGTGATATCGTAAGAACCTGATACTTTTATTGAATGGCGATGGTCATTCGGTAAATTACCATAGCCGTGATCCATCAGATCCGCGTAATCATAAGAAGTTGTCCAACCTGGATCTGCCTGATCGTTATCGGTTTTCACTAAACCTTCTGTATTACCATAGCTGTGTGACCAAGTATAAGAAGAATTAATCCGTAACTTGTCGGTAATATTTCCTTCTAAGGTAAATTCAAGTGCAAGATATTTACGTACTGCTTGTTGCAGGGCAAGCTCTTGCGCACTGAGTGTCACTTCATCGACTTGGCCATCGCCATCGAAGTCATAACTCATGGTGATCGCTTCACCCGGGTTATTTAGCACATAGTAAGAACCCTGACCGACATTGTCTTGGATACCGAGTTCGGCCAATTTCTTCGCAAGCACAGGACCAACATCCGTATCTTCAACACTGCGTCCAAGGTCTCGATAAATCGCTCTAACCCCAAATGCCATATCGTCAAAAACGGTGGTCTGATATCCTAAAGTCAATTCATCAGAATACATCGGCTTAAGGGTGGACGAAGCAATCAAACCGGGCTCTGTAATTCCGCGTTGACGCCACCGTCTATCTCGAAGCATTTCCCCTCGACTTGGCGAGCCATCACTTAATAAAACAGGATAGCCATCACTGTCTACTTGATCGAGGTCGAAATACTCAAACCACTCTACTGAAGCCGAGCCTTGAGTGATGTTCATGTTGGCAGAAACAGGTTGAAAGTACCGCCCGTAAGTAAAGAAAACTTTGGATTCGCCATCACCGTTTAGGTCATAAATCGCTTGAAATCTAGGCGCAAGTTGGTTATCCATATCTACAAACGCTCTACCGTCAGTAACGGTATTTTCAAACTGACTATAACGCAGGCCCAGATTTAACACGAGTTGGTCGGTGACTTGCCAAGAATCATTGACGTAGAAAGCAAGCGAGTTAACCTCAGAATCAACCGTCCTTGTTCTTATTCGACGTTCGATATAATCCTGACCGAGCGCAGCACCAGAAATGCTCCCTTCACCAGCGGTTTTGATTGTCCACCAGCCTTCTGCGTCTCCAAGGCCATTTTGACCTTCAAAGTGATCTACCGTAACTTTAGTATAATCAACACCGAACAAAATGGAGTGGTAATCCAAATCGATATTAAAGTCGACTCTCGCTTGATCACGGATAAACTCTTGCTCAGAAACACTGCTGGCTGTATGACTTGATAAAGTAACGAATCCCTCTCTTTCATCCCAAACACCCGGCACTGTTGATGCGACAATATTTTCAACGTTTTCGGTCACTCGGCCCACCACAGCCGACACCGAGAAAAAGTCAGAAAAGTAACCACTATAATTGACACTGTAAACCTTGCCGCCATCTTCACCAGGAGCCGCAACCCCTTGTTTATCACCAATCACATCGCTTTCCCAGTCATAGGCATAGGTTTGCCGTGTCCATTCTCTTTTGTTATTCATGGCGGAAAAACCGATGGAATGGTCTTCATTGATGAACCAATCAACTTTTGCAAACCAGCGATCTTCATCTCGTTTTCTGTCATTGAAGGTCGTTTGCCCAGCCCAACGATTAACCTCCCGTCGAGGTGCATACAAACCATAGTAAAATAAGCTGTCCTCTATTAGTGCACCACTTGCCCAAACTTGTAGCTCTTTAAAAGAGTCGTATTCTTGCTCAGTATTAAGATTCACTGTGCCATTATCTAGGTAGTTTGAGTCGTGATAACTATGGGTTGAAGCAGGGTCTATTCTCACTTCTGCCCCTAAGTTAAATTCGTTATCCCCAGATTTAGAAATTGCGTTAACGATGCCACCTAGTGCGCCACCAAATTCAGGACTAATTCCCCCCGTTTTGATTTGAGTTTGTGAGATAGCTTCCCAAGGCAAACGAATTGAGCCTAAACCAGTTTGAATACTCGTGACATTTAGACCATTAAAATAGTAGCCATTCTCAGCCGATGAGGACCCACCGAAACTTGAGGCTCTATTAAATGAATCACCACCAGGCTCAGCTGTACCCGGTGCCAATAACGCTATACTTTCAAAGCCGGTATTTACTGGCATGACTTTAAGCTCGGCGTCTGTAAACGTTACTCCGGCAGTTGAAGAGGCCATATCCACACGTCGAATCGCCGTGCCAGTCACCGCTATCCGTTCTATGTCCTGCCCTTGTTGTAATAATTGAGCGTCTAAGATTAGCGCCTGTCCAATATTAAGCTCGACATCCTCTTCAATAACGGATTCGAATCCAGCTTTATTAATTGACACGCTGTAACGGCCAACAGGCAGATTACGCAAAATGTATTCGCCCTTGCCATTAGTTTGTACAGCAAACTTCAGCCCCTTGGATTTGTGTGTAAAGGTCAATTGAGCCTGAGATAACTCAGTACCTTGACCATTTACGATGCTCCCTTTCACAGTACTATTGCCATCTGCAGCAAATGCAGTAGAAGTCCCCAATGCTAGAGCAAGTGCTGATGCAGTGAGTGATTTACACAGTGTTTGCGCTGTTTTTTTGTTATTACGCATATTGTTGTCCTTTTGTTCCCATTGATTTGAGTGTTTTTTGGTAACGAACAAACAATACACAATTGATATATTGTATACAATATTAATTATACAATTAATATTAATAAAAGTGATAACACTATGATTTAGATAAAGATTATTTATATAACTTTTATTTCAGTCTGTTTCCTATACCACTTGTACTCAGCGTAATTATCTGAAAAAGTAGATAGAAAAAAACTTAACCAACTGAAATATAACACATTTAAAACTCAACCTAATTTTATTAGTGCCCATTCCAGTAAAATTGAATCTATTTCAACTCAGCCTTTAACTTACTCGCTTTACGCTTCATATAAATTCGCCATAACCCAATCAAATTACTCACCAAAAAAGTACTTTCTAACACAATCGCCATGGGAGAGCCGATATAACAATTATGTATCAGCCAACACACCGTACCTAACATCATCACACACCGAAATACCACTTGCTTGCGAATAAATGCACCAAATGTCAATAAAATACTACCAATAACAGCATAAAGTTCGTAATTTGCATTTAATTGTACTAAAGGTGGCACTGTATTGAGTAGTAGAAACCCGATAAGCAAGCGCTTTGACTGCGACTTGATAAACACCAGATATCTGAGGCTAGCAACCGCCATAAGCAAAGCACCAGCCATAGCATCAAGTAGATAGAAGTGAATTGCAGTGAGTGCAGTCGACAAGCTTAGTGCCAATAACACCTGCTGGCGTTTCATAAATTGAAATGAGGCGAGATCGAGTAAAACAGCAAGGGTAACCAAAACTTGAGATAATAAGAACATGACAAACTCCTAAAAGAAGCATTGTCACAGGCAGTTAGCTTGCTGTAATTCACCTAAGTTAATTTTCGACCGCTATTTTCCTAAACGGTACTTTTATCGTAATTTCGACACCTTGTAATTTCGCCGTTTTACAGCGGATCTCGCCTTTTAAAAGTTGCGTAACCAAATTATAAACAATATGCATGCCTAATCCGCATCCGCCTTGATTACGTTTTGTGGTTACAAATGGCTCAAACAAGGTCTTTTGCATTGCTTCGTCCATGCCGACACCATTATCGCGGTATACAATAGTCCAGTGGCTATCTGTCGCCTCGACTAACACGCTGACTGTGCCAGAGGCACTCCCCTCAAAACCATGGATAACGGAATTGTTAAATAGGTTTGCCATTATTTGATAAACCGCGCCTGGATAGGTGGAGAGATTTACATCAGCATTCCCATCTATAGACAAATATACTTCTTTATTTTTAGCCAATGGTTTGAGTGAATCGAATACATCATTGATATATTCAAGCAGGTTAATATCACGCTCCGTCTCACTGGATTGATCTACTGCAACTTGCTTAAAGTTACTAATAAGGCTTTCTGCTCTTTGCAGATTGCGACTGATCAGCAGATAGCCTTCTTGCTGTGCATCGATGGAGGAAACCAAATCTTTTTGCTTAAGGGTTTTATTCTCAAGCTTTTCTACCAACTCAGATAAACAATCTTCGTTATGAGAAAGCGCTGTGATAGCAATACCCAAAGGTGTATTGATCTCATGCGCAACCCCCGCAACCACAACACCTAAAGAAGCCATTTTTTCACTTTCAATCAAGTCTTCTTGCGTTTGCTTTAACTCAAACATTGCTTGCTCAAGTTTTTGATTCTTTTTATATAGCTCATCGGTGCGCATCGCAACTTTTATCTCAAGTTGCTCGTTTAACGACTGCAAGGCTTGTTGATGTGCTTTCAAATCAGCAATATCTTTCAGTGCCCCCGCTATCCGCGTTGCTCTACCATTATCATCTCGTGCAACTACCTTTCCTCTATCTAATACCCAGATCCACTCTCCCTGTTGATCTTTAACTCGAATAGACAATTCATATACGTCTTCACGGCCGTCCACACAAGATTGCAGGCGCTCCTCAAGTAACACACAATCTTTAGGGTGTACAAACTGGTCAAGTTCATCGAGGATGAGTTTATCTTGGAGATCACTAAAATCGATCCTTGGATTTACGCTGTAACGATAAATTTTACCCGACTCAACATGCCAATCCCAAAGTTCATCACCACTTGCCCACAATGACAACTCTAACCGCTCTTGTAACGCTGACATTTTCTGATTATCCCGCAGCACTTGCTGATAACGCCGTTGTCTCGCTCGAACAAATGCTGCAGTGATAAGCACAATGACTAGGGTATAAAGGGTCTTCGAGTAAGCGTTCCACCAAATTGGTGCAGCGATATAAATGCTAAACTCGTGAACGGGCGACTGCATATTAAAGCGATTAACGGTATAGGTTTCTACTCGATAGGTGCCAGGCTCAAGCTGGAGTAAATTTATTTGCCTTGCTCCATTTGCAAGTTTCAGCCACTTGTCGCTTAGTCCTTTAATACGGTAATAAAAGCTCAGCTTCTCAGAGCCAAAGTCTAGACTTGAATATTGCAACGATATGATATTTTGGTCATAGCGTAATCGTAATGAGCGCGCAAGCTCTGGCGCAACAGAGAGGATCCCATCGAGACTTGGCTGTAAAGGCTCGCCCAGTAATTCGATTGTGGAAACTAAAATAGGCCGCGCGGTATTTGAAATTGATACATTCTGGGGGAAGAACTGATTAAATCCTTTGGCTCCACCCATAAAAATTCGGCCGTCAGGGGCTTTCCATGCGGCATTGTAGTTGAATTCGTGCGCTTGTACGCCGTCAATTGGAAGAAAATTATCAATGGCAAAATCCATTACTTTAATGCGCGACAGCCCACCACTGGTGCCAAGCCACATATATTCATAGTCATCATAAACCAGCCCCCACACGGCTTGGTTTCCTAGTCCTTCTTGCTCTCCTATGGTTCGGACAACTTTCATTTGCTTATCAACTAAACTAATGCCCGCTTCACTTGCAACCCAGATACGTTGCCACGGGTCTTCATCTATCATAAAAACTAAATTCGACTTTAAGCCATCCTGCGTAGTCAGATTATGGAGCTGGCCTTTACTAAACTTGAACAACCCCTCACCTATAGTGCCAAACCATAAATCTTGCCCAACAACTTTAAATGAAGATACATGTGAAGGTGCATCTGAACGATTTTCGAAAAACTGCACTAGGGTTTTAGACTCCACGTCGTATCTCATTAGGCCTAGCGTCCTGGAACTTACCAAAATCTGTGATTGGTATTCGATAACATCATTAAAGCTAAGCTCAGGACCATTATTCGAGTTAGGCATCAAATGACTGTATTCCCCTTGGGTTAAAGCATACCTAACAACGCCATCACCTCTTGTTGTTACCCACAAGGTATCATCATAGATCTTTACTTGCGTGATAAAGCTCCCTTTGATTGCAGATAAACTCGGGAAAATTCGATGTGCTTCGATAAAGCTCGATTTTTGATAAATATATAAACCCGATGACGTACCTATCCAAAAACGCTCGCTACTGTCTAGTGCGAAATTCCTAACATCAGGATGCCCCAAAGGAGCATGCGGAAAGTTTTGTTCACCAACGTGACCAAACGATTCGCTCAGCTGACTAAAAAAGTGCAGCCCCTGTGACTCCGTCCCTATCCATAAATCGCCGTTTCTATCTCGTTGAACACTAAGTACATTGTTATCTTGTAGACCATCATATTGTTCTGCACGGCGATACCAATGCCGCTTGATACTACCTTGCAGATCTAAAATAAACACTCCTGTATTGGAAGCAACGAGTATCTCATTCGCCCTTACTTTAATTTGGTGAATGCTGAGGTTTACTTTCGCACTGACCGACTTTTGCCATTGCACTTTATTGAACTGAGTGTCGAAACTAATGATTTTATCATCCGCGTCAACCACGAATATCCTTCCGTGGGAAAGCGACAGTGTTTTAAACTCACCTTCCAACAGAACGTTCGCACCTACTTTGTCTTTTGGCTGACTGACTAGGCCATCTGCATTGAGGTAAACAAATGCATCCCTTGTTTCTTGGACTTCACGAACAAATTTACCAGTTAAATAAAGTTTTTCAGGCATTAAGGTTTGGTAGTTAACTCGGTAAGCATCGCCCTCTTCTGTTGATACTGTCACTGATTCACCATAACATGCCACTTTTTTAACTCTATCGGAGCTAACCGCCTCATTCTGCGCCGCTAAGATAGAGCGAAAGGTCCCCGCTTCAGTATCGTAAATGCTAAGCCCAGTACTTGTTCCAACCCAGATATATTTACCACTGTGGCATAGTGAGGTAATAAAGCCACCAGAGAGATGATGTTTGGAGTTCTGCTTTACTTCAAATTGAACAAAATCATGACCATCAAAACGATTTAGGCCAGACTGTGTGCCAACCCAAATGTACCCAAGTTGATCTTGCGCAATGGCAGTGATAGTGACCTGACTGAGGCCAGAATTATAGTCATAGCGTCGCATAACCTGCGCCGTATCGCTAAATTCGGGAAAACTGGCGGCACAAGGAAAACTCGGTAATAACAACAGCAGCAACACACAAAACCATTTCAGTGTGCTGTATGGTACAACGAACAGAGACATGCGCTTGAGTAGAGTCATATAGTCGAGATGTTAGCCCGCGTTATATTAACTATAGCAAAAGCGAAAAAGAGCATGTATTTTTTGATGGGTTTAGCGCATCACGCAAGCTCACTCGTACAGCCAAGCTAAGCTACAAATAGCTAAAATAGGTTTATTCAATTCTAAAATCTATTACCAAGGCTTATAACTCAAAATGACTGTGGATCCCCGTGCCGTGCAGTAGCTCATACTTCTCTAGCAAGCCGTTTTCAAGCGTTACTAAACTAATCGCAGAGTCTGACACCAAATAGCCATGTTTTTTTAGCGATGAAGGATGCTTACTTACCGATAGCTGCCAGCGTTTCGTAAAGAGATTCAGAGGACTATATTTGGCATACAAAATCGTGTCCATCTTATCTAAAATATTGATAAGCGGCTTTGGAAATTCGTTTTTTATCCCTGATGCGGTTAGCTGCCAAATGCGGTTATCATGACGACCAAAACGAGCCTGAACCGAAAAGCAAAACGAATAATGTACATCGCCGGAGAGTATAATGGTTTCTTTAGGTGTATCTGGACGCTTAAAAATTTCAATTAGCTTTTTCGCAGCCCCTTCATGTGCCATCCAATTTTCCACATCCACCACCAACGGTTCACCACAGGTGTTAAATATGGCTTGTATGGTTTCGATTGCCTTTACCCCAAATACTGGCGCAGGACTGACCATCAATACTGCACTGTGGTCAATAAGCGTGTCTTGCAGCTCCATCAACATTTCCCAGTCGAGTAAACCACTTGGTTCATTGAAATCCTGTTCATTACGCCACCGATGTGTACGAGTATCTAGCACCACCACTTTTGGAAACGTATCTAAACAATAATGCCAGTGTGTGAATCGACGAACTTGTTTGTCAAACGCCGAAAAGTGCCATTCGTTGTCAATCAGGCTTGAATTAAAAGCTGATGTCAGCGCCCCGCTATACTCAAACGCATCATTACCAATGCCTTGAAACAGCCAATAGCTAATGATGCCATTACTGATAATGCGTCGACTCACTTTATGGTTCGCAATTGCCTGTTCCCATTTAGCCGTCAAGTTCCAATCATCGGTCACATCATGGTCGTCAAACATCATTAGTACAGGCACGTTCGCACACAACCGCTCAGCGCTAGGCAACGTTTCAACAAAGCCTTTTAAGGCGTCAAGTTCGGACTCAAATATTCGCCTAACTTTGTCGTTACCACCATCATAATGAAGCGCATCAAAGTTAACCAACTGCCAAGCAAGATGAGAGAAGTTTAACAGGTAACAGGCGACAAACTCTTCGAAGAAAATTAGGTGATTAAAGGCCTTAACACTAGAAAAGTGCGGTTCATCCTTTCGAAACCAATAGCCTGGTGAAAACTTTGAGCGCTCCTGCCATGGCGTCTTTGGTAAATATAAGTGACGATGGTAAAGCTGAGCTTGTTGATCAGCTGGTAGGTGCATTGGCAATTTCGTTTCTTTAAACAAACCCAATCGCGCTATAAGTTGGTGAATAGCCAACAACATGGCGCCGGCAACATCATCTGCATAGATCTGATCGCCAGAAAAAATACACAAGTCAGCGCCTAGCTCACCGAGTTCGCGTTGCTGCTCTTGCCACTGATCTGCAGTATGTAGACTGTCTTTTGCGTGGTGATGCGGGTTACGGCATGAGCCATGTAATATTTGCTTGAGCAAAGCAGGTATCGCAAAGCTAAGCTCTTCTCCATAACGCAGATAATCTGGCTTATACGCGGCACCGTTAATAAGCACTTGATACTCGAGCAGCTGCGCTGTTGGCAGAGCCTTCTCGCTGCATATCATCAAAAAATGCAAAAAGCAGGCTGCACCGAGCTGAAACGTCTCAACCTCACATCGACTGTGATGGGCCAATAGCGAAGCCGAGATGTCCACGGCTTCACAAGTAACAACCTGAATACAAATTTTATTCTGCTCAGCTCGGCGAACCAGCGGGCCCATCAACACCTGAGGTAGCTGATTAAGTTGTGCTACCATCTTGGCGTTTCACCAAATTAAATAAAGAGTAAAAGTTATTCGTGGTTTGCTCTGCAAGCGCTTTGTAGCTCATTCCTTTTAAGTCAGCAATATAATACGCAACGTCTTGTACGTAAGCAGGCTGGTTAGTTTTACCACGATGCGGGACAGGTGCAAGATAAGGTGAATCGGTTTCAATCAGCAATCGGTCCATAGGGATTTGCTTAACGACTTCTTGAAGCGCCGTCGCATTTTTAAACGTCACAATACCTGAGATTGAAATGTAAAAACCAAGGTCTAGTGCCTGTTTTGCCATCGGCCAATCTTCAGTGAAACAGTGCAACACGCCACCGCAATTTTGCGCATTGTGGGCACGCATGATGTCTATCGTGTCCGCTTTTGCATCGCGAGTATGAATGATCAGTGGTTTTTGTAGCTGATTAGCCACATCTATGTGTCCAGCAAAGCTTTCTTGCTGTACCTGATGCGTATCTTTTGAATAATAATAATCTAATCCAGTTTCACCAATAGCAACGACTTTATCATTACTCGCCAGTTGTATTAGCCTTTCAACATCCAATTTATCTTTTTGATCTAGTGGATGTACCCCACAAGATGCAGAAACATCATCAAAATGAGCTATTTTTTCTAACATGGATGGAAATTGGTCTAGCGTCACGCTAACGCATAAAAAGTGTTCTACTTGTTTTTGTCTCGCGTTGCTGAGTACTTCTTCAAGGCTTAGGCCTAACTTTTCAAAATCGAGTCTATCTAAATGACAGTGAGAGTCTACAATCATACTGGCTCTACATGGTGTAAGTTGGTTTATCTGAATGCAAAGTCGCACCCAAAAGCTTATTTATTTTATCGTTCAGAGCTGGCGCGTCAACAAACGCAACGCCAACCCCAGATGGATTAGAATTTTGCGCGCCTTGCGGTGTTAACCAAGCAACCACAGCGTTGACTTCGTCCGCCTCTAGAGCGTCAGGCAAGGTGACTCTGAGCTTTAATTCTTGCCCCATATCAAAATGGGCATTGGACTTGATAAATATGCCACCGGATTTCAGAAATGGCATATAACAACGATATAGCTCATCTAAATCTTCAAAATCCGCAAGTAACTCTTGCATGCGCCACCTCTTTATAGCTGTTTTTGTAAGGCAAAAAGTAAATTAGAAATGCTAAGGTTTTGATTTAACCCTAACACATTTTTCTGTTCGTACATAAACCGATGTACTAAGCTCACTAAGTCTTGATACTGGGTAAAACTCAAACCATTCCCTTGTGTCATCGCCCCTTTTAAACGGTTGAGCAAAAAACGGGCGAACACATCACTCATTGCGCTGTGCTTTAACAGAATTTTTTCAACCGTTTGTGCACTCTCTACTGTTAATTGATTCGCCGCGTGATAAAGCGCAGTCACATCGTCAAGTGCACCTTCTTGTTGCCACGCTTCGATTATAAATGGCTGTAGAGAAAATTCATCAAACCAAGGGAAATCACAAGCGACATTTTTAGCAGCCAGCCACTGCGCGGCCTCTGCTTGATTGGGCGAGTGGATCGCCACTTTATTACAACGGCTCAAAATGGTGGCAGGTAACTTACTGTCATCATCGCTGGTTACGACCAAATAACGATTAGCATTTGGCTCTTCAAGTGTTTTTAACAGCGCATTAGCGGCTGAATGGGTCATCAAATGCGCGTGTTCAATCAACGCGACTTTATTGCCACCTTGCTGCGCTGAATGGTTCAAGAAATGCGTAATCTCTCGAATTTCGTCCACCCCGATTGATTTTCCCTCAGGCACTACACTCAGTCTATCTGGGTGATTACCAGCTAAGTTCAAGTTACACGGCTTACATTGCCCACAGGCAGTGAGATTTTGTGGATGTAAGCATAAAAGTGCATCTGCCAAGTGCGCCGCAAGCAGAGATTTCCCCACGCCTTTTTTACCCGATAACAGCTGAGCATGGTGCAAACGACCGTTTTGCTGTGCTCGAGCAAGATAACTTAGAGCGCTGCTGTGCCAACTTGGAAGCAAATTATTCATTGCCATCCACTGTAAGGTGTGTGGCTATCAAGCTATCAAGCAGTTCAATACTTTGCTCAAGTACTTGTGCTTTACTTTGACTGGCATCAATCACAGTAAATCGTTCAGGGTCATTTTTCGCTTGAACGAGATAACCCTCACGTGCGCGCTGCAAAAATTGTTGCTTTTCATCCTCGAGTCTATCTAGCCCCTCACCTCGCGATTTGACTCGCTTTAAGCCCTCTTCAGGATCCAAGTCCAAAATCAAATTCATGTCTGGACGAAAGCCGCCGAGCGCAAGCTGATTAATGGTTGTGATGGTGGCAAGATCTAGCCCTCTTGCATAATGTTGAAAACTAAATGTTGCAGCGTCAAATCGATCAGAAATAACGACTTTGCCTTGCTCAAGTGCTGGCATAATTTTTTCACGAACGTGCTGAGCACGCGCAGCCCCAAACAACATAAGCTCCGTCATGTCTGCCATTTCGGGGGTTGAGGGATCTAGAATGATTTCTCTTATCTTCTCTGAGATCTCTGTTCCACCGGGTTCACGAGTCATCACAACTTCAATACCGCGTTGTTTTAAATGCGCTTCCAATCCGGTAATAACCGTTGTTTTTCCAGCGCCATTGCTGCCATCGCAGACCAGCATAAACCCTTTTTTCATAGCAAGGACGTACTCATCATTCTTATTTGGCTGTTATTTTATCGTGTTTTAGTGAATTATTCACGACTGAAATAGAATTGAATTGTCTAATAAATTGAATTTGTCATTCTGAAAATAATTTAAAACAGAAAAATTTGGTCTACAATAACAAGCACATCAGAATAATTTTATATAAGAAACGCCCAATGCTGAGCAACATTAACATGCCTTTTAGGCCCGTAAAGGAAGCGTATTGATATGCCGCGTAAAATGCTCAATTTGGTGTTCATGTTACTTCTTTTGGTTTATAACCCAGTAAATGCCCGTGCAAGTGAACCGCCAGAGATAGATGTCGCGGTAGGACTTGAAAACTTTGATTTTCAGCCATTATTTGAAGAGTTTAGTGCAAAAACGGGTATTAAAGTTAATATTCTTGCTTTTAACAACAATCAGTTGAAAAGCGAGTTATTGTTGTATGCAGATGCCCTACAGTTACCGGATGCCGTGATTATTCCCAGCGATTATATGGGGTTGTCAGAACTGCAATTTTCTCAGGTGCCAGAGTCTTGGTTAAGCAAAAAGCTCACACAAAAAGTCATTGAGAATAGTAAGGTCAATGGTGAGCTTAAGGGCGTACCAATTATGTATGGCAACCATCTTGTACTCTATTACAACCGTGCACTTGTGCCACACCCTATTACCGACTTACAAACCTACGCACAACAAACTGTTGCAGACAAACCTACGCTCGGCTGGAATTTTTATGAAATGTATTGGTTTGTGACGTTTGCGAACGCCCTTCAGCCTAATCTCATTCAGGCAGGCGTGCCACAGCTTGACACCAAAGCGATGCGCCTCGCAATTTCCAATTATCAATCACTTCTCAACAGCGGCATCATAGACGCTGATTGTGTTTACCAATGCTTAATGAATCGTTTTAAGACCGGCAAGCTCGATTATTTTGTGAATGGAATTTGGGCATATCGTCAACTTAAAGACAAGCTTAAAGACGACCTAGCCATCGCACCTTTACCGAGATGGGGTAATTATCAGCTGATGTCTCTCGCATCGTCTCATGTACTGGCTTTTCCTGCCAATGGCATAGAATCTAAAAAAAGTCCGCATCTAAAGCAGCTTGTTGACTTTATGCAAAGCCAGAAGGTACAAGATAAACTATGGGATGAGCTCAATGCGCTGCCTGCAAACGGTGACAGCTTAGCTGAACTTATAAAACGCGACGACAAAGCACTGTCTCAACTGATCGCATCTCTGCATGAAACCTATCCACAACCGAATGAACCTATTATGGCCTATATTTGGGAAGCCATGTTAAAGGGGCTAACACGCTATTTAGGTGGTGTGTATAGTGTCGAAGAAACGACGCAATATATGCAATTTATCGTCACAAAGTCGGGACAGAATGAAAGCAAATCGCAGCATCGTTGATGAAATAAAAAGAAAAATTACGGCATTATTCTCTCTCTTCCTGGTTGTACTGGTTGCGATGGTTGGCTTTTCCTTAATGCAACAAAAAGCAACCCTAGAGCAAGAAGACGTTAAACGCACTGGCGCAAGTCTTATCAGCGATTTTAAAGCGCAAATCAATGAGCTTATCTATCAAGTTGCACCATTAAGTGAAGACCATATTTTATCTACCTTACCGAGCGATCTACTGTTTACTCAATACGCGGTTAAGGCGCTAACCAACTTAGTCGACAATACCGACATGGTAAAATCTGCGTTTATCAACGATGGCTCCGTGTTTACCGTAGAGGGATATCCTTTTAATACCCTACGTTGGAACAATTCTGTATTTAGCGAGCATGCTCACAAGGTCCTCGCGCAACAGCGACGCACATTAAAAATCGATAAACTAGTTGTCCCAGTTGAAAGCATTGAAAAAAAACCGTCTGATCAGGCCAAATTGTTTCTCGCCATTCCCCTTAGACAAAAATTATCGTCGTTAATGCGTCCTTATAAATATACGGGTGTACTATTCCTCGAAGTCGATCTTGAACCATTTTTAGGTTCCAATCAGGAAAAAGGCTCTATCTGGGTCACCAGTCAAGACCTTATGCTTGCGGGAACACATCCCTCAGATGCCACTGAAGGTGTATATCACAGTCCTATTTATTCACAAAAAGACGATTTTGTTGAACTTGATTTACAGCTACAACGAGAAGCCGAAGTATACAGTAACGATATTTTAAGCGCGGTGTTATACATTGTACTTATCGGCTTGATGCTAGTGGTATTACTTACCTGGTATTTACGCCGATTAGCAAAACGCTTGACCAATCCGATGCGCGCACTTGAGCGTCATTGCGAACGACTTAAACAGGGACATTATGTTTCTGCAACAAGCGATTTTGAATTTAGAGAGCTAAGAACGCTCCAAGTGACCCTCAACCAACTTGCGAAACAAATTAAGGAGCAGATAGGTTCTCTTGAAAGTGAAAAAGTGAAGGCACAAAGTTCAGAGCGGGCAAAAAGTCACTTTTTGGCAAATATGAGCCATGAATTAAGGACGCCACTTAACGGTATTTATGGTGTATTCCAATTAATGAAGCACCATAGAAATGCAGCAGATTCCAAAGAGCTTATTGCACAGGGCATGACGTCCACAGAAACATTACTTAGCTTACTCAATGACTTACTTGATTTCTCTAAAATTGAAGCTGGTGAACTTAAAATGGAATCAGCGACGGTGGATGTCAGAAGTATTGTCAGTGAAGTAAAACAAGAGTTTGTCCATACTGCCAATGCTAAACAAATTGACCTTATTATTCATACTGAGGAGCTTGCAAATCCTTATCGACTCGGTGATTCGCTGCGTTTGAAGCAGATACTAAGGAATTTAATATCCAATGCCGTTAAGTTTACCAGTGACGGCTCTGTAACCGTTATACTCCAAGATGGCGGTAAACATCTCTCCATCCGTGTAATAGATACGGGCGCCGGTATTTCCGAAGTCGCGCTAAAGAAGTTATTTAATCGATTTCAACAGGCAGACTCGTCGACCACCAGAAAGTATGGAGGAACCGGTCTTGGACTTGCAATTGTAAAACAACTTGCCGAGTTAATGGACGGCCGTGTTACGGTGACAAGTAAAGAAGGTATTGGCAGTGAGTTTACAGTTGAACTCGTACTCGATATCTGCGATGCACCAGAACAATCTGTCATGCAAGATTTGCAAGCTATACCCGCTTTGAGGGATAAAAACCTGCTACTTGCTGAAGATAATCCACTTAATCAAAAAATATTTAGCGCCATGATTAAACCAACTGAAGCGAATCTTGTCATAGCTCAGGATGGTGAAGAGGCGATTGAGCTTTATCACGAATTGAAACCTGATATCTTTTTTGTAGATATTCAGATGCCAAAAAAAGATGGCCTAAAAGTATGTTCAGAAGTCAGAGAACAAGATAAGACAACCCCACTTATTGCCGTTACAGCCAACGTGATGTCGGGAGATTTAGAAAACTATCAGCAACTTGGATTTGATAATTGCGTAGCAAAACCGATAGATATGAAAAAGCTTTATGAAGTGATAAATACTATTTTGAGTTAACGGTCAATTTCGCCCCATTTTATATGACCAGATAATTGAATAAAGTTCATTTAAGTTACAATTGAGTAACATAGTGAAATTCTTATAATCTTAGCCTGAAAGCAGACATTCACCTCAGGTAAACTTCTTCTCGTGCAACATTCAATTAGCATTCAAGTCTTTATACCATCAGCATTTTTACCTGCACTAGTTGCATGGTTTCATCGAATGTAATTTCATAGGAGTCAAAAGGAATGACAACCATCGTCTATAACGCTAAAACAGCAGAAATAGCCTGTGATAGTAGAACCACTACCGATAAGATCATCGTTACCGATAACGCCCAAAAGTGGTTTGATTATCATGGTTGGAGAGTGTTTTGCACCGGCCAGACATGCGATATACACAATTTGCAGCACAATTTTTCAAATAATCAATTTGATACGATTGAGAGTTTGGAATTCATTAAATACCACCCCAAAAAAGGCGTATGGTATGGTTGTGTAAAAAGGGGCACCTGTAAATCTGAACCCTTAGCGCAATCTTATGCCATCGGCTCAGGCCAACAAGCGGCAATGTTTGGTTTACTCAATGGCTATAATACGGTGGAAATCGTTGAGCAAGTTAAACGAATTGATTTTAGAACAGGTGGCGATATTCATTGCTTTAAAATTACCGACTCCTTAGAAAACATATAAGCCAGCGTCAAAATACGCTGGCTCTAACTCACTTGAGTGAGTTAACCTGAGCTTCGGATAATTAATGCCTTTCTAGCAGCCAGTTTTAACGCTAACTGCGTTGAATTCACTTCCAATAGCTAGCTATTGGTACGTAAATTCGCCTTGCCTACAGGAAGTAGGTACCTTAGCGAGAGCAGGACGCGGAAGCGGTGTTATCCTCAAAACTCTCTGGCTAGGTAAGATGATAGTTTAAGGTGATTAAAAAACAGTTAGTTAGTTCATTCCTTATCCAAACCTCAGGTTAGTTAAATAACTGAAAGCTCAACCGCAATGTTGCCACGAGTAGCATTTGAATATGGGCAAACTTCGTGAGCTTTTTCAACGAGTGACTGCGCCGTGTCTTTGTCTAAGTCACCAACTGATACCGCCAATTTCACCGCTATCCCGAAGCCACCTTCAATTGGCCCTATAGACACTTCAGAGTTAATATGTGTGTCTTCTGGCAACTTGACTTTTGCTTTGCCTGCCACCAATTTTAATGCGCCAATAAAACACGCCGCATAACCTGCTGCAAACAATTGCTCCGGATTAGTCCCTTGGCCGTCATCCCCACCTAAGCCTTTTGGTGTCGAAAGCGCAACATCAAGACGACCATCGTCAGACTTTGCCACACCTTCTCGGCCACCTGTGGCAGTGGCTTTCGCCGTATATGCAATACTTTGTAGTTCTTTCATTTCGTTCTCCTAAGTTTGTGCTTGTAGAGTACTCACCTACACCCTAACGCAGCGAGGCTTTACTCTAGATGAAGTAAAATCAATTAAACATTTATTTTGCATGCAAAATAATAGATTCAATTTTTTAGAATTGCAAATACTTTGTGTGCAAATTAAAATGTAGCTTAGCTACTTTGTAGGAATATGTGATGAACTACCCACAATTAAAACTAGACGCTCAAATCTGCCACCGCCTCTACATGGCTTCCAATGGTATTGCCCGTGCTTACCGAGCATCTTTACAAAAACTCGACTTAACCTACCCTCAATATGTGGTGATGATGGCACTTTGGGAGAAAGATGAAATCAGCATTGCTGAGTTACTAGAGAAAACCGCCATCGATGGCGGTGCTATGACACAAATATTAAAGAAAATGACTGACAAAGCCCTGCTTTCAATCGTTAAAGACGAAAAAGATAAGCGCAAACGAGTGGTAAAACTACAAAGTAGGGGTCAAGATCTGCAACATCAAGCTGCCACAATTCCTGAGCAGATCCGCTGTAAATTTCCAAGCATCGACGAGCAAAAAGCACGAGCACTTATTGAGTTACTAGATTCGATCAATGGTGATTTGGCCTAAAGTAGAAATCAAAAGATAGTCATTGTAGCGCGCGTTCTAAATGTGCCAAAAACGCTGATATTTTTTTGGCCAGATGTTTACGGCCAGCATAGAACGCATAAAGTACAAGGTCTTCCGGTTGCTGCTCTAATTTAAGTGGTACCAGCGCGCCTGACTCAATTTCTGCTTTACAGGAGTTCAGTGGCAAGATAGCAAATCCAACCCCTGAAAGCGCGGCAGACTTAGCTATAAACCCACTGTTTACCCTAAAGTTTGATTTAACATTCACCGTCGTTAATCTTCTTTCATTGTTAGTAAATATCCAAGGTGTACCGTTTACGGCGGTCAGGGTTGAAATACAAGGCAGAGATTGTAAATCTGCTAATCTATACGGCGAAGTATGCTTTTCTAGCAAGCTGGGAGCTGCCACTACGACGCTTGGTAATCGAGCCAACTCTTTAACCACCCAATTGCTATCCTCAAGCTTGCCACGATGAAAGTAAAGCACGACATCAAAGCCATCTAAGAGATTTTCTCTTGGACTCAGGCTGGTATCACAACTTATTGAAATTAATGGATGTGCAGCGCAAAAGGTTACCACTGCTTGACCAAGAATGGGGATGTCGGGCATCACTATACGCAAATGCCCCATTGGCGTAGAGGCATGTTTATTTACTTCTTGCAACGCATCCGACAGCGAATCGATTAACGGCTTTGTACTCACATAAAGCTGCTCACCCGCTTCTGTCACTGAGATCCGCCTTGTTGTTCGTTCCAACAATCTTGCATCAAGCTTTTCTTCAAGTAGTGCAATATGACGACTTACGTTGGAGGTTGGTATATCCAGAAACTCTGCCGCTTGTTTGAAGCTTAAGCATTCATAAACACAGTGGAAACTGTTAAGCCACTGAGGGTCAATCTGATCAATCATTTTATTAGCCCAACATATGGGTTTATCAATTCAATAATAGACACTTTATTACCTAATTAAGGCTAATACAATCAAGGCTTCTTTGTTTATATCAATTAAGGATGTCTATGTTTTCAGCTTCCATGACCACCTTAGCAAGCCCAAAAGTAAAATTTGGGTTATGTTTTGTCATCCACTTTTTAGTCGCGTTAGATGCATTAATCATTGTACCCTTTAGCGCGGATATGGCGCTAAGCTCAGGTACCAACCCATCAAATTCGGGACTACTCGTTTCAGCTTATGCAATTGCCGCTGCTTTCACTTGTTTATGTGTGCGCGGTACAGGCAACCTTTCAAAGGAGAAATACAAAGTCTTTATTTTTCTGTCAGCAACCACATTGTTAACCTTGCTTACTTCAGCACTCGAGAGTTTTTATACCCTGCTTTTCGTACGTGCATTGACTGGTATTGGTGGCGGCGCACTGGTAGTACTCAATCTCAACTTGGTGATTCAGCTAAGCCATGAAAACGACAAGAAAAAAGACACCGCGATACTGTTGAGTGCTTTTCCACTCGCCTTGGCAATTGGGATCCCTGCGCTATTATTTATCACAGCAAATCAAGGCTGGCAGTTGGGGTTCATGATACTGGGAAGTGGCTTAGCCATTACAGTGCTATTATTTACATTTATATTTCTCTCAAACATAAAGCAAGCTTCGCAAAGCAGCGATAGCAACCCAATGCCAAGCAACACATTTAACCCGACCAAAACCCTTAAATACGCTCTGTTCATCGCATTTTTTGTGGTGCTAAGTACATTTGCAATTTCAACTCAATTTCCGGTGATGCTAATTACCAACTTAAACATCTCAAGCTCGATGCTAAGCGCGAGCTATTTGTTTAGTGGTGTGTGTTCGTTTGTTGCGGTTCAGCTATACGCTCGAAGTAAGCTAAACAATCACACAACCTCATACTTAATTTACTTTCTTAGTGGCTTGATGATATTGGCAGCCTTGTTTGGTTTTACGATAAGTTCAGTTATTTTTGCAGCCGGACTTTTTACCCTGTTTGTGATTGCAAGCGCTACCCGCTCTATGATCTTAGTGACAGAACTTATAACCTCACTTCACGCAGAAGAGCGCAGTACCTTTATCAGTCTGCAAAATGCGATACAGCACTTTGCGATAGCCTCTGGCGGCACTATTGCAAGTTTGCTAGTCACGCCCCGCGAAAACCACACACTTAATTTTAATGTCTTGATTGTAGTTTCAGCTCTATTAATAGTTATAACAGTTGCTATGTGGAGAAACTTTCAAAGAAAGCGCTTTTAATCGCGATTTAGTGATTGAACAATAGGTAATTGGGCAGTTTGATTGTCAATAAGTGACGTAGCTTCCCCAATTACCGCTCTGATTTGTTTTAATAAGACAATCCGCCATGGTTATGCCTTACTCTAAGCGCGCCTCTATGCGATAATGCTTGCCTATCGTTAATCATATTTGTCGTGATGATATACACAGTTGTCATACCATCACGACAAATATAATTAACCAAAACAAACAAAAACAGTAGAATAACTTTTTGACTTTATGACAAATACAAACCAATCAGATACACCGAATAATGCCCAGAACATCCCAACTATTTTCTGGCACGACTACGAGAGTTGGGGTGCGACGCCGCAAAAAGACAGGCCAAGCCAATTTGCTGGGATCAGAACGGATCTGGACCTCAATATTATTGGTGAGCCACTGATTGAGTATTGTCAACCAGCGCCTGATTATCTCCCGCATCCTCAAGCCTGTTTAGTCACCGGGATCACACCACAGTTAGCACTAAAAAAAGGCCTGACCGAGGCTGAGTTTATGGCAAAGATCCACACTGAATTTGCAAAGCCACAAACCTGCGTTGCTGGATATAACAGTATTCGGTTTGACGATGAGCTAACCCGTTATAGCCTTTATCGTAACTTTTATGACCCCTATGAGCGTGAATGGCAAAATGGCAATAGCCGTTGGGACATCATAGATCTGGTAAGAGCCTGTTATGCGCTTCGCCCAGAAGGAATAGAATGGCCAACCAGAGAAGATGGCAATCCGAGTTTTAAACTGGAACACTTAACCGTCGCCAATGGCATTGAGCACGGCGCCGCGCACGATGCATTGAGTGATGTTACCGCAACGATTGCGCTGGCTAAACTGATTAAAACCAAACAGCCAAAACTGTATGAGTTCTACTTTAATCACAGACATAAAAAAGCGGTATCGAGCCTAATCGACGTTTTCAATATGCAGCCTTTGGTGCACGTTTCTTCTATGTTTCCGGCACAACAAGGTTGCACCACTTGGATTGCGCCGATGAGTTTTCACCCGGTCAATAGCAATGCCGTGATCTGCTTTGACTTAACACAGTCGCCAGAGGTATTGAATGACCTTGACGTTGAGGCGCTCAAACAACGGCTTTATACAAAACGCAGCGAATTGGGTGATGATGAGTTACCAGTTGGATTAAAACTAGTACATATCAATAAATGCCCGTTGGTTGCGCCCGCTAAAACCCTCTTGCCCGAAAACGCAGCGAGGCTTGGAATTGACCGCGAGCAATGCCTTGAAAACTTAAAGTACCTTAAAGCACGTCCAGAGCTAAGGGATAAGGTTGCAGAAGTCTTTAGCGATGAAAAGGGATTCGATAAACCAAGCAACCCGGATTATCAACTCTACGACGGTTTCACCAGTAAGGCCGATAAAGCCAAATTTGCAATCATTCGCAATGCATCGCCTGAAGAGTTGGCAACCATTGAACTGGATTTTGAAGACAGTAAATTTAACACGTTGCTGTTTCGCTATCGAGCAAGAAACTGGCCGCAGTCGCTCTCACCTGTAGAGCTTGATAAATGGCGTAAATACTGCCAAAACAAGTTGATGCATAATGAAGATAACCCTTCAATTTCAGCCGAAGATTTTATGCTAGAGCTTGAAAATTTAGTCGCAGAGAATGAAGGTAATGAGCACAATATGCAGATCTTAAAAGCGCTTTATCATTACGCTCAAAGTTTGTAGTTAATGCCGTAATAGCCCGCACCGCTTGGCGCTAATATGAAATGCTGACTTCGTCGATAAACAGCAGTGCGGCTTACTAATATAATTTGCATTGGCAAAATATTCGTTCTGCTTGTGTTGAAATAACCCCTCTAAGAAATGAAGAGTTTATATTGCATTAATACCAATTCGCTTAATTAAGCTACCTATTTTGAGGCGAAAAAATCTTGTCGATAATCAGGAAAAAATCCTATTTAACCTGAGGTTTGGATAAGGAATGAACTGACTCACTGTTTTTTTAATCACCTTAAACTATCTTCTTACCTAGCCAGAGAGTTTTGGGGGATAACTCCGATCTCGCGTCCTGCTACCGCACTGGTACCTACATCCTTGTAGGTACCAGTACGAATTTACGGCCCAATTGCTGGGCTATTGGAAGTGAATTTAACGCAGTTAGCGCTAAAACTGGCTGCTAGAAAGACATTAATTATCCGAAGCTCAGGTTATTTAGTGTTCTAAATAAGAAAGCTTTAACACCGTTAGCGTCAGGTTTGCTTCTTCAAATTGAGCAAGTGTTAAGGCCAATTGGTATAATTCTCTCATCTATTATGGTGTTGGCATGTATTCCACATTAGCTGTAACTCTTCAATAATGGCGGGGTCGTCAATGGTAGATGGCACGATGATGTCTTCACCGTCCACCAGCTGGCGTAAGTTCTTTCTGAGTATTTTACCTGAACGGGTTTTGGGTAAACGCTCAACCACTTTAATGGTTTTAAGACAGGCAATCGCACCGATTTTTTCGCGGATCAGGCTTCTTATTTCCTCTGCAATGGCCGTTTCTGTGGTGTTTACGCCATCTTTCAGTACCACCATGGCAATAGGCACTTGGCCTTTTAGCTCGTCTTTACCGGCAAACACGGCGCATTCTGCAATTGCATTGTGGCCTGCGACGATCTCTTCCATTTCACCGGTTGACAGTCTATGCCCGGCTACGTTTATTACGTCATCGGTGCGGCCCATAATAAACAAGTAGCCGTCTTCATCAAAATACCCGCCATCGCCAGAGAGGTAATAGCCGGGGTATTGTGATAAGTAACTGCCTTTAAAGCGCGCCGTGTTATTCCAAATAGTGGTTAAACAACCGGGAGGGAGTGGTAATTTCACCGCAACGACACCTTGTTGATTGGCCTCGCAAGGACTGCCGTCCACATCAAGGATCTCGACTTGATAGCCCGGTGTGGGAACAGTGGCACTGCCCGCCTTTGTTGGCATCAATTCAATTCCAACTGGGTTAGATGCAATTGCCCAACCCGTTTCGGTTTGCCACCAGTGGTCAATTACCGGCAGCTTTGTGGTGGACTGTAGCCAATCGTAGGTAGCAGGGTCAAGTCGTTCACCAGCTAAAAATAGCGCTTTTAGACTGCTTGTGTTGTAGTTAGCCAAGAGCGCAGCGCTCGGATCTTCTTTTTTAATGGCACGAAATGCCGTAGGTGCACTAAAAAGTGCAGCCACTTGGTATTCTTCTACCACTCGCCAAAACGCCCCTGCATCTGGGGTTTTAATCGGTTTACCTTCGTATAATACGCTAGTGCAACCATAAATCAGTGGGCCATAAACAATATAAGAATGTCCCACAACCCAACCAATGTCAGATGCTGCCCAAAATACTTCGCCGGGCGCCATGCCGTAAACGGTTTTCATACTGTAGTTTAATGCCACAGCATGACCGCCCTGCTCTCGCACTACTCCTTTGGGTGTACCTGTGGTGCCAGAGGTATACAAAATATAAAGCGGATGCGTACTTGGTAACGGCACGGCATCAAAGGATTCTGGCGTGTTTGCCACCACCGCCCAGTCTAAGTCTCTTGGCGATGACATCTGCGCTTGGTATGCTTCACGCTGTAACACAACGCAATGTTCAACTTGATGCTTTGCCAGCGACAAAGCCTCATCCAGCATAGGCTTGTATTCAATAGTGCGGCCTATTTCAATTCCGCAAGAAGCACAGATCACTAGCTTTGGTTTAGCATCATCTATTCTCACCGCAAGCTCATGGGGCGCAAAACCGCCAAACACCACTGAATGAATAGCACCCACGCGCGCGCAAGCAAGCATAGCAACGACCGCCTCAGGCACCATGGGCATATAAATTACGACCCTATCCCCTACGCTCACATCAAGCTGATTTAAGCCTGCCGCAAAATAGCTCACTTGAGAGAGCAACTCGCGATAGCTAATTTTGCGTTTGGTATTCGTCACCGGCGAGTCATAAATTAATGCTGTTTGCTCCCCTCTCCCTTGGTGTACATGATGGTCGAGTGCCACATAACTGGTATTCATCAAGCCATCGCTAAACCAATGACTCAACCCCTCTTGGTCTTGGCTATGTCCGATTTTTGGTGGCGTGTGCCAATCAAGCCGTGTCGCTTCTTTAAGCCAAAACGCCTCTGGGTCTTGGGTAAATGTGTGGTACGCCTGTTGATAGGTTGTTGTTGTCATAATAAGTTACTCAGTTTCGCTGGAACTTAGTAAAGATAGATAAAAAACTGCCAAGTTTTGATGAGACTTTAGTCTTGCGAGGATGATATAGATCAAGGTTGGGGCATTAGATATGATTATGTTTGGTATATTTTGAGGAATAAGCTTAGGCTGTGTTGGCAATATTCAACGATATCGTTTTAGCATAAGCAACGGTAGCATCGAAGGACAAAACCAATTTATTTTTTGATATTAATAGTTCAGCTTCATTGATTTAATAGCAGCACCTAAAAGGCGCTGCTAAGCCTAATCAGCTTTACCTTACATAGATATAGGTTACCTGACTTGCAGCATAACCATTGACATTGCTTGATTTATACATGCTACCATTAAAGTTGTAGATATTAGCATAATTCAGCATGCCGTAATCGCGGCCACTACCAGAGCAACCTGACGATTCGTGCCAAAACAAACGAAATCTCGCTTCGCCTGTGCGATTTTTATTCTCTCCAAGTGTATCTTGAAGTGGTATACAGTTTGCCGTATTTAACACGCTGATATCTGCAATGGCGTAATTATTAATAGCAGGCATCACCATATACATTTCTCGCATGTTGCTTTTGTAGTTAACCCACTGTGCATCCGTCAGATGGTAGTTTGCATCAAAATTCGTGATATTTTGTGTTGCTTCAAACCAACCATCCAGCGTCGTGTTACTGTTAGCATAGTTATAACCAACCACTCGACGCAAGCCAACCAGTGTCCAGCCTCCCCCTGTTCATCCATATTACAATAAGTTGTGAACTCTGGCATGATATCGTTGCCGTCTTGATCAAGGATATAGAACCCTGATGGAGACTGTGGTTCATTTTGTAGTAACTCATTACAACTTGTATAGTAAGGGCTTGGTAAAGTAATAGCTTCTTTATTTGCTCGAATATTTACAGTATCTGAGCCATATGAAGTCACGTCTTGGGCAAACAAGTGACCGTCTATCGTTAGTACGTTGATGACTTCCTCAATGTGTGTTAGCTCGGTGTCTTTTGATTGCTCTTCGGATAGGGTAAGCTCGTGTTGTTTAAATGTCGTACCAGTGTGGTCCATAACAACTTGATCTACATAATATGCCTGACCTGAATCAAGCGTCCCTTCCTTACTTGGTGCATAGATAGCCAAATATGCGACTGTCTGTTGTGTAGTAGCACGACCTGCAACTGGTTGCTCTTGGTACTGTACGTATGCACTGAAACCTAGCTGATTAACATTACTCGCACGAGCAACATAAGAAGACTGATTAGTATCACTTTGACCACTCAAAAATAGATAAGGCACCTGTGGCAATTGCTGCGTGAAACGGAACTCTTTTTCAGAAGTCCCCAGTACAATACTGCCAACTTCCCATATTGAGCCATCCGCCATTTCGTAACGGCCTTTCTCTAGCGTGAACGTAGATATAGTCTCCCCTTGATGGCCCCCATCCAAATAATCCCACTCTGCAAATCGTACCGACACAGAGCCATTTCCATTATCTGAGACCATCACGTTACCAGGCTCAGCATCATTTAAACTTGCAACACCAGTAACTAGCACCTGCTGTTGAGTTTTAGCAATCACAATATGTTGATCTGTTACGGTATACTCAGCCAGATTAAATGCATTAGCAGAAGTACCAGCAAGGATACAGCTCGTAAGTAGAGTTTTCTTTAACATATAAAAGTCCTTTCTAAGTATTATTGGAAGAAGATTTTTCTCTGAAAATATTTTTGTAAAAATACCGTCTCAGATTCAAAATTTGCAATCGATTTACATCAATATCTGAAATCATCAGGAAGTGATTATGTTACCTACTGCTCGCTTTCAAGCTTAAGCAGCAATGCTTTGATATCATCTTTTGCGCCAGTAATATGTTTTTTCAAAAAGTCACATGCCCCTTTGGTATTTTTATCGCGGCACAATTCCAATAGCTGGCGGTGTTCATCTGGTGCGGTTTTAATGCCACCTGCAAGTAGGATATGCATGCGCACATAACGCTCGGAATTTTTACTGTACACATCCACCAGCTCACGAGTCTGTGGGCGCTGTGCTTTGCTGTAGAGTTTGCTGTGAAATTCGGCGTTAAGCTTGCCAGTTGCCAGTTGTGTATCGCCAGCAGCCATTGCTTCTTCAAGCTCGGCTAAGATGGCTTCAGCTTCTAGCAAGTCGCGCGCCGTTAACTTATCGATTGAATGGCATAAAAGCTCGGCTTCCAACAATGCGCGTAGGTCAAAAATTTCGTCGATTTGCTCAGCGCTTAAACGTGTGACCGTCGCGCCTTTGTGCGCTTCAAAGTTAACTAAGCCTTCGGCTTCTAGTTGCAGCAGTGCTTCTCTAACGGGAATACGACTTACATTTAACTCATCTGCCAGCGCGGCTTGCCTCAGCGGCTCGCCCGCTTTGATTTCGCCTGTGAGGATTTTTTCACGAATTGCTTCAGCAACTAATTGAGTTCGAGTTTTATGTACAATCGCCATAGTATTTAGTAATTATTGTTTTATGAACTCATTATAAACGCATCTGAGTTCAAATTGCATGTTTGTCTTAATTAATTACAGAGTCAAGTGTTGAGTTACCAACAGCTGAGCAAACCTAGATTTATGTTTATTGTACTGAGTTTCGTTTTATAGTTTACTCGTAGATGAAGAGACATATTTGTTCCTCGTTATTAAATCGCACCGGTTAACATTGTATGAGGAGCGACACATATAACGGTGACTTTATGAATGAACACAAGTCTCTAGTGCGTAATCGAAGCTTCCCCCAGCATCTAAACAATTGTCAACCGCCATAAAATTACTGGTCAGGGCAAAAAATATAACCGTACCGACTAGCGCTATGACTCCTAAAGCCAGCGCTAGTTTGAACTTGTGCTTGTTTGAGTTAATTAGTGAATTAGGCTTTTTATCTGTGTTTTTATAAACCATGAATGCTATCACTTTTCCGATTATTGTTATGAAAAGCGGTAACTTATCACTCTACACATATCTGCTCAAGCGAAAACCTCCTAAGTATCTACCTACGATGCAACCTCGCCATAAGCACTAAAACCACCTTAAGTTCAATACATTAGAAAAGCCCATAGCAATGCTATGGGCTTGGTTTGCTTAACTTTGTATACAAATTGGTCTTACGAATCGTTTTAGCGCTTCTAACCCTACCGACGTTGAACGTACATCAGTTGATGACGGGAACGGCCCGCCATGGTTCATGGTGGCACACACTTCAACGCCCGTTGGCATTTGCCCATAAATCAATCGACCTACGCGGTATTGTAACGCCTCTATGATGTCTTCGGCTTGATGTAAGTCAGAATCAGTGCCATGAATACTGGCGGTGAGCTGCCCATCTAAGTCTGCGATTAAGTCCTCAAGCTGCGCTAAGTCGTCATAGCTCACCACTAAAGCACTTGGCCCAAAGACTTCTTCTTTAAGCCTCTCGTCAGATACAAAACTTTTGCTATCCGTTGAAAACAAGTGCGCGTTGGCGTGAAACGGCTGTGCTTGCTCACCAGCGCTCAACAACGTTACTTGAGGGTGTGCTTTTAGCGCAGCAGTGCTGTTTTGATAAGCTTTTAAAATGCCAGGGGTTAATAGGGTATCGGAAGGTGCTGCGCTAATGTTTTGCTTAGCTGTCTCGATAAATGTTTGTGAATGATTGCTTGGCACCAACCAAATACCGGGGCTAGTACAAAATTGACCATTGCCCATAAGTAAAGACTGGACAAATTGTGTACCAAGCTCTGCGCCTTGCGACTGTATTTTTTCAGGTAAGACAATTTGCGGGTTTACGCTGCCAAGCTCACCGTAAAGCGGGATAGGTTCATGGCGCTTCGCTATAGTGCCCTGCAATGCTCTTGCGACGCCAAAAGAGCCCGTAAATCCAACCGCTTTGATAGGCTCAGCTTTAACCAGCCAATGCGCGACATCGTACGCTTTCGCTTGCAACATTGAAAACACCCCGCTTGGCATATCACATTTGCTTATTGCTGCAGCAATGGCCTTGGTCATTAGCTCACACGTTGCCGGATGTGCTGGGTGACCTTTATACACCACGGGGCAACCAGCGGCTAACGCAGCTGCGGTATCGCCTCCAAGCGTTGAGAAAGCGTAAGGGAAGTTTGATGCACCAAACACCGCAACAACGCCAATAGGAATATGCTTAAGCTGTGTTTTTGGCTTAGGCAGCGGCGTGCGATTTGGGTCCGCTTGCTCTTCCTTAGCAAGGCAAAGCTCAGCTAGGTTATCTCTCAGCGCTGCAGCAAATGCGTTTAATTGGTTTACCGTGCGGCCACGCTCGCCCTCGAGTCTTGCCCTTGGCAGGTTAGTTTCTGCCATTGTTGTGGTTATTAGCCCATCACCTAAGGCAAGAATTTCTTGGGCTATAGTTTCTAAAAACTCTGCTCGAGCAGTCATCGACGTTTTACGATAAGCCTTAAAAGCCTGCTCTGCCGCATTAACAGCTTCCTCTACTTGTACTTCACTAGCGTTAAAAAATGCTTGCGTCAGCGGCTCATTGGTTGCTGGGCAAAACGCGTAAAACGTTGTTGCCGTTTGTGCGGCTTGCCACGCACCGTTAATGTAGCTCTTTCCTGATAAATTCATTGTTAGCTCCTGTTTTCTTTCAATCTTAATGGCTAGGGCCTGTTGATCTTTCAAGTTTGTTTTTGCAGCAAAGGTCAACAGGCCCTAGAGCACCTGAAAACCAAATGCATACGGATCTTCGTCATCTACAGTGATACAATTACTCCCCGTTTGACGTGCCCAACCTTGAATACTTGGCAGAATTGCGGCTTTTCCCGCGACTTCAGTTGTGCCTTCGACCTTACCGATAAATTGGCTGCCTATGATGCTCTCGTGAACAAAAGTGTCGCCATCTTTTAGCAGTCCTTTTGCAAACAGCTGTGCCATGCGTGCACTTGTGCCGGTGCCACAAGGCGATCTATCAATCGCTTTATCGCCATAAAATACCGCGTTTGCAGCATGACTATCTGGATGTTGTGGCTTGCCTGTCCATAACACATGGGAGGCGCCACATACAGAAGAATCTTCGGGATGAATTGGATTTATTTGCGCGTTAACTGCCGCGCGCACTTTGGGGCTCCATGCCAATAATTTAGCAGCGCAGCTTTGATCCACACCAGCAAATAGACTTTGAGGCTCAACAATAATGTAAAAGTTACCGCCGTAGGCAATATCAACGATGAGCTCCCCTAGCCCATCAACATGGACAGGCACCGCTTGGTACGCCAAAAATGCCGGCACATTGTAGAGCTTTACCCAAGTCACTTTATCTGCCTTCATCTCATAATAGGCATTCACGCGCCCCGCAGGGGTGTCAAGCTTGAGTACACCATGTTCCTTTGGAGTTATAAGGCCGCTTTCAAGGCCAAAAGTGACTGTCCCGATAGTGCCGTGCCCACACATCGGCAAGCACCCAGATGTTTCGATAAATAGGATTGCCACATCCCCATCAGCAGTGGTCGGTGGATATAAAAAGGCACCCGACATCATGTCATGGCCCCTGGGCTCAAACATCAGTGCGCGCCTTATCCAATCGTAGTCGCGTAAAAAATGTTGGCGCTTTTCACTCATGCTCTCGCCCAAAAGCGGTGGATGACCACTCGTGACCAAGCGCACGGGATTGCCACAGGTGTGGCCATCTATACAATAGTAGGTGCCTAAAATCATACGCTTAGTCCAAGTTATATTGGCTTAAGTCAATTCGATTTGCCATCGCT
Organism: Pseudoalteromonas sp. M8; assembly: GCF_018141365.1. Lineage (NCBI taxonomy): Bacteria > Pseudomonadati > Pseudomonadota > Gammaproteobacteria > Alteromonadales > Pseudoalteromonadaceae > Pseudoalteromonas > Pseudoalteromonas sp. M8. Next base: position 2,104,939 of record NZ_CP047240.1, on the reverse strand, counting down.
TCATCGTACAAACGACTCACGTAAGCCTTTTGCTCTTGGGTGAGTGGCAATCTTGGAGAACGAGTTACCTCACTACCGCGTCCAGCCAAATGTTCTGCATATTTGATGCACTGCACTAGTGTCGGAATAGTATCTAAGCGTAGCAAAGGTAAAAACCAACGCCACAGCGCGCGCGCTTCCTCATAGCGACCTTGTTCAGCAAGTTTATAAATAGCCACTGACTCGCGTGGGAATACATTGGTCAATCCCGAGATCCAACCCGTCGCGCCAAGCATCAGGCTTTCCAGTGCGATATCATCAACACCACCAAATACCACGTAGCGGTCGCCAAATGCGCTAAACAGCTCGCTAATACGGCGGGTATCTTCCGTTGCTTCTTTTACTGAAACAATATTGGACTCCTCAGCTAAGGTTTTCATACCTTCAATAGACACATCGACACCGTAGGTCACCGGATTGTTGTAAATCATAATAGGTAATGCCGTGCTTCGCGCTACCTGTTGGTAATGATGAATCGCTTCGCACTCGGTTGAGCGATAAACCATCCCCGGCAATACCATCAGTCCATCTATGCCGAGCGCTTCTGCATCTTTGGCAAACTCGACAGCCAGTGCAGTTGTGGTCTCAGCCACACCGCTAAGTAGTGGCACTCTATCACCTACCACTTCTGTTGCCGCTTTTAAAACTTGGCGTTTCTCGTCAGCCGTGAGTGAGCAGTTTTCACCGACGGTGCCTAATACTATGATGCCATGAACCCCTTCGTTAATCAGGTTATCTATCATCTCTTTGGTAGTATCAAAGTTGATGCTTTCATCATCATGGAATTGAGTGGTTACTGCTGGATATACACCCTGCCAATTTACGTTCATGGTTCTCGCCTTTCATTTGGTTGTTTAGTTATTGTGCTTGCCATCATAGGTATATTGTATACAATAATCAATATTCAAAAAGCAGATTTTTTAGCCATCAACTAAAATGACTAGCCTAAATGTCTGTAATATTATGATTTATAAGTGGTAAATTTTTTCTTTTTGGTATTTAAACGAGGCCTGATTGATGTCTATGTGGAAATACAATTTAGGATGGTGAGGTAAATTGTGGAAAGTAATAATAAAATTGCAGTGATAGGCGCAGGGATCATTGGGATCACCACCGCGCTGCAATTAGCTCGACGAGGCCACGCTGTTACCTTGCTCGATAAAAATCAGCCCGCAGAGGGATGCTCTAAGGGTAATGCGGGGCATTTTGCCACAGAGCAGGTATTCCCTATGGCAGATGCAGCTTTACTAACAAAAGTGCCTGGCATGTTAGTCAATCCGGTGGGGCCTTTGCGAATTGAGACCACCTCTTTGCTCAAAAATATTCCTTGGTTTGTACGATTCTTAAAGCAAATGAAAAGTAGCTGTTTCCACAAAGGTACAATCGCACTTAGAAGTTTAAATGAACGCGCACTACCCGCATATCAGCGTTTACTTGGTGATAAGTATCATACACTTATATCTAGCAACGGCAGTTTACTGGTATTTGAAGGTGACGAAAGCTCTGCCCGTAAAAGTTATAACAAATACACCGAACAAGACATCTCAGTGAGCTTACTTACAGGTGATCAAGCCCGAGAAATGGAGTCGAGCCTATCAAGTACCATTACCTCAGCACTGTATTTTGATAAAGTCGCGCATAGCACAGATCCCTACGCCCTTTGTTTGACTTTATATGAGCAGTTTATGCAGCTAGGGGGAGCATTCAAACAAGCCTCAATCGACAATATTATCCACACAGAGCATGGCTATACACTTCACTCCAAAAGCCACAAGATGACCTTTAACAAAGTAGTTGTAGCAACAGGAGCGGCAAGTAAAACACTCTGTGCGTCTTTAGGTTACTCACTGCCCATGATTGCCGAGCGTGGTTATCACAACATGTTGGCAGTGAAGAATACGCTTACACGACCTGTTGCATCAAATGAGCGAGGGTTTATCATGACGCCCATGTCACAAGGTTTACGACTGGCCGGCACGGTAGAATTTGCCACACTGGATAGTAAACCCAACTACAGCCGTGCTCGTGCATTATTACATCACGCAAGCATTCTATTAAGGCAAACTCTGCCACAACACAGTGAGGCGCTTTGGGTTGGCTGCCGCCCCTCACTCCCAGATTATTTACCTGTCATCGGACAAGCGCCAAATCATCACAACCTATATTTTGCACTGGGTCATCAGCACTTAGGACTGACCCAAGCCGCAATTTCAAGTGAATGTATCGCAGATCTTATTGACAATAAGCCCAACGACATCGATCTTACTCCCTTTAGTATTGCTCGATTTAATTAGCTAAGGATCACAATAAATGAAAGGTATTGCATACCAGAGCGCGCAGCAAGCGCTAGATAACTTAGAAAATATGACCAAAGGTGTAGCGCCAATTGCCGAAAGCGAGTATTTAGCAAGAATAGAAAAAGCTCAACAATATATGCAGCAAAACAACATTGATGCACTCTATTTAAATGCTGGTACAAATTTAAAATACTTTACTGGTTTGCAATGGTACGCCAGTGAGCGTTTGGTCGGTGCTATTTTACCCGCCAATGGACAAGTTCAGTTTATCGTCCCGTTTTTTGAAATTGGCTCTATTAAGGATTATTGGCTGATTGAAGGCCCTATTCATGCTTGGCAAGAAGAAGAATCTCCTTACGAGCTCGTTGCAAACGTACTTAACACACTCAATATTGATAGCACAGGCACACTCGCCATTGACGAAAGCACTGCGTTTTTTGTTGCTGATGGGATCAGACTCGCGGCACCTGAGCTTTCGCTTATCAATGCAAAGGCAGTAACCGCGCATTGTAGAATGCATAAATCGGCCAATGAAATTGCCCTTATTCAACGTGCAATGGACATGACACTTGCCGTACATAAAGCAACGGCATCTATGCTGTATGAAGGGATCACCACAACCGAAGTTGAAGCCTTTATTAATGAAGCGCACAAAAAAGTGGGGGCACCGGGCAATTATTTTTGTATTGTGCTATTTGGTGTGGCGTCGTCATTCCCACATGGTGTAAAAAATCCACAAACGCTGAAAAAAGGCGATGTGGTTCTCGTCGACACTGGTTGTAAGTTACACGGCTATCTCAGCGATATCACCCGTACTTATGTTTTTGGCGACCCCAGTGAAAAGCAAAAGTCCGTTTGGCAAATCGAGAAGCAAGCGCAAATTGCAGCATTTAATGTAGCCAAAATTGGTGCGCCCTGTGGCGCTGTTGATAAAGCCGCGAGAGAGTATATTGCCAGCAATGGGCTCGGTCCTGATTATCAACTACCAGGTTGCCCACATCGCACTGGGCACGGTATCGGCTTAGATATCCACGAATGGCCTTATTTAGTCAAAGACAACCCAGAACCGCTTGCAGCTGGAATGTGTTTTTCAAATGAACCGATGCTGGTTATTCCTGATGAATTTGGCATTCGCTTGGAAGACCATTTCTATATGACCGACGATGGTCCACGTTGGTTTACTGAGCCTGCGCACAGCATAGACAATCCTTTTGGGGTTAAGTGATATTAGAAATAAATGATGAGTTGCTCTGATGAGGAACTCATCATTTATCGTGATTGATTAGAGCACAGCTTAATTGGTATAAACATAGCATCTACAATTTACTGCGCTACAACTTATGATTGCAACTACTCCACCACCACCCTATTACGCCGTAATTTTTACCAATATAAAAAATGAAGACGACGAGGGCTACGCCCAAACCGCGTCGAGAATGGTCGAGCTTGCACAGCTTCAACCCGGTTTTTTAGGATTAGAATCTGCGCGTGAGGAGGTTGGGATCACCGTTTCTTATTGGCGAGACCTTGAGTCAATCAAAGCATGGAAAGCCAATGCTGAGCATATTGAGGCGCAAAAAAACGGCAATAAAAAATGGTATCAAAGCTATACAACTCGTATCGCCAAGGTAGAGCGTGAATATAGTCTTTGAGCTAACGCTTAGTTGTTGTCGCTTGCGCTTTGTTCACTCGCGACTTTAACCGTGATAGCCCTTGAGGCGTTACGCTCAAATAATTAGCCAGATCATAATTTGCTAAACCATTAACCCAATGCGGACGTTTGTCACGCAAAAAACAATATCTTTGCTCCAGCGTATTTAGTAGTAGAAAAGCTTCTTTTGCTTCTTTAAATAGCAACTGCTGTTCTAATAATTTTAATTTAAGTGCGCGAAGATTATCTTGTTCTAATTCGGCTAGCGGAACGAGTACCAACTCCACATCATCCAGCGCAGAGATTTGATAGAAGCTAGGAGATTTTTGGATCCATTCAGCAAATAAAATACAAAGTTCACCAGCAAAATAGAACTCCTTATGTCTTAGCTCCCCTGTTTCATTTACAACCGATGATACAAGCTTACCAGAGCGGATAAAAAAGCCATGACGTTGCACTTGCCCTTGTTGCAATAATATTTCATTGCGGCTGCAGCGCTTAGTGTCGAACGTTGGGTTTTGCTGAGTAAGTGTTAATAATTCATTTTTTGTGGCTTCACAAAGCTGACCGAGTTTATGAAAAGGCATAATCCCCTCATGCAATTGGTATAGCGAGATCAAAAAAGGCTCCTTGAGGAGCCTTTTTAACGTGTGGTATTAACTTACCAACCCGCTTTCTCTTTTAGTGCAGAACCGATTTCTGCAAGAGAGCGAACTGTTTTAACACCCGCAGCTTCAAGCGCTGCGAATTTCTCGTCAGCTGTACCTTTACCACCTGCGATAATTGCACCAGCGTGACCCATACGCTTACCTGGAGGAGCTGTAACACCTGCGATGTAAGAAACAACAGGCTTAGTTACGTTATGCTTGATGTACTCAGCCGCTTCTTCTTCAGCTGTACCGCCGATCTCACCGATCATTACGATAGCTTCAGTTTGCGGATCGTTTTGGAACATCTCTAGTACGTCGATGAAGTTAGTGCCTGGGATTGGGTCACCACCGATACCAACACAAGTAGATTGACCGAAGCCAGCGTCAGTTGTTTGCTTAACTGCTTCATAAGTCAAAGTACCAGAACGTGACACGATACCTACTTTACCAGGCAAGTGGATGTGACCTGGCATGATACCGATCTTAGTTTCACCTGGAGTGATAACACCTGGGCAGTTAGGACCAATCATGCGAACGCCAGTTTCTTCTAGCTTCACTTTAACATCAACCATATCTATTGTAGGGATGCCTTCAGTGATACATACGATTAGTTCGATACCTGCGCTGATCGCTTCAAGGATAGCGTCTTTACAGAATGCAGCTGGTACGTAGATAACAGATGCAGTTGCACCAGTTGACTCTACCGCTTCACGTACTGTGTTAAATACAGGTAGACCTAGGTGAGTTGTGCCGCCTTTACCAGGAGAAACACCACCAACCATTTGCGTACCGTACTGGATAGCTTGCTCAGAGTGGAAAGTACCCTGACCACCAGTGAAACCTTGACAGATTACTTTAGTATCTTTGTTAATTAGTACAGACATTATTTGCCCTCCGCAGCAGCAACTACTTTCTCAGCAGCGTCAGTTAGTGACTCAGCTGCAATGATGTCAAGGCCAGAGTTAGCTAGTACTTCACGACCAGCTTCAGCGTTAGTACCTTCAAGACGTACAACTACTGGCACGTTTACGCCAACTTCTTTAACCGCACCAATAATACCTTCAGCGATCATGTCACAACGTACAATACCACCGAAAATGTTAACTAGTACTGCTTTAACATTGTCGTCAGAAAGGATGATCTTGAATGCTTCAGATACACGCTCTTTAGTCGCGCCGCCACCAACGTCTAGGAAGTTAGCTGGCTTGCCGCCGTGTAGGTTTACGATGTCCATAGTACCCATCGCAAGGCCTGCACCGTTAACCATACAACCAACGTTACCGTCTAGTGCTACGTAGTTAAGCTCAAAGCTTGCTGCGTGTGCTTCACGTGCGTCTTCTTGTGAAGGATCGTGGAATTCGCGGATCTTAGGCTGGCGGAACAATGCGTTGCCGTCTACACCGATTTTGCCGTCTAGGCAGTGTAGATTACCAGCGTCTGTGATCACTAGAGGGTTGATTTCTAGTAGAGCAAAGTCGTGGTTGATAAACATTTGCGCTAGACCCATGAAGATCTTAGTGAATTGCTTAACTTGAGTTGGGTTCAAACCTAGTTTGAACGCTAGCTCACGACCTTGGTAAGCTTGAGGACCTACTAATGGGTCGATCTCAGCTTTATGAATTAGTTCAGGCGTTTCTTCTGCAACTTGTTCAATTTCTACACCACCTTCAGTTGATGCCATGAACACGATTTTACGTGAACCACGGTCAACAACAGCACCTAGGTATAGTTCATTTGCAATATCAGTGCAGCTTTCTACTAAGATTTTAGCAACAGGCTGACCTTTCTCGTCTGTTTGGTAAGTAACTAGGTTTTTACCTAACCAGTTTTCAGCGAATGCGCGGATTTCGTCTTTGCTGTCTGCAAGTTTAACACCGCCAGCTTTACCACGGCCGCCAGCGTGTACTTGACACTTAACAACCCACTTGTCTCCACCGATTTTACCAGCAGCTTCAACTGCTTCTTGAGGTGTATCACAAGCAAAGCCTTCTGATACAGGTAAACCATATTCGGCAAAAAGTTGTTTTGCCTGATACTCATGCAAATTCATGATGCTTTATCCAATTTTTTATACTAAAAAAGCTGAATATTTATGCAAATAGTCAGCTATCCCAAATTGCGCACATAGTATAGATCCCAAGGCTTCTGATGAAAACCCCACTTAGACCAAAGGCGCAAAAAAAAAGCTGTATGCGAGCATACAGCTTATTCTTTAAACAAATATTATACGTCTAGTAGTAGACGTGTTGGATCTTCAAGTAACTCTTTAATTGTTACTAGGAAACCAACTGACTCTTTACCATCGATTTGACGGTGGTCATAAGATAGTGCTAGGTACATCATAGGTAAAATTTCAACTTTACCGTTTACTGCCATAGGGCGCTCTTGGATTTTGTGCATGCCCAAGATTGAAGACTGTGGCAAGTTGATGATAGGCGTAGATAGTAGTGAGCCGAATACACCACCGTTGGTAATAGTGAAGTTACCGCCAGTCATATCGTCAACAGTTAGTTTGCCATCACGACCTTTGATAGCCAATTCGCGAATATTCTTCTCGATTTCAGCAACAGAAAGCTTATCGCAATCACGTAGTACTGGAGTCACTAGACCACGAGGTGTTGATACCGCGATGCTGATGTCAAAGTAGTTGTGGTAAACGATATCGTCACCGTCGATTGACGCGTTAACTTCAGGGAAACGCTTAAGTGCTTCTGTTACCGCTTTCACGTAGAAAGACATGAAACCTAAACGAATACCGTGGCGCTTCTCAAATACCTCTTGGTACTGCTTACGAAGATCCATGATTGGCTTCATGTTTACTTCGTTGAACGTTGTCAGCATTGCTGTTGAGTTCTTCGCTTCTAATAAGCGGTTAGCGATTGTCTTACGTAGACGAGTCATTGGTACACGTTTCTGAGTACGCTCACCTACCGGGGCAGCTGGTGCTGAAGCTGCAGGCTTAGACTCTGATTTTGCTGGTGCTTTAAGGAAAGCGTCCACGTCTTCTTTAGTAATGCGACCGCCTTTACCAGACCCTTTGATCTTAGCAGCATCAAGGCCTTTCTCTGCGATAAGACGACGAACAGATGGTGTTAGTACATCTGAGTTTTCGTCAGAAGCAGCAGCTGGTGCTTCTTCTTTCTTCGCACTTGATGATGCAGCTGGTGCGCCACCGGCAACGATTTTACCGATAACTTGATCACCTAGTACTGTCTCACCTTCAGCGTGGATGTGCTCACCCATCACACCGTCTTCAGGTGCAACAACTTCAAGAACCACTTTATCTGTTTCAATATCAACTAGATTCTGGTCGCGGCTAACCGCTTCACCTGGTTGAACGTGCCAAGTTGCGATAGTAGCGTCTGCTACTGACTCAGGAAGTACAGGTACTTTAATGTCCACTTCTTTACCTTCTGCTGCTGGCGCCGATTCTGACGCTGCTGGTTTTTCATTTGATTGAGCAGGCGCTGCTGCTTCATCAGCAGCACCTAGTTGTGCAATAACTTGTTCGCCAAGAACGGTTGCGCCTTCCTCTTCAGAAATTGCAACGATAACACCATCTTCTGGTGCTACAACTTCTAAAACGACCTTATCCGTTTCGATGTCAACTAAGTTTTGATCACGAGTCACTTTATCGCCAACGCTTACATGCCATGTAGCAACCGTTGCATCGGCAACAGACTCAGGAAGAACAGGAACCTTAATTTCGGTTGTCATCTCTTATTCCTTATTTCTTTATTGTTAAAGCGTCAGCAATTAACGCGTTTTGTTCTTTAGTATGTGTAGACATGTATCCACATGCTGGTGCAGCTGAAGCCTTACGGCCTGCATAAGTCAGATTTGCGCCAGCCGGGATAGCTTCCCAGAAATGATGCTGTGAACAGTACCAAGCACCTTGGTTTTGTGGCTCTTCTTGACACCAAACAAAATCTTTTACGTGCTGGTAGCGAGCCATGATCTCATCCATCTCTTTGTGAGGGAATGGATATAGCTGTTCAACACGAACGATAGCCACGTTGTTAAGCTCTTGCTTACGACGTTCTTGCAGTAGTTCGTAATAAACCTTACCGCTACAGAACACAACACGCTCAACGTTTTCAGGATTGATATCATCAATCTCATCGATCATGTTATTGAATACGCCTTCGGATAGCTCTTCTAGGCTAGAAACAGCTAATGGGTGGCGTAATAGCGACTTAGGCGTCATTACAATCAGAGGACGACGTAGTGGACGAACCGATTGACGACGTAGCATTGCGTATACTTGCGCTGGTGTTGACGGCACACATACTTGCATATTGTGGTCAGCACAAAGCTGTAAATAACGCTCTAAACGCGAAGAACTGTGCTCTGGACCTTGACCTTCATAGCCATGAGGAAGTAGTAGTGTTAGACCACATAAACGACCCCACTTCTGCTCACCTGAACTTAGGAATTGGTCGAATACGACTTGAGCACCGTTGGCGAAGTCACCAAATTGCGCTTCCCATAGTACCAATGACGTTGGCTCTGCTGTCGCGTAACCATATTCGAACGCAAGTACCGCTTCTTCCGATAGTACTGAATCGTACACTTCGAACAGGCCTTGACCTTCACGAATGTTTTGCAGCGGAAGATAAGTCGACGCGTCTTTTTGGTTATGAACTACGGCATGACGGTGGAAGAATGTACCACGACCAGAATCCTGACCAGTAAGACGAATATCAGTGCCCTCATCAACCAAGGTCGCGTAAGCCAATGTCTCAGCCATACCCCAATCAAGCATTTTCTCGCCTTGCGCCATAAGTTTACGATCATCGTAAATCTTTTTAACGCGTGATTGTGCTTTATGGGCCTCTGGGTAGCTCGCAATCTTTTCGCCAAGCGCTTTGAGTTTATCTAGCGCAACCTTTGGCTCATACGGCGTATCCCAATCGTGACCAACATACTTAGACCAATCTGATGAGTGTTTGGTTTCTTTTTGAATTTCTTCAACGACACAAACGCCTTTATCAAGACCATTTCGGTACTCGTCAGCAATTTGTTTCGCATCGTCTTCAGAAATCACACCTTCGCGTACAAGTTGATCAGCATACAATTGGCGAGGTACTGGGTGCTTTTTGATCTTCTGATACATCAGCGGTTGCGTCGCATTTGGCTCATCCGCTTCGTTGTGGCCGTGGCGACGGTAACATACTAAGTCAATTACCACATCGCGTTTAAACTTGTTACGGAAATCAAGTGCAACTTGTGTAACAAAAGCAACAGCTTCAGGATCGTCTGCGTTCACGTGGAAGATAGGTGCCTGAACCATTTTAGCGATATCAGTACAGTATTCAGTCGAACGAGTATCTTCGCGTTTTGACGTAGTGAAACCAACTTGGTTATTAACTACGATACGGATCGAACCGCCAACGCCGTATGCACGTGTTTGCGATAAGTTAAACGTTTCTTGAACGACACCTTGACCTGCGATTGCAGAGTCACCGTGAATTGTGATTGGTAATGCTTTAGAACCACTTTGGCAATTCAAACGGTCAAGACGAGCACGTACCGAACCCATTACTACTGGGTTTACGATTTCAAGGTGAGATGGGTTAAATGCCAATGCCATATGAACATTGCCGCCCTTCGTACCGAAGTCAGAAGAGAAACCCATGTGGTATTTAACATCACCAGAACCCGCGTGCTCGCCATATTTACCAGCGAACTCGTCAAATAGTTCTTGAGGGTTTTTACCCAATACATTCACTAGTACATTTAGACGACCTCGGTGGGCCATGCCAATTACGGCTTCTTGCTGACCGCTTTCACCAGCACGGTGAATGAGCTCTTTCAGCATAGGCACAAGTGAGTCACCGCCTTCTAGAGAGAAACGCTTAGCGCCTGGGAATTTTGCGCCCAAGTACTTTTCTAAGCCGTCTGCAGCAGTTAGACCTTTGTAGATTCTTAGTTTGGTTTCTTTGTCGAATTGTGGCTTCGAGAAGGACGATTCCAAACGCTGTTGTAACCAACGTTTTTCTTCGGTAGAGGTGATGTGCATGTACTCTGCACCGATAGAGCCACAGTATGTCGCTTTAAGCGCAGCGTACAAGTCTTTGAGTTTCATTGTCTCTTTGCCACAAGCAAAAGAGCCAACGTTAAATTCTTTATCTAAGTCTGCATCAGTTAAATCATGAAAAGCAGGGTCAAGATCGCGAACACGTTCTCTATCCCAAATCCCTAAAGGATCTAGGTTTGCGTTCTGATGACCTCTGAAACGGAATGCATTAATTAACTGCAGAACTTTAACTTGCTTGGCATCAGCAGAACCCTCTGCGGAAACCACGACTTCTCTGTGTTTGTTTTTAGCAAGCTCCGCAAATTGCGCTCTTACTTCTGAATGTTTAGTGTCAACATCCACTCCATCAACTTTAGGTAGTTGATCAAACACCTCTCGCCACTCTTCTGGCACTGAAGCTGCATCATCTAGATACGCCTCATATAGATCTTCTACGTACGCAACGTTACCGCCGTACAAATGCGAAGATTCTAGCCATGCCTTCATCACACCTTCGTGCATCTATTAGCCCTTTTATCTAGCGCAGAAACTCAAACGAAAACAAGATGGCAAGCTTTTGCTTGCCATCTTAGCTAGTAGTATGTGTTATACCGAACGGTTTAACAACATTGATTTAATTTGTCCAATTGCCTTAGTTGGATTAAGGCCTTTTGGACATACGCTAACACAGTTCATAATACTGTGACAGCGGAATACGCTGAACGCGTCATCAAGACCAGCAAGACGTTCTTCTGTCGCTGTATCACGGCTATCAGCCAAGAAACGATAAGCATGTAGAAGACCCGCAGGACCGATGAACTTGTCTGGGTTCCACCAGAAAGAAGGACAAGACGTTGAACAACATGCACAAAGAATACATTCGTACAGGCCATCTAGCTTTTCACGTTCTTCAATAGACTGAAGACGTTCTTCACCACCAGTTGGCTTGTCGTTGATCAAGAATGGCTTAACCTTCTCGTATTGCGTATAGAACTGGCTCATGTCGATTACTAAGTCACGGATCACCGGAAGACCTGGTAATGGACGAATGACGACCTTGCCTTTACCACCGCTCTGCAAAGCAGAAATTGGAGTAATACATGCAAGACCATTTTTACCATTCATATTAATACCGTCAGAACCACATACCCCTTCACGGCATGAACGACGGAAAGATAAAGATGGGTCTTGCTCTTTTAACTGCATAAGAGCATCTAACACCATCATGTCACGACCTTCCTCTACTTCTAGAGAATAGTCTTGCATGCGTGGCGCCGCATCTTCATCAGGATTATAACGATAAACAGATAATTCTAAAGTTGCCATCGCTTAGCTCCTAGTATGTACGTGCTTTCGGTGGGAATGCTTCACGAGTCTTAGGCGCGTAGTTAACTTCACGCTTACTCATAGACTCAGACTCTGGGTTGTAAATCGAGTGACACAACCAGTTTTCATCATCACGCTCTGGGTAATCGAAGCGAGAGTGTGCACCACGACTTTCCGTACGGAAGTTCGCAGCAACCGCTGTCGAATACGCTGTTTCCATCAAGTTATCTAACTCTAGACACTCGATACGTTGCGTGTTGAATTCAGCAGACTTATCGTCAAGACGTGCGTACTGTAGACGCTCACGAATCTCTTTAAGTTCTTTAAGACCTTCAGCCATTGCATCACCTTCACGGAATACCGAGAAGTTAAGCTGCATACAACGTTGTAGATCTTTCTTGATTTGTACAGGATCTTCACCCTGACCTTTCGCAGAAGTTTCCCAACGGTTAGTACGCGCAAGTGCTGCGTCTACGTTATCGTTGCTTGCTTCTTTGGCGATTTCTGCATCTTTCAAGTAAGTACCAAGGAAGTTACCCGCCGCACGACCGAATACGACAAGGTCAAGCAGTGAGTTACCACCTAGACGGTTTGCACCGTGTACAGATACACACGCAATCTCACCTACTGCAAATAGACCTTCAACGATCTTTTCATTACCTTGACCGTCTACGTTCAGTACTTGACCGTTTACGTTAGTAGGTACACCACCCATCATGTAGTGACAAGTAGGGATTACTGGAATTGGCTCTTCCGCTGGGTCTACGTGTGCGAATGTCTTCGCTAGATCACAAACGCCAGGAAGACGTAAATTAAGTGTCTCAGCACCTAAGTGGTCAAGCTTCAGCTTGATGTGCGGACCCCAAGGACCATCACAACCACGACCTTCACGGATCTCAGTCATCATTGAACGTGCAACAACGTCACGTGATGCTAGGTCTTTCGCGTTTGGCGCATAACGCTCCATGAAGCGCTCGCCATCTTTATTTAGAAGGTAACCACCTTCACCACGACAACCTTCTGTTACTAGTACACCCGCACCTGCGATACCTGTCGGGTGGAACTGCCACATTTCCATGTCTTGCATTGAAATGCCAGCACGAACCGCCATACCAACGCCGTCACCTGTGTTGATGTGCGCATTCGTTGTTGATGCGAAAATACGACCCGCACCACCAGTTGCAAGAACAACTGCTTTTGATTTGAAATAGGTGATTTCACCTGACTCGATGTCGATTGCGGTGACACCCACTACATCGCCATTGTCATTTTTTACTAGGTCTAGTGCATACCACTCAGAGAAAACGTTTGTTTTGTTTTTAACGTTTTGCTGGTATAGGCAGTGTAGCAACGCGTGACCAGTACGGTCCGCTGCGGCTGCTGTACGTGCAGCTTGCTCGCCACCAAAGTTTTTCGACTGACCACCGAAAGGACGCTGATATACGCGACCATTCTCAAAACGAGAGAAAGGTAGACCCATGTTCTCAAGTTCAGTGATAGCTTCTGGACCTGTTTTACACATGTACTCGATAGCGTCTTGGTCACCGATGTAATCAGAACCTTTAACCGTATCGTACATGTGCCATTCCCAGTTGTCCTCGTGAGAGTTACCTAGCGCAACGGTGATACCACCCTGTGCTGATACTGTATGAGAACGAGTTGGGAAAACTTTTGAAATAAGAGCACAAGTTTTGCCTGATTCCGAGATAGCAAGTGCCGCGCGCATACCCGCACCGCCGGCACCGACTACAACTGCGTCAAATTCACGTACGTTATATTTCACTTAAACACCCCACAGAACAAACAGACCAATAGCTACGTAAGCTAAAGCCATAAGGTTTAATACAAAGCCAAGAATAGTGCGAGTTGTTGAGTTCTTAACGTAGTCAGTTAGAACCTGCCACAAACCGATGCGTGTATGTACCATGATACATACTAGTGTGATCATCGTTGCTGCTTTAACAGCTAAATTTGAGAACAACCCTGACCAAGCTTCATAAGTTAGTTCAGGAGTAATTAGAAGATAGCCTACGATGAATACCGCGTAAGCTAGGATAATTAACGCAGTTGTACGTAGTGACACGTAGTCTTGTACGCCATCACGCTTTAGAGTCGCTTGATTTAAGACCATATCCATACTCCAGCCAAAATTGCTACGATAACCCAAAGTGCTAGTGCAATCTTCGCGCTATTGTTGCCTGATTCTAATTCTTCCCAATGTCCCATATCCTGGATCATGTGACGGATACCACCGATGATGTGGTAAGACAATACAGTTAGGGTGCCCCACGCGATGAATTTCGCGATAAAGCCAGACATCAGTTCTTTTACAAACTCGAAGCCTTCAGGAGAAGAAAGGGATTCAGACCAAGCCCAAATCACAAAGGTCAAAGCGAAGAAGAAAGCAACACCGGTGACACGGTGAAGAATCGACGCTTTAGCCGTTGGCGGCATAGATATAGTCGTAAGATCTAGATTTACAGGTCTTTGCTTTTTCACAGTTACTTGCCCATCTTTGCCCACAAAGGAGCTCATCTACTTGTTTTTATGAAACCCACCTACATATTGCAAATGTAGGTGGCACACTCTAGATAAACCAATTAGGACACCAAAAAGTTCACTCGAGTGTAAAAATTGATGTAAAAATAGGTTTACCCACAGACGATACGGTATAAAACCGTTGACAGTATATAAGGCTATGCGCCCTTTTACAATTCTTGTTTAGATAGAGACGCTTGCGAATTAGCGAATGGTCTAATATTTAATCGTCGTAGAATATTTATTATACATTTATGCATAAATCACAGAAAAATTGACTTTTAACCTAGGTTATAAGTTAGAATGATCTGAATTTGCTTAACATTAGTATCACAACATAACAATCAGAATATTGTTATTAAATAGGAGACAAATAGATGGCAGATAAAAAAGCCACAGTCCATATTGATGGTCACGATCCGATTGAGTTACCAATTTACGAAGGTACAGCTGGTCAAGACGTAGTTGACGTTCGTTCTTTAGGTGCTCACGGCCTATTTACGTATGACCCAGGATTTATGTCGACTGCCTCTTGTGACTCGTCTATCACTTACATTGACGGTGCCAAAGGTGTACTGCTTCATCGCGGTTATCCAATTGAGCAACTTGCTGAAAATTCTAACTATATTGAACTTTGCTACCTACTATTAAACGGTGAACTACCAAGCGAAGAACAACTAGCTGAGTTCTCAGATGAGATCACTCGCAACACAATGATGCACGAGAAGATTGCTGCGTTTTTCCAAGGCTTCCGTGTAGATGCACACCCTATGGCAATGCTATGTGGTGTAGTTGGTGCGTTATCTTCGTTCTACCACTCAGATTTGGATATTTCTGACGAAGATCAACGTATGCGTTGTGCAATCAAGTTAGTAGCTAAGCTACCAACAATTGCTGCAATGGCGTACAAATATAACGTTGGCCAACCGTTCGTATACCCACGTAACGACTTGAGCTACGCAGAAAACTTCCTCCACATGATGTTCTCTGTGCCAGCTGAAGACTACAACGTCAGCCCTGTACTTGCTAAAGCAATGGATCGTATTTTCATGCTTCACGCAGATCACGAGCAAAACGCATCAACTTCAACAGTTCGTCTTGCTGGCTCTTCAGGTGCAAACCCTTACGCGTGTATCGCGGCAGGTATTGCATCACTTTGGGGCCCTGCACACGGCGGCGCAAACGAAGCATGTTTAACTATGCTCGAAGAAATTGGTTCTGTTGATCGTATTGACGAGTACGTTGCAAAAGCAAAAGATAAGAACGATCCGTTCCGTCTAATGGGCTTTGGTCACCGCGTTTATAAAAACTTTGACCCACGCGCGACAGTAATGCGTCAAACGTGTCACGAAGTGCTTAAAGAGCTAAACATTCAAGATCCACTTCTTGACGTTGCAATGAAACTTGAACAGATTGCCCTAGAAGACCCTTATTTCATCGAGAAGAAACTATACCCGAATGTAGACTTCTATTCAGGTATCATTCTTAAAGCAATCGGTATCCCAACAAGCATGTTTACAGTTATCTTCGCGATGTCTCGTACTGTGGGTTGGATTTCACACTGGAACGAAATGCTTTCTCAGCCAGGACACAAAATTGGTCGTCCGCGTCAGCTTTACAAAGGCTACACGTCTCGCGACTACAAAACACAAAACGACAGATAATCTCGTTATTGTGTTTGAAAAGGCCGCTTAATGCGGCCTTTTTTGTTTTAATATCGCCGCGTATTCGTTAGAATCGCGCTGCTCAATTAACTCAGGTACGTTATGACTGACATCCAATCTCTGCGCAACGACTTTCCAATTTTGAACAAACAACTCGATGGGCAGCCGCTTTGCTATCTTGACTCTGCTGCAACTGCGCAAAAACCGAACAAAGTCATCGATGTCATAAAAACTTTTTATCAAAATGAGAATTCAAACGTACATAGAGGTTTACACACGCTTAGTGAAAACGCCACCGTTCGCTATGAAAGTGCCCGAGAAACAATTGCCAATTTTTTAAATGTTGAAACACGAGAAATAGTATGGACCAGCGGCGCAACTGAATCACTAAACTTGTTGGCTCATGGCCTGAGTGCACGTTTCACTTCAGACAGTGTAATTGCCATCAGTCCCTTTGAACATCACGCTAACATAGTGCCTTGGCAAGAAGCTTGTCAGCGTACCGGCGCAACTTTACTGGTGTTACCTATGTTAGACGGCGTCCTCGATGAGCAAGGTGCCATTGCGATGTTAAAGCAGCATAAACCTGATGTGTTAGCGATGGGCCATGTTTCAAACGCACTTGGGAATATTCATCCAGTTGAGTCGCTCATCTCGGTTTGCAAAGCCTTGGGTACCATCACGGTTATCGACGGCGCACAGTCTTTACTGCATTTAAGACCTGATCTGAAGGCGCTGGATTGCGACTTTTATGTTTTTTCAGCTCATAAAGCGCTTGGACCAACAGGTGTCGGCGGACTTTATGGTAAATACCAGCAACTAAATGCGCTCCCCGTATACAAAACCGGCGGCGAAATGATAAAAGAAGTGAGTTTTGAGCGATCCAGCTATCGAGAGGCACCTGGCAAGTTTGAGCCCGGCACTCCCAATATTTCTGGCGTTATCGGTTTTGCCGCAGCGATAGATTATGTAAACGAGATTGATCCCAGTGCACTTCAACGCTATGAGCAAGCGCTCTATCACTCCCTTCTAGCAAAGCTAAGACAGATTGAAGGCATCACGGTTTATGGCGATACACAAAACAATGTTGGTGTCGTCAGTTTTAACTATAAAAACGAGCACCACTACGATCTTGCCACACTACTCAATACATACGGCGTAGCAGTCAGAAGCGGACACCATTGTACTCAGCCGCTAATGAAAATGCTCAAGGTTAATGGGACAGTACGTGCAAGTTTGGCTTTTTATAATAACCAAGACGATATTGAGCATTTTATTAATGCGTTAAGTGCCACAATAGAATTATTAGATTGAACTTATGAATATTGAACATATCACAAAAAAATTGTCTGAAAGTCATGGCTGGCAAGCCAAGTATCGTGAAATTATGCTGCTAGGTAAACAACTTCCTGAGCTTCCTGATGCGTTGAAAGTTGACTCAGCGTTAGTGTCGGGCTGTGATAGTAAAGTTTGGCTCTATGTGGACTTAGATGAAAGTGCGCAGCAACTCGTACTTATTGCCGACTCAGATACGCGTATTGTTAAAGGCTTACTTGCAATCATCATTGCAGCGTACGCAGGTAAAACGCCAGAACAAGCAAGCCAGTTTAATGCTTATGAACTGTTTGAGTCGCTTGGATTAATTACTCACCTAAGTCCATCTAGAGGTAATGGTATCCGTGCGATTGTTGAACAGATCCAAGTGCAGGCAGAGATATTAAAATAACGTGATATAAGGTGCTCAAACGAGCACACTTATTCGCTGCTTTTGCTTTGTTTATCGAGGTACTTACGTATTGCTTTGGACGCCGCAAAAAAACCAAAACTCCCGGTTACCATAGTGGCAGAGCCAAACCCGGTGGCGCAGTCCATGTTTTTCCCACCTTCAGCTTGTTGCTTTGCTTTGCACACGGTGCCATCAGTACTTGGGTAAACGAGTTGCTCTGTGGAATACACGCAATCTACGCCAAATTTACGTTTTGGATTATCGCTAAAATTATATTGTTTTCTGAGAATATAGCGTACTTTTGCCAGCAGCGGATCATGGGTCGTCTTTGCCACATCCCCATATTGGATCTGGCTCGGATCGGTTTGACCGCCTGCACCACCTGTGGTGATCACCGGTATTTTATTTCGCTTACAATGCGCGATTAGCGCCGCTTTCTCTTTAACCGCGTCGATACAGTCGATAACATAATCAAAGCCTTGAATGTAGTTTCTAATGTTATCTAACATCAGAAAATCATCGATCAGGGTAACTTCACAATCTGGGTTAATCGCAAGACAGCGATCTTGCATTGCTTCAATCTTTTGCATCCCGATACTTTCGCTATGAGCATGTAACTGACGGTTAATGTTGGTTACACAAATATCGTCCATATCGATAAGCGTTATTTTACCTATACCCGTTCTCACTAGCGCTTCTACAGCCCAACTGCCAACGCCACCAATACCAATGACACAAAAGTGTGCTTTACTTAATGCTTCCAACTCGGCGTTACCGTATAACCGACCAATACCGCCAAATCTTAGTTCTCTATTCGAATCCGTCATGTTACCACTCTAATTGACTTGGATTTTGCCAACTTGCAAAGATTTCATGTGCCAATAAATGGCCAAATGCACCATCACCTTCAGGCGCAGCTTGATAGCGTTGATGGTTACCTTGCCATTCAAATTCAAGGCAAAATGCATGAAGATACGTTCTATCCGCAGGCTCTCCACTATAGGCTAAATCACCTAAAATTGGTGCACCGATGCTTTTTAGTGCCACCCGAATTTGGTGTGTTTTACCGCTAAACGGTTTGACAATACAAGCGCGTAGGTTGGTCGCAACAGAGCATGAATAAAATCGAGTCACCGCAGGATTTAGCTTAGTTTTAATCAGTTTATAGGTACCTCTGCGCGACTTAGCCATATCGCCTTTTATCCAACCTTGCTTTTTCTTAGGTTTCGCACTAACTAACGCCAGGTAAAATTTATCTATTTTTCGAGCGGAAAACAGGCTCGTTAGCTGCTTTGCAGCCTCACTAGACTTCGCTAAAAGGATGAGTCCCGACGTGACTTTATCGAGGCGGTGAACCGCAAATAAGGGATAGCCTAGTTGCTCCGTCAGTAAGGCAACAAAACCTGCACCGTCCTCACTATGGAAGCTCAAACCTTGTGGTTTGTATGCAACCACATAGTCTATCTCGTCCGCAATGAGCTTAAACTTTTCCATTCAGTATCTCTTGAACCCGTGCCAAATCTTCGGGGGTATCCACTCCAGCATGCACCGGCTTAACCGCTTTAGCGACCTTAATTTTGTATCCATGATACAGCACACGTAGCTGCTCTAGTGACTCTTGCACCTCTAGCGGTGAAACACTTAGCGATAAATAGGTTTGAATAAAGCCCGCACGATAGGCATATATGCCAACATGACGTTTAAAATGGCTCACTGGAATGCTATTTTTGTCGAGCGTTAACATGCTGTTACGCTGAAACGGAATAGAAGAGCGAGAGAAATACAGTGCGTTGTCTTGAATATCAGACACCACTTTCACCGCATTCGGATTCAACACCTCTTCCACATCTTCCACATCAACGCACAAAGTCGCCATCGGTGCATCAGAATGGTGCAGTAGTGCTGCCACTTGTGCGATGTTATCAGGCTCTAGCAGTGGCTCATCACCTTGTACATTGACCACCAAGGTTTGTTCGTTCAGCCCCAGTTGTTCAACAACTTCGGCGAGTCGCTCAGTTCCAGATTGGTGATCTTCACGCGTCATGAGCACATTATCAGTGAAGTTTTGCGCTGCCTCAAATACCGCACTGTGATCGGTTGCGATATAAACCGCTGCCGCGCCAGATTGAATCGCCTGTTCGTAAACACGCTGGATCATTGGTTTACCGCCGATATCAGCAAGTGGTTTACCAGGCAGCCTGCTTGAAGCATAACGCGCCGGAATAACGACTACGAATTCCACTGCTCAACCTCATCGCTGCTCAGCTCGCGCGCTTCGTTTTCCAATAACACAGGAATATCATCTTTAATTGGATAAGCAAGCTTAGCTGCTGTGCTGATCAACTCTTTGTTTTCTTTGTCATATCTTAATTTGCCTTTACATACTGGGCAGGCAATTATTTCTAGTAATTTGGTATCAAAGGCCATGATAAATCTCTTTCTTTTTAAGTAAATTTAATACCGCTTTTTCAAGCGCTGATGTAGGTTTGGCATCTACTTTGAGGTAATACCAATTATCTTTTGCAAAAGTGCGACACTTTACCGCATCTTTCTCTGTCATAAAAATAGCGCCGTTATCGATTTGCGCGAAGTCGGACGCTTGATATGGATGATGATCCGCAAAATGTAGGCTTTCACTCAGAACAATCCCCCTATCTCGTAGCGTATTTTCAAATCGCGCGGGATTGCCGATAGCACAGACTGAAGCGCCAGCCATTTCAATATTGGATGCTGGACTATCATCTGTAACACGAAAAAAACCAACGGTCTCTAACGTGTAGGAATAACTTTCGCATCCACCATTATATACGGCAAGATCAACACTCTGAATACGCTTAGGTAATTCCCTAAGCGGCCCTGCTGGCATCCATAAGCCATTACCAAAGCGTCGCACAGCATCAACAATACAGAACTCAATATCTCGTGCCAATTTATAGTGCTGTAGCCCATCGTCGCTGACGATGATGTTTACATCGCTATTACCCAATAATTTTTCAATACTGGCTTGTCTATCAGCACCAATCATCACTGGGCATTTCAATCGTTTGGCGAGCAAACAAGGTTCATCACCGCCCTCTTCCGTTGAGGTCGCTTCAGTGACCAAAAATGGGGTTGAACTGGGTTTTGCACCGTAGCCTCGACTGATCACCCCAACCTTAAAACCAAGATTTTCAAGAAAAGGGACTAACCAAAGTACAAATGGCGTTTTGCCGTTACCGCCCACACTGATGTTACCGACAATAATAACCGGAACAGGCGAGCGGTACGCAGGGCAAAAGCCGAGTTGATAAAGCCCCTTTCTCACCGAGCTAATAAGTCCAAATAACAGGCTTAGCGGAAGCAATAATAGCGTTAGTAGTCCCGGTTTTTTATACCAACTTTGCTCTATTTTGGATGCCATTTATTGCTCACCAAACTGCATTTTGCAAAGTGCATGATAAACCCCTTCCTGCGCGACCAATTCAGCATGCTTGCCTTGTTCGATGATCTTGCCTTTATCTAGCACATAGATGCAGTCGCAACGCTCGATTGTCGATAACCGATGGGCAATTACTATGGTTGTTTTGTCGGCCATCAGCTCTTCTAACGCTTGTTGGATCAAACGCTCAGATTCTGTGTCTAATGCTGATGTTGCTTCATCTAAAATAAGGATAGGTGCATCTTTCACAATAGCACGCGCGATAGCGATACGTTGTCGTTGTCCGCCAGAAAGCATCACGCCATTTTCACCAACAACGGTATTTAGGCCCTCAGGAAGATCTTTAACAAATTCCCAGACGTGGGCTTGTTTTACTACTTTTTCTAGGGCTTCTTGCGATAAGGGTTGCTTTAACGAGTACATAATATTGTTTGCAATGGTGTCATTAAACAACACCACTTGCTGCGACACGATGGAAAACTGCGCGCGTAGATCCGCAAGCTGGTAATCATTTATGTTCGTGCCATCTAACTCAATACTGCCCGCTTCAATATCATAGTAACGTGGTAATAGATTAGAGATAGTTGATTTGCCTGAACCACTTCTACCTACCAACGCAATACTCTGCCCAGCTTTGATTTCAAGGTTTAATGACTCAATCACCGGGTCGTTTTTAGATGGATAAGTAAAGGTTAAGTCTTTGACTTGTAGGTTACCTTGAGCACGAGATAAAGACTGAGTGCCAGTGTCCTTTTCTTGTTCAAGATCAATCACCGCAAACACACTTTTCGCCGCAGAGATCCCGCGTTGCAGGTCGCTATTCACATTGGCAAGTTGTTTTAAAGGACGCAGCATCATCATCATAGAGGTGATCAAAGTGACAAAAGTGCCCGATGAAATTTTGTCTACCATAGTAGGCATCGCGACAATCGCGAGTATCACGGCCATTGCGCTCGCCGCTATGATTTGGATGATAGATACGCTCAGCGCTTTAGTCGCATCCATTTTTACGCGTTGCTGACGGTTATGATTATTAACTTTAGCAAAGTGAGAGATGGTTTTTTCTTGGCCACCAAAGCCATGAATGACTTTATGACCCGCCATCATTTGCTCAGAGCTTTTCGTCACTTCTCCCATCGCATCTTGAATATTCTTGGAGATTTTCTTGAAGCGCTTAGACACCACAGTAACGATCACCGCCACGATCGGTACCACAACTAAGAAAATGAGCGATAGCTGCCAACTTGCATAAAACATCGTGATAAGTAAGAAAAAAACAAATGCGCCTTCACGGATCAGCACTTGAAGTGCCTTAGTGACGGCTTGCTGTACCTGCTCCGTATCAAAAGTGATTTTTGATATCATTTCACCATTAGAATGTTGATCATGAAACGACACTGGTAGATACAACATGTGTTCAAATAGTTGCTGTCGCAAAGCACGCACAACCTGCGACCCGACATAAGACAAGCAATACGATGCCATATAATTAAAGATGCCGCGTCCAATAACTAACGCGATGACAACAAAGGGAGCTAATTTTAGTACGTCGCGATTGCCTGCAGTGAGACCCTCATCGATAAACGGATCCATTAAGGCAACGAACGAAGCGTCCATCGCAGCGTACCCTATCATGCCAATTACTGAAAATATGGCAGCGAGTTTAAAGTCTTTTACATAGCTAAATAATCTAGCGTAAATCTGCTTGTCGGTTGGTTGCATTGCCAGCCTCTACTTTTCTATATGGCATTATTGTAACTTTCAAATCATTAAAACTGAATGGATTATCTGAGAAACCAGTAATTTTCCACTTCCCGAGCTCGTTCAACTGTAATTTCTTGAGCAAAAATTGAGATCTTTATATGGCCATCTAAAGCGGTATCCAATAGTGTGCTCCCTACTCTTTGGTATCTTTCAATCACTTTCTCATTGGGAATTTTCCACGGCGAATAAAAGGCACGAGAAAATATCGCAATATCTGGGTCAACCGCTTGAATAAACTGCTCGCTTGAAGAGCTGCCACTACCATGATGCGGAACCAGTAATATATCGGCCTTAAGAGCTTCTTTTTCAATGTTAAGCAGCTTAGTTTCGGTTATTTTCTCGATATCTCCTGGTAATAAAAGCGTAAAACGCCCATCAGAGATACGAACCACACAAGAATTATTATTGTCATTGTTCGACACTTCTTGAGGCCAGATCACAGATACGTCTAGCCCTTGAAATTGATGTGTTCCTAGCACACAACTATCAGCTGGACTTGCAGGGTGAAAACGCTGTAACGATTTTCCGCCATCATAGGCAATGAGGTCGTCAACGCCACCATTATGGTCGCCATCATTATGACTAATGATGGTATCTTGCAGCGTAATTCGATTATTCAAAAGATAAGGTTTGATCACAAACTCGAACATCGAAAAATAACCAAAATACTTGGCCCCCACATCATAGAGCAGCCCTTTGTTATTGCGAGAAACTAACACTGCCGTTCCGTGACCCACGTCAAAGATATCGATTTGCCATAGCGGAGAAGCTCGAAATTGATACTGAACGAGGAAAAACAATATGGGTAATAAACCAAGATAATTTCTGAATAAATACAGCAGCAAAGCACTTAAGTAGCTGGTTATTAGAAACATGGACGAAACGCCAGGTATATCTACCCAAGTTAGTGGAGCACTTTGCAACAGCTCAAAAAGAAACACTAACACATTATCAACTAAATGAAGTGGAAGTTGCCAACCAATAGCGTGCAGCGCAGTAACATGAAGTAGTAGTAGCGGAAATACCACGATGGAAACCAACGGGATCACAATGATGTTCGCAACCAATGAGATAATACTCGCACCGGAAAAGAAATACAGGTTGAGTGGCAACAGACAGGTAAATAACGCAAGCTGCAACTTGATTAAGGCAAGTAGCTTTGCACCTAAACCTCTACCAACTTTTGTCACTAACGTTACGATGATAGCAACCGCAAAAAAGGAATAATATAAACCAGGATTAAGTAGTGAAAACGGGTCTACTATCAAGACGATGGTCAACGCTACTGTTAGCACCTGAAGCGCTTTAAGGCGCACAGCAAAGAGGTAACAAGCAACCCACACCATTGCCATGATTAAAGCTCGAGTCGCCGATACGCTGTAACCGCAGAGAATGACGTAACCAAAACACAACAGTAACGCAAAAACCAAACACCATTGATGTAAGTTAGCTGCTTGGGAAATTATTACCGGGATACAATACAGCACGACTTTTATCAGCAAAAACGCAATGGCAAATACCATTCCGATATGCAGCCCTGAAATCGCTAACAGATGGCTCAAGCCAAGACTTCTAAATTGTGTTTTGTTTTCGAAGTCGACTTTGCTTGTATCGCCAGTTAACAAAATATAGTACAGCCAAGCATAGCTTCGCCCATCAAGCGTTTTATCTATGAATAAGCGGTAGTTATCTCGCCACGTAGTGTCCTTCACTACCGACTTGATTGTTTTGATGCTACCCTTAAAATATATATGCTTCCTAAACGCATGCAATTCAGCATTAAAAAGTCCGATATTAATTCGGCTACGATAACGCTTAAGTTTTACCGTAAATTCAATGTGGTCACCGACACGCAACATAGGCGTGGATGAGTTACGATAGAGTTTTGCGTTTACTGTACGCCAACGGGCAAATTGGTAGCCATCAACTTGCTCAAGCTTTACCTTTAACGCTTCACCAATCACAGAATTATCAACCTCAATAACTTTACCCGAAGCAGTAACAAGCTGCGATTGCCACATTTCTGGTATTTTTAGCTGATAAAAAACAAAGTAATGACCAATAGCAATGGAAATCCCTAAAATAAATCCTGCCAATATAGGACAAAAAAGCTTAGAATAGCGGCCCATGAAGTAGAGGAATATGCTTAGTGCGGCTGATCGCCAATTGTCGAGAAGAAATACCGCACTGAAGCAACCCAGAATTATTCCAAAACATATCAGAATCCAAGTAGATGGCAGCTGCAAATGGCGAAAAAAACGATTCAACGCTTTTTACCTGATCATAATAAAATCAAACAACAGAAATCATTAAAAATCTTTGGTAAGTTACTGCATGATGCCAACCTGTGGCATTTAAACCGGCGCTCAGCACGCGGCGCATTCTCGGTGGGGCTATTTTTCGCATTCATCCCTGTTCCTTTTCAAATGGTACTGGCGGCAGCACTAGCGATTCCATTTCGCGTTAACTTGCCTTTGTCTATTGCACTCGTGTGGATCACCAATCCACTTACGATGCCACCTATATTTTACTGCTCATACCTAGTCGGTGTATTTGCTCTTGGTCAAGAGCAGCAACCATTCCATTTTGAGGCGAGTTGGGAATGGCTTGCACAAAGCCTAACAACGATTGGGCCTGCATTTATCGTCGGCTCTTTGATCTGCGCAACACTTGCCGCCATTATCGGCTTTTTCGGTATCGACTACCTGTGGCGACGCTCAGTGAATAAAGCGTGGCAAAGTCGCGGCCAAGGCTAATACCAGTATAGTTAAGATTTTTATCGCTTGAATTAAATATCGAATTGAATTTGCGAATATTTCTTTTCAAACACAAAAAAAGCCCTTCCGGGCTTTTTTATCGTATAAATTGTACTTTAGGCTTTACGACGTCTTCTCAGCGCCACTAGTGGTAGCGCGAGTAAACTAAGCCAAGACCAACTTGCAGATTGACGCTCATATGTCTCTGCTTCAGGTGGTGTACAGCTTTCAGGTTCACCAGAAATTGGCGTAAGTAGAACCGGTAAGCTTACCGACTCATACTCAGTCTCACCTTTGCTGTCCTTCTCAATTTCACCAAGTGTATTGCGTCTTTCAACCGTTTTGGTGGCAATCGCATAGATCTTGTTATCGTCAGTAATTTTTACTGCTTCCGCAATCGTGTAAGGGAAGGTATCGCTCTTACAGGGAAGAAGAGAATTAATGTTTACTAGCTTTTCCGCCCCGATTTCATATAAGAAGGCTTCACGACGACGGTTTGAACCACTCTTTTCAATCACACCTTGACCAACAACAAAGCCATTATTGTTAATGTCATTTATTGCTGTTGCTGAACCTTCAAAGTATGTGGGCATCTCCTTAAACTCAGCACTTGTAGTATTAAAGTAGAAGCCAGTTGCGTCATAGTCTCTAGAGCCTCCACTGAAACGTCCAAATACACCAACTATGGTACCGTTGTCATTCACATCGACTGCTTGGCTATATTCAATAAAGCTCTCAACTTCTCTAACTCGTTTGATTTCACCGTCTTCGAAATAAACAGCTTGTTCATATGGCAGTAGTCTATCATCTCTTTGTCTACGTACTCGAGAGTAACCAACGGTTAACCCATCCGAGTTAGTCGCAACAGCAATACTAGAGTATGCAATTTCACTATCTTCATCAGGCGTAAAACCGAGCCCTAAATCTGTTGCATCAACTAAATTAAAGTTGTTATCAAAAGTCCATTTATATGCCCTAGTGTGATATGGAGTGCTGATACTCTGGATGCAAACATCCACTGGCTCATCTACACCATCACAATCATCCGCTATATTTTCGATTGCTCTTTGAGATAATGACGTAGAGCTTTGCCCGACGACAATATAACCACCTTCGTTAGTTTGCTTGATGTCTGTCGCGATAGAAATACCGCCATGCTCAGTAAATGCGGGCTCCAGCCTAACTTTCTCACCAGCAGGAGTTACCAAAATTCCTTTATTTCGCCAATCGCGTACAAAATAAGTTTCTTCTTCTGTTTCACCCTCAGGAGTAAAAGTTATCTTTTTAAAAGGTGCAGAGCCCCAGCCCACTATTGTACCGTCTTCTGCGATGCTTGTAAGGTAGTTAGTGACCGAGCGAGTTAGCCCTTCGTAATCAGGAGATTGTTCATCATATACTACAAATTCTTCAGCAGTATTGTTGTTGTACGTAAGAGAGATTGCTTGAACAACAGTTTGAAATTGATTAGCCCCTCTTCGACTTAAGTGATAAAGCATAAATGCATGAGCTTGTGCGTTGGTATTTGCAGCATCATTATTTTGAATATCATCTAAGGTGAAGGTAATTTCTTCTTCTATCTGCTCATATTGCTTCTTTACATTGTCATAATCGCTTTTCAGTGTTGAATCATCGAAGTCGATATATGACACATCAATCTTAACACCAAATAAATTGGAAGCATGACCAATCACGTCTCCAGCTTCATTTGCGTCCGACACGTAGCTATATTTACTATTATCATGTCTTGGTAATTCAGTTAACTGATAGGTGGCAGCGGCCGCTTGTTGTGAAAGGGCTACGGCGACACTCGCGGCTAAAAGTTTAAATTTCATTTTAATCCTTACTGCTGATTCTGTAATGCTTCTAGTTCTTCCCAGCGTTCAAACGCGGCTTCCAGCTTCGACTCTAGCTCAGTCAAATGGTTCAATGCCTTGTGGGTCGTTTCTTGATCTTGTTTAAAGAAGTCTGGATCGCTGACCAGTGCTTGTTGTTTGTTCACAGCCTCTTCAAGTTCCTCTACTTTACTGGGCAACGACTCTAATTCAAGTTTTAATTTGTAACTCAGCTTATTTGAACGAGCAGGTGCAGCTGCTTTTTTAGTCTCGACTTGTTGCTGCTTTTCTTGATGAACCTTTTGTGCTTCTTTCTTTTGCTGCTCTCGTCTTTGCTGGTACAGTTCAAAATCACTATAACCGCCAACAATTTCTGTCACCAAGCCCTCGCCTTCGAACGCCCAGACACTGCCGCAGGTATTATCGATAAACTCTCGGTCGTGGCTGACGACCAGCACCGTGCCTTGGTATTGGTTTAAGATTTCTTCAAGTAACTCAAGCGTCTCAATATCCAAATCATTGGTCGGTTCGTCCAGCACAATAATATTTGAAGGCTTAAGGAAGAGCTTAGCAAGCAATAAGCGGTTTTTTTCACCGCCTGATAATGCCTTTACAGGGGTTCGAGCTCTCGCAGGCGGAAATAAAAAGTCCTGCAGATAGCCAAGCACATGACGTGAGCGGCCGCCCATCATTACTTCTTGCTTACCTTCTGCGACATTATCCTGCACAGTTGCTTCTTCATCCAATTTTTCACGGTATTGGTCGAAGTACGCAACTTCCAGGTTCACGCCTTGTTTTACGCTGCCTGCGTCAGGTTTAATGTCACCAAAAAGCATTTTTAACAGCGTAGTTTTACCTGCTCCATTAGGACCGACCAAGCCAATACGATCGCCACGCATCACCAGCGTTGAAAAGTCCTTTACAATGCATTTTTCTTGGAATGCTTTGTCTAAATGTTTCGCTTCAAAGACCAGCTTACCGGAACGATCCGCCGTCTCGATGTTGAAGTCTGTCTTACCTTGTTGCTCGATGCGTTGCTTGCGCTCAACACGAAGCGCTTTTAGTGCTCGCACACGCCCTTCGTTACGGGTTCGGCGGGCCTTGATCCCTTGCCTTATCCAGGTTTCTTCTTCGGCAAGCTTTTTATCAAACAAGGCATTCTGTTGCTCTTCCACTTTTAAATCATGAGCTTTTTGTTCTAGATATTGCGCATAATCTCCAGGGTATGAAACCAACTTGCCACGGTCTAAATCTAAAATTCGGGTCGCCATTGCGCGAATAAAGGCACGGTCGTGAGAGATAAACACGATCCCCCCTTTAAACTCTTTCAGGAATTGCTCAAGCCAGATGACACTTTGCATATCAAGGTGGTTAGTCGGCTCGTCGAGTAACAGTAAATCTGGGTCACTCACCAAGGCTTTGGCCAGTGCAACTTTGCGTAGCCAGCCACCTGAGAGTTCTTCTAGGCGCATATTCGCATCTAATTGCAACTGGCTAAGCACTTGCTTGATCCGTGACTCAAAACGCCACGCATCTTCGCTTTCCAATCGCTGAGTCAGGCGCTCAAGCGAGGTCATCAGTTTATCTGACTGGCTGGTTTGTAGTTTTTCACTGACTTCATGAAATTCAATGAGTAGCTCAGCAACATCAGGTAAACCGTTTGCAACATAATCAAAGACCGACCCATTTGCGCCCTTTGGTGGGTCTTGTTCTAGCCTTGAAACTTTTAATCCACCAACACGATTGATTTCACCATCATCAAGTTGAACTTGGTCATCAAGTACTTTCAGTAACGTTGATTTACCGGCACCGTTTCGGCCCACGATACAAACGCGCTCGCCAGATTCAATAACGGCATCAGCTTGGTCAAGTATAGGGTGTGAGCCAAAAGCCAGTTGCGCTTTAGCAATTCGAATGAGATCCATATTATTCTATAAATTCTTGTAGTTGTTGTTGAGTAAAAGGCCAGCCAAGTTCCTGACCTGTCTCGCCTTTTTTAATCACTGGAATTCTATATTGATATTCCGTCATCGTCTCTACACAATCGACGATATCAACGAGTTCAATTTCGGCTTCAGGCAAAAATTGAATTAACATCGCCAATGCTTCTTCACAAAGATGACAACCATCGGTGTGAAATAAAGTACATTTAATCATGACGGATCAACCAGCTGTTGTGAATTTGTTTGTTACGCTTAAAATCCAAAGACAAGGTTTGCGATGAGTATTCCTCAGCGGTTAGGCCAAGTGCCGCAAGTCCCATTTCATCGATTTTAAATCCGCGTTTGTTGTTAGAAAACAGCAGTACACCGTTCGGTGCTAATATCTTCTTTACCCAACCAAATAGTTTTAAATGATCTCTTTGTACATCAAATGCATCTGACATACGTTTAGAGTTAGAGAATGTTGGTGGGTCTAAGAATATCAAATCATATTGACCAACTGCTCTTTCAAGCCATTTTAAGCAGTCCGCTTGCTCAAATCTGAAACGTGGGTTCTTCAAACCATTTAGCTCAAAGTTTTCCTCAGCCCATTTTAGATAGGTCTTTGACATATCTACTGTGGTAACAGACTTAGCACCGCCAACTGCGGCATGCACGGAAGCACTACCTGTGTATGCAAAAAGATTCAACACGCGTTTATCTTTCGAATGTTGCTGAATAAACTTGCGGGCTAAACGGTGGTCAAGGAATAGACCAGTATCAAGATAATCAAATAGGTTAACCTTAAACTTAGCGCCGTACTCTTCTACTACCTCAGTACGGTTTTGCTTGTCTAGGGCTTTGTATTGTTCTTGACCTTTTTGGCGCTTTCTTACTTTTACCGCGATGTTTAGCGGGTCAATATTAAGCTGCTCGGCGGTCAGTGTGATCACGTCTTGCAAACGTTTTTGCGCAACGCTATCGTCAATTTCTTTTGGCGCTTTGTATTCAAAGATGACTGCGTTGTCGTTATATACATCAACCGCAACATTGTACTCAGGGATATCCGCGTCATAAACACGATACGCATTAACGTCTTCTTTTTTCAGCCAAGATTTTAAGCCTTGTAGATTTTTCTTCAAGCGGTTACCAAACGCAGTCGAGCCTTCAAAATTAAGCCCACTGCTCTGTTTATTTTGCTGTACCTGCATCTCATTCATTTCATACAAGTTAAGCAGCACGTCGAGCGGGCCATTTTTGAATTTATAAGACTTTTTACGCGCTAGTTTTAGCACTTTTAATAGGCTTTCTTCACTCGCAAGTAACGCCAAATTCCAGTCTTTATAGTGCTTTTTAAAGGCGATACCCATATTGCGATATAGCGTAATAATTTCAGCCATACCACCTAGACGTTCGCCATAAGGCAAGTTACTCAGCACAATGCCAGGACGTTTAGCAGCAAGGCTAAGGTGATTGGCATCTTCAAACTTAAACTTAATATGTGACTCAACGCCTGCGCGCTTGGCATTACGCTCAGCAATTGACAGCACACGTTCATCGATATCACTACCGATCAGCCATAAGCTCTTTTGCTCTGGCTGTACCTTTAATTGTGCTTTAAGCTCGGTGAACTTACTTTCACGAAAACTCGGCAGGCGTTTAAAGGCAAAATCTTTATTAAGGTTAGTAGGTAAGCCAAGCGCCATAGATGCCGCTTCGATTAATAACGTGCCAGAACCACAGCAGGGGTCAAAAAGCGGCTTATTAGTATCTTCAAGCCAGCCGCTACGTTTAACCAGCGCTGCCGCTAAATGTTCACGAATTGGCGCTTTACCTTGTTTGTCACGATAACCTCTATCAGATAAGCGAGGTCCCGAGAAATCGATATATAGCGCACAGCCTTGCTTAGATAATTTCGCTATGATGCGAATATCCGGTGTCTGTTTGTCAACATCTGGACGTTGCTCAAACAGGTCATTGAAGTAGTCAACGATCCCATCCTTAACCACCAAGCCAGAGAATTGCGTATTTTTAAGCGCATTATTCGTACCATTAAACTCTACTGCAAAGGTCTGCTTTGGGCTAAACCAATCTTGCCATGCCTGAAAACGAACAAACTTGTAGAGAGAATCTTTGTCATTCACTTCTGGTTTGTCATCAATAAGCAACATCACGCGCGTTGCAAATCGTGTCATCATACAGAACTTTTGTACGTCTAGATTAGCACCTGTGAACTTAACTGAACCAACGGTTTGCTTGTTTATTTCAAAACCAAACTCGGTTAATTCTTCAACCAGTAACTGCTCTACACCAATAGATGTCAATGCGATAAATTGCAATTTGAATACCCTTAAATTTCAACTGGGCGCAGTATAACACACAAGTTATCGTTAGTTATTAGTTGAGCTTGGTTGTATGGGGATAAATTACGTTAAAAATTTAGCAAGTTCAGAAAATTTAACTTATCTAGCGCGCTTATGTTCGAGTTCCTACTTTGGTAATTTTGCAGTAAGTTATGGAGCTCCCCTTTTTCAAACCACACGCCACCACAGCACCCGCACTCACTAAAACTAGCTTCAAAGAGCGTATAGTCTTTAAGTGTATGACCATCATCAGGGCATAATTGTAAAACGTCACGCTCAACCAACGACCGCTTTGCAATAAAATCGGTATAACTAAAGTGATAAGTATGTTTAATGGAATCAATAAATTTGCGCGGCAACCAAATGGCACCGCATGACTGACATTGATAACCGCAATGTCCTTCAGCGTCGGCATAAGTTAGTTTTAATGTTTTATCGCAGAGGCAGCGCATTCTAATCCCTCGATCAGCAAACAATTCAAATTAGGTACAGGTTAATACAGGAAATAATTGCTGGTCAATAAAACGATGGGATGAAATTGGCTATGCGCTTTGATGAACTTGGTGTGTTAACACAAGAGGCGCTAACCGATCGTTCAGTACTTTTATCGCTTGAAATTGTTCAAGCTCTATTCCTTCATCAAGAATAAATTGCTCGTTCAAGCTTAAACAAAGACTTGACTGACCATCATGCTCGATAATTAGAAACTCGCCACGGCTTAACTTGGAATTTAAACACACAACCGCCTCACTCACAGGTTCACCACCAAAATATGGCTTAAAAAACCAGCTTTTTGCTTGCATCGGTTGCAGATGAAACTTTGCCGCAGTTGCATTCAAAGCGATTTGACAGCATCTGGGCTCATTCCAAACACCAAAACCGCAAAGGTAAGAAAATACACTCTGATAAAATTCAGCTTCGCTGAGACTAAAATTGGGATTAGCGGTTGAGTCTTCAGTAAGGTGGCGCAACCGAAAAGGCGTGCAAAGCTGAAGCTCTTCACCCAAATCAATTAACAACCTGTTCCTTTCTGTGCAGCGGATCCATTGCCACTCTTTTGAAGCTTGCAAAACTTCTCTCCCACCAACCAATTAGCTCAACTAGTAAGTGGGAGTATAACGCGAAAAACGCAATGATGAAATTTTTTATAATAACGTTTTGTTTTGGATCATTTGGTTATATGACCGATCCTTATAAGGACGAAACGATCTTTTTAACAAGTGCAGGCCCTTCATAAATAAAGCCTGTGTAGACTTGTACTAAATCTGCACCAGCTGAAAATTTCTCTTTTGCAGATTCCGCACTGTCAATACCACCTACACCGATGATTGGTAGCTTACCGTCGGTAATACGCTTCAATTCGCTGACAACATGCGTCGATTTTTCACGAACAGGTCTACCAGACAAACCACCTGCTTCATTACCGTACTCTAGGTTTTCTACCGCATCTCGGGCTAATGTTGTGTTAGTTGCAATAACACCATCAATACGATTATTAACTAACGATTCTGCGATCTGGGTTAACTGAACGCCATCAACATCTGGTGCGATCTTTACCAACATAGGCACTGACTTATTATGCTTGGCGATCAGATCCATCTGTTCATTTTTCAGGCTTTGCAATAGATCATCTAGCGCTTCGCCATATTGTAGATCTCTAAGGCCCGGTGTATTTGGTGAAGAGATATTCACGGTGATATATGAGGCATGCTCAAATACTTTTCTCATACAGTGAATGTAGTCATCTTTACCTTGTTCATTTGGTGTATCTTTATTCTTACCAATGTTGATCCCAAGGATCCCATCGTATTTTGCTGCTTTTACATTGTTGACTAGGTAATCGACGCCCTTGTTATTGAACCCCATGCGATTAATAATTGCATTTGCCTCTGGTAAACGAAAGATCCGAGGCTTGTCGTTGCCCGCTTGTGGTCTCGGCGTGACAGTCCCTACTTCAATAAAACCAAAACCCATTTGCTCAAATGCTTCGATACACTCAGCATTTTTATCAAGACCGGCGGCCAACCCTACTGGATTTTTAAACTCTAAACCTAAAAAATTAACAGGTTTGTCTTGAACTGATTGAGACCATGCAAGGCTCATTGGCGTATTCGCAAAGCGGCGCAGGTTGCTTAGGGCAAAATCGTGTGCCCACTCCGCATCTTTATTAAACATAAAACGACGCGCAAGATCGTAAAACATGGTAGCTCCTCAGTATTGGTAACGTAATCAACTTAGCTAAAATTACCCAAGCGTAACTTTAGCTAAATGGATTATGCCAATGGCATTGGACAAAAAAATACCCCAGTCAAAGCTGGGGTATTGTAGCGATTTCTAGATTATTTGGAAGTATCGCAGTTGTGGCTTAGTAACATTAGCTCACGAAGTGCAACTGAGAACTTAGCAAAGTCATGACTTTGCGAGGTCTTAAACTCAGTTAACATTTGCTGCCAACGGTGTAGTAAGCCAGCTTGCTTATCCATCCACTGTTCAATCTGTTCATTGATATCACTGTCATCACCAGCAAAGCTGTTTAACACAACCTCTGACAATGAACGCTGTTGCCAATCAAGCTCTTCACGATATGAAGCACGAGCAAGCGCCTGCCAATGGTTTGCCACAGGTTGAGCCGTGATTTGGTCAAGGAACCAATGTAGACCCATGTTTGCACCAAGCGTGAAGTAAGTATTAGACACAACACCGATCTTACGACCTGAGCTATGTGCAACTTCCGCTAAGTCCATGACCGAGAACAAGCTTGAAAGTGACACGATACGCAGTGCAATCTCAGCAGGTACACCTTGAGACTCAAGGTCACGTGCTTTATCAACGATCTGCTCGCTTTCATTTGCAACCATGTAGTTGTGTAGATTTGCACTTAAATCTTTAAATGTAGGTGCAAAGAACGCAATGGTTTGCTCGATAGTTTGAGACTTGTCACGGTGACGTAAGAACCAACGCGTTGCACGGCGAACCGTACGACGTAATTGATATAGCATTTCCGTTTGAACTGCCGCTGGGATCTTATTATCAAGCGCAGAAATCGCTGACCACGTTTCCTTCATTTCAAAGATTGCACTTGCAATTGAGTAGCAAACCGCAATTTCTGCATCCGTTGCACCTGTCTCTTCGTGCATACGAACCATGAAGTTTAGACCCATATCGTTAACGATATTGTTTGCAAGTTTCGTTGCAATGATCTCTTTACGTAGCGGGTGATTATCCATCGCAGCATTGAAGCGCTCGCGCAGCGGTGCTGGGAACGAGTTCACTAGCAACTGACGGTAGTATGGATTTTCTGAGATCTCATCAACAACTAATGTCTCTTTTAATACCATCTTAGAGTAAGAAACCAGTACAGATAGCTCAGGACGTGTTAGGTCTTTACCTGCCGCCGCTCGCTCTGCTAGCTCTTCATCAGTTGGTAAGAATTCGATTGCACGATTTAACTTGCCGTCTTTTTCAAGTGCATGGATAAAGCGTACTTTCTCTTTCAGCGTCGCTGGACCTTTAGACTTAGTAACCGAAAGCGTGTGCGTTTGACGGTAACAATCTTTCAGTACCAATTCTGATACTTCATCTGTCATTGAATACAGTAATTCGTTACGCTGCTTATTCGTCAATTCACCTTCAGCAACTAGGCCGTTAAGTAGGATCTTGATATTAACTTCATTATCCGAACAGGCAACACCACCTACGTTGTCGATAAAGTCAGTATTGATGCGACCGCCGTTTGAAGCAAATTCGATACGACCCAGCTGAGTAGCACCTAAGTTACCACCTTCACCAAAGATCTTCGCACCAAGCTCACCACCGTTGATACGTAGCGCGTCGTTTGCACGGTCGCCTACTTCAGCGTCAGTTTCAGATTTAGACTTGATGTAAGTACCGATACCACCATTCCACAATAAATCAACTGGCATCTTCAACAATGCTTTGATCAACTCATTTGGTGTCATGCTCGATTTCTTAGTGCCTATCATCTTCTTCATTTCAGCGCTTAGCGTAATTGCTTTCGCTGCACGAGAGAAAATACCACCGCCCTCAGAGATCAGATCCTTATTATAATCTTCCCAGCTTGAACGTGGCAGATTAAATAGACGCTCACGCTCTACATACGAGCTTGCTGCATCTGGGTTTGGATCGATAAAGATGTGCATGTGGTTGAATGCCGCTTGTAAGCGAATGTGCTTAGATAGCAGCATCCCGTTACCAAATACGTCACCACCCATGTCACCGATACCAACTGCAGTAAAATCAGTCGTCTGACAGTCAATGTCCATTTCACGGAAGTGACGCTTAACCGATTCCCAAGCGCCCTTAGCAGTAATACCCATCTTCTTGTGGTCGTAACCAATTGAACCACCTGACGCGAAAGCGTCACCAAGCCAGAAGTTATATGATTCAGCGATACCATTTGCGATATCAGAGAAAGTCGCAGTCCCTTTGTCCGCTGCAACAACTAGGTATGGGTCGTCTTCGTCGTGACGTACAACATCCACTGGCGGCACAATGTCACCATGTACGATGTTATCTGTGATGTCTAGTAGACCACGGATGAAGATCTTGTAACACTCTTGGCCTTCTTTGAAGAACGCTTCACGTTCAGTTGGAAGTTGTTTACAAACAAAGCCGCCTTTAGAGCCCACAGGTACGATAACTGTATTCTTAACCTGCTGTGCTTTAACTAGGCCAAGTACTTCTGTGCGGAAATCTTCACGACGGTCTGACCAACGTAGACCACCACGAGCCACTTTACCGCCACGTAGATGAACACCTTCTACGCGTGGAGAGTATACGAAGATTTCAAACGCAGGTAATGGCAATGGCATATCTGGCACTGCGCTTGGCTGGATCTTGAATGATGTATACGACTTATTCGTGCCATCAGCTTCTTTTTGATAGAAGTTAGTACGCAGCGTTGCATTGATCATATCAACGTACAAACGAATGATACGGTCATCATCTAGATTCGCTACGTTTTCAAGCTCAAGGTAGATTGCATCAACAACCTTCTGAAGTGCCTTTTCAGTGGCAACTTTCTTCGGTGCAAACTTCTTCACGAATAGATCAACGATCATCGCTGCAATGTGCGGGTAACGGTCAAATGTATTTTCGATGTAAGATTGCGAGAACGTCACACCAATTTGGCGCATGTATTTAGCATATGCGCGTAAGATAGATGCTTCACGACCAGTTAAACCACCTAATAACACTAAACGGTTGAAACCATCGTTTTCTAGGCGGTTATTCCACACATTGGTCAATGCCGCACGGAAACGTGCTGATACTTTGTCAAAATCTGTGATCCCTTTGCTGTCGATAAGCATAGAGAAATCCATGATCCAGTTTACTTGACCATCAGTCGTCTTCACAGCGTATGGTGTTTCACCAATAACACGTAGGCCAAAGTTCTCAAGCATTGGCATCACGTCTGATAGGTGAATTGGCTCTGCTTTATGGAACAGACTCAAACGAACAAGTTGCGACGTTGCTTCTTCTTGAGGTCTGTAGAACAGCATCTCAAGTTTGTTATCTTCGTTTAGTTGCTCTAGCTTTTCGATGTCTACTACTGCTGCACTCGGCAACACTTGATCTTTATAAGCAGACTGGAAGGCATTCGTATATTTACGGTTTAACTCGTTACCACGAGACTCACCCGTTCTTTCAAGAAGTGCAGATTGTAACTTGTCTTCCCAAGTACGAGCGGCTTCTACCAAGTTATTTTCGATTTCTTTCACGTTGTAATCTATGTTGTTGTCATCAACACGCACGATGTAATGCGTACGCGCTAGTGTTGATTCAGAGAAAAAGGTGGTGAACTCTACTTTGTCGCTAGACTTAAATGCACGGCCTAGCAGTTGTTGAGTTTCACGGCGTAACGCTGTGTTGTATCTCTCTCTTGGCACATAAACCATACAAGAGAAGAAACGACCATACACATCCTTACGCACAAATAAGCGACACATGTCACGCTCTTGAGTTTGTAAAACGCCCATTGCCACTTCAAGCAGCTCGCTTTCGCGTGCCTGTACTAACTCATCACGAGGATAGGTTTCAAGAATATTGAGTACCGCCTTGTATGCATGTGTGCCTTTAGCAAAGTCACATTGCTCCATGATACGGTTAATTTTACTCTTAAGTACCGGAACATCTACCGCACTGTTGTTGTAGAAGCTAGAAGAGAACAAGCCAATGAAACGGTCTTCACCAATCACGTTACCTTCATCATCAAAACGCTTGATACCAACATAGTCGATATACGCTGGTCTATGAACGCGTGAAAGTGAATTTGTCTTGGTTAAGATCAACAAGTTGTTACTGCGTGCCTCTTTGCGCGCAACTTCAGGCAGTTCAGACAATAAACGGCTGTGATCGTCACCAGAGTTCTTCATCAGGCCGAGACTTGTGCCTTCAACTGGCTTCAGCTCATAGTCACCTTGAACTGGAGTCAAATCATATTGGCGATAGCCCATAAAGGTAAAGTTGTCGCTAACCAGCCAGTCTAAAAACTCGACGGCTTCAGCAACTTCTTCTTTTGAACAACTATAATGACGGGTCGGCAGCTCTTTACTTACGCTCACCAATTTATCGCGAATTGGTAGCCAATCAGCAACCGCAACAGAAACATCATTTAAGACAGATTCAAGCTCAGCTGTAAAATCAGCGATCACCGAATCATCTGTTTGCCTGTCGATTTCGATAAAGAATACGGTCTTAGTAGACGTAGATTCTTGTTCTGCTTTTAAGTTAGAAACTGCGGTGATTGCACCTGCATCATTTCTTTGTAACTTAAGTGGAGAATGAAGTAATAGGTGAGAGACTATGTTTTTGCGATTCATCGCCATGCGCACTGAATCAACCAAAAACGGCATATCTTTAGCGATTATCTCGACAATCGTATGCGATGATTGCCATCCATCCTTTGCAACCTCAGGATTAAAAACGCGAATGACGGCATCGTCAGACTTGTTTTTATCAAGGGCATTCCAAAGGCTCAATGCTGCGCCGTATAAGTCACTGTCGTTACGATGTGCCAAATCCTCTTTAGACATGTTGCTGTACAAGGTTTTGGCAAACGTTTCGACAAGTGACACTTTGTCAGCATGGACTTTTTTATGGATAAGCTTGCAGACGTTATCTAGGATAACAGAAGCTGTGCCTTCATTTTGTGTCATTATGTGTTCCTTAATCTATACCACCTTTGAACGGTAGATTATTTGTACAGCCATTTATTAGCGTGGAGTCAGGTAAATTCTAACCTTTCTGACGCTAATAAACAGCCTTTTTGACGAAAACATTTCAAGCTTTTCAGCTGTTTGCTCATCTATTCACAAAAAATAGATATAAATCGCCAATACCAAATAAAAAGGAGCACAATTATTCACATTATTTTTTCTGGTCAGACCAGATAAGCGTTCCAATTGCCGGTAAAAGCAGCACAGCACCCAGCATATTTACCAAGAACATGAAGGTTAAAAGGATACCCATATCAACCTGGAACTTAAGCGCAGAGAAAATCCATGTGCTTACGCCAATCGCCAATGTGATACCCGTAAACAGTACCGCACTGCCTCGTTCAGCAAGTGCATTTCGATAGGCGACCGACAACGGCATACCTTGCTTAAGCTGTCCCATCATAGAGGATAGAATATAAATGCCATAATCGACACCTATTCCCACACCCAAAGCAATTACTGGTAACGTCGATACTGTTAACCCGATTTCAAGCTGCACCATAAGCGCTTGAGCCAACGTTGATACCACATATAAAGGTAGTACCACTGCGATAGTCGCTCGCACGCTCCTAAAGCTCGCTAGGCACAACAGGATCACCGCGCCGTACACATAGATCATCATAGGAACCTGCGCCTCGGAAACGGATTCATTTGTCGCCGCCATTACACCGATTGGACCTGATGCTAATTTAAAGGCAACGTCATCAGTTCCCTCTTCTTCTGAGAACGCTTTGATCTTCGCAATCACATGGTCGATAGATTCCGCCTTATGATCTTCCATAAAGATGATAATAGGCATCACCGAACAATCACCGTTAAGCAGTCCTGAGCTTGTCTCTACTCGAGAGGTAGCTTGAACTAGAGAAGCAGTATTTCTTGGTAACGTCTGCCATTTTAAGTTACCTTCGTTGTACCCAGCATTAACCGCTTGTGCAACAGAGCTCAAAGAAACTGCCGATTGTACACTGGCCAAATTTTCTACGCGCCATTGGAAACGACTAATACGCTCCATTGTATCGTGCTCAGTACAAGCCGCAGGTGTCGCTTCGACAATGACCTTTAAGATGTCAGAAGAAATGGCATAACGGTCTGAGATAAGAAAAGTGTCTTGGTTGTATCTGGCATCTTCATGTAGTGCCGGTGCACCAGCATGTAAATCACCAATACGCATTTTTTCAGATTGCCAGTAGCCAAATGCGAACAGTACTGCACTGATAAGTAAGATAATTCTGGCTACTTTTTTGTCTGTGGTTTTCACCAAAGCCTCTCGCATTGCCTCAAACATACCATGGCTGGCGTTCTTACCATCACCAAGTCGCTTAATATTTGCGGACTCAAAGAACGACGCCATCACAGGAAGCAGTACCAAGTTGGTAAAGATAATAACCGCAACCCCTAAACTGGCAGTAATAGCAAGTTCACGAATAATGCCGATGTCGATTGCCAGTAAGGTTAAGAAGCCAACGGTGTCCGAAAGTAGAGCAATGCCACCTGGGATAAGTAATGCTTTAAAGCTCGCCTCAGCAGCCACTTTGCAGCTTACCCCATCCGCTACTTTTTTACCTATCGCGTTGATCATTTGCACACCGTGACTCACGCCAATAGCGAAGACTAAGAAAGGCACCAAAATAGACATAGGGTCAACACCAAAACCCAAAGTACTGAGTAAGCCCATCTGCCAAATCACAGCAATAAATGAACAAACAATCGGAAGCAGCGTAAGCTTAAAGCTCTTACAGAACATCCAGACCATAATAAAGGTAAAAGCAATTGCTAACGCAAAGAAAAGCACTACACCTTTCGCACCATCAGCAATGTCACCGGCCATTTTCGCAAAGCCAATAATATGTATGCTCACTTTGTCAGTGCTAAGAGGCGCTCGGATCTCAGACTCTAATTTTTGCGCAAAGGCTAAGGTATCAAGCTTTTCTTGAGTTTGCGGGTCGGTTTCCATTAGCTGAGCGGTTACCATGGCACAAGAATAATCGCTCGCAACCATACGACCCACAACTTTTGCTTTTTCAATGTTCTGCTTTACAACCGCTAGGCCTTGTTCAGTAGGTTGAAAATTAGCGGGAATAATAGGTCCACCGGCAAAGCCGTCCTCTACCACCTCAACGAATCTCGCACTGGGTGCAAAGATTGAATTCACCAGTGGACGATTAACACCTGGGATAAAATAGAGCTGATCATGCACCGCTTTGAGCTGAGTGAAAAATGGCTCATTAAAGATGTCACCATCTTTATCACAAACAGAAATAAGAATACTATTTGCACCACCAAACTGTTTTTCGTGCTTCAAGTAAACTTTCATGTATTCATGATTTAGTGGAATATTTTTGTTAAATGAAGCATCGAGCTGAATTTGCGTGGCTTTGAAGCCCAAAAATATCGTCGTCAGTACGAAAAAAGACACGACGGTAATACGATGCCTAAAGATGGCGTATACCAATTGATTTAAAAACGCTTGCATTAGTTGTTCACCTCTACCTCAGCAATCCCCTGCTCCGTAGCTAGAATTAGCTGATTCTTTTTAACCACACCTGCTAAAATAGAGTGGCCGGTTTTTAGTTGTTTTGAGGTTAGCTTACCTGCTTTCAACGTGAATATTACGCCGCTGTTAGCAAACATATAGGTCACATTATCTTTGTGGGCAATACTATTTATTGTCGCCGTTTTTTGAGTATCAAGTTGAACTACTTGCTGTGCATTGCCAATAAATGCGTTACCCCTAAGGCCCGCAACAATAAGTTGCTTATCTGAGGTTTGATCAACAGCAAAAAATGAACCGCGATAAAAAGGCTCAAATTTTTGCCATGTTTTTCCTAAGTCATCACTTTGTGCCACAAGTCCCATTTCACCGACAAGGTACATCATGCCTTCGGCGATCAACAGGCGATTAAAATGGGGAAGAATAAACGCCGTTTCTTGTTCGTATGCCGCGGGGTCTTGCTCTTTTAAATCGGCTAAGTAGTCGACATCATCGGGGTGAACAAATTCACTGATAAAACGTTTTGTCCAAGACTCACCACCATCAGTGGTTTCAAAAAACATGCCATAAGCGCCCACAGCAAAGCCGTGTTGTTGGTCAATAAACTCAATATCAAGACAAGGCTTTTCCAATGTTGGTAGATATTGTTTTAGCGCCCATGTTTTACCACCGTCTGTGGTTTTGATTATGCTAGCGTCGTGGCCACAAGCCCAACCAATATCTTTGCCTTTGAATGTCACAGAGGTTAACAGTGATTGAATTGGCACCTCTGCCTGCGTCCAGTTTTGCCCTTCTTGTTTAATAATTATTGTGCCGTGTTTACCTACCGCAATTAACGCATCACCGTTATCTGTAATATCCGTGAAAAGCGTTTGTTCTGGGTGAGCGACCATCAGGGCTGATTTTGCTGAAATCTGATCACTACTTTCGGCTACTGCTACATGCGCCATAGTTAAAATCGAGGCTGCTACTAACTTCTTCATCATGAGAAAACACTCGAGTTGTGAGAGGAAAGGAGGAAGAAGGCTGAAGCGAGGTTGCTTCAGCCTGATAATATTTGATTAACGGCGACCCTCACGGCGCAGCGCACCCTGAGTAAACTCGTTATCGTTGAAAGACTGACTGAAGTCATACATGTCTTCTTCGTTATCTAACCCAATCGCAAGGTAGCGACGAGAGTTTAGATCATGATAGACATCCAACGTACTCCAATGCGTCGGCACTTCGTAGTAATTAAGACCATGTGCCATCGCGACGCGATACATCTGATCACGGTTATCATAGATATCCGTTACGTGGATTTGCCAGCTATCTTCATCAATATAGAACACACGCTTTTTGTAAATATGGCGAGTACCTTCTTTCAGGTTAGCTTCGACTACCCATACACGGTGTTTTTCGTAACGTACGTGTTCAGGGTTGATGTGGCCAGCCATCAAGATATCATCATACTTCAACTTGTCGCTATGTAGCTTGTAACTGTTGTAAGGGATATACATCTCTTTTTTGCCAACAAGTTTCCAATCATAACGGTTTGGAGAGCCGTTAAACATATCAAAGTCATCTGTTGTACGTAAGCTATCTGACGCAGTTCCTGGTGCATCATATGCAACGTTTGGCGCACGTCTTACACGACGCTGGCCTGCGTTATAGGTCCAAGCCTGACGAGGTGTCAAAATTTGGTCCATGGTTTCATGTACAAGCAATGCAGTTCCAGCGAGACGTGCAGGTTCTGTCACCTGCTGCTTAAACTTAAACAAGATATTTGACTCTTGCAACGCTTCAGGCGTTGCATCTGTTGCAGAGTACTTAACCAGTAATTGCTCATCGAAACCGATAATGTTGTAAGCACCTGACTCCGTGGGCATCGCTTGACCGCCGTAACGTGCAATCGACAAGCCACGGAAACGCAATAGGTGGTTCCAGATAGCTTCTAAGCCATCTTTCGGCACCGGAAACGGAATACCGATAGCGGTATTTTTAATGCCGTTACCACCTTCGATCAGCTCTGCTGTTGAAGCGTATTTCTTTGTTGCATCATACACAAACTGCGGATAAGACGCGCTGCGTCTAGTTGGGTAAATGTTCATTTTGAACGTTTCTGGATACGTTTCAAATAGCGCAATTTGACCAGGGCTTAACAATGACTTGTATTTATCTAAATTCGATTTATCAATTGTGAACAATACTTTGTCATCAGCAAACGGATCTGGATGGTGCATGCCCACTTCATAACCAGCTGGAGGCGCGGTGATCCCACCATTCCAAGCAGGAATACTGCCATCAGCATTACCCGCTTTCTCTGCACCGATAGGCGTCAAGTCTTTACCTAAACGTGCAACTTCGTCAGCGCTCATCTTAGCCATAGCGCTGCTGGCAGACAGCATTGTAATTATTGTTGCTGCGATAAATGTAGGTTTTCTAAACATATCGAAAGCCCTTAAATTGAATACTTAATGTTGAATGAGATGAAATCACGGTC
This sequence comes from Pseudoalteromonas sp. M8, assembly GCF_018141365.1. NCBI lineage: Bacteria > Pseudomonadati > Pseudomonadota > Gammaproteobacteria > Alteromonadales > Pseudoalteromonadaceae > Pseudoalteromonas > Pseudoalteromonas sp. M8. The sequence goes on along the minus strand of NZ_CP047240.1, from coordinate 2,060,763 downwards.
CGCAAAGGTATTCGTCTTACCACCACCCCAAAACGTGTTATAGCCAAAATCAAATGACCACGAATTTAGGTAGTTAAAGTTAAGATTAATGCCTAGCGATTTACGATCCTCAATGAATAAGAACATAGGATCCGGGGTGATACCGTTAACATCATGTGAGAACACTACGCGTGGAGAAAAATTCACACCACTGAATAGGTTGTTATACTCACCCTTTGCAATAAGGCGATAGCCCCATGCAGAAGCCGATGGGAATGGGTTGGTTTCTGGACCATTTGAAACCGCTTGGTGGATAAGATTGTAATCTCGGCCAGAAAGCCCCTCAATCGTGCCACTTCGGCCAGTACCTGAAACATTCAAACGAAGCTCATCGTACTCTGGCATATCTTTAATAGTAACTGCGCCTACTTCACCAACCACAGCCCAACTATCTGCACCGAGCGATGGGCCGAACAAATGTGTTGCTGTAAACTGTGCTTGAATAGTGTCTCGCAAGATATAACCTTGCGCCACTTCACCAGGACCCACAAAAGCGATATCGTCCCCTTGACTAAGCTGAGATAAACCAGCCAAATCATCACGCAGACCCGCAGCGGCTAACTGCTCAACCATACCTGCGTAAAGTAGTTCAACGTCATCTATCTGTAGTGGCTCATCTTGTCTATATGCCACTTCACCAGCAAATGCGGTTTCACCGATCGCGGTATTAAAACTTAAACCATACAGTTTGATGTCTTCTGGGTAGGTAATTTGCGCTTGAGTAAAGGCATTTAAGTTAGTGACATTGTCTGCGGTAATTTGATTTTGTGCGATGTAAGCTAAATCAGCCATGATCGCTTGCTCTGTAAAGTTAGAAGCTTTACCAGAAATCAGAGGTCTACGGCTGTGGTAATTAATGTAATACAAACCAAATTCAGTGTCGTTTAGCTCTGGAGAGAAAATACCTAAGCGTAAACCGTACTGACCACCATCATCAGGTTCGCTCTTACCGTTATTCCCTTTTCCTTTAAGCGCCACTTTAGTCGGATAAGCCATATACATGGACGCTGCAGCGCTGCCAACTGCTTGTGCTGTTGGTACTACACCTTGAGCAACCAATGCGGCCGTTGCATCAGCATATAAGCTGTTTAATGCATCCGTTAGGTGATACAGATCAATATCAGGGTTTGAGGTAAAACCAAGCTGAACGTTTTGCATATAACCGTTTTCAGATGCAAAATCATTGGTTGAGAAGTAACTACCTGTTGCTGGCAATCTGGTTTCATGCCATTGATACTGATAAAAGCCTTCAAGGTTAACGTTTTCAGACAAACCAATCGACGCCCAAAGCATACCGACAGGGATAAAGGCTTCTTTTACTTCAGAGCCAGGCGCTTTCAAACGGTCAATATCCACTGGGTTGACGTTAATGCCGTGGGAAATAAGCGTACTTTCACCCCAGTTAACGACTTGCTGACCTAAACGCACGGAGAGCGGGTTTTTGCCATCATTGAGGTCAAAATCCGCCCAAACAAATGCATCTAGCAAGCGTAAATCCGAACAGACTTGTTTTCTGGTATCGTCGTCTTCACACGGGTCAACTTTTTTGCCTGAAACAGGGTTGCTATACGCAAAATCCCCATCTTCCATCGCAAAGTCGTAGAAATACATGAAACGAGTGAACAAACCATAGTTATCTTTGGTAATTGCTAAATCATGGGTACCTTTTAACAACTGAGAGAAAGTATCTCCAGAGTCAAAATTTAGGTTACCAGCATCACCATTATTTGAATAGGCACCCTGTTGTGACCAGATCTGTGACGAAGAATAGATGGTATTGCCAGTGGTTGCTTTATAACCATCCCAGTTAAACTGTGGATGATTACTTTTACCGATGAAATCAAAGTTACGATCTTCAACGCGAATGCTTTGACCATAAGAAAAAGTCGAGTCGAAGGTAATTTCGAAATCACCAACCTCAAAACTGGCCGCGTGTACTGACGTGGCGGCAGCTCCCATTACTGCCGCACTAAGACCGAGCATGATTTTGTTTTTCACAAAGAGCGATCTTTTTATCATTATTTCTCCCCCTTTTGGCGGGTCATGTCTAGAGCTTAAGCTCTTAGAGTTATTGTTTTTTGTTGTCTAAACGATAGAAGCGAAACCGCGAAAATACAAATACTGCTCCACTAAATCAACGCTTTTTCGCCTCTAGGGGCGTATTTTACTCTTGGTAAGACGTCCTACCAGATAATTTATAACACGTATTTCAAGCTTATAACAAACTCATTTAACAAAAATAAAATATGTTTTGCAGTTCTACTTCGATTAAGTGACTTTTTCTAACGATAGAAACTTATTGCTATCATCCAAGATGAGACGGAATCTCCCCCTGATCCCAATTGATGAAATAAAGGGGCGAATACGCTCTGCGGGGAAGCGAATACTCTTGCCCCCATCTTCAATCACTTGCACTGAAGTATAGTGCCCGTAGTAGTAACCGAGGCACTTGTCATAACTCAAATCCATGTAAAAGAAGTACTCTTTCATCTACTGCGCTAGCGCCTTCTCTACCTTCTCATATAAGTCGTCGCTTAAGCCTTCTAAGTTAGCCAAACGACTCAACTGTGCCCGCATCAGCTGTTGCCGCGTTTCATCATAACGCTTCCATGACATGAACGGCGTAATCATACGAGACGCATTTTGTGGATTGATACTGTTTAGCTCCACTAATAAGTCTCCCAATAACGCATAGCCCTTACCATCTGTACGATGGAATTGCGCAGGGTTAGTTCTTGCGAAGCTTCCTATCAATGCGCGAACACGGTTAGGATTGCCTTTGTCAAAACAAGGATGCGCATAAAGCGTATTTATATTCGATATCACCTCGTCGTTGGATAAGCTTGCACTTAATGCAAACCATTTGTCCATGACTAGACTATCGTGACGCCATTGACTATCAAATTGACTGAACAAGCTTTCCATCTTTGTGTGCTGCGCGGCGACGGCTGCTTTTAATGATGCCAACTTAGTGGTCATATTGCTTGAAGAAAATTGATTATCTAGCGCGCTGTCAACACTATCGGAATCTGTTTTCGCTAAGTAATAAAGCGCTTTATTTTTAAAGGCTCTGATCGCGACATCCTTTGCTTCTAATGAGCCTGAGTCTTGCAAAGATAAATAAGCGTGTTCAAACACCGATTGCAGTGATTGCGCAATTTGCATTTCAAATGCATCAGAAATTGAAACGAGTTTGTCTACTGGGATAATTTCAAATTGACTGGCTAACGTATCAAACGTTGGTAAAGTCAATAACTCAGCCAGTAGCGCAAGGTCTCCATCTAACGCTTCCACCAATGAGGACAATGCACCGAGGACTTTTGAATCCAGTGCGAAGTCGTCTGACGTAACCGCTCGTTTAACTTCAATCATAAAGATTTGCTGCACTGCTTCCCAACGAGCGTAATCACTACGTGCAAAACGCAATATGTGTAGTAACTCATCAATAGTATAGCTGTACTCCATAAGCACAGGTGCTGAGAAATCTTCTAGTAATACAGGAACTGGTTTACTTACAACTTGCTCAAACTCAAACCGCTGTTCAAATTCAGTAATATCTAACGCTCGTTGTATTTCTCCGTGCTTTGTTAGCAACGGAATGCTTTCACCTTGCTCATCCAAAAGCTCTAGCTTAAAAGGAATATGCAGTGGCGCTTTTACGGGGTCGCAATCAGCATGGCTTTGGCTCACCGTAATCGCATATGTTTGTGCCTGTTTGTCATACTCGGTAGCCACTTTTACTCTTGGCGTGCCGAATTGCTCGTACCATAGTTTAAATTGCGTTAAATCAACACCAGAAGCATCCATCATTGCATTAACGAAATCATCGCACGTCACAGCTTGTCCGTCATGACGCTCAAAGTAGAGCTTCATCCCTTTTTGGAAGTTTGCTTCCCCCAATAAGGTGTGCATCATACGGATCACTTCAGCACCTTTGTTATAAACAGTTACGGTATAGAAGTTATTCATTTCAATAACTTGCTGTGGCCTTATCGGATGTGCCATAGGCCCCGCGTCTTCTGCAAACTGATGCGTACGCATCGCCATTACCGCGTCAATACGGTTTAGGCCTCGAGAACCTAGATCGCTGCTAAACTCCTGATCTCTAAATACGGTTAAGCCTTCTTTTAAACTAAGCTGAAACCAATCACGGCAAGTAACCCGGTTCCCAGTCCAGTTATGGAAGTATTCATGTCCAACTATCGATTCAATGGTGTGAAAGTCTCGGTCTGTCGCAGTCTCTTGGCTTGCCAACACACAGGCACTGTTAAAAACATTCAGACCTTTATTTTCCATTGCCCCCATATTGAAAAAATCAACCGCGACAATCATGTATATATCGAGATCGTATTCCAAATCGAACCTTGACTCATCCCATTCCATGGCCTTTTTTAGTGACGTCATAGCATGGGGAGCTTTATGTAAATTGCCTTTATCGACAAATAACGCCAACTTCACCTCTCTACCCGACTTTGTGCTGTAATTGTCTTCTAATACGTCAAAATCGCCGGCAACCAAGGCAAACAAGTAGCTTGGTTTTTTGTGCGGATCGTGCCATTTTGCAAAATGTCTGCCGTCACTTAAGCTCCCTTCTTCAACTTTATTGCCATTTGATAATAAGTAACGATACTTTGATTCACCGATGATCGTCACCGTATAAGTTGTTAGTACATCAGGTCTATCCATAAAGTAGGTGATTTTTCTAAAACCTTCCGCTTCACATTGCGTACAGTAAGCACCATCAGAGAGATATAAACCTTCAAGTGAGGTGTTTGTTTGCGGCGAAATTTTAGTGACAATTTTGAGCTCAAAGGCCTTTGGCAAGTTAGAAAGAATCAATTCAGAGTCAGATTTTTCAAGACTTTGCCACTCTTCACCATTTACCTGACAAGATGCTAGCTCTAAGTCGACACCATCCAATATTAATTGTGTCGCATTGCCCACCGCAACAAACTGACTTACGGCAGTCACAAATGTATTTCTTGGGCTTAACTCAAAGGTCAAGCAAAGCGTATCAACAGTATGGCTTGGTGCAAGGTAATCTTTAAGAAATTTGGCTTGTGGTTTTTGAGTCATATATAGTCCTTACAAAAACGCCCCAAAAAGGGGCGAGTGATAAAACAAATTTGATATCGCCAATTCTAAGGATAGGCGTTTAATTTCTATTTGACCTGTTGGAAAGGGCCTGTTCAAGATTGCAAATGCGCTATTTTACGCTTGCCCTGCTTTCTCATTTGGCTCTTCAGCGTTTACCGTTGGTGGCGTAATCTTAAGGATCTTGATACCAAGATACGCGTAGATGACCGCCAGCACAGGATTGATCAAGTTAAAAAATGCGTACATGGCATAATCAAACGGATTGATCAGTAGTACACTCTGCATATATGCGCCGCAGGTGTTCCAAGGGATCAGTGGACTGGTGATTGTGCCACCATCTTCCAGCGTACGTGAGAGGTTTACACTCTTCAAACCGCGCTTTTTGTATTCTTCTTTGAACATACGACCGGGGACAACAATCGCGATGTACTGATCCGCGGCAACTAGATTTGTACCAATACAAGTTGCAATAGTCGAGGCAATTAGTGAGCCCGTGCTTTTTGCAATTTTAAGAATGCTGCGTACGAAGACATCAAGTAAGCCAGTTTTTTCCATAATGGCACCAAACATCAATGCCGTCATCACCAGCCAAGTTGTCGTAAGCATTGATGACATGCCACCGCCACTTAGCAAATCGTCCATTTTTGCATCGCCTGTTTGCAACGCAAAACCGTCAAAGAAAGTTGCCCACACCAATTTCACATAGCCCACTAACTCACCTTGGCTAGCGTCAATTTGACTTGCAATAAGGTCTCCTTGGAACAGCACTGCCCATATCGCTCCCATCACCGCGCCGATTGAAATCGCCGGAAAAGCTGGCATCTTCTTGATAGCAAGCCCAAGCAGCACCAGCAAAGGAACTAGCATTAGCAGGTTAATGTTGAAGTTAGTTTGTAGTATCGACACAATTTCATCTATTCGCCCCGCTTCACTTGACGCTTCAGCATTAAAGCCCATGACAATAAATATAATAAGTGCGATTACAAAGCTAGGTACTGTGGTCCAAAGCATATGCTGAATATGATCAAATAAATCACTACCGGCAACTGCAGGCGCTAAGTTTGTGGTTTCAGATAATGGGCTTAACTTATCGCCAAAATAAGCACCTGAAATGACTGCACCCGCGGTTACGACCTGATCTAAGCCAAGCCCAGTCGCTACACCTAGTAGCGCTACACCTATGGTTGCGGCCGTCGTCCATGAGCTGCCTATACTCATCGCCACAATTCCACAAATCAAACAACTCGCGGCATAAAACCAACTTGGATTGATAATTTGTAGTCCGTAATATATCAGTGTTGGGACTGTTCCAGACAGCAACCAAGTACCTATTAGGGCACCTACCATCAATAAAATGATAATAGCACCAAGAGAGATAGTTATCCCCTTTATCATCGCTTCTTCAAGCGTCTTCCACGTAAAACCGTTTTTTAGACCGACAAGCGCCGCAGTGAATGTTGCAAAAAGTAGGGCTATTTGATTTGGACCTGATGATGAACTGTCACCATAGAGGTACACCGCAGCACCGAGCAAAGCGACCAACAAAGTGATCGGAATAAGGGCGTCAATAAATGACGGCTGTTTTTGTTGTTTCAAAAGGAATACTCCTACGCACGACGACTCATGCTTATAATTATTTTATTTGCAGTATACCGTTTTGAGCCGTTTTGAGTAGCTAGGTTGCCAGTGGTCGAGCCACGCACCACTCTCAAAAAGCCTCAAAAGAGTATCAGCTTAGAAAATCTGGCAGATGATAACAAAATTAGTTAAGTAAAAGTAAGTGTAAAAGGCATAATAAAAGGCGCTTGAAGCGCCTTTTATTTATTTTTTAACTTCGTTTTTGGCTACCCGCCCGTATGAAATTAGGTCCTGCGTGATAAGCGCAGCCTCTTCAAGGTAAGGGTCTAATTCTGAAATAACCTCTGGTGCATCGTCCAAATCTTTAACTAGCTCTAAACCGAGACGTTTCAGCCTTTCATTCGTGCGTTTTAATACCAGATCATCGCGGTCTTCACGCTCTTTGATACGCTCAGCTTCAACTAATGAAATCGCCTTATCGTCTTTGCGCGCTTTGTATTCTTCAATATCTTTATAAATATATTCGAATTCTGGCTCTGCTTTTACTCGCTCATCATGCCGCTTACTCAAGTATTGGATAGTTGGCGACAAATTATCGAGGCTCGCATATTTTGCACGAACGATACTATCCCAAGGCAACGCATTATCCTCTTGGCTCTCTCCCCACTCTTCTGGGTTGATTGCCGATGGTAGCAAGATATCAGGGATCACGCCTTTATGCTGTGTACTGCCACCGTCGATACGATAAAACTTCGCAATAGTGTAGGTTACACTTCCCAAAGGATTTTCGAATAAATCGTAATTTTTACCGAGGCCACGATGTTGTTGCACGGTGCCTTTACCAAAGGTTTGCTCACCAATCACTACTGCTCGGCCATAGTCTTGCATCGCAGCAGCAAAAATCTCGGATGCCGATGCACTGTAGCGATCAACTAAAACAGTCAAAGGTCCATCGTAGAAGGTAATGCCATCCCTATCTTGTTGACTTTCGACACGATTGTAAGCGGTATGGATCTGAACAACTGGGCCTTGGTCAAAGAATAAACCGGATAGCTGGGTCGCTTCGTAAAGCGAGCCACCACCATTTTGACGAAGGTCAATGATAACCCCATCTACTTTGGCTTCTTTAAGTTTAGCGATTTCAGTTTTTACATCTTGAGAAAGATTATTGTAGAAACTTGGGATTTCTATCACGCCTATTTTGCTTTGTAGCTCAGAATACTTGGCTTCAAAGACTGAAGACTTAACTGCGCGGTCTTCTAATTTTACTTTGTCACGAACAATTTCAACGACTTTTGGCGTACCGTGACTATCAGTACCTTTAAGGTATTGAAGTCTAACCTTGGTCCCCTTAGGGCCTTTGATGAGATCGACCACATCATCTAAACGCCAGCCGATAACATCTACAAATTCTTTATTATCTTGTGCTACACCGATGATTTTGTCGTCTGGCTTAAGCTTTTCGGTTTTGTCCGCAGGGCCTCCTGGGACTAAACTACGGATCACGGTATAATCTTCATCGTAACTTAATACCGCACCAATACCTTCCAGCTCTAAGTCCATATCCATTTTGAACTGTTCGGCACGGCGTGGCGAAAGATAAGATGTGTGCGCTTCAATGCTGCGTGCAAACGCATTCATGATTACTTGAAATGCATCTTCACTATTCGTTTGGACTAGACGTTTTTGCGCATTTTTGTAGCGCTTGGTAAGGACTTCTTTGATCTCTTCCCAATTTTTCCCAGTCAATTTTAAGCGCAGCGCATCAGATTTAACGCGCTGGCGCCAATATTCGTCAAGTTCGCTTGTCGCGGTTGCGTAATTTTGCTCTTCTCTATCAAAAATAAACTCATCTTTTTTGTCAAAGTTCATTTCTTTGTCGAGTAAGCCAATGGCAAAATCATAGCGCTCAAAGCGACGCTTCATGCTTAGGTTAAACATATCATAAGCAAAACCCAGTTTTCCTGAGATCAATGCATCATCAAATTGCTTACGATACTGTTGAAAACTATCGATATCCGACTGCAAAAGCAAAGACTTGTTAAAGTCGATGGCTTCTACGTAACGATCGAAAATTTTATCCGATAAGCTGTCATCAAAGCTGAAGCGTTTGTAGTGTTGCCGAGTAAATAGGTTAGTCACTCGTTTACTAGCCGTGGTGTGTTGCGCTTCAGGTTTAAGAACTGGCAAGTCCTTAATAGTGACTGTGCTTGTTGAGGCTAAAGTAACACTCGATACGAACGCGGCGACTAGGGAAATGAGTGGTAACTTTTTACTCATATACAACTCCTTACTGAATATATAGGCTATCTGCTTTAGTTTTAACTTGCATTCCTGTTACAAGCTCTACGTGCACTTCATCATTTTTGACTTCAGTGATAGTAGCGTTAACAAGCGCTTGACCAAGTTTAACTTTAACTTTGTTATTAACCTTGACCTGTTCAGCCGGTAAAGGTTCAACTTTACCACTGCGCTTAGGTTTAACTTCAGCAGGTTTATTACTCATTTTAGGGCGTTTTTGGTCTTGACGATCCCTTGAGTGAGGTTTCTTTTTGTAAGATTTTGTTTCGCCATCGCGATTGTTTGGACGCTGCGGCTTTTTACGCTTAGCCATTTTGGCACGGCTCTCGGCCAATGCTTTTTCTGCGTGTTCAACGTGCTCTTGTTCAACCTTTTCAGCCTGATTGCCGTCTAGGTCTACACGAAACTCGTTCTTAGTGACTGCTTCGAGATAACGCCAGTTTGAAGTGTATTTACGAAGCGCTTGACGTACTTGGGTTTTACTGACTTTGTCAGAACCCTCAATACGCTCAGCGATATCTTTGAAAATACCAACCTTTAATGGCTTAATCCCTTCCTTTTGCTTGAAGCAGTTAGGAAATTCTGAAAATAAGAAGTCTAATACTTCATTTGTGTCTTTTAGCTTGTTTGTGGTTTCCATTTTTAAACCTATTAATTACATCTGCTCATCGAGCGACGAGTTTATATAGTTTGTAACCCAGTCAATTAGCTCTTCTATCTCTGCTTCAAGAAGCGCTAAATCACCGCGAAGATGTTCCCAAATACCTTCTATGAGCCTATCTATTGTGTCACAGTCTAAATCTTCGGGAAGTAAATCCCATGCGTGATGAATAAGTTCATTTAAGCGTTCTGCAACAACTTCTTCTTCGCCTTCCCAATCACCAACATCGGCGTAAGAAAACAAATAATCTTGTACCTGAAGCATATCTTTCATTAAAGCGTTTCCTCAAACACTTTAACTAACGCTTCTAATCCGATCTTATCCTGCTCGTCAAATCTTGCCAGACTAGGACTGTCAATGTCTAGCACGGCAATCACTTTATTATCTTTAAAAACAGGGATCACGATTTCTGAATTTGATGCTGCGTCGCAAGCAATATGGCCTGCAAACGCATGAACATCCTCAACCAATTGCGTTTCACAAGTTGCAGCTGCTGTGCCACATACCCCTTTACCAACAGGAATTCGGATGCAGGCTGGGTTGCCTTGGAATGGCCCAAGAACCAACTCTTCAGCGCTATCCATAAGATAAAAGCCTGCCCAGTTGATATCTTCAAGAGTTGTAAATAAAAGCGCACTCAAGTTTGCCATATTGGCAATCACATTGTGTTCACCACTGATTAGCCCTTGAGCTTGTTTAACTAAAGTCTGATAAAAGTCTTGCTTTTGCATTACCATCAAATTCACGAATTGAACGACAAAAGCTAAAGGTACTCTTTCGGAGAAATAATTAAAACCTTTTCGACTGAAAAAGTATTAATTATCTGTAAAACTGAGACTGCTCGGTTAATTATCACTCAGTTTTACGATGACCTGCCCGCAAACCAAACAAGAATAGCCCCGCTGCGAGCATTGACATTAAGGCGTTAACAATAAAACCGACACCCGATTGTGCAGCGAAAAGATAGCTAAATACCGCACCACCAAGTAAGCCCAGTGTTAACAGACCACCATATTGCACCTTGTTGTACCTAAACATAAGGATATATCCGGGAACAACGAATAGGCACATTGCAAGACCAACGATGTATGCGTTAGAAATTGCGCTGAGTACTAAGTTAAAGAACATCTCACTGCGACCGAGTGTAAAGCTGTAGTAAATCCCAAGCACACCACCCACGATTAACGGTGATAATAAAGAGAACCCTACTCCTTTGCCAACTTGTTTCATATTCAACACTCTCTACACTAATTATTCATTCAACACTACTGAGTATTGTGCAAGCAGTGCCTCTGCACTAGCCGACTTTGGTCTAATAAGTATTTGTATCGAGAGTATACTGGTGACCGGAGATTTCTGTTATCAGAAACAAAAAAGCCCTCAAATATGAGGGCTTTAAATGTGGCGGAGAGATAGGGATTTGAACCCTAGATACGCTATTAACGTATGCCGGTTTTCAAGACCGGTGCTTTCAACCACTCAGCCATCTCTCCAAAACCTATGATCCACGCTTAATAGCACGAATCTAAAATAAGTGGCGGAGAGATAGGGATTTGAACCCTAGATACGCTATTAACGTATGCCGGTTTTCAAGACCGGTGCTTTCAACCACTCAGCCATCTCTCCGCAGCGGGGCGAATAATAGAGAATCCCTATGCGCTTGTGAAGCTTTTTTTTCAATTATTTGATCATTTGCGTAAAATTTGGCTCAATCGTCTAAGAACCAGTCAAAATTATGCGTATTTTAGATATTTCAGCGAACTTTTGAAAATATTCAAAGTCTTACGTATTGAGTAAATATTACTGTAGAGACCCAATTAACGACAGATATTGATCCAGAAATCATTGCCCCAACATATAACAATTGATACTCTTATCTTAGTTATTTTTGGGATCAGCATGTTTTATTAAGGAGCTTGAATCATGGCATTCAATCATTCATACAACACTGCAAAACCTGTCATGTCGACAATGGAAACAAACAAAGTGTTGAAAAACACTTACTTCCTGTTGGCAATGACATTAGCGTTTAGTGCAGTAACAGCCGCAATTTCAATGACAATGGCATTACCAGCATTTACCGGTATTGTTTGTTCATTAGTTGCATTTGGTTTGCTTTTTGTTATCGGTAAAAAAGCAAACTCATCTTCTGCTATCGGTCTTGTATTCTTATTTACTGGTATTTTAGGTTTCGGCCTTGGGCCTATGCTTAATCACTATGCTGCACTACCAAATGGTGGCATGTTGATAGCACAAGCACTTGGCACAACAGCGTTAATTTTCTTCGGTTTATCAGCTTATGCACTAACTACGAAAAAAGACTTCTCATTTATGGGTGGCTTTTTAACGGTTGGTTTAATCGTGGTTATTATCTCAAGCCTAGTAAACTTGTTCATTGGATCTAGCATCGCGTTTATGGCAATTAACGCGGCAGTCGTGTTATTAATGTCTGGCTTTATCCTTTATGATACAAGCCGAATTATCAATGGCGGCGAGACAAACTACGTGCTTGCAACTGTGAGCTTGTATTTAAGTATTTATAACTTATTTACCAGTATCCTTGCCCTTTTAGGCGCGTCGGATGACTAACTCAGAATTTCTGATAAAATAAGCCCCATTACGGGGCTTTTTTTATGAGTAAAATTTGAGTCAAATAGCCATATCAGTTCACTTTGGCGTAGCTGCACAGTCAAAGTTAACTTTACTAGAACGGTATGTCGATGCCGCTATTAAAAGTGACCATCAAATCGCGTGTATCTTTCTATACCAAGATGGTGTTTATCACGCCAGTCAAAATATCGTACACGCTTCCGACGAATTGCAAGTCAACGCACTTTGGCAACGCATCAAAGATAAAGGGATCCCCCTGTTGCTGTGTGTCACAGCTGCGGAAAAACGCGGCGTTAGCATCGAAGACGTTAGCCCTTTCACCGTTGCTGGCCTTGCGGAGTTTGCCATGATCTCGAGTAAGTCTGATAAGTGGATGCAGTTTAAATGAGTAAAAACGTGTTAATCATTTCTCAAACCAGTCCATTTGACCAAAATAGTCTGAAAGAAGCGCTGGATGTCGCACTAATCTATGCAGCGATTGATCAACAAGTAAGTTGGCTTTTTACCGGTCCTGCAGTGCTATCGCTCCAGAAAACCCTCAATGCGCCCACACTGGGTTTAAAAGACATGTTTAAGCAATTAAAAACTCTGGAAATTTATGATGTCGAGCGAGTTTATGCCTGCCAGTCAGCTATGGAGGAGTTTAACGTATCGGCACACTCCCTTGCTGTTGATACTGAAATCAAAAGTCAACATGAAATCCTTGCGTTAATCAAACAACATGACTTTGTGGTGACACTATGAGTACGCTACATATTATTTCTAGTATCGAAGCATGCGATCAGCTGCAGTTTGTATCCCATCACGACACTATTTTATTATGTAATGATGGCTGCTTTGGTCAAACGCGTATCTCAGCTGGAGATGCAAATGTGGTGATGCTGCAAACTTGCGCCAGTGCCAGAGGTATTGTCCCAGAAGCCGGAGTAAAGCTTATTTCTGACAAAGATTGGGTTGAGCTGACCATTACGATGAACAATTCAATTACTTGGTAATCATCATGCTAGAATTTAACAACCAAACTATCGAGACAGATAAACAAGGCTATTTGCTAGACCATACTCAATGGACTAAAGATTTAGCACCACTTCTAGCCGCAGAAGAAAATATTGAGCTTTCAGATGCACATTGGGAAGTCATTGAGTTTGTGAGAAATTTTTATCTCGAATACAATACCAGCCCCGCGATCCGCATGCTGGTAAAGGCAATGGCTAAAGCACTAGGCGAGGATAAAGGCAATAGCATCTATTTGTATAAGTTATTTCCAAAAGGCCCAGCCAAACAAGCAACAAAAATAGCGGGGTTGCCAAAACCCGCCAAATGTATTTAACCTGAACTTCGGATAATTAATGCCTTTCTAGCAGCCAGTTTTAGCGCTAACTGCGTTGAATTCACTTCCAATAGCCTGCTATTGGTGCGTAAATTCGCCTTGCCTACAAGGATGTAGGTACCTAGGCGGTAGCAGGACGCGAGAGCGGAGTTATCCCTAAAACTCACTGGCTAGATAAGGAAATAATTTAATTATTTTTAAGAACAATTAGTTAGCTCATTCCTTACCCAAATCTCAGGTTATTTAGGACGGGACAAATCGAACTAAAAAAGGCCTCAAATGAGGCCCTGTATAAAAATATTACTTCGTATACGCTCTTGGCATATCAGAATCTGTCGTATATCTGTCTCTTAGTTTATCGTGGCGTGACTCAGTAGACACTTCCTCACCATTGATCCAGATTTTATCGATTGTGGTGCTGAATTCGAAAGGATCCGCACTCCAAATTACGATGTCTGCACGTTTACCTGCTTCAATCACACCGCCATCAATGCCCAGTGCTCTCGCAGGGTTAGCGGTAACCGCCTTAAGTGCGCCTTCATGACTCATGCCATTTGCTACAGCAATACCTGCATCAAAACGTAGCTGGTAGACGTTATGACTACCGTCACCACCAATTGACAGGATGACATTGACACCTGCTTTCTCAAGCTTACCTGCGTTATCTAGACTTGCATGCATTGAGTCAAAGCTAGCTGGTAGGTTTGATACCGCACTCAAAATAACTGGTACTTTCGCCTCAGCTAATTGCTCAGCGACCACTACCGCATCATCAGCACCCTGAATAATCAGATCTAAACCAAACTTTTCTTTTAGCTTAATCGCTTCAAGAATATCCGACGCTCTTGAAAGCGTCGCAATCACAGGCATATCACCCGCAAGCACTTGAGTTAACACTTGTTCTTCTGAACTCGGTTTTCCCTCGTCTTTTTTGTCTTTCTTAGCAAGCTTTTCTTGCTGTGCTTCAAACTTTTTAACAACGTTATCTAACGCTTTTGCACGAGACCCTTTGCTTTTGGCACCCAGATGAATAATTAACGCTGTTTGCTTGTCGGTCACACTGTTAAATTCACCAGATAAGTCAACAACAAAACCAAGCCCTGCAAACTCACTTTTACCACCCCAAGGTGCAACAAAATTTTGCGTTACACCGCCTTTTCTTGCATAGGCAATTAAGCTACTACGTGGATTAAATGCGGTGCTTGCATCAAAATCTACTCCGGCATCGTCATCGCCTGCATCACGAGAAGCAGCAACAGCACCAACTTCAACTAAACCAAGTTGGTTCATTGAGCCGATAAAACCTGGAGTCACAACCTTACCGCTGGCATCAATCGTTACATCAGCAGTCACGTTATCTGGGTTAATCGCTTTTATTTTACCGTTTTCGATAACTAAGGTCGCACCTTCAAGTACGCCAGCATCTGTCGCGGTATGGATCGTTGCATTAGTAATTGCGGTAACATTGGCAAAAGCAACAGAGTGAGCTAACAGTGCGCTAGTGATCATGGTTAGTTTCATGGTTTTCATCTCATCAACTCCTTACTTTTGACCTAACATAAAATCACTAACCGCTTGATATTTTTCATCGTGACGATCATAGACTTTACCACCATCCACAAAGACCTGCTCTGCACGAGAGTACACGCTAAACGGGTTGGTGTTCCAAATTACTACATCGGCTTGTTTGCCTTGCTCAAGCGATCCTGTTTTATCCTGAATGCCTAACGATTTAGCAGCGTTCGAGGTGATCCATTTAATTGCATGCTGTTCGTTGATGTTAAAGCCAGACTGGTTAGCCGTGTTCATCACTTTTGCGGCTTCATGATTCAAGCGTTGAATTGTGGTATCTGAATCCGAATGAACAATTGCACATGAGTTTTTCACTGCATCGACAATTGCAACGTTTTCCTGAACCATATCATAGGCTTCCATCTTAAAGCCCCACCAATCTGGCCACAGCGCAGCACAGTTACCGTTTTCACCTAACAGATCTGCAATCTTGTATGCTTCAATACCGTGGTGGAAGGTCCCTGCGTGATAACCAAACTCTTTAGACAAGTCGATCATCATTGCCATTTCTTCGGCTTTGTAACAATGGTTATGAATCAAGATTTCACCATCTAGCACACCGCGAAGCGTATCGAACTTGATATCACGTTTTGGTGCATCCGGATTCAAGCCAGCAGCATATTCGGCTTCGTACTGTTCCCAAGCGCGCTTATATTCACCAGCTTCAATCCAAGCTTCACGGTATCCTGCCATGTTACCCATGCGAGTATAAGGGGCAACACCTTTGGAGCCATATACACGCTTTGGATTCTCACCACATGCCATCTTTAATCCATATGGCGCATCTGGGAATTTCATTGCTTGCATTGTTGGTGCTGGCACATTCTTTAAGGTAACACCACGACCACCAAATAGGTTTGCAGAGCCAGGTAAGATTTGTAGCGTGGTGATCCCCCTTCTCTAGCTCGGTTAAAGCCAGGATCTTGCGGCCATACAGAATGCTCAACCCATACTTGTGAAGTATTAGGATTAATCATTTCATTACCATCACTGTGCGATTCTACGCTTGGGCTGGGGTAAGCCCCTAAATGAGAGTGTACATCGATGATGCCAGGTGTTACCCATTTACCTTCAGCATCAATGGTAATATCTGCCGTGACAGATAGGTCTTTACCAACTTGCTTGATTTTACCGTCAACAATAAATACATCACCTTGTTCTATCTTTTCACCGGTTCCGGTCAGAACGGTTGCATTAGTGATTAGGGTTGATTGAGAAGGTACAGGCTTGTAAGTACTTGGGTATGGGTTTTTCTCTATGGTAACTTTTTCTTTTTGTGGGCCATTATCCTGACAGCCCATCAAAGCTGCGGCAATGCCAGCTACGACTATGGAGGGAGCAAATTTATACATTTTTTGTCATCTCTATTGTTTTTTTGTGACTTTAACTCATGCCATCGCACTTTACGCATTTATGAGCTTCAGTCACAAGTAATTACGACGAACGTCCAGATATTATAACGCATGTTGTCATCAGTGAGTAATTTGAAAAGGCTTAGCTGCCATTACAAAATGTAAATTAGCATCTATATTGACACGTTTTGACACACAAGTAGCAGATAAGAGGTAAATGTAAGAATGAGGTGTTAAATTATCGATAATAGTATTTTATAGCAAAAAAAGTTTCAACTATCTGTATCTTCAGAAATAAAATAATCCAATATTTTACATGCAGTTAGAATTCTGGTACACATTTGACATACTCTATTACATTCAGAATTACTTGGTTTACAGCATTACATGAAAACTTTCGCAATACTAATAACGTGTCCTAGAGATAGCCAAGGAGCTAATCATGAAACTGTTAAATTTAGTATGTGCAACCTCGCTTTTAGTAGTAGGAACAGCTTCTGCAGCAGATTTTGTTGCTGCGGATGATAGCAGAGCCACCAAAGTTTGTATGTCGGTTGTCAAAGACAATAGAATCCACCTGTTCCACACCATTAAAGATAATCACCTCAAAAAACGAGTTGTCGAGGAAAAACTACACTGTAATGATATGCCAATCGGTAAATTTGCAGCCACCTATGGATTCAACAAAGCCGCTGATTTCCTCGGTGTAGACAGCAGTACACGGACCAGCATCAAAGACATCGCTCAAGTAGACCAAAAGACTATTTTTGTCTCAGGTTCAAAGTAGTCATGTCGACATGTTTGTAAACAGAAAGCAAGGCGTAGCAATCCCTGACTACGCCTTTTTCTCTGTTCAACTATACGATTGCAGCCAACAACCCAAATAGACCACCGAAAACCCCACCCCACACAACTAACCAACCTAAGTGAGTCTTAATCATGGTTTGTACAATTTCTTTTACCATTTGCGGCGTTAGCTCATTAAGTCGCTCATCTACCGCTTTTTCAATGGTTTGATGTAAATCATCGCCAAGTAGGCCACTACTGAGTGACTCACCAATTGCAGCATCAAACTCTGGCTGTTCACCAAGCTCAACTATTGCTAATCGCATTTTCTCTATAAATGGTTCTCGCAACGGTTGTACAGCTTCAGTCCCACCAAACATCTGTAACATCGCGCCAAATTGAGACGCCTCAATCACACTTAACAAACGGTCGAACGCAGGATTTAAATCGACTTTATTAGCGATAGGTGCCAAGTCAAACTTTGGGTGCTCCTTGCCGAGAAACTTTTCTAGTTTTTCTTTACTAAAGAACTCGCTCAAGATGAGCTCTCGAATCGACGTTTTAAACGACTCGAATTTGAGCGTAATAACCCCTGAACCGTAGAGGAAAGGCACTTTCTCAAATAACATATGTACCGCTAACCAATTCGTCATTGCACCAGATAGTGCAAACAATCCAACCGAAAACAACACATCGTTTTCCAGTGCGAAGCCAGTACCGGTTAGCAGTATCGCCAGTAGATTGGTGATGATATTTTTATTCAATGTACTTCCCTTGGATAAAATGACAGACATGATATTTTATTTTTTTTAGAAAAAGGCCTCAAGTATTTGTGATCTTGAGAATTTCAACCATATTTTAGAGTAAGTGAATATGTTGGATCTAACTTATGTGGAACAAAGTCAACCAACAAATCTCTGAATCTCTCCATGACGCTTTTGAGTTTTCTTCGAAAAAAACCTTAAAAAGTTATGGGTCTAAAAAACTTTATAAGATTGCAGACGATACCCATCAATTTTTGGTCAAAGTAGCTCCTATTCAAGCTTTAGAGCGATTTGAGTGTGAAGCATCTAATCGTGAAAAGCTTATTCGCGACTCTGATTTCCTCGTTGCCGATACAATAACACTGGGTACGAGTGTTGAATTTTGTTTTATTGTACTGGAATGGTTAGAACTAGATCATCGCAATGAAAACTGGCTTGAGTGCGGTCAAAGCCTTGCTAAAATGCACCAACGTCATGAACAGGAAATGTACGGCCTAGAAGAAGACAATTACATTCATGAGCTGCCGCAACCAAATCAATGGCACAAAAAATGGGAAGTTTTTTTTGCTGAGGAAAGAATTGGTTGGCAACTACAACTGCTCGCTGAAAAAGGGATTATCCTCACTGATATCGACACATTTGTGGAGCAACTTAAGCCACTTCTTCCGCACCAAGTTCAACCGTCTCTGGTTCACGGTAATTTTTGGCATGGTAACATTGGCTTTAGCCATCAAAAACCCGTGCTATTTTCCCCTGCTTGCTATTATGGTGATAGAGAAGTTGATATTGCGATGGCTTCGTTATTCGCTCCACTACCAGATGACTTCTATCGTGGTTACGAGTCTATCTATCCACTCGCAGAAAATTCACCTGAGCGTTTAGACATTTATCGCTTATATCCTCTTCTGGTGCAGGCAAACTTGTTTGCTGGCAAGTACATACGGGATGCGGCAGAACAAGTGCAAGCCCTGCTCAAATAACTGCCATATTTTCGTCACAATGCGCTATAGTTAAAAGGTATTTAGTTTGGCCAATTCAGGTGGAGGGCCAATGAAAAACCTATATCAACAACGTATTGAATGTCCGCATTGTGGACATCATATTTTTGTCAATCTTGATACAAGTGAAGGCGATCAGGACTACTACGAAGACTGTGCTGCTTGTTGCAATCCAATACACCTAAATATGCACTTAGACCAACTGCACAATAAGCTTGAGCTTAGGGTTGATAGCGACGACGAACAAGTGTTTTAATCAAAGTAGAAGTATATAGATAACGGGCAGCTCATTTGCGAGCTGCTTATCGAGTTGACACAACCTTAGCTAATGCTTTTGGTACCTGCAGATAGAGGTAAAGGGCGTTACTCGGGCAAGGTACTAGTTGTGCTTCAGTAGAGTTTGCTTCTTCATGTAATTTTCAACGGTATTAATAATCGTATAGGTTTGTTGGTCAACCTCTATATTCACAGTATCTCCCACACGCATCGTACCCAAATTGGTAAGCGCCAGCGTTTCAGGTATTAGGTGTAACCAAAAGCCGGTGTGATCAAGCTCCCCCACTGTCAAACTCGCACCATTTACCGCAATAAAGCCTTTGTACATAACATACTTATGCCACGTTTCTGACAATGCTACATGCATCCTACAGTTGCCTTCGTTGCGATGTATTTCGCTGATATTCGCGCTTGTTTGAATATGCCCTGAAATTATATGACCGCCGAGTTCTGTACCAAATGTCATCGAGCGCTCAAAATTTACCTGTGACCCTCTTTGTACTTCACCTAGATTAGTGAGTCTCAATGTTTCATCAATCACATCAAAGCAAACTTGCCCTACCACATCATTTTCTGGCTGTTCGAAGTGCACCACCGTTAGGCAGCATCCGTTAATTGCTATGCTCGCACCCAAGGTCAGCTTATCGAGGTATTCAGCACCAACAGAAATAACTAATTTTAAAATATTATCGACCTGCTTCGCCGACACCACCGTCGCTTTTGTTTGAACAATTCCTGTAAACATATCTACCCTCTTAATTTATCCTTGAGATTGTAGCGAAATCGCACTAAGAGATGTACTTAATTTGTATTGAATATCCGACTAGATAAAAATAGTTGCGACTGCTAGCCGCAAAATTTTGCTAAAAACAAAGCACTAAAATAAACTAACGTTTTTACGCCTTAAGTAGTATCTCACCATGAATTTTTCAACTTGGGAAGCCAGGCGCTTGCTTCAACTTGCGATCCCCGTTTTTCTCGCTCAAGTTACTTTAGTCTTAATGACCGTCGTTGATACGATGATGGCAGGTCAAGTCAGTGCTGAAGACTTAGCTGCTCTTTCTATTGCTACGGGTGTTTGGAACCCTTTGATTTTTAGTTTACAAGGGATCTTACTTGCACTTACGAGTATTGTTGCGCATTGCCATGGTGCTAATGACCCCGCAGGGATCAAACGATTTTTCCAGCAAAGCTTGTATCTCGCTTTAGCGCTTTTTACCGTCGGTTTGGTTTTAGCGAACTTTACTTCTATTGTTTTTTCAAATATTGGGGCAAGTGAGAATGTTCAGGCCCTCGCTCAAGGCTATATTGATTTTGTGAAATGGGGTCTCTTGGGCTTTTTGATCTTTACGGTATACCGCAATGTCACCGAAGGGGTTGGCCAAACAAAGCCTGCTTTTTACATCAGTATTGTTGGTCTTTGTATCAATGTCGTTGCTAACTATATTTTCATCTATGGTAAATTTGGCGCGCCAGCGCTTGGTAGTGCGGGCTGTGGCCTCGCTACATCCATCGTGCTTTGGTCAATGGCAATTGCACAGTGGGTGTATAGCTTGAACAGTAAACACATAGATGGAAAGGCCCTCATTAGCGGCTTTACCAAACCGAGTTTAACTATGATGAAATATGTTGCAGCACTTGGTTTCCCAATTGCACTGGCTACCTTCTTTGAGGTCACGCTATTTGCGTGCATTCCATTATTTATTGCAGATCTAGGTCCTATTTCCGTATCCGGTCACCAAATTGCAGCCAGCGTCACTACAATGCTGTTTATGATGCCATTAAGTTTGTCGATGGCTATTGCCATCCGGATCGGCAATCTAACTGGACAAGGTGCCTTAGACCAACTTAAGCTTTCGGTGAATACCGCGTTTCTTTTGGCCACCTTAATTGCTCTATTTGTCGCACTCATTACGTATATAGGAAGAGATCAGATTGTTTGGCTCTATACCAACAATACTGAAGTAGCCGCTCTTGCAACCAGCATTATGGTGCTGGCTTGTTTGTATCAATTGCCCGATGCATTACAAGTCTCGGCAAATGGTGTGTTAAGGGGGCTAAAATATACTAAGCCAATATCTTGGGTTACCTTTGTATCATATTGGCTAATTGGGTTTTCATTAGGCTATGTATTAGCAAAGACCGATTTAATAACGCCTGCGATGGGTCCTCAAGGCTTCTGGATTGGTATTATTATTGGCTTGAGTACGGCGGCTGTATTATTGGTGACATGCGTAAACAAACGGGTGAAATTTGAGATTAGTCAAGCGAATAGCTAGTACGCTATTACTTTTTACTTTGGCCGGTTGCAGCAAGCAGCCGACCGATATTGCCGTTGAATATCAACAACGTTTGGCGAGCGCAACAGACATAGAGGTGGTACTCCCAGCGCCACTTTACAATCCGGAGGTACAAAAAGTACCATTGCCGACAAGTGAGCTAACTATTTCTATGTTAGACATCGCGACCGCTGGACACTGCAAAGTCACAAATCTCATCGCTGCGCACAATAATCAATTAGGGAAAGTAAGTTACCCAAGCGAACGCTTGAAATACAACATCTTATTTATTCAACAAGCGCCTCACTGCATTCAGCATCCAAACACGAGCGACGAGCTGAAACAAACATTAACTCAAGCAGTACAGGAAAAGAATCAACAGCTTCCACGCTATTTTCTTCATATGATGACATTTGAAAGAGAGTTGGCAAGTTTGAGTTTGTTAATCGCTGAAGAAGTGCCACTAGAGCTGCCAGCAGCCCACAGCAACATGCTAGAGGCCGTTAACGAGCTTGCAGAGCTGGCAATAAACATGGATACGCCAGAAAATCTCAACCCAACCACACTCACACCCGCTATAAAAGTGCTTTCTCAGCGATTTGTCTCATCTTTGGTGACGAGCGTTCGTAAACAGACTCAGCTGAATAATGCGACTACACGCCAATTACAACAACTTAGGCTAAAAGATGGCATTTGCAAAAGCAGCGGAAATAAAAAGCAGGCACAGATCATAAACAATATCTTCAACAAGTATTATTTATCCATTCTTCAGCCGTATCAGGCAATGCTATCTCTTTCTACGGAAGAGTTGATCGCTGCCTGGCAGCCTATTCACCTATTGTATCAAAATAATAACCTTGCCGATCCGCTCACGCTTCAACAACACTTGGATAACCTTAAAGATTCTGCGAAAGCACATGTAAAATGGTGGCAAAAATTTTACGAGCTGTGTGAAATCCCTCCAGTATGAACAAAAAAAAGGCAAACAATCAAAAAATTACTGAAAGCCGCTTGATCCGTTAGCTGAGTCACTATATATTACAACGCGTTGACAGGCACAGACCTGAAAACAATTAATAAACGAATGTTATTGTACGACCGTAGCTCAGTTGGTTAGAGCACTACCTTGACATGGTAGGGGTCGGTGGTTCGAATCCACTCGGTCGTACCAAATCTTATAATACAACCGTAGCTCAGTTGGTTAGAGCACTACCTTGACATGGTAGGGGTCGGTGGTTCGAATCCACTCGGTTGTACCACTCCTAAATATTCAGTCTTATCTAATAAGAATCCATTCGATTGTACCAACCTTAGATCTAATTCAAATAAAGAAAAGCACTACCTACTCTCTATAACCCGTGCCAAGGGTCGATAATTCGGATCCACTCGGTTGTACCAACCTTAGATCTAATTAAAATAAAGAAAAAGCACTACCTACTCTCTATAACCCGTGCCAAAGCTCGGTAATTCGGATCCACTCGGTTGTACCACTCCTAAATATTCAGTCTTATCTAATAAGAATCCATTCGATTGTACCAACCTTAGATCTAATTCAAATAAAGAAAAGCACTACCTACTCTCTATAACCCGTGCCAAGGGTCGATAATTCGGATCCACTCGGTTGCAACCCTTCAAAAGTTATCTATATCTATCGCTATTTCTTAATCTACCAAGAAAAAAGTTGAGAATTCAAACTTTAGAGCTTTTAATGGAGCCTACTGTGAACTTCTTTGTCATTCCTTGACTCGCTGGAGCTACTAAGCGATAACCCAGTTTCTCGTAAAAGGCTGGCTCGTCTGCAATCATTGAAACATACGAGCCCGGCAAAACATTTGATGCTAAGTAACCATCAATATATTCCATTACTGTACGCCCTAATCCCTGCCCTTGATAAAGCGGATTGACGGCAACATCGACAATTTCAAAATTGCAACCTCCGTCTCCAACCACCCGGCCCATTGCCACAAGTTGTTCGTTATGTCGAATTGCAACCCCATATAATGAGTTAGGTAGTCCCCTTGTGGCTGCTTCTAGAGATTTTGCAGATAATCCAGCGGCTATTCGCAAATCACAATATTCCTCTGGGCAAGGTACTTTCTCTTCAATTTTGAACGTCAAAATAATCACTCCTCTAATCACTAAGAGTGATAGCATAACAACTGTATAAATAAACAGTCAACTAACTCTAACTATCACCTTACCGAGGTTCTGGTTGTGTTCGAGAATATCGTGGGCTTGCTCAATTTCATCCCAATATAACTCCTTATATATTGGTATCTTCATTGTCTGATCCGGCAGGTCCGAGCCAAACTCATTCAGAAAATCTTTCACTAATTCCGTTTTATAGTCCAATGAGCGGTTTCTCAACGTACTTCCGTGCAAGTTAAACCTTTTCGCGAGTAACTTGGCAAAGTCTAGTTCTGTATATCTTCCGCCTAGCATAGCGAGCATCACACAGTGACAATCCATTGCTGCAACTCTTAGGTTCGCTCTGAGGTATTCACCACCGACTGGATCAAGAATGACATTTGCTTTCAAACCAAGCTTTTTCATTTCTTCAGCAAAATCACAGTCTAAATAATTAATAGTGTAATCCGCCCCCAGAGCCTTTGCGTACTTGGCCTTTTCCTTGCTACTTTGGGTCGTAATGACCGTTGCACCTAGCCTTTTTGCAATCCTTATGGCAGCACTGCCAACACCCGAAGCTCCGCCATGGCACAGTAAAATCCCATTGGAATTTAGCTGCCCAGTTCGCACAATCGCATCATAGGCCGTAAGATATACTTCTGCTAAGCCTGCCGCATAACTCAATGACAAGCCTTTGGTTAACGGCATGAGTAATTCACTTTGTGCAACCACGTACTCAGCATAGCCGCCTCCAGAGGTTAAACAGAACACTTGATCACCAAGTAAATATTCAAACTCAGGAGACGCCACTTGAACTATCGTTCCAGACACTTCCAGACCCAATATCTCACTATCGCCTTCAGGCGCAGGGTATTTCCCTTGCTTTTGCAAAATGTCTGCTCTATTAACCCCAAACGCATGCACTTTGATTAGCACTTGCTTTGCACTCAATGTTGGTGTTTCGGTGTACTGGATTTGAAGCTGAGAAGATGCGTGACTGATATAACGCATCTTCTTTGGGATCACTGAACTTTTTTCCATACTTCCTTCTCGACGAACTTACCATCTTCATACAGTTCATGATGCCATAAATTACCATCAATCTTGTAGCTGAATGACATCGTTCGACCAAGTAAGGAAGTAACATTTCCATATTCATAGGTTTCGATAAATCTATCTCCCTCTATTTTGTAACTCCCTCCACCAGCGTATTTAAACTTTCCTTCACTTTGCGTAATGTAGCTGTGGTGAGCCTCCGTAATTAACTTTATCGACGTCAAGCTAGGCGCTTGCGCTGATACAATGCCATCTGTGGTGGCATATTTTCCCTCAACAAATTCCCAAGTACCTAAAAGTGGGTTTGCCAAAGCAATTGGACTCAATAACAATAAACTAAGTGCGGTGACTTTCATCTTATTTCCCTTTAACGTTGTTTTATTCAGTTTTACACAATCACCCAACCAGGTCAGTTGAGATAATCTCAACATCAAGAATGAAATAATGCGTTCTCAGGTCTATTTACAAAGTAACCATTGTAGAGAAAATAATGAAATTATTAATGTTTATACTGTTGTTTGGCTTAATTGCATCCACTCAGGCAACCGAAATTGAAATCGAATATAAGAGCTGGATCAGTGGCAGTGATAGACAACATGTGGAAACTTGGCTAAAACACGGTGTTAAAGCAACAGAGCGTTCCTTGGGAATATTACAACAAGATACACTTCCATTTATCATTGAACCGAGCTTATTCGCATCTGAGCCTGTGCCATGGGCCACGGTTCAACGTGGCAAACCCGACGCTGTTCTACTCCAAATCAAACGATTTACCTCAAGCCGAGTGTTGATTAAAGATTGGACCTTGTACCATGAAATTGCTCACCTTTATCACCCGTTGCTTGACCACTCAGATTTCTGGCTTGCAGAGGGGCTTGCTACCTATTTACAAAATGTCATTATGCTAGAGAACGATATTTTTAATGTTGCAGAGTTTCGTACAAGATTAATCTCAGGGCTCAGCCGAGGCGCAAAAAATACGCGAATGAATAAAGGAGCACTTAAAACAGTGAGCGAACAAATGTGGTCATTAAACGCACAACAAAGAGTCTATTGGAGTGGGGTTGCATTCTTTATAGAAGCAGAAATTGCACTGCAGGATACGGGCAATAAGAACACAATCAGAGAGCTTATCTCCTCATTTCAGCAGTGTTGTAAAGGCAGTGTAATATCGGGAGACCGTAACAGTGGACGTTTATTTATTGCGAGTCTAGATAAACTATCCAAAACCACCATATTTTCCAATCTATATGCCAACTATAAACAGCGGAAGGACTTCCCTGACCTAAGTAAGGCTCAAATCTACAGTCTGCAGCCATTAAGATAAGGTGTTGTATAAAATCCTTTCATTATCATGCCTATCCGCTATAAATATTAACAAGGCGTAGAATCCTAAGCTTGTTTGGTTTGCTGCTTTTCTGACTCAATAGCGGTTGTCATCGCACCAAGTAACTCAGTTAGCTGCACTTCAACACACTCTAGTTGTTTATTCTTCAGCTTAACATCCAACTCGTTTGCAATTTTATGAATATCAATACAATCAAACATCGCAGCAGTACCTTTAATCGCATGAACTGTTCTTGCTAACGCATCGTAGTCCTGATACTTAGCTTGATTCTTTATCTGAATGATTTGCTCATGCAGCCCAGAAATATACTGTTGTTTTAACTGATAAAATTCGGCTTCAGGAAGATCAACTTCCTCGTCGACTTGGATATCCAAATAATAGGCTACCTTTTGACTGAACACGACTCTATCAATAGGTTTTGCAAGATGATCACTAAATCCAAGTTTTAAGTAACGCTCAATTTCATGCTGCATGGTGTTGGCAGTTAATGCAATCACAGGCGTGCTACACCCTGTTGCCTGAATAAAGCTAAACGCCTGCTCACCATCCATTACAGGCATTTGGATATCCATTAATATCAAATCGAAATCACCATCTAGTACCGCCTGTACCGCTAGCTGACCATTTTCAACCGCCGTCACAGATAAACCCATACGCTCTAAAATACGCTTAATAAGCTTACTATTGTCTGTGTTATCTTCAGCTAATAACACCTCACCTTTAAGCTCTTGATTTATTTCATCAGGTATTGTGCCTTGTTCACGAACATCACCAATTTGAGCGAGACTTTGCACCCACTTTGTTTTCTCGGTGGTATATAGGCCAACAGTAAGAGTAAAGGCAGTACCTGAGCCTACCTCACTTTCTACCGAAATATCACCATCTAACTTTCTCGCTAAGCTTTTGGAGATATTTAGTCCAAGCCCTGTCCCACCATATTTCCTTGATGTGGAAGAGTCAGCTTGATAAAACGCGCTAAATAATTCTTTTTGCTCGTCCGCTGTCATTCCTATCCCGGTATCTCGCACTGTAATCATGAGACGCTCGTTTTGACACGCCACATCAATCGAGATTTTACCAACCGTCGTGAACTTCATTGCGTTAGATGTGAGATTTAGTAATATCTGTCGCAAACGAGTGGGATCAATAACCACAAAATCAGGCAGCGGAAAATGATAATTCAGCGCAAACTCCAGTCCTTTATCTCTAATTTGCTTACCCAATAATGAATCGACATGCGCAATCGCTTGAAAAAGGTTTGACTCCACCAACTCAACTTCTAGTTTATTGGCCTCAATTTTAGACATATCCAGAATATCATTAATTAGCCCAAGTACATGACGCGAGTTTTGCAAAATAACGGAGATAGCGTGATTACGCTCATGTGGCTTAATATCTCCGAGCATAATGCCATCGGCATAGCCAATAATTGACGTCATTGGTGTTCTTATTTCATGACTCATGTTTGCCAAAAATCGACTTTTTGCCTCACTAGCATCTCTAAGTTCTGAGGCCACCTGCTCTAACTCATAGGTCCGCTTTAACACCTTTGCTTCAAGGTTTTTATTGAGTTCTATATTTTCTTCACTGGTAATTCTAAACTTGTCCGCAACTGCGAAGGCCAGCAGTAATGCATCAAGCGCAGTACCTATTAGACCGTAAAGATATAAGTTACTCGACGATTCAGGCAGCAAACTTAAGTTCGTTAAATTACCCACCATATTGGGGATCGCCATTGCAATATATGCCATTACAAAATAGCGAGCGGGCTTAAATCCTTCAGTCCAACGCGTAATACCAACAAATAGTCCGAAGCAAAGCGCTAACCCCGTTACTAAAGTCGCCCAAATAAAACCAAAGCCAGGGAAAAGAATACAAAACGGTAGTCCAAGCGCAGCTATCACACCAAGCCAAATAGAAATCGACACATAGTTTGGATGAACGTCCTTGAGTTTTAGAAGATGGATATAAAATAACGCGTTAGTTAATGGCGCAAGCGCAAAACCTAACCAATGTAAGTTTGCAGAGTAAAACCCAAATAACTCGTCGGGAATATGAAAAAAATGGCTCCACGCAAATACCCACACACAAGTGAATAATGCGTAATAAAAATGAGTGATATCTTTAGAGCCGATGTAGATTAATAAGTTATACAGCCCCAAAACAATGCCGACACCAAAACAAAGCGTCATAATAAGATTTTCATAGACCACTTCCTGCTGAAAGTCTCTAAGAGGCTCAATGGTCAACTTTACCGGGGTGTAAAAGAAATCACTCTCGAAGAGAGTAACGATATAATAATCTTGACTAGGCTCTAACGTGACTTGATTGCCATAATGAAATGCAAATTCATTTTCGACCTTACCCCCAGAGAAAACTCGCAAGACTGTTTCCGGTGTATATATCCTCGACTCAACTTTGCTTAATACCGTATTGTATGGATAAAGCACAAATTCATTTAAGGGTGTTTCATTTCTGACTTTAGTAACCAAGAAATAACGACCAGAAAACAGCGCTCTGTTTTTTAGTGGTTCATGAATAGATTCCCACGTACTCAATTCAGCCCAGTTTTGAGGAAATCTTGTACTAGAATTTGCCTCATAAGCCTTTCCAACATGGTGTAAATTTTGATATTGCCAAGGCTGCGTCAATTTCAACACAGCCTGATCTGCATAGGCAAAACTAGAAACCAGAATTATGCTGAAAATGATCAGGAGTAAACGCATTCTAGCCTGTTACCTCAGTAAAGTTACCTGTGATTCGGTATTGTATCTGCAAGTTTTCAACCCCAAGTCAGGTGACTTATGCGTATAGTGATTAAGCAAAATCAAAATCGATATGTTACATCCATGCCTACTCTTCTTCCCTCACCTTTAAAGTCTTCTAACATTCCCAAAAAACTACTCAGGTCAAATTTAAGGTGGCTATACTCTTTATCTAGAAGATTTTTACCCCAAATACCTAACTGCCAGTCTCTATACTCCAGCTGTAGATTAGCATTCCAAAGCATATAACTGGGTTGCTTAGCATACGGAGATTCGTTTTGGTCAAAGTAATATTCGCTTTGATAATCAAATGCTATTCTACTTTTTATACTAACTTCATCCCAATTAAATGCATAATTTATTTGCCCAGAGATATTCCATTCGGATGTAAACGGTAAACGATTGTCGGTCAATACAACGCCTACTGGATCGATAAACTCCTCAAAGTTAGCTTCAGGTATATACCCTACATCTAAGCCTATCTGAGTTTGCTCCGATAGATACCAAGTATTTTCTATCTCAGCACCATAGATTTTGGACTTACCTACGTTTTCAAGTAACTGATAAGGCGGCGCTCCAGGTACTTCTGAAGCCTGATTCATAAATACCTGTTGATCTTTATAATCATAGTAAAAAGCAGCCAAGTTTGTACGAAGTTTAAGGTCATTAAATAACAGCTTAGCGCCTACTTCATGAGCGATTAGTTCTTCAGGGCCATAACTTGCCTGTATCGCGGCATCCTTCGAAATAAGGAAGCCACCGTTATAGCCGCTGCTTTTTACACCATTAGATAAACTATAATAAACACTTTTATCCGATTTAACTTTATGGATAACCGACAATTTTCCAGACAAATTACTATCGGACTCTTTTCCCTCAATGTCGTAGGCAGGAACTAAAATGCCAGCGAGATTACCTCCAAAAGGCACGTTTAAATAGGAAAAAGAGTCATACTTCACATCTTCATCGCTATATCTTACTCCTACGAGTACATCTGTATGCTCACTAACTTCATATTCATATTGACCAAATAAGGCCATTGATTTTACTTTAATATCATTATCATAGAAAAAGGTCGCCGCACTTGCACCATTAGGGGTTCCCCTAAAATCACGTAATAAGTCATTAAAATTATTTTGATAAATACGCTCTTCTAGTTGAAATAAACCTACCGTTAGAAAGCCGGTCTCCATACTTTGCTCAAACCTAAGCTCATTCACCAGCTTTTCATTTTTAAGCCCTAACTCACCTTCACATAATGAAAATGGACTTCCATCACAATTAAATCCATGTATCCTATCTAAGCGATTGAAAGCCCCAAGATAAATAAGTTGAGACCGGTCATCCAGTGCATACGCGACCTCTGTTGTAACGCCTTTGCTTATACTGTGATGTTTTTGATAATTATTGACCCGTACAGCCCAAAAATCGTCACTGCCAATATTAAAGCCAAGCGCATCAACGCAGTTGCTAGTGCCCGCTTGGGCTGGAGAACATAATGAACCATCCAAAGGGTTTGAGAATAATCCGATATTCCCGACCGGCTGAACCAGTCCATTCCAATGACCATAATCTAATTTCACAAAAATACTGAACTTATCAAACTCGCCAAAATAACTTAGTCGAACATCATTTTGCTCCATATACGCCTCAGGAGCGTCAGGCTGTAAGTTATACGTTGTGTACTCATAGTTATTGTGGCTAGCTGCAAGTCGCACCGCGCTATTTTGATCTAGGCTATAATTGAGCGTTGCACGAGCTCTTGATAAAGAGTCAGAACCGACCCCTACACTGACAGAAGCAAAATCACCATCTGTTGGGCGCGCCGTGCGCACTAAAATTGCCCCCCCAGTGGTATTTCTACCAAAAAGTGTACCTTGTGGACCTTTCAACACTTCAACTTGTTCAACATCAAACAAGTTAATGATTTGATTATTCGCAGACCCAACAGATATACCATCTAAATACACCCCAACCGGAGAAGTGTTAGCCGTGTTATAATCGACAAGTCCGACACCTCGAATGCTGACCGCTGGGGGCGTACCCTCAGCTGCATTTTGACTGATTTTTACATTCGCAACTAAACTACCTAGTTCGGTCGTATCTTTCAGCGCGGCGTCAGTGATGACTTGTCCGGATATGGGTTTAACAGCGATAGCAACATCATTGATAGATTGCTTTCTTTTTTGGGCGTATACCTCAATGACTTCGATTTCTTCTTCGACTTGTGCTGATGCTTCCATCGAGACTGCTAAGAGTAATGTTAGTGTTATCGTATTTAACAGCACATTTGGATGTGGCATAGTTTGAATCCCGAGCTATATCATGCAATTGCACTATCAGTATAGCTGAATTAAAAAGACCCCCAAACAAATGAACCCGATTACCTTTTTAAGGTTCAAGTTATCGTTCATAATACATACAAATTATACCAAGGTGGGATCTGAGCCCTGCAAATTGCAGGGCGTAGAATATAGGTTAAGCTAATACAGTTGTACAACTAACGGTTCAAAAATCAAGCGTTCGTTTAGCGCCTAAAGTGTAATAACTCGGTTATTTAAACGGCTCAAACCCTGATTCTCCACTAATGTTTTGAGGATATCCGGTGATGGCTCTACTCGTTTGCATGCCAGCCATCACAGCAGCTTCAACACAACCTGCATTGACACCGGTTTTAATCCAATCTCCAGTAATGTAGAGGTTATTGAATATGCAGCCGTCCGTAGGCAGTCGAAATTGACTGCTATCAACAACACTTAAGACATAACGCTCACTGGGGTCGACATTCACCCTCCAATACTGAGTGTTGAACCTAACTTCACCTTCGTTATTATCAACATCAAACAATACGTTCCAGTCGAAGTCGTTACCATGATAAGCCTCTGGCCACAGTGGCTGCATCTGTAATCTAAGTTTTTGCAATGCGTTTTCTTTTACCTGAGCTTTCATGCGCTCAGGAAACTCATGATCGCTCGGAGGTGGATAATCTGCGCAGGTAAAAGCACTACAAAAGTAGGCAATGTTATTTGGCTGTGTATTTGGCCAATCTTCAACCTCAATTAAATTAGACATCGCGGCCCAAGTGTCAAAAGGTTGAGAAAATGCGCTTAATATTGGTGGCTCATTACTACCAGAAGGATCGTGAAAACCCAGTTCACTGTCAGTTTTAGTAAGCCACAACTGTAATGCTTGAGTCGCAACAGTTTTGACCTTTTCAGCTTGCAACTTTAAGCCGTTATCTTTAGCCAATAATTGCTGACAAAGTGGCTCAAGACTTGCCACTGAGATCCCAAAAATCACTAAATCGAAATCAGTACCTTTATTTAGTGTTTTTCTCGGTAACCTCTGTCCAAATGCTTGTTGGTAAACCGCCTCCCAATTAGACCAGTAAGACTCTAGGTTAATCTCATGTTCTTTAAGTAGTGCCACTTGCTGCGGGTCAATTTGTTGCCACAGTGGCGAGCTTGGCCAACATGGCAAGTCTTTGACTAATTCCAGAGGCTCGTAACTTTGCGTCTCTTTTAGTTTAACCTGTTGAATTAATTGAATGCTATCAACATAATGACCATCATCATCCTGTGTACAGTGTAACGATTCAACCTGATGAAAAAACGCAAACTGAACGCCTCGATGTTTGAGCAGCTCATAAATAGGAGAGAAAATAATATCTCCCATTCCCGCTTGCATTTTCCACATCACACCACCGCGATAACACAGCATAATCCTAAGCATGGCCAAAGCCGCAACTCCAGCTTCAACATTCGGCTTTTTAAAATCACCGTTCTCATAGCCAAAAACGAGATCATAAAAGCCGCGGACTGGTGCAGACTCCACAGACAGCAATTCATTTGCGCCATTGCGCTTGAGCCACTGTTTAAAATCGTATTGATCAAGATAACCAAACCCTCGTGAATAGACTTTGTCTCGGAGCATGCCAATGGTCATCGCAACACCTAAATCTATGCATATATATAGACGTCTAATGACAGGGTTGTCATCAATTAAGTCATTTACTTCAGACTGCAACCAGCGCCTAATTTTTCGAACCATATACCAAACAACTAAGTGATCTTTCTTATTTTCTAAACGATGATCAGCTTCACGTACCGTTAGAAAATTACTAAGTTGCGTTATTAACAGCTTTGGTGTGGATACGACCTCTTGGGCTTGATTTTCTGCGTCATCAAATAGAGCTCTAGCTTTTTCTTCTACACTATCAAAAAAGCTTTTAACTTCCTGTCCCAAGTGAGCAAGCAGCGTTTTGTCTCTTTCTTTTTTAGTTTTGAGTTGTGTGGATTTGTGGGTTTTCTCAACTTCGCATTCCAAATCATCAACCCACTTGTGTAGCCAAGCCGCAAGTAATTTTAAAATCTGCCAAAAATGTAAATCGAGTGTGCCATCTGCTGGATTACCTGGGATCTCAGGGAAATCTACTGACCAAGTTTGCCATTGCTGATCAATATATTCTTGCAACACCACCAAACTATGTGGTTTTAGCGCTTGTTGCCAAGTGTGAATGGGGATATCACTTGAGCGCTCAAGCTTATTATAAACGGTCTCTATTGCCCTAAAAGAATTGACATAGGCACCAAACCAAACGTGAAGACCGTGCTCCTCAATACGTTCGCCGTATTCAGCATTACGACCACTCGCCCCTTTGCCTCCCAAGCGCCAACCTTGCTGATAAACGGTAATATCATAGCGCTCTTGCCAATCGTCTTGTTCAGTCATGTATACCGCAGCAGTCATTGCCGAAACACCGCCGCCAAGTATTGCTACTTTTTGTTTACTCATAAACCTTCCTTTTTCTAACGTGTTGACGAGCAACACCTAAAGCCACATAGGAAGACAACTAAACATGCAAATATCGCTTTAGTAAAAAATCGTGTTTTTTATGCCACCAGTACACTAACGATGGAGGTTAGCCATACTCTGAGCACTGGAAACAATTTCTTCCACTCCTGCCTGATCGAAGTCCATTTTCACAAAGTAAGGTAGTTTGACCTCGCTTTTGCCTAATGGAATGCCAAACATTTTATCGAGTGGAAACGCATCCATTCGTTGTAGATTCAAGCTTAAATCATCTTTGATAAAGCCTATTTTGTGGATTTTCTTCACCTCTGAAGGGGAATGTACTACCGCCGAGTATACAGACTTCTCGGCATGACCATCTGGGAACTGCTTAAATAATACTTGATCCATTTGCGGGTGGGTAAACCCCGATAAGAACTGCTTAAGAAATCGGCTATCGACGTTTAAATCAGACACTGAATCTTTGAAAAGCTCAGCAATTTCTTCACCCACTTCCAACACTTCTTTTAACCACGACTCCCCGTCATCCTCAGGTTCAATGGATAACAATTCATGCCATGCCATTTTGACGTTGGGATCAAATTCCTTAAAGGTCTCCAGAGAGAGGGAAAAGTTCAGTGGGTCGCCAAAGTTACCAGGCATTTCGTAGCGACATAAATATTTGTTGTAGCCCCATATTTCTCGACCATTTATCAGCGCGTTAATGTTATTGACCGAGATAAATGCTGGATACCAATATAGATGTTCTGCCTTTAACGTTTCGAGATTGACTTGCAGAATTGGCAACCAGATGATGACATCGGTTTCTTGCATATATCCATAGTTACTAAATGGCGGCACTTTTGACGCGATATTTTCAATATCTGTAAATGTCAATAAGCACCAATCGGTTAGGGCCCTGAATACAAATTCACTACTAGAAACCGAATTAAGCGTTTTATCAACATAGGTTTGGATTGTTGATTTTTTTCCTTTGACAAAAAAGCCATACATTTGTGCATTTAGCATTCTGCATGGAGGTTTGGCGATCGGATTACTATAAAAATGTTGATAATCAGGCAACTCGGGATACATCTTTCACTCCTTAAAGTATGATAAGTTAGTGTTTAGTGTAGTTCGCTCAAGCCGCTTTTGCGTATGTTGTTACGAAAACTCCGCTTCTTGTTGCACAACCTCAAAATAGTTACGCGCTTCTCGCTGGCAAAAATACTGATAATGCGAGTATGCGTACTCGTCATAGTTACCCGAAAGCTTGTTCATAAAACCGTGTAAATACCGCGTTCGGATACAATTCAACCCTTTTTTATCTTTTAACTGCTCAATGACGGGCTCAACGTCAAAATGAGATTCAACTTGAGCAAAGAAGATAGACACATCGCAGCTGGGCTTAATATTTAGATGGTTACGTATTTGGCTGGGATAAAATGCAATAAGTTGCTCGACAGAGTGAGATGCACCTTGTTCAGACAATGCAACCCACGCAGCAGCTCCGCCTGCACTAAAGCCAATAATAAGTTTTGGTTTGTATTCAGAAATCGCTGCTGATATTTTATCAGCATATAAACGATGACCACACTGAGCCAAAAACAGCTCATAACAATCCGACTCTGAGACACTATTTGGTTCTTCTATAAATGGTGAAAGCACCTGCACGTCACTTCCAAGCGATTTAGCAAAACGATCAATATGATCCGTATGACCGAAAATATCGGTAACTATTAATATAGCCATAGGTTTTCCTTATTAATAATTTATCGTTATTGGCTTTTATGACTTTCCTTGCCATGTGGCCTTATCTACTTATATTTGGATTAACGCACTGCAATCAAACTCTATATTCAATCGCTTAACTGAGCTTTGCTAGCATGCTTTTACCCAAAACTAAAACTTCTTTTAAAGCTAGCATACCGCCAACCTCTGTAAACATTAAATACAAATTAAATAAACATTAATTTAATCATCAACATCGCAAACAATGCTAAGCTTATTGTAAGTTCAGCAAGAGTGACCCAATTTGATCAAAATCATCTTACTCCTCTTCATTGCCTTTCAATCCAGTTTTGTATTTGCAAAACAAATAACTTGGATTGCGATAGATTTCGCGCCTTATTATATCCTTGCTGACGATTTGGAAGGGCAAGGACGAGACGAGTTATTGATAAAACTCATTCAACAACAGATGCCCGATTACACTTTTAATTATAAAGTATTCCCCGCATCTAGGGCCATACATGAGCTCTCTAATTTCAACAACCAATATTGTATGATCTCCCTCTATAAAACAGTCGAGCGGCAAAGACATATCGCTTTTAGTGAAGAGTATTCCACTATCGGATTATCAACCTCTGCCGCACTAAGGAAAGATGTTGCACAGTCACTTGGCATTACCAACAGCGCAATTGATTTGGAAAAACTCGTAACTGAGCACGGACTAACTGTAGGTGTCGCGGCAAATCGATCGTTTGGCCATGAAATTGATGCGTTATTGGCGAGTTTGCCTTCCAAGCAAGTGCTCATAAGACCAGGAAGAGATACGTTAGAGAGTTTGACTATCATGCTACTTAAAAAAAGAGTCGATGTGATACTTGGATACCCAAGCGAACACCACTACCACAAATTGCATGTTGATAAGCAAGATGAATTGACACAAGTTAGATTGAGTATTGCCTCGCAGATAACAGCTGGATATGCGGGCTGTAATAACAATGCGATTGGTAAGGAACAGATAGCTGCAATTAGCGAAGCGTTAAAACAAGCCCATAAAAACGAACAGTTTAGACTGGCTATGTCTCGTTGGTTACCAGAGCAGTTTCAGCCACAGCTAGCTAGTATCTTTAAAAACTAACTTTCTAAAACTAATATTGCATTTGAAAAGTGGACTTCTCCTAGAGTGTAAAGCGCAGCACCACGTATGTAGTAACACGTGGTGCTAGTAGAGATTACTTACGAATACCTTCTAAGTGCAAACCAATGGTAACGTGTGTTGATGCCGGGCCTAGATCATAGTCGATGTCATAATCAGCAAGTTTTAACTGAGTTTCACCTTCAAAGCCAACTCGGTATCCACCCCATGGATCTTTACCTTCACCCACTTTTTTAACATCAAACTCGATATGCTTTGTTACCCCATTGAGTGTGAAGCTTCCTTTCACCTTCGCATTTGTATCATCGCTAAAAGTAATCGAGTTACTCTTAAAAGTCGCCTTTGGGTTTGCTTTTACGTTTAAAAAATCATTACCGCGCAAATGCTTATCACGCTCTGCATGGTTCGAATCAACAGAAGCAGTATCGATCACTACATTGATTTTTGACGCACTTGGGTTTTTTGCATCATAGCTGAAGTCGCCTTCGAAGCTATTAAATCGACCATGCAACCAGCTGTATCCTAAATGTTTAATTTTAAAGTTTACAAAGGCATGTGCACCTTTAGTATCAATTACATAATCCGCGGCATTTACTCCGGCCGATAAGGTCATAGCTGCCATGCTTAATGCAATGATTGTTTTTTTCATGTTTTAATCCTCAACTTTTGTAGCGTTTGGTACCTTGAGCATTCGAACTAAGGTACGATCTTTATTAATAAAGTGGTGTTTTAGCGCTCCCACAATGTGCAGCGCCACTAATCCAATGAGCCCCCAAGCAATATATAAATGCACAGTGCCTGCAATATCACTTTGTTCATCAAACAGCTCCCCAATACCTGGAACAGAAAACCAGTTGAACACCTCTATTGCTCTACCATCTGAGGTAGAAATTAAGTAACCTGTGACAAACAGCCCAAACAAACCTAAATACAAAACGACGTGAACGACATGTGCTATTGTGTTTTGCAATTTGTCCATGGGAGTGGCTTCGCTTTCGGGTTTCACGCTAGGGTTGGCAACCTTCCAAATCAGTCTAAGTACTATCAAAGCTGCTAGCAGTATTCCTATGCTTTTGTGAATATGTAAGCCATCACGGTAGAAAGGATCGTAATAACTGAGTTCGACCATGTACAATCCAAGGCCAAACATGCCAAATACCACAAGCGCACTGAGCCAGTGAAAGATGATGGCTAACAAACCATAGTGTTGTGATGTATTTTTAAACATAATATTCAGCTAATAAAACTCATTCTCAATAAGAGTAAGCTTATACGCTAAAAGTTCAGAGAGAAAGCCATAAATTTAGCGTCAGATTGTGCATATATGCACACAAAAAAGGCGCTTCATAATACAAGCGCCTTGAGTCGGGGGGAGTGTAAACTAATTTTTATAGAAGTAGCTGTCCTTCGTTATGCTAATATTGGCATCTTGTTGCGACTCTATAGTGAATTGGATTGGAGTGCGCTTACCTTTAAGCTCATAGCCATCAGCGGTCACTGTTACTGGGATTAACGCCATGTCGCCGCCAGCGATATGCGTTGTGATTGGAGCTGTAAGTTTCGCATCTGGCAGTCCCTTTAAGCTCACGGTGTAAGTTAAATCGTGCTGTGTTTTGTTTATTACACTTAAGGTGTATGGGTTCTCGACTAACCCCTCATAATTAACACGATAAAGCGCATTACGGTCGCGAATGACAGAAGCTTCTATTGGTGTTCGATTGAATGCCCAAATCACCATAGTGACTACTATCAATACGGTAATAGCACCATAGCCTACTATTTTTAACCTAAACGGATTGGATTTTTTACCCGCTTGCTGATGCTCACTTTGATACTTAATCAAATCTGGCTGATAGCCGAATTTATTCATCGTTTCGTTGCACGCATCAATACATAAACCACAGTTAATGCATTCGTATTGCAAGCCATTACGAATATCAATACCAGCGGGGCACACTTCAACACATAAATTACAGTCTACACAGTCGCCGAGCCCCAGCTGTTTTGGGTCTTCTTTGCGTTTACGACGACCCCTATTTTCACCACGTTCGCTATCATAAGTGACGACTAACGTATCTTTGTCAAACATCACCGATTGGAAACGAGAATATGGACATGCCACAGTACACATTTTCTCTCGTAGAAAGCCCGCGTTTCCATAGGTACAAAGTGCGAACAAAAATACCCAGAAGGAAGTAAGGCCAGTCCACTCAAGCGTAAACATGTCTAGATACAGCTCTTTTGCAGGTATAAAATAGGCCATAAATGAAGTGGCAGTAAACACCGAAATTATCAACCAAATAGCGTGTTTGGCCGTTTTCTTCGCGACTTTTTTGCTATCCCAGTTTGATTTGTCCAACTTTATTCTTTGGTTGCGAGTCCCCTCCACTCGGTGCTCAACCCAAGTGAACATCAGCATCCAAATTGTTTGTGGGCAAGTATAACCACACCACACGCGACCCAGCCAAGTCGTGACAAAGAATAAAGCAAAGGCACCCACCATGAAAATCCAGGCTAAAATCATAAAGTCTTGAGGGAGAAAGGTGGCACCAAATATCCTAAATTGCTGCTTACCAAAATCAAGCAAGATGGCCTGCTGCTCGTTGTACGGGATCCAAGGAATGAGAACGAAAGTTAACATTAAAAACCAGCCAAGGTTTCTTCTTATTTTTTGGAAAAAACCTTTTTGCTCTCTGACGTAAATAGGCCCTTCTTGTTTATAGGGCTTAATGATCATGTCTTCTTCTTTGATATCAAACTTCATGTTATTTGCTACATTGGTAATACACGAGTTTGATATTGCAACTTTCAGACCAATCTGAAAGTTTATAACATTTTGATTTTTATTGTATTTATTTTTATTATATTTTAAACATCGCGAAATATCACGAGTGGGCGCGAAATATCACGAAAGCTTAGCAATTTTTAGTTTTTTCATTTTCGACCTTAGCGTACTTTCGGGTAGCCCTAACTTATCAGCCGCCCCGTTGCTGCCAGCGATCTTCCAGTTACTTATTTCTAGCACTCTTAATATGTGCTCAGCTTCCGCCTGCGCTAAAGTCAGTTCACCGTTTTCAGATTTATGCTGCTCAGTAACGTTAAGTGCTTGAGATAAATCAATTAAACGACCTTTAGATAATATCGCTTCGCGCTCCAACACGTTTTGGAGTTCTCGAATATTGCCTGGCCAATCATAACGCTGTAACGCATGAATAGCCTTTTTAGAGATTCCGCGTAGTTGCTTGCCCAGCTTTTTGTTGAGCTGCACGATGAGATTGTTGGCCAATGCGGGTATATCCTCTATACGCTCCCTTAGTGCAGGCACTCGAATAGGAAAAACGTTTAAACGATAATATAAATCCATTCTAAACTCCCCACCCTCGACCATTTGCCATAAATCTCTGTTGGTCGCTGCGACTATACGTATATCTACTTGAATCGACTTACTTCCCCTACACGCTCAAACTCTCGCTCTTGTAATACACGTAATAACTTGCTTTGCGCTTCTAGCGGTAACTCACCAATTTCATCTAAAAATATGGTCCCTTTATCCGCCAACTCAAAACGTCCTTTACGTCTTTCATTCGCTCCAGTAAATGCACCTTTTTCATGTCCAAACAATTCAGATTCAATCAAGGTTGGTGAAAAAGCAGCGCAATTTACTTTAACGAAAGGTTGCGATGAGCGCTCACTAAGGCGGTGCAGATTTCTGGCAACAAGCTCTTTACCCGTGCCATTTTCCCCTAAAACCAATACCGTACTGTCGGTCTGACTAACCAGCTCTAGCTGCGCCAACATGGCCTGAAATATTGCGCTACTACCCACCAAACCCGAGTCTTGCCAATTTTCATTTAATGTCTCTAGCAGATAGGCATTTTCATCTTTAAGTTGCTCAGTCAGTACTTGAACTTTATTCAGCGCCTCTCTTAGTGCATTTTCAGTTTTGTGCTGTTGCGACACATCGCGAAATATCGCGACTGCACCAATAATTTGCTGATCTTTAAAGATTGGGGTTGAGGTATATTCCACAGGAAAGCAACTTCCATCTTTACGCCAGAACACCTCATTGGTTACCTGTCGTGTTTTACCATCAAACATCGTTTTGTAGATGTTACATTCATCAGCAGGATAATCACTCCCATCTGCATGACTATGATGATGGTACTGATGTATTTTTTCCCCCAAAAGCTCATCACTTTGCCACCCAGTCATACGCTCTGCGGCCGGGTTTACAAAAACAGCGTTACCAGAAAGGTCAAAACCATAGATCCCCTCTCCAACCGCATTCAATAATAATTTAGGGTCCGCCAAAAAGTGTTTGATAATAGACATAGCAATCCTCGCGATATTTCGCGAGGATTATATAACCATAGTCTTTTATTGTCAGCCATGAGTTTTGCTTAATAATCACCATCGTCACAACAAATATGCATTTTTCACTCATGAAAGTGTAAAATGAGAGAAAGCTTATAACTTGAGTAACTGCGTGGACAAATCAACTTATATTCCCAGCGCGTTTCTGGACGACATAAAAACCTACTTACCAGACCACCTTAACATCGAAGACTTTATAGATAAGTGCCAGTCTCCTTTACGCCGAGCAGTCAGAGTCAATACTCTAAAAATGTCCATCACGGAATTCTTAGCCTACTGCGAAAAAAGTGATTGGCAGGCAGAGCCAATCCCTTGGTGTGAGGAAGGGTTTTGGATATCAAGAAATGAGCAAGAAGATGCTAATCTTGCTATCGGCAACACAGATATCCATTTAAGTGGCTGCATCTATGTCCAAGAAGCTAGTTCCATGTTGCCGCCCACGGCACTGAAATCGACTATCAGCAGTGATGATATTAATTTGGATATGGCGTCAGCACCGGGTTCGAAAACTTCGCAACTCGCGGCTTATATGGATGGACGTGGCGTACTAATCGCTAATGAGCTATCGTCATCTCGACTCAAAGCGCTTGCAGCAAATATGAAACGTATGGGCATACGAAATGTTGCGTTGTCTCACTTTGACGGCTGTATCTTTGGCGATTATATGCATGAATGTTTTGATAACATCTTGCTTGATGCGCCATGCTCTGGAGAAGGCACTGTTAGAAAGGACCCAAATGCCCTTAAAAACTGGTCAATTGAGTCTAATGTTGAAATTGCACAAGTGCAGAAGCAACTGATAGACAGCGCATTTCAAGCCTTAAAGCCAGGTGGCACCTTAGTGTATTCAACTTGCACATTAACACCGTTGGAAAATCAGCAAGTATGCCAACACCTCATTGATAATTATCCTCAAGCAGTAGCAGTCGAAAACCTGTCGACCTTATTTGAGGGTGCTGAAAAAGCAACAACGTCCGAAGGATACTTGCATGTGTGGCCTCAGCTATATGATAGCGAAGGGTTTTTCATTGCTCGATTTAAGAAGTTACACTCTGTTGCCGTTAAAAATCCAAAGCAGAAAAAAGGCGCTTTCCCTTTTGAGGAACTAGACAAGAAAACCACTCAACTATTGTTATCCGTACTAAAAAAACAGTTTGGTATTACCCAACTTGACGGTAAGTTGATGCAGCGCGATAAAGAGGTGTGGTTATTTCCTGACAACTTTGAAGCAATCCAAGATAAGATCAAATATTCTCGCATAGGGATTTTAATCGGTACTACCCATAAAAACGGGGTAAGATTAGAGCATGAGTTTGCCACTACTTTCGGTCACTTAGCGTCTAAAAACACTTTAGCACTAACAAAAGAGCAAGCAAAAGATTACTTTAATGGCAAAGATATACGCCTAGATGAAGTTACCAAACTAACGGGAGAGGTGATCCTCACTCTATGTGGCAGTGCCATCGGGTTAGGAAAATGGCAAAAGAATAAAGTTAAAAACAGTTTGCCTCGGGATTTAATTAAAGACGACCTGTTGATAACTTGGGTATAACCTGAATATACCCTTTTGATATTTTTAAGACCAATTATGAATATAAAGAACAACTCTTTGTTTTATATAAACTTAATAAATCATTCATTTATTTGTAAAAAGAATGAAAGGTTAACTAAACTTAACAGTACTTTCTACTTCTCCCTACAGTCTTAGAAGGTGTTTTTAGTTAGCGCACGGCTCAATCTTGAGCCTTTCCCTAGGCCCAGAACTTAGCAGGTAAGTTTCTGGGCGTTTTTTTATCAGTTAACCAGAGGCTAGTTAGGTCAACATTTCGAGTTCTGTGATGATCTGCATCGCTGCTTCATTACTGTCACCGCACACATCTTCCATGGCCTTAAATTGCAAACACACTTGTGGGCGCTCTGGCTGGTTAAACAGTTTACACAGATTATTTTCATCTAGTTGAATACACCGCTCCCCCGCAGGTTTACCATTTGGCATACCGGGAATGGGTGTTGAAATACTTGGTGCTATACAACAAGCGCCACAACCAAGCCTACAATCCATTCTGTTTCTCGCAATTTTGACAATAAGTGGTGCATTTTATCGAAAAATCGACTACACGTAAAAGCATCAATCGCTTTTAAGAATGTAACGATAAATTTAGGTACGCAAAGCTTTGTTACATATTCAGTCTGGATTTAAACACCTCGACATAACTATTCGCGTATTCTTAAGCTTATCGATGATCTAGAGCCGTTAATCTGGGTCATCAAGAATCATTCAACAGGAAGGATTTTAACGTGGCTAGTAAAAAACAAATAATTCTACCAATTGCCGTTCTTGCGGTGGGAATTGCAGCGGCTGTTGCCATGTCTGCAATGAAACA
Source organism: Pseudoalteromonas sp. M8 (assembly GCF_018141365.1). Lineage (NCBI taxonomy): Bacteria > Pseudomonadati > Pseudomonadota > Gammaproteobacteria > Alteromonadales > Pseudoalteromonadaceae > Pseudoalteromonas > Pseudoalteromonas sp. M8. Next base: position 2,017,391 of record NZ_CP047240.1, on the reverse strand, counting down.
ACCTCCAGAAGAGAAGAAAGAAGAAATAGTACATCCTCTCGTACAGGTTCAACCTATTCATATTGACCAAATTAGGCTGAACGTATCGTCATACGGTATCGTGATGCCAAAATACAGTACTGAGCTTGTTGCTCAGGTCAGCGGTCAAGTCATTTCATTGTCTGACAAGTTTGTCAAAGGTGGCTTTGTCAAAGAAGGTGACGTGCTTGCTCGCATCGACCCGAATGACTATGAAGCGTCGCTGATTGAAGCCGAAGCGGCTTTAGCACAAGCCAGCTCAGCGCTAGAAATAGAACAAGCTCAGGTGCAAGTAGCAAAAGCAGAATGGCAAAGGATTAAAGCAAATGCTAACGAAAAAATACCTTCCGAACTCTATTTGAGAAAACCTCAGCTCGCTGAAAAGTTAGCAAGCTTTAAAGCTGCGCAGGCAGCGGTGAAAAGAGCGAACCGAAATTTAGAGCGTACTTATATCAAAGCGCCTTACGATGCGATTATAGAGTCTCGTACCGTAAGCCTTGGTAGTGTAGTCAATCCCGGTAATGGCTTTGGAAAACTCAATGCGACATCTGTTGCAGAAGTACGCCTCCCTGTTGCCGATAACGATTTGAAATACTTACCTCAACAAGGTGTTGGCACCGATGTCGTGATCACAGCTGAAGTCGCTGGTCAACCGATGAGTTGGAAAGGTGAAATAGTCCGCAGTGAAGGCGTTATCGATAACAAAAGTCGTATGACCTACCTAGTTGCTCAAGTCGAACAGCCTTATCACAACAACGTAAAACCACTACGTTTTGGCGCTTATATCAATGCTGATATTCAAGGTTTGTTAGTGCAAAATGCCACTATGCTTCCTCATCACTTAGTGAAAGAAGGTCGCGTTGCAACATTGGATGATGATAACAAGCTGAGTTACAAAAAGGTCAATATTATTAGAGAGTACAATGGCATGGTCGTCGTTGATAACGGCGTTGAGTCAGGCCAACAGATCATTACTTCAGCGCTGGACTATCCGTCTGAAGGGATGCAACTACGTACAGACGATACTCCTTCGCAAAGCGCAAACACCCAATTGGCGCTCAAAGAGGAGTAAGGTTTATGCATAGTCAAAGCACAGAAAAAGGCTTAATTGCTTGGTTTGCACGTAACCCAGTCGCAGCAAACTTATTGATGATATTTATTATTGTGGGCGGCTTGCTTACCGCGTTTTCGATCCGCAAGCAAATGTTTCCGCAATATATAAGTAACTGGATAAGTGTTCAAGCAGTGTATCCGGGCGCGGCACCTCAAGAAGTCGAGGAAGGGATCACGATTAAGATCGAGGAATCCATGGAAGGTCTAGAAGGGATCAAGCGCTTGATCACCTACTCTAACCGCGGTTACTCGCAAACTTGGATAGAAGTAGACGAGCAGTACAACACTAAAGAAGTACTCGACGAAATAAAAATGCAAGTAGACTCCGTCTCAACTTTCCCATCAGGGATGGAGCGTCCTATTGTACGTCACGAAAAAGAGAACCAAGAAGTGATGTGGTTGTCACTCAATGGCGACTTGAGTCCCCATGATCTTAAAGAGCTTGGTAATCGCATTCATGAAGAAATGCTGTCGTTACCTGGCGTTAACCTTGTACGCTTTGATGGTGGCCTGAACTACGAAATCTCTATTGAGATAAGCCCGGATAAAATGCGCGAATACGGCCTAAGTTTTAGAGCAATTTCGGATGCAGTAAAGAGCTTCTCAGCGAACATGTCTGCTGGCCAAATTCGCTCCGAAAATGGCTATATTTCAATGCGAGTTGAAAACCAAGCCTATCGCGGTGACGAGTTTAGAAAACTCCCCTTACTAACACTACCAGACGGCGCACAGGTTAGCCTAGGCGATGTCGCCACCATTAACGATGGCTTTGAAGAAGGACTGCAATACTCTAAATACAATGGTAAGAACTCACTGGTGTATGAAGTTAGCGCGTCAAAAGACCAAGACATCACCAAAGTTGCAGATATCATTAAGAACTATCTTGAGGCAAAGAAAGGCTCACTGCCACAAGGCGTAGAACTTGAACCCTTTATTGACTTGACCTATTACCTCAATGGCCGCCTTAACATGATGCTAGAAAATATGGCGTTAGGTGGGGTATTAGTTATGCTAATGCTTGCTCTATTTTTACGTGTGCGTTTAGCATTTTGGGTAATGATGGGGTTGCCAGTTAGCTTCTTAGGTGCATTTTTAATGATGCCAATGGGTTATTTAGACGTAACGATTAACTTAGCCTCACTCTTTGCCTTTATTTTGGTGTTGGGGATTGTCGTTGATGACGCGATAGTCGTCGGTGAATCCGCCCATGCTGAAATAGAAAAACATGGTCATAGCCTCGATAATGTCGTCCGTGGTGTAAAACGTGTTGCTATCCCAGCCACTTTTGGTGTGCTTACTACTGTTGCTGCTTTCTTGCCGCAAACATTAGCAACTGGCCCAACTGCAGCATTTTCTAAAGCAATTGGTGGCGTAATAATTCTTTGCTTACTATTCTCTTTGGTTGAATCTAAGCTGGTTTTACCTGCGCATTTAGCAGCGATGAAAGACAAACCAAGCAACCCTAAAAATCCGTTCCACCGCCTCAGAGAAAAAATGGATAACGGCCTTCAATCTTTCATTGAAAACACGTACCGCCCATTCATTGTCCGCTGTATTCACTACCGCTATACCGTTATTGTTGGCTTTTTAACCATTTTAATTGTTAGCGCCGGGATGTTTGCTGGTGGCTTAGTGAAGTTTGTTGCTAATCCAAAAATCCCACATGATTTTCCACGTATCTCGATTGATATGAACTTATCTTCGTCAGAAAACGCGACGCTTGAGTCAATTCAAAAAATTGAGCAAATGGTACTGAATGTCGACAAAGAAATTGAGGCTGAGTTTGGCAAGAAAATGATCCGTGATTACATGGTGAATATGAACGGCCGCACAAGCGCAAATATTATGGTGATCTTGGTTGAACCAGATGCACGTCCAATCGATACCTTTGCACTCAGCGCCCGCTGGCGTGATGCAATGCCTGCACTGCCTGGTGTTAAATCGCTAAACATTCAAGATAGCATTATGAATGGTGGCCGTGATGACGGAGACATTAGCTTTAGGTTAGAAGGTAAACACAAAGAAGAGCTTCGTGAAGTCGCACAGAAACTAAAAGACAAGCTAGCAACTATTGAAGGTGTTGGTGATATCAATGACTCTATGCAATCAGCAACCGATGAAGTGCAGCTTGAGCTTAAACCATTAGCGTACAGCCTTGGACTCACGTTGGCGGATGTTGCATCCCAAGTAAACTTCAGTTATTACGGCCTTGAAGCACAGCGTATTTTACGTGATGGTGAAGAGATCAAAGTAATGATCCGTTATCCTAAAGAACACCGTGATGCCATTAGTGACATTCAGGACGTGCGTATCTTAACGCCTCAAGGTGCAGAAGTGCCGTTGGTAGAAGTGGCTGACGTGAAATTGGTAGACGGTGTTAACCGAATTCGCCGAGAAAACGCCAAACGCACTATTAATGTTTGGGCATCAGTTGATACAGAAATCGCACAACCTTTTGAGATAGCAAAGCAAGTTCGTGACGAATATCTTCCTAGTCTATTAAAGAATTATCCTAGCGTTCAAAGTGCAGTGGCAGGTCGCGTACAAGAAGAAATGGAGAGTGTTGCTGAGCAAATTCGTGACTTTGCCCTATCATTAATGATTATTTTCGCACTACTGGCAATTCCTCTACGTTCTTATTCTCAGCCTGTCATCATCATGTCTGTGATCCCATTTGGTGTGGTCGGCGCGGTATTCGGTCATATGGTATTGGGAATGACAATGAGTAGCTTGTCTTTCTTTGGTATTATTGCCGTAGCAGGGGTTGTGGTGAACGACTCTTTGGTTATGGTTGATTTTGTCAATAAAGCACGCGAAGAAGGTATCGATTTAAAAGCCGCAGCCGTCGAGGCCGGATGTAAACGCTTTAGAGCAATCTTGCTCACTTCGTTGACCACCTTTATCGGACTTGTACCAATCATTATGGAAACGAGCCTACAAGCTAGAATTGTTATTCCAATGGCGGTTTCGCTTGCGTTTGGTGTGTTGTTTGCCACGGTGATCACCCTAGTACTTATCCCTTGTCAATATGTGGCACTTGAAGATGTTAAACGCGTTGGCCGCAAATGGTTTAAAGGTAAAAGCTCGGCTGATAGCCAACAAACGACACCGGAGCTAAATTCTAATACTCCCTAAGTAACAAATTACTAGCCCACAAAAAAGCTCGGAAATTTCCGAGCTTTTTTATTTTTTAATACAGATGTTACTGACTGTAATGCGCAAAAAAGCGCTTTACTCTATCCATTGCAGGCTGTAAATCATCTTTATGTGGTAAAAACACTAATCTAAAATGATCCGCACTAGGCCAGTTAAAAGCGCGTCCGTGGACAAGTAGAATTTTTTCTTCTTTGAGCAAGTCCAGCACCATACGCTCATCATTCTTAATATTAAACCGCTTCACGTCGACTTTTGGAAACGCATAAAGCGCGCCCTTTGGCTTTACACAGCTTATCCCTTCGATATCATTTAAGCCTTTAAACGCAATATCACGCTGCTCATACAAACGCCCACCCGGTTCAATGAGTTGGTCGATGGATTGTATGCCTCCGAGCGCTTGTTGAATGGCAAACTGTGCAGGAACATTGGCGCATAATCGCATAGACGCGAGCATTTCTAAGCCTGTGATCAAGTCCCGCATCACTGAATGCTTACCACTGATCACCATCCAGCCCATGCGGATCCCGGCCGCACGATAGGTTTTTGCTAAGCCGTTGAAAGTGATAACTGGGATATCATCACAAAGACTCGCAATTGAAAAATGCTCTGCATCATCATATAAAATCTTTTCGTAGATCTCATCACTCAGTATTAATAGTTTGTGTTCTCTGGCAACGTCAATTAATGCCTCAAGCAATGCTTTATCATATACAGCACCGGTCGGATTATTTGGGTTGATCAGCACCAATGCCTTTGTACGACTCGTGATTTTACGCTTGATATCTTCGATATCTGGAAACCAGTCTTGCTCTTCATCACAAAGATAATGCACTGGATTACCGCCTGATAATTTAACAGCGGCAGTCCATAACGGATAATCCGGTGCGGGGATCAACACTTCGTCACCATCATTGAGTAAGGCTTGTGCGGTCATTTGAATCAATTCACTGACGCCATTGCCAATGAAGATGTTATCAACACTAATATTGGGAAAGCTTTTTTGTTGATAATATTGATACACGGCAACTCGGGCAGAATATAATCCTTTTGAGTCGCAATAGCCCTGTGCAGAATATAAATTTTTTATGATGTCTCGGTGCATATCTTCTGGCATATCAAAGCCAAATGCCGCCGGATTACCAATATTTAATTTGAGGACTTTCATGCCCTCGTCTTCCATTTTTCTTGCTTGATCCAATACCGGACCACGAATATCGTAACTCACCCCGTTGAGCTTATTACTTTTTGTTATTTGTAGCATCTATAACCCCCTCATTTTGCTCAAGCATATATCACAATGCCGTCTAAATTCTATGCTTGTGATAACTTTTTATGCTTCAAAAAAGCAACTTACAAAATGAAGTGATTAGGGTGGGATAAATAAGCGCAATATTAGGTTTCAGAAAATAAAAAAGGCCGTATAAACGACCTTATTTCCGCTCTTTGGCTTATGCTGGATTTAAGACTGTGTACTCACCCACTGCTGCAGTTTCGCTTTTGAACCTGCAACTTGTGCTGCCAGCTTCTCAATAGAATCATCAACAATATCCTGCTCCCCTTGAATAAGGGCATGCTCTATCATCTTTGCTAAATCGCTCAAACTAGCGGCCCCAAACTGAGCAGCGTTAGATTTCAAACTGTGAGCATGACGAATGGCAGCTTCTTGATCCTGATTCAAATTCAGCATCAACTCCGATTCTAACCGCTCGAATTCAGAACAACAAAAATGAACCGTATCTTCGAATTGCTCGCCCAGCAACATTTGCATGTTTTCTAGGGCACCTTCATCTATTACGATGCTCATAATTTTCCTTAAATTTAATATTCTATTACTTATGCTAGCCAAATCTGGTTTCTTGTGCAAAGTAAATGCGGGCAAGATATGATAAAATATGACTTATATTAAGAAACACCTCATCAAACATGAAACGTAATACCTGTCCAGTCTGTCAGTTTCCCACAAAAACTTGCGTATGCTCCTATATTGGTAACGTGATACCAAATGCGACTCAAGTTATTATCATGCAGCACCCAAGCGAAGTAAAAGTCGCCAAGAATACCGCAAAGCTCCTCGCCTTGCAGTTAGACAGTTTTGCGCTGTATGTTGGAGAAAATACCACTGACTTTGAAGAGTTGATTAACTTCTGCAACGGAAACCATGTTGCACTACTTTACCCAAACAGCCACGCTAAGACCTTAACTACAGAACATAATCGCGCTCAAAATCTTGATGCCATCATCTTATTGGATGGTACTTGGAAGAAAGCCACTAAGCTTTATAAGCTCAATCCGTGGCTAAGCCAGTTACCCAGTTTTCAGTTCGATTCGGTAAATGCGAGTGAATATACTATTCGTAAATCTAAACATGAATACAGTTTATCAACACTTGAAGCGGCAGCTCAATTTCTCGAGATTGTAGATCAATGCGAAACTGCGGATCTCTATAAACTTCAAGCAGGCATGGTGAAAGAACAGATGACGCGAATGCCTGATGATGTTAAGGCTCGGTATTAAAGGAAGAAAATGCCAAGCTCGAGACTACTGCGCGGATACACTCGCCGAGGACCCAATTATCGATTCGGCGATCAAGTTGATTTCAGTGAAATTAAACAGACCTTTGGCTTTAAAACCATGACCATTGGTCATTGGGTTACGCCCGAAGAAACCCGTTTATCCGCCAACTTCATTTATGATGCCCTCGCAGATCTAGCCCAAATATTACAGGTACCACCAGAAGTCATTGGCCTTCGGGGAACACTTAATTTTGCTTTTGGTACAGGCGGTCAACAAGGTATTCAAGCGCATTACGCGGCAAATACGAGAACACTCGCGTTAGCAAAAAATGCCGGCGGTGGCGCACTTGCCCACGAATGGTGGCATGCATTTGATCACTATATTTGCCAGCATTTAATAACACAGCCAAAAAAGCCTTTTGCATCGTCAGCTTGGTTACTTTCTACTGAAACCGTATTACACCCTCTGAACAATGCTTTAGCAACGTTTTTTGCGCATACCTTTTTAGATGAACAACATCAAAAACCAAATCGGTATTTTCATACCGCCAAGATTGCTGATAGCGCAAACAAACAAATATATTACGCCCTGCCCGAGGAGCTAACAGCTCGGATGTTCGAGGCCATTATTGCCTATCACAGCGATATATCAAATTCATTTTTGGCCGCGGGAATTAAAGGTTCAGAACAAGAAAAACTGGGGATTTACCCAAAGCATGAACATAGAAAACGATGCGCTGAGCCCATTTTTCACTACTTCAGCGAACTAGGAAAGATTTTATATCACCAGCATAGGTGACTTTACTTAGCCAACTCTTAAATTCCGTGAACGGCAACGGACGTGAAATAAAATAGCCCTGTGCAAAGTCGCAGCCATAGGCCTGCAAACGAATGTAGCTATTGATATCCTCAACCCCTTCTGCCACCACCCTTGATCCTAAACTGTGCGCCATATCACACGTCGCTTTACAAATTGTTTGGTTGCTCTTAGATGTCTCAATATCCATCACAAAACTTTTATCAATTTTAAGTTCATCAAATCCAAGTTTACTCAAATATGCAAGTGAGGAATATCCAGTACCAAAATCGTCTATCGCCACCTTTACGCCGATTGAACGATAATCATCTAACACCCCTTTGAGCTCTGCTTCTTTTCCTATCGTTACAGATTCCGTGATCTCTATCATTATTTGAGAAGGTGCGAGTGATAATTCATTGATAAGCGTAATAAGCTGTACCGACAACTCTCTTCTACTCAAGTCACGACCAGATACGTTGATTGAAATAACGTGCTCAGGCAATAACTTGGTTATCTCAGCTTGATAATGAAGCGCATGCTCAATCACCCATTCGGTGATCTCATAAATTTGCCCTGAAGACTCCGCAATCGGAATAAATTCGTCAGGTGGTATGTAACCAAGTTCAGGGTGAAGCCAGCGCAGTAGCACTTCCGAGCCAAATACCCTGCCAGTCCTGAGGTCTACCTGCGGCTGAAAGAATAAACTGAACTGTTCATGTTCTATCGCACTTTTAAGAAATGAGGTGAGCTTTAATTGTCGCTCAGTCGAAATAGAGCTTTCAACATCAAATAGATGCCAACGTTGACCATTGTGTGACTTAGTATTAAGAGCCTGCAGCGCGCGCTGGATAAGCTTCTCAGTGGATTTTGCATGCATTGGATAATTCGCTACCCCAACCTCTAGACTATCGACAATCTGCGTGTCTTTATAGCCAACCCCTTCTTCGAATACAGCTGATAAAATACATACATATTGCTCAACTTGACTGACCTCTATTTTACCATCAAGCACGATGGCAAACACTTGGTCTTCTAGGCGGTAAATAGGTGTGTTTCGTTTATTTGCAACGGCAGCGCTACCATAAGTATTGATTTGCTCAGAGACCTCTTTGAATAACTTATTGATGTGCTGATTTGCAAAGGTTAAGCCAAAACTCAGCCTTATTGATGGCAGGATCAGTGGTTTAAAAAGCAACAATGTATGCGCTTTATTTTGCTCCTCAAGCTTAGCGAGCGAACCAAACAGGGCGAATTTATTGGGAAGTGCAGTCTCTTTATCAAACTCAGCGTAATGAATATACATACGCCGCTTTTCCGCATCATGCCAAACCACAAACAGTAGTAAGAGCATTAAATGTAGGCTGATCAACACATGGTTTACGATTGATATTTGCTCACTTGGTTGTATTAATTGACTCCCAGCAAAACCAATTAATACCGCCACCATAGGAGACCAAATTGCGCAGCAAAAATAGACTTCCTTACGGCTGTCTTTATCTTGACTTACCAAAATCATCGTACTTAATACAATCGCACCAATAACCATTATGGACTGAAGTGCAAACGGTAAATCCACTTTAGCAAACGCCACAATGACACCACTTAGTAAGTAGATATATGCGGTCGTCTTGATGGTTAGCTTTATCTTTCTATCAAGCCTATTTTTAGTAAGGAAATGATGAAAAAACAAAAGGCTGAAGCCGAGTGCAAAACACACAAAGCTGCCACTGTAATGTAAAAAATGAATGCTATTTTGGTAGCTGAAAAAGATATCAGCGAGTCCTTTATGGGTGACGTAAAGGCAGGCTAATGACAGTAAATAGCCACCAACCGAAAGCAGGCTTGCGCGTTTCGAAATAATACCGGTACTGAGCATGAAAATACTCAATAAAAACATTACCCCCAGAAACAATCCAGTTAAAAATAGATGAGCATTGGTATCTTCTATATAAACTTCATAAGGATCAATACTCACTCTGGACAAGGAAACATAGGGTGATTGAACTTTAACAACGATCGGCTCAATATGGCTATTTGCATCAATTACCAAATGGGGGGAAAAATGGGATAACGATGTATGATTATTACCTGCAGGGATTTGAGTTAATTTTCCAATAGGGTCCGTGGTAAAAAACTCAACACTGCCCATGGATGGACGTGCGACTGTTAGCACTTGGACTGACAGATCATCGCGAACGAGGTTTGTGATTCGAAGCCAAACCGCAACACCCTTTGGAATAATTACCGTTTCTTGCGATACATTAAACTGGGCCTCGGAAAAGTCACCATAGCCTACTGAAATTAAAGGTCTTGCTTCTATAGTTTCTGCGGCCAGCTGCGTTTCAGCAGTAGCCAACATCGCAAAGATGCAACACACAATTATCGTAAACATCAGTGTGGCATACCTAGCAGCGCTAAGCCACATACCCATTCTCCTTGAGTCACTTTGACGGTGATTTATCAGCCTATTCGTTATGCAAAGAACCAAGCGTTAACGTTCAAGAAAAACACCAACCTGAAAACATTGGCTATGAGCTTCTCTTTGCAAATCAGAAGGCAACGCCATTCGCGCACTAATACCTATTTCACTTTGTCTACTGCAGTCATTCGCATGACGCTTTCGCCGACAACATAAAAAACGCATTACAATAAGTATGGTTTGGATCAAAGCAAATGCAAAAATATTATTGAATTTAAATCGTTATGGTTATTTGATGGGGGATCAAAAATGTAAAGATGGCATGCCGTTATAGGGGGTTAAATATTTAATTATAAGATTGGAACAACAACTTGTTCTCCAGCCGCTGTTATTCCAAAACTAAGCGTCAGATTTGTTTGTAATAGGCCAACTATTTACACACAAATCCTCTCGCCTACCTATTCAATTAACTGTCGTCACTAATACGCGAAGCAACCGCACTATTTTGATCCTTATATTTGGCGTCTTTACGCTCGTTATAAGGGAATTGCGCAGCACTTGTCATCGTTTCAAAGCTCATCGCACCTATTTTCATGTTTGGCCTAAGTGCCAAAGGCAACTTACCTGAGTTATAGAACTCTAATACGATGTTTCCAGACCAACCGGGATCAATACGATGCGCAGTAACATGAACCATTAAACCTAGCCTTGCCAGCGACGAGCGGCCATCTAACCAACCAACAAGGTCGGCAGGTAGGGTTACCTTTTCATACGTCATTGCCAGCGCAAGCTCACCAGGGTGTAAGAAAAACGCTTGGCCATCTTCTAACACAATTTCGTCACTCATGATGGATTCCATCGCGGCATTGATCTGATCTTTAGGACCACTGAGATCAACGTAAGGCGCGGCATGGTCCTGAAACACTCTAAACTTGTTACCCAGTCTTAAATCCACGGTAACGCCTGAAATCATATCTGGCTTAGGTGTAGGTTCGATGATTATGCGTTGTTGTTCAATCGCTTCTCGAATATGGGTATCCGATAATCTCATTCTTAGTCTTCCGTCATCACAATCTCAACACCCGATGTTGAGTCTGATTGGTAATATAACATACTGGCAACCAGTTGGGCACAATCAACATAGTGATCTGCTATACCATAATTGTCAGTCTTGCTTTCTGAGTTAGGCTCACGGACTGTGGCAATGATATCTTCGCCCTGCTCCGTTGCTGTTCTGATCTGTTCGTTAAGCGGTACTTCCGCAAGCAAAGGCACACCATAGCGACTCGCCAACGTGGTGCCACCAGAGTGACCAAAAATATGGTTGCGGCTACCACATTGCTCACAATTGAAGTAACTCATATTTTCGACCAAACCTAAAATGGGGAGCTGCACTTTTTCAAACATCGCGATGCCCTTCTGGGCATCTGCAAGCGCCAAGGTCTGCGGTGTGGTGACAATCACCGCACCACTGGCTGGCACTTTTTGCGTCATGGTAAGTTGGATATCTCCTGTGCCAGGTGGCATATCAACAATCAGATAATCCAGCTCGCCCCAATCCGTTTCATTTAACAATTGAGTAATCGCTTGAGAAGCCATTGGTCCTCGCCAAACAGTGGCGTCCTCTGCTGGGACCAAAAAGCCGATAGACATGGCTTTAATACCCGACTTTTCAATTGGTAGTAAGGTTTTATCATCTTTCGCCTGAGGTTTTTCATCCTCAAGAGCCAGTAAACTAGGTAGCGAAGGGCCATAAATATCAGCATCTAGCACACCGACTTTCGCGCCTTGAGCACGTAGCGCATACGCCAAATTAATCGCAGTGGTAGACTTACCCACCCCGCCCTTACCCGAGGCAACAAGAATAATATGTTTAATGGCTTTAAATTTTGGTCTGCCGACTACGACGACTTTCGATGTCACCTCAATTGGCTTACCTAAGTGTTGCTGCAGATAACTGGCAATTTCTTGATCACATTGAATAGCAAATGGAAAATTAATTTGTACTTGAATTTGCGCCTTTGATTCTTGTGTTTTGATCACCCAATTGGCATCAATTCCCACTGGTAATGCGGCACTACGATAGCCATTTAAAAGCTCAATGATTGCCTGTTTGGTGTTTTTTCCCTTGGCAAACCATTTTTCCAGTCCAAACATACAAATTAAACTCCTCTGGATGATGAAAATAGCCACGGAATTATGTAACATTCAACTCATTAAAACCAGTCAATTCGCGGTTCATGGTCTGAACGAAGGTGAGTCACTAAGCACACTTGTCCATTCAAGTGTTAACTCGGTGAATAATCAACCAATTCAACACCATCAATTAGAAAGATCGCGCTAAATTCATGGAATCGTTATGACGAAGAGAAAAATTCTCATTACCAGTGCATTACCATACGCAAATGGCCCCACTCACTTAGGCCACTTGCTGGAATATATTCAAACCGATATTTGGGCTCGCTTCCAAAAGTTACAAGGCCATGAAGCCTATTATGTATGTGCAGACGATGCGCACGGCACGCCAATCATGCTAAATGCACAGAAGCAAGGTATCACACCTGAAGAAATGGTTAAGCAGGTGAGTATTGAGCGTCAGCGTGACTTTGCAGACTTCAATATCGAGTTTGATAACTATCACAGCACACATAGTGACGAAAACCGTGAACTAAGCGAGCTTATCTACACTCGTTTAGACGAAAAAGGCTATATCAAAAAGCGTACAATTTCACAGTTATTTGATCCAGAGAAAGGCATTTTCCTACCAGATCGTTTTGTTACTGGTACTTGCCCGACTTGTAAGTCTGAAGATCAAAATGGCGATAGCTGTGATGCCTGCGGTGCAACCTACAGCCCAACAGAGTTGATTGAGCCAAAATCTGTGATGTCTGGTGCGACACCTATCTTGAAAGATTCAGAGCATTACTTCTTTGACTTACCAGCATTCGAAGACATGCTAAAAACATGGCTACGCTCAGGTAGTCTGCAATCTGAAATGGCGAACAAGCTAGACGAATGGTTTGCAGACGGCTTGCAGCAGTGGGATATCAGCCGTGACGCCCCCTATTTTGGTTTTGAAATCCCAGGCGCGCCAGGCAAATATTTCTATGTTTGGTTGGATGCACCAATCGGTTACATGGCAAGCTTCAAAAACCTTTGCGAGAAACAAGGCCTAAACTTTGACGAGTTTTGGGGTGAAGGCTCTGACGCCGAGCTTTATCACTTTATCGGTAAAGACATCATCTACTTCCACAGCCTATTTTGGCCTGCAATGCTTGATGGCGCTAATTTCCGTAAACCAAATAACGTATTCGCTCACGGTTTTGTCACCGTAAATGGCGCTAAGATGTCTAAGTCAAAAGGCACTTTTGTAAAGGCTCGTACCTACCTTGAACACTTAGATCCTGAATATCTACGTTATTACTACGCGGCTAAACTAAACAGTGGCGTTACGGATTTAGACCTCAACCTAGAAGATTTTGCGGCACGCGTAAACTCAGACTTAGTGGGCAAAGTGGTAAACATCGCGAGTCGCTGCGCGGGCTTTATCACTAAGAAATTTGACGGCAAGCTAAGCGGCTCTGTTATGGACGAAGCACTATTAACTAGCTTTGTTGCTGCAAAGGGTTCAATCGCGACACATTTTGAAAACCGCGAATACAGCCGCGCAGTACGTGAGATCATGACCCTTGCTGACAAAGCAAACCAGTTTATTGATGCCGAAGCACCTTGGGTGCTTGCAAAGAATGAAGAGACGCTTGAGCGTGCACATCAAGTGTGCTCTATGGGTCTTAACCTATTCCGTGTATTACTGACTTATTTAAAGCCTATCCTTCCAGGTATGGCGAAAAATGTAGAAGCTTTCTTAAACACTGAGCTAAGTTGGGAAAGCGTTGACAACGCCCTTGTTAATCATGAAATCAATAAGTTTAAGGCACTAATGCAGCGTGTTGAACTTGATAAAGTGAATGCGATGATCGAGTCTTCGAAAGAAAGTCTTGAAAAGAAAGTGGGTGGTCAATCTTTAGCAGCAGATCCGAATAGCCCGCTTGCCAAAGAGCCAATCGCTGCGGAAATCGAATTCGATGATTTTGCCAAAGTTGATCTGCGTGTCGCAAAAATTGCCAACGCAGAGCATGTTGAAGGTGCAGATAAACTGCTTAAACTTACGCTTGATTTAGGTGGTGAAACGCGCCAGGTGTTTGCTGGCATTAAGTCGGCTTATTCACCTGAAGATCTTATCGGCAAGTTAACAGTAATGGTTGCAAACCTAAAACCTCGCAAGATGCGTTTTGGTATGTCAGAAGGCATGGTGCTGGCTGCAGGCCCTGGTGGTAAAGAAATTTACATCTTAAATCCAGACGAAGGTTCACAGCCTGGCATGCGAGTGATGTAATCACCCTATTACTTGTATACAAATAAAGGCTTCCATTTAGAAGCCTTTATTTTTGCCTATATCAAACCTTCGCGCCAACAAGTTGCCAGCTTTAATCTACACCAAATGCACCGAAATATTGAGTATCGCAAGCCATAACACCAGAATTAAATTGCCCAGCGCACCGAAGGTATCATTTACTTGCTCACTAAAAAGCGTAAACATAATAAAGACTAATGCCCATCCTTTGGTATTCAATATTTACACAACTAATCTAATCGCTTTTTAAAGCGCATCGTCGCAATCATAAAGCCAATCACACTAAAGGCGACTAAACAGAGTAAATCAAAATACAAATCGCTGAAATGCGCGCCTCGAAGTACCACAGCTCGGATCGACCGTACGTAATGTGTGGCAGGTAAGATCTCTGCAAGGTATTGCGCCGCTCTTGGCATCGCGGCAAATGGGAACATAAATCCTGATAGCAATATCGCAGGCAGTAACACAAAAACCGTCATTTGCATTGCTTGTAATTGGTTCTTGGCTTTGGTGGAGATCAACAGTCCTAAGGTAAGGCTCGCGGTGATAAACAACAACGTCACGATAAGTAAACTTGGCATATCAAAATTGAGCGGTACATCAAATAGCCAATGTCCTAAAAATAGTATTATCGCCATTTGAATAAAGCCAACAAGAATGTAAGGTAGAATTTTACCTAACATCAGTTCGGTTGGCCGAACCGGTGTGGTGATAAGAAATTCCATATTACCCTGCTCACGCTCTCTAACCAGCGCTGAGGAGGTAAATAGGATCATCGTCATCGTTAATATAATAGCAATCAAACCGGGAATAATATTAACCGACGAACGTTTCTCTGGGTTAAAGTAATTTTGCAGCGCAAAAGCTGGGTCTGGCAGTGCAGGCATAGGTAACCTTTTGATGCTAATTGGCAACTTGCTGAGTCCTGCCACGGCACCACTCAATAGCGGATCGGAACCATCAATCAACCACTGTGCAACGCTATGTTGCGCCGTACTATTACCCACTTTATAGCCACTTAGTTGATAATCACGATTGAGCTGCCGACGCACAAAATCAGCAGGAATAACCAACACGGTATTCACCTTTCCTCTGGTAATGGCCTGCTCAGCCGCCGCAATTGAATCGTAATAGCCGATAAAGTCAACAACTTGAGTGTTGGCTGCGGTTTGGATCAACTGTCTGGATTGATAAGTCTGACTAAAATCTACAATACCTGCGGAAACATGTCTTACGTCAGTGTTAATTGCATAACCAAATAGCAACAGCTGCGCCAATGGCAGCATTACAATCATCGCAAAGGTGATACGGTCGCGTGCCAGCTGCATAAACTCTTTACTGACGATGGCATTTAACCTACGCAAGCTCAGCATAGCCCCTCCCTGTGCTCGTTACAAACACATCCTCAAGGTTAGCGCGAGTGAAATCCACTTCGTAACCACCTCCAGATTCAGCTCGCAATAATGCCAAAGGTTGTGATTCTTTTTTGTTTATCAACACCCTAAGGCGAGCACCTATTTGGGAGACGGAAATCACACTGGGTAATGAAGCTAAACGTGTTTTTAATGCCGCGACGTCGTCACCCACAACTTCGCACACCGAAACCTTTAACTGTTCCATCAGCGCGACGGGACTATCATCCGCACGCTTTACACCTTGCTCTAAGATAGCAAGGCGGTGACAACGCTCAGCCTCGTCCATATAATGGGTAGACACTAAAATGGTCGTGCCCTGCGCACTTAAACTAAATAACTGCTCCCAAAATGCACGACGATTTTCCGGGTCAACCGCTGACGTCGGCTCATCTAAAAAGAGCAACTCTGGTTTATGAATAACCGCAGCTGCAAGCGCGAGGCGTTGTTTTTGTCCACCACTCAATGCACCGGACTGCACCGATTTTTTATCTTCTAATTGGTATTCCTGTAGCAGCTCAGCCACTCTACGCTTAACATCATTGCGTGATAAACCATAAATTTTCGCCACAAACTCGAGATTCTCCAGCACACTTAGCGACTCGTATAGGGAAAATTTTTGCGTCATGTAGCCTAGTCGATTACGCAAGCTTTCACCATGTGCCTGGACATCTTTTCCCATAATACTGACATGACCTTTAGTTGGTGTTAATAGCCCAGTCAACATCCGGATTGTGGTTGATTTTCCGCAGCCATTTGGCCCCAGAAAACCGTAAATTTCGCCCTGTTTTACGGTAAGGTCTAGGTTTGAAACCGCCCAATAGTCGTTAAACTGCTTACCCAACCCTTTACTTTGGATCACGATTTCCTTGGTCATTCTTACAGCTCCACCCAAACCGGCGTGCCTGACGGGACAGTCACTTTATCAGTGAGCACCACTTCCACCACATACATTAAACGTGCTCTTTCTTCTTGTGAAAGTGCAAAATAAGGCGTGAAGCTCGCGCTTTGGCTAATGTAGCTGACGGTGCCTTGTAGACTTTTATCACTGCCATCGAAATGCACATTTAGCACACTTCCCAAAGAGACTTTAGCAAGCTGGGTTTGCGGCAGATAAAGTCGAGCGAATGTTTTGTCGTCAGCAGCCAGCAAAATAATCGGTGCACCTTTAATGGGACGCTCACCAACAAGCCAAGGTAAATCTTCGACAATGCCGGAAGTGGGTGCTTTAAGGGTAAGATCAGCGAGCTGCTTGTTGGCGATAATTAGCTGTGTTTGTGCTTCTGCAATTGCGATTTTTGCTTGTTCGATTGTCTCCTCTCTCGTGCCATTTTCAAGCTCGTTCAAACGCGCTTGGGCCTCTTGCAAAATACCAAGTGTCGACTCGACATTGGCAAAGGCGGCATCGACCCTATCTTGAGAGGTCAACTTGTCTTTGATTAACTGCCTCTGTCGAACAAGTTGCCGCTGAGCTTCTTCCCAAGCGGCCTGTGCTGCATGCACCCTTGCTTTGGCTTGTTTGACTTGTTCAACTCGGGTGCCAGAGAGTAACAATCTATATTGCGCTTGCAAGCGCGCGATTTGCTGTTCAATAGCATTAACCTGTTGTTGCTGCACTACGTCATCGATTTTCGCCAGTGGCTGTCCTTTTACTACTTTATCGCCGCGCTCGACCAGCAACTCAACTAATAACTCTCCGGTTGGGCTGCTGATCTGCACCTGCGGTCGTTCGATAATGCCGAAGATTTTACGCTCGGGTTTAGAGCAACCAACCAAAAGTGTCAGTAACACAAAATTAATGATGTAAAACGGTGTTTTCATGATGTTTTCCGTTCAATATGCTGGGATAGAAACACGTTAAAAATAGCTTGCTGATGTTTGCCAAGGGAACGCCACTGCTCAGTATCCACGTTTTCGATACCAAGTAGCGGCTGCATCACCGGTGGCACCAAAAAAGGAAATGCCGACAAGCCAAGACAGGTTAAAAGTAACCATTCAGCTCGAATGGGCTCTGCAGGCGAAAGCGTTTGAAAGGTCGAATTTAAAGTACTGACACCGTTCTCTACATGCTCAAAGAAAATCTTTTTTATGATTTCATGCTCTTTAGAGTGCGTATCATGTAGTGCCATAAAAATGATCTTAGGTAGCGTTGGGTATTGGCTCATCACCTGAAAGTAGCGCTCTATAAACTGAGTTAAAATGAGCGGTGAGAGTTCGCGTAACTGTGATTTTTTAATCCCTTCAAGCAAGCTCAGTAGAGGTGCTGCAACTTCGCGAAATACCGCTTCAAACAGTCCCGCTTTATCGCCGAAGTAGTACTTAATCAAAGCAATGTTTACCTCAGCAAGGTCCGCAATTGCTCTAGTCGTGACTCGATTATATCCGCGGTTAATAAACAAACATTTACCAGCGGTGATGAGCTTTTCTCTCGGGGTAACAGCGGCTTCCGTTAGCTTATTTGTCATGTTTCAACTCCATTAATCACTTGATTAATATACTAGGACAAATGTGCAAGCTTCACGACAGCTTTCGTTAATCAAAAAAGAGGAAATGATTAATCACTAATCTACATCAAACTTTCATTGGTTATCTGGCCTTTTTGTGGACAGGCACACAAATTGAGTAAGTTATGACGTGATTACATGGCAGTTATCGTGGACAGTCACTTAACAGTTGATATTCAAACAGCAAAGCAAAAAGCCGAATTTCATCGGCTTTTGAAATGCTAAAAATTGCTTCACTTAGCCAGAGAGTTTTGGGGATAACTCTGCTCTCGTGCCCTGCTATCACGCTGGTACCTACATCCTTTAGGCAAATACGCACCAATAGCTGGTTATTGGACGTGAATTCAACGCAGCTAGTGCTAAAACTAGCTGCTAGAAAGGCATTAATTATCTTAAGTTCAGATTAACTTAGTGCAGTTTCATTTTTGGCCGCACCACTCTAAGCACCTTTTCGCTTATCCATAGCGCAAAGGTTTTTGCGATACCATGGATTGCGCGCTGATGCATTCTATACAGTGAGATATACATAAATCGCGCTATTTTGCCTTCAATAAAAAAGCTATTGCTGGTTAGGTTACCCATTAAACTACCTACGGTGCTATATCGAGATAAATTCACTAAAGAGCCGTGGTCACTATAGGTAAACTCGTGTAAAGGTTGATTTTTTAGTGTTGCGATTAGATTTTTCTCTACACATTGCGCCATTTGATGGGCCGACTGAGCACGCGGCGGCACTTGAGTACCATCCGCTTGGGTAAACGCGCAGCAATCACCGATGACATAAATATGCTCACCTACACTGCTTTGTAAGTATTGATTTACCTTAATTTGATTATTGCGCGTAAGCTCGAACAGCCCAATTTCTCTAATAAAGTTAGGTGCTTTTACCCCCGCAGCCCACACCTTGATGTCTGCCTTTAGCTGTTCATCTTCTTTAGTAATAAAGCTGTCTTCAGTTGCCTGCTTTACCTGGGTGCCTTCTCGCACCGTGACACCTAGCTTCACAAGCTCCCGTTTAGCTGAATTAGCAATACGCTCTGGTAATGCAGGTAATATTCGAGGACCAGCTTCTATTAAATCAATACGAAGGCGTTTGGCTGTCATTTTACTCAGCCCGTACATTTTCAACATGTCTGATACATGATACAGCTCAGCAGAAAGCTCAACGCCAGTAGCGCCACCACCAACAATGCCAATGGTTAACGAGTGCTTCGGGTCATCGTCTTGGTGTAAGCGTGTAAAGTTATCGAGGAGTGCATGCTGAAATCGCTCAGCTTGCTGATTTGAATCGAGAAAGAAGCAATGCTCCTTGACCCCCGGCGTATTAAAATCATTGCTAATACTACCAATAGCGAGCACTAAATAGTCATAGCTGACTTGTCGCTCTGGGAGAATACGATGGCCGAGTTCGTCTTTTAGCTCGCTCAGCGTGATGGTGTTATTGATTGAGTCTACGTGGCTAAAACTGCCGAGCTGAAACTGATAATAATGCTTTGCTGCATGAGCAGAATAAACCACTCCATCTAAGTCAGCGTCTATAGACCCTGTCGCGACTTCATGAAGCAACGGTTTCCAAATATGACTGCGATTTTTATCAATTAATAAGATTTCTGCTTGGCGTTTTTTTCCGAGTTTATGCCCTAATTGTGTTGCCAGCTCTAAGCCACCAGCACCACCACCGACGATCACGATTTTAGGAAGTTCCGTATTCATCACGTTGCCCTTAAAAGTATAATACTTAAGTACTCTAGGGTCTTGGAAAAGCACTTAGGTATTTCAAATCCATCATGAAATACCTTGTCTGGCAACGCCTACTATTGTGCGCCTTTTTAGTTCATTTGTCAGCGAATAACGTCAAAATTATTCAACAGTTTTCCCAAGTCTAAGGACGCTCAGAGCCAAAAAATGCGGTTCGTATATCGGCTAAGGTAACCCCCCTGCCGGTCAATTTTACATTCAGTTCTAGATAATTGTTGTACTAACCATATTGGTTGAATGCACTTTTTAATATAGAGACTAGACTGAATGTAAGCATACTCTGAGCCGAGAATAGTATCTCTGCACTCCACGGGGTTATGTGTCTTTTTGTATCAGCTATTTAAAGGAGATAAACATGGCATTTCCAACTGCGGTGAATAGTCAAGTTACCGATTCAGTGTCTCAAACAAACACCAAAGTGCTTGGAGACTCACCAGCATTAGCAACGAGTAAGCTCATGCTTGCCGTGAGCCAAGCATTGTCAAACGCTGCACATAACGCTATCAATGCGCAACAAAATAACAATGTCACTGCTCAAGCGGCTTTGACGCAGGGAGTGAATACCCTAATGAATGTGGATATCGCAGCATCAATGGCTGTTATAAAAATTTACAGATAGTAAGAAACACCCTATTCCCCGAGTCAATGTAAATAACATACAAAGTAAGGTAAAACTATGGGCAGTGCAGGAAAGCCTCCTTATAACCTCTAAGGCAGCCTAGCAAGCGAGAGTGAGGCTAAAAAAGAATTCCAACAGTTTCATAGCGTCTGCGCAGAACTTAGAACAAGCTCTGCGCTAGTCGCTAGATTATTGCTTTTCTATTTGGCCGTCTTTCATCACAAAGGTGACGTTTTCCATTACACTAATGTCTTTTAGTGGGTTGCCTTTAACCGCAATAATATCAGCAAGTTTCCCCGCCTCAAGCGAGCCTAATTGTGTATTTTGCTTGAGTAACGTCGCCGAGTTAATAGTGGCAGCCTGTAAGGCTTGTAGTTCAGTCATGCCAAATTTCACCATGCGGCTAAACTGCTTACCATTGTCACCGTGAGGATAAACGCCAGCGTCAGAGCCAAACACCATATTCACGCCTGCTTTTACCGCTTTTGTGAAACTGGCACGCTGAGTAGCACCCACTTTACGCTCTTTATCTAAACTCTCTGGTAAAATTCCTGCTTTTTCGCCCTCGCCAAGGATATATTCCGTATTGTAGATATCCATAGAGAAGTACGTGCCTTTGTCTTTGGCAAGCTGAATGGCTTCATCATCAACAAAACTTACATGCTCTACTGAGTTCACACCTGCTTTAATTGCAGACTTGATACCATCCGTGCCGTGCGCGTGGGCAGCAACCGTTAAACCGCGTAAGTGTGCTTCGGTCACAATCGCCGTCATTTCCTCTTGGGAATATTGCTGAGCCCCCACTTTAGTGCCTTTAGATAGTACGCCACCCGTTGCACAGAACTTGATTAAGTTAGCGCCATATTTAATATTTTCACGTACCTTTTGCCTTACTGCCCAAGGTCCATCAGCCACCCCTTCTGAAAATACTTTATGCTCATGGGTTAGGAGGTTGTTGTCACAATGGCCGCCAGTGATCCCAAGTGAAGGGCCTGCTGCGTTTACACGTGGGCCTGATACATCACCATCAATAATGGCATCTCGCAGCGCGATGTCAGCATAGCCAGCAGCACCGAGATTACGAACAGACGTAAAGCCCGCATCCAGTGTACGCTTGGCGTTTCTAACGCCAGTAATTGCCGCACGAGGTGCGGTGCGTTGCAACCGTTTGTAGCCATGAACATGAGCATCTGAAGTTAAGTGGACATGCATATCAAATAGACCGGGTAATAATGTGTGACCGCTTAGGTCTATCACCTCTGCGCCTTTTGGATAGGCTTTACGATTTGATTTTCCGACTGAAATAATTTTATTGTCTTCAACGACCACAGTGACAGGTGAGATAAGCTTGCCTGACACCACATCAATCGCAGAGTCGGCATTTAAAACATACGTTTGCGCATGCACACTACTTGAAACAAAGAGAGCCGCGCTCATCCATATTTTTTTATTCATGTTACTTCCTCATTTTTTGCTTGAGTGTAGAAAGAATATGCCTTGCAAACAAATCGATCGCGACCAATAACTGTTCCCATTTCAACAGTGCTATGTTTTTCTGTCTATTATTACTTTGTTGAACCAGAATAATGCAATGGCAGTTATAAGCGCGATAGCGGCAAATAGCCCCCACATTAACTCAGGTGCCGCCATTTCTTGTACTAACACTTTATAGCTCCAACCAGATAAAAATCCAGCAAATAAGAAGCCCAGCGCCATAGAAACAAAGTAGTATCCCATATACAACGCAGCTTGAGATTGAGGCGCGATACTCGCGACATACTCTTGGCTTTTAGGAGAGGCAAGCATTTCACCAAGCGCGATAAGCAATATGACAGTGACAATGAGCTGACCGCTTAACCAGTCGCTATCGCTAAGTAATGCGATAAACGCAACCGTCATCACCAGTAAGCCCGTAACTAACACATAAAATGGTCTAAATCGCTGACAGAGAAAGCTCACCAAAATTTGTGCGACTACGATCGCTGCAAAGTCTAAATTAATGAGATACTCAGGATTGATTTGACGATATTGTACGAGTTGTTCAGCAAGGGCTTGCGCTTGGTGCTGTGAAAGTGCCTGTCCATTATCGTGAAGCGCATTTAGCGTTTGTAGTATCAACTGTATTTGCTCATGCGGGACATTCACTTTGAGGTGAACCCATTCAAGCCTAATGGTTTCAATGGATACCGCGCCGCTTTCCTTAAGCTCGTTGAACAGCGTAGAAATGGCAGCTGTTAACTTATCAATATCAACATGTGCTAAAAACGCGATGCCAGAATCGCCAAACCACGCCAATATATCTCGGGTATCTGCATAATCACGGATATACACAGGTAGAGTATAAAAAAGCTGATTATACACAGTCCAAAAACCAGCAAGGATCAGCAAATATAACGCAAACGGCAGGTTACTCACCTTCATCGGTTGTTGCCACCATGCTTTAGTCGGCGCTCGATTTATAAGCACTCTGTCCCACACCCAGTTAGCTACTAACCATATTGCAATCCAAGTAAACGCTTGACTGTAATTAGAAAACCCAACGCCAGCTGACATCAATAGCGCCAGTGCGACAAACAGCGTAAGTGCTAAACGTGTATTACCCAGCACCGACTGTGCGGTTTTTAATACTAGAGTAAGAGATTGCTTGGTTTTAGGTAATGTTTGGGGGTCTTTGTAAAATAACATCAAGGGAATAAAGTTTATGGCAATCCAAACTGCCGACATCATAAATACTGCATCCCAACTAATGGCGCGCATATATCCCGCAACCAATGGACCTAAAAATCCACCAATATTCACCATGGTATAAAAGATCCCAAATCCAAGACCACGATTACCATCGTTTGTACTGTGGCTTACGGTGCCAACGACCACAGGTTTAAAGCAGGCAGCCCCCAGCGCAACAAAGCTCAGCGCAGCAAAAAACGGCCAAAAACTCTGTGCCTGTCCCAGTAAATAATAACTTGGTGTCATCACCAAAAATGCAAAAAAGAACATCTTTTTATACCCGACGCGATCTCCCAATGCACCAGTTACAACAGGCAAAAGATATAAAAAGAAGGGAATAATCCCCTGTACGGCGCCACGCTCTATATCAGTAAAGCCAATACCGCCTTGCGACTTTGGTGTTGTCATATAAATTGATGACACGGCGAAAAAACCATACCAAGCGAGTCGTTCAAATATTTCCATGATATTCGCAATGTAAAAAGTTCGACCAAACCCAGAAGACGACTTTGACCGATTTGCTCCATTGAGATCGGGTTCACACCACTGCTGCTGATTTTGCATAATGACAATACCTGTTACCTTTGTTATTTTATATTGCATACAATATACACAAATAATAACGAGAGAAAAGTATCATGTCTTTATTTTATCTATTCCATACCTTTTATTGGCGAATACCCTCTATGCAAAAGCCGCGGCTAGGATTTGCTCCTCTAATTGCAATACTTGCTTTACTCTGCGGATGTAAAACTACGCGAAGCGATATTGCTGCTATTCCAAGCCCCGCTGATATGCGCTCTGAAATAAGCGTTAATGGTCGAGTCAGCACGTTGAGACACATTGATATCCAACATGTTGGTAAACAAATTCCGCTGACTTATAGCGATGGAAAAATAGCTAACTCGCGAGGATATGACTGGTGGGTGAGTAAACATTTTGCGCTAAAAAGTGACTTTCCTGAGGACAAAGTAAAACTCTATTTAGAATTATTAGAAATGTCTTACCCTCACTATGTTGAATTGTTTGGTATGGCGCCTGCAGCGATTGATAAAAAGAGAATTGCTGTCGTTTATGGCAGTTCACGCCAACGTACAAAAGAAGCCATGCTGGACGACGGTTTTTTGCGAGGCGTACATAAAACGGCTGGTGGCGAAACCATGTTTTATAACCGCGCAGGGTACAACTTTCCGAGTCATCGCCAGCATCACCAGCGCTACATCGTGATCCATGAAACCATGCATGCGTTTCATATGGCCCTGAACGGTCACTCAACTTGGGCACCCAACTGGATCACTGAGGGGATGGCAGATGCCATTGCAAGCCACGTATATGATCCAAATAAAAAACAGTTAACTGTAATGGTTTTCGACCGTGCTCCAATGAACTATCTGCACTTAGGTTTACAGCAGTATCACCAAAATGGACAGCCATCTTTTGAAGCAATCAATGATGATCCATCACTCAAACGCGGGCTCAACTTTTTTATCGTACATTTTTTATTGAGCGATCCTGAGCGATATCAATATTTTAAACGCTTTATCAGCAAATTAATGGAAGCAAACCCCCACTCTGAAAATACCTTGCCAACTGCCAATGCACTCTTAAAACAGACCTTCCCCAATTGGCCCCAGCTTGAACAGCAGTTTGCAGCATTTGTACGCTCTGCCACGCCAAGTTTTTATATTGTCGATGGGCCTTGGGAGCAAAACGGTGCCACATATTGGCTCAGAAATACCGAAAGCAAAGCACTTAATCGTCTTGACATTCATCCAAACTTTTCTTCTACACATGTCGTGATGGATTTTCCCGCATCAGATAAAACACCTCTAATCAACTCACTTGATGAGAATAGTGTTGCAGCACAAATCGACTTCGAGCCGGAGCAGATTAGACGTGGGGAAATTGGCGTTGCGTTAATCGCTGATTTAACAAACCAAAGCTTAGATGCGCGTCTTGGACGCTCTAAAGTTGAAGAAGTTGATTTTAGTAAAGACAACTTACTGCAATTTACCCTTCAAGAAGGAGTAAAGTTAACGGTCTCAAGCAATCAAGCATTGTTTTCCTCGAAGTCTATCGCACTGCTGCCGCAATTACGCATGGATATCAAGCAATATCATCAACTTGCGCTCACGCTTTCAAAGCAGGACGATGCGCTAGTTATTAAAATGAAAACACAACATCATGAGCAACTGGCTAGGTTACAATTGAGCCAAATCGACATTTCAGCGCTTAGCTTGCAAAAAATCAGTCTTCTTGGCCGAAATAATAATCATAGAATAGCGCCCTACTTTGCCGCGCATGATTACTTGATCACGAATGAACAAACCACTAATCCCTGGCACTTTAAAGGTGCATCGCTACTGCGCAGAGCCTTTAACACCTGTGTGGAATATAGTGCTCAGTTAAGTGACTGTATGACCCCACTTCGCGAAATATTTAGCAAACAGAAATCAAGGACAGTCACTGAAACTGAGAATAAAACCCTCAATCACTTGATGCAAAGTTGGCAATCAACACTTGGCGACGATGCGCTCTTTACGCTAAGTGGTATCAACACCCAAAGCTATTTTTCTGATGGAATGCACTATCTTTACGTCAACAACCCCGGTAAGCATGCTGTTGCGCTAACTTACGGTAACTACAAAAAAATTCTAGCTTCAGGTGAACACCGTGTTCTATTGCCAAAACATACTTTTCAGAACTTAGTGATTAGTTGGAACGGATTAACACAACAAAAGCCTCTTCTAACGTCAGAGAAACCTTTTGATGGGGTAAAAATGGAAGTCACTGTTCGTGACAATATTACCATCACGCTAACCGGTCCCTATTCAGGTGCATCGAGTGGTATATTACGCGTCGATTTTACTCCATTTCAATCATTTCAAAATGAAGGTTCACTTTGGCAGCAGCCTGTTACTTTCTTACCTTATCAAACACAAGTAATTGAAGTATATAAGTTACAAGGATTGAAAAATGGATTACTTGAGATCACGGGTGAGTTTGACGTTGATGGTGAACCGATTAGGCTGGTTAAAATAATCAATTTGTAGAAACAATTAATTGGAAGTCTGAAAAGCCAAATAAAGTAAGACCGATGGTTTTGTGCAAATAAGATTGAGTGTTTCATACAACGTGCACGACTAACTGCTCCCTCAACCTGAGCGAGCAGTTAAACACTTACAACCGGATTAAATTGGCCATTTACGTTAGTTCATATTACGTAAAAAGTCGCTGGCTTTGCGAAATATTACTTCGTCGCCTTAAATTGCGTTGCTCACAATAAGCCTCTATCGAATCTGCTCTACCAATCGCACCGTGAAAAGTTTGCTCAAGCTGGGTAGTAAGTTGAAACCAATTACATGCTTCTAGACCTAATTGTTCCAAAATAGATTTTTGACGCGGTTCGATAAACCCGGGTTTACCAGCACGAATACACCTCCCTGTTGAATCAACTAAGTCTAGGTATGACCGTAATTCAAAAGGAATTCCTTTGTGTACATGTCTTTTGGTATTTCCTAAAAACCGCGCTAGATAATTCGGCTGTTTGCATCTTTTTGCAAACTCACACCTAAGTTTTATACTGGTGTGTTCTGAATCTTCTAGGTTACTAGCCAATTTTGCACGAATGGGGTTTAAGTCTACGTAAGCCATGCATGCTAACAAGGCTGAAGCATCAAGCAAGGCCTGAGATTTAAATCTCCCTTCCCAAAAGTGTCCGGTACATTCATCCTCTTGATTAGCACGTCGAGCGATGTGCTCATTGAGCCCTCTCATAAACCAGCTAATACTCGCTAAGCGGCTTCTATATTCATTGATTTCTTTGCTTAATTCACTTTTTTGCCCTTCGTTTAAGCATTCACCTTGTAAAAATTGCTGAGCGTGTGAAGATACTTTATAAAGCTTGCTCCAGCGTAGTAAAATAGCTTTATCATTGAGCCTTTGTGCTTTTTTATCATCGATATACAACACCACATGGGTGTGATTAGGCATTACTGCGTAAGCACAAACATCCAAGCAAAATATTTTGGCTAGAGAGAGTAAACGCGTTTCAACCCAACCCCTCCGATGCTCATAAGACTTTCCTGTCAACATATCTTCACCACACAAAAAAGCACGGCGGACGCAACGTGACACACAATGATAGTAACGCGTATTTGACAAGTTGATTTGATACTTCCTAGCTAAGCCCATTGTTCTCTCCTTGAACGTATCAATGCTAATCGAAGAAATTAAAGCTTAGACCATGTCGCAAATTTGTAAACATTTGCATCTGTTCATGCCTGTCCTTAGTTGCATGCTACCAGTTATCACCTACTCCTTGATACTTAAATACAGCAAACGCTAACCTCCTTATGCTGGTTCGGAGAATGAGCGAGGTTCCTGTCTTAACGCAAATCTTTACTTTTCCCCCTTGCCTAGTTAGCAAGTTTTAGGAGCAACATCAAACCGTGCTCCACTATGAATAATTTATGCGATCACCATGAGCGATTGGGATTGGATACCAGCAGTTAATTTTATCACTAACTTCAAGCAAAATATTAGTTATTCGAACTTTAGTTAATTAAATTGAATGTCCTTCAAAGTACGCTTTACAAATGGTGCTTTAGCTTTTCCATACGCATCTTGGGAAGCTATACCTTGCGCTATTACTAATTGTTTCTGAGTTTCATACTCCGCACGCGCGTTAGGGTTGCTAAGCATATAAGCTTTAAATTTTTCTTGCTTTATATGTTCTTCACTTCCTTTTTCAATAGCATGCGCATGCACTTGAAACAACTCACCTTGATACATCACCGCGATGTCTTTTCTAGGACGAGTATCAGGAAATGGATTATCGCTGTGCTGATCTTTAAAGCCTAAATTTTTAAGATGTTCAACTGCTTGCGTTAATTGCCCGGGTTTGTATAACACAGAGATATCGATGATCCCTTTGCCAGCAACCTTAAAAGAGCTAGAACCAAAGTGTAGAAATTCAAGTTCAGGGTGTGCTAATGCCACCATCACTTCTTCTGCCACTTCAACAAATATTTCACGCCATGGATTAAAGCTAGCTGGGACTAATTGGTAAGGGGTGAATTCAATTTTTGACATGCCTGTCCTTTTAAGTTTTTATATAAATAATTAGAACCAATAAACTGGGTAATGCCGCTTGGGGTTGCGCGACATATTATTCACAGACAGCGCGACCAATAACATCAGCAGAGCCCCCATCAACACGGGATAAAATGCATACATATATCCCAAGTTATGAACAGATTCACCACCAATAATGGCGATTAGCGCGGTCGCTCCACCGGGTGGATGCAAGGTTCGAGTAAAGTGCATCACAACAATTGAGAGCGATACCGCAAGCGGTGCTGCAAACAGACTCTCTTCTCCAAGCAAAATAAAAATGCTGACACCGAGTAAAGCTGAAAAGAAATGCCCGCCCAGTAAATTCCTCGGTTGAGAGAACTCTGCCATAGGAGCGCCATAGAGTAAAACAGCAGTTGCACCAAAAGAGCCAATGAGCAATGCGCTGCCAACACCATATGGTAAAGCGAGGTTAGAAATCACCGTAATCAACAAGATCCCCACCATTGCGCCAACCCATGACCAAAGGATTTTCTTAAGCGGTTTTCTCGGAGGACACACACCTTTGGAGGCCATTCTTTTAAAGTAAACTTTCATGCTACCTAATAACCTTCGAGATTTATCAATGTCATTTTGCCAACGTTTGTATCGCGAGTACCGCCCGCTTAGCATCATTTACGGGCACAAAAATATGATCATGATAGAAGCCCGCAATTACATTCGCGCTAATATCAGCACCTTTTAACGCATTGGAAAATGCAGCCGTTAATCCCACGGCTTCTAGGCTCGAATGCACTTGCAAGGTAATTTTATTCATCACACAGCTGTAATCCAATCCATGCTCGTCTGCCATTTGCTTGGTGACTACCAGCGTTAACCCCTCGCGCTCCATAAAGGTCGCAATTGGATTGAAAATTACGCACTCAGCAAGGCTTTTTTGCACTGTACAAAATACAAAAGGCGTTTCATCAAGCGTCGGGGAAATGTCTTTTAATAATTGAGATAAATCACTAATACCCGTCACAAATTACCTCCCGATGTTGTTGATAAATCGCGGCTAGGCTCAAATGCATCGTAGCGAGGAAGCGGCGCGTCTAAGTCGTCCCAATTGGCTTTTGAAGAGACAAAGTTATGTGATATCGGCCGCTCTTTGATATCCGAGTCCAAAATGCCAAGTCTTAACCTCACCCGCTTTGGCTCACTTTCGTTCGAACTAAAAATTGGACTTGCACAATGTTTGCAAAAATGGCGCTTTCTTCCAGGTTTAAACTCGAAGATGTTTAGTGCCTCTTCGCCACTGAGAATCACAAAATCACTCCACAGCACAAAGCCATTAGTGGCATAAGCTGTGCCTGTAGACTTGCGACATAAAGAGCAATGACAGTGGATGATATCGCTGATTGGTCCACGGATCTCAACTTCAACCGCTTTACACAAACAACTCGCCTTGTAAGCCATACCTACCCCTTTGTGTTTCTGGTGATCCAAGTATCCAATTGATTGGCGAAATTTTGCTTATCAGCTTGAGACAAAGGTGGTGGCCCTTGAGTTTGTACGCCGCTGGCACGCATCGTGTCCATAAAGTCACGAATATTTAAGCGAGATTTTATGTTTTCTTTCGTCAGCAATTCACCGCGCGTGTTAAGTGCGGTGCACTTTTTCTCAATGACTTCATCTGCAAGTGGAATGTCGCCAGTAATAACCAAATCACCTTCATTAACGCGCTTCACGATTTCGTTATCCGCAATATCAAATCCCTTTGGAACCTGAAGCTTTTGAATAAAAGGAGACGGAGGCGTTTTTAGATATTGATTTGCAACCAATGTAACCGTGGTAGAAGTACGCACTGCAGCGCGAAACAGCATTTCTTTTATCACCACGGGACAGGCATCGGCATCTACCCATATTTGTTTTGCCATAACAACTCTTTTAAATTTAAATTGGCTAGAGAATACTAAATTTAGGGATTAGGTTCACGCCTAAAATGAAACTCATATTCATCGTCAGCAAACTGCACAAATCCCAACTTTTCGTATAAACGCTTCGCTGGATTCGCTTTAAGCACCGTCAATACCCAAGGCAATGTTGAGTGGGATTCTATCAAGCTTTTGATGACTTGCGCACCGAGCCCCTTTCCTTGTTGCTGGGGCTCTATTTGCAGCTGAAAGAGATAATAGTCATGTTCACGTTGCTTAAACTTGGCCAAGCCAACACACTTTTCGTTCACGTATATCAAATGTGAGCTTGAGTATTCGTATAATACTCGGGTTTTATGTTCAGCCTCAGTCAAAAACAGTCCTGCATTTTCCAAGTGCGGCACCATGGTCGCTTTACGCAGTACCACTAGGTAATCAAAGTCACTTTCTTTTGCCTGTATGAAGTGAATCTTATTCGTCCTCAATTTCGAATATTCCTCTTGCGTAAAGTACACCAAACCCAGATACGATAACATTCGTATCGGTCACTTCACAAAATAGCTCACCGCCACGCTTTGAAGCCTGATGTGCATGAAGTTTTTGTTTGTTTAGTGCTTTTGCCCAGTATGGCGCTAACCCGGCATGAATTGAACCGGTAACCGGATCTTCATCGCCCCCATTTGCAGGCCAAAAGTAACGCGACACAAAATCAACGTCATCACCTTTTGCTGTTACCACAACATCAAAAGGCGCAAGGGTTCTCAATTTATCGCTGTCGTACTCACAGCTGCGTACTTGCCGCTCAGTCTCAACAATCACAAAGTACGCTTGGCGATTTTTCAGTACCCGTGTTGGTGTTACGTTAAGCCCTTCCAGCAGTGCGTCGGGGCTTCAGTTAACTCAGGGGCTAAGTTCGGAAATTCCATTACAATGCGACCATCAGCCACTTGCTTAACAGTGAGTGTTCCGACTTCTTGAGTTTGAAATTTTATTTCACCTGACTTTCCCTTGTGATTAAAAAGTACATATGCAGCACCAAGCGTGGCATGACCACAAAAGTCAATTTCAGTAATTGGAGAAAACCACCGGATCTCATAATTATTGTTATCAACTGGCTTCAAAAAGGCGGTTTCGGAAAGGTTATTTTCGATGGCTATCTGCTGCATTAGGCCGTCGCTAAGCCAGTTTTCAACCTCAACGATTGCAGCGTTGTTACCACCAAAACGTTTACGCGTAAATGCGTCAACCACAAAATATTCAACTTGCATCTTTTACTCCTTTCAGAAACACCTAAAAACACAGTATAATTTACTGTAATTAGAAGCGAATACAACTTAAATAAACGTGTATAGAGGTTGATCTGTATGACCATGATGCACGTAGTTAAAATGAGTAGAACCAAGTCGAGGCTTATATGTTTACAGATGCTACTTTATCAATCTTATGTTTATATTCATTAGCAATGTTTGTCACTAGCCTGCTAATGATAGCGACAGCTCCTAAAACTGATGATGAGAAACGCAAACAAACTATCACCGAGTACACTATGTTTGCACTTGCATCTGTTGCAGTATTTTTTGTCTCGTTTTACACGCTGTAACTGCCAGTTGGGTCATCTCGATTGATGGCCCATGACAATATCCTTTAAGACCTATTTTCCACTTTCAACCATTGCTTTTATCTTTAACGCCTTTTCGAAGTGGTCTAGTTCGTGAGTTTGTATCCACCAAGTTGCCGCTTCCATAAGTAATGCAGGGTCCGTGTTTTTATTGGCAAAAAAAGCGTAAAATGATACGCCAACGTTATCTTCTTTTTGTGCGATTTTTTTATCACATACTTCTATTATCTTGCTTCTTAGTGCCGCGCGCATTTTTCGTTAAATCCATACATCATGATCTGCGATAAGTGTACCACCAACATCATCGCTATTCACCACTCCACGCGACTCTCCCCCCTTAGGGTTGATTATCATTTCATCGGTGCACAAGATTAATCTTCTTCACAAGCTTCCCTCTCCCTTACGTCTAGTTCGGTGAAACTATTTCTAAACGTAAAGGCATAAGCCGAATCTCCAAAACGACGCAGGTAATCGAGTCTTTCTTTGGCCTCATCTAGTGTCGGGACATGGCCCTCTTCAACCCACCATAACACGTAAGTTTCCTGTTCAGCGCGGTGAAACCATTCCTTTTTGCGAGCCAAAAACTCCTTATGCGCGGTTTTAAACATAAAATCTTTGAGCGCTTGCTCCGACTGCCATACAGACATATTCACGATAATATTTGGATCATCAAACGCCTTAATCTCTGTTGCATTACCGGTTTCATCTTTTAAGCGCCAAATAAAGCCAGGGCTTTGCTCTGCGAGTGAATTAATTCGGTCTAAACTTTCTACAAAGTATTGGATTTCTGGCGCATCCATTTGGTATTTAGCGGTGGCTATATTGAGTTGTGCTAATTGCATCGACGGCTTTTCCTTGTGGTGAGTTGCTACATTCTCCCAAACTTAACAATCATACTACTGTTTACTCGCCGCCAAGTTAAGACAAAATTTAACCAAATAGAGATTTTTTCACCTTCTACATTTCGGGGAATGGATGCATATTGATGTATTGCACTATACGAGGTGCGTTTGCTGTATTCGCGCTCCCACCATGAGGTAAAAACTGGTGCCAAATCACCATATCTCCGGCATTGGCTGCAATTGCTTTGGAGCCCAGTTGATGTAAGTATTCTGTGTTTGGAATACATGGATCCCATGGAGCCGTTGCAAGCCATGACTCTAGCTTTGTATGAAATCCTGGCACAACCGTTGTTGCACCCTGTTTTTCTTCAGTGTCTGATAGATACAAAATTCCTTGCGTGCCAAACTTGAGTTGCTTAGAGAAATCTAAATCCCAATGTAGATCAGGACCTTGAAAGCTACATTGCGCAGTTTCAGGCGGGTTGAAACCACACTGATCGGCTGAAACTATCAGTTGTTCGCTTTGCCATAACTGGCTAAAGGCCTTATGAATTCTCATTGAATTCCGATTGTCTTCCAGTGCTTTATGTTGTACCAAATGCACCATACTGCGACTCAATTTTTCGTGGTTAACCTTATACCAAGTCTTTGGTTCCGCTAATTCAATCTCCAAATAGTCTTGGATGGCGTTTCTCGCATTGGCACAGCCTTCGGCACTCACTGCATTTTTAACGATGACATAGCCGTTGTCCTGCCAGCATTTCAGGTCGTCCTCAGTGAGTACATCCGGCATATTCTGAACAGCAGCTATTTTTTCTTGATAACTGTCGGGGCAAGGTAAGTGGCAGGTGACATGTTTTAGCAATGCTATTTTTTCACTACTCGGCTGAGCAATTGTTACAATTGCATCAATAAAGCTATCGTAATCATGAGCATATTGAAACTGTAACTGATGTGCTTGAGATAAACTTAAGCCCAGTATGTCAAAAGTCGCTTTATATAATTCGAAACTAACTGGCTCTACCTGCTGCTGTTTATTTGTAAAAGTGCCGTTGGCCTGAAGCCAGATTTTTTTGAGTGTGGATAAATGATAAAGCGCTAGAGCAAGGTTTACATCGCACATTATTTTACAACCATCCTTTAAATTAGAGTTGTGTGTTCCTTCCTTAAAATTTTATTACAAAGACGTTTTTTTTCAATTTTTACCGCTTACACCTCATTACACTATACGTATCACTAAACATGAGGATTCAGAAATGAAAAGAGCAGACTACTTCAATCAGGCACCTGAGCTTATTCAGCACTTATTGGGACAAGAGGAATTATTAAAACAGCAGGCACATACAACTTTTGGAGTCACAATCTGGGAGCTCGTTAAACTTAGAGCATCACAAATCAATCAATGCGCTTTTTGTATTGCAATGCACACTAAACAGGCACTAGAGTATGGTGAAACCACTAATCGAATTATTGGATTAAGTGCATGGCAAGACATGCCGTTATACACCAATAAAGAAAAACTGGCATTAGCGCTTTGTGAAAAGCTGACAAACGCACAAATGATTGACGACGCTTTTTATCAAACACTCAATGTAGAATTTGATGATAAAGAATTGACTACGTTAACTATCGCTATTAATGCCATCAACAGCTGGAATCGGATCGTGAAAATGTTTAAGCCGAATGTAGAGTTCAATGAGCACAGATCTAACGCTTGAATTAATAAACCCAACAGGTGAAATCGCTAACTATGTGCAAGCTATCTGGTTTGCACAATCACACAAGTGCGGAGAAACTTGGCTTCCAAGCGACGGGGCAACTGGATTTATCTTCCCTCTTCGTGGGCTCGTTAGTTTCAACGACAATCAGCTCACAGCCCCCTTTTATCTACAACCAATTGCCATTCAGTCTAGCAAAGTCAGCTATTCTGAACAGGCATGTTTTTTCGGGATCCGCTTTAAACCCGCGGGACTGGCATTTCTGAAAACGCTGCAACATCCTATAGCAAATCCCAAAAATATATTGCCCTTGTTGAACACGCTACAAAAAAGTAGTGCCAACCTGACAGCATTACTTCAACTCCTAGAACCAATATTGAATATGCCAATTCCTCGACACAATTCTATCCTACATACCCAAACACTCCTTGAGCATATTGTTTCAATGACTCCTTTAGAGCAAGCATATGCTCAAACTCCGATCGGAAAACGGCAATTAGAGAGACAAGTTAAAATACATTGTGGGATTACCCCTAAACATTTAGCTCGCATTTATAGAGTTCGATTGGCTAAACAAAAACTGAGAGAAACACCTGACATTAACATCGCTCAACTCGCGCTAGATTGCGGCTACGCTGATCAATCTCATCTTATTCGCGAATTTAAAACTATCTTTCAGATCACACCGGCAAAATACACAAAGCGACTAAAAGCTGCAGACACAACGTTACCTACAGCTCGGTAAATTTTTCAACGACCAAGAATATAAAAGCAAGGTGAATTCATTGCTACTTATTCGCGCAACGTGCTACCAAGGTTTCGCTTAAAAATTGATTTACCTCAGTTTGCACTTTTTTGTTAAAGCTATAGTGACCCGAGTTAAGTGCGATATGTTTAAATGGATGAGAAAAACTAGCTTCGCGTAAATCAGCTTCAATATATCCGGCCATTTTGTACGATGGCCAAATTTCATCGTGTTTGGCAGAGACCAGTAGCACTGGCCCATTGGTGTTTTCAACCGGGATGCGAGCGGCTGCAATTGCTTCAGGCGTTGCCTCTGCCAATGCAGCCTCAAAGGCAGGTGTAAACTCTCCCGTTACGTTCCCCTTTTGCATTTTCCATGACAACAGGGGTGCATCAATGTAGTCCAGAGCATTGCCGCTAAGCATCCAACTCGAGCGAGAAGACAAGGTCTTAACAGCATTCCAGCTTACGTGACTAGGCATGACGGACACTACATGGTTTATCTCATCAAAGTGCGCACCGAGTAATAACGCAAGCTCCGCTCCTTTAGAAAAACCATACACCGCCACGCAATTTGGGTTTATCTTTGGGTCTGCACTCAATGCTTTTATCCGTTTGGCTATATCATCCAAAGATAATTCAGCTGCACTGCTCGATGTATTTTCAGTGCCATAATAACCAAGTGCAGCTACTGAGACACCAATATCATTAAACCCATCTAAAAATGGTTTCCACTGAGGATTAGCGAGTGTATTCCCCCTTCGCTGCCACCTAACACCACAACCAATGGATGAGTCTGACCATCATCGATAAACTGACGTTTAACATCTGGTATAGTCGTGTTTGAGCAGGCCGCAAGAAGCCCTACCAAAGAAAATGGCATTATAGTTTTCATCATTTTATTACCTTTTTTGAGTTAGCTGAGCCCTATGTTGCTCAGTTGTTGTTTGAGTAGTTTTGCACCGCCCCGGCTGGTCACAACTTGTAAATTGCTATCTCGCAACTTGACAAGGTAACCCCCTGTAACCCAGCGTTCAAACGCCGTTATCGCGCTTTGGTTTACAATGGCATTACGGTGAACTCTTAAGAAATGTGTTGGCAATTGCTGTTGGATCTCCTCAAGGGAGCCATCAATGGGATATTGCTGTCCATTACTAAACGCAATGGCTTGACCGTATTCTAGCTTGATAAGTTCGATACTGCTGACATCAATTAGTGAGGTTTTCCCCGCCACCTTACTCGTTAAAGTAGCGGCGAATCCTGTCGCGATAACACGATTGACTCTTGATAGCGCCAACGCTAAGCGTTCAGTACTATACGGTTTGAGCAAATAATCAACCGCGCCGAGCGTAAAGGCCTCAACCGCAAACTCACTGTAGGCCGTGGTAAAAATTATCGCACCTGCAAACCCCGTTCCTTGAAGTTTCTCGACCAAAGTAACACCATTGCATTCTGGCAAGTTAATATCGACAAAGACAATATCTATCGCAAGTTCTCGATATGTATCAAGAAATACTAATGGCGTGTTACAAGTCAGTACCAAGTTGTGCTTGGTGATCTGGCTAAGTTGTTCAGTTAATTTATCAATGGCTGGTTGCTCATCTTCCACAATGGCAATGTTCAACATTCCTTTGCTCCTCGTGTGAGTGAAAAGCTGACAACAGCACCACCTGTGTGCATGTCGTTACCAAGCCTAAGTTCAGCATTTTCTTC
Organism: Pseudoalteromonas sp. M8; assembly: GCF_018141365.1. Classification (NCBI taxonomy): domain Bacteria; kingdom Pseudomonadati; phylum Pseudomonadota; class Gammaproteobacteria; order Alteromonadales; family Pseudoalteromonadaceae; genus Pseudoalteromonas; species Pseudoalteromonas sp. M8. Next base: position 1,980,312 of record NZ_CP047240.1, on the reverse strand, counting down.
TAACTTTAACCGTGAGCGCGTGATCGAAAGACCGAGTCCCGCATCTGACGAACTCAATATGTCCTGCTCCTTAAAGCCCACCCCGTTGTCACTGATTTTAAACACTAACTGGTTCGCTAACTTTTTGATTAATACATCAATGTGAAGCGGCCTACTGTTGCCATGTTTTACTGCATTTTCCAGAAGTGGCTGTAAAATCATTGGCGGTATTACTTCGCTCAATAATGCATCGTCGATATCAAAGTCGATGATAAGCGCATCCCCAAACCGGCTTTGCTCTATCTCGCACCATTGATTTAGTGCAATTAGCTCATCGGCAACGGATACTTTGCTCGGTATTTTTCCGCTTGTCACAGAATGCGTTAATGAATATCTTAATACCGCAGCGAGATTATGAACCAAAGACCGTGCTGCTTCTGGTTGATTTGGTACAAAGGCTGCAATTGTGTTGAGGCTATTGAACATAAAGTGCGGGTTTAACTGACTGTGTAATAACTTAATTTCGGCAAGTTGGCGAAGCTGTTTTTCTTGTTTTAGCAACTTTTGGGAAAGGTAGAACTTAATCACCACAAAAATACCGCTAGACCAAGGCAGTGCGATGGTTAGCGCCTCAAACAGTGAAAATGCATGGGTATTTAACATTCCACTTCTGAGTACACCCCAACATAAACAGCCCATTACCATCAGTCCGTAAAAGCCGATATATTGCAGCGGCCAATTGCCTATCTTGAAACGGATGATGAGTACGTAACTTATCACCATAGGTAACCAGTAGAGGAACACAACCGCCAAAAGAGAAGAAAGCGCGATATTTGTCGACAAAAACATGCCCCGCTGCACCCAATCGGTAAGACTGATAGCAAAACTTATTGCGGCAACGATGGCTAAAATTGCGAATTGTTCATTTCGCTGCAATGTGAGATTGACCATAATCAATACAAATAGTGACTGAATACGTTCATGGTACGCATTTAGCGTCGAAAAGCACTCTGAATATTGCTGAATGGTCGCTTTTCAATGCTAAATGGTTATCTGTATTAGTCCACACTTTTACATCCAAGTTAAAGCGCTAAAAAATAGATTAACTTGCTTTAAACCGTAAACACTTGAGGCTGCTTTGCTCATCAATGTCTTTAAATTCAGGTGGGTTTTGCAAACGTTCAACAAACGTAAGCGCTGGTGCCTCTCTGGTCATTTCATCAATCAGAAATTGACTTGAAACATCGGGAGAATTCACACACGCCAACACTTGGGCATTTGGCGTAAGTAACTCAGGAAGCTTTCTTAAAATACGTTGATAGTCTTTGGTCAGTGCAAAGCTGCCTTTTTGAAAGCTTGGCGGATCAATTACGATTAGGTCGTACGGCCCATATTTACGTACTTTTCCCCAAGATTTAAACAAATCATGGCCTAAAAAAGACACCTTGCTGAGGTCGTGTTCATTGAGTTGGTGGTTGACTCGGCCTTGCTTGAGCGCCGCTTTTGCCATATCCAGATTCACAACATGGGCAGCTCCGCCCGCAATTGCCGCAACAGAAAACCCACAAGTATAAGAAAACAGATTAAGTACCCGAGCCCCCGCAGACTGAGCTTTAACGAACTCACGACCCAAACGCATATCTAAAAACAGTCCCATGTTCTGCTTTACGCCAAGCTTTAGGCCATATTTAAGTCCATTTTCTTCAACGATGGGCATAGCGGTTAATTCACCATACAAAACCTCAAGATCTGAGTCAGGCAAATAACGATGTTGCAGCAAAATAGCAGAGAGTTTTCCGTTAAATGCTTCTGTCTCCACAAGTGATAATAGTGCCTGCTTTAACGACGCAATAAGGTCAACGTCGTGCTCCTTGAATAAAGAGACTAAGAGCTGACCTTGTAACCAATCTACTGTGATTTGTTCAAGCCCTTCATAGCAACGACCACGTCCATGAAATAGACGCCTAAGCTCGTTTGGTACTGCTTGGGTTTGCAGATGATTAAGGAGGGTCGATACAGGGTTTATTGCTGTCATGTCGATGTCTGGTTATGCGTAAAGTTCGGCATTTTACTTGTTATTTCGCAACAAAAGCAAATGGTTAAGGCCTGCTTATCTTTCACGTTTATTTTTAGCAACAAAGGAAACCAGTCTTATGGACGCCACAACATCGTTGTTGCCCCGCTAAAACCGATTAACCAATTGAGATAAGAAAAATCTTCGTGATGGGAGGCAACAAAGCCCATTCTCATATAAAGCTTTTTTGCTTGGGGGTTAGAATCAATTACATCAAGTCGTAAAGCGTGAAACCCGCTTTGTTTGGTGTAGCGCTGCAGTGCCACTAGAAGCGCAGTGCCAACACCTTGTCCTCTGACCGATTTTGCAACAGCGATGCCGTCCATCACTACTTCATTGGGCGCAGGCTTTCGCTCAAATAGGGTAAACACCGCTGCGGCTTTAACCCCGCCTAGCAAGCCTAATTCATCAATGAGTCCAGTAAAGCCCATATTCGATGTAAAACCGCCTTTGCCATATTGAAAGCCCGCAACCCCCACTAACTTGCCGTCTGCAAAGGCAGCAAAAGAGTATTCTGAGATGAAGCTCTTCGCGATGATAGTGATCAGCTTATTGCGATCCGGCACTGCAGCTTTGAATTTGCTACCAAACGCGTCAACATAAAGCTCAGCAGCCGCTTGTGCATACTCAATGTCCCATCCTTGTGTTATTTCTATTTCCATACTTTACCTCAAGCTAACGTATCGACTTCAATATTAGGTCAAAATTAGCTTAGGTATGAAGTTCGAATTTGTAAAAAATTCGAGTCGATTATGCATGTAACGTAATCGTTAGTTTGCGCCATACACGTTCAACGGGTCCCACCTTAAAGAATCGCCCGTAAATCACATTTAATAGCAGCTGCCCTGCCATAATAACAAGCCATAAGAACAAGAGCTCACTGCGACTTAGCGTATTATGTAATCCAAAGCCATAAAATATCACCACCAATAACAGTGACTGTCCAATGTAATTGCTCAGTGCAAATCGACCCACTTGATTTATCGCCTCCAGGGGTTTGAACCGATGCAACCAACAGTTATATAGCAAAGATAACAAAACCAAGTAAACAATCGCTTGCAGCTCCCGGTTAAGTACAATGATCATTTGTTTAGCGTAAGATAACACTGGGATATGTGAACTTTGTAGCCAATGAAAATAGCGAGCTTGAGTGGCAAAACATGACACCGCAATCAAGCAAAGTAGTGCCACAACCGCAAATGGGCTAAGTTTAGTCTTTGAGAACAATCCCCATTGAAACAGCTGTGAGCCTATCAGCATCATCATTAGCGTGGACCAAAAAATACTTGAATAAAACAGCTTACCTTTGTGGACTTGCGGACTGTCAAAGTTTTCCTGCCAATACTCAGTTAAGCTTGGCGTTTCTTCCAAAGTACGATGAGTGGGTGTCCGTGGTTCGGTTTTATTCTGCCACCGATTAATCGCTTTTTGCTGGTCTCGTGTGCGAGACGCTTCGTCCACAGTGAGTGCTGCTTGGTAAGCATCGTATTGGGCGATAGTGCGCTCTGCTCTGCCAAAACCTGCAACTAACATAAACGCCAAACAAATTACTATGCTGCCTTTGATGGCCCGGGTGCCAAGTAATATGACGGTGGTGGCAATCATTCCTATCACGGCATAGTGATAGAGAATGTCGCCACTCCAAATACAATAGGCATGAACAAGGCCGAGTATAAATAAAGCCACTAGCCTTGCCGCACTTAATTTAATAGCAAATTCAAATGGCTGTTTTTGAAGAATAATGGTGAGACCTGCGCCAAATAACATCGCCAACAGTCCGTAAAACTTGCCCTGAGCAAATACATAAACCCAGTACCTTACCTCACTGTCTATATCCGTCATAAAGCCATATTGGTAACTGCCCCATGGATTGGGATAGGCAAAGCTTTCGATGTTGATAAGCAAAATACATAGGATTGCTATCCCGCGAATAAAGTCGAGGCTGTTAATGCGATTTCTTTCAGGACTAGTCATCGGCATTACCTATGCGGCCCGACTGTCCATCATGGTGAGCAAGCTTTGTGTTTTCGCTATCGAGCAGTGTGGTAATTTGTGCAACCTGCGCGCTAAATTCATCAAATTGCGTGTCACTTAGCTTAGTGTTTTTTGGTTGTTTTAGGGTGAGTGGATTGATGGCTTTTCCGTCTTTATGCACCTCATAATGTAAGTGACGCGCCTGCGACAGGCCGGTATTACCAAGATAACCAATCACATCGCCTTGCTTTACTCGCGTCCCAGCCTTGAGGCCGTTCGCAAAGCCATTTAAGTGAGCATAAAGTGTTTGATAGCCTTTACCGTGATCTAACACTACGCGATTACCAAAGCCGCCGCCCCACCCAGCTTTGAGTACTTTTCCAGAACCCGCAGCCATAATAGGCGTACCAACAGGCGCACCAAAATCGATCCCTTTGTGCATTCGGGTATAGCCCAACACTGGGTGATGACGTTTACCGAAGTTTGACGATAATCGAGCACCGTTAAGGGGCGTTTTCATTAGAAAGCTTTGCGCGAGGGTACCATCTGAGTGGTAAAAAGCGGTCGTTCCGCCATTATCAGTAAACCGGTATAAGCGGTATTTTTCTTTTCCTGAAAGTAGCGCAACATGTTGTAATTCTAAAGGTTTGGAGATTTGCTTGAGTAACTCTTCGGCTGCCACAAGCTGCTGTTCTTGAAATACGAAATCGATTTGATCGCCGGCATATACTTCTCTTTGAAAATCGACAAGGTGAGATAAGGCCACGATACTTTGATTGATAATGTCATTGGGTACCCCGATTTTGCTGGCGTCCACAAAAAAACTAGAATCTATGCTTGTCGATAAACGCTTTGTTTGCGTGACGGTTTCAAGCTCACTTAGCGATGCATGCCAGTGTTCATCTACTCTTTTAATCTCAATAACCTGTGCAAATGCATATTCAAAGCGGATCTGCTGTACTTGTCCGTCTACAAGCTCTGCTTCTATTAACTGTCCAGCCTTGAGTTTAGTCAGTGATGTCCACGTACTCACGGCTTGTTCCACCAGCCAACTATCGCGGTCACTGAACGCAAACTCACTTAAAAGATTCGCTAAACTCTCACCCGATTTAAGTTCAAGTAAACGAACATCTTGAACTGGCTTTAGCTCTTGGGTGATTTGGGCCGCGACTGAGTCTTCAGCGGATCCATTATGTATAACAGCTTGGCCTTGTTCTGCTTGCGCCGACACTAGGGTGTTCTCTTGCGCTTTATTAACCGAATGTATCTGCTCGGGTTGTTTCGAGCAGCCAAAAGTTGCCATCATTGCAATGGCGATAGAAAGCTTTTTAATCATGTTAATTTTCCAATAAGGTCAGCGGATCAATGCGCGTGTTGTTATGCAGAGCTTCTAGATGTAGATGTGGACCAGTGACTCGACCGGTTTCACCTATGGTACCGATCACTTCTCCTTGCGATACTTGCTCACCCACTTCAACATCAATGCTATCAAGGTGTGCGTAGAGACTTTGATAACCATTGTCATGATGGATCAACACCACTTTACCGTAATTCTCAGGCAAGGTTTTATCATCAGCAATCGTGACCGTACCGCTGGCAACCGCCATCGCAGGTTCACCAACGCCGCCAGCTAAATCCAGTCCTTGATGTGCTTTATTGTGACGAAAGTTCGATATATGCCCAAACCTTGATGTTATTTCAGGTGTGACGACTGGGTATGTCCATGTTTTACTGACCATCGCCGTTCCCATTGTCCATTGAATATTGCCATAGGCTAAACCTGAACTAAGCAACACAAAAAACCCTATCAACACAAGGTTACTTGGCTTCTTTTTAGATTTAAGAATAACGCTAAAACGCTTTTTATAATCATCTAAAGTCAAAGAGTTAGATGCAAAATTTGCTGTCATATTCATCGTTTTCGGCGGAGCAGCAGCCCGTTTTAAAGAGTTCATTAATGCTTTGCTATAAGCCAAAGGCTCAAGGCCGTGCTTCGCTATCGTCACCTCATCACAGCGATATTCCATCGCTCGAATAAAGCCCTGTTCCATTTTTGCAATAAACGGATTAAACCAAGCAAGCGTCGCGAGTATTCGCCAAATTACGACGGCAATGTGATCGCCTTTATCTATGTGGGTTAACTCATGCAGAATAAGTGCTTGCTGTTCTGCCTCTGGTAGCGTGTCAAATTCCACCGGCAAATACACTTTAGGTTGCCACAGTCCGAACACAAAAGGAGAGCAAGTAATTGGCAATTGATAGCAACTCGGTGCGCCGAGCTTTATTTTTGAGGCGGTGCTACAGAGGCGTTTTACTCGCCAATACTGTCGCCCGAGTACCAAAAGATGAGCGATTAGCCCGACGCAATAGACCATAAATACAGCCATAAGCGTCAGGTTTAGCCAGTCAGACGCAACTTGAGTGCGCTTCGTCATTGCCAGCAGCGGCTCTGCAAATTGTTGTAAATTGGCATTAAACAATACGGCTGGAATCGCGTTGTGTTGCCCCATGTGTTCAAGTGGAATCCAAGGCACAAAAGTCACAGCCAGCACGCCCCACCAAAGTCCTTTATTCTGTACATACCGAGCGGAAAATTTCACTCCAAGCGCGTACGTTAAGCCACTAAGCGCCACCCACAGCAAGACCGAAAGTAATATTAGTTCCATACCTTACTCTTTATCACCTTGCGTCTTAGCTAACTCATCTAACATGGCTTCCAATTCATCTAATTCATCCGCTGCAATTAACTTACTATCTGAAAACATAGCGACTGGAAGTGGTTCATCCAACTCCATGATTTGCTTTGCAAACTCTTGAGCATAAAGTGCGAGAGTCGGTACCTTAGCAAGCACAGCTGAGTATATTTTTTTGTTGCCTTGCATTTGCTCGGTGAGATAACCCTTTTCACACATTCTCTCAAGGGTTTTTCGAGTTGATGAGTAGCTCCAGCTGAGCTTTGATCCTATTTCTGTATGAATTTCTTTGCCCGTTCTTGGCTGTTCACGCCAAAGGATCTTTAAAACGATTAGTTCGGTTGAGTTTGGTTTCATTGTTTTTCTCACAACTGCGACATATGTCACACATTAACAAACAAAAAAGTGCGACACAAGTCGCATATTGTGCTTTTTTAATTTTCACCACGAAAAATGGCGACATTATCAACAGCACTTATACTTCAAGTTGATATGCAAAAAATGAGTTATCTGTAGTGCTAGAGCTAATTAATATTCGCCATAAACTATGGCTGCTAATTGTATTTCCCGTCATCGCGCTTGCCTTACTGCTTGGATATGCTTTTAACCGTTACGCTCACCTTGAGTCAGAAGTAGAATCTCTATACGCCGATCGTGTTGTGCCGCTTATTCAAATAAAAAAAGTATCAGATCACGGTGCGATTCAAATTGTCGACATACTTCATAAGTATCGTGCAGGACTGGTCTCCAAAGACGAGGTGCTAATGCAAATAGCAGATGCTACTCGGGTCATGAACAACGTGTGGCAAAGCTATCTAAACACTTATTTGGTGACGGCGGAGCAAGTCAAGGTCGAACTCATTGAGTTCCAAATGCAGGCCGTATTTACGCATATTGCCACAATCCAATGCGCGATAGATCAAGGGACATTTTTAGCTATTCCGCAAAATCAGTTTATTACCGCACTCTATGAAAAGTTCGATCCGTTAACTGCATCATTACAAGCACTCACCAAGGTACAAAATGATGTCGCACTCGGTATTGTGGAGCAAACCGAGCAACAATTTAGCCAACTAAAGTTGTTGCTCATTACTTTTTCTGTGATTGTATTAGTGAGCTTAATTGCCGTTGGCTTCGCCTTATACCGCTCTATTCAACATCCAATCGATCATATTCGCTCGCAAATTAACCACATTATTGAGAGCTCGAGTCTCGAAAAACGTATCGACATTGATAATCACAATGAATTGACTGATGTTAGCCTTGCCATCAACCAGCTCCTTAGCCACATCCATGTGATCCACCAGCAACTGGTAGAGGCGGAAAAATTATCGAGCCTAGGTAGTTTAGTTTCAGGATTGGCTCACGAGGTAAATACCCCACTTGGCGTCTCAATTACCGCGGTGTCGTCCTGCCAAGAACAAGTGGATGTGATGGAAACAGGCATGAAAGCGCAGCGTTTATCGCACGCTGAGTTTTTAGAAATTATGGCAGCATTGGATTCTGGGTTGTCTATCGCAGAGCGAAATCTCGGCAAAACGGCAAAGCTAGTACAAGAGTTCAAGAATATCTCTGCAGAGCAAGAAACTGACGTCGAGCAACTTGTCGACCTAGAAGCCGTTATTCGCGATTATTGCGAACAAACGGCACGTTTCCAGTTAAAGATGCGCGTTGAATTTAGCGCAACAGGAAAACTGGAACAACTGGTCAAAATCAACGTTAATGCGCTACAGCAAACCTTATTACAACTGCTTGAGAATGCCCGAATTCACGGCTATAGCGATGATATTAATACCCAGCCCTTTGCTGCTGTTCGTTTAGAGATCACTGACAATAAAATATTTATTCGAGTCAAAGACGAAGGCATCGGTATGAGTAATGAGGTCCTAAACCGGATCTTCGAGCCCTTTTACACCACAGCTCGCCAACATGGTCATGCCGGGCTTGGACTTTCCGTCACCTATAATCTCGTCAAAAAACATTTAGAAGGTGACTTAAAAGTCAATTCCAAAGCCGGAAATGGCACCACTTTTACCATCTTGTTGGCGAACAAAACGTTGGCACAAACCGCCTAACCAACTTGTGCCCTAATAGCATACTTAACGAGTGACAAAACCTCCGTTAACAAACAAAGTTTGCCCAGTCGTCCAGCGTGATTGCTCCGACGCAAGATAAAGCACCGCAGGGGTAATATCGTCTACTTGCCCTAGTCGGTTCATTACACTTGCAGACTGCAAATAATTAATGGTTTGCTCGTTTTCTTCGCCACGGAAAAAGTCAGTGTCAATTGGACCTGGTGCAATAGTATTGACGGTCACTCCTCGATGTCCGATTTCCTTTGCCAGCGCACGAGTGAAATGCTCAAGTGGTGCTTTTGAGCCAGCATAGAGTGCATAATTTCCAGTAAATGCTGCCAGCAGCGAAGTGCCCATATTAATGATCCGACCATTATCACGAATATGTTTAGCGGCTTCTTGCATCACAAAAAATGCCCCTTTACAGTTGATCCCAAACAGCCTGTCAAAATCTTCCTCGCTATATTCAACAAACGGTTTTTTGCTGATAGTGCCGGCATTATTGATAACGATATCTACGCCGCCAAACTCACTAATAATATGCTCAAATATATTCATTACTTGCGCTTTATTGCTGACATCTCCGTGTACTAGCGTCGTCCTAACACCCAGCGCTTCAACTTCCTTCTGGGTTTCAAATGCTTGTAGTTTAGAATGGGCACTATGATAGTGAATAACAAGATCAGCGCCTTGCTTTGCCAGCGCAATAGCAAAATCCTTCCCCATATTTTTGGCTGACCCAGTGATAAACGCAACCTTACCTGTTAATTGCTTAGACATACCTATTTCTCCTACTTGAAATATTCAATCGACTTTTAGTGTAGCTAGGTGAAAGGGATACAGGTATAGTGATTTTAGTCATTTACTAATTGCATTTTTTACATCCACTATGAAATCGATTACTGAAGAAGATTTATTTGTTCTTACCGTTGAATCTGGCAGCCTCAAATCTGCGGCTGAGGTGATAGGTACCGATCCGTCTTCGGTAAGCCGAAAGCTCGCAAACTTAGAAAGTCGATTAGGAGTAAAACTTTTACAGCGCTCCACTAAACAAACAGCCGCAACTGAGGTTGGGCTTGAGTACTATAAAGGCGTAAAGCAATTACTTGATGAAAAAAGGGAATTAGAAGAGTCGATTTCAGGCACCTCAGCACTGCCTTCTGGAACATTGAGGGTTGCAGCCCCACACGACTTCGCCGAGCGCTTCATTGCACCTGTGGTACAAACCATGATAACCACCTATCCAGAGCTCAATATCGAGTTACTGCTCGGCAGTCATTTTGAAGATCTCAAGGCTAAACAAATCGATATTGCAATTAGGATTGGCAAACTGGATGACTCCTCCTTGATCTGCCGACAACTAGGTCATGTACCACGGGTCTTGGTGGCCTCTAAATCGTATATTGAACGCATGGGGCAACCACAACGCTTTAGCGATTTAAGCAAACTGGACTTTATCTTTTACAATAAACCTAAACTTGATAATCAGCTCATTCTCGGTAAAGGCCTGCACCGTGAAGCCGTCGCGGTAAGTGGTAAACTCATCGCCAACAGTGTTGCAGTGCTAAAAAATTGGGTAAATGCTGGCCTTGGTGTGCATTACGGGCCGCTATGGGCATTTAAAGATGAATTAGCTATGGGCAGTTGTGTACAGCTATTACCTGAACTACACGATGAAAGTTATCCTATTCACGCACTGTACTTGTCGAAGCAATATACTCCCGCAAAGGTACGGGAGTTTGTTGAGCTATTGACTTCAACCTATCAGCAATACCGCTTCGATTGAATCAAACTAGCCAATTTCAAACGAAGTTACACCGAACACTCGCGTTAATGGCAAATCGGGGCGTTCAGCGGTGTACATTCTTGCGGTTTCAAAAGAAAGCGACATCTTGTACTTTTGTGCAAGCGTAACAGCAGCGGCATTTACTTCTGGCACATCCAAGTAAATGGCCTCAGTTGCTGATACCTTGGACCTAAGCGCTAAGAAGAGTGTTTCTGCAAGTTCTACGTTATCAGCGTAAAGAGGGCCTATTTTATAGCCGACGTGACAAGGACGGATCACACCTATGGCTACAAGTGTGTCATCCTGTTTAATGCCTAAAGCGTGGCAGTTTGGCTGGTTAATCCAAGCGTCAACAAAGGCTACTCTTTTTGCTGGGAAAAACGCACTGTCGTAAGCAATGACCTCTTCTATCGGTAATCTTTCAAGTGCCACTAAGTTTGTGCAATCAGGCGTTTCGCCGCCACCCACTCCTTCGTAGCGAATATTACGATAGGCGAGCTTAAAACCCGATTTTTTGTAATTCTCTTGCTGCGCGACCACTCCATCCAGTGCGACGTTACAACCAGCTAAATATTGAAGTCCAGCCTGCCAAATCTGCATCCCATAACCCTGACCTCGATATTCTGGTTTAACAATATAAAAGCCTAAAAAACCAAATGAATCATCGTACTTAACCACCGAAATCGAAGCGATAGGTTCATCGCCTAGATAGCCAATTAAAAAGCCATTTGGATCGGCTTGATAGTAGCACCGTGCGTCGCTAAGCCCAGGGTTCCACCCTTCTTGCAGAGCCCACTTTGCTGCAATTTCTAATTCAGTTAAATCCATTACTTTTATTTTAAATGTTCTATTTTCCATGGCGTATCTACTTTTCTCACCTGATGTAGTTTGTATTATAGCGGACAATCCAGCACTGCAATGGCCCTATCATAAGCATGATAAGCTACAAATTTGGAGAAAATATAAAGGACAGGCACGCTAACGCCCGAACTGTTATTACACTGATTGATTTTCCACACACATCGCTATATGGTGTGCACTAAATACAAGCCTAATGTATTAATTACAAAAAAAATAAACCATAAAAAGGAGTTGTTTTATGGCCCTCTACATTAAAGATTCGGCAGTTTCATCCCCAGCGATAAAAGTGTTACAAGCGACTGATTTTTACAAGCCATTTCCGAGTAGCCAAGATGTCGCGTTTAATGACAATCAGCTATTACCAATAGGACTACTTGCCTATTCAAAGTTAGACGTAAACAGCGATGATAATGTACTTATCGCATTACCGATTTCTATGGAGATTTTTGATGGCGACCTTCCTTATATCTCGTACTCACTGACAGACAATGGGTGGCAAGTTGACGCTCATAATGTTGATAACCTAAGTGAAGATAAGGAAGATTTTGAAGACTATAGCGAATACTATCAGCAAGCAGCCAGCTTCTACGCCAAGCATCAACGACTTAACTACTCTCTTGACGAAAACGAAGAAAGCGACCCGCTCTTTGAATTAGGTGGCCAACCCATGCTCGGTTGCAATTGGGACGCCTACTTGTGGGATGAAGAAGGTGATGATGAAACGCGCTATTTTGACGCTATGGATGAGCAAAGCGGCGAGAATTACAGCCACTACTCCACTCGTGAAATTGGCTTTTTTGATGAAGAGCACGGTGTAGATTTTACTTACCTTGGTACCTTCTGCTTCTCTACTTATTTTGAAGGCGGTGGTGAAGGGATTGTTTTTTATAGCGCTAAACACAAGAGAGTATTGGTTATCGCCGAGTTTTCTTAAGTTCAATTAAATTCTCTCAAGGCACGATAACAGAAGTCACCGTGCCTTTTCAAACTATGTTGGGTCAGGTCAACAACAACCCTATGCAAACTTTAAGTGAACCGATACACCCGTTTCGCCACTTTCAATAATCACCTCCACAGAAAACTTCTCACAAAGACGCTTTACTAGCGACAAGCCAATGCCTGTGCCTAAACTATTAGGACCACGCATGCCAGACTCAAAGGCTTGCTCGTTTGCCGTAAAGATCTCTGGTAACCCTTGCCCATTATCCGCAATTGTTAGTTTATTATCTCTGTAACGAATATGAATTTGCTCACCTTGGCTATGATGTACAGCGTTCTGTAACAGGTTTTGTACTACCAATCTTAGCTCCTGCGCGGCCATAGGAACAAATACATTGCCGGGTAAGTCAATACTTAGGGCTTTATGCTCAAACAGCACTTGGTTATTAATAATGCAAGCTTCAATCACAGATTGTAAATTAGTCTGCTCCGGTCTATCGGCTTTTTCCCGGGCAAGGGCAAGTAGCGCCTCTAGTGTTAGCTGCATCTGCTGGTCAGACTCCGCTATCCTTGCCACCAGCTCTTGCTGTTTACTGTTTAACTCGGTGTGGTTGAGTAAACTAACCGCCCCTTGGGAAATGGTGACTGGTGTTCTCAATTCATGGGAAATATCTCTGGTAAATTGGCGTTCACGCTCAACGAATGCTCGAATACGAGCAAGGGCTGATTCAAGCGTTTGTGCAAATTTACCAATTTCATTTTGCGAAAACTGAGATGCAAAATTGGTCGGGAGGTTTTCAACGGGACTTGCCTCTACAATTACCATTAGCTCATCCAAAGGTTTAAGTAATTTTTTTGCCAGCTTTACCGTACCGAGCGCCAACAATAACGCAATGATTAATCCAATCGCCAATAAGGTCAGTGAAAAACCAAGCATCAAGCCTCGAAGTTCGCGTACCACAAGATGGCCGCTTACTTCAGCAAGCAATATACCTTGTTCACGGTCATGCTTGTTTAGAAAGGTGATATGATAATGTTTACCCGCCTCGGCACTAAACTCTTTGCGGTTTGGTTCCTCAGCGAGTAGCGTTCTTACTACCGAGGGTAAAGTGTCGGTTGTCGGATGAAACGTGACGAAGTCAAAATGCGGTTCTGGTGTCTCGTTATTGACGATTTGAAGCGCTATCTGCTTTCTTTCATCTTCTAAAATTTGATAAAAAAAGCTGTCTTCTATAATGTAGCTGAAAAGCAAAGTGATCAGTGAAAATAATATACTGAGCAGTACTACAATAGAGACAAAGTAGGTGATGATGCGGTTTCTTAGTTGTTTTGTTTTCATTTTTCTCAGTTGCAATTTCAGCTATAAATCCAGCACTAAGCCAACGCTGTGAATGGTTTTAATAATGGCAGTTGGAAATGGCTTATCTACCGCTTTACGTAATTGGTAGATATGTGACCGTAAAGAATCCGAGTCAGTGCCCTCCTCGCCCCAAATACGCTCAACAAGCTCACTCTTTGATACCGCTCGAGGATAACTTTCCATCAAAATTTTAAGAATATTGAACAATATTGGTGGTAACACGAGTGCAGTCTCACCCCGCGTTACCGTTTGATTTTGGTAATTGAGCGTAACCTGTTTATCTGCGTTCCCCACGCTAAGTGTTCTTGCAGCAGGTGTGGGATTTAATCGGCAAGTTAATGCGCTGACTCGGGCCGCTAGCTCCTCTAGCGAAAAAGGTTTGGTGAGGTAATCATCCGCACCCTGCGCAAATCCTGCTAATTTATCGTCCAAGGTATCTCGAGCAGTTAACATGATGATGGGAATATGCCTGTCGGCTTGAAGCCTTAATCGCCGACAGACCTCTAGCCCTTCAATATCTGGCAGCATAATATCCAAAATAATACAGTCAAAATATTGCGTTAATGCAAGCTCACAACCCTGCTCTCCCGTATAAGCAAAGTCCATATTATGTCCCTGCATATCAAAGTAATCGGCTATATTACTTGCAATCGCGGTGTTATCTTCAATCACTAAAATATTGAGTTGTGAGCTTGTTTTCATTAATACCAGCCTTGTAGTTTTTTGTAGTAGCCTTCAGGCAAGAGATGTCCACCTTCAATGACTACATGATGTTTTTGCACACTCGCAATGGCTTCAAATAGTGCTTCATTTTCACGCTCGCTTGTGTATTCATCGTCATCCGCCGAGACCAACCACACCTTGGGAGAATCAACTGCCGTCGCAAAGTTTTTAATCGCCACTCGTGCCACCGCGTTAGTCAGGTAAGGCGGCACAATTGATAATACATTATCTACTCGTTTATCCAGCGCCGCTAGAATTAAACTGATTTGACCTCCCATGCTATATCCCGCAACACTGATTTGGTCTTGATCAAATTGCGGCTGAGTTGCTACCCAATCAAGCAGTACCCTGTGATCTTTTACCGAATCAATAATTAACTTTTCGTACGGCTCGCGCTTGCCCCACCAATCTAAATCATGCATAACTTCAATAATATTATGCTCAAGATTTTTACGCTTACCATGATTCCTCGAATCAATAGCAACTACTGCATACCCATTTGCTAGTGCCATTTTGGTAAGCTCATCCGTTTGCTCAAACGTATCACGCCCCTTAAAGCTCTCTTGTATCCAGCGTACATAACTACGAGCCATCGCATGGACACCCACCATAACGGGCATTGGTTTAGTCGCGTCGTAATTACTTGGGTAGAGAATATGACCATTGACTTTATCGCCATCAAACGTTTTGTACTCAAGCGCAAAGTGATTGGCTTTTAATGGCGAAAGATTTACCTCCACCGCCTTTTGCTCATAGCTATATATTTGCGTTAATTCCTCCGGCGTAACGCTGTATGGCTTTAATCCAAACACTGCATACCAAATAGCGGCAACGCCCGCGATAATTCCAGTCACTACTAACATTGCTTTTCTCCAGTTTTGCTTAACCATAAACTTTCTCTTTTAGTGCAATCAAACTCTCCGCCGTACCGTGCTTTTTAAGCGCTGCTTCTATTGTGGATTTTGCGCCAGATATATCATTTAGTTTGAGCTGTGCATTTACTAGCGCTTCGTACAGCATGGGGTGTTCGATATCTGCGAGGGTTAATTGCATCAACTCAACGGCCACGGCAAGTTGATGAGCAGTTTGCGCATGCTGCGCTTGATATAAACCAGAGATCCCGAGCAACATAGGATCAAATGATGACTTATCCGCTAAATAACGCGCCTTCGCTTTACTGCTATCTGAAAAGAACTCTTCTACCAACAAGATACTTTCATCGTCTTTGAATCGCGGTAACTCGCTTACCGTCAGACCTAGCGCCGCAACCATCGCTTTGGCAGTATCTACCGTAGAAAAAGGGTTTTGCCCTGTGATCAATTGACCGTCAATACTGACCTGATTCAACATCAAACCGTCTTGCACAAACGATGCACCACGCTCAATGAGTTTATCTTCAAGTAGGAATGGAAACTGTTTGGTCCACTTTTTACCAAACGCTGCTTCTTCTTCGTTAGTAAAACCATTTACTCGCTTACCAGCGATTAAGTACTCTCCATTTTCAAGCTTTACATCCACCAATGCCGCAGGACCATGGCAAACCGCACCAATCACGCCGTTGTTAACGTAGATATCACGAATAATTGCCTGTAACGGCTTGGAGTCATGCAAGTCGAACATTGGGCCTTTGCCCCCAACCACAAATACAGCATCGTATTGCGCGGGCTCTAGCTCACTCAGTCTTTTAGTGTTTTTAAGCTGCGCCATCGCAGTCGTATCGTTACTGTATGCTTGATTGTAGGGTTTGTTCTTATCGAACTTATCGGCAAGTGGTTCACCGCCCTTTGGCGAGGCTAACGTGACTTTTATGCCATTTTGTTTGAACACGGCATACGCTTTACTGAGCTCGTCAAATTCAAATCCAGGTTTGCTTAAAGAGCCATCAGCCCCCATTTCGCCATAACTACTGAGCACCATGAGCACATGAGGTGTATTTTCATCTTGCGCAACCACATTGATTGAAGTTGCTGATAAGGCAGCAACGAGAGATAAGGTTAATAGTGATTTGTTCATCATCCTGTCCTCGGGCCTGTTGACCCTTGTGTTGTTTTGTTACAGACACTTTATGAGGACAGGTGTGAAATGGATGTGAAGTCAATTCACATGATTTAAAAAGCGAAAAACAGTTAATTATGATGTTAAAGGCTTTGGAAATTTTGCTCTTACGTCGTCGATTAAGCGCTTGCGTGAGCTACGTTCACGCTCATGAGGCGCAAATAAGGCACTTGCCTCATCCAATAAATCAACCACTTGGTGAAGGTTGGTTAGTTCATCTGGGCTCAAATGTTCATCTCGTGCTAAATACTCATTGATGATAACGATAGCGGCTTCTTTATTTGCAATATCTTCAGGTAAACCCGTTTTAGTACAAAGCCCGTAGATACCGCCAAGGAAATGTTGCCATTCACTTTCTAAGTGTGCATCGATGTTGTTATTCAGTTTTGCATCTCGCGGATTAAAGCCTTGCGCTTTTAATCTATGCAGTTGGTTTTTATAACGTTTACTAAAGAGTGCAAAGGCTTGTGCTTCATCCGTTACTTGCAACACAGCACCAAGCCACACTAAAGTGCCTTGCGGATAAAATTCTAGGCAGCTTTCATCACTGTGCTCGCCAAAGAAAGAATCACATTCAAGCTTTAATGCTAACTTATAGGCGGCTTTTGGCATCAAACGCTTTTCAATTAGCATAGCCAACTCAAGATGGGATAACTGCGACTCGCGTAGCAAAGTCTCTTTGGTAATAAAATGCGTCTGCAGATAGGTAAGTAGCTCCATTGATTATTCCTTTGAATTAGTTAGCTTTATTTTTGCCGTGAGCGCAGTCGCGATGATTATCAAGCCAAGCAAGTTGATGTTTACAGCTATGGTTTCTAGGTTCAACTGAACCGTTAATAGCAGCCCTGATGAAAATTGGATTAGCGTATCATCGACGACTACGCCAACGGACATAAGCGCGCCGAGCACCGCTGCCCAACTTAAGGCCCTGAGTTGTTTTTGATATAACTTATACGCGACCATCAAGCATAAAAAGCTTGCTGTAAAGTCGAGGATTAACGTCAATTGCGGATGGTTAAATACACCCAGTACTGACAATACCACCCCTGCAAAGCCGGCTGCTGCTACTAAGAAAGTCGTGATTTTTGAACTGATTATGTGATGAGAGAACATTGCTTTATTATTGTTAGTTGGGTTAGCAGCAGTATAACCGCTAACCCTTTGCGTAAAAAATATTATCGTACCTTTTTCACCATTTCTTCAATATATTTGATGGCAATAAATGGATCTGTTTCATCAAACAGGTGAGATGCATATTTCATGGTAATGGGCGTAACATTATCACCAATTTCTTGCAGCTTTATTTGGGAGCCTTTTGAAGTTTGAGTATAAACATCAACATCGGCATAACTCATACCAGTAGAGCGGATAGTCACATAAGGGATCCCACGTGACAGTATAGTAACTGGCATTTTCTGGTTGATTTTGTACATCTCTGTATGGGCAGAAGCTTCTTCAAAATCTTCTAGTGAATGAGTATCTCGCTCCCAGTTAATGATCCATTCCATTATCTTCCATGCTTCTTTGGACATCTTACTTTCCATATCGTGATACCAAGACTCATGAGCGATATCGATAAGTACCATCCCTTTCACTTTTTCAGGGTTTCGGTTGGCATAGGCTCTTGCAACAAAACCACCAAAAGAGTGAGGTACAAGTACTAAATTATCCATTTTAGTGGCTTGAGTGAATGCCTCAAGCTCTTGTGTAAGCTCCAACATAGTCCGTACTCGAGGCTTCGCAAAAGTGCTTTTTCCGGTGCCCGCTCTATCATAAAAACATAAGCGATAGCCTTTTGGATTTATGTTATGAATGGTGTTTTTGTAGGTTTCATGAGCATCAAGACCCATTCCAGCAAGTAAAAGTGCCGTTGTTTCGCCCTCTCCTTTGCAAGCATAGGCAAGTTTATTGCCGTTTATTTCCACATATTGATAATCGTGTTCATGAACTGATTGGTTGGCGCTGGCTACTGAACTGTAAGCGACGAGTCCGAGTACTGCTGATGTTATTGTTTTCATTGTCCTTTCTCATTTTTAAGTTTTCCCAATAACATACTAAATTAGTTTACTCGATAAACGCAATAAAGTTTCAGAAACTTCTGAAACTTTATTAATTCAACGTATAAATGAAATAAGCTACATAACCCATAAACAAGATACCACCTTCTCGACGACTAAGCTTAAGGTCTAAAATAAGCAAAGGCACACAGAGCAAAGCGACATAAATAATATTGATGGTCATCGATGCAAACCTTGCGTTTTGATGGAATGTTAGCTTAAAAAACCACGAGAGTAGAATTTACTACTCCTTGTTTACACTCACTTAATTCACGTTATAGCGCAACTAAACTAAGGGAAAGATTTGTCACTCTTGACGAGCAAAATAACTCATTAGACTGAGACTTTCTATTTGTGTCTAATGCGCGAAAATTAATGAGACCTATCACTCAGTGAGTAGCCGCCATTGATGGCGCACTGCAGGCTGAACTCTAACTTACGTTAAGGAACTTGAATGACCAAATTTACCTCTTCTGAGCAAGCACGTGAATGCTACAACGTGCGCCACTGGAGCCAAGGCTTCTTTGGTATTAATGATCAGGGAGAGGTTACTGCGATGCCGAACCAACAGCAGCCACAGCACGCCGTAACTCTGACAAACATTGCACAACAAATTAAATCTGAGGGTTATACCCTACCTGCGCTAGTGCGTTTTCCACAAATTCTAGAACAGCGCGTACATAATATTGTTGGTGCGTTTAATCAGGCGATTACTGATTACAGCTACCCAGAAGATTATTTATTGGTTTACCCAATTAAAGTAAATCAACAAAAAGAAGTCATTGAGGGGCTTATCGCAAGCCAAGCGGCCAGCGATAAAAAACAGCTTGGTTTAGAAGCTGGCAGTAAAGCTGAGTTACTTACCGTATTGGCGCTCAGTGAAAAAACCAGCGCAGTGATCGTGTGCAATGGCTACAAAGACAGAGAATACGTCCGTCTTGCGCTTATCGGTGAAAAATTAGGCCATCAGGTTTATATCGTTTTAGAAAAGCGTTCTGAGCTCGACATCGTGATGGCAGAAGCCAAAGCACTCAACGTTAAACCACGTTTAGGCTTACGCGTACGTTTGGCATCACAAGGTAAAGGAAAATGGCAAGCAAGCGGCGGTGAAAAGTCCAAATTTGGTCTGTCTGCATCGCAAGTCCTTACGGTTGTTAATCAATTAAAGCAAGCTGACATGCTAGACGCGCTGCAACTGGTGCACTTTCACTTAGGCTCGCAAATGGCCAATATTCGTGACGTGCGCGTTGGTGTGGGTGAAGCCGCTAGATTCTACTGCGAATTACGCCGTTTAGGTGCAAACCTGTTGAATTTAGACGTAGGTGGCGGACTTGCAGTGGATTACGATGGAACGCGTAGCCAGTCGTCCAACTCGATGAACTACAGCTTAGCTGAATATGCAAACAACATCGTTTACACCGTAGGCGATACCTGTAAGCAATACAATCAGCCAATGCCAAAGATCATCTCTGAGTCGGGTCGTGCGCTAACGGCGCATCACGCGGTATTAATCACCGATGTGATTGGCACTGAAAGCTATCAAGTGGAAGAGATAACTGCACCGGTAAGTGACGCCCCAAGACTACTACACAATATGTGGACGTCTTGGCAGGCGCTCAACGAGCAGAGTGATGACCGCGCGTTGATTGAAATTTTTCATGATACGCAGGGCGACTTGGCAGAAGTACACAGCCAATTTGCGATGGGCCTATTAAGCCTTGAGCAAAGAGCTTGGGCGGAGCAAGTAAACCTGCGCGTATGTTATGAGCTAAACAAGCGTATGGATAACAAAAACCGTTTCCATCGCCCAATTATTGACGAACTCAGTGCTAAGCTTGCGGATAAATTCTTTGTGAATTTCTCGCTATTTCAATCTTTGCCAGACGCTTGGGGTATTGAACAGGTATTCCCTGTACTGCCACTCAGCGGGTTAACAGAGGCACCAAAGCGCCGCGCGGTATTGCTGGATATTACCTGTGATTCTGACGGTACGGTGGAGCATTATGTGGATGGCCAAGGTATTGAAGCCACACTACCAGTACCAGAGTTTTGCAAAGATAAACCCTATTTATTGGGATTTTTCTTGGTGGGTGCATACCAAGAGATTTTAGGTGACATGCACAACCTATTTGGCGACACCCATACCGTTGTAGCCACATTAGATGACCAGGGCGAATTGTCGCTTGGTAATGTGAATGCGGGCGACACCGTTGCCGATATGATGCGTTATGTACACCTTGATGTTGAACAATTTAAGCGTAACTTTGCCAACCTAGTTGAAAGCAAACTACCGCTTGAAGAACGAGCTACCTGCCTGGCAGAGCTTGAAACCGGCCTTGACGGCTATACTTATTTGGAAGATTTTTAACCCATGAGCCACTTATTCGATCACACTGATCATTCTCTGTACTCCAACGGCATGACGTTTTTACGTCAGCCAATGGTACGCAATATCACAGATATTGATGCAGACGTTGTGGTACTTGGCTTGCCATTTGACTTGGCAACCTCTGGACGCCCAGGCGCACGCTTGGGTCCAGATGCAATCCGTCGCGCATCCGTGCACTTAGCTTGGGAAAGTAAAAAATACCCTTGGTCATTTGCATTGTGGGACAAAATTAAACTTCAGGACGCTGGCGATTTCACTTACCCGGTTGGCGATCCTGAGTATTTTACTGCGCAACTCGAGCTAGCTGCTCTGCAAATTTTGCAGCAAGGCAAATCGCTATTAAGCCTAGGCGGCGATCACTTTGTGACCCTGCCATTGCTGCGTGCTCACCAGCAAATTCACGGTAAAATGGCGCTTGTACATTTTGATGCGCACACAGACACGTACAGCCAAGGCTCACGCTATGATCACGGTACTATGTTCTATCATGCTCCGATTGAAGGCCTAATAAGCCCAGAGCATTCAATGCAAATTGGCATTAGAACCGAGTACACAGAGCAAGGCCACGAGTTTGGCGTGATTGACGCTATGGCAGCAAACGACTTAAGTGCCGAAGAAATAGCAGCACAAATCAAAGCACGCGTTGGCGACTTGCCGGTGTACTTAACCTTTGATATCGACTGTCTAGACCCAGCATTCGCACCAGGCACCGGCACCCCAGTATGCGGCGGCCTAACCAGCGACAAAGTGCTGAAGGTTTTACGCGCATTGCAAGGGCTAAACATGATAGGCATGGACGTAGTAGAAGTCTCCCCTTCCTACGACCAAAGCGAGCTCACCGCAATCGCCGCCGCCACCATTGCACACGAACTACTGCATCTGTGGGCTGTAAAGCATAAATAACCGGATGCAGGGTTGGACTAAGCCACCTTAACCAGGTGGCTTTTTTGTTTGGGGTTTATCTTTGGATAGTAAGTACGGGTCAAGTTTTAACATTGTGCTGTGGTAAACATTTTAATCTGGTGCACCGCAACCAACCCACTAAGCCTCAAAATTCCTAGTCTAAAACGTCAACTTAATGCTTTTGTTAGCCATTTCTTTGATATAACCAATTAATTTTAACTAGCTCATTATCAATAACAGAGCTATGAAGCTGCTGTGTACCACATTGAAACCACGAGAAATTTGCACGGAACCGATGAAGTTGAGATATTTTCTTTTTAACACACTCTGTAAGTGGTCTAGATGACCAGGGGTTTTCAAAAAATATAATACCGTCCTTCAATAACAAAATTGCACCATGCAATTGGTTACGCTGTCTAAAAAGACCTTCTTTCTGCTGTTGATAAGAATCAAAGTTAAGGTCTAGATACTTAAGTTCAGTTCTTTCAGAAGCAAATACGCTCTCACCCGCCTTCCCATAAAATGCATGCCAAACACCAAAACTACCAGTATAGGCTGTACCTGCGTGTAAAACTGTTTTTAATGGTTGTGTATCGCTGCTATATACATCAAAGCCATGAGTTAAATCTAGCCACAATAAATTTGTAGCATCTTCACGAGCCTGATCTTTCTCGCGCTTATAATTAATGACGCGGTCAATTACTTTATTGGCTGGATATTTCTTAGCTCCGGCAGTCTGACCTGTTAATGGGTATGAGAAGGCGAGGACAACAGATTTACCTTTTTGAATTTTTTTCTGTTCATTCAAAACAGTTATATTTTGTTGTGATGTCTGAGGGCAATAAACCTCAGCATAACCAGAGTCAAATAGCTTAAAGTCTGGCGTTTTATCTCCTTTAGCTTCAGGTAGAGGCTTAAGCTCATTAAACGACTCAGCTAGGAGTCCACCAGCAATCAATTCAGCAGCAACTTTCGAGTTAAGGTTAATCTGTTCATGCATATTAGTATAGGGCGATGTTGATAAAGCTTTCAGATTATCTATTAACCATGAAATGTGCATATCACGATCAATTAATGCTTCTACTGCGACTGAAAGATTAAGTAAATTCGAATAATTACCAGCACACACGCCATTTTCTGCATTTGTCAACATCATATGACCAAGATAGCTATCAGGTAAGACTGATATATCATTATTCTTCATGAATTCATCAAAATAGTGATATCCAAAATCTTTTAATTCCATAATCTATTACTCCTGACAGTATGCTTAGACGGTTAACGAGCAGATTAACTTACTGGTGTTTAAAAAAGTAAATAACAAATACTAATCACAAACTTTTAATTTTGCTTAATTAATTTTTTAGCCATTTTGTTAGTCTTTCTTTTTACAGCTTTGGACAGTGACCGACGTACATTTAACCTCACACTCAAACGAATCCCCATTTGTAGATGAGTCCATTTTTACAGTAAGTAAACCAGAATCCTCTTTACGAGAAATATTCAAAAAATACAAGCAATTATCATAAGTGAAGTCTCTAAGAGATGCTTTAATAATGCCCGATAGCTCAAGTTCTAATTGTACGTAATACAGGAACTCATAAGAAGCTCCACTTCTCTCTCTGACTGGTAGGTCGAGTACAACTAATAAACTAGGCTGAATGACACCGCCATCATTACAATTACCACTATGAAATGCCAACTTCTCAATATAGGCATCGTGAAAACTAGGCAACTCATCAAACTGTTCTTTTACTATTTTGGAGTTATCGATGAACTCCCATGCTGGATCAAATTTCACATTAGTCTCTAAAAATACCAACGCCAGTATATGAGCGATGGGCGTGGAAAAGCTTGGTCATAGCGACAAACAAATACAGCCTGCTATTTTGCGTACTGTCGTTTAGGTACATGTTAACCTTTGTTACTCAAAGCCATGCTCACTGATTTTTATATATGAAGTAGTTTGAATTGTTTTTTCGCCAGCACTTGGCAACTTGGCGGTGATTTGATATTGCTTTGAATTGGTGCTTAAAATCCAACTATCTTCGTTTCTAATTTTCTTTGTTGTTATCGAACCATCAATAAATTTAGCTAGCCCTTTGGCAAAGCCACTCTGAACGCCTTTATCAAAAGTTTCTTGAATAAGTTCATCTATAGATGTATCGAAATTTTCGCCTGTTGCAATTGCATGTTTAATTTTATCAATTAGATCGTGCATTTTTTGTGTTGGATTAGAACCAAATGAAACAATTTCTGTTTCTTCTTCAATAATACCTATCCATTTATTCATTGATGTTGAACAAGCTTTTTTCCAAACATCATCTTTAGACTTCATCCCTACTCCTTAGTTTTTTTGAAAACTCTCACAGTCTATATTCTCCAAAATGCCTGAATAAAAATAGTCACTTCGAACGATATTAGTTTATCTAAGAATCCCACGGAACAACTTCAAAGTAAACAGGTAGATAGGCGCGTAATAAAACTCTTGGGCAACATTTGGAATTTTCTTTCTGGTGTACCGCTTGCAAACAGTTCAGCTGCTAAAGAAAAGCCAAATCTCACATGCAACTTATTTCCCCCTCCATCACACCCGAAAAGTGTAAGCCGATATGCAATGTGCCGACAGGATGTCGGCCAAGTCTTGTCTGGCACAGGGACGTGCCTTACAAGACGGTTGCACTATATCGGCTTAGGGTTTGAGGATTAAGTGTGATGCTAGGGCGACGTTTTCTTGGTTCGCTCGATCGCGTCGTTTCAAAAGAATGAACGAGGAACGCGTGGATGCGCTTTGATATTAAACATGGAGATTTATTTTGCTAACGGCTGGTAGCTCGAAATTTATCGTAAAGTCAGCCCGTCATCCTGACAGGTTTCGACGCCCATCCATGGGCTACGACATACTTTTCTTTGATGCCCAAAGAACAAGTATGCAAAAGAAAGGGCACTCCCAACATCACACTGACTCCTCAAGTAAATCGCCAATATGAACGTCACCGCTGTGTAAGGGCCATCCTTGGCCCTGTCACCGCTTTTCACGCATCCATGCGCTGAAATGACTCATTGGCAATTTACTTTCGGGTGTGATGAGGGAGATACAAGGTGCTGATAGATTCTTGTGGTGCTTGCAAACAACTATGTTGCTAATGGCTTTGTGAACAGCTAACAGGCGACTTATTCCCCTTCATCACACCCGAAAATCATAATCCGATATGCAATGTGCCGACAGGACGTCGGCCAAGTCTTGTCTGGTACAGGGACGTGCCTTACAAGACGGTTGCACTATATCGGGTTAGGATTTGAGGATTAAGTGTGATGCTAGGGCGACGTTTTCTTGGTTCGCTCGATCGCGTCGTTTCAAAAGAATGAACGAGAAGCGCATGGATGCGCTTTGATACCAATCAAAAAAGACAATTTCAAGTTAACGTATTTAGGTCGGTCTTGTAATTTATTTTGGTTTTTTTAAAGATTAAGCATGCCATCTCGCCAACAAAGCACTTGTACCAAGTATGGCCCAGTGATAATTTGCACATCACAAAGAATAAAAAGGTAATCACTGTACGTTTTAAAAACCTTCAACACAGACTTGAGACCTGAATTCATATCGCCACTTTTTTATTTGATAAGCAGTCATGGAATATATACAACCTAAAACACTATTCGAGCGTAGGCTTGATACGCCGGATCAAAACCTTTATCTCGTCTCCATTCAGGATGATGGAACTGTGTTATCTGCGTATGGTAGATATGCACACAATTCAGGCGCCAAAACCGTATCTTGGAATGAATTTCTTCAAGGGGATATGAATTCCCTCGTGGAAAAAACAATGGGAATTGCTGTACTAAACGAAGTGCTTGAAAAATTGCGAGCGCTGCAATCATGATTAGAAAATACACTGAGGATGACATAGATACCATACTTGAAATTTGGCTGAGCGCATCCATTCAAGCACACGGGTTTATCTCAGCTGAGTTTTGGCAAGCTAATTTAGAAAATATGCGTAATATTTATCTCCCAGCTTCAGAGGTTTACGTCTACAAACTGAACTCCGACGTTATCGGGTTTTACGCTTTACACCAAAACAGCTTAGCCGCCCTGTTTGTGAAACCAAAGCAACAGGGAAACGGCATAGGCAAACAATTGCTTACTCATGCAAAAAATCAAAGACCGATATTGACGCTTTGTGTATACAAAGAAAATCAAGCAAGCTATCAGTTTTACCTATCTCAAGGCTTCAGAGTTATCGCTGAAAAGAAAGACGAACATACAGGGTATCCAGAGTACGTGATGAGTACAAAGGTTTAGTGGATCGAATAGCGCTTCGATTATTCGAACCTACTACACTATGATGGTTATGTGCTGCTTGCAAACAGTCCAATGATTTAAGTAAAACCTGAACGCGCAGGCAACACCACTTTCCCCACATCCGAAAGGCATCACTTCTCGGCGGGTGAACCGCCTAAAAACTGTTTACATCCTCACTCAAATTGCGTTAACCACTCTTTTAACACACTATTTAGCAAGTTTTGCTGCTCTCTATTCATCCCTTCAACCAATTGGGCTTGAATGGCGATATGCGGCTCAATCAGCTCTTCAATCAGGGCGAGGCCTTCGGCTGTCAATTCAACTGTTACACTGCGGCGGTCTTCTTTACAATGCTCACGCTTAATAAGGCCTTTTGCCGCTAGCTTATCTAAACGATTGGTCATCGCGCCAGAGGTGAGTAGCATGGTTTTAAATAGCTCTGATGGGGTTAAGCGAAATGGTTTGCCGCTGCGGCGCAAGGTAGCTAACACATCAAATTCGCCCAAATTTAATCCGTATTGCTTATGTAGCTTTTCAACTTCGGCTTCCATATGTTTAGCTATGCGCACTAAGCGACCCATTATCGCCATGGGCGTTGTTTCTAACTGTGGTTTTTCGCGAGCCCACTGCTCTTGTACTCTATCAATCGCATCCATCAATATTTGCCCCGACAACAAACTTTGTAAAGAAATATCTTAACATAAAGATACTTTACAAAAAGTGTTTTTAGTAATACCTTACCGCAAAGTATCTCAACATAAAGATAGTTAATGTGAACATACTCCTCGCGATGATCCCTGCATTTTTATGGGGCACCACGTACGCGGTAACACAATACACCCTTGCGGACTGGCCGCCTCTTTTACTTGGCGCTATTAGAGCGCTTCCAGCTGGGCTTATTTTGCTAGCAGTTAAGCCAAGTTTGCCAAAAAAAACTGACTGGAAAATACTATGCGCCCTTGGGGCGATTAATATCGCGGCCTTTTTTAGCATGATCTTCGTGATGTCGTTAACGCTACCATCTGCCATATCTAGCGTGGGCATGGTGTCTGTGCCGGTGTTCGCCATGCTTTATCATTGGTTAGTCAATAAGCAACGTCCGGGATTGGTGCAAGCGTTATGCGGTGCGGCGCTTATTGTGTTGGCCTGGTTGCTATTTGATCCGAGTTCACTGAGTTTAAACCCTCTTGGTTTAGCGGCAATACTTGCGGCAATAACCTGTATCGTGATCGGCAGCTCAATCACTAAGTCTCTTGGTGGTCGCATGCATTGGTGGACAGTGTTAACTTGGCAACTCATTATTGGCGGCGTTATTCTCACACTCGCATCAAGCGTTCACGGTGTGATCGCACCAGCTAAGTATATTGCAGCTTTTAACAATTTCTCGATGACTAATCTCAGCGGCATATTATGGGTCGTGCTCCTGAACACCGCACTGGGTTATAGTTTGTACGTGTGGTTACTACAACGTATGTCTGTGGTGGACTTTACCTTTGGTGGTATTGCAAATCCGATTGCGGGTATTTTGACGGGGTTGGTGCTACTGGGCGAGACGTTCACGCCGCTTCAGTATAGTTTGATGGTTGGCATGATTGTAATGCCGCTATTACCGCAAATTATCGTCACTACCCTACGAAGCCGAGCAGTGCCTCCTAAGTGTGAGGTAAACTAATCAGTTGAGCGCATAGCAATTATGCGCTCGTTCCTTTAAAAAGGCGAAACTAAAGTGTGAGTCGATAAATATATAATGGCTCGTCACCTGCTACGCCCAGATCATTGACACAGGACTCAACAAACTGGCCGCCTATTTTTTCAATGATCCGCTGGCTCGCAATATTTGACTGTAAACATTGAAACTCCACAGTTTTAATATCACTTACCTCTCGAAGCCTGGCAATAACCTGTTCAAGCACTAGACCGATTAAGCCGTAACCTCTTGCCTTTTCGCCAAGCCAATAGCCAATTTCAGCAGTTTGCGTTTGCGCATCCATATATTTGATCCCAAACACACCACAAAACTCGCAATTAAATTCAATAGCAGACCAAAGTCCGCCGACTTGGTTGTTTATACGTGTGTCGATGTATCGCTCTGCGTCAGCCTCGGTATGTAGTGTCGCAACCCACGGCAGCACATTTTGTAAACTTGCACGGCTGCTTTGTACGCAATCAAACAATGGTTTTGCATGCGTCAAAGCAAGGTTTTGTAGTTTGAGATTGGCAGAAATATCTAGTTGCACGGGATGTTCAGCTCCATTTACTCACCTCTATTCAAATACAGGTCTAAAGAAGCTGCGTTCATAGCTAATTATGCAACCGGTATCTTCTGCAAATTTAATTGCAGCCTGACACTGAGCATCTTGAAACGATTCGTTGCGATACGTTTCATAGGCCGCCAAACTGGGAAAGGTGAATAATGCCAAGGCAATATTACTTGCACCTTCCGATGGTAAAAAGTAGCCATTATGCTGCCCACCAAAGCGATTGACGAGTGGGATCCACATTTTCGCATATTCCTCAAAGTCAGCAATTTTTGCCGGATCAACAACATATTTTAAGTAGCAAGTAACCATACAACCTTTCCTTTTTGTTAAAAACACCAGTTTCACATTGCTCTACACACCGATGGACAGTGTGTGAGATTACTTTAAGCGTTAATAACATGAAGTTAAAGTGATATGGGACTATCGGTCTCGATTAAATGCTCAAACTCCTGTTTTGAACTCAGCGTAAAGCTACTGACAGTAACTGACACACTAAGAGCGTATCTTAGCTGCAATTTTTAAAAGATGATGGAATTCCATGATGATCACCATTGATTCTTTGGTGTTATATGTAAGCGATATCAAGCTAAGCGAAGCGTTTTATAGACAGCTATTCCAATGTGAGGCAGCGCAGCTTTCTCCAACTTTTGTTTCTATGAAATGTGCACACAACGTCTCCATTGCACTTAAACAAAACACAGCCCTTACACCACCAAGTTGCATTACCGGGGGCGGTTCTGAAATCTCTATTATGCAACCAAGCCAAGAAGCGCTTTTGGCTTTATACGATACATGGAAATTACTAGATATTGAGTTTGCTCAGGTCCCGCAAGCCGAGGGATATGGCGCTAGTTTTGTCGTATTAGACCCTGATAGACATCGTATTCGCGTGTTTACTAGTGATAAGGTATAGCGCTATTTCTAGCTCTATACCTTTTTTCCATCGAATATGGAGTTCAAATTTATAGTTTGTAGTGAAGACTCAAACTAATATTTCTTGGCTCACCATATGCTAGCTGCGAGTAGAAGCCGATCTGACTGTAATATTCTTTATCAAAGGCATTATCAATATTTAGTTGTACTGATAGCGCCTCGTTGTGTTGGTATCTAGCCATTAAATTGATAAGTGAATAGGCTGGCTGTTCAACTCGTACATTGCCTAATGGTGATTTTATGTCAGTGTAATTTTCACCCTCCCAAGAAATACCTGCACCCAATGTAAATTGGTTATATTCAAAGGTATTGAATAATCTAAATATTTTTCGAGGAAATCGCGTATTAACCGTATTTGATGTGCCACTACTATCCTCAGCGGTTGCTTCGAATGCAGTATAATTGGCATTAATCTTCCAGCCGTCCATGATCTGACCGACTACTTCGAGCTCGTAACCGTCGCTTTCAACACCATCTGCTTCCTTGTATGCAGCTAACTTATCAGGACGTGGAACAAAATCAGGGTCAACAACCGCTAAGTTTTCCTGCTGTGTTTGAAAGTAAGTTATATTGGTATGTAACGCATCATTGAAATAAGTGCTTTTCAAACCAATTTCATAATTGAGCCCAGTGAGGGGGTCTAAGTAATTGTCATCAGCGTCAACCGCATTCTGCGGCTTAAAGATTTCCGTATAACTTGTATAAATCGTATGACTGTCATTTAAGCTATACAGTAGCCCCGCATAGGGAATAAATACGTCATCATCGCCATAGTCTTGGTCTGTTCCATAGGATACACCCTGCCTATTCCAGCTCGCTAACCGTGCACCAACAATTGCCTTAAATTTATCGCTCAAATGTATTCGTGTCGCAGCAAAGTAACCTGTTTGCTCAGTGGTGTAATCCTGGCTGATGTATTTTTGACCCCAATCTGGCTGGTCAAATTCCCCGTTCCACTCAAAAAAGTTTGTGACTGGTTTGGCAGTTTTGCTCCCCCACCTTCATAGCCGTAATACACAAAGTCCTGATCGCTCTTTGCAACCCCAACTACAAATTCATGTTCGTGGTCAAATAAAGAGTACATGCCTTGTAATCTGACACCAAAGTCAATCTGCTCTCTTTCATTTTCTAGGCGCGATCCAGAAGCAGTCATCCCAGCCCCCGTCACAGGATGAGGAAGTCCGGATACCCAAAGTAAATACATGTCTGCAGTGCTGACATTTTTATTCGCATGGGCAACCAACTCCCATCCATTACTAAAACTGTGATGTAGGTTTGCAAAAAATGTTTTGTGTGTACTGGCCCAACTACTCCATTTTGCGGCCACTGAAGCTGAACGATCAAAGTCTGTACGGCTGAGATCAGAGTTGAATATTGGCAGCCCGCCCCATTGAGAGCCTTTGGGTTCATTGTCTTGAATGCTATACCCTAATCGCAGTAAGGTTGCATTCGACAAATCTGCATCAACGGTGGCATAAAAAACCTGTTTACTCTTTTTTTCATAGTCGACAAAAGAGTCGCCTTCTTGCAGCACCATAACCGTTCGACCTCTAACAGATCCGCTTTCGTTTAGCCCGGTGCCCAGATCAACACTCGCATAATAATTGTTCCAGCGCCCTAAGCGCGCAATTACCTTGCCACTAAGTTCACTCGAATTTGCGTGTTTACGAACCAAGTTAATCGATGCCGACGGATCTCCTGCACCGGTCAACAACCCTGTTGCTCCACGCACGATTTCAATACGTTCATAAAGCGCCGTGTCGGTGAGCGACTCACCAGCACTCTGCGCGCCATTCCACTGTACTGGCACCCCATCAATTTGGTAGTTGTCAACATTGAAGCCTCGAGACGAAAACGCATTCCTTGAGCTATCGTAAGCTTTGGCCGAAATGCCAGAAGCATTATTAATCACATCGGTTAGTGACGTTAACGCCTGATCTTCAATACTTTGCCGGGTAATAATATTCACGGTTTGCGGGGTTTCTTGCAATGTCAGACCCAAACCTGTTGCCGTGTCTATTGGCTCATTGACCACATAACTGCCCGTCACCGCAATACGTTCAATTTCATTATCACGCGCGAGAGCTGCGCCTACTTCATGGATTGAGAAACGATTTTCGTCAACTTTAGTTGCAACAAGCCCGCTTCCTTTCAAAAGAATTTCAAGTGCTTTTTCCGTCGTATAGTTTCCCTTCAATTGTATCGTTTTTTGCTCTGCTAACGCGACACCATATGCAGTAATGTGCTGCTGCGTTGCAGCTGACAGTTCGGTTATCGCTGTAGAAAGCGTTTGGGGTTCTATATTTAGTTGGTACGTAGTATCGCTAGCATAAACGTTCGCAGTTGCCAATATGAGTCCTGCGCTAGAAATAAATAAGCTCCGTCTACATATATTCATCGCATGCTGAAACTTATTTATTCTAAAAGTATGGCTTTTCATGGTCATCCTCTATTTTCATGTACCCATTTATATAATTCATCGTTAAGACGTCTACGAATTAACAAACCCGTAAAAATCTTATAAAAATCCGCTTTAGCGTAACGGCGAGCATTAAGATAAGTAGTAACTGAAAGGTGTTCGTCATACTTTTTATGTGCGAGCAGCGAAAGTGCCACCCGTACTTACCGAGACAGTACCTCTTTACAAAAGTTTATTGCTACGGTGAGACGCTTTTCTACATTTGACAGGCTAATTGCTAACTGTGTGGCAATATCTCGTTGTTTAACACCCTTGATGGTGTACATAAAAAATATCTGCCGGGTTAACAATGGCAGCTCGTCCAGTGCCAAGTTTATGCAACGAAGCTCACACGAGCTGATATGGCACTTTGAAATATCGGCTATTTGACTATCAATACATGTCGTCATGTACGCTTTTTCATACTGGGTTCTAGCCTGTTCAGTACGGAAGTAATTAATGACTTCATTGTGGGCGGAGCGATACAGATAGGCAGTTGGATTTTCTACATTTCGCTTTGTTTTCATCTTTAACAGTTTTTCAGCAATGATTTGTAGAATGTCTGACGCTGTATCTGAGCAACCAAGCTTGCTAGTCAGAAAACGTTTTAGTGCACATTCATTTGAGGAGAGTGACTGTAATATTTCTTGTGAATACATCATTTAAAAGTCAACACGCAAGTCCTTGCAAAAATTGCGAATGATAATAATTACCATTTATTAAAATTGCAATACTTCTGAGATATAAAGCCTAAGTGGGGGTAATCTATTACCCTTTATTTAGAAACCTTTGTCTTAGGCTCACACTAACTGATATTCACTATCTGAGTATGGAGCTGAACTGCGGATTAGGAATGCTTGAGTATTGAATAACAAGGGCAAGATCAAACTGCTTTTCGAGTTCAAGGAGAAACAGGCAGGGTGATAGTAAAACAGCTTCCAATCCCAACCTCACTTTCTACTACAAGCTCGCCACCATGCTCTTTAATAATGTCATAACTTATTGAAAGGCCTAAGCCTGTCCCGTTGCCAATGGGCTTAGTCGTAAAAAATGGGTCAAATATTTTATCTTTTATTTCTTCGGGGATCCCCACCCCGTCATCTTGAATTCGGATCAGTACACGCTGTTGTTCTAGACTTGTTGAGACGCGGATCTCTCCTTCGCTTTTCAATGCCTGAGCCGCATTGATCAGTAAATTCGTTAATACTTGAATTAGTTTACCTTGATTACCGAGCACTTGAGGGACTTCATTCAGTTGTGTGATCACATTAGCATGATATTTGAGCTTACTCTCCACCAGATTTAACGTTGTCTTAATACAGGCGTTAATATCACAAGGTTGCAATTGAATAGTATCTGCCCTTGAAAACTGTTTGAGGTCGTTCACAATCGCAGACACTCTTTGTAGCCCAGTCATCGACTCGTCAATAAGCTCAGTACAATCGCTATTAATAAAAGCAAAGTCTTTGTCTTGAATAAACTGATTAAACGCTACGAGTGTACTGGGTTCAAGTTCAAGCTGAATCGCACGCTTTGCAAGTTCGGCATAATCGCCATGATAGTGACGCATCACATCGAGATTACTCATGACAAAACCGAGCGGATTATTTATTTCATGGGCAACCCCGGCGGCTAATTGACCCACCGATGCCATTTTTTCTGAGTGAACAAGCTGTTGCTGTGCGGCTTCAAGCTCTCTATTGGTAGCCTCAAGCTGCTGATTTTTCTGATTCAGTTTTTCAGTTCTTTGCGCCACTAATTCTTCTAGATGTTTATTTAGCTCAATCAAGTCATGCTTATATCGCTCTCGACGCTCATGCTCTTCGGCTAAGGTTTGTGATAGCTCATCAAACGCCAAAGATAGCTCTTGTAACTCATCTTTACTCTGTATTGGTTTCCATTTGAAATCAAACACGCCGTTTTTGACATTCCGAGCGATAAATTTAGCTTGATTCTTCAGTATATACAGATTGGTTGTGAGATATATACCGAGAAAATAAGAGAAAATAGCAACTAACGCCATTTCAAACAGCGCGATGGAAACCGTCCAGCGTTTTACCTCTGACATAGCTCGATTTATGGTGCCAATATCTATGCCTATTTGAATGGTGCCAAACAGGGTCCCACCCTCAACAATATCAGCATGAATATCAAAAATACCGTCGGTAACTGTTTCAACTAACGTATCACCTTCAAATGTACGTTCTTTTAAGCGCTCGTTACCTGCAAAAGAAAGAGTTTGGTTTTCACCATCGATGACTTTAACGTAAAGGATATCTGGGTTACTTAATAACTCATTGGTAAAAGCATCCAGTGTGGCCAAATCGTATGACAGCACCGCATCTTTGGTCGCACTCGCAAACAGGCTTGCGGTTGTCGTTGCGCGTTTATTCATGGCGTCATTTGCAGACTCCATCATAAAATCAATCACTACAAATATGAGCGCACTCAACAACACCGCTTCAATAATAGCGGTGCCAATCATGGTTTTGAGTCTTAACGATAGCCTTTTCATTCAGTTGTGGGGCTTCTTAATAGTCCGCGTACTAATTGCCAACTAAGGTTTCTAATTCTAATGCTTTTACGTCTTGCCAGTCCTCGTTCGACGCCGCCATAATGCCTTTGAAATTCACCGCTTCGAGTAGCCTAATGCCCTCTTCACTCAGTTCAAGAGAGGTCAACGCCTCTACTAATCTTTGCCTTGCATCTTCTGGCATTGTTTTTTTTACGGCAAATGCATGGGGCGTATAACCTTTTGTCGTCCAGAGAATGTCGAGTTGTGATTTAATTTTGGGATCGGCGTTGTTGAAAGTACGCATAACACCACCGCCCGCTTTGACAAATCCTCTCGACACGTTGAGATAAACAGAATCATGGGAAGAGACATACCTTGGTGTAAATTCAATACCTTGTTTCACAAGTTCACCACGGGGCAAAATGCTTGCAGCGAATGCAGCAGGAGCCGGAAAAGCAAGCGTCTCTCCTCGCAACTGCGATAAGTCAGTAATACCCGTTCCCTTTTTAACCACGATGATCCCTTTGATCATTTTATCTCTTTGCTTGGCGATAGCTTGATAACCTGCCTGCTCATTAAATACAACAAAGTGATAGGGATTCATGTATGCCACATCATACTCTTGCTTCAACACCCGAGCTTCAAAGGTTGGTATATCTTTAGCGGTTTTAAACGTGTAGTTATCTTCGGTCTTATCACTGAGATAATCGAGAATAGGCTGCCAATTTTTGGCTAACTTATTTGCAGACTGCTGCGGCACAAAGGCGAAGGTATAATCACCACTCAAACATAAAGCGGGAAATAAAATGAGACTCATCAGCAGGATTTTTATCATCACATCACCACCTAGCAATAAACACTTTTCGAATAAGGACTTAAGCTCCACAAAAGTATAGATCAATATTAAAAAACGGCTTATTTGCTCATTGATAAAAGTGCCTGTCCTTTATCTTTTTATCTTATGTCCTTATCTTTGTTGGCCTTGATATTTTGTAACGCGCTTGCCAGCCAAATGGTAAACTGGTGAACAATCGCCGAACTCTTGCGATAAGTCGTTTGCCTGAGCCAATAGCCATAGCCTGAAAATTCCTCCATTGTTGGGCTTTTACTTAACCACCCCTGTATTACTGCTAACTCTGCTAATACATCGCTCAATAGTGCCAGCCCTTGCCCGGCCACAGCCGCCTGCAAGACAAAGTGTTCTTGCTCAAAATAACGCAAGTCATAATGGCTTTCGTCAATGTGCGCTCGCCAAGGAATATTTTCAAGCCCCGTTTCGTCTTGCCAATGGGTGAGAAATAGTACAGGTTTACCTTGGTCTGGCACCCGATAATTTGGGCTAGCATAAAGCCCAATTTTCTCGGTAATAAGATGAGTTTCATTAGAATTCGGATCCGCTTTGCCATAACGCAGGGCGATATCAATATGCTTCTCTTTATTTAAATCAATGAGTTGATCGCTCGCGCATATTGTGACGGTTTGGTTTGGGAAAGCATGATTAATGGCAGCCATATTCGGAGCAAGCCAAAGTGCAGCAAATGAATTACAACATGAAATAAGCAAATCATTCTTTTGCTCGGTAAACTCAATAAACGCATTATCGAGCATATTGAGTGAATCAATACATACCTTTGCAAGTGCCTGTCCTTGTAATGTTAATTGCACTGCTCGCGTTTTTCGCTCAAAAAGCTGAACCCTTAACTGTGATTCCAGTGACTTTATCTGATGTGACACTGCCGTAGGCGTAACATTAAGTACCCGCGCCGCATCTTTAAAGCTCAAGTAGTGCGCAGCAACCGCAAAGGTTTTTATGTTATTCAAAGACGGTAAATGTGTGAACATAGCAAACCTATAAGTT
Organism: Pseudoalteromonas sp. M8; assembly: GCF_018141365.1. Classification (NCBI taxonomy): domain Bacteria; kingdom Pseudomonadati; phylum Pseudomonadota; class Gammaproteobacteria; order Alteromonadales; family Pseudoalteromonadaceae; genus Pseudoalteromonas; species Pseudoalteromonas sp. M8. The sequence goes on along the minus strand of NZ_CP047240.1, from coordinate 1,944,113 downwards.
AGTTTATCTCATCTATTTATGGATTCTTCTCAGTTGTCACATTGCTCTCGCAGGCACAAAATAAAACACAAGACACAACTGGAGAAAAGCCATGAAAAACATTCTATATATAAGTAGTAGCGTAAGAAAGTATAGTGAGACGAGTTCGCAACATCAGTCAATTAGCCGGAGGTTAGGTGAGCAATTTTTGACAAAATTTAGCTGCTTCACACATGAAGTGGAAATCACCCATCGCGACCTCTCCGTGAAACAACCTGCATTCATCGATGAAGCATTTATAGCGGCTGCATTTGCAAAAGGCGTGTTGAGCGAAGAGCAACGCTTAGTACTCGCTGAGTCTGACGAAATTATCAAAGAAGTGACCAATGCCGATATTATCGTGATCGCAAGCCCTATGTATAACTACGGCATGCCTGCCGTGCTAAAGGCTTGGTTTGATCTGGCGATCCGAGTAAATAAAACCTTCAGCTTTGATTTAGCACGAGGTGATAAACCACTTGAGCCAATTTTATCGGGTAAAACTCTCGTATTACTGGCATCTTGGGGAGAATTTGCATTTAAAAAAGGTGAGTCACAATATCATTTGAATCATCTAAGTAGCCATATCGAGCAGTTGGCTCCATATTTAGGTGCTGAGGCGTTTTATGAAATCGCATCTGAGTATCAAGAGTTTGGAGATGACAGGCATAAGCACTCAAAACAACGTGCTATTGATGATGTACACAAACTAGCGCAAATACTTAGCGCTAAGTAAGAGCACAAGTGAGCGTATTACGCTCACGCAGCTTAGTGCTTATAGCAATAGGTAATCTTACTTTCTGAGTTTGGGCTTTCCTTTTAAACTGATTTGGATTATTACAGTAGTAACCACATTGATTAGCATGCATATACTTAATGAAATCATAGCGCGTTTTCTACCCACTTGCTGACGCCAATGGCTTCCATAATGAACTCTACTGATAATGCTGCGAGTATCATGCCCATAAGTCGAGTAAGTAGTGACGCTCCTGCAACTCCGATAAATTGAAGTATTCGCGTGGAATAAAGTAACATTAAAAGTGTGATAAATAATACAACCAACATAGTAGTAGCTGTAACTAGCTGTTCTTGAATGGTATAAACGTGATTATCAGTAATTAAAATTACTGCCAAAATTGCACCAGGAGATGCAGTAGAAGGTATTGCTAAAGGAAAAACGGAAATATCATGCATCGGCTCTTTCGTATTCTCGCTGGATTCTTTAGAAAAAACCATTTGTAATCCAAATAAGAACAATATAACTCCACCAGCAACCTGAAAAGAAAGTAGGCTAATACCCAAAGCTCCTAATAGAATTTGTCCAATAATTATGGACCCTATCAAAATGATGGAAGCATAGGCTATAGTTTTGATCGCCGTCTTCTTACGTTCTTCAGTAGAGAGATTAGCTGTAAGCGCAACGAATATCGCCATAGTGCCAATAGGGTCGATGGTGACCCATATGGTTAGAAAGTCGTGCAAAATTTTTTCAGTCATAAACCGCTTCCAATTTAAATTATCTAGGGGTGTAGAAGCTTGCCTTTCACTTATTATCAATATCTTACTAAAATTAACAGTATCACAAGTTGTTATAGATAGATCTATAAAATAGCTTTTCTTAACTAAATTTTTCGTGCTCATTACTAAAGCTGATATCAAGCAAGTTAATCATGTCTGATGAACTTAAGATTTAGGTGGGTTTGAAAGTGATTGAGCTTGTATCAGGCCGAAATCAACGCAATCCAAATATATAATCAACAAATTAGCGATAACAAGGAGAAAAATAATGGAAGGTCTTGATTCGGAAAGAGGCCAACTCAAACCGCACGGTTTAAGTTGGCTGTATAGGAAGTTAAGCGTTTAAGACCGCCAATAATCTCCCCTTTGAAGTCACTATATCGGCTTTTTCAGCTTCAGCTAGATAACTGATAAGGTAAGTCTCAAGGCTGCTTTCTTCACCTTGCAGTTTTGCATCCAGCATCGCGACTTGCTCAGACATTCTTTCGCTTTGCAACGCTTCCGGTGATGACTGATTCGTTAAAATCTCAAGCCTCAATAGCAACTGAGCAGCGTTTAGCGAGGTTTTATTATTGCCTTGCCAAGAGCTAGGAATATCACCGTCAGTGTCTACTGCTTCCACCAGTTCATTGAACTTTTCACGACGCTGTGAAGAAAATAGATCATCTAATTTCGACTTCACTTGAGACAATAAACGATTCTTTTCTTGCTTCAGTCCTGGCACTACAATAAACGTATTGAGTTCGTTACGAATAGCAACCAGTTCATTTTGAGTTACCGCTTCTATGACCTTGTTGTCGAACTCTGCTAACAACTGACGCTGCTCGGCTTCCTGCGACTTCTCCTGTGCTTTTTGCTCTGCATATTGTGCGCTGCGCTTTTCAAACACGGCATCATTATGGGCACGAAATGCTTTCCACAGAGTATGCTCTTGTTTGGCACCAGCAAAACCAATTTGCTGCCACTGTTTTTGCAATGATTTCAGTAAGTCACAAGCTGCTGCCAAATCTTCAGCCTCTAGCTGCTGCTGTGCAGTTTCAACTAGCTTGGTCTTTTCAACGGCATTGGCTTGATGGAAGGCTTTAAGTTTCTCGTAAACCGCTTGATGGTGCTCACGGTAAATCGAATTCAGCTTTTGATAGACTTTGGCATCCACATTGCCAGCATTTTTCCATGCTTTGGCTAGGCGATTAAATTGTGCTTCAACTTCTCGCCAATCAATACCTTCGTTATCCAAAGTACCAAGCAGCGCTTTCACTTCCTCGATCAGCGCTTCACGTGCAATTTTTGCCTGCTCACGCTGTACTTCTTGCTCCGCAAAGTAAGTGCGACACGGTACAAACAATAATTCAATTTTTTCATCAAATTGAGCGGCTTGTGCCTTTTCCTGTTCCGTTTCAACATGACCAAGCTCGTTCCAACGTACTCTAAGTAATTTTACTTCCTCAGCACGCTTAACTGGGTCAACCGCCTCCTCAGCGAGTTTGTTATCAAGCTCCGCAAGCAATTCTTCACGTTTAGGTGTAGCAGCATACTTTTGCCAATCTTTAAGATCTTTTAATGCTTGAGACAAGCTTTCATGCTGGTTTTCGAGCTGCTTTTTGTAGCTTGGCGTTAGCAACTCAAACTGCTCGATAAAGCCATTAAAAACGCCAAATGCCACGTTAAATCGGCCCTGATCAATTAATCGTTGCACATCGCGTGCTTTCTTCTTCGCGATTTTGAGTACTTTTTCTTGCTCATTTTTCAGCGGCTCGATAGCTGTCATAAACACTTGGCTTGCATCTGATAGCTCAGCTTTTGCTGATCTATGCAATACCTTAGGCAGTGAATCTAGTGCTTTACGCGCTGCAACATAGCGGTCTTTTTGTGCTTGCACTTGGGTATCAAGCGATTCTAATGAAGTTGGTACTTCAACTGCTTTCAACTCTGCTAAGGCATTATTGAAGGTTTCACTTGCAGCAATAAGTGCGGGCAAATCGGCAAGATCACGCTCAATATTTTGCAGTTTTCGGGTGAACTCGCCAAGCGCTTCAACGGTGACATATTGAGGTGCAGACACTTTGCCTTTTAATACTTCACTACGCTTAACCAGTACATCGTGCGAGGCTAAGTCTAGTGTTTTACATGCAATTTCGACCGATTTTTCAATGGCTTCAAGTTCAGCAGTTAATTCAGCAACCTCTAGGGCTTCATTTTGCTTTTGCATTAACTCAGCTTGCTGCGCTTGATGTTTAACTTGTAACTCATTGAGATGACGGTTTAATTTATCTGCTACTTGTTGATACTTTTCATCTAGTGCAGTTACCGTTTCAGCATCTAACCACTTAAGCTCAATGCTTTGCCACTGTGCAAATAACTGTTGTGCTTGCGCGTTCACAATTTCATAGCTTTGCTTATCTCTTAGCGCGTTTAACTTGGCAAGTACAACCCGCGTTTGCTCAGCAACTTGAGTAGGCATTTCTTTTGCTAATCGCTGCTGCTCCAGTGATCCAGTAAGAGAAGTCAGCGCTTCACCTTTGGCTGCTTTTAGGACACTCTTTTCAAGTGAATGCTGTGCAATCAGTTCCAACATAGCGATCTGAAGTGCTTCATCACCTTCTTTGAAGGATTTTTCGATTAACGTGGCGTTCGCAAGGCGCTTAAGCAGTTTAACTTTGTTCGTTAAATCAGTCTCAATTAACGCGACTTTCTCAAGCGTTTTAGCTGGTGCATAGCGTTCAATGTATTCATCACGAATGTTGCTCTGCAGTGCGGTGTCTTGATTAATAACCGCACTCGAAATTTTCTGCTCAGCAAGCTCTTTTAGCTCACTATCTTGCTTATAAACTTTCCACCAAAGACCAAGGTCATTTACCTTAGTAAGTACCTTTTTTCTGATCTGTGCAGACTCGTCCTCAAGTGCTAGCGTATGTAGTAAAGTTGCGTCTTTGCTTAAGTCTAACTTGTCCACTGCTTGTGAGCGAACGTCAACCTTAGGGTGTTTCCATTTCGGTGTAAAAAGGTGTTTAAAGATCATTTTCACTGAACCTAGCTATTTCGTTGTCGGCTTTGAATTCTTGTTGTAATTCGCGTTTGGATTTTTGCACCATTTCACCTTTTTCGTTGATGGTGAACTGCTCATTGGACTTGGCTACTTTTGCTTGATATAGCATGACCAACTGCACGGTTTGCTCTTTTTGCGCATCACTTAGCGACGTACCATCAGGCCACTTTCCAGTTGACGCGCCGTATTGCAAACGCTCGAATACTTCAGGGGTAATATTTTGAACTAAGCTATCTACATTCATTACTACTTTTTCTTTTTCAAAATAACGAGGATGACTCGATTAATTAAGTACCAAACCGCACCTATGCCTATAGCGCTTTTGCTTGCGATCATTTCAAACGAGTTAGGTTCAGGCTGCTGCCAATAGATATATAAGAATCCGCCTAGCACTAAGATCAGTGCAATAAACGAGTAATTCATTACTGATTGCTGACGTTTTACACGGTTTCTAGAGGCCGCTCTCTCTCTGTCTTCTTGAGAAAAGTCTGCTAAATTGGTTTCACAATGCGGGCAGGACTTATGTTTGGAGGAAATAGATTTACCGCAGCTTGGGCACTGTGCTATTGCCATCGTGTTACTTCTCCATAATACAAAAAAGGGCACCTGTGAGGCGCCCTATTCTACTACCTTTGCAAACTCTTGTCCTTAAATGACAAGATAATTTTAATTAAAATTCACTCACTGTTTGTGTTCTTTGTTGAAATCTTCCCAGTATTCTTTAACTGAAGATTTCATTTCTTTTCTGAGTAGTAAAATACCAAATAAGTTAGGTAAGGTCATCACTACAATGGCCACTGCAGCCAACTTCCACACTAGTGTCGTATCAGCAAACGACGCCCAGAAGAAACCTGCAACATAGAATACGCGATATGGCATGACCGAGCGGCTACCCAGAAGATAAATCATCGCGCGGTCGCCATAGTATGACCATGCAATTGCCGTAGAAAACGCGAATAACAACAAGCCAATCGAAACGATGTATTTACCATTTTCGCCCAAATAACCTCGGGTAAATGCTTTGGTTGTCAGCTCTGCCGAATGCACTAAAGAGTAACCAATCACGCTGATGCTATTGTCTGTTGGCAAGCCGTCTTTCACTTCGACGGTACCTGTGTACTTGTGACGCTCTGTAATACCAAAACGTACTTGCTCACCAATAGAACGCGAGTGGATCACGGTAAAGTTTTCTGTTACCGCCTTACCCTGTACGACTTCAATCTCACCATTGAAAGGTTTGACAGTATGCTCTTTTTTACCATTCAAGTAGGCGTACAATGCATCTCGGTCTTGTTGATTCGATTCGTCATATTTACCGTCTAAGATAACCATAGACGAGCGCTCAAAATGAGTTTCGAACTTTTCGGTCCACACACCCGATGACAAAATAACCAATCCCGTCAAGGTACAGATAATAATTGTGTCAATAAACGGTTCAAGAATGGAAACCATACCTTCAGACACTGGCTCATCGGCTTTTGCCGAGGCGTGCGCGATTGGCGCTGAACCTTGACCCGCTTCGTTGGAAAACAGACCTCGGTTAACCCCACGGTTAAATGCATACGCAAAAGAAGCCCCTAAGAAACCACCCGCTGCCGCAGATCCCGTGAAAGCATCTGTAAATACAGAAAGGAAAGAAGGAACGATATTCTCAATGTTGTAGAAAATAACGGCAAAAGAGCCAAGAATATAAATCGCAGCCATTAATGGCACAACGCGAGAAGTGATGGCAGCAATACGCTTGATACCACCAAGAATAACCAAAGCAAGTAGAATAGAAAGCACCGCACCTGTTGCCATCGGTGCAAAACCAAAGGTCGCTTCCATACCTTGAGCAATGTTGTTGATCTGCGGCAAACTACCTGTACCAAATGAGCTAATCACAGTAGCAATTGCAAATAATACCGCTAGCCACTTCATGTTTAAGCGACGATCCATATAGTACATTGGACCACCGGCCATGGTGCCATCATCTGTTTGTACACGGTATTTATGCGATAGCGTGACTTCCACAAATTTGGTTGTCATACCAAAAAAGGCCGTCATCCACATCCAAAATAATGCTGCAGGCCCGCCGATTGAAATTGCCAGTGCCACCCCACCAATATTCCCAGTACCAACTGTGCCAGAAAGTGCCGTTGCGAGTGCTTGGAAGTGTGTGGTATCCCCTTCTAGGCCCTTTTTATCGTATTTTCCGGTAACGACTTTACAAGCATGTTTGAAATATCGGATCTGTGGAAATTTCAAGTAGATTGTAAAAAACAAACCTACCCCTAACAGTACATACGGGAACCAAGGTGAACCACCTAACATTCCATCCAAGCTATCTAATAAGCTGCCTAACGCATCCACGAATATTCCCCTTTATTGTTGTTATTACACCCTGTTGAGGTGTTCTACCTTATTATTTTTAAATATTATTTTGTTGTTCTTTTAAACGCACAAAAATAAACGGGTAATCAATATGGTGATTACCCGTCTTTAAGCTTATCTTAAGTCGTCAACCACATTTAAGATTGCAGCTAAGGTGTCTTGACCAAACTGATATGAGCGTCGGTCTGACCAACCGAAGTATGGATCCGGCAGATTTGCATTATCCTTAAACGGCATTTCAACGGTATAAGCCAACGCTTTGAACGCTTCACCAACAGCACATGATGCTACAGTAAGGTTTGCTTCACCCGGTGCATCTTTATCGTAACCAAATTCATCTTGGAACTCAGGTGTGATAGTTAACAGTGCCGCCTTGAAAGACTCTTCCAAACGCTGTAGGCGCTCATCATAACTCGGAATACCTTCACTGCCCGCAACGAAGTTATACGGTAGTGCTTCGTCACCATGAATATCTAGGTACATATCCAACCCAGTTTCATGCATTTTATTTAATACATAATAAACTTCAGGTGAGTTCTCAAGTGTCGGGGTTTGCCATTCACGGTTAAGGTTAACGCCTTTTGCATTAGTGCGAAGATGACCACGAACGCTGCCGTCCGGATTCATATTTGGCACGACATAAAATATCGCTTTCGATAACAGTGCAGCAGCATGTGGGTCTTCGTCATCCAATAGTTTGTGAAGTAGACCTTCAACAAACCACTCTGCCATCGTTTCACCCGGGTGCTGGCGCGCCGTGATCCAAATCTTTTTCTTCTCATCTGACGGCTCACCAATAGTGAGTAAGCTCATATCACGGCCGTCAAGTGTTTGACCTAGCGTCTCTACAACGCACGCATCGTGGGCTTGAGCCCAGTAGACTAAGTCTAAATGGCGCTCATAACTATAAGGAGCAAAATAAGCAAAGTAGGTATGAACACATTCAGGCTCAAAATCGATAGTTAATGTGCCATTCTCATAACGGGTTGGCACACGGAACCAAGTTTGACGATCGTAAGATGCAACCGCATGATAGTCATCCCAACCTTCAGGGTATGCTGAGTTTAGTAGTTGGTTGATATGAATTTTGTGCTCTAAAAAAGGCGTAGACTCAAGTCTAAAGTGAAACCATTGAAAAAAGTCAGACTCATTGTCTTTATTGATTTCTAGTTGAATATCCGCAGGTGATTCTGCTTTTACCACCTTGATATTACCACTATCGAAATTACTCGTAATGCGCATAGGTTTCCCTAAATAAGTTAAAAACTGTTGTGTAAATACACTGTTACCATACTCAACTTTGCTTCAGTCTAGAACAATATTAAGCCTCAAAAAGAGGTAATACTGTGCCTGCCTTTGCACAAAGTTAAGGTGTAACTTTTTGTTAGCTAATTGTAGCTGACCTATCTTTGCAAGCCTACCACAACCAATTTGTTTCAAAAACTAAAAAAGCCAGCTGGTGCTGGCTTTTTGTCGTAAATTTCGTGTTAGCGAGGTAGGCTCGGGAATTTTACTTCCGCCATGTCTTGCATTACACGTACAACCTGACAGCTGTAACCAAACTCGTTATCGTACCATACGTAAAGTACTACGCGGTCGCCATCAACGATGGTTGCTTTTGAGTCAACCACACCTGCATAACGGCTACCCACAAGGTCAGTAGACACGATTTCTGTTGATGCAGTGTAGTCAATCTGGTCACGTAGTTCAGAGTAAAGTGAAGACTCACGAAGGAATTCATTTAGCTCTTCAGCAGTTGTTTCTTTACCTAGGTTTAGGTTAAGAATTGCCATTGATACGTTTGGTGTTGGTACACGAATTGCGTTACCAGTTAGTTTACCAGCAAGCTCTGGAAGTGCTTTAGCAACCGCTTTCGCAGCACCGGTTGAAGTAATAACCATGTTCAATGCTGCACTACGACCACGACGCTCAGCTTTGTGGTAGTTGTCGATCAAGTTTTGGTCATTGGTGTAAGAGTGAACCGTTTCAACGTGACCATTCTTAATACCAAACTTGTCGTTAAGTGCTTTTAATACCGGTGTGATTGCGTTAGTTGTACAGCTTGCTGCAGACACAATCTTGTCTTCAGACTGAATGTCTGAGTTGTTAACACCATAAACGATGTTTTTGATGTCACCTTTAGCTGGCGCTGTAAGTAACACTTTAGACGCACCGATTGACTTAAGGTGCTTACCTAAGCCATCTTCGTCTTTCCACACACCTGTGTTATCTACGATAAGCGCGTTTTCAATACCGTATTTTGTGTAATCCACTTCTTCAGGTGAGTTTGCGTAGATAATCTGAATGTAGTTACCATTTGCTTTAATCGCACCTTTTTCATGGTCTACTGTGATTGAACCATTGAAAGGACCATGAATTGAGTCACGGCGCAATAAGCTTGCACGTTTCTCGAGATCACCATCGCGGCCACCGCGAACAACAATTGCACGAAGGCGTAAATCAGCGTGAGAGCCGCCACGTTCGATAAGTAGGCGTGCTAATAAACGGCCAATGCGACCAAAACCATAAAGAACGACGTCACGAGGCTCTGGACGTGCACCTTGGTTTAGTAATTCTGCAAGTTCTGCATTTAAAAACTCTTCGATTGAGCGGCCTTCACCTGCATTTTTATAAATGTAGGCATAAGCTAGCTTACCAAGGTCAACACGACCTGGTGCTAATTCCATTTTGCTGATCACTTCTAAGAATGGAAAGCTTTCACGAAGACGTAGTTTACGCTCTTCAAAGCGTGCTACTGTTTTGTGTGCTTTGATAACATCAATGGTGCTTGCGCTCACAAGAGGACGACCGTATACAGAGATTTCAACGCCTTTGTTACGGTATAGACGACCGATTAGGGGTTGCATGCTTTCTGCATAATCTTGACGCTCTTGCCAGCTGTTTTGATATTCTTGCTCGTGAGATAAGGTCATTTTTTCTGCCTAATAAACAATTTTCTTTGAACGGATAGCCCGAATGGGCACGGCTATTCTAATTTAAACTGCCGTGATTCTCCACTGTTACCGAACAATTCATTGCGTTAAACTAGTAAACTATTAGCTCTACCCTGTTTATTCGGGCGTAACCCCCTATAATTATAAAAAATCATTGAGGTCAAACTATGGCGTTTAAAAAGTCGCTAGTCTTTGCAGCGTTACTACTTGCTGGTTGCGACGACACCCTAACCTTGAACCAAGTGTGTAGCGAAACGCCTGGTTTTTGTGAAGACTTAAATAAAGACAGTCACTGTAAAGACGAACGTGCGTCGCTAATTTACGCGCGCTACCACGAATACAAGTCTCCAACGGACGAAAACAAATATGACTTGTTGCAAAATTTAGAAAGCTACAACCAATGTGTTTCTCGCGCCGCCAAAATTGAGCACATCAAGTTAAAAGAAAAAACCACTTCACGAGTGGAAGGTCATCTCACCGCACTAAAAGAAATGACGCGTATTTACAATGAAACAAAAGACAGTAACCACCCAGGCCTGCTCTATTATCATTGGTCTCGTAACAGTGATCGCACAGCAATGAACAAGCTACTGAATATGCAAGACGACCCTAGGGTCCAAAACGATCCCGAAATTCAGCTTTTCCTCGCAGAGTTTTATGCCAAAGTAGATGACGATAAAACCGTTGATATTCTCTATCGCGTATTAGAGCTGAATAAAAGAGGTCATACCCCTAACCCAGAAGTCTATTCATCTTTAGTCAGTATTTTCTACAAACACGAAAAGTATAAGCACGCATATACTTTTGCCCGAGTGGCCCAGCTTTCTGGGGTTGAAGATATTGATATTATTCCAGTAACAAACCAACTGGCTTCAATGGGCAAAGATTTAGCCAACTTAGATTCATTGGCGCAAAGAACTTACGAAAGCATTCAAGCTGGGGAGTTTGTTTCCCCACGAGATTTTTGAGCTTAGTTATAAAAATCAAAACGGGAAGCCAATGCTTCCCGTTTTTGAGAATAAATGATCACTACTTTGCCAGTGCTACGTTAATAAATACCGCGGTCATTAAGATTGGGCAAACAAATCTAACGTACTGAGCAAACAAGTAATGTGCACCACGGGATTCTAAGTGGAGCTGATTACCGCGCTTCCAAACCCAGCCAACAGTAATAAAGTAGAACAGCCCCATCAATGGTAGCTGATATTGCGTGAATAGACTGATCACCAATTCGAACAACCAATCAAAGTTTAGAATAATCGTGCTCGATGCTAATAAGATAACTAACGTAACCAACCAAGTCGCTTGTTTACGTTGAAAGCCATGGTTTTCAACCAAGAAAGATACCGGAATTTCTGTTGAAGAAATGGTAGACGTTACCGACGCAATAGACATAAGCACAAAGAAAGTCAGGCTAACTAATAATCCCATTTCACCCATATTGGCAAATAGCTCGGGTAAAATGGCAAAAATCAACCGCCCTTCACCGATTAATTTGCCGTCTTGAAATACTTGAACACCATTTTGCTGCGCAACGAATATTGCAGGGATAATAAGTAAACCGGCCAAAAATGCGACACTGGTGTCTAGCATTGCAACACTAAACGTCAGCTTAGGTAGATTTTCATTCGGTTTTAAGTACGAGCCATAAATCATCATGCAGCCCACACCCAACGACAACGAAAAGAATGCCTGCCCCATCGCCGCAATGATCAAGTCAGGATCGCTAATTTTTGAAAAGTCCGGAATTAAATACGTTCTAAACCCTTCTGCTGCACCGTTTAATGTCGCCATATAGCCAATAAGGCAAAGCAGTAATACCAGTAACAACGGCATAAGTCTGCGCGACCAAGCTTCTATGCCTGATTTTACGCCTTTAAGAATAATGCTCGCAGTCAAAATTAACATTAGTGGCGTAAAGATGAAGTTTCTCAGCATCGAATCACCGCTAAGAAACTGATGTGCAGCATCTAGTTCAGCCATTTGCGCAAGAGGATCAAGTGCATGAGACAGCATCCACCCAGCCACGATGGAGTAAAAGCTGAGCATCACAATAGCACCAGCAAGGCCGATATACCCCGCCGCGGCTCCTATTTTCGGATTACCTTCACGCCAGGCTGTCTTAAGTGCTTTAACTGGGTTTGCTTGTGCCTGATGGCCTAAGTACAATTCTGTGTAAAGTGCAGGTAATGCGAGTAAGAAAATTACCGCAAAATAAACCAGTAAAAATGCACCGCCACCGTGGTTTGCGGCTTGTGTGGGAAATCCCCAAATATTACCAAGTCCAACAGCCGCACCAGCTGCTGCTAACACAAAGCCAAGTCGGCTTTGAAATCCATCGCGCGTATGAGCCATGTCTGTAATCAATCATTATTTTTGTAGACGGCCGATTATACGTACTTCCGCTAAAAATGCGAGAGGTTCGAGCCGTGCCTCAGAAACTCGAGTTGGGCGTCTCTAGAAAGTCCATTTCTTCTTCTGTTGAATCGCGATTGAGTATTTCATTTCGATGGGGATAACGGCCAAATCTATCGATAATTTTTTTATGCGCGACTTCAAAATCATAATTGGGCAGGTCTCGAAAATAATGATCTGCGGCACGATGGATGATGCGACTTTCGCTATGCATCATAGGTAGGTATAGAAACATCAACTCAGTGTCGTTGAGCTGGCGGTGATAACCCTTTTCGATAGCGTGTTGGGTGAGGCTCAGCGCCAAAGGGTCACTGGCAAACGCCTCTGGAGTGTCTCTGAATATATTGCGTGAAAACTGATCTAAGATAATGATTTCGCACAGCGCGCCAAGTGGCGTCGCTCTCCAGCTCGAAAGTTCACCTTGGTGCGCCATTTGGTGCAAAATACCGAAGCGATTTTTTATGATGCGATCAAAGTCCGCAGACTTCTTCCACCAATCTGATTCAGTGCATTCAACAAACCAGAATTCGTAAACGTCTTTATAATTCATGATGGCACTCCTAGGGAAAAACAAACTTGAAGGTCAGCAGACCCTAACCGTCATAAACAAAGTGCCACCCATCGCTCAATAATGCAACTTTTTTATTAGTTACTGAAAAACAATAAATTCACTTACGCAACCTCTAGTAATTTAGCATGAATTGACTGCACGACCTGATCTGACTCCTGCTGCTCAACTAAAAAGCACAGATTGTGCTTGCTCGCACCATGGCATATCAATCGAATATTAAACTCTGACAACACATCCATCAGGTTAAGTTGGCACTTCTTCAACTGGATCTCAGAACCTATCATGGCCACCAAAGTAAGATTATTTTCAACGGTCACATGACAAAACTCGCCAAGTTCATCCAAACAAGCTTGTTCTAGCTCTGGTCGAGAAGCATTCGGCGCATTATCCAGCGTAAGTGCAACACTAATTTCCGAAGTCGTTACCAAGTCAACCGATATATTGTAATTGCTTAAAATGGTGAAGATACGAGCCAAAAAGCCGCTAGCAAGAAGCATTTCAGGGCTCTTTAACGTCAATAGTATTTGGTTTTTGCGTTGTGTCACTGCGCGAATGCCTGCTTGCGCCGTTTTCTCTTTTTCAATCCAAGTGCCACCCGCTTGCGGATCACGGCTTGAACCAACAAATACTGAAATACCTTTACGACTCGCTGGCAATATAGTTGCGGGATGTAACACCTTAGCACCAAATGTCGCCATTTCTGCCGCTTCATCAAAACTCAAACGAGGAATAGGTCTAGCCTTTACACACAAACGCGGATCGGTACTGAAAATACCAACGACATCGGTCCAAATATGCACACTTGACGCGTCAATTGCCTCTGCTAACAATGCAGCACTATAGTCAGAACCGCCACGACCAAGCGTAGTCGTCTGGCCGTATTGGTCACTACCAATAAACCCTTGCGTCACCTGCACTGTGTCGCCAAGTAGCGCGACCAAATTGGTTTGCGCAGCTTCACGCGTAGCTGCAATATTTGGATTCGCTTTTCCAAATTGATTATCTGTTTTAAGCACTTTACGCACATCAAAGCGCGACGCCTGAACCTGGTTATTACGTAGTATTTGGGTAAACAAATAAGAAGAAAAACGTTCGCCAAAGCTCAACATTTCATCGCATTGCTGTCTGCTAAGTGCAGGTAAACTCGCAAGGCTTTCAAATTCACTGAAAGTTTGCTTGTAACCCTCAGCAAGATCAGCATCCAAAGACACTTGGTCGATAATCGCTTGCTGTATGTTTTCAACCGCTGCAACAACCGCTTTGCGCCCGGCCTCATCTTCCTTTTGTTGGGTTAGCGTTACAAGGTGATTGGTTACGCCAGCACACGCACTCACAACGACCACTCGAACATTTGGGTTGTCACGAACAATGTGAGCACAACGAGACATAGCCTCAAAGTCAGCGACACTGGTACCGCCAAATTTGGCTACAACATACTGCGAATTCATTTTCTCTCCTCTCGACTGTTGGCACAGTCAAATTTTATAAGGAGAACTCGGCATGGGATTTCTAAAAAGACGAACGCTTGAAATGACCTTTGCCAGAAGCTCTCCACCAATACGGTGACAGTTCCGAGGATTCAGCCTCGTAAACCGAAGAATCGTTGCGACGAGCAACTTTTCTCCTCGGCGAATACTTCCCTCACTAGTGGTCATTGGTCTCGTCACCTCACACTAACTACCTAAGCATCGCGCCTCTTCTGTTTATTTTGCCTTTGTTAATCTGAATAAAAGCAAAATAAAAGCCCGCAATAAATGCGGGCGATGTGAGAAAATTATCTTTTAGCCGTCTAGGTGTCAAGTTATTTATGAAAAACTTATCCCAAAGCGCTAAAAAATTAAATCCATTGGTCTTAAATAAGCTGACCCGCGAAATACGCGCCACTATATCCAATGGTATATGCGATAAGCAGGTAGATACTCATTTTAAGATAGCTTGAGAAGGTTAACGCTTTAACCTTACTCATTGCAATGATCCCCGCTGCAGAACCAATGATGAGCATAGAGCCACCAACGCCAGTCGCATAAGTAAAGGTTAGCCATTGCGCTGGAGTCATCGTAATATCTGCTTTTAATAGCGCAGCCGTCAAAGGCACGTTATCTACCGCCGCACTCATTAAACCGACCAAGTAGTTTGCGTATTCCGGTGCAAGATGCAGATATAAATCGGTAAACTTAGACAGTACACCGACCTCTTTCAACGCGCCAACTAATAACAGCACACCCACAAAGAACAACAAGGTGTCGTATTCAATTTCACGGATATAGTCGATGATTTTCTTATTAACGTCTTTCTTGCGCATCAAGAATTGCGCCATTAAGAACATCAAAGACAAGCCAAATAAGAAAGTTAGCATCGGCGGTACATGGTATTGCACGCTTAAGAATAAAGTAGCAAAAATGGTTGATAAGAAGATGAGCGCAATGGTGATATCGGTCTTTTCAATTCTGCGTAATTCAGCCTTTTCAAAAATGATCTTATCATTCATGCCGATTGATAGCATCGCAGCTAAGATAAATACGCTAAAAATAGAAGGGGCAATTAGTAAAAGCAGATCAGGGATGGTTACTTTATCGGCCAAAAATATCATCAAGGTGGTTACATCACCGGTGATCAATGATACCCCACCGGAGTTAACACTGAAGATGATTAATGTCGCATATCTAATTAGCTTTTTCGGGTCTAATTTCAAAGACATGACCACAGCTAATGAAATAAGCGTCGCAGTAATATTATCCGAGATGGATGAAAATATGAATGCAAAAGCACCGACCAAAAACATTAGCTTGCGTTCGCTAATATGGGTTGGCATGATCCGGTGAACAATATTTTGGATAAACCCTTTTGAGTTCAAGTAGGCGACAAACGTCATGGCAGCCATTAAAAACAGCCAAAGCGTCGCGATTTCCAAAATGTTATGGTCTAGTTCAATTTGTACAATTTCTGGGCTTTGACCATGAATTGGAGAGATAAAGGCGATAATCCAACATAAAGTACCAAAAAAAAGCGTTGTTTTGGCCTTGTTTACGTGAATAATATCTTCTATAACGATGAGTATAAAAGCGATGGCGATCAGGGTTAGAATAATGGGCGTGACCATAATGCGCAAACAACCTGTAATTAAATATAACAAGGGGTGGGTTCGATTTCGGGGCGGATTCTAGCACCATCGCAGGCCCCATGCCACGTACAATAAACATTTTGTGACAATTTGATGAAGTGGTGATGAAACTTCTCTACTACACACTGGAAAGTTATGATCCCAGCAAAAAAATTATTAAATACGATAAATGAACACTGGAGCGTACTCGAGCTACTTTTTAAACGATTTAAGCTCGCAGATTTCAGTCTAAAAGATGTACAAAACATCCTAAAGCAGAAAAATTCTAGCTGGTCGAGTGAACGGATATATAAAGAAACCAATCGATTACTCCAACAAGAAATTATTATTCCTTTAGCTAAATCTTCACAGTTAGAAATCAACCGTGCAATCGCTGACTTCGCCAGCTTTCTTTTACAAGAAGAAAGCCTCGGTTTAGCGGAAGAGATCACGGTGCTGGTAAAAGACTTAGAAAGATTAGGTAATCGCATCGCACAAGCCGGTGAAGAGGCTGACTACTCTGAGCTACGCCGCTTTAGCCGCATTATGGACGAACGCGTTCGTAAAATTGTTAAGCTGTTCGAGCATAACGAAAGCGCTATCATGAACTTGGTTGAACAAGCAAAGTCTGACACCTCAACGCTGTCTCTTGGCATGAGATATAAAGCCGTATTAGAAGCTTTTGACGAATATATCGAACCTATGTTGGAAATGGTTGATATTCATGGCCCTTTCCAACGCTGCTTCGATCAGATAGAGCTTCAGGTCAGTGAGCAAATTGACGAGATTGAACAATTAGGCCGTGGTGCTGCAGACAAACGCATGCTGGAGCAGCTCAGAACACGCATTTTAGATATGCACCTCATTGGTAGAGAAAGTTTAAGCCGCAGTGCCGATCTCCTCATGCCGTTACGTGAAGAGCTACGCCGCAATACACTCATTACGCGGCAAGCCTCTAAAGTCCTTGGACAAATTAGAAAGCGCGGTGTTGACCGTTTACTCTCACCAGTTCAACCAGAATTTGTGTCAGACATTCAACGTTTTAACCTTGGGCAAAAGCGTCACATGGTCGCATATATGGCAAGTCTCGTTGAATTTGAGCATGAAGAATATCAGCTGCCCGATCACGACGATGTGCCAGCTTATCAAAGCCCTAACATTCCAGATTACAACTCGGTAAAAACGAGATTTCAACAAACCGGTAAAAAGCGCCAGGCACTATTGGGCTTTTTAAGCGATAGCTACCCTGATCTTGAAGCAGACGAAATGCTGTTCCTTTATCAAAAACTGATCAACGAATCTGACTTGGCACTTAGCCAAGAGCAACAAAAGAGTAAGATCACTATCGCATCGCATACCTTCTCTTTATATCCATTTAGTGCCAAAGCAAAACAAGATTAGCATTATGACGACAATTAACTTAGACATGCTCAATGAACTCCAAGCCATTAATAAAAAACTGGTGAGCGGGTATCATATCAGTGAGCAAGACACTACCCTTTGGCAAGAGTTAGATCAGCAAATTGATAGCTATCAAGCGCTATTTTCAGCTTTAGGCCATGACTTACAGCACGATGCCCGTGGTTTTTATTATTTGGCAAGCGATGAAAGCACGCCAAATATGGGGAAAATTTCCCGTGCGATTGCCCTAACCATTTATATTTTAATTGAGCACTATGCCAACCAAGGTAAAGATCCGCTTCGCGTACTATTTGATGAAAGCTGCGATTTAGAGCTAATGCAAACCATAGTACAGCTCAATAAGCATCTTTTTGACCAGTTGGAGATTTTTTCGGGCTCAGATCTCAGAAAAGACGTGTTTTTACGTATGGTGAGACTGGGTCTAGCCCGTGAGGTTGAGCAAGGCTTTATGCTACTTGCACCGATTTATCGCTACATTGACGCGCTAATGGAAGTAAACGAAGAACAATATGATATTGAGGACGAGCTATGAGCGAGCAGTTGTACGGCCTAAGTAAACTCGCATTATTAAATACCGCCGGATACGCTAAGTGTGTCATTCCTCTGGATAAAAGTGCGTCTATCTGCGCCCCGAATAACACCGGTAAAAGCTCGGTGATCAACGCGCTACAGTTTCCACTTATCAACGATTTAAGACTGACTGAATGGGATGGCCACGATTTAGAAGAAACGCGTAAGTTCTACTTCTCTTCTGATCAATCCTATATTTTGCTTGAAGCCAACCTCCCCCACGGCGATGTGGTCATTGGCGTTGCGGGACTGGGTAAAATCGCCGGTTACGCGCATCAGTTTTTTTGCTATCAAGGCAAACTGAATCTTGATGATTACACCCAGGGTAAAAGTATCATCAAGTACACCAAGCTATTTAATCACTTACAGGAAAAACAACTTAAGCCTGTAGAGCTAAAAGCACAAGAACTTAATGCCCTGCTCACAGGTGGCGCCACACCATTTGATGGCGATATCAACCTGAAGATGATCCCACTGAATAATGTCCAAGATGCGCCTGTATATAAAGAAATATTCCGTCGTATTTTGAATCTGCACAAACTCGGTGCACAAGACGTAAAGCGCTTTATGCTCAAGGTGTTCGAACGCCATATGTCGAACTCGAAAGTCGATTTTTATGAAGTCTGGCGTCGCGCTTTTGATAAGGTTAACCGTGCGCGTCGTGAACTAAATGCGCTGGAGTCAATGCAAGAGCCAATTTCAGCCCTTGAGAAAATGCTTGAAAATGAGGCGGTATTAAAAGGTAAACTGGCGGCTTACGCACCGAAACTCGATTTAGCTTTGGTTGAATATGATAACTATCACAACGAGCAAATTGCAGAGCTGGCAACACAGCTAGAAGACATAGAAGCTGAAAAGCGCGAATTTGAGTCTAAGCAGCAGCTGTACGTCCAACAGTCTCGAGATATCGAGCGTAAACAAACCCAAATAGAACAATGGTTTACTGATTTCCACGCGTTAAAACGTGAATTTGAACTAACGAATCATGCAACGCTTAAAACCAATTTAACTCTGTTGAAAAAGGAATATGAGCAGCTTTCCTTCTCTATTAATAGTGCACAGGGGCAAAGTCTCCATACCCTTGATTTTCGCATCAACGAAACGCAAAAGCA
This sequence comes from Pseudoalteromonas sp. M8, assembly GCF_018141365.1. Taxonomy (NCBI): domain Bacteria; kingdom Pseudomonadati; phylum Pseudomonadota; class Gammaproteobacteria; order Alteromonadales; family Pseudoalteromonadaceae; genus Pseudoalteromonas; species Pseudoalteromonas sp. M8. The sequence goes on along the minus strand of NZ_CP047240.1, from coordinate 1,925,014 downwards.
GATTAAGAGTTTAAAACTGCAACTCAAGAACCTTGAGTTCAACCTGTTTACTCGTATGCGTGAAGATCTTTCTTTAAAAGAAGTGGAAGAGATCTCACGGATCTTGAATCCGGATTTGTTATCGTTTTCAACCACCTCTCAAGGTGAAATTGATATCACCGACGAAGATGCCTTTGGCGCATTTTTGGAGTCCCTATCTAAGTCAGTTCAAGGTGGTGAGCTTAAAGTACCTGGTGCTACCGTTAAGTTGAAAAAACTGAGTCCAGTACAAATGCAAAGCGGTGAGAACAAAGCCCAACTGCAAGCACAGCTGGAGTCACTACAACAGTCGCTTAACGACTTAAAGCAGCAGCGTGAAGTCGCCGCAAACGTCGCTGAAAAACAAAAAGAACGTGATGCTCTATATGATGAACTAATGGCTACCGAAGCGGCCATGAAACGCTTTGAGCAATATCAAACCATGTTGCAATCCGTCGATGCTCAGCAAGCACTAAAAGAGCAGCTTGAGATGGAACGTGAGCAAGTTGATGAATATTTACATGATATTCAGCGTAATGCCGGTTCGATTTCAGATCGCCGCTCTATCATTAAAAGCAAGCAAGACTTATTGGTACGCCAAGCCGACCGCTTAAAACAAGTAAAGTCAGAACGTATCGATCACACACTAGACCTATACTCGGGTAAACTGGCACCGTACGAAATCGAAATTAATCTTGATTTTGATAACCTGTCTGAAGTGACCCACCAGTTTAATAAAGACTGTAATGAGCTTAGAAACTTAGACGTTAATGTGCGTAATACCTACTTGCATATCTACAATGCTGGGATCACTAAGTTTGAAAACGAGTCAGACGTTACTATTAAGTATCAAAAGCTGATCAGCGCGTATCACAACCTAGATAACGAACGAGATGCCGTCGATAAACAAGCACGAGTGGCGCTCACTGAAGTGGCCGCAACCATTAAAGGACTGCGTCAAGACTTAGACCGCTTACGCCGAGAGATGAACAGCTTTAACAAAGGCATAAGCCAGCATCGTATCTCTAACTTGCAAGCGTTTAAGATTAATGTGATCCCTCGTAAAATGCTTATCGATAGCATAGACACCATTATCAGCACTTCAGATTTATACGAAAAAGGCGAAAGCTTAGACTTACTTAGCGAGCAGCCTAGCTCAGAAAAGTCCGTTAATGAGGCGAAAGATCACATCATCAAACTTGCAAGTGATAAAGCGGGATTGACGTTAACTGACCTCTTTGACATTCGCTTTGAAGTGGTCAACCGCGCGGGTGACATTGAACACTTCGATAAAATTGACTCGGCCGGCTCAAACGGTACACGGATCACCATCAAGCTTTTATGTGGCATGCTATTTATTCGCTATCTGTTATCTGATCAAGAGCAAGCAATGTATCGTATCCCGATTTACATCGATGAAGCCGCGGATATCGACCCACAAAACCAAAAGGCCATTATCGAAACCGCACTAAGCTTTGGGTTTGTGCCAATTTTTGCATCGGTGAAACCACAGATCAGCTGTGACTACCTAGTGCCGATCCGCAGTGTTGCACAAGGTAGCCAAAACTGGGTAGATGAAAAAGACTGGATAGAAGTGGAACATTAATCTCAAGTTAATGTCTTAGATACAATTATTAAAGGGTGCTTGTCTCTACCATTTAACGCCTTAACACGTTAAGGTAGAGCAAACATCCGACTAAGGAGTAAAGACACATGTTTAAGAATATTGTTATCGCCATTTTGGTGCTGATGTTAGCGGCCTGCGCCAAAACCCCTGATTGGGATTATGATAAGTCTGTACAATTCGCTAACTACAAAACCTATGCTTGGTCACCTGAAGCGGACCTAAAAAATAATGGTCGTGAATACCAAGTCAATGACTTAATGGAAAAGCGGATCCGCAGTGCAATTCAAAACGAAATGAGCAAACAAGGTTTCACTCTCACCGATCCGCAATCGGCTGACTTACTGGTTAACTATCACGCATCAGTTGATACAAAAATTGAATCTGACTCGCTTCACACCACGTATGGTGCGCGTTGGAATTACTGGGGTATTGGCTGGCAAACACAGACCACAACACGTGAATATGAAGTGGGCACGCTAGTACTCGATATGATAGACAAAGCGTCTAACCAGCTAGTTTGGCGTGGAGCAAAAGAAGGTCGCTTACGTAGCAATCAATCACCGGATCAAAGAACAGAGTCAATAAACAAAACCATCTCAGAACTATTGGCTAACTTCCCTCCCAAAGCACAGCATTAAGTTTTATAAGTGGAGTATGTATTACTCCACTTCTACATCTACATCTACATCTACATCTACATCTACATCTACATCTTCCAAAAATCTATCACCATAATGCAAACTCTAAAAATAGCCAAACAGCCCACCAACAAACCCATAAAATTAACATAAATTCAACACAACTTCATTCTCAGCGTAAGCTTCGCCATGCCCCAAGCTAGGCCCATCAAATAAAAAACCAATAAAAACTAACAATCCAATGACTTACAAAAAATTAAGTTAAAGAAAATAAGTGCAAACCAACGTCACACTCTAACAAGTTAAAATAAAAAATTTGACACCACATTATCATTTAATGTACAAATATTTCGAGGATGTATCCTCAAGGTATAATTTAACTTTTAAGAAGGAATTAAAAATGATCGTTGAAGCACCAAAAGAAAAAATTTCTGTTGCAGAAAAACTAGATGCGTTAAAAGCTAGCTTTTCAGATCAAACACTAAATATTGCAAACGTTGACCAATCTCGTGTTGATAGCATTGCGATTGCTCCACCAATTACCGCTTGGAACTGGTCTAAGTCGTTCGAGAAGTAACCACCTTTTGGTTGATTAGCTGTTAAAGATGTGCAGTGTTAACAGCTTTATTTAGGACGAATGTTATGAATATTTTAACGAGCGAATTACCCAGTTGTCTGAAGTTTGAGAACGACTCCTTTGTTGAGATATTTACGCGATGTAAATTAACATTAATGATAGATATCATTGAGAAAGAGGTATTATCAAACAAACCGCTCTCAGAATTGTTTGATAAGCTCTCTGAAAGACTGTCAACTAATGATCTGTACCAGCTTTTAAAATTACCAAGATTTTGGAATACATTGATCGCACGCCGTGGTGATGAAAAATATCAATCAACGATAGAGAGATTACTAATTACAGAACTTTCTTTCTTGGAATTTAACCCTGACTATATTATCCAAAGTGATTTCATTGATGAAACCTCAGTCACTTGGAACTTACGCGGTAACCTTGGTTATCAAGCATCCTCAGATAAACTGTTTAAAAATCAAAATGTTCATCCCGACTCAAACATTCTTCTAGACTACTTTAGTGACCTAGCAAGAGGTGTCCAAAAAGATATTCCTTGGGACGATACGGGCATTACTCCAGAGCTTATTCAATGCTCGACTCCAAAAATTTACAATGCGCTAGATTACATAAAAGCGGTTTCAGATCCGTGCTACACAATTTTAAAAGAGAGCATTTGCTCAATAGCAATCCGGTTTGATAAGACAAAAAATCGCTTTAACTGTGCTTCAACTAATATTAGCAATGGCTTAATTGTCTTGATTAATCCTAATCTTAGTGAGGTGAGTGTTGAAACAATTGCCGATGCTATCGTTCATGAGATGACACATAATCTATTTGACCTAGCTGAATTGTATGAGCCGTGTCTACCAACAAAATTTCACTCTCGTATCATCAAATCGCCTTGGACAGGTAGAATGTTAGATCCAAATACCTATATTCAAGCCTGTTACACTTGGTATGGTTTGAAGAATTTCTGGCGAAAGGCGTATGCTTATGAGCCTTCAGATAATGCATATTATTATCTACAACAAGCATCTAGAGGCTTTTCATCATCAAGCTTTTTAGATGCTATCACTGATTCAAAGTTTGAAATAGAACAAAGACTATTCGACACGCTCAAAAATTTGCAGAGTTTAGGTAATTAAGATGTCTAAACTATTGAGCGATGGAAAAGCACTTTCCGCTGTCACTGGGGTTTTATCTTTATCACTGGGCGCTGTCTTACTTGGATTGATGTTTATTTTTTTTCTAGCAGACAGCTCTATAAATTCTGGACTTTCCAGCGACATATATAAAATTGAAACCCAATTTAACCTACCATCCGGTGAAACCGTGGTAAGCTCTAAAGCGCCTGCTGCACTTATACCTGTATTAGAAAAAGATCAAGCTGTAAAAAGGGTAGGCAAAGTTTATCGTGAGAATATAACTATATTATATAATGATATAGAATTAAAAGGCACTGAAGTCTATGCATTAGATAAAACTGCACAACTCATGCTAAATCTAGGCTCTGAAGAGCTGGGTATAAGTGGAGCTTTCATCTCGTCCACGCTCGCTGAAAAGATAGCGGAAGATAAGAGTAAAATAATTGGAAAAACAATAAAAATAAACAATACTGGTTTATATAGAATAGAAAAAGTAATAAAAATAGATGACACCTTATCAATCCAACCAGATGTGATTGTTAACTTCGATCATTTATATAATGGAAAAATAAAAGAAAGTTATACTGATTGGTATGACACTCATCTTCATCTATTTGTCGAACTGGTAAACAAAAATGACCTAGATCTAGAAAAAATCGTTAGTAGTAACGCACCGCAGATCCCTGGGGCACCTTTCACCCCAAGTTCATTTATTAACCTTTCAAAAAGAGCAGTTTCAGATCTTCATTATGATAGGAATCACCCTGACGCGCTTGGAATTACATTTTCAAAATCAAGCTTATATCTAATCTTTGGAATCTGCATATTTTCTTTCATTCTTGGAACCGTTGGATTTTTAAGCTCGATAATCTCAATAAAAATCTCTCAATTAGATCGTATAAAAACATTAACAAGCATTGGCGGTAGCGAAATACAGATTATCTTTATTTCTCTACTAGAAAACAAAAATTCTCTTATCATAGCCAATATCACATCAGCTATATTACTTTACCTTATCCTTCCACCTCTTTCCGGTGAGTTTGATATTTTATCTACGGTCAACACAGAGGAAAAGTTATTTACATTATCTTTGATAATAATAACAATTACATCCCTATACACTCTATCTAATGTGTTTGTTATTAAGAGAGTTCTGTCGTATCAAAGCGATGAGTCCATCACCAAATCGACAGGACTAAAAACGATGTGGCTTACAAAAGTCACTGTGTTTCTTCAGATGTTAATCACTTCTATTGTAATTTTTATCGCAGTTAGCTTAACTTATGAACTGTTTACCGAAAAAAAGGCCGACTACGGCTACGATATCGCAAAAAGCCACTTTATAAAGCTAGATGGTGTTAATGATGTAAGTCCTATTACACTGAGAAATAAAATCAATGCCGAATATGGAGAAGTTTCTGCTGTAGCTAGCTGGCACCCATTTGATAAATCATCACACTTTGTCACGGTTTCCACAGCACAACAAAAAATAGATCAGAATATCACACCAATTAACTACTTTTATGCAGGTGAAGAATTTATAAAAGTATTTGGTCTAAATCCGCTAGACTTAGACAGTATCATTCACTCAAATTATGACAGCCATATAAATGGAAAGACAAGGGTTGTAGTAACTCAAGCATTCGCAAATTTATATGACAATATTCCTATCGAAAAGTTATCAATGCATAAATTTTATGCTGACTTAGGGAATGGCGTAGAAGAAATTGAAATAGTTAAAGTAGTTAGTGACTTTTTTTTAAGTAAGGTAAAACCATTTCATGATCCTATTATGATTGTCCTTAATGAAGAGAAAGCAACATCGGTATTACTTAACACTTCTAACCGAATTGTCGATCGTATAAGCATAAATAATAAATTAGATTTTAGCTCAAGCTATGCAGCACTTGAGTCAGAGTATTCAGATTTATCAAAAATCGCCAATTATTTACTTTGGGTTGTCGCTCTGAACATAGTTTTGATTTCCCTAAATACAATTGCCAACAGCTTAGTTGATGTAGAGCGTAATAGTTACACTCTAGATATAATGAAGCAACTAGGAGCTGGATTGAAAGATATTTTTTCTTACACCCTAAAAAACAATATTTATTTATATACTTTTTCTTCTTTATTTGGAACTTGCATTGGTTATTATATTCTTAAAGACAACCTTTTAATATCTGATAACTTCTCCTTTGGTTTTACGAGCTATATATTTTCTTCTATGGCCATCGCAGCCATCTTCATCAGCGTGATAATTCTTAGCTTTTTTGTTGTTAGCAAAAAGTATCTAGAGAGGCAGTAAAGATTTAAATGGACACTATAATAGAAAACCCTAAAGGTAAGCGTAAAAAGATAGTAGCGTTCTTCTTATTAATGACATTCATCTTTTTCTTTCTTTTATTCCACAGCAACAAGTCGATATCAAGTATACCATATGAAAAAGCAAAAATTATTGCCGTAACAAACTCTCATTCAGCAATTACATCTATAGGTACGATACGTCCGATGAAATCTATCAAGCTGTCCTCTGACATTGGCGGCAGAGTAAAAAGTTTTATCAATCGGCAACATACACTTGTAGAAAAGGGAGATGTTATTTTAGAGCTAGAAAACTATGACTACACATTAAAGTTGACAGAAAAAATGGCTCAAATATCAGAACAGATTAGTAATTTGGAAAATATGAGATTAAATTTGAGGCGTGAGCTTACCTCTTCAAAGTTGTCATTAGAAGATGCCCTTTATAACGTAGATGTACTTGAAAGAGAACTGGATCAAAAACTCAGGTTATTAGAAAAGAATCTTTCTCAAAAATCAGATGTAGAAGACATAAAAAGTAACCTGACTCGATGGAAAGAGAAACAAGGTGTTCTGACTAATTACTACCAATCACAACATAATCAAATTACACATCAGCTAAAGCAGATAGGTGAAACGGTGGAAATATTAAATAGTTTGCTACTCAAGCTTCAGGAGAGCGAGCAGCAGCTTCTTATTAGGGCCCCTATCACAGGCAACCTTGTTGGCTTTGATGTCGAGTCAGGACAACAGATATTGCCTAAAGAAGAATTTGCTTCCCTAGATATGGTGGGTGAATACTTAATTGAAGTAGAGTTAAATGAATTTTATCTAGAGCGAATCAATAAAGAAACAAGAGCTACAGCCAAGATAGACAATAAAAATATTAACTTAAAGATATTAAAAATATTCCCATTAATTAAGCAGGGAAAGTTCAAAATGCACCTTGAGATGCCAAATACCGATGAATGGCAAGGTAACATTAAAGTCGGCCAATCTGTCGAAATAGAACTTGCCAATAGCGATAAGAATATCCTACCTACACTTCCAGCCGAAGCAACGTTTCAAAAAGGTGATACCACATTCGTATATCTTCACTCGGATAAACAGAGTAAGGCTATTAGGACTCCTATCCTTATTAAGGAAAGGATTGGGGATCGAGTAGTGATTGATGCTCCTATGGTGTTAGGTAAAAGCGTCGTAATTTTAGATTGGAACAAAAAATATAAGGAGGAATTATACATTGAATAGCGTCATTCAACTTGAGTGCGTGTGTAAGCACTTCTATACAAATAAAATTAAAACTACTGCCTTAAATAAAGTATCTCTACAAGTTGATAAAGGTGAATTTATTGCCATTACAGGAAAGTCAGGTTCAGGAAAATCAACATTACTCAACGCAATTGGATTATTCTCGAATATTGACTCCGGTAGTTTACATTTAAATGGTTTTGATGTTTCAGCGATATCTCAAAAAAAGAAATTAAAGTACAGAAGAGAACATTTAGGGTATGTGTTCCAGTCTTTCAATTTAATCCCTGATCTATCAGTGTTGGATAATATTATGTTGCCACTCAAATTTAGGGGTGTGCCACACAAAGATAGACTAGGACTGGCAGAGCAAGAATTAGAGCGTATGGAATTAATTGCGAGGAAAGATCATTACCCTAGTCAATTATCTGGCGGTCAACAACAGCGGGTTGCGATTGCCCGAACAATGGCGTGCAAACCAAGTATTATTCTTGCGGATGAACCGACGGGAAATCTGGATGAAAAAACTGGCCAGCGGGTCTTAGATATACTGCTGGAAGTAAATGACACAAGCGCTTCTACAATCATAATGGTAACGCACAGCGCTGCTGCAGCAAGTGTTGCAGGTAGGCGAGTAAGTATGGTTGATGGTGAATTAGTTAATTAAGGAAAATAAATTATGCTCGGTGATATTTCTATTAAAGTTATTGATGCTGCAGAAAACAGTAAAGAAACCGTAGACATAGAAGTGAGTGATTATCAGTACTCTCGCTTAGCATCTCAACTTATTGGTGAGATCAAAGACTATGATATTTTAGACGATGAAGAATTAGCTCTTTTCAGAGAAGAAAAAGCAAGCGATTTCAAAGCAAAGCCACTAAAAGCAAGTAAAGTTGTAGTTGTACTCAAGGCTACACGTCTATGCAACTTACGCTGTACATATTGCCATTCGTGGGCAGAAGGACCAAATCAATCTATAAAATTCGAAAACCTCGTTTCAATTGTTAAACGAATATTAGCAATCCCAAATGTATCTCGAGTGGAGTTTGTTTGGCACGGTGGAGAAGTAACACTTCTTAGACCATTGTTCTTCAAAAAGTTGATTTGGTTACAAGAACAATTTAGACGCCCAGATCACTTCATCACCAATACTATGCAATCAAACGCAGTTAATATATCGGATGAGTGGCTCACTTTCTTAAAAGGCATTGGCATGTCCGTGGGAATTAGCTTTGATGGTGTACCTGAAATCAATGATACTCGGAGACTTGACGTCCGAGGAAGACCAACCAGCATTAAGGTTGCTGAAGGAATTCGACGGCTTAAGCATCATGGTATAGCCTACGGTGCTTTAATAGTCGTCGACAAAGATGTATACAACTTAGATCCTGAACGACTTTTAAGCTATTTACACTCAATTGAATTAAATGACATAGAATTTCTGAACATCGTCCCAGATAACCGAGCAAAGCCTGGTGATGATATCGGTAATGCCTACATTAGCTACAAAGAATACATTGAATTTTTAAGCTGCGTTTATCGTGTTTGGTACGGGCACTACAAAGACAAAGTTAGAATCAGAATGTTTGAAAATTTTATCGATGTTTTATCGGATAAAACTAAGCAACTTTCCGCTTGTTATTGGGCAGGAAATTGCTCTCAAGAAATAATCACTGTCGAACCAAACGGTGATGTTTCACCTTGTGATAAGTATGTTGGAGATATTGGCAGTATTTACGGCTCACTTCTAAATTCAGATCTAGCCACCCTGCTCGAAAAGTCAAATCATAATCAAGCATCTGTAAAAGAAGAAATTGACGCGACGGATCGTATGCGAGAGTGTGAATGGTTCTCAATTTGTAATGGTGGTTGTCCGCATGACAGAGTGATAAATGCTCGCCATGTCGAAGACTATAATGATAAATGTTGTGGAACTGGTAAATTACTTAGAGTTATCGAAGAGTCAATATAAAGAATGATATTTATCCCAGAAGGTATTGTTTTTCAAAAACTTAAAACTCTATGTGCGAAACAGCACTTTACGCTATTCATTGTGGCTGTACTTAATGTTTTAGTCGTCATCAGTTCATTTGGCATTGCCTATACTGTTGAGCTACTGTTTCAAGAGTCAGTCACGAGAGAACGTTTAAACTATTTTGTCTCATTTATCTTGCTTTTATTAATTACATTCGTGCTTTCGAATGGCTTGAGGCAAAAACTCGTATTTGATATAAAGGAGATGCTAAGCAATAAACTACTTAGCTTTGCGATGGGGAGAATGCTATATAAGCAACAAGAGTTATTTGATGTTACTTCCCCTTCCAAGCTTTATTCTAATATCGACTATGATGTTAAAGCTATAAACACCTACGTCCACTTTATTTTAAGCATTTTCTTTCAAGCTTCCGGCACTTTATTGTGTGGCCTAATTTATTTATTAGCCACCAGTTTGTATATGACTTTGCTTTCAATAGTCACCGTTCCGCTGGTTATTCTTATCATTTTTAAAGTAAGCCAGCGAGTTTCCGAGGCCAACGCCCATAAACGGGAAACCGTTGCTAATCTAAACTCGACAATCATTGAATCATTATCAGGTATACAATCAATAAAAATCCATAGAATGGAAGCCTTACTTGGAGAACAAATAGAATCGGGAGCGAGTCAAGTCTACAATGCAACTAAAAGACTTCATTCTTTAGAATCTATTGTATCTGGATTAATCATTTTGGGCAGTTTCTCTAGCGTGATCTTTGTTTTGTGGGTAGGCGGGTTGAATGTCATAGAAGGTTCAATGGCGTCGGGAGAATTAGTCGCGTTCATTATGGTATTATTACTGATGTCGTACTCCTTCGCCTCAATAAGTGACATAAACTCCGTTACAACGAAGGCTCGAAACGCAGTTAGCAGCTTAGATAGTTTACTAAATCAAGAGCCCGCTGAACGGTTAGCTTCCGCCACCAAAGATACGTCAACACACAATAAAATTGAATTAACCAACCTGTCGTTTAAATATCAAAAGGCAGATTCTGAATCATTATGTGCTATAACGCATAAATTTAAAGAGCATAAAGTTTACTCTATTATCGGCCGCTCAGGCTCCGGGAAAAGCACTTTAATAAAGCTAATTGCGGGTTTATATCAAAGCTATCTAGGTGAAATTTTCATTCATCAGAATCAGAAAAACTCACAATCGACTCACCAAAAGGTCACGATGGTCGAACAAGATCCTTTCTTTTTCAGTGGACCACTTTGGCAAAATATCACTCTACAACTCAGTTTTGATAATGTCGACGAGTTAAAGCTCAAGCGAGTGTCTCAGCTCTCAAACTTTGATGTCGTCATGCAAAGCAATGGCTTTACCTTTAATAGCGAAGTCACCTTGAATGCCGCAAATTTATCTGGTGGAGAAAAACAGAGACTTGCGATAGCAAGAGCGCTATATTCAGACAGTGATATACTCATTTTAGATGAAGCTACAAACTCTCTCGATCTCGCCACTGAATCCGGTCTTCATAGTCACTTAAAAGAAATAGCAAAAAATAAAACTGTACTAATAATCACACATAACCTAAATAGCATCTACCTTTCAGATCAGGTTATCGTAGTTGATAGCGGGCAGATCGTGGCTACTGATACGCCACAAAATATAATAAAGAATGAACACTTTAGAAAAATAAGCAAAAACCCCGAAACCTTACAAAAGGAGTGTTGAGAATGGAGTTAAATTATAAAGTCATCATCATTGGTGCTGGACCTGCGGGCTTACAATTAAGCTATTATCTTAACAAAGTAAATGTGTCCCATATTGTTTTGGAACGTGCAAAAGTTGCAGGAAGCTTCTTTGAAACTTATCCAGTCCATCGTAAATTGATATCGATAAATAAGGTAAACACGGGCTTTGATAATAAAGAGAAGAACCTTAGATGGGACTGGAATTCACTACTAAATGGCGACGATAAGTTTTCTTTTAAAGACTTTGATAAATCTTACTATCCGAGTGCGGACAACCTTGTCAAATACCTTGGTGAATTCGCGACAAAGTACGAGTTACCTATTCATTACGAAACCCACGTTGCAAAGGTTACAAAAGACGACCACCAATTTACAGTCGTCGATGGTAACGGTAAAGAATATGTAAGTGAGATCTTAGTTGATGCCACAGGGATCGGCGAACTCAACATTCCTAATATAAAAGGCATTGAGCACTCTATAGCCTATACAGAAATGAATAACGACGTAGCTCAATTCACAAATAAGAAAGTACTCATATTAGGGAAAGGTAACTCGGCATTTGAAACAGCTGATAGCTTATTAGAAGTCTCATCAAACACCCATTTAATAAGCCCAGATGATTTCAATTTTGCTTGGGTCAGCCACTACCCCGGGCATTTACGCTCAGTGAATCAGGCGTTTCTAGATACTTTTTTCTTGAAACAGCAAAACGCGATCTTAAACGGAAAAATTGCATCAATTGAACAGTTAGATTCTGGGCAGTATTTGGTAGATATGATTTTTTCAGAAGATGGAGAATCAGAAAAAAACACTTATGATTACGTCATAAACTGTACAGGGTTTAAGTGTAACTTCGATCACTACGCACCAAGTACTTTTCCTGAGTTGTGCTTGAAAAACATGTTTCCTAAGCTTAATCATAAATGGGAAAGTAGTAATATTCCGAATCTGTTTTTTTGCGGAGCGAATATGCAATGCAATGACTACAAAGATTCCTCAACTCCTTTTATACACGGAATTAGGCATAACGCGGAGTCATTATCTGAAATAATTATCAAGAAATTGAATCTTGTAGCCCAGCAAAGTAGAAAGCAACTTGATTCTTCTTCAGAATTATACAATGAGATCAGCGAGCGTATAAAATCAGCAACCACAATTTGGTTTTTGTTTGGGAACGCTTATGATTTGTATTCAAAGAAACCAAATGGTGGCTTTGAATTTTTTGAAAGCGTCCCAAAACTCGTTTACGAAAATGAGGAACAGTTTAAGCAATTTTCAGGTTTTAGATTGGAATTTAGCTACCGCATACCAAGTGATAAAGATGAGCAACTCAAGTTTTCTCAACATGGTTTTTTACATCCTGTAGTCAGCAAGTATAAAAATGGAGAGCTAGTCGATGAGGTTCATATGTTAGAAGATATCTATGGTGAATGGGAAGATTTAAGCAAGTTGGACAATGGTATAAAGGAACTAATTGTATCTAATTTCGCGTAAGTATTAACAACGCAAGTAAGCTAGGAGTTCCCGTTAGTTTACTTGCGTTGATAGGATTGCCTAACTAGCTACTTGTTGCAACTGCTTTAGTATCATGACTTTTGCGAGCGCCACTTAGCATAAATAATAGAGACAAAATATAACGTCGACTCATAATGCTTCCTTACTTAGATTTTTGGTTTTTAACTCATTAATTATCTTTGCATCCATCCAGTAGATGTCGACATTGGAATTCTCGTTATCCATCCCTCGATTAAACAATATGTATTTACCATCCCAAGTAACGTAAGCGTACGGCTAACTACACCTAGAGGCTAACATGCCAGGGCAGTAAACTGTCGATATCGCACTGTGGCTGGGCTAATTCGTTTAAGCAATGCATCACATAATCGAATGGGGTGTGGCCGTTTGCTCTGGCCGTTTGCTCTGGCCGTTTGCTCTGGCCGTTTGCTCTGGCCGTTTGCTCTGGCCGTTTGCTCTGGCCGTTTGCTCTGGCTGTTTCGATCACGCTGTAGAGGATTGCGCTACTCTCAGCGCCACTTGTGGTGAAGCTAAACAGCCAGTTCTTTCGCCCTATGACGAACGGTTTGATAGCGCGCTCTGCCCGGTTGTTGTCTATCTTTAGATGTCCGTCATCGAGGTAGCTAATGAGTTTCGGCCACTGCCTTAGCGTATAGTGGACGGCCTCGCCCAGCTTCGATTTTGGTACCACCGTTTGTGCTGATTTATCTAACCAGGTTTTAAACTGGGCCAGCAGCGGTGCGCTTTGTTGTACCCGTGCAGCCTGCCGCTCCTCTGCGCTTGCTGTTTTGTTTGCAGTCTCAACTCGATATAACTTTTGAATATGGTTGAGCGCCCAGTTCGCTTTACCAGTTTTACCCTTGGCCTGCGCATCTGCGGCTTCTTTGAACTTGCGTCTTGCGTGCGCCCAGCAACCAACCAGTGTCGCCTGCGTTTGCTCATAGCCCGCATAACCGTCAACTTGCAGATAGCCGTTGTAGCCCTGTAAAAATGCCACAGGACAGCGACTCGCACGACTATTCTGATAGTCGAACAGGGCAATATTGGGGATGCTCTCCTCTACCATAGGCGAGTCCGTGCCGCTGCAATACAGCCACATGTAACTGGTCTGTTTGTCTTCTTTCACCACCTTAACCGTAGTTTCATCGCCGTGCACCACCGGTTGCTGTAGCAACACTTCGTGCAGTCTGTCGTAGAGCGGTTTAAATAAACTGGCACTGCGGATCACCCAGTCCGCCATGGTTTGCCTGCTCAGCGCGATACCATATTGTTTGAACAGGCTTTCCTGTCGATACAGCGGTAAGCCATACTGATATTTACTGGTGATGATCTGGCTGAGCAAACTGGCCGTTGCTATGCCTTTAGGAACCGGGCTCGGTGGGACTGGGGCTTGTTTTATCTCAACCCAGGTTTGTGTTTTTTCACAGTGCCGGCAGCTGTATTTTGGTCTGACATGTTCGATGACTTTGACCTGGGCCGGGATAAATTCCAGCTTTTCGCTCACATCCTCGCCCATTTTGTGCAGCTCACCGCCACAGCAGTCACACTGTTTGTTGTCGATGTCATGCACAACACGTTCGCGGGGCAGATCTTTTGGCAGTGGCTGACATGTCGGCTTTTTGCGCTGATATTCGATGGTTTCCACGTCTTGCTCAGGTGCTTCTTCAACCAGCGTTTCGGCTTCATTGAACAAGTCAGCTTGTGCAGGGTGCGACTCACTGCTGGCCCCGAAGCGTTTTTGCTGGGCCAGTCTGAATTGTTCTTCGAGGTAGTTATTACGCGCCTGAAGCTAAGCAATGATCTGCTTCAACTGCTGAGGATCATCAGGCAGTTTATTCATTTCTTTCATGCAGTCTACTGTATCAACAGAGTAACTGTTTTTAAATTAATAGCTTAGATTAATTCGTGATCTAAAAACCCCTGTTATGATCATACGTTATAACCATAGCTGAGCGGCTTGTGGGCAATGACCGATAAGCCAGACAATAACCACTGCCATTGTTCGGCGCTGAGTGTAATGACGTCATCGTCTTCTTTGTCGGGCCATTTAAACTTGTCTTTTTCAAGGCGCTTGTACCACAAGGCAAAGCCGGTTTTATCCCAATATAACACCTTCAGCTTGTCCTTGTTTTTATTGCAAAACGCAAACACCTGACCGCTCATCGCGTGTGCTGCCATTTCTTGCTCAACAATCGCCGCGAGCCCATTGATGGATTTACGAAAGTCTACTGGCTGGCGGTGCAAGTAAACAGACTCGTTGTGCCAGCAGATCAAGACAGCGCCCTGAGCAGTGCAGCCAACCACAGGGCATCTGTGTTTGATGGCAACAACACCGTATTCTGACCATGCTTGAGCTGTAACAACTCAGGCAGAGAAACGGACTCAGATGCAGCAGGCTTAGCGGCAATAAAAGATGACTCAGGTGGTTTTTTAGTGCGAAGTTTACTTCGGCGATTATAAAAAGACTTGGTACTAAGGTTGTGCTGCGTGCAGAAGTCAGTGACAGACAAACCACTGAGTTCCTGTTGTTCGATAAGTTTCAGCCATTGCTCTGCGGTTTTGTGTTTAGGCATGGTCAGCTCCGAATTGAGGTCAGAGCTGTACTTTATAGGCTGAGCGTATTCAGTAGCTAGGTGTGGTTCTGGCGACGCTTACGATACATTATAAAAGTAAAATATAGCAAACCAAGCATGTCGCACAAGTGGTTTTGACCCGCTGCGCTCAAATACAGAGCACAACGCAACAATTAAATAAGTTTGTAGTTAGTTTTAAGATTTGTTTTCGCACTTTATCGTCTCTTCCCCAAGACGATAGGCATTATTTGCCAACACATAAGTTCCCGAAATAATAGCAGTAGTAGGAACGAGTATCGGCGTTAATATAATTCCACTCACGGAATAATACGTATTGGTTTCGTCTGCAACATCGACTATCTTTAGGGTTTTTCTATCCGATGAGATCTCACACTTGTTGATGTGGGCAGTATCCTGGACGGGCATTACCACACAAGCGCTTAGTGAGATTACCGGTAACATAATCAGTCTGTTTAATTTCATCACCTTTCCTTGAATTTAGTTTTCAATACTTTCATGACGTAGCTCTTGGACATTACCTCCCTCTAAAGGTTCCCTGTGCTTTACGCTTAAACTGCGCCAAACTGGTATTGCTTTCTACAGTTTTCAGTCTTGATCCAACAGCGATTATGGCTCAATAAATCCGAGGTGCCTCGTTAAAAGTGAAGCACCCAATACTGATAAGTTGAGCCAAAGTTTTAAGATTTCGCGAGGTTTTGTTCGTAGACCTTAAGTGCGTGTTCTAAATCTTCTATCAAGTCTTCTACATCTTCAAGACCGATGTGAAGGCGGATCACGGGGCCAAGTGTCCAACCTGTAGTTGATCGCAAATGCTCCATGGTTTTATTGGCTGTAACTAAACTTTCATAGCCGCCCCATGAGAAACCCATTTTAAAATGGGATAAGGCATCTAAGAAACGGTTAATCGCCTTTTGGCTACCTTCTTTCATTACGATTGAAAATAAGCCATTACTGCCATCAAAGTCTCGCTTGAAGAATTCATGACCGGGGCAAGTCTCAAAAGCGGGATGTCTAACGTGATCCACGAGCGGATGCGCTTCGAGCCATTTCGCCACTATCATTGCCGACTGTTCGTGTTGTTTTAACCTCGCAGGCATAGTACGTAACCCACGTAGTGCTAAATAAGCATCATCTGCAGAGGTACATTGACCCAGTAAATACGAGTGTTCTCTAAGTTCAGGCCAATAACGCTCGTTTGCAACAGCAACCCCCATCATGACATCCGAATGCCCAACAATATACTTGGTTGCCGCTTGAATGCTGATATCAACACCATGATCGAGCGGACGAAACTGCCAGCCATTACCCCACGTATTATCAAGCATAGTGATAACGCCACGGCGCTTTGCAACTTCAACCATCGCTGGCACATCTTGAACTTCCATGGTGATTGAACCTGGAGACTCTAAGAACAACACTTTGGTATTGTCTTGAATTAACGCGTCAATACCAGCGCCAACCATAGGGTCATAATAAGTGGTTTCGATACCATAGCCTTTTAACAGCTTATCGCACAAATCTCTGGTTGGTTCATAGGCAGTATCCACCATCAGCAAGTGATCGCCTGCTTTTAAAAATGACAGTAGTGACTGTGCGATAGCAGCAGCACCAGACGGATATAAGGCGCAACCCGCACCATTTTCAAGCTCAGTAATGGCATCTTGCAAGGCGAAATGGGTATTGGTGCCACGGCGGCCGTAAAACAGGGTGCGATGTCCACGGCCTTTTATCGCTTCTTGCATTTCGGCAACGCTCTCAAAAACTACAGTAGAGGCGCGCTGAACAACTGGGTTTACTACCCCTTTGGTATATTCTGCTTTTCTTCCAGCAGCAACGATTTTAGTATGCTTTTTCATAATTACTCTTCTGATTGTGCACGCCAGTATTCAACTAAATATCTGGAGATAGAGTCTTCTCTGGTGAGTTTATAGCCGGGCTTTGTATCACCCCACTCTGAAAATGTATTAAGCTCCGCCCGTGAAAACCATTTAGCTTGCTCAAGCTCATCTTGCTCGACAAAAATCTCTGTGGTTTTTGCCTTCGCGATAAACCCCAGCATAAGTGATGACGGGAACGGCCAAGGCTGTGAGGCAATATAAGTGGCGTCGTATGCTTCAACACCCGCCTCTTCCATCACTTCCCTTATCACGGCTTGCTCTAACGATTCGCCGGGATCAACAAACCCAGCCAGCGTCGAAAATACCCCTTCTGGCCAAACAGCCTGACGGCCCAACAAACAGCGTTCAACGCCATCAGGGAAAACATGAGTGACAAGCATGATAACGGCTGGATCTGTACGTGGAAACGTCATGTGGCGGCATTCAGGGTTAACACAACGTCTTGCATGACCTGCTTCAACCATTTTATTGGGTTGCCCACAACGTCCGCAAAAACAATGGGTTTTATGCCAGTAGCATAAGCCTCGTGCAAGCACACCAATTGAGCCTTGTTGCTTTGGTAAGTTACGACCCACTTGGCGCATATCGATGAATTCTGACTCGGAGTCAATAAAAGAAAGCTTGTCTCGTTGTTTAGAGACGTCAAGCGCAAAATAGCTGTGCGCTTCGTCACGACCTAAGAATATCGCGTCTTGAAGTGCTAAATCAGCGACTTCTGTGCGAGAAAGATAATGTAATTCATTATCTCCGACACGCACTAAATTAGCGTCGTCTTGAATTAATAACCAGCGACTATTGTCACCCATTTGAGATAATAACCAGTTTTGATCTTTTCTTTCGTTAGACGCTCTGTCTAACGTCATTTGAGTGTAATACAGCAAGCCCCTATTCCTTCGTGTTCTGGAACATTTTATCCACCTCGGCGAGACCTTAAAGCTACCATAGCACAAAGGTGCAGGCAAAAAAAAAGCCCATAAATGGGCTTTTGAAAACTACAGTGTGATTTCACACTACAGAGAGGCAAGATAGTCCAACAGCTTTTGATTTTCGTTTTCAATATGCTTATAGAATTCAATATCTTTTAGCTTAGATGCCGCAGCTTCATCGATGACGATTACAGCATCACGATGCATTTGTAGTGCCGAAGCCGGACACGCCGCAGTTAACGGGCCTTCCACCATAGCAACAACGGCATCAGCTTTGTTTTCACCAGTCGCTAATAACACGACTTTTTTAGCATCTAAAATCGTGCCAATACCCATTGTGATTGACAAATGAGGTTGGTACTCATCAGCTTTAAAAAAACGAGCATTATCATCAATCGTCGCTTTCGTTAGGGTTTTAACCCGAGTGCGTGACGTCAATCCAGAAGATGGCTCGTTAAAGCCAATATGGCCATTTCTGCCAATACCTAACAGCTGTACATCAATACCACCAGCAGATTTAATACGCGCTTCATATTCGCCGCACGCCGTAATTGGATTTTTTGCATCCCCCGGCGGTACGTGCGTGTTACTTCTATCAATGTTGATATGGTCAAATAGCTGCTGCTGCATAAAGTAACGATAACTTTGTGGGTGCGAGCCATCTAAGCCTAAATATTCATCTAGATTAAAGCTGGTAACTTCCGCAAAACTGATTTCGTTTGCTTGGTTACGCTTAATTAATTCTTGATACAAAGCAACCGGTGTTGAACCCGTCGCTAATCCCAACACAGAGTTAGCTTTACGCTTTAATTGCGTTGTAAAAATGTCTGCACCATATGCTGCCACTTCGGCAGCGTCTTTTAAAATGACTACTTGCATACGATTAACCAAATGTTGAGATGATTAGAATAAAATGGGATCTGAGCCTTGCCTCGCGTGCAATCAAAGCAAGGTCAGATCGAACCTAATTGGGATACACAACATTAGGTTATTACCATTATGACAACGCTGTCATTATTATCAGAAATAATTCGCTTGTAAAGCAAAAGTGAAAAAAAATATGGATATTTTTTACTCTATGCAATCTAAAGGTGTTAAAAAGCCCACAACGGTGGGCTTTTTGAAAGGAGGCTTGTGAATATTATACACTTACAAAAATACGGCGTTTATACATCCAGTGCAGCACTAAAAGCTGTACCGCCAGTAGCGCAAAAACAGCAATTAATGGTTGCCACGCAGCCGGCACGGCGGCAATCACGCCACCGAATACGCTTTTACTAATAAAGGTCCAATTCACTAAGCTTGACGCCAAATAAATAATAATGGAGTTGGCTCCTATAATAACAAATGGATACGCCCAACGTTGAAAGCTCAGTACATCTACTATCGCGTAAAATACCGCTAGTAGAATTGCACTCCAGCCGACGGTTACTAGCACAAATGAGCTTGTCCACAATTCTTTATTAACTGGAAATTGCATGTCCCAAAGCCAACCTAGTGCTAAGGCGAGTACACCAGAGCCTGCCAAAATACCAACAATTTTCCACTCTCCCTGCGTTTGTGCATTGGCGATCGCACGACCAGCAAATACACCTGCGATAGCATTTACAATGGCAGGTAAGCTTGACAGCACACCTTCTGGGTCAACCGGACGATTTTGATAACTGGTCCCTGGTAGTAAATACGTATCAATGAACGCATTCCAACTACCAACACCATTTGCACTTAAGTCCCCCGCTTGCCCACCAGGAACCGGGATAAAGCAAAGCAGTAACCAATAAAATGTCAATATGCCTACACCCACATAAGCCAAGGTTCGCAAGCTCGTATGCCAAACCAGTAAAGCACAAAAGAACCAAGCAAACGCAATGCGACCTAATACACTAGCGTAGCGAACACCGTCTGGATCCATTGGGATCCCAGTTCCCCAACCATGATTGTATAACACGCCAAAAGCACACAGTAACAAAAGGCGCTTCAGTGCTTTGAGATAAAACGATTTACGTTCATTAAAGGGCAGATGATCGATACGTTTAGGCGACAAGCCCATCGCCACACCCGATAAAAAGATAAACAGTGGGAAGATAAGATCATAAAAAGTGAAGCCATGCCAAGGACTGTGCAGTGTGTGCGCTTCAAAAGCCTTCCACCCTTGCCATCCGGTCAGTACAAACAGTGCCGCAAAAATAGACTGGCCACCTAAGATCCAGAACATATCCATGCCGCGTAAGGCATCTAAAGACGCAAGTCGCTTTGGCTTATTATTCGTTGTCATTGCTATTTATCCGCGTGAAAACATTAACTATGGATCGCTCAATCAAGCAAATCCATTTGCCTCAAGGTTTGGTTTGAGCATTACGCACATTACTGTAACTTTCTGAGTTGTCGATCCACCCATGCTTAGCCAATAATATCGGCTAAGCTAAAAAAGCAAAGCCCCGCGGTACTGCTGCGAGGTTTGATCAGGGAAACTTAAGCGGCCGTTTTCGTCCACTCTTCAATTACAAATCAGTTATAACAACTGACCACCAATATAGGTTTGCTTCACAATCAAATCGCTGTCGAGCACCACGAAATCAGCATCAGCGCCCGATCTTAGATGCCCCTTGTGAGACAGGCCAAGATATTGTGCAGGGTAAAGAGAAGCCATGCGTAAACTCTCCGCTAGGCTCACGTTAAGCGTATTAACGGCGTTTCGCACCGCACTTGCCATATCCAATACACTGCCAGCAAGCTCACCGGTTGTTGAATTCAACCGATCGCCAGTACGAATAACTTTTCTGCCATCAAAAAAGTCAAACTCCGTATCATCTGTCCCAACTGGAGGCATGGCATCCGTCACTAGCATCATTTTGCCGCGCTGCTTAGTGCGAATCGCAAGCTGCGCCGACAATGGATGAACGTGATGGCCATCAACAATCAGACCACACCAGCTATTGTCATTCCAAAGCGCGGCGCCGACAACGCCCGGCTCACGGGAAGTAAACGCAGACATTGCATTAAATAGGTGCGTAAAGCCATCAACGCCAACATTAAGTGCGGCGTTAGCGGTGTCATAGTCCGCGTTTGAATGACCGATACACACTTTCACACCCAATGAAATCAAGCGTTCGATATCGCTAAGTGGCAGAGTTTCAGGTGCTAAAGTCACCATTTTGATGCCTAAATCTTGACGCGCGTAAACCGCAAATTCTTGCTCTGAAATTGGTCTAATGAACTTTTCGCTATGCGTACCCTTTTTCGGGTGAGATAAGTGTGGGCCTTCAAAGTGGATCCCAAGCACTCCGGGCTGATTAGTAGCAATAGCTTCTGCTGTTGCATCTGCCGCTTGTTGCATCACTTCAATTTTGTCAGTGATAAGGGTTGGCATTAATCCCGTGGAACCAAATTGGCCATGTGCTTTAACCATAGTCGCCAAGCATGCCGTCGATTGCTCGGCGTTAAAAAATGCACCGCCACCACCATTAACTTGTACATCAATAAAACCTGGTGCAACTAGCCCTGATAGCTTAGATACATTGGTTACTAGCGACTCAGTTACATAACGAATTTGGCCGTTGTTTACTTCGAAATAAACGTCTTTTCTAAAACTTTCACCATCAAAAAATTCTGGAGCAAAATAACATTGAGTCGTCATTAGTTCGCCTTTTTTAATTCTTGACCTGCACTTTGAATTGCAAAGTAAATTGCCCCCATTTCAGGAGGTTGTTTAGGTAATTGGACTTGTTTTGCAACTTCTGGGTCGAGCCAAGGTTGTAGCGGCTCTGATAATCCGCCGATCATAGAGAGTCTAGGTGGGTTTAGTTCAAGTAAACGCTTCGCTAAACGACTAATATATTCCGCACCAGACTTTACGATAGTAAGAGCAATTTCATCATTTTGCTTAGCTTGTTCTAATACATAACGAGCCAGCTTTGCATAACCACTAGACGGTTGTCCCGCCATTTGCTCTGCAATACCCATCGCCCCTTTCGCACTGAAGTGCTCTAGTAATACTTGGCTCAATGACGTTTTTTCGCCAAGGCCATCGAGATCGAGTAATGTAGCTTTTACCGCCTCTAATCCCATCCATGCGCCACTACCCATATCGCCTTGAGCAAAGCCATGACCACCATAGTTCACTGTTTTACCATCAACTAACGCAAAACCACAGGAGCCGGTGCCCGTAATAATCACGGCACCATCGCTACCTTCATGAGCACCAATACACGCGGTGTGTAAGTCTGTGGTAAGGAACATTTGTTTAAAGGGATGCTCCCATTGCATGATTTTGTCATAGAGCGCGGGTAAGTTAACACCTGCAAGGCCAAGACCTGCATTTAGCTCATGTACTTGTTCAACACGAAGACCTGCGTCTTGTAACGCCATTTGTGTCGACACCATGATAGATTCAAGCGTGCGCTCTAGACCATGTAGGGGATTCGCAGGACCGCCTAGACCCGTACCCAAAACGCCATGTTGAAGAGAATAAATTGTAGCGCGGCATTTTGTTCCACCACCATCGACGCCGATGTATAGTTGGTCTTGGTTAACCTGTTTAGCCATCATGTAAAGACCCCTACTTTGTTCTGGATTAGACCGCGTTATTGTTTTCGTTAGACACGGTTTTTCATTCATGTTGAATTGATGTTACACAACAAATGACAGCGTTGTCATTAATTTTTTCAAGAAATTTCTTCATTTTGAAAAAAACTAATATTGCACAGATTGTGAGGATTGTCAGTGAAAAATTGCAATAATCGTCAAATTACAAGGACTAACAGAGATTAGGGATTGTTAGACACATAATAAAAAAGCGACTCAATATTACATCAAGTCGCTTTATCGATTTAACCTTATCGTTCAGGTTATTCGCAGATTACTTAACCCCAAGTTCTCTTAAACGCTCTTGCAAATAGCTATCTGCAGTGTAACGCTCTGACAACACAACATCCGGTCTTGGATGTAAGAATAGCGGCAATGAAATACGAGATTTCGTCGACGCTTTGCCTGTTGGGTTAATCACACGGTGAATTGTCGATGGGAAGTAATCACCCGACGCCTCTTGCAGCATGTCACCAATGTTAATAATCAACGAACCAAAGTCGCATGGTACGTCTAACCAGCTGCCATCTTGTCTTTGCACTTGTAGGCCAGGCTCATTTGCCGCAGGCAATACAGTAAGTAGATTGATATCACCATGCGCTGCGGCGCGAATTGCACCTGGTTCTTCATCGCCTGTCATTGGTGGGTAATGAAGAATACGCAGTAATGTCTGCTCTGATTCTTTGATCATATCTTTGAGATCAATAGAGAATCTCGCTCTCACATCTGCAGGCGCTTCCGCTTGTACCCAGCTTAGCAACTCTTGAGCAAACTCGCTCGCTAAACGGTAATATTCACGAATCTCTGCTTCTAATTGAGCCGGTACGCGACCTTTTGGATAAACGTGAAAGTACTCTTTTATGTCTTTTACTGTAAAACCTTTAGCAACTTCAGAGACTTCTGGTGGGAAGTAACCATCTTGAGTTTCTTTATTGAAAAGGAATTCGTGTTTTTCTTCTGAATTAAAAAATTCTTGCCAATGTTTGTAGATTGATTCAACCAACTCTTGTGGGATTGGGTGATTTTTTAGTACACCGAAACCCGTGTTTCTTAAAGATTCTACAAATTCTTTCGCAGCATTTGGCGATTGATAGTCTACGGTAGGTAACTGTTGCATAATGGTTCCACCAAAATTATTAGTAATTCATGGTTATTTACTCAATTGCACATCGGGGTAAATAACGCACTTCCCGTGTCATCTCAACACTGCGTACCTAGTAGAAGGTAAGGCGTATGTTATCGGGTCTGTTAACCTAGGGGGTTGTTTTTAAGCAGTAAACTTGTATTTAACAAGCCTCACTCAAAACAGCAACAGCAAAGGCTAAAAAGCCCTTATACGATCGTGTTGTCGATAATTCTTCAAAAAGTGTAGCTAATTACATGGTCAGCAGAGTACTTTTTAAAGATTACGTTTTAACAGCGAGCGAGCTTATTGAATTAGGACAAATGATATAAGGACTTATGTCCGCTTTTATGTATAGGGCCTGAGACTTTTGATGCAGATCAAGCATTATCGGGGGTATCTATCGGTATTTGGATATCCCACTCCAATCCTTGCGGTGTATTTTTCACGCTAAACTCTCCATTGAGTGCCCCTGAAACCAAGTTGGCAGTTAAATTTGCGCTTAACCCAACATGGCCTGCATTACCTCTTTTTGTCGTCACAAACGGTTTTAATAACTCTTGTGTACTAATTCCTCTAAGCCCTATTCCATTGTCAGTATAATTAACATGTAAATTGTTACCTGAGCGCGTAAAGGTGATAGTGGCAAGGTGATCATGGTCAATCCAGGCATGCGCAATAGAGTTTTCAACTAAGTTGCTCAATACCTCAACCAGTGCTTGACCATCCACGTAAACTTCAGTTGCTGTGTTACCAACAAACTGAATTTGTACGTCTTGCTTTGAAAAATCTTTTTTCAGTCTTGTTTCTATTTCTTGTAATTTAACGTCAGCACAACTGCTATCTCGCTCAGACTGAGAGACCGATTTTAATAAACTGACAAACTTAGCCACTTTTTCTAGATTACGGCTGCACAGCGCACTACTGTCTTTGATCTGCTCAAACCCCGTTACCAGCTCATCCTGCGTAAGCGTACCTGCGGTGAGTGCACTTTGTAGCTCCTGCATGACGCCTTCTAAAAAGGTGTTGGACGTAATACTGGTACCAAGCGGGGTATTAATTTCGTGTGCAATCCCCATCACCATTTGGTTTATAGCCTTAGATAGCTGCTGTTTTACCGCTAACTTTTGCGCTTCAATTAACTTAAATTGGGTGTTTACTCTGGCTATGATTTCAGCGGGTTTATAAGGTTTGGTGATGTAATCAACACCACCGACTTCGAATGCTTGTACCAAGCTCTCGCTGTCTTCATAAGCACTCACAAAAATAACCGGAATGGCCGCCGCCGAATTGTCGGACTTAAGCACTTTACATAGTTCAATCCCCGACATATTTGGCATTTTTATATCGGTAATAATTAACTCAGGCTGGTGCTTTTTAACAATACCTAAGGCAATATCCCCACCCCGTGCTGCCAATACTTTATACCCTTCCTTTCTTAGTATGAGCTGCAATACTTGGAGGTTTTCCGGCATATCGTCAACAATTAAAATGTCTGACATGTAACGTTACTCAAGTCCTTAAGATAGACACTTTTTACAGCATAGCTTGAGATATTGTATATCGCGACTATGTTTATATATAAATTCACGCGTAAATAATAACTTATGTCCTCAAAAGCATTACTAAGTTGGATCGCACTTTTCGCCTTGATGGCTGCCCTAGGAAGCGCAACGCTTATCTACTACTCAACAACTACTCACAGCACTCTCGCGACCGACGTTAATACCGCTTACCACAACCACTTATCACTAGAGATGTATAGCAAAGATAAAAACGTCCAATGGCTAGGTGAAATCAAATCTGCACCAAGTCATCCATTACCACTTCCGTTACAACAAATCTATGAAACCCAAGCAAGACTAAAGTCTCAATTTTTAGCAGATACGGTTGAGCAGGCCGATTTGCCTCAAAGTTATCAAAATGCCATCTCACAATTGCCTCTCATTGCAAACGCTGAACTTGAAACAAGCACAAATCAACAACTCCTAATACTGTTGATTACCGGCCTTGCCTTCGCGGTATTAACACTATTTTTAAGCTTTTATGTTTGGTTTATGCGCACCAAACATTTCTCCCCGCTATATCGCATCGTCAATACGCTACGTGCACAAGCGTTAAATGGCGCCCCTCTTTCTGTGGTGCCTACAAACAGTGACGTCGATGTAAAACGGCTCACGCAAGCGATCCATGTTGCCACCACCTCTCAAAGCCAAAAGTTGGCGTCAGCCGCAATTATCGAAAACTATAATCGCGAACTAAAATCCATCACCGGCTCCGAGCCTATCGTGCGCCATGCACTAGAGTTTATTGCCAATGAGTTCAATGCACCGAGTGTTTGCCTCTATGCCAATTTAGAAGACGACGCCTTGTCGTTAGTGAAAAGCCATGGGGTGACACCAAGCCATTCAATTATTGCCTCCACTCTAGCGCATTGCGCAGCAAATAATGAACCACAAGTACAACAAGAACCGTTGTGGCTCAAAGAACAAGAAGTTGAAGTGAAGTTACAAGGCCGTTATTGCTTTCCACTAGCCATCGGTAATCATGTTGTCTATGTGCTGCTAGTCGGTAGTGCTCAGGTGTTGATAGACAGCCAATTTGAAGCGCTCGAGTATTTGTGTAAGGACTTAAGCCTCGCGCTTGCCATCAATGAAAATATCGAAAAGCAGCAAAAGGCAGAATCGGCCTTAAGCGAACAACTCGAACTTACTCACCATATTATCAATGCTATCCCAAACCCCACGTATTATCGTTCGACTGACGGTGTATTTATGGGCGTAAACAAGTCCTTTTTAACACTGTTAGATCAATTTGAAGTAGATGTGATTGGCGCCAAGTTAGACGAGGTTTTTGATCTAGGAATAGCCAGTCTATTTGAATCCAAAGCTCACGAAATTACCACCACAACCCAGGAGCAAACCTATGAAGTATTATTGCTTGATGGCCAAGAACAGCCGCGGGAACTGATTGTATACGAAGCGCCATTTTTTAATGAAAATGGCGATGTAGCTGGTATTGTTGGCATGTACCTTGACGTTTCGGAGAGGAACCAACTACAACGTGAACTCATAGAAGCAAAAAACTTGGCCCAAAACTCGGCAAAAGCGAAAAGCGAATTCCTCGCCAACATGAGCCATGAAATTAGAACCCCAATGAACGCGATTATTGGTATGTCTCATCTCGCGCTCGCGACAGAATTGAATGCAAAACAGCACGACTACGTATCAAAAATAGATACAGCCGCAAAGCAATTACTGAGATTGATCAACGATATACTCGATTTTTCAAAAATCGAAGCTGGCAAAATCGAGTTAGAATATCAGGCCTTTTCAACAGAAAAACTACTCGACAATGTCGCCACCATCGTCAGTGTAAAAGCCCAAGAAAAACAACTAGAGTTAGTCTTTGATATCGACTCACAAGTGCCCTACTGCGTGATTGGCGATCAATTTAGAATAAGCCAAGTACTCATCAATTTAGCGGGTAACGCAGTTAAATTCACAGAAAACGGTGAGGTTGTTATTCGTGTCGCCCTTGTCAATGTCGAAAAAGGGTTAGCAAAAATTAAGTTTAGCGTAAAAGACTCTGGTATTGGCATGAATAAACGCCAGCAAAAAAACCTATTTCAATCTTTCTCGCAAGCAGACAATTCGATCACCCGAAAATATGGCGGTACAGGGCTTGGCCTCACGATTTCGCAACAATTGGTCAAGCTTATGGGGGGAGAAATATATGTTGAGAGCGAGGAAAACGTCGGTTCGGAATTTTATTTCACATTAGAAATGGAAGTCAGTGACGAGCTGAGTCAGGCGAAAATGGCCTCTACCCACTTATCAGAACTATCAGCAACAATTATTGACGATAACCAACACGCATTGGACGTGTTAAGCGGTATGCTAACAAACTTTGGTATGCAGGTTTGTTCTTATTTAGACCCTCATAAAGCGTTAAATCAATTCGTCCTGACACAAGAGTTACCCGATCTTATTTTCGTCGATTGGCATATGCCAAAATTAGATGGCATTGAGCTGATCACTAAGCTGCAATCGCAGGTCGATGTGTCGCAAAGTAAGTTTATTTTAGTCACCGCTTATGGTCGGGAGCTAAACCTGAACGACAGCCAAGCCAGTTTAGTTGATGGTGTACTTTTAAAGCCGATTAACCCGTCAAACCTTGTGGACGTTATTCAAAATGCCGTGTTTGACTCACCGGAAGTAAGAACCACTATCACCAAAAAAGAACAAACGATTAGGAAACAAGCACTAAATGGCATATCAATTTTGGTCGCGGAGGATCAGCCAGTCAATCAGGAGATAGCAGCGGAGATCTTATCTAGCTTCGGAGCGCAAGTAGCGGTCGCAGACAATGGACAAGAAGCCATTGATCAAGTTCATAGCAAACACATAGATATTGTTTTAATGGATATGCAAATGCCAGTGATGGACGGCATTACCGCGACGCAAAACCTTCGCATAGAGTTCGATAAAAATACACTTCCTATTCTAGCGATGACCGCCAATGCCATGGAAGAAGACATACAGACTTGCATCGATGCTGGTATGAATGACCACGTAACCAAACCCATCGACGTTGAACAACTCGTTAAAAGTATTTTGAAATACGTATGCACCGAAGCCGATGGCCTTTTAACAACGCCAGAAGTTAACCCACCAAAAGTCGTTGCAGAGATAGAGGAAATTGATGAGATCATTGAGTTTGAAGGTATTGATATTGCCGAGGGTATTGCTCGAGCAGCTGGCAACCAAAAGGTTTACTTCGATATCTTAGAAAAGTTCCTGTCCCAGCAGATTGAAGAGCTGATCAATTTAAAACAGGCTTTAGCCATTGAAAATTTTGAACTGGCACATAGCATGTTACATGCATTAAAAGGTGCTAGTGCTAACCTTTCGATTGTTAGGCTGACCGAGGAATTTAAGCACATTGAGGCTTCTCTCAATGTCCGCCCACCTAATGCAAGCGAAATTGACGAGCTGATTAAATACGTTAAATATGCACTGGAACAATGCCAAAAGCGTCGTAAAAAAGAAGCGTCTCATCAGGTAAAAAGTGTAACGAAAAACAACGAAGAAAAAGGTGGCAATAGTCAATTAGAGGAACTCATCCAGCTCGCATGTGCATTAAGAGATTATGATACTCAAGCCACAGAGCTAGTAGACTCAATTTCAGTAAGTAGCTATTTGACTGAACCAGAACTACAGAAATTAAAAACCGCCATCGCCCGCTTTGAGTTCAATGAAGCCTTTATGATGCTAACATCCATAAAGCATGTAGAAGAAGCACCTGAGCTCAATGCAGGAAAAGGCGCACTGCATTAGTGCCATTACTATATATTTTATCCGAGGGCGCAATGAAGATTTTTACCTAACAGAAAGGCCACAGATGTGGCCTTTCTGTTAGGTGCTCTAAATACGGTTTTACAGTCCTAACTGATCCATAAAGTCGTCATCTACAACATCTTCTTCCTGAGGCTTCGCTGGCTTTTTCTTCTCAGCCTGACTTGCAATAATGTCATCTGGGTCTACCGACTCTGCAATATCAAAGTCATGTAGCTTAATGAATTCAGTTTTATCCATTGCCAATTCAAGATAGAAAATATTCTGGCCTTGAGTGGTAAAGGTAACGCGTCTCGCCTGCGGGCGATCCATCGTTGTGTCTACCGAGATCTGCACCTGTTTGTTGATAGCCATCATCTTAGGCTGGTTTTGCGTGATAGAGGTATGTAGCTGCTCACGTACTTTGTTGGTGAAATCACCAACAATCTGATTCATCAACTCACCCAATACATTGGCAACGTCATCAGATAAATGACTATGCGCAATTTCTTCTTCAGGCATGCCCATGTTACGCATGTAGTCGGTATACACCTCCATCGCGGCTTGCGCGGTAAAATTAGTTACGACTAAACCGGTAAAGCCGCCATCAAACAATACGAAACAGCCGATGTCAGGCCTCATACAGGTACGAGTTATCTTTTGTACCATCGCGGAATAATTAATTTGGTTGCCGCTTGCCGACGACAGAACTTCTGTTACTGAGTGGCATAGCGTTGAGAGGATGTCTTCTGTGCTAATCACTTTGCTTTTCGCCATTTTTGGTCTCATAGTTACTTCTTATTATTAATAGTAGCCAAGCTACTGAATTTATCACTGACTATCCAGCATAAAATGCTAAAATAGCGAGATTATTTTCAAAGAGAGATTAAATGTGACGGGCAAAGACAGTATTTATGCCACTGAACAAGCAGTGAAAGATTTCACTTTCGACGCCAATGTCGTCGAAGTGTTTCCAGATATGATCCAGCGCTCAGTGCCGGGCTACGCGACAATAGTAAGCACAATGGGCAAACTTGCGGGTACTTACGCGCAAAGTAACTCAAACTTATATGACTTAGGCTGCTCTTTAGGCGCAGTCACGCTAAGCATGCGTAGAAATATAGATAAAGAAAACTGTCATATCATTGCCGTGGACAATTCACAGCCTATGGTAGAGCGCTGCCAACTGCATCTAAAAGGCTTTAAATCCGACGTCCCAGTCTCGGTCACGTTAGGTGATATCAATGAAATAGAGATTAGCAATGCATCTGTCGTTGCGATGAACTTCACCCTACAGTTTATTCCACCAGAAAACCGCAAAGCGGTTCTAGAAAAAATATATCAGGGTTTGAAACCTGGTGGTGTACTGCTATTAAGTGAAAAAATCCGCGGTGAAAACGATACTAAAGACAACTTACTTATCGACCTTCACCACGACTTTAAACGCCACAATGGCTACTCAGAATTAGAGATCAGCCAAAAACGCAACGCGATTGAAAACGTGATGCGCACGGACTTGTTAAGTACCCATATGACAAGATTAGAAGCTATTGGCTTTAATCAAACTCAAGTGTGGTATCAGTGCTTTAACTTCTGCTCAATGGTAGCAATAAAATAGAGGCAATTATGAATCATTGGTTTACCGACTTTTATGCAACCATTGCGAAAACCCCTTTGAGCCATTGGCTAGAAACGTTGCCTGCGCAGCTTAGCCATTGGCAAAAAGAAGCCCAACATGGCGACTGGCCGAAATGGGAAAAAGTCATTAAAAATCTACCAGAAATCTCAACCACCCATGTTGATATAAAAACCAAGGTTGAGATAGGTACTGGCGAAGACGTCAATGAAGGTCATCAAAAGCAGTTAACGCATTTACTAAAACGCATGATGCCATGGCGTAAGGGACCATTTCATTTACATGGCGTCCATATTGATACTGAGTGGCGCAGCGACTGGAAATGGGACCGACTGCTCCCCCATATCAGCGACCTTCACGGCCGTAATGTATTGGATATCGGCTGTGGCTCTGGTTATCACTTGTGGCGTATGCGCGGTGAAGGCGCAGAGCTTATTGTTGGCATTGATCCCTCCGATCTATTTTTATGCCAATTCCAAACTATTAAACACTTTAACCCCGATCCGAACGTGCATTTACTACCCCTAGGTGTAGAGCAACTTCCTGAGCTAAAAGCATTTGATACTGTGTTTTCAATGGGCGTGCTATATCACCGTCGTTCACCAATCGACTTTTTAGCACAGCTAAAGTCTCAGCTAAGAAAAGGTGGCGAATTAGTGCTAGAAACACTCGTGATTGAGGGCGATGTAAATACAGTATTGGTGCCGACCGATCGCTACGCTAAGATGCGCAATGTCTGGTTTATTCCAAGCTGCGACGCATTAACATTATGGCTTGAGCGCGTGGGCTTCAAAGATATCAAGGTAGTAAACAAAGACGTCACGTCGTTAGACGAACAGCGCCAAACTCCTTGGATGGAAACAGAGTCGCTTGCTGATTTCTTAGATCCAAATGACACCAGCAAAACCATTGAAGGCTACCCCGCTCCGCTCCGTGCTATATTTATCGCGAAAGCGTAATATTTTGTTAAATAAATCATGCTTAATGAAGGCTTGGACTGTTAATCCAAGCCTAGTAACACTGCTAATGTTGACAAGCAGCACTACAGTCAATATTTGTAGGGGCAACTGTACCGCAACACCCGCCATGGCTATATGTGAAGCACTCAGGCCCATTTGATAACCCACCAGCAATAGCGGGGGTTTGAGCATGTGGAATTGCCTGTTTATCTTTAGATAACGTTTTAATTTTCTTTTTGTTGAGTTTTAAGTGCATTGTCAGCTCCTTTAGTTAGACATTTGTACACCTCTACAATAACACAAAAAAAACAACAACAAGCACAGTTTAGTTACACTTAATTCACATTCCTCTATAAGTCCGGCAATATGATTTGTTTACTATATAAAGTAAATGTGTAGTAACCCCTTGCTCATACTTAAGTCAAAAGTTCGCTATAAATCCCGCTAAAAAAGGAGCTAAATTAGCTCCTTTTTTCGTATGTACAGCTAATGGGCATTAACCCAATAGTTCACCTAACTGTTTGCTTACCGCATCAACAGCTTGTGTACCATCTAGTTTGTGATATTGCGTGTTACCAGCATCCGCTTCCGCACTGTAGTAGTCTACTAGAGGTTTAGTTTGCTCATGGTAAATCGCTAGACGTTTACGTACTGTCTCTTCAGTGTCGTCATCACGAATGATTAGGTCTTCACCCGTTACGTCATCTTTGCCTTCTACTTTAGGCGGGTTGTAAACGATGTGGTAAACACGACCAGAACCTGGGTGTACACGACGACCGCTCATACGCTCAACGATGATCTCATCTGCCACATCAAATTCGATAACATGGTCAACTTTGATGCCATTTTCTTTCATTGCATCTGCTTGTGGAATTGTGCGTGGGAAGCCATCAAGCAAGAAGCCATTTGCACAATCTTCTTTTGCGATGCGCTCTTTTACCAAGCCGATAATGATTTCATCAGATACTAGTTGACCTGCATCCATGACTTTTTTCGCTTCAAGACCCAACGGAGTCCCTTCTTTGATAGCAGCACGTAACATGTCGCCTGTAGAGATCTGAGGGATCCCATATTTGTCCATTAGAAATTGAGCTTGAGTACCTTTACCTGCACCCGGCGCGCCTAGCAAGATGATGCGCATAATTGAATCCTCGTTTGGAGTTATTGGTGTTTGTGTGGTGAATTTTTCCATATACGGTGCCGATCCTCAAGGAACTTATACTAATTGATAAGGAAGAATGGCAATTTTTCCGTCAAAAACAAA
This sequence comes from Pseudoalteromonas sp. M8, assembly GCF_018141365.1. Classification (NCBI taxonomy): domain Bacteria; kingdom Pseudomonadati; phylum Pseudomonadota; class Gammaproteobacteria; order Alteromonadales; family Pseudoalteromonadaceae; genus Pseudoalteromonas; species Pseudoalteromonas sp. M8. The sequence continues at coordinate 1,891,893 of NZ_CP047240.1, read as the reverse complement.
AAAGCTCCGCGATCTGCAGAGCTTTTGGCCAGAAATTAATCCTGATTATAAAAATGCACCTAATGCTTTAACTTGGTCTAGCATGCGGCAAGAGAAGCCCCATTCGTTATCATACCAAGCCATTACTTTTACCAGCTTTCCATCTACTTTGGTTTGTGTAGAGTCAAACACTGAAGAAGCCGGGTTGTGGTTGAAATCGATAGAAACCAAAGGTAATTCATTGTACTCAAGGATTGCACTCATCGCGCCCTCAGCAGCCGCTTTGATTGCCGCATTCACTTCTTCTTTTGAAGTGTCACGCTTAGCAACAAACGTTAAATCAACCAGTGATACGTTGATGGTTGGCACACGAACCGCCATACCATCTAGTTTGCCAGCAAGTTCAGGAAGCACTAAGCCAACCGCCTTTGCCGCACCCGTCTTCGTCGGGATCATCGACTGAGTAGCACTACGCGCACGATATAAATCCGGGTGGTAAACGTCTGATAGATTCTGATCGTTGGTGTAGGCATGAATGGTTGTCATGCTACCTTGCTCAATACCAATAGTATCATTCAATACTTTTGCAATAGGCGCAAGACAGTTTGTGGTACAAGATGCGTTAGAGATAATGGTTGATTCAGCATTTAGCACTTCGCTGTTAACGCCATGAACAACCGTTGCATCCATATCTGTGCCCGGCGCAGATACAATCACTTTTTTCGCACCGGCTTCAATGTGTTTAGCCGCAGCTTCGCGAGAAGTGAACAACCCAGTACATTCAAGTACGATATCAACGTTTAGCGCTTTCCAAGGAAGATTTGCAGGGTCACGCTCTTGCGTTAGCGTGATTTCGTCACCACCGATAACGAGTGTGTTGTCGTTAAGAACAACCTGCCCTTGAAAGCGACCATGTACAGAGTCAAATTGAGTCAAATGCGCGTTTACGTTTGCAGGTGCGAGATCGTTGATGGCAACGACTTTGATGTCTTTATTCTGACCTGACTCGTACAGTGCACGAAGTACGTTACGACCGATACGTCCATAGCCATTAATTGCGATATTAATCATGATAACTGTCCCCTAATCTATTTTACTTCACTTGCTTGTTTCGCAAGCGCTTCAATGGCTTGCCAGTCTTTGTTTGCGATAAGTGCTTTATCAAGCATCCAAGTACCGCCCACACATACCACATTGTCGAGTGCAAGATACTTAGGTGCAGTTGCCAACGAAATACCACCCGTTGGACAGAATTTTACTTGTGGAATTGGTCCGCCAATGGATTTAAGCATTGGTGCACCACCTGCAGCTTCCGCTGGGAAAAACTTTAAGAATTCAAAACCGTGACTTGCAAGCTTCATCACTTCGCTTGGCGTTGCAGCACCTGGAAGAAATGGAATACTTGACGACTTTGCCAGTTCCAATAATTCGTCATTGACACCAGGACTTACCATGAAGTCAGCGCCGGCTTCTACAGAGGCATTAAAGGTTGCCTTATCCACTACCGTACCAGTACCAACATAGGCGTCTGGTAAAGCCGCTTTAATGTCTTTTACCGCTTGCGCTGCCACCGGTGTACGAAGTGTCACTTCAAGTGCTTTTAAGCCACCATTAAACAATGCCGTAGCAAGCGGCACCGCGTCTTCTAGGTTATCAATAACGATAACCGGAACCACTGGTGCTGCTGACAATATCTCTTTAATACTCATGCTCACCCTCATTCCCACTGTTATTATTCTTCGATGCCAAATGAGCATGCACCTTGATCTGCACTGCTCACTACGTGTCTAAATCCTGAGAATAGCTCTCGACCCGTACCAAATGTTTGCGATTGCGGTGAGAGCTGTAATTCGCGCTGTGCCATTTCTTCATCAGAAACATGTAGCACTAATTCGCCTTTTGGTGCATTTAAGGTGATCAAATCACCTTCGTGTACTTTTGCAATTGCACCACCTTCAACCGCTTCCGGCGCAAGGTGGATCGCCGCAGGTACTTTACCCGAAGCACCAGACATACGACCATCTGTCACAATCGCCACTTTAAAACCTTGGTCTTGTAATGTAGCCATGACAGGTGTCAGTTTATGTAACTCAGGCATACCTTTCGCTTTAGGGCCTTGCTCTTTAATCACGGCAATAAAGTCTTGGTTAAGCTTGCCAGCAGTAAAGGCTTCTTGTAATTCGCTTTGAGAGCTGAATACTTTCGCCGGTGCAGTCACCGTTTGATGCTGCTCTTGTACCGCAGACACTTTAATCACCGCTTTACCCAAATTACCATTAAGTAGTTGCAAGCCGCCTTGCTTGTTAAATGGATTTGCTACTGGGCGAAGTACTTCTTCATCCAGTGAGTTCTCGGGTACTGGTACCCACTTCACTTTGGCAGGACCTTGGTTATCGCTGATGATCACATTGCTGTTGATATCCAGTAGTGGTTCCATCGTGTAAGCATCAAGTCCTTCACCCACAATTGTTTTTACGTCATTGTGTAAGAAGCCGCCATCTCTTAATTCACGCATTAAGAAGCCCATGCCGCCAGCCGCTTGGAAGTGGTTTACATCGGCATGACCATTTGGATAAATACGCGTTAATAACGGCACTACTTCAGACAAATCCGCCATGTCTTTCCAAGTGATTTGAACACCCGCCGCTTTTGCCATTGCGACTAAGTGAATGGCATGATTGGTAGAACCACCAGTAGACAACAAACCGACCAAGCCATTGATCACCGTTTTTTCACTCACGATATCCGCAAGTGCATTGCCGCTTTTACCGTCAAGTAGCTGAGTTAGCATGGTCTCAACCGCACTCGCCGTTAAGCCATCTCTTAATTCTGTGTATGGATTGATAAACGAGCTACCAGGTAAATGAAGACCCATGATCTCCATTAGCATCTGGTTCGAGTTTGCCGTACCGTAGAAAGTACAAGTACCTGCACTGTGATATGAAGCACTCTCAGCTTCCAGTAACTCTTCCCGGCTGACTAAGCCCTGTGCAAACTTTTGACGAATGCGCGCCTTTTCTTTGTTCGGGATCCCAGATTGCATCGGGCCTGCTGGTAAAAAGAAAATGGGCAAATGACCAAAAGACAAAGCACCGATTAATAGTCCTGGGACGATTTTGTCACATACACCAAGACAGAAAACCCCATCGAAGACATCGTGTGATAATGCCACCGCTGTTGACATGGCAATTACGTCACGAGAGAACAAAGACAGTTCCATGCCATCGCGACCTTGGGTAACCCCGTCACACATAGCAGGTACACCACCCGCTACTTGTGCAGTCGCGTCAAACTTGTTTGCCACTGCTTTAATTAAATCTGGATATTCTTTATAAGGTTCGTGCGCAGACAACATGTCATTGTACGAATTGATAATTGCTAGGTTCGGTTGCTCGTCTTCTTTTAGACGAGTCTTATCACTGCTTGAGCAAGCAGCCATTACGTGTGCTAGGTTTCCACAGCCCAGTCCTGCTCGTACGCGCGTTTGTTTTTTTGCTTGTTGGATTCGAGCTAAATAGGCTTGACGTGTTGCTTTGCTTCGCTCAATGACGCGTTCGGTGACTTCCTGAATTCGTGGATGCAACATATTACTGACTCTCTAGTGTTAGAGGAAAAAGGCTCTGCACGATTACCAGCATTCGTGGTAATCCTTGTACAGAGCTGCTTTGATTTACCCGTTCAAAGGTACGCTATCAGGTTGTCTCTCACCCCAACCTGACACCGGTGTCACTATATTTACGCATAAAGCTGACACCGGTGTCAACCCTTCTTATAAATTTAGTCTAACTTTTTAAAATGACCAAATTATAACCACTTAAAACTTTGCCGATATCTGTAGTCTTAAAATCATTACCTAACTGATTTTATTAGTAATTATTATGACAAAAAGAATAATATTAATGATTGAGCGAAATCATTATTTGATAGCAAAGTTATCAATGAACCTTAACTTGGTAACATGGCCTTTAATCTATGGATCAGCGAGCCTTATTATCGCAACATAAATCTGCGTATTTATCATTCCGAGCTTTACATAGAATAACTTACAAAGGAACTGCAATATATTCCCTAGTAGCTGCGAAAATAAAAAGCCCAACGGCTAAGCGTTGGGCTTTGGGGCAAGTATAAAAATTGAAAAAGTTATGAATTCGAGCGCGCTTTCGTCGACTCTCGAGTGATAAGTTTAGCTTCTAAAACTTGCTGAAACGGTGCTTCTTGCGGCTGAGATATATGCTTAATCAGCTCTTCTACCGCTATCCGAGTCATTTCTTCCACAGGCTGTGCTATTGTCGTCAGACCCGGCCAAATATGCCTTGCGATAGGTGCGTTATCAAACCCAGCAATAGATAACTGCTCGGGCACTTTGATCTCTCGCTGTGTAGCAAGTTTTAACACAGCCGCAGCCATGTAGTCGTTTGATGCAAATACAGCCGTTGGCCTTGGCTCTAGGTCCAATATGGCTTTTGCACTGTCTGCACCTGAGTGATAACTAAAGTTACCTTCTGCAACTAACCGCTCTCGATATTCAATACCATGCTTTGCCAGTGCTTTTTGGTAACCAGAAAAACGATTTTCTGTGGCACTGTGATCAGGGTGACCTTTAATAAAGGCAATTTCGGTATGACCTAAATTAATCAAGTGCTCAGTTAACTCAAAAGCGCCTTGCTCGTCATTACTGCGAATTGAAATCGAATCATCGCCTTCAATGGCTGAAGCAACGCGTGCATAAGGAATATTGCGCTGCTTTAAAAAAGCAATAAGCTCGTTGGAGTCTGAAAACGGCGGAGTAAGCACAATACCGTCAAGTCTCGATGTGGTAAGCAGCTGATCAACATTGTCGATAAGGTCTTGGCCGCGCAGTTCACAAGGATGTATCAATAAATTGTAACTATGTTTCTGACACGCCTCCAGCGCACCACTTTGCACTCGCGTGATATAGCTTTTTGATGGGTTGTCGTATAAACAACCGATGATAAAGCTACGATTTTGTGCCAAACCGCGTGCAATAGGATTAGGCTTATAATTCAGCTCTTCAAAGACCTTCAGGACTTTTTCCCGCGTTGCTGGACTAACATTTGGCTCGTTATTTAATACCCGAGATACTGTCTTTTTAGACACTCCGGCATATTCGGCAACGCTATTAATAGTTACTTTTTTCATCGATTTACCCTTAAGCCCGGCGTCGCTCATGAATACATGCTGCTGCGCCAATCAGTGGGATATTATCTTGTACCACCAAAGTAACTGGAATTTGGCTCGTGTACTGTGACATCATGCCTTTTTCGGTAAAGCGTTCAACAAAGCTACTTGCTTGTAATCGCGCTTTCATCCGCGGCAAGATCCCACCACCTATATAAACACCACCTAAGGCACCAAAAGTCAGTGCTAAATCGCCTGCTACGCTCCCCATCCAGTCACAGAAGTGACTCAATGTTGCGTCACAAACCTTGCACTCTTTCGCGAGCGCACTGATCTGCGCCGCATTAAGATCTTTAGCTTGCTCACCACGCACTTCTGCCATGGCTTTGTAGAGTCTCGCAATACCTGGGCCTGAAAACACCGTCTCGACTGAAACATGTTGAATACTCGCGCGCAGTACCGTTAACAGCTCTTTATCTAAGGCAGTAACCGGTGCAAGTGAGATATGTCCCGCTTCACAGCTCATCACCGCGCTGCCATTAATATCTCTAGCAAGACAAGCCGCACCAAATCCAGTGCCAGGACCCATTACACCGATATTTGCACCTAGCTCAGGCTGGCCTTGCTTAATCACTAGGTTTTTCTCTAGTGCTAAGTAGGGCGCCGCATAGGCAAAAGCAGCAAAGTCATTGATCACGGCAAGTTCGGTAAAATCGAACTGGGCTTTGATGTCTTCGGAATTAAAATGCCAACCTAAATTAGTTAAATGAACTTGCTGAGATTTGATAGGACCGGCAACCGCGAGACAGGCTCGGCTTGGCTGCGCTACAGGTAGCTCAGTTAAATATTTTTGGATAGCGGATTCAAAAGACTGGAATTCAGCACTAGGAAAAGTGGCTTGATGCGTAATTACAAAATGGTTAGTTCGTGTATCAAAATCTGACACGATTGCAAATCTGGCGTTTGTTCCCCCGATGTCGGCAACGACAATCGGCTCAAACGGCACGGATGAATGGCTTGTTGTCTGGCTCATATTATTATCTCTTTATCACTGCGATTATGCTTGGGCTAACATCAGGGCTGCCAGCACACGTCCTGCAATTTATTGTCTCAACTCGCCAAAATTTGCACGCCTTGGCTTTTGCTCTTACCTGTTATTCTGTTAATTTGGTAAAAAAATGCTGCCCTTGGCATAGGGCAGCCAAATACGTTTTGACAACAAAATGATAAAACATCGACATTATGACACCGGTGTCAGACTGTATCAATAAAAATTTGCAAATTCGGTGAAATTGGTTGAAAAAAAAATTGAATGGCTGACAATGTCACTGTCTTAAGCGTTGAGAAGAACATGAAAGGTAAAGCAACTTCATTTGATATCGCCCATTATGCTGGCGTTTCGCAATCTACGGTGTCGCGCGCCCTAAGAAATAGCCCTTTGGTTAACGAAGAAACACGTCGTCGCGTTCATGAGATTGCTAAAAAGCTTAACTATAAGGTCGATAAAAACGCGAGTAATCTGCGCACTCAGCAAAGCAGTACATTGGCTTTGCTGCTATTTGAAGATCCCACAGAAGACGAGTCACAAATTAATCCGTTCTTTTTAAGTATGCTTGGCAGTATTACCCGAGCGTGCGCAAAAGAAGGCTATGACCTTTTAGTATCGTTCCAATCGACGAGCAGTGATTGGCATGCCGATTACGAGGATAGTCACCGTGCTGACGGGTTAATTTTACTAGGCTATGGTGATTACATCGATTACCAGTCAAAGTTACAAACTCTACTCGACAACCACACAAAGTTTGTTTGTTGGGGGGCAACAGTTGATAACCGTCCAGACCTCACTGTGAGCTGCGACAATTACGGTGGTGGTGTATTGGCTGCAAAGCATTTAATTGACATGGTCAGAACAGATTGTGCGTTTATTGGCGATGCTTCGGATCACAGCCCAGAATTTTTTGCGCGCTTTAAAGGCTTTAGAGACACCCTTAAAGCAAAGGGTATCGAGGTGAGCGACCGTAAGACGGCAAATGCGATTTCCACAGAAGACTCAGGATATCATGCGACTCGCTCCTTAATCGCCAACAATGTTAAATTTAACGCGCTTTTCGCTGCTAGCGATCTTATTGCTATTGGCGCGATTAAGGCGCTTCAAGAAGCAGGCGTTCGCGTGCCTCATGATGTACATGTCGTTGGCTTTGATAACATTGCCGCTGCGGGTTATGTTTCTCCCTCTTTAACTACTGTGCAGCAAAACACCACATTGGCAGGACAAATGCTGGTCGATAACTTACTTACGCTTATCCGAGGTGAAGCGGTAGCCTCTACTCTCTTGCCACCGAAATTGATTGTTAGGCAGTCTTCACGGTAGCAATAGCGATAAAAAATGCCGAACTCATCTTCGGCATTTTTTATGGGTTTACTTACTGTTTGTTATTTCAGTTTAATTTCTACGATTGGGTAGTGATCCCACACTTGTTTTTCATTAAGAGAGCGCACTAACTTTACGTATTCAGCATGTGTCCAAGCCAAAGGCGTCGCCGAGTTGGTTCCTTCGCCAAGTTGATAGCCAAAGGTATTTTTACCCACACCATCCCATACTTGCTCAGGTAACATCATGCCTTCATTAGCAAAGTGCTCCATCCCCTTCACGTAGGTATTTTGTATTTTGCTCTGTTCATCCGCACTTAACTCACCATCGAGCAGCGCCAGCGCAATATCATAGTGACCACGCTCTCCGGTAAAGAAAGGCCACACTCGACCGCGTTGGCCATCGGTATTCTGACCATTTTCGGCATAATTAATACCGCGCTTCTCGTCTTCACCATAACCGTCGTTACCGTAACGGCGATACCCCGGATAACTATTAACATCGCCATCAAATTTAAAGCTATATTTTACTCTTAAGTTTTCAGCTATCGACTCATCATCATATTCAGGCATGGTAGCCACGATGCTTGGGGCATCAGCCCCTCTAACCCCGTAACGCACAAGTTCTAAAAAGCCACCGTCGATGATTTGCTTCTTATCCATTCCGCTGCGGCCATTATTGGCATTTAAGGTCGTACTGGAATTAGGGTTTTCGTCTTGTCCAATACGGAAAAAATATTGACCGTCACTGTGTTTGCTTTGCAGATTACCTTTGGTTGTGAACATGAATGACTCAACATCACGATTGTACTGCTGCGCCGTCGCAAGGAATTTCTCTTGTCCCGCTTTATCACCGGCCAATTTAGCAATGTCGCTCGCTGTCACAAGGCCTGCAATGATTGCCGCGGTAGTCGATGGTGAATAGCCATTTTGCTCTTCCCAACGCTCTTGTTGCGTCGCAGGCGGTATGATTTGCGTGTCATTCCACAATATTTTAGCCAGCCCTCCTTCAACTAAAAAGTTAGCCGCGGGCTTTAACATCTTATTGTACCAATAAACCAGTCTATCATCGCTTAGCACACCCGCTTGCCACAGTTTCCATGCCAGCATAATCGGCATTGCTGTTTGGTCAAGCTGTACTCCAACCCACTCAAGCTCACCATCTACATGCGTTTTTTGTAAGAACCAGCCGGTATCACCATGGTTACCCGGTGTTTTATCCGTAACTTGCACTTTTTCTAGATACTCAAAAGCAGTGAGTGCTGTTTGTGTATCTCCCATCGCCAAAAATGCCATCGCTACTTGATAAAAATCACGCACCCATACAGCTTTATAACCGGTATGGCCTTGCTCTGCTGGTACTGTGTCACCCCATGGATTTGACAACGATGCTATCAACGCACCGGCATGGGTTTTATCTTCTTGCGCCTTGAGCACAAGCGCACTGGTGTAAAGTAACTTGCCGTTGTCTGCGGTATTTGCCGTCATGGACTCTAGTGGCGCTAAACTTTCGAGATAATCTTGCCAGCCCATCGCAGTGCCTTGACCATTATAATCAGCCAGTACTTTATCGTAACCTTTGGCTAATGTGGCTGCCCCCTCAGCAAAGCTTTGCTGCTGAGAATGACCAAAACTCAAGGTAAGGTCAAAGGTGCTGCTGCCCTTTACTTGCCCTAAGTTTGCCAACCAGTTAACGTTGCCACTCTCTTTGCCTGTAGATGTATAAGCCTGGGCTATATGTCCTGTAGTCTCAAGTGCCGCTAAATTATCGCTGGTGCCAGTAAAACCGACAGATGCTTCAACAAAGCCGGTTTTGCTCTGCAATGAGAGATAGTTCTTACCTTCCCATGCTAACAAACCTTGCTCTGTCACTTTTGCAAAATCGTTTAAGCCATTGTTATTCACGTATGGATTAACGTTCACAAAAGCCTGTACATTTTTGAATTCAGTATCTACTTTTGCTCGAACAAACAAGGTTTGTCCATCAGGGTCGGTAAAAATATGCTTTTCAAGAGTAAAACGGCCTTGCTTATCCTTGCTTAATATTTTGTAAGCCAGCGATAACGGGCGCCCACTGGCATCTTTATAAAGGTAGTCAATCGTGACATCTAGAGCGTCAGTATCAGATTCTTTCACTGCAAAGCCGTCACCCACGATGATAAATTGCATGTCTTTGATCTGCGCTTGGTGAATAAGTCCAAACATGGTCTCTGTGATCATCCCTTTTGCAACAGAAAACCATACCTTTGAAACTGCTTTAGTAGCCGTAGAATCGCTATACTTGCCGTCTTGGTACGCTTCGTACGACGTACCAATCCCCGTTTTTCCAGAGTATGACCAATAAGGTTTAACGCCAGGTGCACCTGGTGCCGTCAGGGTTTCATTGCCAGATTGCTGTGATCCGCAACCCATGAGGCCAGCACTTACCAAGGCAAGTGCGATTGTTGATAGTTTAATCATCTCGTTCTCCTTATTGAGCCTTTATCGTGACTCTTGAAACAGCTAATGCAGCGAGTAAAAATGACACGCCTCCGATGACGAGTGCGAATATCGGTTGGTTATCAAAACCATGACGCAGAATTAGACCTAGAATACTGGCGGCGAGTAATTGTGGGATCACGATAAAAAAGTTAAAGATCCCCATAAATACACCCATTTTGTTGCTTGGCAAAGCGTTACTTAACATCGCGTAAGGTAATGACAAAATAGATGCCCAAGCAAAGCCAATGCCCACCATTGGCAACCAAAGTAATGTGGGGTCAGCGATAAATTTGAAGCTAATTAAAGACACTGCGCCAAAAAACAAGTTAGCTGCATGTGCCCCTTTGAGACCGATGCGCTTAACCATGAATGGGATCACCATCGCAGCAATAGCAGCAAAACCATTGTAGGCTGCAAATAACACCCCGACCCAATCAGCACCGTCGTTATAAAGCTTGCTCGTTACATCTGACGTACCATAGTGATGGCTCGTCACCGCTGAGGTGGTGTAGATCCACATGGCAAATAGCGAAAACCAGCTAAAAAACTGCACCACAGCAAGCTGCTGCATGGTCTTTGGCATCGTAAATAAGTCAAAAATAACATGATAAAAACCATTACTTACGCGCTGCTTTTGCTGCATCACATGCGCAATGACAAATACAATTGCAAAAGCGATGAGCAGCCCGCTAAGCAAATAAAGCTCTTTTTCAAGGCCAAGAAGTGCAACGGCAAGCAGTACAATAACGCCAATGAAACCGCTCACCGCACTGCCTTTTAAAAAGTTCACAGGTAAGTCTGATTGAGTTGCGCTCTGCGTATTCGTTTGCGCTTGTTCAAAGGCTGCGAGTTGCTCAGGGCTATATTCTTTCGTTTTTAGAATCGTCCACAATACGGAGATGAACAAGATAGCTCCCCCCAGTAAAATGCGTATTTTACCGAGTCAGGGATTTGTCCTGCAGGAGCTGTGTTACTCACCTCAAACCAATTAGTCATCATCCAAGGCAGCGCAGACGCGACCACGGCACCGACGCCAATGAAAAAGCTCTGCATCGCATAACCTGTAGCACGTTGCTTTTCATTCAGATTATCACCTACTAATGCTCTAAACGGCTCCATCGTGACGTTGATCGACGCATCCATGATCCACAGCATACCCGCCGCAATCCAAAGCGTTGGAGAATTGGGCATAATGAAAAGCGATAGCGTGGTGAGAATAGCCCCCCACAAGAAAAATGGTCTTCTACGCCCAAGTTTTCCCCATGTTCTATCACTCCAGTAGCCGATAATTGGCTGCACGATTAAACCCGTTAAGGGCGCTGCAACCCACAATATAGGGATGTCATCGACCTTGGCACCGAGGGTTTGAAAAATACGACTCACATTGCCGTTTTGCAGTGCAAAACCAAATTGGATCCCAAGAAACCCAAAGCACATATTCCATATCTGCCAAAAACTGAGTTGTGGTTTTTGTTGTTCTTGTTGCATAGCTTACTTCTCTACTTGATAAACCGCGCTGGCAAGCGGCGCTAGCGCAATCGTTGCGTTGACGTGCTCGCCATCAGTCGTTGGTTGTAATTGTAAAGTCGGGTGTGACTCTAAAATATCGTTATAAGCACCATGCCAGTCTTTAGGCAGATTTACGGTGACTATTTGTTCTTGTTCCGCATTAAAGTTGCTCACGACCAACAACTTTTGTTGACCTAATTTACGGCCAAATGCCATAACTGTTTCAGCATTGCTTGGCATCTCAGCACTCAGGGTGACTTGCTGGTATTCACCAGCCGCAATCGCCGGCTGTTTTGCAAGATTGAGTAATTTGACGTAGTAATTACGAAGCGCCTTCTGCTCATTTGAAAGAAGCGCGCCATCAAACTTCCCGTCATTCATCCATTTCTGATGTTCGGGTACACCAATATAGTCAAAGATACTGGTTCTGCTTGGGCTGCCGAACCCCGCCTGCTCAGAGCCATCCTCCCCTAATGTTTGTCCAAAATAGATCATCGATGGCGCTGTGCTTATCAGGTGACTAACCACCATAGCGGGTTTACCTTTTAGCGGATCGCCTACAAATTCAGGGCTTGCGATACGCTGCTCATCATGGTTTTCTAAAAAGTGCAACATATGTGGGGCAATATCGGCTACCGATAGATGACTATCCAATACGGCTTGGGCACTACCTTTGCCTTGCATTAACACCTTTAACGTGTCGTAGAAACCCACTTTGTCGTAGAGGTAATCCATCTTCCCTTGCTTGATATACGGGCGATATAAAGTGGGGTTATAGACTTCTGCAAGCAAGAAAGCTTCAGGATTTTTTGTTTTAATCGAAGAGTTTAGGAAGCTCCAAAACTCTACTGGCACCATTTCCGCCATATCGTAACGGAAACCGTCTACGCCCTTTTCTAACCAAAAGTGCGTAATGGCTTGAAATTTGTACCAACTATCTGGCAATTGCTTGTGTTGCCAAAATTCAAAATGTGCACGGTAATCCTGCTGAGCATAATCGTCAGGCAGGCGTTCGAAATCGTAGCTACCGTCAGGCTTCACCCCGTAATTCACTTTGACGGTTTCATACCAATCATTAATATCAGGCTTTGCCGCACGAGCACCGTTACCGGTCCACTTTGCTGGATTTTCTGCAAATTTGCCATCCGCCAATGGATGAGATCCACCACCTAACACCTGATAGCCTTCACTCGTTGGTACTGTAAATTCCTCACCAACCACGTAATAAAAGTTATTGTCCCTAGCATATGCAACTTGCGTGTCGTCATTCGCGCCAAAATCGACAGTTCCTTTAGGCGCACCGAGTGACTCATAGTTACGAGCGACATGGTTTGGCACAATATCGATGATCACTTTCAAGCCGGCGTCATGTGTACGTTCAATTAAGGCTTCAAATTCAGCCAGTCGCGCAGAAGGATCGTTCGCAAGATCAGGGTTAACGTTATAGTAATCTTTTATTGCATAAGGTGAACCCGCTCTGCCTTTTACAACATCAGGATCATCTTGGCTGATCCCATACTTACTATAATCCGTCACTACTGCGTGATGGAGCACGCCGGTATACCAAACATGGGTCACACCCATCGCCTTAATTTGTTGTAATGCGGTAGGAGTAAAATCAGAAAACTTGCCTACGCCGTTTTCCTCTATTGTTCCCCAAGGTTTGTTCACCGCTTTGGTGTTGCCAAAGAGCCTTGTGAATACTTGATAAACAACAGGTTTGCTCACTGGCGCCACTTCCGATTGCAATGTCATTTGTTCGGTTTTTTTATCAACTGGCTTGGGGCCACAGCCGCTTAAACTCACTGCACCACCCAAAAGCGCTGACACAGCCAATAGTAGAGATTTATTTTTCATAGTGTTGTCATAATGCTGTTTTAAAAGAGTCTATTTGCGTAAACGAACGTACTGAACCCATCACATATGTATTCAGAGAGACCCTTAATTAGATTTTATTTATAACGATTAATACCAAGTTACTTGTGAACATTTGCCACAAAGCTTTCTAGCTCCATTCGGTGATCTTTAAAATTCAATCCACATCGTCTGATGAAGTCATTCACTTTTTCGATGCTATGTTGGTTTGCTAGGGCATTGCCTGACTTAAGCTGAGCTTGTTCTGGGTAGATACCATAACCTGCCAATAAACAATGCCAGCTGACTGAAGGGTAATATTGATCAACGTTTTGGCGAACTAATTCATCCGATAAGTTGTTACCAGAAACCCAAGTCTGTAAAATTTGATAGAGTGACCGCGATAAGTGGTTATTGTTGGCATTATCAAGCCAGTAGTTGGTGTCAGTACGACTATTCACACGATAATGAGCGACGATATAGTCTCGAATAGCCTGATACCGTTCGCTCAAAGCGCGGTTGTGTTTATCTCTGTTACCATCGGTAAAGCCCGCATCTTGGTAGCATTCAATAAAGCTCTGAACGGTTTCTTGGACTATATGCAAAGCGGTTGCTTCTAAAGGCTCTATGAATCCTTGAGATAAACCAATCGCTATACAGTTTTTGCTCCAGTGCGCTTTAACTTGCCCGACTTTCATTTTTATATGCCGAGCTTCTACATCAGAGTCCAACAAACCCAAAGCAGCCCTTAGCTCGGTTTCGGCTTGATCCGCATTACAGTAACGCTGACTATAAACATAACCGTTACCGATACGATTCGTTAATGGAATGTGCCAAGACCACCCAAATTGACGCGCAACAGATTGTGTTTCGGAGCGGATAGTGTCAAGTTGCTTGGTAGGTATAACGACCGCAGCGTCGTTAAATAAATTGGACTCGAATGACTCGAACCCCACGCCTAAAGTGTGTTGTAGCAGTAAACTTTTGAAGCCCGAGCAGTCAATAAAAATATCACCAGCGATTTCCGTACCATCAGACCTTATCAGTGCCGCAATATCACCATCAACGTGTTTTCGAACGTCGGTAATTGTGGCATCAATGTGTTTTACATTAAACTCAGCCGCTTTGCGAGCCAACAACTGGCCAAGCAAAGCTGAGTCAAAGTGATAACCATAATTAATTTCGAATGGGAAGCTTTCTGCAGCAATTGGGGATTTATTTAAATCAGCCAAGTGAGTTGCTAAAAAAAAGTGGTCTGGGTGGCCCTCTACGTCAATCGCCTTACGCCGAACAAAGCTGTTATGAAAAAAAGCCGGTGCACTGTAGTCATCAGGTTGTGCAGGAAATGGGTGAAAATAGCTAGAAAACCCAGGTTTTGTCGACCAATCTATAAACCGAATGCCATTTTTATAGGTCGCATTACAAGCCGGCATCCACTCGGCTTCCGAGATACCTAAATAGTCCATAAATCCTTTGAACTGCGGAGTAGACCCTTCACCAACACCAATAGTTCCGATGCTAGAAGATTCAACCACAGTGATTTCTATCGCTTTATCTGCCCAGCTTTTTGCCATCATATTCGCGGCCATCCAACCTGCAGTTCCACCACCTAAAATCACTATTTTCTGATTTTTCATCGCCTTCGCACCTTAAACCTATTAAAAACCACGTATTGAAAGTGAAACAAACATATCAATTTAGATAATTGATGATAACCACTCATTACACAGTGAGCGACTATAAAAAAGCCACCAAAGCAGGTGTTACTTTGGTGGCCATGAATGCTTGCTAATAATTAGAAGCTATAGTTGAACCCTAAATAATACTGGCGACCAAACTCTTTGTACTCACCAGTGGCAAGTGCAGTACCATAATTAGTGGTATTTGGCTCATCAGTTAGGTTATTAACCTGTAAGACGGCTTCCAAACCATTCTCAAAGTTGTACGATGCCTGCCAATCAACAACTGTATATTCATCAGCCCAAGCTAGAGAAGAGCCTCCTGGTGAAGCCCCTTCATATACATACTCATCACGGTAACGGATATTCAGGTGCGTTGTGAACGAATCTATGTTCCAAAATACCGTAGCACTCCATACATTTTTTGATAGGCCAGGGAGTGGCAGTTGCTGATCAGGGAAGTTACCACCGCCATCTACCGTTGTTTCGCTCTCGGTATATGAATAGTTAGCGTTAAAACCTAAGCCCGAAAAGACACCCGGTAAATTATCAAACATCGTGGTATAAGCCAGCTCAATACCTCTTATGTATCCACCTTGATCATTGTTCTGAGTCGTTTGGTATTGACCTGCAACAAATCCATCTGGTACCTCTAGGCCAATATCAGCCCAGTCAACCTCACCTTCTTGATAAGTAATACTTTCAATCAAAGATTCAATATCTTTCCAGAATATCGCGGCAACAAAAGCACCACCATCTTCAAAGTAACGCTCATAAGATAAATCAATTTGAGTCGCTCTAAACGGGTCTAAATTTGGGTTACCTTTTGACCACACATTATAACGAGGACTAGTACCATCATTTGCGGTGTCAGCCCAAGACCCTGCACCACCTCTAAGCTGGTAGACAGGTGGACGGCCAATAACTTCTGCAGCTGCAAACCTAATTTGGTCCGTGTCACTCACTCTGAAATTGAGGTTTAGTGAAGGCAATGTGTCCGTATACTCAGGGCCGTAATTAACATGGCGATAATCGGTTCTTTCAACGCCATTGTCATCGATGATTGAGTCACCAACTTCATCGCCTTGGATCTGTTGAATGCCTATTGATTTCGTATCAGTTCTTACTACTCGAACGCCAAAATTACCCGTCACTGGTATGTCGGCAATTTCGGTATCTATATTTGCCATAATATAACCGGCTAATACTTCTTCTCGAACAGCGCCACTTTCAATGAGCGTCCAATTGTGACCCCAAGTTTGTTGTGCCTCATAATTGCCCGGACCAAATACTTCGTTAGCGATACCTTCAAGGTCTAGTTCCAAGTATTGGAAACCTCGAGTATCTCTAACCGAAACATATCCCGTCAAATCGTGAGGAATACACGGGTGGTTCTGATCATTAAATTCACAGCCTTTGTTCGTGACGATGGTGCCATCCGGTAACTGGTAACCATTTTGGCCTTCGCGTGCGCCCCATCTAAATGTCGAGCGTTGATCCGTAAATTCACGGTCAGACCAACGCGCACCAACTTCAATCGAAGAAATAAAGCTGTTCTCAATAAAATACTTAAAATCAACCTTAACGCTATCTAACTCGTCTGTGTACTTGTGAGGAAATTGTTCCCAATCACCCAGTCGCATATTAGATAGGTCGGTATACCCATTGCCAAGTGTTAACAGTGGTGAGTCTTTCTCTCTTTGTTCGAAAGAAAAGGTTTGATTTCTTAATTCTTGCCAAGTGTTAACTAACGTTCCATCTTCCAGTGTAGAAGTACCGTATTCATATGCATGCATTGAAGCAATCATATCTCTACGCGTTTTTTCCCCTTCACTATGAGCCCAGTCGAACTTTAATTCCCACGAATCTGTCGTGTATTGCAAGTTTAAGCCAAAGCTGTCGGTGGTTGAATCCGTTGATTGGTCTTCAGAGCGCATCTCAACCCATGGACCATTGGGATCCGTAATAGTCACATCCCCAGCAACTAGAAAACCGTCTTTAACAACTGCATTATCAACCGAATACAACGAGTTAATATCTTTTGAGAATCCTTCAATATTTAAGCCGCTCTTTTTATCTTCCGATTCAAACTTAGAATGGAAATAATCAAATTGGACTTTGAACGCGTCTGTTGGCTGATATACCAAAGTGCTTAACAGGCCAAGCCTTTCATCACTGCCTTTGGCTGAGCGATATTGAAAGCCATTGACCGAACGCTCTTCTGTACCATCACCATCAAAATCTTGAGAGCGTGTAGGAGCATGCGCTGAGATATCAATTGCGTTATTTGGTTGGTTTAGATACGCCCCACCAATAGCAAAACCAAGTGTCTCATTTAGGAATTTACCTCGGTATGAAAAACTAATACGTTCGCCTGTTGAATCCGCGCCCACATCTGATGCAGCATCATTGTAGGAATATCTTACCGAAGAATTAAAATTATGTTCTTTTTCAGCATCGAGAGGGTTTGCCGTTTTAAGTTCAACCGTAGCCGCAACGCCGCCTTCAATCAGCGACGCTTTTGGTGATTTATACACTGCGGCTTGATTAATTAATTCTGACGGATATTGGTCGAATGAAATCCAGCGACTACCTGCAGTATATCCACTGGTACTCGCCTGCTCACGTCCGTTTAATGTGGTTTGAATAAAGTCGCCGTTCATCCCGCGAATATTAAGTTGCGAAGATTGCCCACTTGCTCTTACCGCGGTGATCCCAGGTAGACGGCTCAACGAGTCAGCGATTGACACGTCAGGTAAGGAAGCTAAGTCTCCAGCATCAACTACTTCTGCAATGGTGTCGCTAAATCTTTTTTTATCGATTGAGGCGATGATACTGCGCGAGATACCTCGAACTTCGATCACCTCAACGTTTTTTTCTTCATTATTAGCAGTGTTATCTTCAACAGGAGCAGCATGGCTCACACCTGCAGCAATCAGCGCAAGCGTTAGCATACTCGGTTTGAACTTAGACATAATGTTTTATCCCAATTAACCATATTATATTGTGCGATTTGTTCATCTGGCGTGCAAACTGATGAAAAAACAAACGAGCACAGTTGTTGTCAGTCAAATACTAGCGGCTGATTAAATTTGTAAACAACTTTATGCATACGTATTCAAAGCTAGTGCATTTCAACGAAATTTACAGGTTTTTTACAGGAACAAAACTCAACTCAATGATATATATATAGTTTTATTGGGTAAGGTCAAAAGGCCGACCACATTTATTTACCAGCTTTAATTTCACTAAATCTTAACTTTCACGGGCTATTATTGTCGACTGAACACCAAAATATCCTCAACATGTAATCTATAGCTATACTTAAGTTAAATTGGTCTTACCAAAAATTCACTCTTACAAAGCTTTATTTGTCTGGTTATTCCCTTTTAAAGGTCAATATTGGTAAATTTATTTTATAAAATAAAATTATGTGAATGAGTTATCATAAATTCACCTCACAAAACCTGCATACGTATGCAGGTTTTTTACACCCCACCGAGCATGACGTATTCTTTGGCAAAATTAGTGGTGAAAGTGCCCAGCATAGTATTTACTTGATACTCAGCACTGCCACAGAATAAACACGCACATAGCCTGGAGAAAGTGCATGGCAAATAATGAATGGTGGAAAGGCGCGGTTATCTATCAAATATATCCGCGTAGCTTTCAAGACAGTAATGCAGACGGTATTGGCGACTTACAGGGTATTATTCAGCGACTAGACTACATTAAATCGCTTGGTGTTGATGCAGTATGGATTTCACCATTTTTTAAATCGCCAATGAAAGACTTTGGCTATGATATTAGCGACTATCGCGATATCGATCCTATGTTTGGTACGCTCGACGATTTTGATACGCTTATTGGTGAAGCACATAAACGTGATATTAAGATCATTATTGATCAGGTACTTAGTCATACCTCAAATCAACACCCGTGGTTTGTCGAAAGTCGTGAAGACAACACAAATGATAAAGCAGATTGGTATGTATGGGCCGATGCCAATCCAGACGGCAGTCCACCAAACAATTGGCTATCCATTTTTGGTGGTGTTGCCTGGCAGTGGGAGCCTAGACGTTGCCAATATTACCTGCACAACTTTCTCACTGAGCAGCCGGATCTCAACTTTCATCACCCTGAAGTACGTAAAGCCGTACTAGATAACGTCGAATTTTGGCTTAAAAAAGGCGTTGATGGCTTTAGACTAGATGCCATCAACTTCTGTTTTCACGATAAGCAGCTTAGGGATAATCCAGCTAAACCCATTGAACTTCGTCAAGGTCGTGGCTTTAGCGAAGACAACCCTTACGCTTTTCAGTACCATTATTACAATAATACGCAACCAGAAAATTTAGCGTTTATGGAAGAGATCCGTGCCTTATTAGATAGATACCCAGGCACAGTTAGCTTAGGTGAGATAAGCTCAGAAGACTCTTTGCAAACAATGGCAGAGTACACGGCCGATGGTAATAAGCTACACATGGGTTATAGCTTTGAGCTGCTAACTAACGACTATAGTGCAAAGTACATCAGAGAAACGGTTTCTCGCCTAGAGTCAGTCATGACCGAAGGTTGGCCATGTTGGGCGTTTGCAAATCACGATGTAGAACGGGTAGCAAGTCGCTGGAGTATAGATGGCAAGGTAAACGATGCACAGGTCAAAATGCTCACCGCCCTTCTCGGTTCATTGCGTGGTAGCGTCTGTATGTACCAAGGCGAAGAACTAGGGCTTGGCGAAGCCGCCGTTGCCTTCGAAGAGCTGCAGGACCCATATGGCATTACCTTTTGGCCAAACTTTAAAGGCCGTGATGGCTGTAGAACGCCGATCCCGTGGACACAGGCAAAAACTAATGCTGGCTTCTCAGAGTCTAAGCCTTGGTTACCAGTTTCTGAAGCGCATGCCCTACGAGCTGTAGACAAACAAGCAGTAGATAGCAATTCAACGCTCAGCTACTATCAAGCATTTTTACAGTGGCGAAATGCGCAACCTGCACTAAAAACAGGTGACATTGAGTTTATTGACACTCCAGAGCCAGTATTAGCTTTTTACCGTAGAACCCAAACCCAAACATTGCTGTGCGCATTCAACTTAGCAGCTACTCAACAAAGCGTGACTCTTCCTGAAGTTGCATTAACGCAGTGCGACCTGAAGCACCTAAGCGGCACGGCGAGCGCAAATGCACTAATACTTGATGCATTTGGTTGCTACTTCGCTGAGGTTTTATAATAGTTAGGTCTTTTTCTGAGCTTTGGTTAAATAAGAGCGGTTAAGCCGCTCTTTTGTTATCTAACACTTTATCTATCTCACGCTGTAGTTGCGGTAGCTCTAGTGCTTTGAAATAAAGCCAACCTTGATGGATATTCACCCCTCGACTTTTGAGATAACTAGCTTGAGCTTGAGTCTCTACCCCTTCAGCAATCAGTTTCTTATCCAGCTTTTCCGCCATATCAATCACTGCCGATAAAACCGGGGATTGCAAAGTATCTAGGCCAATTGATGCTACAAAGCTCTGATCTATTTTCAACAGGTCGATCGGAAAACTTTGCAAGTACTGTAAACCACTATACCCCGTGCCAAAATCATCAATCGCGATTTCTATTCCGGCACGTTTGAGCTCGGTGAGTACCGTTTTCGTTTGAGCCTGCGTCAGCACATCACGCTCGGTTAATTCAATAGTCAACGAGGATATTTGGTTTTTTGCAGCAAGCAAGGCATCGATATAGCGTTTAGAGCCCAGAAGTAAACCATTAACGTTAAAAGACACCTTAAAGTCTGGCTGAGCGGCTAAGATGTCCGTCAAATCTCGCACAGCATTTTCGACTTGCGCTATCGAGATGTCTAAAATAGTACCATCACGCTCAGCTTCTGGCACAAAGTAAGCGGGGCCGAGCACACCTTCAAGTGGATGACGCCAACGAATGAGTACTTCCACGCCCACTATCGATGGCACCTCTGCATTAACAAGAGGCTGATACACGTTAAATAACTCATCATTTGCCAATGCTCTTAATATTTGTGTTTTACTGCTTAGCTGGCGCTTGTCATAACTGATCAATAGCAACGTGAGGCCAACCCAGGAGGCACAATACAACACACTCCAAAGTACTAGCCACAACCACCCTAGACTCACTAGTTTCTCATCATTTTTTGCAATAATTAAGCTCATCTGCGGCAAACTTGGAATAGCTGCAACATACGCAAACTTTACCTTTGCATCATCAAAGAGCCCCTCTACTGCGCGGCTATTAGCCACTGGAAATAGTTTCTGACGGATTGGCAAAGCGTATTTACCATTTAAAAAAACCGGCACACCCGTGCTATTGTCGACCAAAGCAGCAAAATCGGTATTATGATGAGCTGAGATATCAAGCATACTCTTTAGCCAATGATCCGGCATCAACACATTTACCTCATAACCATCGTCTCTCGTGCGCGCTAAAACAAAAGCAGGAAGTTCTAAATAGTCGGTAATGATTGGGCCATAGTATCTAAGCCCGGGCTTTTTTATTGGGGCGCTGGTATTCACAGGTGGAGTGAGTTGCCCAAAAGAATTGCAGACCAATTTCCCTTTACTATCTACGATCCCTATCTCGCTCATGCCTGGGTTTTCAAAAACCAATCTACGCATGTAGTGTAGACCCTCAGGGTCGCAATTTGGAGAAAGATGGATAGCATGTTTTAAGGTATCGTCTACAACGACAAACTCTTTGTTGATGTCAGATACAATCCGACTCGCTACAGTGACAAGGTTGGATTTAGCGGTTTCTTTTTGATGCACATAGGTGAAGGCAGCCACGATTGAAAATACAAAGGTGCAAGACAACCAAGCAATAAAGATATTCTTAAACAACTTGCTTAAGGAGTGTGCTCCTCGCATAAGCTCCTCACTCCACGGAACGCAAACAGGCGCAGAGTGTAGCTCGAATATGTGACAAAACTATTTCAATATAAAAAAAAGCCTTGGTTTCACCACCAAGGCTTTCTTATATTACAAGTTTTTGCTTGTGCCGACCTCAACACGGGTTTTTAACTTTTGGCCAGGCCTAAAAGTTACCACGCGTCGCGCAGAGATAGGAATATCTTCCCCAGTTTTTGGGTTCCTACCTGGGCGTTCCTTCTTGTCGCGAAGGTCAAAGTTACCAAACCCAGAGAGCTTTACTTGCTCGCCGTTTTCTAGCGCTGAGCGGATTTCTTCAAAAAACGCTTCAACTAAGTCTTTGGCATCTTTCTTATTGATCCCCAGTTTTTCAAATAGGTGTTCAGCTATGTCGGCTTTAGTAAGCGCCATATCTAGTCCCTCAACGATGCATTGAATTGTTTGGCCAGTTCGGCCACCACGTTTTCTACAACCGCGTTGATGTCTTTCTCTTCGAGCGTTCTATCAACCGCTTGTAATGTTAGAGCAATGGCTAAACTCTTATGATCAGGTTCAACCCCTTGCCCTTTGTACACATCGAATAAGTTTAGGTCAACTAATTGATTTCCGCCAACTTTCTCAATGCACTCTAAAATATCGCCTATTTTTACGTCATCTGCAACTAAAATAGCAATATCTCTTCTATTTGATGGGAATTTCGAGATACTAACCGCTTCTGGAAGCAGGCGATTTTCTAAAGCAGCCATGTCGATTTCAAATACATATGGCGTATCTTTAAGTTCTAACGGCTTTAATAGCTGAGGGTGTACTGCACCGATGAAACCAACCTTTTTACCGTCTGCATAAATTGCAGCAGATTGACCAGGGTGCAAACCATCGCTCACTTCCGCTTTAAAGCTAAAGCGTGCTTTATCGTTACAAAGCGCTAGTAATGCTTCTACATCGCCTTTCACATCAAAGAAATCCACTTTACGTGAAGGCACTGACCAATGTTCGTTATGCGTATTACCATACGCGATACCACCGATCACAGCGGTTTGACGTACGCCGTTTTCCGCGTTGTCGTCTTTGATGAACTTAAGGCCCGTTTCGAATAAGCGAATACGCGATTGTTGACGATTTTGATTATAAGAAACCGCATTGATCAAGCCTGTCATCAGGCTTACACGCATTGCAGACATTTCAACCGAAATTGGGTGCGGAAGAATTAATGCATCTGCTTCTGGGTGTAGCTGCTGTTGTGCTTTTGGATCAACGAAGCTATATGTGATGGCTTCTTGATAACCACGGCTTACTAACTCATCTCTAAAGCGCGCTACAGGCAAACGTGCTTCTTGATGATCTGTCATCTTTAACGCAGCAGTTGGTGCCACATTTGGAATATTGTTGTAACCGAATACGCGCGCAACTTCTTCAATTAAGTCTTCTTCGATACTAATGTCAAAGCGATAGCTTGGTACTTGAGCTTGCCACTGGCTGCCTGCAAATGTTACTGCTAAGCCCAGACGTGTTAAGATGTCTGATACTTTAGCATCTTCGATATGATAACCGATCACGCGGTCTAAACGCTCACGGCGTAAAGTCACTTGACGCTCTTTTGGTAAATCCGCTTCTGACACAGCTTCAACAACCGGTCCGGCTTCACCGCCAACGATTTCAAGTAGCAAGCCTGTTGCTCTTTCCATCGCATCACGCTGCAGTACCGGGTCTACACCACGCTCATAACGGTGCGATGCATCGGTATGCAAACCGTAGCTACGTGCCTGACCTGCAATCGCAAGCGGTGCAAAGAACGCGCTTTCTAACAAGATGTCTTTTGTCTCGTCACTAACACCTGACTGTTCACCACCGAAGATACCTGCCATCGCAAGTGCTTTATTATCATCAGCAATCAGAAGTGTTGATGGATTAAGCTTCGCCGTGTTGCCGTCTAACAATACTAGCTCTTCATTCTCAAAGGCATTACGTACTTTAATTCCACCTTCGATTTGGCTTAAATCGAACGCGTGCATAGGGTGACCTAGCTCAAGTAATACGTAGTTCGTAACATCAACAACTGGATCAATTGAGCGTACACCGCAGCGGCGTAGTTTCTCTACCATCCAAAACGGGGTCTCTGCTTTAACATTAACGCCCTTGATCACACGGCCTAAGTAGCGTGGACATGCTTCGCTGTTTACCAATTCAATAGAGATTTTATCATCAATCGTTGGCGTAACTGGCGTGATAGCAACTTCTGTTACGTCGATGCTGTTTAGTACTCCAACTTCACGAGCAAGACCTTTGATCCCTAAACAGTCGCTACGGTTAGCCGTTAAATCAACATCAATCGTTACATCGTTCAAGCCGAAGTATTCACGAATATCTTGACCGATTGGGGCATCCATTGGGAGTTCTAAAATACCGTCTGAACTTTCCGCCATGCCAAGCTCTTCAAACGCACACAGCATACCATGAGACGGTTGACCGCGAAGTTTAGCTTTCTTAATTTTGAAATCGCCTGGAAGCGTTGCGCCCACTTTAGCAACCGCTACTTTTAAACCCGCACGGCAGTTAGCGGCACCACAGACAATATCTAGTAGTTCGTCTTCGCCTATGTTTACTTTTGTTACTCTAAGTTTGTCAGCATCTGGGTGTTGACCACATTCAACCACTTCACCGATAACCACACCTTGGAAGTCACCGGCAACTGGGTCTACACCATCAACTTCTAAACCAGCCATTGATAATTGCTCAGATAGCGCATCAGTATCAATTGCTGGATTGACCCACTCGCGTAACCACTTTTCACTGAATTTCATACTTTTGTCGCTCTTATCTGAATTGGTTTAGGAATTTTAAGTCGTTTTCGAAGAAAGCTCTTAAGTCAGTTACGCCATAACGTAACATCGTCAAACGCTCAACCCCCATACCAAAGGCGAAACCAGTGTATTTTTCAGGGTCAATGCCTACCGAGCGCAGTACGTTCGGGTGCACCATGCCGCAGCCTAGTACTTCAAGCCATTTACCATTTTTACCTTTTACGTCCACCTCAGCTGAAGGTTCTGTAAACGGGAAGTATGAAGGACGGAAGCGAATTTCCATATCTTCTTCAAAGAAGTTGCGTAGGAAATCGTGCAAAATCCCTTTAAGTTCTGTAAAGCTTACGTTAGTGTCGACCATCAAGCCTTCAACTTGGTGGAACATTGGCGTATGTGTTTGATCGTAATCGTTACGGTATACACGACCTGGCGAGATAATTCGCAAAGGCGGCTGCTCAGCTTCCATAGTACGGATCTGAACGCCACTGGTTTGTGTACGTAGTACCAATTTAGGATTGAAATAGAAAGTATCATGATCGGCACGCGCTGGGTGGTGCTCTGGAATATTTAGCGCGTCAAAGTTATGAAAGTCATCTTCAACCTCTGGGCCAGATTTAACAGCAAATCCTAGCTCACCAAAAAACTGCTCAATACGCTCAATGGTGCGAGTAACTGGGTGAAGGCCACCAGCTGGCATTGTACGACCCGGCAACGTCACATCAATCGTCTCAGCTGCTAGCTTCTGCTCAAGTGCTGCATTGGCTAACGCTTCACGTTTTACCGTAATCGCATCTTGTACTTGGGTCTTAGCTTGGTTAATCACTTGACCTGCATCTTTACGCTCTTCTGGTGCTAGTTTGCCTAGCGTTTTAAGAAGACCTGTGATCTCACCTTTTTTACCAAGGTAGTTAACTCTAACTTCCTCAAGGTGCGCAATTTCGCTTGCCTGCTCAACGGCTTCAAGCGCTTGCGCTAAAATATTTTCTAAATTCATTGTCTACCTGATCTTTGCTGAGGTAATTTGCTGTTATTTAATCTCTTATGATAACTGAATTGCAAGGCGATATTCTAGCCCTGTTACAGCTTTAAAGTGGCTTTTATAAAAGGAATTGTTAACTTTCTTTGCGCAGCCATGGATGCGTGATCGAGTTTATCCAATACATCAAGTAACGCGCGCATATCACGACTCAATCTCGTGAGTAAAAATCGCGCACATTCATCGGAGAGTTCAAGGCCTCGCATGTGTGCTCTTTTTACTAAGGCTTCGGCTTTATCATCATCACTCATCGAGCGGATCTGAAAGGTCGTTCCCCAGGTTAGACGCGATTCTAAGTCTGGCAGTGACAAATTCAGCATGTTGGGCAACAGATCGGCAGTAACCACAAGGCATTTGCCTTTTTCATTAAAGCGATTGAAAAAGTTAAATAAGGCTTTTTCCCACGCTTCATCTCCTGCAACCAAATGCACATCGTCTATACAAACTACATCCAATGCATCGAGCCCATCTAACACTAACGGACCAAAATCCAACACTTCTCGCATCGACAATAAAATAGTCGAGAGTCCAAGCTCTTGCGCTTCAATGCACGTGGCATAAAGCAAGTGCGACTTGCCGGAGTCTGCCAATCCACACAAGTAAGTGTACTGAAACCCGGTTAAACGACGGGCAAGGCCATTTTTTAAGTGGCTTACTTCCAATGACGCTTCACCGCCAAAATAAGAGGCAAAGGTTTCGTCATCAGGCAGCGTCACTGGCAACGCCATTTGACGTGGCGATTCCATCCTATTTATCCACCCAATTGTATTTAAGGTTGTTATCGTCTGCGATTTGATAATAGGCTCTCGGGTCTTCGTACGCCTTAAAGCTTTGCTCCAATGCAATCGTTTTACGCAAGTCTGATACGCTAGAGGTATGTTCAATCGCAAACTTCACTGCTGTTTTCGCACGGTAGATCACATCGACATCCACTACAGTACTCATAGATAGCAAACGACGCTTCGCCATTTCTACATCCCTAAATGACCGTAATTGCTCAACCACAATTTCAGTTCGATGGGCTTCAA
Source organism: Pseudoalteromonas sp. M8 (assembly GCF_018141365.1). Lineage (NCBI taxonomy): Bacteria > Pseudomonadati > Pseudomonadota > Gammaproteobacteria > Alteromonadales > Pseudoalteromonadaceae > Pseudoalteromonas > Pseudoalteromonas sp. M8. Next base: position 1,865,136 of record NZ_CP047240.1, on the reverse strand, counting down.
AAGTGAGATTAGGGTCAATAACATATTTCTGAGCTAAAGTGCTAGATAGCTGATTCACCATATCAATAATAACTTGCTGTTTGTCACCGACATATTGCTCAGGCTCAAAATATTCAGCGTCAGTGTAGCGCCAGTCTAGCTGCCAAGAATTTGTATGGGGCGGCTGAAACAAACGGGCGGTGATAACGCGCTCCGCCTCATAACGCAATGACGCATCTTCTACTTCGTTAGAAAAGTTTCCCCACACCTCTGCGATACTCACATTACTGCGATCTTCAAGATCCATCAGAGGAACAACGACCGGCACGCCCCACTCGTCCGCAGTGTCATAAATCAAGCGTTCGAGCTGAGGGTAGCTTTCTTGCGTAACAAACTCTCGGCGGAAGTTATCTTCGATCACCATCCAAATCGCGACCATAGGACGGCGGTTGCCCCAAAGCGGTAAGCCGGCTTCTCTGACTAGATCTTCGACCTTACCAGGCTCAAACTCCACCTTTATTTTGGTTACGCCTTGTCGATCATAATATTCATATCTCAGCATGTAATCTGAGATGCGTTTAAGGCTCGCTTGGATAGAAGGGTGAGAAAAATCATCGGCTTTACCTGTGAGCTTTTGCAACACTTTTAATAATGCCTGTTGGCTCGCTTGCGCTCGCGTTGCGCGAGATTTGTCGCTAACACTCAGCGAGGCTTCATATAAATTTTGAACTTCTACTGCTTTTGCCGTCATAGCAAAACAAAACAGTGCAATAAGGATCAGCCTGATGATCATAATGTCCATGTTTTTCTGACTATAAAGCCTGATCCTAAATCAATCATCTGCTTAAAGCAAAGGGCAACGAGCAATATCATGAAATTTTATAAAAACATGATAAATAACAAAATATTAATCTTATATTCAGTGTTATTTAAAGCTAAATGAGACCTGATTCTTGCCCTTTCCTTTCGACTCATAAAGCGCTTGATCCGCTACTTTTAATAACGATTCCGCACTGAACTCCACGCCCTCAGAAACCGCCATGCCGATGCTACACCCAACATTGACCAACTCACCATTGGTAAGCAAGATATCTTCATTTATCACACTCAAAAGGCGATTTGCTAAGCTTTCAAGCAAGTCTCTGGCAATTTTTTCATTAATCACAAAGACAAACTCATCTCCACCAATACGACAAACAAAATCATACTCTCGTAACGCTTCTTGTAGACGTCTTGCTACATGTACCAAAACCTCGTCACCACTATGATGGCCGTGATTATCATTAATCGGCTTGAAGTTATCTAAATCGAGATACCCTAAATACACATTTACTGGCTGTCGCATCGAGCGAGCAGACATTTTATTCAGCTCGTTAAATAGGTATTTTCGATTCGCCAATTGCGTAAGGTTATCGTGGTAGGCGTCAAACTCTAGCTTTTCTTGAAGTGATTTGCGCTTTTCGACCTCTGTTCTTAATTCTTCTAAACTCACACTAAGTTCATGGGTGCGTTTTTCTACCATTGCTTCCAATTCAAGCTCATGGGTTCTAAGGGCTGTATTCGCTTCAATGAGTGCTTGCTGGTTTGCAAATGCATCCATCGCAGACGCAATAACATGACTAACGGTATACAATAAATCCACCATGGCTTCTGAGTATTCATCGCTACGACGGTAGGATTGGATCACAAACGCGCCTAAATGCTTGTCGCGATTGATTAGCGGAAAGCACAACCATTGCTTGGGGAAACTGCCTAACATTTCAATAACCCCTTTCTCTGTCAGTGCCATCAAAGCGTGCTCAGAATAGTTCTTTACACTGTCAGAGCGCAGCGCATAACTAGTAAGCGTTTTGTCTATTTCTGTACTAGTTAGACTATTTAATTCCTCGAGCGAAATTCTGTCTTTGACGTCATGGAAGTAGGGAAATTCAAACTCGCCATCTTGTCTTTGCAAAACCACATAGAAATTGTCCGCGTAAGTAATTTTTTGCACAATACAGTGCACATTCAACAAGAAGTGCTCCAAAGATTCGCTGGTGTTTAAACACGAAACGATATCTGTCATGCTATCTATTACTTCAGGAAGTTCTGCCATCATTGAGCGCCCTTTTGAATCGTTAATTCTCAATCTCACAAAAGCTTAACTAGCAGTGCTAAAAATTACCAGAAATCAATTACTTTTTTATCCGCTCATCTAGATGCTAGAGGTCTGTTGACCTTTCAATCTGATGTGTAACACTTTAAAATTTGCTGACTAGAGTCTAAACGGAATACATAATGAAATACTTACATACTATGGTACGAGTACGTGATCTTGATGAATCAATGAAGTTTTATTGCGACCTCTTAGGTCTCGTTGAAGTGAAACGTTATGACAGTGAACAAGGCCGTTTTAGTTTAATTTATCTCGCCGCCCCTGATCAAGTTGAGCAGGCGCAGCAAAGCTTTTCTCCTACTATCGAACTTACCTATAACTGGGATCCGGAAGAATACACTGGTGGTCGTAATTTTGGCCACTTGGCCTTCGCCGTAGAAAACATTTATGCACTTTGCCAAAAGCTGCAAGATGCCGGTGTGGTGATCAACCGACCACCGCGCTGTGGTCACATGGCATTTGTTAAATCTCCAGATGGCATTTCTATCGAATTACTCCAACAAGGTGATGCATTGCCTCCAGCTGAGCCTTGGCAGTCAATGGAAAACACGGGTAGTTGGTAATAATTGCTGATAATCACTAAAGCACCGGAGCGATGTATCTAACCTGGAATCAGAATAACTACCGCTCCTTTTCCCCCTTACTTCAATAAGCAAGATGGTAGCTTTTAAGCAATTTCACCAGTTGCTTTTTGAAAGGCTTGGAATCTAACACCTGTTGTAGCGCCTCAAAATCCGATGCTGAATCTTTAGGCGCCAATATTGCTCTAAAATAGGTTTCATGGGGATTTTGAGAAAAGTGGAACACTCGCTTCCAACCATTTTTAGCAATAAGATATTCTGTCGTAGAGCGACTGACAATGGCAATGCTCACCCGCCTTTTGAGGATCATCTCCAATAGTGCTTCTTCGGAATTTACGTTCACTCGCTGGATATTGGCTTGCTCCACTCCTTGGTCCAAGTGGCGATAGTAGTACCCAGCAATGGCGCCAACTTGATTACCGTACAATGAGCTAGGGTGATAATACTCAAACGGTTGCTCTACATGCGAGACGAATTCGTCCGTGTCATACATTAACGGGCCGCTCCACAAATACTTTTGTTTTTTGCGGTCATCAAACCAAGCTGGGTTTACCCCTAAAATAAATCCTTTGAGTGTTTGCTGCTCAAGCTGCTTATCTAAGCGTTTACGTGGTACAAAACGTACTTCTACCTGCAGCTCTTTTTGCACGGCATTAATCAGTTTTGCTAAATCAAAATAAAGACCTTTTTGCGATTCTAGATCAATAATATAGGGCGGCTTGTGATGATATACGTAGAGAATTTGGGTTTCAGCGGCTGTCACTGAAAAGGCCACCATTAACCAAGTGGAAATGGCAATAAAGTACTTTTTTAACACTGAGTGCCTCGTGTCTAACCTAAACTTTTAATACAGTCTAAAACTACAGCCTAGCTCCTTCTCGGCATATCGGTTAATTCCTTTCACATGTTTTTAAATGAGCAAAGGGACCAAAGGCCCCTTATTTTACAAAAATATAACAAAAACAAATTATGAACAAGTAATAACTGTGATCTCTATCACCCGTTTTATTACTTTCATTATGTCTGCCTTAGTATTAGGCAATTACTGACAACCATCTTTGTTATAAGACACTTTCAGCGCTGCCCCCATTGGTGCGCCTGACACTTTCAAGTATCCCCAATATTCAGATTGCGCACTTATCTCAATGCACTCTTGGTTACCTTGATTGAACGAGCTTGCATCCACATTAGTACCATTTGGCCATCCTGCATTGCTGTATTCAAGCCCAAGATCACCACTACCATGAGCTGTTTTGATCACCACAGATTGTTGACCACTTACATTCTCAAGGCTAAACCACATCGGCTCTTGGCTTCCAAGGCAAATTGTTTCATCCGCTGCTAATCTACCATTAGAGACACTACCCTGCGACTGACATACGTCCTCTATTGTTGAATTTGTTACGATTTCTCCTAACAACTGCACATTTTCAAAGCGATTATAACCATGCAGCATAATGTAATAGGTGCCAGCGGCAGGTGTAGTAATTTCACATACCTCTTCGTTACCGGATTGATATGGTCTGCAATCATACTCGCTGAACGTTGGCGCCGAGCCCAACTTAAGGTAAAGATCGGCATCACCTGTACCTCCTGACGTGCTGATGACTAATTTATCAGTGCCAGCAGCGACATCAATTGAAAATGCAACTTGTTCATCTTGCTCGCCCGCAACCGTGACAGGTACGCCAGACTGTAGTTTGTTTGAAGTCGTTGCGCTTACAGTAGCCACTGTATTACTAGTGTGATTCAAACCGCTAGGATCGCTCACCGTTAAGCTAATTTGATACTCGCCTGCTTGCACATAACTGTGCGTAGGATTGGCTTCATTACTTTGGCTACCATCACCAAAACGCCACAGATAAGTGAGTGCATCACCATCAGGGTCGATACTACCTTGGCTTGAAAATAGTATCGCTTGATTAACGTCACCAGAGTATGGGCCATTAATCACTGAAGTAGGTGCGTTATTCTGACCACCAGCAGCAAGCTCGTTGCACCATTGAACAAACTCTGATTGATACTGTGATGCGAGGCGGTCCATACGGGCTTGGTACGCATTCCAATTTGCTTGTCGCGTTTCCTGTCGCATTGCGAGCACTTCATCAAAGTGTTTTTCATACAGGAATCTCACCCCTAAATAACCCCAACGGTAAATTCTATCTTGGTCAAAACCGTCATACGTCGTACTGAATATTTCGGCTAGCGTATATACTGAGCCATCTTTGATTGTATCTATTGCGGCTTGATTATCATTGAGGTTTGCAATGTACTCAGCCACCCCTTCACTCCACCAAACGATAGGCTTAGTCGGAGCATTAAAGTCACCATAAAGATCAAAACGCCCATCAAGATAATGTACGTATTCATGCTCTAAGTTCCAGATGTAATGATCCGGCTTTGCATAACTGGCCTCGTATGCAACAAAATTAGCAACGTTATTCACATCGCTAGGATTACCCTCTAAATACATACCACCGTTGTCGGTGCTGATTTTAAAAATGGCTTTGGCATATTTTTTATAGTCTGCACTGCTATTAAAGATATTCACTTGTAGAAAATCATTGTTATCATCGGCAACCGGTAAGCGGCCAGTTTCCAGCATGGTGTGGAATCGTCCTTCTTCCGCTTCCATGGTTTGACACGCTGAAGTCAATTGCTGAGCGGTGAGCGCTTGTGCTCTAATCTTTATTGTATCGCTACAACTATGTTGTTGAGAAAGTACTTTGGTCTCAAGTTCTTTATCAAAATTACAAATACCAAACTGGCCACAATCAGCATAATAGGTCGCGACATCAGCCGCAGCTAACCAGACACCATCGCCAAAACCATAACTGTTATAACGCGAGAATAAAGCGGTTAATTGCGTGTCGACTGACTCTTGAATAGCTGCACCATTGTATAATTTAAGTCGAGCCAATTCGCTCGCAGCATTGATGATTAGGTATTCAGAGTCTGAATTTACCATCCAAGTTTGTGCGGTGAAACTCCCTAGTAAACTCACCAATTGTTGATCGTTTTTAATCAAAGCGACAAAGTTATCATTCCACTGACCACGATATAAGATAGTGAAAATGCCGTTTACCGCACTGCGCATATTCCACTTTTGAGCGTAGCTTTCATTCCATTTAGATAGCCATGCTTTTACAACTGGCAGATAGTGCCCTTGTAGTTCAGATGAATCCATTGTAGTAATAGCCTCACCGAGTACTTTACCATGGGCATCATTGTCGTCGTAGAAATGGCTATTGCTAACAAAAGCATCCAATGCATCTTTCACCGCAGGCTTAACCCAAGTAGCGAAAGTCACCTGATCATTGTAAAACTCAACATAAAAGCCAGCGCGAATAAATAAATAAAGCGCTTCGAGGTCGGCACTGCCGTTGCCTGAATAGCTTTGCGAAAGCGACTTGGCATTTTGCGCCGCAGCGTACATTTTATCTGAAGTGAATACTTGTGTTTGGATGCTGCTGTCAGCGGAGAACAAAGCATTGATACAGCTCGTACCCTGTTGCTTTATTTCAGTAACAATTTGGCTACTGCTCGCACTTGCTAAGCTATTTAAATCACATGCAGCAATCGCTTCACTTTGGCCCACTGCCAGCGCTTGCAATAATGGCGTGTGTTTAGCAGATAATAGCGGCATACTCCTTGTTGGTGTATGTGCAACGGGTGCTCTATCATGCAAATCTTTGTGCTCATGACCATGGGAAATGTTCGTTTCCACTTGAACCGATGCATCGAGCGGCTTAAAGAGTCGCTGTGATTCTTGATGTGCGTTGGCTGAATTCATCGCTGTAAGCGCTGATAACGCCAAAGTGAGTTTTGTAATTTTCATCATTTACCTTTCCTGTTGTGTATCCAAACCCGATTGGGTTATAGGTTTTTAACACTAAAATTACAATGTATACAATATATTTTATATAACTTTATGGAATAGTGGCTCGACGGAAAAGCCATCATAATCTTAAAAACGGATATCCAAAGGGAAGGTCGTAGCTTATACATACACCCAATTGGTTGATCTTTATGATTAAAAGTCCAACCAATTGACGAAAAGAAGGAATAAAAATTTATAGTGAGTGGAATAAATTAGATCTTATCAATATGGGAAATAGCGCCAGAAGTGATTTTTACTCTCACTCGATAAGTGGATAGCGTGATTGAATAAACACCGTCATTTGGTTTTTGTGCTAATAAATGCTGTAACCCTAACAGCAACTCATCTGTATCGTTACCACAGCTGGTGTTTCTTGAATCTAGGTATTCTTTTCCCTGCTTCATGGCCTTATCCAATACCACTGAAGCGACTTGCTGAGTAGACTTATTTTTCAACGTCTTAAACAATGCGCTTTTTAATAAACTCATGGTTATTCTCCTGATAAAGATACCGGCTCATACGCACATATCATTTATGAACCGGTGCCTGATTGGTTTTGGGAACAATCCGAGTGTAACAAGCTCGCACTAAAAGTCTAAATCAAATTCGTTTCAAACTATGTCAGATGTGTATGACCCCTACGCTATCTCAGCTAAATAACCTGAGGTTTGGATAAGGAATGAGCCAACTCATTGTTTTTTAACTACATCAAATTATTTCCTAATCTAGCCAGAGAGTTTTAGGGATAACCAGGCGAATTTACGCACCAATAGCTGGCTATTGGCAGTGAATTCAACGCAGTTAGCGCTAAAACTAGCTGCTAGAAAGGCATTAATTATTCGAAGCTCAGATTAAATAATTTATTTGCTCGGCAAGCTGCTTACCAGAGAAAAGCTTCGGTACAAAGTGTAATAGGTTTAAGGAAAGCTGGTGCTCTGAGCGGGTGGTATTTACTAAGCTGGGTAAAGTGCCTAATTCGCTGCTTATATCGTGCCAAACGGGATTAGCCTCATTGAGCTTGTCATAAGCAATCGTATTGAACTCAAAATTTTCAAAATATTCATCAACTAAGAACAAGGGCTGAGTGAGCTTGAGCGAATCAAGTAACTCACGAGAGAGGTTTTGTCGAGCTTCAGAACTATTATTGGTAAAGAAGTGATCTGGTAGATTATAGCCAATGATTAAATCAGAACTTGCATATAAGCTATTGGTATACAACAAAGCAGTAAGAATAAGATAGGTATCGTACCTTGCTAAGCTCACACCTTGCAAAAGCTCACTCTGCTTACTAAGGTCAATCGCACAGCGACTACGCATGATACGCCAAAAACAATGTTGATTCAGGGAGAGGTCCTGCGCGCCAGCGCCTGCCAACTTAGATTTCCAACTCGATATAAACAATTCAAACCCTTCTGTTTTGAATTGATCGACTTCAAATGACATCCTTTTCTCCTCAAATTGTTTGTACCAAAAAATATACAGGCATCACACAAAGCTATAAGAATATAGAGAAATGGCAATTACACGACATTACAGCAGCAAAAGTAGAAATGATTGTTATAGTAAAAAGCCCGCGGGTGCGGGCTTTAAAAGAAAGGATTACTTGTATTCAACTTCGATGATTTCATATTCAACAGCGCCGTTCGGCGTTTGAATATTCACTGTATCATCTAGTTCTTTACCGATTAATCCACGCGCAATCGGTGAATTAACAGAAATCAAGTTGTTCTTAAGATCGGCCTCGTCGTCACCAACGATACGATAAGTTACTTCTTTGTCTGTATCTACATTAACAATAGTCACAGTACTACCAAAAATAACCTTGCCATTGTTCTGCATTTTAGTCACGTCGATGATCTGTGCTGTTGAAAGCTTAGCTTCAATTTCTTGAATTCGGCCTTCACAAAAACCTTGCTGCTCACGTGCAGCATGGTATTCAGCGTTTTCTTTTAAGTCACCGTGTTCACGCGCTTCTGCAATATCTGCAACGATTTTCGGGCGAACAACTTTTTTTAAATGATTCAGTTCATCACGAAGCAATTCTTCGCCTCGTACTGTCATCGGAATTGATTGCATAAGTATCTCACTCATTGCCAGAGCTGACGCTCTGGCTTTGTTCTTTTTAGTTCAAACGCTGGTGTAGTTCTTGAACAGAGTTTACAGAACTTCTGTCGTCAGCTTCATTCGCTGTACAGTTTGCAAACGCTGCATTTAGCGTAGTGGTGTAGTTAGTCTTATGCTGAAGTGCACCACGACGTAACACCTTCGAGTCCTCAATAGCTTGGCGACCTTCGGTAGTATTAACGATATAGCTGTACTCACCATTCTTGATACGGTCAAGAATATGAGGACGGCCTTCGAATACTTTGTTTACGCGACGTACTTCAATACCCGCTTCTTCAAGCGCTTTCGCCGTACCATTCGTTGCATCTAACTCAAAACCAATTGCTTTCATTGTCTTAGCTAGTTCAACTACGCGTGCCTTATCACCATTACGCACAGATAGTAGCGCGCGGCCGCCACGTGGTAAAGTGTTTGATGCACCTAATTGGGCTTTTGCGAATGCTTCGGCGAAGTTTTCACCAACCCCCATCACTTCACCCGTCGAGCGCATCTCTGGACCACGCATTGGGTCAACACCTGGGAACTTAGCGAATGGCAATACCACTTCTTTTACACTGTAATATGGAGGGATAACTTCCTTCGTTACACCTTGGCTTTCAAGAGACTGGCCAACCATACAACGTGCAGCAACCTTTGCAAGTGCAACGCCTGTTGCTTTTGAAACAAATGGTACTGTACGAGCAGCGCGCGGGTTAACTTCAATCAGGTAAACTTGACCATCTTTCACCGCGAACTGGGTATTCATCAGGCCAACAACACCTAGCTCCAGCGCCATATCACGGACTTGCTTACGCATCACGTCTTGAATATCTTGCGGCAGTGTGTGTGCTGGTAATGAACAAGCCGAGTCACCCGAGTGAACACCCGCCTGCTCGATGTGTTCCATAATACCGCCGATGATAACGTTCTCACCGTCACAGATAGCATCTACGTCTACTTCAATTGCATCATCTAAGAAACGGTCAAGTAGTACTGGAGCTTCATTAGAAACAGACACCGCTTCTGTCATGTAGCGACGTAAGTCGTCTTCATCGTACACGATTTCCATTGCACGACCACCAAGTACGTATGATGGACGAACAACCAGTGGGAAGCCAATTTCTTGTGATTTAGCAACCGCTTCTTCTAGTGACGTTACTGTTGCGTTTTCTGGTTGTAGTAGGTTTAGACGCTCTACAAGCTGTTGGAAGCGCTCACGGTCTTCTGCGCGGTCGATAGCGTCAGGAGAAGTACCAATTACTGGTACACCATTCGCTTCAAGATCTCGGGCCAATTTAAGTGGAGTTTGACCACCGTACTGAACGATCACACCTTTTGGCTTTTCAACACGGACAATTTCTAGCACGTCTTCAAGTGTAATTGGCTCGAAGAATAAGCGGTCAGACGTATCGTAGTCTGTTGAAACTGTCTCTGGGTTACAGTTAACCATGATAGTTTCATAGCCATCTTCACGCATCGCAAGGGCTGCGTGTACACAGCAGTAATCGAATTCGATACCTTGACCGATACGGTTAGGACCGCCACCGATAACCATGATTTTGTCTTTGTCAGAAGGATTCGCTTCACATTCTTCATCATACGTTGAGTACATGTAAGCGGTGTCTGAGCTAAACTCTGCAGCACATGTGTCTACGCGCTTGTAAACTGGCAGAATTTCAAGCTGGTGACGCTTCTTGCGAATTTCTTTTTCTGATACGCCTGCGATTTCGGCAATGCGAGCATCTGAGAAACCTTTACGCTTCAAGCGGCGCAGGAAGTCTTTGTTTAGACCTGCCATGCCCACTTCAGCGATTGTCGCTTCATCTTTTAAGATGTCTTCGATTTGAACTAGGTACCAAGGGTCAACTTTAGTGAGTTCAAATACCTCTTCAACAGACATACCGTGACGCATCGCATCAGCAATGTACCAAATACGCTCAGCACCTGGCTCGCGTAATTCACGGATGATCGTTTCTTTTGCGTTTGGCGCGTCTAGTGCAACGATTGGGTTCAGACCCGTTGCACCCACTTCTAGGCCTCGTAGTGCTTTTTGTAATGATTCTTGTTGGTTACGACCAATTGCCATTACCTCACCAACCGACTTCATTTGCGTAGTTAGACGGTCGTTTGAGCCTGCGAATTTTTCGAAGTTAAAACGAGGGATCTTAGTCACTACGTAGTCGATTGACGGCTCAAATGATGCTGGAGTTGCACCACCTGTGATGTCGTTTTGAAGCTCATCAAGCGTATAACCTACGGCAAGCTTGGCAGCGATTTTAGCGATCGGGAATCCCGTTGCTTTTGACGCAAGTGCAGAAGAACGCGATACACGCGGGTTCATCTCGATGATAACCATACGGCCATCAACAGGATTTACACCAAACTGAACGTTTGAACCACCAGTTTCAACACCAATTTCACGAAGTACCGCCATCGAGGCGTTACGCATGATTTGATATTCTTTATCCGTTAGCGTTTGTGCTGGTGCAACTGTGATTGAGTCACCAGTGTGTACGCCCATTGGGTCGAAGTTTTCGATTGAACATACGATGATACAGTTGTCGTTTTTATCACGAACCACTTCCATCTCATATTCTTTCCAGCCTAATAGGCTTTCATCGATAAGCAGCTCATTTGTTGGTGATAGGTCAAGACCACGAGTACAAATCTCGTCAAACTCTTCCATGTTATACGCAACACCACCACCGGTGCCGCCCATCGTGAATGAAGGACGAATAATACATGGGAACCCGATACGAGTTAAGATATCGTGCGCTTCATCCATTGAGTGTGCAATTTCAGCACGAGGACATTCTAAGCCAATATTTTTCATCGCCGCGTCAAAACGCTCGCGGTTTTCCGCTTTATCGATTGCATCTGCAGTCGCACCAATTAGCTCAACGCCATGTTTAGCAAGCACACCGTGCTTATCTAGGTCTAGCGCACAGTTAAGAGCTGTTTGGCCACCCATAGTAGGCAGCACCGCATCAGGCTTTTCTTTTTCGATGATCTTTTCTACCACCTCCCAGTGAATAGGCTCGATGTAAGTTGCATCCGCCATTTCAGGATCAGTCATGATAGTCGCAGGGTTAGAGTTTACAAGAATAACTCTATAGCCTTCTTCTCTAAGCGCTTTACAGGCCTGAGCACCAGAGTAATCGAATTCACATGCTTGGCCGATAACGATTGGGCCTGCGCCCAAAATCAGAATGCTTTTTATGTCGGTACGTTTTGGCATTATTACTCCGGTCTAATTAAGCGTTGCGAGATTGCATTAATTCAATGAAATGGTCGAATAGCGGTGCCGCATCATGTGGACCAGGACTTGCTTCAGGGTGACCTTGGAAGCTAAACGCTGGCTTATCAGTACGGTGAATACCTTGCAGTGTGCCATCGAACAGTGACTTGTGCGTTGCACGTAGCGTATCAGGAAGCGTTGCTTCATCAGCAGCAAAACCGTGGTTTTGTGCAGTGATCATCACGACATCACGATCTAAGTCTTTAACCGGGTGGTTACCACCATGGTGACCAAACTTCATTTTTACTGTTTTCGCACCAGAAGCGAGTGCTAATAATTGATGGCCTAAACAAATACCAAAAATAGGTGTATCTGTTTCTAAAAATGCTTTGATTGCTTCAATGGCATAAGTACATGGCTCAGGGTCGCCAGGGCCATTTGATAGGAAGATACCATCAGGGTTTAATGCAAGTACGTCAGCAGCGGAGGTTTCTGCTGGAACAACGGTTAACTTACAGCCTCTATCAACTAACATTCTAAGAATGTTCTTTTTTACACCAAAATCGTACGCAACAACATGGAATTTTTCTTCTTCAGCAGAAAGCGTTTTAAAGCCCTCGCCTAGAGTCCAGCTTGATTCACGCCATTCAAACTGAGATTCTGTTGTTACTACTTTTGCTAAATCCATCCCTTTCAAGCCAGGGAATGCTTGCGCCGCTTCTAGCGCTTTTTGCTCGTCTACTTCCTCACCTGCGATAATACAGCCATTTTGGGCGCCTTTATCACGTAAAATGCGAGTTAGTTTACGAGTATCAATATCTGCGATCCCTAAGATATTGCGTTCTTTCAAGTAATCACTCAATGATTGTTCGTTACGGAAATTACTCGCAAGCAGTGGTAAGTCACGGATCACTAGGCCTTTTGCCCAGATCTTGTCCGCTTCCTCATCTTCGCTGTTAGTACCGGTGTTGCCGATATGTGGGTAAGTAAGCGTAACGATTTGTTCCGCGTATGAAGGATCCGTTAAGATCTCTTGATACCCCGTCATTGACGTATTGAATACCACCTCACCGACTGACATACCGTCAGCACCGATAGCAGTACCGCGAAACACCGTGCCGTCTTCAAGGACTAACAGAGCGGATTTAGTCAAGTTAACCTCCTAATAGTAAAAAACGGGCGAAAGCAAAACGCTCAACATCCCGTCTACAAAGCGCTTGGTAACACGCAGTTATTAAAATTTTGGCAAATTCGTTATAGTCTACAGCATGAATGCCTTTTCGTCTAATACAAATCACAAAAATTATAAAAATAAGCCATTAAACTCTTTTTTTGCTTTAAAGCCTCAAAATGTTATACTTACTTCTTTAAATCTAGCACATCTTGCATATCATAAAGGCCTGCTGGTTTATCTTTTAGCCACTGCGCAGCCCTTACAGCACCTGATGCAAAGGTCAATCTCGACGCTGCTTTATGTGTTAATTCAAGCCTTTCCCCCATTGTCGAGAAGTAAGCTGTATGTTCACCTACTATATCTCCCGCTCTAAGGACCGAATAACCGATTTCTTGTTGAGATTTCGCTTCATGGCTCTGACTTCGGTCGTAAACCGCAACCTCATCATGTTGCCAGCCTTTTGCTTCTGCAATCGCCTCTCCGATAGCGAGCGCAGTACCTGAGGGCGCGTCGATTTTGTTGCGATGGTGTGCTTCGAAAATTTCAATATCCATGTCGTCAGCCAGCTTTTGTGCGGCTGTTTGTACTAAGTTAAGTAGCAGGTTAATACCAACGCTATAGTTGCGAGAAAACACAATTGGGATATCTTTTGCGGCCTCCACCAACAGCGCCATTTCACTTGCTGTCAGTCCAGTCGTACCGATCACCATCGGTTTTTTAGCGGCAATTGCAGCTGATAAATGCTGCTTCATGCCCTCTGGCAAAGTGAAGTCTATTAATACGTCAACATTTTCAAGCTTACTTTGCTCAGAGCTAAAACAGATATTTGCGTCTGCTTGAGGCTGCAATTGATTAACTGCTTTATCAAGATATTGTGAATTATCTCGTACAAAAGCGTTGGCCAGCTCTACTCGTTGTGACAAATAACAGGCTTCAATCAATGCTAACCCCATTCTGCCATTCGCACCGTAAATACCTATTCTTGTCATACGTTACCCTTTTTTATTTGCGATGTTGATTATCCACAAGGCAGCAACGATGGCTAACCGGATAATAGAAATGTGTTTTTGCGGGAGTAGAGTTTACCGTATCTGTGTGTCATAGTCAGTTAAGTTGAAAATAATAAAACATTAGACTTTAGACGTCTAAACATATAAACTGCCGCGATCGCTCACCTATTGAAGTTGAGAGATTTTCACCTTATACCAATTGCATTAAGTAAATGGGCTATTTTGAAGCGGAGAAATAGCTTTAGTAGCTAGGCAAAAATTTTGCTATTTAGTTGTTCTAAATGAGAAATTTTTAACGACGCTAATATGCTAATTCACCCTTCAAATTGGTTGGAGAATTAATACAATTGGTATTAGGTGTGTTGTGCGGTTTTACAGCTGGCTATTGGCTGTGCTTTATTGTTGAGGAGTGCTATGCAACCAAATTACAATCAAACAAAGGCAAAACTATCATTATTGCCGCTGTTGACCTTTGTAGGAATTTTTCTTGGCGCAGGATTGTATTTGCAATCGCAAGGCGTTGACTATGCGTTTTATCAATTAAAGGCTCCTGTTGCGATTTTACCAGCCATCGTTCTCGCTTTTTTACTTAATAAAGATACTATCAACCGCAGCGTCGAAACTTTTATTCAAGGCGCAGGACACAGCAATATTATCACCATGTGCCTCATCTATTTATTAGCAGGTGCTTTTTCTGCGGTTGCAAGTGCCACTGGCGGTGTTGACGCTGTGGTTAACGCCGGTTTATCGCTTATTCCTCCGGCATTTTTATTACCCGGCTTGTTCCTTATTTCTGCTGTCGTCTCTACCGCAATGGGAACCTCCATGGGCACAATTGGTGCAATTGGACCTATTGCTGTTGCCGTCGCGATGAAAACCGGAATTGATCCAGCACTTATGGCTGGTACCATCGTTTCGGGCGCAATGTTTGGCGATAACTTATCCATTATTTCTGATACCACAATTGCAGCAACGCGAACGCAAGGCTGTGAAATGAAAGATAAATTTAGAGAGAATCTAAAAATAGCCCTACCAGCTGCACTGCTGACTGTTTTACTCTTGGTGTTTTTAACCCCAGAGCCGCAGATTGTAGAAACCAAGCCGTTTGATTGGTTATTAGTTTTACCATACGCATTTATTTTGGTCTTGGCGGTGATTGGTATCAATGTTTTTGTGGTGCTCTTTAGTGGTATCGTTTTTGCCGGCTGTATGGGTTTTGCCGGTGACTATCAAGGCGCTGCGTTCTTAAACGATATCTATAAAGGCTTTAGTGATATGCAGGAGATTTTCTTGCTATCGATGTTCATTGGTGGCTTATCTGAATTTATTCGTATCAATGGCGGCCTAGATTTTTTAGCCAAACAAATCCAAAAAATTACCAGCATTATCGCGAAATGGCACCGTCAAGTAGCTGATCAACTCGGTATTGCTGCACTCGTGTTAACAAGTAACTTGTGTATCGCAAATAACACGGTAAGTATCATAGTTGCTGGCCCCGTTGCTAAAAAACTGGCTGAAGATGGAAAGATCTCAGCTAAGCGTTCGGCAAGCTTACTAGATATTTTTGCTTGTGTTATGCAAGGCTCTTTACCCTATGGTGCACAGGCACTGTTACTCGGAGCCACGTTTAAAATCAGCCCTTGGGACGTATCTAGTTCTTCTTATTACTGTTTCATTTTAGCTTTCACCGCCATTAGCGTTATCTGCCTAAGAAGAAATAAAGCATAATTTATTCGGTTTAAGCGCCCAACTTTGGGCGCTTTTGTTATACTTTCATTTTTAACGCTATCCGAATTTATAAATGAAAATCAACACGCTCATCATTTCCTCCTCACTCGCTTTTAGCACATTTAGTTACGCTGCTGATTGGAGTACAACGCAACTACATATAAACCATGGTGATTTCAAAAACCCGTTTAGCAGAAACGAAGCAACGGCAACGGTTTACTCATTACAACATGCGTCTGGATATCGCTACGGCGATAATTTCTTCTTTATCGATTACAGCAAAGATAACCTTCGTGATGGTTACCAAGATGGTGACTTTTATGGAGAGTGGTATTCAAGCTTGTCGATGTCAAAGGTTGCTGGCTTTAAGTCTTCTTTCGACGCCATAGCTGACGTTAGCTTAACGATGGGTTTCAATGCAGCCGGAGACGCTAAGGTGATGAAATACTTGCCTGGTGTCAAAGTAAATTGGAATTTTGACGGGTTCAATTTTTTCTCTTCTACATTCACACTTTATCAAGACGATAGCCAAGGTATTAGTCATGGCGGTGCGCCTAAAGAAAGTGATAGTTGGATGATAGATCTCGCATGGGGTTACCCCTTTACAATTGGCGAGCAAAAGTTCTATCTCACAGGTCACGTAGAATATATTGGCAAGCGAGAGAACGAGTTGGGTAATGACGTAAAAGGCTGGCTGCTCGCGCAGCCAATTCTACAATGGGATCTAGGCAACGCGGTAGGTATGCCTGACAACCAGTTAATGTTAGGTGTTGAATGGCAATATTGGCGTAACAAACTTGGCACAGATACCAATGAATCTGTTCCCCAGCTACACCTAGCGTGGACTTTCTAACTCTGAACTCGCTTTTGACCTTTGATTTTACTCTGTGATGGTTGAGTCAAAGGTACTCATTATTTATCAGCTCCCAACTGATACATCTACCATTCAAAGTATAAAGAGCAGTGTTGTGGTAATAGTTTTTTGTGATGGATTAGTGCTCACACCAAGATAGCGCAACTTCCAATAGCGACGCATTCGTCGATACACTGGCGGCCACTTTTTGCTGCTCAGATAACAGCGCATTATAAGATGCAATCAACTCTGGGAGCTGTAATGTATAAACATATTTCTCCATATTGCTGCCGTAATCACTTTGGAGCAATATGGGTAAAGTCGAAATAAGAAACTCAACTTGATCTGCTTTTGGCTGTATGCCATTTCTACTTTTTTGAAAAATTAGCTCCTGCCAAGTAAACACAATAGATAATTCTTTATCCTCTACCGCACTTAGCTGAGTTTTCACTGTATTTATATAGCGCCTATAGTTTTTCCACTGATTGGCAAGCAGGTAAACATTTAATAAATTTAACCCAGTATAACTCGCTTCGTATGCTTGCTCTGCTTTTTGATGATAGAGGAAAGCTTGCCTATATAGTCTTGCAGCATGCTGATACTTACTCATGTCAAAATAAACATTAGCTAAGTTATTGTTAAGTGCCGCTTCCAGTTGTTCATCCTTCACCTCAGACAATGTCGGCGCTAAAATATTGATTGCTTCTTCTAACTGCCCTGTTGTTCGATATAAAACGGCAAGATTATTAACGATAAGTGGCCTTTGCTCGTGAGTTGAGTACTTAAGTGCACATTCATAGTTTTTTTGCGCAAGCGTAGGCTTACCGATCCGGCGATAATAAATCGCGAGGTAATTTGCAATTTGCCCCTTTTCGGACTGCAAATACGCAAGCCACTCAGTATTGTCGGAAAATAGCGCTACTATTTCACGAATTCTGACCGTATCGTTTGTTTTAATTGCAGCTTCTAAACCGGCGCGATGTAACTCATAGATACCTTTAGAAGGCTGTTCTGGAAGTTTGGGTAACGCTGCTTCATATACTCGAGTTGCTTGTGTTGGGTTAGAGATGTTTAAATCTTGAATAACCTGCAATGTCTTAAACAATTCATCAGGGGCGAGTACTGTCAGAGAAGAAACTATAATTAAAATTGGTAGCACTTTCGCTCTCCGATTTCCTGATTTAAAGTAATCATAGTGAAGCTTCCGCTGGTTGGCAAAATGCCTGAGCGTGCAGCAGTATAAAATTGCTAGCGACTTCACATTAAACACATCAAATCCATTTGGGTTATCAAAACATGGACTCTGTGACTACAAAAACTAAAAGCAGCACAACAAGGTATTTAATCGATGCAGAAAGACACAGTAATTACACAGTCACAGCTTAATAAAAAGATGACACAGGCTATCGAGTATTTTATTTCGGGCCAAGACCAAGCAGCAGAGCAAGCATTTCAGCAACTATATCAACAACAGCCTACTCAGCAGGTTATTTTATATCTCGCACAATTGGCACAGCGTAGACAAGCCGGGAGTGAATGGATTGAACAGCTTGAAGCACTGCTGCATAAACACCCAGATGTACCAGATAGCTATTATATTCTCGCTCGCAGTTATCAACAAAACAGACAACTACCACTCGCAGCTCAAACCTTCTATCAAGCGCTAGGGTGGCGCTTGCAGCATGACGCACTGACAAACATTGCAGCAGTTCAATCATCCGAAGTACCAATACATGAAAGCGCGAGCTCAACTAAACTAGCTCCTGAAAACGCATTACACCTATTACTACAAACATTGTCATCCTTAAAAAAGGCGGGATTTTATGCTTTTCCTACGGCTGGTACTTTGCTTGGGTTAGAGCGTGAAGGTCAACTCTTAGAAAATGATAAAGATGTTGATATTGGTATCGACTGGTCTCACATGGAAAGCGTAATCGAACATTTACAGCATCTTGGCTGGCAGGAAGAAGCGCAATCCTATGGACTTATAAACCCTCGATGTTTTCGCCACCAATCAGGCTTAGTGCTTGACCTTTGCGGTTATGCCACAGAGCAAAGCACTGGGGACACAATATCAGGTTTATGGATGCAAGACGTACCTTTTACTTGGAATAGAGTGACGCGTTTCTCTGCTATTCAAGTTGTGAGCATCAGCTCACCTGCTGGAGAAATTTGTTATCCCCAGTATCCAGAGCAAATCTTACAAGCATTATATGGGCTGGATTGGAAAATACCTGACACAAATTTTGATACCATCGTCTGCGCCCCAAATATTATGCAAGATTCCTACTTATATTACTGTTATGCCTACTCTCACCTCTACACTGAGTGGAAAAAAGGCAACTTCAAAAAAATGCATGCCATGCTTAAGGTGCTATTAAAGTTCAAGCCTCATGACAGTCTTTTAAAAAATCTTATGCAGTTCGTACAGAAGCAGATGAAATCACAACAGCCGTGCCGTGTTTTAGCGCTTGGTTTTTTTGATCTGCTTCACCCTGGTCACCTAACGTATTTGTCGTTAGCGAAATCACACGGAGACTACTTAGTTGTTGGGGTCGCACCGGATGCTTTTGCGTTAAAAAGTAAGGGACGACCGCCAATAATGGATCAAGACGAGCGCTTAAGTATTATTAAGGCATTAGCATGCGTAGATAAAGCGGTTTTAGTCGGTGCACCAATGGCTGATACTGAGCGAGCAGCGCACTGGATCGCACAACAAAGAGTAAACCTTGTGATCTGCGGTGATGAATGGCAACACACACCCCGCTGGCAGGCATTGGAAGCAGCTTTAGCACCACAAAATATTCAGGTTGTTTATATCCCTTATACCCAAGGAGTTTCTAGCACTAAAATTAAAGAAAGAATACAAAACTTCAATGAGAGTTAACGCTGTGTATCTACTGGGAGCGAGTGTTGAAACGGGTTTTAATGTACATGCTTTTTGCTGGAACTTCATTGCAAGCCATCGGCGGGTAAACCGCCTTCCACCATGTTGCACTGTGCTTATATGTTTTACTGTGCTGATACTGTGGTGGGAGCGAGTTCACCTCGCGATGTGTTGATTGGCTTGTGAGATTTTCTATACCCCAAACAACAAAAAAACCCGTCGCATCTCTGCAACGGGTTTTGATGTACATGGATGTTCGAATGTCGATGAAGTTCATGGATGAACGCTTTTCATCAACCTCTTATTTGGCCCTGGCTCGCTACGAAGTAGGATGTTCTCATTTTTTAAATAGAGAGTCACATGGGTGATCCACACTATCATTGACCAGGGCCGACCCTTCGGCTGTTTTGTTTCACTTCTGAGTTTGGGTGACGAGAAACCGAAGCACCGCTTCGCAGTTCGAGGAAGTGAGCGCAAGGACGCGCGAAGGGGAGATGCTACATGGAAGTACTTTACCCCAAACAGCAAAAAACCCGTCGCATTGCTGCAACGGGTTTCTCTTATTTGGCCCTGGCGATGTTCTACTTTCACATGGGTAATCCACACTATCATTGACCGGGGCCGACCCTTCGGCTGTTTTGTTTCACTTCTGAGTTTGGGTGACGAGAAACCGAAGCACCGCTTCGCAGTTCGAGGAAGTGAGCGCAAGGACGCGCGAAGGGGAGATGCTACATGGAAGTACTTTACCCCAAACAGCAAAAAACCCGTCGCATTGCTGCAACGGGTTTCTCTTATTTGGCCCTGGCGATGTTCTACTTTCACATGGGTAATCCACACTATCATCGACGCTGTTTTGTTTCACTTCTGAGTTCGGCATGGGGTCAGGTGGGTCCAAAACGCTATAGTCACCAGGAAATTCTGTTCATCAATGAAGTCTCCTTCATCAATGTAAATCTGGAAAAAGCTATTAAATTCTTTTGTCTACTTTAGTCTATTAACTTCTGTTAGCTAAGGCCTCCATGGATGGAGGTCATGCTAGGAATTGTCTGGAACAATTCTAGTAAACCACTTTGGCGTTGTATGGTTAAGCCTCACGGGTAATTAGTACGAGTTAGCTTAATGCCTCACAGCACTTCCACATCTCGCCTATCAACGTTGTAGTCTTCAACGGCCCTTCAGTTGACTCTAAGTCAAAGTGAGAACTCATCTCGAGGCCTGCTTCCCGCTTAGATGCTTTCAGCGGTTATCAGTTCCGAACGTAGCTACCGGGCAATGCAATTGGCATCACAACCCGAACACCAGCGGTTCGTCCACTCCGGTCCTCTCGTACTAGGAGCAGCCCCTCTCAATTCTCAAACGCCCACGGCAGATAGGGACCGAACTGTCTCACGACGTTCTAAACCCAGCTCGCGTACCACTTTAAATGGCGAACAGCCATACCCTTGGGACCGACTTCAGCCCCAGGATGTGATGAGCCGACATCGAGGTGCCAAACACCGCCGTCGATATGAACTCTTGGGCGGTATCAGCCTGTTATCCCCGGAGTACCTTTTATCCGTTGAGCGATGGCCCTTCCATTCAGAACCACCGGATCACTATGACCTACTTTCGTACCTGCTCGACGTGTCTGTCTCGCAGTTAAGCTTGCTTCTACCATTACACTAACCGTACGATGTCCGACCGTACTTAGCAAACCTTCGTGCTCCTCCGTTACTCTTTGGGAGGAGACCGCCCCAGTCAAACTACCCACCAGGCACTGTCCTCAACCCCGATTCAGGGGCCTAAGTTAGAACATCAACACTACAAGGGTGGTATTTCAAGGTCGGCTCCACAGAAACTAGCGTTCCTGCTTCAAAGCCTCCCACCTATCCTACACATGTAGGGTCAATGTTCAGTGCCAAGCTGTAGTAAAGGTTCACGGGGTCTTTCCGTCTAGCCGCGGGTACACAGCATCTTCACTGCGATTTCAATTTCACTGAGTCTCGGGTGGAGACAGCGTGGCCATGGTTACACCATTCGTGCAGGTCGGAACTTACCCGACAAGGAATTTCGCTACCTTAGGACCGTTATAGTTACGGCCGCCGTTTACCGGGGCTTCGATCAAGAGCTTCGCCTAAGCTAACCCCATCAATTAACCTTCCGGCACCGGGCAGGTGTCACACCGTATACGTCATCTTACGATTTTGCACAGTGCTGTGTTTTTAATAAACAGTCCCAGCCACCTGGTCACTGCGGCTCTCGTTTGCTTACAGAGCAAGTCTTTCACAAACAAGAGCGTACCTTCTCCCGAAGTTACGGTACAATTTTGCCTAGTTCCTTCACCCGAGTTCTCTCAAGCGCCTTAGTATTCTCTACCTGACCACCTGTGTCGGTTTAGGGTACGATTCAGTATGAACTGAAGCTTAGAGGCTTTTCCTGGAAGTAGGGCATCAACAACTTCACCACCTTAGTGGCTCGTCTCGACTCTCAGCCTTAGCAACCCGGATTTTCCTAAGTCACCAGCCTACAGCCTTTCACATGGACAACCAACGCCATGCTTGCCTAGCCTGCTCCGTCCCCCCATCGCATTCATACCGAGTACGGGAATATTAACCCGTTTCCCATCGACTACGCTCTTCAGCCTCGCCTTAGGGGTCGACTCACCCTACCCTGATTAACATGGGATAGGAACCCTTGGTCTTCCGGCGGAGGAGTTTTTCACTCCTCTTGTCGTTACTCATGTCAGCATTCGCACTTCTGATATGTCCAGCATGCCTCCCGGCACACCTTCAGCCACTTACAGAACGCTCCCCTACCCCGCGAATATACCCCGAAACTATCTCTTGCCAACTCAACGTGTTGGTCGCTTGACCGTTGGGCACTTCGTGCGTCAACGTTAATCTTAAAATAGTTTGGGTGGTATATTCGCAGCCGTAGCTTCGGTGGTATGTTTAGCCCCGTTACATCTTCCGCGCAGGCCGACTCGACTAGTGAGCTATTACGCTTTCTTTAAAGGGTGGCTGCTTCTAAGCCAACCTCCTAGCTGTTTTAGCCTTCCCACATCGTTTCCCACTTAACATACACTTTGGGACCTTAGCTGACGGTCTGGGTTGTTTCCCTCTCCACGACGGACGTTAGCACCCGCCGTGTGTCTCCCGGATATTACTTTACGGTATTCGGAGTTTGCAAAGGGTTGGTAAGTCGGGATGACCCCCTAGCCTTAACAGTGCTCTACCCCCGTAAGTATTCGTCCGAGGCTCTACCTAAATAGATTTCGGGGAGAACCAGCTATCTCCCGGTTTGATTAGCCTTTCACTCCTAGCCACAGGTCATCCCCTAACTTTTCAACGTTAGTGGGTTCGGTCCTCCAGTTGATGTTACTCAACCTTCAACCTGCCCATGGCTAGATCACCGGGTTTCGGGTCTATACCCTGCAACTTAAGCGCCCAGTTAAGACTCGCTTTCGCTACGGCTCCCCTAAATGGTTAACCTCGCTACAGAATATAAGTCGCTGACCCATTATACAAAAGGTACGCAGTCACCCAACAAGTAGGCTCCTACTGCTTGTACGTACACGGTTTCAGGTTCTATTTCACTCCCCTCACAGGGGTTCTTTTCGCCTTTCCCTCACGGTACTGGTTCACTATCGGTCAGTTGGGAGTATTTAGCCTTGGAGGATGGTCCCCCCATATTCAGTCAAAGTTTCACGTGCTCCGACCTACTCGATTTCACTTTAGATAAGTTTTTGTGTACGGGACTATCACCCTGTTTCGTCATGCTTTCCAGCATATTCCACTAACTACACTAAAGCTTAAGGGCTGCTCCGATTTCGCTCGCCGCTACTTTCGGAATCTCGGTTGATTTCTTTTCCTACGGGTACTTAGATGTTTCAGTTCTCCGCGTTCGCCTCGTTAACCTATGTATTCAGTTAACGATACCTGCAAGCAGGTGGGTTTCCCCATTCGGAAATCCTAGTCTCAAGCGCCTCTTACTGGCTTGACTAGGCTTATCGCAAGTTAGTACGTCCTTCATCGCCTCCAACTGCCAAGGCATCCACCGTGTACGCTTAGTCACTTAACCATACAACCCAAAATAGTTTTAAGTTGTACTGCTAAAGACAGTTTAACTTCGCCAGAAGTTAATATTGAATACTAAAGTAGACGCTAATTAATCATCGAAATGATTAATCGGCATTTTCTTTCGAAAACTCGATAAATAACTTTCGTTATCTATCAGAATTTAATTTTTCAGCTTTTCCAAATTTTTAAAGAGCAATATCACTTAGCCATCAGGCCAAGCAACAATCATCTGTGTGGACACTTCGAACAAATAAGTTCTAAATCGTATAAGGAGGTGATCCAGCCCCAGGTTCCCCTAGGGCTACCTTGTTACGACTTCACCCCAGTCATGAATCACTCCGTGGTGAACGTCCCCCCGAAGGTTAGACTATCCACTTCTGGAGCAACCCACTCCCATGGTGTGACGGGCGGTGTGTACAAGGCCCGGGAACGTATTCACCGCAACATTCTGATTTGCGATTACTAGCGATTCCGACTTCATGGAGTCGAGTTGCAGACTCCAATCCGGACTACGACAGGCTTTAAGGGATTCGCTCACTATCGCTAGCTCGCTGCTCTCTGTACCTGCCATTGTAGCACGTGTGTAGCCCTACACGTAAGGGCCATGATGACTTGACGTCGTCCCCACCTTCCTCCGGTTTATCACCGGCAGTCTCCTTAGAGTTCCCGACCGAATCGCTGGCAACTAAGGATAGGGGTTGCGCTCGTTGCGGGACTTAACCCAACATCTCACAACACGAGCTGACGACAGCCATGCAGCACCTGTATCAGAGCTCCCGAAGGCACCAAACCATCTCTGGTAAGTTCTCTGTATGTCAAGTGTAGGTAAGGTTCTTCGCGTTGCATCGAATTAAACCACATGCTCCACCGCTTGTGCGGGCCCCCGTCAATTCATTTGAGTTTTAACCTTGCGGCCGTACTCCCCAGGCGGTCTACTTAATGCGTTAGCTTTGGAAAAGTTGTCCGAAGACCCCAGCTCCTAGTAGACATCGTTTACGGCGTGGACTACCAGGGTATCTAATCCTGTTTGCTCCCCACGCTTTCGTACATGAGCGTCAGTGTTGACCCAGGTGGCTGCCTTCGCCATCGGTATTCCTTCAGATCTCTACGCATTTCACCGCTACACCTGAAATTCTACCACCCTCTATCACACTCTAGTTTGCCAGTTCGAAATGCAGTTCCCAGGTTAAGCCCGGGGCTTTCACATCTCGCTTAACAAACCGCCTGCGTACGCTTTACGCCCAGTAATTCCGATTAACGCTCGCACCCTCCGTATTACCGCGGCTGCTGGCACGGAGTTAGCCGGTGCTTCTTCTGTCAGTAACGTCACAGCTAGCAGGTATTAACTACTAACCTTTCCTCCTGACTGAAAGTGCTTTACAACCCGAAGGCCTTCTTCACACACGCGGCATGGCTGCATCAGGCTTGCGCCCATTGTGCAATATTCCCCACTGCTGCCTCCCGTAGGAGTCTGGACCGTGTCTCAGTTCCAGTGTGGCTGATCATCCTCTCAAACCAGCTAGGGATCGTCGCCTTGGTGAGCCTTTACCTCACCAACTAGCTAATCCCACTTGGGCCAATCTAAAGGCGAGAGCCGAAGCCCTCTTTGGTCCGTAGACATTATGCGGTATTAGCCATCGTTTCCAATGGTTGTCCCCCACCTCAAGGCATGTTCCCAAGCATTACTCACCCGTCCGCCGCTCGTCATCTTCTAGCAAGCTAGAAATGTTACCGCTCGACTTGCATGTGTTAGGCCTGCCGCCAGCGTTCAATCTGAGCCATGATCAAACTCTTCAATTAAAAGTTTTTTGAAGCCTAAGCTTCGTGCTCATTGAATTCTGATTGTTTGTTTCTACTTTTCAAAAAAGTAAAATCAAAACGAATTGACTATATAGTCACTCAGTTACAATTGAGACTCTAAATTTGTTTGCGTCATCTAGCGAACTAGAATCTGCTGTTAGAACTCAACCTGTACGAGTGCCCACACAGATGATTGCTTCATATTTTTAAAGAACGTTTCGAAACATTTCGTTGTTTCGAGGGATGTGCATTCTAAGCACTCCCAATTTTTTGTCAACACTTAATTTTGAATTTCTTGAGAAGAAGTTTCGAACTTAAGTTTTACTTGACGCTAACTCGTTGCTACTTTGCTTTTCAGCGTAGCGCCCCGTGTCAGTGGGGTCGCATTATAGGGCGATCCGATTTTAGTGCAACCCTTTTTTCATTAAAACTTATAAAAAAGGTTTGTTCGAACAAAAAACAAACGAAACATACCAAAGCAGTATATTTTTCACTCAAAAAGACCGAATTGAAGTCACGCGAGTCTACATAAACTTTAAGCATCACTAAGGAACAACTGAACAAATGGCGTTATATAACATCTGTTAGCATATCAACTTGCCTACTTACATATAGAACTCGAAACAAAGCCAGGTCAATTCTGCTTTATGTAGAGAAGGTGTACGTAAATTATGTGGAAGTGAAAATGTAAAGCGACTATGAAGCAGTAAGTCTATCCAATAAGCAGGACTAGATACCAAAATGATACCTTTTATCGAAAATATGAATATAGGTGCGTTTATAAAGGCATTGAATACTAACTTTCGATCCTTCTTATTATTGACTAGTAGCTATAGCAATGATTCTGGGATCTAAAGAAACAATGTTTAAGTAAAAGAAGATGTGGATAAATCAGTAACAGTGAAGTTCTTGGATAATAAAAAGATAAATAAGTGAGGGTATTAAGAATAAAGAGAATATGCGATATGGAGGCGGAACCCGGAGTCGAACCGAGGTAGACGGATTTGCAATCCGCTGCATGGCCACTCTGCCATTCCGCCATGAAGAATATTGGAGCGAGTAACGAGGTTCGAACTCGTGACCTCGACCTTGGCAAGGTCGCGCTCTACCAGCTGAGCTATACTCGCATTCCATTTTTCACACTGGTAAATTTGATATGTGAAAAATAAATGGTGCCCGGGGCCGGACTTGAACCGGCACGCTGTTACCAGCGAGGGATTTTAAATCCCTTGTGTCTACCAATTCCACCACCCGGGCATCGGGTGTGAAAGCAAAAATTGGAGCGAGTAACGAGGTTCGAACTCGTGACCTCGACCTTGGCAAGGTCGCGCTCTACCAGCTGAGCTATACTCGCGTTCCGTTTTGTATATAAAAACCATATAGATTTGTTACATACAAATCCCGATATAAATGGTGCCCGGGGCCGGACTTGAACCGGCACGCTGTTACCAGCGAGGGATTTTAAATCCCTTGTGTCTACCAATTCCACCACCCGGGCATCGGGTTTGCTTTCGCATGTGGATATGTTGAGAAATGGAGGCGGAACCCGGAGTCGAACCGAGGTAGACGGATTTGCAATCCGCTGCATGGCCACTCTGCCATTCCGCCGCAAATTTGGAGCGAGTAACGAGGTTCGAACTCGTGACCTCGACCTTGGCAAGGTCGCGCTCTACCAGCTGAGCTATACTCGCGTTCCATTGTTTAAATCTACTTATTTACTAAGCTTCTCTAAACTTTAACTTGCTAGGTGATGCTATCTAAATTTCATTTAGATGGCATACTGCCCTCTCAACACGGACGCATTCTACAGAAGTTCTGGAACGCGTCAACATAAAAAATGAATGTTTTGAATCGTTTGCTCAAAATTTATCTAAACCGCTGGGTTTATAATCATTTCAAGTCAAGAATTAGTCAATTCTCCTTTTGCAGCATAGAGATACTGGATCATAGAAACTAATGTTAGCAATGTCGCGATAGCTAAAAGTGCGTAACTTAGCATTGTCATCCAATCTGATAACTGCCAAATCAAACCTATAATAGCTAACATCTGTGCAGCTGTTTTGAATTTGCCCAGCCAAGATACTGCAACACTACCTCTTTTACCTTGTTCGGCCATCCATTCACGCAGCGCAGAAATAACTATTTCTCTACTAATAATGACAACAGCAGAAATAGTAATGAAATAATTATCATAATGTGTAGCAAGTATCACTAAAGCAACACTGACCATCACCTTGTCGGCAACAGGATCTAAAAAAGCACCAAATGGCGTTGACTGTTCCAACTTACGCGCAAGATAGCCATCGAGGATATCGGTAACGGAAGCTAACCAGAAAATAAAAGCGGCGGCAAAAAACGCCCATGAATAAGGAAGATAAAAAACGACTGCAAACACGGGAATGAGTAGCAATCTAAATGTTGTGAGCGTATTTGGAATATTCCACATAACTACTTGGTATTGTCTTTTTTTCTATGTTCGCATGATTGCTTAAGCTTTGTCATGCAAATGATTGAATATCTTTTCAGCCATTTCAGGGCTGATCCCAGGAACTTGCTTTAATTGATGTATATTTGCAGATTTAACTCCCTGCATGCCTCCTAAAAACTTAAGTAGTGCCTGACGTCTTTTCTGACCTACGCCTTCAATCTCTTCAAGCACAGATTGCGTTCTTTGTTTTTGTCTTTTATTACGATGCCCTGCAATTGCAAAGCGATGTGATTCGTCGCGGATATGCTGGATAAGGTGTAATGCAGGTGAATCACTTTCGACATTCACCGTTTTACGACCACCATCTATTAGCAATGTTTCTAATCCCGGCTTTCGGCTTGTGCCTTTTGCAACCCCTATCAGTATCGGCATTTTATTGAGTTGCCAATCAGCGAAGAAAGATTCCGCCCTACCTAACTGCCCCTTACCACCATCAATAAAAATAATATCGGGTACTTTCGCTTCATCCGACATTTTGCCGTAGCGCTTATTTAATGCAAAATCCATCGCTGCGTAATCATCCCCTGGGGTGATCCCAGTGACGTTATATCTGCGATACTCTCTATTGTTTGGCCCTTGACCATCGAATACAACGCACGATGCGACCGTGTTTTCTCCCATGGTATGACTGATATCAAAACACTCCATTCTTTGAATGTCTGACAGCCCTAGCACTGCTTTTAGTTTAGCATATCGTTTGGTGATTGAGTCTTGTGCACTTTGTTTAACTTCAATACTGTTTTGCGCATTTTTATTTGCTAATGCAAGATATTGGGCTCGTTCCCCACGAACGTTACATTTGAAATTAACTTTGCGCTTCGAAACTTGAGTCAGCGCTGCTTCTAATGCACTTTCCTCTTCTATTTCGAATGGCAATACAATTTCTTTAGCAATTCTTGAGTGGTTACCCGTTGAAATGTAATACTGTCCAAGGAAAGAAGTTAGCACTTCATCTGCCCCAGAATCTTTTGGTACCTTTGGAAAATGTGTTTTCGTCCCAAGTACCTTATGTTCCCTTATCATCAGTACATGAATGGCCACTAAACCGTTCTTCTGCTCATAACCGATGACATCAAGCTCTGCAAAGTTCCCTGCAATGGACTGCTGTTCTTGCATTTGCCTTAATAAAGCAATTTGATCTCTGTGTTTTGCTGCTTTCTCAAAATCCAAAGACATACTGGCGGTTTCCATTCGTTCCACCAGTGCTGAGATAACGTCCTGAGAGCGTCCTGTCAAAAACTGTCGAACCATGGCTACTTGCTCTTGGTATTCTTCGTCGCTTACTTTGCCAACGCATGGTCCTGAACATCTTTTTAACTGATACTGCAAACAAGGTCGGCTGCGTGCGCGGTAATACGCATCTTCGCATTGCCTAACCGGGAAGATCTTCTGCATTAACCTCAGACTTTCCGACACCGCAGCACTGCTAGGAAAAGGACCAAAATATTCGCCTTTTTGTTTTCTACTACCACGATGAAATGCAAGCCTTGGATGTTGATGGGCGCTCAAGAAAATATACGGATAACTTTTATCGTCTCTTAAGAGAATGTTATATCGTGGTTGGTATTTCTTAATTAAGTTATTTTCTAAAAGCAGCGCTTCGGTTTCGGTATTCGTTAACGTTACTTCAATATGATCAATATTACTGACCAATACTCGCGTTTTACTATCTGTGATATTTGAACGGAAGTAGCTAGAAACTCGTTTTTTGAGGTTTTTTGCTTTACCAACATAGATAACCTGGTCGTCCACATCGTACATGCGGTACACACCAGGTTCTGTTGTTAATGTCTTAAGGAAAGGTTTGTAATCAAATTCAGTCATTTAAAAAGAACTTAATGACTGCTATCTATATCGATCATTTTATGGCGAATAGCCAAGTGGGTTAATTCCACATCACCGCTCACATTGAGCTTTTCAAACATGCGATAGCGATAACTATTTACCGTCTTAGAGCTTAGGTTCAAGCGATCTGCAATATTTTGTGCTTTCTCACCTTTAGTGATCATGAGCATGATCTGTAATTCTCTTTCCGATAGCGATTGGAAAGGGTTTTCGTCATTGCGGCCACTAAATTGCGCAAGGGCAATCTGCTGAGCAATTTCTGGCGCAATATAACGCTGGCCAGCATTAACAGCACGTATTGCGTTGATCATTTCATCAGGGCCTGCACCTTTTGTTAGGTAACCATGCGCACCAATTTGCATTACCTTGCTTGGGAAAGGATCTTCACAATGTACCGTAAGCACAATAACTTTTACATCTGGACAGTAACGGCAAATCTTTTTGGTCGCTTCCAATCCACCAATTCCAGGCATGTTCATGTCCATTAGCACAATGTCAGGCTCACTTTGGCGACAAAAGGTTACGGCTTCTTCACCGTTTTTGGCTTCTCCTACCACTTTAAAGCCACGCACATCATCTAAAATGCGTTTTATGCCAGTCCTGACAAGTTCATGATCATCAACTAAAAGCACATTAATCAATGGCATACCCTCTACATATATATTGGTAAAAGGAGCGAAGCAACCAACAGCCCCGCTTCCAGATGTTTGAGATTACCACATATTTTTTAAAAGCATAACGATAGAAACGAGAGAAAAATACAATTTTGATATGAATTAACTAAATAGTTAATTCATGAAATAAGCAGTTTGATTATAATTTCACCGCTTTATGATTTTAGAGGCAGCCGCTACGGCATTTAGCCATAGCGACTTATAGTAGATTTATTTTTATATGACTCAGCTTTGCTTTGAAAATTTATCGACCCAAAGTGCAATCACACCATCACCGGTTACATTACATGCTGTGCCAAAACTATCTTGCGCTAAATATAAAGCAATCATCAATGCCACTGCGCCCTCATTAAAACCAAGCATACTGGTCAATAGTCCAAGCGCAGACATAACCGCTCCACCCGGCGCACCAGGAGCCGCAATCATTACTACACCA
This sequence comes from Pseudoalteromonas sp. M8, assembly GCF_018141365.1. Classification (NCBI taxonomy): domain Bacteria; kingdom Pseudomonadati; phylum Pseudomonadota; class Gammaproteobacteria; order Alteromonadales; family Pseudoalteromonadaceae; genus Pseudoalteromonas; species Pseudoalteromonas sp. M8. The sequence goes on along the minus strand of NZ_CP047240.1, from coordinate 1,834,247 downwards.
AGCATAAAGATAAATGGCAACATTTCCGACAATGACGGTACAACCATCTCAGGAGAAAGCAGCATCACGGCCATTGCGCAAGTCACTATGGTAATAGTCGACCCTGACAAATGGATGGTGGCACAAAGTGGTACAGTAAAATTGGCAACCTCTTCGTTAACATTATTAGATTTACTTGCACGAAGAGACACAGGAATAGTTGCCGCGCTCGACATAGTACCAATAGCGGTAAAATACGCAGGTAGCATATTTTTGATTAATTCCAATGGATTTCTACCAAGTAACAGGCCGCTCACCACAAACAGGGTGCTTAGCCATAGCCAATGCATAATAATCGCGGCAAGCAATACCACGCCAAACGTACTTAGGGTGTCGAATACCGTACCTGCGACTGCCATTTCAGCAAAAACACCGGCGATGTAGAGTGGTAATATTGGAATAATGACTTTCGCAAGCAGTGCATCTACCACATCTCTCGCTTCGTCAGTGACACCTTTAAGTTTAGTTAAGCCACACTGGCTCATCCCAATACCAAAGATAAATGCCGTTGCAAGTGCCGTCATCACTCCCATCAGCGGAGGGATCTCAATATTAATAAAGCTCTTAAGATGAGATTCTTCCACGGCTTGATAAGCAACGCCGCCGTCAAAGAATGGGATGAAAGCATTAACTAATAAAAATGCTAATGTGCCAGCAATAATGGTTGACCCATAAGCAAAGCCAACTGTCTTACCAAGCAAGTGGCCCGATCCCTTTGGTAAGCCTGCTATACCTGAAGCAATAAAAAGCAGGATTATCAGAGGAATAGTAAAGCTGATAAGTTGCCCTATGATCACCTTGAAGGTGTATAAGAGCTCAACTAACACAGTCGGCAAGTACAGACCCGCCAACATACCAGCGACGATACCCGCCACTAGCTTCAATATAAGAGACATAGTTACTTCCTAGCAGATTTTCAAAGGCGTTGTTGTAACATGTTTTTGACCACCTTTGCTATTAATTCGATGGAGATAAATCGATTTGTACATTTTATGTATACATATTCGCCACCCAACGTAAATAATTGCAACCTGACGAAAATAAATTGTTTCAGTTCATTGCATATTATCTAATACTGGAAAAAGTCTCTGTAAAATAATTAAATTCATGCTTAAAGCTGTAACCTACTCTTTTTTCGCGCTTAGTCTATCTAGTCAAGCATGGGCACTAGACCCAAATAAAATCCCATTTATCGATAGTTCTGCAAAAATTGATGGTGTACTTGAAGCCGATATTTGGCAACGTGCATTAGAAATAGATATCAACAACATCACTTGGCCATACGAGAACCAATCAAGTCCAGTACAAACTAAGGCCTACGTATATGAGAATGGTCAATCTTTATTTATTGCTTTTGATGCAAAGGACCCTAATCCTGAATTGATCCGCGCATTTTATCGTGACCGTGACCGCGCCTGGGAAGACGATCTTGTCGGCATTAAAATTGATTCATTTAACAACGCCCAAAGCGCTTACCAGTTTTTCATCAATCCACTAGGTGTACAACAAGACTCAATTGAAAACGAACTCACTAAAAGCGAGAATGGTTCTTGGAATGGGATCTGGGATAGCGTCGGAAAGATAAACAAAGACGGTTATGTTGTTGAAGTTGAAATCCCACTTCGTGTATTGAATTTTAACGACTCTCTCGCAAGCAAAACCATGGCTTTAGAGTTTCTGCGTTTTTATCCAAGAAATGAAAGGTTGCGTATCTCCAGCATGCAATTGCAACATGCAAATTCTTGCTGGATCTGTCAAATGCCAAAATATCAAGGATTTGCTAAGGCTAAGCAAGGTAATAACTTTGCCGTTATTCCAACACTAGTCACCAATAGGCAAGAATCTCGCGACATAGATGATGGTATCGCAGAGCCATGGCAAGCCGACAATAATGTCGAGCCGGGCTTAGACGTAAAGTGGGCTATCACGCCAGACACGACGCTAAACGCAACACTAAACCCCGATTTCTCACAAGTTGAAGCTGACACGGGACAATTGAGCGTTAATAATAGCTTTAGCCTATTTTTCCCTGAAAAACGGGCGTTCTTTTTAGATAATTCCGATTACTTTTCTTCTCACCTTAACCTTATTCATACTCGGAACATTTCAGCACCCGATTATGGCGTCAAGCTTACCGGTAATAAAAACGGTCACACTTTTGCGGGATTTATTGCCAACGATGAAAGACTCAATGTCGTTGTTCCCGGAAATTTGGGCTCGAGTGTTGTCTCATTAGAGAGAAAAAGCCAAAACATGGCGCTTAGATATCGTCATGACCTAAACAAAACCTTGTCTGTAGGCGTGACATCGACGACTAGGCAAAGCGACGACTATCGCAACCAAGTTGCGAGTATAGACGCCAAATACAAGCCAACAGATAACGATACCTTACAGGTGCAGTTAATTGGCTCGGATACAGACTATGATAGCGCTTTCGCCGAAGCGTTATGTGATAGTACGCTCGCTGAGTGCGACCTAAACGAAAGTGTACTCAGAGTGATTGACGAAGATGACCGTGGTGCTGGCTATTACGTTAATTATGAACACAATCGCAAGCATTGGAAGGCATTTACCAGCTATCAAGCTCGCGATGCAGCACTTAGAACCGATATGGGCTTTATCACTCAGATCGACTTTAATAAATTTCTTTTCGGCGGTGAGTACCGTTGGTATGGCGATGAAAGCAACTGGTGGAACCGTGCACGTTGGTACGCCGACTGGGATATTTCCCACAACGAGCAAGGCGAATTATTAGAAAAAGAACTGCAAACCAACTTTGCAGTTGACGGCCCGTTGCAAAGCTTTCTTGATTTCGGTGTTGAACATAGAAAACGCACAGGACTGCGACATGATGAAACCCGTTTAGCGATTGACGGCAATACCGATCTATTTACCGAGAATTCACAGTGGACCTATATGGAGTTCAAGCCAATAGCCGGCGTTTTCGCAGGTTTGAACTTAAGTAAAGGAAACCGCGTTGACCTTGCAAACAACCGTGTTGGTGATTTGTATTTCGCCCGTCCGGTTATTAACGTCAATTTTGGCAAACATTTTGAAGTTAGATTACGCCACACATACGAAAAAATGAAAGCAGATGGCGCGGAAGTTTATACCGCAAATCTGAGCGATATCCGCCTGACTTACCAATTCAACATTAATAGCTATTTGAGATTGGCAATCATCAATACAGATATTTCGAGAAACCAGAGCAATTATAACGATGATGTTGATGCGACTTATAAAAGCATCAGCACCCAACTGCTCTATTCCTATAAACTAAACCCACAAACCGTTTTCTTTGCAGGCTATTCCGATCATGGTTATCAAGACGATGATTTGTCAAAGATAACTAAAGACGAAAAGACGGTATTTATGAAGTTCAGTTATGCCTGGTTGATTTAAATATCAACCTTTAAATAACTATTGGCTATAAGCAAATTTGATATATCTTATAGCCAATCTTTCCTTTCGTTTTGCGAAATGCGCAGTAAAGTGATGGAATACAAGCAAACCTAGATTAGGGAACACAAATGACTAAAGTATATGCAGACAACAGTCTAACTATCGGTAATACACCGCTGGTTAAAATCAATCGCGTTTCTGGCGGCAATGTTTACGCAAAAGTGGAAGCGCGTAACCCAAGCTTCAGCGTTAAATGCCGTATTGGTGCGTCTATGATCTGGGAAGCTGAAAAAGCAGGTCTTCTTAGCGAAGGTAAAGAACTTATTGAACCAACTTCAGGTAACACGGGTATTGCACTGGCTTTCGTTGCTGCTTCTCGTGGTTATAAGTTGACACTTACTATGCCAAATACGATGAGCCTTGAGCGTCGTAAACTACTAAAAGCACTTGGCGCAAATTTAGTGCTAACAGAAGGCGCTAAGGGCATGAAAGGCGCGATAGAAAAAGCAAATGAAATTCAAGCAAGTAACCCTGAAAAGTACGTGTTACTACAACAGTTTGAAAACCCAGCAAACCCGAAGATCCATTTTGAAACAACGGGCCCAGAAATTTTTGATGCACTTGAAGGTAATATCGATTACTTCGTTGCGGGCGTTGGTACAGGTGGCACGATCACCGGTGTTTCACGCTATCTGAAAAATGAAAAAGGCCTAAATGTTAAGTCAATTGCTGTTGAGCCAGTTGACTCACCAGTTATCACGCAGACCCTTGCGGGCGACGAAGTAAAGCCAGGTCCACACAAAATTCAAGGGATCGGTGCTGGGTTTATTCCAGGCAACCTAGATCTTGAGCTTATTGATGGCGTTGAGTTGGTGTCGAATGAAGATGCAATTGCAATGGCACATCAGCTGATGAAAGACGAAGGTATTTTAGTAGGTATTTCTTCTGGTGCAGCCCTAGTTGCCGCAAAGCGAATTGCCGAGAAACCTGAAAATGCCGATAAAAACATCGTGGTTATTTTGCCAAGCGCTGCTGAGCGTTACCTAACTAGCCCACTTTTTGCAGACACATTCTCTGAACAAGAATTAGTGCAGTAAGAGTTGAGCTTCATATTCTAGATTACCAAGGGGCATCACTGCCCCTTTGTTTTTTATATTATTCCTTTTAATTTCACCTTCCTTCACTACACTTTACCTATTCGCTACTCTTTTTTGACTTCGATGATTGTAAAGACCTTATTACTCTTGTTTTTTCTCATGTTTAGTAGCTTCATCTATGGGGAGAATTTGAACGTCGCCTACTTCAAGGGCGGTGAATTTCACCTTGTTGCTGGAGAAAAGTACCAAGGGGGTTATCTATACAATAAGAAAGGCAAAAATGCGTTCATTCATATCGTGACATTAGATTGGCCACCTTATATCGGTGCAAACCTCTGCAACAAAGGCTGGGCTTTCCAGTTTGCCGTCGCACTGCTTACCGACTTAGACTATCAAGTGTATGTTGAATTTTTGCCTTGGGCTCGTGCTGTAAGAGCCGCAGAAACGGGCAAAGCAGATATTTTATTCCCAGAATACTATATTGAGGATTCAGCACCGTCTGACAATCACAAGAATAAGACCCGCAGAGAGCTACTTGCTTTATCTAATGCTTTTCCTGGTGGTGAAATCGGCTTTTTGAAGCGAAGAGGTGAAGAAGACCGCTTTGATGGTAATCTAAACTCAGTTAAGAATGAGCTCATTGGTGTCGTGAGGGGCTATCAGAATACCCCTGAATTTGATGCTATGATGGATAATGGTGAATTCGTTACAGTGGAAGCCGTAAATGATTTACAGCTAGTGAAATTACTCGTCGGTAAGCGCGTAAATTTAGTAATAGGCGATCCAAAAGTGCTGCGCTTTACGGTCAATTATTCAGACTTACCTAGAGCTGAGAAAATTGAATTACTGAGAAACATTGAAAACGTGACGCCACCTATTAAGTATAATCACCTCTACTTTGCACTTAGCAAACAAAAACCACATTGGCATGAATTGCTCAAAGATATCAATCGCAATCTCTATCAATTTGAGAACAGTGGTGAAACGCAAAGAATGATTGAAATGGTCAGTAACGAGTGTTATTGACCTCTACATAGAACTTAACGCCTAAGCACGCTGCTTGTTCAATACCTCAGCTTAAACACACTGCATTTTTAGCTAAAATACGCTTAGGCAAATCGCTTTAGTTAATCCCTAAATACTTGTGCACTTGAACTGATAGGCGCCAATTTTTCGCTTTGCAATTGTCTATTGCAAGCTTAGTGGCCTTGGCTTTTTGGCTAATTGGCTGAAGATACACAAGCTTTGGTTCAACCCCAGTTTGTGCAAATAACGCCTCTAATTCCTCAATATGCTTTTGCATCGCGACGGGATGCTTTATTTCATCGGCACGAGCCATTGCACTTGGAAGTACTTTGTAACCTCCACGCATATTAATTTTTGGCGACACAGTAACCCAAGTTTCTGCTGGCGCGAGGATCTCAAATGTCCCACTGGTTTCAATCTGTGTGCTGTACCCTTTACTATGCAATAACTCGCATAATGGGCGAAGATCAAACATACAAGGTTCACCACCGGTGATCACCACATGTTTGGCTTGGTAGCCCCGAGCCTCGAAAATCGCCAAGATCTCTTCAGCACTCGCGTTCGCCCACCACTCTGAGTCAGCCTTTTTTTCTACAGTGTTATCCAATGAAACAATAAAAGTGTCGTTGGTTTCCCAGGTTTGTTTGGTATCACACCAAGCGCAACCAACTGGACAGCCCTGCAAACGTAAAAAGATTGAAGGCGTACCAGTGAAGCTTGCTTCACCCTGAATTGTTTCAAATATTTCGTTAACCTTGTACAAAATGGCCCCGTGTTTAAGATAAAGTTGTCGAAAAATACCGCGAGAAAATTGTCATTTCTCCAGCGGCCGTGTAGTATATCGCGCCCTGAAGTAAACCTCTATCAAAATCGAGGCAAATCACCTATGAGCGAAAAAGTTGTCGTAATCTATTCCGGCGGAATGGACTCTTACACTGTATTAAACAAGGCTGTCCGCGAGGGCCATGAGGTTTATGCACTGTCTTTTAACTATGGCCAGCGACATGTAAAAGAGCTACAAGTTGCCGCTGACGTATGTGCAAAACTCGGCGTTGCTCATAAGGTCGTTGATATTTCGGCTATCAATCAATTATTGTCAGGCTCTAGCCTAACAGATGACATCGACGTGCCAGAAGGCCACTATGAAGAAGAGAGCATGAAGAGCACGATTGTGCCTAATCGCAATATGATTTTGCTTTCTCTTGCGGTAGGTTACGCTGTCTCTCTAAAAGCAAATAAGGTATTTTACGGTGCTCACTCTGGCGATCATGCAATTTATCCAGATTGCCGCCCAGAGTTCGTTAAAAAGATGGATGATGTTTGTCGCATTGCGAACTACGACGCGGTTGAAATTGTCAGTCCTTATCTTAACAACTCAAAAATTGATATCCTGACTGACGGTCTAAAAATGGGATTAGATTACGCTGACACTTGGACGTGTTACAACGGCCGCGAAAAAGCATGTGGTAAGTGCGGTGCTTGCCAAGAGCGTCTCGAAGCGTTTGAACTAAACCACGCAACAGATCCGCTCCGGTACGAATAACAGTATTGAAAAAGGCCTCTGTTGAGGCCTTTTTCATATTCTTTTCAAGTACTTCATTTTACTGGAAGCGTCATACCTTCAAATAGCTTGTCGATATCATCTTGATTTCGTAGCAAACTTGCACGCTCTACCACATCTTTTGTGAGATGCGGTGCAAATCGCTCAATAAAATCGTACATGTAGCCTCTTAGGAAGCTTCCTTTTCTGAAACCGATTTTCGTCGTACTTGCTTCAAATAGGTGACTTGCATCGATACAAACTAAGTCGCTATCAGACTTTTCATCAAGTGCCATTGACGCTAATACGCCAACACCGAGCCCTAATCTTACATAGGTTTTAATCACATCGGCGTCTGTTGCAGTAAACACGATGTGTGGCTCCAAACCATGAGCATTAAATGCTTTATCCAGTTCTGAGCGGCCAGTAAAACCAAACACATAAGTGATCAACGGATATTTAGCGACGTCTTGCACCGTCAGTGCACTGCCTTTTTGTGCAAGAGGATGGTCTTTGGCGACCACAATACTACGATTCCAGTGATAGCAAGGTAGCATGACAAGATCACTGTACAAATGCAGCGCCTCGGTAGCAATAGCAAAGTCAGCATCACCTCGAGCGGCAGCATCAGAGATTTGCTGTGGCGTACCTTGATGCATGTGTAGAGAAACCGCAGGATATTTTTTCATAAATCCTTGGATCACAGGAGGTAACGCGTAACGAGCTTGTGTATGCGTCGTTGCGATGTTTAGTTTACCTTGATCTGGTAAGGTATGTTCATTTGCAACCGCTTTGATCCCTTCCACTTTAGAGAGGATCTCACGAGCAATATTAATAATTTCATTACCCGCGCCCGTAACATGCGTTAAATGCTTACCGCTACGGCCAAAAATTTGTACCCCCAACTCGTCTTCAAGCATGCGCACTTGCTTTGAAATACCAGGTTGAGAGGTATATAAACTTTCCGCCGTCGCTGACACATTAAGGTTGTGATTCAACACTTCGACGATATATCTCAATTGTTGTAATTTCATATTGCTTTTATTCTTATGATCTCTTGATGTTGAGCATCAGCCCATAGCAAAACCGCTTTTTGTTAGCGAGTTTAGTGCAAAGCGATAAAAACCGCCTGTTACGACCTTATGTAGGCTAGCACATTTGGTAAAAATGAGGTAGCCAAGAGGTACTAAATATCAGCATTTTCACTGACGCTCCGACAGTCATTTGGCCAAATAGCGGATATTGTGACACGCTTTTGCAAACTCACGAGCTAAATCTGGCGACTATCTTTCACTAAAACTAACCGCTCATTTAGGCATCGGCTATACTAAAAAATAATGAATTCTTTATCTTTTTTACAGGTTATTGTCGTAAACCTGTTCAGAATAGTACGAATTCATGTAAGATTAAAAAATTACACTGGTGGTTACATGAAAGAGATTTCAGTATGTTTGTTTCTATTATAATAATGTTGATTGTTGCACTTATCGTCATAGCAGTTTGGGTAAGCGCTATCCAGCAACATAAAGAGAAACAAGAAGCGGAGAGACGCAAAGAACTTGCTAAGCAAAAACGCGTAATAGAAGAAGCGGAAGACGTCATCATGAATGGCAGCAATATTCCGATGTCTGAAGTCATGATCCGTATTATTCAGCGCCGCGTGCACGATGCTTTAGCCGCAATGGTGGAGTTGTCTCCGACTTCGAAAGAATTAAAAAGTCGCTTACACGAGTCGCAAGAGCGCTTAAATACTCAGCCTGAAAAAGCAGCTGACTCAGACTCGATAGCACTTCCAGACAACGACAAACAAATTATCGCATTAGTTCAAGGCATAAAGAAATTACGCCAACTACTACGCTCAGAGCATAGTAAAGGTAAAGTAGACACTCAACTGTTCGTTAATGAAGACCGTAGGCTGGAGCGCTTTCAGCTTAAAATCAATGTTGAAAGCCAGATAAAACGAGGGCTTTCAGCGAGAACCGCAAACATGGTCGGTTCAGCAAGACAATACTTTGAAAAAGCTTACGCTACAATTTGCGCCGTCTCATACAATGATGACTATGTAAAAGAGAAAAAAGCACAGCTCGAAGGTTATTTAGAAGAGATCAGCAGTGAACTTAGAGCGTCTAACGCATCAGCGGTGAAAAAGAAAGCAGAGCAAGAACAAGACGACTTGGACGTCCTGTTTGCACCGAAGAAGAAGTGGTAACACCATAATTTACGTAAAAGGCTGGTCTCCCAGCCTTTTTTATTACAAAGAGAGTAAACCCACTTGCTTAACCAAAAGCAAACTTTAAGATAAAAAGTAGGGTCAGTACCCAAACGCTGATACTGATTTCATTTGCTTTGTTACACGCCAATTTAACTGCCGTATAAGAAATAAAACCCAAAGCAATACCATGTGCGATTGAAAACGTAAGCGGTGTCATCAGTAACACAACACTGACCGGAATAGCATCGCTCATTTCATCCCAATTAATCAACTTTAGGTTTTGTAGCATTAATACCGACACATACAGTATCGCGCCTGCCGTCGCATATGCAGGAACCATCTGTGCCAATGGCGCAAAGAACATCATGAGTAAGAAACAGATCCCCACGACCACAGCCGTCAGTCCTGTGCGACCACCGACAGATACACCCGACACTGATTCAATGTATGAAGTCGTCGTTGAAGTACCGAGCACTGAGCCTGCAATCGTCGCAGTGCTGTCAGCTGACAGTGCCCTACCCAACCTTGGCATGCGACCATGTTCGTCAGATAATCCGGCCTTTTGAGTCACCGCAACCAATGTGCCACTGGTATCAAATAAATCGACAAATAAAAATGCAAACACCACGCTAAGCATGGAAAGCTCAAAAATTCCGCTCAAATCCAACTGCATATAGGTCGGCGCGATGCTTGGGGGAATATCAACAACCCCGTGATAATCTACAAGCCCAAGCCCCCACGCAATACCCGTTACCATTAAAATGCTGATAAGCACGCCACTTTTGACTTCACGGTACATAAGCGCCGCAATCACAAAAAAGCTCGCAATGGCTAATAGCGGGCCGGGAGAAGTGATATCACCAAGTTGTACTAATGTCGCATCGCTTGCGATAACAATTTTCGCGTTCTTTAGCGCGATTAACGCTAAGAATGCGCCAATACCTGCCGCGATCGCACGCTTTAGCACGATAGGTATGGCTTGGATCACCCACTCGCGAACTTTGAATACGCTCAAAAATAGAAATAAACAGCCCGACATAAATACCGCGCCTAATGCACTTTGCCATGTATAGCCCATGCCAAGCACAACACCATAGGTAAAAAAGGCGTTTAAGCCCATTCCAGGCGCAAGCGCTAACGGATAGTTTGCCCATAGCCCCATAATAAAACAGCCGATTGCGGCTGCGATACAAGTTGCTACAAAAGCAGCGCCGTGATCCATGCCAGCTTCTGCTAGCATTGCAGGGTTTACGAAAACGATGTAAACCATAGTAACGAATGTCGTCAAGCCAGCAATCACCTCAGTTCTTACATTGGTGTGCATAGCTTGCAGTGAAAATAACCGCTCGAGCATAACTAAAATTACAAATTTAAGGAACAAGTGGTTGGATTTTAACACGAATCACTTTAAAACTCGGACAAAATAGTTAAAATTCAGCTACACTCTGCTTATCAACATTATTGCGAATAAAGATATGGATCAAAATAGCACCGACAACTCAGCAAACCATGACTTAGAACAGCAGCTGCTGAATGTGCTTGAATTTGTAACGTCGCCATTAAAAGCGGACGCAAAATTCCCAGATCTTCACGACAATACCCAAGCTTTGAAAAAAGGCCTCTATTACCTAAAAGAAAAATCTTTTCCGCTTGCGGCAAAATGGCTAAGACTGGCGGCGATGTCTGGTGATTTGAAGGCACAGTTCTTTTTAGGTTTGTTGTTTATGAAAGGTCAAGGAGTGCCACCCAGCCCCTTTCATGCAGCCGCTTGGTTAAGTTTGGCCAGCAGCCAAGGGCACAAAGGCGCCGAACAGGTACTACTAGATGTACGCCGCTTCCTTACAACTAAGCGCTTTAGAGATGCACAGTGCTATGCTGCAACACTTTACGAGCAAATTCATCAACTACAGCATATTAGCCAGTAAATTAAATTTGACTCTCCAAAAAAACGTAGGCTAGGCGTAGCTAAGCCTCTCTTAAGTAAACGTACGCTTTCCCTCTGCGACGATCAAAATGATACAGTAGAAAAACTACTGTATCGCAGCTGAGAAAACTTCCTTGCTTTACTCATACTGAACTTTCGTCAATTAAGCTCTCATTTCAAAAAAATCACAACCACTTGTTTTATATTGAAAATTTAAACTAAATAAAAATTAAGCTTGAATATTGATTAAAAAGCTAGCAATTTTCCTTGCATTCACACACTGTATAAACTACTGTATACACATACTGTATAGATAACCAGTGAGACAATTATGTTACACAGCAATGCACTTCTACAGCCAAACAATTCAACTTATTACACACTTAACGAAATCAATAATGTGATAGTTGAAGATGAGATCGTCGCTAGCTTAGAGTTACTTAAAGTTTTACATAAATGTCAGCATAAACAAGGCTGGACGCTACTCGTTGCACCCGATAATGTACCAAACAAGTCACTACTAGAAAGCGCTTCAGTTGATGCAAGTAAGTTGCTCGTCATTAGGCAAAAGCACATATACGACCTTGAGTATGTACTTAAAAGTGCTATCAGCAATGGTAATTTCGCTGCCGTGGTGATTTGGACTGATATTGCATCAGTGCAAACTATCAACAAAATGGAACTGCCGGTATCTGACGTTGCGATCCACTGTTTTCAAAGCGCTTAACAAGCTACAATAACAGGATATAAATTTGTTAAAACTGAAGTTTTTATGTCTTGTTATTGCAATTCATCCCTTCCCTATTCGCAATGTTGTGAGCCGTACCTTAAGGGACAAAAATTCGCAGAGCGTCCACAAATACTAATGCGCTCTCGCTATACTGCATACTGCTTAAAAGATGCAAAGTATATTCATGACACCTACGCCCAGGCTAAACAAGCACAAAACAATATCGACGATATTGCTGCATTTGCTAATTATGCACACTTTATAAAATTGGAAGTGCTAGAAGAAGTAGCAGAAGCTACTCAGGGGGTTGTTGAGTTTAAGGCGCACTATATCGCAGAAAACACACACTATATACTCCATGAGCGGTCAAATTTTATTACCGAAGCAGGCAGATGGTATTACTTAGATGGTGAATTGTACGATACGCCTACAACCAAGATAGGCAGAAATGACCTCTGTCCGTGCGGCAGTGATAAAAAGTATAAAAAGTGCCACGGTAGCTAAAATAGTCTGAACTAGAGATTAGATACAAAGCAATAAAAAAGGCTTGAAACGAGCTAAGGATGATTAAAGGCCGTTTAGCTTATACCAGTTGTATTAAGTAAATGATCTATCTTGAAGCGGGGAAATAGCTTTAGTAGCAAGGCAAAAATTTTGCTATTTAGTTGTTCTAAATGAGAAATTTTTAACGAAGCTAATATGCTATTTCACCCTTCAAATTGATTAGAGAATTAATTCAATTGGTATTAGACATGAAGCACGATAAGCATAGCGTTTTATGTCAGTCTAGTAACGAAGCAAAGAGCTGTAAAATGACAAGTTTAATACCAGTTTGTCTTAAATTTGCTCAATTTTGAAGGAGCAAAAGCAGCTAATGTTGTTACGCCGTCGCGCGTAACATACTCTGCATATCACCCGTTGCAATTTGATCATAAAAACCAGCCGCATCCATTGCCTTATCAGCAACTAAGGCCAGTTTACCTTGCGCGCTCGCCAAACGCCTTTTAACCGCTGGTTCCAAATTTTCTACAACGTCGAGTGGAATATGCTTTTTATCATTTCGTGCGGCAAAAGGTTCTGGATTTAAATTTTCTTGCAATCGCAAGGTTGCCATCGCCCCCATAGATACCAGCTGCGCGTTATGCTGACCAATAAGCATATTGTACTCTTTTGGCGCAAGCGGCTTTTGTGGACCTATTTCAAATTGCTTCTTTAGTGTTTCTTCTGAGTTATCTTTTGCAGCAGCTTCAGATTTTGGTAGGTGAAATTGGCTAAAATCTAATGCATCAGTTGATAGCATAGATAACAGCATGGCAAAATCGGCAGAGCGCGTCTGATGAACACTAATGTTCAATGCGGACCCTAATTGCGACTCACTGATTAAAACGCCATCAATTTGCATGTATTCCAACCGATTATTTTGCTAATTATGAATTTATCGGCCTTTTTCCGAAAAACTTTAGTAGTTTTCTTTACTTCGAAAAAAACTTTGTTATTATCACCGCCGTTGTTTAGGAGGGGTTCCCGAGCGGCCAAAGGGATCAGACTGTAAATCTGACGGCTCAGCCTTCGCTGGTTCGAATCCAGCTCCCTCCACCATAAACAACAGTTACAATTTCGGAGGGGTTCCCGAGCGGCCAAAGGGATCAGACTGTAAATCTGACGGCTCAGCCTTCGCTGGTTCGAATCCAGCTCCCTCCACCACTTTCAAATTGTAACGCTTTAAAATGTATGGAGGGGTTCCCGAGCGGCCAAAGGGATCAGACTGTAAATCTGACGGCTCAGCCTTCGCTGGTTCGAATCCAGCTCCCTCCACCACTTTTAAAGTAAACGCTCCAAATGATGGAGGGGTTCCCGAGCGGCCAAAGGGATCAGACTGTAAATCTGACGGCTCAGCCTTCGCTGGTTCGAATCCAGCTCCCTCCACCACCTTTTATTGTGTTATCTCACAACAAGCTTACATATATAAACGAGCTTAAAAACAATCCAAAGCCAAAAATCAAATGTGTTGTCATACTTTTTACCCTTGCCTTATTCGGCTCTGGTAATTTAGATGCTGCGATCCCTGCACCAAAGCAGGGTTGCATAATAAAAAATGGAAACACACACGTTATTAAGCCAAAAACTAACGCAGTCAAAAGGCTAGGCTCAGTCAACCAAGGCTTGCCCACGCTCAGTAGTAACACCAAGGCGAATACAATCCCAATGAGATAATGCACGCCCCAGCCAATGACACGTTCACCAAATATTGGTTTACTACGCCCGATACCTTGATGCGTGAGTTTTCCTTGACACAAGTGCCCAATCCACCTACCAACCAACGCATAATCTAAGCCCTTTATGGCAAATAAGCGACTGAGCATAAATGCCCACAAATCCATAACGAGCGTTGCACCTACGCCAATAGCAACTGCAGGCATTAACATCGAATATAGGTTTTCCACTATTTTTACTCCTCTTTTTTACTGATAGCCGCTATCCTATTAGTTCAAGTTAACTTTAAGTCAAGGGCAAGAATGGATATCAGTGAAGTTGCAAAGAAGTCAGGTTTACCCGCATCCACGCTTAGATATTATGAAGAAAAAGGGCTGATCCGATCGATTGGTCGACAAGGGCTCAAACGTGTTTTCCCTCCGTCGATACTTGAACGTCTAGCGCTTATTACCCTTGGAAGAAACGCAGGCTTTTCATTAGATGAAATAGCGGACATGTTTACCCCCGAGGGTAAAGCGGATATTGATAGGGTGAAGTTACAATCCAAAGCGGATGAATTAAATGAAACCATAAAGCATTTAACTGCAATGCGAGATGGCCTCTATCACGCTGCAAAATGCCCTGCGCCAAGCCATTTTGAATGCCCGACATTTCAAAAGTTGTTAAAACGCGCGGCAAAAGCGAGGCCCGGCAAATAATAGGCATAAACAGGGCACTATGCTAATGCTCAATCATCAAGTCACGACCGTGGTCACGTAAATAACGCCGAGCCATTTTATGGTCGTGGCCATAGTGCTTTGTTACCAAATGCCAAAATGCGCTATTGTGTGCCATGACATGAAAATGGCAAAGTTCATGCACTACCACATAATCGATTACCCACTTAGGCGCACCAATCAAAAGCGTATTAAACGCAAGCACGCCTTTAGATGAAAAACTGCCCCAGCGGCTTTTATAAACGCGTATCTTTAGCGTATCAAAGCGAGCTTGAATATCAGGTTGATATCGCGCAATAGCCATGTCTACATAGTCATTTAGCGTTTCGCTTAACAGCGCAACTAATTCACGCCATTCATTTTTGACAGCCTTAAGTAACACCCTTTTGTTATCAAAATCAATTACAGAGGTCGTACTTTCGCCCCTTTGAATGATAAAGGTCTCGCCAAATACTTGCACAATTCCTGTTTCCAGTGGCCGAGGGCTCTCAGGTATGATTTTTAGAGCAAGCTTTGATTTTATCCAACCGGATTTGCTTTCCACCCAAGTATGTAACCAGCGCTCGCAGATTTGCTCTGGTGCATACACAAAGACTTGGCCAGCTTTGATTTTTATCGCAACGCTCTTACGCTTTCGGCTTTTCTTTAATTGATATTGCAAGGTAACAAATTCTTAGTCACTAAAGCATGCATTATAGTATGAGCAACTTGTCAGAGTCACTGCAAACGCCATGCAAGATAATGAATTTGACCAACGATGGCAATAAACTCATCAATAGTGTGGTTTCTAACACTCTATAAATTAGAAAGATTTTTTCGTTAAATCACCGTATTTATTATTTTTGCTGCTACGCTTAATGAAAAAGGCATTTTGATTTAGGCAAGCTATGGCTGATAAACCCATTTGCCAATATGTATCACCTGAGGGAAAAAAATGCAGTGAAATCGATATGGGCTCAGGTTACTGCTTTTGGCATGACAATAAATTCGATAAAGGTGGCTTGGAGCTAAGCCAAAAGCTTGAACGCTACGCCAAGCGCGGTGGTTTGCTGCAAGGCTTAGAGTTGAAGCGGGCCAATTTAGAAGGGCTCAATCTTGTTAACTTTGAAAATCATCATGGCTATGATCTGTCTTATAGCAACTTTTATCGTGCCAATTTGAAAGGGGCGCACCTGTTTAATAATACCATTAAGCATGCGTCGCTAATGAAGGCCGATTTGAGAGAAGCCAGTCTGCACTGCTGTAATTTAGAAAGCACCAATTTGCTCGGCATAAAGCTTGAAAACACCCGTATCGATAATATGGAACTCGGCGAGCAATTACTGCAAGAGCAGCAAGCTTTTGAAGCTCGTAGAAACCGAGCCAAAGAAGACGCTGAGGACTTGTTTCTACAATCCGAAGAGATCTATCGTTTACTGCGTAAGGGTGCGGAAAACCAAGGACTATTTGAAATGGTTGGGCGCTTTACATACAAAGAGCTACGCATGCGACATGCCCAGTATCCACGATTTTCAAAACGTCACCTAATTTCCAGCTTTGTCGACTTATTATGTGGGTATGGAGAAAAACCGGAAAATGTCATTCGCTTCAGTCTAGGTATGATAATTACCTGTGCATTTTGCTATTTTCTATTTGGTGTTTCGTTTCAAGATCAGATAATGCAACTGGACTTAGACAACAGTGTATCTGAAAACGTCATGGCACTGCTGAACAGCTTTTACTTTAGTGTTGTTACCTTCACAACCTTAGGTTACGGGGATATTACGCCAGTGGGGATCTCACGACTGATCGCAGCCGTTGAGGCTTTTACCGGCAGCTTTTCATTAGCGCTATTCGTGGTGGTATTTGTGAAGCAAATGACGAGGTGATACTCATCTCGTCATTTTTAATCCGCGATTTCTGATTTCAGTTGTTCTAAAAAATCCAGCATATATTGGGTGCGAGCTTGAGCCTGCTCTCGGGCTGCGGTGGTATGCATGTTATCTTTAATATGCAGCAGCTTAATGAAGAAATGATCTAAGGTATATTTGGTATCGTCAGCTTTTCTATGCTCACAAAAAGGGTCTTCTACATTGTAGAGATTACGCGCTATCGCCCCACCTACTTTCATACAGCGGCTAACACCTATCGCCCCTAACGCATCCATTCTGTCTGCATCTTGGACTATTTTGGCTTCTAATGTCGTGGGTGTAACACCGGCGCTAAAGCTGTGTGCAACAATGGCGTGGTGAATCGCCTCAAGTTTATCCGTGTCGTACTTCAACTCTGTTAGGAAGGCAACCGCCTTATCTGCAGCTAATTTAGACGCCAGCGGCCTATCTGGATGATTTTTTGCTACGGCAACACAATCATGTAACCAAGCGGCTGGGATCACCACAGCAGGATCCGCACCCTCAGCTTCGCAAAGTGACTTTGCGACTTTAACTACACGCTTGATATGAGACAAATCATGGGCGGTATCTGCACATGGAGTCGACAGCATAAACTCTTCACATGCTTTTTCTAATTCATGCATTTTTAACGTCATTAAGCTCAACTTTTATTAATATCCGACAAATAAGCCCACACAAATTTGGCGTGAAAGGCATTACTGATTGTATGTTGCCACACCCTTCACTAAAATGGCAGCTATCAGGAAAGATTAGAGAAAATATATGACTTGCGCGCTATATCTGCAACCAGGCAGAGAAAAATCCCTTAACAGAAAACACCCTTGGGTTTTCTCAAAAGCCATTAAAAAAGTAAAAGGTAAGCCAGCCCTTGGCGATACCGTCAAGATTTACAGCAATGAGGGTAAATACCTCGCGACAGCCGCTTACAGCCCAGACTCTCAGATCAGAGCCAGAATTTGGACATTTGATGAATCACAACATATCGACCAAGCGTTCTTTGAGCTAAAACTCGCACGAGCACTAGCGGCCAGAGAATATGTTATCGCTGAAGGTGGTTTAACTGGCTTTAGATTGTGTGCCGCAGAGTCAGATGGTCTGCCAGGAGTAACAATTGACAAGTTTGATAACTACTTGGTTTGTCAGTTGCTAAGCGCTGGTGCCGAGCGCCACAAGGGTGAAATAGTAATGGCATTGCAATCACTATTTCCTGATTGTCATGTTTACGAGCGCTCAGATGTTGATGTACGCAAAAAAGAAGGCCTTGATAAAATTACCGGACCGCTTGCTGGCGACGCGCCAACCGCACCTGTCCTTATTAGCGAAAATGGTTTAAAGATTGAAGTCGATATCATCGGCGGCCATAAAACTGGCTTTTATCTAGATCAACGCAACAGCCGAGCCGCGTTAGAACGCTTTGTAAAAGACAAGGAAGTGCTTAACTGCTTCTGCTACACCGGTACATTTGGCCTTTATGCACTGCGCGGTGGCTGTAGTAAAGTAATCAACGTTGACGTATCGCAGCCAGCACTCGACACAGCTAAACGCAATGTAGAACATAATGAACTAGACTTATCGAAAGCTGAGTTTGTTAAGCAAGACGTGTTCAAACTACTTAGACAATATCGTGATGAGGGCCGTCAATTCGATACTATCGTGATGGATCCACCAAAGTTTGCAGAAAGTAAGGCGCAGCTTAACGGTGCTTGTCGTGGCTATAAAGATATCAATATGATTGCCATGCAGATATTAAAGCCTGGTGGCACGTTACTCACCTTCTCGTGTTCTGGCCTTATGGAACAAAACCTGTTTCAGAAAGTCGTTGCAGACGCTGCACTCGATGCCGGTAAGGAATTGTTGATCATGGAAAGGCTAAATCAAGCAGCCGACCACCCTATTGCGGGCAATTATCCAGAAGGCTTTTACCTGAAAGGCCTTATTTGTAAGGTCTATTGATTTAACAATTTTTTACGGTGGTATAGAAGAACACTTCAATACCACCTTTATAGCTTAGTTAATCTAATTAAACTTGGTGATTTCAAGCCCTACAACCCACTGCTCATCCTGCTCTTGACTACAGCGGATCACGGTTGCATGAGCACTAAGTGGCTGGATCATATCGCCACTGGAATCAATGAAAATGTCAACGGTTGAATTTGCTTCGATTGGGTCGCTCACTGTCACCGACAATCCTGTAGCGCTTAAATCGTGACAAACTCCTTGATGCACTTTACCCGACTCAAGCTCGGTTAATTTTGCTACTGCATCCACCGACATACGCATAAAACGGCGTTTATCTTCATTGATCATATAATGCTCCTACACCATTGATTTTATTTTTTCTAATAGCGATTGCATTGAGAATGGCTTAACCACATAAGCATCACAGCCTGCATCGAATCCCGCTTTTTGTTCTTTTTCGGACTCTAAACCAGACACCATTAATACCGGAATGTCCTTCGTCTCTGGTGTATTTTTCAACATTCGACAGGTGTCGTAACCGTCAAGACCCGGCATACACACATCAAGCAAAATAGCATCTGGAGGATCAGCAATTGCATTAGACAAGCAACTCGTACCCGAGTTTGCATAGCTCAGCTCAAACGCCCCTGACAGTGCCATTTCAAGCATTTCATAGTTAAAATACTCGTCGTCAACCACTAGCAGATGCGGTGCATTTTTCCTTTTCTCTCGTGTGGACATATTCAATGCCGCTTCCTTCTCACAATCCAAAACTTTACTTCCTCATATAATAAAGTAACTGTCGTACTCTAAAATGCAAGTTTATATTTCGCACTCTTTTATCGAATTCAGAACGCGTTTAGCCGAAATCGGATAAGCCGTTCCTAATGTTTGAGCAAACAAAGACACGCGAAGTTCCTGTTGCATCCAAAAAATATCTATAAGCGACTCTGGTACAGGTAATCCAGAAGGGATTTTTGCCAACTTGTCTTGATAGGCCTCAGCAACTTTTTCCAATTCTAGTACACACAGCCTATCTCTGTTTGGATCTACCGCAAGTTTTTCAAGCCTTTTTTCAATCGCTTTCATGTAGCGCAAAATATCAGAGATTTTGTCAGCACCATGAGCGGTGACAAAACCTTTAAAGATAAGACCGGATAACTGAGATTTTATGTCGCCGTGCGCGGTGATCATCGTGAGATCCACTCTGCCTTTCATACGCTTGTTAATACTGTGGGCAATACTAAGCACCGCCTCAACTTGCTTCGCAATTTCAACTACAGTGTCACCGAGCTCAGCTCGAATGTGCTCTTTGGCTTTTTCAAACGCGATGTCATCTCTGATCTCGCCAAATGAACGCAGCAACTTATCAACCCCAGCTTGCGTACAGTCATCAACTAAATCGTGCACTTTACCAAAGGGGTTAAAGTATAATCCTAACTTAGCCTTATTTGGTAAGTGCTGTTGCAGGTATTTAACGGGCGAAGGAACATTGAGTAGCACAAGACGGCGCAATCCTGCTTGATGCGCCGCTTGGGCTTTTATTTCGTTATCAAACAGTTCTATAGCCGCACTTTGTTTTTTATCGACTAATGCTGGGAAAGCCTTAATCTCATAATTTCCCTGCTTTTTAGTATATTGTTCTGGTAGCTCGCCAAAATCCCACTGCTGAATATCCGTTTGCTCGATCCCTTGCTCTGCCACTTGCGAAAGCGTCTCGGTCACTTGCCCTTGCAACTTTGCTTTAAGTGCCAATAAATCAAAGCCATGGGCTATCACCTTACCTTTGTCATCAACTACCTGAAATTGCATTTTTAAGTGCGGCTCAAGTGAACTAACATCCCAATCTGACTCGGCGACTTTGACACCTGTCATTCTGAGTAAACGGTTGGCCACCGCTTCTATAAATGAGCCTTGCATTACCTCAACGGCGGCAAGCACAGCATCGGCATAATTTGGTGCTGGCACAAAATTACGTCTTAAGGTCTTCGGCAGTGACTTAATAAGCCCACAAACCAGCTCATGTCTGAGCGCAGGAATATGCCAATCAAAACCTTCATCTTGAACTTGGTTTAATAGTGCCAGAGGAATATTGACCACCACGCCGTCTAGTGCTTGGCCTGGATCAAAGTGATAACTGAGAGGCAAGATCAAATTCCCTTGCTGCCACGTATCTGGGTAATGAGTATCCGTGATATGTTCGGCGTCATGCTTCATTAACAGATCGCGCGTCATATGCAAAAAGCGTTTGTCTTTTTGCTTTTGTGAACGCCACCATTTACTAAACGCAGCACGATTATTTACGTCTTGTGGAATTCGATCGTTATAAAACGCAACCACGTCTTCTTCGTCGACTAGGATATCGCGACGCCTCGCTTTATCTTCAAGCGCCTGCACTTCTTCAACCAATTTTTGGTTTGCGCTTAAAAAGCCTTCGCTTTGGCCAAGTTGACCGTTTGCCAGCGCTTCGCGAATAAATATCTCTCGGCTAACCACAGGATCAATATCGCTATACACCGTGCGCTTGCGGCCAACGATGATCAAGCCGTATAAGGTTTGCTGTTCAAATGCGACAACCGCTCCAGCCTTTTTCTCCCAATGCGGTTCGCTATAGCTGCTATTAACTAAATGCTTAGCGAGCGGCGCAATCCAATTTACATCGATTTTGGCATTAACCCGAGCATAAAGTTTACTGGTTTCCACAAGCTCAGCAGACATCAACCACTTAGGGCTTTTCTTAAATAGTGTTGAACCGGGGAAAATATGAAATTGGCTGTTACGTGCGCCTTTAAACACTTGTTTTTGCTTTTCGTCTTTCACACCAATATGGCTAAGCATACCGCTTAGCAATGATTGATGGACAGCTTCATCGCTTGCAGGACTGCTATTTATTTTAAAGCCGAGCTCCTCACACACCGTAGTCAGCTGGTAAACAATATCTTGCCATTCACGTACGCGCATGTAGGCCAAAAAGTCTTTTTGGCATTGCTTTCGAAACTGGTTACGCGTCAGTGCTTGCTGCTGCGCTTCGATGTAATTCCATAGATTTAGATATGCAACAAAATCAGAGTGTTCGCACTCAAAGCGATTGTGTTTTTCGTCAGCTGCTGCACGTTTATCTTGAGGACGCTCTCTTGGGTCTTGAATAGACAGTGCCGCGGTGATCACTATCGCTTCCCAAAGCGCGTTGTTTTGTGCCCCTGACATCACCATCTTGGCAAGCCTTGGGTCTATGGGTAAGCGACTTAGTTTACGACCTGATTCTGTGAGCTTGGCTTTTTCTCTGCGCTGTGCAGGAACTATCGCCTCCAGCTCTTCAAGTAACGACATACCATCTTTGATATTACGGCTATCAGGCGCTTGTACAAATGGGAATTGACTTATATCACCAAGTCCAAGTGCGAGCATTTGCAAAATAACCGAAGCTAAATTGGTTCTTAGAATTTCAGGATCGGTAAACTCTGGGCGCCCTAAAAAGTCGTCTTCAGAATATAAACGAATACAAATACCGGATGCCACACGGCCACATCGACCTTTACGCTGGTTTGCACTGGCTTGTGATACCGCTTCAATCGGTAAGCGTTGTACTTTGGTTCGATAACTGTAGCGGCTTATTCTCGCAGTACCCGGGTCGATAACATAGCGAATACCTGGTACAGTCAATGACGTTTCTGCAACGTTTGTAGACAATACGATGCGCCGTTGGCTATGGGGCGCAAAAATGCGATTTTGTTCGGCATTAGACAGGCGCGCATACAAAGGTAAAATCTCAACGCCTTTTAAATTGCGTTTTGCCAGCGCGTCAGCGGTGTCACGAATTTCACGCTCACCGTTCATAAATACCAAAATATCCCCAGGTCCTTCGGCACAAAGCTCATCAACCGCATCAAAAATGCCCTGCAATTGGTCATTTTCTGCTTCGCCATTTTGTGAGTCAACATCTTCAACTGGACGATATCTCACTTCTACTGGATAAGTTCGTCCTGACACCTCAATAATAGGTGCGTCACTAAAATGTTTGGAAAAACGCTCAGGATCAATGGTTGCTGAGGTGATAATCACTTTAAGATCTGGACGCTTCGGCAACAACTGCTTTAAATAACCCAGAATAAAATCAATATTCAGGCTACGCTCGTGCGCTTCATCAATGATGATTGTGTCGTACTGGTTGAGGAATCTGTCTTGTTGAATCTCTGAGAGCAAAATACCGTCGGTCATCAGTTTTACGTATGTATTGTCAGAGACTTGATCTGAGAAGCGAATTTTAAATCCAACTTCTTGCCCCATCTCGCAGCCAATTTCCTCTGCGATACGAGTAGACACGCTTCTTGCCGCTAGTCTTCTTGGCTGTGTATGACCAATATAGCCATCCACGCCTCGACCAAGCTCTAAGCAAATCTTAGGCAGCTGCGTGGTCTTCCCTGAGCCCGTTTCACCGGCAACGATAACCACTTGGTTATTCGCAATGGCTGCTTTGATGTCGTCTTTTTTCTGGCTGACGGGTAGTTGCTCAGGATACTCTACTGCTGGAATATTGGCACTTCTTGTTACCTTTAATTCTTGGCTTTTTGCAATCGCAGCCGCTACTTTTGCGACTACCTGCTTTTGCTTTTCTTGATCGGTAATTTTTTTCGCACCATGGAGGCGCTTTTTGAGGATGAAGTGATCCTTTTTAAGACATGAATTTAGCTCTTTGAACAGCGAGTCAACCTGCACTACACGACACCTTGTGATTACATAAAACGCCGTGTAGTTTATCAAATCAGATTAGACGAACCCAACTAAATTTGGTTAGGAATTGAGATTTTTGCTGTTATTCTCAAGGCAACACCTCATGGGTTAACTTAACAGCTCGTAAATTTCATCGCTTTATACGTAGCGGTGACCAGAGACATAAGCATCATGTAAATGCTTATCCAACGCTAATAACACGTTTGCACGACTGATAACCCCAAGTAAGCGCCCTTCATCGTCAACTACCGGGTACACTTTGGGCTTATTGCAAATCATCAAATCTGCCATTTGCACTATGCTGTCTTCGCGTTTTACACACAGAGGCTCTTTTGTCATCACATCGGACACCACGCTATGAGACTCATTTTGATAGGTCGCCTCTAACATTTTTTTAAGACAATCTTGCTCAGATAAAAACCCAATAACCCGCCTTGCTTCATCTATAACCGGCCCGCCCGACTGGCCGCTTTGTAGCAGCTTCTCTACCGCTGATTCTACGCGCATGTCCTGTTTGAATGTTACGGGGCGATGATTTAAGTAGTCTGCGACTTTTATTGATTGCATTGCTCATCTCCATTAAAAACGCCAGCTATCATGATAATAATAGCTGGCGTTTGAAGAACTTGCTTAGTCTCAACGAAATATTGTTTTACTCGCTATAAATACCAACATAGGTAGGTGTTGTTGACGACTTGCTCGCACGATACATTCCCGCGGTATTAAATGGCATGCTAATATTTCCTTTAGGGTCAACTATGATCACCCCTCCCGTGCCACCAATTGGATAAAGCGTATCAAAAATCACTTCTTTCCCCGCTTTTTCAATCGACTTGTTTTGATAAGCGACGCGAGCACAAATATCAGCTGCGACATTATATCGAATAAAATACTCGCCATGTCCCGTTGCTGAAACAGCACAAGAGCGGTTATCCGCAAATGTGCCCGCACCAATCACCGGTGAGTCACCTATTCTTCCAAAGCGTTTCGCCGTCATCCCACCAGTTGACGTTCCGGCCGCTAAATTCCCCTGCTTATCGAGTGCGACAGCCCCCACAGTTCCCATCTTATATTGGCTCTCTAATTGTTGGTGTGCCGCCTGATAGTCTTTGGTCGCCGCTTCTTTCATCTGCAATCGCTTTTTCGCCTTTAAGAGTGATTGATAGCGAGCATCGGTGTCAAAATAGCTGTTTTCCACTAACGTAAAACCGCGTTTCTTAGCAAAGTCTTCCGCACCTTCACCACTTAGCATGACATGTACTGAGTGCTGCATCACTTCTTTTGCCAGGTTGATTGGGTTTTTAATGTGCTTCACCCCCGCCACAGCGCCCGCTTGGCGATTACGACCATCCATGATTGATGCATCTAGCTCATGCCCTTCATCATAAGTGTACACGGCCCCCTTACCAGCATTAAAAAAAGGCGAGTCTTCAAGAATATTAATGGCAGCCGTTACCGCATCAAGGCTTTCTCCACCTTGTTCTAGTACCTTATAGCCCGCCTCAACGGCTTCTTTTAATTTAGCTTTGTATTGTTTTTCTTTTTCTGGTGTGAAGTTACTGCGCTCAATCGTACCAGCTCCTCCATGAATGGCGATCGCAAATGGGGGCGCTTTCTCGTCAGCGACAGCAGCTGTCGCCGACAAGGCTAATAAGACTGCTAGCAAAGAGATTTTTTTCATTTTTATACCTTGGTTCGTTGTTAAACTTCAGCATGAGGTGAATTTTAGAACGATGCAAGCTTTCGCGTTAAAATTGTCAAGCTTACCTATTTATGGTGTGGTTGAAAGAAACTCATGAGCAGAAAGACACAACAGCAAATTTGAATATTTTTCAATCAATTCATGGTTGTTATTTTGACCACAAAATGGAAACATATTTATTACTTTGAAATAACTCAAAGTAATAAAATAACGAAATTCGACAGGAATCGATATGAAAAACATTCTCAAAATTGCAGCTTTTAGCACACTACTGCTTGGTACTGCTCAAGCCGCTTCTACTCAAGAGCAAATTAAAGTTATTGATTAGAACACTTTTTATGACACCCAAGTAAACAATGTTGACTGCGGTGGCTACTGGGATGAGCGACGTGTGTAGGTATGTGACTACCGTACAGAGCTCGTTGATGTGAGTTATAAGACTTGCCACTACAAATTAATGCACGGTGAACCTTACGGTCCCTACACTTTATGGGAAACTAAAACCGTACTCGCGACACAAAGCTGCCCCGGAGGTTGGACTATTCCTCATCCGATCCCAAACTATCAGGTGCCTGGAGGAAGCTACTTTCATCAACATGATACTTTTTCAACCCAACAAGAAGAACGCCGAGTAGCGTATAACTGTCGTTGGGAAACACGCTCGGTCTGGATCCCTCGAGGCGGTTCATACTGTCCTATTCCAAACGCTAAGTAATACCAATTTGTCTTAATATTTGCTCAATTTGAAGGAGCAAATTGGTGTAGCAGTTATAAAATAGCATCCACAAAAAAGCGCTTCTCTCTGGAAGCGCTTCTATCGAATCGTTCTATACCTAAAAGCGATTAGCTCGCTTCGCGCTGTGCCTTCATACGTGCAAGGCGCGCAACTTGGTGTGTAGAAGTTAAGAATGCGAAAATCGGTGCTAAATAGCCACGTTTGCGTAGCTCTAAGAAATCTTCGTCACCTAATTCATTTAACTTACGCTCATCCACAAGGTAGATACCGTTGATGTCTTTCTTCTCACCACGGATTTCTACCGTTAGTGTTTGTTGAACCAAAAGCTCTTTGTCAGCAAGATACTGAGTAAACGCTTCAGTTACACGAGCAAACTCAACATAGCTTACTAACGCTTCTTTACGACGACCTAGGTATTCAGTTTCTTTACCGTCTTCGAAAAGCGCATTGCCTTCTTCTTCACCAACTAGCGGGCTTGCTTCATCAATAACAATACCAAACTGATCTTGCTCTGGGTGCTTAACCAGACCAAACGGGTAACGTGCTGCGGCCATTGGCACAAAGCTGCCAGTCCACTTATCACCATCAACAAATAGGTTTTCACCAGGCTGAAGACCAAACATAGCAACCGCTTGAAATTGACCTGACTCAGTGTTTTTAACAAACGCCATCGGGAATTCTGTCGCTACACGCGCAAACTCATGCGCCACTACCGGCATTAAGTGCTGAGTTTTAAGGAAATCAACGTTCACGCCATTTTTTACTTTGATGTTCGCGTGCTTTTCGTTATGTAAAGGCTGCACTTGTTGTTCCGCCATAATACTGCTCCATTATTTTACGTATTTGTTACTTTATTTATTGCCCCTAAGGCTAGCGGTTTTCGGGGCAAATTGGAAGTTAAATTTATCTTACTCGTTACCCTACATATATTAACCACTAGACGAGAACACAATCTTCTCACTTAATGTCAATGATTAGCCGTGGCTGATAAATCAATAACTCTTTGAAGCTGACCCAGCGATAGTAAATGTGCGTGTACTGCTTCTAGCATGCCTGATTTCTGCAAAGACAATAGAGATTCATCATCGAGAGAATTTAGAAGCTCCCTATCGACTGAATATAGTCCCCCAATCTCTTTCTTCTCACCATCCCCCAAATCAAACTTAAAACTAAACTCCGTCAACAAACCAAGTTCGGACAAACGATTAACAAATTGAAACGACAACTCATCTTGACGATACAACTCCTCTAATTGCGAATGTCTTAACTTAAGAAAGTCCGAAAGTTCACCCGAATCTTGAAACAAAGGCTCTCCAATCCCTGAACTATTTAATGCCGAAGCGTGAATTGCCAAATATGTCTTTTCATCTGAGGTTTTTGCTAGGACGAATGGATACTTCACTAAATGTTGAGGGATATATGGCGATTCAAACCTATTACCACGATAAAACGCATTTTTTCCGGTCTCAAGCCCAAGAATTGCTATCATTTGGAATTTAGCATCGCCACCAGACTTAATGAAACAAATAGGAAAATTCAGCGCTGCTTTTGCTACTTCACTTGGTGTTATAACCACCAAGTGCCGCTCTTTCGAATGCAATAAGTCAGTATCTAACTTAGCATAAAATTTTTTATGTTTTCCCGCATCAATGATTTCATATTTTTCTGACATTACACACTCAATTAATATGTTAAAGTAACAATTAAATTAGCATGTAAATATACAATTTAAAACCATGAAAATTCAAAAAATAAAACCATCAGATGTTGAAGACTTAAAGACATTCATTGAGAACAATAATTCTCCGATAATAATATCAGAACTATTTAAAGACTGGCCATATGTTGAGTTAGCAAAAGATTCTCCATCACATTTACTTAGAAAGTTACTTAGCATTGCTTCTAAGAAATTGGTAGATACTTTATTAATCGAATCTAAACATAAAGGACTAATCAGCTACGCAAGCGAAGATTACGAAAGATTCACATTCAAAAAATTTCAAGTTCCACTCAAAGCAGTGTTAAAAAGATTGATTGTTGAAAAGCGAGATGAGCACAGTGAAGACATTGCAGTTCAAAGCGCATTAATAGAGCAATGCCTACCATCTTTTCTTACACAAAATCCATCTCCAAATTTTCTATCTGAAATTTCTCCCAGAATATGGATTGGAACAGCAACAACAGTTCCTGGGCATTACGACACCTCTCATAACATAGCATTGAATGTTTGTGGTAAAAGAACATTTTATTTACTCCCTCCAAATGCAATCCCTAATATCTATGTCGCCCCGATAGATCGCGCCATAACAGGGCCTGCTATTAGCCTTGTCGACTTCGAAAAGCCTGATTTGAGCAAATATCCTAAGTTTAAGAACGTACATAAAGATGTCCAAATTGCAGAACTGGAAGTGGGTGAGGCCTTATATATCCCACCTATGTGGTGGCATAATGTTAAATCACATGAAAGAGCTAATATTCTAGTAAACTATTGGTGGGAAAATAAAACTGCATCCGAGCTAACATCTACTGAAAGTTTAATCCACGCAATTCTCACCATTAGAGCACTTCCAAAATATCAGAGAGATGCCTGGAAAGAAGTATTCAAACACTATGTTTTCGATAGAAAAGAAGATGTCTTTGACAAAACATACAAAGGCATTCTTTCTAATAGTCAGGAAGAAATAAGAAAAGTTGAAGACATATTATTAAAAAGAAATGCCGCTAAATAGCGGCATTTTAATAATATTAGAAACGGAAGTTTGCACCTAGTACAAATCGACGACCATTCTGGTATATAGATAATACTCTTGCTTCATCAGTATTATATTCTATGACCTCTTCATCAGTCAGGTTAATACCTTCAAATACTAATGAGATATTTTCAGTTACGTTGTATGTCGCACTAAAGTCCAACTGGCCATAGTCATCATTCCAAAGCTCCGTACCTGAAGAGTGTAAACCTTTATACCATTTTGTACGGTAGTTATACATCGCTCGAACCGCAAACAGATCATCTTCATAGTAACCTGAAATATTTAACATATTCTCAGAGGCTCCCATTACTAAGCCAGACCCCGGTTTTAGGACATCTCTTTCACCATCATTATTAGCATCAGTATAAGTATAGTTTGCTGATACACCAAAACCATTGTCAAAACTATGTTGAATAGAGGCTTCTAAACCCGTTGTTGTTCCCCCTGCCCCATTCTCAGGCCGAGTAACAGTTACAGGAACCCAACGTTGAGTTTCTTGATCATAAAACTCTTGGCTCGAAGTACCAGATGTTTGGTAACTCTCAATATCTTTGTAGAATAGCGTTATTGCAAGTAACGATGCATCACCGAAGTAATATTCCCAAGCAGCATCAAACTGGTTAGCTACTTGTGGATCTAGATTTGGATTACCAGCCTGTGCAGTTGGATTATCTTCACCAAGATCGCCAGGTGCGGTAATTGGTGAAATATCAAAGAAATTAGGACGCGCCATCGTTCGTGCCGCAGACAACCTCACAATTTGATCTTCAGCTAAGTCATAAGATAAATTGAAGTTTGGCAAAATCTCGGTGTAGCTACGTGACTCAGTTTTCCACTCTAATGTAGAAGGTGTTAAATCACCATTGAGGCCAGGGTTTTTGACAGTTAATAAGTCCCAAGAATCTGAAGAGAACAAATAACCAGCAGAATCTTGCTCAGTCTTAGCAACCCTTACACCTATGTTGCCTCGGAAACTTTCTCCAGAGAAATCACCCTGAACATAGAAAGCCGTTTTTTGCTCAGCTACTTCAAATATTTCTGGTAAATTCTTGTGAATTGCATAGGAAGCATTTGGACCTAACCCTAATTCCAACATACGATCACTGTTGTGTATCAACTGTTGAGTAATATCACCATTGACAACGTCAGCACCAACAGTATCAGTGCCTCTAGAAAGGTCACAATCCGCAAGCGTACTACATTGATTAGCCAAGATCTGGTTCATGTAATTATCACTCTCACCATCGTTAGCTAAACCCCAATGCCAACTGTAGGCATTTCTGTCTTGCGTGCGTTTGTGATCACGATATTTTGCACCAACTTTAATTGATGTAAACGCACCAAGTTCGACCGGGAAGTCAAAGTCTACCTGAGCATAAGACTCTTCATCTGTTGTTGGTTTATTCCCACCCCAGATCCAGCCACCGTTAAATTTAGAAGGGTCCGTACCATCAATACCAGCGTTTACTGTTGGAGTACCATCAGTTAGATCAAAGTTGTAATCTCCCTGCCCGCCGTATTCCCAAGAAGTTTCATTTAATGTTCCACCCTCGGCTTCAGTCGTACCAAGCTCCACATTCATTGAGAATGAATCCGTTGCAAAGTCAATGTCTAAATGAATTGAATTAGTATCCGTGCTTGAGATACGGTTGATATGATTCCAACGAACATCACCACCGCCAGTGCCTTTTAATGCGTTGCCATCACTAAACGAAAGCTCGGCCTCTGACCCAGGATTCATCAATAGAAAGTTTGAATTGGTATTATTCACATCCATATTTGAATCAAGTATGTTTAAAGTCGCACTGAAATCGTCGGAAGGTGCAAATTGAATCGAGCTGAAAAATGTTGTTCTTTCACGATCTTGGCGGAAAACAGGAACCCCCATAGTACGAGGTGTATAAGTTCCATCACCTTGAACATCCCAACCAAGTACCTCAAAACCTTCACGACGAACTGTACGATCAGCTTTTGAACCAGAAATTAAAATACCAAATTGCTCACTTTCATTCTTCCATGAATAAAGTGCTTCAATTGATGGATCATGTTCTTCCGCTACTTCTGAGTATTGGCTCTGCAAGCTTAACTGAACAGTACCAGAATCCAAATCAAGAGGCTTGCGTGTATTTAGAATTACTGTACCACCAATTGAGCCTTCATCAATACGCGCTTCAGGAGATTTATATACTTCCAAGCTACTTACCAATGAAGACGGAAGCATTGTAAAGTTGAAACTACGAGAAGGGTTATCCAAGATAAACCAGTCAGCTGTACCAACATTTTGTCCGTTCAATAGAGTGCGGTTTTTAGTTGGATCTGAACCTCGAACAGTAATCTTTTCACCTTCACCAAACTCACGGCTAACCCCTACACCAGTAATACGAGATAGAGATTCCGCAACGTTTTTATCCGGAAACTTACCAATATCTTCTGCTGTTATCGAATCAACAACAGCGTTTGCGAATCTTTTGTTATTAATGTCCGCCTTACTGGAAGCGCGAATACCGCGAACTTCAATGACTTCTACGTTTTCTTGTACTTGATTTTGACTTTCTTCTGCAACTACAACGCCTGAAAAGCCCGCACCTAGTGCGATGCTGACGTTAACTGCAAGTAAGCTTTTTTTGAAATTATTAGCTAACACAGGATTCCCCTTGAATCATTTTGTTGGTTTTTTAAATCACTTCTGCCCAGTGATGATGACAACGCTGTCATCTAATAACAAACCATACACCCTAAATTACATATTCGCTACAATTTTTTTGGCCTGTTATTCAAAAAATATTCATATAGATATATATCTTATTGATAAATATAAATTTAAATATGACCAAGATATGGTTTGTTACAAAAACGATTGGAGAATAGCACAAAAAATTTTGCTGCTGTAGGGTTTTAAGATGGAATTGTCTCAATAAAGGGACATTTTAATTATCTGAATACACATAAGGGGATGTGTATTCAATTCCCTCATCAAGCTTGGGCAGAAGCTAAAGATGAGAATCAATATCAATGACAACGCTGTCATTATAGATTTATCTGTTAGTACTGTCTAGTTCTTTTAAGAGAAATTTTTATGACAAAGGCTTATGAAATCTAAGATTAGCGAGTTAGTTATCACTATCTTTTGCACAAATTTGAATACCCAATTACGGGACTTGTTGATTTTCTAATGATCGTATATTGAATCAGTAAAATTTATTGCTTTTATTCGTAAGAAGTAAGAAGTAAGAAGTAAGAAGTAAGAAGTATTGTCGCTTCGAGCTTAATGTCCAGAGGTATTCAATCAGTTGACTCAAATAATCTAGGTAAGGCCAGCTACCACGCCAACCTTACCTTCTACTATTTCTAGTACCTATGATCTTAGGTTACGGGCACCAGAATACGGTCAAATTAATATCAGGATGATTTAATACAGCACGCAGTGGTACTTCATACTCTGAGCCGGGTTGTTTTGCCGCTTCATACACCGCTTTTTTTTCATCACCAGAGATCAATAAAACAGCCGCCTTAGAATTAGCTATTCCTGCCAAAGACAAACTCATGCGCTCGGTGATCTCACCTGTCACTTCGCTTTGATGAGCATTAATTGCGCACACAGTGTTTGTGGTCGTTAATGCGTGTTCTAGGCCATTTGCACTTGGGAATAAACTGGCGGTATGACCATCCGGCCCCATTCCTAAAATGGTTACATCAAACGGCTTTTTCAACGCTGCATAAGCAGACTCACATAGATCAGCGCCTTCTAGTGCTGACACTGCTGCATTCTTCATTGTCACAAATCGAGCATTTGCCGCTTTGTCTTTCAGTAATGTCGACTTAATAAATGCTTCGTTAGACTTTTCGTGATCCGGTTCGACCCAACGTTCATCAACCATAGCAACCGTAATTTTGTCCCAGCCAAGCTCAACACCAGAAAGGTAACGATACGCTGGAGCCGGTGATGAACCACCAGACACTAGCAACACCGCTTCACCGTCTTGCTCAATACCTTGACTGAGCCCAGTTTGAAGTAGCTCTGCAAGCGCTGCTGTCATTTCGTCTTTCGAGTTGAAGTTTCTTTCTGTTAACTGTGCCATTACGCTTGCTCTCCCGCATTGAACCAAACATGTTTGTTTTCTTCAAGCAGTTCATCGGCATCTTCTGGACCCCAAGAGCCAGCACGATAAAGTGACGGAGTCCCTTTACTCTGCCAACGCTCAATGATTGGATCAACCCACTGCCACGCTTGGCGTACTTCGTCACGGTGAATAAATAAAGCTGGGTTATTTGCAGCTGCGTCGAGCATTAAGCGCTTATATGCATCTGAATGATAGCCATTGTTATACTTTTCACTCAATGAGATATTTAGCGTCACTGGCTCTAGTTGCATTTCAAGGTTATCTAGACGCTTAGACATTAGCGTTAATTGAATACTTTCTTCAGGCTGTAATCT
Organism: Pseudoalteromonas sp. M8; assembly: GCF_018141365.1. Lineage (NCBI taxonomy): Bacteria > Pseudomonadati > Pseudomonadota > Gammaproteobacteria > Alteromonadales > Pseudoalteromonadaceae > Pseudoalteromonas > Pseudoalteromonas sp. M8. The sequence goes on along the minus strand of NZ_CP047240.1, from coordinate 1,801,139 downwards.
TATCACCAAGCGGTTTGGCTGAATTGGACCCGCCGCATCACCATAGACGTTATGAGAAACAGGCTTGTACTCAACCACAATTTCAGCACAACGCTTTTTCATACGCTTGCCTGTTCTTAAATAGAAAGGCACACCAGACCAACGCCAGTTATCAATGTGAGCACGAATAGCAACAAATGTTTCTGTTTTACTCGACCCTTCGCCCAGCTCTTCTAGGTAACCAGGTACCAGCTTACCTTCAAGGTCGCCTGGTACATATTGACCACGCACAACATTATTATCTACATCTGAGTCAATTAGCGGTCTAAGCGCTTCTAATACTTTAAGCTTTTCAGTGCGAATACTGTTGGCATTAAGTTTATGTGGTGACTCCATCGCAACCAAGCAAAGTAGTTGCAATAAGTGATTTTGCACCATATCACGAAGCGCGCCCGCTTTGTCGTAGAAGCCAGCTCGGCTTTCAAGACCTACCGTTTCAGAGATACTGATCTGAATATTATCTATGGCTTTAGCATCCCATAAATTCTCGAACAGTGCGTTTGAGAACCTAAGCGCCATCAGGTTTTGAACCGTTTCTTTACCTAAGTAATGATCGATACGGAATACTTGCTCTTCCGAGAAGAACTCACCGATTTTGGCATTAATTTCTTCTGCAGATTTACCGCAGTAACCAATAGGCTTTTCAACAACTACACGTGATTGCTCTGTGATTAGCCCTTTGATTGATAATAACTCACAACAACGACCATAAACCGCTGGAGGAAGTGACAAGTAGAAGACACGAGACTTATCTTCCCCATCAGCTAAAATATTCTTTAGCGTATCCCAGTGTTCATCTTCTTCTGTAACGTTGACTACCACAGGCACTAAAAACTGTTCAAATGCGGACCAATCTTTCTTGTTGTATTCGCCTTTGCCAAGGTGAGTTTGTAATGCGATATGTGCCGTTTCGATAAATTCTTGTTGTTTGTTTTGTTCACGAACGGTCGGTAAGATGCGAGTGCCTTCAGGTAAGTTACCTTCTTGATATGCACGATACAAAGCAGGTAGGAGTTTGCGAAGTGCTAAATCGCCTCCCCCACCAAAAATTACGATGTCAAAAGGATTAAGCATAATTCACTCTCATTAGGTTAGGCGTGCACTACAAGCACGCAGTGTTTATTCGATTTGGAGCCACTCCAAAGCCTACCAAACTCATTGTGTAACGGGTGATGATTTCGATTGCAATGCACTAGTAATATCAATTCGACTTAATACCTGCTCAATTTGAGGGATTAAGTAAGTTGGTATAAATGAGTCTTAGAAACCTGTATTTCCTCTCACAAAAATACAGGTTCTAAGTACTCCAGCGCTACCCGTTCAAAGGTATTTTGTTTACTTCCAGTTCCACTCGAAGTATTAATTTGTTCTCTTTTGCTTGTAATAAGCGATTAGACCCGCCGTTGAGCTATCATGCGGGTTAGTAACGCCTTCTTGCGTTAGCTCAGCTTCAATATTTGAAGCAAGCCCTTTACCAAGCTCAACACCCCACTGGTCAAATGAACACACATCCAAAATAATGCCTTGGCAGAAAATTTTGTGTTCATACAAGGCAATTAGTCGGCCCACAGCTTTTGCATCTACCTTATCTAAGATAAATGAAGAGGTTGGACGGTTACCTTGGTGTATTTTATGCGGGATCAACTTGTCGATTTCCGCATCCGACTTACCTTTAGCCGTTAAATCTTCACGAACCTGCTGTGCATCTACACCCGCCATCATCGCTTCCGTTTGCGCAAAGAAGTTAGACAGTAAAATATCGTGATGCTGGCCTACTTTGTTTTGCGGTTCAATTGAAGCGATAAAATCAGCCGGTACAATCACATTACCTTGGTGTAAACACTGATAAAAAGCATGCTGGCCATTTATCCCCGTCATGCCCCAAATAATTGGCACAGTCGTATAGTTTACCTGCTCTCCTGCAAAAGTAACATGCTTACCGTTACTTTCCATTTCACCTTGTTGTAAATACGCAGGCAGCATATGAAGCGCCTGATCATAAGGCAAAATTGCTTGTGCTTGATATCCTAAGAAGCTGGTATTCCAAACGCTGAGTAACGCCATCAACAGTGGAATATTGTCTTTGTTGTTTGCCGTTTTAAAGTGCTCATCAATTTCAAATGCACCTTCAAGCACTTCGACAAACTTATCGAAGCCTAAATAAAGTGCGATTGGTAATCCGATTGCACTCCAAAGCGAGAAACGACCGCCAACCCAGTCCCACATCGTAAACACGTTGTCATCGCTAATACCAAACGCTCTGGTCTTCTCAAGATTGGTGCTCACCGCAACAAAATGCTTGGCGATTGCCGCTCTATCATTTGCAGCATTCAAAAACCACTCAACGGCAGTCTTTGCATTGGTCATGGTTTCAGAGGTTGTGAAGGTTTTTGATGACACGACAAACAGGGTTGTTTCTGCGTCCAAGCCTTTTAGTACTGAAGCAATCTGTACACCGTCAACATTCGAAACATAATGCACGTTTAGCGTGTCATCTGCATACGCGGCTAGCGCATCAGTTACCATTTGCGGGCCCAAGTTAGACCCACCAACGCCAATCGCAACCACATCTTTTACAGCTTTGCCTGTATACCCTTGCCACTCACCTGAACGAACTCGGTTACTAAATGCTTGTAGTTTTTCTAATTCCGCATTGACTTGCTCAATAACATTTACACCATCCACATAAATAGGTGTATTTGCTCGGTTACGCAGCGCCGTATGTAAAACCGCTCGGTCTTCGGTGATATTTATTTTTTCACCAGAAAACATCTTTTCTCGCCAAAGCGCGATATCGCTCTCTTTTGCGAGCTGCATCATTTCAGAGAATGTTTGGTCGTCAATGCGTTGCTTGGAAAAGTCGAACAACACACCAGGGATTTGACGAGAGAACTTTTCAAATCTTTGTGCATCGTTTGCAAACATCGTTTTTAAATGCTGCTGCTCTACTCGCTGCGCAGAACTACTGAGCTTTTGCCAACTATCCAAATCTACACGACCACCCATTACATATTCCCCTAAGACGTAAGTGATTGTTAGTTACCTTACTTTTCAGTTAGTAACAACAAAGAAACATTATTAAACAAGCACATTATGTCAAAATGACAACGCTGTCAAATTGCTTCTTTTCAATTTTACATTGCGAATAATAACCTAAAATAAAATTTTTGACACCGGTATCATTCATTTATTTCTGCGAATTGTAGTGCTAAATTCTGTACTTATTAGATAGACTAAGAAAAACAGATGATCCTTTTATTAAGCCGATGGTCGCCTTAGCGGCTAAATATCACAGAAATTGGGCGCTAGCTTCTGCATACATAAAGCGCTACTATTCCTCTGTGCTTAATAATGATCGATACAGACCTGTAAATAGAAGAACAACTACATGAAAGTCACTATTAATGATGTTGCCAAGCTAGCTGGCGTATCTATGAAAACCGTATCGCGGGTAATCAATAAAGAACCTTCGGTTAGAAAAAAAACCTACGATCAAGTAATGCAGGCTGTCAAAGAGCTTAATTATCAGCCTAATATTGCTGCAAGAAACTTAGCTGGTACTTCTTCATTTGCAATTGGCTTGGTCTACGACAATCCCAATGCGTATTATGTCATTGATATGCAAAACGGGGTGTTATCTCGCTGTAGAGATGAAGGGTATGAGCTCGTCATCCACCCCTGTGAATCCAATTCGGAAAATATGGCCGAAGAATTCGTCACTATGATCAAACGCTCACGTCTTGCAGGTTTGGTTTTGACTCCTCCTCTATCCGAGCAACAAGCCATTATTGATATGCTAGATGAGCTGGGCATACATTACGTGCGTCTACTTTCAGGCCGAGCGCAAGAAGCGGAGAACAGCGCAAATAACTGTATCTTTGTTGATGATTACGCTGCAGCCTATGAAATTACCGAGCACCTGATCCAACTTGGACATAACAAAATTGCTTTTGTACTTGGCGATGAAGAGCATAAATCAACTGCAGAGCGGCTAGCTGGATATCGTGATGCGCTGAAAGCCCACGATATAAAACAAGATGATACACTGCTCTATCACGGTACTTACTCATTTGAATCAGGGGTAAAAGGCGCTAAAGCACTGCTGGCAGATGGCAATCCAAACCAAATCACTGCGATTTTAGGTGGTAACGATGAGGTAGCCGCTGGGGCTTTATTTGCTGCGCGGCTGATGAATATAGAGATCCCGGGTCAATTGTCTATCAGTGGCTTTGAGGACTCTCCATTCTCCCGTCAAACTTGGCCAAAGCTTACGACTGCACATCAGGCTAACAACATTATTTCTGAACATGCTGCGCGTCTATTGTTTTCTAAAACACGTGGACATCGAAAAAATGATAAAGAAGTCTCACATGTGTTCACACCGAGCATGGTGGTTCGTGAAAGCACGAGTAGAGTCACACAATAACTACTTATTTATAGTCGGCTCATGAGCCGACTAACATCAAAAAAACTTCACTATTTCACCAATAGTTCTTCACTCTTACTCGACCATGCATTGATCAGCGCCTTGACCAGAGATGCAAGTGGAATAGCAAAGAATACCCCCCAAAACCCCATAAACCACCAAAAAATAATACTGCAACAATAATATAAACAGGGTTAAGATCCACAGCTTCTGAAAACAATAACGGCACTAAAACATTACCATCTAATGCTTGAATAATGCCGTACGCGATGAGAATGGTCCAAAATTCTGGCGCTAGACCAAATTGAAACAAAGCTACTGCGGCAACGGGTAAGGTAACGAGTGCAGCACCAATAAATGGGATAAGTACAGAAAGTCCAACCAATGTCCCCAGTAATGCGGCATAGCGTAAATCCAAAATAGAAAAGGTCACAAAGCTCACTACACCAACGATGACAATCTCAAAAACTTTACCACGAATATAATTCATGATTTGTTGGTCCATCTCATGCCACACTTGTGAAATAAGCTTTCTGTCCTTAGGTATAATTTTTGACACTCCAGATGTAAGTTCTGACTTGTCTTTCAACATGAAAAAAGCAAGCAGTGGCACTAAGACCAAATAAATCATCCATGCGACAACGTCTTTTAATGAGGTTAATGAGGCTGAGACAATAACTTCGCCAAGCTCTAGCAATTTACTTTCCACAGAGCTCACAATTGCCTGTACCTGAGTTGTAGAGATCAGCGTCGGGTAGTATTCAGGTAAATGTAAAAGGAAGTCCTTACCCTCTTCTACCATGGTTGGACTTTCTTGGAGCAAGTTACTTAACTGTTGCCACAGAACAGGAACGATACCAAATACCAGCCCCAAAGCGACGCCCACAAATACCGCCATTACGACTACTGCTGATAACATCCTACTGCCAGTCACTCGGGTGAGCTTATTCACTGGCCATTCAAGTAAATAGGCGATCACAATTGCGACCAGTACCGGCATGACATAACTGCCAAAAAAGTACAGCAAAGCAACTGTGGCAACTAGCATCAACAATAGCGTGACGGAATGTGGATCTGAAAACTTTTTGATGTACCACGCTTTTACTAACTCAAACATCCATGATCTCCAAACACACTTCACCGCTTTCAATTTCAATAATTTGGTAACTCACCGAGTTACCATCCAAATACTTTTTGATATCTAACAAGCTCTGATCCTGACTCATCAGCAATTTTAGTTTGCCTAGAGTATAGTCATGGCGCTTTAACCGCCACTTAAACTGAACAAATAATGCAGGACAGGTAAATTCTCGTAGATCATGTACAAATTTTGTCGTCTTGTCTCCACACAAATCACTCAATGCGGTAGCCCTCAAGGCGTTGATGGTTTATTCTTAATAGCATACTCTACTTCTTGGGAATCTTAATGCCAGGCGTTAATAATAAGGCCCGATTGCCAGCCAATCCAACACTAAAAGAAATAAATTGGTACAAAAAGCAAATTAATTGGGGTGAACTTCCGCCTTTTTATCACCTTGTCGCCTCAGCGGTAAGTGAATGTGAAGGTCTGCTCCATCACGGCTTTGACAATGCGGTAAAGCGTTTGCTAGATAAGCGAAATTGGAATATAGAACTATTAGGTGGTTATGAAGATGACAGTGGCATAATTCACTGTGACAATAAACCTCAAATCGCGTTACATCAAGCATTTACTGACAGAGGTTTTGAGCTTTGGGCTTACCCAATAGCCAAAGGCACCAAGATTGATGCCTATGTTAAAGACAATCGTTTTTTGGAGTTTCGAGTATGGGATCCGCATACGATGAAAAACTTACTGCGCATCAACCAGCTCCATAAATTCATTGCGTTTTACTTTGAACGCGGTGATATAGCTGACAAAGCTCTGATACTTCATGCGCACAAAGTGCTGCATATGACAGTGACGTTTTTGCAAAAAGAATTGAACATCACTAGTGTTGCAGGGGTCTCAATAAAAGATTTTTACCAACTTTGTGAAAAAGATGCTCGAGCATGCAATGATGAAGTCGACTTAGCTAGGATCATGCTCGGAGAAGACCTTAAAAGGGATTAAAATGCGGTTAAAACCCCTATTAAATTCAATCGTTTTAACATTTGCGCTCGCTGCATCAAGCAGCGCTATTGCACAAACAGAACTGAAACTACCAGATTTAGGCACTTCAGCTCTCCAAGTACTACCTATTGAAAAAGAACAAGCGATCGGCGAAGTCATGATGATGCAGCTGCGCTCGCGCTCCCCAGTGGTTGGCGATCCGGTACTTGAAGAGTACTTAACCAGCCTAGGCAATCGCCTCGTCGCCAATGCTAATGATGTACGCTTTCCATTTACCTTTTTTTGGATTAATAACAAAGATATTAATGCCTTCGCTTTTTATGGAGGCCACGTTGGTGTACATACGGGACTCATTGCGCAATCCGATAATGAGAGTCAATTAGCATCCGTTATTGGCCACGAAATTGCGCACGTTACCCAACGTCATTTAGCACGCCGCGTACAAAACGCAAAAGACAACAGCGCCTTGACCATAGCGGGGCTTATTACTGGTATTTTGGCAACCGTAGTTGCCCCAGATGCGGGTATCGCCATTTTATCCGCAAGCCAAACGCAATCATCGTTGAACCAACTAACGCATAGCCGAAAAGCCGAGCAAGAAGCCGACCGATTTGGTATGAATACACTACATAAAGCCGGCTTTGACCCCTATGCGGCCAGTGAGTTTTTAACTAAGCTCTCGGATCAAATTCGTTTTAAAAATAAGCCCCCTGCATTTTTGCTTACGCACCCGTTACCCGACAGTCGAGTATCGGACGTTAGGCTTAGGGCACAACAATTCGAGAAAAAGCATTATCCCTCAAGCCTTTCCTACGCGTTAGCTAAAAGCCGTGTGCTTGCACGATACTATTATTCAGAAGATGCTGGTGAAGCCTTTTTCAGAAACGCTCTAAAGCACTCAGCAGAGCTCGACAAGCGCGCCCTACAATACGGGTTAGCAATTACGTTACTCGATCAAAAAAACTACGAGGAAGCTGGCAAACTATTGGATGAGTTGTTAGAAAAAGATCCGAATAACCTGTTTTATCTTGATGTGTATACCGATTATTTAATTGCGACAGAGCATTCTGGCAAAGCGGTTGAGATGCTTCAAGCTCAACACCAACTTAGACCCAATAACCAAGTTATCACACTAAACTATGCCAATGCCGCAATAAAAGCAAAACAGTATGAAGTTGCCGAGCAATTGCTTAAGATCTTTTTGCTTGAGAAACCGGATCATATTCTCGCCCGTGATTTACTCACACAAGCCTATGAAGCCCAAGAAAACAAGGCGGCTTACCATGAGTCAAAAGCGAGTGTCTATGCCCAATATGGTGCATTTAATAAAGCAGCAGACGAAGTCCAGCGTGCACTCAATCATGTCGAAGATAACGAAGATATCAAGCGTACCAGATTAAAAGCGCTACTTAGCCAATACCGTAATATGCAAAAAGAAATCGCTAAGCTGTGATGCTTGGCGATTGCTTACAGCGATAGTAGAAACGTATTTAAGCCAATTTTCTTGCACATCGCTTTTCGTCATCTCTACATTAAGCTATGATCCGTTTACATTACGAATTAGAGCGAAATCATGTCAGTAGAAATCTATCACAACCCGCGTTGTTCAAAATCACGTGAAACCCTAGCTTTACTAGAGTCCAATGGCGTTAATCCTACCGTTATTGAATACCTAAAGACGCCAATCGATAGTGACACTTTGGCTAATTTACTTTCTAAACTTGGATTTAGTTCTGCTCATCAGCTTGTACGTAGCAAAGAAACGCTCTACAAAGAGCTTGGACTATCGAAAGAGTCGGATGAAGCGACACTGCGCACTGCCATGCTTGAAAACCCTAAACTGATTGAGCGTCCTATCGTTGTTAAAGGTGATAAGGCGGCGATTGGCAGGCCTCCAGAGTCGGTGCTTAATATCCTGTAATGAGTAAAATTCTTATTTTATACCACTCCAGTCATGGCTCTGTGGCGAATATGGCGCACGAATTTGCAGACACCATAGTGTCACAAGGTGGTGAAGCCATAGTGCGCGTATTTGAGAAGCGCCAAGACCATGATGTGATCGTAACAAAGCAAGACTTAGTAGCATGCGACGGGTTAGCGTTCGGTACTCCAACACGCTTTGGCATGATGGCAGCCCAAGCGAAAGCGTTTTGGGAAACCACCAGCGATTTGTGGCTTAAAGGCACGCTCATCGATAAACCAGCCTGCGTATTTTCGTCTTCAAGCAGTATGCACGGTGGCAACGAGGCTACCCTACTCAACCTCTCCTTACCGTTATTACACCACGGCATGATGTTGTTAGGTATCCCCTATGATGTTCCAGAGCTTTTGGCGACCGAAATGGGCGGAACGCCTTACGGTGCAACACATGTTGCGGGCAGCCAAAACAATGCTTCACTCACTCAAACAGAAATCAAAATTTGTCGTGCAGCAGCGAGTCGACTGCTACGCGTCGCGGAAAAGTTAACATGAATGAAATTGCAAAAAAGCCCATCACTAGACGCTTTCAACGCTTTGCGCTAGTCGGGTATTTTGGTCTTTTGATCCTGATGCCACTGTGGCTCTTCGTGCTTGCACCAAGAGAAGGTTACAGCTTGGGCTTTGTCTTTGTGGTGTACGTTTTACCTTTATTACTCCCGCTTAAAGGTATTTTACAAGATAAGCCATACACTTATGCGTGGGCAAACTTTGTCGTAATGTTTTATTTTATCCACGGCTTTACCCTTTTATGGACATCTCCAGACGAGCTATTGTTAGTCCTGCTTGAGATTGGCTTTGCAACGTCCATGTTTATTGGTTGCACTTACTATGCAAGACACAGAGGCCAAGAGTTAGGGTTGAAGATCCGCAAGTTAAAAGAAGACCTTGCTGACGAAAAGGCAGCGCACGAGCATAAAGAGTCATAATCTCGCTCGCATAACTCCATTAAAAAAGCGCAGTCTTCAATGAAGTAACTGCGCTTTTTAGCATCAATCCGTCAGCTTAGTTCGTTACTGTAAGCTACTGCAACGATAGTACGGCTATCAACACCAATACTGAAAACAATACCTGCACACCAATACTAAGCCATGCTAACGCATTTACCCCGATCAGTGACCAAGGCGTTGAGCTGTTTGGGTATAGAGGGTTGCTGCGTTTACGCCTCGCAAAAACAAAAATTGCGATAGAAGCTGCCGTAGTGAAAAGTGTTGCGATGGTTTTTTCATCCACCTCATCAGTAAAGAATAAAAATAACTGCAGCGGTAGCAAAATAGCAGCAAAGGCATAAAGAATATGGACAGTTTTTATTTTTTGATACTTTGCCTCATTAGAAAGCTCGATAATACCGTGCTGCTCAAATGTTTGCTTAGAAGTAAGCGCCTGATTTTTCATAGCCACACGGTATGGGGTGTCGCCATGAATATCCGCAAGCGTCGGGTCATCACCATGTTCAAAAATCATTTCGATCATAGCTGCAGAGTTCGATGCCGCCGCATAGTGCATTAAGTTCCTGCCCGATTCGTCCAATTCATTTACTTTATGGTGCGGCAACATGGTTTCAACCGCGCTCACGAAGCCATTTTCAACCGCTAACATAATAGCTGAGCGCCCACTGCTATCTCTCGCAGTTCCTGTCGCGCCCTGCGTGACTAAGGTGATAATCGCTGATTGCTTCACCTGTTGTTGGGTTAGCTGGAACAATAGCGCTTGTTCCAAAAGACCCGTTACTTCATCTTTGTCACACATAGTGCAAAGCAGCTCAAAAGTCTGCTGTCCATCCAGCAAACTATCTGTTGCTAGTTTAGCCGTGGCTGCTCGGTCAAGCAGACAAGTATCAATATGAGTCAATAGTGCCGCATGTGTTGCCTCCGAGCTGTTGCACCACAGAGAAACAATTTCTTTCGCGCTAAACTTAAGCCCTTTCTCCAGTAGCCATATCAGCGTTTTTTCATAATGTTTGTCACAGAGCAACTCTACAAACGATAAGCTTTGCTCTTGCACCTGAGCTTGAATATTAGAGTACTGGCCAAGACGCTGAATGAGTGTTTTTATTAGCTCATCCTGATCAGTATCATTTTCCTCAATGTGTTGAATTACGCTATTAACGTATTGACGCTGTTTATCGTCATAGTCATCAATATGCTGAAAATAACAGGCTTCGAACGGCTCTAGCGGTCGTAACCAAGCGAGGTAAAATAAAGGAGGTAGAACAGTGGTCGTTACGCCCTGCTCATCTTTCATTTGTTGGCAATTCGGCCATGCCTCTATGGCATCTAGAATGTAAGCACCGTTTTGTTCGATTAACCCCTTTAACAGCATGGGATACTGAGCAGGCCAAATTAACACTTGTTCCATGAATGCGCTATTATCCTCAGAATGTAAATATATGCAGCATAATTATCGCGAAATGACTAGGTGGTGAATAATATCAACAGTCGCGCTAAAATGCTCACCTATTTCAGGACAAATTTAAAAAATAGGGCTTTTTTGAGGAGCTAGAATGGGCAATCAATTAGAAACATGGCAAGTGGTCTTGATCATTGCTGGCGTGTTAGGGGTGATTTGGAGCAATATTGCGTTGTTAAAGTATTCCGCCAAATTTGAAATGAAAAAGAAAATAGACGAGCAAACGGCACCTTTTGACAAAGATAAAGTAACATCCAAAAACAACACGCCTCAAAACAATCCAAAAAAGGATGAAGATTGAAGCATGTTGCGACGTTAGACGTGCTGACTAATCATTCATCCACATTTGAAATTTAATCGCACATCATAAGGCTTACCGAGCGCACCATCGGCTATTCCTCCACCTATGGTCATTGCAGCCCCTGCATCATCAACACTATTTCGACCAAAAATCCACATCGCCATACCGGCAGCCTCAACGGCGTTAGCTACGCCTTTTTGCGTGATATAAGTACTCTCAGGCGTATCGCTGTTATAAATGATATCTAGATTCACAACATACGCGACCATATCAGCTTGTTTGCAATAGTGTCTAGCCTGCTTTAATGCTTCTTTACTACCCGCATCACGGCTGTCGGAAAATAACATAATATTATGCACACCATCAGACGATGGACGCACATCATCATGATGAGCACACCCAGATAACCAAACCGCTAAACCAACACTTAATAGAATTCTTTTCATCACACTCTCCTATTCATTAAGCGCAAGCTTAGAGGTTATTTCGGTTTAGTTCCGTTAGTCATTGTTTAAATTTGTAGTAAGCGACACGGTTGACCAATCACTGAGCTCACTTAACTTCCACGTCCACCCAAACTAGGCGATGATCGGAGCTGGCATGACGACTTTCCACTAAACGGAATAATTCATCTTCTTTGCTTGGCCAGAAAACCCCGCTGCTAAGTACTCGAAAGCCGAACTTGGATGGTAGTACGTAATCTACGCGTGCCCCCCAATGTGCGGTATAACTGCGACTCGCACTTTCCTTGCTATGTTCACTTCCGCCTCTACTCGTTGGCGCTAAGTCCGAGAATACTTTAGGGTTATCTAATAATTGTTCTATCACACCAGGTCTATGTTTATCCCCTGTATCGGCAGCATTTAAATCACCGACAATGACAAACCGTGTATCATTTTTAAGGCCACCTTTAACGCCATTATCATCATAAATGTACTGGCTACGTTTAGGGTCGATATAATCGGCCATTAAGCGGATCTCATCGTGATTTCTGTTGCCATTTCTATCCTCTTCACCATCAAAAACTGGAGGCGTTGGATGCATCGCCAGCAGGTGAAATAATTTACCGTTCACTTCAATTGGCAGATCCCAGTGAGATTTTGAGCTTAGTCTCAAATTTTGCCACTCTTGCTCACTATACCAAGGCTGTTTCGTCACAGGGTCTGTTGTGACCTTATGGTCTGGCATATCTTTCCAAAGAAAGGTCTGCAGAGTTCGGGCCTGCTCTTTTTTAATCGGGTACTTTGACAGTACAACCATCCCATATTGCCCCTCATATAAACCAAACCCTTGGGCATCACCGCCATAACTAGATTGCTTGCCGTCATTATCTAAATCATACGGTGTTGGTAATCCAGTATTGACTGGCGCAATATAAAAGTAAGGATACGATATCGGCTGCTGATCCGCTTGAGGTTGTGCTAGATAGTTATTTACAAATGCCTGTACACCTTTATTTGGTTCAGCGATGTAATCAAATTCATTAAGTAGAATCACATCTGGGCGAACACGCTGAATGATTTCTGCAATATTTCTGATTTGTTGATGTTGACCATTCTGTAGCAGTTTACTGAGCTTTTGAGAGTCCAGAGCTTGCCCTTTTTGTTGATAGTTCGTTGCTTCCATACTGACATTAAAGGTAGCAACACGAAGTGTTTGTGCACTTACGACCGTTGTCATTAATAAAAAAAGTAGACCTACGTATTTCATAGACTTGCCTTAAAAAATTGTGAAAATCCCGCGTCGACTATTTTATTCATAATCCTTTGAAAAACGGAAATTATCTCGACAGATTCAAACGATTTAATGTTGGCAAGTTAGCAAAGAGCGGTTAAAGTTAAGTGATTAACTGCCTTGTACTGCCAATGTGAAATTTGTGAGTATTTTAAAACGATTACACCTCATCACCACAAACCAAGACACCACATTTGAAGAAAAAGTGACGGCGCTGCTGACACTTGGCCTCGATGTGTTTGAGCTTGATATTGCAATCGTCAGTGAAATTCAGGCTGATATATACACAGTAAGGCATGTGATCACCCCAGATAATTCTTTGTTGGTAGGTACGGATTTCGAACTGGCAAACACCTATTGCTGGCACACTTTACAAGCTGACAGCGCACTGTCTTTTCATCACGCTGGTATCAGCGAAATTGCCACTCACCCTTGCTACGCAAACTTTGGCCTAGAGAGCTACATTGGTGCGCCGATTATTGTTGATGGTAAACGCTATGGTACCGTCAACTTTTCCGCATCTAGTGCCAAAGCCCAAGCGTTCAGTCAAGAACACTTAGATTACGTGAGTTTATTAGGTCAATGGATTGGTGTTGAAATTTCTCGGCAAAAGGCGTTAAAAAAGCTACAACACCGTTCACAAGCATTAGCAGCGATGAGCCGTCTTGCTGATATTGGCTCATGGGAAGTCGACTTTAAAAAGAACAAAGTGTATTGGAGCCAACAAACGCGACTCATTCATGGCGTTGATGATAACTTTACACCGACACTCGACAATGCCATCAGCTTCTATAAACCCGGCGTTCACCAAGGAAACATTAAACAAGCCATAGACGACGCCATCACCTCCAAAACCAAATGGGACATAGAATCCATTATTATTGATGCCAACGGCAACGAAAAGTGGGTCGCCTCTCACGGTCAAGGTGAATATGAAAATGGTGAATGCGTTCGGGTTTTTGGAGCCATTCAAGATATAGATGAACAAGTCAAAATGCGTATTGCATTGGATCAAAAGCGCGAAGAAGCGGAGCAACTTCTTAAAACCCGGAGTGAATTTATCGCCAAAATCAGCCATGAATTAAGAACCCCGCTGAACGGATTAGTCGGCATGCTGCAAGCGTGCAGAAAAGAAACCGACATAAAAGAAATCAAGAGCAACCTGAGCGTCGCAGTCAACAGTGCAGATATGTTGATCACATTAATAAACGACGTATTAGACTTCAGTAAGTTAAATAGTAATAACCTGAAGCTAGACAATACTCCGTTTGATCTTCATCAGTTAGTCGAACAAGTTGTAGGCCTGTACAGTCCAGCCTGTCGCGAAAAAGGGCTTGCAATCAACTTCCATATTCATAAAAAATGTACAAATTGGCTCTATTCAGATCCGACGCGAGTTAAACAAATTATTGCAAACCTCGTGAGTAACGCCATCAAATTTACACCAACGGGTAGTATCGATATTTATGCCGACGTGCTGGGAAGTGAAACTTCACCGGTTCTACAATTAAGTGTCTCAGACACAGGCATAGGGATTGCTAAGACCAATCAAGTACATCTTTTTCAGCCATTTAGCCAAGGCGATGTCAGTGTAAGTCGGCATTTTGGTGGTACTGGTCTTGGCCTTTCAATCGTATTTGAGCTTTGTAATTTGTTACAAGGCGAAGTACAGGTAGAAAGTGAGTTGGGTAAAGGAAGTACCTTTATCGTTACCTTCCCAATAGAGTTTGCAGACGAGACCAACGACGTACAAGAGCAAAAGACTGAAGAGCAGCATATTTCCTTATCAGAATGTAAAATCCTGCTTGTAGATGATAATCAAATCAACGTACTGGTGATGGAAAAGTTACTGAATCAGTTTGGTGCAACTCACATCGACAAAGTTTATAACGGCGAGCAAGCCGTAAAATCATGCCAAGACAAAACCTTTGATATTGTGTTTATGGATTGCGTCATGCCGATTATGGATGGCTTTGAAGCCACTCGTAGTATTCGTAGGCTGTCAAAAGAGAAACGCCAAGGACCACATATTATTGCGTTGACCGCCAATACTTCAGAGTCCGATAAGGCAGCCTGTTATGAGGCCGGCATGAATAACTTTCTGTCTAAGCCTATTCAGCTTGACGCACTAAGAAGCGCGCTTGAGCCCTTCACGCAATAAAAAAGGAGCTTGACCTAGCTCCTTTCTTGTTATGACGTAGCGGTATTATTCCGCTGCTTTTTCTTTGCTCGCTTTAGTGCCGTTACTGCTCTTCTTTGATTGACCAGTGCGATTAAAGATCCCTAAGCGAATTCGAATAAAGTGTAAAATCTCTCTCGCCACATCAATGTCTACAGCCTGTTCTAGCCCTTCAAAACCTGGACTTGAGTTTGCTTCACAAATTTTAAAATGCTCTTCATCGAATAATAAGTCGATGCCAGCAACATCTAGATTCAGGATATTAGCGGTCTGTGTTGCTAGCCATTCGATTTCAGGGGTGATCGGGTGTGGGCTACCTTTTGCACCTAAACTTACGTTGGCCTTAAAGTTCTTACCGCCAGAATTACGCTCCATACAAGCGACAGCACGGCCGCCAATGGTCAATACACGTAAGTCTCGACCATGACTCGACTTCACAAAACGCTGCAAAATGATATTTGCTTTTGGATTTGTTGCTTCAATAAGTTGCATCAAATCATCAAATTCACCGCGTGATTTTGACAAAAATACGCCGCTGCCCTGCGAGCCTGATAGCGTTTTAATCACCACTGGGAAACCAATTTGCTTCTCTACCAGTTCAATATTTACAGGGAACTTAACCAACATGGTTTTTGGTGTTGGTAAGTTTTGCTCTGCAAGGATCTGCTGCGCATACAGCTTATCTTTTACAGTTTCGATAGACTGCGAAGAGTTAAAACAATGTACGCCTAAACGCTCAAGGTGACGGATAATCGCAAGCGTAAAGTAAGTCGTGCCTGCACCCATACGCGGCAGTACAAAGTCAGGTAACGCAACCGGCTGACCATCGATTAGAATACTTTCTTCATCTTCTCTAGTTACCAATAGATCGAATTGATCAGGTGAGTAAACTTGAAGATCAATACCTTCTTCCTTTGCCACCGCCATCAATCTATCTATTTCATAAATTTCAGGTTTTAACAAACTGGCAGAGTCTTTGTAAATGATCCAACCGCGCATACGAATTGCCCCTTGAGTAGCGGAATAAGAGGGTCGCTGTTGACACGAATTGTTAAGTGAAAACACCTAAGCTGGTTCGTGTATCACCGGCCCCCAAACAAAAGCGCGATTATGTGGACTCACCAGAAAACAGTACAGCAAAATAAATTTATCGACACAATCTAAAAAACTACTCACGATTTTCAAAGTAAGATTGTGTCCCGTGGGCTTCCAAGGCGCTCTCAATACGTTTTAATGCCAGTTTGTATACGGCATCTCGCATTTCAAGCCCTTCATCACTTCGCAGCTGCCACGCCGCTTCAAATGCATTCGATAAATATTGCGCCAATTTATCTTGCACAGTTTGCTCGTCCCAAGCCTCTCCTTGGCGATTCTGACACCACTCAAAATAGCTTACGATGACGCCGCCGGCATTAGCTAAAATATCAGGGATAACTATCACGCCCTGTTCATGCAAGATTTCGTCGGCGTCCGCCTCAATGGGTCCATTGGCAATTTCGACAATATATTTTGCTGATACTGCTTTGGCGTTATCTCGGGTGATTGCGCCGGATAGTGCTGCGGGCACCAAAATGTCCACATCCAGCGCAAGCAGCTCTTCATTACTCAGCATTTTATGTTCAACGCTTTCACATACTGAATCATCACAGTACACGGCTTTAAGCGCCTTATTGCGTTGCTTTTCTTGATAAATGCTTTCTATATCTAAGCCATCTTTACAGTAAATCCCGCCTTTTGAATCGCTTACTGCAACGACTTTATAACCCGCTTGCTGCAACAGCCTTGCACAGTGATAGCCACCGTTACCAAAGCCTTGAATAGCTACCGTTTGTTCCGCTTTATTCCAATTATTTTTTTCACTAAGCCGCTCTATCATTAAAAATGCACCGCGACCCGTGGCGGACTCTCGCCCTTCACTCCCTCCAAAAATAAGCGGTTTACCAGTGATCACGGCAGGACTTTTTTTACGGATGATTTTCTCGTATTCATCCATCATCCAACCCATGATCCTGGCATTGGTGTACACATCCGGTGCGGGAATATCTTGATTGGGTCCAATAAAATCAGCATTAGCTCTAATATATGCTCGAGCAAGGCGCTCTAGCTCCATGGGACTCAGTGATTTAGGGTCAACGGTTACAGCACCTTTACCACCGCCAAATGGCACGCCAACCGCCGCACACTTTAGTGTCATCCAAAGGGCTAAAGCTTGCACCTCACTCATATCAGATTCTTGATGGAAGCGTATTCCGCCTTTTGTTGGGCCTAGCAAATCATTGTATTGACAACGATACGCCTTAAAATAATCAAGCTTACCGTTGTCACGACGAATTGAAATGTTGCTCGACAGCGTTCTTTGAGGCTGGGCTAACGCTTGATAGGTAGACTCGTTAATTCCTGTTTTTTCGACTATATGATTTAATCTTTTCAACGCGTCTTTTAGTAGATCCGTACTCATCCTTTCCTCGCTTATTTTTTAATTCAACAAGTAATTGTATGAGTGCCTGGCGCAAAAAGATCAAGTCCATCAACAGGGATTAATAATTATGCGATTTCCTCTAAAAAGTAGGAAGGTGTATCATTTGGTGCTAATAAAAAGCATTGTTTCTTCGCTCTAGTTAACGCCACATAGAATAAGCGTCGCTCTTCTGCGTCGGGAAATGCCCCTTGTGCAGGTAAAAGCGCATCGACAAATGCTGGCGTTTTTACCTGTGACGGAAAGTTTCTATGCTTGAGACCAAATACTATCGTAAAGTCTGCTTCAGACCCTTTGGCACCGTGAAAGGTGTTATGTGAAATAATAAGCTCTGGATAGAGCTGCCGCCACTGCGCAATCTTTGATTTATCAGGTAATGCTCTGTGATTTCTTGCCAGTAAGGCAACGGAAGTTTTCCCTTCGTTGCGCTGCTCAATATGATTGAGCAGTTGTTGCGCCTGCGACAATTCGTCATCCACCATAACTTTCACCACCCCCTGCCCTGCCACGCCTGTGGTATGAGAAGTGATATGCTTGGTTATTTGTTCTGGATTGCGGCAAATAAACTCACTCGCCGTGTCTAAAATGGTTTGAGGATAACGGAATGTTTTATCCAAGTATGTGGTCGTCGACTTTCCAAAATAGCGAGTAAATTCGGTTGTTAGGCGCATATCGCCACCACTAAAGCGATAAATAGCCTGCCAATCATCACCAACGGCGAACAATTGCGAGCCGGCTTTTTTATCTAGCAGCACCTGAATGAGCTTTGCCCGCACACGGGAGATGTCTTGAAATTCGTCGACCATGATGAACTTCCACGGTGAAATAAACTGACCAGACTCTACGTAATAAATAGCCCGCTCCAGCATGTCATCGAAATCGATGCTAGATTCATTGCTTAAATACAGCTGATATTCCGCAAGAACTGGCATGATCACACTCATTTGATTGCTAAATTGCGTCAGCAGTTGCTCAACCTCCCCCATTATTTGAGCATGCTTCATCAATGGCAATACCTGACTTATCAGGTCTATTGCCTGTGACGCTTGCTGTGTGCTCGAACTTTTCAGAAATAGCGCAAAATCTCGCTCAAAGTGGCTTTCTTGTCGCAACGACTGCACGGTGTCTGCAATAAATTGTTTAAATAGTTTTTTATCCGTTGCTAGATTTGAAATTGTTGGCTTTTCCCCGGTAACCGCTTCGATGATCTGCATGCCAAGCGAATGAAAGGTAGAGCAATTTAAGGTATTACAGAGAGGCTGACAGCGCTGACGCATCTCCGTCGCGGCATCATTACCATACGCAAGCAATAACAGCTCATTCGCCTGAGCTAATTTACGATGCAAAAGATACCCAACTTTGGCCTTGATAACGCTTGTCTTACCCGTGCCTGCGCCAGCAAGCAGTAATTGCCTGTCATCCTGGATCACACAAGCCTTACGCTGAGCTAGCGTAAGGGGATTTGATTCAATGCTGTCAAAATAGTTGGCGTCTTTTGCCAAGTAGTGTTCGACAAAAGCAGACTGAAATTCCGCAACCTCACGCTCATTCCAAAGTGCAATTTCTCGCACTGTTGCCACTTGAGACTTTAACGAACTTGGCACGATATTGTCATCTAGGTGCTGCCAGCTGGACCATAAGGTACTGCAAACATGACGCACCAGACTTTGATTATGATGGCTAAGATATCGGCGTGTTAATAACAGCTCAATTTTACGAACTTTGACTTGCAAGTGCTTGCCATGGTGTAAAATCCACAGTCGTTGCAATTGTTGCACTAACTCATCTGCACCTTGATTTTTAACACTTAACACATAGGTCTCGTGACCCTGTTTGATCAGGACTTTTTGAGCAAGCCAAGCACGCTGAGGTACTGGTGGAACTGTCATAGCGCTAAAGGGGATGAAACTGTCAGCAGATTTCGACTTAAGGTGGAGGCCTTCTTTCGTACATTTGGCACCACGTACCCCATAAAACAGCCGACTAAAGAGATGTAATGCTATCAATTGGTCAATCAGACAAAGTAATTCCGTTGCAGCCATGCTAGCACGAAACCCAAAAACGCGCTTAATGAAATTTTGTCATCGCTATTAATTTTTTATTAATTTCAATGAACTAATCTAATACCTAGCTAACAGATTGTGCGACTCAATATTTGAGAAGGCAGGCGAATAAGGCCTGCACATCAACATATCAAGCAGCTGTTATTGTAGTTAGCTTTGTTTTAGCCGCTAACGTTGCTTTACCAACCAGTACGAGTACCACTGCACCAATAATCACAGGCGTAAATAAAAAGCTCCATCCCTCCAGTGCCAACATGATCAGTATTGGATTTGCGCCAGCCGGTGGGTGGGTGGTTTTTGTTACTAACATACTAAATACGCCAAGCCCCGTTGCTAATGCCAAAGTGAATTCGTTAACACCGATATACTGCGCAAAAATAATCCCGATTGTTGCGGTAATGATATGTCCAAAGATGACGTTTTTAGGCTGCGCTAGTGGACTTTCGGGCACACCAAATACCAGCACTGCCGTTGCGCCCAAAGGTGCCATTAAAAAAATATGCTCAGCACTTATCGTTTGACTAAACGCCAATATTGCAATTGCGATAAACGCCCCCGCTCCAGCAATTAAAGCAAGTTGTATTTCTCTCATTGTATTCTTTCCCTTTCCAAAAAGTAGACCAACTTGTCTACCCCGCAAATGGTAGACAAGTTGGTCTACTTCTGTCAACCTATAATCACGGTAATAAACATGGCTGACTGATGAGTACAAAAAGACAACAACTGATCGATTGCGCAATGGACCTGTTCTATCAACATGGCATTCATGCCATTGGCATTAACGAAGTATTAAAGTCATCTGGCATTGCTAAAAAAACCCTGTACAACCATTTTGAGAGTAAAGAGGCACTGGTGCTTGCAACACTTGAGCAGCGGCATCACCTATTTATATCTTGGTTATCTCGTTGCCTCGAAAATGCTCGAACGAATGAACAGCTCACAGAGCAGCTATTTTCAGCGCTAGATCAGTGGATTAATAACAAAGTGGCAGTGCTGGGCGATTTTCGTGGTTGTTACTTTATCAACACGGCGGCAGAATTTGGTGAGCTTACCAATCCAATAAATCAACTATGCCAGCGGCACAAACTTGCGGTAAAAGCGTTACTTAAACAAGCGCTCAACGACGCTGATGATGCCGCTGTCGAGCGTCTGTTTCTATTGAGCGAAGGGATTATTTCAACGGCCTATACCTGTCACGATACGGATGTGGCCAAGCGGGCACTCAAGAATTAAGGTATTTCTCCACTTCTGTAAAGCAAGATGCAAACTTGCTTGGCACAAACTCGATAATGTCATACCGAGCCACTTCGGCGACATAAAAGGGATCTTGACGAACAATATCAAGTAGTTCAGCTTCACTACTCGCCTTTGCCAAAATAACCCCACCAGTTCGTGGGATTTTTCTGCCAGAGGCGATAAAAGTACCATTGGCATAGAAGCGTTCTAAAAACGCAATATGAGGGGCGAGCAGCGGCTCTACCTGTTCAATTTCGGTAACATAAGTAAGGTTAACAATAAATATCGAAGCTGACATTAAGCTATTTTCCTGTGTAATTATGGTTCTGATTTGGGTGCTTTTTTACGTTGTTCTTGTTTGGCTTTCGCGACATTTTTAAAAACGGGTGGTGGAATAGGAAAAAGAGAGATGAGCGGCATTAAAGCCAAAAATAGATAGGCGCCTTTTGGCATTTTTTTGGCCCATAGCACGACCTTAAAAAGTAAAAAGGACGCGATAAAAATCGCCGTAAATAACAACAATACTTCTGTGATCCCTATATCCATTATTATCTTCTCATCTATTCAATAAGCTGGATATGGAGATAAAATGGGTAAAAAGCAAGCGACGTAAAACAAACTAAGATAAGAACGAAAAAAGGCCCTGTGGGCCTTTGGATTTTAGTTACTTTGGGATAATCTGCGATCAGTACAGCATCGCAGAAACTGTGCTGTGATTATCAATCGCCATCGCGATACTTAGGACTGTGATATTGACTATTGAGAATGCAAATACTTGCCTCGCCCAACCATGTAAATCTAAGTCTCTTTGGTATCCTTTTAGCGCCATCAATAACCACCAAAAACTGGTTGTACAGGCCACCGCCATAAATGCTATGCCGGTATAACCGCTAAGCGGCAGTAACATCACCACCAGTGCATAAATGGCGATATACAAAACAATGTGATGCTTAGCCTTTTCAATACCTTGCGCGACTGGCAACACCGGAATATTCGCGGCCCGGTAATCTTCAAAACGGAAAATCGCAATGGCATAAGAGTGCGGCATTTGCCAAAGACAAAACATCAATAATAAAATGGCAGCGCCAGAGTCAAACACCCCGCTTACTGCGCAGTAACCAACCACAGGAGGCACTGCCCCTGACAGGCTACCAACCACCGTGCCATACACTGAGTTTCGTTTCATGTATAAGCTGTAAACACCGACATAAATAAAAAAACCAAATGCGGCAAAACTCAGCGCAATCCAATTGGTGAAATAGGCTAAGAGCCCAAAGCCAGATAATCCGAGTACCAGACTATGTGACAGTGCAGCAACTGAGGAAATTTCCCCAGTTACTGTCACGCGAGTTTTAGTACGGGCCATTGCCGCATCGATATCCCTGTCGATGACATTATTAACTACACAACCTGACGCAACGACTAAAGATAGCCCTAGCAGAGTCAAGGCAAATAGCAGCCAATCAACTTCACCTCGAGAGGCCAATAAAAAGCCTCCTGCGACTGAAATCAAGTTTCCCATAATGATCCCAGGTTTTGTCACCTGAAAATAACGACGCAGCATGAGTACTCTCCTGTTAATACATCATCATGGCGTTCGATTCGTAGATGATCCAGACCGACAGCCCCACTACCATCACAATAATCAACGCACTAAAGATAAAGGAAAGCGTGCTTGCCTTGCCTTCTTCCGTAACAAAGTTCAGGTGTAAAAAGTACTTCAGGTGCACCCAAATTTGCACTAACGCCGTTGTCACTAACGTCCAAAATGTCGTGCTAGATGACAAGCTTCCACTCATCACGGCAGCAAAAGGAATGGCTGTCAAAATAACGGATAGTACAAAACCAATTAGATACGACTTCACACTACCGTGGCTGTCGTGTTCATGCTCATGAACATCCATCTGTGCTAACGCTTTAGATTCACTATGGCTCATTACATTGCCCCCATTAAATAAACAACGGTAAATACACAGATCCACACGATATCTAAAAAGTGCCAGAACAAGCTTAAGCAGCTCAAACGCGTTACCGTTTGTGGCTTAAGACCACGACGTGTCACTTCAATCATCATCACAGTCATCCAAATCAAGCCTGCCGTCACGTGCATGCCGTGCAGACCCACCAATGAGAAGAAAGAAGTCAGAAAAGCACTATGCTGCGGCCCATGACCATGTACTATCAAGTGATGGAATTCATACACTTCCATGCCAATAAACACCGCACCAAAGGCAAATGTCACCGCAAGCCAAGATAAGGTTTGCGACTTTTTCTGTTTGTTTGCCGCTATCATGGCAAACCCAAAGGTAATACTACTTAACAGTAGGGCCGCGGTTTCAACCGCAACAAAACCCAGCTCGAATATGTCTTTGCCAGACACCCCGCCTGCCGTGTTCATGTACAACACGGCATAAGTGGCAAAGAACGAAGCAAACAACAAACAGTCCGTCATCAGATATAGCCAAAAACCGAATACGGTGTTTGAACCTGTGTCATGATCTGCATGCTCGTGAGCATCTTCTAACGCATGCAGCGTAGCGGGAGTAATCGCACTCATGAATTAACCCTCCTGTAATGCGCGAGAAAGGTGGGCAGACTCAATCTGCTCAATCTCGTCAACCTGAACATAATAATCAACGTCGCTGGTGTAACAACGCTTAATAAATACCGCGATAGCACTGACAAAACCCACCGCCGCTAACCACCAAATATGCCAAATCATGGCAAAGCAAAACACGGTCAATGACGCGCTGATAAGCACTCCAGTCGGGGTATTTTTTGGCATGTGAATAGGCTGATAATGTGCAGGCTTTTGATATGCCTGTCCCTGCTCTTTCATTTCTGTCCAAGCGTCAATATCGTCAACCACAGGGGTTTTCGCGAAGTTGTAGTACTGCGGGGGAGAGTCCGTTGACCATTCCAGCGTATGCCCATTCCACGGATCGCCTGTGGTGTCTTGCAATTGCTCGCGGTTTTTGTAACTCACCACTAACTGTACCACTTGGAAAATTATCCCAAACATAATGATAAAGGCACCAATACACGCGATGTATAGCCAAATGTTCCACTCTGGCGTGTTGGTATGATTAAGACGACGTGTCATGCCCAAGAAGCCGAGCACATAAAGCGGCATAAAGGCCACAAAAAAGCCAACCAGCCAGCACCAGAATGAGGCTTTCCCCCAACGCTCATCAAGCTTGTAACCCATTACTTTAGGGAACCAGTAAGCAAAACCCGCTAGATAACCAAACACCGCCCCACCGATAATGGTGTTATGAAAATGTGCGATCAGAAAAAGACTGTTGTGCAGCACATAGTCCGCGCCTGGAATTGCAAGCAGTACGCCAGTCATCCCACCTACGGTAAAGGTCACCATGAACCCTAACGTCCAAAGGACCGGCACCGTGATCCGCAAACGACCGCGATACATCGTAAATAACCAGTTAAAGAGTTTTACCCCCGTCGGGACCGCAATGACCATCGTCATGACCCCAAAGAAAGCATTAACATTGGCGCTTGAACCCATAGTAAAGAAGTGATGTAGCCAAACAATGAAGCCCAAAATAGAAATCGCACCGCTGGCATACACCATCGACTTATAGCCAAACAGGCGTTTACCTGTAAAGGTTGAAATAATTTCTGAGAAAATCCCAAACGCAGGCAAGATCAAAATATAAACTTCAGGGTGACCCCATGCCCAGAACAGATTGATATACATCATGGCATTACCACCGGCTTCATTGGTGAAGAAGTGGAAGTCCATATAACGGTCAAGCGTTAGCATCGCCAGCACCGCAGTAAGAATTGGGAAAGACGCCGCAACTAGG
The DNA here is from genome assembly GCF_018141365.1 of Pseudoalteromonas sp. M8. NCBI lineage: Bacteria > Pseudomonadati > Pseudomonadota > Gammaproteobacteria > Alteromonadales > Pseudoalteromonadaceae > Pseudoalteromonas > Pseudoalteromonas sp. M8. The sequence goes on along the minus strand of NZ_CP047240.1, from coordinate 1,776,380 downwards.
ATATTTGCCCAAGTACAAGTCCAAGTAAAAATAGGCATTTTCATTAGCGTCATGCCAGGTGCACGCATCTTAAATACGGTAACCAAGAAATTCACGGCAGTGAGCAATGTCCCAAGCCCGGATATTTGCAGTGCCCAAATATAGTAATCAACCCCGACACCCGGACTAAACGACAACTCCGACAATGGCGGATACGCCACCCAACCGGTTTTTGCAAACTCACCAAATGCCAAGGACAAGTTGATCAGAATTGCCCCGCCCGCCGTCAACCAAAAACTGAGGTTATTCAAAAACGGAAAAGCAACATCTCTAGCACCAATTTGCAGTGGCAAGATGATATTCATCAAACCAATCATAAATGGCATCGCCATAAAGATGATCATGATCACCCCATGTGCGGTAAAGATCTGGTCATAGTGCTCAGGAGGTAAGTAACCGGCAGCGCCGCTTGTAGCCATCGCCAACTGTGTACGCATCATGATGGCGTCGGCAAAACCACGCATTAACATAATTAATGCCAAGATAATGTACATCACGCCTAGGCGTTTATGATCGATTGAAGTGATCCAATCGTGCCACAGCACGCCCCATTTTTTGTGTTTTGTGACCATTGCCGCCACAATTAGACCAACAATCGCCACTACAGCCAACGTCACCATAATGATGGGTTCGTGATAAGGGATTGCCTCAATGGATAATTTACCAAACAACGACATAATTACTCCTCAGCCTTGCCGTGATGTAGATGCGCAGCATGCTCTGGTTTGGCGTAATAATTCATTTCGCCATGGCCCTGCATGTACTTCATAACTATGGTGTGGAATAAACCCTGCTCTACCGAGCCAAAATATTCAACGGGGTGATATTCCGAAGGCTTAGCCAGCTTCGCATAACGACCAGCGGTTAACGCTTCACCGTTAGCTTTGACATCGGCAACCCAGTTATCAAAATCCGCTTTGTCTTTGGTCGCAATGGCATCGAACTTCATCCCTGTAAAACCCGCTCCACTGTAATTGGCAGAAAAGCCTTTGAACGTACCCGGTTCGTTGGCAATCAGGTGAAGCTGTGTTTCCATTCCTGCCATCGAGTAGATTTGGCTACCAAGCTGTGGAATAAAGAAAGAGTTCATGGTGCTTTCGGAAGTGATTTTGTACTCCACTGGTACATTCGCTGGAAACACCAACTCATTCACTGTAGCAATGCCTTGCTCAGGATAGATAAATAACCACTTCCAGTTTAGCGATACCACCTGAACAGTGAGGTGTTCACCCTTACCTTCCAACGGCTTGTACGGATCAAGTGATTGTGTAGAGCGCCAGGTGATCACCCCAAGCACGATAATAATCACAATCGGAATGGTCCAAACCACGGCTTCTATTTTGTTAGAGTGAGCCCATTTGGGTGCATAGATCTCGTGGTCACGACCGTCTCGGTACTTCCACGCAAAATATAAGGTAAGAATAATAACTGGTACTACAACGAGTAACATCAGTACAGTGGCAATGATGATCAAGGACTTCTCATCCATGCCAATTTGCCCCTTGGGATCTAAAATGCCACCACTACAGCCGGTGAGCATAAGCCCCAATGAAGCGAACGCATAATTCACAACACTACGTTTATTCAATTGATTACCCTTCAACGATAAGCTGCGGCTTATTTATCAAGCACGCTGAGTATCTATTTGTGCAAGCTATGCTGCACAAGTTCGAATTGCACTGTACCCATTAGGGAAAATGCATTAGTGAAGGAAAACGCTCCTTTGATACCAGTCACTAACCATTTACCAAATAATCGATACAGTAAACGGACAATCACATTTGCTAAGCTTACAACTCGCCCAAAAAGGACAGTAAATAGCCGATTAATGTAATTGAAACTGAATTGCTGACTGCTGATCCAAATCGCTTAAATCAAACACATTGGACTCAAATATTGCGATTACGCAAACAGGCAGCGGTATCAAAAAGGAGGAGCACGACAACCATGTGCACTAGGCACCGGTTGAGGATGAATAGCCTCAGTAGAGGCGAATGCCGTTTTACGCAGGACAACGCCAGCGCGTGTAGGCAAAATAGTATGGAAAACTAACCAATAAAGACCTATCAATAATTGTAATGACAAGATAGGCTGAGCCCAAAACTCTCCGAGCATCACCAAAACAGAGTCAGGTAGTGAATTATCTGCAAAAAGTGCTTCTAATTCAGCTACATCACCTAGCATGCCAGTGAATAATAATGCCGCGTTAAACATCATCAATGCGCTTAGCACACTGAAAATACGACCGAATAACTGCGCACGCGTCATCGCACAACTTTGATAGGTTGTGTCGTTAGTAGTAGCAGTTTGTCGAGCATAGCTTAACAGTGGCACAGATTATCCTGATGTTTTTATCTTGATAGAATTGATTAGTTCAGAACTTTCAGTCTACACTGAAAATTCGCAGCGAGTATAACAAAGTCGCTATTCGATTCAAGCGATATCTGCAATGATCTATATCAAATTTCCTTAATCTACCTCTAACCTTCATCCTTCTCTAAGACAAAATACTTAAACACACTTATTAGAAATAGTTCTCATTCACAATCATTTACAAAACGTGAATATTAACATTTTTATTAACTATCAATTAGATAGCCGTCTGCACGGCTTAACACCTTATTCATCTTTTGTTCATGCTATTTATTTTTGGTTCGTTCTAAGTATGATCCACGCCAACTGACATCGCTGTCATTTTAACTAATTCTTTGTTACTAGAGGAACTCATGAAGCAGCTGAATAAACTCTTAGGTTTAATGAAAGTGCCCAATAAACTCAGACTCAGTCTGCTTTTGTCTGTCGTGATCATTACCCTTGTGCAACTCTCATCAGCACTCGTTTTACGAGACAGCTTAACGCAAGAAAGACACATTAATGCAAAAAACCTAATGGAAACCACAATTGCGCAACTTAATATGGTTGCCACCGAGGCCTCGCTCACCCCACAACAAAGACAAGAAAAAATAAAAAAGCTCATTGATGCCGCACGCTATGGTGATGCAGGTTACTTCTTCTTATTTGACCTAGATGGGAATATGGTAACACACCCCATTAAGCCACTGCTCAATGGCACCTCAATGACTCACCATCATGAACGCTTTATTCGCGAAGCATTCAGCCAGTTCGTCGTCATTGCGAATCAAAATCAACAAGGCTTTGCCCAATATCAATGGCCAAAACCGGGGACAAAGGAGCTTGAGGGCAAGCTCTCTTATATTGCTAACTTAGGGCACTATAACTGGGCAATTGGAACAGGCATTTACCTTCAAGACGTTGAAGAGCAATTTTATGACCGCCTCATGTTGATGACTGCTGAAACGCTCGGCTATGCGATATTACTTATTTTTCTCTCTAGCTTGATCAGCAAAAATATTACCAAGCCACTGGATAAGCTCACCCGTACAATGGGACTTATTTCAGCGCAAAAAGACCTCACCATTGCACTGAAAAGCCACGGAAAAGACGAGCTTGCCCAAATGGCTATCGCATTTAATAAAATGAACTCGCATTTTCGTGATGTACTGCATGATATCAACGAAAGCACCCATTCTTTGGCCTCCCAAGCAGAGGAATTATCCTGTATTACCGAGCAGATCCAAGCTGGTATTGGACAACAAAACAGTGAAACAGAATCGCTGCAAAACCGCATGCAATCGCTTAATCAAGTGGCACAAGCTGTCAATAATGAGTCAAAGCGTGCGCTTGATAAAGTGACAGAGACAACCACACTGACGACCCAAGGGCTGACGCATGTAGACGAAAATGTGGCTGTCATAGCGCATGCCTCTCGTAGCGTCGACTCAGCGCAACAAGCTGTGCTCGAACTACAACGGTCATCAACCGAGATTGGTGCAGTACTTGATGTCATTAAAAAAGTGGCAGATCAAACTAACTTATTAGCATTGAATGCGGCCATCGAGGCTGCGAGAGCAGGAGAACAAGGTCGTGGTTTTGCCGTGGTGGCCGATGAGGTAAGAACACTGGCCCAGCGTACGCAACAATCTACCGATGACATTCAAGCGATCATTGATAAACTGCACAATGGCGTCGCCACAACCGTTGAAGAAATGGAGAGCTGCCGTGCAGCATCCGAACAAAGCCTCAAAGTGAGCCAAGAATGTAAGCACGCACTAGAACAAATCAACCTCTCCATCGCAACCGTGCATGATATTAACGTTAATATCGCCACTTGGAGTGAAAAGCAATCCGAAGATCTTAATGACATGACTGACAACATCAGTGGTATCGCAACAGTGGCAAACCAAACCGCCCTTGGCGCTGAACACACCAAAGCGTCGAGCCAGCAATTAAGCGAAATGTCACAACGACTCTCGCAAATGGTCAATGAATTCAAGGTGTGACCTTGCACCTATTCGCATAGGCGGAAGTGCGTACTTCCGCTGAGAAATGTTGGGTAGCAAGGGGGGGGTTAGCGCGCCAGTCACAAAGTGCTCGGCGGGTAAACCATCTCCTACCAGACTGATGTTACTTCGGAGTAGGAGCTGCTTTACGCAACGATCTTTAAAAGCCTTCACCCTCCTCTAAATAAACACCAGTCACAAACCGCCTTATACCAGACTGGATTTACTTCAGAGTAGGAGCTGCTTCACGCAGCGATCTTTAAAAGCCATCGCTACACAACCCCACCTAACAAAATCCACAGCGATTAATCAGCATAAGGGTAATGAACATGACGCTGCTCTTGTAATTTCATACCCAAATATTCAAAGGTCCCCACCAGCATCTCAGTAAATGGTGCCGGTGCTTTTTCTTGGCATGAGGTCGACAAGATAGAAAACTGCTTTTCACGTAGCGTTCTAAGCTCAGGCTTTAACGCTTCTATGTCCATAAAGTCAGTTATTCTGTCGATAAATGCCTTCATTCTTGGTGTCACTGCATACCAATAAACGGGGGAAGCAAAAATGATGTGCTCAAAACCAAGTATCCATCTAAAAAGGTTAACAAAGTCATCATCACTGTGAGAGTGTTTATAGCAATACTCACCAATTTTGTAGCGGTCTAAATAGATGAGTTCAGCTCTTTTTTCTGCTGCTAGTGCCTTTGCAGATTGGTAGGTATTTCCATTGGGGTTTGAGCTTGAGTAAATAACGACTGTTTTCATAATGTTCAATTCCAGTTGCACTAATAATAAATTGGGTGCTACCTTAAAACCTCACCTTAAGTTAAGGTAAAGTACTAATTTATGAAAACTGAAAAATTATTAAGAGACGAGCCCAACCTCAGTGTCGGTAAGGTTGCTCAAAGAGCTGACGTTGCGGTGTCTGCTCTGCATTTCTATGAGAACAAAGGGCTTATTCGTAGTTGGCGTAATAACGGTAATCAACGCCGTTACAAAAAGGATGTGTTGCGCCGTATTGCCATTATTAAAGCTGGCCAAAAGATGGGGATAACCCTAGGAGAGATAAAAGAAACCCTTGATACTCTGCCCGACTCAAGAACACCAACTAAAGCGGACTGGGCCAAACTTTCTACAGCCTGGCAAGCAAAGCTGGACGAAAAAATCGCTTACATGCAACGTTTAAGAGACTATGTCGATGGTTGCATTGGCTGTGGCTGTTTGTCGATGAAATCATGCCCTATCTACAACCCCGATGACATCGTTGCCAAAGAGGCTAACGGTGCGGTGTGGTTGGATGAGCCAGACAAAGCAAATAAAGCAAAATCTTGTTATGATAGCGAAAACCATTAAATAGGACACAATAATGAAAAAGACTGCCTTGTGCATGGCGCTAGCCATGGCAATGGGCCTGACTGGCTGCTCACTTTCTCCTTCGTCTGTCGAGACGACGCCTTCAGCTTCACAGCAAACAGTAGCAACAAATGCACAATTCGCTGACTTTTCTCAGCAATTTATCAATGACTTATGGAAACAGTACCCAGAAGCGTCGCTCTGGGCAGGCTTTGGCAAGTACGACGATATTATCACTGTACCAACCCAAGCGACTCGTGATGCAAGTGTTGCCTTCTCTCAGGCGCAACTGGCTAAGTTACAACAGTTCGACCTTGCTAACTTAAGCAATAGTCAAAAAATCGATTATCACTTGATTGAAAATCGCCTAAAACGCGATATCTGGCATATTGAAACCTTCAAAAGCTGGCAGTGGAATCCGTCAAACTACAATGTTTCTTATGGCTTTGCGACGATACTCAATAGCCGCTTTAAAACGGATGACGAAAAGCTCAAGCTCGTTTTAGCACGTCTTCAATATGTGCCAGCGTATTATGAAGCCGCGCAAAACAATATTAACAATCCAACGCTTGAATATACTCAGCTTGCGATTGCACAAAACCAAGGCGCATTTAGTGTATTAAACGATGAGTTGCTTGATAAACTCGCGACTTCATTATTAACAGCCGAGGAAAAAGCCCTATTCAAACAGCGCTTCGCTGCCGCGAAATCTGCCATCAATGGATATGTATCTTACCTTAGCAACCTTGAAATTGAGTTAAGCGAAAGCGGTAACGCGCGCTCATTTAGAATTGGTGAGAAGCTGTACGAAGAAAAATTTGCCTTTGATATTCAGTCTGGCTACACCGCCAAGCAAATGTATGAAAAGGCAATGGCCGACAAAGCCCGTGTTACTAATGAAATGGTTAAGATTGTTGATCAACTCTGGCCAACGTATTTTGCTGACAAGCCACGCCCAAAATCTGACATTGATGCGATTGCCACCCTTATCAAGCACCTTTCGGTCAAACACGTAAAGCGTGAAAACTTTGTGAGCGAAATCAAAGCGCAAATTCCAGAGCTTGAAAAGTTTGTGATGGAAAAGGATCTCATCACGCTAGACCCTGAAAAGCCGCTAGTTGTTCGCGAAACGCCTGAATATATGCGCGGCTTTGCTGGCGCTTCAATCAGTGCTCCGGGCCCATACGACAAAAAGGAGAACACCTATTATAACGTGTCTCCGCTGGACTCAATGAGCGACGAGCAAGCTGAATCGTATCTACGTGAATACAACCATTGGATCCTGCAGATCCTAAATATTCATGAAGCCGTGCCAGGCCATTACACTCAGTTGGTTTACTCTAACGAATCTCCGTCTTTGGTGAAGAGTATCTTAAGCAATGGCGCGATGATTGAAGGATGGGCAGTATACACTGAGCGCATGATGCTAGAAGAAGGCTATGGTAACTTTGAGCCTGAAATGTGGTTAATGTACTACAAGTGGAATCTACGTGTGATCTGTAACACTATCCTAGATTACGGTATCCAAGTAAAAGGAATAAGCAAAGAAGAAGGCTTAGATCTGCTGATGAATGGGGCTTTCCAAGAGCGTGCAGAAGCCGAAGGTAAATGGCGCCGTGCAACCTTGAGCCAAGTACAATTAACCAGCTATTACTCTGGTTATCGCGAAATTTACGACTTCCGTGAAACGCAAAAACAAAAGCTTGGAAAGGAATTTGACTTAAAGACATTCCACGAAGAGTTCTTAAGCTTTGGTAGTGCTCCGGTGAAGTATATCCGCCAGTTAATGGCAAAGTAACATAATAATGCCGGCCTCATGGCCGGCATTATTTTTCGAAAAATTGATATCACCCGTTAGTCGGCCTTTAGGCCGACTAACGTTTAAACCTAAAGGGTACCCTTTAAACCCAAAGACTACCCTTTAAACGTTGGGGGGATTGTCGACCTAAAGGTCGACCTACTTTACTATCTTCATTTCATCTAACAGGTTTTGTGCATTATCAACCTTGTCCATTACCCATAACATGTAACGCGAATCAACATGAATTGAGCGGTTTAGGTTTTTATCGTAATCCCAGTCACCAATAATGCTTTCATATACACCGTCAAACAGTAAACCTACTAACTCCGCTTTCCCGTTTAAGGTCGGCGAACCTGAGTTACCACCTGTGGTATCCACGTTAGAAAGGAAATTCACCGGTACGGTATTCATGCCACCTGTATATTGACCATATACTTTTTCGCGGATCAACTGCTGTTGCTTTTTCGGCGCGTTAAATGGTTCAACATCGGTATTTTTAGCCAGTAACCCTTCAAGCGAAGTAAATGGCGTTGCCACTAAGCCATCTTGCGGTGAGTAGCCACCTACCGTACCGTAAGTGACACGGAGTGTGCTGTTAGCATCTGCGTAAACTGGCTTATTTTGCGACTTGTTGTAAGCAATAATGGCTTCCATCAAAGCTGGACGTGCAGATTGCTGCTTACCAGCCAATTCTTTTTCTTCATCTTCGATTTGCTTCATCACTGCAAAAATCGCTTTTGCATATTGAATGAATGGATCAGAGCTTTGATTTAACTGCTCAAGCTCTAAATCTAACATCCAAAGACGGGCTTTTTCATCAGCAAGCTTAGAGTTAGCATACATCTCATCTAGCAGCGCTTGGTGTTTTGCTTTATTGAAGCCGCTTTCGAGTTGAAGCTGCTTATCGACTTCAGTTAAACGCGCTTCTTTTGGCAAGGCTGCATAAAGCTCCATGAAGTAAAGCATAATCGCTTTATCAACTGTTTCATCATAGCGGCGCGTCATACGCTGAAGCCCCGCTTTGATTTTTGGCATATCACGTTCTTGATAACCACTCTCACGCTCAGCATCAGGCTTTTGTTTTTCAACCGCCAAGCGATAAAGCTTACGCGCAGTAGACATCATTTGCGAACGGTGGATATAGCCAACCATCATATCACGCTCATAATGAGCTTGAGATTGAGCAACCAACTCGCTCAATTCGTTTAGCACGGCGCCATACTTTGCTTTACGGTCTGCATCGGCATTGATCCAAGTGCTAAGATCGCGCTCAAATTGCTGCTTGCGGCTATACATACTACCTTTTTTGAAGCTTTCAATCATAGAGCCAAAGTTTTTGATGTAGTTGTTGTAACCTGCAATGGTGCTTTCATAGGCGATACGAGCTTGCGACCCTTCTGGTGCATTTTCTTCAATTAGTGCCACATACTTTGAGTTATGTTTACGTACCATGGGGTAAACCGTGTTAAACACATAATCTACTTCAGAAGCAATGCGATAACGGTTGGTACGACCCGGATAACCCGTCACCATTACAAAGTCGCCCTCTTGCACGCCTTTTGCACTCACACTCAAGAATGACTCTGGGTTGTAGGGTACGTTATCTTTAGAAAACTCAGCGGGTTTACCATCTTTACCCACATATGCACGGTAAAAAGCAAAGTCGCCAGTGTGACGAGGCCACATCCAGTTATCTATATCGCCGCCATATTTGCCCACGCCCATCGCTGGCGTGTATGCCAGACGGACGTCTTTTATCTCTAGCGATTTAATGAGGTAATATTCCAATCCACCATGAAAGGTATAAACATTACAGCGATAGCTTTCATCTTGCTCACACTCGGCAACAAGCTGTTTGCGCTTACTGTCAATGGCGTCAAAACGTGCTTTACCGGTCAGTGAGTCCGTCCCAGCATTAACTTTATCCGTTACGTTCGACACTTCTTTTGTCACATAAACGCGTGAGCCCGGTGCCGCCGGCAAGTCTTCACTTGGCTGTTTTGCTAAAAAGCCATTCTCAAGAATATTGTTATCTGTTGTTGAATTGTATTGAATAGAGCCGTATGCACAGTGATGGTTTGTCACAACCAGACCTTTAGGAGAGACAAATGACGCCGTACAGCCACCTAAGCTAATCACCGCATTCATCGGGAACTCAGTGAGTTTTGAAATTGACTTAGCGTCAATCTCTAGTCCTTTAGACTTTAAAATAGATTCAAGTTCAGGTAGTTGATGTGGTTGCCACATGCCTTCATCGGCAGCAACGTACTGAGAAAAGGCCAACACCATGGCCGCGGAGATAGCTTTAACACGCATATTCCAATCCTAAATGTTATATTATTTTAATTGCGGTCAGTAATGTGACCCAAGATAGCGCCAAATAGCAATTTATTTCGGTGGAATTCGATAAACCGATGTAAACAACCATGCAGAAAGTACCAAGATAAAACGCCTAGTTTTCACTTTTTTAGCGAAACATTTCATCGGTTAATTCAAAGGGTTCCCAAGTCGCTTGTGCCGAACCAATTTCTTCTAAAATGCGTCCTTCCACGCCATCAAACGGTGCATTAGAGATCCACATTTTTACTTCACCCTTTTCACCAAACCCAAAGATAATATAGGGATCAACATCGGTTTCTGTTTCACCTGTGTAATGGGTAATGCTCGATAAATTACCCGCGATTTTGTACGCCTTGTCACGCTGTACAGTTAACGCTGCACGATAGTGTTTTCCCTGCTTGTAGTCCCACCACTGCGCTTTTACTTTATATGGGATTTCGGCTCCCCAAAACGTCCCACTTCCTACGGCATTTCCCCAACCACCGCCTACCGCACCAGCAGGGGGTGAAAACCTATCATCAAATATCAATTTCACCATCAAATCGCTTTTTTCGTACGAAGAAATACCTATATGTAATTTTTCTAGCTCGGTATGTGAAGAGCAACTGCAAAGCAGTATTACTAGCAACAAAATGATGTAGAGTTTATTTATCATCCTTTTCTCCAAGTCGAACATCCCTTGTCTTATTTGTTTTTTATCTTAACTTTGAATTGTGGGCGCTTATCTAATTAAACATCTCATCGGTTAATTCAAAGGGCTCCCAAGTCGCCTGTGCTGAACCAATTTCTTCTAAAATGCGTCCTTTAACTCCACTAGCAAACTGAGAATTAGAAATCCACATTTTTACTTCTCCCTTTTCACCAAACCCAAAGATGATATAAGGATCAACATCGGTCTCCGTTTTGCCTGTGTAATAAGTCACACTCGGTAAATTATCCGCGATTTTGTATGCCTTGTCTCGCTGTACTATAAACACAGCACGATAATGCCTGCCTTGCTTATAATCCCACCATTCTGCTTGAACTTTATGTGGGATCTCAGCTCCCCAAAACACACCTTTCTTTTGAGCGTTCCCCCAGCAACAGCCTATAGCACCAGCGGGAGGGGAAAATCTATCGTCAAATATCAGCTTTACCATCAGGTCACTTTTTTCATAAGCGGAAATGCCTATATGTAATTTTTCGAGCTCAGAATGTGAAGAGCAACTGCAAAGCAGTATTACTGCCAGTAAAGCGGTATAGAGCTTATTGAACATCCTTTTCTCCAAGTCGAACATCCCTAGTCTCATTTGTTTTTTATCTTAACTTTGGATTGTGGGCGCTTATCTAATTAAACATCTCATCGGTTAATTCAAAGGGTTCCCAAGTCGCTTGAGCCGAGCCAATTTCCTCTAAAATGCGCCCTTTAACTCCTGCAAATGCTGAATTAGAAATCCACATTTTTACCTCACCTCCTTCACCAAACCCAAAAATGATGAATGGATTCACATCATCATCAACACGTCCTGATGCAAATGTAACAGGAGTCAATTCGTCAATTATATGGTAGGCTTTCTTCCGCTGAACTTTGAATGAAGCTCTGTAAAGTTTTGCTTGCTTGTAGTCTCGCCATTCAACATCCACTTTATGTGGGATTTCAGCACCCCAAAACGATCCTTTTTTCTGAGCATTTCCCCAACAACAGCCTATAGCACCAGCGGGAGGGGAAAATCTATCGTCAAATATCAGCTTTACCATCAGGTCACTTTTTTCATAAGCGGAAATGCCTATATGTAATTTTTCGAGCTCGGAATGTGAAGAGCAACTGCAAAGCAGTATTACTGCCAGTAAAACGGTATAGAGCTTATTGAACATCCTTTTCTCCAAGTCGAACATCCCTAGTCTCATTTGTTTTTTATCTTAACTTTGGATTGTGGGCGCTTATCTAATTAAACATCTCATCGGTTAATTCAAAATGTTCCCAAGTCGCTTGTGCCGATCCGATTTCCTCTAAAATTCGTCCTTCGACGCCATCAAACGGTGCATTAGAAATCCACATTTTTACTTCACCCTTTTCACCAAAGCCGAAGATAATATAGGGCTCAACATCGGTTTCTGTTTCGCCTGTGTAATGGGTAATGCTAGGTAAATTACCCGCGATTTTGTACGCCTTGTCACGCTGTACAGTTAACGCTGCACGATAGTGTTTTCCCTGCTTATAATCCCACCACTGCGCTTTTACTTTATGTGGTATTTCGGCTCCCCAAAACGATCCATTTTTTTGCGCATTCCCCCAACAGCAACCTATTGCGCCCGCTGGGGGGAAAATCTATCGTCAAATATCAGCTTTACCATCAGGTCACTTTTTTCATAAGCGGAAATACCTATATTTAATTTTTCGAGCTCGGTATGTGAAGAGCAACTGCAAAGCAGTATTACTGCCAGTAAAATGGTATAGAGCTTATTAATCATCCTTTTCTCCAAATTGATTTATTTCCATTTTTATACGCTTTCCAAACTTGTACCTGCGGTAGCGCTTTTGCATTATTGTAAAACATTTCCCTTTGTCCATTTTCAGTGGCGTATTTTGCCTTTCTTTCAGCTCCATGAGCCATTTTATCCACAGCTCCCGTAAACCGAGAACTAATATGAATATAATGCTCGTATAACTTCTGCCAAGCTTGGCTTGCTGGCCCAGCTTTAAGAGCTTTAGGTACCAAAGTTGCGACCTCGTTGCTAAGTTCATAAGGGTAGATACTTTGAAGACGCGCCATATCTTTTAGCGGAACGCCATGTTGAATTGCCTCGTTATACATGTGGTGCAGTCCATAATGGGCAAGGGTATTATCTATTTTACGTCTCCAAACGGGCCGGTATGTGGTGTAAAAATCCTTATCTCTTCCCGAGCGACTAGCACCATATCTTAGCCTTTTAAAGCGATAGACCATATCCACGTTAATACCAGGCCACTGATATTTATGTTCAATTGCCAATTTCGCCTGTTGTACTTTTGCTTCATGCTCTGGATTTCCGGGAATGCCACGAATGCGCTTTAAAGGATACTCAATATCAAAACTGATAGGGGCATACCCGCCCCCAATATCAGAATGAACGCCTGGCAAGTGGACTTCCTTGTGATTAGCAAACAAACTGCCATCTTTATTTTTTAATGAGCTTAGTGGGAATTTATCACGCCGCTCATCCCAAGCCGTTAAGTGATATACAGCCCCAGCACTGGCTTGATTAAGATCGAGTCTAGCCGCCTTCTCTAACTCATCTCTAGCATACAGCTCACCATGATCATTATCTCCATCCCCTCCAATAGACGCGACGGTATCGAAAATACCAACAAAGCGAAATACCACCTCTTTACCAACCAATCTAATATCTTGCGCTTCTCTCATTTCATTAACCAGATTAACAAATGCCCTTGCTGCCGCTGCACCACGACTAAAACCGAAACAATCTACCAATACATTTTGACAAAGCCGTATATTGTTACCCTTAAGAAATAGACGTAACTTAGATATCGCGCTCGTTAACCTTTCATCGAAACTATAGGCTATAGCTAAATCTACGATCGAGTCTTTCTTTCCTGCCGCTGTGCCGACTCCTTCTATGTATTCTGAAAAAACAAACTTTTTTCCAGTGTCATACAACTCATGGAGCTTAGCGATATTCGTCGGCTCTTTATCATCAAATGGGTCCAAAATATCGTTGTACTTGTTGTTGCCTGTACCATCAAAGAAGATCCCGATACTCGGAGGCTCGCTAATAAAATATAGGTGTATATTACCCTCACCTGACACTCTGTGTTTAATCAGCTGCACTCCGCCCTCAGCGCCAATCTTAAGTGCTTTTACTTTTTCTATATCAAGTAGGTCTGCATATGGCACATTGTTAAAAAGCACCTGCTCCGGCACACCTAAGATTTTTGCTTTTAGGCTATAGCGACCATCTTCACTCAACTTGCCGAATATCAGAGGCGTTTGTGTTGCCCCTTCAGAGGCTCTGGATAATGTGGGAGTATTAGCACCTTGGATCACAAAACTCACCGCCAACTCCCCTTCCAGCGACACCAATATGCGCTTTTCAGCCACCTCAGGTGATTTATCGACGTTAATCGAGGCCAATACCTGTTCAACCGGTGTTAACGGGTCTAATTGGCTTGCGCCAATGGGCTGATTAGGATCAACCCCACCACTGCTTGTAAAGGCATTGTTTCTAATCTCTGCTTTGAAATAAGACTTGCGTTTAACGATGATTAGCTGCTCTCTAGAACCGGCAGCACTGCCAGACCTTACACTTTGTAAGCCCTTTTTGGTCTTTATAAAAACACGAGTAAATTCGTCACGCTTAACATGGCGCCAATTATGTCTTTGTTGCAATACTATCCAATCACTGGCATGAGGCTTTAGTTGCGTTCTAATTTCTGACGGTAAATGAGCGGTTGTGGTATGGGGTGGTAAGACTTCAAGCTCATCGATTTGTTGGTCAATCAACCAATTATGTTTTTCTTCAACTATTTTCATCCTTGTTCACCAGAGTTAGTTTTTATATCATCCTTTCGCATTAAAACAGGCTAACATTTAACCGCCCAATTGGTAAATAAAATTTAATAAAATCGTAAATAAAACGTCTTATGACGATAAGTTTTCAACGTCTAGGTCTTTGCTATATCAGCCGCAAAAGTAATGTGTGAGTTAGCCAAACTTTTTACATCATTTGTCACCCATAAATGATAGGATCGCCGCAATTGTCAGTAATGAGTCAAATTTATGCTTTCGTGTAACAACATCACTATGCAGTTTGGTGCAAAACCACTGTTTGAGAATATTTCCGTTAAGTTTGGTGACGGTAACCGCTATGGCCTAATAGGCGCTAACGGCTGCGGTAAATCCACCTTTATGAAAATCCTAAGCAAAGAGCTAGAGCCAAGTGCAGGTAACGTAAACTACGATCCAAACGAGCGCATCGCTAAGCTAAATCAGGATCAATTTGCCTACGAGCAATATACGGTTGTAGACACAGTGATCATGGGTCATAAAGAGCTGTGGGAAATCAAGCAAGAGCGCGATCGCATTTACTCATTACCTGAAATGAGCGAAGAAGACGGCATGCGTGTTGCCGACCTTGAAACGCAATTTGCTGAAATGGATGGCTATTCCGCAGAAGCAAAAGCGGGTGAATTACTCCTCGGTGTGGGTATTCCAACCGAGCAACATTATGGCTTAATGTCAGAAGTTGCTCCTGGCTGGAAACTGCGTGTACTACTTGCACAGGTATTATTTGCAGAGCCAGATATCATGCTCTTAGACGAACCAACCAACAACTTGGATATCTATACTATCAAGTGGTTGGAAGACGTATTGAATCAGCGTGATTGTACTATGATCATCATCTCGCACGACCGCCACTTCTTAAACTCAGTGTGTACACACATGGCGGATATCGACTATGGCGATCTGCGTATTTACTCAGGTAATTATGATGAATACATGTTTGCTGCGACGCAAGCTCGCGAGCGCCTGTTGTCAGACAATGCTAAGAAAAAGGCGCAAATCGCTGAGCTACAGCAGTTCGTTTCGCGCTTCTCTGCAAACGCCTCAAAAGCGAAGCAAGCGACATCTCGTGCTAAGCAAATTGACAAGATCCAACTGGAAGAAGTTAAAGCATCAAGTCGTCAAAATCCATTTATTCGCTTTGAGCAGGAAAAGCCGCTATTCCGTAACGCACTTGAGCTTATCTCGCTATCACAAGGTTATGACGACACCCTATTCTCTGACCTAAATGGCCTTGTTGAAGTCGGCGAGAAAGTTGCCATCATCGGTGAAAATGGTGCCGGTAAAACGACACTACTCAACACCTTAGCAGGCCGTAAAGCGCCGCAAGCAGGTGAGTATAAATGGTCAGAAAACGCCAATATTGGTTACTATGCGCAAGACCATGCTGACGAATTTGAAAAAGATCTGGATCTTTTCCAATGGATGGAACAGTGGCAACAGCCAGGCGATGACGAGCAAGTCGTACGCGGCTTCCTTGGCCGTATGCTGTTCTCTCAAAACGACATCAAAAAGTCAGTTAAGGTGATCTCAGGTGGTGAACAAGGCCGTATGCTATTTGGTAAAATCATGATGCATAAGCCAAATATCCTACTAATGGACGAACCAACGAACCACATGGATATGGAATCAATCGAGTCTCTCAACTTGGCACTTGAACAATACGAAGGTACGTTATTCTTCGTATCGCATGACCGCCAATTTGTCTCATCACTCGCAACGCGTATTTGGGAAATTAAAGACGGTAAGATCACCGACTTCCATGGTACGTACGACGAATACCTCGCGAAGAAAGCGGCTGAAGCCGTTTAAAGGTGACGAGGTAACAACACTCAGTTCAAGCAAAGCAGTAAGGCTTGTTTTGGAAACTAAACAAGCCTTATCATTTCTCAACATTCTGCAATAGACTTTTCAACACGCTCTCAAGATAATCTGGTTCTGGAAATAAAGACTTGGTGTACAACCAATTTCTTTTTGGACCCAATGTAAACGTGCCTGTTTTCACTTTATACCCAGGATTGACGTGATAGGCTTTCGCATCAAGAATCGCCCGAACGTCACTGATGGACAAAGTCCATTGATGACCACCTTTTCCTTCCCTCGTGTCTTCCAAATAGCATTCTAATCCTTGAGGCGTCACCTTAAGTGTAGTTTTTTGTCTTGAGGTTTTAAAAACCAGCGTCTCCGTTAATTTCTCATCCGCCGATTCATCAACTTCTGAACTCGGTTCAGGCTCATCTTCTTGTTCAGGTGGCTTTAAATAGGTTTGATAGGCTAAATAAGCGGTAATTACTGCGGTAGCCGCCGTCACTATTTGAGTTGTAGCTGAAATAAATTGTAATAAATCCATGTAACAATCCCTTATTTTCACTTTGTGAGCATAGTGATGATAATACCTATAAGCATAGACATCTGTTGTGATAACGCGAATGAATGAGGGAGTTCAAAAAGCAGAGCAGTATAAAAGAGCAAAAAATAGACAAACACACAATTTTGCTGTTAGGATTGTTCTCGCAAAAATTGGAATAATAAAAGGGTCGGCTATGGAACGTTTACAGAATATGTATTCGATAATGTTGCTGTCTAAGCTGAAAGCAAGCTTTCCAGAATCGTGCGATATCAATCACCACACTTTTTCACTCCCATACGTAGATCAACAACTACTCGAAGACGTTGTGACTACTCACCTCAATGAAGGGCTTATCCAAGTGGATGGCCGTGACCAGTATAGTTTGACGACAAAAGCGATTGCACTGTTTGGCGAAGACGAATAACTTAATAATAAAGAAATAAGCGCACCGAAGTGCGCTTCCAAGTTATTAACCTGAGATCAGGTTAACTAGGGACTGTGATGCTATCGTTAGCATCTGCAACCAAAGTAACTTGGTTACCTATGAAATCTACGTCTAAATCCGAAAATACCAGCCAGCAACATAAGGCCGGCAAACATTGAACCGCCAGATGAATCAGAGTCAGTTGAAGGCTTATCAGGCACTTGATCAATCAAGGTATTTGCTTTTGGGCTTAAGCCTTGAGCTGATTTGGGATCATCATCCAGCACAGTAATTGCGTTTATGGTTACAAAGTTAGCTGCCCCCGGCTCACTATTGCTATCTTTACACTGTTCATCAGTGAAGTTAACTAATGGCACATTACCACAACGAGGAATTTTTGCTATCGCTTCTAATATTTCCATGCCATCACCAGTCACTTGACCAAAAACTGTGAAGCCACCGTTGTCAACGTCCAAATTTTTACTGTTGTCTACCAAGTTAAAGAACCATTGGCTTGTCGCACTATCAGGTCTATTTGCTACCTTTGCCATTGCAATAGTGCCTTTTACGTTAGACCATTTAGGTTCATTTTTTACAGCATCGTAAGTAGCGATGGCATCAAGAGGCACATCTCCTTCATATTTGAAGCCACCACCTTGCACAACAAAATCTGGAATAACGCGGTGAATTACCGTATCAGAATAACGCCCGTTATCTACGTATTTCAAAAAGTTTTCCACGGTTTTAGGCGTACTTTCATCAAATAAATTGACCTGAAAGCTACCATGAGAAGTTTGAAATTCGACAATCGTTGCATTAGCAGCGAAGCTTCCCAACAAAGTTGAAGCGAGCAATAGAGAGTTTAGCTTGAACATACTTTTCCACTTGGTTATTTTAATTCTCTTTGCAAACTAGAATAAAAATTTATTTATAAGTCGGCTAGCAATTCATTGCCAGTGGTAACAATTAAGAACATTTGCAGACTTAGATTTACAATAACCGGTTAAGAACCCACCACACCTTGAGCAAGTTTTAGTCAAACAAACGTATTTCACCGCATAACTCCTCGGAGTAGACGGTTTATACATGCAACACTTCGTCATTTTTTATATGATGCGCCCGATTATAATTCTAAATCCAGGACAACAAGTATATGAGTAATTCCTCTGAAGCGATGATGGAGATGAATACCATCAGCGACGGGCGCTGGACCCAACACGACACACATTGGGTATTAAGTTTATTTGGCACTGCGGTCGGCGCAGGTATCTTATTCTTGCCAATTAACATAGGTATTGGTGGTTTTTGGCCACTCGTTATCATGACCGTGCTTGCCTTCCCTATGACCTATTTAGCACACCGAGGATTGGCCCGGTTCGTCCTTTCATCAAAGCAAAAAAATGCCGATTTTACGGATGTAGTAGAAGAGCACTTTGGCGCAGGTGCTGGCCGTTTAATTTCCTTACTTTACTTTTTCTCTATTTTTCCTATTTTGCTTATCTATGGTGTTGGCCTAACCAATACCGTCGACAGCTTTATTGTCAATCAACTTGGCTTTGAATCGCCATCTCGTATTTTACTCTCCGGTTTGCTCGTTGCCGGGATGATTGCCATTATGCTAGGCGGCGAAAAGCTGCTACTGCGTGCTTTTGCTATTTTGGTTTACCCGCTGGTTGGGGTATTACTGTTTTTGTCACTCTATTTAGTGCCTAACTGGCAAATGCCAGTGATAAGCACGCCTGACGTTGCGAGCTTAACCGAGTTGCTTTGGCTATCCGTTCCTATCGTAGTATTTTCATTTAGCCATGCAGCCGCTATATCTAGCTTTGCTAACGTGCAGCGTCGTCACTACAAAAGTGAGGCAGTTCAAAAATCAGAAGCCATTCTTCGTACGACCTCCATTATGTTGATCGTGTTTGTTTTGCTATTCGTGTTCTCCTGCGTATTCTCTCTAACACCAGAGCAAATGGAAGAAGCAAAATCGGCGAACGTCTCTGTTTTATCCTATTTAGCTAACGTTTATAACAATCCATTTATTGAAATGCTTGGCCCTCTTGTGGCATTTATCGCGATTACTTCGTCTTTCCTAGGCCACTTCCTTGGTGCACGCGAAAGCTTTAACGGCCTTGCAACCAAGCAAACGAGTATGAGCTACAAGCTTGCTGACAAGCTAGGCGTGGTATTTATGTTTGTTGCTATTTGGGTGTGCGCCGTATTAAACCCAAGTATTTTGGACATGATGGGGGCTATCTCAGGCCCGATTATTGCGATGATCTTGTTTATCATGCCAACCATTGCCGTGTTTAAAGTACCGGCACTACAAAAATACAAAAGCCACATTGGCACTTACTTTGTACTATTCGTCGGCTTGCTGGCGGTTTCTGCATTACTGTATAACATGCTAGGCTAACCAAAAGGGAGGCATCGCCTCCCTCACCTCCCTTTCTTTCTTGTTGCTTATCCTCATGGCAGTTCAGACTAAATTATGGTAGTTTTCAGTGTCTTGAATGAACCACCATAACCGAAAAATAAGCTTTGACTTTGTTTATCTTCATGGCAGTCCAACCTATATTATGGTAGTTTTCAGTGTCTTAAATTGAATACTATAACCAAACGATGAATTTTGACTTTCCACCAGCAATTAACAAAGAAATCACAGCGCTAATCAATCAAGTGCATAACCTACCTGTGCACGAGCAAACGCTGTTGAGTGTGCTGGCGGTCGTCTATAAACCAGTTTCAGCAATCAAACTCAAACGCCTAGTTCAAGCACTCGTGGCAAAAGAGATCATCCCCGAAAATGACTTTGAACAAGGTGTAAGTCATAGCCAAATTATGAAGTGGCGCTCAGACGGGTTAGTGACTTTTAACGAAGATGGAGTGCAAATAAATCTAAAACTCGCGACCAGTTTAAGCCATCGAGTCATGGCTGACGGCCAGTTTTTAGCAATCCTTAACGCTGCTGAAGAGTTTATCCCTGTACTGAATGCTTATGAATGGGAGCGCCAATTTGCCGATGAACAGCGACTCATTAGAGACTTTTTATTTATCAATCAACTACCAAAAGCCCGCAATCATTTAGAACTGGCGAAAGACCCACAGGCGGTATGTCATAAGACCAATCAAGTGCTATTACCACTGTATTTTTATCCTTTTTCAATTGAAGGATTTTCGGCGCTTGCTGATGACTTGCAATATCAAGCTTTTGCAACTTTGCTCTATACCTTACTACAAGGTGGTCACAGCATTAGCTATGCACTTGAAGTACTCACACAGGTTCAAGCCAAGACACAGAGCCCACTACTGACCTGCTTATTAGCAGAGTATCAAATCTATACCCTGCAATTGGATAAGGCTCAGGCGTTGGTAGCCAATATCCAAACCGCTTATAGTGCACAAATTATGGCAAGCATTGCTTTTTTACAACAACACGACGATATTATCGTTTGTTTTGAACAAGCACTAAAAGCCAAAGACAAAATCACCAAACGTAAAAAGCAGTACCTAGGTAGAACACTGGGTTTGTTTCATAAGTTGGCGTTATTGCAGCAAGCCAATAGCCATGATGCCGCATTATTTGACACCCTCTCTCAACAGCTTGAGTTTGAAAGCCAAGACAGCAAAGCGCCTTATAATAACTTCTTTGCCAATAACGTGCTGTTATACTGCGCAGAGAGCTTGTCGCAAAACAGTACCTACAGCAGCGCCCATTTAAATTATTCAAGTCTGAAGAAATCTCATGTTTTTGACTATTCCTTAGGTCGCTTGCTCGACTGCTTTGCACACTTCTGGTGTAATCAGAGCTTAGATGCCAAAGCGCTTGCCAGTCTCGACGACTGCATCGCAATTTTTGAGCGCCTCTCTTTACCTCTTTTTGCTGGGCTTGCAAAGCAGTTGATGCTGGCAATGCACGGTGAGCAATATCCGCTTGCGTTTAATCCCGAGCTGAATGTTAGTCATCTTGTTGCCAAAAAGACGGCGTGGGATCTGGCACTGGACAAGCTTATTGCGCTCAACCCGAATGCAAATACCAGCCAAGAAGTTGACGAACAATTTCGCCTGATTTGGCAAATTAGGCAAGGTCGCTTTGATATTGAGTTTTTAGCACGCGAGCAAAAGCGGGGTAAAACAGGCTGGGGAAAAGGTAAGCCAATTTCCTGCAAACAACTGAAACAACACCCTGAGCAATTTAGTTATATCAGCCAATCTGATAAAAAGCTGATCGACGCCATCGCACCACAGTCAGGTTATGGCTACAATGGTCGTGCGGACTACACCCTTGCTGGAATTCCAGCGTTAAAAGCCGCAGTCGGCGCCACCAACCTATACCATGAAGAAGACTTAAAACAAGCCATTACCATTGCCGAGAAATCTCCCGAGTTACACATCCGTCAACATGGCGACGATCTGCTACTCTCTATTCCTAATTTACCCAGCTATTTTGGTCAACCGCAAACCTACTCATTTACTCAGCAAGCTGAGCATCACTACGAGTTTATTGTGTTTAACCAGTCACATATACAGGTCGCTGAGATTATTGGCGAGTCTGGATTAACCGTGCCTACCAGTGCAAAACAAAAGGTGCTATCGAGTATTAAAGCCATCGCACCTTATCTTAATGTACAGTCTGATTTAGCTGATATAGATACTGGGCTGGACAGTATCGAGGCGCAATCGGCGCTTGTTATTAACATTCAACCTTATCATCAAGGCCTCGATTTTCACTGCGTGGTCATGCCCTTTGGCGAAAAAGGGCCGATTTTTCATCCCGGGCACGGTATTGCCACTGTCAGCGCCGAAATTGATGGTAAGCGCTTATCCACCACCCGAAACTTGTTACTTGAGCAGCAAAGATTGGATGAGTTAGATACGCACTGTCCGCTATTTTTGGAGATGACGGATAATCGCTTAAGTTTAGCCGAAATGGATGAAGCGCTAGAGGTGCTACAAGAACTTGAGCTGGTGATTAATCAAGAGCCTTGCCCTATGGCACTCAAGCTCAGATGGCCTAAAGGCAAAAAGGTTAAGCTCAGTAGCAAGCTCGAAAGCCAACATTTGCAACTTGCCATGAGCAAGAAAAATGAATGGTTCGACATGACCGGCGAGCTAAAAGTAAGTAATGACCAAGTTATCGAACTTAAACAGCTTCTAAAAATGGTTGCCACCAGCAATGGCCGCTTTATTGCGCTGGATGGTGAGCAAGTACTCGCGCTTTCAAGTGACTTAAAAGCGCAACTTGACCAGCTCAATAACGCGACCGAGGGCGGAAAGTTTCACCCGTTAGCCGCGCCTTTAATTGCTGAAGCCACCACAGGAATGCGGATGAAAACCTTGCCGGCTTGGGAAGAGCAAAACGAAAAAATGCAGCAAGCCGTTGCATTAACTCCAACGCTTCCTTCAACATTACAAGCTGAGCTGCGCGACTACCAGCAGGCGGGCTTTGACTGGGCAATGCGACTTGCCCATTGGGGTGCAGGTGCGTGCCTTGCCGATGATATGGGATTGGGTAAAACCATCCAAGCGCTGGCGATGATATTGGCCCGTGCCAATGTCGGCCCGACGCTTGTCATCGCGCCAACATCGGTCTGCTTCAACTGGCAACAGGAAATCCAAAAGTTCGCACCAACCCTGTCGGTGAAACTCTTTTCTGACTATCCACATTCTGATGCTAGAGCCGAGATGCTGAGCAACTTGCAACCACTGGATTGTGTGATATTAAGTTATGGTCTACTACAGCGCGAAGTTGATATCTTAAAACCTATCGCTTTTGAAACTATTGTCGCCGATGAAGCCCAAGCGCTAAAAAATCCTTTAGCAAAACGTACTCAAGCCGCCTGCGCGCTCAAAGGCAAGTTTAAGCTGATCACCACTGGGACCCCAATAGAAAATAACCTCACAGAGCTTTGGTCACTCTTTCGTTTTGTAAACCCAGGGTTGCTCGGTAACCTCAAACGCTTTAGCGAAAAGTTTTCCGCTCCCATTGAAAACGCCAATGAAGATAAGCTCGCAGCACACCGCGCCCGTAAAGGCCTCAAACACCTGATCCAGCCTTTTATTCTGCGCCGTATGAAGCATCAGGTATTAACTGAATTGCCACCACGCACTGAGATCAATGTACCAATTCAATTGAGCCAAGAAGAACAAACCTTTTACGAAGCGCTACGCCAAAATGCCATTGACGAAATTTCACAGTCAACACAGCAAGACAGTGCCAACGAACAGCGCTTTAAAATGCTGGCAGCGCTAACCCGCTTGCGCCAAGCCTGTTGTCATCCAAAACTGTTAATGGCAGAAAGTCAGATAACCAGCTCGAAATTAGCGGCATTGGATGAGCTTCTGACCGAGCTGCAAGAGAACAATCACAAGGCACTTATATTCAGTCAGTTTGTAGGCCATTTGCAACTTATCAAAGCTCGTTTGGAAAAACGCGGGATCCGGTTTCAATATTTAGATGGCAGCACCCCAAGCAAAGCACGTCAGCAGGCCGTGAATGCCTTTCAAAAAGGTGAAGGCGAGGTATTTTTAATAAGCCTCAAAGCCGGAGGCTCTGGTTTGAACCTTACCGCTGCAGATTATGTTATTCACATGGATCCTTGGTGGAATCCTGCGGTTGAAGAGCAAGCGTCAGACCGCGCACATAGAATGGGACAAACACGCCCCGTTACTATTTATCGCTTAATTGCCAAAGGCACGATTGAAGAACAAATTGTCGAGCTCCATCACCATAAAAAAGACCTCGCGGATCAATTGCTCGCGAATACCGATAAAGTGATGAAGCTAGACGTAAACGATGTGCTATCCATGCTCAAGGAGACGCTGTAATACAAATCTCTGGCGCGCGATAAGGTAAATCTAACAGCGAAAAATAGTTTTGACCTAAGGCGATCCGGCGAAAAGCATTGTCGTCAAGAGAGGCAAGAATTCGGCTATTGATATCAACTTCCTCTAAATAATCGAAAAAGCGTTTATTTTTACTGGCGACGAAATCACTGCCCGGCAAGAAGCGCTCGGCATGGGCATTAATAAATTCAACATACTGCCCCTGAATTTTCGGGTCGCTAAAATAATAGTCGTACAAAATTCGCCATGACAGATCGGCCTTTAGGTTTTTATATTGGGAGAATAACCGCTCCATGGTGTTTATGTGTAGCTCCGGATCAATTTGGCTTAGCTCTTTTGATACTCCCATGTGCATCCAAATAATATCGTTTTCTGGGTAGCGCTTTAGCACTTCCTCAAGCAAAGGTAAGTATTTAAGTGGCGTGTTGTTATCGCCTAAGTCAGCGTGCAGAGCAAGCGGAATACGCTTTTCTTTTAGCACAGCCATAAATGGCTGCCACTTGGCGATAGTCTCTTTTTCTACCGCTTGATGCCCATTACCAAAATGCGCCGCTTTGACTAAATTCACTTCTCCCATCCAACGAAATAAGTCACCAAACTCGTCTTCAAGTAGTGCCATTTTTGGCAAAATAGTCTCTGGTTTGTGTAAGTCAGCAAAGGTCATAGACAAGGTAATATGCACGTTATCTGCGCCATATTTAAGATAATTGCTCGCATTTTTAAAGTCATTTTGAATGCTGGGTGAAATCAACTGGCTGTAGCACCCACGCTCACCAAAGCAATCAGGCTTTCGCTCGTAGGTTTGACCAATGCCATAAACGTTGATAAACACCACTCCCGCACGCTCTGCCCAAGTAACGAGCTTATCAAATGGGACCGCATCTCCCCGAAATGGCTGAAAATGGTGATGAGAATCAACGGCAAAATAACTAGATTGCGCCTTGCGGTCGTAGCACTGAGTTTTATCTACACTAAAAGTCGCTAACGTGCGTGTGCCAGTGGCTGACACACTTTGGCAACCAGCCAGTAAAACGGCACAGCTCATAGCAATAACACTTTGTTTTACATTCATTTTTATTATCTACTGAGTCTCCTTTACCAAGGTACTTTACCACGGATAATGTCCTTGTACATGACCCAGTCACCCATCAAGCTATACAGTGGATATTGAAATGTCGCAGGCTTATTTTTTTCAAAAAAGAAATGCCCCACCCAAGCAAAACCATAACCCGCGATTGGCAACAACCATAGTAAAGACCAATGTGCAAAAACCAGCGCAAAGAGCAAAATCAAAAGCACTAAGGTTGAGCCGATAAAATGCAAGCGACGGCAGGTTTTGTTTTTGTGCTCAGCGAGGTAATAAGGGTAAAACGATGCAAAAGAATTGAACTCTTTGTTATTATTTTTAGTCATGAGAGTATGCGATTCGTTATTCGACTGTAATACTCAGCATAGTGCAAAGTATTTACGTTGAAAATAAAAAAGGAATGAGCGTGGCAACAGGCTCAAAAACAGTATGTTGAAACCCCTAATGATGATCACCGCTGCTATGCTGCTCCAAGCTTGCAACGACACCGCCCCAACTACAAAATCAGAGGCAACGATGAATGCACAGAGTAACATTCAATGCAGTGTGAGTAAGGGTTCCGACTCAGGTATGACCTACCCCATCAATTTCACTTTTACCAACGCAGGCCATAATGATGAAAAGTTTCTAATTTGGCATACCCCTTTTGAAGGCTGGTGGAGCCAATTTTTAGAGGTAACACAAAATGGTAAGTCGCTTAATTATCAAGGACCCATGGCGAAACGACTCGCGCCCTCAGCTAATGAGTTTATGACCCTAAATGCCGGGCAAAGTAAAAGCGTAGAATTAGATTTAGCACTGGCTTATGAGATAAACACTGCACAGCCCATTACCATCACCTATCACAATCAGCTCAGTCATACCAATGCATTAAAAGCGTCATGTAGTAGGGTATTAGAATAAAACCGATATCAGCACCGAGTCTCGGCTCGTAGGTCGGCTTGTAGGTCGGCTTTTAAGCCGACAACTTAACCCAACAAACGACAACCCAACATCCCACAACTAAAACCCCAACATCAAGGTCTTGAAATTTGGATCACGACTCGACGGTTTTTACCACGACCAATGGCGTTGTCGTTGGTATCAATATGGCGCTTTTCGCCAAAGCCGTCAGTCATAATCTTATTCTCTTCAACCCCTAGGCTCGCCATATATGATTTAATCGCCTCGGCACGTTTCTTTGACAATCTCAGGTTGGTATCACGGCCACCGTAACTATCGCTATAGGCCGAAATATAAATTTGCTCAATTTTCGAGTCATTTTTAAGATATTCGCCGATCATATCCAAGCGTTTGCGTGACGACTTTGTCAGTTCGCTGGAATTTTTCTTGTAATTCATCACCGTAAAAGCGATGTCTTCAAAGCTGTATGGCAACAAGTTATCGCGACATTGTAAGAACGCCCAATATGCCTGTTTAAAGTTCACTGACGACAAAGAAACTGAGATTTTATCTACGTCGTTGTGCCAATCTTTATAATAAAAAGTGGGAAAGTAGCCCTTTTCAAGCTCAGTCAGCAACTGCCACGCGACGTCATTTTCAAGTTCACCGTCAAATTTTTTCAGTAATTTCATTTGCCCGATGCTTCTTGCCGGTTTGCCGGCTCGCCAAAGCGGTGGCACCGATTCAAGTCCTGCAAAATCGTAACTTTCAGGACGTACCATCATATCAAGGTTAAAGGTTAAGTCTTTATTTTTACTGGCATTACTTGAAAATATAGCTTCACCGTAATACGGAACTTCATGATTAAGCGCACAACTCAAGCGATTGTTTTGGTCAACATTCCAATGTGATGAATCAGCTTCGGCAGCGTATTGCCGCATTGCAGCCTCGCTATTAAAGGTAATGGCGCATAACGATATACCAACCCAACCTACTGATTTATATAACTTGATCACCCCACACCTCACAACATCAACCATTAATCTACATGCGCTCAACACGCCAAAAACTAGAGCTTATCTCTACCAATTCGCGCTATTTAGAGTTAAGCAATAAATGTACCATACTAAGCGCTCTCAAGCTGCTCGCTTCTTGTCGAGGTATCAGTATAATAGGCCGCTAAATTTCACAAACCAAGAAGATTATGTCTGATACCGAGCAAACGCTATTTTCAAAACGCTTTCGCGGCTTCTTTCCTGTAGTTATCGACGTGGAAACCGCTGGCTTTAATAAAGATACTGACGCCCTACTAGAAATTGCCGTCAGTATGTTAAAAATGGACGATGACGGGGTATTAAGCTTAGATCAGACAGTACACTTTCATGTTGTGCCTTTTGAAGGCGCAAATATTGAGCAAGCTGCGATTGACTTTAATGGCATTGATCCATTTTCACCACTTAGAGGCGCAGTTGCAGAAGATGAAGTGCTGAAAGAAATTTGCAAAGCCGTACGTAAAGCCCAAAAAGCCGCGGGCTGTCAGCGCTCCGTTGTCGTTGCCCATAATGCCGCTTTTGATCACGGCTTTTTAAATGCAGCGATTGAGCGTAACAAGATAAAGCGTACGCCTTTTCACCCATTTGTCAGCTTTGACACCACTTCACTTGCCGGGCTTGCTCTAGGGCAAACGGTGCTTGCAAAGGCATGTCGTGCAGCAGGTATCGAGTTCGATAACAGTCAAGCACACAGCGCACTTTACGACACAGAGCGCACCGCAGAGCTCTTTTGCTACATAGTCAACAAGTGGCAAGCATTAGGTGGCTGGCCATTACCAGAGCCTGAAGCCGAGTCAGAACCTGAGTCAACAACCGACACCGAATAATAAAAATGCCAGCAAATCCAGCTGGCATTTTTATAAGTGCTCGTTTTTAAGCTATTTCTGCGGTTTTGGCAGTCGTAAACTGCTGCATGATCTTACCTTCATGCAATTTAACGAAATTAGGCGGGTAAATTCGTGAAAACAGTTTCGTGTCTTTCGCTATTTTCACTTCAGTTCCGGGGTGCATCAGCTCATTAACAGTGACTCGACTCAAGCGTGCTAATCGATGTATTTTTTGCTGTATTAAACCGATGTTACGCTGATTGCGGCCGTAGTGTTTGTTGATTTGCATTTCGCTGTGCTGCAGCTTGGCAAGATATGCATCTCGTTTTTGCGATTGCGGCGACGCCTGTGCTTTATTCATGGCTTGTTTAATATCGATGACTTTGGACGCCAGCACCTTTTCCAGCTCCACTAATTCGCGGTGCTTATCGTGCAAACTATCCCAATCTTGGGCTAATGAAATACGCGTTCTTGTGCCTGATGGTGCTCCAAGTTCACCCGTTTCAATACGCATGGCATCCAATACATTTCCGCCAATCAGCTTGCCTCTGGGGGTTTCACCTTTACCGATTTTGATTAAACGCTTGGAAGCCAAGTCACAATGCAAGGCTTGACGTTCAATGAGAATATCTTGTTCGCTTTCAATTCGGCAGTACTGCGCATAGCCTAACGAAACACTGCGCTTTGCTTTAATCGAGCACGAAAAAGGTTCACCTTCGGTGCGCTTACGGCCAATGGTGCCAAGCATTATCGTGACCGCGCTACCACTTTCAAGAATGGCCGATTCCACAAAGCCAATAACAGTAATATCGCCCGAAGCCTTAACACGCATTCCATCTTTAATATCACCGCTCACAATCACGCTGCCATCAAATTCAACATGCCCAGTCGTCACATCAATGTTTTCATAGCACAGCACATCGTCAACACGCATGCCACGAGGAACGGCTACAGGCACACCTTTTGAATCGGCAATAAGCAGGTTCTTATCGTTGGGATCGAGCTTGGTGCCTTCTGACACCTCAAGTGGCGCGTCTTTGCCTGGTTTAGGGTCAATCACGTCACCAAACACGGTATAGCCCGGCTCGCCTTCAGTTGGCGGGACTTTTTTCATTAATGGGCTGCCCGGCTTTACGGTGATGATAGCACCTAAGTTGCGCATATCGACTTTACCGCCGCTCGATTCTTGCGGGCTGAGCACTCTGTCCTGCGCTGTCATACACAGGCGCACAAACCGTGCGTCATTGCCATCTTTGGCTCGTTGACCATGCGCAACAATACCATTGTAAGTGTGTCCAGGAGGGAGTTCTAACTGCTGACCGAGAAGATTATCGAGGGCTTTGCCACTGACACCTTTTTTAATACCCGCTTGCTTTAATGCTTGTTTGGCTTTGTTCATACAAACCAACTTACCGCCTCGGGCTGTGGTTACTCTCGCTTCAGCAAGCATGTTGCCTTCTTCAATACGCACAGAAATAGACGCATCGATAGCGCGAGCCACAATCAGCGAGTCCTGCTCGGGCGTCTCACTAGCAGCGAATAATTGACCTATATTGGCATGAATGATTTCAAAATCCGCATATGGCGACTCCTCAATCATCTCTATCAATTGAGACGAGCTCGCCGGAAATCCGGATTCCACTGGATGAGAGAGCAAGTAGACATAGCCCTCATCCTCATCAAAACGAAATAATGACATTCATCAACCCTGAAAAGTATGCATGATCTTATTGTTATGTTGTTATTTTTAATGCAGCGAACTCATTTGAGCATAACTTCGCCAAATTGTTAAGCTTAACATTGCCTGAACTGCTACAAATTATAAATGAATGTAAATCATTCCGTGCATTAAAAGTACAACTTATTATTTTCCTTAGATTTATCGACTTTACAGTGCAGAACTTTAGACAAACTTTGGGATTTCACGCCAAATGGCGGCAAACTCATAACTAAGTATTACTCTGTTTTACACTTGCCGTTTTATAGGGTAATTTCATCTTTCATGAAGGACATAACTTTTACGGACAGTCATGACAACGCACGTACACCTTAGTTTTATCGACACTAACTTTATTAACACGCTTACGCCTGTACTCGACCACAATATCGACTCAGATGAAATACTCTATTTAATAGAATCTCAACAACAACAAAATCTTGAAGATATAAAAAGAGTGCTAGGGCCAAGAGGGGTGAAAGTACATCATGCCTTTATTCCTACCAGCCGAGATAGTGACACCTTAATCGACAGCTTCCACCAGCTCATTGATACCCTAATTAGCGAACAACCAGATACTCAATTTGTGTTTAATGCCAGTTGCGGCGACCGCCAACACTTACTTGCGATGTATGAGGTGATCCGCGCCTATCCAATAGAATGTTTTATCATTGAACCCGAACGCGACGAACTTCACTGGCTTGTACCAACAGAGCGAGTCAACACCATCCTTGCCGATAAATTAAAGATACGCGATTTTTTTAACCTCATCGACGGCGATATCACCGAAATTGCAAATGAGGGGATCGTTGATATTCGCTATCGCCAGCTCGGCGCCAAATGGGCAACCAGTCAAACAGATTTTAGCCATGCTCTAGCCCAGCTCAACTACCTCGCTGCCAGCAGCGAAGATAATGCACTTATCAGTGAGCCTTTGAGTCGCAGCCAAATGAATAGCCCAAGTTTGCAAACACTCATTGACGATTTAGAAGATGCTAACGTCGCCACAAGGCAAGACGACAAATTAAAGTTTGCTAATGAAGGCGCTCGTTTTTTTGCCAACGGTGGCTGGCTAGAAGAATATGTTTACGCCACCCTCCTCAGCCTAAAAAAAGAACTCACGATTTTACAAGATGTCGCCCAAGGCGTTGCGATTAAACGTCGCGTGGGGCAAGGCTATGTCAATAACGAGCTAGACATTGTGGCGCTCGCCAACAATAAGCTTCACCTCATTGAATGCAAAACCAAAAAGTTTAGTAAAGGGGAAGGCAACCAAGTGATATACAAACTTGATTCCCTCAGCGAGCTATTTGGCGGCGTACAAGCAAGAGGCCTACTGGTGAGCTATCAAGGCATTAGAACTTCGGAAAGACTGCGCGCCAAAGCACTAGAAATTGGCCTGATCTGCGAAGACGACCTTGGCCAACTTAAAGATAGACTACGCAACTGGTTGCGCGGAGCGTAAACACAAAAGGCAACATATCCAGCGTTTGTTGGCGCTGCGTTTATCACCCCTACAAACACACAAAAGCGGTGGCGAGTGCGCCGCTTTTGTGTGGTACAAACCGCAACTACTCGCCGTGCACTAAATAGACTTGTTGTTGCTCACGGGTACGCTCATAATTAATGTAAATCCCTGCGCCCGAGTCAAGCAGCAATGGCCCTACTCCTTGTGCGCTTTCTTCTAACATGGATTTATATTCACTTTGCGGTGCAATAAAATTGAGATGCGCACCCAATCCAACACTTAGTTTTAATAGCCAATTCCCTGCGTTATCAAGCTGTACATGTGCATCATCGTTTAAGTTGTAAAACCCAACTTTTTCCTGCCAATACCACGTATTTGAGTCGGGATAGTATTGTCCAACAATGGAAGTGGTATCATAACCTTCAGTGGCAACCGCTAATACGCCAGCAGGGTTGTAGTCAAGGCTCAAGTAATTGGCTTGACGATAGGTATAGTTACCAAACTGCGGCTCAAGTAAAAATGGTGCCTGCCAGGTGTCGCTGTTTTTGTCATAAAAGCGGCATAACGTTCTCTCGTTATAATCAAAACACCAGGTTTGATTTCCCTTGTTGTCTTTCGCTGTGGCTCTGAGCGTCATGTTTTTCATCGGATAGTCGCCTTGCACAACTACTTTGGCACCTGCTTCCGAGAGCGCATACCAATCAAGATCTTCACTCTGGTCATTTGGCAAGCCAATAATTATATGACCTTCAGCTTCCATGCGATTGATATACTCATAAAACTGCCCTTCATTTAAGCCGGTGTTAGCAACAAGCGACTCTTCAACAATGCGCATAAGTACGTAACCACCAATATAAATACCATTACCATCACTATCGTGAGCAACATGCACTAACGCCCAAGGTGATTCAAGCCAAGGTTGTATCACCTCAATAGACTGAATGATCCCTTCGACCCCTTTATAATTGAGCGCTTGATCAAACTGATATTGCTTTTCAATATGTTGATAATTAGGTGCCTCACCATCAAGCTCAATGGTTTTTACATGGGTTTTTACGGTCACTATCCCACCAGCTCGGTTTGACTCACTTCGGTGTACCCGCAAACGTTCACCTAACTGTGTACTCTCTTTAAACTGGTTAAGATGCTCAGTTAAGGCATCACTTTTTACCAACGCATTTTCGCCAAGCGCTGGGTCAAAAGTGTAGGCCAATGGCGCTTCCGTGACTGCTGCACTGGCTAATATAACAAAGGTGTCTTTGCTGTCGTTTTTCCATACGTATGTTGGCCTATTGCCATCCACCGGTTTTGGTAGCTCGCCCCAATGGCTTAGCTTATCTGCGGCAATATCGCCAGGATTGGTCGGTGCGATTTGCCATTGTTCGTTTTGATATACCACTTCAAGAGCATTCCAATCGAGCGGGTTTTGTGCGTCTTTCCATGCCTTAATAAGCGCAGCCACTTGCTTGGCGGCGAGTGGTTTTTCAGTCGCTGCAAGGTCGCTAAAATACACCTTTTGAAATGCCGTTGAGATAGCCATTAGCGCCTCGTCTGACTGAGCGATATAATCTTTAGCGATATCTAATTGGCTCAACCCAATATCACTCGCCGCAGCCGCGACGGCATCAGCCAACTCCCCACCGCTCTTAAGCTTATCTGCAACATAATGAGACAAGGGCGAAATCACACTGGCCAGTGGCGGCGCGATAAGTTGCTGAGCAGATTGAACCGCAGGCTGACCATCAGCCCGCTTAGTGACCCCCGGTACAAAGTTAGCGACGAGCAGATAGTTTTGTTCGTCGTCTATATCTTTAACATCTAGCGTGACTTTACCGTTTTCTGCCGTTAAACCACTCGGCTCATCAGCCTGCATCGCTAAGTCGCCATTTACATCCATAAATACGCGTACACTTTGGTAACCAGGTACTGTCACGGTGTGACTGTCTAGTGCCGTGGGTGTATCTGTGTTATCTCCGTTATTGCTGTTGTCACCATTGCTACTGTCACCGTTATTTACCGGTGTTGTAGAACTTGAACCGCCACCGCATGCATTCAGTGCGGTAGTGATAGCCAAAACTAAAGTCAATTTACTAAAAGAAGTCTTTAACATGCTAAATCCTTTATATTCACCTGTTGATAAATTTAAACTTTTCAATCACGTCACATTCGCTATAAAGTAATACCAAATGTAACGCCAAGAGAAAGACCGCATTAATTTGCTGGGCGACATGGGCGCAACTGGTAAAACGCGACACCTTAATCTCTCAATACCAATTTCCTTAATTAAGTGGTCTACTTTGAGGCGAGAAAATCTTGTCGATAACCAGGCAAAAATTTTGCTATTTAGTTACTCTAAATAAGAAATTTTTAACGCCGTTAGCGTCAGATTTACTCCTTCAAATTGAGCAAGTATTAAGGCCAATTGGTATCACACAGCATAAAAGATGAAAATGCAGAGAGGGATTTCACAAACTTGTGAAACCTAATTTCAGCACAAAATGGAGTTAACTAACTTAGTCAAACTGAGTAGCAGGAGGCGATATAATGAAACAAACAAGTTATGTAATCTTGGCGCTAGTAGCGCTAATAAACGGCTGTGAAAGCACCAGTTACCCATACCAAAAAAGCAAAGCGTATCGGCCAAACCAAGTTGACTTAGCAAGAGTATGCAGTGCTCAAATCGCGCCTTGCCACCAAGTCTTTTTAAGTCATTGGGATGCATTAAAACGTGCGCTGTTTCCACGTAAATCTTGGTTTGTGGATAACAAATCGCACCAGCCTAGTAATTATGTTACCCAAGCTGCACTCACGTATTGGGGCAGTTTACAGCAAGTAGAAAAGCAAGATTGCCCAGCCAACTACAACACCTGCCCAACCTACAAGCTGAGCGACCTCCAAAGCCCTGTTGCCTATCATCAATATCGTCATGGCCTGCTTAGTCAATTTGGCATACCAGAAAAGCACCGCGACTTTTCTTATACGACTAAAAACGTGCAACATATTACCTTTACCAATCAAGGGCACTGCCCCAACTCTCCGCTTGGTACAGCGCAAAGCGTGTGTGCTTACTTAAATGCGCCCAGCATGGCAGAGCAAACAGGAATCATTAATAACCACAAACCCAACCCCTACAATAACGACCAAAAACTCAGCGGCAGCTACGCATTATTTGAAATACATATCACTAACAATGAATTAAAACAGCAAGGCGTGTTCAACCACAGCATCGTGCTTCACATCGCCGTGCCCGGTGATAAAAATACGTGGCAACAGCAAAGCTGGGCACAAATACAAGATGCTCTAAAACGTGCCGTTGTGGTGTTTGAACAAACAGAGGAAGAATAGCAATGAAACACACACTGCTTGCCGTTACAGGCATGTCACCTCAGGTGATCACTGAATCCATTTATGCCTTTTACAAAAAAGGACAACCCATAGACGAAGTCAAAGTCATCACCACAACAAGAGGCAAAAAAGAAATTTGGCTTAACCTGATGCTCGGCCAAGACGGGCAACCACCGATGCTACAGCAGCTCATCAATGACTATAATTTGCCCTCAATTACCTTTACCCAAGACAATATTTTTGTGATTGAAGATAACCAAGGAAATCAGCTAGAAGACGCAAGAACCGAGCTTGAACATCAGGCCTTAGCCGACTTTATTACTCAAAAGGTTCAACAAGAAACCGAAAAGCCAGAGCAAACCGTGCATGCCTCTATTGCTGGCGGTAGAAAAACCATGACCTTTTTATTGGGATACGCCATGAGTTTATATGGCCGACATCAAGATACTTTAAGCCATGTATTAGTAGACGAACCATTTGAAAGTAGCGAGTTTTATTACCCAACCCCCTACTCAAAAGCGATCCACACCCGACTTGGTCGCACCGAAGACGCTAAAGATGCCAACGTTAGCTTAGCGCTTATCCCATTTGTTAGATTACGTCAAGAGTTGCCAGAGAGTCTGCTCAGCGGCCAAGCAAGCTACACGCAAGCCGTAGAGATTTTAAATTTGGCCCATGAGAAATATACATTGGTTATTGATGTTTTTAACAGGCAACTACAAATTGAAAACCACATAGTAGAACTTCCTCCTTCTGTATTAACTTTTTACTGGTGGTTTTTAACCATGCAAGAACAACAAGGTGGAAGTGTTGTTTCCCCAAAACAAAGAAGTAAAGAGTATGGTGACTCTTTTGCCGAGCTAAACAGTATTATCAAAGACGAATTTAGTATGGATGACTTAAAAGCGTCAGCATTTAAAAAAGACAGTTTAGGGCAAGGAATGTCGAGCGCCTTTTTTACAGAGAAAGTCTCACTACTAAACAAAGCCATAGCAAAGCAGCTAGGGCAATCTTTTCTACACCAGTTAGGCATTAATAAAGTCAACTACAACAGAAGAGATAGCTTGTACTACAAAGTCGCACTACCACTTGAACGAATAGAGGTGATCTCATCATGAATTATTTTATCAGCCGCCATAGTGGTGCAATTCAATGGGCTAAGCAACATCTTCACATAGACCGTTTTATCACCCATTTAAATATTAACGAGATCCAAGCGGGAGATGAAGTATATGGCACCCTGCCCGTTAACCTAGCGGCGCAGTGCTGCAAAAAAGGAGCACTTTATTTTCATTTAAACCTAACTCTACCAGAAGAGCTCAGAGGCAAAGAATTAACGCACACGCAAATGGAAACACTCGATGCAAATGTAACCCAGTATGATATTAAGGAAATGCCATGATCCGTAATAGACTCAAGTTTTTCCAACAAAAGATCTCAAGCAAAAACGCGGGGGTCTTTTTGTCTGGTACCTTATCCCTTGTCAGCCTAGCCTGGATTGGCGATCAGAGCTTTTTTTATTTTTACAACAAAGAGCAGTTTATTCTCTCTGCGCTGGTTTATGCCATTGTCGCTTTTTTTGCATTTAGTACCTTAACCGCGTTTTTAGCCTTTGATTATATCCGCGTGCGTGACTTGTCTAGCACCAATGACCTACACAAAGCAGAGATCCTAATTATGGCAGTGTCGCCCATCTCGTTTGGCTATCAAATACGTGAGCATGGCGGTGTGTTTACGTTATACCAAAGGCAAGTTGATGAGCAGCAACAAGTACATTGGATTGAAAAAGCCCAATTTAGTGGCACATTGCAAAAAGATATTACCATGCTCGATAATTATCGCCTGAACTGGCAACAAACCCTGCGCGCACTCAAAGCAAATATAGGTGGATTACAGCAAGCCGTGCTCGTTCCAAGTGAGCAACTAAGAGAGCACATGTATGACGAGGTGAAGCAAATTCATATTTATCAACGCTGGCTCGCCCAATACGGACAAGATCCTCATGCCCCCGAAAACAATTTTATTGTTACCATCCATAAAGAAGCCGTTAACAAAGACAATATGCGCCAATACTATGATGCCTTTGACTATGAGATTGATCTAGCGCGATTGCAGTGCCATGACGAAAAGAAAATTCGGGTGGATGTAACCGGTGGTCAAGTTACCGCCAGCATTGGTGGTAGCCTTGCGACCCTACACAACAATTGCGCTATGCAGTACATAAACAATGACAAGGTCGTAAACAACTACAGTGCAGGTATCAAGCAAGTGCAAGCCAATCCATAACCACCTACCTTAGCATCACGCTCAACACATTCCGGCGCAAGCCGGAACCCCTAAAAAAATAGCTAATCTCACTACACAAGCTACCAATCAATCGCTACACTTTGCCAAGCTAATAACGGCGCAAGTACTTAACTAGCACGTGCGTTTTAGTTAGGATAGTAGTTGGCCGCTAACCCGAGCCTACTGACATAACAATAAGCATTGAAATTTCAT
This sequence comes from Pseudoalteromonas sp. M8, assembly GCF_018141365.1. Taxonomy (NCBI): domain Bacteria; kingdom Pseudomonadati; phylum Pseudomonadota; class Gammaproteobacteria; order Alteromonadales; family Pseudoalteromonadaceae; genus Pseudoalteromonas; species Pseudoalteromonas sp. M8. The sequence continues at coordinate 1,739,458 of NZ_CP047240.1, read as the reverse complement.
AAAGTTAGCACGATTGTATACAAGTCTCTATTTTATACTGTGCACAAGTATTTAGTTGGTCTATAAGCATACACAATGCGCTATATTTGAGTTATTAAAAACCAATCAACAGAACCAAAGAGAATAAAAGATTTACACGCTTTTTACCTTCTAATGCACTACACTTGCTGTTATCCACAAAATTCGACCACATAAAACTTGCTCACGTTATAAGCTGTGGACTGTAATCAATTTTGCTCTTTAAAAACATCACATTATCACTGTACCCATGACGTAATATGACAAACTCATCGGAACAGACAAAAACGCTAAAAGCCACTCTCTCTGAAGCCATTGAACTTTATCGGTTTTATGCAATAGCCCGTAAGCTAAGTCGCACAAATGTCAGTAGCTATTGACTATTTTAATAACTCTGGTAAAACTATATGTTATCCACCGCTGCAGGCCGCGCCACACAAGGCGTCAACACTGCAAGGGTTTGGAGACCCCCCATTTAATAGGGGATTAAGACCTTCTAGATCTACTATTTCTACTATTTTTGAGAGTTTGGAGACCCCCCGTTTAATAGGGGATTAAGACGAATGGACTTAGAACTGCTTTTCGTATAACGTGACCGGTTTGGAGATACCCCGTTTAATAGGGGATTAAGACGCGACTTGCTCAAGCTGCATTTCTGTTGAGCTAAGTTTGGAGATACCCCATTTAACAGGGGATTAAGACTAAATATCGCTGGCGACAAGCTTTTGCTGCTTGGTTTGGAGATACCCCGTTTAATAGGTTGAAACCCGTCTCGAGACAAGCGAGTGCTCGCAGCTTGGCTAGGGTTGAAACTGAGGCCTTGGACGGCCGAAGCGGTTAGCGCTTCATGGACGAATCAATGTGCACGGCCTAAAACTGGAAAGCTTTATAGTTTATACCGCGATTTAAAACTGAGCCGTAGTACATCCCTGTAGCTGGTTCCATCAGGCATCGCCCTCACCTCCTCAAAACAAGCAAGTTAAAAGAGTCGCGACGTAAAGTCATAGCAACACCAGCCCCGTAGCAGCGGGTTTATCCCGCGATAGGTACTGTAAAACCAATTAAAGATATCTAATCTAAAAGATTCGCGACGTAAAGTCGCTGCTACGAGTTATGCCCCCTCCCCCTCAAAAATGCGTGTATGATCCAGCCTTTGATCTTATTATCGCTAGCCTTAGGTTCTCACCAAAATCCCACACAGCTAGCGGCAAGTTAACTTGATGAATACTTTGTAGTTTACAAAATGACCCGTGGCACAAGATCAAAAATAGCAGTACAATGACCATATCTAGCGGAAAACCGCTGATTCGCTCTTTAAAAATAGTCGCTTTGGCGCTGGCAGTTACACCCCGCACACATAGGGGATTGAGACCATCGAAATCTTGATAGTACCCAGATGCGTTTAACGTTACACCCCGCACACATAGGGGATTGAGACAGGAAAGGGTTTTAAGCATCGATGGCATTGCCTAGTTACACCCCGCACACATAGGGGATTGAGACCAATCAACACCTGGTAAATACTGCTTGGTTGCTTGTTACACCCCGCACACATAGGGGATTGAGACAGGCGTTAAATCTGTGATAGCGTTAAGCGTTGGTGTTACACCCCGCACACATAGGGGATTGAGACCCACCCAATTGTGTCAGCTTTACTTATTGCAAAATGTTACACCCCGCACACATAGAGGATTGATACAGTGGCGACAGCTTCGAACTATTGAGTAACCCGAACCTACTGACATAACAATAAGCATTGAAATTTCATAAAGTTAGCAAGATTGTATACAAGTCCCTATTTTACACTGTGCACAAGTATTTAGTTGGCCTATAAGCATACACAACGAGCTATATTTGAGTTATTAAAGACCAGTCAACATAACCAAAAAGAATAAAAGGTTTACACGCTTTTTACCTTCTAATGCACTACACTTGCGGTTATCCACAAAATTCGACCACATAAAACTTGCTCACGTTATAAGCTGTGGACTGTAATCGACTTTGCTCTTTAAAAACATCATGTTACCTCTGTACCCATGACGTAATATGACAAACTCATCGGAACAGACAAAAACACTAAAAACCGTAAGTTCTGAAGTTATTGAACTTTATCGGTTTTATTCAATAGCCCGTAAGCTAAATCGCACAAATGTCAGTAGCTATTGACTATTTTAATAACTCTGGTAAAACTATGCGTTATCCACCGCTGCAGGCCACGCCACACAAGGCGTCAACACTGCAAGGGTTCGGAGATACCCCGTTTAACAGGGGATTAAGACTTAAGTGATATTAAAACTTACCTTGATTATAGGCGTTCGGAGATACCCCGTTTAACAGGGGATTAAGACTTCGCGATTTCAAAATAATCACCCACAACTTGAGTTCGGAGATACCCCGTTTAACAGGGGATTAAGACCCAAAGGAGAACGTGTTATTGTCGTGATTGTAAAGTTCGGAGATACCCCGTTTAACAGGGAATTAAGACTCATCTTGGATTTTCTTATGAATGCCAGCTAGGTGTTCGGAGATACCCCGTTTAACAGGGGATTAAGACAAATTGATGCCGGGCGGTGGCTAAGCTCGTTGTGGGTTCGGAGATACCCCGTTTAACAGGGGATTAAGACAGTGTAGCCATCCTCAATTTCAAGCAGGTGTTCGTTTGGAGATACCCCGTTTAACAAGGGATTAAGACGAGTAAAAAGCTCCACAGCGCTTTAAGTTGATCAGTTTGGAGATACCCCGTTTAATAGGGGATTAAGACGCATTATTAATTGAACATTGTCCATTACTGTAAATGTTTGGAGATACCCCGTTTAATAGGTTGAAACCCGTCTCGAGACAAGCGAGTGCTCGCAGCTTGGCTAGGGTTGAAACTGAGGCCTTGGACGGCCGAAGCGGTTATCGCTTCATGGATGAATCAATGTGCACGGCCTAGAACTGGAAAGCTTTATAGCTAGATACCCCGTTTAATAGGTTGAAACCCGTCTCGAGACAAGCGAGTGCTCGCAGCTTGGCTAGGGTTGAAACTGAGGCCTTGGATGGCCGAAGCGGTTATCGCTTCATGGATGAATCAATGTGCACGGCCTAGAACTGGAAAGCTTTTTATCTAGATACCCCGTTTAATAGGTTGAAACCCGTCTCGAGACAAGCGAGTGCTCGCAGCTTGGCTAGGGTTGAAACTGAGGCCTTGGACGGCAGAAGCGGTTAGCGCTTCATGGACGAATCAATGTGCACGGCTTAAAACTGGAAGGCAGTAACCCATGCCTCGACTTTGAAGCGTTTAAAAACTCAGTGGAAATACCTCCCTGTAGTTTGGTTCCATCAGGCATCCATGCCTTCACCTCCTCAAGCTGCGAAACTGCGTTTCGGTCTTTCGTCGTCCATCTCGAGACAAGCGAGTTAAGAGATTCGCGACGTAAAGTCGTTGCTACGACTTGGACGGCCGAAGCGGTTAGCACTTCATAGACGAATCAATGTGCACGGCCTAAAACTGGAAAGCAGTAACCCATGCCTCGACTTTGAAGCGTTTAAAAACTCAGTGGCAATACATCCCTGTAGCTTGGTTCCATCAGGCATCCATGCCTTCACCTCCTCAAGCTGCGAAACTGCGTTTCGGTCTTTCGTCGTCCATCTTGAGACAAGCGAGTTAAGAGATTCGCGACGTAAAGTCGCTGCTACGACTTGGACGGCCGAAGCGGTTATCGCTTCATGGATGAATCAATGTGCACGGCCTAGAACTGGAAAGCTTTATAGTTTATACAGCGATTTAAAGCTGAGCCGTAATACATCCCTGTAGCTGGCTCCATCAGGCATCCATGCCTTCACCTCCTCAAAACAAGCGAGTTAAAAGAGTCGCGACGTAAAGTCGCTGCTACGAATTATGCACCCTCCCCCCTCAACAATGCGTGTATGATCCAGCCTTTGATCTTACTTTATCGCTAGCCTTAGGCTCTCATCAAAACCCCACGCTGCTAGCGACAAGTTAACTTGATGAATACCTTGTAGTTTACAAAATGACCCGTGGCACAAGATCAAAAATAGCAGTACAATGACCATATCTGGCGGAAAATCGCTGAATTGCTCTTTAAAAATAGTCGCTTTGACGCTGGCCGTTACACCCTGCACACATAGGGGATTGAGACGATGGTATATCTGGGATCTGCAATTGAGTATTTGGTTACACCCCGCACACATAGGGGATTGAGACGTGTTGTCATTAATTCTTTGTATGGCTGGCTCTAGTTACACCCCGCACACATAGGGGATTGAGACATCTTGGGTGCTCCTGAGGAGTATTGCAGGTTTAAGTTACACCCCGCACACATAGGGGATTGATACAGTGGCTACAGCTTCGAACTATTGAGTAACCCAAACCTACTGACATAACAATAAGCATTGAAATTTCATAAAGTTAGCAAGATTGTATACAAGTCTCTATTTTATACTGTGCACAAGTATTTAGTTGGTCTATAAGCATACACAATGCGCTATATTTGAGTTATTAAAAACGAATCAACATAACCAAAAAGAATAAAAGGTTTACACGCTTTTCACCTTCTAATGCACTACACTTGCTGTTATCCACAAAATGCGATCACATAAAACTTGCTCACGTTATAAGCTGTGGACTGTAATCGATTTTGCTCTTTAAAAACATCACATTATCACTGTACCCATGACGTAATATGACAAACTCATCGGAACAGACAAAAACGCTAAAAACCGCAAGTTCTGAAGTTATTGAACTTTATCGGTTTTATGCAATAGCCCGTAAGCTAAATCGCACATATGTCAGTAGCTATTGACTATTTTAATAACTCTGGTAAAACTATGTGTTATCCACCGCTGCAGGCCACGCCACACAAGGCGTCAACACTGCAAGGGTTTGGAGATACCCCGTTTAATAGGGGATTAAGACCTACAGTTACTGTTGAGTGGTCACCAATGGTAAGTTTGGAGATACCCCGTTTAATAGGGGATTAAGACACCTTCTTTTTAGACGGCTTTGGTTCGTAGTCAGTTTGGAGATACCCCGTTTAATAGGGGATTAAGACCAAAGTTCTCCTTTAGAAGACCATTTAGATGAGTTTGGAGATACCCCGTTTAATAGGGGATTAAGACCTTAGCCGCGCTAACTAAGGCTTGACTATTGCTGTTTGGAGATACCCCGTTTAATAGGGGATTAAGACACATTGATCCTGCCATAAATATGACATATACATCCCGTTTGGAGATACCCCGTTTAATAGGGGATTAAGACAATACTCAACGGTTACAATAAACACAGAGGCCAGTTTGGAGATACCCCGTTTAATAGGGGATTAAGACATTTTAGAACCCTAGTTTGAACTGGATATAGGTGTTTGGAGATACCCCGTTTAATAGGGGATTAAGACGCCAGCTTAACTGCCTCGTAGTCATAATGGCTTTGTTTGGAGATACCCCGTTTAATAGGGGATCAAGACGTCAGGCATTACAGTAACCCTCTCAGCATATAGTTTGGAGACACCCCGTTTAATAGGTTGAAACCCGTATTGAGACAAGCGAGTTAAAAGATTCGCGACGTAAAGTCGCTGCTACGAGTTATGCCCCTCCCCCTCAACAATGCGTGTATGATCCAGCCTTTGATCTTATTATCGCTAGCCTTAGGTTCTCATCAAAACCCCACGCTGCTAGCGATAAGTTAACTTGATGAATACCTTGTAGTTTACAAAATGACCCGTGGCACAAGATCAAAAATAGCAGTACAATGACCATATCTAGCGGAAAATCGCTGAATTGCTCTTTAAAAATAGTCGCTTTGACGCTGGCCGTTACACCCTGCACACATAGGGGATTGAGACTGAAATGAGCTTTAAAGAGTATGAAGATCACATGTTACACCCTGCACACATAGGGGATTGAGACCGCCAATTAGCCGTTCGATGTCTTTAGGCGCTGACGTTACACCCTGCACACATAGGGGATTGAGACCATGCAGTCTTAACTACATTGGCTAGGGATGACGTTACACCCCGCACACATAGGGGATTGAGACTTGCGGCCTTTCAGCCAGTCGTGCATAAGCACGCCGTTTGGAGATACCCCGTTTAATAGGTTGAAACCCGTCTTGAGACAAGCGGGTTACGAGAGTCGCGACGTAAAGTCGCTGCTACGACTTGGACGCCCGAAGCGGTTAGCGCCTCATGGATCAATCAATGTGCACGACCTAGAACTGGAAGGCCACTTTAAGATATCTAATTTAAAAGAGTCGCGACCTAAAGTCGCTGCTACGAGTTGTATGCCCTGCCCTCCAACTTTCCCGAGTGGCTTTATTATTTCGTTGCCCTAAGCAGCTAAACTTATTAGTATTTAATAAAAATATAAAGTCTAGGAAGAAAAAATGAGCATCAAATGGATTTACGCGCTGCCAGTATTTATTGCTATTTTAGGCGGTAGCATCTCTGAAATTGGATTAAGATTATCAACTAACTTTGTCCCTGCAGCATTCTCAGTACCGTTAGCCATAATCGCGTTACTATTTCTATTTTTTTATCAATTACTACAAAAGCAAAAAGAACTTGCTCCTAGCAAAACTCAAAGCAGTTACATTATGGATGCAATGTTAGCCACCATTATATTATTTTTGTTTTCTGCAATGTGTGCATTATCTGCAAGCTTTGTAACCAAGCTGCTACTCGATTTAAAATGGGCAGTTCATGTCACCTGTGCACTGAGTCTAACGTTAATTGTAGTTACCTTTATCGCTAGTCGTAAAAAAGGCTATGGGGTTTATAAGTGTGCAGCATTGCTATTTAGCGTTATTGCAATTTGTGCATTTGCTATTGTAAATACCTATGTTGAGCTAAGCTTGCTTTTTCATAAAGTCTGGCTAGTTGTTGCACTATTAACGCTCACATTTCTATTAGCTGTTCTTTTTATAGAAATGAGTAAAAACCTTCCCATCACACACGACAGAGCAAAAGAGTTCAACTCTGTTCAGCATTTAATCATTCCATTGTCTGACGCAAGAGACTATAAAAAACATTTTTTAGATAACGAAAAAAGAGAAAAACTGCTATCTAAAGATAAGCTAAACGAAGTGGTTGACGACCTTGACAGCTGTAATTGGGCAATGCCACTTTCAAGTATCAGCTATCACCTCGACACGCTTAAATCTGTTACTTTTTTCGTTTCAAAAGTAGAAGGTAATAAGAGTAAAGGCTCAATAGATACTGTAGATATCCTACTGAACTGGTTACTAGATTGGACAGAGCGTTGTAACAAAAAGGTGACATTTGAAGTGATGGGTGGAAGCAAGTTTAGTGATGAATACACCAAGCAGTTCCCTTATAAGCCCAAACTAGGCTTAGACTTTTCATCTTTGTCTGAAATAAAACAAGCTATTGAAGACCATGTTTCAGAGCTTGACAAAAAAAGTTACTATCGAACCGGCGATGCGGTCTGCATCGATGTTACTGGTGGAACAAAAGCAACAACATTGGCCGCTGCTCTTGCTACCGTCAACAAACCCCTCTTCGCCTGTTATGTAAATACTAACAAAAAAGATGAAGTATTTGGTTACGATCTTGCGATATACCAACCAGCTAAACTCACCTAGCCGATAAGCTCGTAGTGACCTAGACCAAAAGTGGTTTTGCCGCCAATGCTAAGTACTTGGCCGATTTGTAGCCAAGGCTTGGCTGGGGCAATATCGCCGTAAAAGCTGATCAATCCTTTTAATCCACCGAATGGCTGTTTGGTACGCTGTTTAAGAGAAAAGCGCTGCCAGTTTTCAAAGTAGCAATGATGCTCCAATTGGTATTCACCTAGTCGAGGTTGAGACATGTGGATTTCTTTTAGGAGCGCTGGGTCGTCAGCCAACCAAAACTTGGTGAGTTGCGTGAGCCGTCTACAAGTTTGGCGATTTAGCTCATACAGATCGGGTAAAAAACTCGCCGAGATATTTCCCTTATACTTTAATCGTAACGGGCTTTTTAAATGCAACGCAAGTTCACATGGAGCATCCGTTACCTCTGGGCTTATCCAGTCTCGTAACATGGATGTCACTACCCCAGGTAAAATACCATTCGGTAGCACGCTCGCGACCGAAAGCAGCTTAACAGGGCTGCGCCCTTGTGTTGTATATTCCCCAACTCCGAGCCGAGCGCCTTCATTAAGTGCGTCAATTACTCGCTGCGCCAAGTGCACAGCTTCAGCAAACAACACCAAATCAAAGCTCAGCAATTCTCCTTTTTGCCATTGCTGTTTATGCTCATCCGTCAGTTTGATTGCATAAGGCTTGGGTTGACCTACATCGTGTTCTGCACACAAGATATAAAACAGTTTTTCATCATGCTGTTTTATCGCCTGTCCAAACCAACCATGAAACATCGACCCCTTAAAATCAGGCAACGTCGTTTGCGCTTGAAGCTGTAAAGTAAACCTAAGCCGCAGCACGGGAAAGTGCTGGGCTAAGGTGAAGATAGAGTGGCTCATACTAAATTAAACCTTTAACACTGTTAATTAAGCGTTTTCTATCCTTTATTCTCTTCTTGCCTACATTTTGAAAATCAACAATCTCATCATCAATCAACTCAATAAGCGCAAGTAAAGCTTCTCGAGAAATTTGCTTGTCTAGCGCCTTGTCACACAAAACGACTACTTCTTTATGTAAGTTTTTTCGTGCTTGTACCTCTGTGCGCTCAAATAGTAACTTAAGCTCTACAATTTCTCTTACGTCATCTGGCATTGCATCTAACTTAGCTTGCTCTTGTTGCGCTTGCACCGCTTCTTCATGGGCTTCAATTTCTGAATAATGCATCTTAAACCAAGGAGTACTTTTAACTTCATCGGTTATTAACTGTGCTAGTCGCCCTTTAGCAAAACTTGGCGATGTTGTCGCCTTAACTTCTTCAGGTTCTTTTCGCTCAAGTGCCTGCCCTGCAACTTCTACTTTAGGCATAGCAAGTTTGTCATTTTGTATCTTAGTGTAATCACCAGAATCGAAGTCGATGTAATTATTGTTGGTACTTTCATGTGTTGCTGGATCTGCAAGTGCGATAAGGTGAGTTAATTGGGGGCTATCACTCCACGAACTGTTATCGCTGGGGTAAGCACGCTCCATCAGCTGCATATAGCGAGCTATGAACTCTGTTGCCGTGCAGGCTTTACCATTACAGTTCAGTTCAGTCACCTTAATTCCGCAAGCTCCAGCACCTAAACTTTTTCCATGACCTATTTGGTGCAAACATTGTGGATTTTCTCCATAGGTTAATGCCCACAATAAAGCACCCAGTTCTTCCGGCTTCAAGTTGTGAAATATCACCCGACCATAGAACTGTGCTTCTGATGGTAATAGCTCAACATCACTCACAACACTGTTATTCTCGTGCCTTTGATGATTATAGTTGCTTTCAAATTTGGTTAAAGATTTATATCTTTTCCAACCCGATAGCTCAGCATTGTTGCTGTTGTAATCAACATAATGATCTTTAGTAGGCTGTTCTAGATAAGTCGCCAAAAAGCTCGGTTTAGGCGACCCCAAAATAACTTTTTTAAAAGGTGCATCGTATTTATTTTGGCAGACTGCGTCTGTAAAACTCACCCGGCTTTTTAGACTCAGCCCACCCTCTCTGAGCGTTCCAAAAATACATTCCGCCATATCAAAAATTAGGGCTTTACTTGCATCTTTCTGTTTACGACCCACTAGCTCTGAAAAACTGTGCTTGTACATCATCCTCGGCAGTTTTGCCAGCCCCAGTGTTTTTATATTCTTGGTATTTTTATCTATCAAAACAAAGACCGGTAGCCCCTTTTCAGGGTGAGGGTTCATTTTCAAAAACTGCACCTGCGCTTCATTATGGCTATTCAAACAGTCTTGAACTAGGGCGTCTAAACCTGAGCCTGATGCGACCTCTTTTGATTTACCATAAAAGCAATAGCTAAATTCATAATACTCTGCCTTACCTTTGCTTTCATCGACAACTCTATTGTTGCAAAATACGATGTTTCCCTTAGTCCCTCCTTGGCCAACATGTTTAATTTTTTCAGTGCCGTCCTGCCCACGTTTTAGTGTCTTCGTGTCAAACTCAATCTCCGTGGTAATTGGGAGCACTTGGTATTTTTCAACCGCTGACATTTCATTTCGAATGTTTACCTGACATTGAGACTTGAGATCTGTGTGCTTCACTTTGGCAAACTTGCATAGACTCAACTTCCAAGTTGATGACTTGTCGCAATATTTAACCCAGCCAGCCTCTACTCTCGCTTCTTTAGAAACATATTTTAAATATTCACTACCAGAAGATACTGTGCGATAGGAAAGACGCTGATCATCTATTGACGTAAATTTACCAAAACTTGATATTTCTAGGACGTTTCTGATCGTACCTTTTAATGATGTACTAGGAATGATAAATTTCCCACATGGTGTTTTCTGCCAGACTACCTTTGTTGGTTGGTTTTCTTGCTTCTTATGCTCACTACCAACACACATTGGCGTTTTGTTGGTTAACGTATATTCAATACTGCCGCTCAGGCCATCTTGAAAAGGAACATCGTGACTGACTAAGTGCGCCCACTCAGGCATATAAACCCATTTTGATAATGGTACAAAATGGTATGGTGCATGTACTTGGCTCATTAGTCTTCCTCCTTGCTAAAACCAATAAATTGCTGCACAACTGGCTGCCAGCGTTCATCAATGAGTTGATACCAAATGAAGTAAGTGGCAGGCCCATATCGAGTAATCAAAGTTTGTTTTTTGTACACTTGATGTTGCGTTTTTTCGTCCACGACTTCCATACAAACAAATTGGTACTGGTTTTCACCTAACAGTTTCACTTTGATTGTTTTTGTCCCGTTCGACCACTCACCTTCTATGAGATCGTTGCGACTTGTCAGCGCTGTATCTTTAATAATTTCATCGCGATACATCGCCCACCCAAACGTCGCATCCATTGAGTTAACAGTCTCAATTACGGCATCGACACTTTTTGTACTGTATTCATGTTGTAATTTAGCTGCAGTAAGTGTTGGTAGCGGCTGCTTAATTGTTGTTTGGGCATTTTCTTTCAGCTTGTTATAGGTATCAATACTCATTGGATTGCCTCCGAACTTAAATGGGCTAACGCTCCTTTGCCGATTGGATCAGTTGGTTTGATAAGACTCGTTCCACGCCCTGCGCCAGCCCCAAGCGGCAATAGGCCATTCGTCAAGTCGTCCATTGTCGCCTCTAGTGCTTGTACCAGATTTTGGTCAATCGGTTCACCAGGTAATAACCAAATACGCACACTAATTGCTGGCTCGTAAAGTAGTTCTTCACTGTATAACGCTCCCCTGCGCACGCCGCCTGTAAAACGGTCAATACTGTTGTGATAGCGCACAGTCACCTGCTCCGGCTTATACACTATTGGGCTGTCTTCGATCATCAACCGGCCAGCTTTCGACGCCTGATGATCATCATCAATTTTGCCGAACAATTCCGCTAATGCGTCTGGCCTTGTTTCCCATTCTTGGTTCGTTTTATCCGCGAGTGTTTCGGCAAAGCGCTCTGTAATACGGTTGTAATGAAATGCACTACGATGTGCCAAAATACCTTTTATAGCGCTGCCACAAAGCACAGGCTTTGGATCTTGCCAGCTTGGTATGCCATCTTGCCAACTTACGCTGGGTTCACTGTAGCTGATCATGTCTGCATCGAGACCATTTGTGTTTAACAGCTGCGTACCGCGGCCAAAGCGCCAATATCCATCAACCTTCAGTTGTAACTCGATTAATGGGCTTTCTTGTTGGCTCAGTGTATGACTGGTCGGTAGTGGGTTTGCAAAAAACTCACTAATTTTATCCGCAGGGTGGGTTTCGGTTAGGTCACTAAGATCAATATGTGCTTCTTGCACACCTATCACTTTGATTTGACCAAGCCCATTGCGTGTATCAGCCCCAAGCGCAAATAAGCGGCTATGCCACAGAGATAAAAGCCGTTGCCACTCATCTGTATCTAGCTGTTCACTCTCAAAGCTAATATCCACACAAAAACGGATCCCTTTTGGTAGCAAAATTTGGTCAAACTTTGCTTTGTCTGCCGCAACCCCTCTATCATTTATAGCCACTCGTTCACGATGATGTGGGCGCGCTTGAGAAAGCCGACTAAGTAGTGCGTCATTCTCTATTTTTGATGGCAAAACCAATCCCTTTACCGGCTTGCCTTCGCTGTCGACTAACACACCGTTAGAGATTTTCAGCAATGACCGTTGCAGTGTTGAGCCAAACCACTTTTCAGTGTCTATTTTTTGTTGTGTTGGATTGGGCTTACTTGCTTGATTTAACCACACTCCTGCAATACTGGTACCTGGAATGTATGGAAGGCCATTAGCATCACGGGCTAACTGAGAGTCAAAGCCAACCTCTCGCAAACCAGAATTAATTGCCATCGGGGTTTGTGTTTCTATCACGATGCGAGCTAATTTTAACACTGTCATTAGTTGCCTCCTTGCGGTTGGGTACTGAGATAAGCTTTAAAGCTTTTTAAGCCGTTGTAGGTTGATGGGTCATACCGACAAAGCTGCTCTAAGAATAGTCTCATTACTGCCGTTGACTCGTTAGTTAACGCTGCATCCATAGCGGCTGCAAAGTTGGTATAGCCGGTCTGGCCTTGCCACTCTATCCCCCAACCAAATTCGTCGTTTTTGGCCTTACAAATACAGTGTTCACCTTTAAATGCCAGCGCGTTCCAATTCTCAACATCAGCTTTTACCAGCTCGTATATTCTGCTCCATTGGTTTGATGAAGGGCCAGCTTGCAGATGTTTACCTATGTTATTAAAGCCTCGGGCACTATCGTAGGCCTTTTCAACTTTTCTTAGTAGCTTAAGAGCGTCCTGTTTTGCACTCGTCTTTGATTGCTCAGCAGCTTGATGCTCATTTATCCACGCAAGTAATGTGGACTCTCCCTCACCGCAGTCCGCTGCTAACTTTTGCGGCTCAACATCTAGCGGGGAATATAATTGACTTGGAGTAAGCTGCTCCGCATCATACCAACTGGGGTTGACCATCACCCAGCCTTGTCCAAATTGCTTATTAATCCCAATTCCATCAGCAGCAATTTTATTCAGTATTGTTTGGCTTAGAGTTTGGCCATTTAAATCAAACACCAACACACTTCCTTTGCTGATCACTTGTGTTTGACTGTCGAAGCTTTGGCGCTTTTGGTTAAATCTCGCGATAGTATGGCTACGAATATAGCTTTGGTCTTTATTAAGCGTTACCTCGTCTAGTTCTGAGTCTATCATTTTGCCGCTCGGTGATAGGCTACTATTCCCAAACTCGTCTAAAAACTCGCAGTCTGCGGCACACCAAAGTACCAGCTGCGACTGCAGCGATTGTGGTGGTTTGGTTTTCCCAGTAATAGGTGTAACAGCCACCCGACCAAACTCGGTGTTTTTGGCACGGCCGATCCGAGTTACTTGGCGCAGTGCATTCTCAATGAGCGACTTGTATGATTCGGGCGCTTCAATCCATCCAACAAATGTTTGCGCTTGCTCAATATAGCTATAGCTATATAACTGGCCCTGCTCAACAATACCGAGCTTATTGTTAATCGCCGTTTTTGTCACTTGACCCATTTTTACTTGCGCTTCTACCCCCTTACTGGTGATAAAACCGCCGCGTAATTGCTTATATTGAGTTTCACCGCGATCATAAAACACACTCGGTACATTGATGGTTTGCTCATTTAGCTTTGCATTTTCAAATGCCAGTTTGCCTTTTTCAATATGCCATGATGCTGGAATCGGTAATGCGACTTCTCGCCCAACTAACGGGTAACAAGGACCAAATTGTACTGTGCCAGTGTGAAATATATTCCAACTTTTACTTTGGTCTTCTGCAAGCTCTGGGTATAACTTCGCGGCTAACGCCCCTAAAATGGCACTGCCAGGAATAAAATCACAGGTATTGTGGTTATTCGTTGTTGCGTTAGATTGGCTAATGATCACAGGATCTTGAGTTGTAATTTGATAATATAACCGCATTATGCCACCTCCTCTGTGGATGTTACGTTGATATTAACCTCTCCATAACCTCGCTGTCGCTTGGCACCGAGCGAAAAAATAAGCCGACTTACCCTATCAAGTGCTTGTGTCACGTTATCCCCAAACAGGGTAAGCACTTGTTGGTAATTGGGGTGACTGGTATTTAAACTCACACACGCATTTAGCTGCATTGGAACGGCAACTTCAACAGCCCTAAAGCTTCCCTCTTCCGCAACCCCCTTATCACCAATTTTCGTTGATTGGATCACCCTAAATAGTGACTTTTTAGCGCTTTTTCCTGACTCACTCGTAAAGTAATTTGTCTCGGCTGGAGACAGTGTCGCACTGCTAAATTGTATTACGCCTTGTTGCTGGATACCTGCTGTTCCTTCGGATCCAAACAACAAGTCTAATAATTTGCTAGCAAACCAATCTGCAGCTACGGCTTTTTCAAAACCGTCTCTGTATAGGCCTTTTAGGCTTTTACCTGGTACGTAAGGTAAACCCGCAGCATTTTTTAGTACTAACGCGTCGGCATAACTGCCACCTTCTTCACCACTGCCGATATGCCAATAGCTTTGAATGTCCAATGTTATAATGAATTGACTCATTGTGCCTCCACTGCATCAACAGGTTTAAAATAAAAACGTTCGAGTACCATTAAATCACTGAGTGGTGAAAACCATTCACCATCTTGCTGCCAATACCACGTCGTGTCGTTTTGAGATTTACTGAGTTGATTAAAAGCATCCTCAAGCTCCGACTTTTTGCCCTTCGCCAACGTTAGCGCTCGTGCATATATGCGCGTTGCCTCGGCCATATCTCCCAAAGATAAATGGGTTAATAGTTGCCGCCATTTACTCATTGTCATCGGTGTTGACGGCTGTGTGCACACATCAAACAAATGATATAAATCCGCTAGGCATGGATAGTGCGAATGAGGCTCAACTAAATATGCCGGCAATGCGGTGGTTAGCTTCTCTAACTCTTCAAGAGTAACCGTCACATTTTGTTTTATGACCTGTTCAACATGCTGAGTCGCAGTATTAGATAAACGTAAAAATGACAACGCAGCAGGGCCAACATTATTATCAATTTGCTTAGTTAGCCGTTTCGCTTTCTCGCACAGCCCTTCAACCAAATGGTGACTGTTTGTAAATGGGTGACCTGCTTTTTGAAATAACACCCCACCGCTGGCAGACAGATAATCTTTAATATCTTTTGTTACTTCAGCATCGCCGTACTGTTTGATGACTTTTACAGTACTTGCTAACGCCTCTTTTGAAGTTTGCTTAAAAACCTCACAGAATTTTTCACTCCAAGGGAGTGCCAAATCGGCTCGGATCAACAAAGTAACATCATCGCCACCTAACACCAGCGGGCGCATAGCAAGCCTGTTATTCGTCTGCCCATAGTCCACTACAAGTTGAGTTGCAGCCTGAGCCGCTTTTTGCGTTGCAGCCGCAAGCCCCTCTGAAAAAGTTCGATAAGCATTGGCGTACACCGATTCATCAGCGTCTTTCAATGCTTTGTTAAGCTTGCGTAAAATAATACCTAGCCCGTTACCGTCAATATGCACCAGTGCGATGTCTTTTCGCTCATCGTTTTGTTTGCCACTGTGTGCATTTTGTTCGGTACTAAAGTCAAAATCATTTTCGAGGTCTATTGGGTAGGTATATTTCTGTTCATTTGGCGAGTACTTACCTTGTAAAGCACCTTGGTGCTTTAAGTTCATTAACTCATAAGCTTGACGATGCAAGTCAGTGTCAAGATCGAGCCGTTCAAACTCTACCTCTTCTTTTGGTGCAAAGCGGGCAAGTTTGCTTGTTGGTACTTGAGCGTTACCTGTACGCTGGCTTACCTCTGCAATCGCAGGAGCAAGCGGTAAGTTTACCTTCGCTTGATTGCGATCAGCGGCTAACCGCTGCTGCCCCAACTTAATGGCATTTTGCAGCGCTTTAGACGGTTCATTCGTTTCTTTGTCAGGGCCATCTTCCCCATATACCAATGCATCACAAAATTCTAAACCAGGGAAAAGCTGCAGTACGGTTAACGTCCAAATATTTCGCAATGCCTGCAGCGGTGCTTTGTCATTACTGTACGCAAAAAATGCGGCACCCTTACAACGTAAGAACTTTATCTCCCCTCGCGCTTCTTTATCAGCTAAGTTATGGGAATAACCCAACTGCTCAAGCACTTCAGTTAATACACTGTTGTTATCATCAACCAACACATCTAAACGTTCACTGGCTGCAATCACGTCCTTGAGCTTACCTGTTTTAAACAAGTAGCTTTGGATAGATTTTGCCTCAAAGAGATAGCAATAAGTCATAGACTCCTTCCTATATTATTAATAATTAAACCAAACATACTGCGTTACATGTAGTTATAATAAACACCAAAAAGTATAAAAAATAAACCCACCATGAATAAACATCACAAGTTTGTGAAAAAATTACCACTTAAAAACTAGCTTAAGGTAATTGAGCAAGCCATAAGGAGTGCTTTATGAACCTCGCCTCGCTACTCACCTATAAACATTTTTATCATGCATATTTAAAAGTTAGTGAAAACAACGGTGCACCGGGTATTGATGGGATCAGTGTTCAAACGTTTGCTAAAAATGTAAAAGCCAAACTGCAAAAATTGATTTGGGAGATACAACAAGGCAGCTATCGGTGTCAGCCTTGCAAAGTGGTAGAGATCCCAAAAAATAAAGGAAGCTTTAGAAGGTTGGCCATTCCAACGGTGCGTGATCGCATTGTACAAACAGTGTTAAGCCAAGCCTTGACGCCATTTTTTGAGCCGCACTTTGAACGTTGCAGCTATGGTTATCGTCCGGAGCGTAGCTATCTGCAAGCCGTTGCGCAGGTCGAGAAGTATCGGGATGCCGGTTATACCTGCGTGCTAGATGCCGATATTAAAGGGTATTTTGATCATATTCCGCAGCCCTTTTTACTCCGTGAATTACGCCACTATATTGAATGCAATGCGCTTATCGCTTTAATTGAAAACTCTTTGATACAAATGCAGCAACATCAAAAGCAGTGTGTGTATGGCGCAGCGATGGGCCTTGGCGTTCCTCAAGGTTCGCCGCTCTCCCCGGTTCTTGCAAATATGTATTTAGACAGCCTAGATGAAGCGCTGCTAGAAGCCGAATTTAAGGTCGTGCGTTTTGCAGACGACTTTATAGTACTAACCCAAACTGCCAATGAAGTTGCGCATGCTTGGTCGCTCACCCAACAACACCTTGAAGAATTAGCGCTAAATTTTAATTTAGAAAAAACCAGAATTACAGACTTTGACTCCGGGTTTGTATTTTTAGGCCATTACTTTATTGGGGGCTTAACCCAAGTACTGAAAAGTGGCACTGGTCAACCCATATTGAGCCAATGGCAGTGGGACGCACCAAGCTCCCCCACTCAACAGTCACCAAGTGCAGTAGAGTTTGAAGAACCTGAAAATCACGACTCGCAAAGCGAGCTACAAAAAGCAATTTTAGATTGCCAGCCTGAAGCCGCACAAACTGAGTTAGCATCACAACACATGAGCTTGAGCAATCATTGCCAGATCCTTTATGTTGCAAAGCAAGGGGCGGTCATCCACAAGGTAGCTGGTAAGTTTGAAATAAAACACAGTGGTGAACGTATTGATAGTCTGCCTATTAACCACGTTGATGCTATCATGACTTTTGGTGCAATTCATACGACCCGAGCTGTTAATATTCATTGCATTAGTCAACATGTGCCACTATTGATGATGTCACAAAGCGGCCATTTTATTGGTGTAATTGGAGCTTATCCTGCAATAGAGCACAGCATCATCTCAGCTCAGTTTAACGCACAGTCCTCCTCACTCAACTATGCTAAAACATTGGTCACCGCAAAAGTACATAACCTTATTCATATCATCAGGCGCAAACTCAGACTCCGCAACCCTTACCAGCAATGCACGTTAACCAAAGTACTCAGGCAGTTAATTCAACAAACTAAGCATATTTCCCACTGCACGCACTTGCAGTCGCTACTTGGTATTGAAGGGCAATGTGCCAAAGTACATTTTTTATTGCTAAAAAGCTTGTTGCCCACGCAATTTGCTTTTAACAGCCGAAACCGCAGGCCTCCAAAAGATCCGTTCAATGCTCTGCTCTCATTAGGCTATAGCATTATTTTTAATCAAGTACTTGCGTTTTGCCAAGCACGTAAACTACACATTCAGCTCGGGCATCTCCACCAAAACCGGCAAACTCCAGCGTTAGCACTTGATATGATGGAACCATTTCGCTTTATTGCCGACCTTGTCGCAACAAATTTATTAATGAGCAGAGCTTTATGCATAGACGACTTCGAAATAAGAAACAAAGCCTGCTTAATTGGCGCTAAAGCAAAAAACCTGTTTATACACAGTATAGAAAAACAAATGCAAACCGAGTTTGAGTACCCCGCTCTTGGTGTAACCACCGACTTACGCCGATGTATGGACTTACAGTTAACCCAATATAAGCAAAGTTTGCTTGACGCCAATACGCCATTTTTACCCTTTAGGTTAAAACAATGAAGCATCATTATATAGTCTGCTACGACATCGCTAATAATAAACGTCGCTATCAAGTAGATAAAGTGCTAGCGCAATACGGCTGCCGCATTCAACTTAGTGTGTACGATATTGTACTCAACCAGTGGCAACTTGCTAACTTAAGAGCACAGATCAAACAACATATTGCTCAAGACGAAGACCGAGTGCATTACTACCCACTATGTTGCTGGTGTCGTAAAAATACGCGCCGTCTAGGTTCGGCCTTTTTAGACGATAGTAATAACTTTACCTGCGTATGCTAATGAATTATTTAGTATGTTTTGACATTAGTGACGACAAAGCTAGGCGACGACTCGTGAATCGCTTAGGGGAATACGGCGAACGCGTACAATACAGCGTGTTTGAAGTACAGCTTAAGCCCACACAACTCAAAGCGCTAACTGATTTCACCAATACTGTGCTGGAAACCACAGACAAAGTATTGTTTATTCCCTTATGCGGCAAAGATCTAGGCGGTAGGCAGTGCGATGGTCTAGGCACGATTTACTACGCCACCAGCTATTACTTTTGCCAATAATACGAATGGCAATTCCATCAAAGTGAAAACGTTAGTTAAATACCGCTACATAATTCCCAATCAACCGCTACAATAACTGAATATTTTTATTACAGTAATCCCATACCACTAAGTGAAAAAACTGGTGTCAAAAACCTTGCTTGCTGCGCATGATGGAATCACTTACTGACATAAAAATAAGCATTGAAACTTCATAAAGTTAGCAAGATTGTATACAAGTTCCTATTTTATACTGTGCACAAGTATTTAGTTAGTCTAAAAGCATACACAATGAGCTATATTTGAGTTATTAAAAACCAATCAACATAACCAAAAAGAATAAAAGGTTTACACACTTTTTACCTTCTAATGCACTACACTTGCGGTTATCCACAAAATTCGACCACATAAAACTTGCTCACTTTATAAGCTGTGGACTGTAATCGACTTTGCTCTTTAAAAACATCATGTTATCACTGTACCCATGACGTAATATGACAAACTCATCGGAACAGACAAAAACGCTAAAAACCGCACGTTCTGAAGCCATTGAACTTTATCGGTTTTATGCAATAGCCCGTAAGCTAAATCGCACATATGTCAGTAGCTATTGACTATTTTAATAACTCTGGTAAAACTATGTGTTATCCACCGCTGCAGGCCGCGCCACACAAAGCGTCGACACTGTAAGGGTTTGGAGATACCCCGTTTAATAGGGGATTAAGACCGGTGTATTTTACTACACCTGGCGCCATTTCATTGTTTGGAGATACCCCGTTTAATAGGGGATTAAGACATATCCCAGATTTTGACTTGTCTCCCCTGTTGTGTTTGGAGATACCCCGTTTAATAGGGGATTAAGACTCTCACATAGTGAGAGCCCCTTCTCTAGTATTGCGTTTGGAGATACCCCGTTTAATAGGGGATTAAGACCTAGTTTCACCAGCGCCAACCACATTTAACTGTGTTTGGAGATACCCCGTTTAATAGGGGATTAAGACCTATTGTTAGAGATCACGTTAATACCGCCATTAGGTTTGGAGATACCCCGTTTAATAGGGGATTAAGACAACCGGCATTGACTTGCTCCCAAGAGCTAGCAGGTTTGGAGATACCCCGTTTAATAGGGGATTAAGACATTGTAGGCTCCATGGAGGAACCATTCAGGGAATGGTTTGGAGATACCCCGTTTAATAGGGGATTAAGACCGTATGAGGAGAATGCCCATACGGGTCATTCTCCGTTTGGAGATACCCCGTTTAATAGGGGATTAAGACCTCTTCTAGACGTTTTTTTCTTGCTATGGCAGCTGCCAGTTTGGAGATACCCCGTTTAATAGGGGATTAAGACTGTTAGAGGTGTTAGCTTGTCTACCAACTCTTGACGTTTGGAGATACCCCGTTTAATAGGGGATTAAGACCGGCAGTAGTTGCGGCTTTTTTTAGCTCACCACGTTTGGAGATACCCCGTTTAATAGGGGATTAAGACGTAGTACGTCGCACAGTTGTTCCATAAGAGGTGCGGTTTGGAGATACCCCGTTTAATAGGTTGAAACCCGTCTTGAGACAAGCGAGTGCTCGCAGCTTGGCTAGGGTTGAAACTGAGGCCTTGGACGGCCGAAGCGGTTAGCGCTTCATGGACGGATCAATGTGCACGGCCTAAAATTGGAAAGCCACTTTAAGATAACTGATTTAATAGATTCGCGACATAAAGTCGCTGCTACGAGTTGGACGGCCGAAGCGCTTAGCGCTTCATGGGCGGATCAATGTGTACGGCCTAAAACTGTAAAACCAATTAAAGATATCTAATCTAAGAGATTCGCGACGTAAAGTCACAGCTACGCCAGCCCCGTAGCAGCGGGTTTATCCCGCGATAGGAACTGTAAAACCAATTAAAGATATCTAATCTAAAAGATTCGCGACGTAAAGTCGCTGCTACGAGTTATACGCCCTTCCCCCAACAATGCGCTGATGCCATAGCTTTTGATCTGTACATTATCGCTAGCCTTAGGCTCTCATCAAAATCCCTCATAGCTAGCGGCAAGTTAACTTTATGAATACCTTATAGTTTATTTAACAACCAGTAGCACAAGATCAAAAATAGCAGTACAATGACCATATCTAGCGGAAAACCGCTGATTCGCTCTTTAAAAATAGTCGCTTTGGCGCTGGCTGTTACACCCCGCACACATAGGGGATTGAGACTATTGACGTTAAATATACCTTTACCTGACTCGCTGTTACACCCCGCACACATAGGGGATTGAGACCTATCCGTTTTTTCTCACGGATAGATTGGTTTTTTTGTTTGGAGATACCCTGTCTAATAGGTTGAAACCCGTCTCGAGACAAAATAGATTCGCGACATAAAGTCGCTGCTACGAGTTGGACGGCCGAAGCGCTTAGCGCTTCATGGGCGGATCAATGTGTACGGCCTAAAACTGTAAAACCAATTAAAGATATCTAATCTAAGAGATTTGCGACGTAAAGTCACAGCTACGCCAACCTCGTAGCAGCGGGTTTATCCCGCGATAGGAACTGTAAAGCCAATTAAAGATATCTAACCTAAAAGATTCGCGACGTAAAGTCGCTGCTACGGGCTATATGCCCAACTGCTCCCTCTACGTACATAGATTTAAACCCATAATATTAAACCAAACCAATATCCTAGGTTTGTTGAGCCACTTTTGGGCATAAACCTTGCTGAAGTTGTTATACATATTTCAGAAGGATTTGCTAAATGAAAGTTCAACACCAAGCAATGCTATATAATCAGGCTCAGGTGCGACGCGCGCAATCAATCGAAAATGAAGCGAAGGGAAGCGTTTTGCCAGCGTCAGAGGCAACAGATAGCCATACCAAAGAAGCGCAATTCGACTTTACCCACATCACCAAAACAGAGCTTTCTCAAGCATCCAAAGCGCTGTATGACGAAGGAATATTGGATTTAGGGCAGCATGCTTCGCTTTCTTTACATTATTTTGCTGTTGAGCAAGGTCTAAGTCAGAGGAGTGGACTCCCCTCTCCTGCCGACATTTCACAAGCCGAGAATGAAAAAATCGACGTTATCGCCATACAAAAAGCCAGCTTAAGAGAGGCCCGCCGGAGTGGCCGTTCAGAAACAGAAATTCAATTTTCTGAAAAGCTGCTCAATACTTTAGAGAACTATCAATATGGTGGCAAAGGACGATTCTTTGCAAGTGCTTAGTCGCATATATTCAACACTTACGGTCTTGTTCAACAATCGGTGAGTAATTAATCAAACACGCCTCTGCTTCGTTAAATCATCAGCAAATGGCATGATAAGCCATTGTAATGACATTAATCCTATGTATAATGCGAGACATAGTTAGATGTATAGACACTAACAGTACTGAATTTATTCAGGGGCTGATTAGGATTCGACGGGATTCAAGAAGCCTAAGGTGCATGTCGAGGTGCGGCTGGCCTCGTAAAAAAGCCGTATTTAAAGTAATCGCAAACGACGATAACTACGCTCTAGCGGCATAATAGCCCGCTAGCACTCCTCCATGATATTCTTGTGGATCTGGTTCTGGAGTGTCACCCTACACAAGATCGCTACGGAAACCCTGGCCGGGGTTGAAGGGCTAAAACTAAGCGGCCTCGCCTTTACTTATCGTGTTCGTCCGAGATTTAAAGGTTAACCAAAAGACGATACTAAACATGTAGGACCGAAGGTCGACGCTTTCCGGACGGGGGTTCAAATCCCCCCAGCTCCACCAAATAGCGACACTGAAACCCCATCAAAGCACTGTTTTTGATGGGGTTTTTGTTTATTTATGGTTTGGGAATTGGTTCAATATGGGGTAGATCTGGGCGTGGAATGTCCCCAGTGTGCCCCCGAGAATAATGCACAAAAAAAGCCGCATATAGCGGCTTCCAATCAAGTATTTCAGTTTAGAAGAACAGTGGTAACACTGCTTTCAGCACTGCGGCAATCTCTGGGTTAGTTACTGCCAGAGCACCACCCACTGCACTAACAATAGCTGTGCACGTTTTCGATGTTGCAGCTTTTTTCACTTTCTCTGTCATGACATTTCCTTATTAATTGTCGTCTAAAATTCCCTTTGTGCGTTTCTTTATCTGATAGACAACAAACGCGCCAAGTACCGCGCCCGTGATTGTTGTGATTAACCATTTACCATTCATGCCAATACAATCCCTTGTTTTGCCTGTTCAATGGTAAACGCGCCTTTTGCACCTTCCATGTTGGCCATGTGTAACATGAGTTCTGCATAGCGCTCGAGTGGTACGGTATCGCTCCAGAAATTCGTGATTGTTGGTTGTAAGTCCATCTTCTCACGAATGTAGTTGATATAACCCTCAGTGTGGTTTTCGTTATCTGGCGCCCATCTGCTGACAATGCCCTCAATGGTGTCTAAACCGTGGTGGTTTCGGTATGTCATTAGCGTGCGATATGCAGCCCGAAAGCCGTACTCAGGAGAGGTGAATTTCACAAACCCACCGCTATGCCCTGCTTTCCCCTCCCAATCCGTGCCATTTTCACGGATATTGAGCGGGTTATTGTTCCGAACGTTTAAGTTTGGTCGTTCCATTAAGAATATCCCTATTGCTACTACTGCAAATCCTATTGCGATTAGATGCTTAGGCATGGTCTATGCCTAAGCGGGTTTTGGGTAACGCTGTTTGATTTCGGCAACCTTGTCACGCCATGCCTGTTCCGCTTCTGGCGTTTGGTCATATTGCCATGCTAAAAATAGCGCATCCGCTTCGGCTCTATAGGCTTGTTGACGTTGCTGTAACACGGTGTTTAATTCATGCTTTGCCATTGCACCTTTAATAAGTGCCGTTGCATCGTCAGTCGAATAACCTTTTGCCTTAAGGGCATCCAGACAGTTTTCATCTAGCGCAACATCGCCATTATTTGTATTTATAAACATTTAATTTTCCTTACTTGGCAATACGCGGATAGTTAATTACTTTGTCCACTGCAAATTTTGAGTTACCGCCAAATTCAATTATGCTCTGAGCAGTATCTCCAGCTCGATAGGCGTGATTAACAAACCGAACAAATAGACATTTATAACCATGCAAATTCGCAATATTGATAGCTGGGATTTTCAGCGTCCTAGCGTTAACATCCCATGCACCAAAAACAGTACCCGAATCAAAAATGCTATTTATTTGGGCTGAACTGGCATCTCTATTCGCAATAACAAACTGAATACGAGAAACTGATTGGTCTAACTCAAAATCTGGATAACCTGGAGGTCTCGCACTACACATAGCGGCGTGTACGACTGTTCTACCACCAACATGGTCATAGCAAAAAGGTTTTAAACCTGAGAACGGAACCCTAACCCACTCGCTGCGAGTGTCATCATTTGGATCAGGTTTAATATTCAAAGACTCTTTTGAGTGTATTGCTCTATCATAGTAATGAATATTCATAACGGTATGCCCCGCCAAATCATCTAATACCGCATCCAATGCCGCACGTCGACTGGCAACAGCTGTATCATGCTGCTGCATCTGCGCATTGTGTGCTTGTGCAAATTCCGCCTGTTTTGCATCATTCTCGCTCTTGAACTCAACTTGTTGCGCTTGGTGTTCGTGCGCCATGCGCGAGATTGCGCCGCCGCGAATGTCGTCTAGTAATTGATTGCCGGTGCTGACTAAATCAGCCATGTTTTGCAAATCACTCATACATCATCCTTAATTTGTTCGTTAATCTGTTCTAGTCGAACGGTTGAGAGTTCGACTAGTGTTTCCGTTGCTGCATTCAGATCAGCGCCTAGTGTTAGGTTTTGTGCTGCGTTTTGGCTCACAATATTGGTCAGTACATTGTTATCACGCCACGTTTGCAGCTCGCGGGTGAGCAGTCCAGTTACCGCCGTTGC
Organism: Pseudoalteromonas sp. M8; assembly: GCF_018141365.1. NCBI lineage: Bacteria > Pseudomonadati > Pseudomonadota > Gammaproteobacteria > Alteromonadales > Pseudoalteromonadaceae > Pseudoalteromonas > Pseudoalteromonas sp. M8. The sequence continues at coordinate 1,714,456 of NZ_CP047240.1, read as the reverse complement.
AAGTGCCGTTTGCGAGTTGGCAATACCGTGCATGAGTGTCACCGCATCAGTTTGCGCGGGGTCAATTTGCATGAGTATTTGTGCCAGCACATCGGTATTCATTGGCTCAACTAAGTAGCTCATTGCAACACCTCAACTATGCTAAGTTTTGCCTGACTATCACCTGTGTTATAGGCGTAAATCTCAGCACCATTAGTAAGTGCAAGTGTGCCGCCTTTAACAACTGGCAAGCCGTTGGTTGCCCCGCAATCACTACCGCCAACACGAACGGTTTCATTGTGTACGCTGATATTTTTGATTATCAGCTCATGGCGTAACTCATTGTCTACCACTAACCGCTTGCGGCTATGGGGTTCAATAATGATGTCATCCAATGAATTAAACCGAGTGGCCGACACATTAACCGCACGCACGTTTAATGTGTCCAGTACTCGGGCAATGGTCAGTGCATTCGTGATTTTGACGTTGTTAGACGCCGTTGAAGTGATCCGAAGATTTGCCACTTCATATTCTATGTGCAGCAACTCATCACTTTCATTGATGAACGTGACCGTGGAAATGTCTTCTAAATCATATTGACGACCAACCGCGCCCACTACGTCCGTAAATGCATTACACTCAATTGCAAAGGTGTCGGACGCATTGATAATGGATAACCAACGCGCCGCGGTGCTTACCGAACGAGCCGAGTTAGCTGCTATGGTTATTTTTGCCATCGTTACTTCTTCCCTGCTATCAGTGCCACTGCAACAACGGCAACCGTTAAGCCCAGCGCGACTGAGATATACTTAATCATGCTGCTAGCCGATTGCGCGACTAAATCCTGCCCCTGCAACGATGTGCTTTTTGCAAGCGCAGCCACTCTATCCAGAGCCAACGAGTTTGCTTTCACATTCTCGTTTTGTGACTTGGTGAGGAACTCAGTCACGCTTGATTGCGTCCCCGTTAAGTGCTCAATATTGGACTGATGCACCGCCGTTAAATCACCCGACATTGCCGCTACCAACTCTTGATTGGCTGTTATCACATCGCTAGATAGCTCACTCACTGTCGCAAGACCATTGTTATAGCCTTGAGATAGTGTGTCTGCTAAATCAGCACTTAGATCGGTCACTGCGCCAATGCTTTGGCCTGTCACTTGTGCTAAATGCTCAATGCTGAGTTCGGTTGTGCCGCTCAGCGCTTTGCTGTACACATCGGCTAGGTCTGCGTTTAGTCCTGCCATTTGCTGAATAGCAATGTCTGCGGTATCAAACGCCCTATCAATCGCGCCACCATCTAGAATATTGACAACGCCACTATTACCCGCAAATTCACCGTTATTGTGAACAGAGTTATCAGTGTTGAATGAGTCGCTATATTCCTGTGATTGGTCGTATTCGTTGGTGACTGAGTTATCAATATCTTGCTGAATTTCATTTGTGACTGAATTGTCAGTGTTAAATGAATCGCTCCAGCGCTGCTCGACTGAATTATCTATGTCTTGACGCACTGAGTTATCAATATCAAAGTCATTGCGAACTGAGTTGTCTATGTCGTAGTCATTACGTATGTCCGTACGACTTGCATCAACATTGCTCGCCCCTGCAAACTGACCATCGTTGACGACACTGGTAGAGGTTTGATTGGTTGAAGTGCTTTGACTGCTTTTGGATTTACCGCCCATTTAACACCAACCTATAAACGTATTCGTCATGAAAAATCCCTCTTCGTTTTTCAACCAGCTGTGCTGGTAAATTGGCAAATCCGTGCCGAATGTATTCAGGGTTACGTGTATGCCACCGTATTGAGCTGCATTGCATCTCTTGCGCATAGCGAATAAGCGATGGTACTGCATCTAAAAGGTTGCGCCCCGCGACCGCGACTATCACCAACTCTTGCGCTTCCTTGCGCGTCACCACGTACAATTGCCCTATTTGGTGAAGTTGTGATATTCCTTGTCGTATCTCGCGTTTAATTGTCCCTATCGCATTAAAAAGCGCGGGGCGCAGAACACGTAAAACCGAATCAGTTAGCTCAACGCTTTGCACGGCCAAATACCAGTACAAGCGCCACACCAACGGCCGCAAAAATTGCCCACTGTGGGATGCCTTTGTTGTAAGTCATGCCACCAAATCGGGTGTGATTGTTATAAACAGTGTCACCGTTCCCCGACTTAGCATGACCACCATTAATCGGCATTTGCCCCGTATTGGTAAAGTTTTGTGGCAGGGGAAGCATTAGCCTTGCCCCCATAACAAAAACGCACCATAGGCTAGCCCTGCAACGGTGGCGATTTTAACCACGGAGAGCATCAAACTGCCCATTGAGCTACCCACGATTAAACCACCAATCCCTGTTACAAGCGGCCAAACAAATACAGGCATAACTATTTCCTTAGTAGTAAGACCAATATAATTGCCGCACCAATACCACCAAAAATCATGGTGTTTTGGCTAAACGGCATTTGTACGCTTGGTTGCGCGACCACAGTCGAACCATCCTTATTTCGACCTTTGACTGGCTCAGCTCGCTTCAACACCTCAGGGTCTTTCGCGGCTTCTTGCTCGTATGCTGTGCGACCAATCCCAAGTAACTCGTCAATTTTGCCTAGGTGTGGATCAACATACTCGTTATACCAGCCTGATACGCTTTCAAGTCCGTCTGATAAGAACTCAGGCAAAAAGTTAGACATTACGCCCCCTTAGGAGCGGGGAACGGCTTCACTTGGTCAAAACCTTGAACATAGGTTTTAATCGCGCCGTTGCTGTCCACTTCAAATTCAAAGTTAAGGCCGAGTGTTGGTATTGCATTGGCTGAGCCAAAGCCCAATAGGGTGAAATCCAACAGCAAGTAACCCGCTTGAGGCTTCACGCCTTTGTAGCGCTGCAATTGATAGTCGATGTCTTCACGGGTTAGCGTTTCAACTGTTCGGCCACCGCGCTTAATACGGACTTTGGTGATTTTGACTTCTGACTCATCAAACACCATTTTTTGCACCCAACGATTAGGACCCGTGTTTGGCATTGTCCAAGAGTGCTCACCCGCAGCTGCAGCATGTTGCGTTAATTCGTATCGTGTTGGTTTAAAGATACGGCCTAGCTGGTTAGTGTCCGTCACAAACGCCTTACCCATAATCACGGGTGACGTTGGGTCACTAGCACCTTTAGTGCCGACTTCAATTTTTAGGGTGACGTCATCCGTTAGCAACGTAACCAACTCAGTCATAAAGATACCGCCATGTGTACGGTACTCGTGTTGGCTAAAGTCCAATACAAAACGTCCTGTTTGTTTGAACTTTTCATACATAGTGTCTAGCAAATCCAACATTTTGTTAGTCACTTGCACGATAGGCGTACCGCCAATATCCAGCGTGATTTTTTTAATGGTCTCAACGTGCTTTAGGTTGGTTTCCAACTCAATCGAATGATAGGTTAAACCCGCCTGAAGCTTGATTGTCCACTCTTCACTGTAGTTGCTGCCCGTTGGCGATGGCAACTGCAATACCGACGGTCTAAAATGCTTAATTACACTCATGATGAATTACCCAATTACGTCTTCGACTGCATCAACGTTGTTTGATGCCCATACCACTGCCGCCGCGATAACCGCCGCAATACCAGCAGTAATCAAATGTCCTTTCATCGCTTTATTCATTTGGTTCATGTCCCTTTGGTTGTTGCTTTCCTGATAGAAGTTTTACAAGTACAAACGCCACAACCGCAGAGCCCGTACTTACTGCTAGATATATTTGATTCATGGTTAAGTGTTCTCTCGTTGTGGTGAATGTGCTTTTTAACGTAGAGAAGTGTTTCGGTTAGCGTCAATGGGGTGTTGGCAGGGGTAACCTATTAGGTTAAATTAACAGAAATTTACATTTACAAAGGAATCAAATGTCTGCTTTTGATACACAAGGGTTCGTGGATTCGCTCAAAGAGCGAATATCAAATCCATTTCTTTTTACCTTTTCTTGGTTGTTCGTTGTTTGGAACTGGAAGGCATTCGGTTGGTTTATGTTTGAACCGCTTAAATTCAGTTTAAAACTAGAGCGATTTCAATACACAGGCATTGAGCTTTATTTTTGGTGGCCTCTATTCATGACATTTCTCGTCGTTATTTTTGGACACTCACTTAATAACTTTGCGGAAATATGTAAGCGTTCATGGGATTATTTATACGCTTCACTTCTCAAAAAGCTAGGTTGGAAAGAGTATGTGGATAAAATAGAACATGACCAACTGCAGGATGAAACGCAGAAGCTAAAAGAGAGAAACAGAGAACTAATACATCAATTACAAAACTCAGATAATGAAAAGAGAGACTATTTAGAACAAATTTCCGCTCTGAATAAGTCTCAAGGTTCATCCGAAACAGAATTAGAACACCTAAAACAAGAGAAGCTGAAGTTAGTTACAGAGCTAACCAACTTAAGGGCGTCAGTAGAAAAATCCACCAATCAAACTGAGCTTCGTTTCGAGAATGAAGTAAAGCGTAATGAGACTGTGCATCTAGGCCATTTATGTTATAACAATGAGTACTACGCAGAAGAGTCTGTAATAACTGTTAGTAAAAACAAAATCCATGAATTTTTGTTAGAACTGAAGACGTCAGCAGGTCTCGGACCCCGTCAATTTATAAGTATCTCAATGTACAGGGAATTTGACACAACTTTAACGCGCCCGATAGTTAACTTCATTTATACACAGGATAAGCTTAACATTTTCAATCAATTAGAGTTTTCTATACCAGTCGAAATGAGTAAGTATCAATTAGTGATCGAGTTTTTTGAACCATCAGCGATATCTGGTGATGATATTCCAATTGAGAATAAGCTCTTTTACATAGCAACAGAATAGAATAAGCCGCTCTAAGCGGCTTTTTTTCTGAAACTCAACTTCCCTTTTTTATAGTTCCCTCGACCAGGAGACTTAAAGTAATATTCCAGCGGGATAAGTGAATCAATATCACTCAGCGGCACGCCTGTCTCTTTAGCCATTCGGTTTGCGTCTGCGTCAGACTCTTGATAACCAACCCATTTGAACTGTGACTGTGAGAGCGTTGTTTTACTCATTTCAACCACTCGTTGCCCTACGGAATGGATCACAAAACCAAACTTACGCCCTACGCTTAACAGCCAACCATATGCGCCAACTTCTTTGCCCACAGACTCCGTGACTTGTGGAACTTCCTCACAGACTACGTGCAAACGCTTTTTATGCTTACCGTTACCAAAGCCTTTTACTATTTCGCAAAATTTTAAAAAGTTCTTGCGGGACTCTGGCACTGTAAGTGCAACCTTAAATCCTTGATTTGTTTTCCTGCCAGCGAGCAAGGCATTGAAGAACTTAGAAAAGGAACGATAGCGCCTAACTTTACGTCCTTTAAACTCGTCGTAATCTTCATGAGGATCCCAAAATACAATCTGGTCTGTCGCCTTTGTGGTATGCAACATTTTAACGGCACTGGTTTTGCCAGAACCAGTACCGCCCACGTACAAACAATTTTCAGCATTTAGCGTATTATTCGCATTAATTGGCTGCATGTGCTGCTTCCTCCGCAGGTTCAGCCTCCGCATTCGCTTGAGCATCGGCCATTTTTAGCGCTTTAATTTGTTTAGTGGCATTAAAAGAGAATGAGCCAAAGAACATGGCGGCCATGATCTCATCTTTGTAGCTACCAAACATATCCAATGCCGCTGGCGCATACTTCTGAATAATTGGTTTTAGCCGCTTGGCACCTTGTTTTTTCTTACCGTCTGCAATGCTAAAGCGCTCATGCCCATGGTCTTGAAGTAACGACTCAAGCATATCCATTGCATCGGCGGCCGTGGCTTCTGCTCCTTCATCACTGATCACTGCATCTTTTACTTGTGTGAGCGCGGCTTGTTGCATTTCTTCAGGCATTGCACCAATGGCGGACATTGGATCAAAGTCGAGTTCCTGCTCTGCATCAAACTCTTTTAATTCAGCGGCCATTGCAGCCGCAGAATACTCGTTAATCTGCTCTGTTTGGATTGGCTCGTTTTGCTCTAGTACCGCATCGTTGTTGGTTTCTGTCGATTCTGTATTGATTACTTCAGTCATGGTCTGTCCTTTAAAAAAATATTAGTTATCTTGCAAGTGCGAGTAAGCAACCCACAACACCGCCACCTATCGCGCTTAACACGAGTTTTAGGGGTTTAATTGGGTCGTTAGCTGCTTTTTGAGGTGTGTTATTTATTGGTTGTGGTTTAGGTTCAGGCGCTAATTGCTCAACAACCTCGGCAACCACGTTTGATGGGGTTGTTGTCGGTTGTTCGGTTACAGCTACCAGTTCAGTCACTTCATCCAGCTTTTCAACCAGTTGGTTTTGGTCTAATACCGCATCACTATTGGTTTCTGGCTCAATCTCAGTCACGGTATTTTCGATTAATTTAACCGACACAGGCTCACCCTCTGCGGCCAACAATGCTTCAATGTTTGGCTGCATGTTTGCACGGATTTTTGCTTGATACTCATCCCCGCTACTCTGATCACATTTGCATTTATCACAAATTAAATAACGCAAATGCGCCTTTTTAGTGCCTTGAGGTTGGTGAACGGTTGCAATCTCCCCGCAGTGATGACGGAACACGCCTAAGACTGGGTTTTTGCTGGTTCTAAGCGGCACAGTGCCGCCGTTTAGTGGTACGGTCTTCATGATTTTAATTCCTCTACTTGTTTTTCAAGCTGGGCAACTTTGTCAATCAAACCGCCTATTACGCCAAACGATAAATTAACCGCCTTGTCGGCCAGCTGTACCTTTTCTTTCATATCCCAAGCGCCGAGTGAATCGGCCTTTTTCTTGAGCTGAACGCATTGTTTAAAGTTATCTAAAATCAGGTCCATATATCCCCCGTTACTAAAGAATGGGCATCAACATCGCTTTCATGCGGGCTGATACGTTCAAATCTGCTATAAAAACTCATCACTGAATCAATCGACTCATCAATCACTTGCTGCGTCTTGATGAGCATCTTTGTCACCGCGTTTTCTTCTTTGCGCTGCTGCTTGATATGTTCCTGATCACAATCAACGCTAAATATGGTTTGTAGCCGCCAGCCACGAACGCCAATCGCGTTATCCATAAATCGCTTAAACTCTCGGGCATTGGCAAACTTGGCAACACCACCACGGGCAAAGTTGCCATTTAGCTCTTTGCCCATAGACTCAACTCTGTTGCTAATTGCCTCTATCTTGGCGGTAAGGCGCTCAATTAAACGCTCACGCTTGGTGGTAGTTTCTTGGTGCTTAATCCGCTCACGAAAAGCGATGGTTTCTTTTAACTCGTTTTGTACTTTGCGTTTACGCTTCCGCTTTGCCTCAAGGTATTGCAAATACTCTTGTATCAACGTGTACATGTGCTGGCTTTCATGAGTGGCGCAGTTCTCCCATGCTTCGGCTCGGGCATACTTTGAAATATTGTAGCGATTGCCTCTAATCTCCCCCTGATCACCTTTGCTATCTGAGGACATATAGCCCAACGCTTTCAGCAAATAAGAGCTGGCCGCAGCAGGACTTTTAATGCGTTCAATATGCACCATGCCCTTACCCCAAAGGCGTTCCACACGTTCCGCCCACTCTCTAAAATGGTGGTGCGGCACATTCCAGCGCATAAGCATGTGTGCGTGATAGTTTTGATACCCGATAGACTGAACTTCGACTAATTCGCCATTTTCACCGAACGGGTAAAGGCGCGATTCATGGATTTTCCGTGGCGCTTCGGCAACCCACATATAATCGAACACGGGCTTTTTCTTTGGATCTTGCTCGCATTCAATCTTGCAGATTTCCATTTTTTTATTCGTAATTGCGCGTGCTTCGCACTGTTCAATGCATTCAACAATGCCCCACGGATAAAGACGCTCGTTATTGTGGAATACGTCTGTTTTCACAAACTCTTTAAATAGGCCTCGGGTGGACATCCAACCCCGTTTGTGCATTTTTCCCATCGAATCTAAGAATGGGCTCAGTTGCTCACCAATCGTGGCAAAGTCAAACTTCACATAAGTGAAGCGGCCATCAGCAATGATTTCGTCATTCTCTGCACATTCAAATTCTAGTTTTTCACCGTTCGCGTTATACCAGGGGGAAATCACATCACCCTCTTTCCCGCCACGGTCTTTTTTATAGTGCTTTTCATCGAGTTTTTTACGGGCTGCCTCATCAAGCGTCACGGTTAAAAATGCGCTATATCCACCTTTTACGGCTTGCATGTACAAACCACTATCAATAATTTTTCCTCGCGCTCGGCTGGTAAGGGATCGCGTAATCCGCTCACCTGTGTTTGCGTCAGGAGCGTCACTGGTTGAGGTCATTTGAGTGCAAACAATGCGAAAATCATCACTCCAGTTTCTAGACTGGAAGTGAGCGCGGTTATTTTGGTAATGCGGCTTTACGATTTTTGGCTTGGCATTCGACTTGGTGTTTGGCTCGCGTTCAATCCTGCCAAGTACGGGCGATTCAAAATGACCGGCATCAACGAATGACTCATAAATCGGACGAACTTCACCGGTATCAAAATCTAAACACTCACCATCGCGGATCCCTAAGTATTCTGCGCGTTTTTCTTTGCTCAGAGTACGCATGACACCGCTTCGTAACGAGTCTAGCTTGAGCTGCTTCTGGCGCTCTTTGATTTGCTTTTGAGTGGCAACTTCATGCGGTTTTGGCCGTGTCTGACTTTTGCAGCTTATGACAAGCCTAGCTTTTTCAATCCCCTGCGGGGCTTGCGCTTCGCGATTAGATCGAGCAAATGATTCAACGTACTCCTGCCACGTTATCGAGTTTTCGATATCCGTTTCAGAGACGTCTGGAATTGAATCACGAAAAAAAGCGCCTTGCTGGGCGCTTTGGATTGCTTCATGGAGAATAGAATCTGTTACTTGGTTTTTCATTGTTGGTCGTCTGACGATACGCCTATTTCTTCATTGTTTTTCTTAGGCTCAAGCTCTGACTCAATAATTAGCCTCAACTTCTTGGCAATGCCTTTTAGGTGCTTTCTGTCATTCTCATTTAGATAGGACATAGGTAAGCTGTATTCAATTGCCTTTAATGCTTGCTGTTTTTCTAATGTTGAAAACGGACAGCTATTTTTTCCCGCTGAACGTGAAGTTCTATTTGGTGGACACATAATCAATTTCCTCTACATAACAGGTGTTAACTGATGCGGCTAACCAAATACCATCTGTGCGGCCGCTGGCGGCGCGCGCTTCTTCGTGTTGTTGGGTAACAATTTCAGCAAAGGCAAAGTCTGCCTCGTTTGGTTGGCTGCGGTTGTTTGAAAACGCATTGAGCTGCGCGGTATCGTTCACAAATTCGGTGCGAGTCATATACAACCCTTTTTTGCGAGAATTCGAGCATACGCCAAACCTTGTAACGGGCTATTGCCGTGAATACGCGGAATGTTTACTTCTTGCTTTGGCTGCACTTTCGGCATTGGGTTTGGAAAACGGCTTTTTGCTTCGTTGAAGATTTCACGAATTTTTCTAGCCTGACGCTGCCAGTGTTCGGGGTTTTCGTTTGGGTCAATTAGCTGATCCACTTCGACAATGTACTGGCTCATAGCTGCCCGCCCTCAAGTGCAATCTCATTTGCAACAGCCGTTAAAAAGTTCACTTTCTCATCATGACTCGCGTTTATGCAGACAGATAAAATCGGCTTTCCAACTCTGCGCCCTTTTAGCGGTGACAGAGCAAAAGACCCATCTCTGTCGTTGAAGATTTGATACTGTTCCTTTAACGCCTCAGCAGAAACTTCGCCGCCTGTGAATTGGGATATTTTATTGGAAATATCATCTGGGACTCTCCTATATCCATATATATAGGCGGTTACAGCAGCCTCAGACTTACCGAGAAAAGCTATCAACTCTTGCTTCTTTGCTCTTGAATCGCTCTGCTCTTTTATCCAGTCAATAAGTTTCACAATCCCTCCTGTAATTTTACCTGTAAGCAAACTCAAGAATGAATGTAATATATTAGAGATATATTAGCAATACGTTTTTTTTGATCAGATATGGGATTTGATTGGAAACCAATTGAACTGTAATATCTTTTTATAAATTACATTCTCGGTAAGTTTTTGATGGAAGCACCAAACTGGTTAAGTAAAGTTAAATACCTGATGAAAGAACAAGGTATAAAGCAAAAAGACTTAATGGGTATATTTGGCGTTAAGACTCAAGGAGGCGTTAGCCATTACTTCAGTGGGAGAAAGGTAGCATCTGACGCTCAACTTGAATCTTTAGCAAAGCTATTCGGCGTAGACGTTTCACTGTTAATTAGTGAACCAGTTAGTGACAACAAGCATAGCATAGATGCACAAGCCCTCACCGAAGCATTCAAAACACTCGCAAGGCTTGATGACCTGAGTGATGAAGAGATAGTTTCTTTTTTTAGAGTTTACGAGAAAATGGGTGAAAACAGAATTGCAGAAGCTTACGACGTGATATCTGCCCTAAACAGACAACGGAAAGAAGAGTTAGAAAACAAACTATTCAAACTAAAAAAGGCTCAATAATGAGCCTTTTTATTTGTACTACTTTGGATCAAATGGGCTTGTCCCAATTGGCAGTCTGATAGGATTGCCGCCAGAAACTTTCATTAGTTCTTCTATGTTCAACAGCTTAACCATTTTTACTTCCTTTCGTTTTCTCAATTTGAGCAAGAACTTCGTCTCTCTTTTTTAGCATTATTATTTGAGCGGCCAAACTACCAGAACTCACGGCCTCTGCGTTCAACCCTATAGCTCTGCCCTTTACATAAGTATCCAAGCAGACAACATTTGAATATTCAATGCTCTTACAAGAAGCCCTGAATAAAAGCCCTGCAGCAACAAGCTCTTTGAATATCAAATAACTTGAAGCCAGCGCAACTACAAACAAAACTAAATTAGTAACGAAATCCATTTATAACACCGTCTATACGCTTTCTTTCAACAAATTTTGCTTTTGCATCGTGCGGATAATACACGCAACAGCAATAAAAACAAACATAATGTTAACACTAACAACAACAAACGTATACAAGTGTGACAAGTAGTTTGTTTCAAGGAACAGTTTCTCAGCCAAGCGCATCAAATGCATAACAGCTTGAACTGCATATAGGCATATAGCTGCCATGGCTATCCTTGTAAGCTTCAATTTAAACTTGTCATGCAAATTTCTAGTCATATGCATTGATAAAATGTAAATCGAAACGAATGAGAAATGCCATATTGCTTTTGAGACTCCTCCCCTGTACTCCGTTGCAATGGTATACAAATAAGGAGTCAACACATTCATGAGCAAAGAGAAGACTACTAAACAACTTAAGCTAACACTGTAGCTATCGAGCCTTCTAAAAGCGCACAGATAAACCAGCCATAATACAACATAAGCGAGTACAACATGCTCGCCTATAGATATTAACAACTGTTCAAACGGACTATACAAATTAATCCCCTTTAATTGAGTCACCTGAATTGCGCACAGCAATATAGGACTTAGCTTTAGGCTTTTCATCCACCGGATCTAGTCCACTTCCACCAGTTCCACCAACTACTTTCAGCAATTCAGCCTTTGTTAAATTCTGTATTTTTTTACAACTTTGCATAGCTATATCTCCTCATAGCATGAATCTAATTTATAAGAAAAATTAGAAACAATCAAAATAATATTACAAAAAACTTGACCATGCTTGATATAATTACATAATATTTTACAAGCTGAATGATCGTACTGTAATCATATCAGAGACTAACAATGTTAAATAGTGAGAACAGATATGTTAAATCAAATGGGTTGTATCGGTTCATGGATACCGCAGGAAATGTACTTAAGGTTATACGGAGAGGAGAAAGGCACATTAGACGAACGGATCAGGCGTAAACACTGGATAAAGGGAACACACTATAACGTTCCGCGTGGTTCAAAAGGTCGTTGGATTAACATTGAAGAGGTAAACAAGTGGGCAGCGGGACAAACAAGCGCGTCGGCGTATTTACACGCCAACTAAAGTCAGGTGAATGCCTGTATATAACGTTCTTTTATCAGGACGAACGCTGCCGAGAAGCTTTACCAGGATTAAATCCTGAATTAAAAGGTGATTGGGATTTTGCCTTTGGGCTTAAAAAGGAAATTGAGCGCATGATCACGCTTGGGAAGTTTAATTATGGTGATTACTTCCCAAACTCACCCAAGGCCAAAAAGTTTGCAGCAAAGTCCACGGCCACGGTTTTAGATTACCTCAACGACTACGTTAAATATGGTAGAAAGCGCGGTTTAAGCGTTTCTACCATTGAGGGCTATGAAAAGGCGATTAGAGCATTATCGCCTTTACATCATATCAAAGCCGCCAACCTCACCCCTGCCAATGTTAAGCAACTGGTAAAAGACTCGACCGTCTCGTTAAAAACCATGCGTAACCGTTTAAGCGTATTAAATTCAGCAATGAATGAAGCCGTAGTTGACGGTGTATTACCGCTAAACCCATGCACCTCAGTAAAGCCACATCAGTATATGGATAAAGTCGAAAAGGTGTCTACTCGCGGCCAGCATGAAGACGTAGACCCATTTAAGCCAAAAGAGATTGAAGCAATTTTAAATGCTTGCAGAAACCAGCCTGAACGCCATTTACTCACTGTACTGTTTTACACGGGTATCAGACCGTCAGAGGCAGCAGCACTGCAATGGATTGATGTTGACTTGATCAACGAAGAAATCAAAGTGTGTGAAGCTGTGATTTGGGACTCCACCAATAAAAAGGCCATTACCAAAGGCACTAAGACATCATCAGGTAATCGCGTTATTGAACTGCCCCCTTTGGCGCTTGAAGCTCTCAAGTCACAAAAAGAAGTTACAGGACACGGCAAGTATGTGTTTATTGAACCACGCAGCAAAAAACAGTTAACCGGTGCAGCACAACTGCGCAAAAATATTTGGATCCCCGTACTTAAGAAAAGCGGCGTTCGTTACCGCCACCCTTACCAAGCAAGACACACTTTCGCCACCATGCTCATTAGTAAAGGGCGCAACTTATGGTGGGTTGCTGACCAAATGGGACACGATGGACCCGAAATGCTCTTTAGACATTATGGTAATTACATTAAAGAGCATGATTTGAAACTGACACGAAAAAGCCGCTGATTAGCGGCTTTACAACACTCAACTGGTAGAACTATAGTCCCATGCGTTCTTGAAAAGACCAGAATCGTCCATAAGTTGCCTAAGAAGTTTAACTTGATTACCGCGCAAGTTTTCGATGTAGACAGAACTATCTGATACTTGAATTTCAATTTCAGGGTAAAAATGGAGAACTTTTCTCGTAAAGTTCGAAAACTTATCATCAAACTCTACGACTTCTTTTTTTGGAATGAACAATCCCGTCATACTATACTTGATATCTCTAAGGCGAGATTTATCGGTACTTATGGAGTTATTTGCCTGAAGTAATGACTCAAATCGTTCTAACCTTTCCAAAATGTAAGATTGAAAATCTTCTTGTGGGTGGGTCTCTTTCATTACTTGACTCTTTGCTGCCCTATACACTGGGTTATCAGGTTCATTGTCTTCCAACGCCTCACAAATCATTTTTTCCAATATCGGAGTTAATCTATGTACTCCAGCCATATCATTGTGGTAGAAAATTGTTCTCTCATCTGAAATATCAAACGGTAAATTAGTTCCATCTTGAGCAAGTGAAATAACAGGCTTTCTGACTGAGTGCCTCACGGCCAGTTCATACATTACATTGGGATTTAACGTCGTTAGATTCGCAATAACCAAGTCGTCTTCTAAAACATGTTCTAACACTTGTCCAGTAATTGAACCTGTAGTTTCAATCCTATGCGCAACGTATACTTCTAGCTCAAGCTTTTCACAGACAGGCTTGATAACAGAGTCAATTAAACCATCAGCTGATCTCCTAACTTCCGTTCCTTCAGCACCGATGGGAGTAACTATAAAACACTTTTTTTTCTTTTTGACTGCCATAAGCTTAACTTCTCTAGTGTCCTGATATTTTAAACGATTTAAATTTGTAACTATAATTGGCTTATATAATGAGATATAAACCTTTTATCTTTGAGTGAATAGTAAAAGCCACTAAACAGCGGCTTTATAACTTTAGACATAAGCCATCCCAAACCTACTCGCGACTATACCCTGACCAGACTTTATTACTAGTGTTTCTAAGTTGTTTGTACTAATGAATTTATCCATGAAAAGCGCAACGATTAACGCAATGAATACCGCGAAGATAACTAAGCTTGATGAGATAGGTGATCGTTTAAAGTAGAGATGAAAGCAAGATAACATCACTTGATTAAACTCTGACTTTTGAGCTTCTGACATTTTTTCTAGACTACTTTTGAATCGGTTAGTTGTTAGCGTTTCAACTTCATCTTGTGTACTAGGATTGAGAAGGCCTTTCAATGCAGCCATAAAAATCCGTGAAAATACAAACGGCATATCTGTTAAATCAAACGCGACAAAAACAAACTGCTTAGCCCTTTTGGGTGCACCCTCCGAGCCTAAATAGTTATCAACTTTGGTCGCAAGCTTTTCTCTTTTAGAAAGTGCATACCAAGTTGTCGCTATATGCCATAGTGTACATATCGCTACTAATATTGTGATGGTTTTCAAATCAATTATCATTTACTGTGTCCTTACGTTGTGAAACTCGTACAGCCCTTGTTGCTATGGCTTGCATCCTATACTTGTGATCCATTATATGCTTTTTTTCTTGAATTATCAGCGCGTGCCTCCTGTTTAGATAGGCTAAAAAATACTTTGCAAAAAAAACAAGACAGCCAATTAAAAAAGAAAAGCTAAACTCCTTTGGTAATTCACTTAAGAATTGGATAAATTTGGTCACCGTAACGACATCCTTGCTTTAAAAACAGCCTCGAAATCTATACGGCCTCACGATTGTTTTCAACCTGAAATTGTATTTTTTTGCCCCCAAATGAACGCAGAATGTAAAAACCCCTTTAATTACATGTAATTAAACCTGATTTTGGTTTACTTTCAAATCCCCCCAGCTCCACCAAATTTTAGCGTTTTAAAACAGCCAGTTAGAGCAATATGCTTTAACTGGCTTTTTTGTTTTCAGGGCAAACATCCACATTTCATCCTAAAAAAATGTCCACATCGTGACCACATTTATATAAAGCCCAAAATCCGCATATTTATTTTAGCTTTTATGGTCACATGGCTTATCCGATTTCAATCTACAATTTATCCAAATAACAATTCAAAATATGTCTTTATTGAGCCAATTTAGGCATAAATTCGGGATTGTCACTTCACCGTAATCACTATCAATTCTATGCTATCTGGACTAACATATTGATTAGATTTAAAGCGTAAGGAATATAGCGTGTCGTTAGCGAATGCTCACACAGTTCGCCAGAGCCGATTTTTGCCACTTGTTGCTGCACTACTCGTGTTAGTTGGCAGTATGCTTTATGGGCTGGTGTTATATGAGCAAGAAAAGGAGCATCATGCTGAAAAGGTAGCGGCGGCACTTGCCTCACGGCTTGACCATGTGACTGAGGGTGTAAACGAGCGCGTTACGCTGTATTGGTACGGTATTTTAGGGCTTCGCACTGCAATTTATGCGAATCAACAACACAGCTTTGACTACCAGGCGATGCAGCGTTATATCAGGTCGTTTGACTTCCAAGCGGAATATTCTGGGGCTCGTGGCGTGGGGATCATCAAATATGTCCCCGTTGATAGCGTAAGCAGCTTTGTGCAACAAGCACAAGCTGAGCGTACAGACAGAACATTCTCCATCAAAACGCTAAACCCACATAGCACCAGCAAATTTGTTATCCAGTACATTGAACCCGAAGTAAACAACGATAAAGCCGTCGGCTTGGATATAGGTTCCGAAGCTAGTCGTAGAACAGCAGCAATAGAAGCTGCAACTGCCAATGAGCCGAGGCTTACCGCCCCAATTACCTTAGTGCAAGCCGACAATAAAATTAAATACGGCTTTTTGATACTCGCGCCAATTTATACCTCTATTGGTATGGCAACAAATGAAGAAAATCGGTTAGCCAACTTAGTTGGTTGGACTTATTCCCCGTTACTTATCGATGAGATCCTGTCGACTTTGTTGTCTTTTCGACAAGATGTTTCAATTCAAATTTCCGATGTAACCAATAACGATGAAAACACACCATTTTATCAGGTGCTAAAAGAAGATATTAACGAGTTGGATAACTCAGTGGCTAAACAGGTCAACTTGTTTGGTCGTACTTGGGAAGTAAAAATTTGGCCAACTCCGCAATTTATCCGTTCACTCAATCTCGTCTCTCCTAATACCATTTTGCAAGTTGCGCTGCTGGTGTCTGCGCTATTGGCAATCATCACTTATATTCTGCTTTTAAGCTTTACGCGTCAGCGCTTAGCAGAAAAGGAAAAGCTAGCAGCCGAAGAAGAAAAAGCACAGTCCCTTGCTAAACTGAACTCTTCATTAGAACAGGAAGTAAAAGCACGAACTAAAGAAATCGTAAAATACAGCCAACTTCACACCAGCATTGTTGAAGGTTCGGGTTATGCCATTGTTGCCACCGATCCTGACGGTATCATTACCCAGTTTAACCCTGCAGCTGAGCGTTTATTAGGGTACAAAAAAGATGAACTCATTGGTAAATCATCCCCTGCCATTTTCCATCTTGAGGAAGAGGTCATAGCAAGAGCAAAAGCGTTAACGGAAGAGCTTGGCAGAGTCATTGAACCTGGATTTGAAGTGTTTGTCGCCAAAGCCAAACAAGGTGTGGTAGATACTAGTCGATGGACTTACGTTACTAAGCAAAATCAACACGTTCAAATTAAGTTAAATGTAACAACCTTGACCGACGAACACGGCAATATTGATGGGTTTTTGGGCATCGCATTAGATCTCACTGAGCAGCTCAAACATGAGCGAGAACTCTCGCACGCCAAAGAAGCAGCTGAGCAAGCAGCCAAAGCCAAAGCCGTCTTTTTGGCGAATATGAGTCATGAAATACGAACCCCCATGAATGGCTTATACGGCACATTACAACTATTAAAGTCGGAACCACTTAACAGCACCGCTACCAACCTACTTGAGAAGGCGACTTACTCGGTTAAGGCACTTAATACTATCATCAACGATATTTTGGATTTCTCTAAAATTGAAGCCGGTAGAATTGAGCTTGAAGAACGACCATTTAATATTGAGGTGTTGGTTGAACACCTACGCTCAGATTTCTTAGTGTTGGCAAAAAACAAGGGATTAAAACTTAAGATCTACGTTGAACTTGAGCATAAGTTTTGGCTTGGAGACGAAGTCAGAGTCAGGCAAGTGTTGCTTAACCTCTTGTCAAACTCCATTAAGTTTACTGAAACTGGTAGTATTATTACCCATATAAAACCACTTCAAAATGATTCAGGTATGCTTATCACCGTTGCCGACACCGGCATAGGAATGACAGAAGCCACAATCAAAAAACTCTTTTCACGATTTGAGCAGGCGGATAAGTCCACCACCAGAAAATTTGGTGGTACGGGGCTCGGCCTTTCTATCACCCGCTCCCTAATCGACCTGATGGGCGGCACGATAAAAGTAGAAAGTACTGTCGGAGAAGGCAGTCAATTTAGCATCGAGTTGCCCTTGCAAAAGGCTAAGTGTACATCAGAGCAACCAAAAGGCGATCCGCTAACAGCAGCAGACTTGAGCGGTACGTCCATATTGCTGGCTGAGGATAATCCAGTAAACCAGCTGGTAGTGCGTTCTATGATTAGTAAAGCCAATGGTGATATTACGATTGCGAATAATGGTAAAGAGTCCATTGAACAATTCGAGCTAAACAAACCCGACTTAATACTTATGGATATTCAAATGCCTGAAATGGATGGCGTTGAAGCCTGCAAGCGTCTCAAAAGAAAGGATCCCAATATTCCAATAATCGCATTGACTGCAAATGCCTTTGCGGAAGACAAAGCCTTGTATGAGCGCGTCGGATTTGATGGTTATGTTGCCAAACCCATAGAGCAGCTTGAGCTTATCAATACCATAGCGACCGTACTCGCACAGAGCCGCAATGTACAATAATAAATTAAGAAGCAAAAAACACTTTGCGGATACATTAAACATTCTTAATCGTTTAACAAAACACGTGTACCAGTCTTCCTTTGCTGATAAAATAAGCATGCTTTATAAAACGCTCAGAGATTTACGCCATGAAATGTTCTATATCACTTTTACTTAGTTTACTTATCACATTTTGGGCATTTGAAACTTTAGCGAAATGTAGCAAAACTTTGCGCATAGGAATGAACGAAACACTGTGGCCTCCTTATATTTCCCGTAAAGAAGGTAATGTCTCTGGTTTAGAGATTAATGCGCTAAACACCTTGTTTAACGACTCATCTTATTGCTTGGAATATGTCTTTTATCCCACTTCAGCGAGAATGCTAGCAGAGTTAAAGGTAGGTAAGGTAGATGTACTAATGGCTGCGACCAAAACGGCATCTAGAGCTAAGTTTGCTTACTTCACTACACCTTACCGCCAAGAAGTCATGGCATTATTCCAACATAAAGAAAAACCAAAAATTGGCGGCGAAGTCGAGTCGTTGATCCTTGCAGGAAACACATTTGCTCTGAATGCCGGCAGCTACTATGGAATTGCCTTTGAAAAACTGATCCAAGACTTTTATAACGATCAGCTGGTACACCTGCCCAATGCCGCTCGCCGCTTTAAAATGTTGGGTAAACAGCGAGTTGATTATGTTGTTGAAGATAAGCTCGCGGGCGAGCACTTTATTCAAGCCAAAGAGTATACCGATGTTATCTATTCTGGTATCGAGGCGAATAGAACTCCGGTTAGCTATATGCTTAGCAAAGTCAGTTTAACCACTGTAGACCTTGAAAATATTAATCGGCTAATTGAATTGCACCAGAGTGAACTCAACAATTTGTTTTCTTTTCATCACGTTTCCGATCCCCATTTATAATTGAAGAGGTAACCTCTACATTGTTGCTTATCTTTGTATAATGCTGTTTGTCGTAATTGATTTGGAACTATTTGTTACTGCCGACTACAGTTAATAGATGCGCAAAAATGTGGTTGGGATTTGCTTGGTTCGGTTTTTACTCTTTGTAACTTGTACATTTTATTTTTGCCAACATGCGTTGGCGAAAGACTTCTCATATTTTGAAAGTAAGCTAGACGAGGCCAGCGACTATTTAACGGTTAACCCTGCACAATCCTTGATTATTCTCGACAGTTTAGAGCAACTGCAAGATGTACCTGTACCGTTATTTATTCAGTGGCATTTGCTGAGCGCTCGTGCATCTGTACCAACAAACAAAGTTGATAGGCTCTATACCTCAATAAACGCGACCTTTCTGTATCCAGATGACATGTTTTTTAAAGCCAACCTCCCTACCATTTTGAGTGCGCTAGGGATTTGGTTACGCCGACAAGAATACCTTGATGATGCTGATACTAGTCTTAAGTGTGCCTACAAATATGCAGAAAATGACCGCCAACGACTTACGCTGACTAACAGTATGGCGCTAGTTGCCCGCAACCAAGATGACTACCAAAAAGCGAGAACATTGTATGCCAAAGCACGCAAATTAGCTGAGGAGTTAAAGCAAACCCCGGTACTTGCGATGATCGAAAGCAATTTGGGTAGCCTCGCACTTGATCAAGGTCGAGTATTTGAAGCCGAGCAGTATTTTCGCCATGCTCTGTTGGGCTATCAAGCCGTTGATAAACGCTCGGGTCAAATCTCAGCGGGGATTAACTTGATGTTTGTCTTTCTTATTCAAAAACAAATCGTGAACTACGAACGTTTACAAGGGCCCACGTCTACCCTAACCACAGCCTTTCCAAACGAATCAAAACAAGCTTGGCTACAATGGCTTGAGGCGCGCTATAAACAACTCGAGGGGAGATGCCCAACCAAAGCACTAAGCAAGCGTTACAACTGGCATATACCCAGTTAGAAAGCGATAAAGTAAAGCTACTAGTACATAGATATTTAGCAAAAGAGTTAGGCGTCGAAGTAACGGCTCCCCTCCCCATCACAGCCAAGTCTTTTTCAAGCCCTTGGTTTGATAGAGTGAAGCTGTGTAGCTGGTAAGCGAATACATTCGTTCCTAAACGCAAAAAAGCCGCTCAATAAGCGGCTTTTTCAAATTGAATTTGCTTATTCAGCAGCCTTAGAGACCATCACCATCGCAGGGCGCAATAGACGACCGTTTAAGGTATACCCTTTTTGCATCACAGCAAGCACAGTATTTGGTGATACATCATTGCTCGGCTGAATTGACATTGCTTGGTGTAGCTCTGGGTTAAATGCTTCACCCTGCGGGTTTACCGCTTCAACACCAAATTTAGCAAGGGCATCAGCAAATGTCTTGATAGTCATATCAATACCTTCAAGCACTGGCTTTAACGTTTCGTTTTCTTTGTCAGAAAACTCAATCGCACGCTCTAGGTTATCGATTACAGGTAGTAATTCGTTTGAGAACTTTTCTAGCGCAAATTTATGTGCTTTTTCAACATCCTGCGCTGCACGGCGACGAACATTTTCAAGCTCAGCAGCGGCGCGAACAACGCTATCTTTTTGTGAGTCGATAGTTTGCTTAGCGGTTTCAAGCTCAGCATACAGACCAGCGATTTCTTCTTCTGGGCTCAACTCACCCGCATTTTCTGCCTGCTCTTCCTGAGTTTGTTGTTCTGCTTGTGCTTCTACAACTTCCGCTTCCGCTTGTGTTTGTTCTTGTTCAAGCTCTTGCTCTGGGGCTTTTGTCTGCTCAGACATGTGGTGATTCTCCGATTCTTTACAACTGCGGTAATTATGGGGATTGAAATGAGAGTTTCAACCCTTTATTGCGGCAATTTTTTGAATTCCGACAAGATAGCTTCGATCTTTGAATCCGCAGGGCAAATGACGCAAAAGCGACTTTGATATTCTCCTTTGGAGAAATACGGCACACTAAGCACCACTACGCGATGTAAACCGAGCATGCTTAGCTCTTCGCCAAGTAACACGGATACACCGTCTTTAAACGCCAAGCGGTCTTCAACTTGGTCTAAAAATCCGACGCCAAGATTAATCTCTCTATCCAACTCTAGGCGGTTATATAAGTAGCGCTCGCCCACAACAATCGCATTATCTGAGCCTAATTGCTGACTTAACTGCTTAGTCCACTGGGCCAAAATATGATGACAACTCGGCGGTGCGCAGTGTGCCATGGCGCGCATTCGGTGCAACCCTTCAACTAAAGTTTGTTGACTGAATACAGTATTCATCCAAGCCGCGAACTGGTAACGCAACGCGTCGGAGTCATCAACGGGTTTATCTATACAAATATTGTGTGATTGCCCCGCTCTGTCTAACAGCAGGACCAGCCAATTTTTACGATCAAAATCGAGCACTTCAACACGGAACATTTGTTTGCTGCTAACTTGTGGTAATCCCACGCAGCAACAGACCTGGAAGTTTTGGCTCAATAAGTGGGCAAAAGAGACTATTGCGGATTGATCTGGTTGCCAATGAACGGCAACATCAGCCAGAGGAAAAAACTCCTGTAGCCAGAATTTTACACCTTGATCGGTGGGCACGCGGCCAGCTGACGTGTGCGGCGAATACAATAAGCCTTGATTTTCAAGTCTTGCCATTGCATTGCGTACGGTTGCAGAACAAATAGCAAGGCCGTCCTGCTTTGCTATTTTGCTGGATGCAACAGGCTGCCCTTCACCATTACAATAATGGCGCATGACCGCACACAGAATTTGTTCATCTCTGGGATTTAGTTTCATAATTATTTTAATATGGGTGTCAATTGCCAGTTTCAAGCACTACGCTTTTAATATAATCTTGCAACAAAGATACCAAGGACAAATGACTGAATGACGACCACGTTTAACACCATCGGCTTAATTGGCAAACCCAACCACGAAGGCGCGGGGACGACCTTACAACGACTCTACACATTTTTGCAAGCATTAGGATATGAAGTACTCGTAGAAGATCGCGTTGCGGAGCAAATAAAGTCGTTAGACGAAGACGCTGTTGTCGAGTTAGTTGAACTAGGTAAACGCTGCGATCTTGCTATTGTTGTTGGTGGTGACGGTAACATGCTTGGTGCGGCAAGAGTACTGGCTCGTTTTGATGTCGCCGTGATTGGGGTTAACCGCGGTAACTTAGGCTTTTTGACAGACTTGAACCCCGAAGGCTTTGAAGCGCAGCTAGAAGCGGTGTTAAGCGGCCAATTTATTGAAGAATCGAGATTTCTGTTAGAGGTGGCAGTATATCGACATCACCAACTTAAAAGCGCAAATTTAGCAATGAACGAAGCCGTATTACACGCTGATAAGGTTGCTCATATGATTGAATTTGAGGCTTTTATCAACGACGACTTTGTATTTTCCCAGCGCTCAGACGGTTTAATTGTCTCGACACCGACGGGGTCAACCGCTTACTCGCTTTCAGGTGGCGGGCCTATTTTAACCCCAGAACTCGACGCTATTTCTTTGGTGCCTATGTTTCCGCATACCTTATCCAGCCGGCCTTTAGTGGTGGATGCAGAAAAAGAAGTCAAACTTAAGTTAAGTCTAGAAAACACCGATAGCTTACAAGTAAGTTGTGACAGCCATGTTGTACTGGCTGTGCTACCTGGCGACGAAGTTATCATCAAAAAAGCGGAGAAAAGATTAAGATTGATCCACCCTAAATGCTACTCCTACTACAATGTTCTTAGACAGAAATTAAATTGGGGCAGTAGGCTTTACTAAGCACGCAAAGTTACGCAAAATAACCTTGGTTAATTTTTCTAATTTAGGTAAATAACAATAAAATGGCTTACGTTGTATTTTTCACATTGGCGCTGCTTATCACTATACTTTCAGTGTATTTAGTGATTGAAAATAATAGAAGAAAAGCCCGTGAAGCGGAAAAAAAAGCCTTTAACGATCGTTTAAAAGTGATTAGTAGCAACTTTAAACTTAAAGTTGCTGAATTCGTCGAAGCGAAGATTTTAAGGCCAAAATACGCACCGCAGATCAATGCAATTGTTGGCAACTTTTTTGTCGTTCAAGCCCACTCGGAAGAAAACTTAGCGCAACTGGAAAAAGTGTCTGAGTTATTTATCTATTCAGTGACAAACGAGCTTAACAAGTGTCGCTCAAATGGCAATATGGATTTGCTTGCTGAGCAATTACAATATTTTGTTGCCGAATTACCCACGGCAGGCATTGCCTATAATCGCGATTTCTATCGCGAGATGCTCCCGGCCCTCATTGCTCGCATTCAAACACCTGAAACACCAGCACAACAGCAAGATGAAGATGTATTAGACTCACCAGAACTAACTAGCTCAGAGCCATCCAACCAACAAAAGCAAGCAGCAGCGTTAGTAAAAGAGCATGCCGTCGGTTAATCTTGCTATTATTTTTAGCAGAATTTTTTAATTTGAGTTGCTAAACAACAAAATACTGTATAAATTAACAGTAATTCTCTGTTAGGGTGTACAGTATGCTTTTAGCTTTAAATATTCAAAATTTTGCTATTGTTAGTGCGCTAAATACTGACTGGCATTGTGGCATGACCGCAATTACAGGTGAAACAGGCGCAGGTAAGTCCATTGCAATTGATGCGCTTTCTTTATGTCTCGGTGAGCGCGCTGATCCTTCTGCTATTCGTCCAGGTACCGACAAAGCGGATATCTCTGCTCAGTTTGATGTTTCAAATCTCCCAGCTGCCAAACGCTTTCTAACGGAGCATATGCTAGATAACGAAGAGAATGAATGTATTCTTCGTCGTGTTATTAGTAAAAGTGGGCGTAGTAAAAGCTACATCAATGGCTCCCCTGTTACTGCTGGCCAGCAAAAAGAGTTAGGCCAACATCTTATTGCAATCCATGGACAACACGCCCATCAGCTACTGCTAAAGCCAGAATATCAACTGCACTTGCTAGATGCCTATGCTAACCACACGACTTTGTTACAAGCAGTTAAGGGGCAATATAATCACTACCATAAACTGCAAAAAGAATATGCCGAACTACAAAAGTCACAGCAGGCACAAGCCGCAAAAAAACAACTTCTTGAGTACCAAGTAGCGGAGCTTGACGAGTTTGCCCTACAAGAAGGCGAATATGAAGATATTGAGACCGAACATTCACGCCTAAGCCATAGCCAAACCATTTTAGAACAATGCCACCGTGAGCTCTCTCGCCTTTATGAAAATGACGAGCAGACTGTGCTATCGCAGCTACAACAAAGTGCACAAGTGTTCTCTGAACTCACCAGTTTTGACAAAACCCTTGAGAATATTGCGCAAGTGCTTGAAGAGGCAGCAGTACAAGTGGAAGAAGCCAGTAGAGAGATCCGCAGTTATTCCGATTCTGTCGAACAAGATCCGATGCGACTACAAGAGCTAGAAGATAGACTCTCTCAAGCTCTAGATTTAGCTAGAAAGCATCAAGTTCAGCCAGAATTGCTATATCAGCACCATCAAGCACTACAACACGAGCTTGAGTCTATTAGCTCTGATTCTGCACGACTGGATGCATTAGAGGAGGAAATTGCTGAAGCCATCAACGCTTATAACCAAGCTGCACAAGGATTAAGTCAAAGCCGCCAGCAAGCCAGTGCATCTCTTAACGAACGTATTTCTGCAAGTATGAAAGAGCTTGCGATGGGTGATGGTCAATTTGAGATCCAGTTAACGCCTAATCTTGGCGCTAAACCGAGCCCTCTTGGATATGACCACATTGAATTTTACGTCTCTACTAACCCAGGCCAACCTTTACAGCCTATGGGCAAAGTTGCCTCGGGTGGTGAACTATCTCGGATAAGCTTAGCCATTCAAGTGATTATCGCAACACGCGTTACGACACCCACTTTGATTTTCGATGAAGTTGATGTAGGGATATCAGGTCCAACGGCTGCAACCGTAGGTAAATTGCTACGTCAGCTTGGCCAGTCCACGCAAGTTATTTGTGTTACCCATTTACCGCAAGTGGCATGCAGTGGTCACAACCAGTTCTTTGTCGCAAAACGGGTAGAACATGGCGAAACCTTTACCAAAATGACCCCAATGGCAGAAAGCCAACGCATTGATGAAATAGCAAGGTTAATTGGTGGAGATAAAATAAGTGACACGACAAGAGCGAGTGCAAAAGAATTATTACAAGTACAAAGTGCTTAGCCGTTATCAGGCTGATTGCTCCTGTTGATTAACGCGCAGCGTTATACCGAATTGCTGCGCGGATCAATGTACAGAAATGGGCTTCATTGATGGTGTCCTGCTGTTTTATATCAATCGCCCGTCGAGTGTTACCTGCAAACCCTGTATTGAATAACTGGTGCTCATCTTCAAACTTTGCACCGTATGCAAAGGTAAGTTTGACCTTATCTTTGTATACTTCGCCCGTGCAGATCATGCCAGCTTTTGACCAGACAGGCACTCCTGTTGGGTTGCTTGGCTTACGCCACTTGATATCTTCTTCTACCTCTTTATCAACACTTAGGATCAGACTTCTGACCTGCTGCAATACCACTGCACGCCAATCGCTTAAGCTCGCTATCTTTGCAGTGACCGCATCAGCGCCTGAGTTTATTGTTTCATTCATGATCTTTCCTTAATACTATTGATAAATATATGTTGAGTAAAATTAAGTTAGTGGCTAACAAGGGCCTGTTGACCTTTGCTGTTTGATTTTTGTTCTTCTGAGTGCGTTTTGGTCGCGACGCTCAACTTGCCGCCTAGTAATCTAGGTAAAAGTTGAGCAACAATGAACAAAGCACACTCAGGTGAACCCAAAGGGCAGCGCTTGATTAGCATTTCTACTGTGTTATCGCCTGACTCACATAGAACAACTATGCTACGCAGACTCTGCCTTGTATAAACACCAATCAAACTGCTGCAAAAACAAACTTAAAAGATAAACAGTCCCTACGCAAAATTCAAATAAAAAAACCCCAGCTACAACGAATGTAGTTGGGGTTTGTGAACGACAAAAGCGTTAAACTTCTAAATAATCCAAAATGCCTTCAGCAGCGTTGCGGCCTTCAAAAATCGCCGTTACCACTAAATCAGAACCTCGTACCGCGTCGCCACCGGCAAAGATCTTAGGATTACTTGTTTGATGTGTAAATGCGCCTTTTTCTGGTGCAACAATACCGCCCCAGTGATTTATTGCGACATCGTATTGTGCTAACCAATCAAGGTTGTGAGGCTTAAAACCAAATGCCATGATCACCGCGTCGGCTTCTAGTGTATGCTCAGAGCCTTCCACGGTTTCAGCACTACGGCGACCATTTTTGTCAGGTTCACCTAATTGTGTTTTCACCATTTTAACGCCCGTGACTTTGCCTGAGCTGTCAATTTCAATACCAACCGGCTGTAAATTGAATCTAAATTCAACCCCTTCTTCTTTGGCATTTTTAACTTCTCGAACTGAGCCTGGCATGTTTTCTTCATCACGACGATAAGCACAGATCACGGATTGCGCATTTTGTCTGACTGACGTTCTAACACAGTCCATCGCTGTGTCACCACCACCTAATACCACCACGCGCTTACCAGCCATGTTCACATAGTTATGCTGACTTTCGTCATAGCCCATAACTCGGTTGGTGTTACCAATCAAAAATGGTAGCGCATCATAAACACCATCGGCATCTTCATTTGCAAGATTACCTTTCATGCTTTGGTACGTCCCCACACCTAAGAATACCGCGTCGTATTGCGACAATAACTCGTCCATTGAGACATCACGACCAACCTCGGTATTGAGTTTAAACTCAACGCCCATTTCGGTGAAAATCTCGCGACGGTTTTCCATTACCGATTTTTCTAATTTGAATGACGGGATCCCAAAGGTCAGCAAGCCACCAATCTCTGGGTTACGATCATACACCACAGGGCGCACGCCGTTTCGCACTAGAATATCTGCACAGCCAAGCCCTGCCGGACCCGCGCCTATGATTGCGACTTTCTTATCAGTCCAAGTAACGTAAGAAAGATCAGGCTTCCAGCCCTGTGCAAACGCCGTATCAGTAATATATTTTTCAATATTTCCTATAGTCACTGCACCAAACTCTTCGTTCAGCGTACACGACCCCTCACAAAGCCTATCTTGCGGACATACTCGACCACACACTTCAGGCAAACTATTGGTACGGTGAGATAGCTCCGCTGCCTCAATGATTCTGCCGGTACGAATAAGTTTGAGCCATTGCGGAATATAGTTGTGAACTGGACACTTCCATTCACAATACGGATTACCACAATCTAAACAACGATCGGATTGCGAATGAACTTGCTGCTCAGAAAATGGCTCATAAATTTCAACAAAAGATTGCTTACGCGTAGAAATAGGCTTTTTGCGCGGATCTACACGTTGTACATCGATAAATTGGTAAACGTTCTCGCTCATTGCTCTCTCCTACTGCGCCTGAATTCTTAGCTCAGCGCTACTACGCGCTCGGTGGCCAAGTAAACTGTTTAAATCGCTCGACTTTGGCTTTACCAATGTAAACATTGGCAAATACAACTCAAAGTTAGCTAAGATCTGCTCAGCTCGGGTTGAGCTCGTTAAATCTAAATGCTCTGCAATTAAACCGCGTAGATGTTCTTGGTGCGATGCCAGCGCTTTGAGGTCTACCAGCTCGACCAACTCAGGGTTGATCCGCTTATCAAAATCACTTTCTTCATCAAGTACATAGGCAAAACCGCCGGTCATGCCTGCGCCAAAGTTAACGCCAACTTGACCAAGCACACACACCACGCCTCCCGTCATGTATTCGCAGCCATTATCACCAAGCCCTTCAACAACCGCTTGTACACCCGAGTTACGCACAGCAAAGCGCTCGCCTGCTCGGCCTGCAGCAAACAACTTGCCGCCGGTCGCGCCATATAAACAGGTGTTACCGATGATAGCCGCCTGATGAGAGGCAAAGCTTGAGCCAACAGGAGGACGCACGACTAGCTTTCCACCAGCCATCCCTTTACCAACATAATCGTTAGCATCACCGACTAATGTCATTTCAAGGCCACCCGCATTCCACACCCCAAACGATTGCCCTGCTGTACCATGTAACTCAAGTGCGATTGGATCTGCTGCCATACCTTGGTTACCATGCTTGCTCGCGATATAACCAGACAGCATTGCACCGATAGAGCGATCCGTATTGGATATACGACTCACCAACGAGATACCTGTCATTTCATCGATTGCCGTCTTCGCTTTCGCTAGTAAGCTTTCGTTCAACGCACCACTGTAATGTGATGGATTAGTATGGGTGCAATACAGCGCTTCATTTGACGGATTGTTCGGCTTCGCTAGAAGCGGACTTAAGTCGAGCTTTTTCTGCTTCGCAGTATTACCTTCAATGGCTTCAAGTAAATCCGTTCTACCAATCAAATCGGTGAGTTTTGTGACTCCCAAAGCGGCCATCAGTTCACGAGCCTCTTGCGCAATAAACTTAAAGTAGTTCATCGCCATTTCTGGCAATCCGTGATAATGCTTTTGACGCAACGTATCATCTTGCGTAGCAACACCGGTTGCACAGTTATTAAGGTGACAGATCCGCAGGTATTTACAGCCAAGCGCAACCATAGGGCCGGTACCAAAACCAAAGCTCTCAGCACCCAAAATTGCTGCTTTAATAATATCTAATCCGGTCTTTAAGCCGCCATCTGTTTGCAACCTAATGCGGTGGCGTAGACCATTTTCAACCAACGCCTGTTGTGTTTCAGCAAGGCCGAGCTCCCACGGGCTACCTGCATACTTTACCGATGTCAGCGGACTCGCCCCAGTACCACCATCATAACCGGCAATGGTAATGAGATCGGCATACGCTTTAGCAACACCAGTCGCAATCGTGCCGACACCGGGTTCTGAAACCAGTTTGACCGAGATCATCGCTTCAGGATTGACCTGTTTGAGGTCAAAAATAAGCTGAGCTAAGTCTTCGATCGAATAAATATCGTGATGCGGCGGCGGCGAAATCAAAGTAACACCAGGAACCGAATAGCGTAGCTTCGCGATATAAGGGGTGACTTTTTCACCTGGAAGCTGACCACCCTCGCCCGGCTTTGCCCCTTGCGCAACTTTGATTTGAATAACGTCAGCTGAACGCAAATAATGTGGTGTCACACCGAATCGGCCAGAAGCAACCTGCTTAATACGCGAATTCTTTTCTGTACCAAAACGTAGCTTATCCTCACCACCCTCACCAGAGTTAGAGCAACCGCCGAGGCGATTCATCGCAATTGCTAACGCCTCGTGTGCCTCTGGTGATAATGCACCAATACTCATCGCAGCTGAGTCAAAACGTTTGTAGAGCTCAGTAGCAGGCTCAACGTCATTGATGTCGATTGCTTGTTGCGCCGTATTAAGCTTAAGCATATCTCGCAGATTTGTAATTGGGCGGTTATTTACCAGCTCCGCGTATTTAACGTAGTCTTGATAGTTACCCGAACGAACAGCGGTCTGCAAAGTTTGCACGACATCTGGGTTATACGCATGGTATTCACCACCATGCACATACTTTAATAATCCACCGTGTGATAGTAGTTTACGCTTGCTAAATGCCAATTTATTGAGTTGTTGTTGCTCCAAGGCAAAATCGTCAAAACACGCACCTTTAATACGGTTTGCAACGCCTTTGAAGCACAATTCAACCACCTCATCGGATAAACCGACGGCTTCAAACAACATCGAACAACGATAGGAAGCAATGGTGCTGATCCCCATCTTCGACATGATTTTGTATAAACCTTTGTTAATCGCGCCGCGATAAGACAAAGTCACCTCGCGGTAAGACTTTTTAATGATCTTCTTATCACACATTGCAACAAGGGTTTCGTAGGCTAGATAAGGATAAATCGCTGTTGCGCCAAAACCTAACAAAACAGCAAACTGGTGCGGATCTCTTACGCTACCTGTTTCAACCAAAATATTGGTGTCGCAACGCTGGTTGCCATCCACTAGTCGTCTTTGTACTGCCCCCACGGCCATCGCCGCTGGGATAACTTGTTTACTTGCAGCGATTTCTCGGTCACTGAGCACTAACATCACGCACCCAGAACCTGCTTTTGCAACGGCTTCATCACAAATGCGCTTGATTGCATCTTGCAATGACTCTTCAATCTCGTAAATCAATGAAATTTTACACGCACAGTAATGGTCATCATCGGCGGCTAATAGCTGCTGCATGTCAGAATAAGTCAATACTGGCGAGGCAAATTGCAAACGTTTAGCGTGACCTGTGGTTTCGTTGAAAACGTTTTGCTCACGACCAATACAAGTCGCCAGTGACATTACATGATTTTCCCGTAATGGATCGATTGGCGGGTTCGTGACCTGAGCAAACTTCTGGCGGAAGTAGTCAAATATCGAACGGTGTCCTTCAGATAGCACTGCAAATGGCGTATCGTCACCCATTGAGCCGGTTGCTTCTTGGCCGTTTTCGCCCATTACGCGGATCACTTGGTCGAGCTCTTCATTGGTATAACCAAACTGCTTCTGATAGGTCAGCAAAGTTTCGTCGTCAAGATCGCGCTTGCCAGCTGCTTTCTCATCTAGCGCTTCAAATGGCGTTAAACGCTTAACATTTTGCTCAAGCCAAGTTTTGTACGGGTGTCTGGATTTCAGGTCTTGATCGATTTCATCGGACTGCCAAATCTTGCCATGTAAGGTATCAACCACCAGTAATTCACCTGGACCCACGCGACCTTTTTCTATAACTTCATCTGGCGCGTAATCCCAAATGCCCACTTCCGAGGCAAGCGTAATAAAGCCGTCTTGCGTGATCACATAGCGGGCAGGACGAAGACCGTTACGGTCCAAATTACAGGCAGCAAAGCGTCCATCAGACATCACGATGCCAGCTGGGCCATCCCACGGCTCCATATGCATGGAGTTAAAGTCATAGAATGCGCGTAAGTCTTCATCCATGGCACGATTTTTCTGCCATGCAGGTGGCACTAACATACGCATAGCGCGGAATAAGTCCATGCCACCAGCTAAAAATAGCTCTAGCATGTTATCTAAACTAGACGAGTCAGAACCCGTTTCATTGACAAACGGTGCCGCATTTTGTAAGTCTGGTAATAACGGCGACGCGAACTTGTAAGCACGCGCTCTCGCCCACTGACGGTTACCTTCAATAGTATTGATTTCACCATTGTGAGCTAAATAGCGGAACGGTTGCGCCAACGGCCATCGAGGCTGTGTATTGGTTGAAAAGCGCTGATGGAATACACAAATCGCACTGGTCATCCGCATATCAGCAAGATCAGTATAAAAATTCGGTAGATCCGCAGGCATCATTAAGCCTTTATAGATAGTCACCAAACCGGACAAACTACAAATATAAAACTGCTCATCTTGCTCTAAACGCTTTTCGATGCGTCGTCTTGCAATATAAAGACGACGCTCTAAATCTTTAGGACGCCACCCTTCAGGCGCACCGACAAAAACCTGTTTAAACTGCGGTAATTGTGCTTTAGCAATAGGACCCAACATAGATGGATCGGTGGGTACTTCACGCCAACCTATGAGCGTCAGTGTTTCTTTTTCTAATTCTTCACTGATCACTTTCTCAGCCGCAGCTGCAAGCTCATGATCCTGATTTAAAAATAGCATACCTACCGCATAGTTTTTGCCCACATGCCAATCATTTTCAGCTGCGACGGCGCGAAAAAAACTATCCGGTTTTTGTAATAACAGTCCGCAGCCATCGCCGGTTTTGCCATCTGCAGAAATACCACCTCGGTGCTGCATGCGGTCCAAACCTGTGATTGCTGTACGGATCAGTTTGTGACTCGGCTGACCGCTTACATGCGCAATCAAGCCAAATCCACAGTTATCTTTT
Source organism: Pseudoalteromonas sp. M8 (assembly GCF_018141365.1). NCBI lineage: Bacteria > Pseudomonadati > Pseudomonadota > Gammaproteobacteria > Alteromonadales > Pseudoalteromonadaceae > Pseudoalteromonas > Pseudoalteromonas sp. M8. Next base: position 1,682,603 of record NZ_CP047240.1, on the reverse strand, counting down.
TCTAATTTTGAGTCGTATAACATAGACTCCTCCCCTTGCTACAACGGCCAGCCCATGACGGTACGACGAAATGCTGGCAGATATTCAAAATTAGCCTTGATTGAAAGTAGAGTCAACACAAATATGAATACATATTCATAAACTTGAATATTTCTCATTGGTAAGACAAGTTAGCCAAAACCGTAATAAATTTGCCACTTTGAAAATAGTGAATATAAATTTGTAAAATGACACCGGTATCACACCAATAAAAATGCAACAAAACACAATCAGGAATAAACGTTTACGTAAACGTAAACTCTGATAAAAATGAATAATTATTCACTTTTCAGTTTTGTAAAACTCAATATCGGAGCGCGTTCGATTACACTGTTTATATAGGTATGCAAAACAGAGCGCGTTTTTAGCTTGACGCTAACGTCAACTTAAGTTGATAAAAATAAGCGAGTAGCTCTGAGTTAGATAAGCGCGGATAGCGTTAATGAAAGTGTAGATATCTTAAATTCAATGAACTGCCGGTTTTCAACCAAACAGCAGACAAAAAGACTTGCTAAGAAAAGTAGGTAGGAAGATATTAGAAGATTTTTAGAAAATAAAGCATGGCAGAGTATCTACTCTGCCATTAGCGGTTAGCTTATTCCGCTGCTGCTTCGTCTTTCTTATATTTAGCTGCTGTTTCAGCAATAAGAGGTTGAAGCTCACCCTTTTGGAACATCTCAATGATGATGTCACAACCACCGATTAACTCACCTTCTACCCAAAGCTGAGGGAAAGTTGGCCAGTTCGCATAATGCGGTAGTTCAGCACGAATGTCTGGATTTAATAAAATGTCAACATAAGCAAACTGCTCACCACACGCCATCAAAGCCTGAGATGCCTGCGAAGAGAAACCACAGTTAGGGAGTTTTGGCGACCCTTTCATATATAGAATAATTGGATTTTCTTCGATCTGCTGTTTAATCTTGTCAATAGTTTCCATTAGTTACCTCAAAATGACGTTTCATCCAATGCTTATCAATATTTAGTTTAGCATCGGCGTTTTAGCTTGCTACTCACCTTAACAACACCTGTTGCATTCATAATGCCAAACTTTAAGCAGCGATAGAACCTTAGCTGCCATGGCTAAAATAAGCATAACCGCCTGTCACGATGTTCTACGCTTTGACTTCTATTCGGCATATGTTCACAAAGAATGTGTATTATAAGTCATTAAGTCACTGGCACGCATTGCTGTTTGCCAAAACTTGAGTAAAATAGTCAGGAATTATAGTATCACTATATAGGCCAATGGTATAGAAAAGTGGGCTGATGTTAGCTACCTTTCGTATGCGTTATTGGCAAATCAACCAAAAAATGGAGATTAATATGGCATTTGAACTACCGTCACTACCTTATGCACTAAATGCTCTTGAGCCGCACGTTTCTCAAGAGACGCTAGAATTCCACCACGGTAAGCACCACAACACATACGTTGTAAAGCTTAACGGTCTTATCGAAGGTACTGACTTTGAAGGTAAATCACTAGAAGAGATCGTATGTAGCTCTGAAGGTGGTGTTTTCAACAATGCTGCTCAAATCTGGAACCACACTTTCTACTGGCACAGCCTTGCGCCAAATGCAGGTGGCGAACCAACAGGTAAAGTTGCTGAACTAATTAATGCAAAATGGGGCTCATTCGCAGCATTCCAAGAAGCTTTCAACGACAAAGCAGTTAACAACTTTGGTTCAAGCTGGACTTGGTTAGTACAACTAGCTGACGGTTCTCTAGATATCGTTAACACTTCAAATGCAGCAACGCCGCTGACTGAAGAAGGTGTTACACCTATCATCACAGTTGACCTGTGGGAACACGCTTACTACATCGATTACCGTAATGTTCGTCCTGATTACCTTAAAGGTTTCTGGGCACTTGTTAACTGGGATTTCGCAAACAGCAACCTAGCTTAACATCAACTATCAGTATTGATGCAACAATGGGGCGCAACAGCGCCCTTTTTTATGTCTGTAACTCAACATTAATACATAAAAAATCTAGTTTTTTTTGGGTATTCTTCATATCGCGACTAAGCTTTAAGTAACCTTTCCAAATCTGTGATCCGCAAACCACACCAAGTAGCTTATTGGAGGTCGTTATGACAATATTTGAACATTATCAGGCCAGATATGAAGCCGCGCAAGAAGAAGAGTACACCATCGCGGAATTTCTTGAAATTTGTAAAAATGACAAATCAGCCTATGCCAGCGCACCTGAGCGACTTCTGATGGCAATAGGCGAACCAGAAATGATCGATACGTCGAAAGATGCCAGACTTAGCAGGCTGTTTTCGAATAGAGTAATAGCTCGATACCCTGCCTTCAATGAGTTTTACGGTATGGAGGATGCCATCGAACAAATCGTATCGTATCTCAAACATGCCGCACAGGGGCTTGAAGAGTGCAAACAAGTACTCTATTTACTCGGCCCGGTAGGTGGTGGTAAATCGTCTATCGCAGAAAAGCTCAAGTATTTGATGCAAAAGGTGCCGGTTTATTCTTTAAAAGGCTCACCCGTTAATGACCACCCGCTTTGCTTGTTTAGCCCACAAGAAGATGCTGACCTACTTGAAAAAGAGTACGGCATTCCTGGGCGCTATATTAAAACGATAATGTCTCCATGGGCGACCAAACGCTTACATGAGTACAATGGAGATATTACCCAATTTAAGGTCGTAAAACGTTACCCTTCCATTCTTGATCAAATTGCTATCGCGAAAACAGAGCCTGGGGATGAGAACAACCAAGATATCTCAGCACTGGTGGGCAAAGTAGATATCCGTAAACTGGAGCATTTCGCTCAAAATGACCCCGATGCCTATGCGTATTCTGGAGCGCTATGCCTTGCGAACCAAGGTTTGATGGAATTTGTCGAGATGTTTAAAGCACCCATTAAGGTGCTACACCCGCTACTAACTGCAACCCAAGAAGGCAACTACAATGGTACGGAGGGTATTTCCGCCCTACCATTTAGCGGCCTAATACTTGCTCACTCTAACGAATCTGAATGGCAAACCTTTAAGAACAATAAAAACAACGAGGCATTTTTAGACCGTGTTTACATCGTTAAAGTGCCTTATTGTTTACGCGTGTCTGAAGAGGTCAAAATTTACGAGAAGCTTATTGAAAATAGTGAGCTCAGGGAAGCCCCCTGTGCGCCTGGCACTTTAGAAACTTTAGCGAAGTTTTCAGCACTGTCTCGGATTAAAGAGCCAGAGAACTCCAGTATCTATTCAAAAATGCGGGTGTACGATGGTGAAAGCTTAAAAGACACAGATCCAAAAGCTAAGTCCTATCAAGAATACAGAGACTACGCTGGTGTGGACGAAGGCATGAGCGGCCTCTCAACTCGCTTTGCCTTTAAGATCCTCTCTCGTGTGTTTAACTTTGACCATAGTGAAGTCGCAGCAAACCCAGTTCATTTATTTTATGTACTTGAGCAACAAATTGAGCGCGAACAATTTAACGCAGAAGTACAAGAGCGCTACCTAAGCCACCTTAAAGGGTATCTAATTCCGCAATATGTCGAATTTATTGGTAAAGAGCTACAAACAGCTTACCTTGAGTCGTACTCTGAGTACGGCCAAAACATTTTTGACCGCTATGTTACCTATGCAGATTTTTGGATCCAAGATCAAGAATATCGTGACCCAGATACTGGCCAACTGTTTGATAGAGCCGCACTTAACGGCGAGCTGGAAAAGATTGAAAAGCCAGCCGGTATTTCCAATCCAAAAGATTTCCGTAACGAGATAGTCAACTTTGTTTTAAGAGCAAGAGCCCATCACAATGGTGACAATCCAGTATGGACCAGCTATGAAAAACTAAGAACGGTTATCGAGAAGAAAATGTTCTCTAATACCGAAGACTTACTCCCTGTAATTTCATTTAATGCAAAAACCTCTGCCGAAGATCAGAAGAAGCACGAGGACTTTGTCAATCGTATGGTTGATAAAGGCTATACCCAAAAACAAGTTCGCCTACTTTCGGAATGGTATTTAAGAGTTAGAAAGTCACAGTAACTTGTTAGTATGAAGAGGGTGTTATATGGCGCATTTTATTGACCGCCGTCTTAACGGCAAAAATAAGAGCACTCTGAACCGCCAACGTTTTATCCGCCGCTACAAGAAGCAGATAAAGAAAGCGGTTTCAGAGGCCATCAACAAACGTAGTGTGACTGATATCTCCAGTGGCGAAAGCATTTCTATCCCACAACGAGATATCAGCGAGCCCACTTTCCATCAGGGTAAAGGGGGAGACAGAGAGCTCATTCACCCAGGTAACGATCAATTTTCAACGGGCGATCGGATCCAGCGCCCTCCTTCAGGGCAAGGTGGTGGGTCAGGTGATGGCGAGGCAAGTAACCAAGGTGAAGGACAAGACGACTTTGTATTTTCTATTTCAAAAGACGAATACTTAGACCTATTGTTTGAAGACTTGGAGTTACCCAACTTACAACAAAGCCAGTTAGATAAATTAATGCAATTGAAAACGCATCGAGCTGGCTTTTGTAATGATGGTATGCCTAGTAACCTAGATATTGTACGTAGTTTAAAAGGCTCAATGGCACGCCGCATTGCGATGACCTCGAGTAAACGCCGAGAGTTAAGGGAGTTGGAGGAAGAACTGGCGAGTATGCTTGCTGAATCGGTTCCTCCTCAACAAAAAATCAATGATATAGAACTGCGGATCCAAGTGCTAAAAGAGCAAATAGCCGCGGTGCCTTTCATCGACAATTACGACCTACGCTTTCGTAATTACGAAAGGCGTCCGCACCCCACCAGCAAAGCGGTCATGTTTTGCTTGATGGATGTGTCTGGCTCAATGGATCAAGCCACCAAAGACATGGCAAAACGTTTTTATATTTTGCTCTATCAGTTCTTAACCCGCACTTATAAAGATATTGAGGTAGTCTATATCCGCCACCATACCCAAGCAAAAGAAGTAGACGAGCAAGAGTTTTTCTACTCGCAAGAGACAGGTGGCACAATTGTCTCTAGTGCACTGAAATTAATGGATGAAATCATTCAAGAGCGTTATGCCCAAGGCGATTGGAATATTTACGCAGCACAAGCCTCTGACGGTGATAACTGGGCAGATGATTCTCCACAATGCACCCAAATACTCTCTAACAAACTACTTAAAATTGTCCGCTACTATGCGTATATAGAGATAACGACCCGTGCACACCAAAGTCTGTGGCGGGAGTATCAAGGAGTAGCCAACTCATTTGACAACTTTGCTATGCAGCACATTCGAGGTGTAGAAGATATTTACCCTATCTTTAGAGAATTGTTCAAGAAGAACAAAAATAAGCAAAGTGCGGCATAATTTTTGGAGGGTTGCGCGATGACATATCAGCCAATTGACGATGGTCCAGATTGGACCTTTGATTTACTTGATACTTATCATCAGGAAATTGCTCGTGTAGCCGAGCATTACAGACTTGATACTTACCCAAATCAAATTGAGGTGATCACAGCTGAGCAGATGATGGATGCCTACTCAAGTGTGGGCATGCCAATTGGTTATGCACATTGGTCGTACGGTAAAAAATTTATCCAGACTGAGCAAACCTACAAACGAGGTCAAATGGGTCTTGCCTACGAGATTGTGATTAACTCTAATCCTTGTATTGCGTACTTAATGGAAGAAAATACCATGCCTATGCAGGCACTGGTGATGGCGCATGCGTGCTATGGTCATAATTCTTTCTTCAAGGGTAACTATCTATTTAAAACCTGGACGGACGCATCATCCATCATTGATTACTTGGTATTCGCTAAAAATTATGTCGCCAAGTGTGAAGAAAAGTACGGTATTGATGAGGTAGAAAACCTGATTGACTCTTGTCATGCATTAATGAATTACGGTGTTGATCGGTATAAAAGGCCGCAACGGATCTCTATGTTTGAAGAGCAAAAACGGCAAAAAGAACGGGAAGATTATTTGCAGTCCCAAGTTAATGAATTATGGCGAACCATTCCTAAAGGTGAAGATGAAGAAACAGACAACCGTGCCCGTTTCCCATCAGAACCCCAGGAAAATATACTGTATTTCATCGAGAAAAATGCCCCATTGTTGGAGTCTTGGCAACGCGAGATTATTCGTATTGTGCGTAAAGTATCACAGTACTTCTACCCGCAAAGACAAACTCAAGTCATGAATGAAGGCTGGGCTACATTTTGGCATTACACTATTTTGAACCATTTATATGACGAGGGAAAACTAAGTGATTCCTTTATGTTGGAGTTTTTGCAAAGCCATACCAATGTTGTGTATCAACCGCCATACAATAGTAAATTTTATTCTGGGATAAACCCCTATGCGCTCGGCTTTAATATGATGGTCGATATTCGCCGCATATGCGAAAACCCGACGGAAGAAGACAAACAGTGGTTCCCGGAATTTGCGGGGAGCAACTGGCTAGATACACTGCATTTTGCGATGCAAAATTTTAAAGACGAGAGCTTTATCAGCCAATTTTTATCTCCAAAGCTCATGCGCGACTTTAAGCTTTTTACTATTGTCGATAAACAAAAATCTCCGCATTTGGAAGTTGGCCCTATTCACGACGAAATGGGTTATCAACAACTTCGCAGTGCCCTTTCAGCGCAGTACAACCTCAGTAACCATGAGCCTAATATTCAAGTTTATGACGTCGATGTACGGGGAGATCGCTCACTTACGCTAAGGTATGTACCGCAAGGCGGGATCCCACTTGCCGCTTCAAAGCAAGAAGTGATAAAGCACCTCTATCGCTTATGGGGATTTAAAGTGAAACTTGAACAAGTAGATGAAAATGGCAATATCGAGCAGATAGCTCAATGCCCTGAAGAGGAAAGTGAATCGTAACTCTGTTAGTTTGACTTAGGAGACGGCAAACAGGTTGTATTTGCCGTGACTCCTTTCTAATGCTTAGACACTTTAGCTTCAACTACTCTACAGTGAGGTGTGTTATTAAATTCTAGACAGCACGTAAACACTTCCAACTGCAGAGCTTCGCTATTCAAAGTGCCGGTTACTTAAAAAAATTGAAGCTAAGTGGATAAATCCATACTTCCCCATTATTGGCTTTCATCGCGGCAATGATGGCAAATATAATATTAAGAATAGCTAACACAACGAACCCTAAAATACCAACCGCGACAAAAACTAAAATACCGCAAATTATGGAATAGATGATTAAGCTAATTAACCAATTAATAGTGGCTTTTCCGTGTTGGTCGATTGTTTCGCTTTTATCCTTATTGGTTGCCCACATAACCACCGGTAATACAAGCCCTAGTCCCGGAGCAACAAAGCTCGCCAGTTGGCTCAAATGTAATAACATACAGTATGTATTTAGCGGCATCCCCCAGTATTCATTATTATCGTTCATTTTTCATTCCCTTTTATTGTTGTAAGTGATTACGCATTTCAAGCAAGTGTTTCATATTGACTGAAGTCTATGGAATTCTTCCTAATGAGTTAAAATCATTTAAGGAACTACTATTCACCTGCCTCATCTTAAAATAAATGGCTAAAGACCTCTAATTGAGAACTCAACTCCCCACTCCTCCATTAAAGCTAGATAAGCCATGATTTACAAGTCTTTTGATATCAAGAGCATGAGCGTAGACCTAACAACTCTGGTTAACCGCTATAGTTTAAAGACAAGGTTTATTCAATTTTCACCAAGTAAATAGTGTCTACTCAGACTAAGGCTTTACCAATTTTGGGTATAGATTTAAGATGAACCAAAGGACTCTAATCCAGACATAAAACCAATGGATCAATACAAAACCAAATTTGTTGTTGTTTATCTAATTGCTGCAATAATTACTGCGGCATGCCTATTAATGAATGGACCGATGCGTCCTGGCTTGCCTCTTGATAACACGGTAATAATGCGTATGGAGTTTATTGCCGAAAACTTAGTATTGTGGCAGTGGTCTTGGATAGCTTGGATGTTCTCTGCACTAGGTCTTTTAGTATTTAGTGTTATTTTAGCAGGTGAGCTCAAAGCAGACTTTAGAAAGCATGTTGGCCTGCTATTAGTCGCCTTGGGTGTGGCCCCAGATCTAATTGCTGAAGTAATTTATGCCTTTGTTTTACCAAAAGTAGTTCATTTAGCCATGGGAGAATCTGTATTTTTACTGTTTGAGCATATTGCAACCCATCTAACCGGTTACTTAGGTAATGGCCTTTATAATTTAGGAGGGCTTACGTTAACCTGTCTAGCCATTAAGCAAGGTATATTTAAAACATGGGTATCAGTGTGGGGGATCACCGCTTGGATTTTAGGTTTATTGCTGTCTGTATCTATCGCTGCTGGTCAACTTAAAGCTGCTGAGATATTTACTGCATCAAGCATGACTCTTAGTACACTTTGGATGATTATCTTTGCACATCAAGTTTTGAGGCCTAGATGGAATACGCAATCTTAAAATTAGTGCACATAGGTGCCTTGATTTTTTGGCTCGGCCCAGCTCTTGGTGCTTGGCTTGTATTAAAAGCAATAGAAAATGAAAATATAGGACCGGTGACCGCGAAGGTGGATCATGTGTTCTTTCTCATGGTCACACTGGAACATGTAGCATTTATTGTCCTCTTATTAACAGGCTTTTCTATGGCTTTTTTAGCTGGATGGTTTACATCTCCATGGCTCCAGCAAAAGCTACTTGTGGTCGGTCTCGTGATTATCCCGTTAGAGATTGTGGATATTTTCTTGGGAAATTGGTTAGCAGCAAAGGCATCTAAAAGAGTCCACTTGGGCATTGCAAGCGCTCAGCAACGGCGTTGGTTAGCGCTCTACCACGGCCCTTTTACTAAACTTGCACTCTTAACCATACCGGTTTCAGTCGTTATCGTGATGTATTTAGCGGTGAGTAAGATGCCACTTTTATCACTTTAATTCGCGGAATAACCGAACGATACTGTTGATTTGTCTAACAGACCGCTGTTCATTCCACACCGATACTAAAAAGTTAGTGGGGTAAGAATTATAAAGTGGCAATATGAATAGAACCGCATCGCGCTAAAGTCACCATATAAAGATAAATTTACTCGCTGGCCATGTCTTCAGAGTATACAGTTACCCGATTTCTTCCGCCCTCTTTAGAAACATACAAAGCGCTGTCCGCGGCTTCAATCCATTGTTCATGTTTTTCAAAAGACTCTTCGTACACGGCAACACCAAGGCTAACCGTAATCTTTATTTGTTGTTCATCGTAGTAAATAGATGAGTTTTCTATTAACGAGCGCAGTCTTTCGGCGAAAGTGATTGCACCCTTTACGTCTGTGTCGAGCAAAGTCACTGCAAACTCTTCACCGCCGTAGCGGCCTGCAGTGTCCGTTTCGCGTAGTGTTTTGCGTAGTAAGTCAGAGATATGACGGATTGCCTCATCTCCACCACTGTGACCGTATTCGTCATTGATACGCTTAAAGTGGTCAATATCAAACATAAGCAATGCACTTTGGCCTTGATTACGTTTCAAGCGTTTAAACTCTTGCTTTAGGCTTTCTTCCCAAAAGCCGCGATTATGCAACTGCGTTAAACTGTCTGTTCGGCTAATTTTTTCTAATTGTTTATTCAACGACTCAAGCTCTAACTTGTTGATTGCTTCGTCGGTTACATCGTATATGATCACACAAATATGCCCTACATCCCCCGTCACTGTGGTCAATGGGATGAAAGTTGCATTCTGATACATATAATCCGCTTTGCCTGTGATAGGTCGATAATTTTTGAATCGGAAAATATACGGCTGCTGCTCCCAAATGGTAAACGACCGATTTTTTAGCACGAATACAGGCTCAGCTTTTGATCTAAACCATTGCTCATCAATACTTGGGAACAAATCAAAAATGTCTTTATCTTTAACCGCACTCGGTAACAAACCAGAATGATTTTCCATAAAACCATTCCATATACATACCTTGTAGTCGCGATCGAGTACCACCAAGCCAACATCTACGGTGTTAAACATATCCATTAACCAATGGATTTCATTCATATCAAAATCGGCTGCAGGCATAGTTAATCATCCAATAAATAGGCTACTTTGTATTTTAATGTTTTAAGCGAGTCTTCTGTGAATAGCAGCATAAGGTCACAGTTAATGTTGTGATGCTCGATGCCATAGCTAATCTCTATAGCGAGCGTTCTTTGCCATCTCGCTTTGTTGGCTTTCACAAGCTCAGCAACATCACAATGTTGGCCAAGCACCACGGGGTGGCCTTGACTGAAAGACATATCGAGCTGCTTAGATAGTCCCGTTAAAATTGCGCCAATCAAGATATTGCTAATATCCATTAAAAGCTCAAGCTCAACTTTGGTATTAAGATCGCCATGATAATTCATCAAGGACGCGATCTCTTTGAAACTAGAGTCATTGAGCAGTAGCAATGCTTCTCCGGAAACACCGCCGCCAATAAAGCCTTGGCAAACGCCCGACGTAGTTGCGCTCGCATCAATCGCTTGCAGTGCCATATGCAGCTCGTTGACTTCGAGTACATTAACGTTTGGAATAGGTAATTCGACGAATACGTTTAGCAATCGCGCCAACAAATCACCCGCCTGCCCCATAGCGACGTTGGTAAGCTCTTGATAGATATCACGGATCTCAGGGTCTAGCTGCTCACCAAGTTTATGAACCAAGCTTTCTCTGATTGCTTTGTCTTTTATTCCATGATGCTCAATAATTTCAGCAAGTTTAGCTGCATCGCAGGGCTTACGGATAAAATCAATAGCGCCAAGTTCTATCACTCGTTGGTGCGCATTAGGTTGAATGTCGCCAGAAACAACGACAGTAAGCACGGATAAATCTTGCTCGGTAATGGCCTGTAGCACTTCATAGCCATCCATCTGCGGCATATTTAGATCAAGGAATAGAATCTCTGGAGAAAGTGCTTTTATTTGTTTAATACAGTCGAGTCCATTCTCTGCAAATTCTACTTTAATATCCCAGTCGTCTGGCAATGAACGCGCCAGCTGCCGACGGGCAAGTTTTGAATCGTCACAAATTAGGACTAGTGTTGACATACAAGCTCTCTTTCTGTTTCCCATGCGTATCGGCACGATGTCGGGAAGTTTTAGTTATAATTATGAGATTAAAGCTTAAAATTGCGACATATGTTAATAAAACGACGCCATCTTGACAATCTAAATGTCACTTAAGCTTGGTTAGTTACTGTCAGTATAATACACTCAAATCAATTAAGTTAACTTCAAAAGGAATACTTTATGCTGAAAGCGTTAGTTTTAGCGAGTGGTCTGTTTAGTGCGATATCATTGGCTTATGATTTACCTGAAAACTCGGTAGATATGGGCAAGGTAAAAGCGCAAGGTAAAGCGGTGGTATTGCTTGGTAATGGTGTAAAGCAAGGTCAGGCTGCACCGGATTTTAAGGTTGCCGATGCTGACTTCAGCCCTGTTACCCTGAAAGACTTTGAAAGTCGTGCAATTTTAATTAGTGTTGTTCCAAGCCTAGATACTGGCACTTGCAGCCTACAAACTAAACATTTCAATGAAAAAGTAGCAAGCCAATTTCCTGATGTTGCCATGTTGACGATTAGTGCTGACTTGCCGTTTGCGCAAAAGCGCTTTTGCAAAGCAGAAAATATCGACAAGGTTAAAACATTATCAGACGCCGTATGGCATTCTTTTGGTGAAAATTATGGCTTGTTGATTAAAGATATGGGCCTGCTCAGTCGTGCAATTTTTGTGCTAGACAAGGAACACAAGGTTGTTTACAAGCAGCTGGTAGAAAATTTAGCAAAAGAGCCAAACTACGAAGAAGTCGTTGGCGCACTGAAGAGTCTATAGCCTCACTATATACTCTCATCAATAAATACAACAAAGCCGGTCACTTAACAACGACCGGCTTTTTCAATTCGTTATACCAATTTACTTCATTAATTTTACTTTTGTAGATCTAGCATTAGCTTATTAAGACGGCTTACAAAACCCGCTGGATCTTTCAGGCTACCACGCTCTGCAAGCATTGCTTGGTCTAGTAGTACTTCTGCCCATTGTCCAAACTTATCTTCGTCTTGTTCGTTATTCAAGTGCTTAACCAATTGGTGCTCAGGGTTAAGTTCAAATACCGGCTTAGACTCAGGCACGGCTTGACCCACCTGCTCCATTAGCTTTTGCATCTGAGAGCTCATGTCGTGATCGTCTGCAACCACACACGCAGGAGAATCTGTTAAGCGGTGCGTAAAGCGTACTTCTTTCACTTTATCGCCAAGTGCTGTTTTCACGCGCTCAACTAGGCCTTCAACTTCTTTCTCACTTTCTTCGTGTGCTTTTTTCGTCTCTTCGTCATCCATATCACCTAAGTCAAGATCACCACGCGTGATTGACTGAAGTGGCTTCTCGTTGAATTCAGTGAGGTGGCTCATCATCCACTCGTCAACACGATCCGACAACAGTAAAACTTCAATGCCTTTCTTACGGAAGATTTCAAGATGCGGTGAACTCTTTGCTGCTTCAAAGCTATCAGCCACAACATAGTAAATCTTATCTTGGCCTTCTTTCATACGCTCAATGTACTGCTCAAGAGAAACATTTTGCGTTTTCTCGTCAGTATGTGTAGAGCTAAAGCGCAATAGTTTTGCAATAGCATCTTTGTTTGCGAAATCTTCAGCAGGACCTTCTTTGATCACATTACCAAATTCATTCCAGAATGCTTGGTAATCTTCTGGTTTGTTTTTGCCCATACGCTCAAGCATTTTAAGTACACGAGATGTACAGCCTTTACGAATAGCTTGAGTGATCTTGTTGTCTTGTAGGATCTCACGAGATACGTTAAGCGGTAAATCGTTAGAATCTAGTAAGCCTTTAACAAAGCGCAGGTAGCTTGGCATAAACTGCTCGGCATCATCCATGATGAACACGCGTTGTACATAAAGCTTAAGGCCAGCTTGACGCTCACGATTGTATAAATCGAAAGGTGCCTTTTTAGGGATATAAAGTAGGCTGGTGTATTCAGTTTTACCTTCTACTTTATTGTGTGCCCAAGTGAGTGGCTCTTCCCAATCATGACCAACATGCTTGTAGAACTCTTTATATTCTTCTTCGCTGATCTCTGATTTATCACGAGTCCAAAGTGCTGTGGCTTTGTTGATCGCTTCCCACTCGCCAGGTTGCGCTTCAATTTTCTCGCCATCTGGGCCTTCAGATTCAGGAACTGGGTCTTTATAAAGTTCAACAGGAATTGAAATGTGATCTGAGTATTTAGTCACAATACCGCGAAGGCGATAAGTTTCAAGGAACTCACTCTCTTCTTCACGAAGATGTAGTGTGATCTCTGTACCACGCTCTGCTTTTTCGATTTCAGCAATCGTGAAGTCGCCTTCACCTTGCGATTCCCATTCAACCGCCTCTGACTCACCCGCTTTACGCGTACGAACCGTTACTTTATCAGCAACAATGAATGCAGAATAGAAACCAACACCGAACTGACCAATCAGCTGTGAATCTTTTGCTTGGTCGCCAGTTAGGTTTTTAAAGAAATCAGCTGTACCAGATTTTGCGATGGTACCTAATGAGCTGATCACTTCGTCACGCGTCATACCAATACCATTGTCAGAAATGGTAATGGTTTTTGCATCTTTGTTTACGCTTAAGCGAACACGTAGCTCCGCGTCACCTTCGTAAAGGTCACCATTTTGCAAAGCTAAATAACGTAGTTTGTCAGCCGCGTCTGAAGCGTTAGATACTAATTCGCGTAAAAAGATCTCTTTGTTTGAGTACAAAGAGTGGATCATTAGGTTTAATAATTGTTTGACTTCTGTTTGAAAGCCTAATGTTTCTTTTTGAGCTGCGGACATTGTTCTCTCCAATATAAGCAATTAATGCAGTGTTCTTTATCAATATGCTAGGTATATGGGGGAGGAGAAAAAACTTTCAAGAGACTGAACAAAATTTTTAACAAATCGCCCTATTTTTTAGATTCAATTGCTCCAAAAACAGGGCTTTTAGCAAGAAGCGTTAAGATTAGAGCTTCTTACGCCCGCTAAACGCATGCATTAACGTCATACCGTCTACCAGGTCAAGCTCACCGCCGACAGGCATACCATGGGCAATACGTGACGCTTCAACCTGATACTTATGACATAACTCAGAAATATAATGTGCCGTTGCCTCGCCTTCCACCGTTGGGTTTGTCGCTAAGATAACTTCATTAATATTGCCAGCACTTAGCTTACGCTCAAGAACATCAAGGCCGATTTCATTAGGGCCAATTCCATCCAGAGGCGATAAATGCCCCATCAGCACAAAATACAAGCCATTAAATTGGCCCGTTTGCTCTATCGCCAATACGTCCGTTGGTGATTCAACCACACAAAGCAGCCCTGTGTCTTGGCGCTTGATACTTTGGCAAATATCACACACCTCAACCTCACTAAATGTTCGGCAGCTTGAGCAATGACCGATGGCTTGCATCGCATGAGTAAGGCTTTGCCCCAGTTGGCTGCCGCCCTCTCTGTCTCGCTCTAATAAATGAAAGGCAATACGTTGCGCAGACTTAGGCCCAATGCCAGGTAAACAACGCAGCGCTTCAATAAGCGCCGTTAAACTTGGTGATAATTGCATAAATTCGTTTCTTGTGGCCCATGCAGTGCAAACGCACCGATAACAATGCCGAAATGATAAGGGATATTTCTATTGATTTAAAGCTTGAAGCAATTTCAATTCCCTTCACGCATTGTGAAGTTTAAAAACGCATTTACCATGAATTTTTCAACAATTCGACTCAAATGCTTGCAGCAAACAGGTATTCGCTCGACAATGGTTCCATTCCCGATAGTAAATACAATAGGACGACTGTCGGGCTCACTTCTCGAACTAGATAGAGACTACATAATGAAAAAAACGATAATAGCAAGTGCACTTGCAGCCGTTATGCTGACGGCTTGCTCTGAGCCACAAGTCACAACAAGTGAAACCCAAAAAACAGAAAACGCAGCGGTAGCCACTGGTAAGGCCGAACTTGGCAACTTTGGTGTTGACCTCAGTGCACGCGATGAAAGTGTAAAACCAGGCGATGATTTCTTTATGTACGCCAGCGGCACTTGGTACAAAAACTACGAAATGCCAGCAGACAAAACGCGTTTTGGTGCATTCTCTGCACTTGCTGAACGCAGTGAAGAGCAAGTAAAAACCATTATCGAAGAGATTGCTAACGGTAAAAACCTAAACGCCGAAGAGCAGCTAATTGCCGATTTTTACAATGCTTATATGGATGTTGAAACCCTAAATAAGCTTGGTATTAAACCTATTCAGCCACTACTTGCTGACATTGACGCCATTAACAACACTGACGGTCTAACCAAAGCATTCGGGCAATCTTGGTTAACTGGCGTAAATGCGCCGCTCGGCGGCGGTATGTGGTTTAACCGTCTAGACCCAAATAAATATGAGATGTCGATGGGTGCTGGCGGACTTGGACTACCAGATCGCTCTTACTATTTAGAAGAGGCTGAGCGTTTTGTTAAAACTCGAGAAGCATACGTTACGCATATTGCAGATATGCTTAAATTTGCGGGTAAAGACAAGCCGACTGAGCGCGCAGAGGCCATTCTTGCACTTGAAACTAAAATTGCTGAGGGACACTGGCCACGTGAAAAACGCAGAAATCGCGACCTGACATTAAATCAAGTCAAACGTGACGAACTAGCAACACAGTACCCAGGCTTTAATTGGGATTTATATTTTGCTGAAACAGGCTACAAAGTGCCTCAGCTAAATATGTCTCAGCCAGAGCCGATTAAAGCAATGATTGCGCTTATCAACTCTGAAGACTTGGCCGTTTGGAAAGACTACTTAACTTATCACGCAATTAGCGGCAATGCGTCGCTGCTGTCTGAAGATATCTTCAATACTAACTTTGAATTTTATGGCAAACATTTAAGTGGTCAACAAGAACCACGTGCTCGTTGGAAACGCGCAATAAGCGAAATGTCTGGCACTACGTCGCTTGGCTTTGCAATTGGTAAAGTTTACGTTGCCCGTTACTTCCCAGAGTCTTCTAAAAAACAAATGTCAGAATTGGTTGAAAACCTACGCACCGCGCTTGGTGAAAGGATTGAAAGCTTAGACTGGATGGGGGAAGAAACAAAAGTAAATGCTCAAGCAAAACTTGCCGCATTTACGCCTAAGATTGGCTACCCTGATAAATGGCAATCATTTGATGGGTTAACCTTAACCCGCGATAACTTAATGACGAATGTGAAAAACCTACGTGAGTTTTTCCGCAATGACAGTATCGCCAAAGAGCTTGAAAAAACCGATCGTAACCGCTGGGGTATGACACCGCAACGCGTAAACGCCTACTACAACAGCTCGTTTAATGAAATCGTTTTCCCTGCGGCAATTTTACAACCGCCATTCTTCGACCCAAATGCAGATCCTGCAGTAAACTACGGCGGTATTGGCGCGGTGATAGGCCACGAAATGGGCCACGGCTTTGACGACCAAGGCTCAAAATCCGATGCCAATGGTATTCAGCGTAACTGGTGGACCGATGCCGACCGCGCTGCTTTCGAAGAAAAAGCAGACAAGCTCGCGGCACAATACAACAAATATGAGCCTATTGAAGGTAACTTCGTAAACGGTCGCAACAGCCTTGGCGAAAACATCGGTGACGTGGGCGGCCTTGCGATGGCTTATCATGCATATAAACTGAGCCTAAACGGCAAAGAAGCACCTGTGATTGATGGCTTGACTGGCGACCAACGTTTCTTCCTTGCTTGGGCACAAGTGTGGAAAGAAAAGCGTACTGAGCAAAGCATGCTAAACCAGCTACGCGCAGGTACGCACGCACCGGGTCAATTTAGAGCCCTTGCGCCTCGCAACCATGATGCATGGTATAAAGCGTTTGACGTTAAACCGGGCGACAAACTGTACCTAGCACCTGAAGAACGCGTGCGTATTTGGTAATAACTTAAATCCCAAAGCATAACCTGCCGTCACTGGTAGGTTATGCTGCTTTAACGCCGAGCAATACGCTTTTGCTTGGTTAAGTATGCCCCGCCTAATCCGCTTAAAAACCCAAAAATATGACTTGAACTACTCGTCTGTGCAGAAAAATCAAATAACGTCGCTAAAAAACTAATGTTGGCATAGTAAGTCAATACCAGCAGAGCAATAAAACTAACAATACCAAGCACATCTCGATTGAATAGCGCAGCACCCAGCAGTAAGCCAAAGTAACCCATTACAATGCCTGATGCACCAATGTGATTAGCGTGCCCAGCAAACAGCCACACCAACAGCCCTGTAGCAACCACAATAAAAAGTGTTGCTCGCTTAAACCTTGGTAATCTCGCTGCCAAATAGCCACTAATACTTAAGCCGAGCAAATTACTCAGCAAATGTCCCCAGCTACCATGCACAAAAGGCGCGGTTAACACACCACTCAAATGATGAACATTATGCGGTACAATCCCAAAACGATAGGCGGGTAAGCCAAAAATACCACCCAACACCTGTACGAGGCACATCACCACCATCGCGTACAAAACCAGCTTAAAATTGGGCGGAAAAACTAGTGCACGTTTACTCATCTTATTGTCCACATCCCCTCTAATGGCACACCGCTGATAAGGTGGCTAAATTTTATTAACCTGTTAAAGCCAAGGGCATGTCACAACATCTTGGCTAAGGTCGATTAGAGTAACTTAGGAAGTACAGATAACCCTAGTTTTTCTTTAGTTGAAACAGACAACTTATCAACTTGAGAGATTATTTTGGCGGCTAATGCTTCTCCTTCCATAACACTTACCCCATGTTCACTTGCATATTCTTTAACTTCATCTGAAACAATACCAGTGGTAATCAACCATAAACTAACATTCGGTGTTTCTTTTTCAAATTCAATTAACTGATCAACTCCCCAATTACTAGTTGTACCTGAATGATGCTTACACTGAACATACACGATATTTGTCCCAGAAAAGTCATCACTTTTTTCCGCCCTAATATCAATATCAGAAAGATCATTTGTCTGACTTTTTGACATAATATGCGTTCGATAACCTTCAATTTCTAAGAGTTCAGCAATTAACTTTTCTAAACCATACCCACCACTTTCTAGTCTAGATTGCCCTGTTATCAATCTATCTAGCAAACTACGTTCAATATGTTTTAATTCAATTTCTACTCGAGTCTGAAATTCTGAGTCAAATTTTATCTCTAGGTTTTGCTGTAGTTTTTCAATATAGCCGGTAATTTCTTCTTTAAATTCATTAAGGTTGGCAATCGACATCCTTATCTTTAATCTGCTTTGTAAGCCCTCGGTTAATTGATACCTTGGGATCTTAACCAAATTACCATTAGACTTTTTAAAAAAATTGACCGCGACTCTATTAGCTCCATTCCAAGGTGTTTCAGCGAATGATTTTTCACCAACTGCAACCCCTATTAACACAGCCCTATTTATCGGAACTACTACGATATCGCCTGCTGAAATTTCAAAAAATCGTTTGATTTGATTTCTTTGTCTGCCGACATCGATTCCCCTCTCTTTAATAAACTCATCAATTTCAAAAAAAGAATTAAATTTACTCAAATTAATTTCACGCCAACCATAACCAACTAAAGCCTGCTCGGCTAAGTACTCTGGGCCTCTAACTAATATTATGTTTTTCATTTTGTTCGTCCTTTACAGGTTAAGCCAATGCCAAAACGCTTCGGGCATTTCTTGCTCTACCATTTCCATAGCTTTGATATCGACAGTACTGTTACAACCCATCAGAGGTACTTCAATTTCTCTTGATTGCTCAGCCCAGCTAACTTCAAAGTAACGAACATTTTCATCATCATGGCATATCTTAGTTACTCTACCGAAACCGTATAGCTTCATGGTTTTACCAAATTGTTCACGCTTTTTAAGGACAAGAAGGTCACCTGCACACACTTCATACCATCGATTTATCTGAACTTCACTCTCTAGATAGTCAAAACGACAAATCCCATTTTCTTTCCAAAAAATATCTAATCTATTTGAAAAATCAGCTTCGGGACAAAAGCCCATAAATAAAATTGATGTATCTGCAGGCTTACTATATGGGATCGCATCAAGTATTAACTTTGCGTCTTTATCTCCTTTGTTGAAAATGCGTAGCGCATTTTCTTGTAAAACAGCCATTTGAGCTCGCGTTAAACTGCCACTTTTTAACTGGTCAAGTTGATTTTGATACTTCATAAATCCATCTCCACATTTAGAGTAGTTCAATACAGATAGACTTAAGTTAGAACATTTCCACACAAAATAAAAGCTTTATTATTCAATAATATAAAGATAATTTTCAATGTAAAAATGCCTAAATCCCGTGCTATAGAATCGGTTTAAATCCATTTAGAACCCTCTTTTTTCAAAAAAAGTAGATTACGATGATAATTTTAAGGGATCAGATAAAGTAACAGCCCTCACCGAATCCGTGGTATCTATTAGGTATCCCTAAATTTCAGACAAAAAAATAGCGCCTTTAGGCGCTATTTTTATAGGATTCTTATTAAAACGGCATTTTGAAGCCTGGAGGCATTTGCATGCCGCCAGTGACTTCTGACATACGCTTTTGCGTTTCTTCACCTACACGTCGCACTGCGTCGTTTACCGCAGCGGCTAGTAGGTCTTCGATCATGTCTTTGTCGTCTTCCATTAGGCTTTCATCGATTTCTACGCGACGTACGTTGTGGCTACCAAGCATAGTTACTTTAACTAAACCTGCGCCTGCTTCACCTGTTACTTCTAGGCTCTTGATCTCTTCTTGGGCTTTTTCCATGCGCTCTTGCATTTGCTGCGCCTGCTTCATGATGTTGCCCATTCCGCCTTTAAACATATTCTGCTCTCTTATACTTCAATTTGGTTTACTGTGATAAAAGATAAGGGCTAACGCCCTTAATTACAATGCCTGAACGCTATTTTCGTCAAGCATTGCGTCAAATTCTTGGACAAACGCGCTGACGAGAGGATCGTCACGCATCGCCGCTTTAGCTTGGACAAGCCTATGTTCATCTAACTGTTGCTGTACCAAAAACGGCGTGTTATTTACCGTGTCGATATAGTTAATCTCAAGCGCGATTGGCTGCTCAAGTAATGCGCTTAGGCTTTCAGTTAGTTTCTCTCTCAGCACTGCTGAATCCAAGTGCTGTTGACTCGCATCTACTTGCAATTGTACCTGCGCGCCTTGCTGCGTTATCACACTGTGTAATGCATACTGGCGAATTCGGCCACCTAATTGCATCTTTTCAATCATGTTTGCCCAATCGTCGCTCTGGTGAGCAAACTTAATGCCACTGATTGGACTAACAAAGTTTTCCGGTGCGGGGATCTCCACTTGAATACTTTGCTCGTTATCATCTTGTTTTACCGGTGATAACTGCTCTAGCAATTCTGGCGCTAAATTTTCCGTAATAGGTTTGTGGCGCTCTTGAAACGCTTCTTTCTTTTGCTTTTTTGGTGCCAAGCGAGGTGCTGCCGGCTGTGCGCGTTGCGGCTCAGGCTGATACTCAGGTGTGGTTACCGTCGTGGCTGGCGCTTGCTCTATTGGCGCACTAGGCGCCTCAGACTTTTTTACCTCACCATTGGCTCCCACCAATCGACCCGCCCCAGAGATATTACGATTTTTTAAAATTCGTGCTATTGCTGACTGGGCTTGGTTTTGCTGCTCAGTAACACTGGCCGTAGCAACAGGTTCTGAAGCGCTTTGGTTTTGCACCTCAGGTTGAGACCAATCCTCTTGATTTTGCGATGCCATTTGCGCGTATGCAGCATCATCGACTGGCGCACTTTCATGATGATGTGCAGGAACTTGTTCTTGGAACCCCTGCTCTACCGCCTCTGACATGATGCTGTCGTATTGGTTGGCCATCTCCGCCTCAGATGGCACAGAGGCGACTGGTGCTTGGCTTTGCACAGCTGGCGTTGGCGACACCGGCTCATAATGTGTTGCTTGTTGCACGGCTGGTGTCGTTGCTTCTGGTGCATATGTAGGTGTTGCTGTCGGCTGCACCTGAGGTGATGCCGCTACCGTTGCATTATCTTCCGTTGGCTTTTCTAACAGCGCTCGTAAATCCCCTACTTTGCTTTGCTTTTCAGAAGTCTCTTGGCTCACAGGAGCGCTAGGCACTAGACTATGACTTTCTTTTTCGAACGCCATTAAGCGCAGCATGACCATCTCAAACCCAAGTTTAGGCTCGGGTGCCCACTTTAGGTCTTTTTTGCCATTTAACAGCAGTTGATACAACAACTGACCCTGTTGCGGTGCTAATTGCTCGGCAAATAGCTTAATGTCGTTGTTATCAAAATTTGATAACCGCGCAGCACTAGGCACAAGTTGAGTGAGCTGAATAACATGCAATAACGCAATTAAATCGTCCAGCACACTGACAAAATTACCGTTTTGTAGTGCTATTTTTTCAATCGCATTGAGTAAGGCATCACCGTCGTGACATAAAATTGCAGACAGCAAAATGACCGCATGAGCACTATCCATCAGTCCCAGCATAGATTGCACTGCAGGCACCGTTAAATTGCCATTTGTTTGTGCAATAGCCTGATCGGTCAAACTTAGAGCGTCACGCATACTGCCATCAGCGGCTTTAGCTAACGTTTGTAGCGCTACCGGATCAAAGGCAACTTGCTCTAGCGGCAGAATTTTTTCTAGCTGTTCAACTATTTGCCCTTGTGTCATTGCGTTCAGGTTGAACTGTAAACAGCGAGACAGAATAGTCACAGGCAACTTCTGTGGATCGGTTGTGGCGAGCAAAAATTTTACGTGCTCTGGCGGCTCTTCTAAGGTTTTAAGGAGCGCATTAAAACTGTGCTTCGACAGCATATGCACTTCATCGATGAGATAAACCTTGTAGCGACCACGGGTTGGTGCATATTGTACGTTGTCTAAGATTTCTCGCGTGTCTTCAACTTTTGTGCGAGAAGCCGCATCAATTTCGATTAAATCGATAAACTTACCAGTTTCAATCTCAGTACAGGCACTACACTGACCACAAGGCGTTGAAGTAACGCCTTGTTCGCAGTTAAGGCTTTTGGCAAAGATCCTAGCAATGGTTGTTTTGCCCACACCACGTGTTCCGGTGAATAAATAGGCATGGTGTAAACGCTTTTCATTGAGTGCGTTAACCAGAGCTTGTTTAACATGCTCTTGCCCCATTAATTCATGGAAGTTTTGCGGACGCCATTTTCGCGCCAGAACCTGATAGCTCATGCTTATTCGCCTTCGAACTCTACAAGTGAAAGGATTTTGATCCCAAGATCGTTGATTTTCTTTTCACCACCAAGCTCAGGCAATGAAATAACAAACGCAGCATCAGTGGCTTCACCGCCTAAGCGCTTAACCAGTTTTGCTGTTGCTTCAATAGTACCACCTGTTGCAAGTAAATCATCAACAAGTAGCACTTTATCACCTGTTTCAATTGCATCTGAGTGTAATTCAAGCGTATCTTCACCATATTCAAGCTGGTAAGACTGGCTGATCACCTCACGCGGTAATTTACCCGGCTTTCTTACTGGAATAAAAGGAATACCTAACTCATACGCCAATGGTGCACCGAAGATAAAACCACGCGATTCAGTACCGATGATTTTAGTGAAGCCGCCATCTTTATAAGCCGCAACGAATGCATCAATTGTTGCCTTAAACGCAGCTGGATTTGCTAGAAGTGAAGTCACGTCACGGAACATGATCCCTGGTTTTGGGTAATTAGGAACCGTCGCGATACTATTTTTGATCAATGACATATTCTCTGTCGTCATAATTGCTTTGCTTTAAGTTTATTACAAAAGAGTGAGATTATAACAATTTTCTATCCGGTTGAAACCGACTGAGTGACTTTGTGTGTCAGGATGGGGGAAAAGCGACCAATTTAGTGAGTATTTTATACCAATTAGCTTAATTAAGTGATCTATTTTGAGGCGAGAAAATCTTGTCGATAACAAGGCGAAAGTTTTGCGATTTAGTTGTTCTAAATGAGAAATTTTTAACGCAGTTAGCGTCAGATTTGCTCCTTCAAATTGAGCAAGTATTAAGACTAATTGGTATATACCTGTATAGAATCGAAAAAGGCTGCGAAAAGCAGCCTCTAGGTAAATACGTTCAGCTTGCCTTATGCAAGCGCTGTTGCCCAGCCTAGAATCGCGTTTAAACAACCAATTCCAGCGAATACAGCAACAAATGCAAGGAAATACTTTGCATTGAACGGATCTTTAAAGTCACCTTTAGACATAGATACTACCTTTAATTTTACAACTCGCGCCAACTGCATAGCAGCAGAAAGCATTGACTAGCGCCCTAGTCCGAGTTTAAGCACGACAAAAACAGGCCGTATAATAGTCGATGTTGCCAATAGCTTAAAGGTTTTTTGTTTTGATAATGCCAAGATCCGCGAATTCAGCTAGTGTATGCCGTGCCCCTTGCTGCAGCTGTTCAACGGTAAACTGAGGCACTTGCTGCGCTATAACATCCACAATGTCAGTGAGTTGCATACCATCATTGGCTTCAATCACCGACAACATTAAGGCCGTCATCGGATTTAGTGCGACAAACTGAACTTCGTCCTCTTCGTCTCTATACAATGCAAAGCTAAACGTTTGCCCTGCTGTTTTAGTTGGCCTAAAGGTTTCACTGATCTGATGAACCGGATATTGATAATGTGCAACTCTGGCTGTACTTGCCAAGCTAATTTCAACATCTGCAAGCGCTTGTACCTTAATCGAAAGCTCATGCTCTGCTTCAACGGTCGTTGCTACATCTAGCTCTAGCCATTCATAGTGAGCAAGCTCTAACAAGAACTCAGGATCAGCTTCAGAGGGCTCGTATTCTGTTTGTAAAAACTGCAAGAACTCTTTGCTAATCTCTAAAAAGTATGGCGAATGACAATCGTGCTTAACAAAAAATAGCCTAATTAACGTCAACCAATCTTTATTGGTATACAAGCTTTTAAGTACAGGAAACGCACTGCTCACGAAGCCTTCAACATTATTAAAAAACAGCTCTTGATAGATTTTTAAGCGCCGAGCTTCTATGCCGTCAGGCGCGGGTTGGTTGTCTGGATCTCTAATATGCGCCATAAACTGCCGCTGAGTTTCTACAAAAGACATAACTATACCTGCTCCAAGCGCTTGGCGTATTTGGCCTGTATTGCAGAAATTTGCCCCGCTTCTGCCAGTAATTCTGCCATAGGAGGAATATTAAAATCTCGCTCTAGTAACGTCGGGAATACCCCATGGAGCTCATAGGCTTTCTTTAACAAGTCCCATACTGGCGAAGATACCTCAGCGCCGTGTGTATCAACGAGTAAATCTTCGGCTTCCACATAATGGCCTGCGATATGGCCATATGCAATACGCTCGCTTGGCATAGCCGCTAAGAATTGTTCAGCATCGTAGCCATGGTTAATAGCGTTGACATAGAGGTTATTGACATCGAGTAGCAAATCGCAATCGGCCTCAGCTAATACCCCAAGGGTAAATTCTAACTCCGACATCTGTTGTCCAGGAGCCGCATAGTAAGACACATTTTCTACAGCAATTCGACGTTCTAGATGTTCTTGGACTGCTCGGATCCGCTTAGATGTATGATGGATTGCTTCTTCCGTAAAAGGGATTGGCATCAGATCGTACATATGCCCCTCTCCCGAACAATAACTCAGATGCTCACTATACGTAGCGATATTATGCTGTCTAAAAAATGTTTTTAGTTGTGATAGAAATTCACGATCAAGCGGTGCAGGTGAACCTAGCGACAACGACAAACCATGACAAATAAAGGTATGCTGTTGCGTCAATGCTTGAAACTGCTTTGCAAGCTTGCCGCCAAATTTTAGCCAGTTTTCTGGTGCAACCTCATAAAAGTCTACTTGCTTTGGCGGCGCATTGAGCACGTCGTCGACCATTTCACGGCGTAAGCCAAGTCCTATGTTGCCTAATTGCACTGCCATATTTCTCTCACTTTAGACATTATTTTGAAGTAATTAGAAGCCCATATAAAAGAGGTTTTGCTGTATGCATAGCCTCGCTTTGGAATTACCCAATAGCGCTTTTTACCTTAACATAACTAGCTGCGCTATTGGGTCGAACATAATAGTGTTCTTAATTAGTGGTTACCACCGCATTTACCTTCGCCGCACTTGCCTTCTTTCTTGCCTTTAGCATCGCCACCACATTTACCTTCGCCGCACTTACCTTCTTTTTTGCCTTTGGCGTCGCCACCGCATTTGCCTTCGCCGCACTTACCTTCTTTTTTGCCTTTGGCGTCGCCACCGCATTTGCCTTCGCCGCACTTACCTTCTTTTTTACCTTTAGCGTCGCCACCACATTTGCCTTCGCCGCACTTACCTTCTTTCTTACCTTTGGCGTCGCCACCACATTTGCCTTCACCGCACTTACCCTCTTTTTTGCCTTTGGCGTCGCCACCGCATTTGCCTTCGCCGCACTTACCTTCTTTTTTACTTTTAGCATCGCCACCGCATTTGCCTTCGCCGCACTTACCTTCTTTTTTACTTTTAGCATCGCCACCGCATTTGCCTTCGCCGCACTTACCTTCACCAGCGTCTAGTTGATAACCAGCGGTCATTGTTTCAAAACTAAATGGATTCGCACTTGCGTCCGTCGCGGATAACCCCGCAGTACCTGCAACAACAGCGCTTAAAGTAAGGGCAATAGAGTTCTTTTTAACGGTATTCATAATGTTTGCTCTCTCAGAAATAGTAGATTCAATAAGTAGACCCAAACGTCTAAATATTTATTTCGCTAAACGTTTAAAAATTTTAGCTGTAATGCCAATTCGCTAAGTTTTGGTTTACATCCAGTTATAGTCCATCTGTTGTCTTTTTGCTATTTGCGGATAACTAGGGGCTGCTGATGACTTGCAGCAAACAATTAGCTAAAATGTCGCGCTTTTCGATGAGTCATCAGTGACTCATTTTATTTTTGTTGTATCTGAAGGTTAACACATGAAGCTTGTTCTGGCGCCGATGGAAGGTGTAGTTGATTTTAAAATGCGCGAATTACTCACAGATCTCGGCGGCTTTGATCTTTGTGTCACTGAATTTATTCGCGTCGTTGATCTCACCTTTCCACGTAGGGTATTTACTAGATACTGTCCTGAACTATTAAATGGTGGTTATACCAGAGCCGGAACACCGGTTAGAGTACAGCTTCTAGGTCAGGTTCCCCATGCGCTTGCTGCAAATGCACGAAAGGCCGTAAAGCTTGGCTCTCATGGTGTTGATTTGAACTTTGGTTGTCCTGCAAAAACCGTGAATAAAAGCCGTGGTGGTGCGGTTTTACTGAAAGAGCCTGAGCAAATTTATCAAATCATTAAAGCGGTTAGAGATGCGGTACCAGAAGAACATCAAGTAAGCGCCAAAATACGCCTTGGCTTTGACGATGATGCCAATAGCACTGAAATTGTCGATGCGGTCCAGCAAGGTGGTGCGTCAAGTTTGGCAATACATGCGCGTACCAAACGAGATGGCTACAAACCGCCAGCGTACTGGGAAAAGATCCCCCCTTTATTATCAAGGTTAACCATTCCTGTCGTTGCTAACGGTGAAATTTGGCAAGTTGAAGATGCACTACTCTGCCAAACACGTAGCCAATGCGAAGATTTGATGCTTGGTCGCGGTGCGCTAGCCACCCCCGATTTGGCAGCAAAAATCAAAGCGCATGTTAGCGGAACTCATTATACTCCGCTTACATGGGAAAACGTGGTCTACCATATCCTCCACTCTTCCATGCATCAAGATGAGAATATGAGTGAAAAGTACTTTTCGGCTAGAACAAAACAATGGCTCAGTTATCTGAAACGTCAGTATGACGGCGCACATGTTCTTTTTGATGAAATCAAAACGCTTAAAAGCAAAGATGACGTCATGAAGGTGTTGCAGAAATATGCAATGTCTCCAGACATTGATTCAAATCATAACAGTGAAGTTTGACTGAAATGATAATGGGGTGTCGGATAGGAGAGCGCCCATGAATGAAAACACACAACACTACGAACAAAGCTTACAAGCAGAACTTGCCACACTTAGAAGCGACTTCTTGGGAGAGTTAAAAGCTTCACCCAATGAGTTTACTCATAATCTTGCCAATACCTTAGAGCTTAACCCACCTAATAAGTGGCTTGATATTGTGATGGAGAAGATAAATCCTGAGCAATTTCCACTCTATGATAGATTGATGAAAGTCGAAGCGGCATTATGCCAAATGGAAATCGGTCAGTTCGGGTATTGCTGTGATTGCGAGCAGACAATAGAACTTGAGTTGCTAGAACACGATCCAGCAACCCAACGCTGTCGCAGTTGTAAGACTAAGGCTTTAAAAAGTGGGGATATGCAGCAAAAATAGTCGCTGGGAAATAGACAAGATTAGCAATCAATTGTTGTGCTTGTTGTTCATTCAGCGCTAGTTTTGAGTTCAGCGCAACAAATGCTTGCTTTTGTGACCACCCTTGATAATGAATTCCCAAATCCACCGCCATCAAAGTCACGATTAGCGCTTTATGTTGCTCTATTGCCTTTGTACATTTTGCTACGGTCGAAGGCACATTAATAAACCCATCTCGCCAGTTGAGCCCTGCAATTCTTTGGCAGTTAGCCGGCAATAATTCCAGAATATAAGGTTGTTGAGTATCAGGCATTACCTTGAGCACATTCGCTTTGCTATTTTGATCATCAAACTTTGATAACGTCACCAAAACTTTAGTAGGTGAATCTTGAATAGCCCCATAAAAATTGAGCTTTGATTGATACCATTCTTTTCCGTTGGGTAGTTGATGGAGTCCAAGCATAGCTCTTGGTTTATAATTACTCAGATAAGCTAACAAGGCCGAACGTGATGGTACGTCAATATCCGAACTTTCAAGTTGGAGCATTAAAGTATCTCGCTCTAACCGGTTCAAGCGAATATTACTTTCATCGGCCTCTTTTAGTTTTACTTCTACAAACGCAAGCCACTTTCCAAGTTCATTTCTACTTACTTTATTTTTAACATTTTCCAGCACTGATATGTAAGCAGGCCAAGGCAAGTAGCGTTCAGGATATCTTTCCTGAATTCTTAAATAATCTAACTCTTTATGAGCCATAACATCTGGTTCATTCAACTCACTAGATAATAAGGCATGCCTTAGTTGTAAGTAACCTTCTGTGAACGGTAATACACTAATTTCATCGTCCGAGGGCTTGCTTAAACCATTATTAAGAGAAAGTAGTGAAGTTCTGAGCTCTTGGTAACTTACAGTTTGCTTCTGTTCAGTACAGCCAAAAAGGAATATAAGCGTAGCCAAAGTAAAACAGATCAGTAAATGCTTTTTCATAGTTCCACATTAAAATTTAGAATCAAAAAAGCCCCTTTCGGGGCTTTTTTACTAGAGACTTACGCCTCTACGCTGTGCTTTATCTTTGATAAAACCAGACCAACTTTTAGCAAATTTGCTAGTGCGAGGATCTTCCTGCGCTTTCAAAATTGCAGAGTAAGCTTGCTTAAACTTATCCTGATAGAAATAAGCTTCAGCCAAGTCTGTATAGGTATTGCCTTTTTTCTCAGTACCGAGCTCTAACGCCTTGTTTAGTCTCACAATAGCTGCACTAAACTGCTGATCCTGAAGTAAAAGACTACCTGCTTTACCATAAAGTTCTGCGTCATTGTCAAACTTCGCAGCTTCTTCGTAATATTTAGCAGCATCGCTGATATGTTTAGCTTGGTGATAGTAACTTGCAAGCGCTGTTACGTTCTGCTTTGTTCGTTCAATTTTACCATCTTTGATCGCTTTTTCGAACGTTTGAGCTGCACGCCAAGGATCTTCTGTTAAAGAGTATAAGCTTCCAAGAATCTTATAATCATTCTCTTTTTCAAAATAACCTTTTTTATACGCCACCTTCATTACAGTCATACCTTTGCTGTAATCTTCGGTTTGCAAATAAAAACCACCCAGTTGTGTCCAAGCTTTCGGGTCTTCAGGGAAAACACGTACTAACTCTTCACCAACCTCTACAGCCTTTTTGAACTGTTTTAATTCAAAGTACGCCGCAACTTTCATCAGGTAGTATTGCTTATTAGGCTCTTCTACACCCGCAATCGCTTTATCAGCTGGAGCAATAACATTCGTATATTGCTTTAACTCATAATAAGCTTGAGCGATACGACCATATACTTTGGCGTCATTTTCACCAGTAAAGTCCATCCACGCTTCATAAGCCTTAATGCCTTCTGCGTACTTTTCAGTACCAAGCAAAAGGTCACCTAACAGCTTCATCAAATCGCCTTGCTCTTTGAAGTTAAGCGCGTCAGGCGCAATGGCTAGACGTGAGTATTTAATCGCTTCGGCGTAGTTTTCCTTTTGAGCATAAAGCTGGCCGAGGTAACGGTTGACTGTCGCTTTATCGAAATCATCTGAAGGATCAAGTTCGCGAAGCATTGCAATTGCTTCATCGACCTTTTCTTCATTATAGAGTTCGAACGCTTTAGCAACTTTTTTACCTACACGCTCACCCATGATCTTAGTTTTTGCCGCTTTGCGCTTCTCTATTTCTTCATAGTTAGGCGCTGCAGAAACTGAGCTTGAGTAAATACCACCAGTTAACGCTATCAAGAGAGCAAGAGCTGTAAATTTAGGTAAACTTTTCATGTCCTGCCTCCTTAATCTTGGTTTAACTTAAAGTCAAGCTGAACTGTGATGCCAGGTTGCTTTTGTGGCTTACCGTCAACAACCTTAGGACGGTATTTCCACTTGCGTAGCGCACGTTTTGCTTCACGGTCAAAGATGCGCTTCGGTTCAGCGTCGATAACTTCAATATCGTCAACTCCACCAAGCTCATTGATTGTGAATGATAAACGTACCCAACCTTCTTTGCCATCACGAGCAGCTTGAGGTGGATATTTTGGCTCGATTCGAACGATTGGTGTTGCATCACCGTCACGACCAAACTCACCAGGTCCAGATAAACCACCTGCGGTTCCACCTAGATCAATACTAGGCATATTAAAGCCGATATTTCCTGCGGTCGGATCAGCCGTGTCAGGCTGAGGCGGCTGCGGTTTAGGCGGCTGCTTTGGCGGTGGCGGCGGCGGAGGCGGGACGCGCTTCCGCTGCTGCACCTTTGATTCAGGCGGATTCGACATAATCTCGACTACGATTTGTTCCTTTTGTACGTCTGCCCTATCTGCTCCTCCGGAGATAAGATATGACATGAAAAAGAACAAGCCGAGAGTTACTGCCCCACCTGCTAGAAGTGAAAACAGAAGTCGAATCATTACTGATCTCCAGCTATTGAAATCTTCAAGTTGTCGCCAGTCGCTTTAATTTGGTCCATAACCTTAACAACTACGCCGTGTTTCGCACCTTTGTCGGCTTGAATAATAATCACGTCAGTAGGCTGTTCAGCCATTAGACTTTCAAGGTTTGCACTTACACGCTCAACATCAACCTGGCGCTTATCCATCCAAATCTCACCGTTTTCACGGATTGCGATAAAGATGTTCGCGTTTTTGGTTTTTTGTGCTTGTGCCGCTTTTGGCTTGTTAACCTCAATACCAGCTTCTTTAACAAAAGAAGTGGTTACGATGAAGAAGATAAGCATAATGAATACGATGTCTAGCATCGGCGTCATATCTACTGCTGCATCTTCCTCTTCACGAAAACGTTGTTTACGTGCCATAGTTCAATCTCTCTCTAGTGATGAGGCAAGCTATCAACTAGCTTCTCTTTAGCCATTTTCGCACGTGCTTCTAGACGCGTGCTAAAGAAAACACCTGATAGTGCCGCAACCATTCCAGCCATTGTTGGTACCGTAGCCATTGAAATGCCTGAAGCCATTAATCGCGCGTTACCCGTACCTTGAGTAGCCATTGTTTCAAATACGGTGATCATACCTGTCACTGTACCTAAAAGACCGATTAATGGACACATTGCAACCAATGTTTTGATAATCAACATGCGCTCATCTAATTTTTCAGACACTTCAGAAATCCAAGCATCGCGGATTCTGTGTGCGTACCAAGACGTAGTATCTTGCCGGGCGTCCCACTTAGCGACGATTTCCTTATGCATTTTAGGAAATTCGCCGAGTAGGAACCAATAGCGCTCAATCATTAAAACCCACATTAGAAAGAGTGCCATTGCGACCACGTACAATACATCGCCGCCTGTAGCAACAAAATCCCTGATAGATTCCCATATCTCCATCAGGACTAACATTAGGCTTTCTCCTTCTCCGCGTGAGTAGCAACAATACCTGCGCTTTGCTCATCTAGGATGTGTAGAACCGCTTTACTACGACCATGTACAACAGCATGAAGTAGAATCAGAGGTAGAGCTGCAATAAGACCTAGTGCCGTTGTTACTAGCGCTAGAGAGATGTTACCTGCCATGATCTTCGGATCACCAGTACCATGTAGTGTGATTGATTCGAATGTCATGATCATACCAACAACCGTACCTAATAGACCTAGTAGTGGCGCGATGGCCGCTAGGATCTTGATGATGTTTACGCCCATCTCGATACGCGGAGTTTCACGTAGGATAGCTTCATCAAGCTTAAGCTCTAGGTTTTCAACGTCTTGGTCTTTGTTGTCGTGATAAACTTTCAAGATACGACCAAGTGGGTTGTTAGTGTTAGGGTTATTTGCATTTTTGATTTGCGCTTTGATTTTACCACTAACAATGAATAGGTCTAGCATACGAACGATTGCAATCAATGCACCTAAGATAAGTAGTGCTGTAATGATGTAACCAACCGTGTCACCTTGGTGCCAGCGCTCTTCCATCGTTGCACGTTGAGTATTAAGTCGTAATAATGAACCACGAGTTGGGTCAACCGCAAACATAACAAACTTATCAGCAGATGCACCGATTAGACGCTCAACACCACCTAGTTCACCGCTTGGCTGCTTACCAAGAGGAACAATTTGCTTGTTCTCAGGATCGTAAATAACGTAGCCGTCTTTAGTGACTAGGTTGAAGTTACCAACACGTGTTACTTCTTTAACGTTTACGTCACCGTTTAGCTCAGCAACTTCAGCTTCAAACTTAGTTACTTTAGCTGATTCAGTCATTTCAGTTTGGAAAGCAATCCAAAGGTCTTCAAGTTCACGAGTAGTTGGCAGCTCTTTCGCTTCAGCTAGTGAACGAAGAACTTCAGCACGTCCTGGCTTTTCAGCACTTACAAGTGAAGCTTCGATTGAACCGATGGCATCAGCAGCTGAACGACGTACAACACCGAACATTTCACCGAGTGTACCTTTGGCATTTTCAAGCTCAACTTCTTTTTCAGCAAGTGTGATTTCATTTTGCTTGAATTGTTCATTTAAACGCTCACCACGTGCTTTCTCAGCAGCCAATTCACGCTTCGCTTTGTTCAACAATGCTTGTTTGTCAGCACGGTCGTTTAAAAACTCTTGCTCACGTTGTTTGTTGATTTTGCCTTCAGAGATACGGTTTTGTTTAACCTGTTCTAGGATTTTGTCTAAGGCTTCAGTGTTTGCGTGTGCATTTAGCGCGGCACCAGCAGAAACTGTTAACGCTGCAGCAACTGCAAAACCTTTAAATAGTTTCTTCATCATTAATTACTCCGCGCCAAAGATAGGTAGGTTTACAAGTTCAGGAGCCGCTTGCTTACGTGCAATACGGATCATGCTCTTAACTGGCTTAAGATATTCTTCGCCAAGTTGATCCCACTGCTTAGTGTTGTTGTTCCAAACCCAAGCATGTTTTTGGTCGAACGACTGAGCTACGTATGCGATACGGCCAAGGCGTGCGAAGTCAACATTGATGTTTTTGCCGTTTTGTTCAAGAGAACCTTGGCTCGCAATCATTGTTGCACTGTAGTCAGTTTCAATCGTGTAAGCTTCAAGCACTTGACGGAACTTCTCGGAAGTAGTTACAGATGAGTTAGTCATGATGCTGCGAAGTTTCTCAACGCGATCTAGACGTGTTTCTTGATTAAACGGAACGTCCGCTTTGATGAATTGCTCAAGCGTATCGATCATGCGATACATCAAAGGCACAACGTCCTGTTTTGTCTTGTCAATAGTACCAATTTGACGCTCAAGAGACTCAATACTTGCATTTTGATCCGCTACAAGACGTGCAACGTGATCGTTATACACTTTAAGCAGTTCTGCTTCTTCAACTAGACCACGGTATTCCGCGATCATTTCTTGAGACTGACCGTAAAGGTTATCAATCTTTTCTTGAGACTTTTTAGCAGCCGTTTGAGTTTGTTGACCTACTTTTTGTATGTCATTCAAAGGATCTGCAATCACATTGCTGCTTGCAAAAGCTGTCGCGCCTAAAAGCGCCGTAGCTACAAGGCTCTTTCTGATTTTAACAGACATAGTTCCCAACCAATTAAGTAATGTTACTTTTATAATTTTCGCGCTCTCACCAACGTAAGAGCAACCCTGATATCATTTGACAGATATCAACTGTCCAATAATGCTAAATGCAACACGATGTGTCAACTTCACTGTGAAAACATTTTTTGTCTATAAATAAGTAATAATTATATACAAAACAAAAAATTAACATCAAAAACACAGCAAAATATACACAACCCTCGCAAAACCAACCTTTTGCATACGCTGTTTACAATATTTTACATCGGATTTATTCCAATAAATTGAATAGATATTCCAAATAGAACTTATGAATAATCTATAAAAACAGTAGCATAGTCAAAATTACTCATTGCACAGAACGCAAATTATTTCATCTTCTGCGAACTAACGCAAAATTTGTTTATCTGTCCCAAATCGCTTGATCTATTTTTTCCTGTAGAATTTGAACGAATTCAGCGACGTGTAGACCATCCATTAAGGCGTGGTGGACTTCGATACAAAATGGCATCGTACCATCTGCTTTATTGTATTTTCCGAACACAAATTTTGGGATACCGAAGTCATCTCTACTGTGCCTTGCATGACCAAAACTGGAAAAAGATAGCCATGGAAGTATAGATACATGAACGCAATTTGGCACCTGACTTTCCGTTAAAAATTGCTCGCTGACAAGCGGCCCATTTAATTGCTCAGTTTTACTATGCAAATTGGCACTAATAAAGCGCTTGAAATCGGTTTCAGGGGCAAGCCTTACAAATCTGAAGGTTTCATCCTCCCGCAGAAAAACACTGCTAATTTCTACCACATCATATTCGACTACTGTCCCCGCTTCGATTCGGTAACGAATGGGCGCATAGCTTTGCAAAGCCAACTGCAGTGCATACAGGCAGCTAAGAGAAAACGGCACTGTATTACGCTTACTCATTTCATAAACTCTTTCCATTTGTAAGCTGACGGTGACTGTAAAATATGGCTGGGTAAAATCATTGAAGAAGGAAAAATGTTCTTGGCGAGGCCAAGTATCAAGAGATAGTTTCTTTTTCATACAAAAAAAGGGGCTCATGCCCCTCTCTGGTAATTAAACGGCGTTTTCATTATAGACCGTTTTCAATAATCTCTTGAGCTAATTTATCAGCAATAATATGCGTTGAAACTTTCTCATCTTCAGAACGCTTAAAGATTTCAGTTAGCGTGTCGTAGATGCCTTCTACGTGTTTAGTCGCTGCAGCCTCATCATAACCTTCAGGTTTTGTTTCATAGTAAACATTGATGATTCCACCAGCGTTGATCACGTAATCTGGCGCATAAAGAACACCTTTTTCACGAATGATCTCACCATGACGAGACTCTGCAAGCTGGTTGTTTGCACATCCTGCAATAATTGTGGCTTTGATACGAGGAATAGTATCGTCATTTACCGTAGCACCTAGTGCACACGGCGCATATACATCAACATCTAGATCATAGATTTCATCAATACCAACAGCAGTAGCATTGAAATCATTGACCACTCTTTGTACTGACTCTTCGTTGATATCAGTAACAAATAGCTCTGCACCCGCTTCATGGAGGTGCTTACATAAAGTGTAAGCAACTGCACCCAGGCCCTGCACGGCAACTTTGATACCAGCCAAGTCTTGGTGACCATACTTGTGTTGGTAAGCTGCTTTAATTCCAAGGAATGTGCCTAACGCAGTAAATGGAGAAGGGTTACCGCTTTTACCTTCGAGGCCCATTACGTAGTTAGTTTCTTTATGCATTACCATTACATCACCGGTTGTGATGTTTACATCTTCAGCTGAATAGTAACTGCCACCTAGACGGTCTAGGTGTTTACCAAATGCTCTGAATAGCGCTTCTGACTTGATAGTCTTAGCATCGCCAATAATGACAGATTTGCCACCACCAAATGGTAAACGTGCAACCGCATTCTTATATGTCATCCCTTTAGACAGACGCAGTACATCATATACAGCGTCTTCATCAGAGGCATAATTCCATAGACGACAGCCACCTACAGCTGGACCTAGCTTAGTGTTATGTACCGCGATAATAGCTTTAAGGCCTGATGCTTCGTCTGAACAGAATACGACTTGTTCATGGTTATCAAATTCAACTTGGTTAAATACAGCCACTTTCTTCTTCTCCAAAAATTATCTATCCCATACGGGTAAGCTCTTAGGTGTGACTTTGCGTTCAATACCACACTAAGGGCAAATAGCGCTGAAATTGGCAAGACTCTATCACTAACTCTAGCACCATTCCACAAATTGAGATGATATAAACCCAATTTAAAGCAAATACAAATATTTAATTCAAAAGAAAAGAAAAGAAAGGAAAAACAAACCAAAAGTAAAAGCCTTAAAGGAATTTTAATTTAACTTATTGAGCTTTTCTGAAGTTACTGTTTACGTAAACGGAAGGCCAATAAGCATTGTAAACATATCAGTACAAAAAAGGAGGCTGCTAGCCTCCTCAATAATGCTTCGGATCGTCACTTTAACACCGAAGACAAATATTTAAGTGGAAAGTAACTATATGCTCTCCACTAACGCAAAACTGATCAACTAAGTTTGCTATCTAACTCTTCAATTCGTGCTTTCCAAATTGCAGGGCCTTGGGTATGCGCATTCTCACCATTGCTATCGACGGCAACCGTCACCGGCATGTCTTCTACTTCAAATTCATAAATAGCTTCCATACCTAAGTCTTCAAACGCCACAACACGAGATTTCTTAATTGCCTTAGCCACTAAGTACGCTGCGCCACCTACAGCCATAAGGTATACGGCTTTATTCTGTTTGATTGACTCGACAGTTGCTGGACCGCGCTCGGCTTTACCGATCATGCCGATAAGACCCGTTTTCTCTAACATTAGATCAGTAAACTTATCCATACGTGTAGATGTGGTAGGACCTGCAGGTCCCACGACTTCATCGCCAACAGCATCCACAGGACCCACGTAATAGATGAACTTATTAGTGAAATCGACACCTTCTGGCAAGCCTTGACCAGAATTCATCATTTCTTGCAGACGTTTATGCGCTGCATCTCGACCAGTTAAGATCTTGCCAGAAAGCAGGACAGTTTCACCCATTTTCCATTCCTGAATATCTGCTTTGGTCAAAGTATCTAAATTGACACGACGCGTATCTTCACCTACTTCCCAAGTCACTTCTGGCCAATCTTCGAGCTTTGGTGCTTTTAGATCTGCAGGACCTGAACCATCTAGTGTGAAATGTACGTGGCGTGTAGCGGCACAGTTAGGGATCATTACCACTGGCTTAGACGCTGCGTGTGTTGGTGCTGTTTTGATTTTAACGTCAACAACGGTTGTTAAACCACCAAGGCCTTGTGCGCCAATGCCTAGCTTATTTGCACGTTCAAAAATTTCTAGACGCAGTTTTTCTTCTGCAGTTTCGGCACCGCGTTCCATCAGCTCATGGATATCAACCGGATCCATTAAGGATTCTTTTGCCAGTACAGCCGCTTTCTCTGCTGTACCACCGATACCTATACCTAGCATGCCCGGAGGACACCAACCAGCTCCCATTGTCGGTAATGTTTTTTCTACCCACTCTGCAACATCATCTGATGGATTTAGCATCACCATTTTAGTTTTGTTTTCAGAGCCGCCCCCCTTCGCTGCAATCATCACTTCAACTTCAGCACCAGGTACTAAGTCAATGTGTACTACCGAAGGCGTATTGTCTTTGGTGTTTTTACGGCTACCTGCTGGATCGGCAACGATTGATGCACGTAGCGGATTATCTGGGTTCATATAGGCACGACGAGTTCCCTCATCTACCATTTGTTGTACCGTCAAGTCAGTTTTATCCCACTTAACGTCCATACCGACTTTAACAAAACAGGTTACTATCCCAGTGTCTTGACACAGCGGACGCTTACCTTCTGCTGACATGCGTGAGTTAATTAAGATCTGTGCAATTGCATCTTTCGCGGCCTTACTTTCTTCTTTTTCGTAGGCTTTTTCTAATGCTTGGACAAAATCAAGTGGGTGGTAAAATGAGATATATTGAAGCGCATCTTCAATGCTATCAATAAAGTCTTGCTGACGGATTGTACTCATGACGGTTCCTCAATTTTCGACGGTATTTTTTGGTATTGAAACTTTCGCTGGCAATTGTTGTTATTCAGCGTCAGAAAGTCAATTTCAATACCTTAAACTATGGAATAGCAGGTAACTATGATAACCTCCCCGCCCGTTTGGGGCTAGCTTTGCAGGTCAAGTAAATGATAAACGAGCAAATAAACTGTATAAAATTAGACATTAGGCACAATGCACTAGAATTATTTGAACACTTTGCAAACGAATCTCAGGCTATCCTGTTAGATTCAAGCGATTCTGATCACATCAATAGCCGCTACGATATCATTGCGATTGCACCAATTAATTTACTTGAAGCTAAAGACGGAAATGTATTTTTAGACGGCGAACTGCAGAGTAATTCTATTTTCACTGTGATGAAAGGTAAGCTTGCCCAGTTTAGTAATTACAGTGCTCCTTATGATTTACCTTTTAACGGCGGTTGGCTTGGTTATTTTGGCTATGATCTCGGCCGTTATGTTGAACACATACCACATTGTGCGGAACATGATATTAAGCTACCCGACGCCTGTGTTGGTTTGTATCCAGACGCGCTAATTTATGACAAAGTACACAAAACTTGGTTTTATGTGTCGCAACCTGATACACAAAGGCTAGAAATGTATTTGCAGCGGCTCAAAGACGCCTCAGCGTTCGAGCCATTTAGACTGACGTCACAATGGCAGTCAAACATGACTAGAGCACAATACGAGCAAAACTTTGAGCGCATTCAATCTTATTTGTTAAGTGGCGACTGCTATCAAATAAACCTAGCACAGCGATTCACTGCTAACTTTGAAGGCACTCCGTGGCTCGCGTATAAAAAGCTTCGAAACCACAACCAAGCGCCTTTCTCAGCATTTTTTAACTTAGGCAATAGTGCTATTGTTTCTTTGTCACCAGAGCGCTTCATCCAAGTTAAAAACAATATTGTAGAAACTAAACCGATTAAAGGCACCCTGCCAAGGTTACCAAATACTGACGCCGATAAAGCGCAAGCTGAAAAACTGAGAAACAGCAGCAAAGACCGAGCCGAGAATGTCATGATAGTAGACCTACTACGTAACGACTTGGGTAAAGTGGCCAAGCCGGGTTCTGTCGCGGTTCCATCACTCTTCGCTATCGAGAGCTTCCCTGCTGTTCACCATCTAGTCAGTACGGTAACGTCCAAACTGGCAGAAGGAAAATGT
Organism: Pseudoalteromonas sp. M8; assembly: GCF_018141365.1. NCBI lineage: Bacteria > Pseudomonadati > Pseudomonadota > Gammaproteobacteria > Alteromonadales > Pseudoalteromonadaceae > Pseudoalteromonas > Pseudoalteromonas sp. M8. The sequence continues at coordinate 1,643,922 of NZ_CP047240.1, read as the reverse complement.
GCTGTTGATCAACTCGAAGCCGCCTTCCCCGGTGGCTCCATAACAGGTGCACCTAAGATCCGCGCCATGGAGATCATCGAAGAGCTCGAGCCTCACAGACGCAGCGTTTATTGCGGCTCAATTGGTTACCTCAGCGCCTGTGGCAACATGGATACCTCTATCACTATCAGAACCCTAGTTTGTCATCAAAATAAGATACATTGCTGGGCAGGTGGTGGCATAGTCAAAGACTCTCAAGTACAGTTAGAGTTTGAAGAGACTTACCACAAAGTGAATAAAATTCTCCCGGTATTAAATGAAGATTGATCAGGTAATATCGCAATTTATGTTGGCGCCCATCATGACGCAAACACCAACCACATTGCATACTCTAAAGCAAAGTGCGGTGCTTATTCCTATTGTTGATGTAAACGCTCGAGCCCACCTGTTGTTTTGCAAACGCAGCAGCGAATTACCGAGCCACCCGAGTCAAATTTGCTTTCCTGGCGGCAAAGTCGAACAACAAGATAGTAATATCATCAACACAGCACTGCGCGAGACCGAAGAAGAGATAGGTCTGACAATCTCTGAGTCTCAAGTACTGGGCATATTACCGTTTATGCAAACGCTCACCGGCTACCAAATCACCCCCGTTGTTGCTTCTGTACAACAAGATGCGACTTGGGTGAATCAAAGCGACGAAGTGCAACACACCTTTACGGTGCCATTAAATCAATTAAGCGCTGCCGAGAATTGGCGAACCTTCCATTTTACCAATAAAGGCAAACCCGTTTCACTCGACGGATTTATGACACCACATGGCTTACTGTGGGGCGCAACGGCAAAAATCGTCAAACAGTTCACCGCCCTATTTTAGCCCTTAACTGGTAAGACCTTTTTTAAAATCCACCTCCACCTTGCAGATTAGAGACCTTTCTATCATGCTTACTGCAAAACTGGCATATACTTTTGCCGATTATGGGTTACTTCCCTAAGTAGACACGTTATGATGGCGTCCGTTTTAAAGGCAATGTGAGTAAAATTTATGATCAGTGCATTCGATATGTTTAGTATCGGTATTGGACCTTCTTCCTCTCATACAGTGGGACCAATGCGTGCTTCTAGGTTATTCGTACAAGACCTTCAGGCACAAGGCATCGTTGATGATATCACTTCGGTGAAAGTGGAACTGTTCGGTTCTTTAGGCCAAACAGGTATTGGCCACGGCTCTGGCAAAGCTGTTATTTTGGGACTTGCGGGTTACGATCCTGAGACCATAGACGCAGATCTAGTACCAGAGATCTTAGAAACCATAGAAAATGAACAGGTTATCTATCTCGACAAGCAACATAAAGTAAAATTTCCTAAGCAAGGCGCGATTGTTTTTCACCGTCGAAAAACGCTGCCTAAGCACTCCAATGCAATGGAAATCAAAGCGTATAAAGGCGAAGAGCTTGCTCATAGCCAAATTTACTATTCGATTGGTGGTGGCTTTATCGTTACCGATCAGAATTTTGAAGCTGAAAAGCAAGCTGCGCTAGATATCAGAACAGAAAACCCGGCACCTTACCCATTCAATTCAGCCGCCGAACTACTGGAAATGTGTAAAGAGTCTGGTCTCAGTGTGTCTTCGTTAATGATGGCCAACGAGAAAACGCTACGTAAAGAATCTGAAATCAAAGAAACGCTATTCCACATCTGGCAAGTAATGAAAGCTTGTATTGAACGTGGTATGAAAACCGAAGGTATTTTACCAGGCGGTTTAAAGGTTCGTCGTCGTGCACCTAGCCTGTATTTAAAACTCAGTGTAGAAACGCACCAAGATCCACTGCGCGCAATGGATTGGGTGGATTTGTTTGCACTTGCAGTTAATGAAGAAAATGCAGCGGGCGGCCGCGTAGTAACTGCACCAACCAATGGTGCAGCCGGTATTCTTCCAGCGGTGTTAATGTACTATCACACTTTTATCAAAGAAGTGGATATAGAGATTGCCACACGTTATCTACTTACCGCAGCGGCGATTGGGATCTTATATAAGAAGAATGCCTCTATATCTGGCGCTGAAGTTGGATGCCAAGGTGAAGTAGGTGTTGCGTGTTCAATGGCTGCTGGCGCTCTTACCGAAATAATGGGTGGTAACGTAGTACACGTTGAGAACGCCGCTGAGATTGGTATGGAGCATAATCTAGGCCTAACCTGCGATCCTGTCGGTGGGCTTGTGCAAGTTCCGTGTATTGAGCGCAATGCAATGGGTTCTATTAAAGCCATTAATGCTTCTCGTCTTGCTTTGCGCGGTACGGGCGATCAAAAAGTATCACTAGATAAAGTGATTAAAACGATGCTTGATACCGGTAACGATATGAAAACTAAATACAAGGAAACCGCGCGCGGTGGATTGGCGGTAAACATTATTGAGTGCTAGTTGACAATTGTCAGTTCACTTTACAGATGACTTAATGGCATCATGGTGGTAAATCATGATGCCATTTTTTATCGTCACTACAATGAATTCGTCATGATATTACTTATCAACAAAAAGGAGTAAATTGGCTATGTCAGGCACTACAATGGTTTTTTTGATTGTACTTATTAGTGTTGGTGGAGGAATAATTAGCGAAATCTATAAACGTCGCTTGGAATTTAAAAAAATAGACGCACAAAGAACAAAGGTGCATGATGAGCTACACTCAGAGATTGCTGCATTAAAAGCAAGAGTGGCAACACTGGAGCAAATTGTTACCGATGAAGGTTATCAAGTTAAAAAAGATATAAATAACTTATAAAAAAATACGGCTAATAGCGCTACTAGACAAAGGAAAGGAATCCTTTCTGGTTACTTTTTTCACCTCTTGTTACTGTTTACATTTGTTTTCAAAGAAGATAACCAATTGAATTAAATGATAAAAACACACAATTGATTACACTTAGTTTACAAAACTTAAAATTATATAATTGCTAACATTAATTTACTTGAGTACATTCGTTACTGCAAAGTGTACAAAGGTAAATAATATGAATAACAATAAATTCAAATACACCGCTTTATCCGCAGCGATAGTAGTAGCACTATCAGCTTGTGGTGGAAGCGATAACAACAATAATAGTTCAGCTCAAGAGCTAGATCATGCACCTCAGGCTGGTGTTACCCGGCTGGAAAATGTAAAACATTGGCAGACCATTTCAGGCTCGATTCAAGCCTCCGACGCAGATAGTGACAATCTATCAATTACAATATTTGACGGTGAGACAGAGATTTCGCCTGTAGATAATGTTTACACTTTTCCTCATGGTATTTTAACGCTGAAAAGCCTAACCGCTTTTGATTACTTGCCAATATCTGGCGAAGCGGCAACTATTAAGTACACTGTTACTGCAAAAGGAAAGTCAGCCAACGGTAGTATTGAGATCCCAGCATCACTAACTGACCCTCTTGCTTACCAACAATGGCACCTAAATAATACGGGTCAAAAGGCTTATGCACTGAGTGATGCAATGAAACAAGGCTTGGTCGACCTCTACGTCGGTCGTGGCATTATGACTGAAGAACAAGCGATTGAGTACTGGAATAGTGAATTTGCGGATGCAGAATCAAACATCTTAGTCGCTGGTGAAGATATGAATGTACCAGCAGCATTTGCCCAGGGTGTAACGGGCGAAGGTGTGACAGCCGTTGTCGTTGACTCAGGCCTAGAAATTAGACATGAAGATTTGGCTCCTAACGTTTTGCCAAATCGCTCTCTTAACCTACTTGACAATGCGCTTGATAAAACTGACCCTACGAGCACAGCGACTAATGGTGACCACGGGACTAGTGTTGCAGGTCTGATTGCATCTAAAGGCTGGAACGGCCTAGGCGGCCGTGGTGTTTCGCCTGATACTGGTCTTATCGGAATGAATTTACTAGCTAGCGGTGACAAGACACCAAAGCAAGATCTTTTAGTTCATGGCTTTCCTGGCTCTGGGATAACAGAAAGTGAGTCTATTTCTGTATTCAACCGCAGCTATGGCCTTACCTACCCTGTTCAATTTAGTTATTCGGAACTTGATGAAGCAATTGAATCTTATCCAAACAGGAAGCTTCGTTCAGGCAAAGGTGCTACTAACGTAAAATCAAGTGGTAATAGTTTTGTAAGTGAAGACTTAGAAGGCTCATTTTGTGATGACAATGGTGCAAATGACTTAGGATTAACCTGCTACAATAGCAACAGTGAAAGTAGCCAAGGGCACCCTTACTATTTCTCTATTGGTGCCGTTAACTCAAATGGTAAACATACTAGTTACTCAAGCGCTGGGGCAAACCTGTTAGCAGCAGCTCCTGCTGGGGAATATGGCCGTTGGGCTCCTGCAATGGTTACGACTGATCCAATGACATGTTTAAGTGGTAGTTCTGGTTATACTGGTCGCGCAATCGCCAGTTGGACAGGAGCTTATGGAGAGGAGTTCGCTGCAAGCCAATACCCATTCGATTACCCTGGACATCCAGAAAACCCTAACTGTAATTACCGTTCAACCATGAATGGAACCTCTTCTGCAGCACCAAACGCTTCAGGCGTGATCTCTCTGATCCTATCAGCGAACAGTGAGCTGACTTGGAGAGATGTACGTCATATCATTGTGTCAACAAGCACCAAAAATGACGCCGAAAATGCGCCAGTAACGGTGCCAGTAGGCGCTGGTGAATTTATCGCGCATGATGGCTGGGTAGAAAACGCAGCTGGCTATAGCCATAATAACCTTTATGGTTTTGGCCGTGTAGATGCCGGTGCAGCAGTTAAAATGGCCAAGTCTTACTCAACTAAACTTGGTGAAGAAGTTATTACAGATTGGATTGGCCAAGGCTCCGTAATGGGTCAAGATTCTCTAGAGATGGCAATCCCTGATAACAGTGAAGTTGGTGCCACTTACAAAGTGACTGTCTCAGAGGACATCAACGTTGAAGCTATCCAATTCAAACTGGATGTATTTAACGATGAGTTTGGTATGGGAATTCAAAATGATGAAGCTGTTATACAGTCTACAGCTGGTTCTGACTTGGCAATTGAAGTTATCTCTCCGAGCGGTACGAGAAGCGTTTTATTATCATCTAGACAAGCACTGATACGCCCTGCATATGATTTTAGCGGTGCTGGCTTCCAGGTTGGCTATATCCTAAAAAATGGCGTATTTTTATCAAACAGCTTCTATGGTGAGTCAGCTAAAGGAGAGTGGACAATTCGCTTGTTTGACGTGTCAGACAAGTCGTTTGCGACGACTAGCACAGGTGATATTGTCTACGATGGATACGTAAACAATTCAACGCCATCAAAACTGATGGGTGCAGCTGTACGTATCTTTGGCCATCAATCTGCTGAGTAATTGGAGTGTATACTATGAACAAGTTAAAAATCGCGGCATTAATTACAACTTCACTATTCTTAACTCAAGCAGAGGCTCGAGACAACTTGACTCCTAAACTGGAGAAAGTAAACAAAGTGGCAAATTTTGAAAAGCCTGATTTTGGTGCTTATAAGATTATGTCTGACTATGCATTAGTTCCGTTAGCCATTGCAGATCCTAGTGCTGTAATTAGCCAAAAAGGTGAAAAAGCGCTAGTCAAGTCGACGTCTATCAGCCAGTTATTTACTAAAGGCTCTTTAGTTAAAAATATATTCAATGGTGAGATTGCTCCAGTATCTGGTAACATCAACCTGCTTATGAAAGACAATGCGTCTGCACGCGAATTAGCAAGTGAGTACGGCGTTGCTGTTGAAAATACGTATGACGGTGGCCGAATTGCTGTTGTTAGTGTAAACAGCAACCAAGATTTACTAGGTAAACTTGCTGAACTGAAGCAATCAGGAAAGGTAGTTGAAGCTAGAATTGAAGTGTTAGGTACTTTATACACATCTAGATAATTTTCCTGTCAAACACTAATTTTTCTCAAGCCTCATTTAGAATGGGGCTTTTTTACGCTTCAAAAGCCTAATACACTGATGACTATATTTTCTGCTACCCCCTAAAACCTCAGATATGGCTAGATCAAAAGTGACCTCCGTATTTTGAAATCCATTATTTTATAACTAACCTAAACTCGTATACTTACTATTCTTTATAAAATTGCCTATTAAAAATACAAGCATTGGCTGAAACTTAAGTTATACCAATTTAGGCCCCGTGTCTTAGGCTATAGCTTTAGCGATGATTGCTCGAGGAGGGAATTTAATAGCTTATTTTTAGTACCAATCGGTTATGGGGAGAAATAGAATAATGAATATCTGTATGAAGTTAGTCAACTGACCCACAATATTTAGGCGGGTAAATATTGTGGGTTATCAGTATACTCTGTTACTGAGTGTCCTGTTTTAGCCAACTAACCACTTGGCCATGAAGACGATGACAGGCAGAGTAACAAGTGTTCGCAAGATAAAGATTAGGAATAGCTCCCATAAGTTCACCGGGATTTTGCTGCCAAGCAGCAACGCGCCAACTTCTGACATATAAATAAGCTGAGTTACGCTCATGGCAGCAACGATAAATCGGGTGGTATCGCTTTCAATGGAACCTGCGGCAAGAATTGACGGAATAAACATATCCGCAAAGCCGACAACTATTGTCTGCGCGGCCTTTTCTGCCTCTGCCACATTGAGTAGCTCGAGGTAAGGAACGAAAGGTGTGCCTAAATATTGAAATACTGGCGTATGCTCAGCAATAATCAACGCAAAAGTACCTACAGCCATCACTACAGGTAACACAGCAAACACCATATCTAATGCGTTGTGCAGGCCTTCTTCTAGTGTTCCTTTCACCCCTGGAGCCGTTTTAGCCTTGGTAAGCGCTATATCTAGGGAGTGGCTAAACAAGCCCTTCCCTTTAGGCACAGCTTCAGAATCTTCATTATGATCACTACCATCAACATAAATATCTTTTTTAAATCTGAGCGGTGGTAAACGCGGCACAATAATCGCGGCAACAAAGCCGGCTGCGCATACGGTAAGATAAAATGGAGCAAACAGGTGTTCAAGTTTGACTTGGCCAATAACGACTAAGCAAAAAGTGATTGAAACCGCAGAGAATGTAGTACCAATGATTGCTGCTTCTCGTTGTGTGTAATGCTTATCTTCATATTGGCGAGCGGTCATCAAAATACCGACACTGCCATCACCAAGCCAAGATGCAACACAGTTTACTGCACTACGTCCTGGCACCCCGAATAAAGGGCGCATCACTTTGGTCAGAAGCGTACCAACCATCTCAAGCAAGCCAAAGTTAAGTAGGAGTGGCAGCAATAGTCCGGCTAAAATGAATACACAAAATAGCACGGGCAAAAGATCATTGAGCACTAACGCCCCTGTATTTTCCGAATGGATCGCTTCTGGACCAACACCATTGAAGGTAAGCACAATAAACACCATACCAACTAGTCGGGTTATTAACCAAATCCAGCTTACATCGAATAGGTGTCTTATTATGGTTATTTTTAATAGCGCTTGGGGTCTTAGGAGTTTAACCACCAGACTCATGATCCCAGTAATACATACTATTGCAACGATCATGTCTTTCATAAAAGGGGCTAGTTGCGCTTGCAACCATTTTGCCATCACTGCAATCGGGATAGTCATTGCCTCCCCGACCGCTACTGGCGTCATAAACAAAAAAATACCAATCAATGACGGTACGATAAACGCAAACCACGTTTGTAAAGTGGAGCGTGGTGTCATAGTGCTCTCTGTCATTTTTTACTTCCACAAAAACAAAGAAAAGAGCCGAAGCTCTTTTCGTTTTTAAATTATTATATTTATTAAATCGTTAGACCTTTTTGCCTTAGCAAAGTGATCAAGGCTTGATGCAGGTTATTCATGGTGTTTGCATCAAGTACATTCCCCTCGCTATCCTTCCAGGTAATGGAAGTACGCGTGTCCTGCGCTTGAGCGATCTTTATCGTGTAATCACCATTATCAATCGGTAATACAACCGCTTCTTCACCCCAAATAGAATCCCAAACACTGCTTTCAGGCGCTTCGTAACGAACCAAAACTTCCTGCTTTTCCCTATCGACACGAACAACCGTAAAGTTACTTCTTTCTAGGAAGTTAGAGAAGCGATCAAGTACCGCTTCTTGACCTTTTTCAGTCAGTAGCGCCGAATCACCATTCTTGTCAAATCCAAGTTCAAGTGCCAGTACACCTTGGCGCTTACGCATTTCAACTTGTAGTAAACGATATTGATAGTCAAATTCGGTCACAACTTCATTAAGCGCTCGTACCTCTAAGTGGTTCTTTTGAAGCGCAGTTAACTCGTCATCGCCTTGATAATCAACCAACTCTGCACGAATTGATGCGGTACGCTGGTGCTCTTTCTGTTCCAGGGTAAATTTAAATTTTTGCTTAGACGGCTCTACACTTTCTTCCCAAAACCAGCCGTCTTTTGGTTGGATCAGTGAATACCAAGTTGTCGTCACTGTCCCTTGTGCCTTGTTATCACTTTCAAACCCAGCGTTATGCATTGCGACGACGCCGTCCACGGCGCGCCAAATAAATGCTGGTAAATCTTCTATCCCATCATTTTTATCAAAATAAATCCTTGCGGCGTCTTCACCCTGCTCGACCCAACTACCTTGCGCAACCGTCAATACTTGCTGCGGTGCACGATAACTTACCGGCTCGGCCGTGTTCTCATATTGACCAACTGGCATGGCAAACTCAGGATCTCGGTAAGGTTGAGACAAGCCTTCAGGGGCTTTCACCGGAGCATTTGCACGATAATTTCTTTCGTGATGTGCATCATTTGTGAAAATACTACAACCGCTTAGACTCACGGTAATTCCAAGAACCAGTGATTTTGGGATCCAATACTGCACTCATTTACTCCTTAGCAAACCCTATTATTATTCGAATCAAAGTTATGATTTAGGATTGCCGAATTGGTTCACACAAAGTTGCCAAAAATTGACAATCTCTGAATTGTTAGTGCTATGACATCGAATGTCCCATCAAATATTTTGGGAACACGTATTTCATAGCCAAAATTTTGCCCTATGTTACTTGTCATACATTAGAAAAACAAGCAACCATGTCCAGCAAGCACAATTCTATTTTTTATTACAACGCGCTAGCGCTAAAACTCAGATATGGTAGTATTTCGCGTTAATTATTAACCTTGAGCGCATTACGTGAAATCAGAGGTTCCAAAATGACCATGCATGCAAACCATCAACTTGTCTTAACCGCCATTGGAGAAGACAGATCTGGTATTGTTGGCGAATTGACACAGCTTGTGAGTGACTGCAACTGTAATATTATTGACAGTCGAATTGCAATATTGGGCAATGAGTTTACCTTTATCATGCTACTTGCCGGTGACATGGCGTCTATCAGTCGTGTCGAGCACACTTTACCTGCCAAAGGGATGGAGCTTGGCCTTTTAACGATGATGAAACGCACCGCAAGCCATCAACAAGGCGAATACAGTGCAGGTTATACTTTGGAATATGAAGGGTTAGATACTCCTGGTACGTTAAGTAAAGTAACACGCTATTTCGCAGCGCAAGGGGTGAATATTTGTTCACTGAAGTCAGATACCTTTGAGCAAGAAGACGAGCTACATATGCGCTGCGAGCTCGAGTTTAATATTCCTGTAGATGTGGATATCGATAACTTTAAAGTTCAGTTCGAAGATCTTTCACACTCCTTAAACGTAGACTATATATTCAGACGCATTCGCTAAGGATTTACTATGAATACTTTGAAAATCGGTGATAAAGCACCATTATTCTCACTGCAAAACCAAAACGACGAGACCGTTGAGCTTGCTACTTTATTAAAGTCACATCAAGTTTTAGTCTATTTTTATCCTAAAGCATTGACCCCGGGCTGTACCGTTCAAGCTGAAAATCTGCGTGACCACAAAGCTGAACTGGCTGAATTAAACACCGTAGCCGTTGGCATTAGTCCAGATGCTGTGAAAAAGTTAAAGAACTTTGAAAACAAAAAAGAGCTTAACTTTGACTTACTTTCGGATGAAGATCACGCGGTAGCCGATGAGTTTGGTGTGTGGGGCTTAAAGAAATTTATGGGTAAAGAGTATGACGGTATTCATCGCCTATCTTTCTTAGTCGGTCAAGATGGTACCATCAAGCACGTGTTCAATAAGTTTAAAACCAAAGACCACCATGAAGTCGTGATTAACCACTTGAAAGAACACGCTTAAAGTGACTCGTTAAGCCGTATATACGTATATTTGAGAAATAAAAAACGGAGCTGAATGCTCCGTTTTTTTATCCGCTTCAACCGACTTTAATCAAGCGCGTTTTCTACTTTATTAAATAAGGTAGTGATCTCTTTACTTGGTTCCTTGGTCAGTAGGCTAACAGCAAAGATAGCGACTGTCGCAACAATAAATCCTGGGACAATTTCATATAATGTCGCACTAAGCGGCTCGCCATTATAAGTAAACGGACCGTAGATCCATACCAACACAGTCACCGCACCAGATACCATGCCGGCGAGTGCTCCAGCAAAGTTCATACGAGACCAGAATAAGCTTATCAATACTAGCGGGCCAAATGCCGCACCAAAACCTGCCCAAGCATTACTCACAAGATCTAGAATCGAGCTATCTCTGTCGTACGCAAGATAAATGGCAGCAAGCGCTACAACTAGTACACTGATACGACCAACAAGCACAAGTTCTTTATCCGAAGCATTTTTGTTCAAGAATATCTTATAAAAGTCTTCCGTTAACGAGCTCGAACTCACTAACAACTGCGAAGAAATGGTACTCATAATTGCCGCAAGAATAGCTGCAAGTAAGAATCCCGCAATCAATGGGTGAAACAATAACTGGGATAAAATCAAGAAAATGGTCTCAGCATCGTCTACAACAATCCCATGCTCATGTGCATAAGCAGCACCAAACAAACCAGTGCCCACGGCACCGAGAGCTGCGACTATCATCCAGCTCATACCTATACGGCGCGCTGTTGGCATATCTTTAACACTTCGAACAGACATAAAGCGCACGATAATATGGGGTTGACCAAAATATCCAAGACCCCAAGACATTGCAGAAATAATGCCTATTGCGCCAGCTGATCCCACCCAAGTTAACATCGACGGATTTAACTCGTTCAGTGTTTGAGAAAGTGGATTATCGAGTAATGAGAAGGTAACTAAAGGCACTAAAATCAAAGCGATAAACATGATACAGCCTTGGACAAAGTCAGTCAGACTTACCGCTAAAAAGCCACCGAATAAAGTATAAAGCACAACAACACTAGTTGTGATATATAAGCCGCTCTCATAACTCATGCCAAATGAACTTTCGAACAGCTTGCCACCGGCAACCACGCCAGAAGAGGTATATAGCGTGAAGAAAACAATGATCACTAACGCAGAGACTATTCTTAACGCATTTCCTTTATCTTCGAAACGATTGGCAAAATAGTCAGGAATGGTGATCGCATCATTTGCATACTCTGTGTAAACACGCAGGCGCGGTGCGACCAATAAATAGTTGAGCCAAGCACCAATCACAAGGCCAATTGCAATCCATGTACTGCTAAAACCATAGAGGAACATTGCGCCAGGTAGACCCATCAAGATCCAACCACTCATGTCGGATGCACCAGCTGAAAGAGCTGCTACACTTGGTGGCAGACTACGGCCACCCAACATGTAGCCAGACACATCACTGGTCGACTTTTTATATGCATATAACCCAATTCCCAGCATCGCAATAAAATACAGTGCGAGAGAGATTATCGTACCAATCTCCAAATTAGCCTCCTAAATTGTTAGTTGGGCTCTTCTCCAAATGTGAGCTTTTTCTATCACTTAATTATTCGATTTCTAACTCACTTTGAATAAAAGCCAAAAACATAAAGACCTCACTATAACACGCACAAACCATACACCCAACCACCTGAGACTATTGACCAAAATAGTATTTTATTTGTACCTAATTAAACTGGTTAATTATCATTCACCCTATGCTCTGTATTTACCCATATTCTGTAAACTCAATTTCCCAGCGTGACCTGACTGCGCTTTTACCTTATATTAAAGCCAATAGCATTTTGTTTGGACGGTAGTATCTATGTACTTTTACGCGGCTCGTCAGCCAATTTTTGATGTCCAAAGGGAATTGATTGGCTACGAACTTTTATTTCGTGATGGATTAAGTAACGTATTTCCCGAAATTGACGGCGATGAAGCGACAAGCCGGTTAGTTGAGGGCAGCCAGTTTACCTTTGGCCTAGATGATTTAACCAATCAACAGCCAGCCTACATTAACTTCACCCTAGAAACACTTGCTAAAGGTTATGTACAAATGCTCGCCCCCGAGCAAGTTGTTGTAGAAATATTAGAAACAGTACAACCGGGCAAACGGCTCTTAGCCTGTGTCAAAGAGCTAAAAGAGCAAGGTTATACACTAGCGCTTGACGATTACCATCACCAAAATGTGTGGCGCCATTTTTTTCCTTATATCGACCAAATAAAAGTCGACTTTTTGGCGACTAACCTTGACCAAATTCATGCCATTAAAGGTGCGATACAGGATTTTCCTAACATTGATTTAGTGGCAGAAAAAGTAGAAACCTACGAGCAGTTTGAACTCGCCAAGTCGCTTGGATTCAAATATTTTCAAGGCTTCTTTTTTGCCAAACCCGAGATGGTCAAAACCAAAGCACTAGCCCCCTCGGAATTAGCCATGGCTGAATTGCTTTATGAGACTTCAAGCGTTGAGCCCGACCTTGCTAGGATCACTCAGGTCTTCGAGCGTGATGTAAACCTAAGCTACAAACTTCTTCGTTATGCAAATAGTGCCGTATTTAAACGCCGAGCAGAGATATCGACGATTAAACAAGCCTTGGTTGTACTCGGTAGTGATGAGCTTAAGCGTCTGATCTCATTATTGTTTGCTTCACAGCTTAATACTGAAAAGCCCAAAGAGCTGCTTTCACTCTCATTATTGCGTGCACACTTTATGGAAGCAATAGCAACTAAGGCCAACAAAGTCTCCGATACTGGGAGTACATTTTTGGTTGGTATGATGTCACTGATGGACGCCATTCTTGATGACGATATGGCCAGTTTATTGACGAAGTTACCCTTATCTCAAGAAATTAAATCAACTTTACTGAAGAAACCGAGTGCTTTTGGTATCTATCTAGACCTTGCAGAATCTCTGGAAAAAGGTGATTGGGATAGTGTTGAAACCATATCAAAATCTCTTGGCGTAACCAGCCAAAATATCGCAGAGCTATATCAAAAGTCACAAGTTTGGAGTGACACTCAAATAAAAGCGATAGAGTAACCTATCAAAGGATGCGACAATCTGTCGCATCCCGCTAAGCACCTGATAGCGATAAAATAAGTTCACCAAAACAACTTCAAAGTGAACTTATGAAACGCACTCTACTCTCTCTTGCTATTGTTTCCTTATCCCCCATAACTCATGCCGATGAAATTGAAAAAATCGTTGTTATTGCACCGATGCAAACACCAATTACGCTAACAACGGATACAAAAGCAGTACGCCAACCACTACCAGCACAAGACGGCGCGGACTTACTCTCTTCAATTGCGGGGTTCTCACTAATTAAAAAAGGCGGCGCAAGCGCTGACCCTGTGTTTCGTGGCATGGCAGGCTCTAGAGTTGCCATTATCGCCAATAATGGGCAAACGCTGGGTGGTTGCGGTAGCCGCATGGACCCGCCAACGGCATATATTACGCCACAATCCTACGACACATTAAAAGTCATCAAAGGCCCACAAACTGTGTTGTATGGTCCAGGCAACAGTGCTGCCACTGTGGTGTTTGAGCGTGAAAATGAACGCCTAGCTAAGTCAGAAGTGATTGGCTTTACCAATGCGGTGCTGTCGAGCCAAGGCCGCCACAGTGTTAACAGTGATATCAAGGCTGGTAATGAACGCGGATACGCTCGGATCGCTGCAAATTACAGCGATGCTGATGATTATGAAGATGGCAATGGTACCAAAGTTCACTCGGCTTACGAGCGCTGGAATATAGACACAGAGTTTGCCTATACCCCAAACGATGACGCCTTTTACTCTATCACTTACGGGGTGAGCGATGGTGAAGTTGCCTATGCCGACCGCATGATGGATGGTAGCCTCTTCGACCGAGAAAATATTGGCCTGAATATCAAATTATCCTCCCTTTCATCTCTGATTGAAGAGTTAACATTCAACGCATACTATAACTACGTCGACCACATCATGGACAATCATAGCTTACGTCCTTTTGTTGCTAACATGATGATGAAAACCCCAACCTCTTCCAATCCTGACCGTAAAACTTATGGCGCAAAGCTTACGTTGACTTCAGAAGTCAATGCCCAACATACTTTTGTCTACGGTGTCGATTATCAAGCAAATGAGCACCGCAATCGAGTCAGCCGAGATCAATTCAACAATCCGGTAGAAACGATGCCGCGCCAAATAGATGCTGAATTTAGACAGCTCGGTGTATTTGCCGAGTTCGAATATCAATTGGGTCGCTCCAGCCAATGGGTTAGCGGATTACGCATTGATGATTGGCAGAGTGAAGATCATCGCACCATGATAAACGCAATGATGTCAATGAAACCAAACCCAACCGCCCTACAAACAAGAGACGATACGTTATTCAGCGGATTTAGCCGTTATCAAGCACAGTCTGAAAACAGCAGCTATTTTGCCGGTTTCGGCGTTACAGAGCGTTTTCCCGATTACTGGGAAGTTGTCGGTGGTAGTCGAGGAAGTGAAACGTCTATTTCTGCCTTTAATGTCGATACTGAAAAGACCTTGCAATTAGATGCTGGATTGGTAAAACAGTTCAAGGCCATTAACGTCAATTTCTCGGTGTTCTATAACCAAATTGACGACTATTTATTAGTCGACAATATGTTTGAAAAGATGAATATGACGTCAAAAGTGACCAGAAATATTGACGCGGAAACCTTCGGTTTTGAGGGTGAAGTAATGTGGCAAGCGAGCAAAGCGCTACAACTCACCGGAAGTATCAACTATGTTAAGGGTAATAACCTTACTGACAATCTCGCATTAGCTCAGCAACCACCTTTGCAACTGCGTATTGCAAGCAATTACCAATTAAGCGATAAGTGGCAACTAGGCGGATTGGTAAGATTAGTACAACACCAGCATAGAGTGGCGATTGGACAAGGGAATATTGCAGGTCAGGATATCGCTGCAACGACTGGATTTGGTACACTTGCACTCAACACCAATTATCAATATAGCGATGCATTACAACTCAGTGCAGGAGTAGATAATGTGCTCGATAAAACCTATGCCGAGCACTTAAGTCGTTCAGGCGCCGCAGTAAGTGGCTTTGACCAAATTGATCGAGTCAATGAGCCGGGAAGGACTATTTGGGCAAATCTCAACTGGCGCTTTTAAGTTTTCGCAAAGATAACGAAAAGGTCGGCGATTGCCGACCTTTATTTTTACAGGTTCTCTAAAAAGTTCTCGTCAAAATCATCCGGCTCTTCTTCCATTGGCGGGTTGCCATCGAATAGCTCATACAATTGACGTTGATAGTATACATCCTTTAAGAAAGTGTATGGATCAAGCGACTCATTTAGCAGCTTTTCTTGTGACATCAAAGCCGCTCTTGCCTCAACCGCACGCAGCGCAAACACTAATACTGTTTGTGGCGTGGTGAGTGCAATTTCTGGCAAGACAAAGTTATCGACTACATCACCCGTTAAGTTTCTCGCGGTCGTCGGTCCCATAGCAGGGATCATAATATACGCACCATCACCAACGCCCCACACCCCAAGGGTTTGGCCAAAATCTTCGTCTTTAAGCTCAAGGCCAAGTGTTTTCGCAACATCAAACAAGCCAAAAATACCGACCGTAGAATTAACTAAAAAGCGAGCAACATTGATTGCCATATGATCAGGCTTGCCCTGCAATGCCGCGTTTACTGCATCGGTCGGCGCGGCGATGTTGGTGGTGAAATTAACCACACTACTGCGCACAGGAGCGGGAGTCACCGCAACATATCCTTTAGCAACAGGCCGTAAGATATAGGCGTCCAACACATCCATATTGAAGTCATAAAGTGGACGGTTAAGTGATTGAAATGGATCTCGTGGATCCTTTTTCTCTTCGGGTACTTGCGCACAACCGACAACGGTCAGCGCAAGTAAACCTGTGAGCACAGCTTTAAGCATTTATTTCCCTGTATTTGTTAAGACACGACTAATCTCGACAGTGAGCTGATTTTCGCCTTGTTGAAGTTCAATTACGCTTGAAGCACCCTCTAGTTCTCCATCTGAAGGCATTACTGAACCATCATTAGAAATACGTGCGGTGACCGTAACTTGAGAAAATTTCGACAAGGTTAATTCAGGCATCATTGCCATACTATCATCTAGGTTTACCGTCATTGGCAAGTTAAAGTTTGTAATTTTGGCGACCGCCAATGGCATGGCTGGGCCTTCAGCCGCTTTTGCAAAAACGAACAAAGTGCTGTCCGTTGGAATCTTGTTCTGTAACTCAGCTGAAATGGTTACAGTAGCGACAATACCAGCTTTTACAGCTACTTGTTCATCTGTTTGTTGACCCACCTTTTGCTCGATTTCAGCAATCCGCCCTGCGATCATCTCATAACGCGGATCATCTTTGGTTAATTGTGACAACAAGACTTCAAAAGCGGCTTTTGACTCTTTCCAATCTTGACGTTCATAGGCAATTAACGCCAGCAAGCTAATCGCATCAATATTCGTTGGATCATTCTTGAGCACTTTTGACAACATTCTGGCCGCGCGATTCATACTTGGCTCTGAGCCCTCTATCAATAATGCTTGGCTATAATTCACCAAAACATTATTGTTATTAGGTTGCATCACGAGTGCTTTATCAAATGCCTGTATCGCCATCTCAAAGTCACTAAGTGACATTGCAACACGACCAAGCAACATCCATGCAACTGCATCGTCGCCAGCGGTTGCTAGTTTAGTTCTTAGTCCCAGCGCAAATGCTTGTAGCTCGTTGGCATTTAGCGGCTCTCCAGATTGCATTACTGCACGCTCACCATACTCAGGTAACTTTTCAACGGCTTCATGCCAGCTAGCTATTTGCCTGTGGCTACCCGTATAGTAATAAAAGACACCTGTCACCAGCACCATAAAAGCAATACCTGTCAGCGCTAATACACGGTTGTCACCACGACTCGTCAATGATTGTTCAGGCGATAACTCGTTCAATAAGCGACGCTTGAGTTCAACCACAGATTCATTATAACTGTCTTTTTCGATACGCTGATTAGCAAGCTCTTCTTTTAACTCTTCCAAACGCTGATGAAAAATATCGATACGCTCGGCGTTCGCATCGTGATCAACCGTGACGCGCTTTTCCTTTTTAATAAACGGAAAAACCACAAACAGACCGGCAAATATGCCTAGCAGAAGAAACAAAAACCACATTTGAGTTAAATCTGTCGAGAATTCGCTCACTGCTCACGCTCCTGACGTTGATATTGATTAATGAGCTCAGCTAGCTTTTGTTCGTCTGCGGCATTCCAATCTTGTTTTTTCGCAGCGCGTTTTTGACGAAATATAATAAAGCCGAAACCTAAAATAATGATTGCCACTGGCAGTACCCAAAGTACGATTGTTGCAGGCGTAACAGGTGGTTGATAATGAACGAAATAGCCATAGCGGTCGATCATATAATCAATGACCTCTTGCTTAGACTGACCTTCATTAACCAATGCGATGACTTTGTCACGCAGGTCTTTGGCTACGACGGCATCTGAATCTGCAATGTTTTGGTTCTGGCATTTAGGGCAACGTAGCTCATGTGTCAGCTCTCGGAAAGTCTGCTCACGTTCCGCTGTAGCAAAATTATATTTGTCTTCTGTTGCTTGCGCCGCTGCAGTAATCATCATTAAAATCAAAACAATTACATATTTCATTGCGCCAACTCCTGATAGATTGCCGCAAACTTAGTGCGCCACACGCGTTCATTGATGTCGCCAGTATGATGCAACAAAATCTTACCTTGCTTATCTACCAAAAAAGTCTCTGGCGCGCCTGAAACACCTAGATCCAGTGCTAATGTACGCTCCAAATCAAGAATGTTAAATTGGTATGGGTTACCAGCAAGACTCAGCATGTTATTGACATCTTGTCTTAGTGCATTGATATCAAACTGGTCGCCAAAATCAGGGTCATAAGCCTGCTCGTAATACAGGCCTATTATTTTCACGCCACGCTCTCTAAGCTCAGTTAAATAACCTAGCTCAGCGATGCACGTTGGGCACCAAGTGCCCCATACGTTCATCAAGTAGACTTCACCCTTAAGCGAGTCGGCGGTCCAAGTTTTATCACTATCCATTAGATCGGGTAAAGAAAACTCAGGCATAGTGTGTCCTAAACGGCCTGTCTGAAGTTCTCTTGGATTACCAAATAGTCCTTGGTACAAAAACACACAAAGGAAAATAAATATCAAAAAAGGCACTAAACCTAATAACTTGCGGTTCATGTTAAGCCTCCACTTGGGATGATTTTTTAACGCGGTTGCGGTAGCGTTTATCCGCAAGCACAATGAAGCCGGCAAAAGAGATAAGTAGCCCACCTAGCCACATCCAGCGTACGTATGGTTTGTGATAGATCCTAAGCGACCACGCGCCTGCAGAAAGCGGCTCGCCGAGTGCTAAATATAAATCACGGAAGAAACCATCATCAATAGCGGCTTCGGTCATAAACTGCATCCCTACATCATAACGGCGTTTTTCTGCATGCAGCTCGGTGACTTTTTTACCATTTTTGAATACCGTCACTACGCCAGCATGACCACCGTAGTTCGGGCCTCGAATTTCTTTTACGCCATCAAAGCGATATTCGTACTCGTTTAGCATCGCCGTTTCACCGGGTTTCATGCTCACGGAGCGCTCAACTGAGTATGCTGAAGTTAGCGTCACCGACGCGATAACAAAGGCAATACCAATGTGCCCGAGTACCATTGCCCAATAGCTCAATCCTAGCTTTTTAAAGCCGATCGCAACACTTGGGTGAACAGTCACTTTATTAAATAAGTCAGCAGCAGTAGCCACACTTATCCACACAGCCAGCGCTGTCGCAACGAACGTTAGTGGTGCCACCACTTCGTAGCTCGAGTACAACCACGTCGCGGTGAGCACTAAACTCACCGCAATCAATACAGCCCATTTTTTCACTAGTGGCGGCATTTTATTTTGTTTCCAGCGCAGCATAGGGGCTAAACCCAGCAAAATCGCGAACGGCACGATTAATATCGCAAACATTTGGTTAAAGAAAGGTACGCCAATAGAAATAGAGCCTAAGCCCAACTCTTTGTGGATCATAGGCAATAGCGTGCCCAATAATACAATCAAGGTCGCAACCACTAAGAAGATATTGTTGATCCATAGCGCTACTTCACGCGAAATGAATTGATAACGCCCTTCGCTATATACTTGAGCTACGCGCAGTGCGTAAAGCGCTAAGCTACCACCCACAACCACAGCTAAGAATGACAGGATATATAAACCACGGTCAGGATCGGTTGCAAACGCATGCACCGATACGATAATGCCTGAGCGAACGATAAAGGTACCCAGTAAACATAAACTAAACGCGGTGATAGCAAGTAGTACTGTCCAAGACTTAAACACACCACGTTTTTCCGTTACTGCGAGTGAATGCAATAAAGCGGTTGCAACAAGCCAAGGCATCAGTGAAGCGTTTTCCACCGGATCCCAGAACCACCAACCGCCCCAGCCAAGCTCTGAGTACGCCCACCAACTACCAATTGTAATGCCTAGAGTAAGAAAGCCCCATGCGGCCATTGTCCAAGGACGAGACCATTTAGCCCAAGTATTATCAAGTTTACCGGTTAAAAGCGCAGCAATTGCAAAAGAGAAAGACACAGATAAGCCAACATAACCCATATAAAGGAGCGGCGGGTGAATGATCATACCTGGGTCTTGCAATAATGGATTCAAATCACGCCCTTCGACAGGGAAGTAAGGAAGCAAACGCTCAAACGGGCTCGACATCCACAGGGTATAGAGCATAAAACCCACCCCTAAAAAGCCAAGGACACCTAACACACGCGCTCGCAATACCCACGGTAGCGACTTTGACATCACAGCAACCAGCATGGTCCACATGGATTGCATTACCAACCACAGTAAAATTGCGCCTTCGTGTCCACCCCATGTTGAGGTGATTTTATAATACCAAGGTAAAGTACTGCTCGAATGATGCGCCACATACGCAACCGTAAAGTCATCCATTAACGTGATATAGATCAGTACCATAAATGAGAAAACAACTAGAATACACTGACCAACGGCCAGTGAAGGAGCGGCTTTCATCAGCCTCAAATTACCCGTATAAGCACCCCACAATGGGAAAATACACAGTAATAAGCTCAATGCCATCGCCAGAACTAAGGCGAAGTAACCTATTTCTGGGACCATTTTAGTTCTCGCTGTTTAAATTATATTTTGGCTTTTCGTGTTTAATGCCTTTCACGGCTTCAGCCACTTCTGATGGCATATACTCTTCATCATGCTTGGCAAGTACTTCAAACGCTTCAACTACATTAGACTCAACTAACGTCCCTTGCGCTACAATACCTTGGCCTTCACGGAATAGGTCAGGAAGGATGCCTTTGTAACGAATAGTAACCATAGGGCCGGTGTCGATAAGTTTAAATGACACATCTAAAGACGTTTCATCACGCACCACTGAACCTGGCACAACCATACCGCCAATACGCAGCTTCTGGCCAATTTGCGGGATTTCTTTTAACTCACCTTTACCTTCAACAAGCTCGCTCGGCGTGTAAAACAAATTAATATTTTCTTGTAGTGCATAAAGCGTAAGCCCAACCGCTGCGCCAATACCAAAGATTACGGCAGCAACGGTGAATAATCTCTTTTTGCGTCTAGGATTCATGCTTGCGACTCCTCTTTTGCTTTTTTAATCCGTGCTTCTCTTGCCATTTGCGCTTTAACTGCTTGCTTTAGCTTCTTACCATCCAAGATAGAGCCGACTAACATACCAGCCAGTATTAATGCACATGAGCCGAATGAGAGCCAAACATAAAAGCCATAGCCACCCATGGCTAAAAATTCACTGAAGGATTCAAACTGCATGATTAACCCCTATTCACTAATTCGCGGACCCAAGGACGGTGTTGCTCGCTTCGTAAAATTTCATTTTTCAAACGAATTAGCGTAACCACGCCAAGCACACCAGCAAACGCCACTATGTTGATCAACAAAGGCCACAACATAGAAGGATCAATCGCTGACGTATCAAATTTGGTGATAGTTGATCCCTGATGCAGCGTATTCCACCACTCTACCGAGAAATGAATAATAGGCAGATTAACGACCCCGACAATGGCAAGAATACAGGCAGCTCGACCACCTGATTTTTTATCTTCAAAGGCATGATATAGAGACAAAACACCGAAGTACAAAAACAATAGGATAAGCTCTGAAGTCAATCTTGCATCCCAGACCCACCAAGCGCCCCACATAGGTTTACCCCAAGCAGCACCAGTGATTAACGCAATCGCAGTCATTGCCGCACCAATAGGTGCAATGGCTATAACCGCCAGTTCAGCATTACGAATTTGCCATACCAAGGCAACAATAGCCGCAATAGCCATAGACGAGTATGCGCCCATCGACCAGATAGCCGACGGTACATGAATAAAGATAATACGATAGCTGTCTTTTTGTTGGTAGTCGGCTGGCGCATAGGCTAACCCCCAAACCCATCCAACAATTAAGCCCACTACCGCAATCACGGCAAAGTAAGGAAGCAAGGTGTTACACAGTTGGTAAGCACGCTCCGCTTTGGCATAAGGATGTAACCACTTCCACATTTTAACTTACACTCACTCTTAAAGCTGACGATATGGCAATTGGTGCGGCAACAATTGCGACGGCAAGCATCGCACCAAGGATTGCAAGCTGACCACCATACGCTAAAGACATGCTACTGGTATCTATGGCGGACGTTGCAAAAATCAATACGGGGATATAAAGCGGAAGGACGAGTAAACTCATTAAAATGCCACCCTTTTGCAATGCAACGGTGAGTCCTGCGCCAATGGCCCCAATAAAACTTAATAACGGTGTACCTATCAGTAAGGTCAATACAGTCGCATTGAGAGATTGCGACTCGAGATTCATTAACAGCGCGAACAAGGGCGCAAGCACCACCATTGGCAAACCACTAACTGTCCAATGTGCTGCTACTTTTGCTAATACTGATAGCGATAATGGATAAGGTGAAGCAATCAATTGCTCTAATGAGCCGTCGTTGTAGTCGTCCCTAAATAATTTATCTAGACCTAACATAGTCGATAAAAGCGCCGCTACCCAAATAATACCCGGAGCCATTCTGGTAAGCAGCGCAGGTTCGGGCCCAATTGCTAACGGAAATAAGGTGATCACGATAAGGAAAAACAACAAAGGATTGACTATCTCAGCGCGCTGTCTAAAGGCCAAGGTCACATCTTTGGCATAAACCGATTTAAAAGCTAACCAATAAGAATGTTGAGTCTGCATTACAAACGGTACTCCAACGCCAAGGTTTGTAACTGTGCAAAATGTGCGGTGAGATCTTGGTGGGTCGTCAATAAAATGGCGCCCCCCTTGTCGAGATGAGACTGGAACTGGGTTTGCAACATGGCGACCCCTTTTTTATCCAGCGCAGTAAATGGTTCATCTAGCACCCAAAGCTTGGCTTGATTAAGCCACAAACGTACTAATGCAACACGGCGCTGTTGGCCTGCCGACAATGTCCGCACAGGTACATCTTCAAGTCCGATTAAGCCGAGCTTAGCAAGCAGTGTATAGACTTCTTCTTCATCTGCCTGAGCGCCGTGAACCATAAGCCAATGTTGAACATTTTCGTAGGCACTAAGTTGTTGATTGACACCTGTCTTATGACCAATAAATAATAAATCGGCAGCGAATGAATCATAATCATCGCGGATATCAGTGCTGTTGTAGCGGATCTGCCCTTCATCCGCTCTGGCGAACCCAGCAATGATCCTCAACAAAGAGGTTTTTCCGGCACCATTTGGGCCTTCAATTTGCATGATCTGCCCCGCATGGAGAGTGAAACTTAATGAGTCAAACAAGCATCTATCTTGTTTGGTACAAGTGACGGCGTCTATCTCTAGCAAACTTGGGCTTCTCTTTACCTAAAATTGGGCGTTAGTCTAACATAATGGTATGGTAATACGAATAATCCGATGCGACCGATTAGCGAAAATTTGATTTAAAATAATGAATAAGCTGCCAATTACAACAAATACGACGACAGCATCTGTGATAAGCACAGATAATAGCGAAGTATCGAGATTAGACTTAGCCAAAAACCAACCGTTTGCAGCGAAGAATATCCAAATTAGTAACGATAAACTAAAAATGGATGTGGCAATTGATGGCCGCTGGCAAACTATCCAACTAGCGCTTAAGCCTCCAACCCAGCCCAATCTGCTTCCAGAAGCACAGGTTAGTATTGATGAAACTGGCAAGGTGGTCACCTTTCAAACGCCCAAATTACAAGCGCAAGTAACGCTGACAAAACAGCTTTTTGATATTTTAACGACGCTAAAGACGCACACGCCAAGCCCAGTAGTACAGTCTTCAGCAACCACGTTGCCAGACGCCACATTGCACATCAAGGTGCTTGATTTAAAAATACCGCTTCCGCAAGCCGTGGCACAATTGCTCGCAAGTGAAAACAAACTTATTGCGCATCTTAGTGCCCAACAAAGTAATGTTTCCTTGCAGGTCGTCAATCAATTTAAAGACTTGCTGTTTAGTACGGCTTTACCTAAGTCAATGATTGCAAAACTTATCTCTAGTCAACTTAGCAGTGTTGAGGTGAAGCCTCAGCCAAGTGGAGTAACACTTAACATTCATGACCGTTCAATAACCTTATCGCCAATAAGCAGTAACTGGCCTGCAGCAACCACATGGCAAAAAGGCGAAGTAAAAACGGCTTTCAATGGAATTGATATCACAAAATCGACACAACAAGTAAAAGTAGAGACCATAAAGCCGCTTAGCGCTTTGCTGCAACAAGTCACTGCAGTGAATAAGGAAACCCCCTTACCGCTTGAGTCACGCTTAGCATCAGTACATACGCTGGCGTATGACAAACCGTTACTTGAAGTCAATCTGCAACAAATTAAGTCAACAGTAGTAAAAGCGTTGCAAGTACTGATCGGAAGACCTTTTGGGAAGCCACTCACAAATCAGGTTGATCAGCCCGCGAACTCCCCAGTCAAGAACGGCCAAAGTCATGTTTTGAGTCGTTCGACCTCAGTGCTGTATATGCAAAGTGAGAAAGTAAGTGCTCACAATGAGAATAAACCAAGCACACCACTACAACAGCTCACAAACCAAATAAAACTGAATCTTACAGAGCTGATGGCAAAGCAACCATTACCGTTGCAAAAAAGTCACTTCCCCTTGCAAAGCGAAAAGTTAGCCAGCTCCATTGCTCGTTACTTACAACACCAGCTCGCAGAAACACCAAAATATCAAGCGCCACCGGTTGATTTTGAGGTGAAACAAAAAGCCCTGTCCTTATTATTGGACACTCTCACGGGTAAACTGTCGCTTAGCAATAAGCAAGTTGAACAGCTGACACAAGTCTTAGCGCGGCCGCTTTATCGTAAAGCGAGTTCTGCGCCTGTAGATTCGGCTAAAACGTTCCAGTTGCAATCTACAACACATTCACAAGGCACAAAAGTAACCGCTACGCCTTCTCAAGTACCGCAGCCTACCAGCAATCAAACTAAAGGGGTAATTGAAGCTCTGCTTACTCTGCCCATGACTAAGGCCGAACAAAAAGAAAACACACCAAACATGTTACGCCAAGCTTCTGCAACCATCGAAAAGCTCGTCAAAGCAGATACATTCAAACAAACGCCTGAATTGCAGAAATTAGTCAATCAAGCATTTTCGCGCTTGCTTGATGACCGTTCAGTCAACGCGCTCACCGTTAAAAACCAGTTAGAAAGCCAACTGGGCATGGCAACCTTTGCTAACACGCCAACAAGTTTAGCTCAATCGAGCTTTACACAAATGTTGGACCGTTTAATTGTGTCGCTATTAGGTAGTCAGGTGGCAAACCAAACTCAGAGCAATGAGCAAGCAACGCAAAAAATACAAGCTTTACTGGATGCGCTGCTACCACAACTGAAGTTGACCTCACCCAAGCAAACAACTGAAGCGCTACAACAACCACAAGCAAAAGAGCTGTTAAACGAATTAGGACAATTGCATAACCAACTACAACCGCAACAATCACAAACTACAACCACCAACT
This sequence comes from Pseudoalteromonas sp. M8, assembly GCF_018141365.1. Taxonomy (NCBI): domain Bacteria; kingdom Pseudomonadati; phylum Pseudomonadota; class Gammaproteobacteria; order Alteromonadales; family Pseudoalteromonadaceae; genus Pseudoalteromonas; species Pseudoalteromonas sp. M8. The sequence continues at coordinate 1,618,598 of NZ_CP047240.1, read as the reverse complement.
CTGCGAAACAAGACAGCGAAGCACAGTTAATTATTAACCTACTCTTTCCCACCAAAGTAGGACAAGAGCAACAGCAAACACAATTACAAATAGGTGAATATAAAAAGTCGCCGAAACCTGGTATGCCGGAAAAGTCTGTGTGGTTTATTCGTCTTTGTTTTGATTTTGCAGAAAAAGGTCAGATCCATGCCCAAGCCGAGCTGATGGATAAAGCCCTGGAATGTGCATTAGTAGCCACCTCCAATCAGGTCAAGCAGCTCGCAGAGCCACATTTGGCAACGCTCAGACATAAGTTAGCATCTCATGGGCTACAAGTCGCAGAGATAGGCCTTAGGGAAGAAGCCAGCTTTCAAGATAAGTTCTTTAATGAACACGCAATTATCAACATTAAGGTGTAAAGAAATGACACAAAAATCTGCAATCGGGCTGTTATATGAAGCTGGTAGCGCACCTCAGGTCACCTTTAAAGGATATGGCGAACTAGCAGAGGAAATTATTGCGCTGGCAAAAGAGAAAAACATCATGATCCATGAGGATGAATCATTAGCACAAACACTCAGTGCACTTGAGTTACACCAAGAGATCCCAAAGGAACTCTACTATGTGATTGCTGAACTCATCGCTTTTTCTTACATTATGCGTGGTAAGTTTCCACCTGGTTGGGAAGGTTTTCGTGGCAAGTTAGATATTAAGGCATAGCCAAAATTTCCTACTTTCTAGGGCCTGTTGACCTTTGCTGTTTGATTTTTGTTCTCCTGAGTGTGTTTTGATCGCGACGCTCGACTTGCCGCCTAGTAATCTAGGCAAAAGTTGAGCAACAAAGAACAAAGCGCACTCAGGGGAACCCAAAGGGCAGCGCTTGATTGGAATTTCTTCTGTGTTATCGCCTAACTTACATAGAATAACTATGCTACGCAGGCTCTGCCTTGTATAAATACCAATCAAACTGCTGCAAAAACAAACTTGAAAGGTCAACAGGCCCTAGACAATCATTTTGATTTGTTATGTAAAGACATGAGCAGCTCTGCCTCAGCTCTTGGCAACTCACACTCGTGCATCACCTCTTCAATATCAGCACCAAGCTCCACCATTTTCACGGCGCGAGAATACATTTTAGCGTCAGGGTCATCATATTTCTGTGCTGCTTGCTGATTCGCAACGTCATTTAACTCTTGCTCGGTTGCGACCACCCGCTTACCAATACTCATGATACTGGCACGTAACTCCGCAACTTCGCTGCGTAATATTGCTATTTGTTGCTCAGACCCCTGCAGTGAGCTCGAAAGTTGCGCTGTTTGCCCCTGCGCATTCTGTAGTTTTTTACTCAGCACAAAAACAAACCTCAAGCATACTAACGCAAGTATGCTTGAGGTTATTGATATAACGAGTAAAACGGTTTGTGCGTTTACTACTTCAGACATCTAGATATGACTCAGCTCATCCCATTCATCATCGTTTAATAGCTTATTAAGATCGACTAAGATCAACAGCTCGCCTTCTCGATTTGATACGCCTTGGATAAACTTAGCGCTCTCTTCGGTACCTATGTTTGGCGCGCTGTCAATTTCCGAGCTACGTAAGTAAACCACCTCAGCAACGCTATCTACTAAGATACCAATAACTTGCTTTTCGGCTTCGATAATCACAATTCTTGAATTATCCGTTACTTCAGCACTTTGTAGACCAAACCTAGCTCGCGTGTCTATAACCGTTACAACGTTACCACGCAGATTAATGATCCCGAGTACGTAGCTTGGTGCACCTGGGACTGGTGCAATTTCGGTGTAACGCAGCACTTCTTGTACTTGCATTACATTGATACCGTAAGTTTCCTCTTCAAGCTTGTAAGTAACCCATTGCAATACTTCATCATTACTATCAGCATTTTTGTCTGCAGAAAGTAGTCTATCTTGGCTCATGGTTTCACTCCATCAATATACTAGTTACTGCTCTCGACTATCGAGGCCTTGTTCTAGCAAACGGTTTAAATTCTCTACATCAATCAGCGCGCACATTTTCTCTTTAATCACTCCAGCCAACCAAGGCCGTTTACCATCTGCTGTGCGCCACTTTATGTCTTCAGGCTTGAGGGTTAAGTTGTTGACTAGTTTTTCTGCTAACAGTCCCCAGTTACTATCCCCAAGTGTAATCAAATACTGGTAATCCAGCGTATCTTCTAATTCTGGCGTTAACTTTTCAGGCATCACCCATCGTGCAGTATCAACAACATTGAGTTTTTCTTCACGATTTAGCATCACACCCTTAAACCATTTAGGTTTACCAAAGAGTTGATTAACTTCGCCCAGTTGGTGTATTCCCCCAAGTGATTTCAGCGGAACCGCCAGTGTTAAGCCTGCCACTTCAAAAAACAATGCCTGAAATTCACCTTCTTGATAGGCTTCCCTTGCAGAAACAGACTCTATCGTTGCCTGTTCTTTGATAATAGATGTATTTTCAGTGACTTCAAGATCATGAGCCAATTTACTCGGCTGTTCTTGAATAACTTCACTCACTGACTCCAGAGGTTCTGTTGCAACTACGACTGAGGATTCTATTTCCTCAAGTTCTGATTCTGGTTCTTTTACTTGTTCAAGTAGCTTTGCAACTGGTGACAATTCGCATTGTTCAATCTCTGGCTCCTCTTGCAACAGGGCACCAAGATACTGCTTCATCACCTTCTCATTTGCAAATAAATGCTTACTCATTATGCTCTCTAGCTTAACTGCTTCAAATAGTCCAATAGTGCACGATAAGCGAACACGCCTCGTGATTTAGGACAAAATTGTACAGGGACTTGTTGTGCAAGGCTTGCATCCCTAAACTTGGTATCTACAGGAACCACGCCTGGCCAAACGGCATCTTTGTATGTTTCCAGCAACGTTTTATACGCCTCCAACGACGCTTTAGTCCGTTTATCATACATAGTTGGAATAATAGTATATTGGTACTGTTTCTGCTGTGAAGACTGCATTAGCTCCATCGTGCGCATCATTCTATCTAGTCCCTTCAACGCCAAAAATTCAGTTTGAACCGGTACCAAAATTCGCTCACTCGCTGCTAATGCATTTACCATCAATACCCCGAGCACTGGTGGACAGTCTAAAATAGCATAGTCATATTGATCCGCTATCTTTTCGAGCGATTTCTTTAAGATAAGTCCCATGCCCGTTTTATTACCCATGCTACGATCAAGCGTAGCAATGGCCATAGTAGCAGGCAGAATATCCAAATTTTCAATAGTCGAAGGGCAAAGAGACTGTAAAATTTCTTCACTCGTCATGCTGCTGCCGCGTGCAAAAATATCATACACACTGACTTCCAACTCTTCAGAATCAATACCAAAGTAATATGTAAGTGAAGCATGTGGATCGGTATCAATAAGCAAAACCCGATGACCTTGTTCAGCAAGAATGCCTCCTAAGCTCACCGTTGTCGTGGTTTTACCCACGCCACCTTTTTGATTTGCTACTGTCCAAATTTTCACTCTATATTCCTTTGCTTATCACTATTGATTGCGTTCAATAGATACTATACCAACTCAATGTTATTCATTCTTTTTAGACGTTTGATATTTACAAGCTTCAAGCAAAATAACCAAATCGTGGCTTAGCCTATTAGTTACCAGCTTCTTTATTAATTCTTGCAGCAAAGTCTTGTAGCGCGATACTATCAGACGAAAGTCCAGCGCCAGCGACTGCTTGAGGCATCCCATAAACGACACAAGTCGCTTCATCTTGCGCCCAAATGGTGGCACCAACCTGTTTTAGCATACGAGCGCCATCTCGACCATCAGCGCCCATCCCCGTTAATACAATCGCTAACGTGTCGCCACCATAGGCTTTTGCAACACTTGCAAATGTCACATCAACGCTGGGTTTATAGGTGATCCTTGGACTATCATCTTCAAACACTTTTAGTGTCTTACTACCACCGCGATTTTCAACCAGCATTTGCTTGCCGCCAGGCGCTAGATAGGCCATGCCTGGCATTAATCTATCACCCTGTTCTGCTTCTTTAACCTTAATCTGGCATAAACTATTTAATCTTGCTGCAAACGCAGGTGTAAATGCGGCTGGCATATGCTGGATAAGTAAAATTGGATGAGGAAAGTTTGCTGGCAACTGCGTCAATATTGTCTGCAGTGCAACGGGTCCACCTGTTGATGTACCAATTGCAACCAGTCCATATTTCTTACCTGATGCTCTAGCACCCGCAGCACTGGATGTGCCACCAGATACCGGTCTCTGAAAACTTCTATCCGGTTGAGGGATCGTTGCTCTTCCAGTGTCAGCGCGAGTTGCTCTAGACTCGACGCGCTTTGGCGGAGTCGCGATACTAGGGCGAGTAAAGCGGCTAACTCGGCGGCGGCCAATTTCCTTTACCTTGTTTTGTAACGATTTAATTGCGTCTTCGCTATTGCGGGCAATGTCTTCAAACTTTTTCGGTAAAAAATCTACAGCGCCCGCATCCAGTGCATCTAACGTAGCACTAGCGCCTTCACGAGTTAACGAAGAAAACATTAAGATTGGGGTCGGAGTAGCCTGCATGATCTGCTTCACCGCACTGATCCCATCAAGCACAGGCATCTCTACGTCCATAGTAATGACATCTGGACGCAATGAAGCGGCCTTTTCAACCGCCTCCTTTCCATTAACTGCAAAATCTATAACTTTGATTTCACTGTCTTTTTCTAAAATTTCACTGACTCGACGACGAAAAAAACTGGAGTCGTCTACGACTAACACTTTAACTGCCATTGGCAACGCTCTTTAATTTGCTCTACAGCAGAGCAGCACATGCTGCTCTAGAATTCGAACTACGCCTAATAAAATTAGGCGTAGTGTTTTAATAAGTTGGGGACATCAAGGATTAGCGCAATACCACCATCAGATGTGATGGTCGCACCGGCCATACCTGGTGTACCTTGTAACAAAGCATCTAATGGTTTGATTACGACTTCCTCTTGGCCTATCAGAGAATCAACCACAAAACCGACTTGCTTGGTACCGATTTGAGCAATAACAACATGGCCTTCAGCCTTTCTCATGCCCCTATTAGCACCTTTTACCAACCAATGCTCAAGATAAAATAACGGGATCGCCTTTTCTCTCACTATAATAGTCAATTGACCATCAACTACATTCGTTTTAGTCAAATCTAAATGGAAGATCTCGTTCACACCGGCAAGTGGTAACGCAAACGTTTGTTCTCCGACTACCACCATCAAGGTAGGCAAAATAGCCAGTGTAAGCGGCACTTTTATCTCTAATACGGTACCAACACCCAATTCTGATTGGATGTTTACCGAGCCATTCAATTGAGTGATTTTCGTTTTAACAACGTCCATCCCTACACCGCGACCAGAAATATCTGAAATTTGTTCTTTTGTTGAAAATCCAGGTGCAAAGATCAAGTTATAGGCTTCAGTATCAGACAATCGGCTTGCTTGATCGGAGTCAATAACGCCTTTATTTATAGCAATTTTCTTGAGCTTTTCAGGATCCATACCGGCGCCATCATCTCGGATGGTGAGAAGAATATGATCCCCCTCTTGAGATGCTGACAACGTGACAGTCCCCATTCTTGGCTTACCCGATGCTTCGCGCACATCAGGCATTTCAATACCGTGATCCACTGAGTTTCTCACTAAGTGAACCAATGGATCTGCGAGCGCCTCAACAAGGTTTTTATCTAAATCTGTCTCTTCACCTTGTAAAACCAGGTTGATTTCTTTTTTCAAGCTACGCGCAAGGTCCCTCACCACTCGAGGGAAACGACCAAATACCTTTTTGATCGGCTGCATCCGCGTTTTCATCACAGCGCCCTGCAAGTCTGCGGTCACTACATCAAGGTTCGAAATAGCTTTACCCATGCTTTCGCTGTTGGTGTTATTCGCTAAACTAACCAAGCGGTTACGCACCAATACTAATTCGCCAACCATATTCATGATTTCATCAAGACGTTTGGTATCAACTCGCACTGTAGTCTCAGCTTGCGCAGCAGGTTTCTTTGCAGCTGCTGGCGCAGAAGCTTTTGCAGGCTCTGGCTCTTTTTGCGGGGCTGGAGTCGCAGGTTTAGCTTCAACTTTAGGCGCAGGCTTTGGAGCAGGTTTCGGAGGTGGCGCAGCTTTAGCAGGCTCAGGTTGAGCTGGCTCAGCTTCTGAGATATCTGTCGGCAATTCATCTACCGCTTTAGGAGCACTGCCTTTACCATGAAGTTCGTCAAGCAAAGCCTCAAACTCATCATCGGTAATTTCTTCATCTCCAGAGGGCACACTCGCAGCGCCTGATGACGTTGCTTTAGCCGCAGGCTCACTGGCTTGAGGAGTAGCCGCATCTTCTGCATTTGGTGCTCCACCAAATTTCCCAACCCCATGGAGTTCATCTAAGAGATTATCGAACTCGTCATCGGTGATATCGCCGTCATCTGCAGTTGACACCGTTTCAGGTTTAGCCGCTGGTGCGACAGCAGGCGCATTACCAGAGCCGTGTAACTCATCTAATAGATTTTCAAATTCTTCTTCTGTTATCTCATCAATGCTAGAGCCGCTATCATCGCCTGAATCTGCGTCCGCATCGAATAGAATATCATCCGCACTTAAATCTGGTACAACAGATTCAGGCTCTGAAACAGGTTCCTCAATCACTTCTCTGACTTCGTCTTCAGATGCTGGTTGGCTGAGTTTATGGAGGGTTTCAAGCAACACAGGATCGGCAGCTTCGGGTTCCTCTCGGTTTTGAATACAAGCGAACATTTCGTTGATCGTATCCAAAGATTGCAAAATAACATCCATTAATTCTGACGTTACTTTTCGCTGCCCTTGTCTTAGTACATCAAACACGTTCTCTGCACCGTGACAGGCATCAACCAGTTCGGTCATACCGAGGAAGCCTGCTCCACCTTTAACAGTATGGAAGCCACGGAAAATCGCATTGAGAAGTTCTTTATCTTCGGGATTATTTTCTAGTTCAACAAGCTGTTCAGATAACAGTTCTAATATTTCGCCTGCTTCAACAAGAAAGTCCTGCAAGATATCTTCATCGACTTCAAAGCTCATACACACTCTCCAACTAGAAGCCTAAACTAGATAGCAAGTCATCGACTTCGTCTTGACCAGAAACCACGTCATCTCGCGATTCAGCGTCAATAATTGGACCTTCAGGTCCAGACAATTCATCACTGATAGTCTCAGTTGTTTTTATTTCGTTTTCATTCGCATTTTCTGCAACAGCAGGCGCTTCATCCGAAGTACCAAACACAGTTAGAAGGTGAATGAGACTATCTTCTACTTCTCTCACAAGCTCAATGACTCGACGGATGACCTGCCCAGTCAAATCCTGATAGTCTTGCGCCATCAGCACATTAGTCATTAAGCCTTGTAATTCGTCTGTACGTGTCTTTGAAGTCTGCATAAAGCTGTCGAGATCATGACACAGAGATTTAAACTCACCGAGTTGAATATCTCTGCTCATCAACCGATCCCAAGTGGGCTTTATTTGTGCTAACTCATCCGCAAGATTCTGCGCAAGAGGTAAGCTTTCTTCGACCGCGTCCATCGTTTTATTAGCAGCGCTTTCTGTCATTTCCATAACATAATTAAGACGCTGCTTGGCGTCAGGTATAGCCTCTGTCGTGAGATCTGAGAGTCGAGTATCCAGCTCAAAGTTCTTCAAGGACTCGTGTAATTGGCGAGTTAGCTTTCCAACTTCTGCAAATAACTCCGATTGCTCTTTGTTAGCAGCTTCTAAAATCAGCTGGTCAGCTTTTTCTTGTTCACCTTGCTCTAGTAGCTCAACAAGTTGCTTGGCTTGTTCAAGTGTAATTTGCGGCGCAGCATTTACAGACATAGGCCATATCCCCTTGCTGTTTAGCCTAGTCGCTCAAATACTTTTTCAAGCTTAGTCTTGAGCGTACCTGCAGTAAACGGTTTAACAATATATCCGTTCACCCCAGCTTGCGCTGCTGCAACAATTTGTTCTTTTTTCGCTTCTGCGGTAACCATCAACACTGGAATGTGCTTAAGCTTTTCATCTGCGCGTATTGCACGAAGCAGATCAATACCTTGCATGCCCGGCATGTTCCAATCAGTTACTACAAAGTCAAACTCCTGATTTTGTAGCATCGGAAGTGCTGTACTACCATCATCAGCTTCTTGAACATTGGTAAAGCCTAAATCTCTTAATAGGTTTTTGATTATTCTTCTCATAGTAGAGAAATCATCAACCACGAGAATCTTCATGTTCTTATCCAAAACTTCCTCCAGTGAGGTTCGAACCCAACTATTTTATGTACTCTAATTTATCCAGTCATTGATTTTAGCTTTGAGCTTTATCATTGCCTGACCGTGAATTTGGCTTACTCGAGATTCACTGACATCAAGGATGGCACCAATCTCTTTTAAATTCATTTCGTCGTTATAGTAAAGTGACAACACCAGAGCATCCCTTTCGGGTAGTGCTTTGATAGCATTTACTAAAGACTCGTTAAAACGTTCATTTTTAACGTTATTAAACGGTTTGTCTAGCGCAAAATCGCTGTTTGCTGGGGTTATCACATCTTCATCAACCCCTAGATCCTCAATGCCGATGACTTTACTTGCATTTACATCATGTAAAATATGATGGTACTCATCTAAAGATATATCAAGTTTTTCAGCGATTTCAGTGTCTTTTGGTTCGCGGCCAAGGAGAGATTCGAGCTCAGATATCGCTTCGGCTACCATTCTGCTGTTTTTATGTACGGACCGAGGGGCCCAATCTCCGCGACGGATTTCATCTAGCATTGCACCTCGGATGCGTATCCCCGCAAAGGTCTCGAAACTAGCACCTTTAGTAGCATCGAAATTTTTAGATGCTTCAATCAATCCAATCATACCTGATTGAATTAGATCGTCGAGCTGCACACTTGCCGGAAGCCGAGCGATCAGGTGACATGCCACTTTTTTGACAAGTGGAGCATGCCTCTCGACCACTTTATGGATATGGTCAGAAGTTTGATATCCCGCAGCTCTGTTGACCGGAGAAGCCATAATCACCCGTTTACAAGTTGTTCAATGAAAAATTCTAGATGACCGGAAGGTTGATGAGGAATTGGCCATTTAACTGCCTTGGCAGCAAGTCCTTTAATTGCAACTGCTGCTGGAGAGCTCGGAAATAAATCCACGATTGCTCTTTGTCTACGAGAGGACTTACGCATGTTTTCGTCAAATGGTACTGTGGCCACTAATTCCAATGCTACATCAAGAAAACGGTCTGTAACTTTTGAAAGTTTAGCAAATAATTCTTGCCCTTCACGCATACTGCGGACCATATTGGCAACTATTTTAAAACGATAAACGCCATGCTCTCTGCTTAAAACTTTGATCAACGCATAAGCATCCGTAATAGAAGTCGGTTCATCACACACAACAACCATCACATCTTGTGCAGCTCGAGAGAAGCTCAGAACCATATCTGAGATACCAGCTGCGGTATCAACAATTAAAACATCAAATTGAGTGTTAAGCTCGCTAAATGCGCGAATAAGTCCAGCATGCTCTGCGGGAGTCAACTCCACCATGCTTTGAGAACCCGAAGTAGCTGGCACAATTTTGATACCAGCGGGACCTTCTACGAGAATCTCATCTAGTTCACATTCACCCGACAACACATGTGAAAGGTTCTTTTCTACTCGGAGCCCTAACATCACATCACAGTTTGCCAAGCCCAAGTCCGCATCTAAAACGAGAACTCGCTGTCCTTGTTGGCCCATAGCGATGGCAGTATTGAGCGAGACATTGGTTTTACCCACCCCACCTTTACCACCGGTCACGGCTATTACTTTTACACCCTGGTTGCTATTTTGACTCATTCTACGCAGGCCACTTGCTTGATCTAAAACTGTGTTAATCATACATTCCTACTGACTCTGACGCTACAGGTACACGTCGAGAGTGCTGTGCTTTTATTCTTTTTAAATACAATTGCTCAGCCTTTTTTACTAGCTTTTGAGCATTTGCTACGCGAATGTCTTCTGGCACTCGCTGACCGTTGGTAAGATACCCTATTGGCAAGCGATTTTGAATCGCTATGCTAATTATCTCACCCAAACTTAGACTTTCATCAAGTTTTGTGAAAATACAGCCACTTAAATTTACTTTTTTGAAGTGTCTTACTGTTTCTTGTAACACATTCATCTGTGCTGTCGCACTCAACACTAAATAGCTACGAATATCTACACTCGCGCTACGCATAAGTGTATTTAACTGTTCAGTTAAGCGCAAATCTCTTTGACTCATTCCCGCCGTATCTATTAATACTAGACGCTTATTGCGTAAATGATAAAGCACTTCTGCAAGTTCATTTGCATCTTTAACTTGTTTAACCGGACAACCGATGATTCTACCATAGGTAGCTAGTTGCTCGTAAGCGCCAATTCTATAGGTATCGGTGGTTATTAGCGCCACTTTATCTGCACCGTATTTTTGTGCGCCTAATGCCGCTAATTTTGCAACCGTTGTGGTTTTGCCAACACCTGTTGGACCAACCATTGCAAATACGCCACCTTGACGAAGAATATCATTGTTGGTGGTGTGCATTTGGTTAATTACCATATTCAACAGCGCGTCCCAAGCTTCTTTACGAGACACATCATCAGGGATAAAACATGCCATTTGCTCTGCAACGTCTTTGTCTATGCCCATTCCTTCCAGACGATCTACAAGGCACGCACGGGTTGGATCGCGACGAGCCATTTCTTGTTTCATTAGACCAGATACTTGATGTTCAAGTAATTGACGAATAGCGTTCATTTCTTCGCGCATTGCACTCATTTCGTCAGGCTTGGCATTTAACTCAGGTAAATCATCACCAAAACCGTTGTCTAATTCATCAGACTCGCTCCACTGCTGTGGTTGCTCAAATCCATCATCATCAAAGTCAAAAGATTGGCGACGAGCTTGCTGTGGCTTCGCTTGGTACGCCGGCGCAGCAGTTTGTGTTTTACGTTGGCTGCTTAACATTTGCTCTGTATCAATCCCCGACTGGGAGAACATAGAAGCAAGTTCTGGTGAGCGAGGACGCGGCGCTTGACGCTCTAGCAATGCCGCTAAGCTATCGGCAACTTGCGCTTGTTTTGCTGGCTGTGCTTGGCGAGGCTCTGGACGGACAAAGCGGGTCGGAGCCTCGTTTGAGGCAGTCGCACGGGCAGCTGGAGCTTGCTTAACAGGTGCAGCAGCACGGTCATTATCAACTGCTGCGACGATTTCAACACCATCTGCTAACTTTTTGTTAGACATGATGACAGCATCAGCACCAAGCTCTTCTTTTACTTCATTTAAAGCCGTACGCATATCTTTTGCGAAGAAACGTTTAATTTTCATGTTACAGCCCCTTTATCCTCTATTGTCCAACCGAGCTCACTATCTTAATTTGTCTTTCTTCCGGCACTTCTTGATATGACATCACTCGAAGACCTGGAATTGTATGTTTAACAAATCGAGACAGTACACTTCTTAACATACCTGAGGTTAATAAGATGGACGGCTCCCCTAGCATTTCTTGGTTGTGATGTGCTTCTCTTAATGATTCTTGAAGCCTCTCAGCCAAGCCAGGTTCAATACCTGCCCCCTCATCACCTGCGTTCTGAAGTGACTGATGCAACATCTGTTCCAACTCAGGTGCCAATGTTATGACAGGAATTTCTTCTTCGCTTCCAACGGCATCTTGAACAATCAATCTGCGTAATGAAATTCTTACCGCAGCCGTTAATACATCAGGGTCTTGGCTACGTGGTCCGTACTCAACTAAGGTTTGTACAATCGAGCGCATATCTCGAATTGCAACGCCTTCATTAAGCAGATTTTGTAGTACTTTTACTACGGTAGTGAGTGGTAAAATATCAGGCACTAAGCCTTCAACTAATCTAGGGTGACTTTTCGCAAGCATGTCTAATAGATTTTGAACTTCTTCATGACCAAGCAATAGTGACGCATTATTCGTCAATAATTGACTAATGTGTGTTGCCACCACAGTTGCAGCATCTACTACTGTATAGCCAAGTGAATGCGCTTCATCTTTTTGATCTGGTTTAATCCATACTGCATCTAAGCCAAATGCAGGGTCTTTAGTCTCTATGCCTTTAATCGGCCCAAACACCTGCCCTGGGTTAATTGCGAGCTCATCGCCATGCTTCAACTCACCGGTTCCTGAGCCAACTCCCATTAAAGTAATATTGTATGCATTTGGATCTAATTCTAGGTTATCGCGAATATGTACCGGCGGTACTAAAAAGCCCAGTTCCTGAGATAGCTTTTTACGCACCCCTTTAATACGACTGAGAAGCTCCCCGCCTTGGGCTTGGTCAACTAGAGGGATTAGGCGATAACCTACCTCTAAACCAATCACATCAACAGGTTGTACATCATCCCAACCAAGCTCTTTTTGATCTTGTTGATGGCCTCCTTTCGCAGCAGGTCCTTTGGCAGCTTGTTCCGCCTTTTCGATTTCCGCCTTTTTCTTTTGCTGACTTGTGTAATAGGCTATATAGCCAAGTAATACACCTAACCCTAAGAAGGCAACATGTGGCATGCCAGGAACGAGTCCCATGGTGATCAAAATACCTGAAGCAATAGCCAGCGATTTTTCATTACCCAGTTGGTTTTTAAACTGATCGCCCATGTTGTGCGATTCATTTTGACGCGTTACGACAATTGCAGTACCAATTGAGAGTAAAAGAGAAGGAATTTGCGCGACCAGACCGTCACCAATCGTCAGCATGGTATAAACTTCCATCGCGTGACCAAAGCTTAAATCATGCTGGATCATCCCAACGAAAAGGCCACCTATTATATTAATAGCAAGGATCACGATACCTGCGATAGCATCACCTTTAACAAATTTACTTGCACCGTCCATTGAACCGTAAAAATCGGCTTCTCGAGTCACTTCTTCACGACGGGATCTAGCGTCATCTGCAGAGATAAAACCGGCATTTAAATCCGCATCAATGGCCATTTGCTTACCCGGCATAGCATCGAGGGTGAAACGCGCAGACACCTCAGAAATACGACCTGCACCTTTGGTAATTACAACAAAGTTAATAATAATAAGGATAAGGAATACAACTAAACCGACAGCGTAGTTACCACCAATAACAACGCTACCAAAGGCTTCGATCACCTTACCTGCCGCATCACCACCATTATGACCTTCAAGTAATACGACTCGAGTACTCGCTACGTTTAATGCCAATCGCATGATAGTCGCGATCAGTAGTACCGCCGGAAACATACCAAATTCGAGTGGCTTCAAGGTATAAACAGTCACCAATAGCACCACAAGTGCCAATGCAATGTTGAAGGAAAATAGAATATCAAGCAAAAAAGGAGGTAGCGGCAGAATAACCATGCCAAGTGCTGCAAGCACCAACAATGGAGTACCCACACCTTTAGCATATTCTTTTTTATCTCGATTGAGTTGTTGTAAAACCGCTTTAAATTCCATAACTTAACACAAGCAAAAAATTGACACATAGCAACAAATGCAATATGCGTTCCAATTAATAGCTTATTTTTATAAGAGCAATTTTAGTGCTTTAAATCGTCTGGGATTGGTAAATCTCGAGTAAGTGCAACAGGTCTTTTCCCTTTACCCTTTTGGAAACGATTCAGCTGAAATACATAAGCAAGTACCTGTGCAACCGCGGTAAACAATTGTTCAGGGATTTGATCACCTACTTCGGTTGTATGATAAAGTGAACGAGTCAATACCGGAGACTCTACTATTGGTACTTCATTTCCTTTGGCTATTTTTCTAATTTGCATCGCAAGCTCATCAACCCCTTTTGCAATAACAATAGGCGCCCCCGCTCGTTCAGTATCGTATTTAAGCGCAACCGAATAGTGAGTAGGGTTAGTCACAACAACATCGGCATCGGGTACATCTTGCATCATACGTCGTTGCGACATTTCTCTTTGCGTGCGGCGGATCCGCGCTTTTATTTGCGGATCACCTTCTGAGTTTTTATATTCATCCTTGACTTCTTGTAGCGTCATTTTAAGCTGTTTATGGTGATTGTAGCTTTGATAAGGGGCATCAATCGCTGAAATAATGATCATGGTGCAACTAAGTGCTAAGAACATCCACGCAATGATTTCTAACGCATGCTCTATACTCGATGGGATTTGTTCAATACTCAAGTGCAATATTTCATTAAAATACATATTGATAAGCAAGATTGCAAAACCTGCTACCAATACAAACTTAAGAACTGACTTCAATAACTCAATGGCCGCTTGTGGGCCCAACATTCGCTTCAGTCCCTTCATAGGTGACATTTTACTTGCTTTAGGTGCGGCCGCTTGCCAAGAAAAGTTAAAGCCACCGAGTAACGTATTCCCCACTATTCCAGCAATTGCGATAATAAAAACGAACATAGCCATTGGGAATAACAGCTCAGCGCCAATATCCCCCACACAGCAAACATTTTGGTTGTATCGTAGGTTTCATTGCGATTAAGCGACAACATTCGCCCCATCACGTTGTAAAGCGCCTTCCCTATACCAGGACCATACATCAGTAAAGCGATAGCAGAAAACAACAAGACAAACGTAGTCCCCAACTCCTTTGAACGGGCTACCTGACCTTTACTCCTCGCATCACTTATCTTCTTGGAGGTGGGTTCTTCGGTGCGTTCTTGACCTGAATCTTCTGCCATTTCAAACTCCTAAACCGTACAACCAATTAGATCGCACATCAGCTCCGTCATTTTGAGCCATTGAAACTCAAATTGTGCTAAGAAGTTACCCAGTGTCGCCCAAATAATGGTAAGACCTGCAACCAGCGTAAAAGCAAACCCTACAGAGAAAATATTCATCTGAGGTGCAGCTCTGGTCATGATCCCAAACGAGATATTGATAACCAACATTGCCGTTAATGGAGCTAATGCAAGAGCCAGTGCCGTAGAAAACATCCAGCCCCCCCAATTAACGATTCTCCAAAAATTATCTACCACCCACCAATTACCTGCAATGGGAAAGCTTTCGAAGCTATACACTACCATTTGGATCATCATCAGATGGCCGTTATAAACAAAAAACAGTAATGTCGCTAATATTAAATAGAACTGACCAACTGCTGGGACACTTAATCCATTGGCCGGATCTACAACAGATGCGAAACCAAGACCTGTTTGCATAGCAAGGATTTGACCCGCAATGATAAAAGTATTTAAAAGCAATAGAGAGCCAAAACCAATTGCGACTCCGGTCATCATTTCTTGAATAACAACCAAAATCATCGAAAAGGAGAACAAATCGGTAAATTCTGATTTGGGCAAAACGGGCACCACGGCGAAAGTAACAACCACAGCGAGCGCAAACTTAATTCGAGCCGGCACACTTTGTGCCCCAAGCCCCGCCATTACCATTATCATTGAGCTTATCCGCACCAGTGGAAGTAAAAAATCACTTAGCCACTGCATGATTACCGCAAAGGTGAACTCCATGGCTAACCTGCGATTTCAGGAATTCGCATAACCACGAGGTTAAAATAGTCCATCAGTTCTTGAGTTAACCAATGGCCACCAAAAATAAGGGCCAGAATCGTGATAATTAAACGCGGTAAAAAGCTTAATGTTTGCTCGTTAATTGATGTTGCAGCTTGAAACACAGCAACAACTAAACCAACTAGAAGCCCAGGTACTACAATCGCCGCCACCAGCTTGATGACTAAAAACAATGCATCACTTAAGATATCGACAAAGACTTCTGGTTCCACATTACACCCCCAATCCGAAGCTTCTGGCCAGTGTCCCCATGACCAAACTCCAACCGTCGACGAGCACAAAAAGCATAATCTTAAACGGCAAGGAAACTATCATTGGCGATAACATCATCATACCCATGGCCATCAAGACACTGGCTACAACTAAGTCGACTATCAAAAATGGAATAAAGAACATAAAGCCGATAATAAAAGCCGTTTGCAGCTCAGATGTAACGAAGGCCGGAATAATAACGATAAACGGCGTATCCTCAGGGCTATCAAGCTTGTCATAGCCCGCTATTTTAGCAAAGGTTTCCAGGTCTTTAATTCGAGTTTGTGACAACATGAAAGCTTTCATGGGTTCTTTGGCACGTTCAAGCGCTTGGATTGACGTGATTTCTTCTTTTATATACGGCTGCACAGCCTCATCATTTATCTGCGAAAATATAGGTGCCATTATAAATAGCGTCAAAAACAACGATAAACCGAGTAAAATTTGATTCGATGGCGATTGCTGTAGACCAATCGCTTGTCTCAAAATCGCAAGTACAACAATTATTCGAGTAAACGAAGTCATCATGATAACAGCGGCTGGAATAAAACTCAGCGCCGTCATAATGGCGAGCACTTGAAGTGTCACTGAGTACTCTTGAGAGCCATCAGGGTTTGTTGTAACGTTTATTGCTTCTATCCCTTCTGCAGAAGCTACCCCAGAAAACAGTAATAAACAGAGTATCAGCAATCTAGTCATGGCTTTTCTTATTTTGGTTATTGGCTACTTGCCCTTTTCCCGTTAAAAACTTTTGTAGCTCGTTTGCAAATGGCGTTCGGCTAACATCATCCAGTGGTGTTTCTAGCTGATATAAATAATTGATATTATTTGGTGTTACTCCGAGTAAATGCTGTTTATCATCCAACTCTACAACCAGCAAGCGTTCTTTCGTACCGAGCGATATACTGCGGATCACCTTAAAGTCCTTTTGGTTTACGATGTTGGGATTTAAACGCTTCAGCACAAATGCTAACCCCAGAATAAGTAAGATCACCAACACCAAGGACAATCCCATGGAGAGTAGTTCCGAGCTTAACCCCGCAGTACCTGCCCCTACAGAAGACTTAGGTACTACTCCTGAAGTCGTTGCAACGGCAGCACTCGCGTATGAAGCGAAGCCACACAAAGCTACACACCAACCCCAGCGCATTAACGTAGCTTTTTAATACGCTCAACCTGACTAATAACGTCCGTTAAGCGAATACCAAACTTGTCGTTTACTACAACTACTTCACCGTGTGCAATCAATGTACCGTTAACAAGTACATCTAGCGGTTCACCAGCTACTCGATCCAACTCAACAACAGAGCCCTGATTTAGCTGTAATAAGTTACGAATATTAATTTTAGAGCGGCCAACTTCCATCGAAATGGTAACTGGAATGTCTAAAATGGTATCGAGTTTACGTTTTTCATCTGACGATAATGCAGGCGCTGAATCTTTGAGTTCATCTAACTCTGCAACTTCTGGCTCACTGCCACCTTCGGCACTTTCGGCTTCAGCTAGTGCTGCCGCCCATTCGTCCATAGTATCTTGATCATCGCTCATTGGATTACTACCTGATTAAGTTAATTTGTTGTCCATAATTAGTCTCATGATATTGCTTGTGCAACCTCACGACTACCAATCTAAATCCACACCTTCGGAAAGATGCAGATCTTCTTCTAATTCTGCCAGCTCAGCATCTGAATCGAGTTTTTTACCACCTTTGGTAAACACATGAAGCTCAGACTTCACTGATTCTGGTCGTTTAATTTTTTCACTGATCTGTAAAGCAACATTATCACGAGAGCGGCCCATTTTAGCTCTAAAGGTTGGCAGCTCTTCTACAAATACGGTGACATGCTCTGGCATTTCCACAGGAATAACATCGCCAGCTTGAAGTTTCATTATTTGTTCAAGCGATAGGTCCACTTCCAGCAACTGAGAGGAAATCTCAACTTCAACATCCATAATCTCATCACGAAGCGCTTTACTCCAACGCAGATCGGTGTCTTCCGTATCTGATTGCACACCAGCATCGAGTAACTCTCGAATTGGTTCCAACATCGAATAAGGTAATGAAATATGGAAATCGCCCCCTCCACCATCTAATTCAATATGAAAAGAGCTAATCACTACCACTTCGGTTGGCGATACAATATTCGCCATCGCGGGGTTAACCTCGGAGTCAAGATATTCAAACGACACATCCATAACCGGTGCCCAGGCTTCTTTGTAATCTTCAAAGATGATCTTAAGTAGCATCTGAACGATACGACGTTCTGTAGGTGTAAACTCACGCCCCTCGATCTTGGCATGATAACGACCATCTCCACCAAAAAAGTTGTCTACAAGGATAAAAACCAACCGGGCTTCCATGGTTATCAGGCCAGTACCTTTTAGTGGCCTAAAGCGCACCATATTCAAGCTGGTAGGAACGAACAGAGTATGAATATACTCGCCAAACTTAAGCATTTGCACACCATTGATAGACACTTCAGCGGTGCGGCGCATCATGTTGAAAAGGCTTATCCGCATATGGCGGGCAAATCGTTCATTAACGATTTCAAGCGTCGGCATCCGCCCACGCACAATCCTATCTTGAGACGAAAAGTCATACTGTAAGGCACCAGCGCCTTCGCCGTCACCACTATCACCGATTTCGTCTTCTTCGACTTCATCTACACCATGGAGTAGCGCATCAATTTCGTCTTGGGATAATAAATCGCTCACAAATACTACCTTATTGCATTACAAAGCCAGTAAACAACACACGCTCGATTACTTTGCTACCTTCAACCCCTTCCATCGCAGCTTGGACTTTATCTAGCGCCGTTAAGCGCAAAGTTTCTTTACCTGCACTTGTGCTTAACTCATCAGCGGTAGTCGTTGAAAACACGCTAAGTAAAGTACCTTCAATCAAGGGAATATGCTTCTTTGCTACTTCTTCATTAACATCACCGCGAACCAGCAGCTGAACTTTAATTTGCACAATTCTATCGCGACTTGCACCAGGTACATTGAAAACAAAGGGACGGGGCATGGCAACGTACAGTGCACTCCCCATTTGCGCAGCGCTACCTTGCTCCGCTTTAACTTCGCTTGCTGTCGTTTCTTCTGCTAAGGATTCTTCTGGCGCATCTGAGCCTGAAAATAAGAAAAATCCTGCGACACCGCCGAGCACCAATACCGCAGCGACAATAATGATAATCAGCTTTTTCTTGGAACCACCCGTTTCTTCTATTTCTAAGTCGGTTTCTTCAGCCATAGCAAGCCCTTATGATCTTTATTAATTACAATAATAGCAGGTGTTAGGCATAGTAATCTATTGCAGAATCAGTATTTCTCTTTTGTGATGGTTGTGGATTGTCAGAAACCCCCGATTCATCACCTAGAGTTTGCTGTCCACTCGTATTGCCACCAGCAGTTTGCGACTCTGATTCAGTATTTCCACCTTGCTGATGTGATATTTGGCTGTCACCCAGTTCAATACCCTGCTCAGCTAACATTTCTCTTAGTCTTGGCAGTGATTGCTCTAGTAATTCTTTAGCTTGCTGATTTTGCACCACAATATTCACTTGAGCCTGCTCTGCATCGCTTTTTATTCGAATTTGCATCGCCCCAAGCTCTGGCGGGTCTAAGCGAATCTCAGCTTCCTTATTGTTAAGGTTAAGCATCAACCCTACCCGTTGATGCAGCTCTTTAGCGGCATCTTGACGTGCTATGTTAATCGCCTGTTGAAGATTAGCATCTGTCGCTTGCTTTGTCTGTGTTGTGCTTTGGTTTGTTGGCTGAGACTGTTGAATTTGCTGAACTTCTTTCAGTGTTTGGTTTAGTGAGCTAGTGTCTTGCGATACACTTACAGGACTTGCTTCAGGCTTAACTTGATTTGGTATCGCTGCTGCAGTATTAGCCGATTGACGCTCATTTTTAACCGCCTCTTTCGCGATGCTTGCTTCCGCTTGCATCAGCTTACTATTTTCTTTATCAACTACCTTTTCACTTATTTGTTTTTCTAAGCTCTGTTTTTCTGAATTTTGCTTTTCTGCTGCTAACTTTTCATCGCTAGCCAATTTATTTACAGCTATATTTTTTTCAGCACGTTCACCCTCTTTAACTACCACGGCCTGCTGCTCACTATTGTTAGACTTTTCTTGCGCGCTATTTACATTAAAAGACGCTTGGGTAGTATCTTTAACATCCGTAGCAGCTTCTTGCGGGGTGTTTGTTGAAGTTTGTGTTACGACAGAGGATGGCACAAATGCTTTAAATTTCTGTACATTTTCGATATCAACACCTTTACCAATTAATTGAGCTACGGCTTTTTGTACACTTGGTGACGCATCATAAATATCCAGCTTACCAGCCATCACGGCTTTTAATTCTTGTTGTTGCTGTACGGTCAACTTTTCTACCATGGTTTGCACATCTGTAGTGCTTTTTGTACTTACTGCGTTTTTGTCTTTCGCGGTTTGTGTACTCGCCTCAGAAATGATTTGCTTTGTTTCTGATTGCTTAGCTTCAGATGAAGAAACAGATTGAGCAAGCTCTGATTTCTTAGCGGCTAAGAGTCCTTTCTGTTGCGCGGTTTCAGACTCACTTTCAACTTGAGACTCGACTGGCTTATTAGCGCTTGGATCCCGTTTTTCTATGTTTGTATTGGTAACCAAGGCTTGAGTGCTAGTATCCTTTTGCAACTTAGGCTGTAATGTTTGTTCTTTAGCTTCTGAACTGTCATTCAATAACGAAGGTTTAGCAACCTCACCTTCTGAGTCTTGGCTGTCCATAGAAGTTGCCTGCTGTAATAACGAGGTTGGCTTAGTGCCGGCGTTTTCAGTTTGGCCTTTCCCCCCTCGAATGAGTGGACTGGCTTCGTCTTGTAGCTGCTCCTGAGATAGTGCACTATCGCTAGCTACAACCTCTTCATCAGCCGCAGAAGCATTGCCCAACGCTTCTTTGACTGATTGCGCAATTGCTGTTGGGGTTTGGCTCAATGAAGTGCTCTGCTGTTTTGCAGCGTTGATCTGAGCATATAAGTCATTATCCGGGGGATCAGGAAGCGGTTTGTCCGCAACTACCAGGCCTTTGTCAGTGTAGCTAACAGTAGAAGTTGGTACTTCCCCTTGCAGCTTAGAGGAAGAGACTTGTGCTTTACTATCTGACTGCGGAGCATCATCTGATGCGACTTCGCTATCTATTGGCGCATCCAGCTCTGAGGTTACAGGATCTGCAGACTCTTTTACCTGCTTGTTTGCACTCTCTTGCTCGGCTAACTCAGCCATTAAAGCACTAAACCCAGAGCTGTCCTCAGAACCCTCAGCATCTGTCTCTTGGGATTTTTCTTTAATATCAACCTCGTTACTGCCTCGTTGCAGTATGGATGCAAGCATTAGATTCATCTTAAAGCTACCTCATAAAGTGGCAATGTCCTGCCGTTGTAATACACCATTAAAAACCAACACTATGAATATTAGTGACTTTTACGAGTGAACTACCTAAATAATAAAACGCTAATTATTACGAAGCATATTTCGAGCCAACTTACCAAGCACGCTCTCTTCGTACAAACTGATTCGTTGCAAACTCATCAAGCATCTTTTGCTCTGCTTTGGCTAGACGAGTTTGCTTCGCGAGAGCTTGCTTCTCGATAAGCTTTTCAATTGCCTTCGTTTTAGCCTGCTGTGCTAGCCATAGCTTGCGGCGTTGTTCAACCACCTGCTTCGCGGTGTTGACCGTTTTTGCTTGCTGATCAATAGCCTGCTCAATCTTATTAATAAAGTTATGGTATTGATTGAAACCGCCACTAGACAGACCAACTTGTGCTTTACTATGAAGCTGCATGCTGTATTCCAGACGGAAATCGTTTAGTCCCGATAACCGTTGTTGGTTTGTTGCTAAGTGCTGCTGCGCTTGAACAAAATTCGCTCGAAGGTTATCTTCTTTGTCTTTTTCTAGCTTAAGCAATAAAGTCAGTTTGTTATTTGCCATTATGCTTGTCCTAGTAGCTTAGCGAGGCCTTGTAAACACTCGTCATAATTGATCACGTCTTTCATGCCTTGCTGAAGGAAGTTATTCACAGCAGGCATCATGCTTATCGCCTGATCTAGCATCTGGTCACTTCCGCGTTGATAAGCACCTAAGGTGATCATGTCTTTATTTTGCTGGTACATTGAATAGACTTGCTTGAGCACTCTGGCTTGCTGCATGTGTGCCTCTGACACCACTTGCGGCATGACTCGACTAATGGACTTTTCAATATCTATCGCTGGATAATGACCACTATCGGCAAGCTCTCGTGATAACACAATATGACCATCCAAAATAGCTCGCGCGGCATCGGCAATAGGGTCTTGCATATCATCACCTTCACTCAATACCGTAAAGAATGCGGTAATTGAGCCTTGTCCCTCACCACCATTACCTGCGCGTTCAACCAACGCTGGGAGCTTTGCAAACACGGAAGGCGGATACCCTTTTGTGGCTGGCGGCTCGCCTACAGCAAGCGCTATCTCACGTTGTGCCATGGCATAGCGCGTCACCGAATCCAGTAACAACAGTACATTTAATCCTTGATCGCGAAAATACTCCGCAATAGTCACAGCACTCTCACAGCCTTTTAAGCGCATCAGCGGTGAGGCATCGGCGGGAGCGGCAACCACTACGGAGCGGCGTCTACCCTCGACGCCCAAAATCTCATCGATAAATTCTTTCACCTCACGACCACGTTCACCAACCAAGCCAACGACAATAACATCCGCTTCACTGCCTCGTGTCATCATGCCAAGCAATACCGATTTACCCACACCACTCCCTGCAAACAGCCCCATACGTTGGCCTTGACCCACTGTCACGATCGAATTTATCGCACGCACGCCTACATCCATTGGTGAGTCAATTGGGCGTCTTGCAAGTGGGTTGATTTGCGCTGCGGCAAATTTTAGATGCTTCTCAGCGTCAATGGCACCAAGACCATCTAGTGGTCTACCAAGTCCATCAACTACACGGCCAAGTAGACCCATTCCGACAGGTAATCCAGCATCCTTAACTTTTGGGATCACTCGCGCTCCAGGAAGGACGCCTGTAATATGGTCGTTTGGCATAAGATAAAGCGTTTCTTGATTGAAACCGATGACTTCTGCATCAATAAAGCCGCCCAGCGTCTCGATTTTACATTGACTGCCGACGGGAGCACTTAGCCCCCTAGCTTCAAGGGTGAGGCCAACCACACGGGTGAGGCTGCCAGCAACCGCAACCCCATATGGTTTGATAAATTTCTGATACTTACTGATGCGCTCGCTCATTGCAGCAGATGTCGACATGTTCGCAATTACCTTAGGAAAGCATCGTTATCTTGATTTGATTGCTTCGCTTATCTTGATAACAGTGCAGTATTATTGGTTTATACCGCTATCCTGCAAAAATGATTCCAACACTTCGCTAATACGGTTTTTAAGCGTCATATCAATGGATGACTGTGGTGTTTTCACCTCGCAGCCACCTCTGTCCAACGTCGGCTCTGGAAGTAACTGCCAATGCTGTGATTGTATATGTTCCTCGCCGTACATGGCTTGCACTAAAGCTAAATCTTCGGGGTGCAAATGGATGCGTACTGATTGATCTTTGACAGGCAGCGCGTCCATCGCTTTTTTCAACGCGTTTAAAATGAGCTCAGGCGTGGTCTTGAGCTCTTTAAAAATAACCTGCTCTGCCAATAAATTGACGAGTACAACCAGCTGCTTTTCACACTCATCATCAACCTTTTTCAGTGGCGTTTGCATGCCATCTAAAATAGTGGATAGCGCTTTCATCCTTTCTTCAATGAGAGGTTGTGCTTCCTCAAGTCCCTTTTCTTTACCTATTTCTACGCCTTCTTTATAACCGGCTTCTTTACCTTCAGAAACTCCTTTGTCAAAGCCTTCAATATAGCCTTGTTCGTGGCCTTGCTTTATTCCTTCGTCGTAGGCATCCTGACGGATCTGCTCTAATTCTTCAATGGTCAAAGTAGGGAATTCAGGCTCTTGCTGCTCAGGTTCTGCGCTCACCTCTCTCTTAGTATACAACTCTTCCAACGGCGTACCGAAGGCCGTAGAACGACCTCGGTATTTTTCGGGCTTATCCGTAACATCTGGAATGGGCCAGTTTTCTAATAACTCATCCAGTGCTTCGGTGCTGACTGGGCGGCCTTTATACAACTTTTTATCGACCATGGTTTATAGGAACTCCTCACCACCGCCGCCACCAAGCATAATTTCACCTGAGTCAGCCAAACGTCTAGCCGTTGCCAAAATTTCTTTTTGTGCAGCTTCCACTTCACTGATCCGCACTGGAGGCATAGCCTCAAGGTCATCTTGCATCATCTCAGCAGCACGCTTAGACATATTCTTCATAATCTTTTCTTTTAAAGATTCGTCCGCGCCTTTAATTGCTTTCATCAGTACGTCTTGCTGTACTTCACGCAGAATAGCCTGGATACCTCTGTCTTCGACATCCATCAAGTTTTCAAACACAAACATGAGGTCTTGAATTTGTTGCGACATTTCTTCGTCATGTTCTCGGATTGAATCCATCAACTGACCTTCAATATTGGTATCCAAGTAGTTCATGATATCTGCAGCGGCTTTTAAGCCACCCATTTTCGCTGCTTGTGCACCAGCTTGACCAGCGAACTGCTTCTCCATGATCTCGTTGAGTTCTTGCAGTGCCGCAGGTTGTACTTCTTCTAAGTTTGCAATACGCATTGTTAAATCTAAGCGTACTTTCTCAGGAAACTGAGACAAGATTTCGGCGGATTGCTCAGGCTCGAGATAAGACAATACAATCGTTTGGATCTGCGGGTGTTCGTTGCGGATAATATTGGCAACTTGCTTCGAGTCCATCCACTTCAACGAATCCAACCCTTTTGCACCAGATCCCA
Organism: Pseudoalteromonas sp. M8; assembly: GCF_018141365.1. Classification (NCBI taxonomy): domain Bacteria; kingdom Pseudomonadati; phylum Pseudomonadota; class Gammaproteobacteria; order Alteromonadales; family Pseudoalteromonadaceae; genus Pseudoalteromonas; species Pseudoalteromonas sp. M8. The sequence goes on along the minus strand of NZ_CP047240.1, from coordinate 1,593,907 downwards.
TCACAATTTGGTCAATAAGACTTGCCGCTTTGTCTTCACCAAGCGCTGCAGTTAGCGCTTTCTTAATAAAGTCTTCAGATTGGAAACCTATCGTACTAAAGCTTTGAATTTGTTCGATAAACAAATTATGCACAGCTGCAATTTTAGCCTGAGATAGGTCATCCATGGAGGCCATCGCCATACCGACCTTTTGCACTTGCTTCGGCTCTAGGTGTTTTAAAATCTGAGCCGCATCTTCTTCAGTCAAACTAAGCAGTAAGATGGCAGCCTTGTCGACGCCATCTAGCTTGTCAACGTCAAAGGCTGCGGGCAATTGTTTTTGTTCTTGATCAGTCATCTTCTGTCAACCACGCTTTCACAACTTGTGATGAGAGTTCTGGTTCGTTAGCAACTAAGGCACGTACTGCTTTGAGTAAGTCCTCGTCGCCATGTAAGTCTGGCAATTGTAATCTACCGTCAGAAGAGAAGCCAACCGCAGACTCATCGAATTCGTTATTTAGCATATCGAGTGTACTGTCACCTAAATCTACACCACTGGTCAACGCATCTTCATCAAAATCTTCAAGCGTATCATCTGGGTAAATTAGACGCTTAAGCATAGGTCTTACTACCGCTAAGATTAGCACAATGATCACTAAGGTACCTGCTGCAAGACGGATTGTCTTTTGGAACCAATCTTGCTCCCAAAGTGGTATCTCTTGCATTTCAGTGAGGTCTTCACGCACGAATGGCACAGTCACTACCTCTAGTGCATCACCTCGCTGCATATCAAAGCCCACACCACCTTGTAGCAAACGACGGATGTTATTTAGCTCTTCTTGCGTACGCGGCGCCATTGCCATGTTACCTTCAGCATCAGGTTTTGCGAGGTAGTCAACGGCCACACTCACACTGATCCGGCGAATAACACCTGTTTGCTGACGTTTATGGCTAATAGTGGTGTCTAATTCATAGTTACGGGTTGCTTCTTTTTGATTACTGCTTGGTGTTGCACTTTGACCATTGCCGCCTTGCCCAGCAACCTCTGGGATATTTGAGTTCACTGGAGGCTGATTAGTCAGCGCACCCGGAATACCGACAGCTAAACCACCAATATTATTTTCTTCATACGTTGTTTCGCTGCGAACCGCAGGTAAATCTGGGTTATAACGTTTTTGCGTTTCTTCAACTGCGCTGAAATCCATCGTTAAGTCAACCTGCGCGGTAAAGTTACCAAGACCTACAGTTGGGATCAGGATACTATCAATTTTTTCTAGATATTCTTGTTCACGCTTACGTTCGATTTCATACTCTTTTCTCGAGCGCGCAGCTAAAGAGTCTTGAGAACCAGAGTTGAGTAGACGACCGTTTTGATCGGTGACAGTCACGCGTGAAGGCTCTAGGCCTTGTACCGCTGATGCCACAATGTCTACGATTGAATCAACTTCTTCGCCGCCAAGCGTTTTGCCACGTTTAAGGGTAATAACTACGGTTGCAGAGGGCTTTTTCTCGCGACGTGCAAAGACGTTTTCTTTTGGAATTGCAAGTAACACTTTTGCACGATTTACGTCTTGTAACTCTTCAATTGTTCTCGCAAGTTGTTGCTCACGGCTATGTTTTAAGCGCTCTCTTTCAAGACGTTGGCTAACACCAAAACCCATATCTTGCATCAGAATATCAGTGCCAGAACTCGGAGACTGGGTAAAACCGTCACGCGCCATGCGTAGTTTTATGTCTTGATAGTCCGACTCAGCGACTAAAATGATATTACCATCTAATTGGTATTCAATTTTCTGTTGGTCTAAAAAGTCTAACGTTTCGACGAGTTCTTCTGTTGGGTATTTACCAAGTGGGCGCATATCTGGTTGGCGCGCCCAAATGATAATAAAGATTGCGATTGCTAAACAAATAGCAAGGGCAATAACCAGAGTAACCTGGCGCAACATATCAACACCGCTTAGCGCACTGAAGTAGCCTGATTTTTGCTCTTGTTGCTCATCCGATCCGCTGTCATTATTCAGCGCTGCATCGGAAAGCGTAAGATCTGTTGATTGATTAGTAGCCACGATTACTCTCCACAGTCACTCAATTAAACTGGCATGCTCATGATTTCTTTATAGGCCTCAACAAGTTTATTACGAACTTGCACTGTTGCCTCAAAAGCGACCGACGATTTTTGTTTCGCTATCATAGCTTCTGCAAGAGAAACGCTTCTGTCACCCATTTCAACAGCGGTGACTTTTTGTTTCGCTTCTTGTTGTAAGCCATGAACCGTATTAAGTGCGTCTGAGAGTAAATCGCCAAACTGAGCCGACGAAGATGCCGCCGTCTTAACCGGCTGCACTGATGGCTGTGTGTTTCTCGTCGCTTCTGCAGCCATTGCCTGCATTTCTTGAAATAGCGCTGATGATTGTACTTTCATGATGCTTTACTCAAAATAACTCTTAGTTACCTGTAATAAAGCAGAAAACGTGCCAACTTAAAATCGTTAATTTTCAGTATGTTGAAATATTTTTAGCATGTCGAAAAATTGGCAGTGCATAGAAGTGAAAACTAGGCGCCTAAGATCTGCTGATCTTTAATAGGCGCCTGAGTAAATTTGAATTAGCAGATAAAGCTTAACCTGAGGTTTGGAAAAGCAATAAGCTAACTCATTGTTTATAAACTCAGGTAACTTAGGTTAAGCGGGTAGTGCAATCCCTAAATCTCGCATTTTTGCCAGCTTATAGCGAAGTGTGCGAGGACTCATACCTAACACCTCCGCCACCTCTTTACGTTTACCATTAAACTTTGCTAGCGTATCTAAAATAATTTGGTGTTCTTTATCCTGTAACTCATCTTTATAGCTAATGATTTCATCCTCACCTTGAGAGCGCTCCATTAAAGCTGATGCTTCATGATTTACAAGTGGTGCAGACTCAATCAAAGCCATCGGTGAGAAATTTTCGATAAAAATATCATCTTCTTGAATTTCATTACCTTGGAACAAAATCAGGGCACGTTGAATAACGTTGTCTAGCTCTCTTACGTTTCCAGGCCAACTGTGTGAACTGAGCTTGCGCTTTGCACCGCTGCTTAATATAGGTGTTGGCTTGCCTGCTTTTTGCGTATGTCTTACCAACAAATGCTCGGCTAACACTGCGATATCACCCGCTCTGTCCTTCAGTGGCAACCACTCTAGTGGGAAAACATTGAGGCGATAATATAAATCTTCTCTAAATACCCCATCCTCCACCGCTTCTTTTAAATCGCGGTTACTGGTTGCCAACACTCTGACGTCCAGTGAAATGGTTTTTCTGCTACCTAAACGCTCTACCTCGCGCTCTTGTAACACGCGAAGTAATTTTGCTTGTAATCCCAAATCCATCTCTGTGATCTCATCAAGCAAAATCGTTCCCTTTTGTGCTTGCTCAAATTTTCCAGGACACGCCTGAATGGCACCTGTAAATGCCCCCTTTTCGTAACCAAACAGGGTCGCTTCGAGCATATTTTCTGGGATTGCAGCGCAGTTAATTGCGATAAAGGGCTCATCTGCTCTGTCGGATTTATCGTGAATATAGCGAGCCAACACTTCTTTACCTGAACCGCTCGGTCCAAGTACCATAACGCTGGCATCCGACTTAGCTACTTTTGCAGCCAGTTCAAGTAGTTTAATACTCTTTGGATCGGCAACAATGGGGCCGTCTGTCTCTTTTTCCTTCTCAGGTAGATAACGTCCAACCATATTAAGCAATACTTCAGGCGCAAATGGCTTAGCCATATAGTCGATGGCACCCAATCTCATCGCTTCAACCGCATCATCAATGGTCGCGTATGCTGTCATCATCAATACCGGTAATTCGGGATAGTTGAGTTTAATGGTCTTTAACAAGTCAAGCCCACTCATGGCACCCATTTGCACGTCACTCACCACCAAAGAAAAGGTTTCTTGCTTTAGCAATAAAACGGCTTGTTCCGCACAACTTGCTTCTACGCACTCGATATTTGAAAGCTGCAATGTATCAATGAGTGCTTCTCTTAAACCAGCATCATCTTCAACAACTAAAACTCTGTTACTCATAGTTCCTCCGCCTCAATTAGTGGTAGTACCAAGCTAAAACGCGCACCCTTGCCTTCAATATTGTCTGCCTGTGCAAACCCTTTGTGTGCGTTAGCGACCGAATTAACCACCGCAAGTCCTAACCCAGTCCCCTGCGACTTAGTTGTAAAAAATGGTTCAAACAACTTGTCGACTAAGGTTTCATCAATACCAGGACCATTATCAACAACTGAGATACGTACATACTCGCCACACGGCTCGCGCTCTGCATTAAGTTCAATGTGTGCCGCACTGCCAATTATTTGAATACTGTTGTGGATCAGGTTTTGGATCGCACTTGCAAGCGCCGTACGATTACCTAATATTTCGATATCTGGCTCGGGTAAAAATGCTTCCAACTTTGCTTGGTTAAGCTCAACCATAGCGTCAGCACCCGCTTTGACTTCACTCAATAACTGTTGCATTGACACTCGCTCAACCACTTGTTGTTCACCGCTTTTAGCGAACAACAGCATGTCATTAACTTGGCTTTCTAAGTCTTTTAACCGAGACATCAACTTATCGTGAAACTTTTCTCGAGAAGCCGAAGGAAGATTAGCTGCACCTAGGTTTGCACCATATAACATCGCAGCCGATAACGGCGTACGCACTTGATGCGCCAATGAGGCAACCATTTTTCCTAACGCACTTAATCTTTGCATATGCGCAACACGACTTTGGAGCCGGCGCGTCTCGGTGAGATCTGTCATCAAAATGAGTTGCCCAGGTTCCGGTGTTAGCGCGGTAATATCTAACTTAATTCTTCTGCCATCTTTAAGAGAGACTTCATGACCATCGTCCTGCTGTGGTCGAAATGAACGCTGAATAACGCTAAACCACTTTTCACCTTCGAGTGGTTCACCCAACATATCCATCGCAATTTGATTCGCCTTGGCAATCATACCTTGACCATCAAGTACCACGACACCTGCTGGCATAGTATCAACAAGATGGCTTAACCAACTCGCCTGCTGCCTAAGGTCGCTTAGCTCACCGACGTAGGCTTCTTGCAGCAAACAAGGATTGTAGCGATTCGTCGTTGGTACAAATTGTGGATTAATAACATGTGCTAATGCCATTTTTCCGCTCTCTTAAAAATAAACTCAATGGATAAAAGCAAAAAACGATCCAACTTTATATTCCTTTTAAAACATAGAGTTATATAACACTTAACAATATCAATTTATTGACACTGTTTTTATATACAGCATTGTGCTAGAGTTTTTGAAAGCCAAATGTGATGCCGCAATGAGTAGTTGGCGTAATAAATCATTTAGCTTATTCATATTCACAATTTGATAGAAGAGAGCCAACAATGACAATACGATGCGGCTGGGTGGACGAGAGCAAACCCGATTATGTTGAATACCATGATAAGGAATGGGGAAGACCTGTACTGGATGACCAGAGCTTGTTTGAGTTTATCACATTGGAATCTGCACAAGCTGGCTTAAGCTGGTATACCATTTTGAAAAAACGTGAAGGCTATAGAAAAGCATTCCACGATTTTGATGTACACAAAGTGAGCCAGATGACAGAGCAAGATATCGAGCGGCTATTAGCATTTGACGGAATTATTAGAAACCGCGCAAAAATCGCAGCAACGATAAACAACGCTAAGCGATTTATTGAAATTCAGCAAGAGTTTGGCAGCTTTGCAAAATACCAGTGGCAATTTGTTAATTACAAGCCTGTTATCAACCCCATGCGTGACAAACACGATGCCGTTGCCACCACTGAACTCAGCGACAAATTTGCCAAGGACTTAAAAAAACGTGGGTTTAAGTTTTTAGGCTCAACGACCGTGTATGCACATATGCAAGCTTGCGGCATGGTTAACGACCATGCCGATAACTGTTTTTGCAAACAAACCATTATTGCCGGTTATCAAGACTTGGATTTTACTCAACTTTAAACAATAAAGTACAAGGCCGCGTATTAAGCGGCCTTGCTGAGTTGAGCCGGTAGTAATTGATAAACTATCAGTCACGATTGAGATTATACTTTTTCATCTTCTCAACTAATGTTGTACGGCGAACGCCCAAGATTTCAGCCGCTCGAGCAACCACATAATCGTAGCGCTCCAAAGCTTGAGTGATCAAATCAATTTCAAGCTCTGCTAAATATTCTTTTAACTCTATCCCCTCGTCCGGCAGTAAGCCAACATTCGGTGCTTGCGGCGCAAAATCTTCCGCGACCATGTCCTCTTCGTCGTCACTAAAACCATCACTAAATAGTTCATTGAACGCATCTTTTTCTAATAGTTCTTCTGGATATTCAGGCTCAAACGCTTCGACTTCTATATAGCGGTACTTTTGTGGTAAATCCGTCACATCTACAACCTTGTCTGGGAACATAATCACCATTCGTTCCACAAGGTTTGCAAGCTCTCGAATATTCCCAGGCCAAGCGTGCGACTTTAAGCTGTCTACGGCTCTATCGGTAAACTTAACCGAATTGCCCGTTTGCTCATTTACTCTACGCGTTAGTTCTTTTAGCAGTAGCGCAATATCTTCCGCACGCTCGTTTAAAGAGGGGTTTTCAATGGGGAATACATTGAGTCTATAAAATAAGTCTTCGCGAAACTTGCCATCTTCAATCATGGTTTCAAGATTCCGGTGCGTCGCGGCAATCACACGAACATCTGCCTGAATAGGCTTTGTGCCCCCGACTCGTTCATAGGTGCGTTCTTGCAAAACTCGTAACAATTTCACCTGCATTTGCAGTGGCATATCACCGATTTCATCGAGAAAAAGCGTACCTCCTTGCGCAAGTTCAAAACGCCCTTTTCTGGCTGAAATCGCGCCAGTAAACGCACCTTTTTCATGACCAAAAAGCTCGCTTTCTAACAGCTCTCCAGGGATAGCACCACAGTTAACTGGCACAAATGGTCCCTGCGCACGTTTAGACAATAAGTGTACGTTACGTGCAACCACTTCCTTACCGGTTCCCGATTCACCCAAAATAAGGACATTGGCGTCGGTTTTAGCCACTTGAGAAATCAAGAAACGAACGTTTTTAACCGCTTCGGTTTCCCCAACTAAACCATCAAAGCTCTTATTTAGTAGCTTGTTCTCTTTATTTGGAAGCATGCGTAAATATTGCTGACAGTCATGTAGCAATTGCATCGTGACTTCTTGCCCAAAGGGTTCGGTGATGAGCCCTATTACATTCGGTAATGCAAGTAGCGGCCTGAGCGTTTCACCTATTAATAAAAACGGGACGGCGGGATGAGATTTTATCAACGCTTCGTGTGTTAAGCTTTGCAAAGCGCCTAGCACAAAAATTGGTTCTTGGTTGTTATCAAGGATCTTGGGCTCATAACGCTCTTCGGCCAGCACTTCATTTGCTTGACCGACAAAACTAAGTGCCGCACCTAATCCGATCGCTCTTTTGTTGTTGTTATCTAAGATCAAGACCATTGCTTGAGAACCAATCTACTTAAAATTTTTTCAATAGTTAGATTGTAAGAGAGATTAAGGGGGATGCAATACCTAAGTGGCAACTTTTTGACATTAACGCCAAAAAATCGCCACTAGAGCTGTTCTATATCAATACTTTGGTATTAATTTATAATAAACCTAGTACCGATGATGAAGACTGATTAGCTTGACCACGCAAAGCAATAGAAGCTTGCGATAAAATATCGTTGGCAACTTGATCGCTCACCGCTTGCGCGTAATCGGTGTCTTGAATTCGATTTTGGCTCGCCGCAATGTTCTCACGTTGGTTACTTGCAGAGCGAATTGTACTAGATACCGCATTTTCAAATGCGCCAAGCCCAGCGCGTTGGCTGTTTAAATCTTCAGAGACTGTATCTGCCGCATCAATGGCAGCTTGGGCACCCGCTTGCGTCGAAATGTCTACACTCAATATTGCATTGGCAAAACCACCATCAGTCTGCTGTAGCGACTGAGTGGTATTAGCGTCAGGACCTACCTGAAAACTACGAGACTCACCGTCAAAAATTTGTGCGCCACCAAATGTAGTATTTTCAAACGTTTCACTGATTTGCGTTTGCAGCTGCGACACTTCCTCTTGCAATGCTTGACGGTCACTATCTGTCAGCGCCCCATTACCGGCTTGAATCGATAATTCTCTAATCCGGGAAACTGCATCATTCACACCAGATAATGCCGAGTCAGCGGTTTGCGAATACGAGATACCATCGTATGCGTTACGAATGGATTGACTGTAGCCGTCCTGCTGAGACGTCAAACGGTTAATGATCTGCAAAGCCGCAGCATCGTCTGCAGCAGAATTAACCTTCTTACCAGAAGCCAGTTGCTGATTGAGTTTATTAGCAGTTTGCTCCGTGCGATTAAAAAAAGCAGTACTTTGTGATTGGATTTTCATATTTACCCCCATTCACTATCATTAGTTTAAATCTACGTTATTGTGAGCAAAAAGTCATCATAGTCGTTAAATTTCCTGCAATGGCTGGCATAAATACTGCAAAACCGATAGAAGTGATATAAAGTATTGAGTAGTAGCTAATTTATTGTATCGATAAGATATCTAAAGCAGTTTCGATACCCGATACTGTAAAGTTTTGATTGCACCTGTAGGTGGACACCCTATGTTTGATAATAAAACCATTTTAATAACCGGCGGCACAGGCTCTTTTGGCAAGAAATATGTCAAAACATTGTTAGATCGTTATAAGCCAAAGAAAATCATCATATTTTCGCGCGATGAGCTAAAACAGTTCGAAATGCAACAAGAATTTGACCAACCCTGTATGCGATATTTCATCGGTGATGTACGCGATAAAGACAGGCTGCGCCGAGCAATGCGCGGAGTTAACTATGTGATTCACGCCGCAGCGTTAAAACAAGTGCCTGCCGCTGAGTACAACCCAATGGAATGCATTAAAACTAATATTAATGGTGCAGAGAATGTGATTGATGCAGCCCTTGATAATAACGTAGAAAAAGTCATTGCTCTCTCGACTGATAAAGCTGCAAACCCTATAAACTTATATGGTGCGACAAAACTTGCTTCTGATAAGTTATTTGTTGCTGCTAACAATATTGCAGGCGGTCACAAAACGACTTTTTCTGTTGTTAGGTATGGTAACGTTGTCTGCTCGCGTGGCTCTGTAGTGCCTATTTTCCAAAAATTTATCGACCAAGGTCATGACCATATTCCCATTACCCATGAGGAAATGACTCGCTTTTGGATTAGCCTGCAACAAGGTGTTGACTTTGTCTTAACTAACTTTGAACGTATGTTAGGTGGCGAAATTTTCGTACCCAAGATACCCTCAATTAGAATTACCGACTTAGCAGAAGCAATGGCTCCTCACCTTCCAAAAAAAGTAACTGGTATTAGGCCTGGCGAAAAACTGCATGAAGTTATGTGCCCTTCCGATCTTTGTTTTGATACATATGAGTATGACGACCACTTTATCATCGCCCCAGGTATAAAGTTTAGTAGTAGAAGCAATGACTTCACGACTAATGCTTTAGGGGAAAAAGGCAGACCTGTGCAATCGGGTTTTGAATACAACTCCCTTGATAATAACCACTACCTAAGCGTAGATGAGATTGTTGAATTTAATAAAAATGCGCTGCTGTGAACGATAAATTATGATCCCTTACGGTAAACAAGATATCAGTGAGCAAGATGTTGAAGCGGTGATTGAAGTTTTACACTCTCAATGGCTCACTCAAGGTCCAAAAGTGCCTGAGTTTGAAAAAGTTATAGCGGATTATTGTGAAGCTAAATATGCGTGTGCAACCAATAGTGCAACATCGGCGTTACATATTGCTTGTTTAGCAATTGGAGTTGGTAAAGGCGATTATGTTTGGACGTCACCAATTTCGTTTGTTGCGTCGGCTAACTGCGCTCTTTACTGTGGCGCACACATTGATTTTGTCGATATTGAGTTAGAGACGGGCAATATGTCAGTTGAAAAGTTGGCTGAGAAACTGGTTGAAGCCAAACGACTCAATAAACTCCCCAAAGTCATCATTCCTGTACATCTAGCGGGCCAATCTTGCGACATGGAAAACATCCATAAGCTGGCAAAAAAATATAGTATTCGAATTATCGAAGATGCTTCACATGCAATTGGAGCAAAGTACCTGGGCAAAGCGGTAGGGGGATGTCAGTATTCAGACATAACAATCTTTAGCTTTCATCCCGTCAAAATTGTGACATCTGCCGAGGGTGGCATGGCAACAACCAATTGCGCATATTTAAATAAATCAATGCAGCGTTTAAGAAGCCATGGCGTAACCAATAAACAAGAAGATATGACCGAACCTAGCCATGGCCCTTGGTATTATCAACAACTAGAGCTTGGCTTTAATTATCGAATGACTGAACTACAAGCTGCTCTTGGAATTAGTCAAGTCAAAAGGTTAGACGAGTTCGTAACCATTAGAAATCAATACGCTAAACACTACATGCAACACCTCGTTGGGCTGCCCGTCGAACACTTAGCGCAAGACTCTAACTGTTATTCTAGCTACCACCTATTTATTATTCGATTACACAAGCAAGCTAAAATGGCTCATAACGCACTGATATGCCACCTTAGAAAGAGGGGAATATGCGCTCATATGCACTATATTCCTATTCATCTACAACCCTATTACAAAGCGCTTGGTTTTTCAGCTGGCGATTTTCCTAATGCTGAAATGTACTACCAGCAGGCTATCACCATCCCTCTATTTCCAACGATGACGAAGCCAGAGCAAACATTAGTTATAAAGGAATTACAGCAAGCATTATGCGATTAGCTTTAGGTACTGTTCAGTTTGGTCTGGACTATGGTGTGAATAATCCTCAAGGTAAGACCCTCGATAGTGAGCTTGATTCCATACTTAACTTGGCAGCGAAGCATAACATTGACTTATTAGATACTGCCACAGCATATGGTAACGCCATTGAGCGCTTGGGTAAAAGAGACCTATCCCCATTCAAAGTGGTGAGTAAACTCAAACCGATACAAGGCGAGCGTTTAGCTACCGTTGACATAGACAACTGCTTGCAAGAGGTCGAAAACACAGTCAAACAACTCAATGTTACCCAGCTGCATGCCATTATGCTGCATAATGCCGGAGATTTATCAAAGCCTGAATGTGATGTACTACTTCAAGAATTAAAGCGTTCACAGTTTGCTACCAAGGTTGGTGCATCTTTTTATTCGCAACAACCTATTTTAAATTTGTGTAAAAGCAATCAGCTAGACATCGTGCAATTGCCACTTAATGTAGCAGATCAAAGCGCCTTAAATACTGGGCTGCTAAATCAGTTAAAGCAAAATGGTTGTGAAGTGCATATACGCTCAGTTTTTCTACAAGGGTTGTTGCTAATGACAAGTATACCTGACTACTTCGAACCGTGGAAAAACTGGTTTAGACATTACAAGCAGCTGATCGCCTCGCTCGATACCAATCCAATAGAGTTATGTCTAGGGATTGCAAAACACTTAAATAGTGTTGATAGAATTGTAATTGGTGCTAATTCTCTTGGGCAACTTGCCGATATTATTAATAGCTATAACAAATGTGATATTGATCATAGTCAACTTGTTAGCCTAGCTACAGAAGATGAAAACTTTATAAATCCGGTCAATTGGAAATTATAGGTGCGAAACAAATTGAAACTTAATAAATGTAATAAAATGCTGGGAAAAGCAAAGCAGCTGATCCCTGGTGGAACTCAACTCCTATCTAAAAGACCTGACATGTTCTCTCCAGATGCGTGGCCAACCTACTATCAAAAGGCAACAGGAGCAACAATATGGGATCTGGACGGTAATGAATATATTGATATGAGCATAGCAGGGATCGGTGCAAATGTACTAGGTTATGCAACAGAAGAAGTTAACCAAGCAGTGATTGATGCGATCAACAACGGCGTAAGTAGCTCGCTTAATTGTCCTGAAGAGGTTGAATTAGCCGAGCTGTTAACACAACTCCACCCTTGGGCTGAACAAGTCAAATACACCCGCAGTGGTGGGGAGGCTATGTCGGTTGCAGTAAGAATTGCTAGAGCAGCAACAGGCAAAGAAAAGATCGCATTTTGTGGTTACCATGGTTGGAGCGACTGGTACATAGCCGCTAATGTCAGCTCAGATAAAGCTTTAAATGAGCATCTCATTCCAGGGTTAGCGCCCAAAGGAGTGCCCAAAAGCTTGGCAGGTACCTCCATACCATTTGGTTATAACAATATTGAAGAGCTTGAAAAAATCATGGCACGACATGGGCATGAAATGGCTGGTGTTGTAATGGAACCTTTTCGCAATTATATGCCTGATGAAGACTATTGGCCAAAAGTAGAGCAGCTTTGTAAAGACTACAGCGTACCTTTGATTATCGATGAAATATCTATGGGTTTTAGGCTCAACTGTGGTGGTGCGCACCTAAAGTTGGGTATAACACCAGATATTGCCGTATTTTCCAAAGCACTTGGAAATGGCCACGCTATCGCCGCTATCATCGGCAAAAAAAAATGGATGGAGCACAGCCAAGATTCGTTTATATCTAGTACCATGTGGACAGAACGTGTAGGTCCAGCCGCTGCGCTGGCGACCATCCGTACTTTTGAGCAAAACCAAGTGGAAAAACATTTAGCGCATATGGGCGAACAAGTCATGTCTGGTTGGCAAGAATTAGCAAATAAGCACGGCTTAAAAATTTCAATCGGTGGCATCCCTGCCCTCGCCCACTTTGGTTTGCAATACGATAACTTTATGACTTTGAAGTCTTACTTTGTACAGCTTATGTTAAAACAAGGCTATCTAGCATCAAACTTATATTATGCAATGTATGCACACACTCAGACTCATATAGATGGTTACTTATCGGCAGTGGATAATGCTTTTGAAAAACTAAAAAAGGCCATTGACAGTGGACTCTTTGAAACACAAGTAACACCAGCAACAAGTGGATTTAAACGACTAAATTAGGCAAAAAGTTATGAAGTTAAGAATTGCCGGCAAACAAATTAGCAACGAATCTCCTTGTTATATTGTTGCTGAAATGTCAGGTAACCATGGTGGTAACATCGATGATGCTCTAGAGATTTTACGCCAAGCTAAAGCTGCAGGCGTTGATGCTGTTAAACTGCAAACCTATCGAGCATCAACCATTACCCTAAACGCCAACACTGAGGACTTTCAGTTACCTACTACAAGCCCTTGGGCAAAGCATAAAAACCTCTATGAGCTTTATGAAGAAGCTCATACTCCTTGGCAGTGGCATGAACAACTATTTGCAGAAGCGAAGAAACTTGGCCTAACCCTTTTTTCTTCGCCATTTGATGCAACCGCTGTAGAACTACTTGAATCTCTCGATGCCCCTGCGTATAAAGTTGCTTCTCCTGAGATAACCGATCTAGCTTTGCTAGAATGTGTCGCTAAAACTAAAAAACCCGTTATTTTATCCACCGGAGTTGCCGAATTGCATGATATTGAGTTGGCAGTATCAACTTTAAAAAAGCATGGCTGCTCACAGTACATTCTCTTGAAGTGTACAAGTGCTTACCCCACCCCTTATGAAGAGGTTAACCTAAATACAATTGTTGATATGAAGCAGAGGTTTTCTTGTCCTGTAGGTATTTCTGACCATACACAGGGAGATACTGTACCAATTGCAGCCGTAGCGTTGGGTGCTAAGTTCATTGAAAAGCATATAAAGCTGGATGATGATAATGAATCTGTCGATAGTTTTTTTTCATTAACGGCAACAGAGTTTGCAAACTTGGTAAAAAACGTTCGCAATACTGAAAGTGCGCTTGGCCAAGTAACCTATGAGCTAACCAAGACGGCTCGTCAAAGTTTAAGGGGAAGACGCTCTTTATACTACAGCAAAGATATTAAACAAGGTGAAACTATCACTCTGGAGAATATCAAAAGTGTGCGCCCGAGCCTTGGGTTACACCCAAAATACTTACCCAATATGCTGGGAAAGAAGGCCAAGCGTGAACTGTCGTTTGCAACAAGAGCATCGTTAGATGATGTCACTGACCAATGAACACACATGCACCATATTGTTTGCGCCTATATGTGGCAGAGCAGTCGGCTTTGGGCATGTTAGTCGCTGCTTAAGTATTGCCACATATAGCAAACATAACAAAAGCTATTTGCTCTTGCCAGAAGGCTTGGACATAGTTGATGAGCGCTTAACTAATGTCACTATTATCCACAGTATCGAGCAACTAACACAATGTGACATTATTATAAGTGATCAACTGGATGCTCCAGTACTCACGATACAACAAGCTAAAAAACAATTTTCCTGCTATGTTGTCAGTTTAGACCACTACCAAAATACAGCCCCCGCAGACTTGATAATCAACTTGAAGTCGCTTCCTGCCAAGCTTGGTGAAGCGCAATGCAAAGCTGTCGCGGGGCTAGAATTCGCAATCATTGCACCAAAGTTCGAAAACTACCGAACCCCCAAAAAGGTTCAACAACAAATTCACAATGTATTGATTATGTACGGCGGTAGCGATCCAAACCAGTACACGCTTTCTACGCTGGAATTCCTGTTATCACTGGATAAAAAGTTAAATATCACAGTAATCTTAGGCCCACTAAACCCGCTTTACAAGCAGGTTTGTGACATGCAAAACTCAAAGAAAGCAACTGTGAATATTCACAGCGCACCTGTCCAGTTAGCACACTATATGTCAAATCAAGATTTAGCATTTTGTGGTTGTGGTACGTCACTTTTTGAGCTGTCATACCTTGGTACACCCTGTATCGTACGCGCACAGAATGAGCGAGAAAAAATGTTTATCAATGATATCGCTCACTATGAACTAGCAATTGATGCTGATGATGACTATCAAAAAGCATGGCAACAAGTACAAGATTTTCAGATAAGGCAAAAAATGACAGTTTCACAGCAAAATACCATTGATGGCTACGGGGTGAACAGAATCCTAAAATTATGCGAACAGCTAATTGCTGATAAGCAAACTCAAAAAGTGGAGCACTATGAGTAAATGGTTTGTAGCAGTTACAGCTGGTCGCTGGCAACTGTGTGGAATAGTAGCAGCAAAGCGCCTTGGCTATAAAGTAGTTGCCATTGATAGTGATGAAAGTGCACTTGGTTTTAAATATGCCGATGAAGTAATTTGTAAGCCGTTTTGCGCTATACAAGAAATATTGACAGCCCTTAGCAATAAATCTATAGCCGGTTGCCTAAGCATATGCTCTGATGCAGGTATGACATTGGCAGGGTTGATAATCGACCATTTCAATTTACCAGGCCCAGGTCTTGTTATAAGTCAGCGGTTAACAAGTAAAAAACTACAAAGGTCAGCTTGGCAGAATATCCCATCATTGGCCAACCCAAGTTTTATATGTAGCTCAAACTTTGATGCTCTTGTTGAACAAGCCCATCAAATCCCTTTCCCCGCTATCATTAAGCCTGTAGATTCAGCTGGCAGTCGGGGGGTACAAAAATTAACTGATAAAGCACAATTAACAGAGCATGTTTTTCAAAGTGCACTGCAACACTCCAAAAGCCAAGAAGTTATATTAGAGGCATTTGTGACAGGTGAAGAGTATACCGTCGAGTCATTACAAATAAATGGGCAAAGTACCATTCTTGCAATCACCGAAAAAAGTAAATTACCACAAAGTAACTATACGGTAGCGTACAAACTAGAAACAGCGACATTTTCAGAGCAATTATTAGATAAAATTCACAACGCGATTAATAACGCATACAGTAGCCTTGGCTATTTTGATGGCATTGGCCACGCAGAAATATTACTAGATGCTCAAAATAATATCACCATTGTTGAAGTGGCTGGTAGAGGGGGCGGCTTTTTAGTCTTCGAGTCTTTAATTCCTAAAGTTACGGGTTTGGAAATCGTGCCATTGACAATAAGAATTGCGTGTGGTGAGCAACCAAAGCTTGAAACGTTTACACCTAAACACGCTATTTTAGAGTTTTTCCCAAGCAGTGAAGGAACAATAAGCGCTATTGCCAATTTTGAACAGCTAGCAAATATTGAAGGTTGTGAAGGAGGTAACTTCTTTGAAATTGGTGATAAGGTGACATCAGCTAATTGCGATGGAGCCAGATTAGGATATTTATTAACATCTGGCGTTAACAGTGAGCACACTCAAAAACTGCACCAAACAGCCCTAACAACGATAAGTTATGAGGTAACACCCAATGAAAGTAATTGATGCTCATTTACACTTGAACTCATGGCAATTCCCAAAATTAGATGAGGCCATAAACGAACTCGAACATCAAATGACCAGTGCAAACATTAGCAAAGCGGTGCTACTTCACCTACAAATTCAGCCTTGGAGTAAAGAAGAGTTAGCTAAAGCGCTTAGCGGCAAAGGCAAATTTATTCCCTTTGTTAATATTCACCCTATGGATGAAGATGCTAAACAAGCGCTTTCACTTTCAATTAGTAAGCTTGGTTATCAAGGGCTCAAACTGCACCCGAGGCTACAAAAATATTCACCCGATGATGAGAGAGTCATTACATTATGCCGATATTCAGGAGAGCTAAACGCACCTGTATTATTAGATGCATTTCCAGATGGCACAGCTTTGATGCAAGGCTTTGATCCTCTTGCTTTTGCCCGGCTAGCTAAAGCCTGTCCAGACACCTCATTTATCTGGGCTCATATGGGCGGACATAAAGTCATTGATTTTATGATGCTGGCAAAGCGCTTACCGAATGTATTTATGGATTGCTCTTATTCACTATTGTATTACCGAGGCAGCAGCGTGGTAGATGACCTAATGTATGCGATGAAAAGCATGAGATACGATCGCATTTTTTATGGCTCTGACTACCCTGATCGTTCATTAAGCGATTCTTTAACACAAAGCTTAGAACAGTTCAAAAAATATAATGTTCAAGGCGAAGCACTCGAAAAGATACTGGTACAAAACTTTGAGGATTTGATCCGTGACTGAATTGAACAATGAAGATTACGAGCAAATCAAAAACTTTTACAACGACCGCTTCTATGCCCAAGGTGATTGTATTGGCTCTGTTGGCTGGCGAGATCAAGCCACCCAATTTTTACGATTTGAACGGTTAATCAATACATTAAAACTAGATAACAAAACTATTTTAGATATTGGCTGTGGTTTAGGTGACTTGGTGCATTTTCTCGATGCTAACCAAGTACAAAACTACCGATATGTCGGAATAGACATCGCAGACAAAATGATAGAACAAGCAAGCTCTCGGTTTTCAGGGCGGGATAATGTTGAGTTTTTCGCTGGTGATATATTTGAGTTCGCTGATGCAAACGAGCATAAACAAATTGATATAGCGCTCAGCTCTGGCATGCTAAGTTATAAAATTAGCGATAATTTGGCTCATGCTCAGCGAGTCATCACTAAAACTTTCTCTATAGTACATGAGACGATGGCATTCAATTTCTTATCTGATCAAGTTGATTACCAACTCGATAAAAACTTTCACTACAATAGCTTAGATATCTTAGGCTGGATCAAACCTTTAACAAATAAATTCGTATTGGATCAAAACTATCCATTATGGGAATTCACATTGCAAGTTTTTAAACCCGGGAGAAACATATGAGTATTAAAGCTAAAATTGTGGACTACATAAAGAGTAATCGGGTTTCTACAACAGAGGTTGCAGATGCTTTGGGAAAGACTGGTGCATTAGAACAAGTGTTACCTGTAACGCCAGAGCAACATAAAGTCGGTATAGTCCGCTGCATTTTTGCCAGTCATGGGTCTAATTATCATGTTCATGACCAAGTCCGCGCGATAGAAAAGGACGAAATCGCGCTCGTACTGACCCATGAATGTGACAATAAAGCAGTACTGGGTGAGTTAGTGAGTAAGTATTGTTTGCTTTATAAAGAAGCACAAGCACTTGTGGTGGATGGTTTTTTGAGAGATATAGCAGCCGTCAAAAGGCAAAGAATGAGTATTTGGTGTACAGGCACCACACCAATTGGCTGCGTTAATCAAGATCAAGGCTCATTCCCTGAAGCAAAGCAACAAGCATATCTAAACAAATATGAAGGTGCAATTGCTGTGTGTGATGATGGTGGCGTAGTTATCATTGAGCAAGATAGAATTAATGAAGAAACATTAGAGAGCTTACACACAATTGAAATACAAGAAGATATTTGGTTTTTTTGTTTAGATACTCTTAAATGGGATACTAAAAAAATTGTCTGTGAAAAGGCTTATTTAGAGGAGAAGTCATTGCTCAGTGAAGTGCACATACAACAGCTTAAGTCATTAAAGGGCTCGTAAATGAATAATCAGTTAAGTTTGATGGGAGAATCTACTAATATTGCTCTTGCCAACCGTGTTAGAGAAATGATTGCCGATGGTAAACCTGTACTACAATTACAAACTGGCGACCCCGATTTTGCAACCCCACAGCCCATAGTGCAAACGCTCATCAAAGCACTTCATGATGGCAATACACATTACTGTGCAAGCTCAGGCTTAGCTCAGCTAAAAAGCGCGGTTGCAATGAAGTTAATAGAAAAAAATAAATTTAAACAAGCGCATAGCACCAACGTAAGTATTACGCATGGAGCAGTTCAAGCGATTCAATTATCGTTGGCTAGTATTATAAACCCTGGTGATGAAGTTGTATTAATTGCCCCCTTTTGGCTCGCGTACCAAAGTGATGCGCTACTTGCAGGGGCAAAGGTCAAGATTTTAAAAACTCAGATGTCCGCTGGCTTCATTCCTGACCTCACAGAATTAGCATCGCTATTGAGCACTAAAACAAAAGCCATCATAATTAATAGCCCAAATAACCCCACTGGAGCCGTGTACCCAATTTCACTACTTAAAGAGCTCGCTGAGATTTGCAGAAAAAGGGATATATACATCATTAGTGATGAAGTCTACGAAGACATTATATTCAACACGACCCATACCAGCATTCAAACCGTTGCCCCTGATTATCAGAAGATCATCTCAGTATTTAGTTTCTCGAAGTCATATGCAATGACAGGATGGCGTGTAGGCTATCTATATTCCAACGCCGAGATTGCTAAACAAGTTAATAAATTACTACAATTTCAAAGTACCTGCCTCAACCCAGCTTCACAGCTTGCCGCAGTATGTGCATTACAAGACCCTCAAGTAGCAAAATTGCAAACCGAGCAAGTCGATACATATGCTCATCGAAGAGCTAAAATTCTTGATAAAATTCAGGGCACTTGGTTAGAGAAAAGTACCAGCATTTCGCAAGGCACATTCTATATCTGGGTAAATATCAGCCGCTTTAATCTCAGCGCTATCGAGTTTTGTGAGTTGCTGTTAGAGCAACATAAGCTGTCGCTTACGCCCGGCAACGCATTTGGCGAAAACTATCATGATTTTATTCGTTTTACTTTCTCAACAAATCTGAGCGATATCATGACAGCACTCGATATACTTATAGCCTTGGAAATTTAATCATGTTTGCATACATACCTGCTCGAATCGGCTCAAAGCGAGTACCGAAAAAAAATATAAAGCACCTTGCTGGCAAGCCCATTATTTGCCACGTCATTGAAAACCTGCTCCAGTGTCCCAACCTGCAAGGTGTAGCTGTCTCCACCGACAGTGATGAGGTAAAACAACTAGTTGATAAATACGATAAAGTGGTCACACTATCATCAAGAATATCAACGTTAAGTGATGATGAAACTGGGTTTATGGACCTTGTTAAATATGACTTGGATCGCTTTGGCCAACACTTTAGCTCAACTGATGTGCTTTTTACCTTGGCAACTTCCGCACTTATAAAACCCCATGACTATTCCGCTGGAATTGATAAATTCAATCAAGGTCAACACAACTTAGTCATGAGCGTCACCGAGTATCTTCATCATCCTATGTTGGCACTCATCGAAGATGAGACAGGCCACTTATCTCCATTGCATCCTGATGCCTACCTAGCGCAGACGAAAAGCTTGCCTAAGTCATATATTGATAGCGGTAACTTTTACGTGTTTAATTATAAAACAATGAAGCAACACAATATGTTCTTAGAGCACACACCTATCGCCCCGATTGTGCTACAAGCAAATAGAGCGATTGATGTTGATACCATGGATGACTGGCATCGACTTGAAGAAAGCTATAGTGAATACGAAACATCGAGATAGAATGTCATCTACTGTGTTGCTAGAAGGAGCTCTCCAATCAAAGCCCATAACTAGTTTGCAAATAGCAAATCATGGAAAAGCTCCTTCTATCTAGAGCAAACAAAGCTCACCAGCTCAATTCGCTACACGTTTAAGCTCAAACGTTTGATACAAGATATAGCAATTAATAGATTAGCAAAATATAAAATTGAAATGCCATACAAAAAATCTGTAGCTCAAGAAATTCTGCTTTTAATATAGAAGCTATCTACCACTGATAGCTTAAACAGTAATATGGACTAATTACAGCACCAAAACTAAGTTTAAACCATCCTCTATCAGGACTATTTACCCCTTCAAAGTCAACTACTTCAATACCTAATTTCGCAAGTATTGTAAATGCTTGCCATAAAACAGCAGTCCCTGTGGAAGTATTTCTATATGCAAAATCATTCGCACCAAAAAGGTAATATGCAGTATTTCCGAGCCAAACAAACACCGCCATACTCGCTAAGCTTCCACATTCAGTTTTTGCTTCAACCATCAGTGCATTTTCAGATTTTAATAATTTCGTTAGGAGCCTGCGCATTTGCGGCAGGATATTTTCATCTAATTTAATTTTTTGCCGTTCAAAAGTTCTGCAATATAAATTCAAAAATGCTTCTACATCTACAGACTCGTTGACGACAACTTGGTCTCGGTAAGAGTAACGAACTGCTTGCCTCCTTGATACAGACGCTTGTTCATATAACCTATACATTGAAGGTCGCTTAAGCTCTTTGAACTCTTTGATATCAGCTTTACATGTATACCGGATCGACTCCACGTACATAGGCTTATCATCATGATAGTGTACCCACTGGAAAGGCCGAATATCCTGTAAGAGTGGGGATAATGTAACCTGAACACTTGAGTAATTATCAACCAAAAACTCGGCAATACATTGCAAGGCTTTAAACTCTTCAGAGCTCTTCTGAGCTTGGTTTAAGTCTTTTAATTCTTTTACAAATATCCCATCGTGAACAACTAACTCATGCCCTATGACATTCTGTGAGAGACTATCAAGGGCTAACAAGCATCCCGCGACTACCTCATCTCCTTTCTTACATATAAAAGCTGAAAAATTTCCAACTAAAGAGTTAATAAAACAAGACAAAGCAAATGGGGTTGAATTATTTGAAGATCTAACTAAAGAATCCCAACTTTCATCGATAGCGCAAGCAACCATTCTATACTTGTCCAATTTAGCCATGCTTTCCCTCTACTTCTTTAATCAAACCTTCTTCTAACAACATGTGAATAATTGAGATTAATTCAAGTGCATTTACATCAATTTTTTCAGCAATGGATATCAAATCATGTTTGCCGTCGCAATAAGCAATAAAGTTAGTCAAAGTTCTGATATCCGTATAGTCAAGTGACATACTGCTTAAAGTTGGATACAGCCCTCTTTTACCCAACTGCGGCTCACAAAGTACTGTCACCTCATATGTCGAGTTGGCTTCAATTAAACATATAGCACGAAAAACAGACTCTAAACCTCCAGCTAGTCCACTCTCCGTTACAAGGTTTAAGTCGTCCAAAGAGGTATGATACTCAGGATAATCTCCATACCTTGTTCTCATTATTGAGCCAATAGGTAAGTCAACTCCTGGTGCACAATATTGCCTTTCATCGCTCCCTCTAGATAAATAATTATATAAACGATAATTTGGTGCAAAGTGTTTATACATATGTATTGCTGCGCGGTCAGACAGTGTGCACTCTGCCCTTGATTGTAGATAAGAAAAATTCCTATCGTCTCCAATGCAAGTTAAAACATAACCTGCCATAGTTTTGTTCTTAATCTCTTCGAGCCTTTCTGACAAGAATGTAATTGCTCCGATTGTTTCTGGGACAAAAACAAAGCGATAGCTGTATTTTCTAGAGCTTAATTTCTGCAATTCCCTAAATAGCGCCATAGATACAACAGGCCCAGATAGTTCATTATTGGCCATTGAAGGGTGGCAAATATATGTAGAAATTAACACCTCCTCCTCAGTCTCTCCTTTTAAATAGAGCTCTCCATAATTTAGCTCGCCATCAAAGTGTTCAGAGTCAATGTGTACTTTATAGATCCCCTCACCAAGTTGCTTTCTTTGCTTGTCAGTGAGACAAAAACCCCATCTTGGAGCATAATATGAGGTAACATAAGGTATGGCGTCTGGTTGCTCAGGCAATGAGTAAAGATGCTCCTGCAATTCACCTAAAGTTAGTTCTTCGTCAACAGCTATGGAATAGCTCATTACATGCAGGTTATTGTGCTTGAAGTCTATTATTTTGTCACCATTCGGGCCAACTACGAAAGCATCCTTGATTAGCCACTCCTGAGGAACAGTCCAATCAAACACATCCGTGCCAGTTGGCACTGAATGCACTTGAAGATTCGGCAGTTCATTTTTGATAAACTCAAGTGTTTCCCTAACACCCTCGCCAGTTATACTTCTGCAAATTGGAAATAGCTGCTTGGCCCAATGGTGCATTTCGCTAGCAATACTCATGAAATAACTTGATGATTTAATCATTCTTAATGCTCCAAGACATTAACAGCCCTCCCTCACTATCAATTTTTGACAGAGGTCTCTGCTCAAGTTTGAAGCCTATCTTTTGATAAACAGATATTGCACGCGTATTATTTTTACTAACTCCCAAAACCATTAATTCGGTGTCAAACTCCGAGCTGGCATACTCTGCAAATGCACAAATCACCTCGGCAGCAACACCTTTTCCTTGATAAGATTTCTCACCAATTAGGATCCCCATCTCAACAATACTTTTATCCTTTTTTAAGAACTCAAATTTCACATTGCCTATGTGTACACCTTCAGCTTTATCAAATATTCCTAGCAGAAAGCAGTTCTCATCAAGTCTGAATTGCTCAATATAATCTCTTAGCTCATCAATACTAAAATTAGTATTAGTTAGATACCTAGCTTCACTGCCTTTTAGCCAAGATAAGTATCGCTTTGTTGCGTGCTCTTGCGTTAGCTCATTCAAGAAAAATCTTTTTGTGGAAATCATAAAACCTACTTCTTTAATACTATGTTCCACCCTGAAGTTTTTTGGTCAGTGCCATAGACTTCTATGCTTGTATGCTCTAAATGAATGAGCTCAAAATCTTCCGTTAATTGTTTAATTATATCGCTATCGAAGAAGTGTACTTTACCAACTCCAGAAAACGGTCCCTCTTTATAACCTGTTCTGACATAACCATCATCATCAACCGGAGCACCGCCACTGTACTGGCTGTGTTTTGTACTAAACCAATCTGTGATGATAATAAATCCACCATCATTGAGGTGCGCATGCGCTAACTTTAAATATCTTTTGATTGAGGACGTGTCGTTGTGAACTGAAGCGCCCCTATCTACAATCAAGTCAAAATTTTCTTTAAAAGGTATAGAGCTTGTAAAGTCAGCCACTGCTAGCGTATTAACTAATTGTGGAAACTTCTGTTTCAGTGATGAGATAATATATTCACTACCATCTAGACCATAAACTTTATCGGTGTAGGCTAAGAAAAAAGGTAAGTTAGCTCCAGCTCCACACCCTACCTCCAAAACTTTACAAGCCCTTTCAGTAGTTACCAAATCAGTATGCCTAAGACATAAGCTTACAAGTTGACTCCATGGCCATACGGAAAAATGTTTGTTGTTTTTGTATAAGTCGTTCCACTCTGGTGAAAATCCCATGTTGTCTCCTAATTAAAAAATGCGCGCCTCAATCTCATGGTTAATGGCTTTAATTACGTCAGATTGAAGCCAGACAGAACCACTATGCCGCCCAGCAATAATAACATTTTCGAGCTCTGCTTCTACCTTACCTCGAATTTCATTAGATAATTTCTGTAATTTTTTGTCCGGTACTGGGAAAGTACTATGAATTACTTGTTTTGATTCGTCAGTTAGGTGATGCTCTTCTCCGATAATTTCCATGTCACGCAATTCCTTCAAAATTTCTTCACTACTAATGCGTTGACTTTCTTCAGGACTAGATAAAACTTCGACGGTCACCCTGCTATCATGAGCCGTACATCCTGTAAAGTTATTGTAAAAGGTTAGCCTAAACGATCTATAGTTCTTGTCCCAATTCCAAACGTAGTGATTCTTACAATTGAATAAAGGTTTATCAAAAGAGTAATGGAAAAGGTTTGCTGTTCTTAAAAGAGGTTTATAACTAAAACTACACTCGATATTACTAAGCTTTAGTAATATTGATGGTGGGACAGTCCAAATTACTAGATCGCTGCTGTAAATTTTACCATCAGAAGTGATTATACTAGTTACTTTCTTTTTAGACACATCAAGTTTCTTAATTTCAGTTGAGGTAAGGATATTAACCCCATTTTTAACTGCCCTTTCATGCATCTTATCTATCCAAAACTGTATTCCTTTTTTATCCTTAGGATATAAGTAACATTCTTGAGTGGTTATTTTTTCTGAATAATATTTACTAGAACTATAAGCAAGCTTTTCATCATATTTAGGTATTTTCTTTAAACTTTCAGTCGTTATGTCATCTAAAGCCACTACTCTATTAAGACCAAAATAACCAACTCTCGGCTGGATAGATAATAAATCAACATCATCTCCATAGAGTTTATAAACAGTTGGCTTAAACAGCTCATGGTATAAGTATTCACCAAGGTGAGACTTTGCATATTCGCTGAAGGTATCACTAGTGGTAATTGTTTCAGCAGAAATTAGCTGGCCAAGTGCTTTGTGATATTCACAGTCAGGTAAATTACGAATATCAACGACTTGAGTATCGAATGTCCACTTATTAAATGCAAAGTTACCCGAGTTCAAGTAAGAAAACTGATACCAGTTGTTTTCGAAGTCAGTTTCGTCAAATAAAATATCATCTATGCTGTCAACACCAGTCTTAGACGCAAAGTGCGTACCCTGATCGTAGTAAACCCCACTTTCCGATTGAAAACAATTAAGAAGCCCGCCACAACTTGGACTCCCCTCAATCAAAGTGATGTTGAGGTTTTTATTCTTAGCAAGCTTATTTACTGCAAATAAGCCTGAAAGTCCTCCCCCGACCACTACAACATTCTGCTTTTGCATTAGTAATTACCTCAAGCTATACCTCAAAAATATGATCGCTAGACTTATTCCAATTCTCCCGATAGAGGTCGGGGGCTGAAGCCAAAAAGTCACACCAGACTGCCTTTAACTCTTGATAATAAGGCAAAATGCTTTGCGAACTTCCGTAGTTAAATAACATGTTGATAATTATCGAGCTCAAGTAAAGCGCCTCTCCCTCCAAAACCATATAATGATGGCTGAACTGAGTTTCTTTCAAGGACGTTAGTAAATGCACTTGTTTTATAACTTGTTCATACGCTTCTGTTCTTGAATTGACTGGTTCGGAAAGAATATCAATTAGGGTATCGCAAAGTTTCT
This sequence comes from Pseudoalteromonas sp. M8, assembly GCF_018141365.1. Lineage (NCBI taxonomy): Bacteria > Pseudomonadati > Pseudomonadota > Gammaproteobacteria > Alteromonadales > Pseudoalteromonadaceae > Pseudoalteromonas > Pseudoalteromonas sp. M8. Next base: position 1,568,319 of record NZ_CP047240.1, on the reverse strand, counting down.
CAAAACCTTCAAAATCTAAATGCTTTTCAATCTTAAAGTCTTCATCAGGAATGTAGAAAAGGCTATTTTTCACGTACTCGACCACGTCGTGCTTACTAACATTTTGATTTTCTATTATCAAATCAGACGAACGTAATGATAAAGTACCTTCGATTTTCGCCCCACCGCTGCAGTTATAGCAATATACTCCTTTCGCTCTTTCTGTTTTCAAAAGACGTTCCATTTGCACTTTACCTGAGTAGAGAAAATGATCAGCAATTACGTCTTGGCCAAAATTGCCAGAAATGAGCATTTTCGAACCAATTTGTAGCGGCTGATAAACTGTATCCCCTTCTCTATTGTAATACATGCTTGACTTCGAGTGGTGATGTGAAGGGTCAACATAGCCGTTATCTACACCGAATAAATAGATATTTTTAAAGCCTAAAGTAACAACATGGCTCAACGCCATATTCCCCACCAGGGGGTTGCAAAATGGCAAGGTAGCACTAGCAGTTTTTCCTTCTAAAATTTCTGAAACTTGATGTAAGCTAGTACCAGCCTCCCGCCCCTTTAATCCAGCGCCAACCCAAGAGAAAAGTTCGGCTACATCTTGGTGCATAACATTCACTGTAAGTAAAGCCATTTGCTTTCTGGCGCTTTCTGGCAAGAAAGCCTTGAGAAAATCATATGTAGCACGAGAACGCTCTAAAGCAGCATGAAAGTCAGGAATAATACCATTATTAATTAATGCAGTACTCGCCGAGTTGCAGGAAACAATGATGACCTTCTCTCTAATGCTCTTTAAAAGGTCTAATTCAGAATCCAAAGATGGGCCGTTGGCAACAACTAAGACCGGAAAATGCTTATAATTATTTACTATTGAACTATGAGCATGACAAAAAGGAATTCGTCTATTTACATTTTCGCAACTATGCGCCAAACTCATAAAAGCGTCATCTATAAAGCCCCACCCCATAAAAAATTCGTGGAAATTATCCCGCAGCTTATAAATGATGTTATCAATAGACTGTGATGGGTAATGTTGAAAAAACCAAGAGTTTGAGATTGTAAATGGGCCTTGGTCTTGCGCTCTGCTATGTAGATTCTGGTATATTTCATCCTCGGAGACTCCTATACTTATATAAAGAAAAGAGCCAGCCTCATTTATACACTCGAGGTAATTTGACCAGTCAAAGGTGAATAAACTCGCGTAAAAATAGTCCTCTTCAGGCTCGAATAGATTAATATATGTACTCGGGACATTTTTTAAAATATTCTCGAGGTGGTAGCCTAAACCAATCCCAAATATTACAACGCTAGGTACTTTACCGTCGATAACGCGATTTTCAGTTAATTCTTTTTGCGCTTTTGAATATACCTTACCAGCTTTTTTTAAAAGCTCAACATGAAGAAAGTCATATTTATTCTCCATTTTTTCGAGGTAATCATAACTTATCTTGGAAAAAATAGGTGACTCTAACGCATTACTCACTTGGCTGTTAACTTGCTTAGCTGGTGTTTTGGAGTACATTGGGACTTTAGTAGCATAATCTACTATATTGGCATCACCATTATCTTCGATAAAAAGCTCAAATTCACCCTTAGGGAGAAAGTTAACAAATTTTTCATAAATTTCTGGCAAGTATTTTTTAAAGGCAATTAAATTTTTCTCATATAATAGATTTGCCTTTTTGGTAAATTCAAGCTCAAGAGAGTGCTTATTTAAAGACTGACTCAGCTTGTCTTTAATATTTTGTAACTCTACTTCAATATCATTGGTGTTATGTTTCATATTCTTTACTAGAGGTGTTAGATTGACTTATATACTTTTACAGCTTTGGAACTTTGAATCACTGATTTAAGTTCTTTCTTAATAGATGCTTGCTTGAGCGTTGCTGTATGTATTGCTTTCTCCAGCTCCTGATAGACAACCCGAAGGGAAACTAACACTTCAGGGGTAAGACTATTTTGATCTGATATGGATTTTAATAAAATATCAAGTGCTGAGAACTTTTCCATAGCATCTTTAATATTTCCTTCTGTAATACAGTTACCTACCTCAACGATCCCTTGATTGATATGCTTTACCTTATCCTGCATCAGCACTACTGCCATTTTGCTTAAGCGTTTCTTGTCTTACCTCTACTGGAATAGCATCCCACGCCGACTTAATTTCTTTGAGTAAGTTAGAAACTTCATCAATTATGTCGGGATCATTTTTGACACTCGCTTCAAGAAGCCTGTCTAGCATATAGCTATACAATGCGTACAAATTTTCGGTAACCTCACCACCGACATTAAAATCTAACGACCCTCTTAATGCATCGATTATTGCGGAAGCTTTTGATATATGTTCGGCCTTCGCTTCTAAATGCTTTTTTTCGATGGTGACTTTGGCGAGCACCATTTTCTCAATCGCACCAGACATCAACATCTGAATAATTTCATAACGATCAGCACCCGCCACCCGAGTTTTAAGCGCTTCTCTCTGATAATTCTTCACTTTTGCATTATACATGTTAAATCCTCTCAATTACTTGGACTTAGTAAAGCCTGGAAGATTAGAAAGTTGAGCCCCCAAATAAGATTGAGTTTGCTTCATTTGCGCGATAAGCACATCTAGCCCTGCATATTTTTGGCGTAAGCTGGCTTCAAATGACTTCATACGTTCTTGATGATTTATGACATCGTCCTCTAAATCATCAAGTTGAGAATTTAAATTAGTCTCACGTTGTTTCATAAGTCCATCTGAATCGACGTAGTTTCCGAGCAACTCTTCTAATTTTTTGGCCACACCATTTTCTCCTGCAAATGCTGTACCAATATCATCGTAATTATCATCCATAGCTTCATTCAAGCTGCGAACTAGTGATGACTTTTCTAAATAACCTTTTTTATTAACGCCAAGCCCTATGTCAAATACTGATTCAAATGGCCCAGCATCAGTCAGCGTAGAACCCAAAGTAGAAACCAGCTGATCACTCAATGCTCTCATCGAAGCATCACCATTTAGAGGCTTTCCGACTCGAGTTTGCAAGCCAATCATTCCAACGAGATTATTGTAATTTGTAATCAGCTCATCGACGAGCTTAGTGACTGACTCTCTGTCATAATCTACGTCCAATTTAGCTGTTAATTTTGTGCCAGATGTATCCTCAGGGCTAACCTCGAGTGCCCTTATCGTCATATCTTGAACAGCATCTTTAAATGTATTTGTATCGCTATTAACTACGAGGCCATCTACCGTTATGATTGCATCTTGAGCTTTGTCCGCATCAGCAATTACCATGCCACCGGAAGGATTTGTTGTCGCGTCATATGTCTCAATAGCGTCAAGCTCAGCAGTATCACTTGTAATCACGAGATCGTTTCCATCGCCACTGACATTTGACGTAAAAACAAGTTTGGAGCCTACATCAGGATCACCCGTGTTAATAATATTGGCAGTGATACCGAAGTTGGTGTCTGATGCATTTATAGCATCTCTTAACTCAGCCAGAGTCATTCCAGCAGTTACTTCTAAATCAAATGATTTATCCGCACCTGCTGAGAAAGACAAAGTACCACCACTTGCACTAACAACTGCGTCGGCTGAAGCAAAAGCACCGTCCGCAGAAACAGCTCGGCTTCCTTGCGCCAATTGTTCTACAGCAATCTTGAAATTACCCGTAGAAATATCTGACGTTGGTGTCACGCTGATTATTTCAGCACCATCTGGTTGACGAATATTCGCGATTCGCTTGCCAAAGTTATCGATGTCCGCTAGTTTTTCAATTGTGTCTTTAAGTTTTGAAATGGCAGATTTTACTTCACCGATAGAAGACAACTCAACTTTCAGTGATTCTTGCTTTGCAGCAAACCTTTGCATCTTGGGTACGTTTTCCGCATCCACAGAAGCTTTTATAATTGACTCTAAATCAAGCCCTGAGCCAACACCCGCAGATGTAATAAGTGGCATAATCTACCTCCAAATCTATATCAGGCGGTTTTATCAAATAACACGCCACGCTTTGTAAGTTTATCGGCAAACTCTTCTAAAGCCTTAGCGACCTCCCTAAACTCTTTTGAAGGAATTTCCCTAATTACTTCATTGCTAGACTTATCTAAAACAAGAACAACAGGGGGATCACCCTCCTCATCAAGTTGAAACTGTAAGTTCGTAGCCGTAACGGGGATAACATCGTTTAATTTCGCTAAATTGTCTTTAACTTCTGATATTAACTGTTCATTACTGCTAGCACCTTTGCCATTATGCTCAGGTGAATCCTCAGGTTTTACTCTATCTGGAGTAATACCGCGTTCATTGTTTAATTCTTGTTTTGGTTGCTTAATCAGTTGGCTATCAACTGAATAGTTTAGCCCTTGAGAAATTTGAACATCACTCATCTAGACCTCCTGTAAAGCCTATAAAGAGTATACGCCAAGTTTAAAGAGATCGAAACTTAGCGTAAGTGCTACTGATAATTAGCCAAGTAAAGATAAGGCTACCTGAGGCCTCTGATTTGCCTGACTAAGAATCGAGCTGCTTGCCTGCTGCAAGATCTGCATCTTTGTTAAATTTGCAGTTTCTATGGCAAAGTCAGTATCTCTGATACGTGACTGTGCTGCTGAAAGGTTTTCAGATACATTACTTTGGTTTCTAATAGTTGATTGGAAGCGATTTTGAACAGCACCTAATTCGGCACGTTTTTTGTCTACAACGGCGATCAAAGCCTCCATACCCGCGAATACTTTTTGTGCATTAGACTGCGATGATACTGAAATATTATCAGCTTGAAATACAGCAGTATAAGTAAATGAACTACCTACAACTGCACTACTACCTACAGAACTTAGCTCACTCAAAGATGCCAACGAGGTACCCGCCGTACCCGTAACAGCACTTGCAACTGATGCCAATCCAGACAAAGTAAACCCACCACTTGCTGTTAATGAGTTAGCCCCATTAGCAGTTGTACCAACAGTTTCCATGCTGAATGAAATAGTCTGAACCGCATCAGCACCAACTTGAAAGCTGGCATTATATGTGCCATCCAGTAAATTCTGTCCACCGAAAGTAGTATCTGCTGCAACTCTATTTACTTCCTCAGATAAAGATCTTATTTCCTCCTGAATTGCTAAGCGGTCTTCATCTGTATTGGAGCCGTTAGAAGCCTGTTGTGCCAACGTCCTAATCCTCTGAAACATTTGCGTTGTTTCATCTAACGCCCCCTCTGCAGTTTGTGATAGAGAGATACCATCATTGGCATTTCGAATCCCCTGATTCAATCCATTAATTTGACTAGACAGTCGGTTAGATATTTGCATACCAGCAGCATCGTCACTGGCACTATTTATCCGAAACCCTGATGACAACCTTTTAAATGAAGTGTCTAATGAATTAGAAGAATTCATTAGTTGTCTCTGTGCATTTAGAGAACTCACATTCGTGTTTACATATATAGCCATAATAGCCTCCGCTTTATAATGGTTAAACTATTACTACGGAATACCCCTACCCAGCAGTAATAGTAAGTTAGAGTCCTAAAGTTATAGTTCTCTAACTCTGTTATCGTCATATAAAGTGAAAGCTTTAGTCTAAATGAAAAAAAGTTTAAATTTTTTAGCCTTGCAGAAGACTTAATGCAGCCTGCGGTCGCTGATTAGCTTGGCCTAATATCGTCTGGCTGGCCTGTTGTAGAATTTGATTTTTCGTAAGCTTCGCTGTTTCTAGCGCAAAATCAGCATCTTTTATTCTAGATTTCGCTGAAGATAAATTTTCTGATATGTTTGCTTGGTTTCTAATCGTAGATTGAAACCTATTTTGAACCGCACCTAATTCTGCTCGTTTCTTATCTACTACCGCAATCAGGGCATCCATACCAGCTAGGACTCTTTGAGCGTTGGACTGTGATGACACACTTATATTATCAGCTTGAAATACGCCAGTATATGTAAAAGAGCTTCCTACAACAGCACTACTACCAACTGAGCTCAGATCCGAAAGGGAAGCAATTGAGGTACCTGCAGTACCAGTTACTGAACTCGCAACACTGGCAATTCCTGACAAGGTGAAACCGCCACCAGCGGAAAGGGAATTGGGTCCATTCGCTGTAGAACCGACATTTTGCATACTAAAGCCAATAGTCTGGACTGCATCCGCCCCAACTTGGAAGCTAGCCTTGTAAGAACCATCTAAAAGGTTTTGACCGCCAAAGGTGGTATCGCTTGCGACACGGTTTACTTCATTAGACAGCTGTCGAATTTCCTCTTGAATTGCTAACCGGTCTTCATCTGTATTGGAACCATTTGCTGCCTGCTGAGATAGCGTACGGATACGCTGGAACATAGAAGTGATTTCATCCATTGCACCTTCAGCTGTTTGTGCCAATGAGATCCCGTCATTCGCATTTCGGTTACCTTGGTTCAACCCCATAATCTGAGATTGAAGACGGTCAGAAATTTGCAAACCAGCCGCATCGTCAGCAGCACTATTAATACGCATACCAGATGACAGGCGTTTGAAAGATGTATCTAGTTCATTGCCCGAGTTAGTTAGCTGTCTCTGTGCATTAATAGCACTAACGTTTGTATTTACATATAAAGCCATAATTCACTCTCTTTTTGTCAAATCAATATCTAATTGATAGATAGTTAAATGACAAAGCGGCACTTATGCATCGGGTATTCAACCAACTAAGGCAACCAATTGCCACTTTGACGCCAGAATTTACTGTAACTAGTAGCAAGCAAATAGCGGGCCAAAAATCCAAAGCTATGATTAAATAACACAGGGAACTTAAAAATAGGTATTAAATACTTTGTTTATCGAGAAACGACTAACTAGCATTTCGGCATCTAGCCGCGGCTTTTTTGATGGGTGGAGAGGCTTCAGCTCAAAGTGTAGGGAAATAAAAAGAGGCCAGTTGGCCTCTTTAGATAAATTTGAGAGTGAGTGTCATTTTTCTAGCATAAAGTTGGCATACTTAATGCTTTAATTAACGTGTTCATTGTTTTAATGAACGCTATTGGATTTAAGCACCTCCGCTTTATCATCCAATTTGGTGCCTAAGCAAATACCCCATTCGGCTTAGGCACCTTTACCTTCCAACTGTTATCCTAGAAGACTTAAAGCAGCCTGAGGACGTTGGTTAGCCTGACTTAGGATTGTTTGGCTAGCCTGTTGAAGGATCTGCATTTTGGTTAAGCTTGCAGTTTCCTGAGCGAAGTCAGTATCTTTGATACGTGATTTTGCTGCAGATAGGTTTTCAGAAATATTAGATTGATTTCGGATTGTTGATTGAAATCTATTCTGAACTGCACCTAACTCCGCACGCTTTTTATCAACAACAGCTATTAACGCGTCCATACCAGCTAAAACTCGCTGTGCATTTGATTGTGATGAAACTGAAATATTTTCAGCTTGGAAAACTCCAGCGTAGGTGAAAGAACTACCAACCGTCGCGCTACTGCCGACTGAGCTTAATTCTGATAATGATGCCAGAGAAGTACCGGCAGTACCAGTAACAGAACTTGCAATACTCGCAATACCAGATAGTGTAAAACCACCACTTGCTGATAATGAGTTCGCTCCATTAGCGCTTGTACCCACTGTCTGCATGCTAAAACCAATTGTTTGAACCGCATCCGCGCCTACTTGAAAACTAGCTTTATATGAGCCATCAAGCAAATTCTGACCACCAAAAGTTGTATCTGCAGCAACTCGATTCACCTCGTCTGACAGTGAACGAATCTCTTCTTGAATCGCCAAACGATCTTCGTCTGTATTTGAGCCGTTTGATGCTTGTTGTGCCAGTGTACGAATACGTTGGAACATTGACGTTACTTCATCCATCGCACCTTCAGCAGTTTGTGCTAAAGATATGCCGTCGTTCGCGTTACGGTTACCTTGGTTAAGACCATTGATTTGTGAACTCAAACGGTCAGAAATTTGTAGGCCTGCAGCATCATCAGCAGCGCTGTTGATACGAAAACCAGATGATAGACGCTTGAATGATGTATCTAGTGAGTTACCAGAATTCATTAATTGTCTTTGTGCGTTCAATGAACTTACGTTAGTATTTACATAAAGTGCCATGATGGTTCTCCCACTTTAAATCGAGTCTTTCACTCTCAAACTTAGATTCTTTTCCAACCTTTGAATGTTTTTCACTCTCCGGCTTGGTTAATTAAGTTATCGGTCGGCAAAAAATTTCCTTTAGTATTTTTTTTAAAAAAAAATTATCGTCATGATTTCTATATGCTTTTATTATTGCTCAACCAAATATGGCAAAGTTTTGACGCACCTAGGTTACGATCAGAGGATTAGGTAAAAATGTATTATTACTCAGCTTATTACAATGAAAAGTTGAGTTTAGAGCGGTGTGAGAGTAAATGGCCCGTAAAGGCCATCTTTTAACGAATATAGTCTAATAGAGAAAGGTTAGTTAGGCGGCCAAATGTTGCCTGAGATGCCTGCAGCGCAGTTTCGTGCTTGGTGAGTTCTGAAATCGCAGAATAAAAGTCGACTTCAATTAAAGCCGCTTTATTCGCTTTGTTATCAACGTCCAAGTCTGAATTTGCATCAGATACAAGCTTTGCAGCATTTAACCTGCCGCCGAGTCCTGCTTGCCCTTGTGATATCTTGATTTTGGCATTGTCTAGTCCAGAGATCCCATCTGCAAGTACCTGTTTGTAATCGTCACCCGTAATACTGGGGTCTCTCAATGACGTAATCATAGATTCTAATGTATTTAGAATGTTTTCCTTCTGGGGCTTTTCTAAATCAAAGCTTATTTGGCCTGGTGCAGCACCAGCGAAGTCAAACTCCATACCAGCGACTTTAATAGTTCCGCCTTCTGCAGTCCCGGTTGAAATAACCGTTCCCCCCTGCTCAAGCTGGTAAGTATTTGGCGTACCCGCTGTCACTACTAAGTCAAAGGTGTTTGCACCTACAGGCGCACTTGGATCGGCGTTGTAATTTGCTTTATGAAACTTATCAAACACAGCTTGCTCATCTACATAAACCGATGCAGAAGTAATTCCACCAGAAACCACACCTGTATTTGACGTAATATTCAGTCGCTTCTCTGCACTTTCAAATACATCAAAACCGTTATCACTTGAGCGTATTTCAACCCCTTCAGAAACTTTTATTTTATGCTGTCCTTGGTCACCGTTATATACGTACTTTCCAGTGGCAGAATCAAAGCTGTAGGTTTGAGTATTATCTTGGTAGCCGGAAAATATAAACTTACCATCCTCACTTTTTGAGTTCATTAAATCCAAGATAGTATCTTGGATGGACTCTAGCTCATCAGCAATCGCTTCACGGTCAACGTCAGATAACCCACCGTTACCTGCCTGTATTGACTTGGTATAAGCGCTATCAATGGCCGTTTTAATATTTTCAAGCACTGATTCTTGAGTATCTAATCTCGAAGACAACATAGTCAGGTTCTTGGTAAACTGATCGTTTGCTTGGATCCGGTCGTCAAAAAGCATGGCTCTAGCAGTCGCTGAAGCATCATCGGAGGCACTCAGTACCCGCTTTTGCGTGTTCAGCTGCTGTGTTGCTTTATTCACGTCCTGCTGATTACGCAAAATAGAATTAAGATTAGAATTAAAAATTTGATTTTGAGATAAACGCATAATTACCTCGCTGCACTTAATAAGGTATCGAACACAGTTCTCGCTGCCGAAATGACTTGAGCCGAAGCCGAGTAAGACTGTTGAAAACGTAACAAGTTGGCCGCCTCTTCATCTAGGTTTACACCCGATAGAGACTCAAACCATGCACTCGACTGATTAGCCAGCGCTTCAAATGCCGCGCCATTGGTTTTCGCTTGATTGGTAATAACCCCTACACCTGTGACAATATCGGCATATGCTTCATTAAAGGTTTTATGGCTTTCGGTACTACCTGTAGACTCTACATTTTGCCTAACTAAATCCGACGATTTCAGACCATCGAGCGCCGCGCCATTACGATTGTCATCAAAACCACCAGTATTAAAACTAATCTCAAAACTATCACCGGTATTCGGTGTACCCTCGATATCGAAAGTGAAGCCAAGATTATCAAAAGGTGCAGGCGCTGCTCCCACTCCAGAGAGAATATCTTTACCATCCGCAGGAGCCGTAAAGGTATGCGTTGTACCTGAATTACTGGTTAACGTATATTCGTTAGCATTGGCTGTTTTAGTCAACGTATAAGGACCATCATTCAACGTTGGCGGCGTTCCTGCAGTAAACGCACTGGTCGTGGGATCGGTATCAGTGACGACTCCGGCTGAAATGGTCGCCGTACCATTATTGTCTGCTGATTTTTCAGTACGAATTGGCGACGCTAATGCGAGTGCTTCTGGTCTTTGAGTTGCAAGCTCCAACCCAGTTGCAGCCTGTTGATTTAATTTCACAAGAAATCTATCACCTGTTGCACCACTACCAGTTACGTTCATTTGTAAGCCAAAATAATCGCCGGTTCCCGTGATGACTCCACCTGCAATATTGCCAGTCGTCGGAGTACCGATAGGATTGCCTTTGGCATCTACAGCTGTTATTTCAACGGTTGTTGCACTGGTATAAGTAACTTGAAAATCGGTAGCTGGCAACTCATTGCCGCGCCCAGGCTCAAGTGTTGCCGTAAGCGCTGCGGTGCCTGTATTTTCGCTGTAAGCAAAGCCACCCACGGTAGGTATTTTAAATATATCTCCACCTATGTTGCCATCTAAGTCCATTCCCAATCTATTTTGCTGATTAAAAGCATCTGCCAATGCGAGGCCAATTTGACCTAGTTGGTTTTGTGCCGGGATCAACACTTCATCTCTAAACGCCAGTAACCCACCGATTTTGCCTTTCAAGCTGCCGCTATCTAACTCGAGCTGTACAACATTTTTATCTTTAATGTCTAGGATTAGTTCTTTATGGTTAGGATCTGGGTTGCCTTTCATCGCGAATAAATTGAAGGCTCCACCTTGCATCACAAGTGCATCCCCAGTGCCTAAAAATACGAGCTTCTCGCCATTTTCACCATCGAGTGTTTCTATATCTACAAGTTCAGCGAGTTCCTTGATAGCTTGATCTCGCTCGTTAAGTACACTGTGATCGACATTGTTCAGATTGAGTGCTGATTTACTCGCTACTTGTTTATTTAACTCGCTGATTTTTTGAACAAGGTTGTTAGCTTCTTCTGAGAAAATATCCAATTGCTCGTTCACAATACTGTTTTGATCAACAACTATTCCTGACAGTCTATCCATTTGATCAACAAGACCTTGAGCGCCCGTCATAAATAAAGAGCGGTTAGTTGTCGATGAAGGCAAGTTAATCGCGCTTTGTAAATTGTTAAACATCGAGTTGATGCTTTTGCTCAGACTGTTTGAGTCTTGTGCAAACAACGTATCAACACGGCTTGCCTCAGTGACAAACTGCTCATAGTAAGATTGATTAGAAATATCACGATTTAATTGCTGCTGCGCAAATTGGTTGATCAAACGCACCGTTTCACCACGACCAACCATGCCACCTATCATCGTTCCGTGCTCAGTCCGTTCACGGATATACCCTTTGGTATTTAGGTTAGCAATGTTTTTACTGGTGGTTTGTAGTAACTCGGAGTTAGCCCTAACCCCTGCTGCACCAATATTTAATAGATCAAATGACATCTCATCTGACTCCCTTTGTTAGCGCACCGGATAAGAAATCGGATACATCAATACGCTTTAAAACTGACTTAATTTTGTTGGCATAATTCGGATCGGTCGCATAGCCTGCATTTTGAAGTTCACTTAAATAGGCGTGACTATCACCAGCCTTATTTAAGGCTTGCTCGTATCTCGGATTACCTTTTAGGAAACTGACATAATCATCAAAGCTTTGTTCAAGCGACTTATAAGCACGGAAATCGGCTTGCTTTTGCACCGGTAACCCTTGCTCAAATTCAAGTGTCGATTTTCTGGCGCTTTCACCACTCCAGCGGCTATCCGCTTTAATATTGAATAGATTAAAACTGCTACTACCATCCTTTTTGCTGATGATGTGTTTACCCCAACCGGTTTCCAGTGCAGCTTGTGCAACCATTACCGCAGGGTTCAAGCCCAACTTTTTCGCCGCTGTTTGAGCGTATTCCCAAATTCTGTCGACGAATTCCTCAGGAGAACCAAAGCCTGTTTGTTCATCGCTTGAGGCATCAGCCTTTACATTGACAACCTGCGGTTCGGGTTTATTCACACTCTCACTCGCTGTCGCCTGCTTTTTAAAGGAAATATCGCCGTCAGCTCTCATTACTGAGGCAGGCTTATACTTTTCAGAGTTAGGAGACAACTGCTGCACAATCAGATCTGCCAGTCCTAAGCTGCCTTGCTCAGATAAGTGCATCGAAAGTTGCTGATCATGCATTTCTTCAAAAAATTTGACACCACTAGAGTTAAATGGACTGTCTTTATCCTCTAGCGCCTCATTCGCTTTACGCATGCTTTGTAACAACATTTGCGTAAAGATAGACTCAAACTGTTGTGCCGCCTTCTTCAATGCCTGATCTGAGGCACCTTGATCGCCAGCACCTTTCAGCGCCTCTTTACGGATCGAATCAAGGTTTCCTAGGTCAAAAAAGCTTTGATTTTTCAATTGGTCGGTGTTCATACACTCAGCACTGTTTGACGTTAATAACTATACAAATATAAATGCAAAATCCGAGCCAAAAAAAAGCCCCACAATTGCGGGGCTAACTAGTTGATTAATAATGGAACATCAAATGACGACTAATTGACCATTTATCGCGCCTGCTTCTTTTAGCGCTTCAAGGATCGCCATTAAATCGCCAGGTGCTGCGCCAACCTGGTTAATTGCCCTAACCAAGTCATCAAGACTCACGCCTGGGTCAAACACAAACGCTCGAGAGTCATCCTGATTTACGTCGATAATGCTTTGCTGCGTCACTGTTGTTTCGCCATTCGCCAGCGCATTAGGTTGTGACACATTTTGCTGCTCAGCAATTGTTACGGTAAGGCCGCCATGAGTAATTGCCGCAGGCTGCAACTTGACATTTTTGCCGATAACGATAGTGCCAGTGCGCGAGTTAACGATGATCTTCGCAGCGGTATCCGCTGGTTTGAATTCAAGATTCTCTAGCGTAGATAAATACGCAACGCGCTGAGACGGATCTCTTGGTGCAATTACTCGAACTGAGGCTGCATCCATAGGTTTTGCACTATTTGGTCCAACAAGGCCATTGATAGTATCGGCCAAGCGTTTTGCAGTAGTAAAGTCTGGTCTATTCAAGTTAAAGGTAATGTAATCACCCTGAGTAAACGGACTTGGTACCGCTCGCTCCACTGTCGCGCCGTTTGCCACCCGACCAACAGTCGGCGTATTGATCACAACTCGACTCCCATCGGCACCATCAGCACCCAAACCACCAACAATCAAACTTCCTTGCGCAATTGCATATACGTTACCATCGACCCCTTTTAGAAAGGTCTGAAGTAAAGTACCGCCTCGTAAACTACCAGCACTACCAATAGATGAAACGGTAACGTCAATGGTTTGGCCGGGCTTAACAAAAGGTGGCAAGTCTGCGTGAACCGCAACAGCCGCAACATTTTTAATTTTTGGCTTTAAGCTTGCGGGCATCGTGATCCCAAAGCTATTCAACATCGCTTTAAAGCTTTGCTCGGTAAATCTGGTTTGCTCACCGGTACCAGGCAAGCCTACAACTAGGCCGTAGCCAACCAGTTGGTTTGAACGAACACCTTCAACCATACTGACGTCTTTAACTCGCTCAGCAGAAGCCAAAGAAGAAAAACCAACCAACGTAATGGCCGCACCGATAAGCAAAATATTCTTAAGCATATTGTTCATTTTCAGCACCTTAAAACGGCATCAGCGCGCTCATAAAGAAACTCGTTAACCAACCTGCACTTTGCACTTCTTGTTGGTCACCTTTACCTGAATATTGAATTCTGGCATTTGCCACTCGATTAGACTCAACAGTGTTATCTGCGGTCACATCCTGAGGTCTTACCAACCCTTCTAAGCGAATAAATTCCTCGCCAGTATTGAGGGTTAACCACTTTTCACCGCGGATCACTAAATTACCGTTAGGCAATACTCGGGTTACATTGACTGATATATTCCCGAATAAGCTATTTGACTGATTAGACTTCGAATCACCAGAGAAAGAAGAACTGGATTTAGCACCAAACTGTATCGCTTCCTTTCCGATATTGATGGCATTGCCACCAAGACCAATCACAGGGTCTAAGCTCGAATCACTGGATTTATCCAGCTCAGAATTTGCAGCTTTGGTCGCCTGAGTCGTTTCTCTGAGTACGATGGTAATAATATCGCCGACTCTTAACGCTTTTTTGTCAGCATAAAGATCATTGGAGAACTGCGTATTAAATAATGACCCTGTTGCCACCATTTGGGCTTGATTATCCTCGGGATAGATAGGCGCATAATACGGATCGTCACGCACCACATTTTTATTTTGTGTTGTACTACATCCAGATAATGCAGCGACCGTTACGATGGCTAAATATAATGCACGCATAATACCCCCTACCCAATTACAGCTGTTGATTAATGTAGCTCAGCATCTGATCTACCGTTGAAATCACTTTTGAGTTCATCTCATACACGCGTTGTGTCTCAATTAGATTTACAAGCTCTTCGGTCACATTAACGTTTGACGTTTCAAGTGCGCCTTGCACAATCTTACCTAGCCCTTCAACGCTTGGATTACCTTGTACTGGTGCACCACTTACCGCAGTTTCTGTGTACAAGTTTTGTCCAATCGGTTCAAGACCTGATGGATTAATAAAGTCACTGATCGTCAACTGTCCGATAACAACGTTTTCAGCTTGTCCTGCAACGCGCACCGATACTTCACCATCTTGAGAAATAGTAATTGACTGTGCATCGTCGGGTACGTTCATCTCAGGTAACACAGGAAAACCCGCACCTGAGGTAACAATTCGACCTTCTTCATCCGTCGTGAACTGACCGTTTCTTGAATACGCAGTTGTACCATCTGGCATCTGAATCTCAAAAAAGCCCGGGCCTTGGATCATCCAATCCAAAGAGTTTTCGGTACTTAACATATTACCTTGAGAAAAGTTCTTTTGGTTGGCGACTACTTTGGCACCTGCACCAAGCATCAAACCAGACGGTAATTCTGTATCTTGAGAGCTGCGGCCACCTGGCTGATTGATGTTTTGATATAATAAGTCTTCGAATATCGCCCGACTCTTTTTGTAGCCGACGGTACTGGCGTTCGCCAAGTTGTTCGAAATAACTGAAATATCAGTTTGCTGAGCATCTAAGCCTGTTTTACTTATCCACAATGCCGGATTCATGATCTCTACCTCACTCTTAAACTATGCGTAGGAGCGAAGTGTGTCGCTCATCTATTTCTTCAGCTGTTTTCATCAGCTTAATTTGCATTTCAAATTGTCTTTGATGGTTGATCATATCCACCATCTCATGAACGGGATTGACGTTGGACATCTCTAAGAAGCCACTCATCACTTTTGCGGTTGGTGATATTTCACAAAAGCCACAGATCCCATCTTCTAGCTTATCTTCTTTTGGTCTATAAAGGCCGTCATTGCCTTTTTGCAGCTTATTATTATCTGCTTCAATAATTTTCAGCCGATCAACCACTTCAAGAAAGTTAGCAGGAGCGCCTTGTGGACGCACTTGAATAGAGCCATCGTCACTAAACACCACTTTATCAACGGGGATAGGTAAGACAATAGGTCCACCTTCGCCAATAAGTTGACGCCCATGAGCTGTGACCAACGCACCGTCATTACGAATATTGAGCGTGCCGACTTTGGTGTAAGCTTCTTCACCCGAGGCATCAACAACACTGATCCATGATTTATCATCTACTGCAATATCTAGCTCACGGCCAGTTTCAACGATTGCGCCACCGGTCATATTCGTACCTGGACGTTCTTGCATAGCAAAAACCCGAGAGGGTAACCCTTCTCCGAATGCCTGCATTGAACGCGCTTGAGCAAAATCTGCTTTGAAGCCAGTCGTGTTGGCATTAGCAAGGTTATTCGCTTTGAGTGCCACACCGCGTAAGCTCTGCTTAGCGCCTGACATTGCGATATACACCATTTTATCCATGACGATGACCTATAAAATTCAAACTTAATCTAGTTAATGCAAACACAGTGCCAAAGTGATGAGATGTTTTTGACGGGCATAAAAAAGGCTGCCTTTGTAGCAGCCTTTGGAGGGCATAATATATTATCGGATCTGTAATATATTTTGTTGTAATGTTGAGTTAACCTCAAGCGCTCGAGAGTTCGCTTGGAAGTTACGCTGGGCACTGATAAGGTCAACTAACTCGTTTGTGAGGTTGACGTTCGATTGCTCTAACGCCGATGAACTAATACCACCAAGCGTACCTGTGTTTGGCTCGCCTGCTAGGGGCTCACCGGAAGATAGACTTTTCTTCCACTCAGTATTACCAATCGCTTGGAGGCCTTGAGAATTCGGGAAGCGTACGAGCGCGACTTGCCCTAGGAAAGTCGAGTCACCGTTAGTGTATGAAGCTACTACTTTGCCATCAGTACCAATATCAATACCAGCTAGTCGACCTACGGTTGCACCGTCTTGTTCCAGAGCTTTCACTTCAAATCGACCTGATGAATATTGTGTCGGTAACTTCTGAGCCGTGTTTGCTTCATCACGCCAGTTAACAACAATATCATTCGGGAAGGTTGCGCCGTTTTCTAACAAGTTTGACATACCGATAGTTGGGTCAACTGCATCTTGAGGTCCAGCAAGACTTAAGGGGTTAAATGTCGAGCCAGTATTGTTGTTAAAAACAAGCGGCGTAGCTGAAGGATCGGCAGCCGTCTGTGATGGAATACCGCTAGCATCGAAACGGAACACACTAACTGGCGTATAAGGAACAGGTGGTGTTGCTGCTGGATCAATTTGCTGCGCATTATGGTTAAAAGGTTTATCGTCCATTGTTGCGTAAGTTGACCATTCATTATCCGCCGTTTTTCTGAAGAATAGCTGCAGTGTATGTGATTCACCCAGTGAGTCATATACCGTAATTGCCGTTCTTGAGTTATACGATGCACTTTGCGTAGGATCGAATGCAATCGTAGGTGGCTGCGCCGTTGCATCTAGATTAAATGATGTATAAATTTGCGATGTTGCTCGAGGAGACCCTGATGCATCTGGAATTTGAATTGGCGATGTTGTGCTTAGACTCAAAGACGTTGTATCACCCGTTGATGGATCAACAGGGAAGCCTTGCAAGTAGTCACCTTTTGCATTCACGATAAAGTTGTCTTTATTTAATTTAAATGCACCAGCTCGAGAATACGTAAAATCCTGTGATTGAAGAGAATTTGACATGGCAAAATAGCCTTCGCCCTCAATCGCCAAGTCTAGCGAGTTCTGCGTGAACTTTAATGACCCTTGGTGAAACTGCTGCGCTACCATAGTAGTTTGTACACCATCACCATTTTTCGTTTTGCCAGAGCTAAAAACCGAAGACGCGTAAACATCAGCAAATTCTGCGCGAGATTCTTTAAAACCCGTCGTGTTCACGTTAGCAATGTTATTTGCTGTTACGTCCAAGTCTTTTTGCGCGGCGGCAATACCTGTCAGTGCTATATTGAAACTCATACTCTCACCTCTAAGTTCTTAAGGTTAATTCTTTAAAACTACTATGCTATTTCAGCAATATCAGTTAAGCGCACCGCGCCTTCTTTGGTATTAATGACGATGCCGTTAGCACCATTAACATTAACACTGTCAATATTTCTAAATGTGGCCGAAGGTAAAGTCTGATATTCACCTTCAATCATGCCTTCGGCTTTTATGGTGTATTCCCCAGGGGCATCATCTCGCCATCTTTATTCTTACCATCCCACTCAAAACGCACAGCGCCCACACTTTGCTCACCAAACTCAAGCGTCTTAACAATCGCTCCAGATTCGTCATAAATACCCACAGATAAATTCTGCACAGGCTCTTGGACAATCACCGAGCCCTTTGTAAGTGCATCATCACCATGTTCTAACGTCGTTGATTCGAGTAATGCTTTTTTACCAATCAGCGTTGATGCTTGAAGCGCTGAGTTAGAAGTCATTGATGCAGCTAACGAGTCAAAGTTCTCATTTAACTTTGAAATCCCCTCGGCCATGGTAAAACTTGTCATCTGCGCGATCATTTGATCGTTGTCCGCAGGCTTACTTGGATCTTGGAAAGAGAGCTGTTGAGTAAGCAGCGAGAAGAAATCTTCTTGCGATAGCTCATCTCTGGGCTTTTTCTCCTCGGCCTGTTTCTGCCTGTCCCAGTAGAGTGAATCTACACCCGTTGAAGAAGTGGCATTTACATTATTACTCATCAGCTGTTACTCCCAATTTAGCGCTGGCCTAGTTGCAATGTTTTACTAAGCATTTGCTTTGCAGCATCTGCAACTTGAACATTGGTTTGGTAAGAGCGAGAAGCAGAAATCATGTTTGCCATCTCCTCTACCACATTCACATTCGGTTTATAAATGTAGCCATTTGCGTCAGCACTTGGGTGGTTTGGGTTATATTCAACTTGAAGCGGCTTATCGCTCTCAACCACACCTAATACTTTTACTCCAACTGACGATCCCGCGACATTGCTCTGGGAAGCTGAAGCTTTGGAAAGTTCAGCGGCAAATACAGGGTGTCTAGCGCGATAAACATTATCTTGACTAGAACTCACTGAGTTTGCGTTCGAGATATTACTTGCGGTGGTATTTAGTCGCACATTCTGTGCACTCATCCCTGAACCCGCAATATCGAAAACGTTATATAAACTCATAATTATGCCCCTTGTCCGCCGAGTGCCTTCTTAAGGCCACTGAACTTACCACCAAGAAATTGCAAACTGGCTTGGTACTCTAATGCATTCTGTACATACAAATTTCGTTCCACTTGTATGTCTACTGAGTTACCATCACCTGTATCTGCTTGATTTGGCGAACGATATAGTTCAGATGAGTTACTCATTTTAGTACCACCACTGAGGTGTTTTGCATCTGTTCTAACCATATCATTGCCGCTTCTTTGCATTGTCTTTGCCGCTTTCAAAGCACTAGCAAAGTCGATATCTTTAGCTTTGTATCCTGGAGTGTCTGCGTTTGCGATATTGCTTGCTAGAATTTCAGCGCGTTGTGAGCGAAGCAGCATAGTATGCTGATGTATACCCAACGCTTTATCGAAACTAATTGCCATTATCTGACTCCAAAAAATTGACTCAGGTATGACAAAGCAATCTTTAGGCCAGTTTTAAGGTTAAATTTATCCCTTAAATTTCATACAATTAAACTATATTTTTGGAATAATTAAACTTAAATCAGTGTTGAGTCGGTAACGTAAATAAGAGCAAATATTCGAATAATTGCCAACTTGGCTGAAGCAATTTGAGGCTAAAAGGTAGGAGATAGTTATTAGAATTACGTTACAAATTGCAAATACTAGCTATAGCGACTATCCCTGCCGCTATATGTGAGTATTAAGTCTTTTTCTGATAGATAATCCCAGGATTACAACGGATCATATTAAAGTCGTCACTCAACCCCGCCATCGATTCCGACGCCCCTAAAAACAAATAGCCATTCGGGTTTAACGACTGAGCAAATTGCGAAATGATTTTGGCTTTCACTTCAGGTGAAAAATAGATCAGGACGTTACGGCAGAAAATAACATCAAACTTACCCATCAACGCGTAAGAATCTAGCAAGTTTAAATGTCTAAAGCTGACCATTTTACGGATAGGTTCAACTACCTTAGCCATTCCATTACCGCTATCCATAAAAAACTTCTTTCTGCGCTCAGGCGACAACCCTCTCGCCAACGCCAACGCGTCATATTCAGCATTCTTACACATATCAAGCATCGTGTTAGAAATGTCTGTACCAACGATCTGAACACCCATTTTCAGCGCGCCTGGGCTTTTACTCACATATTCACTCGCAGACATCGCAATTGAATATGGCTCTTGTCCTGATGAACTTGCCGCCGACCAAATCTTAACTGGACGTCTCAAGTCTTTAAACTCTGGTAAGATTTTCGATTTAATTAGCTCGAACGGATAAGTATCCCTAAACCAAAGTGTTTCATTCGTTGTCATCGCATCCACCACAGCGGCACGCAATTGCCGCTCATGGGGACTGAGTGTTTTAGCTACTAAAGACGATAGTGTTTCCACACCAAAGCGAGCCATCAGAGGAGCGAGTCGGCTTTTGACCAAGTACAATTTATTGTCACCCAGTACAATACCGCACTGTTGCTCCAAAAAGGTTCTAAATTGGTCGTACTCTTTTTGCTCTAAATGCTTATTTTCCAAGTGCTACCACCAGCTTTAATCACAATGAACCCATTTTTTAACCGCTGAAGCTAATTCATCTGGGTTAAACTTAGCAATAAAATCATCAGCGCCAACCTTCTCAATCATGGCCTGATTAAATACACCACTCAGTGAAGTATGGAGTATCACATGCAATGGCGCTAATTTTGGATCAGCTTTTATTTCAGCCGTTAGCGTATAACCATCCATTTCTGGCATTTCAACGTCAGAAATCAATAGCCCAACTCGCTCGGTGACATTATTTTGACAGTCCATTTCGGCAATTTCACGAAGCCTGATAAGTGCTTCTTTACCATTCTTTGCCAGCTCAGTCTGAACACCTAATGGCTCCAATGCACGTTTGACCTGATTACGAGCAACCGCAGAGTCATCAGCGATAAAGACAATACGTTCGCCTAAATCTTTTTGCATTTCACCATCAGAGACAATGTCAGCACTGACTTCCGTGTTGATCGGGCAAATTTCATTGAGGATCTTTTCTACGTCT
The DNA here is from genome assembly GCF_018141365.1 of Pseudoalteromonas sp. M8. NCBI lineage: Bacteria > Pseudomonadati > Pseudomonadota > Gammaproteobacteria > Alteromonadales > Pseudoalteromonadaceae > Pseudoalteromonas > Pseudoalteromonas sp. M8. Next base: position 1,547,486 of record NZ_CP047240.1, on the reverse strand, counting down.
AATATTTCAACTAGCTCGTTTTCAATTTCTGTAACCGCTGTCAAATAGGAATAACGGCCTGCCCCAGATGGCGGGGGCATTATTTTTTCCCAGTTCATATTCACAATGCGTTCTACCGCACTGACTAAAAAGCCTTGAACTGAACGGTTGTATTCCGCAATTACAATAAAACAATTGCGAATATCTTGAATAGGAGGCCCACCAACCGCAAGTGACATGTCAATTACGGATATTGTTTGGCCTCGAATATGAGCAACCCCTCGAATCAAAGGGTTTGACTTGGGCATGCTTGTCAATGCTGGACATTGAAGCACTTCTCGGACTTTGAAAACGTTAATGCCGAAGCGCTGTCGACCTTGAAGTCGAAAAAGTAATAGCTCGAGACGGTTTTGTCCAACCAGCTGTGTACGTTGGTTAACCGAGTCTAAAATACCTGCCATTTCAATCTCCTACTGTATAAACCGCTAATCGGAACGATCTTTGCTTCGACTCTGATATGGTTTACCACCCTTGATTAGGTGCAGTTATTAAAGCAGAATCTTTATACCTTGTTTCACCCCATAAGCATAGTCGAAACATCATGAGTTTGTTAAAAAAAACCCATTACATTCAGTTTTTTTGTTTGTTCGCTTATTTTATAGGCGTTGACTATGGTTATTGTCAGCAATATGACAACAAAACTTTAGAACAAAGCGCAATAGAATTTGTTGAACCAAATGTAGAGCAAGATCCCGACAGCCAGCTATCACTAACTGCTATACCACTTGATTCAAGAATTCCAGCAAGAGATTGTCAATCGCCGTTGCAATATAGTACAGCAATGACTCCGCCTTTTGACACTCAAGTGACAGTACAAATTAGATGCAACGATACCCTCAGCTGGACTCAATACGTCCACGTGCGTATCGATCACCTCTTCCCTATTTTAGTTAGCGCGACCATGTTAGAAAAAGGCCGTGTTATTCAGGATGACGATGTGAAAATAGAGTATCAGCCGAAACGTTTTCGTAGGGTTTCCTATATAGAAGATAAGTCGATACTAATAGGCAGTAGAAGCAAACGTAATATCAGAGAAGGTCAAGCCTTTACTCAGGCTCATATTTGTATGGTCTGCAAAGGCGATACTGTGACGATTATTGCTAAATCAGGTGGGCTTGTGATCAAAACTCAAGGAGAAGCGCAGCAAGATGGCAACCGTGGTGAACTTATTAATATTAAAAACGCTCGCTCTGGCAAAACCTTACGTGCTAGAGTAATAGAAGTGGAAACAGTAGAGGTGAATTTATAAAAAATTTGCTAAAGTAATACTATTAAACGCCGATAACAAGGCTGAGAGTATAATTTTATTGGGTCTACAATCATGGTTAATCAAGTTAACGGTCAGAATCAGTCTACATCCGTTGCTAATAATGTTAAGCAACAGAAGGCTGAATTGCAAAGAAATGATGCTAATAGTGCGTCAGTTAAATCACCAGCTACACCGAAAGCAGCTGCGGATTCAGTGAGCCTGACTCCACAAGCGCAACAGCTGAAAACGGTCAACGAAAAAGCGCAGCAGTCATCAGGCTTTGACGACAAGAAAGTCGAAGAACTGAAAAAAGCGATTGCAGAAGGCAAGTATCAAGTTGACGCGGAAAAACTAGCCAAAAACATAGCTGCATTTGAGTTCGAAATATATGGATGATTTGGTTCGGCTCTGCCACCACAAACTTTCAGAACAAATCTCGACGCTAGAAGCGATGACCCAGCTTCTGGCTCGTGAGCTTGACGAGCTCGCGTCTCGGCGTGGCGACAACTTAAAAGAAATCGCTCGTGAAAAGCTAACTCTCATTTCAAAACTGCAAAAGCTCGACAATGAATTGTCAAAAACTGAGTCTCACGTCTTTGAAAGCAGTGAAGTAGCCCCGCTCGTTGCTAAAGTGCGAGCACTACTCAGTGAGTGCCAAACCAAAAATGAAATCAATGCTAAAACGGCTCATCAGGCTAATGTAAGCACACGTGAACTAAAAGGGATCTTAATTGGCGCACCAACTTCGATTACATATGGTCAAGATGGCAGCGTGAAAAGTAGCGACAGTGAATTGGTACGTAACCTAAAGGCGTAGCCACGCCTGTCGTATTTTAGTATTGAAGAACAATCGAAGTGAAACGCATTAAGTAAGCGATATGTGATGAGTGCTTACTTAAAGCTATAAGATATCTTCTTAATTTTCTGCGGCTTGACTTGAGTAATATACAAATCATAAACGCGTTTCATATCAAGCTCTAACTCCGTCGCGTAAGTATCACCAACTGCGTAACTTTTCAGCACCTTAGCCCCACGAACAAGTCCATTTACTTGGCTCTTAAGACCGTCGTTTTGCGCAACCGCTCCTTTTACCGTAATAGTGGATGTCAAATTCTGGCCATACAGTTGCTCAGCCAATTCACGATACGCTTCTAATTTTGACACTTTAATGGCCATTAGCTGCTTCTCACCCGCAGTTTTACCCGGCTGAGCACTCAAAGGAGCGTACCCCACAGCCCGTAAAACAGGAAAAGTTTCCGGTTGCACTGTTTCATATTCAATATGCTTATCAACGAGGCTTGAACAGCCGCTGAGCCCTGCTAGCGAACAAACCATAACAACTGAACTGATAGAATTAGTGATACGCATTTCACCCCACTCCGCTACAATATATACCAATCAAAATTAAGCACTTCCCCAACATCTTGGTCTCGCAAGGGTTGTTGTGGTTTCATTGAGTATTGGCAAGAAATAAAATTAACTTTCATAATGTGTGATTATGCACGAACCTTGCCAAAATTTGGCACAGGTATTGCTGAGTTGAAGAGTAGTTTTTGATCTGGGCATTTAAACATGAAAAAGCAATTCGCGACCAGTCTATCACTGTTGTGTATCACCTTGGTTCATCCAGCTTATGCTGAATGGTTTGAAGTTACCGGCATGGCTGACGTTAAAAATGGCGACCATCAAAAAGCCAAAAGAAAGGCGGTAAATGACGCCATCACACAAGCTTTGCTGTTTTCTGGCGCTTCGGTGAGTAGTGTGCAAACCGTCACCGATGGTGTGCTCACCCAAGATCAACTTAAGATCCGCTCAAATGCTGAAATCCAAAGTGCCAACGTAATTGCTGAAGCAAAAGTTGGTGACTCATGGCAGGTGACATTACATATCGATATTACCCCACAGAGTGCTCAGTGCCCTACTAGTGCTTACGACAAACAGGTTGCAGTCACACAAAGTCAGTTAAAAAATAAACACCAAGCAACACTAGGTCAAATTTTTGACATAAATAAAGCGGTGAGCGAGCGCCTATACCAGACAATGTCTGAACAAAAGTTGAGCTTAGAACCTGTTCCCTATTTCGCACAGACCATAGACGTTAACCGCTTTTTCAGCCAGCGGTTTGATTATAATGAACAGCTAATCGAGACCATTACGGCAAATACGAACAGCCAATTTGTATTACTGAGTCAAATTACTGATATTGCTGGTGTCGATAAACTTAATAGCGACTTCGCATTTTGGCAAAGTGATAAATATTTAAGAAGCTTCAAGGTAGACTTTGCGCTGTTTGATGCACTTTCTCATGAAAGGGTGTGGCAAAAGCAATATGCCACTCAAGGCGTGTGGCCGTTTAAGAAAACCAAACTAATTGATGTGTACAGTGAGCGCTTTTGGCAGACAGATTATGCTGATGAGATCCAAACCACGCTGACACAAATCGCAACTGATTTAAACGCAGCGGTGGCCTGCTTACCAACCAACGGCAAAATCCTACATATCGATGATGAACAAGTCGTTATTAATTTGGGCCGCATGCATGGCTTAGAGAATGGCCAGATCCTTAACGTAGCGCATAGTAATCCGCTGACTAATGTCGATGGTAAAATATTTATGCATCAAATTAAAACCATTAATAAACTGCAAGTGATCCAGGTGAATGCGCAAAACGCCATTGCGGTAAATATCAGTAATCGCCCACTTCACAATGTGCAAATTAATGATTTGGTTGAAATTCAAATAGAAAATGAAAATGAGTTTGAACTGTAAGGTTAAGACTACCTATGACGCAGACAAGATTTTCGACGACTTTACACACTCTACATCATGCTTCCGCCGCCCATTTACTTTGGTAATTCCACGCAAAAGTGATACCAATGGCGTCCCCAGTAGGAATCGAACCTACATCTAAGCCTTAGGAGGGCCTTGTTTTATCCATTAAACTATGGGGACAATCTCTAAAGTCAGATAACGATCGCTTTTTTTGACCTTCACTAGCGGGATCTGCGGTACTTAATACCAATGAAAGTCGAGAATTGTTGATTCTCTGTTGTACTGCATCTCAGTGACTTCACTTTAGTATACTGATCTTAATGAACTTTTAAAGATTAATAGTCAATTTATTCGCGGTAATAAATGAGGTGGTTCAGTAGGTGAATACGCAGCAGTTAAGACCCACTACTGCGCTATCAGTTACTTCACTTGAGGTGTGAATAAGAAGTAGGATAGTTCTTCGTTTAATAAAACCTAAACGGTATTTTCTTCTAAAAACCGCTATTTGAAGTACTACCTTGCAGCGGTTGCCTGATCATCAAGGATAAAATACGGGATGGTCACCACCGTGCTTGCTATCACTAAGTTGGTGTTAAACTCTAACAATCTTGCATTTACCTCCACGCCTCGTGGACGGTAAACCATAGTGCCTGTGAGCAAATGGCTGGGAGATTGCGTGTTTTTCAAGCGGCTTGCTTTACGCGAAAAAGTCAAGTCGCCACTGGATGTCACTTCAATTTTCCCCAATGCTTTAAAGTCTAACGCTTGATAACCCAGCTTTTGCATTTGATGCATTAAGGACTCAGCCAATTGGTTTCCTAGCTGGTTTGTATCCCTTAATGATTCATTAAAGTTGACAAAACTGGCTACCGCTATCGACTCAGGCTTTTGCCCTAATACAGTATCTGACAGTTCCAACGCAATTTGATTGGCGTAGTTAGCAATTTCTTTGCGATGACGATAGCTAACGAAGCCAATATCTTGCAATACCGCGGCTTGTGAATCTTCATTACGCTCTTGCTCTTCCATCATGGCATATAATATTTCCATGTCGGATTGCTGCGTTTCTGTAGGTTCGGAAGCCATTTGTTTTGTCATTTCGCAGCCACCGAGTAATGCAAGTGTCGTCGCGAATAGCACTACATTTTTCATCATCGCCTCCGAATTAGTTCGCACGCTCTATACGAATGCCATCGTATGCCGCACCATCTTGTAGGGCGTTAACTACGTTTTGCGGTAAAAAGCCTTGAGCAGAACCCACGACACTTTTACTTCTAAGCCCAACCACTCTGGCATTAACCATAACCCCGCCCTGATGATTCACCAAAGTACCACCTAGCACATACAAAAAAGGATGGTCGTCAGATAGCTCTAAAAAGTCACGGCTAAAAATGAAATCGCCTTCAGGTGTCACCCGGATATAGTCTGTTGTTTTAAAGTCCACAACAGGGATCCCAAATGCATGAAGCTCATGGATAAAGCTTTCAGCCAACTGGTTACCCAGCAAGGAACCTTTATCAAATTCTTTATCTAAAAATACAAAGCTTGTCACTGCTACCGGCGTTTTCTCATTCACGTGTTTCAAGTTTGCAACCATGTCTTGCATAATAGACTGGACATAGTGAGTGACATTTTTACCAGCCATTTGCTGAGAAACAGTGAATTGTTTCATACCGTTTGGATTACTTTGATACATCGAAGATTTTTCAAAGCCATTACGCACGGGCTCAGCCTGAGCATTATCCACCGCAAAAAAGTTACTCTGAGCACAGCCAACCATCAATGAAAGCGGCAAAACCAAACTTAATACTTTTTTCATTACTTTCATCTCCACTAATATTGGCTTCGTATAATCTGACCGTCACGATTTGTGACACGCTCCGTACCCCACATAACAGCTTTTGGAATGCTGATTGATGCGGCTGAGACGGCTCGATTATGTAACGTATCGACCAGCCGCGCATTGACCAAATAGGTATCTCGACTTTCTACGATTGTCCCGACCACCACGAGGTCAATTTTCTGGCGCTGATTCAGCACATTCAATTCTCGACTTAACATACTATCGGCAGAACTTTGTAAAGATAAAGCGTTTCTGAGTCGATATTCCACGACATCTGCCCCCATTTGACTTAAATGGGTCATGAGGGATTCTTGCAAGGCCACGCTCAAGCCTGAACCTTGTCCAGCAACGGTATCATCCAGCTGATTAGCCTTAAAAAAACTCGTCACAGCAACCGTTGAATTCGGCTTGAACGGCCGTACATACTGCCCGAGTTCCGCGGCTAACTGAGCGCCAAATCCATCTAAGTCAGGTAAGATTTCTTGCTGCTGGGTCGCTTCTCTTTTGCCGACCTGTTGGCTGTTTGTACACCCTGCCAACAACATAATCACTATGAGTGCTAGATATTTCATTTCACCAAGCCCACGATAAACTTATTGGATAAAATGCAAAATACGCACCAAGTTTTAAAGTCGATGACTGGTGTAATGGCTAACCAAACAGCTTAAACCTGCACGCTTAAGTTGCTGGCAACCTTTGTATGCAGAGGCCTTATCTGCAAATGCACCTAATTTGAGCCGATAATATTTCGTATTTTGAATATCTATTTGCTCGATATTCACTTCGCTTGTTGCAAAGTCTTGCGGTAACTTATCCTTGAGTTGCTCGTAGGTTTGCCTAAGCTTGGTATATTCCGTTGTAGAGGCCAATTGAATTGCGAATTCAGCTATCTCGACAGGCTGTTCTTGTTTCTCGGTGGGCTTTGTTTTTTGCTCTATCACTTGCTCGGGTTGCTCTGCTAAAAGCTCAGCATGCTTTTGCTTTGCAAGCGAATTTGATAGCTGCATCGCAATAACATCTAAATCTTCCTGCACTTCTTCAAACTTAGCAACCTGCTGTTTTAGCGCTCTGAGCTGTTCTACTTCTTGTTGTAAGGTGCTTACCTGCTGTTCCAGTAAAGATAGCTGCTTCTTCATTTGTAATGAGTCAAGTTGACTCTTGCTCGCAGTTGCTTGGCAACCACTTAACGCAACGAAACTGAGCATAATGAGATGCCACTTAATTGATTGCATTGTTTTCTCTTTCATAAATAGTTAAGGCTTCCACCGTGCAAGAAACTTTGAAGGGAAGTAGATTTTGGCAAATATTTGCCGCATTTTGTGTGGCGTCATCTCTTAATATAAGTAAATAAGTGGCGTCGCCTTCTTGTTGCGCATACCCAAAACCACCGCTTAATAACGCGGGATAACGCTTAGCCAAAATCGCCGCATACACTTTTAATATCGTTAATGTCTTGAAGCGTCCAACTACAGCAAACTCTTGCGTGGTTGCGCGCTGTCGTTGTAATTCGTGATTTACATCAAGCAGCAAGTCTCCCTCTGCACTTAACTCCACTTCTATCTGTTGAGTACTGGCTACCGCGAGCCTTTTCGCATCACTTATCGCTGTACGGTAAGTCCCAGGCTTCAAACCAGTAAATACATAGTAGCCGTCATATGCCGTCTGAGTGCGCGCGACTTCGTTACCCATTTCATCAAGTAAACTTACGGTGGTGAACCCTGCAGGTCGGCGCTCAGTACCCTCATTGATTTCAACAATACCTTCAACTTCCGACGAGTTTACAAATGGTATTTCAACATATTCAATATGACCGGGTCTTGGAGTGAATGAAAAGCCATCATTAGCGGGAATTAAAAAGGGTTCAGGGATCGTTTCTTTGTCAACAATAATATCTGTTCGTTTGTAATTAACCATTGCGGGTAATAGAGCCACACCGTCGTCGTCAGTTTTACCTTGTGCAAAGTTTTGCAATGCTTTTATAGTTACCCCCTTCAGCGGTAACTCCCCATCGTCAAGATAGCCGTTATTATTTTGGTCGATAAAAGCACGAATCATCAAAGAGCCAAACTGCGACAAGCGTTTGCCAGTTAAAAAAACCTGATCTACGGTTTCGCCTGCTCCAATACTTACTTGTCCAGAGAGGCCTAGTTGCCAGTTATCATCGTTATCGTATTGCAAGTCTGTTAACAACCGAAACTTATCATGGTTCCAGCTCAATCCAAGTTCGGTTTTATAGTATTCCGCAGCAAAGTCTTTGTATAAGGTAATGCCAAGATCAAGCTCAGGACTTAGCGCTTTGCTCAACTCTAGCTCAGCAGCTGTAATTTCATTAGCAGGTTCTATGTCATACCAAGTAGTAAAACGACTATATATCCCAAAAATCCTTCGCTGCCAGCGCAAGTAGCCACTCACATCGCTGGCTTGATCTGTCTGCGCTTGCCACACAAATTGGTTACTGAAAGTGCCCCAATAATTCCCCGTGCTAAACAGCAGCGACGCTTGCTCGGTGGTGTCTATATTAGCTCTATTAAGCTGAAAGTATTCAGCACGATAGTAAATTTTAGCGGCATCAAAAAGAGACCAATCTCCCGCCGCCGTTAATTTTATCTCGGTCGCATTTTCATCCCGTTCTAAATCTTCCTTTAGCTCAAATTTAGCACCTACCTGCTGGCCAAATAGACGGGTTCGAGTATTTGCAGAGAGACGTTGGTTCGCTTCGCTCTTACTATAGTCAACATCCAGTAATAGTCGTTTATTAATATTGGTGTTAAACCCTGTAGAAAAGTATTGTTCTGAGGCACTATTTTTTACACCTTGACGATGCTGCAAGCCTGCATACACCGCAAAATTTTTAGTAAGACCGTAGTCAAATCGACCATTTACTTGCCAGCTTGATGCTCCTGATACCGCAGTCTTGTCGTCCAGTATACTTTTGCCCGTCTCAGTAATTGATACGGCAAAAAAGCCTTCATCTTCGTTTACGGTGCTCTGTTCAACATAATAGGTCTGCACTTCTTTTGATACTTGACCTTGCCCTCCATACATCACCAGTTCAAAGGTATTTTCACCAAATAGTAAATCAATATTTTCAAACTCATAGCGCCCAGATTGAACATTATTTTCTTGCCCTATTAGCAATCCATTTCGATAAAGCTCTACGTCCCACCCTACCTGAACAGGACCTGAGATGACAATACGCTGACGGTTAGTGCGGCTATCTAACGGCGCGTTACTGAAGTTCACTCCTCGCCCTTCTTCATTTAGCGCATCAACTCCAACTTGAACACTCTGTACATCACCGAGCGATACCTTGGTAAAGTTGCCAAACGGTAAAACATCGGCTTTTTTAGAAGCACGGTTTAGGGATAATCGTGAGCGATTAATCACATCTCCCTCTCTACCAGCAATAAAATACTGAGCTTGCCAATAGGCGATGTCTTGCGAACCAATAAGGGAATAAGACGTCTGACTAATGTCTTCAGTCACCTGCGCATTTATCTGAGCATCCAGCACTGGTTTACCGATGCTTTGATAAGGACTTGGTCGCCACGGTAATGTTGCGCTGGCATTGCGGTCAAACCTGACAACTTCTCTTCCTAATCGCTGTTGCTGTGCTTCTATTGGCAGAATTTGCCTACTTTTAACCGTAAGAGATAAATCCTGTATATCGGTAAACAGGCTCACATCGAATAAGGTCGCAACGATATAATCGGCGAGAAATACCTCACCATTGATAACCTGAACCTCCTTATCACTCAATTGCGTTCGCTGCCCTTTGCTCTCAACTAAATGCGCTTTGGCATTAAGACTAAAGGTGTTTTCAGGTGTGAAGAACCAGCCATCAAAAGTTCCTGATACATCTTCTGATACCACAAAGCCCAAAGCTGAAAACAAGCTCAAGAGTTCCACATTGACGCCTTGTTCCGACGTCACCGCGATCACTTCACCTAAATATAAATTTCCTTTATAAGCGGATAAAAACAGTTCCGTACCAACATCAACCCGAGAGACCACCCGCTCACTTTGCTGTATCGCAAGTTTTGCTTTTACTCGTTCAACCCGTTCTAATAGCTGTTGCAAAGTATCAACCTGCGATGCCATAGCAGGTTGATAGCATAGTATGCCAATTAGTAACGCGCGCCAAATAGCGGGGGCTCTCATTACGTTCGCTTACCCTAAACTACAAAGATACCGAATCATCTACAAAGGTGCGGTCAGTGTACTCCTCATCACCCACATACTTGATTAAGACCTTGCCTGATGGCCCAAGCTTAATTGCAGGGTCTATCGAGAATTCTACACTCCTTTGATTAAGCTCTGGATATACGGCAAACTTATTTAATACTCCGATCCGCACCGGTTTAACGTCATTTTTCCCCTGCCAATAAGCGGATAATTCGCCAAAGCTACTATATTTCCCAGTTCGATTAAGTAGTACCGTAATTGCCTGACGACCATTTTTCGCGTTGCTTACAATGACATCCTCAAGCTGTACTTGCGGGTTCGCATCGCCAACTCGTAGCATCACCGGAATGCTATAGCTCATCAGCACGTCAATATTGATACCTTCTTGCAGCTTGCCTTTATTATTCGGCAGCTCCCTAAAAAGCAAATGTGAGCGATACTCTCCTTGTTCCATATTCGCCTTTCTGCGCACAGCCAGCTTTATTACCTGACGCTCACCAGGCCCTAGTGTTACTTGCCTAGGTGAAATACGAATGAAATGGCTTGCAGCCATAGGGTTCATTTTTTGCTCGGCAAAGTTGGCATAACCACCTTCTTTAAGTGCTAGCTTCTCTTGAAATTCAAGTCGATAAGATTTGGTCACATCACCATTATTAATGATTGTAACCCTCTCAATTCTCTGACGCTCTTCGAAAGCAACCCGTGTTGGGGTGATCATCAGATTGGCGCTTACTTTACAGCAACAAAACAAAAGCAGCGTTAATATTAATTTATTCATAATTTAGTAAGACAAAGTTATTTCAACGTTCAAGGTTTGCACTCCATCCGATAGCGATTTACCATTGCCAGCAAAGCGCAATTGACCACCGACCTTAAACTCACCAGACCCAACACTATCGGTGTAAATCGCCTTCTCGTGATACAGCTCTGTCAATTGGAAGGCATCGGATGCACCAAGATTCCAATATCCAAACCAGTCGTTGTAAATGGTAGATTGGACGCTAATTTGGCGATTGTGAGGAAAATCGGTCAAGAGGATTTCTGCCGCATGACCAAACTCTACGAATAGAATATTGCTTGAGGTTTGTGGCCTAACATTAGGTTCTATTGTCACAGTGCCTGCGCTATTTTGGTCAATAATCGCAATAGTGCCAAAGCTCAATTTCTTAACGACCGATATATCTTGAGCTTTGGCCAAGTGACTGGCAAAAAGCAATGCCAGTACCATGTAACGCCACATGTTTTAGTAAGCGATTTCGATATCAACTTTACTGGTGTATACACCACCACCATACGTATCTGTTCCAGAAAGTGCTTTCGTACTTAATGTCGCACCAACGGAAAGCGTTGCGGCACCATTTGCATCAACCCTAAACTTGTTGTTTGTCACTTCACTATTAGGCTGTGCACCACTTACCACATAAAACTCAAAATCCTTTAAATCAAAAGAGGCATTACCCACGCTATCAACCGTAGTTGCGGCCGGAACTGTAATCGTTAGCTCAGTGTTTGGCGCTGCATCAGTGATATTGATAGAGCCTGCTCCACCTGTACTAATAAGGTTTATTACTGCGTCACCAGTATTCTTGATTTCAGGATCGGTCAGTGTTGGATCCGCCTCAATCTTCATCGTGGCGACATCAGCTGCATCGCCCTGTACTCGAATGATACCGAAATCAAGCGGATCACCAGCTTCCGCTGAAAATAAGTTTTTAACTTCTACTTTAACTTCAAGACGGGCAGTATCTTTAGCAATTGCTGAAGAAGTAAGTAAAGCAGCGGAAATAGAGCTTGCAACAAGCGCAGATTTAATCAGTGTTTTCATCTTTAAATTCCTTTAGGAGTCATTTTTATCATCACCGCAATGCCATTTTTTTGGTGACTTATTGTTTATCGTTCCCAAATGGGAAAACTTTAGTAAAAATTAAAGCATTAATCTCCTACAATCAATGCTTTGGATAGAAAATAGTCTACAGTAGATTTTTGCTTCTTGAGTTGATCTTAATCCAGAAACTGTTGCCCAATCCCGCATTTCAAATGCTTGAATTCGAAATTCGGCCTCAGAGAATATACTAGGAAACTTTCGCTTTACTGCCGCTAATAGCGCTTGATGTTGCTCAACTTGAGGCATGGAATTGATGGATATTGGAAACAACTTGAGTTGAATTCCAGTCGTTTGATTCGCCTTTTGTTTACTGGCGGAATAACGCTTAACCTCTACGTCAGTAGTCGATGCTGCTTGGATATTATCGACGCTAGCTTGAGACTCTAACAAAGTCAGCAGGTTTGAGAGATCCTCTTCTAACGAGCTCAATCGCTTAATACTTTTGAGCTGTTGTTCACTTAACTGCGAGGGCTGCTGAACTGAATGACTACAGCCACCTAAGGTGATTACAGAGCCGAGTAGTATAAGTTTAAAAAACTGAATATTCACAATAAGTTATAACAAAAATCCATTTTCTGCTATGGTACATAAATCGCGGTAAATAACCAAATGCTTTTACCGCAAATATCGGTACATTTAACTTTTTGCAATAGAATCGATAAGAGAAGCAAGCTCAGTCGAATACTCTTCTCTTCGCATCGCATGCTCAACTATCGCTTTTAAATAGCCAATTTTACTTCCGCAATCATGGCTTTTTCCACGTAGCGAGTATGCATCCACTTGCTCTCGCTCCATCAACATAGCAATCGCATCGGTCAGTTGAATTTCGCCACCAGCACCTAACGGTGTTTTTGCCAAAAGTGGCCAAATAGATTTGTTAAGTACGTAACGACCAACAACGGCTAAGTTTGAAGGCGCATTTTGTTGTTCAGGCTTTTCGACAATAGACTGCATTGCGCCTGACTCTCCTTGCGCGAGTGCTGCTCCTCCCAAATCCACAATACCAAACTGGGAGACGAGTTCAGGCGCTACCGCTTCTACCATCACTTGGCTATTACCTGACCCTTTAAAACGCGCGATCATATCAGCAAGATTATCTTTTGTTAGATCGCATGCAGCGTCATCGACCAATACATCGGGCAGCATAACCACAAAGGGCTCATCGCCAATCACAGGTGCAGCGCAGTTGATGGCATGACCAAGGCCACGAGCCTCACCTTGACGCACATGGATCAGCGTAACGCCTTTGGGGCATATAGATTGTACTTCTTCTAGCAGCTGACGCTTAACCCGTTTTTCCAGTGTTGCTTCCAACTCAAAGCTTTTATCAAAGTGGTTTTCAATTGAGTTTTTACTTGAATGGGTTACCAGGACAATTTCTTTGACGCCAGCGGCCGCTGCTTCATCTACCACATACTGGATCAGAGGCTTATCGACAATTGGCAGCATTTCTTTTGGAATGGCCTTCGTTGCTGGTAACATGCGGGTGCCAAGACCCGCCACTGGAATAACGGCTTTCATAAATGTTCCTAAATCGCGACTGGTGCCTTTATATGCGGGTGACATTCGTAGTTCACCAGTTCAAAGTCTTCAAACTTAAAACCAAATATGTCTTTTACTTGAGGGTTGATCTGCATTTGCGGCTTCGCAAACGGCGCTCGGCTTAGCTGCTCTTCAACTTGTTCCATGTGGTTTAGGTATAAATGGGCATCGCCGAAGGTATGTACAAAATCCCCCACTTCTAAGTCACAAACTTGTGCAATCATCATCGTTAACAGCGCATAGCTTGCGATGTTAAAGGGCACACCTAAGAAAATATCCGCACTGCGCTGATAAAGCTGGCAAGAAAGCCTGCCATCTAGTACATAAAATTGGAATAACGTGTGGCAAGGTGGCAACGCTTGTTTGCCCATCGCTGCATTTTCTTTCGGTGAATAGTTAGTATCAGGCAAAAGCGCAGGGTTCCAAGCACTCACAATCAGGCGACGAGAGTCAGGGTTGGTTTTGATTTGCTCTACAACATCTTTGATTTGATCTATCACTTCACCATTTGGCCCCGTCCAAGAGCGCCACTGGCTGCCATAAACTGGCCCTAAGTCCCCTTCATCCGTTGCCCAGCCATCCCAAATGCTAACGCCATTTTCCTTTAGGTATTTGATGTTAGTATCGCCTTGCAAGAACCAAAGTAGCTCGTGGATAATCGAGCGTAGATGACACTTTTTCGTCGTTACAAGCGGAAAGCCTTCTTGCAAGTTGAAGCGCATCTGGTATCCAAAAACACTCACTGTGCCAGTGCCAGTGCGGTCTTCTTTTTTTGTGCCATTATCACGCACATGGCGCATCAGTTCTAAATATTGCTTCATTGTTCGCTACTCTTTAACTTTTAACTTGCTCGTTAGATGGGTTGCTACTTTCTCGCTTATATGCCCATACCATAAGGATAGCGCCTGCAATCACCATAGGGAGGGATAAGATCTGACCTTGAGAAATAAAGCCACCATATAAGCCAATATGTGCATCTGGTTCACGGAAATACTCGATTGAGAAGCGGAAGACACCGTAACCGGCTAAAAATAGACCTGCTACGCTGCCCGCTGGGCGCGGTTTTTTCCTAAACCATACCAACATCACAAACAATACCAACCCTTCAAAAAACGCTTCATAAAGTTGTGATGGGTGGCGCGGCTGTGGTCCGCCCGTTGGGAAAATAAATGCCCAGGGAACATCCGTTACGCGACCCCATAATTCGCCATTAATGAAGTTACCGATACGACCAGCAAAAAGCCCAACAGGCACCATAGGAACGACAAAGTCACCTACCGATAAAATCGAACGTTTGTTTTTAAGCGCATACACGATAATTGCCGTTATAACGCCCAATGCACCGCCATGGAAAGACATACCGCCTTGGTCCACCCTAAACAAATAAAGCGGGTTTTCAATAAAATGAGAGAATTGATAAAACAACACGTAACCAATTCGCCCGCCCAAGATCACACCGAGCATACAGTAAAAAACTAGGTCGCCAACTTGGTCTTTATTCCAACCAGAGTTTGGTTTTTTTGCTTCTTTCCCTGCCCACCACATGGCGAACATAAAGCCGATTAAATACATTAATCCATACCAACGAACACTTAACGGTCCGATGGAAAAAATCACAGGGTCTATCTGTGGAAACTGCAAAGCCATAGCCTTTCCTTAATTCATTAACATATTGCCAGCGATAACAATGAGTAACGCCGCAAACACTTTCTTAATCGTTGTGACTGGTAAGTGGTGCGTAGCTTTAGCACCAATAGGCGCCATAAACCATGAAGTTGCCACTATACCAAACAAAGCCGGTAAATAGACAAAACCTAAAAATCCATGCTCAATATCCACATGTTGGCTGCCAGAGGCGATATAGCCAAAGGAGCCAAAGATAGCGATAACAATACCACTGGCAGACGCACATCCTATCGCTTTTTTCATATCAACAGAGAAAAATGTCAGTAGTGGGACGATTAATGCTCCCCCGCCGATACCAATCATTGCAGACAGCGCCCCCGTTACCGAGGTTAGCATCGCAAGTATCGGTCCTTGCGGTATAGCTCTGGTTGATTGTGGCGGTCTTCTGGAACTCCAAGCCATTTTCAATGCAATGCCCACAACACTAACCACAAAAATAATTCTGACGAGTTTTTCAGGCAACATCACTGCGGCAAAACCACTGCCCAACGCGCCGACTGCCACACCTAACATCACCCATGGAGCAATGTGCCATGGAACATTGTCATTTTTATGATGTGCTTTGGCTGAAGATGTCGAAGTGAAAATAATGGAGGCGAGAGACGTCGCAATTGCAACTAACACCACTTGATCTGTGGGTATAACATTAAATTTGGTCAAGATGACAGATAAAATAGGGACTATCAGCAGCCCGCCGCCGATACCAAGTAGACCTGCCAAAAAGCCAACTGCACAGCCGAGCAAAGCGCAAAGTACAACGATGAGTATAATAGTTTCCATCAACAAGCTCTTATTCTTATAGCGCCGTAATGGTAGCGTAAATAGCCTTAAGAAGCACCCTTTGCTTGGTGGCTGGTATAGAGTAATTCTGCAAAATGATGTTCTATCATAAATTCTTTAATAATTCGGCGCACTTGCTTAGATGACGGCTGTGCTAAACAATTTTCAAGTAAAGCTTCCATATCCGTTACTCTCAGTCTACGTAACACCCATTTTACTTTGTTCAGTGATGAAATATTCATACTCAAACGGCGATACCCCATTGCAATAAGCAAGATTGCTCCCTCAGGCTCACCGCCTAATTCTCCACACAGGCTAAAAGGCAGCTCGTGTAATTCACACTGCTGTGCAATCTGGTTTAACACTCGTAATACACTGGGGTGATAAGGGTCAAAAAGATCCGCTACTTGCGCGTTGGTTCTATCAACGGCTAATAAATACTGCGTCAAATCGTTACTGCCCACAGAGCAAAAATCAATTTTTTTCGACCACTCAGGTAACAAGTACACGCTAGACGGTACTTCGAGCATCACGCCGATTTCTGGTCGGTCGATGGTATAAAAAGGATCGGCCCATTCGTCTTGCAACTCAAAACAAGCCTGCTCAATGAGTGCCATCGCTTCATCTATTTCCTCACTATGACCCACCATAGGCAACATGATCTGTAAGTTGCCAAGACCTGCGTTTGCTTTGATCATCGCTTTGATTTGATCCAAGAAAAGCTCGGGGTGATCCAGCGATACACGAATGCCCCGCCACCCTAAAAATGGGTTTTCTTCTTTGATATCAAAGTAATCTAGAATTTTGTCGCCACCGATATCTAAAGTCCGCATCACTACGGGCTCAGGGTGATAACGTGATAGCACCTCGCGATACCAGACTTCTTGCTCCGATTGTGTTGGGAATTGGCCTTTTTGCATAAACCAAGACTCAGTTCGATAAAGACCAACGCCATCGCAATAACTGGCGCTTAATGTCTCGGTCGATAGATCAAGCCCAGCATTTAAGAGTAAATTTATACGCTCACCATCGAGTGTAATAGGCGGCAAATCATGTTCCGCTTCAAACTTATCATGCAGAATGTTGTCTTTACGTTTGATTTCAACGTACTCATTGACCAACATTTGCGAAGGCGAAATATAAAGCCGCCCAGAATACGCATCCATGATCATAGACTTACCATCAAACTGTAATAATGGAATGTCTTCTATGCCCCAAATAGCGGGGACGCCCATCGCACGAGTGAGAATGGAGGCATGAGAGTTGGCCGAGCCATGCACACTGACGACCCCTTTGAGCTTTTCTTTTGGTACTTGCGCTAACATAGTTGGAGTCAAAGTATGGGCGATTAGAATCGTATTATCTGGATAGTGTTTAACAGCTTGTTCAGTTGAGACTAAATGCTGGAGCACGCGCAGGCCAATATCATTAACATCAATCGCACGCTCTTTGATATAAGGGTCGCTCATCATATCAAACTGAGCCACAAGCTTTTCGATAACAAGCTTTAGCGCTGTTTTCGCGTTCCAGCCTTGTTGTATTTCAGACTCTACTTGTTTACCTAAACTCTTGGCATCCAAAAGTTGTTGGTAAACCTCAAACACAGCTACCGCTTCTTTTGGAATATCATCACTCAGAGTTTTGGCTAAAATATGGAATTCTTGCCGAGTCGCGGCCACCGCTTGATGAAACAGCTGAATTTGCTGCTGAATATTGTCACTATGCTGTGGTTCAATACTCGCAAAATCAATATGGGGTAACACCACATAACCATCGCCTAAGGCAATACCTGGAGCACTTGATACCCCTTTTAACACTGAGGTTCTGTGACTGCTTGCATCTTGTTGAAGTAAAGTTTGGATCTCGGTGTTGGCAAGCTGTGAAGCCAATTGCGCTGAAAGCGTAATAAGAAAGGACTCTTCATCATGGCTAAATACACGAGCAATCTTTTGCTGCACCACAATAACTCCAAGCACTTTACGCTGGTGTACAACAGGTACTGATAAGAAAGCATTGTAGCCTTCTTCATTGACCTCAGGTGACAGTTTGAATCTTGGGTGTGATTGGGCGTGGGCAACGTTAATTGGCTCTTCACGCTGGGCAACAAGACCGACTAGGCCTTCGGTAAATCCCATGCGGAATTTTCCGATTGCTTCAGGATTTAAGCCATCCGTTGCCATCAGGATAAAGTTATCTTGACTGTAATCGGCAAAATAAACTGAGCAGCATTCAGTGTGCATGGCATCTTTGACCATAGTAACAAAGCAATTTAACGCGCTTTGTAGGTCACTTTGCTGTGCCACTGACTCAGCAATCGATCTTAACGTTGCTAACACCTGCTGCTCCTATTTTTATCGTTTTGTGCGCCAGAAATCCTTTTGCCCTTGCTGTTCACGTTTACCAAATGGCATCGCAAACGGAGCGAATTCCTTCATCACTCGACGATAGACATCACGCTTAAACGATACAACTTGACGTACTGGATACCAATAGCTAACCCAGCGCCAATCATCGAACTCAGGGTGATGCGTACGTAATAAGTCTACGTCTTCATCTTTACACCTAAGTTTCAATAAAAACCATTTCTGCTTTTGCCCGATACAGACTGGGCTTGAATCTCGTCTAATTAACCTTTTTGGTAGTTTGTAACGTAACCAATGTTTAGAACTTGCTACTATTTCAACATCTTCTGGCCTAAGTCCAACTTCTTCATGAAGTTCACGATACATCGTTTGCTCAGGTGTTTCCCCTTGATCTATTCCGCCTTGAGGAAATTGCCAAGAGTGTTGTCCGTAACGACGGGCCCAAAAAACCTGCCCCTGATTATTACAAATCACTATTCCGACATTGGCACGAAACCCTTCGGCATCAATCACCTTAGTGCCTCATTTATAAGTCGATTTTTAATGATTGTTCCACAACTCCCGCGCCACGGCAAATTTAATTCCATTCTATACCTAAATTATCTCAGCATACTCTCAAGTTACCCACAACTTGTGCATAACTAAGTGTTTTTCAGTTCAAATTACGAACAAATCCACAATTACACACTTCAAACCTCAGGTTTTCCACATATTCTGTGGATAATTATGTTTATAGTCTTGTATTTATCCAAAGCCATAAGATTTCCAAGCCGCTCTGACTGTAGCAAAATAAAAATAACTTCATATTTATCATATAGATAATAAAGTTATTACTTTAACCATATGTTGAAATAACAAACCACACTTAAGTTGAGTGCAAAATAACCAACTTACTTCACCACATGATTTCTTTTATAATCGTGTTTTTAGGGGATAGACTCAGGAGTATCGCTTGCCATCAGTTACACCACCACGCTCTGTGGGCGAACTTATGCAGCGTGTTGAAAACATAGCCGGTTTAACATTAGGTGAACTCGCTCATCAGCTCTCGTTTAAAACACCACAAGACTTGCTCAAAGAGAAAGGCTGGGTAGGACAACTCATAGAAGCGGCCTTAGGTGCCACCGCGGGCTCAAAGCCTGTGCCTGATTTTGAGCATATTGGCGTTGAACTCAAGACTTTGCCCATAAGCTATCAAGGCAAACCGCTAGAGACCACCTATGTTTCTGTCGTGCCGCTGACTCAGTTAACAGGATTAACATGGGAAGCGTCGAGTGTTAAAAAGAAATTAGCTCACGTTCTTTGGCTACCCATATTAGCCGAGCGAGAAATTCCTTTAATAGATAGGGTTATTGGACACGGCTTCTTATGGCGGCCAGACGCGCATCAAGAACAATTGTTACGAAGAGACTGGGAAGAGCAAATCGAGTTAATCGCTACGGGCCATGTAGAGGAAATCTCAGGGCATCTTGGAGAAGTCATGCAGATAAGGCCAAAAGCGGCAAATGCCAAAGCGCTTACCGACGCAATAGGGCCTAACGGTAAAATAGTGCAAACTTTGCCAAGAGGTTTTTATTTGAAAATTAACTTCACCCAATCGATATTAGCGCAAGAGTTTGGTGCTTAAAAACACCTGTTGACTTTTTATACAAAAAGTACAAATGTAACACAACCAACATCTTGTATGGATTTGGTTAACATTTATATTTTTTATAGAAGGAAACGACAATGAAATTAAAGTTCAACAAAAAATCGATTAAAGAACTTAGTGTGAACAAAATACTTGTGACCAAGATGACACCAGCTGTTGCTGGAGGTAATGGAGCAGCAACGATGGATGATACTTGTAATTCACTTCAAGTCTGTTGGACATTCCGATATGGCCAAGGGCATTGTGAAGTTTGGTGATGAACGTTAGGAACAAAAACGCCAGTAACTAAACTGGCGTTTTTACAATACATCAAGTAATGCTAATTACTGACCTTTGATTTCACTACGGCCTTTGTATACCGCTTTTTCACCTAGCGCTTCTTCAATACGTAGTAACTGGTTGTACTTAGCTACACGATCCGAACGACAAAGTGAACCTGTCTTAATTTGACCTGCCGCTGTCGCCACTGCTAAATCAGCAATGGTTGCGTCTTCAGTTTCACCAGAGCGGTGTGAAATAACGGCAGTAAAGCCAGCATCTTGCGCCATTTTGATGGCATCAAGCGTTTCAGACAGTGAACCAATCTGGTTGAATTTAATCAAGATTGAGTTACCAATGCTTTCTTCAATACCACGCTTTAAAATCTTAGTGTTAGTAACAAAAAGATCATCACCCACTAGCTGAACTTTATCGCCGATTTTATCTGTTAGGACTTTCCAGCCAGCCCAGTCGCTTTCGTCTAGGCCATCTTCGATTGATACAATTGGGTAACGTGCTGCAAGATCGGCCAAGAAGCCTGCAAAACCTTCCGAGTCGAATGTTTTACCTTCGCCCTTTAGGTCATACTTGCCATCGACATAAAACTCAGACGCTGCACAGTCAAGTGCTAGTGTTACGTCTTTGTTCATTTCGTAGCCAGCTGCTGCAACCGCTTCAACAATCACTTCTAGCGCTTCTTCATTTGACTTAAGGTCTGGAGCAAAACCACCTTCATCACCAACAGCAGTGTTCAGGCCACGTGACTTAAGTACGTTTTTCAAGCTATGGAAGATTTCAGCACCCATACGTAGTGCTTCACGGAAGCTCTTTGCGCCAACAGGCTGAACCATAAACTCTTGAATATCAACGTTGTTATCCGCGTGCTCACCACCATTGATAATGTTCATCATCGGAACTGGCATTGAGTACTGACCTGCTGTACCGTTGATGTCTGCGATATGCTCGTATAGCGCCACGCCTTTGTCTTGTGCAGCTGCTTTTGCTGTTGCTAGAGATACCGCAAGGATGGCATTCGCACCTAGTTTTTCTTTGTTTTCAGTGCCGTCTAAGTCCAACATAATTTGGTCGATTGCACGTTGTTCTAGCGCGTTTTGACCTTCAAGTGCTGCCGCGATTTCGTTATTTACGTAGTTTACCGCTGTTAATACACCTTTACCTAAGTAACGAGACTTATCACCATCACGTAGCTCTAGTGCTTCACGGGTACCCGTAGATGCACCTGATGGCGCACATGCACGGCCCCATGCACCTGACTCTAGGTGTACGTCCGCTTCTACTGTTGGGTTACCGCGTGAGTCCATAACTTCACGGCCAATCACTCTAACGATTTTTGACATCTTGATTCCTCTTATTCCCAAAGTGGTGTGTGTTGCACTGCTTCTGTCGCAGGCGAATTCAGGGTCAATAAACCCGCTTTAAAGTTTGCCTTATCTCTGTTGCTTCGCAAAGTGAAGAATTTACACGTATCACATTGACGCGCCGGCAGATAAGAAAAAGTTTGGCGATAAACACTACTCTTAGCGCCTATTGCAAAACCTTCTGCAACAAAAAAGCCGTGCAAGAGCACGGCTTTTTCTTATTACGAAGATGCTTTTTGGTGGCTGTATGCCGCCGCAACAAAACCTTCAAATAATGGGTGACCATCACGAGGCGTTGACGTGAACTCAGGGTGGAACTGAGCCGCGATAAACCAAGGGTGATCTTTATTCTCGATAATCTCAACTAGTTTCTTGTCTTCTGACAGACCAGTAAATTGCAGACCCGCTTTTTCAAGCTCAGCAACATAGTTGTTGTTTACTTCGTAGCGGTGACGGTGACGCTCAACGATTTCGGCATTACCGTATACTTCACGCACCTTAGAGCCCTCTTTTAAGTGGCAAAGCTGCGCGCCAAGACGCATAGTGCCACCAAGATCAGAGTCGTGGTCACGTACTTCAATCTTACCATCTGCATCTAACCACTCAGTGATCAGACCAACCACTGGGTGTGGGCTTTCAAGATCAAATTCAGTTGAGTTAGCACCAGTAAGACCTGCAACGTTACGTGCATACTCGATTAGCGCAACTTGCATCCCTAAACAAATACCTAGGTATGGTACTTTGTTTTCACGTGCATACTTTGCAGCTAAAATCTTACCTTCAACGCCACGGTTACCAAAGCCACCAGGTACTAAGATAGCATCAAGGTGCTCAAGTAACTCAGTGCCCTTGCTCTCGATATCTTGAGAGTCAACATATTCAATATTCACCGTTAAACGGTTTTTCAAACCAGCATGCTTCAATGCTTCGTTAACTGATTTATATGCGTCCGGTAATTCGATGTATTTACCAACCATACCAATTGTCACTTCACCAGTAGGATTTGACTCTTGATAAAGTACTTGTTCCCACTCAGATAAATCCGCTTCCGGACGCTCAAGGTAGAAACGACGACAAATGATGTTATCAAGCTCTTGCGACTTCAATAGCGCAGGGATCTTATAAATACTGTCTACGTCTTGTAGCGAGATAACTGCTTTTTCTTCCACGTTAGTGAATAGTGCAATCTTCGCGCGCTCGTTCGCTGGTAATTTACGATCTGAACGACAGATCAAAATATCAGGTTGAATACCGATTGAACGAAGCTCTTTCACAGAGTGCTGGGTTGGCTTAGTTTTCACTTCACCCGCAGGGCCTAAGAAAGGCACTAGCGTCAAATGCATAAACAAAGCGCTCTCACGACCAAGCTCTGTGCCTAGCTGACGAATTGCTTCTAGGAAAGGTTGTGACTCGATATCACCAACCGTACCACCGATCTCTACGATAGCAACATCATGGCCTTCCGCGCCTTCAAGCACGCGACGCTTGATGTCGTTTGTGATGTGAGGAATAACCTGAATAGTGGCACCTAAGTACTCACCTCTACGCTCTTTGCGCAACACGTCTTCAAATACACGGCCTTGTGTAAAGTTATTACGCTTGGTCATTTTTGTGCGAATAAAACGCTCGTAGTGACCAAGATCAAGGTCGGTTTCCGCGCCGTCTTCGGTTACGAATACTTCACCGTGTTGGATAGGGCTCATGGTCCCAGGGTCAACATTGATGTAAGGATCCAGCTTTAGAATCGTTACTTTCAAGCCACGTGCTTCTAAAATAGCGGCTAAAGAAGCAGCTGCAATACCTTTACCCAAGGAGGATACTACTCCGCCCGTTACGAAGATAAATTTTGTACTCATGCGAACCCTAGAAATTTCAGGAAAATTGGAATTTAAATAAGAATCAAGACGGGGCGATAGTATAGCAAAAGCACCTAAGTCATTCCAGCTAAAAATGACTTAGCACGGTAATATATTTTATCAGGAGGTCGTTTAAAATAACGAACAAACCGTAAAATCAGTCTCTGTTTTTACTGCGTTGACGACGTTTCACTGTCTCCCAAGCACCATCCATCTCCTCCAAGCTCGCATCTTTAAGTGATAGTGAGGACTCATTCAAAACGGCTTCGACTTGCACAAAGCGATTTTTAAATTTCTCATTGGCTTGACGTAGCAGCTGCTCCGGATCTCGTTTTATATGCCGGCTCACATTCACAGTTGCAAACAACAAGTCGCCCACCTCTTCCGCTGTATGTTCAGAGCGTGGATCAACTTGCAGCGCCTCGCTCACCTCTGCTATTTCCTCTTGTACTTTATCCCACGCGCCGTGATAACTTGGCCAGTCAAATCCGAGTTTGGCTGCTTGCTTTTGAATTTTGTAGGCTTTTGATAATGCAGGCAAGCTGCTTGGAATATCTGCCGCGAACGCCCCTTGTTTTTGTGCCTGTTTTTCTTGCTGTTTAATGGCGTGCCATTGCTGCTCAAGCTCTGCTTCGCTTAAGCTTTCCTGCTTTTCAAATACATGAGGGTGGCGTCTCACTAATTTGTCATTGAGAGTTTGCACTATGTCAGCAAAGTCAAACAACCCCTGCTCTTTTCCAAGCTGAGCATAAAAAATCACTTGGAACAGCAAGTCCCCCAACTCTTCTTTTAAGTGAGCAAAGTCGCCTTGCTCAATAGCATCGGCAACTTCGTGTGCTTCTTCTAACGTATAAGGGACAATGGTTTTAAAGGTTTGCTTCTTATCCCAGTCGCATCCAGTGCTTGGGTCGCGTAGCTGCGACATAATCTCTAGCAGCTGCTCTATCCCCATTGCTGTAGAAGGCTTAGAGTCGTTTGGCATCAAAAACACCTTCGATTTGCATCAATTTAGTCAGCAAGCGATGCATAGCAGAAAGGTCATCCACCTCTACCTTCATCATAAATACCGCCACGTTTTTATCGTCTTGGGTTTGTACATTCATATTGAGCACATTGACTTTTTCATTGGCAAGCACAGCGCTAATGTCTCGGATCAGCCCTTGGCGGTCGTGTGCTTCAATTTTTAATGTAATGGCGTACGACGCTTTAACATCCTCTGACCAACTGACTGCAATCTCACGCTCTGGATGTATATCCGTAATATGAGCAAACGACTCACAATCAGAGCGATGCACAGCAATACCTCGCCCCTGCGTGATGTAACCCACAATTTCATCGCCCGGTACCGGCTCACAGCATTTCGCCATATGACTCATCAAGCTGCCAACCCCATCAACGACCACTGCGTTTTTGTCGCCTTTAGTGTGTTTTGGCGAGGAGATTTTTAACTTAGGTGTATCCTCAGGTTTATCTTGCACGTAGTTCAGGAATTGATTGATACGAATATCACCGGCACCAATCGCCACCATTAAATCGTCGAGTTCTTTAAAGTTAAAGCGGTCAATCGCGGGTTCTAAATCTTTATAGGTAATATCTAGTTTTTGCAGATGACTATCTAAAATTTCCTTACCCGCTTGAAGATTTTTGTCTCTATCTTGCTGCTTAAACCAGTGATGGATCTTACTGCGCGCTCTTGAAGAATGAATATATCCCAGCGACGGGTTTAACCAATCTCGACTTGGCGAAGCATTTTTCTGGGTAAGAATCTCTACCTGATCGCCTGTGCGCAATGTGTAAGTGAAAGGCACTATTTTACCAAACACTTTTGCACCAATGCAGCGATGTCCAACATTAGAATGAATGTAGTAAGCGAAGTCGAGTGGCGTCGAGCCTAGTGGCAAATCAAAGATATCGCCCTTGGGCGTGAATACATAAACACGGTCTTCGACAACCTGATTCTTCAGCTCATCTGCTATTTCACTGCCATCTACCACTTCTTCTTGCCACTGCAACAGTTTGCGTAGCCAGCTAATTTTTTGCTCGTATCCTGAGTTTCTGCCCGGCAATGCACCTTCTTTGTACATCCAATGTGCCGCCACTCCAAGCTCTGCATCCCGATGCATGGCCTCAGTACGGATTTGGATTTCTACCGTTTTGCCCTCAGGACCAAATACCACGGTGTGGATAGACTGATAGCCGTTTTGCTTAGGCGTAGCAATATAGTCGTCAAACTCTTTGTTTAAATGCCGCCAACTGGTGTGCACAATGCCCAACGCGGCGTAGCAATCTTGAATTTCATCTACCACCACACGCATCGCTCGAATGTCGAACAACTGTTCGAATTCATAACTTTTCTGCGCCATTTTTTTATAAATGCTATAAATATGCTTAGGACGTCCATAGACCTGCGCTTTAATGCCTGCATCCGCAAGTTTTTGCGCCACCGAATTAACCATATTTTCCATATAGGCTTCGCGGTCTAGGCGTTTATCAGAAAGCTTCTTGGCAATAGACTTATACGTATCCGGATGCAAATAACGGAAAGAGAGATCTTCAAGTTCCCATTTTAATTGGCCAATCCCCAAACGGTTCGCAAGTGGTGCAAAAATATTGGCAGCCGCTTTTGCAGCAACGACTCTTTCTTCTTCAGATGCTTTCTTAACCGCACGCAAATGGCAGATTTGCTCAGCAAGCTTAATCACTACAGCGCGCACATCTTCCACCATAGCAAGTAACATACGGCGGATGTTGTCGACTTGTACCTTACCCGAGCTTTGGTGTGCCAAAGTGCTGATGGTGTCCATATTCTCCACCCCTCTTAAAAGCAGAGAGATATTTTTGCCAAGCGCTTCTTCCACTTGCTCAAGGGACAACTTTCCAGCAACAAAATAAGGAGTTAAAAACGCAGTTGCTAAGGATTCGCTATCAAAATTTAAGTCTGCAAGGATCTCTACCATTTCGATGGCGTTATTGAGATGTTCCGTTGACTCATCCGCGGGACAAAGTTCATAGGCCTTTTGCAGCCATGCTCTTTGATCTTCAGACAAGTTTAAGATAGTGAGTCGCGCATCAAACTCCAGTGGCAAAGTGGTTTGATGCGACTGCCGAGTAGCAACCATGTTTTGATACCTCCTTAAAATTACTTACCCGCCTCATTTTCGGGTAAATTATCTAGCCTAATGCTCGGGCAATAACGGCCTCATAGCTCAGGCTATTTACACTGCTTTTTAAACAGCGCCATGGTTTCGATATGTCCCGTGTGGACAAACATATTCATTAAGCCAAGCTTCTCTAATTCAAAGCCTGCCTGTGCTATTACCAAAGAATCACGCGCCAGTGTAACTGGGTCGCATGACACGTATAAAATACGGGTAAACTGCGTCAACGGTAACTGCTGTAAAACCTCAAGTGCACCTGGCCTTGAAGGGTCCAGTACTAATACATCCAGATTTGCGTCGAACCAAGCAGCCTCTGCAATCGACTGGGTTAGATCAAAACAGTGAAACTGAACATTACTGATTTTATTAGTTTGCGCATTTTGCTGAGCCATTGCAACCGATTGCGCTTCACCTTCTACCCCAATCACATTTTTTGCTTGTTTTGCGAGCACCAAAGAGAAATTTCCCACCCCACAGAAAAGGTCGAGGACACTTTCATCGTTACTCAGCTGTAGCCAGTCTGTCGCTTGGCGCAGCATTGCTTCATTTACCGATTGATTCACTTGAATAAAGTTGTTCAATTTAAATTCAAGTGTTAAGTCAAATTCACCAAGGTGATAGTGCGGCAACTGGGAATACACAACTGGCGTCTCGCCATCGTCAAACAGTACCTGACAATTTTCCAGCTCGTTTTGTAGCGTTTCGCGAGTCGAAGCGGACAGTGGCTTTGTATGACGACACAACACATAGTTATAGTTGTCAGCCTGACAAAGCTGAATATGACTGATTAGTCTAAACTCACTTAGCGACTGTGCAAGCACACTTAGCGTGTTAACAATACGATCAAAAGGCGACACCAATACGT
The DNA here is from genome assembly GCF_018141365.1 of Pseudoalteromonas sp. M8. NCBI lineage: Bacteria > Pseudomonadati > Pseudomonadota > Gammaproteobacteria > Alteromonadales > Pseudoalteromonadaceae > Pseudoalteromonas > Pseudoalteromonas sp. M8. The sequence goes on along the minus strand of NZ_CP047240.1, from coordinate 1,519,975 downwards.
CACACTGCGCTATTTCGATAATCTGCTTCGACTGACTTGCTCTAAAGCCTAACTTGACGCTTTTGCTTTGTTTATCAAAAATGCATGCCAAACGAGCTGCACGGCGATAATGAAGCGCCATAGAGGTGATCGGCGCTTGCCAAGGTAAGTGCTCGATGTTGGCAAAACGCGCAAAAAGTTTTTCGACTGCATGTTGCTTTTCATTGAGCTGACCATCAATACTTTGATGCTGCAAGCTACAACCACCGCACTGCTGGTAATGCGGGCAAAACGGTTTAACACGCTCTGTGGAGGCATTAAGTACTTTGGTCATCTTCGCTTCCAACAGTTTAGACTTTGCCTGTACAACCTGTGCTCTCACTCGCTCACCAGTCAAGGCACCAGCCACAAAACAGACCTTACCTTCATGGCGAGCAACACCTCGCCCCTGATGATCCATTGACTCTATGCTTAATTCTATTTGCTTTGACGGCTTAGCAGCTTTCTTAGCACGAAAAATCTGTGCCATTGGGTTCCTCATTTGTTTGCTTATCACGTCGGTAAAAGATAATCTTAGTTACAGATTTCTCTGCACTTTTTTGACCCTATGACAAAATTAAACCTGCGTGACAGTATTTTACTACTCACTCTTTTGCCAACCCTTTTGGTTGGCTTGCTACTTGGTGGTTATTTTACTATAAATCGCTACGTAGAGCTTGAGGAAATTCTGATAAGTCAGGGAAATCGCATTGCAGATTCACTTGCCATGTCAGTAGAATACCCAATAGAAAAACAAGATAAAGCGCACTTACACCGCATTTTAAGCCAGGCACACAATAAACATGCACCACTGGTAAAAAGCATCGCGCTGTTTGATAGCCAAAATCAGCTTATTCTTACCAGTAATTATCATAGTGAATTCGATAAATTACATTATTTTGGTGAAGTGCAAAAGCTACAAACCACCGAAGTCACTACACTAAAAAATACCTTTGTGTTTTATTCACCAGTTAAAAACCATTTAGCAAAAAAAACCGATTGGCACAGTGCAGAGCCGGCTACGCTGGCGATTTTAGTTGTGGAGATCAGTAAAGACCAAGCACTGATCTCGCAGCAACGCGCGCTGATTTTGAGTGCCATTGTTATTATTTTCTCCTTTTTACTTAGCGTTATGTTGGCCATGCGATTGTCACGTATGCTAACCAAACCAATTGCCAATTTGATTTTAGCCACAGACAAGCTCAACGAAGGTAAACAAGACATCGCAATCAATGAGCCGATGCGGGGTGAATTTGAGCTTTTGCGCCAAGGCTTGATCGTTATTGGCAGAAAGATGGCCAATCAAAAAGACGAAATGCAAAAGCACATTGACCAGGCAACTAGTGATTATCGTGAAACCCTAGAGCAGTATGAAACGCAGAATATTCAGCTCAATATTGCCAAAAAAGAGGCACAAGATGCTAACCGCGTAAAGTCGGATTTCTTGGCTAAGATGAGTCATGAACTTAGAACGCCGCTCAATGGTGTCATAGGCTTTACCCGTCAACTTTATAAAACACCATTAAATAAACACCAAAAAGATTATTTAGATACCATAGAGCTATCTGCAAATAGCCTGCTTACCATCATTAGTGACATCTTGGATTTTTCAAAGCTAGAAGCTGGTGCTATGGAACTGGAGAATATCCAGTTTGAATTACGCGACGCCGTCAATGAGGTCATGACCTTATTAGCGCCAAGCGCTCACGAAAAGCAGTTGGAGTTTTCCATTTCTGTTAATCGCCAAGTGCCCGACAACTTAATTGGCGATCCTACGCGATTTAAACAGGTATTGACCAATCTGATCAGTAATGCCATCAAGTTCACGGAAAAAGGCTCAGTCAAAGTGGATATTAACCACCGTCTGATGGATGAATCTCAGTCCTCGTTGCTAGTGTCTGTCAGCGATACCGGGGTCGGTATTGCTCAGGATAAGCAAGACGCACTATTTACGCCGTTTGCTCAAGCCGATACTAGTATTACCCGTAAATTTGGTGGCACAGGTCTAGGTCTTATCATCACTAAGCATATTGTTGAGGCGATGAATGGTCGTATCACTCTTAACTCAGCACCAGGAAATGGCACCTGTTTCTCATTTAACGCGGTCTTTGCATTACCAAACCGCCTCTACAACGACAACTTACCAAGCAAGCCGCTTGAAAATAAACGCGTGCTCTACTTTGAACCACAAGAGCATACTCATTATGCGGTAATAGCTCAACTACAAGCGTGGGAAATGCAGGTCACTCGCTGCCTTACCGAAGAAGAGTTCGATACTGCCTTAGGCCAAGATTTTAATTACGATATCTGTTTAATTGGATCTATGGCAAGCGTCGACCAAATGCAAACCGTTAAGAGTTACATCAAGCAAGCTCGCGGATCTGCAGACTACCTATATTTGATGGTTAATACCGTCTCACATAATATGCGTGAGGCGCTTATTGGCAGTGGAGCTGACGCTTGTTTAAGCAAGCCACTTAACCACAGAAAACTATGCGAAATGCTTGCAGCACCTTATCGTTTAGACCATCCAGACATGAGTGCCAATGAAATCGAAGCCACAAGTCTGCCACTTAAAGTGCTGGTTGCAGACGATAACGATGCTAACTTGAAGTTGATATGCACATTGTTAGATGAACAAGTAGAGGCAATAGATACAGCGCATAATGGTGCTCAAGCAGTCAGTTTATGTAAATCAAGAAAATACGACCTGATATTTATGGATATTCAAATGCCCATAATGGATGGTATAAGCGCCTGTAGAAGCATAAGAGAGTCGTCGTTAAATGAGGATACCCCTATCATCGCCGTCACAGCACATGCGCTTGCTGGCGAAAAAGAGCAACTGCTTAAAGATGGCTTTAGTAACTATATGACTAAACCCATAGATGAAGATATGCTCAAGCAAATTATTTGCGACCATAGCGCGTCTTCACCAGTAGCGAGACAAAAAAATATTGAGAGTCATCAGCACAGCGTGCCGCCATTTAATAGCCAAATGTTAGATTGGGGATTAGCATTACAGCGAGCGGGTAATAAACCTGATTTAGCATTGGAAATGCTCAATATGCTGCTTTCTAGCGTGCCCGAAACGTTGCAGCAGTTGGAGTCTGCACAAGACGCAGAGGATCTCCCGACGCTGCTCAAAATAGTTCATAAATTCCACGGTGCCTGCTGTTATACTGGCGTACCAACCCTAAAGAAATTGGCTGAGATCATTGAAACGGGATTAAAACAAGAAAAACCACTCAGTGATATCGAGCCTGAGCTATTTGAGCTGGTTGATGGACTAACTGTATTACTAACAGATTCTGATCTCACTCAATTCAGTTAAATCTTATACACACCTATCTGCTCGCTACTTTATAAAAACCCTTTTGAAGTGGCGAGTAGATTAGGGATGTAAGACAACAACGATTTCTTAAACAGATAACACTTCAAACAACGTTTCCCGACAATTTATTACACTTTCTAACAGCACTTTCCCAAGTCTTGTAACAAACTTCTTACATTCTAAATTCTCGCAATTTTTAACTTACGAAAGGAATTCTGTATGTATCTAATCAAGTCAGCACTCACGTCTGCTGCCGTCTTCACTTTAACCTTTGCTTCTTTTAGTCATGCCATTGAGCCGAAATCTAACGAATGGCAGGTTCGTTTAGGGGGAGGAGCCGCGGCTGCAGATTTGCCATGGAAAGGCATTGACAGTGAGTTTATCTCAATTCCCATTATAGATATTCAAAAAGGAAATTGGTTTATCAACAAAGATAGCCTAATTGGTTACCGCTTTCCTATTACTGAAGATTTATCTGTCTACTCTGGGTTGGGCTATCGTCAAGATGGCTATGACGGTGTATTCCGAGACGCAAAGTCTGAAGATAAGATTTTTGACGGATATGACGCGCCGGATGGCGATGTCACGGTTAACTATGGCGTCACCTATCTGTGGTTTACGCTCGCTGGTCACAGTGATATTTCCGATAATTCAGATTCAACCACGGCTACTTTTTCAGTATCAATCCCACTTTACAACGATGGTCGAGGATTTAAAATCTCGGCAGTAGGTAATGTAGAATGGCAGCAGTCTGATTATGTTAATTATATCTATGGAATAACTGGTGAAAATATCGATATTAGCCGAGGCCGATTCCGCTACTTAACTGCTGATGACGCTGTGAATTATTCCGCAGGGTTGACTGCGCATTATCAGATAAAAACACAACTCAGTCTGGTTGGTGGGATAACTCGAACTAAACTCGATGATGTTATTGCCAATAGCCCTTTGCTAGACAGAGACACCAGTGACCTCGCTTATGTTGGCCTAGTCTATCAATTTTAGGCTGTTGTCTGAGTTAAAATTAAATAAAAAACCCAAGTTAAACTTGGGTTTTTTATCATAATGCTTATTCACATCATCAACTAGTTTAGTCGCTTTCGGCGCTTTCCGCTTCTTGATTGTGTAGCTCAAGGCTTGCAGACATCGCGGCTTCACGATTAGACTTTGCCGAATCGTTGCGTAGCTCATCAATATGGTTGAGGTAGTTCTGGTCAACGTCACCTGTGATGTATTGACCATCAAATACCGAAGTCTCAAAGCGAACAATCTCTGGATTTTCTTGACCAACGGCTGCAATCAAATCGCCTAGAGATTGGTAGATCAAACCGTCCGAGCCAATACTCGCATTGATATCTTCCACTTCACGACCATGAGCGATTAGCTCTGATGCAGAAGGCATATCGATGCCATATACGTTCGGGAATCTTACCTCTGGTGCTGCTGATGCAAAGTACACGTTCTTCGCACCCGCTTCACGCGCCATTTCAACGATTTGCGCTGATGTTGTGCCTCGCACAATCGAATCGTCGACAAGTAGCACGTTCTTACCAGCGAATTCTCTGTCAATCGCGTTAAGTTTACGACGTACAGACTTCTTACGCAGCTCTTGGCCAGGCATAATGAAAGTACGGCCAATGTAGCGGTTCTTAACAAACCCTTGGCGATAAGGAAGCCCTAGCACGGAAGCAATTTCAAGTGCGATATCACATGATGTTTCAGGGATTGGGATAACCACGTCGATATCTTTGTCGCCCCACTCTGTCGCGATTTTCTCACCGAGCTTGGTACCCATATTCACGCGAGTCGCATAAACAGACATTTTATCTATGTTTGAATCTGGGCGAGCAAAATATACAAACTCGAAGATACAAGGTGCAAGCGTCGTTTTAGCAGCGCAGATCTGAGAGAAAAACTCACCTTTTTCGGTTACGTAAATAGCTTCACCAGGTGCAACATCTCGCACAAACTCAAAGCCATCCGTTGCCAATGCAACACTCTCTGAAGCGAACATGTATTCCATGCCACGCTCAGTTTCTTTCTTACCGAACACAAGCGGACGAATACCATGAGGGTCTCTAAATGCCAAAATACCATGGCCGATGATCATCGCGATACTCGCGTAACCACCAGAAACAATAGACACAACCTCAGTTACTGCCGTAAACATGTCTTCCGCGTCTAATTTCATCTTGTCTGTTTTGCCAAGCTCGTGAGCTAAGATGTTCAGCAGGATCTCTGAATCAGACGTAGTATTAACGTGGCGACGCGCTTGAGTAAACAAACGCTCTTTTAATTTTTCTGCATTGGTTAAGTTGCCGTTGTGTGCAAGGGCAATACCAAATGGAGAGTTTACGTAGAAAGGTTGAGCTTCTGCTGAGCTTGAAGAGCCAGCAGTAGGATAACGTACATGACCAAGACCAATGTTGCCCTGTAGGCGTTTCATATGTCTTGTATGAAATACGTCTTTCACTAGACCGTTTGCTTTTCGTAAGCTAAACGTATTGTTGTCAATGGTAATAATGCCAGCCGCATCTTGGCCGCGGTGTTGCAAAACAGTTAAGCCGTCATAAATCGCCTGATTAACAGGAGATGTTCCGACTATCCCAACGATACCACACATTAAAAATTTCCTCGCCGATTAACGGTTTACTGAATCTAAAAAGCTCGAGTTATGTTCAAGATAGGAGAAAAACCACTCTATCACAAAGCCAAATTCAGGAATTAAGTTTGATGTTTTCCACCACTGCGTGTCTGGCGCACTGGTAAACGCATCAAGGAAAAAGAGTAAGGCGCTAACGACCAACACACCTCGAAGTCCACCGAATACAATCCCAAAGATCCTATCGGTGCCTGAGAGCCCAGTTCTTTGAACCAGTTCACTCAAGACATAATTAACAAGCCCGCCTAACATCAAGGTCGCAAAAAAGAGTATGGCTATTGCGGCTGCATTTCTTAAAAGGGGTTCTGAAATGAATGTTAGGAAGGTTGCGAGATATTGGTAAAAAATACTAGAGATGAAAAAAGCGCCGATCCATACGACAAGTGACATCGCTTCTTTGACAAAGCCTCGAAGCAAGCCAAAGATAGTCGATAAACCAACAATACCAAGAATGGCGTAATCAACCCAGATCATAGTAACCAATAAGTCGTTAATGTGGGGCGCATTCTAAAAGGTTTGGCATCTAAATGCCAGATCATTTTGTCACTTCAAATTGTGTCAAACGGCCATTTAACTTAGTTAATTTCTTTAGTTCTGGTAACTTAGCTTCAAGTTCAGCTTTATTTAAGTCTGGTCCGACAAACACTTTTGTCAGTGTACCATTAGGGGTTTTAACGGGTTTTGTAAAGGTTTTAAAGCCATTGTCAGCAAGCTTCTTCGTCAGTGCATCGACGTTCGACTTATGCGAAAAGCTACCAAGCTGAATGACATAGGCCATTTTTGAAAAGTTAGCACTCTCTGGACGCGTTAATTTCGCCACCTCAACTTTGTCGGTCGTTGCGACGGGTTTCGCCTCAACGTGTGTAGGTGACGTATCTGATTGCGGCGTATTGGCTAGCGTTGTCTCTTCCGTGCCTTCTAGTTTTGCATCATCGGCGTGAATATCTTCCAACGGATCAGAGGGCAACTCAGGCGCAAGCTTGGCTTGCGCATCCACTTTTTCTTGGAGATCAATGGTTTTGAACTCAGGTCTTTCAGGGATCGCTTGAAATCCTTCCTTGTAGTGGACCTTTTCACCATCAAGGATATTTGGAATAAAGATCACCGCAGCAACCACGACGATACTCGTTCCAACAAGGCGATTTATAAATACTGAGTTCACAACTTTACTCTCTACTAAACGTTAAATCTTCTTTGGTTATTTTCGCCAGTATTCCATTGCCTCAGCAACGGTAAAGAACGAGCCAAATACCACCAATGCCTGATCGCTCGTAAGGGTATCGAGCTGAGTATCAAGTGCTGCTGTAACGCTATCGAATACGGTGACATTGCAACTTGGGTCAAGCAAAGGTTTAAGGTTTTCCGCACGCTCTCCACGAGGCCCTGAAAGTGAAGCTAAACTCCAGCTATCTACATATTGGGTGACTTCTTTCAGCACACTGGCTTTGTCTTTATCCGCAAGCATAGCGACTAAGGCATGAATTTTAAACCCTTTTTGCTTTAGTTCTTGTAACTTAGTTGCCAAATATCTTGCAGACTCTGGATTATGAGCAACATCTGTATAGACTAGCGGCGTGGTATTGAGTCGCTGAAAGCGACCTTCCACTTGCAAATTTGCCAAACAAGTCTTCACTGCATCATAGCTAGGTAGCAACTCAAGTTTAGCTAATACCGTTAACGCTGTCGCAGCATTTTGTGCTGGAATGGCTGGTTTGTCGAAGTGCCAATCAAAATCAAGATATTGCCATCTAAACTGAGAATCTAGCGGGGTAAAATAAAAATCGCGCTTTGATAACACCATATCTGCCGCAATTTCGTCGCCATAGTCTGTAACCGTATGTGGAATATTTAAATCGCCAACGATTGCAGGCTTACCACTGCGGAAAATGCCAGCTTTGTCATAGCCTACCAGCTCTCGGGTATCACCCAGATACTCTTTATGATCTAAGTCAACAGTCGTGATAACAGAGGCAAATGGCGAGACTATATTCGTCGCATCAAACCGCCCGCCTAAACCAACTTCAAGCAAAATATAATCAACCTTACAGCGCTTGAAAATACTTAACGCGCCAAGCGTACCAAACTCAAAATAGGTCAGCTGAGTGTTTTTGCGGGTGTCATCGAGGAATTTAAATGCATCGATATGATACTGATCTTCAAGCTCTGCCCCATTCACTCGGACACGCTCGTTGTAGCGCACTAAATGTGGTGAAGCGTAGGTGCCAACCGAAAACCCTTGTGCGAGCAACAACGACTCCAAGCACCTGGCCGTTGTGCCTTTACCATTGGTTCCACCAATTAGAATAATTTTACTGAAAGGCTCAAGTAATCCGGCTTGCTCGGCAACTTGCGCTACACGCTCAAGTCCCATTTCAATGGTGGCTGGATGAATTGCTTCTAAATAACAAAGCCAATCATCAAGGCTTGATGATTGGCTAGGCTGTTTAACCGTCATAAGTTGAGTAGCTCAATTTGAAAAATTTACGCTACTCTATGCTCTTGTTCAGTGGAAGGCAAGTCCATAAACTTCGCCAAAATACGCGCTAACGTATCGCGCATTTCACGACGGTCGACGATCATGTCAATCGCACCGTGCTCTAATAAGAACTCACTGCGCTGGAAACCATCAGGTAGAGTTTCACGTACAGTTTGTTCGATAACACGTGGACCCGCAAAACCGATAAGTGCTTTTGGCTCTGCCACATTGATATCACCAAGCATTGCCAATGATGCAGAAACACCACCCATAGTTGGATCGGTTAATACAGAGATAAATGGCAAGCCTTTATCACTCATTTTTGCCAATGCAGCACTTGTTTTTGCCATTTGCATCAATGACATAAGTGCTTCTTGCATACGTGCACCACCAGATGCAGAGAAACAGATTAACGGCATGTTATGTTCTAAACAAACGTTAACTGCATCAACAAATCTCGCACCAACAACCGACGCCATTGAACCACCCATAAAGGAAAACTCAAAAGCAACAGCAGCAACAGGAATACCCTTTACGCGGCCTTTCATTGCAACTAAAGCGTCTTTTTCACCACTTACCTTTTGCGCTTGAACGATACGATCTGAATATTTTTTAGAGTCTTTAAACTTTAATACGTCTTGTGGCTCATGCTCTGTGCCAAGCTCTTGACGATCTGCATCATCTAAAAAACTTTCAAGGCGCTTACGTGCCGTAATGCGCATGTGATGATCACACTTAGGACATACGTTTAACGACTTTTCTAATTCCGCTTTGTATAGGATTGAATCACAATCTGTACACTTTGCCCAAACCCCTTCTGGGATCTCTTTTTTACCAGAAGATTTAGTGGTTTTAGGTAAGATCTTTTCTAACCAACTCATTTGCAACTCTCTATCGTGCTTTATTCTGTTCCGTCAGTAAAGACAGACATCTTTTCCCAATTAAATCATGATTTAGCTATAGGTGATATAAAAAACTGGTCTTAAGAGTACAAGGTACTACATAAATATGACCGTTACACTAATTCCTCAGGCAAGAATAAAGGCCCAAGCGGCATCTTTTCTATTTGCCATTGTTCAGGATAGTCCACATCAACTAAATACAATCCGTTAGGTTTTGCCGTAGCACTTGCTAACGTGCGATCTTTTGCAACAAGCAGCTCCGCCATCCACTCAGGCTCTTGCTTGCCAACACCAATATCAAGTAAACAACCTGTAATATTGCGCACCATATGATGCAAAAACGCATTTGCTTTAATATCAATGACAATATATTTGCCAATGCGTTTCACCTCTAAGTGATGGATATTACGAAACGGCGTATTAGACTGACAATGTACCGCCCTGAAAGAAGTGAAATCTTGCTCCCCTATCATCACAGGGCATGCAACTTTCATTCTTTCAACATCAAGCTCGTGGTGAAAATGCGTTACGCCACTGCGTAAAATACCCGGCCTGTAGGTGTGATTATAAATAACGTAGCGGTATCGACGAGCTGTCGCAGAAAAACGAGCATGGAACTCAGGGTCGACTTCTTTAGCAAATCGTACCGCAATGTCGTCGGGAAGCTGAGAGTTCATTCCTAATGTAAAAGCGCTCATATCGCGAGCTGAATCCGTGTCAAAATGCACGAGTTGACCCGTTGCATGAACCCCTGCATCAGTGCGCCCCGCGCAAGTTATCTCAACGGGATGATTACAGATATTCGATAGCGCTTTTTCTATTTCTTCTTGGACACTGCTGACATGATTTTGCCTCTGCCAACCACTATAATTTGCACCATTATATTCAATGCCTAACGCTACTCGCATACTTTTTCTATCGCAACCCATAACAAAAACGACATTTTATGCCATTGGCGATGTGAATTAAAGCGCTTAAGCTAAGAAGTAGATGATGATACCGGCCAAACAAGGCAATTACTTTGTGTGGTCGGTATCGTTGATGTGAGTATTAAGACTCTGTAAGACTGGATTTAAGCGACTTTGCCTCAGCTTGCACAGAATCCGGACCATTCTCAATAACATCGTTGAGCGTTGATATCGCCGAATCATAATCTTGAATTTCGATATAAGCTTTCGCTAAATCTAGTTTAGCGGCAAACCCTTCATCCTCTAAATCAACATCCGTGGTATTTTCACCCGCTAATAGTTCTTCAAAATCGCCAAGCCCAACATCCATATTTGCACCGACGTAAGGTTCAACATCGCTATCAAGATCGTCGCTTTGTTCAAGTAGGTCTTCAATTTCTAAGTAGTCTTCTGTACCTTCGGCGTCCGTTGGTAGCGCTTGGGCTTCCCCTGCGACCAATTCGTCTTGTAACAAGCTATCGAAATCTACTTCAAAATCTTCTGCATTTCCGGCGTCAAAGTCACTGGGATCGTCCAGTTCGCTGAGTAGAGCATCGAAGTCTGCTTGGGTAAAGTCAGCCATAAATTCTTTTTCAATCTCGGCTTCATTGACCTCTGGTAATTCAGATTCAGTTTGTGGCTCAGAAAGTAGAGTTTCCAAGTCATCTTCATCGTTTAATTCTGGCAGCACGTCTTCGATTTCAAGCTCAGGTTCAGACTCAAGCTCGTCATTTTCTGCAGCTTCGACCGGTGCTTCAGGTTCGTCTTCAAGCAAGGTCTCTTCGTCAAAATCTGCGTTTAACTCTGGCAGCACGTCTTCGATTTCAAGTTCAGGTTCAGACTCAAGCGTATCACTTTCTGCTGCTTCGACTGGTGCTTCAGGTTCGTTTTCAAGCAAAGCCTCTTCATCAAAATCTGCGTTTAATTCTGGCAGCTCGTCTTCGATTTCAAACTCAGATTCAGACTCAAGCGTATCACTTTCTGCTTCTTCGACTGGTGCTTCAGGTTCGTTTTCAAGCAAAGCCTCTTCATCAAAATCTGCGTTTAACTCCGGCAGCTCGTCTTCGATTTCCAGTTCAGGTTCAGACTCAAGCTCATCATTTTCTGCAGCTTCGACCGGTGCTTCAGGTTCGTCTTCAAGCAAGGTCTCTTCGTCAAAATCTGCGTTTAACTCTGGCAGTTCATCTTCAACTTCCAGTTCAGGTTCAGACTCAAGCGTATCACTTTCTGCTGCTTCGACCGGTGCTTCAGGTTCGTCTTCAAGCAAGGTCTCTTCGTCAAAATCTGCGTTTAACTCTGGCAGATCATCTTCGATTTCAAGTTCAGGTTCAGACTCAAGCGTATCACTTTCTGCTGCTTCGACTGGTGCTTCAGGTTCGTCTTCAAGCAAGGTTTCTTGGTCAAAATCTGCAGTTAACTCCGGCAGCTCGTCTTCAACTTCCAGTTCAGGTTCAGACTCAAGCGTATTAATTTCTGCTGCTTCGACTGGTGCTTCAGGCTCATCTTCAAGCAAGGTTTCTTCGTCAAAATCTGCGTTTAACTCCGGCAGCTCGTCTTCAACTTCCAGTTCAGGTTCAGACTCAAGCGTATCACTTTCTGCAGCTTCGACTGGTGCTTCAGGTTCGTTTTCAAGCAAGGTATCTTCGTCGAAATCCGCACTAAATTCAGGCAAATCATCTTCATCAAAGCCAGAGATTTCATCGTCGAGAAGATCGTCATCAAGCCCGTCCTCTATATCAAATTGAGCGTCATTGGATAATGCTTCTGATAATGCTTTTTCGGTTTCGCTTTGCGAGTCAGTAGTTTCAAGTTCTTCGCCAAGTTCCAGCTCAGGGTAACTCTCTAGCTCTGCGCTTGGTTGCAGATCTTCTTCGTCAAGAAACTCTTCTTCTGCCAGTAAATCCACTTCGTCATTAAGTGGATCATCTCCCAGCTCAATTTCAACTTCTTCATCCGAAAAATCGTCTTCAAGTTCAGCATCCAACTCAAACTGTTCTTCGGCTTGAAGCTCCTGTAATAGCTCATCAACACTTTTTAAGTCAGGATCTTCAAATTCACTGTCTTCGTCAGCTTGAACATTCTCATCACTAAAATCTGCTTCATTGGCTAGATCGGACTGCAATGTATCTTCCATCAGTTCTTCAGATGATTCCGGAATAGCATCCTCTTCATCCAACATACCAGACAAGTGTCCTGACTCCGTTTGCTCAGACTCTGCTAAAAGCTGTTCAGATCCTAGTTCACGCTCGTCAGATACCTCTTCCAGCTTTGGTAAAGCATCTTCTGGTGCTTCATCTAATAAACCATCAAGCTCGTTATCTGCTGGCTCACCAACTTCCTCTTCAAGCTCCGGCAAAGCTTCTTCTGCCGTTTCGTCAACTAATGCGTCGAGCTCGTCATCTACAGGCTCACCAACATCCTCTTCAAGCTCTGACAAAACATCTTCTGGTGCTTCGTCTAGTAATGCATCGAGATCGTCATCGGCCAGTTCATCAGATTCTTCTTCCAGCTCTGGCAAAACATCTTCTGGTGTTTCATCAACTAATGCATCGAGATCGTCCTCGGCCAGTTCATCAGATTCTTCTTCCAGCTCTGGCAAAACATCTTCTGGTGTTTCGTCAACTAATGCATCGAGTTCGTCCTCGGCCAGTTCATCAGATTTTTCTTCCAGCTCTGACAAAACATCTTCTGGTGTCTCGTCAACTAATGCATCGAGTCCATCCTCGGTCAGTTCATCAGATTTTTCTTCCAGCTCTGACAAAACATCTTCTGGAGTTTCGTCAACTAATGTATCGAGATCGTCATCGACCAGTTCATCAGATTCTTCTTTCAGCTCTTGCAAAACATCTTCTGATGTTTCGTCAACTAATGCATCGAGTTCGTCGTCGGCCAGTTTGTCAGATTCTTCTTCCAGCTCTGGCAAAACATCTTCTGGTGTTTCGTCAACTAATGCATCGAGATCGTCACCGGTCAGTTCATCAGATTCTGCTTCCAGCTCAGATACTGTATCTTCCTGTGCTTCATCTAATAAAGCATCGATATCATCACCAGCGAGATCGTCGGACTCTTCTTCTAATTCCGGCAATGTATCTTCTTGCGCTTCATCCAATAAAGCATCGATATCATCACCAGCGAGCTCATCAGACTCTTCTTCTAATTCCGGCAACGTATCTTCTTGCGATTCATCCAATAAAGCATCGATATCATCACCAGCGAGATCACTAGGCTCTTCTTCTAATTCCGGCAACGTATCTTCTTGCGCTTCATCTAATAAAGCATCGATATCATCACCAGCTAGATCATCGGACTCTTCTTCTAATTCCGGCAACGTATCTTCCTGTGCTTCATCCAATAAAGCATCAATATCATCACCAGCGAGAGCATCTGACTCTTCTTCTAATTCTGGCAACGTATCTTCCTGTGCTTCATCCAATAAAGCATCGATATCATCACCAGCGAGATCATCGGACTCTTCTTCTAATTCCGGCAACGTATCTTCTTGCGCTTCATCCAATAAAGCATCAATATCATCACCAGCTAGATCGTCAGACTCTTCTTCTAATTCCGGCAACGTATCTTCTTGCGCTTCATCCAATAAAGCATCGATATCATCACCAGCGAGAGCATCTGACTCTTCTTCTAATTCTGGCAACGTATCTTCCTGTGCTTCATCCAATAAAGCATCGATATCATCACCAGCGAGAGCATCTGACTCTTCTTCTAATTCTGGCAACGTATCTTCCTGTGCTTCATCCAATAAAGCATCGATATCATCACCATCAAGCGTATCTGGCTCTTCGTTAATTTCAGCTAACGCATCGTCTTGAACTTCATTTAATAGAGCATCAATATCATCACCCGCAAGCTCACTACTTGGTTCCTCAAAATCAGGCAGTGCATCATCGTCAGCATCTTGAGAAGCATCAAGTAGTGCATCGATATCATCAGCATCGACTAAACTCTCACTATCAAAGTTACCGCTAAATTCGGGCTCTTCATCTAGCGCCCCGTCCAGAATTGAATCGATATCATCGTCGTTTGCAACAGCATCCGCTTGCTCATCAGCAAGTTCCTCGCTCAGGGCAGCAAGCGCATCATCGCTAACATCAATTTCTTCGTCTTGAGACTCGTTGAACAAATCATCTAGATCGCTGTCACTTAAAATATCTTTGCTACCATCAACATCGAGCGAAACTTCATCATCAGCCTCCTCGAAGCTCTGTTGCATAAAGTCTTCGTCGTGATCATCACCAAACGAAATATCTTCGTTTAGTAAGCTATCCAGTTCGTCTTGATCTAACGTATCACTTCCTTCATCGAAGTCGTCATCAAGTGAGTCAAAGGTAATTTCATCGTCTTCAGGTAAGATATCGTCATCTAACTGAACGCTTGCGCCCAGTGCATCTTCATCGTCGCCCATTCCGATATCAAGTGGGTCTGGCTCAGGGTCAAATGCAGTCGCAGCGGTTGCAGCTCCCGCCGCAGCGCCTGCAGCCACGGATGGTGTTTGCGGAAGAAAATCGTCATCATCTGTTGACGTCTGAGATTGCTTTCTCCGGCGTAGGAACATAACGAATCCAGCAATTGCCAGTAGTGCTGGCAATGTAGCAAGTAATGCAATGCCAGCTGGCGAGCTAAAAAATGCGCTTAACTCGCTACTTTCTTGCGCTTTTGCTTGAGCGGCTTGCTGATCAATCATTTCATTTTGCAAGTCGATAACAGCCTTTAGCTGTTGTTGGATTTCGCTGTCTTTTCCAAGCTGAGTACGAACCGTTTGAAGCTCGGTAGAAATAGCGCCGAGCTGTTGCTTTAACTTATTGTTTTCGGATAGGATTTCTTCAACATTACGCACCGAGGACTTGAACTCTTTTTGTAAGTCCATCAGCCTCATGTCCTGTTCCATCTTTAAAGAGCGCAGTTGATTAGTCAGGTCTTTTTTTGCTTCTTCAACATCGACTTTGCGAGCTTGTGTAACCTTTTTTTCAGCTTCGTTTATTGCATTTGGGTTCAATAATCCCTTACGCTTCATTTCCCAAAGTTTGTCATCTTGATCCGACTTTTGCTTTGCCAACTCAGGGTTAACACTACGAATTTCATTGATTGTAGGAATACGTAAATACGCCCCATCCTGCATATGGTTGAGGTTTTTATCTAGAAATGAATTAGGATTTTTATCATAAAGCGCCTTCATCACCTGATAAATGGTGACCGAGTCATCTGGTCGCACTTTTTGTGCTATACGCCACAATGTATCCGTGGGTCTGATAGGCCCTATTGACCGACCTTGAGCCCCATAATCAACCCCTTTAGGGCCTTTTAGCACTACCCCTCTTGGGTATATACTGGTGTGGCAATCAGTGCGAATACAAAGATACTAAATAAGGCTAAACCGCGCATGCCGATCCTTTACTCAAATGTTTAACACCCGTTAAACGACGTTTTATTATTATGGCTTTGAAGCAAGCTCTATTCCAAATGCAAACTATAAACCAGATATGTTGGAATATCCATTGCAACGTATTGAAAGTTAACATGGTTATAATGCTTTTTACTGATTTTGGAATAGCTGATATAGGTGAAGAATAGTCAAGTATTTGACTTAACGGCAAACTTCTTGGCAGAAGTTTGCCGTCATAGTGCAGAGAAGTAAGCAAAACTTTGCTTACTTTGCGATATCAAAGGGTACCTATAGATAGCTTTCTATAATGGCTTCTGCTATTTGAATGCTATTTGTTGCTGCACCTTTTCTGGTGTTGTCTGATACCACCCATAAGTTTAAGCCTAGTGGATGTGAAATATCTTGCCTTACACGACCCACATAAACGGTATCGTTACCACTTGCATCACTTACCGGTGTTGGGTAGTCGTTTTCGTCTTCAATTAGTTCAACACCCGGCGCATCAGCAAGTAACTGCTTAACATGTTCAAGATCATAAGGCATGCGCGTTTCAAGATGAATGGCTTCAGCATGACCAAAAAACACAGGAACGCGAACCGCAGTCGGGTTAACCAAAACACTTGAGTCGCCCAAGATTTTTTGCGTTTCCCACACCATCTTCATTTCTTCTTTGGTGTAACCATTTTCTTGGAACGCATCAATTTGAGGAATGACATTAAAAGCGATTTGTTTGCTAAACACTTCGTTTTCCATCGGTCTTGCATTCATTAAGTTTGCAGTTTGCTTAGCCAACTCATCTACCGCTTCTTTACCTGCACCAGATACCGCTTGATAAGTTGAGACATTAATTCTGTCAATGCCATAGGCATCATAAATTGGTTTAAGTGCCACTAGCATTTGGATTGTAGAGCAGTTTGGGTTAGCAATGATATTACGATTTCTAAAATCGGCAAGACTGTCTTTATTCACCTCAGGAACTACTAATGGAATATCAAAGTCGTATCTAAAATGTGAGGTGTTATCTATCACAATGCAGCCAGCGTCAGCGGCGATTGGTGCATATTTCTCCGACACGGAACCACCCGCTGAAAACAAACCGATATGGGCATTAGAAAAATCAAACTCTTCAACATCCAGAACTTCGATTTTTTCACCCATAAAGTCAATCTCTTCACCCGCGCTTCGGCTACTCGCGAGTGGGTATAATGTGTCTACAGGAAACTTTCGTTCTGCTAGTAATTCGATAATTTGCTTGCCAACAAGACCTGTTGCGCCAAGTACCGCAACATTATATTTTTGCGACATTATTTTTCCTCATTCTGTAATATACCAACCACAGCACTTAACTCTTGTGCTCAGAAAAGCCAAGTTGGTAAAGCTTTTCACTGATTGGTGAGTCATTATTGACTGCAATTGTACTAAATTCTCGACGCACGGGATATGCTTTACGCAAGGTATCAAAGCCCAATGTGTTTAGCTGTTTTCTCATGATGCCATCATCACGACGAATGTCATAAACAAGATGCGCTAAATTGATAATATCCTGCTCGTTGGCTGTGCTTTGCAATTGGCAGCCAGTGACACTTGGCTTAGGAAGAAAATCACTAATCGTTTTGCTGGCTGGTAAATCGAATTCTCGGCATACGGCTTCGTATAACATTTGCGTGCCTCGCGCCTTACCCTCTAGCGTATGGCCGGCAATATGCACAGATGCAAAGCGAGTATATTGCAATAATGGCTGCAAAATATTCGGCTCATTTTCCCAAACGTCTAAGATCAGCTCGAGCGCTTGCCCACCCTCTAAAGCGCGCAAAAGCGCTTGATTATCGATAACATCTCCACGGCTTGCGTTGATTATCACCGTACCCGGCTTTAATGCCGCTATCCGCGGTGCATCAAGTAGATGAACCGTTTTATGCGGGCCTTGCTTAACTAATGGAACGTGAAATGTCACGATATCCGCGCGCGCTAAGGCTTCATCTAAGGCTACATGTGAATCCAATGTCCCCGCTTGCTGCCTTACGGGGTCACACAATAATATCGTAAGACCAAGCCCTTTAAGCTTTGATGCCAAACACGCGCCAATATTACCAACACCAATGATGGCAATCGTTTTATCTTGAAGTGGCGTGGAAGTTTCTTGTGCGTATGCAAGTAGAGCGCTTATCACGTACTCGGCAACAGCTATCGCATTACAGCCTGGTGCGCTGCTGAACGAGATATTGGCGCTGGCCAACAATGAGGTATCAATATGATCAATCCCTATTGTCGCAGTCCCAACAAACTTCAGATTATCTGCTTGTGCTAACAGGGCCTCATTGACCTTAGTGACTGAGCGAGTCAACAGAATATCGACGTTTTTTAGCTCGTCAGGTTGAAGGTTACGGCCATCAAACCGTGTTACCTCACCAATTTCGCAGAAGAATGACTCAACTAAGGGCATATTTTGATCGGCTAATATTCGCATGCGGGTTTCCTGTCACCTATTGTCTCGAGTACTCAGGCGATAACACATCGCCTGAGTCGAGTTTAACATGGCAAGCTAGGCGACTAATAATAAAACCTTTTATTTTGTGTCACCGCTTTATTGCAACCAAACGCTATTGCAAAAAACATCACACAGCATACAAAAACAACCGCCCCCTTGAGACTTAACCAGCCACCTGAATCAAGCAAAGGACAAAACGTCATGGCCAACACGTTAATACAACACAATAATAAAGCCCAACGGGTATAAGCTCGGTAGCCAAGTAATGCGGCAAACAAACTGCTAAAAACATTAAAAATTACCGCTTCAGGAAAGAGGTGAAAGGCCGACAACATCGCGGCAAAGGCCAAAATAGTGACTAGATAAAAAATACTCTGCTGCATCTTGTTTCTCCTTAACATGGACAGCAATATCAACCGCTACACTAGGTCGTAGCGATAAATCCTAACTCACATAGCTACCAAGAAAATGGACTGCATTTGCTACTCCTTAGCAATTCTTAAAAGCACCATTTCGTGGCTATGCTTAACCCAATTGTAGAAACATTAGCGTGTATTTCAATGCAAATCCGACATGAAGTTTTGGCAATTATAATGCACAGATAACGAACTTCTCTGAAAGAAATTTCATGTGCATTTTCGTCATATTGCACTACGTTCATTACACTTAAATATCGATCAGTAATTAATAGCGTTGAAAATTCTCTCAGGTTATAGCTGGGGTGTAATCAATAACTTTTAAATTACTGACATGAGAAGCATGACTCATTTAACACTCAGATTCAGTACAAAACGTAAATAATATGTCACAACAAGGCATCAACTAATTCGCATAGAGGGTATGAAGACGCTTGAAATATCAGCGTTAACCAGCTAGTCTAACTGGGTGGTCAGACCTCTTATAAGGAAGAACAACATGACACTTATATTTGTTCTCGCGTTGTTAGCCTTGCTCAGCGCAGCAAGCTATCATCGCGCAAGCTGGAATACCGCTCTAGGTATTGCAGCAGTTACAATGCTAGTTGGCACCTTTGCTGGTGCATTTGGCATTATCTCTTGGTTAATTTTCTTAGCGATTGTTATTCCGCTTTCAGTAACGAACCTGCGTCAGCAGTACATCGTGGCTCCAGCATTTAAAGCGTTCAAAAAAGTTACGCCGACAATGTCAGAAACCGAAAAGTCAGCGATTGATGCAGGTACAACTTGGTGGGAAGCCGATCTATTTTGTGGTAACCCAAACTGGGATAAACTTCATCAGTTTCCTAAGCCACGCTTGAGCGTTGAAGAGCAAGCGTTTTTGGATGGTCCGGTGGAAGAAGTGTGTGCCATGCTTAACGATTGGGAAGCAACGCACGAACTGACTGACTTACCGCAAGACGTGTGGCAATACTTAAAAGACAACAAGTTCTTTGCGATGATCATCAAAAAGCAATACGGCGGTCTTGAGTTTTCAGCTTACGCGCAATCTTGTGTACTACAAAAGCTTACCAGTAAATCAACTTTACTTTCGTCTATCGTGGGCGTGCCTAACTCGTTAGGCCCAGGCGAACTACTTCAGCACTACGGTACTGACGAGCAAAAGGAACACTACTTACCTCGTCTAGCAGTGGGTGATGAAATCCCTTGTTTTGCATTAACGTCACCAGAAGCGGGCTCTGATGCTTCATCTATCCCTGACTTTGGTGTGGTATGTAAAGGCGAATGGGAAGGTGAAGAAGTATTAGGTATTAGCCTAACGTGGAACAAACGCTATATTACTTTAGCACCTGTTGCGACTGTACTTGGTCTGGCGTTTAAGATGCGCGACCCGGACGGTCTATTAGGTGATAAAGAAGAGTTAGGTATTACTTGTGCGCTTATTCCTACAAACACGCCAGGCGTAAAAATTGGCCGACGTCATTTCCCACTGAATGTGCCATTCCAAAATGGCCCTACCCAAGGCGAAAACGTGTTTGTACCACTCGATTTCATTATCGGTGGCGCAAAAATGGCAGGACAAGGCTGGCGCATGCTGGTTGAGTGTTTGTCGGTTGGTCGTGTTATTACGCTACCTTCAAACTCTGCCGGTGGTATTAAATCCCTTGCAGTTGCAAGTGGCGCATACAGCCGCATTCGTCGCCAGTTCAAACTGCCTATCGGTAAGATGGAAGGGATTGAAGAGGCACTAGCGAAACTGGGTGGCTATGCGTATAGCTCTGATGCTGCGGTGACTATGTCAACTGGCGCGGTAGATTTAGGTGAAAAACCTTCGGTTGTTTCTGCCATTTTGAAGTACCACTTAACCGAACAAATGCGTGCTTCAACCATCCATGCCATGGATATTCATGGTGGTAAAGGGATTTGTCTAGGTCCAAACAACTACGTTGGCCGTGGTTACCAAGGTGCACCAATTGCAATTACGGTAGAAGGTGCAAACATCCTAACCCGTAACATGATCATCTACGGTCAAGGCGCTATTCGCTGCCATCCTTTTGTACTGGCTGAACTTGAAGCTTGTTCTATCAAAGATAAACAAGAAGCGCTTGATAGCTTCGATAAATCCTTGATGGGTCACATCGGTTTCACTATGTCGAACTTGGTAAGAACTAAGTGGTTAGCGCTAACCGGTGCACGTTTCACCAAAGTACCATTTAACGATGAAACCGCTGTTTATTATCGTAATGCTGCTCGTTACAGTGCATCATTGGCATTAATGTCTGATATTTGTATGGCTGTATTTGGTGGTTCACTTAAGCGTAAAGAGCGTATTTCTGCACGTTTGGGCGACTTATTAAGCTACCTTTATCTAGTTTCTGCAACGCTTAAGCGCTATAACGATGAAGGTCGTCGTAAAGAAGACTTACCGTTTGTGCAATGGTCTTGTCAGGAGCACCTATACCTTTGTCAACGTGCCCTTGCTGACTTAATCAACAACATGCCTTCTGCTGCATTACGTGGTTTGTTGAAAGTGGTACTGTTCCCATTTGGTCGTCCGGTTCGTAAACCAACCGACAAAATGGAGCACAAACTTGCTCAGCTACTTCAAGTACCTAGCGAAACGCGTGACCGCCTTGCAACACACATCTACTTAAAAGATGAGCCTCTGTGCTTGCTTGGTAAGCAAGAGCAAACGCTAAAAGACATTCTTGCCGTAGAGCCGTTATTTGAAAAGGTATGCCGTGGTACTGGTAAAAAGTTACCGTTTATGCAACTTGATAAAGTAGCTGCAATGGGGCTTGAAGCAGGTGTACTGAGCGAAGACGAAGCAGCTAAATTGACTGCCGTTGAAGCAAAACGTCTTGCCGTTATCAACGTTGATGACTTTGACCCTGAAGAGTTACTTGCCGGTAAAGCAAGAACGAAGGAATCAAGTAAAGCAGACGCAGCATAACTATTTTTGTTTAGGTAGTGTGATCCATACTACCATAGCAATTAGCGTGGATATAAAGGTCAGAATTTTCTGACCTTTTTTCTTGGCAGATTAGAGCCGGGGGAACACAGCTCTAGTGTTTTAAAATAAATATCGCACTTTAAACGTCACTAAGTCTTGCACTGGTTGCTGCCATAAATCAGCGACACTACCAAACCAGTCTCTGCGCCCGACTTGCGACTTTTCAAGTGTCGAAAAGTTTGCACCTCCGCGTTGATACACTAAAAAAATATCTGAATATGCACCCATGCGATAACGCAGTTTTATCTGGCTTGCTAAGCGCCTGTCGTCAAAACTGGTGTCACCATGAATTTCGTGAAGCTCTCCGGTGGTAATTTGATAAATCGTCTTACTTTGTGCTTCAAGTATCGTCCACTGTAGCGAACCACTGAGTTCAAGGATGTCGGTGATCCGACCGTTAAATTCCAACTTATTGGAAAACTCATCTCTGTCGTATTCACTCAAGCGGTTTTGCCCGTTCGCCATCAGCCAGCCATCACCGCTTCTAAAGAAATTACTCAACTTAAGGTTCCAGTTGTAGTGTGGCATCCAAGTCAAATCCACGGCGTATTGCTGTGCTGAGCCTGATATTCCTTCTTGGTCAAGCTCTATACTCGCAGCCCAAGAAAAATCCCCCACATAAGGGCTTTGATAAAAGACCCGAGACTCTACACGGCTGGGCATCTCAAACACTTCGGTGCCTCGCCCTAAGTTGTCTTGTTTACCGCTAGTGTAATAATCTAGCCCGAGGTTGAGCTGACCACCATTTGCCAACAAAAACTGCGCTAAATATGCTTGTCTGGCCGCTAAACCAGTTCCTGCATTATTTTGCTCATGCCTCAGTGTGAGTGACTGCTTTAATCTGGTAAACCAGCTGTCTTTTGGGTGCATCGCGTATTCACCATAAAGCTCGCTCACCTGCCAGTCATTGCGTTTCATATAGCCGAGATCACGGTTATCAAATTCGTCATCCACAGCAAAGTAGCGCGCAGCGAACTTCGTCTGTAACGAATGTTGATACTCCGCGTCTAGCGATACACCTTGGCCTGTCACACTGTGCTTTTGTGTTTCTACCTCAGTTTGTAATAGCGCGCCTTTGAAAGACCAAGTATCACTACGATACTGGCCATCAACGGCATAACTCATGGCATCGCGTTCAAGAAATGGCCGTTCTGTTTTGGTCGCAAGCACACCGGCCTGCCAATCTTGCGTGCGATAATTAGCTCTTGTTGCAAAAAACTGCTTACCAATATCGTCCGAAAAGTCCGACTCAGACACAGCAAAAGTACCAAATTGTACCGACTTTCCTTTGTGCACAAATCGTAGTGCCGCATCTATGGGGGTGATTGCGCGTGTACCATCATCACTTGATGCCCCTATCCGACGAGTATGAATAAGCTTAGTGCTTTCAAGTGCAGCAACGTCAAAAAGACTGATATCTTGGGTGAAAAATGGACGTTTATCGGTGCGAAGCGTTTCCACGGCTGAATAATTCACGTCAACATCATCGATATCCACCTGACCAAAGTCAGGATTCACGGCAAGACTCACCTTCTGATGATGAGAAGGCTTGTAAAACAAATCAAAGCCAACATCGGACTGGTGCTGGCGCTCGGAAGGTGAAGTGCTTAGCGGTGCAAATTGAGCCTGATGCGCAAAGTAAGGCACAAATGCCAATTGAGAATGTGCGGGGATCTGTGCTGCGATCTTTGGCATGGTCAGGAAGAAATCACTATTTGCTGTTGTATCCTCATGGTTTGCATAGATAAAATTACTTTTAAGTTCATACAACTGTACCGAAACCCCAATCTTTGTAAGCCCCTGCTCATCTCCTGGCTGAAACGACACTGTATGCCAAGGGATCAATAATTCCGTGGTCCAATACGTATCGTCAATGTGATTGGCATAGTGCCAGTCCCCATCCCAATCGTAATCTACGTTTAAGCTTGGGGTTACAACACCATCTTGCGAGCCGCCACCTAATGTCACCGAAAATTGATATGCACTACTACCGTCGCCTGAAAAGTCTACAACAACCCGATTGAAGTCAGCTTGCATAAAGCGGTCATGGATATTGAATTGTCGCTTGCGCTCAGCTTTATTCTGAAAGTTTTTAATACCAATATAAACACCGTCGGCGGTTGCAAAAGCTTTTGCGGTAATTTTGTCATTGGCAGATGCCAAAGTTACAGGCACAACCTGAACAAATTGTTCAAACTGTGTAGCTGAACCCCACTGCGCTTCATTCAACTTACCATCAACCACGATAGGTTCCGCAAGTGCAGCTCCTGCCATCATGGGATAACTTAAACCGAGCCAAAATTTATTGCTTTTATTCATACATACTTTCCTCAGAGTTATGCCTGCTATTGCAACAAACTTTGCCGTAAAAAGTTCTTA
This sequence comes from Pseudoalteromonas sp. M8, assembly GCF_018141365.1. Taxonomy (NCBI): domain Bacteria; kingdom Pseudomonadati; phylum Pseudomonadota; class Gammaproteobacteria; order Alteromonadales; family Pseudoalteromonadaceae; genus Pseudoalteromonas; species Pseudoalteromonas sp. M8. Next base: position 1,495,942 of record NZ_CP047240.1, on the reverse strand, counting down.
ACTTTTTCTGAAGAAAGCTGACTTAACCTTTATAAACATTGACTTAATCTTAAGAAACGCTAACGTTATGGGAACAATTGGTTTTAATTATTGAAATTGGTACTCAGCGTGCAGGCACAGGAAGTAGAGATGGTTTGTTTTGGACATTGGCAGTTTGATCTCCAGCAAGATTGCCTAACACATAGGCAAAGCCAAGAAACCGTAAAACTTGAGCCACAAATGGCAAGGTTACTCGCGCTTTTTATTGAGCATCATAACGAAGTGCTAGAGAAATATTGGCTTACCGAACAGCTGTGGCAACATGCGGTTGTCGAACCTAATAGTCTTTATCAGCTTCTGACTAAACTGCGAAAAGTGCTCGGGGACGACCCTAAAAACCCGATTTACATCAAAACCATCCCAAAGCGGGGCTATCGCTTTATCGCACCACTAGAAAGAAATGAAATAGCGCCTCGTCATACGGCAAAACCAGTCAACGTAATCGCCAAGTCCCGTATTTTTTCACTCAGTGCCGTCGCAATGGCAGTGTTATGCTTTGGAGCAATCGCCTTTTTTAATCAAGCACCAATAGAAAAAACACCATCACGCTACGAAACCTCGAGCCTCAGTCATGAGCTTGGCCTTGAATTTGACGTTGATGCCCACCAAAGCAAAGATCTCATCGCCTATGTAAAAGATTTTACCCACCTTATTATTGCCAACAAACAAGGCTATCAATTAAATGAACACCGCTTTGATTCGCGGATCAGCTTTCCAAGTTGGAGTCCCGACTCAGATAAGCTGGCATTCTGGCAATATCAAGGTAGTGGCTGTCAACTTCATGTTATGACTGCCGCAGGGCAATTTTTCCACAGTTCTCAAATTCTTCCGTGCCAAGTTGGTACTAAACCCGTTTGGAAAAATGACAAAGAGCTCATCCTAACGTTCGGCCAATATAATGCCAAAGCAGCACACCTTTACCGGCTTGAGTCCCATCAAATGGTTAAGCTGCCACTTGCTTTGGCAGCCAACGAGCGGTTAAAAATGGCCCTTCGAGCATGGCAAGATAAAACCTATTATTTAGTTCAAGATAAACAAGGGTTAGCACGACTACAAACGCTCGATGGCACGGTACATCTAAAGTGGTCAGCTCCAGTCACTTCAGTTGCGTTTGATGTTTATCATCAAGCTGTGATTGCGAGCCAATATGGCAGCCTATCGCGACACTTTAGAGACGGTGACAGTCAAGCCATCAAAGAAACGGAAATTGGCTTATACACGAGCTTCTCAAGCGATAATCGCGGCGATATATTCGCGGCATTGGAGAGCTTTCAAGTTAATATCAAAGACCGAGACGATCTCCCCTTATTTTCAAGCTCAAGCATCGATTATTTACCACTGACCAACAGCTTGGGAGAAACGGCATTTATGTCGAGGCGCAGCGGCGTATGCGAGGTGTATCTATATCGCGATGATAAAATCAGTCAGCTTTCCTTTCATCAGGGGCATGAGTACGTTGGTTTTTTAGTATGGAGTCCAGAGCTGAGCTATTTGGCCTCAAACCGTGATAACGATTTAGTGATATACGACCGAAAACGCCCACTCACCCAGTTCAATTCACAGCTGAGTCTGCCCGTCAAAAGCATGGGCTGGATAGATGAGCAAACACTATGGGCTTATGACGGCGAAACATTAAACCAATACAGCTTGTCTGGGGCACTTATCAGCAGCCATGACAGTACAGCTGACTTTGTCTTTTATCACCCCAAAAGACAAACCTGGTTTGTGCTACAACAAAACCTACTGCTTGAGTACGAGACGCTATTCGAAAGCGACTCAGAAGCGTTAAATAAATATGCGCTAAGTCAAAAGCAAACCAATCAATTTAGTAACTTAAGAATTCGCGGCAACGACATCTATTGGCAATCCGCTTGGTCAAAAGAGGACTACATTTGGCAACTCACCTTGATGCCAGAGCAAAACCCTACGCTTAAAAAAGTCGGCCACTTGATTTGGCACTACGATATCGACGCGCTTGGGGATCTACTCATAGCAAAGATGGAAAGTGTAGAAGGCGATATCAAGAAACTGACTCGCCTACCTGAAGCTGCTAACTAACGATTATCATTACAAAAGCACATACGCGGTATAGCTCAGCACTAAGGTGCTGAGCCAAGTCATAGCTAAATGCTGTGGACTTTTTAATGCACTTAACACTAAAAGTGGTAGAAAGACATAAGGTAATAGGCTCACCGCACTCAGTCCTAATAGCATATAGACAGGCACTGAAAAACAGACGGCAGCCGTCAGCACAATAATCCAGATGCTCTGCTTTGCCGATTGCAGCTTATCTATACTCAACCAATATGCAGTGCGGTCGTAGACTTCAGGTTTGAGATCAATGGCAAGACTCGACCACCATAATAGATTTAAAGTCACCAGACCCGGCACGTAATTTGCCATCAGATCGGGGCGCTCTGCGCTTAAGATCGCGCCAAACCATAGCACTAACACACTCATCACAATGCGCCAAAGCAACACAAAATAGTGGTTGTAAGCAAAGCTCAGCCAAAATGTCTTCACCCCTTTAACCATTACCGATAGCGTCACTTTACGCGGTAGCAAAACAGCACAGCCAAGCACTATTAGGTTTACAGCAACCAAATACCAAGTAATTTCGAAAACAGCAAAACTGATAATAGCTGTTATCAATAACCCAATACTGGTCCCCAAGGGTCGATAAATAAAACAAAGGGCAATGAAGAATTGCGTCACCGCAAAAAACAGTAAGTGCCATGCTTGTGTGATTTTCTCAATTCCAATCGAGTAGCAAAGAATTAGCGTCATCAATAATAAGGGGTGAACAACCAGTACGGACAATCCATCCGCCACTTTTTGATGGATGGTACGATGCAGGATCGTGTGGTGGTAACTTCGGTGCGCTTTGTCCAAAACCGCATCTCGAAACACAAATAGAATAAAGCTTTGCGCCGCAAGTAATCCCCACGCAATTTGTACCTGTGCAACGGGATTATCACTTTCTACAATTTTACCTATACCCATAAATAGTATTGCGATAAAACCTAGCAGATAAACTTGAAACAATGCAGCTATCATCAAGCCAAATTGCTGAAGTTGCTGGCCTATAGCTTGCAGCGATAAGGAAAGTGATGCTTTTCTGTAACGATAGTAATAAAGCATATTAACTACCCTGTTTTGGTGCTAAGGGAACAGAGTGAAATCCAACTTGTAAAAAAGGTTCAGGCTCATGACTTGTCATCAGCACCATGCCAGCGTAGTTTTGCGCGAGCTCAACGATATATTCGCAGCCTGCCGCGTCCAAAGCCGCAGTAGGCTCATCGAGCAATAAATAAGGGGTATTACGCATCAAGGCATTAATAAGCTGAAGCTTCTTTTTGTTACCAGAGGAGAGATCCGCGTAACGCGTCATTAAAAAGGTTTCAAACTGAAAGTCGTTTACAAGCTGCGAAGGAAAATCACATTGCCATGCGGTTGATGTGAGAGTTAATAACTCTTTTGCACGCAAAAAAGCAGGAAATGGAATATTGTCTGACGCAAGTGCAACAAGTGTTTGGCGTTTATCGATTTTCTTGTCTTGTAATAGAATGTCGCCATTGAAGGCATCATCAAGCCCAGCAATCATACTCAGTAAGGTGGTTTTCCCTACGCCATTCGGCGCCGCTAAACAAATTCTATTATGCTCAAACTCTTGTGAATAATTGTCAAACAGTACCTCTTTGGAGAAGCTTTTACTTAGAGACTTTATCGTTATCATCTTGCTCTACACTATAAATCCAAATAGGGATTTATATTTATGTTTAAAAATGTAGTTGTCATAAAACTTAACTTATTACAAAAGCTAATATTTATCACCTAGTTAGAAAGTAAAATGGCGCATTTTACGTACCTTATTTTGTAACAAAGCCTTACACACTACATTTTTTAACATCTTATAAACATCATTAAGTAACCTTTCATTTTTCCATCCTATACTCTTGCTCCGAAATCGCTTGAATAACGACCTATGTTCAAAATATTGATAAAGGAGATCAACTATGAACTTTCGTATCCTAACTGCAGCCACCCTATCCCTATTAGCGGTTGCATGTTCGTCTGAAGATGTCGAGACCGCTAACTTCGGTTCTGACATCTATAAAAACCAATATAACTTGGTTAATGCCACCGATTATGAAATTGCATTTCACCTTGCTAACACTGAGCTAGACGGTGATGAACGAAATGTCGCTGACGATAAATATCGCGTCAAAGTACTAGCTTCCGGTTCAGAACCCGTACGCATAACACACGAACATAACACCAACCGTGAAATCAGTTTTTATGCTGAGTCAGTCAACAAGCTTGGCATGGTAGAACAAGAAAAAATTAAGGTAAGTAATGACCGAGATTATCACTTTGTTGTAATGCAGGATAGCAACGATACCTTAGATATAAAGGTGGTTAGAAAGTCTAAAGATGATCACGATAATAAATTTACCGTACGAGTATTAGCTTCCAAAACAATGACATTAAATATTAACGGTTCAGACGTTGAATTTGATAAAGGAGAAGTCAGTAGCTGGTATCAAGTGGATGACTGTAATCAAGATATTATGATGGGTGATGAGGTTATAAGTCTTTGCAATGCATCACTAGACCGCTCTTACTTACTCGTCGTCGGTGAAACTGGATTAATGAGCACCGTTTTAGAATACTAACTAATCAGTGTTTTTGAGGCTGCCGATATTCCGGCAACCTCAACGGTTAGCCGTCTAGATTTATATTTATAACGCATTTTTTATTCACAAAAAATTCAACTTTCTGCCGAAATAAGTCAATTCTATTCATTTTCAGATCCGACCATACAAAATAGTGACATTTGTCATAAGTCAGTTTTATTAAACTTTCCACGCGCAATAAAAATAGAGTTTTAGCTTTAAAAATCAATTAACTCTTTATATCTCATAGAGATAAAAAATAGCTATTAACAACTCCATATTGCAATCATTTTATAACATTTCAATTATGTTAACGTTAGATTTAATTAACATTAAAATGTCAAATTTTTCGTGTTGACACCCTGAAAACTCGGGCTTAACCTAGCCGCCGTTCTTAAAACACAACAATCAAAAAATCACATTTAATATTTTTTATTTACAAATAAAATAATCTTGTAACAAAGATAGCGACAATAGTATCGCGACAAAGCCGACCAAGTTAGCGGATTGGCACACACGGGACGTTGGTTAAGTAGTACTCGCCTCTAACAAGTATGATTGGGTTTTCTAAACAATTTCCCGCCATACAAAAATATAAGCATTGTGAAAATCACAATCGGATTCATTATTTTAGTCAGAGTAGGAAAGTCATGAACCAGTACAACACAGAAAAGGAAGCAATTCAGGTCGAGAAAAAGCTCGGTAGTATTGTTTTCATCTCGCAAGATCAATCACTTTCTCTGGAGTCAGTGCAAGATTACGCAGCTCAGCCCTTATCCAAAGTAAAATTGGACGAATTGGCACTAAAAGCTAGAATCGAGCAAAACCGTCAATACCTGGACAATAAATTAGCAAATCAAGAAGATATATACGGCGTGACGACTGGTTTTGGTAACTCAGCAAGTAACCGTATTTCGACTTCTCTCTCTGAAGAATTACAACAAAACCTCATAGCTTATCATGGCTGTGGCGTTGGTGATTACCTTTCAGAGTCTGATTGTGCCGCGACTTTATTGATCCGCATGAACTGTAATGCCAAAGGCTTTTCAGGCGTTAGTTGGGAATTGCTGGCGCAAATGGAAACCTTTCTAAACAACCGCATCATCCCAGCTATCCCTTCTATGGGTTCAGTGGGTGCGAGTGGCGACTTAACACCACTTTCTTATGTCGGTGCCGCACTTGGTGGTAAGCGTAAGGTGTACTATCAAGGACAACTACGTGAAACCGCTGAAGTGTTAGAAGAGCTAAACATTGCGCCATACAAGCTAAAGCCGAAAGAAGGTTTAGCTATCATGAATGGTACTTCGGTTATGTCTGCCATCGCCACGAATGCGCTAAAAGACATCCGCCGCGGCATTGATTTAAGCTGTAAACTGATCGCGCTTTATGTCGAACTTATCGAAGGTCGTGCATCGCCATTCCATAAACGCGTACACGAACTTAAACCACACCGCGGACAGCAGATCTGCGCAGAGAAAATTCTAGAACGCTTAACTAACGTCGATCAGCGTTTAGGTCGCAGAAACCGCACCGATGACAACATTGAGTTTGGCAAGCAAGAAACGTTCAGGTTACAAGATAGCTATTCAATTCGCTGCTCTCCGCAGGTGTTAGGTCCATTAATTGATGCTGAGATGTGGGCATCACAGATCCTAACGACTGAAATCAACTCTGTGAACGATAACCCACTATTTGATGATGAGAACGACCTTATCCTCAACGCGGGTCACTTCTACGGTGGTCACGTTGCAGCGGTGTGCGATACCCTCAAGCCACTCGTTGCAAACATGGGCGCCTTACTAGAGCGTGAATTAGGCATTTTGGTTGACGACCGTCTTAACGGTGGAATTTCTAACAACTTGGTTGCGCGTGAAGATCTTGGCGACAAAGCTTGGGTACACCACGGTTTCAAAGCAATGCAAATTACCTCTTCTTCTCTTGTTGCAGAAGCACTGAAAAATGCAGGCCCTATGTCAGTATTTTCACGCACAACAGAAGCACTAAACCAAGACATCGTCAGCATGGGCACCATCGCCGCACGTGACCTTCGTCGTATTACAGATCTTATCAAGCCAGTTATTGCTATTCAGGCAATGGCGATCCGCCAGGCATTTTATGTTGATGGGAAAGATGCAAAAGCAGAGAAACTCAACGCACTTTCTCGCGAGTTTTTCGACGAAATTAGCAGCAACTTCCAACCAGTCATTGAAGATAGGCCGATGGATGTCGAAATCAACAATATGGTTAACGCCCTATTTAATGAGCAGTAACCCTCTCTAAGTCATTTTTGAGATGACGATAACGCTATAGCTGGCAGCTTCACTGCAGCCAGCTAGGGCTTGTTGTTGCTCAAAAACCGCTAATGAGACGTAAACTACACACCAGAGAAACTAAAAAGGATATAAAAATGAGTAGCTTAGAATCAATAACACAATTTATTAAACAAGACATCATTGTAGACAATTTAGAAGTGGTAGATAGCATTGATGAAATCGAAGATGATGCTCAACTTATCGGTGACGGTCTAGATCTAGACAGCATCGAGGTGCTCGATCTTGTGGTATCTATCGAGAAAAAATACAACCTTAAGTTCAAAGATTACCCAGAACAAACCATTCAAGAAAAAATGAAAAACGTCAGTACCTTAGCTAGCTTTGTTCACGAACAAGTTGAAGCACAAACAACAGCTGAAGCTTGTTGATCTGACCGTAACCATTTTCGCTTGGAAGGACACCATGCAAACATACAGTGCCATTCGTTCAACACTCATGCAACTGATTGAAGCTGAGTTAGAAGTAGATAAAGAACAACTAGACGTACTAAGTGACGACGCCAATTTAATTGAGGCGCCACTGTTTCTCGACTCGGTCGACCTTATGCAGTTATCTGCTGCATGTAAAAAAGCGTTCCAATTAAAAGACTTGGGCGAATTGAGCACTGTAACTTTGGCGACACTAACACGTCAAATAGCGTTAAACTTAACGCAACAAAAACAAGCAGCACCCTTGGAGACTTGGGCAGATCAAGTCACCTCTCTCAAAGAGACCGATTTACTAGCACTGATACAGCGTAGTCTAGAGTGTGAGATCATCGGTCAGGCTCGCCTTATCAAAGACAGCACGCCCTGCGATATCATTGTGAGCACTATGGTGTTATTAGCGCACAATATCACTCCGGTATTAAGTGCGAATGCGGCCGCGAACGCCAATGCGTTTAGCTGGCGAGAACTCACGCTTGCCAATCAAGAGGTAGAAGTTCCGTTTCGTTCCATAACGGCATTTTTACAACAGCATAGCGATAAGACAATTGGCTTTGAAACGTCAGGCAGCACAGGCAAGCCACAAACTTGGCATAAATCCATCGCCTCACTCCATGCAGAAGCCGTCACCTTTGCTGACACTTTCTCGTTTGACGCAGTAGATTATTTCTGTGCCTGCGTTGATATCCGCCACATGTTCGGCTTTATTTGGGCATTTATGCTCCCTCTGCAGCTTGGCAAACCGGTGTGTTATGAACTCGGTTCAACACCGGATTTACAACCTGTAAAAGACAAACAGGTAGGTGTGATCTTAACGCCAACTATGTTTGACTTTGTGGCCGATCAGTTAAATCAAAACCACTGTTACTTAATAAGCTCAGGTGCACCATTCAAAGGTGAGAAAGAGCAAAAACTTGCCGACCTTATTTCTTACCTATCACTTTCAATACAAGCTTTTGAGGTACTAGGAAGCACTGAGACCGGCGGTATCGGCTATCGTCCATTAGGCAACAACGAAACGCACTTTACTAAGTTCACTGCGGTCGACATTTATCAAAATGGCGAACACAAAACCATGTTGAGATCACCGTTTTTAGTGGCTAATTGTGATGAGTTTGAGCTCAAAGATAAGCTGATTTTCAGCAATGAAAACCAATTCACACACGGTGGGCGCGCAGACCAAATATTTAAGTATGCAGGTAAACGCTACTCGCTACAAAGTATAGAAAAAATCCTCCAAGAACGCTTTGCGGGACTTCGCCATCGCGTGTTTTTTATCGAGGACAATAACAATAATAAAGGGGGCGAGCTGGTCGCCTTTGTCGAAGGACTATCTTGCATCCCTACACTTCAGGACATCAGAAGTTGGTTTAAAGATTTACCCACGCCGCAGGTTCATTTTTTGGCGCAATTTCCAGAAAACGAGCTCGGCAAAATCACCCTCTCGGCACTACAGGAATGCGTACATGAATAATAAACAACAAACTTTCATTACTGGTTATGGTGTGCTCTGCGCAGCGGGCGAGAATCGCAAAGCGCTGCTAACTAGCATCAAGGAAAACCGCACTGGTATTGACCGCATTAATCGTTTCGACACACAGGGACTAACACACAATGTTGGGGCGCTCGCTATCAACTACGAGCACCACAGCGCAGAACATTTTGATATGGATCTGGCGAGCCAATACGCTATCCATGCCGTTACAGAAGCACTTGAGCATGCAAATTTAGCCTTAACTGAGATGGACAGTACCCGTGTGGCATTTATTCTCGGTAATGCAAACTGCGGTATGTTTTCATTGATGGAGAGCCTTAAAGGTCAGCATCAACTAGGGTTTAAGTTTTATCCACCACATCAAATTGCAACCGATGTCAGCCGCCACTTCGATATTCAGGGCCCTGTAATGACTTTCACCTCGGCCTGTACCGCAAGTAGCAGTGCCATTGCTTTTGCTAAGCAACTTATCGAAAATGACCAAGCAGATGTTGTCATTGCTGGCGGTGCAGATGCCCTCAGCGAGTTAGTTTACGGCGGCTTTCAGTCGGTACAATCCTTGAGTCCTAAACCTTGTGCTCCGTACAGCGAAAAAATGGGATTAAGTTTAGGTGAAGGCGCAGGTTTTTTAGTCTTTGAATCGCAAACACATGCTAATAAGCGTAACGCAACGCTGCGATATCAATTGCTCGCGACAGGGTCGAGCTTAGATGCTCACCACGCTACAGCGCCTAACCCCGAGGGCGATGGTGTACGCCGCGCTTTTACGCAGACATTGTCCTATGCGCCCGTTGCAGCAAGTGATATTGAATATATCAACAGCCACGGGACTGGTACGCCAGCAAATGATGGCGCAGAGCTAAAAGGGATCCAATCAGCCATTGGTGAACAGGCCATGCGCGACGTCTCGGTTTCAAGTAGTAAATCTTACTTTGGTCATACCCTTGGTGCCGCTGGTGCCGTAGAACTTATTTCAACTTTGGTCAGTCAGGATGAAGGGCTTCTACCAGCAACACTGGGTGTCGACTCAATAAGGTCGTGTTGCCATGCGTATCAATTAGTGACCAATCAGGCCAGACCTCAGGTTGTTGATGTTTTTGCGGTGACTAACTCAGCATTTGGTGGCCACAACACCAGCATGCTACTCAGTAAACATCAGAAAACGTCGATTAACACGGCGTCAAAACCGGTGTATCTACTTGCTGCCACCAGCCTGTCTGATACTGAAGTATACAATGCTCGACAAAATAGCACCGACCACTTTGCTGAATTTAACTTAAAACAGCAGTTCCCTGCACTTTTCCAGCGCCGTACACCGTGTGTTGCACAATTTGCCTTAGGTGCCTGCCAATTTACCTTACAAGACAGCGATCTCAATTTAGCACAATTACCACTGCCAGAATTCGCAGCCTACTATGCAAATCCCATTGGCTCGCTGGAAACCTTAGATAAAAACCTCGCATCATTTCAAGATGGCATTGCAGAGCTAAAAAGTACGCATTTCCCCAATACCGTCGTCAATGCCACATTAGGGCAACTGGCACTCGGCTTCGGCTTTAAAAACTCGGCCACTTGTGTGAGTGATTTAGGCAATGACTTTCTACATGCGCTTTGGAGCGCAACTCTTGATATGCGTGAAGGTCGAAGTCGATATGCGATGGTATGTAGCTCGCAAGACGATACTGCACTCTCGCAGCGGGTCTGGGCTGCACATCAATTCCAAGCAGATATCGGTCATTTTTCCAGCGCGGCGCTCTTGGCAACCAGCGAGGTGTTACCGGCAGGCTACCAACCTCTCGCAGAACTCATTGATTTTATTCAAATCAATGATGCACAGGAACATCAAGCACTAGACAGATTATTGGCAAGCAAAGCCAGAAAGCTAAGCCAAGTAGGCAATGTCGTGTTAAGTACTCATCACGACGAAGCGTTTGCCACCATTGCAGCAAGCTTGGACAGCCATTTACCACAAGCTCAACTTATAAAATATCAGCCACAAACCACGCCTCTACACAGTACAGAATTAGCAGTGCGTGCGCTAATGCATGCACTCAACACCCCAGTTGGTGATATCGAGTTAGATCAAACCCTACTCCTAAGCGTTAATCTCGCGGGAAGTATGACGGGATGTATTTTACGAACAGTAAGGAAATAAGATGACGACCGTGATCGAAGTGAAGAACTTAAGGAAGGTCTACAAAAGAACACGAAAAGTTGCCGTCGATGACGTCTCTTTTAGCGTTAGCGAAGGCGAATGTTTTGGACTCCTTGGGCCCAATGGCGCCGGAAAAACTACGACGTTGGAAATACTTCAGGGCTTGCGTAGTGCAACGTCAGGTGAAGTGACGTTATTTGGTCTTAATTGGAAGCAACACGAAACCAAACTTCGCAGCCTTATGGGTGGCGTGATGCAACACAATAACCTCTACGAAAAACTCAAAGTAAAAGAGTGCGTCGAGCTATTTGCCAGCTTTTACCCAAGCTACACGCCAATTGATACGCTGCTTGAGCGCTTCAATTTAAGCGAGAAAAAGGACGCTTGGCTAAGCGAACTCAGTGGTGGACAAAAGCAACGCGTATTTTTGGCGATGGCAGTGGTTGGCCAGCCCAAGTTGGTGTTTTTAGATGAGCCAACTACGGGACTTGACCCCACGAGTCGCCAAGAGTTTTGGCACATCATTAAAGACCTCAAAGAAGCCGGTACCTGTGTGATGTTAACGACGCACTACATGGATGAGGCAGAGTTCTTATGCGACAACTTAGCCATCATTAATTCAGGTCAAATCATAGAGTCAGGCGCGCCAAGCGACATTATTAATCGCACCTTTGAGACTCCGGTGATTAAAGAACCCAGAAAAGCCACACTCAACGACGTATTTTTGAAACTCACAGGTTCCACGATGGAGAGGGAAAGTTATGCCTGAGTTAAGTCAAACTAAGTTATATCCATTTTGGCAATTAATGATGGTCAATATTCGACCTTTTTTCCGTGATAAAGCGGTATTGCTATGGACATTCGGTTTACCTATTTTTATCGCCCTATTGTTGATCCAAGCCTTCTCCGGTGGACCAAAAATGTCTCCTATGAATGTGGTGGTGATGCATGGCGAGCAAATTGAACAGAAATGGCTTAAAGCGATGGAGGAAGATCCACTCGTTACCGTTACCCGCCTCTCACAAACCGATTCAATTGTGCTGGAAGACAGTTTTGCTTCTGCTCAGCTGGCGGAAGTGATCAGCTCACCAGGCTCAGTGCTACGTAAGCTGCAAAATGAGGTGAGCCCTGAAGTTTACCTTGCCCCCAACGCTATGTTTTCTACTCATAACTCCGATGAGTCGTTAATGGCACGTAACTATCTATTGCGTCTTAAAGCGCAAGCTAACGGCGAAGAGATGCGAAGCAATGTCATTAGCGTCAAAGGTTATCGTTACACTGACTGGTTGATCCCGGGGATCATCGTGTTACAAGTCCTTGGTTTAGCACTGGTGTCGATTGCCAACAGTTTAGTGTCGGACAGACAAAACGGCTTTTTTAAACGTCTACGCCTTTCTCCTTTCAAACGCCGTGATTACATCATTGGGATCGTGCTCGCACGCTTATTCTTGCTGGTGTTCCAAATGCTGATTCTGTTCGTCGCATTTCACTTTTTATTTGGTTACACGCTGCAAGGAAACGTGCTGGATATCATTGCAGTAATGGCACTCGGTTCATTTTGTATCTGTATGCTCGGCGTGTTAGTCGGCGCCCGTAGCCAACGGGTTGAAGTCTCATCAGGGATAGCTAACTTACTTTACTTTCCGTTGATGTTTTTATCGGGCATCTATTTCGACACCGCTAACTTCCCCACTCTACTGCGAGAAATAGTTTCGTTACTGCCAACCACTGCGTTTTTGGATGCACTGCGCTTAGTCGCAAACCAAGGCGTTGAACTGGCTGCGGTAAGTCGTCAACTGATTATTTTAGGCGTCACCAGCGTGGTGTTTTTCCTCATCGTTTACTTCTGCTTTGACTGGGGAGATGAAAAATCATGATCACCGATAACTTGCCGCACAAGGCACCATTTAAGTTTGCAGACAAGATAATCGAACATTCACCGGGAGAGATGATTGTTGGACTAAAGTTTGTCTCGCATAACGAACCAGGCCTCCAAGGACATTTTCCGGATGAGCCTATTTTCCCGGGTGTGTTAATCATTGAGACCATGGCGCAGATCAGCGGCTTGTGCTGCAACAACACGCACAAAGGAGGCATGCTGTCTTCCATAGAAAAAGCCAAATTTAGTCGCCCTGTTCGCCCCGGCGAAATCATTAAAGTAACGGCAAAACTAGAAACTGAATTTGGTGCGATGGCGCGCTTTAAAGCACAAGCACACGTTGAAGATGAGTTGGTTGCAAAAGCTGAACTCACGATTGTTTACACGGATTAAGGAACTTGGTTGTGTTTACTGGAAAGACAGTAGTAGTGACTGGCGTATCCAAAGGGATAGGCAAAGGCATCGCACTCGCCTTTTTGCAAGGTGGTGCTCGAGTATACGGTATTTGTCGCACACAAACCCCCATCGCGGAGTTACACAAACCTGAGTATCAAGCTCGTTTCACTCAACAAAGCGGCAATATTACCGACAGCGAGTTCGTCAACTCCGCTATTCGCCAAGCGATAAGCGACACGGGTCGGGTTGATGTGTTAGTGAATAACGCTGGGATCACGAATGATAGCTTGTTCTCTCAGATGTCGTACGACGCTTTTCATAACGTGTTAGATATCAACTTCAAGGGTACATTGCTGTGTTGCCAAGCGGTGTTACCAGTCATGACTAAGCAAGGTGCAGGCAAGATCATCAACATGGTGTCGCAAAGTGGAATAAGCGGACGTGAAGGCCAAGCCAACTACGCGACCTCAAAAGGCGCAATTATTGGCCTCACTCGGACTATTGCACGGCAATATGGTCACTGTGGTGTTTACTGTAACGCACTCGCTCCGACGTTTATTGCAACCGATATGATTGATGATATCCCCGCAAGCATTATCAACCCGGTGCTTAAACATACCGCACTAGGTCGTGTTGGGAGCGTCAAAGAGATTGCTGATGCCACGCTATATCTCGCTTCTAGCGCCTCTAACTACCAAACTGGAAATGTGCTTCGTTTGGATGGAGGGCTTGCGGTATGAATGCTCAAGCGTTTATTTTACTTTATCCAACAAGTGAGTTTGATAGCCACTTCGTTACCCATTTGCTGTCGCAAAAACATCCGTTACTCCTTATCAATGCAAGTGCTGAGGTGCTCGAGCATAATCCAGAAGCGAGCCATATCCACCTCAACGCTCCCCTCTCGGAGTTAAATACCACTACATTACTAGATTGGTTTGAACTCAATAATAATCAGCAAGAAGTGATGGTACTGCATTGTGCCAATCGCCTTGATGAAAGCAATCTACTCGAAGACATTGCCGTTGGCGAGCAAGTGATTGCGCGTCTAGAAAGCGTATTTTCGGTCCTCAGAGTCATTGCGGACAACCTCAGAGTAAGTGGTGGAAACCTCGTCTTTTTAACTCAATCAGACACCTTAAATTACGAATTAGAAGCCACCGCCAGTGTCTGTAACCACGCTCATAATGCGTTGATGATGACGCTCGCGCGCGAGTATCAAGGTAGCAAGCTGGCAGTTAACAGTTTTGTGTTACCGCTACTGGCTACCGATAGCAAAGCCGCAAGAATCCAAAAGCGCAACCTAAAAGGAGGCGTATTGGGTGCACGACCTGCGGTATACAGCTATCAAGACTTGGTGGAATACCTAGTCAACTTTATGAAAACCAACACCATGCTCACCGGTCAATCCATCGCATTCACACCAACGCTGGAGCTCAAGCTATGATGCCGGTTGACTTATACTGTTTCCATCACGCAGGTGGCTCTTCTTTGTTTTTTAGGGAATGGGCCAAACATTTACCTGCGCATTGGCAACTCCACGGCATCGACTTACCGGGCCGTGGTACTAAAGCAGGCATGCAATCTTTACGGGACTGGGATGAGGCACTTAGTCACCTAAGTAGTAGCACGCAACTTCAGCCGCGTAGTGAGCGGTTGTGCGTGTTTTTTGGTCACAGTCTTGGCGGGATGGTGGCTTATAAGCTTGCCGATCATCTTGCTAAACACGCACTGACAACACCGGATTTACTCTGTCTATCTGGGTGTCGCGCGCCAAGTATTCCCTCGGCTACCCAGTACTCAAAATTGACTGACTCGGACTTGCTCACGACTTTATATCATCTCGACATGCTGCCTAAACATCGTTTAACGAAGGACGTAGAAGCGGTTGTGGCCGCCATGTTTAAAGACGACTTTATGTTAGCCGAGCAACCCGTCAGTACTGACATTACGTTAACGATGCCGGTCGAACTGATCCTCGCCACACAAGATCACTTGGTTAAGCCTGAGTCACACCAAGCTTGGTCTGAGTACTGCGAGAACTATTTTCAGCACCATTATGTCGATGGCGGTCATATGTATTTACAGCAACGCCCAACGCTGGCGTGTGAGGTGATTGTCGCCGCAGTAGCGCGACACCTAGCACGCTTGCAGCAAACAAAATACCAAAAAGCAAACTGGCAAAAGCCGTTGTGTTAAGGCGAAAAAACAAGGATCACGCAATGAACTCACAGTCCAATTCCGCCAATTTCAAGTCACTGACAACGAGGCAACTTCACGTATGGCAAGCCCAACAGCTTGATTTGGCAAATCCAGTATATAACATCGCTTGCGCGGTACAATTTACCGGCGGGCTCACAGCCGAGGCACTAGAGCAAGCCTTGGTGTTGCTATTTGCAAGGCACCCAGTTTTATCGAGTCGTATTGATGAGGCTCAAGGCGAACCACAACTCGAATTATTAGCCTGTGCCCCTAAGTTATTAGCCGTGCCTGATGAGATTGCCGCTTTTAGTGACTCTGTCACCGCCAAAACCTTAATTGAGCAAGCCATCGATATCACTAAAGAGACCTTTCAATTCTACGCTTGTAGCTCAGAAACTCGGTTGCTATTGACCATCAAAGGGCATCACATCAACTGTGACCAGTGGGCATTACAAGTACTAATGAGCGATTTACTCGCATGTGTAGAAGCGGTGCTTGATAACTCTGAACTTGATCTCGCCCCTCTTGATTATCAAGTGATGTTTGAAGAAAAGCCTGAGCGTGCAGCAACTTCACAACAGAGCGAACTCTATCCTATCGATTTTTACCAGAGTAATACTGAGGCACTAGCGCACCATTATGACGGCATCGCGTTTCGTGAAGAAAACCCAGAGGCACTCAAACAAGTAAAACAGGTAGCCTCTCAAGCTGGCGTTACGAGTTTTAGCGTCGTGCTTGCCAGCGTCTTTTTGACTTTATTTCATACCACTGGGCAAACCGATTTGACCATAGGGATCCCGATGGCTCGCCGCACCCGTAAAACACGTGCGATCTTAGGTCATTATTCAGACGTTGAAACGGTTTCTATTTGCGATATTGAGCAGTACACAGGCGCATCGCTTATCAGTGAAGTCAGTAACCAGCTCACCCAATTACTGCTGTCAGGAAATAATAATAAAGACGCTGCGAAGCATATTAATGTCACCTGTAACTACTTAGCCAAGCTAAAAAGCAATGGCATTCGTCCAGGGATCACCCCGTTGATGATTGGTCGCCAAGGGTACGAACTTGCTTTGGGCACAGCGGGAGATACCATTATCAAAGGGGTATCCATTGAGCCTGGTGTTTCACAATTTGATATCGAATTTACGCATTTTGAAACCGAAGGTGGCCTTTGTCGTAAAGTGGTCGCCGCTAAGTCTGTCTTTTCTCGCGTGGCAATGACACGGATCACCGATATTCAGGCGCGCTTTATTGAATTACTTACCCACTCTAGCGATCTTAATATCGCCGAGCTGCCTGTACTGGATGAAGAAGAGCAAAAGCTGATCTTGGCGCGCAGCAATCAAGATAATGAAACGTTCTTTTCCGACACCACTTTAAATCACTGGTTTGAACAAGCGGTAAGTAAACACCCAGATCAAATCGCGCTACAAACCCAAACACAATCTATCGATTATAAAACCCTTAACGCCAGAGCCAACGCCCTTGCCTTGCATTTACGGGAGCAATATCAGTCTCAGTATCAGCGAACCCTCACTGCCGATACGTTAATTGCGCTGTACATGCAGCCTTCTATCGAGATGCTGATTGCAATTCTTGCTGTCACTAAAGCGGGTGCGGCTTATGTGCCGCTGTCTCCCGACCATGCCAGCGAGCGAACAACCTTTATTCTAAGTGATACTAACCCAAGCCTATTGATTGTCGATGAACAAGAGTATGCCGCTGCACAAGAAAAATGCCGTTTGGCGGAGGTGGCTTGCCCACTAGTTACACCACTCAATGCCCAGCAACAAAGCGACACAGCCCCTGTCATAAACCAATCACCGCAGGATTTGGTATACATCATTTATACCTCGGGTACGACAGGCCAACCAAAAGGCGTGATGCAAACTCATGAAAACGTCGCTCGATTGTTCACGGCGACGGAGCAAGATTATGGCTTTGACCATCACGATACTTGGGTGCTTTACCATGCCTATACTTTTGACTTTAGTGTATGGGAAATGTGGGGCGCCCTACTTTATGGCGGTAAACTCTGTATTCCTGACAACAGCCTGATCCGCGATTTTGAGGCCTTTGCAGACTACTGCTCAGATAATCAAGTGACTGTGCTTAATCAGACCCCTGCCGCATTCTATGAATTTAGTGCAGCGGCACTAAGTGCAAAATTGAATTTTGACAAACTGAGGTATGTGATTTTCGGTGGTGACAAACTCAACCCCGAAATGCTCAACCCTTGGTGGAACTGCTACGGCGATGAACAGCCGCTATTGGTCAACATGTATGGGATCACTGAAACCACGGTGCATGTCACCTATAAAGCACTCACGCAACAATCAAGTTCTAAAGCCTCTCATATCGGTAGACCCATATTAGATATGAAAGCGTACGTACTAAATTCCAAATTGCAGTTGGTCGAACCCGGTGCCTGCGGTGAGTTATATATTGGCGGTGCAGGTCTTGCTCGTGGTTATTTAAACCGCGAAGCGCTCAGTCAAGAACGCTTTATTAGCAGCCCGTACGCAAGCGAA
This sequence comes from Pseudoalteromonas sp. M8, assembly GCF_018141365.1. NCBI lineage: Bacteria > Pseudomonadati > Pseudomonadota > Gammaproteobacteria > Alteromonadales > Pseudoalteromonadaceae > Pseudoalteromonas > Pseudoalteromonas sp. M8. Next base: position 1,477,811 of record NZ_CP047240.1, on the reverse strand, counting down.
CAAGATATTCAACAAGGACGAGCCAGACTGTATAAAACTGGTGACTTGGCAAGACGCCTGCCGGATGGTGAGTTGGAGTATATCGGTCGTAACGATAATCAGGTGAAGATCCGTGGCTACCGTATTGAACTGGGTGAAATCGAAAGCGTGATCAACCAATTGCCAGAAGTTGCCCAAGCGGTGGTTATCGACCGTACCCTACAAAGTGTTCCCTACCTAGCCGCTTATATCAAGTTTAAGCCACAACATCACGGCCAAACTGCCCAAGTGAAAGCCCATGTGAGTCAAGCGCTACCCAGTTATATGCAGCCAAAAACGTGGACTGAGCTTGCGGAAATACCTTTGACTGGCAACGGTAAATTAGACCGTAAAGCGTTACCAGAGCCTGAACTGGTAAGCCAAAGCGAATATGTGGCGCCGCAAGACGAAACGGAAGCACAACTGTGTGAAGCATTTAAAACTTTGCTTGGTGTTGAGCAAGTGAGCACCAAAGATGATTTCTTTGCTATCGGTGGTGATTCTATTCTCACGATTCAACTCGTTGCTTTGCTCAGAAAGCAAGGCATTGAACTGCAAGTAAAAGATATCTTTGATTGTCCAACTGCAGCGGCGTTAAGTCAGCGTATTGTTAGCGTACAAGCGACTCAACGAGAGATAACACAGGAGCAAGGCCTGCTGAGCGGACGCTTTGATCTACTGCCAATTCAACAATGGTTTTTCAATAAAGCACTACCGGAGGAGAATCATTGGAATCAGGCATTTGCAATCAGGATCCCAAGCGGCTTTAGCCAAATTCAATTACAAGAGGCGCTACACAGTTTAAGTGATCAACATGATATGTTGCGCACAACCTTTATGGAATTTGAAGGCCATATTACGCAAGAATATAACGATGTGAGTACGATGGCGCCACTCAACGTCCTTAACGGCAAGTCACACGATGTACAAGCAGAACTCAACGCGCGACAAAGCCAGTTCGATATTTGTAATGGCCCACTTTGGCAAGTTACACATATCGAAGCGTTTTGCGAAGACTACGACCTGCTTCACTTTGCACTTCACCACTTAATCATCGATGCAGTTTCTTGGCGGATCATCGCGCAAGATCTGCAAACCCTTTTAGCACAAGGAGAGTTGCTGAGTAAACGTACCAGCTATCGACAGTGGGTAGAAATGATGCAAGCGTACCCGGCAGCACACCCGCAGGAAATGGCATTTTGGCAGCGTTTAGCAACCAACTTGCCAAGCTATCCGCCAAGCATGGCTGCAACACCGTCAACCGCTTGGTTAGAGCTAGACGCGCACACCACGGCCCGCTTCATACGTGACGCGAATGCAGGCTTCAATACGCAAGGTGAAGAGTTACTACTGGCTGCTTTGTGCCAAGCATTGAGTAAAACCTTTAAGCAAACTCAGCATACTATCACGTTGGAAAGTCATGGTCGTGAAATGTGGCGTGATGATGCTGATATCAACCAAACAATTGGCTGGTTCACTTGTTTGTACCCGCTACGCCTGACTCAACAAGCGACACTAAGCGACACCATTATTGATGCCAAAGAAGCGCTACGCCAGATCCCGAATAAAGGTCTTGGTTTTGGTAGTGCACAACTGCAAGACACCAGCTTAACGTTGCCAAGTATCAGCTTTAACTACTTGGGCCAAATGGGTGGGCAAAGCGATGCGCTTTGGCAAATAGACAACCAACTGCAAACCGAGACAAGTTCCGCACAAAACGGCTCGGATCTGATCCTCGATATCAATGCGTTGGTTCAGGGCGAGCAACTCAGGATCAAAGTGGATTCATTACTAGATGGCAATCTTACCGATGCCTTCGCTACTCACTTAACACAAGCGCTGCATGATGTATTGGATACGGCGCTCGAGGCGAAAAAGCGCGGCGGTGTAAACACCCCTAGCGACTTTGGCGCGGGCTCGCTTTCTCAGGAGCAACTAACTGCACTGCAATCCCAGTTAAGTGAAACACAACTAGAACAAACCACGACTCAGTCTGAAAAAACACAAGAATTAGAGATTTAAACCATGTTGAATTTATGCCAATCACTTGCAAAGGATAACATTGCGCTTTGGGCCAATGGAGACAAACTTAAGATTGTCCATGGTGAGCAAGGACTCAGCCAACAATGGGTTGATTACCTCAAAGCAAATAAAGCCGCATTATTAGATTACCTTGTATCGCAGCAAGTTTTTTCCGAACAAGACTTTGAACAGTTACTAGCGACTGAGCATAAAAAGGCATCTGAGATCCGTGCCATCTTTGATGCTAACAGTATGCAAAAAGGTTTTGTTTATCATCACCTTGCCCAACCAAATGACGATGCTTACCGCGTTCAGTTAGTCATCGATTACCATCAAGCACTCGATGTCGATGCTTACCAACAGGCTTGGATCTTGGCATCAATGCGTTACCCTGCGCTACGTACCGCGTTCAACTGGGAAAATGAAATCATCCAAGTGATCAAAGGAGGGGCCGGATTTACCCCAAATCACTTCAGTTTTCACGACTTCAGCACGTTAGACCACATTGAACAACAGACACGTATCGATAAGCTCATTCACGACGACCGTAATACGCCTTTCGATTTGACTCAGCCGGGATTAATGCGTTTTGCTATTGTTAAACGCGCCGATGCACATTACACCCTAATTAAAGCAGAACACCACAGCATCAGCGATGGTTGGAGCTTTCCGGTGATGCTGCAAACCGTGCATCAAAACTACGCCAAACTAACCAAAGGCGAGCCGGTCATTGTTGAAGAAGAAACGGCTTACCTACAAACACAAGCACGCTATCAGCAAAATCAAAAATCTAGCGATAGCTATTGGCAAACCCAAAAAGCACAATTTGGTGAGCCCAATGATATCAACCGCTTATTGAGTAAAAATATTGACCAATCTGGCTCGTCACAGATCCACAAAGCAGCGGCGAGCGAATTAAAGCTCTCTTCAGAGCGCCATCAACAGCTCAAAGCATTTGCTAAACAACACGGACTAACGCTGAACGTCTTAATGCAATTTGCTTGGCATAAAGTACTGCAATATTACTGCGACGCTGAGCAAACCATAGTAGGCACAACGGTCTCGGGTCGTGAACTACCCATTGACGGGATCCATGCCAGTGTTGGTTTATATATCAATACTCTACCTCTTTCCCTTGATTGGCAAGAAACGGCCAGTATTCGCACCCAGCTTACAGCGCTGAAAGAAAAAATTGCAGAACTTAACGGCAACAGCAGTGTTTCACTGTCGCAACTACAAGAGCCGAATACTCGCCTGTTCAACAGTCTATTTGTATTTGAAAACTATCCGACACCAGCGGGACAAGACGTGCTCGAATGGTCATTCGATAAGATGATTGAAAAAGTAGACTATCCGCTCACCATCAGCATTGTTGAACAACAAGATATCTTGCTACTTAAGTTGAGCTTCTGCGAAACCATGCTGGCACCAAGCAAAGCACAGCGATTGCTCACCCAAATGACATTGGTGTTAGATGCCATTATTGCTGATGAGAACCAGCCGCATAGCCAAATTTCTTTGTTAAGTAATGATGAGCGAGCACCAATGGTTGAGGTAGATGAGCATGCGGATTATTTGCACTCTACTATCCATGAATTGGTTGCTCAGCAAGTACAAAAAACGCCAACTCGAATAGCGCTGGTTGAAGGCGAAATGCAGCTGACCTATCAAGAATTAGAACAAAGCGCGAATAATCTTGCCGCCTACATTAAAGATCATGTGGACGTTGGCGCTAGCCATCGCTTTGTTGGGCTTTTCTGTGAACGCTCTATTGCAATGGTAATCGCAAAACTGGCTATCCTAAAGGCGGGTTGTGCTTATGTACCGCTTAACCCTGACTATCCAGATCAGCGCATAGAGTATATGCTCAACGACACGCAACTTGGTTTGATTTTAACACAAAGCGAGCTGCGCCCGCGTATCGAAACACTCGTTGTAAGTTGTGATGCAGAGCCGCAAATTACCTGCTTAGATAGCTTGTCTTTGTCTGATGCAGCGCCCGTACTATCAGGCGCACATGCGCAAACCGAAGCCTATGTGATCTATACATCCGGTACGACAGGTGAGCCAAAAGGCGTTGTCGTTCCACACCGTGGCGTTGTTTCTTTGGTACAAGATACTGATTTAATAAACACGTCAGAAAACGACGTGTTTATTCACCTATCTAATCCAAATTTTGACGCCGCAACGTTTGAAATTTGGACACCACTGATAAACGGCTGCAAATTGGTTGTAGCAAATGCGCAACAAGGCGCGGATCCTGACAGCCTATCAAGGTTAATTAAACAACACGGTGTTAGTGTACTTTGGCTAACGCGCACACTGTTTGATTCGCTATATTTACAACAACCTGATATTTATGACAATGTCCGCTGCGTACTAACAGGCGGTGAGGCAATCACTCCAAGCATAGTCAAACGCATTCTCGCCAGAGATACGCGACCAGAGTTGGTGATAAACGCATATGGCCCAACTGAAAGCACGACATTTACCACTTTCTATCCATGTGCCAATATTGATGGCCCGGTGCCCATCGGCCAAGCCATTAATCATCGCCAAGTATTATTGCTTGATAAACATCTTAATCCAGTGCCATACGGCGCGACAGGCGAGATATTTATAGCGGGTGCCGGACTTGCCTGTGGCTACCTTAATAAACCAGAAATGAGTGCTGCGCGCTTTATCGATAACCCGTTTGCAAGCGCAAAGGCCAAACAACTCGGGCTAGATAAACTGTATAAAACGGGAGACTTAGGACGTTGGTCCGAGTCTGGCGTACTAGAGTTTTTAGGCCGTAACGATCACCAAGTGAAGATCCGCGGGTTTAGGATTGAGCTTGCTGAAATAGAAGCTCAACTCAACGAATTGGCGCAAGTGAAAGTCGCCGCTGTGGTGGTATTCGAACAAGCGGGCAACAAGCAACTTGCTGCATACGTGGTACCAGAGCACGGCGAGTTAGACCTCAATGCAGTAAAACAGGAACTGGCTCAGGTTTTACCTAGCTACATGATCCCAAGCTACTTTGAAGTGATGTCGGCGTTACCGTTTAACAACAATGGTAAGCTGGATCACAAGCAACTGCCTATTCCAACCGTTGTGGATGAAGACAACTATCAAGCCCCGAGCAGCGAATTAGAAAAACAATTGTGTGGTATTTGGCAGTCAGTATTGGGCCTAGAACAAGTGGGCGTTAATGATGACTTTTTCAAAGTCGGTGGCGACTCTATTGTCAGTATTCAACTTGTGTCTGCGCTGCGTAAAGCTGGCTTTAACCTTCAGGTTAAAGACATCATTGACGCCCCAAGCGTGGCAGCGCAGGCCTATTTAATTCAACACGTTAGCACTGAAACCATTGAACTTATCACGGAGCAAGGTAGGTTAAGTGGTGAGTTTGCACTACTGCCTATCCAACAGTGGTTTTTCGATTTAGGGCTACCAAATCCACACCATTGGAACCAAGCATTTACCCTTAACTTACCTGAACACATTGAACACCCGGGGCTGACTCAAGCTATTCAAGCGCTGAGCGAGCATCATGACATGCTACGTTGTCACTTTGTTCAGACCAGCAACGGGGTAAAACAAGCGTACCAAGCGGCAATAGAGCTTGAAGTCCCATTACTTGATGCAACGGCTCTGAGTAAAGACGCGTTATTTAACGAATTGACCAAACTACAAAGCCAATTTGATTTATTCAATGGCCCCCTGTGGCAGGCAGCGTTGGTGAAAACGGCCGAGGGCAGTCAGGTATTCTTTGCCTTCCATCATGCCATTATTGATGTGGTATCGTGGCGGGTGTTAAGCCAAGACTTACAAACCCTATTAAATGGTGAAGCACTAACAGACAAGCTTACCAGCTATCGTCAGTGGGTGGATGCCATTGCCACCTACCCTTCGGCTCACCCTGAGCAAGCGTACTATTGGCAGCAGGTACAAAAAGGCTTTACTAGCCAACCCACTTACTCAGCACAATCACAATACAGCATCACGTTTGAGCAAGAAACGACCGCTAAATTGCTACGAGATGCCAATCTTGGTTTGAATACTGACATTAACGACTTGCTTTTGGCGGCACTCAATATTGCCCTACGCAGCACTTTTGACAGTACCGTTAATCATATTCAACTTGAAGGTCATGGTCGTGAAAATATAGATCCGCGCTTGGATATGTCGCAAACCTTAGGCTGGTTTACCAGTATGTATCCTGTGCGCCTTGAACACCACGACGACGTTATTGCAACCATCGCAAACACCAAAGAAATGCTGCGCCAAATCCCGGATAAAGGCGTGGGTTATGGCGCTTTTGTGCAAGCAGACAAAGTCAGCGCAATTCGCCCTCAGGTGAGCTTTAACTACCTAGGTCAATTGAATCAGCAACAACAGCAAAACCGAGACTGGCAGCTGGATGATACTCAAGCAGGCTATGTGATGACTGAGGCAAACGCTCAGGCTGACAATGCACTGCAACTCAACATCAATGGCGCAGTTCGCGGTGACAAGCTTCACTTTGATGTGGTTTCGAGGTTGAACCAATCACAGTCGTTGGCATTTGTTGAGCACTTTGAAATGGCGCTTCATCAGGTCATTAATGCAAGCTGTGAACTAGCCGCGCAAGCGCCGCAGCAAACCCCTAGCGATATGGGGTTAAGCGACTTATCTTATGGGCATTATCAAGCGCTAAGCAAGCACTATAATATCGAAGCACTTTACCCGGCTAATAGCTTGCAACAAGGCTTTATCTATCATGCTGTTAACTTCCCAACGGATGATGCCTACCGAGTGCAATTGGTCATGGATATTGAACAAGCGCTAGAGGTTGAACACTTTATTCATGCCTGGCGTTTAGCGTCGCTTCGCTTCCCTATTCTTCGCACCGCATTTGATTGGCAAGAATGTCTACTCCAAGTGGTGTGTCGCGATGCCAGTATCGATGACAGCCACTTCACCATAGTAGATCTGTCATCCCTTGACGAGCACGGCCAACAGCAAGCCATCAGCAAAGCGCAAGCCGAAGATCGACAAGTTCCGTTTGACCTAAGTCAACCGGGGCTTATTCGCTTCACCTTATTTAAGCGCAGTGAAAACCTCTACACACTTATCAAAACCGAACACCATGCCATTAATGATGGCTGGAGTGGACCGTTAATGCTGCAAGCAGTCGCTGAGTATTATCGCCAGCTTTGTGCAGGGAAAACACCAGAGGTGCAAGCGCAGCAAACCTATTTAGAGGCGCAAGCTTATTACCTTAAAAATGCCAAGCAAACTCAGGCTTACTGGCAGCAACAACAAGCCGAATTTGATACCGCAAACGATATTAACTTATTGCTTGGTGGCCAATATGACTTGTCGCAAAGTCGAATTGTAGAACAAGTGCAATCGGTACAATTTAGCCTTCAAGGCGAGGCGTTTAGGTCGCTACAACATACTTGTCAACAAGCTGGCGTAACCCTCAACGTTGCATTGCAATTTGCTTGGCATAAGTTACTGCAAACCTATTCTGGTGATAGCCAAACGATTGTTGGTAGCACAGTTTCCGGTCGTGAAATTCCAGTCAATGGGATTGAACAAGCGGTCGGTTTGTTTATCAACACCTTACCTTTAGTGGTGAATTGGCAAGCAGAAGCAAGTTGTAATGACATTCTCAAAGCCATTCAAAAAGGCGTAGCTGCACTCAATAGCCACAGCGACATGAGCTTGTCGAAACTGCAACGTGATGGTCAACGCTTGTTCCATACCCTCTTTGTATTTGAAAACTACCCGACTCCAGAAAATACCGGCAGCTGGAAGTTTAGAGAATCAATAGAAAAAGGCGACTATCCGATTTCTGTGGTGGCTCAAAGCGAGCAAGACCGCTTAGACTTTGTGATGCATTACAACGGGGAATGGCTGAGCACCGCACGGGCAGAGTGGATCCTTGACCAAGTACAAGCTATTTTGGTTCAGCTTGGGGAGCGACTGACACAAAGCCATCAAAGCATTAGCTTGGTCAATAACCAAATGCAGACAACGCTTAGCCAATGGCACAACAACGCCGAGTCGTTTGCCACCGATAAAGATCTGGCCAGCTTAGTAGAGCAGCATGCCACTAACACCCCTGAGCAGACGGCCATGTTAACCAGCAGCGGTGAAACGCTGTCTTATGCCGAAGTGAACGGTAAAGCCAATGCCCTTGCACAGCAAATCCTTGCTCAGCACCCCAAAGCACAAGCTGGCCTATTGCCTGCCGATACCCCTATCGCCCTCTACTTTTCTCGCAGTAGCGAGATGCTTATTGCTATTTTGGCCGTGCTCAAAGCCGGTGGTGCCTATGTGCCTGTTTCACCAGATTACCCCGAAGCTCGGGTTGAATTTATTTTAACCGACACCAACACCGACTTAGTGCTAACGCAGGAAAGCCACTTGCCGTCACTTGAGCCTGTGCTTGGAAAAACGGCGGCGCTCGGCGTGAAGGCGCTCGGCGTAAACACCCATGCGCTGGCGGTGGAGCACGAGAACTTAGTGCGTCCAACGGCCTTGGCTAACTTGGCTTATATCATCTACACCTCAGGGACAACCGGACAACCAAAAGGTGTGATGCTCACGCAGCACAATGTGCTTTACTATCTTCACGCCTTAACCCGCCAGTTAGGTGACAAGTATCGTAATATCGACTTTTCTTCTAACTACTGTTTTGACCTGTCGGTGACCACCACCTTATGCCCGCTCCTTGCTGGACAAACGGTGTGTGTTTATGAAGGCGATATTCTTGATGCCGCCGCTTTTAGAGCTCATCTAAATGCCGCGAACGTTGGCTTTGTGAAAACCACACCGAGTCTTGCCATGGCGCTATTGCCTGGCAGCGACGCACAAGTCGATGCCCTAATGCTCGGTGGTGAGGCGTTGACCGAGCAGGCCATTGCCGCATTAAGCGACCATGTGAACGCTATTTTCGATGAATATGGCCCAACGGAAGCCACAGTCGGTGCGATGCTAGCGCAGGCCTACCCACGTCTTCATCAAGGCATAGGTAAAGCCTACCCTAACGTTAATCTTCATGTGTTGTCTGAGTCGCTGCAGCCCATGCCCATTGGTGCGCCGGGTGAGTTATATATTTCAGGTCTTGGGGTTGCCCGGGGTTACTTAAACCGCCCTGAACTCAATGCTGAGCGCTTTATTGATAATCCATTTAGTCACGACCCCGCCCATAGCAAGCTGTACAAAACCGGTGACCTTGCCCGCTTCCTAGACAACGGCGACTTGGTGTATCTCGGTCGTAACGATGAGCAGGTGAAAATTCGTGGTTATCGTGTCGAACTAGGCGAGATTGCCGCTGCTATTGTCGACCAACAAGGCGTACAAAACGCAGTGGTGATTGATGTGCCTGCACCGCAAGGCAAAGCGCTGGCCGCTTATCTTGTCGCAGAGCCTGACCTTGAAATTACCGAGTTAAAGCTCGCCCTAAGTGCTGCTTTACCTGAATACATGGTGCCCAGTCACTTTACTCTAATCGAGCATATTCCACTCACGGGTAACGGTAAGCTTGACCGCAAAGCACTCCCCGTGCCAGAGCTTCAAGCCGACAACCTCTATGTGGCACCGCGCAATGCCTTAGAGACCCAACTTTGTGAGATTTGGCAACAGGTACTTGGCCTAGAACAAGTGGGGATTGAAGATAATTTCTTCAGTATCGGGGGGGACTCTATCTCGGCTATCCGGTTGATGAATGCGTGTAATAAAGCACTGGATTTAAACATCCCAATTTCAGCCTTGTTTGAGCATACCCATATTGCCGCAATCGTCGACAACTTAGAGACGCTGAGCGTGGATATCGAGATTAAAGCAGACTCCGGATCACAACAAGAACAAACTAATAGCATGAGGATTTAACCATGTTGTCATTGCTCGCTGAACTGAAAGATCACAATCTCTCAATCTGGTTGCAAGACGGCGGACTAGAGCTGTCATTTGGCGCGCAAGCGCCAGATGCTGCGCTTGTTGCAAAGTTAAAGTCAAACAAAACGCAGCTAATGGATTACCTTGAAGCAAAAGCAATTTTTTCAAAGGATGCGTTTAATACACTGCCAGAATTAAACCGCTATCCGCTTTCGTTTGCGCAAGAGCGTTTATTATTTATCGAACGCTTAGAAAATGGCACCAACGCTTATCATATTCCGTTTTTGGTTAAACTCTCTGAGCACACCGAGCTTGCACACTTAGAACAAGCGTTGAATATCGTGTTAGATAGGCACGAAGTCCTTCGCAGTGTCTATCGTCAAGACGAGCAAGGCCACGACTATCAAGAAGTGTTGAGCGCTTGTATTGAGATTACGCCTAGCCCTGTGGCTGACTTAGCTGCGCTTAATACGGCTGTGAAACAAGCGATCAGTACACCATTTGACTTAGCTAATGAGCCTATGTTCAAGGTTTGCTGTTGGACAGTAGGCGCTGAACGTTACGTGCTATTTATGTGGCACCATATTGCGTTTGATGGCTGGTCCACCGAAATCTTTATGCGTGAGCTACACCAAGCCTATTTTATGCTAGCTTCAGGCAAAACGCCTGAGCTACCAGCGCTTGAGTTACAGTACCAAGATTACGCAAAGTGGCAGCGCGAGTATCTCAGCGGCGATACCTTAACTAAGCTTTTAGACCACTGGACTGATGCACTTGCAGGTGCTGAGCAGCTTGAATTACATTCGCCACTACCAAGGCCAAATGAATATCAATATCACGGTGCCGACCACCGTATTCATTTGGGTCAGGAACGAAGCGAAGCCCTCAAGGCCATAGCCAAAACGCAACAAACCAGTCTTTATGTAGTACTGCTCAGCAGCTGGGCATTGACATTACAAGCAACCAGCGGTCAGTCAGATTTAGTCATAGGTACGCCATCTGACAACCGTCATCTAAGTCAGACACAAAATCTTATTGGCTTTTTGGTCAATAGCTTAGCCCTGCCAGTTCATATTGATAACGCTCTCGACTTTAATGCCTTAATCCAACAAGTGCACCAAACCCTAAAAGCGGCAAAGGCGCACCAAGATCTGCCATTTGATAAATTGGTCGACGCCCTAAAATTACAACGGGATCCGTCTCGCCATCCGCTATTTCAAATGATGTTTGCGCTTGAACAATTTAAAAATAACAGCGACGACAGCAGCCAACAGCTGTTTACGCCAGTGGATGAGTCACAGGTAAAAGCGCTCCATAAAGTGGCAAAGTTCGACATTAGTTTATTGCTACAAAATGGGGACGAAGAAGTATTTGGTGATATTAACTACGCCACTGCGCTATTTCCTAGTGACTGGATCGCAACTCTTGCTGAGCGCTTTATCAATATTATCGATCAAGTGATCGCCAGAACTGCACAGCCACTTGCAAAAGTAGCCCTACAAAATAGAACTGAGACTGACACACTCCGTGCTTGGCACAACAACGCCGAGTCGTTTGCTACCGACAAAGATCTGGCCAGCTTAGTAGAGCAGCACGCCGCTAACACCCCAGAGCAAGCGGCCATGTTAACCAGCGGCGGTGAAGCGCTGTCTTATGCCGAAGTGAACGGTAAAGCCAATGCCCTTGCACAGCAAATCCTTGCTCAGCACCCCAAAGCCCAAGCTGGCCTATTGCCTGCCGATACCCCTATCGCCCTCTACTTTTCTCGCAGTAGCGAGATGCTTATTGCTATTTTGGCCGTGCTCAAAGCCGGTGGTGCCTATGTCCCTGTTTCACCAGATTACCCAGAAGCTCGGGTTGAGTTTATTTTAACTGACACCAACACCGACTTAGTGCTAACCCAGGAAAGCCACTTGCCGTCACTTAACCCTGTGCTTGGAAAAGCGGCGGCGCTCGGTGTGAAGGCGCTCGGCGTAAACACCCATGCGCTGGCGGTGGAGCACGAGAACTTAGTGCGTCCAACCGCGTTGGCTAACTTGGCTTATATCATTTACACCTCAGGGACAACCGGACAACCAAAAGGCGTAATGCTCACGCAGCACAATGTGCTTTACTATCTTCACGCCTTAACCCGCCAGTTAGGTGACAAGTATCGTAATATCGACTTTTCTTCTAACTACTGTTTTGACCTGTCGGTGACCACCACCTTATGCCCGCTCCTTGCTGGACAAACGGTGTGTGTCTATGAAGGCGATATTCTTGATGCCGCCGCTTTTAGAGCTCACCTAAATGCCGCGAACGTTGGCTTTGTGAAAACCACACCCAGTCTTGCCATGGCGCTATTGCCTGGCAGCGATGCACAAGTTGATGCCCTAATGCTCGGTGGTGAGGCGCTGACTGAGCAGGCCATCGCCGCATTAAGCGACCATGTGAACGCTATTTTCGATGAATATGGCCCAACGGAAGCCACAGTCGGTGCGATGCTAGCACAGGCCTATCCACGTCTTCATCAAGGCATAGGTAAAGCCTACCCTAACGTTAATCTCCATGTGTTATCTGAGTCGCTGCAGCCCATGCCCATTGGTGCGCCGGGTGAGTTATATATTTCAGGCCTTGGAGTTGCCCGTGGTTACTTAAACCGCCCTGAACTCAATGCTGAGCGCTTTATTGATAATCCATTTAGTCACGACCCCGCCCATAGCAAGCTGTACAAAACCGGTGACCTTGCCCGCTTCCTAGACAACGGCGACTTGGTGTATCTCGGTCGTAACGATGAGCAGGTGAAAATTCGTGGTTATCGTGTCGAACTAGGCGAGATTGCCGCTGCTATTGTCGACCAACAAGGCGTACAAAACGCTGTGGTGATTGACGTGCCTGCACCGCAAGGCAAAGCGCTGGCCGCTTATCTTGTCGCAGAGCCTGACCTTGAAATTACCGAGTTAAAGCTCGCCCTAAGTGCTGCTTTACCTGAATACATGGTGCCCAGTCACTTTACCCTAATCGAGCATATTCCACTCACGGGTAACGGTAAGCTTGACCGCAAGGCTCTGCCTACGCCAGAGCTTCAAGCCGACAACCTTTATGTGGCACCGCGTAATGCCTTAGAGACCCAGCTTTGTGAGATTTGGCAACAGGTACTTGGCCTTGAGCAAGTGGGGATTGAGGATAATTTCTTCCAAATCGGCGGCGATTCAATTGTCAGTATTCAGCTGGTTTCACGCTTAAGAGAAGCAGGATTAACGGTACAAGTTAAAGAGATATTTGCCGCCCCAACTCCCGCGCGGCTGGCAAAGCTTATCAGTGCGAATGGCGACAAGAAGGTTACGATAAAAACCGAACAAGGCCAGCTTGAAGGCGAGTTCGATCTACTGCCTATCCAGCAGTGGTTCTTCGCAAATCAGTTTGCTAACCCCGCACACTTTGCCCAAACTTTTGCCACTGTAATGCCAAGCGCAATCAGTGATGAGAGATTAGTTGAGCTATTGTCCAAGCTTGCTGAGCAACATGATGTGCTACGCCTTGTTTTCAATCAAAAGACGGCGCACATTACCCAGCAGTACCAACAAAATAATACCATGGCACCTCTAGTTAAACTTGATGCAGACACACTCAGTGACGACGAGCTTGCCAAGCAATTAACCCGCTTGCAGTCACAGTTTGCGTTAAATTCAGGCCCTCTATGGCAGCCAATTCGTGTCAAACGCCAAAGCCAAGATGTATTGGTACTGGCCTTCCACCACCTGATCATTGACTTTGTCTCTTGGCGGATCCTAATTGAGGACTTAAATAGCCTTTATCAAGGCAAAAAATTGGCGCAAAAAACCTCAAGCTACCGTCAATGGGTTGAGACCTTAAACCAATACGCACATGTTCAAGCCGAACAAATCGATTACTGGCAAGAAGTACTTGATACTTGTCAAACACACTTAACAGCGAATAGTACACCGAGAAACCAAGTAATTAAACTTGACTCTGCATTTACACAAACGCTGCTGTTTGACGCTAATCAAGGCTACCACACAGAGCCTCGAGACCTTGTCGTCGCCGCACTGTCCCTAACTCTAGCTCATATCACTGGTAGTAATGATCAGGTTATTGCGCTTGAAGGACATGGTCGTGAACACATCGCCGAAGATATAGATCATTCACGCACCGTAGGCTGGTTTACGTCATTATATCCACTAGCACTCCATGCGGGTTCTAGTCTCGAAAGCGCTATTGTCAATGCCAAAGAGCAACTGCGTAAATTGCCAGACAATGGCGTTGGTTTTGGTCAGTTCTACTTTTCCAAACAAGTGACGGGGACTTTACCAACCGTTGCATTCAACTATTTAGGCCAAATCGGTGGCACTAAAACGCAGCAACCTCATGGCGACTTTTACTTGACCGAAGCCATTACAGGTCAACCAGTCGCGAGCGAAAATAATGGGCATTACGTTCTTGATATCAACGCGGCTATTATTCATGGTCAGCTTGTCTTAAATTGCACCACAGCATTGTCTGAAACCGAATTTGCCCTATTCCAAAGTCAGTTCACTGCCAGCCTACAAGCGGTGCTGGACACGGCATTACATACCAAAGCGCTTGGCGCCAAACAAACGCCGAGCGACTATAACCTGACAGGCGTCAGCTTCGCCCACTTAGATGCACTGCGCACACGTTACGACCTAGCCGCGGTTTATCCCGCAACAAACTTGCAGCAAGGTTTTATTTTCCACCAGCTTAATAGTCCAGAAGATACCGCCTATCGGGTGCAGTCACAGATGCAGTATTTCGATAAAATTGACACTGCGCTTTACTGTCGTGCGTGGCAACTAACCTCACTGCAATATCCAGCGCTGCGCTGTGCTTTCGATGTTGAAGAAACCATGCTGCAACTTATCGTGGATCACACCTGTGTTGATGAAGATAACTTTAGCGTGATTGATATCAGTCAATACTCAAAAGCAGAACAACAAGCACACATAGAAAAGCTTGCAAACCAAGTGCTAAATCAGCCATTTGATTTTGCAAGACCGGGGTTATTTACACTGCATTTGGTAAAACGCGATGAAGCACATTATCACCTAATAAAAACAGAGCATCACAGCATTTGTGATGGCTGGAGTGGCCCGTTAGTTATGCAGACCGTTCACCAGAACTATACGCAATTACTACAAGGTCAAGAACCTGTTTTACAGGTGGATAACGCCTATTTAGATGCCCATGCTTACCTAAGAGATAATCAGGCCGCCACCAAAGCATTTTGGCAATATCATGTCGCTGATTTATCACAAGCAAACGATCTTAACACCCTGTTTAGTCACTCAACAGATTTAGAAACGCTCCGTCATAATCATGACCCGCAGGCGCTGCATTTTGTCCTACCAAACGAGATGTTAAGTAAGTTGCAGCAAGCATGTCAGCAACATTCTGTCACGCTCAATGCTGCGGTACAATTTGCCTGGCATAAGCTTATCCAAATCTATACTCGCGACGAATTTACTTTAGTAGGTACAACTATCGCAGGTCGCGACTTACCAATTGACGGCATAGAGCAAAGTGTTGGAGCTTACATCAATACGCTACCGCTTTATCTTGATTGGCCTACAGATGCTACCATCGCGCAACAACTCGAGAAGATCCAAACTGCCATTTTGGACTTAAATAGCCATGCGAATGTGTCACTCGCGTCACTGCAACAAGGCGGTAATCGGCTATTCCAAAGCCTAGTCGTTTTCGAAAACTACCCAAGCCTTGAAAATGAACAAGCAGAGGCACAACAAGCTCGCTGGCAGTTTGACGCAGCACCAGAGCAAGTTGAATACCCACTTGCATTGATAGCAAAGGAGCAAGGAGAGCTGCAACTTGAGCTGATGTACGACGCCAGCTTGCTTTCGCCAGCACGTGCCGTACAACTGCAATCTCAACTGCTACTTATCCTCAAGCAAGTCGCTGACAATACTCACTTACCGCATCAACACATTGAAATTGCCAATACAGTGGAAAAGGCCCGTATTCTCAACGAGTGGAATGAAACCGAGCGCCAGTCATGTGGCTTCGAGAACTTCAACGACTTATTTAGTGAAAAAGTCGCCGTATTCCCGGATGCAACCGCTGTGGTCTGGCAAGATGAAGCACTAAGCTATCAAGCACTCAACCGCCAGGCTTGCCTGCTTGCCCAACAATTATTGGTGATTAAGGCTGAGATTTACGGCAACGAGTATCAAGGTGATTTCCCAGTCTTATTGCTGCATGAAAAACAGTTGGATTCTATCGTTGCGATCCTCGCTATTCTTAAAGCAGGCGGTGGTTATGTTCCTGTATCACCGGAATTTCCTGACTCAAGGATTGAATATATTGCCAAGGACTGTGGTGCGAAAATCGTGGTCACCCAATCGGGATTAATGGATAGAGTTGAGAGTACAACACTTGCCTCACTGACACGTGTACTCAGCGATGCACCAATGGAGGAAACAAGCTTAGACCAAGCGGTATCGGTGAGCCCGTCTGATTTGGCTTATATTATCTATACCTCTGGCACCACAGGTAACCCTAAAGGCGTAGAAATCAACCATGCGGCACTATTAAACTATGCCACGGACGACCACTTTATCGATCCCACACAACTGAGCAAAGTCCTTAGCTTATCGAGTATTAGCTTCGACGCGTTTATTTTTGACTGCTTTGTCACACTCAGTAATGGCGCAGCACTACACCTGATAGATAAACAGACTCAACTTGATCCAGAACGACTGATTGAATACTGCCAAGCACAGCAGATTGATACGTGTTTTGTAACCACTGCGCTATTTAATCGTTTAGCTAACGAAGACTTCTTCTTACACGCCGGACTTAAACAGATTAATTTTGGTGGAGAGGCAGTCGACTTAGCTATGGTTGAGCGAGTAAAGCATCAAGCGCCAGAGCTGATGCTTTACCACGCCTATGGCCCAACAGAGACCACCGTTTATGCTACTTGCTGCTTACTCAACACTGTAAATCACGGAGCACCTATTGGCCGTGCCATTGCCAATAAATCTGCCTACGTGTTGTCGCCTGCTGGCAAAATACTTCCACCGGGCGTGGCAGGAGAGCTTTATATTGGCGGCGCGGGTATGGCAAGACGCTATTTACACCGGTCAGATTTAACCGAACAAGCATTCTTAGTTAATCCATTCGCATCAGATAGGTATCTCGCAAGCGGTTGGAACAAAATGTATAAAACAGGAGATTTGGTTAAATGGCGTGAAGATGGCTTATTAGAGTATGTTGGTCGTAATGATTTCCAGGTGAAAATTCGTGGTTACCGCATCGAACTTGGCGAGATTGAAACTGCAATTAAGCAACAACCGCAAATTCATACTGCGTTTGTAAACGTGAATGAACAAGATGGGATCAAACGTATCGTGGCCTACTTGGTCATGGCAAATACTGAGTCACTAGATGAGGCGAAGCTTAAGCAAACACTCTCTCACATGCTACCGAGTTATATGCTGCCAAGTGCCTACGTCACTTTAGACGCCCTACCGGTTACGGTTAATGGCAAGATTGATGCCCGAGCACTACCGCAGCCCGATTTTAGCCAAACTGAGACTCACTATGCTCCAAACACAGAACAGCAAAAGCATATCGCTAAAATCTGGTGTGCTGTATTGGGGATTAAGCAGGTTGGCTTGGAAGATAACTTCTTCCATATCGGTGGGGACTCAATTATGAGTATTCAGCTCATGTCGGCTCTCAAACGTGCTGGCTATTCGCTGTCGACCAAAGACATATTTACGTATCCAACCCTAGAAGCGCTTTGTGCATTTTTGGCAAATAATGAACAGGTAGAAATTGTGGCTGAACAAGGTGAGCTCAGCGGAGAAATCAAGTTATTACCTATCCAGCAATGGTTCCTCAACTCCCACTACCGTCATAAAGCGCATTTTAATCAGTCGGTCATGCTCGCACTTCCGCACAATACCGCGCTAGATACTTTGGAGCGTGCACTCGTGCAGCTGCATCAACAACATGACATGTTACGCGCTCAGTTTAGCAAAACCGAGACTTGGCAATCCCAATATCAAAGTATTGAAGCGTGTCCAGCACCAAAGCTTATCCATCTGGACACCTTGGGGCTTGATGAGCAGCAAACTGGACTGGCGTTGACTAAAATACACGCCCGTTTTGAACTCGGTTCAGGTGCTTTGTGGCAACCGGTTTTACTCAGCGATGAGACGCCGCTAACTAGGCTTGTACTTATCGTTCATCATCTTGTTATTGATGGTGTTTCGTGGCGTATTTTGGTCGAAGACT
This sequence comes from Pseudoalteromonas sp. M8, assembly GCF_018141365.1. Lineage (NCBI taxonomy): Bacteria > Pseudomonadati > Pseudomonadota > Gammaproteobacteria > Alteromonadales > Pseudoalteromonadaceae > Pseudoalteromonas > Pseudoalteromonas sp. M8. The sequence goes on along the minus strand of NZ_CP047240.1, from coordinate 1,459,619 downwards.
TAAGCCGCTTGCTACAAGGCGGCGCCTTAAACGACAAAACCAGCAGTTATCGCCAATGGTCAGACGTTGTGGCCCAGCATCCTTTTGAACAACAAATACCGTATTGGCAAAACGTGCTAAGCACACAACAAAACATACCTTACGGTAAATCACAACAGCGTCTTACGCATCAATTTGATACTCAGCTTACTGAGCAATTGCTACGCCTTGCTCCTGCTGGATTTAACACAGAAATCAATGATCTCTTAATGAGTGCGTTTGCTCGGGCTTGGTGCAATACCTTTGCTACAAACTATTGCCACCTCACGTTAGAAGGCCACGGCCGAGAACATCTGAGTGACCATATTGATACCTCAAGAACACTAGGCTGGTTTACTAGCATGTTTCCGGTTGCCCTGAAAAATGACACGGATTTATCGACGCTGATTATTCAAAGCAAAGAAACGCTTCGTGCCATTCCAGATAAAGGGCTAGGCTTAAGCGAATTGGTCAGACGTGGGGAATTTTCCTTCAGCCAATTACCTAAAGTTAGCTTTAATTACTTGGGACAACTTGATAGCAACAATGATGCACAAGATCAGGGCATACGAATGCTAAATGCACACTCAGGCGATGCCAGCAGCAAGGATAATCAGGATGAAATGGCACTCATCGTTAATGCCGAAGTGCGTCAAATGAAACTGCAAGTGAGCATTGCAAGTCAGTTAGATGAGACGCAAACCACCGCATTCATAGAGCAGTTCGATGCTGCCCTTCGAGCCGTCGTTTCACATTCGATTACAGCCGCAAATCCCCAAGGCATAAAAACCCTAAGCGATATTGAGATCGGCGTATTGGTGAATGAAGCCGATGCTCCTATTGAATGGTTTTTCTTCCCTCCGGGTGGCGGTGGTGCTGAGAGTTACTTGCAATCCATTGCTCCCAAGATTTCCGCGCCTTGTTATTGCTTCAATAACATCTATGCCGCACAGGAAAAACCAAAGGGCTCGCTCGCCTATGACTATTATCAGTTCCAAACATTGGCGTTGCAGTATGCTATTCATCTTAAAAAGCTAAAGCCTAGTGGTCCTTATCGGATTTTTGGTTGGAGTTTTGGCGCAACGCTGGCACTTGAGGTTGCCAAACTGCTGCAAAATGAGGGAGACATAGTCGAACACTTGGTGTTCGTCGACCCTTGTTTTGACTACGCCGCGATGCATGATGAAGTTTTTGCTCTACACCCAGAGTTCAGTCATCTTGAGCCCGATAGAATTAATTATCACTACCAAAATGATCCGGCATTTTCTAGCACCGCAAAGGTGACGCTATTTAGTGCTGGTTGTGCGGTTGAAGTGGCTCAGTCGGATAGCCTAGAGTTGCAACTTTCCAGTCATATAATCAACCGATACCTTGATAAGAATCAAAATCTTATCGAAGAAGCAATGCAACCCAGTCAGGTTCAAGTGTTCACCATGAAAGGGTCGCACAACAGTTGGGTAAAAACACCGGAAGACTTAATAAAAATGTCAGAAATTATGAACACTCTTTAACATTTTATTCGTTAATATAATGTTAAATTAGATTTTCTAGAGTGAGGCATTAAAGGGAGCTCCCCTCTTCACTCTAGGATTAATTAATTGCCACATTTTCTCACAATATATGATTAAGGAATTACAAAATGGCTAAGGAAAATGTAGATGTACTTATTATCGGCGCTGGACCTGCTGGGACAATGACCGCTGCAAAGCTAATTCAAGCAGGGTTAACCGTGAAGATCGTTGAACGTAGCCACTTTCCACGCTATGTTATCGGTGAAAGTCTTCTACCACAAAGTATGCAGCATTTAGAAGATGCTGGATTTATGGATGCGTTAGTCGCACGCAATTACCAAAAGAAAATCGGTGCTAATTTTAAACAAGATGACTTCCAAGAGTTTTTCGATTTCTCTAAAAATTACACCGATGGCTGGACATGGACATGGCAAGTTCCAAGAGATGACTTTGACAATGTACTGGCTGAAGAAGTGCAAAAAATGGGTGCCCCTATCGAATTTGGCACTTCCGTAGTCGATGCCAACATGGATCTAGAAGAGCCTATCATTAAGGTAGTCAATGAGGCCGGTGATGTGCAGGAAATTCAAGCCAAATTCGTTGTTGACTCAAGCGGCTATGGCCGAGTACTCGCAAACCTGCTTGATTTAAATGAACCTTCGTCAGCACCGACTCGGGCAACTTTGTTCGCGCAATTTAAACCAGCTGATGGCATAGAAACTGGGGCTGAAAACAATAAAGTAACGATTCTGGTTCACGAAGAGGATGTATGGGTTTGGCTAATACCTTTCTCTGACGGTCGTGTTTCAGTCGGCTTTGTTGGTAACCCTGAGTATTTGGAGAGTGCAGAAGGCGATGCTAAAACACGCTTTTTAACCTACCTTGCTCGCGATCAACATGCATCAGCAATGTTGGAGGGAATGGCGCTGTGTATGGAACCAAAGGAGATCAAAGGCTACTCTAAAGGTATCAAACAACTGTTTGGTAAAAACTTTGTGCTAACCGGTAACGCCAGCGAATTTATTGACCCCGTATTTTCAGCCGGTGTTATGTTTGCGATTGAGTCAGGCGCACGCGCTGCTGATCTCATTGTTGCGCAGTTAAATGGCGAAGAAGCAAATTGGCAGCAAGAATATGAAGCGCATATGCTTAAAGGGATTGCTGTCATGCGCACCTATATTGAAGGCTGGTACGACGGGCGCTTGCGCCGTTTATTTTTCTCAAACAACAAGCCTGAAAAAATTAAGAGCCAAATCACTTCTGTGCTTGCGGGTTATGTATGGGATGAGACTAACCCATTTGTGAACCGCAGCGAGAAAACTTTGAACTTGCTATCTGATCTCCATAATAACCCTGAAATGGCGTGATTTTAGCTTTTGAGACCGGCGTGGAAATAGCTTCTCACGCCACATAATATACTAACAAAGATGCGTTTCAGTAGTAGTGAAAGTAGTTGTGCGATGCCTATAGTTTCCCTTATTTGCGATTAAACAAAGTGGGGAATTTTGTTGTAGGCCGACCATAGATGTGGCACTTGGCGCTTTAAAGGACTTAGACAATGAAAACTAACTTTGTATACACTGCTGCACTTTCAGCGTTATTAACAGGCACTGCACTTGCAACTCCCGCACAGGCCTCAGAATATAAAACAATTCTAATTCATGGCTTTCAAGCGGACCAACTTAACCGCCCTAACAGCACCAATGTCGAACTTGAAGGTGAAGAATACTGGTCATCTTTTTGGATAAACCACGCTGATGAGCGTATTGATTGGCCTTCTTATGAGCGTTTGCAAGGCAAAATCGCAACAGATTATATTTGGCCAAAGCTAAAAGCATTTGCAGAAAATGGCACTTGTAATCCTGGCTGTGTCTTTGTTACCCACTCAACGGGTGATTTAGTCGCGCGTTATATCTTAGATAACCAAGCAACTTGGCTTGAAAATGCGGGCTTTCAACCACTTAATATCGTTGCTACTTTTGACCTTGCAGGCGCGGGTGGCGGAAGCGAACTCGCAGACACAGCTATCAACGCTGCGACTTCTGGTGGTGTAGTAGGTGAACTAACTCGCCAAGCAGTTGAGGCATGGCTGGGCAGCATGCCTGAAGAGTTTGGTATCATGTGGGATTTAAAAGTAAATAATGCGCGACAAGTTGCTCAGTATCCGAGTGACAATGCGCCTCGCCTACGCTTTGTTGCTGATGCAAGCGACTATTACGGCCTAACTTCAGGCTTCTTACCAGGTAACGACGATGGTGTTGTATCAACGCACTCTTCTTGTGGTGCATCAGCAAAAGGTGACTTTGGTAGTTGTAGTACAAGCGTTGCTATCAACGGTCAGTTAGCCTCCCAAGATGATGCAGTAACTAGCTTTATGCCATATCACTATCCACTACTAATGAGCGCGGAATATAGCCACGGTAACCTGCCAGATGCTGGATACCAAGGCAAAGTAACAGCGGCTCGTACTCAGTTTAACGCGGGTTATAAAACGATTAGCTACAACACCTATGAAGAAACAACGGGTAGCTGGTTTTGGAAAAAAACTTACCGTTATGTTAGCGAGTCTAACTCACAAAGTTTTTCACAGTTAATACTAAACTCACTGTAACTTAACGGTTATTTTGCTAATTTCTATACCCAAGGAACTGCTCCATGCAGTTCCTTATATTAACCGAGTATTGCTATGAAAAAGTTTTTGTTGATTAGCGCCATTCTTATTGTGATCTGTATCACTGTAGGATATTTTGCCTTGCAGCGCGAAGCTCTGCCCTCACCTGAGTTAGCAGCAACACCACAAGTCACCACACCTATTTTGACACCACCAACAACACCACCAGTCACACCTAAAACTGCGATAACACAAAAACAATCACTGATCGAATCGCTACCACTGGCACAAGCTGCGCAATCAGCTGCGGCACACTATGAATATACTATTTCTCTACCGCCTTATTCACAGCCCCTTGGCAAAGGTGATTTTGATAGGCTCAATCCAAATCATTTCTATGCCATCGAAATGCCAATTGAAGAAAACAACGAACAAGTGTCTTTGTCGCTGAATCAATATCGCTTTGTACACCCCGCTACTATCGAGATAAGTTTATCTGGTAGTCAATTTTCTAATGCAACCGCAACGATACTTGACCCTACATCGCAGCAAACCTTATCTACCACCCGCCTCAAAGAGTCTAATGGTATTTGGCTTGGCGCAGTCGATGGCGAGACGACATGGCCTCAAGAGCTGAATGTTGTTGTGCGTGCTAAACCAAACTCGGCTAAGGCCGTTGCATTAACAGCAAGTATCCGCTATTACCAACCCAGCGCCACACTGCTCGCCATTGCTGAACCTTACCCCGAGCAAGCAGACTTGATAATTCCATTGCAGCTTGAAGTAAAGCAAAGTGGTACTTATCGTATCCGTGCAAACCTATTTACTCGCGATGGCACACCAATCAGTCATTTGGTTGAAAAGCAAAAGTTAAGCGAAGGGAAACAGGTATTCAACTTAAAAGCACATCAGTCGGTGCTTGCTCCTTTTTCAGCTAAATCCGGCCCTTCCCAGTTCACGTTAAAGACATTTGTGATTGAGAGAATGTCGCCAATGCCGGGAGAGCTTGCGCAGTTTGGTGATAGCAAAATAACCGAATACCACATCACTGATTTCTACTTTGACGCACTGGAGAAGCGCCCATATAAGCCCTCGGCTGCCGAGCGTCAACGTCTGGGTTACTTGCAAAAAATGGCAGGTAAGTAAAGTAACTAACCTTTGATTCGGATAATTAGCATAAAAACAAACGGTGACCCTTTTTAGGTCACCGAGTTAGCTAAGCTATATCGCTTCAGCCGTCGTCTTAGGCTTTAGCTCAGCAATGCGATAAAACCCAAGAGCGGTGATAGATACTAAGGTCATGATGATAAACAGCATCATACCGGAGTAAAAATCTAATATAAGTCCGCCTAAAATAGGCGCTAATGCATACCCTAATGAACACAAGCCAGCAGCACCAAAATAGCTAGCTTTCAGGTTATCTGGTGCCAACCTGTCAATATAGACATTGATGTTAGTAAACATAATCGCTTCGCTCAGACTCAACACCATCATGGCTGCAATCCATCCCCAAATATTGTGTACATCATTCAAGGCCATCATGACTTGTGAAATAATCAATATCACGCCACCCGCATAAAGCCTATTTTCAATGCGCCAATTACGCATCAGATGTAGTAATGGAAACTGACAAACGATGATCACACTAGAATTTGCGATGATTAAGCTAGAAATTAGCCAAGCTAGATCGGGGACCTCTGCACGCGTCAAATACTGCACTAAGCTAGAGTCACATTGCGCATAAACCAAATACACTAAAGTTGTAGCGATGAGCACAATTAAAAAAACTTTATCTTTTCGTAAGATCCCCAGCCACTTTGCAAACTTGGGTACCGACTGAGCGGCAGACTGCAAAGCGAAAGTCTGCGCTTCACTCAGTTTAGGTCTAAAGTAAAGCAGCGCGAGCAACAAACCAATATACGAAATGCCAGTATAGATAAAGCTAAACTGCTCACCATTAAGCCCCGCCCATAGCCCGTACAATGGTCCTAAAGCCGCTCCCACATTCACGAGAAAATAGAGTAAATGCAGTGCAAGCTCTCTGTCTTTTGCGTCCGCAAGTTCTTCAGTAAGTAACGCTTTACTAGGCGCATCCCAAAGCGTCCTAGGTAGGCAAGCTAAAAACACTGAGGTTGCAAACAACCACAACGACTCAGCCACAGCCAACAGTGAAAAAGAAATCACACCAACAAACACTGCCGTGTAGAGCATTTTGGTGCGACCAAAGCGATCAGCGAGATTACCCGTATAAAACCCCAAAAATACGGCAAAAGTCGCTGACACCGTCAGCAATAAACCGACCTCTGTTGCACTCAATCCATAATTTTCGTAAAGAATAACAGCCAAAAAAGGCCATACCATGTAGTAACTAGCGCGAACGAAAAAGTTACCAACAAGCATTACCCAAACTAAAGGTGTAAAGCGCTTTAACCGCTCAATTGCAGAGCTATTCTCCATTGATGTTCCTTGATTATTATTGATTTACGCAGAACCCTAATTCCTAAACCTTAGTTTAGGTCAAGCGTTTAACTGCATTCTATTATCTTGGATACTGGAATTTTATGAAGAAAAAATTTCATCCTTGAAATCACAAAGGGAGATAAAACTAACTCAATGAAATTAAGCGTTAAAACCGCTTAACGTAGAACACATTTAAAAAATCAAGACCGGGGTTGTGGTCGCTCAAACCAGCATTAGAATAATGCAGATATCGGATCCCAACTTTAGTACTGGGGTTCAAATTAACACTAAGTCCAATGCGGTCTTCAAACTGATAGTGAACACCAATGTCTTTACCCGCAAATCGAGTATCACTGACGTAGGTCATGCCAATTCCAAACTCAAAATTTACCGGCTTTCCAGCAAACTCGGTCAGTGGAACACTAAGCACTGGTGACAATGCAATGGCAAACGTCGTGTCTGAGCGTTTTGGTTTGCCGTATTCCCAATAGTTGGTGCTCAGCTCAAAATAAACATAGGCACCTTCTCCAAAACCATAATCCGCTAAACTATAATGCAAGGGACGATACCCAAGCCGCAGTCCTTTTACATCCCCCTCTCCCATCACATAATCAACTGCAACTTCACTAGCATGTGAGTAAGTAGACACAAACAACATAAGCAAGAATAAAACTAAGCGCATAACGACTCCTCTACAACGAGGGCAATTTTACGCCGTTATTTAATTCTTAAAAGACACCAAAAGACCATATAATAATTGCCATTTAAGCACCAATATGGAATTTTAATGGGTACATTAATTTAACCAAAACCAATAACAAATTATGAGTTATACTATTAAAAACGATCTTGAGAATGTGGTATGCAGTATATAATTGGGAGCGTTATAGGGATATTTAGTGTATTCAGTGCCTTAGCCGCAGCACCAACAAAAGTAGATATCTATACCGAGCATTTTCCTCCGTACCAGATAGAGCAAAAGAACGGCACCATTACTGGGCTTGCCACTGATATCGTACGCCTCATTATGTGGGAAGCAGAGCTAAGCTATCAAATTTATATGTTGCCTTGGACTCGCGCAAAAGCCTTCTCCAAAAAATCCCCTTATTCATTGCTCTACTCGATCGCCAGAACGGAGCAACGTGAAGAAAACCATATCTGGATTGCGCCACTTTGTGAGCTAAAGGTCGCCTTTTATAAGCGTGCTGATATTGCCGATCAGCAGGTGTGGGAAATATGGAAAATCAAACAACATGTTGTCGCTGTTGCGGCTGATCAACTCTCCGAAAACTATTTAAAAGCACAAGGCTTTGTCGCCGATAAGAATATGCTATCAGTAACCAGTTTTAGTCGTGCAGGTGAGCTGCTTGAAAGAGGCAGAATAGACTTTATTTTTGGTGCCGAAAACTTTGTAGATAGAATGGCTGCTAGAATGGGTTTAGTGGAGCAATGGGACAAAGTGCTAGAAGTCCCTGAGTTAAGTAAAACCCTCTATTTAACCGCCAACCCGAGCGCCCCTCCAGAGTATATAAATCGGCTGCGCGCCGCCGCTGAACGAGTGCAGATGCAACGCAAAAAGGTTGATGTCGGCTGCCCCATTGACGAGTAATTCATCGTTTGCTACTGAACTTTGTACGTCGCTGTGATAGCATTTTCAAAATTGTATACTTTATTCAAAAAACAACAAATGAAAGTACTCACAGGAATGGTATTACTCGTGCTCTTTGTAGCATGCGAAACACACGCAAGCCCAAAAATCATCAACGCGGTTTCACGCTTTGGTCACCCTCAGGTAATGAAGCCCGCAGACAAGTTTGGCCATAGTCCCTATTCACCACTGTTTGATAACGGCGCATGGCATGGTCACTTACTTCCTAATAACGCTGCGGAATATGGTGGTTTCACGGGTAACGCGGTTATCACCGAAGAGTATTTAACCTATTTATTTGAACGTATTGAGCGCCTACAGGTTTTTCACGGTGATATCAAATTGCAATTTGATGCAGCGCAGTACAGTCTACCAGGAGAGCTGGTACAAACGCTCAGACATGAGCTCGCGACGGTGACAATCCGCTTACGCTTTGTTAGCGAGCGCACTTCTCTTATTCAAACCACTATTCATACTAAGCAACGACTTACTTTAAAATTGGACGGCAAATTACTCCACCAACTTAATCAACAACAAGCACTGGACCAACAATACCCTAAGCTCGCTCCAACCATGGTTGCCAGCGAAAGTGGGATCAGTACCACTTTTGGTCGTGTTCGCGATCCGTGGGCGCTTCTGACCTCTGGTAGCAACGAGTACTCAATCACCCGCACAATCCCTTTCAAAAATGTGGTGGAAAATGACCGTTATTATAGCGAGACACAAACCTCTGGTGATCTGCAGTTTTATACCGCCATAAGTTATGTCCACAATCAGCAGGAACGCATACAAACAGCAAAGGTCGTTGCCAAAATTCTCTCATCCCCTGTTACGTATTGGCAACGCTCTAAAGCTCGCTGGACGGGCTATTTAGCACGCTATCAAACCTTACCACGAGATAAACAAACATTGGCGATAAAAGCCGTTGAAACCCTCATTGGTAACTGGCGATCTCCTGCAGGGGCAATCGCGTTTGATACCGTATCGCCTTCGGTCACTGCTCGCTGGTTTTCCGGCAATTTAACTTGGCCTTGGGACAGTTGGAAACAAGCGTCAGCGCTGAGACTATTTGCACCAGATTTAGCCAAGGCCAACATTGATGCCGTATTTTCCTATCAAATAGCAGCTAACGATCCTGTGCGACCCCAAGATAAAGGCTTATTACCCGATTTAATTGGTTATAACCTGCCACCAGAACGTGGTGGCGATGGCGGTAATTGGAGCGAACGGAATTCAAAACCCTCGCTGGCCGCTTGGGCGGTGTTGAATACCTACCATGCCAGCAAAGACAAAGCTTGGCTTGCACAAATTTACCCTAAACTTGTCGCCTATCGTGATTGGTGGCTACGCAACCGTGATCACAACCAAAATGGTATTCCAGAATTTGGTGCAACCATAGATAAACACCATAATAATCAAGCGGGTGAGTTGTTATTTTATCTACATGAAGGAAAGCAAAAGCATGCCCGCTTTGGGCTAAAAGCCTATCGCGATGCGCAGGCACAGGGTAAACAGATAAGTATTCCCGCACAGACCGCAGCGTCATGGGAGTCTGGAAGAGACGATGCTGCTAACTTTGGTTTTATCTCACCACAGCAGCTTGAGATCTATGTGAAACAAGGTGGCGATGCTAAAGACTGGCAAGTCGAGTTTGCTAGCAATAAGGACGCCCAAGGCCACCTGCTAGGCTACTCTTTGATGCAAGAGTCGGTTGATGGGGCCAGTTATTTTTATTCTGATACCAAAAACTTGAGTACCATCGCCAATATCTTGGCTAAGCCGCAGGAAGCCAAAGCCTTTTCAGCACAAGCAAAGCAGATCGCCGATTATATTAACCGCTGCATGTTCGACGATAACAGCGGATACTACTACGATATTCGTATTGCCCCATCACCGCTTGAAAATGGCTGTGCAGGGAAACCTATCATTGAACGTGGTCGTGGCCCGGAAGGTTGGGCTCCGCTCTTTAATCAGGTCGCAACAGCGTATCATGCTAAACGCGTCTCTGAAGTAATGCTCAGCTCCAGTGAATTCAACACCTATATTCCTCTAGGCTCTGCATCCCAGACCAACCCTGCATTTGGCGCAAACATCTATTGGCGTGGTCGTGTCTGGCTTGACCAATTGTATTTTGGCTTGATGGGACTAAGTTATTATGGTTATGAAACTGAAGCGAATACTTTGCTTCAGCGATTTATGCAAAATGCGGATGGTCTGCTGCAAAACGCGCCTATTCGCGAAAACTACAATCCACTCACCGGCGAGCAGCAAGGTGCACCGAACTTTTCATGGAGCGCGGCCCATATTTTGCTGATGATAGAAGCATTTGAGATGGACAAGCCCAAAGCACCAATTAAAGAAGAAAAGCCAGTTTCACAGCAAATCACTACAAACTAGCCGAAAATTTGCTAGCAATTCAGTGATGAACCGTCTACATTTTTTAAATGATACAAAAACAAAATTAGACGGACCGCAATGAGTTGGTTTTACCGTATTTACCATTTTGCCCTAAAGTGCATTGTTATTTTTATCGGGATCCCGAATCCCAAATTACATCAGGGAAAAACGGGGCTGTTAGACGCCATTAAGGCGCTGGGGTTAAAAAATGGAGATAACGTCTTAGTCGTGACCGACCAAGTGCTGCTCAAGCTCAACTTACATCAGGTTGTGGAAAACACACTACGTGAGTCAGAGTTAGTCACGCATTATTACGCAGATGTTTTACCCAACCCAACCATAACAAACGTTGAAGATGGTCTAAAGGTCTACCAACAGCATCAGTGTAAAGCAATTATCGCGCTTGGCGGTGGCTCGGTACTCGACACGGGCAAGCTGATCGGTGCTCGGGCTGTCAAGCCGAACAAACCGGTGACTAAACTCAAAGGGTTGTTTAAAGTCTTAAAACGCCTACCGCCGAATATCGCGATCCCAACAACCGCAGGAACCGGCTCGGAGACCACCGTTGCCGCCGTTGTTAACGATCCTAGCAATCACGCCAAATATGCCGCGACTGATTTTTGTTTAGTGCCGCACCATGCCGTATTATTACCGGAATTAACCACAAGTATGCCTGCACATATCACCGCGACTACGGCAATTGATGCACTAACCCACGCCATTGAGGCACTACTGAGCATTAACTGTCTTAAGTTTAGCCGCGGCCGTGCTCTTGAGGCCTGTAGAGCCATCTTTGAATATTTACCCAAAGCACAACAAGACCCACAAAATCTAGAAGCAAGGGCGCAACTACTACTCGCTTCCCATTACGCAGGACAAGCTTTTACCAGAACTTCTGTCGGCTACGTACATGCAATTTCACACCAATTGAGCGCTCAATATGGTACGCCACACGGGCTTGCCAATGCGGTGTTACTCATGCCCGTGCTAACCTGGTATGGCGAGCGCATTAACCAGCAACTCGCGCTCATCGCCAGATACTGTGGATTAACCTCGTTAGACTATCCCGTCGAACGCCAAGCGGACGACCTGTTGGAGCACATCAAGCGCTTATTGCTTGATTTACAGATCCAAACCACGCTCGCCGAAGTACTTCCTGATGATGCCGCGCTACTCGCAGAGCTGGCGCTAAAAGAAGCACATCCAGATTATCCGGTGCCCCATTTTATGGATCCCAGCGCCTGCCAACGCATTATAAAAGGTATCGCTCCTACGCCTTAATAAGCACTTTGTTTAGTGTTTTGACTCAAAGAAATTTAAAATAAATACAAACTTTTCAAAATCTTACAAAAAAAAACATCAAGTAAAAGCACTAAAAACATAAAGCCTATTAACGAACAGTTAAAAGCCAACAAACGCAAACAAAAACAATTCTCAATAACGATTTTTAATGCTAGTATGCGCGACTTTTGAAAAGCAAACTGGTGTATTTTGGAACGTTATTACTCAGAAGTATTAAGTTATATCGCTCGTTCAGTGGGGTGCAAAGATAAGGCTCAAAATATAGTCCAAGAGGCGTATACCCGAATACTAAGTTATAAAAGCAGCAATCCAAAGCAGGATAACACGCAAGAGCGCGCGCTGTTTTTTAAAGCCGCAAAAAACATTGTGATTGATCAGTATCGCAAAAATCAAACCGTTGCTGAGCCCGACGACTTCGAATTAGTCGCGCCAAGTTATTATGAGCCTGAGGCTAAGCTTGCAAGTCAACAACAACTGGCATTACTTAATCGAAGTATCGACTCCTTACCCCTAAAAACTAAGCAAGCATTTGTGCTCTATAAATTTAAAAACTTAAGCCAGCCACAAATAGCAGAGCAAATGGGGATATCTGTCAGCATGGTCGAAAAACACTTGGCAACTGCCATGCTCGCTTGCCGTAACGCATTACAAAAACAATAAGAGAATCGCAATGGACCGTCATAATGTATCAATACAGCAGCAAGTAAACCACTGGCTGGAACTCGAAAGGCAAGGGCTCAGTAAAACGCAGCAGCAAGCGCTCAATCGTTGGCTTGGTGAGAACCGTGCGCACCAAACAGCCTATCAAGAAAGTAAACAGATTGAGCGATTGTTATCGCAATTTTCAGATCAAGACATTGCACAATTAGAGAATCCACTTACACACTCGAAGCTTAAATCAAAGACAACTCAGCGGTACTTCGCCATTGCTGCATGCTTTGCACTTTTTGCGTTGAGTTTCTTTGGCTATCAAACGTGGTTCTTTCAAGTAAACAAAGACACCTTTCACGCCAGCTATCAGTCAGCACGAGGCGAATTACGCAATATCTCACTGCCCGACCAATCTCGACTGACCTTAGATGCCAAAACTTCCCTCGCTATTGATTTTGATGGCAATCGGCGTAGTAATAAACTACTCAGTGGACGCGTATTGTTTGACGTTGCCAGTGACAAAAGCCGTCCATTTGTTATCAGCGCCGGTAACACAAAAATTACCGTATTAGGTACCCGCTTTTCTGTTGATAAAAAACCCAATAGCGTTCGCATTGTGGTGGATCATGGCCGTGTAAACGTGCAAAGCCAAAATCAGCAAATAACGCTGACAAAAGGTCAAATGGCGGTCGTGGACAGTGACGGCATTGTCAAGGCTGAGTTTGATCCAAACCTCAATCTCGTTGATGCGTTTAAGCAAGGACGACTCGTGTTCGACAATACACCACTTAACGAAGCACTTGAGGAATTTAAACGACATCATGCGATAAGTTACACCTTAAGCACTCAATCAACTGAGCAATTGGTTATTTCGGGTACTTTTGTAGCATCAGAGCTCGAAAGCTTTTTAAACTTACTTCCACATGTTCTCCCTGTAGAAGTTAAAGAGTATAACAATCATATAGTTATAGTTAATTCTCGATGATGAGATAAAAATATTCAAATTTTTATTGAGGAGTTCTCATTCTCATTCGTTTTCATCTTAGGTAATTTATTTGGACGCATAACAATGAGAACTCGCTCTGTTTTAAACACAAGACTCACTCCCTTAGCATTTGCACTCGGGCTTAGCCTGAGCCTGCCTGCAACCGCGCAGAGTCATGTTGCTTTATATCAATTTAATCTTACGCAGCAACCTATTAGCCATACCTTAACGCAGGTAGCTGAAGCTGCGAGTATGAATCTAATTGCCGATGCGAAACTATTAAATGGCCTGCAAGCCCCAGCAATTAAAGGAGAGGTAAGTTTAACCGAGGCACTAGAACGCACACTAAAAGGTAGCCAGCTAACAGCGAGCATTATCGACAACAACATCGTTATTAAAGCGGCGATTAACGGGTCAGCGCCTGTAAAAAGCAAAACCAATAATACTCAGGAAAAGGCAAAGCACAGCCAAACACCAAATCCGCAAGATAATATTGAAGTTATCACGGTCAAAGGCGATAAACTCAATCTTAATCGTGAACAGATTGCTCGAACCAAGGGTTTATCTAACTCGGATATTTTCTCAACGTTTTCTGGTATAGAGGCAAACAATATTCGAAACGAAGCTGGCGCACTTGATATTGGTATTCGCGGCGTGCAAGGCGAAGGTCGAGTGCCGATTTTCATCGACGGTAGTTTGCAATCAACGCACACAAACCGCGGCTATATGGGTTCTTCTGACAGAACCTATATCGATTCAAACTTGATAAGCTCGGTTAATGTCGAAAAAGGCGCATCGGCCAAAGCATCACCTTTCGGCTCAGGTGCAATCGGCGGAACAGTCAATATCCGAACATTGGGCACACAAGATATTCTCCAAGACGGTAAGCATTTTGGCGCTTTAGTTAAGGTAAATACGCATAACAACAATAAAACACCTGAAGTACCAGAGAGCTTTGGCCTGCAAAGTTATTATGAAATCAGCAACCACAATGACACACTCGACTTTGCAGGCGGCGGGTTTACGCTAGCAACCGCTTATCAACAGGATAACTTACAAGCGGTACTCGCTTATAGTAAGAAAAAGGTTGGTAACTACTTTGCTGGTAAAAATAGCTTTGACGACTTTGTTGAAACCGTGGAGTACGTGCGTTGGGTGCCTTCAACTGATCATGAGGGGCAATATGACGAAGTAACAGTAGTCGACCAGATCCCACCTCCAGTTAACCAAAATGGCGAAGTCGTCAATACAAGCTTTGAAAGCGACTCATATCTTGCCAAACTAACTTATGCGTTTACGGACGAACAATCGTTAGAGGTGAATACACGTTACCATAAGCAAGAAGCGGGAGAAATGCTGGCCACCTACTGGTACAAACAAAGCGCCGGTGACACCAAGTTTTGGAAGGTGATAGATGAAAATGGCCAAGAACAATGGATGTCCGAAGAAATTCCAGAAGGCGTAGAAACCATGCCGCAGTGGGCTCCAGGCTCTGCTCTGGTAAACAGTGCCAGTGCGTTATACCGTTTTTTACCGAGTAATAACTCATTAGTCGACCTCAGTGTTAACGTTTGGCGTACCAGCGCAAGGTTACAGCAATATAATGCACTTGGCAGTAACCTGGGAGCAAATGCGGGGCAATATTTTCACCGTTATAATAATAAGCGTCATGGGATAAGTGCATTCAATACCTCTGCATTATCGTTGGCAAGTACACCGATTACTTTGACTTATGGTCTATCTTGGCAGGTTGAGAAATTAAGCCCTCATAAAGACTGGAAAGACAATTTTAATCGAGACTGGTACCCTGCTGACTTCAATTTAAAAGCCACTTCACGACATGGCAAACAAACAAAACGTGCATTATTCACCAATGCCAATATCGATCTTGCGCCTGTAGAGTTTGCACTGAACGTAAACCTTCATGACTCGGTCAACGAGGACTATCAAACAGGCGAAAAACTTACATTTGATGCCAAAGCGGATGTGACTGTACAAGCAAATTATCAACTGCTTGATAATACAGTTATTAAAGCCAAATATAGCAACGCATATCGAATGCCAAACCTGTACGAAACAACAGTTTCTAATGAGGTGTTTTCCTACTCTAGTGACTACCCGATCACCCCTGAAAAAACGAAATCGTATGATATTGGCTTTGAGAGTGACTTTAGCAACTTACTCAGCCACGGGGATAAGCTAATTATCTCGGCGGAGTACTTCTACACGAATATTGAAAGTATGTTGGCAACAGGCTTCTTGCCTAAACCCGACGCACCTTCATGGGATCAAAAGTTCACCTTTACCAACTATGATAAGTTTGAACTGCCTGGCACGGAATTTGGTCTTCATTACCAAAGTGACTTATTTTACAGCAGGTTATCTTACACAAAGTACACCGACGTCAAAATGTGCTCACGCTTAATGGCCGAGGCTGCAGGTGTCGATACTTGTAATACGACCGGCTTTGCGGGGAGTTTAACACCACTTCGTGTGCCTCCTGAAAAAAGCTATATCGCAACGCTTGGTATGACACTCTTTAACGACACAATTGATACGGGTTTTACTTACAAAAAACACGCTGAGAAACATCACCCGGGCGGCTTTTTGGCAGGGACTGGAGTAACTGCGCTTGAGTATATTCCAGCAGGCTATCAGCTCGACTTTTATCTTGATTATATCTTTAGCGACAGCATCAAAGGCAACCTAGCGATCACCAACTTGACCGATCAGTATAAAGTTTCAAGCGGCTCAATCGTCGCGATGCCAGAACCTGGCCAAACCATTTCGATTGGCTTAGAAATCAAACTTTAATCAACACTTAGGCGCTGTACTTTTGCTTAAAGACAGCGCTATATTTTTACATCACCTTGGAGCATCAATGACTACCGTTACCTCTGCACTTTCTCGAGCGCAAAACTTAAAACATGCAACTGCAGATACCCACGACAATGTAGACAAATCCATTATGGCGCAAGACCCATTCGCCAATACACAAAGCTATCTCGATTTCTTGCGATTACAGTTTTATTTTTTAAAAGATGTGAGCGCTCTTTATGAACACCCAGAATTATTAGCGCTTATTCCTGATTTGGCCGCGCGCCGCCGCTTAGGTTTGCTTGAGCAAGACTTTATCGACCTTGAAACCACCATCCCTACTCCCTACTTAATGCCAGAAGTAACCAATAATACCGACGTCGCCAGAGCGCTCGGCTGGCTATATGTGGTTGAGGGCTCAAAGGTCGGTGCAGCCATGCTGGGTAAACAAGTTGGGGCCAAGCTCAATTTTGATGCGCAGCACGGCGCTCGATATTTAGCAGGCCCAGGAGCCGGTCGCGGCAGCGCTTGGCGAGAGCTTGTGCAAATCATAGACGCAATTGAATTGAGCGAACAGCAAGAACAGGCGCTAATTGAAGGTGCTCGTCAGGCATTCACCCGTTTCCAAGCATTCCAGGCACACGTTTATTCATGATGTTTAAAGCCGCCTTAGCCAACTATAAGAAAATAGCCCTACTGCTATGCGGATATCTATTTGTAGCCCTCGGTGTTATTGGTATTGTTTTGCCCGTCATGCCAACCACTGTGTTTTTTATTCTGGCTTTGGCGTGCTTTTCAAAAGCCTCTCCTAGGCTTGCCTTGTGGCTGCTAAATCACCCAAGGTTTGGCGCTTCATTAACGCAATGGAAGCAATACAGGGTTATACCGCTCAAGGCCAAAGTCATGGCAACAGTGGGCATGACAGCGAGCTATGCTTTACTTATTTTGCTCTCACCAGCAGCCTGGTTGGCCTGTGTAGTTGGCAGTATAAAGATCGCAGTAATGTCTTATATTTATTCCAGACCATCAAAGCGTGTGTAATACCAGTTTACATTCTTATAATTTAAAGCGCTCAACCAGTGTTGCTAGACGATGCGAGAAGCTACTGAGCGACTCGCTGCCTTTAGCCAAGCTTTGCATCGCCTGAGCATTCTCATTTGCGGTACTTTGTGCATCTAGCATCACCTGCTCAATTTGCTGACAATCCGTCGCTTGGTGATCAGCGGCTTGGCTGACTTCTTCACTCAACTGCGTAACCTGTAAAATAGCGTTGGCAATTTCATCCATGGCACTGGCAAGCGCCTCACTTTGTTTAACACATGAGGCAACATCACGTTGGCCGGAGTTAATGGCGTCAGAGGCGCTATGTGTATCCTGTCTCAGAGCTGCGATCATTTGGTTAATTTCATTAGTCGACTCTTGCGTCCTTGACGCAAGCGTTCTAACCTCATCGGCGACCACCGCAAACCCTCTTCCCTGCTCACCAGCTCGAGCCGCCTCTATTGCTGCGTTTAACGCCAACAGATTGGTTTGCTCAGCAATAGAAACAATGGTATCCAAGATACTGCCGATATTCTCGCTATGTGTGGTCAATTTGGTCATACTCTCTACCGCTTCACTCATGCGCGTGCTGAGCGATAGAATATGTTCTTTATTGTCTTGTGTGTATTTACTGACCTCGGTTTTATGCTGGTTAGCGGTATGGATGCTCGCGAGGCTATCTGACGAGCGTTCGGAAACCGCCAAAGCACTAGCTGAAATACTTTGTGCTAAGCGATTGGCATTATCCATGCGGCGCATTTGCTCAGTCGCATTATTGGCTATTTGTTTACTTTCGCTTAATGATGATTCCGATAGTCCTTCTAACTCATGAACCTGATTATTGATTGACTCTAGCAAAGCACGGAGATTGTCTTTCACCTGATTAATATTATCAATTAACTGACCAAATTCATCATCACTGCGCTTACTCATTTGCTTCGAAAAGTCTCCAGCAGCAAGGTATTTGAGCATTTTATTCACCGCAGCCAACGGCCCAAGCATTGCCCGGCTAGTTGAAACCGAGATAAACGCACCTAAAGCAATAAAGACAATCACCAATAAAATGGCGGTATTTTGCGCTCGCTCGATAAGGGTTTCAGCATTATTTTGAGAACGATTAAACGCCGCATTAGCGCTTTGCTGCATTTTCTCAAGCTCGGTTAAAATGGCAAACGCATGCTGCTCTGATTGCTTATATAACATTGCAGCTTGCTGTTGCTGACGCAGTTTCTCTTGTACCGCGACATAAAGATGACCGGGCTCACCCAGCTTTTCCCTGAGCTTAGTCATGCCCTCACTAAACTGATTTAACAAATCATCTGCATCCATGCCATAGGCTTGGCGCTTCAAAAACGTTAGGTTATTTTCAATATTATCTAACAAAAACAGCATGTCTTGCTGGTGCTGATCTACTTGCTCTAGCGTTAAACCGCTGATCCGCTGACTGTTGTTTTCCAGTGTAAACAACATGTCATCAATACGAACGCCAGTCCCGACCATTTCTTCCAACTGCCGTGTTTTGTCTGTCTCGATTAACTCAAGATCCAGCATGGCATTGCTGGCCTGTTCTTTATCCTGTTTAAGTGCTTGATATTGTGATTGGATCCGTTGCTGCGCTTGTACAACATCAGCCTTAGCCTGCAACATTTGTTCTGCGGCACGACTGAGCTGCTCACCCAGCGCCAGAGTTTGCTTTAATGGTGTGACAAATTCAGGCATGGCTTGCGTCAATGACGTTAAGTGCCGCTGGCGCTCAACATACAGTTGCTGCTGTGTGGTAAATTGCTGTCGAGCCCGATTGATATCTTGCTCGCTTTCGAGGGTATAAGCTTGAGAAACCAACTTGCTGAGCTTAAGCTGCTCAAGTTGCAAGGCGTCGGCACTGCGCTGAATAGGCAAAGTAATTTGCCCCATATTTTGATTAGCGGACTTTATTTGCGCCAATGCTAAATAGGCAAGCACGCACGCAAGTAACAGCAGCACACCTAATGCACTAAAGCCTAAAGTAATTTTTTGTTTTATTGTTAGTTTACTTAGCATAATGTCATTGCTCTATTTTGAGTAAACAAACTATGTTACAAATGGGATAAAAAACCAAGTAAATACTCTAAAAATTACCAACATACCTTTTAAAAAGGTAGCTTCAAATTTGCGGTTTTGCTTACTTAGTTTTTGATTTTATTTTTAGTTTTAGCGATCATTGCGGTTAGGTCTTTTATTATTTAAGAGCATAACAAGATGAGAGAAACCGCAATCAACGAAGCAAAGGCCTTATGCCAAAACCATAAGAGCGCATTTTTATCTACCTTCTCTAACAACCAAAAGGGCTTTCCTTTTTCTTCTATCGCTCAATATGTTTTTCTTGAAGATAATCACTTTTACTTCTTTATTAGTGATATCGCCCAGCACACCAAGAATTTAGCCAAGCACCCGGCACTTTCGTTTATGGTACTCGGTGATGGTGCGGTTGAAGACGTTGAAAATGCGCGAGTTACTATTCTTGGGCATGCACACAAACTACCAAGAGCGGATAGCGAAAGCCTGATTGCACAATTCGTAATAAAGCACGAAAAAGCTCAGCAATATGCCATGCTCGGTGACTTTCACCTATGGCGAATTGAAGTGGCGAGGGTTCGATATGTAGGCGGTTTTGGCCGTGCATTTTGGCTAGAAAAACAGGAATGGTACTAACGTAGGTGCTACACTGCAAAAGCGTGTTCAAACTCGCTTTCTCGTCTATGCGATTGCGGTTGATTGGTCATCTCAGCCAAGGTTTTGCGCCAAAAACCGCACGAGCTTTCAAGCTTATCTTGCATACGCACTTTCCAACGACCTTTGTATACTGACCAAATGTGTGCCATAAACTCGGTGGCGTAACGCTTTCTGCGCTCGGCAGGAGTAATATAAAGCGCACAGACTTCAAACTCTCGGCGGTTTGAAATACCTATTACGGTAAAGCCAACCAACTTACCATCTGCATAAAAAAGATAAGCGATATTGGTTGCGCTACACAGTTCAAACGAGCCCACTTGCTTTTGATAATGGCTCGCTTCTAGCAAATGTGTAAAAGTCTGCTCGCTGTATTTATCAACTCGAATTAACTCTAGTTCAACCACTTTTTTAATCTCCCGCTTGGTGTACGGTTGATCATGCTTAAAGTTTGTGGGCGAATTGTGAAGTTTTTAGATTGATTTAGTAAATTTTAGCGGCTTGACCTTTAACCAAATTTCCAGCGCAATCACCTTTTCACTTGGCGAGCCTCCATTTTCTTGTGAAATTACTTCAGGATAATGTTCAATTAAGGGCGCATCTTCTGGCTCGTATCCGCTTTGTGGCAGCCACTTTGCGAAAATATCTAATTGGAAACTCAACAAGTCTTTAATTGCTCCACGGTAATCAAAAATTGCGTATATTCCCGCGCTGAGCACATTGAGTTGATATGGCCGAGTCACCGCAGATTTTAACTCGTCGTTAATCACAATTGCGCCATCGTAACGCGCTTTATCTAGTGGTGTAAAAACGGGGTTATCATGACCAAAACCAAACTTTTGTACTTGGCTATAATCCAGTCCATGTGCACTAGCCCACGCTGCAAGCTGCTGCCAACAGGCGCTAATTCCTTGCAATTGGTAGCCTTGTGACGCGCGTAATGTACATAAGGGTAGCTGTGAAATGGAGTGTAGTTTAACCGGCTGGATAACACTGTGTCGCTCAGCTCTTAATGCGTGTATTCGGGTAAGTTGTGTCGTGTTAAGGGCCGGCTCAATGTTATTTTTTGTCACCAATTTACGTAGTTGTTCTGTTTTTCGCACACTTGAAGGAGTCACACCAAAGTGCTCTTTAAACGCTCGCGAAAAGTTTGCGCTACCAGAAAAACCAAACTGTAGCGCAATATCTGTCACATTGTACTCTTCGGCTAGCAACAACATATTGGCCGCGCGCTCCAACCTCACGCGATTAGTGTACTGGCTCAAAGATTCACCAATCACAGCTGCAAAAATGCGCTGGAAATGAAACTTAGAAAAATGGCTCAGGCTCGCCGCTTGCTGTAACGAAAGCGGCGACTCTGGATTACTATGCACCCACTCAATGACAGGCTGTAACCGCCCTAAATATATCTCTTCAGCGCTTAACTTTTGCTCAGTTGATTGATGCAAGCTGTATCTCTCCCGATTGGCTCTTAGCCTGTTGATAGTGCCGCCAACACAGTATAAATGTTAACCCTGCGGCTATAAAATCAGCCCCTACAAGTGCCATAAATACACCATTTAAGCCAAAGTAGTGCGGTGCAATAACGATTAATGGAACTAGAATAAACATCACCTTCAAGGCGCTGTAAAAACAAGCGCGTTTGGCATCACCTTTTGCTTGATAAAATCCAGATGCTAAAATTACCACGCCAAATAGCGGCATCCCCCAAAGGGCTGAGCGAAAAACGCGCTCTCCTATTTCGAGAAATTCACTCGCTTCGGTAAACAGGCTCAGCCATAGCCTCGGCAATCCCATCAACCCTAGCGTCAATAGCAGTGCAAATCCTGTCATACCCAAAAAAGCAACTCGCGTACACGCTCTTACTCGCCCACTATGTCCTGCCGCTAAGTTATAGCCGACGATAGTTTGAAATGCGATCAACATTGCAATCGCGGGTAGAATTGCAAAATTAATGATACGTCCCAGCATGCCGTGGGCGACTACCCAATTTTCGTTTGCAAAAGACAACAGCTGCCAGTTAACCACCGCAGTTTGCACGCCAAGGCAAAATTGCGTGATCAAGAAAGGCATCCCGATTGCGAGGATCGGTAGCCAAGCACGAGGTTTCCAACACACCTTAACCGCAAGCAAGTCAGTACGCTTTCTTTTTAGCTGAAGCGCAATAATCAATGCCCCCAATTGCGCTGCGATTGTCGCATATGCCGCACCTGCAACCCCCAAACCAAAATGCGCGATAAATAGATAATCAAGCAGTATATTGAGCACAGCCGAGACTAATAACAACAGCATCATCAACTGCGGTTTACCCTGACCACGGAACATATCAGCCACGATAGGTAATAAAACTCCGGTAATGGCACAAAGATATAACGGCTGTATGTAGCTAAGCGCATCCTTTACAAAAACCGCTTCCACTTGCAAAAGTGATAAGAGCTCAAGTGGATAAAGCCAACCAAGTACCAAGAATACCACGCTAACTATACCGCCAATTATCAGTCCATGACCGATAACCTCTGCGGCTTTACCTACTTGCTTTGCTCCGATTAATCTTGTCATTGTGGCCGCCATACCTGCAGATACCATAGCGGTTAGCGCTATCATTAACACCTGCAGTGGGTAAACCATAGCCACGGCACCAAATGCCATCTCTGACACGTAGCGACTAATAAACCAGCCGTCAACCAAGGCATATAAACCCACAACGAGTAAACCGATACAAATGGGAATACAGGTTCGAATAAACAGCACAAATATGGGTATCTCGGCGAGCTGCACGAGCCCTAATTGATTTTTATCTTTCATGTAAACTACTCCTCAGTTGCCATAATATGGCAAGGTATAACTACTTAACCTGAGGTTACAAATTCCAAAGAAAGATAAATATTCAAATATTGCGAAGTTGTTCTAAATTTACTAGAAATGCAAAGTAACCACAGCTTGAGCCCCTTTATTGTCCGGTAAATTCGCTAAATGCAACTCCCCTTGCTGATTACGAATAAGCTCCCTGCTCAATACCAAGCCGATACCCGATCCCTTTGGTTTAGTAGAATAAAATGGTACAAAAAGGTTATCTGGATTGGCGATACCAGCGCCGTTATCTTCTAGGGTAAAGCACCAATTTTTTGGTCTATCTATGGTTAGTGTTATGCCATCATTCCCCGCAGATTGATTTGCTTGCTCAGCATTATTGACAAGGTTGATCATAGCCTGCGTTAGCTGAGCTTCATCACAATAAACCAAGCCCTTATTAAGCGCCTTTATCTCAACACTGGGAAATAAAGCTTGCCAGCGCGATACCAGCAACTCTACCTCAATGTTTTGCATATCAACGGGTGGAAGCTGCGCTACTTGTGCGTAGTTTGCAACAAATTGCTGTAAATGAGCTGCACGACTTTCTATTACACCGAGCATAGTTTGCTGCATCTCAGGTGAAATGATATTGCCATCTTGTTGTAGGGATTGCGCCATTGAGTACACCGGAGTTAAGGCGTTTCGCACTTCATGATTGAGTACCGATAGTAGCTTTTGCCATACCTGCTTTTCATTATCTCGCAGCGCTTGCTCCACCGAGAAAAACACCAATAATTGATAGGCTCGCTGCCCCCGATATAGTTTATGAGCCGCAATGCTAAATCGAGAGATGTGCTGCGTATGCTGCCATTGTTCATCCACATACTGAAGCGCCAGAGCTTTAGCATGTGCACCATGTAACACCTGTTCTGGATACACTGTATTCATGGCATGATTGGCAAAATACACATGATGATGCGCATCAAGTACCACAATTGGCAGGGTGAGTTCGCTCATAAAATTAAATACAAAAGCTTCATTCTGACCATATTCTTGACGCTTTTGCTGTAATCGCTTGGCAGCTTCTTTGAGCTCAGCCTTGAGCAATTCAACCCGACCCTTGCGGTATTGCGCTAACTGCCATACACCAAACTCTTCATTGGTTACACCGTCCAACTGGACCGCCAAACTTTCAAGCACCTGCATTACTGATTGATAGCCGTAACTCAGTGCTAATACAGAGGGGATCATCACACCGAGCAACAAAGTGATTGCACTTAACAACGTAAGCTCAAAATAGCAGATCAACCCAAGCGCGAGCATAGCAAGTGTGATTATAGGTATCGCAAAGCCAACAAGTAACTTGTGCTCAAGTGATGCCAGCTTAGCCATCAAGCTCTGCCTTTGGGCTAATATCGTACTTTTCTAGGCGTCGATAAATTGCAGATTTACTCAAACCTAAAAATTCTCCAGCGGCCACTACATTGCCATCGAAATGGCGGATCGCTCTTGCAATCATGCGTTTTTCGGCTTCTTCTAGGCTCAAAAGTGGGAGCTCTTGCTCTAGTACACCTTCCTCAAGCTCGATATCATCCGCGGTTACCTCAGGCTGAAGTCCTAAGATCACGGCCCGTTCAATGACATGAGATAGCTCACGAATATTCCCAGGCCAACTGTAACTCAATAATTTGTCTAGCGCCGCAGCAGTTAGCGAGCGCTCCCGTCCAGTATCATTACCATGGCGCTGGGTGTGCTTTGTTAAAAAATGGGCTGCTAAGCTTGGAAGCTCTGCTAATCTCGCTCTGAGTGGTGGCACCCTTAGCACCACCGTATTTAAGCGATAGAGTAAGTCCTGACGAAACTGCCCGGCGTTAATCGCTTCTGACAAATCCGTATTAGTGGCAGAAACAATCCGCGCGTTACTGCGGCGCGTTTCAGAATCTCCCACGACTTCATATTCACCCGTTTCGAGCACGCGTAATAGCTTGCCCTGAAGTGACAACGGCAAACTGCCGATTTCATCTAAAAACAACGTGCCATTTTCAGCCATTTCAAACCGTCCAGTGCGGTTTGCTTTTGCATCGGTAAATGCGCCTTTGCGATGGCCAAATAACTCACTTTCAAATAATTCCGTTGGAATAGCGGCCATATTCACGCTCACAAAAGCGTGCTCAGAGCGACCGCTATTATCATGAATATATTTAGCCAACTGACTTTTTCCGCAGCCATTTTCTCCCAAAATAAGTACGTTGGCATTGGTTTTTGCAACGCGCTGAACTTGCTGAAACAACTGAGTGGTTGCGTTATTGTCTGTGTGTGGTTCATGTGATGGCGATAGCGCTTCATCACTTTTGGTGTAACGTCTAACGGTGTTCAGCAGTCGCTGGTTGTGCCAAGGTTTTTCAATGAGGTCACATGCGCCCAACTGCATTGCTTGGACCGCAAGTTCAACTTTGGCCCACGCGGTAATAACAACCACAGGCACACTTATTTGCGCTTGTCTCAGCCAACTAAGAAATTGCAGCCCTTCTTTTCCTGAGGTTGTATCTCTATTGAAGTTCATATCAAGCAAAATAAGCGCAACGGGCTGCTGCGATAAAATAGCTTTAGCTTCATCAGGGTGTGCGGCTTCGAGACTCATAAAACCATGACTTTGTAGCACTATGGTGGCTGACATTCGCACGTCAGGGTTGTCGTCGATGATTAAAACTGGCGTCATCACTTCCTACTTATATTCTGTTTGGGCTTACGCCCAAACTTTAATGTTTTAATGCTCGCATTGGTGTCGAGTTTATTAACTGCCTCATTGGGTAAATCGCCGTGGCTAACGCAAAAGCCAACATGGTAACAATCACTACAAACAACCAGCTGGATTTTGCCAACAACCAATCTGACGAAACACTCATATAAAATCCCGCAACAACCATAATGGCAGCTAACATCGCCACTAGCATGGGTGCGATGGTATCTGACAATAACAACCGATATAAGCGGTGTCGTTTGGCACCAAGTGCCATTCGCATCCCAAACTCGTAGCGTCTTTGTTGAAAGCTATAGTTAAGCACACCGTAAATACCCACCCCAGATAACAACAAACAAAAACCACAAAGCGCAAAGCTTAGCAGTAAAGTCAGGCGCTCCAAATAGGTAATGCTCTGATATGTCTTTGTTAAGTCTAAAAAACGCCATATTCCCGCCTGACCATTCACGACGCTGATGGCATTTTGGATCTGAGCGCGAGTAAGTGATGCTCCCGGTTCCATTTCTATCATAAATGGATAACCCAAAGGCAGCGCGGGTAGCCAAACGGTTTTACCTTGAAGTTCATGATGACGTTTAGGGTAATTGAAGTTTTTTGAAATACCTACGATTTCAGCAGGTACATCTGGGTTAAAAATAAAATACGTTTCACCAATCACATCCCCATCTGGTTTTAACGCCTGTGCCGCAGCCCAAGAAACAATAGCCTCTTCCTTTTCGCCTCGAATTGCAGCTTCGCTAAAAGTGCGCCCGGCAACGAGCTCAAGCCCAGTTAATGCAAAATAATCCGGCCCAACGTTACCTCTAACCATGCTCGGTGTCCATTCACCCGCCATATCTTGCATAGCAACCACAGGGACATCGCTTTGTAATGGACTTTCTCCATGGGCTACGCCTAACACGCCCGGAATGTTAGTCAGCGCGAGTTTGAATCTTTCAATATTGGCGTAACACGCGGGAAATGGAGTGGGATCTGCGGGAATATGTAGCATCACGCTATACATATTGTCCAACTTTGTTCCGAGCGGTCTAAGCAAGGTATCGGCGCTTTTACACAACACTAAGGTCGCCCCAAGCACCAACACAGTGGTAAAAAACAGCTGTACCGCAACCAGTGTTTTTGTCGTCGCTATGCGTACCGCTTTTACGCTGCCTTTACCTGACGACTGCATGCTTTGCTTAAGCTGGCTAAAATCAATCATGCGTGAAGTTACAAACGCAAACAATAAAGCCAATAACAGTACGGTTAGGATAGCACTGAGCAGTACAGTGGTATCTAAGGTTAAGGTATCAATCAGCGGCAAATAACCACTGGTGAGCGATTTAACTAACCTCAGCTCCCACGCCGCAATAAATAACCCCACCAGCACAGCGCCTGACACCAATAACAGCGCTTCTAGCAAAATTCCACGAAACAACAGCTTACGCTTCGCACCGAGCATAGCTTGTAAGGCCAGTTGCTGCTGGATGGTGTGAGCTCGAGAGATAAACAAATTACTCACATTAAAAATTGCAATGAGTACCAAGCATGACACACTCAACAACACGATAATGGCAAGCTTGTCATGTCCCGCCAGTTCTACGTCACGGTACGAACGTACTATAGGTTCAATATCAAGTAACGCTTCGTCGGCCGATTTCCATTCGCTTTGGTGCAGTTGAGCATTTTGATATAGCTGCTCTACGAGGATATCCTGACCACTATTGACTGGTAATATCGCCAGTAACTTCAAGTTGTTTAGTCTGCTACTCCACGGATGATACTCGCCGCGCTGATCACCAAAAAATCGCTCATCTTCAGAAAAACTAAGCCACAGCGCCCCATTTCCTTCACTTAAAAAGTAAGGATCAATATGCGTACGCGCAGCAACACCGACGATGGTGTACAGTCTGCCAACAATCCGCAAACTCTCCCCAAGCACATTGTCATCACCATTGAAGTATTGTTGCCAAAGTTTATAGGAAATAATGACCTCTGGATTTTTCTGGCTAATGCTTTTCGTCGGCGTTAGGTATCGCCCCAGTGCTAGCGGCATTTTCACCATACTAAAATAATCCGAACTTGCAAAAGTCAGCGTAAGCTTTGGCTTGCCAGCTAGATTTTCAACCACATCGGAAAAGCTACTGATCAAAGCTCGTTTTTCAAATATGGAGGGGATCTGATACCAGTTCAGCATATTTTGAAAGCTTTGCAGCCCTTCAGACGCCCTGTCTTGGTATACGTTTTTTTGTTCGACCACCACAAATCGTGATTCATTTTCAATCTCAAGCGGCTTAATAAAAAAGCCACTAAACAGACTCAATGCGACAAAAAAGCAGCTTAACGCGAGTGCCAACGTCAGTACTAGCGTGATACAAAAATTCGGTACTTGAAGCAAACTTTTGATTGCCAGCCCTAGTTGACGCCGAAGTTGCAAAAACCCCATTACACCACCTCCGCAGTACAAATATCGCGTTTTGCAACGCTTGATGAAACCTGTACACCATCTAAAAGCTGAATTTGCCGCTTGGCATAACCTGCATAGCGAATATCGTGCGTCACCATGCAAATGGTTGTGCCTTGCCTATTCAACTCTCCCAGCAACGCCATTACCGCATCCCCATTTTTAGAATCGAGGTTTCCAGTTGGTTCATCAACTAATAAGATACTTGGCTCGCCTGCAAGCGCACGCGCAATAGCCACTCGCTGCTGCTGTCCACCAGATAGTTGGTTTGGTTTATGTTTTGCTCGGTGAGACATTTCAACTTGCTTAAGCGCGCCCATCACACGGCGCTCAATTTCGTCAGTCACAAGCGCAGGCTCTCGATACTGAAGCGGTAAAGCCACATTATCAAATACCGTTAACCCATCCAGTAGATTAAATGACTGAAAGACAAAACCGATATGCAAATTACGCAGCTCTGCTTGCGTGTCTGCGTCTAGCGTACTGGTTTCTATATCTTGGATGCGATAGCTGCCCGACGTGATGTCATCTAATAGTCCAAGAATGCTCAATAGAGTGGATTTTCCCGATCCTGACGGGCCAGTTATCGCAACATAATCGCCCATTTCAATTTCAAGGTTAATGTTGCTAATGGCGTGAGTTTCAACATCCTCGCCAAAGAACACTTTGCTCACTTGATGTAATGCCAAAATTGTCTTGTCCATTTGTTCTTCCTTTACCGATTGAGTGATTTAATTGTTATTTTTTCTAGGTGCTGGTAGTCAGACATTTCTGACACCACCACTTGCTCACCGGATACACCGCCTTCGAGTACTTCTATGGCATTGCCGGCTAGTTTACCAAACTTGAAACTTTTTTTGATAAGCATGTTGTTTTGTTTATCTAAAACAAATAATTGACTCTGAGATTGTGGAGTTGCACGCGGTGGCTTAATAAGTGAAAGTGCGGCGGTCTTTTTTGCTGTAAAAATTTGCCCTTCAACAGTCAAAAGTGGGCGAGCATTGCTTGGCAGCCCCCCAAGCAATGCCAGCTCTATCGCAATACGCCCGTCTTGTACGATGGGCACAATGCGGCTAACCTTTGCCTCAACCTGACCAACAAAGGTGTCTACTACTGCTCGTTGACCTAAGATAATCTCGCTTGCTTCTCGCTCTGGCACCAGTAAGTCGGCTACCAAAGTTCGCTCACTGCCCACCACAGCTAGCGCCTGCCCGCGTGTAATTGCTTGACCTTGACTAACATGTACTTGCTGCAACATGCCGCTGATCCCCGCAGTGACTTGTAATTGCTCCACCGTCTGAAGCGCGACCTGATAGCTCAGCTCATATTCTTTTAATAGTTCTAGCTCAATCTCAATTCTTTGCTTGTGTAATGCACTGGTTTGGCTAAGTTGCAGCTGAGCGAGCTTTACTCGCTCGCTTAACTGAGCAACAGTTAAGATTGAGCGCTGATGATCTAAGCTTGAAACTATGCCTTGAGTAACTAATTGGCGCTCAGCCTGCTCTCGCAATTTGGCATTTTCAAGCTCACTGCTGAGTAGGGTATTTTGTCCTTTCAATACTAGTCGCTCACTTTCTTGGCTTAGCCTTAACGCTTCAACATTGGCTTTTTGCCTAGCGAGTACTAGTCTTTCTCGGTGGAGTTGCTGAGTTAACTCAGGATTGGTTAACTGTAAAATAACGGTGTCTGGCTCTACCCTACTGCCTGGAAGATGCAGTATGGTTTCAACTTGAGCTGCAAATGCGGTCGTGATCTCTCTACTGATCTTTGAGCGTAACCTTCCATAGCCTTTAACACTAAATTCTATTGGCCCGGATTGAATAGAGGCAAACTTGAGTGTTTCTACATCTAGCTGGTGCTTGTCCGGTAAGAACAACATACCAAAGAGTATAATTAGGGTGACAGTCACAATTAATCGCCACCTAAAAGCCTTGACAGGTGGTTTTGTCAGAGTCGTTTTAATATCCATCGCTTCACTGTATTAATTTTTTATACGTAAAAGCGACATCCATGCCAAAGTTAAGCAATTGATTTATTGTGTTTTTTGATTTTTTGTTTGTGTTTCTTTCCCAACAGTGGGACTGTGACAGAGCTTTTCTGGGAATTTTTGAAGTAAATAATGAATTGGAAGTCTAGAAAGTAACTCTTAGTTACGCTTTAACTTGATCATAGTTAGAGGTGTATAACCGATGTAAGCTACACACCTATGATAGGTCGCGAAGTTTACAGCAAACTAGAGTGTCTTCCAGACCAAGATATTGTCCCCACGTCTAACACAACGCTGCACGATATCGCCGATATAGTGTTTTGCGCCTTCAGAGAATTGTTTATCTGCGTAGTAGCAAAACTTTGTTGAGTCGTAAGTTTTTGCTTGTTTGTTATTTACTTCAACATTATTCGCTTCAGCAGCAATTGAAAAAACAGGTGCTAATAGCAAAACTGAAAAAATATATTTTATCATTTTAATTTCCTTTTTATTCAGCCCACAAAGCCTATGGGGTGTTTCATTTACATGTTAAGACGGGTATATCAACCGCAACAGCCAAGCTCTTATTACATTTCAACCTGCTCAGAAATTACCTAAAACAACTTAAAAGCAATAAAAACTGACTAATTTTAAATCGTACCTATTTCAATTCCAATGTCAATCATTTAACACCGGCCACCGAATTCTAAAACTCTATAGAAGTCTTTAAGTATGATGCTAATCATATTAACACTGGCCCTATTGAACTATATTTTATGTCTATATACGTGGAGGTATTCTTAGACTCTAATACTATAATCGCCAAATCGCTTTAAAGGTTTTGCTCGCCAAATAGAAAAATAACAGCGGCATCAATACTAACTTCAGTAGCAAAAGCGATACCACGTTTAAGAAGTCGATAAAGAGTGACTCAGCAGCGTCGAGCATATCGTTAATACCACTAGAAACGGCTTTAATTGCTCGACTTAACGTCCCCTCATTACTACCGTGTAGCTGCTCATTGAGCCTTTCTATTTGTTGTTGATGTTGATCTTTCTCTCTATTAATAAGTGCAATTTGAGTATCAATTTTAGCCTTATCACTAGCCAATCGTTGTTGCTTTTCAATCAGTGGTTTTGCCTCTTCACTTTTGGTAAATGTTAACCATTCGGATAAACTTCGGTTCGCTTGAACCGCTTCAATATCACCTTCCAACGCGGTAATTTCAGCATGTAGCTCGGTAGCTTCACCATGAAGACGGATCTGTTGTTTTGTCAATAACGCTATTTGTTCACTATGGCTTTGCTTTTGACCGGTGATTTGGGCCTTTATTTTTGCACTTTGCGCACTGGTCTTTGTTGCTTGAGATTGGAAGAGATCAACACTGCTCGACACAACTTCACTTTGTTTATTTATTTCTTGGTCCAGTAACAGTTGGCTAGTGAGACCTGTCGATAGAATTACAAAGGGAACCACAAAACGGATCAATAGCATCGTGGCTAATATTTTAGTTCTAACCGTTTGCCAAAGCCCTAGATAGCAGCACACGAAATATCCAATTACCGTGACAGTAAAAGCGACACTAAACAATACATGAGTAGAAATGGTGTAGAGAATTCGTTGTATAAACAAAGAGCCAATGGCTAGTTGCATCACATCAGAAATGTATTCAGCTAAATCATTGATAGGATCGAGTAGCTGCGCAGGTTGAATGCTTGCAACACCAATCCCAACCTCGGCAGATTGCAGCAAAGAAATAGCGCCATTTACTGTACGTGCTGAAGCATAGACGAGCGAGGATTGTAGCAGCGCTCCATCAATGAACTCTGTCATGGTGAGATTGAAAGCTGATGACCAACTTAATACCACCAAGATAGTAAGTAATACAAATTTACCTATTCTAGCCCAGACCATCTACATACACACCTAGAATGCTAAAGGTTTAGTATTGATGAACAAAGCTTAACTAAAACTGATCTTACTTGTGATTTTCTGGATAATCGGCTACCACAGATAATGTCCGCTTTACAAATGTATTCAGCGCCCGCTCTGGAAGAAAAGGTTGTCGCCCTTCAAGATTAAACTGTGATAATAAGCGCTTAATCTCTTCATCGTTCTTTATTTGCTCAACCGACTTACCCGCCTGATTCAAAATCTTCACCCGCTCAACCAAAGCGAATGTTTGAATTCTATGTTCTTCGAGTTCTTTTTTCGATGTAGGTTTGCCATGACCTGGCACAATCAACGTATTTTGATCGCCAATCGATAAAAGTAAGTCTACCGCTTTATTAAAACCCGTTAAGCCCCCAGCATAAAATGTTGGATGCCAGTTTGTGGTGTAAATGTCCCCGGTGAATAAAATATTGCTCGTGGGGTGATAGAGAATGTTGTCATTGGCGGTATGTGAAACGGCTTGAGTATGCTTTATCACCCCAAGCTCCTTTAACCCTTGTGGGCTGTCAATAAGTGTAAAACCCTGTTGTTGGAAAAAAGCATTACCACCAGTGTGATCCGAATGACTATGCGTATTTAGCAGGTATTTTTTCTCGGTCTGAAAGCTATTCTGTATCAAATCATTGAGCTTTGGCAAATCCGCATCTTCAGCTGTGGGGTCAATGATCACCACTCCCCTTTTCGTTGCAAAGATCCCAATGTTTGTGCCATAACTTTTATCTCTAACGACTTTTGCTGTGTCAGATTGATAAAGCACTTCAAACTCACCGCTATAAGTTGGCTGAGCAACAATTAAGCCCAATAAGACGAACCCCGTAATAGACCGCATTTCACACTCCTTTCTACATTAGACTGTTCACGTTATAGCCATTATGACTTCTTTACAAGCCTATTGCTCCACCAGCCTACTTTCCTCTCGGTTTTATGGAGCGGCCAGGCTTTTCCTCAAGCGGTTTATCTGGCCATCGGTGTTTTGGATATCGACCACGCATTTCTTTGGCCACCTCAAAATAAGAAGTTTGCCAAAAGTTGCTTAAATCACTGGTGGTTTGGATTGGCCTTTTCGCTGGAGATAACAGCTCAAATCGCACTGCGACTTGACCATTGGCGAGCGTTGGCGACGTCAATTGACCAAACATTTCTTGTAACACCACAGAAACGGTTGGCCCTTGGTGCTCATCGTAGCGGATCGCGACTCGCTTATCGCTTGGCGTAACATAAAACTCAGGTGCTTGCGCTTCGAGTTGCTGTTGCTGCTCCCAAGTGAGTGTCGCTTGAAGCAGGTTAAAAATATCCAGTTGCTTCAGTTGATTGATAGTGTTTACGCCCGTCAAATAGGGCAATAACCAAGTATCAAGCTGCGCTATCAAACTTGACTCAGATATCTGTGGGAAGGTATTCAATTGTTCACTTAACCATTTAGCTCGAGCGAGCCAAGCGTGACTTTTTACCGACCAATTGAGCAAACCAAGTCCTTCCGATGTGAGAATATCCTTCACACATTGGGCAAACGCTTCTTTGGGGATCTGACTCAGGTTTTGCTCTTTTAATACCAGAGCATGATATTTAACTTGTTGCCGGCCCTGAATCGCCTCTTTTTTACTATCCAGTTGATACTGCACCACCTCACTCAAATATGGCGCTAGCTGCTCAAGTAATGTGCTCTTTTCGATTGCGCAGCTTAGAAATACCAAGCCATCCTTATTTTTGCCATCCACATCACAAACAATCAAATAAGCCTGACCTTGCAGCGGATCGCCGTCACGTAATGTCACCCCCGACCATTCGCAAGTAAGTAGCGATTGTCCCCTAAAGGACGTTTTTGTGCAGCTCTGTCAGGAAAGGCATGGAGCAATAAAGTAGGTGCTAAGGTTTGAATATCTACAAGGGCGATTGCTTCACTCTTGAGACTAATTCCCAGTTTGTGTGCAAATGATTTGGCCAATTTTACGGCCTGCTCTGCGGCAGCTCTGTGCAAGCGATATGCTTTGGCGGCACGGGTACGGTCTTGCACAAACTCTACCAATGCCAATACTCGTTCACATACATCACTTGTGTTAGCTTGTACTACAATATCTCGCTCGCTCAATATTGCCGCCAAAAAACAAGCAAGTTGTTGCGAAATTAGCGTCTCACATCGCAGTAGCATGCTGGCAAGACGAGGCGAAACCCCCAGTTGTAGTGCACGCTGCCCAGCAGTTAACACTTTATTATGCGCATCGACCAAGCCAAGCGACTGATTCAATTGACAGGCCACCGAAAAATGTTGCACCGGTGGCGATGTTAGCCAATTCGCGTCCTTGTATTGTGTCACGCCCCACGCGCTGAGCTCTAACGCTAAGTCAGAAAGGTCAGTGGTGGTTATTTCTTCTGGCTGAAAGTCACTTAAGTTATTATGCTCGCTTTCGCGCCAAAGACGTAAACAATGGCCCGCTTGTAGACGACCCGCACGCCCTGCACGTTGTGTTGCTGATGCCTTTGAGATCATCACCGTATCGAGCCGCGAGAGACCGCTTCTAACGTCATAGGTTAAGCGTTTTTCAAGGCCAGAATCTATAACCATAGTGATCCCGGTTATAGTCAAACTGGTTTCAGCAATATTGGTCGAAAAAATAATACGTCTTGATGCGCTGGCGCTTTTACTGAGTACTTTCTCTTGCTCAGATAAGGGTAACCCGCCGTACAAAGGCAGAAGCTCAATATTACTTTGGTCAAGCACTTGGCACGCCTCAATGCAGCGCTGAATATCAGCCTGTCCGGGAAGAAAAACCAATACATCACCATCGCTTTGTAGAGTGAAAGCGTGACGCAGCACACTTAACACATGATCTGCCAAGTAACGACTCGCTTTACCGACATATTCAATTTCAACAGGATAGGTTTTACCAGGGCAAGATAACCTTGGTGCACCATCCAGATAATTCGATAAAAGCTCGGAGTCTATCGTTGCAGACATCACCAGTAATTTGAGGTCGTCGCGATACGCTTGTTGCACTTCAAACGCGAGCATTAAAGCTAGATCCGCATGAATAGAACGCTCATGGAATTCATCGAAGATAATAAGTGCAACATCACTGAGTTCGGGATCCGCTTGAAGACGGCGAGTCAATACGCCTTCGGTGACGATTTCCAAGCGGGTGTTGGATGAAACACGTTGCTCGTTTCGGATTTGATAACCGACTCGCTCACCGACCGATTCCCCCAGCTGTTTGGCTAAATAAGTCGCGATAGATTTTGCAGCCACACGACGTGGCTCAAGCATAATAATTTTTTTACCGGAAAAAATATCAGCTTGCAGTAAACGCAGCGGCACTAAGGTCGATTTACCTGCGCCGGGCTCGGCTTGTAATACCAGACGGTTATCATTGTTTAAGGTGGAAATAATCTCGGGGATGAAGGCTTCAATCGGCAGCAAAACTATAGCGCTTTATTATTCTATCTTGTTCAATATGATACACCTAAACTGGATGTCTCCAAACAGCAGAATTCGCTTAACGAGTATTACAAGCATAAATAAGATCGGATAGATTTGACCACGTTTTTAGTTTGCCTGCTTGTAAATATGAGCGTAGATTTTGCACCATGTGCTCTGCCGGACTCTGTACTTCCTCGTCTCCAGTGTGCACGCCAACCCAGGCATTACGATGAGATTCTTTCGCAAGATATAAGCCACCGTCGGCTAACTCTAACACATGTTCCCAGTTAAGCTTGTCTGGTTGTGTTGGGTCAAACGGGAATGGAGCAAAGCCAATTGAGCAAGTACAGTTGATAGTTTGATCGTTCACCACAAATGGATAGCTCTCCACTTGGCGACGGATCCGTTCTGTCACTTCGTGCGCAGCCGCTCTGTCCATATCCGGCATCACCAACAAAAACTCTTCCCCACCCCAGCGCACTAATATATCTGACTCTCGTGTGCATTGCTTGAGGATTTCAGCAAAGTCTTGCAACACGATATCTCCTGCGGCATGGCCAAAACTATCATTGATATTTTTAAAGTGGTCGATATCAATAATCACAAAAATTAGATCGGCATTCTGTTGTGTTTGCGGAATTTGCCACTTTTGCCTGTACACTTCAATGGTGCCATCGATCACGCTAAAAAAATGATGCCGATTACTCAGACCGGTCAAGCTATCGGTGAAACTAAGGGTTTGTAACCGTTTATTTCGCTCTGCGAGTTCCTCAGTACGCTGCGCAACCTGACTTTCTAACAGCTTGGTGTAACGGCGATTTTGCCAACGCCAATAAAAGACCAGCGCTAAGGTAAATACAAGCAGGACTATCAATAACCAACGCTGCTGGCTTAATCTTGCATTTTCTATCTGTTGCTGATGCGCCATAATCTGCTTTGCCTGCTGGGCATTGTCTCGCTCAAGCTCATTAAGTGCCTGCTTTTGTTGGGCAAGAGAATATTGCGCTTCTAGCTTAAGTAGTTTGTTATTACGCTTTTGCAAATTCAGTGACTGCTCGGTAACGGCATAGCGTTTTAAATAACGATGCGCTTGCTGATAGTCTCCAAGCTGAGCATAGGCTGAGGCCAGTATCCACTGCAACTGAGATTGAAAAAGTAAAAAACGTGTGCCGAGTGTATCTCTCAGCCCAGCCTGAGCTAAATCAATTGAAGTTGCAAAATCGCCACTTTGTAAAGCCACTCTGGCATGCTGCACTGCCGACATAATCCGCATTCTTTGGTTTTGAACCAAATAATCCGCATTGTCTAACTCATCTAGAATTTGCTTGGCTGGTAAATATTCACCGAGCTGTAAATGAGCCCAAGAACGCGTCAGCTTTAACTGCGCAAGCGTCTCCTGCCGAATGCCTGAAATCTCTGGTACGAAAGAGGACTTAAGCGCTAAACGATAAGCGCCCTTATCCATATTCAAGCGCGACTGCCATAAACTGATATCGGCTTTTATCTGGGCATTATCATCAATTTGCTCAGCCAGCAATGAGGCTTTATCTAAATAGCGCTGCGCTAACTCATAGCTCTCTAAGTCAATATCAAGGTGAGCGATGGCGAGATAGGTGTTTGCCTTTAAAAATGTATTGTTATCGGCTTCGGCCAACTGCAACGCTTGTTGGTGCAAGTCCAAACCATCCTCAAACTCACCAAAGTGTTGAACTATACTACCCTCTAACAGTAATGCTTTGATTTGCAACGGCTTATTACCTTGCGCACGCGCTTGCTCTCGAAGTGCTCTGATGTCCGGTAATAAAGACAAGTCATAATCTTGTTCAGCCGACATTTGTAGCGCATTTAAGTTGCGCTGTATTTGTTCTGATGATTCGTAAGCAAAACCACAAAATGTAATTAGCGCACTTACCAATATGCAAAGCGATACCACAGCTGGCTGCATTAGTCTCCTCCCACCAGCATTTCAGCGTTAGCCACCTGCCAATTCGCCACTTTTTTGTTGATAAAACCAGATTCTGTCAACGCCCGTTTGATCACGCCTCGTCGTTTAAGTATTTTTAACCCACGATTGAGTGCCGCAAATATTTGCACGCCTTCAGGATGATTTTTACTGACGACAAAATGCCGAGAGTCTGGCAAGACAACCTTAATATTTTCGATTGGGACATATTCTTTACCTTCAAAATTTAAAGTTAAAGAATCACTCACGCTAAAATTAATCAACATAGTGTCGACGACATCACTTTCTACCATTGCCAACATGGTTTCCCACGGGCCAATAAAGCTCACCATGTGTAAATCTGTATTCATCAAGGCACGCCAATCCACTGCCCATTGCGGGTTAGATACCACATTCAGCTGCCGAAGCTGTGAAAGCGGCGTTTGCTGCAGTGCGACATTACGTTTGGTTACGTAAAGCCCTGCTTCGTAATCTCCTACTTCAACAAGCGGATCTGAGATAAATAATGAGCCGCGATAGTCCACGATATTTTCATGCCAAACACTGCGAGCAAGGATTAAACTTTCCCCAGCGATCAGATCGGAAAACTCTAAAATATTCACCGAAGGTTTTGGATTAAATACAACTTTGCGCGTCTCACCACCAAGAAACAAGGCCTGCTGTAGTAACACCATTTCGATGATTTCAATATGAGAACCTTTGGTGGTTGGAAAAAAAGAATCAACGTCTAAAACGTCACGACCAGCAAGAAAGTGCTCATAACGCTGACTGAAATTTTCACTACTGATAATGTCAACAACCAGCTGATTGCTCCCCCAACAGAGATTGGAAATAAAAAGGAGTGAAAACAGCCACTTCATCTTCATTGTTGAGTAAAGCCTTATTATTAACAGTTATTCAACTCAGTATACTTGAATTTAGCGTGCTCTGTTAACTACTAAACAACATATTCTAATGAATTTGGATTTGAAATTTATCAGCCCGCCAATAAACGTTAAAACTCAAGAAATGAAAGCAATAAAAAGCCCAGCTAAACTTAATCTCAGATTAGGTTTAGCTGGATGCCAATTCAGCTATTATGCGGTTTCATATCCTAAGTTAGGACCAAGCCAACGCTCCGCTTCTTCTAGCGACATCGCTTGACGCGCAGCATAGTCTTCTACTTGATCTCTTTGAATACTGGCAACGGCAAAGTACTTAGAATCTGGATGTGAGAAATACCAACCCGACACCGCTGCTCCCGGCCACATGGCGTATGAGCTAGTCAGCTTCATACCGATACGGTTTTCGACATCTAACAACTGCCAAATTTTTTGTTTCTCGGTGTGTTCAGGGCACGCTGGATACCCTGGCGCAGGACGGATCCCTTGATAGTTTTCACGGATAAGTTCTTCGTTACTTAGCGCTTCATCCGCTGCAAATCCCCAGTACACTTTACGCACTTGCTCATGTAAATATTCAGCAAATGCCTCGGCTAAGCGATCTGCGACCGCTTTAATCATGATCTTGTTGTAGTCATCTTGCTTGGCATCAAATGCATCTGCTAAGTCATCTTCTTCAAGACCACCAGTGACGGCAAATGCACCGAAATAATCAGGTGTGCCTTTAGGTGCAATATAATCCGACAAACAATAGTTAGGGAAATCGGTTTTTTCGGTTTGCTGACGCAGCTGACATGACGTAACCAAGACTTCGCTGCGCGACTCATCGGTATAAATTTCAATATCATCACCCACGCGGTTAGCAGGGAACAATCCAATCACACCCAGTGGCTGTAAAGTGCCCGCTTGTTCTAACTGATCTAACATGGCATTGGCATCATGAAACAGTTTTTGCGCCTCTTCACCAACCACTTCGTCTTGTAGAATACGTGGATATTTACCGGCCAATGACCAGGTCATAAAAAATGGCGTCCAGTCGATATAATCGCGTAGCGTTTTAATGCTCACGTCTTTAAACTCGGTGATCCCCAACTTATTTGGCACCGGTGGCGTGTAGCTTTGCCAATCAAGTTTTACCGCATTATCGCGAGCACGCGCCAAGGTAACCGGTTTTGAACGTGGCTTTTTACGCGCCTGCTGCTCCCGTACTTTGACGTATTCGTCCGCTGTTTTTGCTAAAAACTCTGGCTTTTGGGTTTTACTTAGCAGGCTAGATACCACACCAACCGCACGACTGGCGTTATTGACGTAAATCACACCTTTGTCGTACTGAGGTTCAATTTTAACCGCCGTATGCGCTTTCGATGTGGTTGCACCACCAATGAGTAGAGGAATATCAAAGCCGCGACGCGTCATTTCTTTCGCAACATGCACCATTTCATCAAGGGATGGCGTAATAAGGCCAGACAGACCAATGACATCAGCGTTTTCGTCAATGGCCGTTTGCAGAATTTTCTCTGCTGGCACCATCACACCCAAGTCCACGACTTCGTAGTTGTTACATTGCAGTACCACGCCCACAATGTTTTTGCCAATGTCGTGTACATCGCCCTTAACCGTGGCCATGATCACTTTACCGTTACTAGAGCCTTCTTCTTTTTCAGCCTCAATGTAAGGGTCAAGATAGGCAACCGCGCGCTTCATCACTCGAGCAGATTTCACCACTTGAGGCAGGAACATTTTGCCCGCGCCAAACAAGTCGCCAACCACGTTCATGCCATCCATCAGTGGCCCTTCAATCACTTGAATTGGCTTATCAAACTGTTGGCGACAGGCCTCGGTATCCTCGTCAATAAACTCGGTGATCCCTTTAACTAAGGCGTGCTCCAAGCGTTTTTCAACTGGCCAAGAACGCCACTCTAAATCTTCCTGCTTTTCGGCTTGCGCCATGCCCGAGTATTTAGGCGCGATCTCAACCAACCGTTCGCCAGCACCGGCGTCGGTATTGAGGATCACATCCTCAACGGCATCACGGAGCTCTTTTGGAATATCGTCATACACGGCTAACTGACCGGCATTGACGATCCCCATATCCATGCCTGCTTTAATCGCATGGTAAAGAAACACAGAGTGGATCGCTTCACGCACCGGGTTGTTACCACGGAATGAGAAGGATACGTTAGATACACCCCCTGACACTTTACAGTGTGGCAGGTTTTGCTTAATTCTGCGCGTGCCCTCGATAAATTCTACGGCGTAGTTATCGTGTTCTTCGATACCCGTAGCGACCGCGAAAATATTAGGGTCAAAAATAATGTCTTCAGGTGGAAACCCAAGCTCGTCAACCAAGATTTTGTAAGAGCGCTGACAGATCTCAAACTTTCGTTCTGCGGTTTCCGCTTGACCAACTTCATCAAATGCCATCACCACCACAGCAGCACCAAAGCGCTTGATGATTTTGGCTTGGTGGATAAATGGTGCCTCACCCTCTTTTAAGGAGATTGAGTTTACAATGGCTTTACCTTGAATACATTTCAGACCCGCTTCAATGACTTCCCATTTAGACGAGTCGACCATGATGGGGACTTTAGAAATATCCGGCTCTGACGCTATCAGATTAAGAAACTTCACCATCGCAGCTTTTGAGTCCAACATGGCTTCATCCATGTTGATATCGATCACTTGCGCGCCGCTTTCAACCTGCTCTCTGGCAACATCCAGCGCGGTTTCGTAATCTTCTTCTAAAATTAAGCGCTTAAATTTTGCCGATCCCGTTACATTGGTACGTTCACCGACATTGGTAAATACTGCTGTTTGTGTCATGGTGAATTCCTAATTTAAGTTACAGGCTTCAAGACCTGCCAAACGCATCCGCACTTCGATGTCAGGCAAGCTACGCGGCTGGGTTTGCTCAAGGCCTCTCGCGAAGGCGCGAATATGTTCGGGCGTGGTACCACAGCAGCCGCCAACAATATTGATAAATCCTTCATTACCCCAATCGATAATCTCTTTCGCCATGTCGTCGGCTTCTAGGTCGTATTCACCAAACTCGTTAGGAAGCCCTGCGTTTGGATGCACTGAGGTAAAGGTTTCACAAACCCGTGACAGCTCTTCTACATATTGTCTTAATAAATCTGGGCCTAGCGCGCAGTTGAGGCCAATGGAGATTGGCTTAATATGACGAATGGAGTTATAAAACGCCTCTGTGGTTTGCCCTGAAAGCGTGCGACCGGAAGCGTCGGTGATCGTGCCCGAGATCATAACAGGCAGAGTGAGGCCCGCTTGCTCGAACGCTTCTTCTACACCGTAAGACGCGGCTTTGGCGTTGAGCGTATCAAAAATAGTCTCAATCAAAATAAGGTGAGCACCGCCTTCAATAAGGGCAAGCGTTGATTCGACATAGGCTGCAACCAACTTGTCAAAAGTGATATTGCGAAAACCAGGGTCGTTTACATCAGGAGAAATCGAACAGGTTTTTGACGTTGGGCCAAGTACACCTGCCACATAGCGAGGCTTGCTGGGATCTTTGGCGGTAAATTCATCACATACCGCACGTGCAAGCTTCGCCGATTCAAGATTAATCTCGCGGCTTAGGCTTGCCATGTCATAATCTTCCATCGAGATGGTGGTGGCGTTAAAAGTATTGGTTTCAATGATATCTGCGCCAGCAGCTAGATAATCGCGATGGATCTGTTTGATTATCTCAGGCTGCGTCAAACTTAGCAGATCGTTGTTGCCTTTGATAAGGACATGCCAATCTTTAAAGCGCTCACCACGATAGTCTTGTTCTTCTAATTTGTGCTTTTGGATCATGGTTCCCATTGCACCATCTAAGATCAGAATACGTTGCTGCATTGCTTGCTTAAGCTGCTCTGCTATTTGCTCACCGTTTACGGCTACATTATTCGGCATAATTGTTAGTCCTTACATCTTGGCTAACTAAGTTAATATCATAAGGTGTGGTTTGGTAAACATAGTAGTTTAACCAATTTGAGAATAACAAGAATGCATGGCTTTGCCATGTCTTAGATGGACGTTTGCTGGTGTCATTCTCAGGAAAATAGTTCTCAGGCTGCGGTGCGTTGGCCATTTTTTCACAATCACGATGGTATTCTTTTTGTAGCGTATCGGCGTCGTATTCAGGGTGACCGGTAATATAGACTTGGCTGCCTGAGTGATTTTTAATTAAGTAAGC
This sequence comes from Pseudoalteromonas sp. M8, assembly GCF_018141365.1. Lineage (NCBI taxonomy): Bacteria > Pseudomonadati > Pseudomonadota > Gammaproteobacteria > Alteromonadales > Pseudoalteromonadaceae > Pseudoalteromonas > Pseudoalteromonas sp. M8. The sequence goes on along the minus strand of NZ_CP047240.1, from coordinate 1,417,099 downwards.
GCCCACTTTTTCAGAGCCTGCTAATACCACTAGGTCTTTACACGCATTAATCTTATCGACATCGATATGGCCATAGCGTGAGTGTGGCACCAAAAACTCATCATCAAAACCACGAGTGAGCGCCCCGTGGTCAAAGTAACAGTGGTGTTTGAATACGCCGCAAAGTTTGTCATTTTTGAGCGCTCGCTTTAACCCATAATGGTGATACAAGCCAGCATGTGCGGCCCAACAGGAAAACAGGGTTGAAGTAACATGGTGCTCAGCCCAATCAAAAAACGCCTGTAATTCCTGCCAATACACCACATCGTCATATTCAAGATGCGCCAGCGGTGCGCCGGTGACGATCAAAGCATCATAGTTTTGATCTTTCACATCCGAAAAATAGCGATAAAACATATCTAGATGTTGTTCTGAGTTTTCAGAGCTGCGGTGGGTGTCTAGTCGCAACAAATCAACATTCACCTGCAAAGGGGTATTTGCCAGTAATCGGATAAATTGCACCTCAGTCTCCACCTTATTCGGCATCAAGTTTAATATCGCGAGCCGCATTGGGCGGATCTCTTGAGTTGATGCACGACTTTGTGGCATCACGAACACATTTTCATGACGCAATTGGGCAATGGCTGGGAGTTCGTCGGTGACGGTGATTGGCATGCGCTGCTCCAGACTAATCGAATGGCATTATTATGGACAAAAACTAGAAAATTTCAACCTCTAGATGTATGGACGTCTAAACATTAGTGGTAATAATTTGATTCCTTACCTCTCACTGATTATTTCAATTTATGTATACTTGCCACCATATTAATAAACACAAGAAACTTGAGATTTATGATTGGTATTGGCGAAGCAGCAGCGATTGCAGCGGCTGGGGTATGGGCTGGCTCAACCATACTGTACAAACGATTTAGCCATCACCTTAGTCCATTTGAGTTGAACGTCAGCAAAGGCGTCATCGCTTCAGCTTTGATGATCTTGTGTTTGCTCATCGCAGGTGATGCAATGTACCCGACCTTACCCTCGAGCTGGGGCTGGCTGATAGCAAGTGGGGTACTGGGCATAGCGATTGGTGACAGTGCCTACTTTGCCGCACTTAGAAATATAGGTCCCGCTCGCACTTTGGTTATTGAAAGTCTTGCACCTGCCATCGCGGGGATCTTAAACATTGTGCTCCTTGGTGTTTATCTCAGCGCATCCGCTTGGCTCGGCATTGCAGTGACAACCGTTGGTGTGATGCTGGCGATTAAGCCAAGTAGAAGCCAGCCAGTATTAGACAAAAAACATTATCTCTTGGGAGTCTGCTTTGCACTCACGGCTGCCATTTGCCAAGCTGCGGGTATGGTGCTTTCCAAAGGTGCGCTAAATAACGAAAGCATTAGTAGTTTGTGGGCGGCACTTATTCGCTTGGGATCCGGCACCCTATTTGTGGCCTTTATTGTTGTTTGTTTGAAATCACAAAGCCTGTTTAAAGCACTCACACTTAAACAAATCGACGGTAAAAACTGGTTATTCGTTGCAGTGTTTTTTGGCACCTTTATTGGGCTTTGGCTACAGTTAATTTCCGTTAATCATACTGATCCCGCTATCGCACAAACCATCTTTGCAACGGCACCGCTTATGGTGATGACGATTGGACTACTGCGCAGAGAAGCTATTACTAAGTCTATGATGTTTGGAGGCCTAATTGCTTTAGCTGGGGTGTTTTTATTGCTAAAGGGATAGCCAATATCACACTTAATATGTGTGCATATTGGCCTGAATTTGGGGTTAATTTACCACCGAAACAGAGGCAAAATACAAAAAGTAGTCAACCTAAGATTTATTAAAGGCAGACACGACTTTTTGTTACCACTATATTAATATGTAAAAACAATGTATATAGACTAATATTTATGCCTTTGCTTGCTTTGTTTTTCGCATTACTGCTCGTTGTGTTACCGGCGCATGGTTCAGAATGCCCAGGTGCCAATAATGCTAATCTCACAAGCCAGATTTTGTCTTGTAAGCAACATCTTGAAACGCTTGAACCCAACGGTGCTCAAGCTTTTGATGCACATCTTGAGCTTGTTAGCTTGTATCGTCGAGCGGGTGACATAAAGCTCAGCAATCAAATACTGGATGAGTTGATGGCATGGAAGTTAACCACACTCCAACGCTTTCAGGTGTTAAGACAAAGTGGTATTAATCGTTATCGCCAGCGCAATTATATTCAAGCGCTGGAGAGCTTCCACGAAGCGCAAACGCTTGCGGCTAAGTTGCAACAAAACGAACTCCTGGGTAAATCGGCAAACGATTTAGCTAATGCCTATCAGGCACTCGGAGATTTAGACACCGCCCTTACTTTATTTTTAGAAAGCTACCAAATAGCGAAAGCAACAAATGACCTACAGAGACAAGCGATCACGCTTAACAATTTAGGGAATGTATCGAGGGATATTAATCAGTTGGATGATGCCATCCTCTCGTTTCGTCAAGCCCATGCGCTCCACCAGCAAGCTGGCGACCAAACTAAAGCGAATCACACCTTGCTAAGCATCGCGGAAGTCTTCTACAAAAAGCGCGACTACAACAAAGCAACTGAAATAATTGAAGATTTACTTCAACCTTTGACACAAAGTGGCGCCTATACCCAATTGTCTCGAGCCTATTTATTATTGGCCGAAATTGCCATTGCTCAAAATCATATCGCTCAGGCACAACAGCAACTTGCTTCATTTAAACGTACTCGGCAACTAATTCAACACGGTAAAGTGGATCAGCGAGCACTGCTTATTGAAGCCAAACTCAAGCAGCTTGAGGGCGATAACCTAACAGCACAAACGATACTTAAACAGGGGCTTGAAGCACATAATCAGCAAAATAGTCAGCTTACGGAGTTATTTTACATTGCCTTATTGCAGTCCCAACTACAAACACACGCTTATAAAGAAGCGGTAGAGACCGCACAGCGTTATAATGACACGCTTAAAACTAGTCGTGTACAAAGTGAAAACCTTTATCAATTTCGCCTTCAAAGCGCTAACGTCTTGACCGCGCCTAAGCGCCAAACAGAGACAAGCATGTTGTCTCATGTACTCGTCGGGTTTATCACATTTTTAGCAGGTGTTTTGGTTACTTACTGCTTTATTCGCAATACCGCCCGCGCCGATACTCATGGCGTGCACAGTAAACATACGAGCATTGATGAACAGACCGCTAGACAATTAATGGTTGAGGTAATGACACTCACTTTGACGCTTTGGGAGCAAAGTAGTGGCAAAACTCGTGTCGAATTAGCGGAAGAAAGCAAAGTGTGGAAAGTGAATATCGATGATGGTCGCTTACGAGTGCGCACTCTTGAACGCTATCTTAATATCAAAACGCTGCCCAAAAAGCCGCGTATTCGAAATATTGTTACCACGGCACAATATGTACTCACTCAATGCCAAGACGCTAATTTCGATACTGCGCCCCTTTCTCAAAAAGTTGCACAACTGGAGCAAATCATAGCGTGCTCCAACGCTACTTGATGTATACAACAAAGGGGCTTTTGCCCCTTCTCTAGTTATCCGTCGCGGTCTCACATAAATAGCATGCTAAAGTCACGCCCATACCGGCATCATACTCTTGGTGATGACGATCTCCTTTGAATTCAAAAGGTCCTTCAAAGCGTGGATACACTGTCATATCAGGTTTTAGGCTATTACTAAAGCCTTTCATATTATGATGTAGAGATTGACACATTTTATTACCCATATCATAAGCAAGTCGCCAATCATCAAACTGGCCACAATCTAGTCGTGGTGTAATACGACCAGGAATACTCTGCTTAGGACTGGTACAAACGTTACTTCCTTCACTATGTAAATATTTAAAGGTGCCAGCAGTTAATGTCATTTTACCTAGCAAAATCGTTTGCCGCTTTGGACATTTCGCCCCATCAGCAACTTCGAGCTGCGCTATCATTTCTGGGCTATGGGCTTGTACAAAGCTCACAATCAAAGTTGCTCCCAATACTACTATTACTCGTCTCATAACTGTCTCCTTATTGGTTATGACACCGTTACTCGATTGCGAATGTACTCACGCTGAGACTCCAATAACGGCGATAGCAAAATCCTGCCTCAAGCGAATATTGATTGCAGCAAAAGTTACGGGGCAATTGGGTAAATTCGGGTAAAAATATAAGCAGACCTTTGATATTTAAGTTTTTATTTACCACAGCTTGATATCAAAACTTACCTAACCCAATGCGTCCGTTTAATATCAAAGGTTTTACCCAAGTTGACCCTAACTGGCCCTACAACCTCCTATTCAATCGCTGAAAAAGTTTCCAACATCACAAGGCAAGTTAACAATGCATGAGGCATGTTGACTCAGCACAACGATGAAGGAATAGAAAAATGAAACAGAGAAATTTCACCCCAAAGTTAGTCAGCCTAGTTACCAGCACGTTGTTACTGGGTAGTATTTCGCTACAAGCCGCAGAAGAATATGGAGAAATGGCCCCCTCTCAAGTAAGCCCAGAAGCGTGGCAAGCCATTTCAAACTGGTCTCAAGACCGTGTTTCCTTGCTTGAATATATCTCCGACAACGACGAAGAATATGAATTAGACCGCTATGTCGATAGCTTGATCCGCGACTATCGAGATGGAGAGATGCTAAGCCAAGCAAAAGCTTTAGATCAAAACGTATTATCAGCATGGGAAAATGCTTTTACCGAGCAAACGCCTGAAGATAACTTTTTCTTTACTCGATATCTTATTCAATTTAAACCGACGGTATTCGAAAAATGGACACAACAGCAAAAAGTGCCAACACTCAGCCAACATTTAGAGCGAAATGCACCGCAGCTTTACAGCACTTGGCATAAGGAATACGCAGCTCCTAAACGTAAAGGGCTCTCGGTACTTGAATACGATAGGACGCTACCGTCAGATATTCTTGCCGAATTAAAAGAATTGCTGACTAAAAAACCCATCTTCGGGCCTAAGTCACAATGCTCATGTCAGATGGTGACCCCTTCAACCAGCACAGGCCAAGTAGTCACTAACTACCCATCAACCCAAACGCCTTGGAGCACATCCACCAGCGATGGTAGTGGTTTTTCTAAGCACCATGCTTATGTCAATACCTCAGCCTACGGCGCCTTTCACTCAGCTAAGGGGAAACGTTGGTCAAAAAATAAAGCGCTCAGTTTCGATAACACCTCAGCCCATAATTCGACCGAGTTCCACGTCAAAATGTTGTGTGCAGACACCGGGGGATTTGCATGTAATCAAAGCAATGCCTGTTCGGGCAATTTAGAAGTCAGAGGCACTTATTCAGCTCGCTACCATGTAACTGGGCAAGCTAAAAAAATTTGGTCAAAAGGTACCAACTCACACGCAACCGACGGCGCAAAATTTGCGGTCGATTTGCCAGGAGCTGCACCTGAAGTCATCTTGTTTAATAAAGCCGGTGGCGCAGCCATGGGATATAACACCACATGGAATTTAAACTCCACCATTGGAGTCGTTAAAGCCGCACTTGGCATTACTTCTGCAATCGTCAATGGCAACCCTGGCAGCTTGCTTGATGGTCAATTGGCCGATGCGCTCATCACCAACTTGGCAGGCATGATCACGCGTTCGGGTAATCAAGCCAGTGTTACCACCACAATGCGCGCGCGCTTTGATTCGTCCGACGTCAGCCCTTTCTTGTTGCAACCCAATGAAGTGTATCACTTTACCCTTGATTCAAAAGGTCGGGTGCAAGCCAGAGGCTACGGTGGTTATTCGGACAGTCATTACGAATATGGTAGCTCAGGCGCGGTGATGTATGCGGCAAATCACTTTACCTGCGGCAGCAATGTCAATGCCCCAGCACCAACAGGGTTATGGTTCTATTCGTCACAATCCGGTCCAGATAGCGACGCATCATTACGTAGTGACGTTGAAAACTGGCTCTCTGTGCAGCTCAACAAACCCGTTAATGCAGGCCAACGCCAAGGCATCATTCACTAGGTTTTTGTTAAGGGTGGCCATGCGCTGCCCTACTCCAATAAGGAAAGATTATGAATAAGTTCATCGCCACTACGCTTACCTGCTGGGTTTTGTCTTTAAGCGTTAACGCCTCAGCAGAGTCAGGGCACTACGATACATCAACCCTACCGCTATTATTTCACGCAGGACAACAAGGTTATCAAGCCCTTTCACCTTGGTATTCTTTTCAGTATCAGGACCAAAGGATCACCTTACAAACATGCGCAGAAGATGCCTGCAAACAAACGCTGCAATTTCCCCAATTAGAGCAAACTGCACCATTCAATAGCGAGACGTATGAGCCCAGCTATCAAGGTGAAGCTGGAAACATGAAAAAGTTAGAGAGTTACTCTCAACTCCAGCTCGGTTATCTAAAAGAAAACAGACTCTATGCCAGCGGCAATCAACGGCGCTTACTGTTCACGTTACAACTCGCGTCGGGTAAAGCTGAGTTACCCTTTGTATTTAATGATAACTATGACGAATCTCTGGCAAAAGATAAGTCATCCCTTACTCGAAGTTTCTCCTCCTGCGCCAAAGCCTGTAATACCACTTGGCAAGCATTTAGCGTGGATAAATCTGGTCAATATAGTCCGGCTATTTTTGTTCGAGATGAAACCGGAAATTGGCTTATTCAAAGTACTCGCGACGCAATTCGCATTGAACTTACCACCTTAATCGGACAATATCAGCCACCGGCGCTGCGTCATCACCACAATGACACCACACAGTCTAGCTATTCGTTGAATGACGATAGTTTAATTGTTACTCGCCAAGCTGATAGCGTATCTCGTCACATACTTAACCAAACTCAGGTTGTGGGTCTAAGTGATAAGCACTGGTTGCTGCTTCAAAATACCGACCTCACCCTCACGGATAACAACTCAAATATACAAGCCAAGCGTCCAATCGCGCAACTTGAGCTATCACGCTTACTGGCAAGCTATCTTGATAATGATCGCTTATATTTATTAGGGTTATCACCAAGAGACGCTGTGATTAAACCATCGCAGCAAACGATTATGACGCAGTATCCAAAGCTTCATGAAGACGCCCTCGTTGCCACCTCTCTACTGGAACTAGATTTAGAACTACAGGTTATTTCGGCCACAACGGTATTTATTCCTGACACCGAGTTTGCTGATATTCGCATTACTCGCAATGCGTGGGGAATATTGGTTAGCTCCGGCGAAGTTTCGGCACGTTCAACAACACATACATATGAAAGCAACCAATCGGCATCGGCAATGTCTGGCTGCCCGATGATAGCCAGTGGCTATGGTTATGGCTTGCTATGCTGGAAGGCATTAAATAACCCAACACTCGCCTATACTCCCAATGCCGCAAGCACAATGATCCCAACGACGGTGGTTGACAACACAACGCCAAATCTAATGAATCAATTAGAAAACAATCAATATGGGATTATTTTTAAAAATGGGGCAACGCCAACCGATCCGGGTGGAGTGTGGACTCATCCAGATAATGTTGCCACCAGTAAGGAAGATTTAGGATTGGCTGTGGCCATGTACCATTATCGCTGGGGATCACCTGTCGCGGCAAATATCGTCTACCCATCAGGAAGCCCCGCACATCCTGTGATGTTTAGAAAGGCGGAGTATCAAGCGGCGAATAGCAGTAATTTGCCACATAATGTTTGTAATCATTTTGCTGCCAGCTCAGGTTACCCTGAGTATCAGGCGGCTGATGCTTGTATGACACAGCCAGGTTTTGGCCTATTTAGCCTCGAAGATCTTACCTTCGACCGTTGGCAAGGAGGGAATTATTATCCGAACCAAACAGTCAGTGGGCAGGATAATTCTTGGTTTCCTTGGTATACCAACTTTGTTGGCGATCCACCGGTAACAGAAACCTTTGAGCAGGCCTCGAGTGCTGAAATGCTTGCACGATTGCAATTTAACCTAGCGCAGTTTGGTAAAATCAACCAAGACACCTATGTTAACGGCACACGCTTTAGCCAAGACACAGTCACCGGCTTCTACCGCTGCAGCCACCAATAACCAGCAGAAGCAAGATATTCGTATTCGAAACTCGCAAATTGTTAACAATGCATTAAACTTCATTCAACTGTTCAAAAAGGAATGAAGTCATGCGCATCATCATCGCCATTGCGACGCTCAATTTAATTGCTTGTAACAGCACGTTTGCAGTCCAACAAGCGAACACCAAAGTATTAGGCGCTTACTCAATGTTTGCGCCTTCCACTACTGAAGCCCCAAATATCTACGCGCGCGTCGTTGTTGACGGCGTGCTCAACGACGCCAATCAATGCCCAAGCTTGCTCTTTGGTAAAAAATCCATGCCGATGCAGTTGCGAGCGATGCGTCCGAACCAAACACACTTTCCAGTCTCTGTATGCGAAGCGAAAATCTCCCCAAACACGGCTTATACCGTCAGTGGTAGTCAATTCTCGTTAGCGCCCGTGACATTCGATCCGAATAAAATTGCGGTTTTTGGCGACACTGGCTGTAAGTCATCAGTTTGCGAAAACAACACTGCTGCCGAGCCGTTTAAAACTCTCGCAGAGCAAGGGGCAAAGCAACAACCGCAATTGTTGCTCCATATGGGGGATTTCAACTATCGAGGCACCGGTGGTGCGATCTCCGGTGATACCTATGCTTATGACGCAGGCGATGGTGGATATGGTGGTACTAGCTGCGGTCTTAACGATACCTACTACAGTCAAAACGCGTTAAATAGCCCAAGACCAGATACATGGAGCAACTGGCAAGCCGACTTTTTTGCCGCAACAACGGATCTTTCAGCAACCGCACCATGGATTTTTGCACGAGGCAATCATGAACTTTGTAGCCGCGCCGGAATAGGCTGGTTTTACTTTTTTGGCCCGGGAGCCAGTCTTCCTGATGCCATTGAGCAAAAGCAATGTCCATCTCAAGGGGATTATAATCAACCGCCACAATCTGCAAGTGCCCATATCATTGTGCAAAACTCCTATACCATCAACTTAAAACCGCTCAGTGTGTGGGTAATGGATAGCGCCAATGCCTGTGATGCCAGTGCAGACAATGGCCTAACAAAAGTCTACCAACAGCAATATCAACGACTCAATGTCAGAAGCGAACTACTCAAAACCAAACCCATGTGGATTATGAGCCACAGACCCATTTGGGGCGTTGAAGACCCAACAACCAAAGACACCTTAAATGTAATGTTGCAAACTGCGCTGAAGAACACCAGACAAGGCAAGTTGCCTGAACACGTGACTTTATCACTCGCTGGACATATGCATATTTATCAGTCTTCAACCTTTGCCGCCAGTACCGCACGCCCTGCGCAAATCGTTGTCGGCAATAGCGGCGTCAGCCTCAGTGATACCAATGCCTTTAGCGAATTTGATTATGCACTTGATAGCCAAAACGCACTCGTTAACGAACAAGGTAAGTTCGGCTTTTTATCAATTAAGCTTGGCGAAGATGGCGCGTGGCAAGGGGAATTTTTGGATGAAAGTGGTACCGCTTTTCTAACCTGCAGCAGCGAAACTGCAGATAAAAAAGCGGTATGTCGGGCGAAGTAAGCGCGACTCTTACATCCTAATCACTGGCAACTTGAGTTGCTCGCCTTGTATCTTCGTGTTTTTGATACCAGGCGAGTAACACCACGGTAGCAGCAGCGACCACTGCAACCCCAAATCCAAGATCCACGGTAAAGTGTTCAACGACCCACCCGGTCAACGCAGCCCCACCTGCAATCCCTACACCGAGTCCGGTAATTAGCCAAGTTAAGGCTTCAGTGAGTAAGTGTTTTGGTACGCTTTGCTCAACCAGACCCATGGCAATGATCATCGTTGGAGCAAACGCGAGTCCCGAAATAAACATCACTACCGCCAAACCATAAACGTGGTTAACACTGAGTAATAGCACGCTCGCGATCAATGTGAACATCGCAAAACGTACAAGCAGTACTGGCATAGACAGACGCCACTTAACGGCTCCAAATCCAAACCCAGCGATACAAGAACCAAACGCGTACATCGACAATACTAAGCTGGCCGCAATTGGCATCCCTTGCAGCTGAGCAAAAGCGATACTTAATACATCGATAGCACCAACTATTACACCGAGCGCCAATAACACCAAACTAAGCAACTTAACCGTGGAGTTAGCCAGTGCGGAAGTTCGGGTCTGATTTTCACTTTGTTCTATTTTTGGCTCAGTGTCCTTTTGCGACACTAACCAAATACTGCCTATCACAAACAAAATAACCGCTAGCAACGGACCGGCTTGAGGAAAGAGCAAGCTGCTCAATGCAATCGCAAGTGGAGGTCCTATCACAAAGGTAATTTCATCCAGTACCGACTCAAAAGAATATGCCGTATTAAGTAAGCCTTGATCTGATTGTATCGCACTCCACCTAGCCCGAACTAAAGCCGGAACACTTGGCATAATGCCCGCACACATGGCTAGAACATAGAGGCTCCAAAGTGGCGCTTGCAAGTGACTTAATAGCAACAATGCCAGCGCAGATACTGCACTAAACAAGGCCGCTGGGATCACAACCTTGCGTTGCCCTACCCTATCAATCAGTCGCGACAACTGCGGCGCAGCAAATGCCATGGTAAAGGTAAATAGCGCAGCAATGGAACCGGCAATCCAATGTGAGTCATAGAGTTGCGAAAGCATGGTGATTAACCCAATCGCCATCATAGAGAGCGGCATACGAGCAATAAAACCAGCACAGCTAAAATGCTTAGTTCCTTTTATCTTAAAAATTTCGGAGTAAGGATTATTCATTGATCTCTCCTTGAGATTATTTTCACATACAGTGTGTATGTAAAAATAATTGACATACATACTGTATGTCAATTATAAATTGCGTAGTTTTTAATAAGGATCGCAAAATGACAACAAGAAGCAGCATGATGGAGAAAACCCGCAGCGAGCTATTGGCCCAAGCCAGAGTGCTTTTTGCAAGTAAAGGATTTGCAGGGACGGCATTAGAAGAGCTAACAGCGGATGTAGGACTCACTCGAGGAGCGCTATATCATCACTTTGGCAACAAAAAAGGGTTGTTTTACGCAGTCGTACAGCAACTAGATAGTGAAATGGATCTCCGGCTCCGTGATATTGAACGTAGTGAAACCTCACCTCTGCAAGCGCTTTTGAAACGTGCAGAAACTTACTTGGATATGGCTACGGAGCCCGAGATACAGCGTATCATATTACGTGATGCGCAGTCGGTATTAGAGCCTGAACAACTCGAAAAGGCAGCGTCAGGGTGTGTGGCATCAATCACACAGTTACTAGGTGTAATCGCACCGCAACAGAGTTCTCAAGCGCATAAAACTAGCGCTCAATTTATCAATGGTGGATTAACGAGTCTCGCACTTTGGATTGCAAATCATCAAGTACCCGATCAAGCCGTAGATGATGCAAAACGTACCGCATACGAATTATTAAACCGTATTATGTTAGCTTAGGTTTTACTTAATCAGTAACAACGCGCCGAATCATTCGAACTGTTCTAGCGTATGCATAAGACTAAACGGATGCTGTAAAAACTCGGCTTGGTAGGTTTTATTACGAACACTTTCTGGTAGCTGGTTAAACTCCAGCTCCGTTTCAACATAATCGAAATAAACGCTGGAGCTTACCGTGTTTAGCGCATTCACGAACCTTAAGACTCCTGACTGCTTTTGCACCGCTAAATTCGCGGCAACAAGTCTGGCGAATTCGCCATATTCTTCGGCTTCACATTCCCTTTTTTGGTGAATATAAAAATAAGATAAAACGATACCTCGCTGCTGCGAGGTAATATTAAGACTGCGTAATTGCTCTTCTGTAATAGCACGCTCACTTTCGCATGCCGCTTTTCTAACACCCAGTTGTGTTACGCTATTTAACAGCTCACTAAGCAGCGTCTTTTGAACTGGTTCAAGTTGTTCAACTGGATACTCAATAGTCGGCGTAAGATCTACTGACATTGTTTCAGCGTTAGTTTGCGGCGCAAACGCAAACAATATCAAAACTAATAGCAGGGATTTCACAAATATTCCTTTTATCACTCGTGTCCGTGAACTTGCTCCAAGCTTTGAAACAAATTAAAGTTATCTCGAAGAAAATCCGCTTTTAGCGCGGCCGTTTTAACGGTCTCAGGTAAAGCGTTAAACTCAGCCTCAAACTCAATAAAATTTGCGTAACGCCCAGAAGATAGCACGTTCATTGCTTTCACCAGCTTAAACTCCCTCGGGCTCTTATGCACCACATAATTTATAGCGACTGTCCTTGTAAAAGCGCCAAACTCCGCAGATTCACACTGATTTTTGTTCAAACCATCAACATAAAAAAGCACAGTGGTGTAGTACTCTACATCCATTTTGAGTGAGTCCAATTGCGACCTTTTCAACACAGTCGCAACGTTGGCACATTCTATCCGTTTGTTGTGTAATCGGTTATAGTCCTTAATTAATTCAGCCATAGCGTGCTGCTCAAGGCCATGTAGTGCTAGGTCATGCAGTAAAGTGGTAAGTTCATTAGGTGGCAGCGGTAGCTGGTTAAGCACATTTTGATAGTCCGGTGTGGCGGACGCTGTACTCATATTTACTATAAAGCCAGCGACCAAAAAAGCAGGGGATAAATTCATTGCAAAATTCCTTTTTGACTGTATTGCCTCCAAGCGTACAGTTCTTGCAATAAATAGACAATGAACAAAAGCGTGGCTCACTAGCCACGCTTAGTTAGTTTATAGTCTGCTAAAAATCATAGCTAAAACTTAAGCTGTAATTTCTCGGCGCGCCATAACGATACTGATCAAAGAAGCCTATTTGGCTGTAGTACTTTTCATCGAAGAGGTTTTCTACGTTGAGCTGTAGCGCCATATTGTCTGCCAGAGCGTAGTTTGCCATCAAGCTAACCAGTGCATAAGCATCTTGCTCTAGCCTATCGTTGCCCGTTACTGAATAAGTGTCATCCTGCCAGTTCACGCCACCGCCAATCGTCAACTCAGGTAAAGCATTCACAAATTGGTAAGTCGTATACAACTTAAATTGCTTTCTTGGATTATCCGTATTCACTTCAACGCCGTTGGCATCTTCTGCTTTGTATTGTGAATAACCCAAATGCACATCAAAACCGTCAGTTAACTGACCCACCACTTCAAATTCGAAGCCTTTACTGGTTGTGCCTTCAGCAGCATATTGCGCGACTGTATTTACCGAACCAGGAACTATGTATCCAACATCATCTTGAGCTAGGTTATCTTGTTCGATTTGGAAAATCGCCAATGTTGTTTGCAGCGTGTCATCTAGATAGGTACTTTTTAGCCCCACTTCGTATGATTTTCCTTTGATTGGCTCAAGGAAATCACCATTACGGTCTTGGGCATTTTGCGGCTGGAATATTTCAGTGTAACTTGCATACACTCGCTGCGTTGTCGACAAGTCGTACAAGGCACCAGCGTAAGGTATAAATACGCCATTGTCGCCAAAATCAGTGATGACGCCATAGCTTTCGCCTTCGCGCTGCCAGCTCGACAACCGACCACCCGCTATTACTTTAAGTTCATCGCTAAGATTTAGCCTTGTTGCGGCGTAAAACCCTTTTTGCTCGGTATCCATATCTTGAGCAACTGAGGTTTCTGTGCCCCACGTCGGCTCAGGAAAATTACCATCCCACTCGTAAAAATTGCCAACTGGCAAAAAGGCATTATCGAGCGTAGCGAAAGTGAGTGTATCGGCGCTTTGCTCACTGTAAAGCGCGCCAGTTACGAAATCATGCTCACGACCGGCGAGTTGATAAAAACCTTTAAGCTGGATATCAAAGCTGTCTTGGTTACTTTCACCTGTACTTTTATAGGGCCAAGACGCTAAGCCCTCACCTGTTGTTTTATCCAACGTGCCGAATAAATACAGCAGCTCTGTATCTTGCTCGTATTTCAGCTTGTTGTAATTGGCGACCAGTTCCCAACCATTTGCAAAGTTGTGGCTAAAGTTCACAAAAGCATTGGTGCCAGTAGTTTGCCACTCAGTCCAATTTGCAGCTGTGGTTTTTTCGACTTCCCAGTCTGTCTTACTTCCATCGGTAAAGAAAGTAGGTAATGCCCCCCAAGTTGGACTGGTAGGGTCGTTACGCTGATAGCTTGCACCAACGCGGATCGTCGAATGCGTGCTTAAATCCGCTTCTAGTACCCCATAAAGCACGGTACTTTCGTCAGAGAAGAGATCTAGATACGAGTCACCTTCTTCATACTTCGCGACCACTCGTCCACGCACACTGCCATCGTTAGTTAATCCATTGGCAACGTCCACCATCACTTCTTTATTGTTCCAGCTTCCCAAAGAGACACTGGCAAAACCTGTGAGGTCGGTGCTATTTGCATGTTTGCGTACTAGGTTAATAGAAGCTGAAGGATCGCCCGCGCCGGTTAATAACCCCGTCGCACCACGCACAAACTCCACGCGCTCATATATCGCAACATCCGCGATGGTTTCACCTGAATCACCTGCCAAACTCCATGACAAAGGAACGCCGTCAATTTGATAATTGGTAATGTCAAAGCCACGTGACTGCAACGTATTACGAACATTATCAACTTCTTTCGCTGACACCCCAATCGCATTTAACACAGTATCGGTTAATGTATCGAGTTTTTGCTCTTTGATCCGTGCAGCGGTAATAACACTAACAGATTGCGGCGTCTCAAGAAGTGATAACCCTAAGCCAGTTGCGGTGTCTATCACTTCATTGACGGTGTATTTTCCCGTCACAACTATTTTTTCAATTTCTTCTTTATCTTGCTGTGCTGCTTGCACCTGTAATGCTGACGTGCCGAGCGCTGCCATAACAGCAAATGAGAGCGTTTTGAGAGGCAGAGTGTTCACTGGGTTCATCCTAATATTGTAAAAATCGAAACGATCATAATGCAGATGATAACCATTAGCAATAACATTAAGGTAAATTACAACCAGTTTCGAACCCGATTTAAGGAACGTTCCCAAAATAAGTAACCAACTAATTTAAAACAACTTTCCTATAAAAGAAACAAGAAAGATAAACCGCTAAACGAATAAAACATGCCATTTAACGCACATCCAAATGAATATAATTGCCATTTACACTTTTAAAAAGATATACTTTATTTACATTTTTGCGCAAATACTCCCTCAGCTTTAATTTGTCGCCGTCATTCAAAGAACTAGGAACACACAATGGCAAAGAAAATAAGCAACAAGTTTTGGTTTCAGTTGCATGGTTGGTTTTCACTGCCAATATGGCTACTGTTTTGCTTTATTTGTATCACAGGTACCATTTCCGTTTTCAGCCATGAACTTACATGGCTTACCAACCCTGATTCTCGGGCATATAACCCCAGTCAGGTAAGTGAGATGTCAGCGGGCTCAGTGTTACGCACGTTTAAAGATGAGTACCCAAGTGCAGATGTCATGGGGCTCAATGTGAGAGAGCCCTATTTGACCTATGTGGTGATGTTTACCGACGTCGACAAGCCCTATGCGCTTGCATATGTAAACCAGTACACAGGGGCTGTTCAGGAAATAAATGACGGCAATACGTTTATTAACTTTATGCGTTCACTACATGGCTGGCTGCTATTTCCATGGCAAAATGGCTACAGTGTTGGTTACTATTTAGTGGCGTTTATGTCACTGATCCTATTGGGCGCGTTGATCACAGGCCTGGTGGTATACAAAAAGTTTTGGTTAGCGTTTTTTCAGTTTAAGCTGCGTAAATCACAAGGAGGTCGTACCCTTGCCGCTGACATCCATAAACTCAGTGGAGTATGGTCGCTTTGGTTTATGACCGTAATGAGCCTCACCGGACTGTGGTATTTAACGCAAGCGGTGCTGTGGCATGCTGGTGTTGAACTAGAACATCATGAAACATTAAATGCTGCGGATATACCCAACTCAACAATAAACGCGAATGCAGTGGAAACCAGTGTTGACCTAGCGCTCGGTGAAATCCAACAGCAGTACACTGACTTTCGCCCAAGTTACATCATGCTACCTGAGCATAACCGCGATACGCTCAAAATCAGTGGCGCAAACGACTACGTACTCTATGACGATTACAGCATTAATATTGCCTACAACACTTGGAATGATACAGTCGTTCATCATGCAAACCCTGATTCAATGACAGGCTTACAAACGGTTATGCACATCACAGATCCACTGCACTACGGCACCATAGGAGGGATCTGGACCAAAGTCATCTGGTTTATTTTTGGCTGTATTTTATCCGGGATGTCAGTTACCGGATTTATCATGTATCAGCTTCGGACCAAACGCGCGCGTAGCCAAGAACGGAGCAATGCAAGACAACTAAAAGCACAGCAAGGGTAAATCGCCATGAATGCAGTCAAACGCTTTATACAGCACAATAAATATTGGTTAAATGCCCTATTGCTGGTGTTGCCAGCTTGGTTTTATTATCAATCATTACATCCAGAGTTTCCCGCTCCATTGGCGGAGCAAACACTTGGAGAGTACAGCATTACACCGATGCCTTTTGACGACAAGCCGCCATACATCCACGATAACTTATACGTCAAAGACTTCTTACTACTGTTCAATAAAGGTGACGTTGAATCTGTGCGCCAAGGCTATCTTAATATCGGCCCCAACGCGATGCCACTTGCACAGCTTATGGAGCATGAGCTCGGGATCCTTCACGGCACAAAACACGGTCAACACGTGCATGCTTTAGCAAAGAAAACATTATCAAAAGACGACAAGGTTTGGCTGACGATTGAAACTTGGCAAGGCGAAGTCATCGTCATGAATTGGCCGCTGCCAGAGTATTTAGTCAAAGAAAGCGCATAGAAAAGGGGCATCTCGCCCCTACTCGATTTAAATTACACTTAAGACTCAATAGAAATCAGGATATTATACCAGTTGTATTAAGTAAATGATCTATCTTGAAGCGGGGAAATAGCTTTAGTAGCACCGCTCTCGCGTCCTGCTACCGCTAAGGTACCTATATCCATATAGGCAAGGCAAAAATTTTGCTATTTAGTTGTTCTAAATGAGAAATTTTTAACGAAGCTAATATGCTATTTCACCCTTCAAATTGATTAGAGAATTAATTCAATTGGTATTAGTACCCCACCGCTGCGCTATCTGCACGCCTTGGATCTGAGGAGCCAAATAGACCTTTATCGGTAAGCATGATTGACTGGGTTGAGCCCATCGCATTCTGCTCTGAAAGTGTGTGTCCTTTGTTTTCTAGTAGACGTCGAGTATCCACATTTAAGCTACGTTCAATACGAATTTCATCTGGTAACCATTGGTGGTGAATACGCGGAGCCACGGTTGCTTCAGCGATGTTCAAACCATGATCAATAACATTCATAATGATTTGTAGCGTGGTGGTGATAATACGCGAGCCACCTGGGCTACCCGTTACCAAAAAGGGTTTACCCTCTTTCATTACAATCGTAGGTGTCATCGAACTCAGCGGGCGCTTCTTTCCTTCAACAGCATTAGCTTCTCCACCAACCAAGCCAAAACCGTTTGGTGTGCCGGGCTTTGCCGAGAAATCATCCATTTCGTTGTTAAGTAGAATGCCAGTGCCAGCCGCGACAATACCTGAGCCATAGCTAAAGTTGAGCGTATAAGTGTTACTCACTGCATTGCCCCACTTATCTACCACAGAATAATGCGTGGTTTGGTTACTCTCATAAGGTAATAATTTACCGGGCTTAATCTCACGGCTTGGTGTCGCTTTGTCTGCGTTTATTTGTTTACTGCGCTGCTTTGCATATTGCTTATCCACCAATGCTTTAACGGGTACGTCGTAGAAATCGGGGTCGCCCAAATATTCACTGCGGTCAGCATACGCACGCTTCATGACCTCAGCCATTAAATGGACGGTAGCAGCGCTATTATGCCCAAGCTCACCAATAGGATATTGCTCCAGCATGTTCAGCATCTCTATGATATGCACACCACCAGATGAAGGAGGCGGCATAGAAACGATGTCGTAGCCGCGATATGTGCCTTTTACCGGCTCACGCTCTACCGCTTTATAGCCTTTTAAGTCATCCAGCGACATAATGCCACCAGCTGCTTCTACTGCAGCAACAATTTTCTTTGCTGTCTCGCCCTGATAAAAGCCTGCACTGCCTTTTTCGGCAACAAGTTCCAAAGAGTGAGCCAAGTCAGCCTGCACCAGCCATTCATTTGGCTTGTAGCTGCTACCATCTTTTTTATAAAACACAGCCTTAGACGCCGGTACATCGAGCATTCGTTCTTTAATATAACGATGAGAAAGCGAGTTAGCTAAGTCAGAGGTCACTTTAATGCCATCACGCGCCAATTTAATTGCAGGCTGAATAACTTGACTAAGTGTCATGGTGCCGTATTTTTTGAGTGCTAACTCCATCCCCATAACCGTTCCGGGAACGCCCACGGCAAGGCCGTGCTGAAGGCTTAGCTTTGGGTTTACCTCGCCGTTTTCATCAATAAAGATATCTTTGTGCGCACGACTCGGCGCCATTTCGCGATAATCAATCGCAATGGTTTTATTCTCTTTTGCCAGATGCACTAGCATAAAGCCACCACCGCCGATATTTCCGGCCCTTGGCAAAGTCACGGCAAGACTAAAACCTACTGCAACAGCCGCATCAACGGCATTGCCACCTTGCTTTAAAATCTCTACACCAACCTGACTAGCAAGTGCCTCTTGGCTAGATACCATGCCGTGTTCAGCCCATATTGGCTGTGCCGTGGCTTTAGAACTAAATATTGGTGACTCGTCAGCTTGCGCCGTGTTACCAAACGCAACACCCGTACATAAGGAAACAGAGCAAGTCCACACCAAGGCTGTTAATTTACGCATCTTCATCCCGTTTTTTAATTATTCTCATGTTGCAGTGTTGCATGATTAAAAAGACCAAACAATATCGATGCGTTGGGCGACTGACAGTGCAAATTTACGTTACACCATAGTTACTGCACTCAAGGCTAAAAAGCAGCTTGTCATCGAGCATTGAAGTTACACAGGGTTGAAATAAGGCAATTGAGAAAAACACAAATTCAACCTTTAAAAAACATATTTGACAAATAATTTACGTTGGGTACAGTCAATAATGTAGTTTGTTTTTTGTACGACAATTCAAGCTTTCACAATAAGGAAAATAAGATGAAATTAACACTAACAAAAAGAAAGATAAAACAACTGAACCATACTGCAGGCTTGGAAAAAGCCCAAACACCAAACATCGCGGGAGGTTATTTAACCGCGGTTTGTGACAGAGAAATAACCGAGTTATGCAACACGAAAGCATTTGGTTCTTGCTATAACTGTGGCTCCCTTCGCTGTTAATACGCTTTCTTACCACCCAAAGGAAATGAAAAATGAAAATTAAACTGAATAAAAAGCCGCTTAAAAACTTAAACAATGCTCAAGCTATTGCACCACAAGCAACCCCCAAATTGGTGGTGGTGTAAACCGTTTGACTGATTTGGACTGTGTACCGACTAACCGCCACGATTGTCGTACAGGTGCTATCTCTTGTTACGGTGATCACGACTGTGCTTTCACAAATAGACAGTATATGTGCGATTAATTCTTTTTAGGCCCGTACTTGGGCCTATTTTGGAGTCTCGACCTGCTTAAAACACTAATCCTAGCTCACGCAACTCGCGCTCAGCTTGAGCCGCATTAAAGAACTGAATGCCATGTAACCCAACCTGCTTTGCACCTTCGACGTTCGCTAAGACATCATCAAGAAAAACACAGTCACCTGCCGCCAGTTGGTAGCGCTCCAGTAAATGAGTAAAAATAGCTTTGCCGGGCTTCATGCAGCCAAGCTCAGCAGAAATAATTTCTCCGTCAAAGTGTTGCCAGAAAGTATGACGCGCTTTTAGGTGGCTCACAATCTCGTGCACATTATCGGTTAGGGCATAAGCACTATATCCAGCCGCCTTTAGGCGCTGCATCAGTGCAAGCGTGCCATAAAGTGGGATCAGTGATTCTTTGATATAAAAGAACAGTTCGTCAGCTTGCTCAGAGGTTAAGTGACAGGTTTGCATAAAAGCGTGCTTGGTCTCTGCTTCAGTCAGTTCGCCTCGATTAATCGCAAACCAAATCTCACTGTGGAACAGCTGCTTAGCTAGACTCTCAACGTCGCATTGGTTGCCAAAGGTAAGCCGAACAATCTCCTCCGGTGACCACCTCACAAATACGTTACCGACGTCAAAAATTACGTGTTTAATATTGCCAATTGCCATCCTTGAACCTCTTTAGTTAGTTTAAATATGAGCGTTTATTATGCATATATTTATCACTTACGCACGGCTAATTCGGTAGACTCCAATGAAATGAAATCAATCATGCATTTGTTGTAAATACTCGCTAAAAAAGGTCAGAAATGCTTTGACTTGGCGAGGTTGAAACTGCCTAGATGGATAAATCGCTTGCAGCGCAACTTTGTCTGAGTCCGTTGGACTAAATCCCAATGTTTGAGTTGGCAACAACTCCACCAATCGCCCCGCTTTAATATCTTTGTGAACATCTAACCACGACTTGATGGTGATCCCAAGCCCTTGAATAGCCCAGTTTCGCAATACTTCTCCATCTGAACTCACTAAACAGGTAGGCACGGTTTCAATGATGGTTGCTTGCGTGTCTTT
This sequence comes from Pseudoalteromonas sp. M8, assembly GCF_018141365.1. Lineage (NCBI taxonomy): Bacteria > Pseudomonadati > Pseudomonadota > Gammaproteobacteria > Alteromonadales > Pseudoalteromonadaceae > Pseudoalteromonas > Pseudoalteromonas sp. M8. Next base: position 1,396,465 of record NZ_CP047240.1, on the reverse strand, counting down.
GTCGATAAAATACCAATCGTTTAGCGCCTGTCCTGCTCTTTCCAGTACTAAACAACGATGTTGCTGTAATGCTTGATAGCAATCTGGTGTACCATACCGTTCGAGATAGTTTGGGGCAGCCACCAGCATTCTGCGGTTGTTTAACAGAGGCCGAGATATCAAACTGCTATCATTTAAATTACCATAACGAATGGCGATATCAGTGCCAGACTCAACTAATTTGACCAAGCCCTCCCCCAAGCTCAAGTTAACCACCACCTGTGGATGCTGCGTGGCAAACTCCGCAACGGCGGGAACCACGTACTGACGACCAAAGTCTGAGCTTGCTGCAATTTTGAGTGTGCCTCTCAAATCGGGATCGGCATCTTGCAGTAGCGCCTCCGCCGCCGCAACCTCCTCAATGACTCGCACACAGCCCTGATAAAACCGCTCTCCCGCTTCGGTCAGTTTGATACTTCTGGTGTTTCGAGTAAGTAAACGGGTTTTATAGTGCGCTTCAAGTGCATTGATCCGTGCGGTCATGCTCGCTGGAGAAAGCCCTAATACTCGCCCTGCCGCAGCCAGGCCATCAGAGCGCACCACTTGAACAAAAAGCGCCATATCGTCTGCTTTGCTTTTCATTATTCACCTTTTATGAAAAGTAATTTTATATAGAAGCCAATTATCAAATATTAATAAACAAATAGACTGTTCTCAACACATAAATCGCTAACACCAATGGAGGTAACACACCATGCAGTTAGATCACTTTTTGTTTAGAGCACATGACATGGCAAAAATGGCGACCTTTTTTGAGCAGGTGCTTAGGCTTAAAGAAGGCCTACGTCCACCTTTTCCATTTCCAGGAAAGTGGTTCTATGGCGACCAACAGCAACCTTTCATTCATCTGGTTGAACAATCACCACATACCCAAGCACAGGCTGAATACCTTGGTTCTGCGCAAAACACAAGCATGAGTACTAGCAACATAGATCATATTGCATTTCGTGCTGACGATTACCCCGGCTTAATCGCCCGACTAGAGCATTTTGGCGTTCGCTACGTGGAACGAGATGTCCCTATTAGCAATGAGCATCAGGTTTTTATCTTTGCACCTGAATCTCTAAAAATTGAAGTGCTGTTTCCACGCCACATCAACTCACTTGTCCAATAATTAGGAGAATACTATGTCTGATCCATTGTTATTTACGCAGAAAAAACTCGGTAATTTAATCTTACCAAACCGCATTTTGATGGCACCAATGACCCGCTCTCGAACAACACAACCGGGAGATATTCCAAACCAGTTGATGGCAAAGTACTACGCCCAACGCGCTTCGGCAGGGCTTATCATTAGTGAAGCCACACAAATCTCTTGTCAGGGCAAAGGATATTCATTTACTCCCGGAATTTATACTGCTTCGCAGGTTGCTGGATGGAAAGAAATCACCCATGCAGTCCAGCAAAAAGGTGGCCGTATTTTCTGTCAGCTTTGGCATGTTGGTCGTATGTCTCACTCCACTTTTCATGAAGATGGCCAACCCGTCGCCCCCTCAGCACTGGCGCCCGACGCACAAGTGTGGGTGGTCAATGAAAAAGGAGTGGGTGAAATGGTCGATTGCCCAACACCACGTGCACTGGCAACCCAAGAAATACAGAGCATAGTCGAAGATTATGTCCATGCGGCTGAGAATGCCATGATGGCGGGGTTTAATGGCGTCGAGATCCACGCAGGTAATGGCTACTTAATTGACCAGTTTTTACGCCGCAGCTCTAATCAACGTCATGATCAATATGGTGGCTCGAAGGAAAACCGAATTCGCTTTGCGGTTGAAGTTATCACCGCGATTAGCCAAGCAATTGGACCTGAAAAAGTAGGGATCCGATTAGCGCCTTTTATTACCCAACGTGGCATGCAAGACGAACAAGCCATTGATACTATCTTGCTCGCCGCGGAGCACTTTAACCGCTTAGGCATTGCCTATGTGCACTTAGCAGAAGCGGACTGGGATGATGCGCCGGTCGTGACGGAGAGCTTTAGGCAAGCACTAAGAAGAAAATTTCACGGCGCCATTATTGTGGCGGGCAATTACGAACCAGAGCAAGCCGAAGCCCTTATTGAGCAAGGTCTAGTTGACTTTGTGGCTTTTGGTCGCAAGTTTATCTCCAACCCAGACCTCGTATACCGTCTAACTCATCAATTGCCTTTGAGTCCAATCAACCCTGATGCGCCTTTGTTTGGTGGTAGCGAGCAAGGCTACACCGACTATGCAGATTTCCAACAATTAAGAGCAAAAGGTGCAATATGAAGCCATTATTACTGCATTTATCCCTAGCCTCTATGGCATTACTCGGTGCAACCGATGCAATTTCAGCATCTGAGTTTACACTAGAAAGCCCAGATCTTGTTGCCGAAAAATCTATTCGACCATTTCAATACTGGGATCAATTTGGCTGCGAGGGAAACAGCACACGGCCAACCTTAGTTTGGTCAAATGCACCTAAACAAACCAAGAGCTTTGCGGTGACGTTTTACGATCAAGACGCGCCAACCGGCAGCGGATTTTGGCACTGGCAAGTGTATAACTTGCCCAAAGACACGACTCGGCTTGCAGAAACTTTACCAAGCCAAGCCATTGAAGGTAATACGGATTTAGGAAAGCCTGGGTACTTTGGCCCGTGCCCGCCTATTGGCCGCAAACATAAATACACCTTTACCGTGCATGCACTAGATGTAGATACACTCCCCGTGCCAGCTGGTGCAACGGCACCACTTACTGGATTTTTTATCCACCAGCATAGCTTAGCGCAGGCAACACTTTCTGTGTATGCCGGCCCAAGAGCCGCAGGAGAATAACCATGCGTACCACGTTGACCACAAGTATTCGAGCGCTACTAACAGCAACTGCCCTGCTTGCAGGCACAGCCCACGGCGCTGAAGTAGAGCCTGGCCATTACTGGCCCGATGATGCTCAATTGGTGATCTCTATCTCCATGCAGTTTGAAGCAACCGCGCAAGACCCAAGCGATCCTGGGCCATTTCCTCAGCAAGAAGCGGGCTATCCCGATACCGTCGCTCCTACTTGGTATCAGTATGGTATGAACGAAGGGATCCCACGATTGCTTAAACTTTGGGATAAGCACAACATCAAAGTGACGTCCCACATGGTAGGAAAAGCTGCTGAGCTTAATCCTAAACTTGCCAAAATGGTGGCAGAAAAAGGGCATGAAATTTCAGGTCATGGACAAAACTGGACACCACAATACTCGATGACACCCGAAGAAGAACGGGCGTCTTATATTCACAGTGCAGACGTGCTTGAAAAGATCACCGGGCAAAGACCACAAGGCTTTAATGCATTTTGGATGCGCCACTCTGAGCAAACTTTAACTATTTTGCAGTCCCTTGGATTTATCTATCATATTGATGACTTATCTCGGGATGAGCCTTCGTTTACCCCGGTCAATGGCAAACCCTTCGTGGTGGTGCCTTATACCTTTAGAAATAACGATATCGTACGCTATGGCGGCAGCTCCGCAATGACAGCAAAAGCCTATTTGCAAGAGTTAAAAGACGAGTTTGATGTGCTTTATGAAGAAGGAAAATCCCAGCGCCGTATGATGTCTATCAGCGCACACGACAGGCTCGCAGGCAGCCCTGCACGCGTAAAAGCACTTGACGACTTTATTCACTACGCTAAATCGCACCCAAAGGTTAAGTTTATGCGCAAAATAGACATAGCGAAATGGACCCTAAAACAGCAAGACGTACCAACCAACCCAGAACGCGTGTTTTAACAAATAATAACGCTGCAATTCATAGGCTCTATTGATGAGCCTATTTTCTTCTGCGCACTTGCAAATACAATCGAGCTTCCCAAAACCACAATTTTTATTTTCGAAACCGCAAAAAGCACTCCTTCCATGCAAACAGACAAAACAAAAAATCTAATAATTTCAGTAAATTAAATTTTGGCATGCGACTTGTTATCTACTGAGTAATAACAACCTTCATTCCACCAGAGATATCAACATGGATATACAAGTCGAACATAAAAAGCGCAACAAGGTTAACTGGATGTGGGCTGTTGGCGGAACCATTTTCGCCATCGTTATTATATGGCTGCTAATACAGCCCTCAGCGCAGGCATCTTTGCCTATGGCAAAAACATGGATTGCGGAGGTCCAGCAAGGAGATTTAGAAGTCAGTGTATCTGGATATGGTCAGCTTAAATCGAAAACGCCGCGTTTGATAAGTGCCGCGAGCGATGCCACGGTTGAAGAAATTGTGTTGCGCCCAGGTGCACAAGTTAACCCCGACAGCATCATCATGAGATTACAAGATGCAAATTTGGCCCAATCTTTAAAAGATGCCAAACGCAGTTTGGCGCAATCGCAAGACCAATATCTACAGCTCGATATCAATCAACAACGAGAACTGCTGTCTCATCAGGCGGATTTGGAAATTCTGAGATCTGAGTTAGAAAGTGCCGAGCTGGAGGTTAGCGCTCAAGGAGAGTTGGTTGAAGATGGGGTTGTTTCTAAACTCGACTACCAACGCGCGGTACTTACCCATCGCCAGCTAAAACGTCGCATTAATATTGAACAACAGCGAATATCACAATTGCAGACCTTACACAAAGCCAACCTGCAGCTTGCGCAGTCAAATATTGATGCCAGTAATGAAGCATTTTTATTGGTGCAAGATAGGGTGAATAAGCTCACTGTACGGGCTGGGATCAAAGGAGTATTGCAGCAACTTCATGTGGAACTTGGACAAAGTGTCTCTCTTGGCACTCAATTGGTGTTAGTTGGCAGCACCACTGATTTATATGCGCAATTACAGATCCCACAAGCCTATGCCCAGCAAATAAAGCTGGCTCAGCATGTGAGCATCAATACCCGTAACGACTTAATTGAAGGCCAAGTGTCGCGCATTAATCCAATGGTACAAAATGGCAATATTGAAGTTGAGGTGACACTGCCTAAAAGTCTGCCCGCGAGTGCTCGCCCCGAGCTAAATATTGAGGGAAAAGTCTCTATCGACAAATTGAGTTCCGCACTGTTCATCGACAAACCCGTCGGTGCAAAACCTTATAGTCAAGCAACCTTATATCTTGTTGATAAAGAAAAACAACAAGCCCGTGCAATTCAAGTACACTATGGCGCAGAAACGTCACAGCACATTCAGCTGCTCAGTGGCGCTTCGACAAATCAGCAGTTTATTTTGTCGGATATGGCATCTTATGCCGACACACCCGTAGTGACTTTGAGCAAATAACAAACCAAAGGAAGAACAATGAATAATAAACACGTTATTGAACTTAGAAACATCACTAAAAAGTTTGTCCTCGGCGGAATGGAAACACTGGCACTGCGTGGCGTAAACCTCAATGTAACTCAGGGCGAATATCTGTCAATTTCAGGCCCATCGGGCTGCGGTAAATCAACACTTCTAAATATTCTTGGTTTATTAGACAGCCCAAGCACCGGCACCTACACAATTGCGGGTAACGATGTCAGTAACCTTGACGTCAACCAAAGAGCCACACTAAGAAATAAACATATTGGCTTTGTGTTTCAGTCATTTAATCTCATTGATGAATTGAACGTCTTTGACAATATCGCCTTACCTATCAAGTACAGTAGCACTGCACTCTCAAATACTGCGTTAAAAGAACGGGTAATGACTTGCTTGGAGTTAGTACAAATGACCCACAGAGCAGAACATAAGCCCAATCAACTGTCAGGCGGACAGCAGCAACGTATCGCCATCGCCCGTGCACTCGCCAATCAGCCAGATATTCTGCTTATTGACGAACCTACAGGAAACTTGGACTCAAAAAATGGCGATGCCGTAATGAACATGCTGAGCGACCTAAACGCCCAAGGCACAACCATGTGTATGGTTACCCACGACCCTAGGTATGCAGACATGGCAAAACGTAAACTGTTCTTGTTAGATGGGGTGATGGTGGATGAAATGAATTTGGAGATGGTGGGATGATAAAAGAGGAATTTAAGCTCGCACTGTCAAATCTGAGGAAGCTTCCGGGATTTAGTCTTACCGTACTTGTCACCCTAGCATTAACCTTAGCAGCGCTAACGGTAGTGATTAATATCAACCATAGATTGATCACGCAACCGCTCCCCTATCCTGATGCAGATAAGCTATGGGTGACCGATCAAAGCGAAACCATTAATGGAGAAACCCAATATGGATTCCAACTGCTCTCCACCCAGTTTCAGCTATATCAAGATAAGCAATTTATCGACAAAATGACGATGATGCACTTGGTATCATCTCGTTTTATGGACATTAAGGATATGCCCACGGTAGACATAATTCGAGTGACTCCCGAATTCTTTGAGTTGTTAGGCACGCCACTGCATCTTGGTCGCGCGCTAAAGCAAGACGAAGGCGTCAGCGATGAACAAAAAGTTTTAGTCCTGAGTTATCATTCTTGGATAACGCACTTTAATGCCGATCCAGATATCGTTGGTAGCTACACCTCCATAGATCGTGAACGCTATCAAATTATCGGAGTAACGGGAGAAGCGTTTGAAGTGCCTGAGATCTTTGGTGGCTTTCCCGTTAGCGGCTTTAGTAGCTTTCCGGAGCCTGTCACCACCACCTCGCACTGGAATAACATCAGTAGCCAGTTTAACGGTATCGCTCGACTGAAAGCGGGTGTAAACATTGAGCAGATGAATCATGCGCTGGGCGAACAGATTAACACGCTTTACCAATCCCGTGAAAACGTAGCGCCTAACACGCGAATTGGCGCTCAGTTTACACCACTGCGCGACAAAATAGTTGCACGAAGTGATGAGCTCGCCATTACCTTGTTGTTCTCAGCTGCGGTTTTGGTGCTCATTGCCCTGACCAATGTTGTTAATTTATTTCTCTCAAGGGCTGCGCAAAAACAGCGCACCATGGCAATTCAAGCGGCACTGGGGGCAAAGCCTACTCACATTTTTGTCAGTATGTTTTGCGAAAGCGTCCTGTTAGTGGGGGCAGCTACTATACTCGGATTATTGCTTGCCGAGTGGTTGAATGTTTGGTTAGCAAACGACTTGAGCTATTTATTTAGTCGCATGCAGGGCTTAACTCTAGATTGGCCGACCATAGTGGTTGCTTGTGCACTGAGTCTGATAATGGCGCTACTCATCGCCTGGTTTACCAGCAAACAAGTAAACTATCATGCCCTAACAGATGCGCTACACAGCAGCGGTAAAGGCACTGGCGCGCAAATTTCCAAGCGTACTCGTCAAGTGTTGGTGGCATTACAAGTATGCTTTGCCAGTATTTTACTCTTTCTTGCAGCCAACAAATTAGTTCCCGCATACGCGCAAATGACCCATCCCACTGGGTTTGATACTGAGCATTTGTACTATGTCCGTATCGACGGCAGTGCCACAGGAATCGATAACTTTGAGCTTGGCAAGCAAATCAAACAGCTTTTAGCCAATCAAGCGAGCATCACATCGATATCGGCAAGTTATGCTTCGCCTTTGCAAATGGGATGGCAAAATTATTTGTATGACCAAAATATTGCGCTGATCGGTATCGTCAGTTTGTCCTTTTACGACGAAGACGGTTTCACTGCGCTTTCACTACCACTTGAGCAAGGAAGCCGGTTTACACCGATCATGGCCTCAGGCTCAGACAACAATGAAATAATTCTCTCGGCCTCACTCGCTAAGCGTTTGTACAAAGATGAAAATCCAATCGGTCAAACCCTCTATGCTGACAGAGAGGTGCCAAGAAAAGTGGTTGGGGTTGTGAGTGATATTTACGTACCTACGGGCAACCGAGGCTATACCTTAGAGCGCTATTACTTGCCTGTCACTGAAGGCAGCACATCTTTTATTATCAAGGGGAATTCTGCACTGTCAAAAGTCCAATTAACTCATGCTCTCAAGGTCATTCATCCGAGTCTAAACTTTGCTTTTTTTGAGCCTGTAGATGGCATGCTAACCCAGAGGTTAAGACAAACTTGGCTGCAAGCAATGTTGACTGTCGCTCTATTAGCCCTTACCTTAAGCCTAGCTGGCGCCGGGATCTACGGCGTGCTCAACTACAGCGTACAAATGCGTCGCTATGAGCTTGGCATTCACTTGTCGTTGGGCGCACATACACACAAACTGATAGCACAAGTGCTCAAGCAGAGTCTAACACCGGTAATGATTGGCCTTGGAGTGAGTGCATTAACCGTTGCAATCGGATATGGGATACTGACAAAGATAAGTACAACAGCTATTTCCGTGAGCTGGTTCGCTGTTATCGTGACAATCCCTATCATGCTGCTGATTGCGCTCATCGCAAGCTATTTACCTGTGCAAAGGGTGATAAGCCAAGATCCCATTAAAGCGCTAAGAGACGAATAAGTTAATAATAACAACAGGAATGCGTAGGCAAAGCGTGGCGTGTAAACGCTCTTTGCCTACAACACACTATGCAAGGTTCAATTTTAATCGTTGATGACAAGGCCGATATCCGCCTTAGCTTACAGTTTTTACTAAAAAACCACGGTTTTACCATTTTCCAAAGTAGTAGTCTTTATTGTGCCGCTAAGCAGCTCAATGCGCACGACATTGATATTGTACTGCTAGACATGAACTATGAGCTCGATACGACATCCGGCGATGAAGGTCTCGCTTTTTTGAGTCAGTATGCAAGCCAAAGTAGCGCAACCTTTATTGCGATGACCGCTTGGTCTAGCGTCGAACTCGCCGTCGAAGCCATGCAGCGCGGCGCCAAAGACTTTTTTGCCAAGCCTTGGGACAACCACGCCGTAGTAATGATGGTGAAAAAGCATTTAGGGCTAAAGCAAATCGCTGCAAAACAACAACCTGCTCCCCTCCAACAAACTACAGCTAAAATAGTGCCAAATGCAGAACCAGCTGATGCATTACTCTGGTTAAGCCCTACGATGCAAGCGCTAAAAAGCCAACTTGATCGCATTGCCAAAACCAAAGCGAATATATTGCTTAGAGGAGAAAATGGTACGGGAAAATCACAGATTGCCAGCTACATCCACCAGCAAAGTAACATCACAGGCAACTTTGTGAGTACCAATATGGCGGCTATTCCAGAGTCACTGTTTGAAAGCGAAATGTTTGGCCATGTGAAAGGTGCGTTTACTGACGCTAAACAGGATAGACAAGGTCGTTTCTCAATGGCTGAGCAAGGGACTTTGTTTTTGGATGAGGTAGGTACACTCACAGAGCCTCAACAAACGAAGCTACTACGAGTATTAGAAACAGGGGAATATGAAGCTGTTGGCTCGAGCAAAACGCAGCATGCAAGCTGTAGAATTATTAGCGCAACTAATGCAGATTTAGAGTCGCAACAACAAGCAAGTCAATTTCGTAGTGACCTGTATTTCAGACTAAATACAATGGAGTTTGAGATCCCACCACTGCGCTTGCGTCGTACAGAGATAATTCCGCTGGCCGACTTTTTTATTCAAAAGCACGCAACGACCTACGAACTAGACGTAAAACCCTTGTCTCATGCAGCACAAACAAGACTACAAAGTTACGCATTCCCGGGTAATATCCGTGAACTTAGCCATATAATGGAACGTGCGATTTTGCTGTGTGATGGCACTGAAATTGAAGAAAGCGCGCTTTCTTTAAAATCTGTGGTAACCACAGAGCAGAGTGAGCCCGAAATGATGACGCTAGATCAAGCCGAGCAAAAGTTGATTAAAATGGCGCTGTGCCAATGCCATGATAATGTGGAAGATGCTGCTGTTTTACTTGGGATCAGTAAAAGTGCCCTATATCGTCGCCTTGATAAGTTTGATATCAAAACACGATGAGCTTGCCTATGAAAAAGCCTAACTTTGAACAGACTATCGAGATTTTTTGCCTGGTTATTTGGTTGCTGTTCACCGTGCTCAGCGCTTTTTTTATGGTCATCCTTGAGGCATCAACACTCAGTGTTATCACCTACTTTATCCTTGTCCTTTGTCCGCTCGCACTGCTGCTGTATCATTTTAAACAGCGCGTAATACAACCTTTTTATCACCTCTCAACCACCATAGAGGCGATTAAAAACGAAGAGTATGGGCAGCGCTTTTACACCTCTGACAGCTCGGGAATTCTTCACAGTTTGCTGCAAGAAACACAGCAATTATGTCAGCAGCTGCAATCATTCAAATCAGAGCGAGACCACCAAGCCATATTACTGTTCAGACTCATTGAACAACTGCCCAGCCCCATCGCGATTTTCGATAACAATACTGCACTGGTGCATGCCAATGAAGCCTTCTCAAATTGGATTGGCAAACCATGGCAAAGCCTTCGTTTATTAAAAGCGCATAAGTTCAGCCTTGAGTATCATAGTGGACATTGGCACTTTAACCACCCTACTCTCGGTGATGAGTGGCAACTTCGCTATAGTGAGCTTACCATTGCAGGCATGCAGGCGCACTTGGTGATCCTAACCGATGTGCAAGCGGTTGTCAGTCAAGCTCAGCGCGACGCTTGGCAAAAAATGATCAGAGTGCTCAGCCACGAAATTCATAATTCTCTCTCGCCGATTAAGTCACTTGCTCAAACCTTGATAGAAATTCCCACCACGCAAGAAAATCAAGCCGATTTTGAACAAGCGCTTGGCGTGATTGTGCAGCGCAGCGATGGCCTGATGTCATTTGTTAATCGCTATGCAAGCGTTGCAAAACAGCATCAACTTCATATAGAAGCGATATCAATAAGTGACTTACTAACGCCGCTCGTAGGGCTTTTTGACAATCGCGTGAGATTAACCATTGAACAGAACTTTACGCTGCAAATTGATCAAAGCTTACTTGAGCAGGCACTTGTAAACCTGATTAAAAATGCCTTGGAAGCTGGAGGTGAGCGCAATACTGTTTACGTCAAAGCGTACCACAATCATAAATTCGCAGGTATTGAAGTACTCGATGAAGGTCATGGCATAAAGAACGCTGACAACCTATTTGTACCTTTTTACACCACTAAAGCAGCGGGTAAAGGGATTGGTCTCATCTTAGCTAAAAATATCGTTGAACAGCATAACGGAAAACTGAGCTTAACCAATCGTAAAGATGCGCAAGGCGCAATTGCTCATATTCAGCTTCCACTGGTGGCAGTGAATAAGTGAGTGTTCACCGCCACTTCTAGGCAACATTTATTCAGACATTTTAAGCATCGCAATCAACTGACGGCCAGCAGCAATGGTATTGGTTTCACCACTATAGATGTTGCCGCATTCTTTCGATTCAAACTTTGCTTTAGTCCAAACAAGTAATAATAAGTGTTAACCGATTAACTTTGACCCCTCGTAAAAGTGCTGTCGATGCTCAAGGTAGCGCATCCACACTCTATCCATTTGCGACTGATATAGTTTTGCGCCATGTTTGTAATCCGTACCGTGCAACAGCAGCATATCCGCAAGTTGCATGCTGCTGGTCATGGCATGCAACATGCCTTGCGAAGAGAGCGGATCAAAGCTCATGCTCGCATCACCCACCGCATACCAGCCTTTTGCTGCGCAACTATCCAAACGGGCCGAATTTGCACTTACCATTGGGTGCAGGTGTGCTGTTTCTATATTCACCAAGTCCACTAAGGTGTTAAATCCCCTCACCTGCTTTACTTTGGCTAAAAAATCTTGAGCGTTGGTAATGTTGCACTTTTTGATCGCATCAGCGCAAGCCTGCCAAGAAAACACCCGAGGCTGCATATTAGGGTCGAGTGAAGAGCATGCCGCGCTCGGCGCACTATACCACCAGCCATTTTCTTCATCGCTTATCACCGCAAACTGTTTCGTCGTGGCAACCTCTGCGGTAAGCCACAGTGCCATTTGCTTATCAAACTGTTGTAGTTTTGCACCGAGTCGCCTCGCTAGATGACAGGCGCGACCGGTGGCATCAATAAGCAGTGTTGTCGTGATAGACATGTCAGTGTCGCAGCCTTCAACCCTAACTTGCCACCCTGATTGTGTTTGCACCACATCAGTGAGCTTTGTAGGAGATAATAAAGGGATACCACGAAGCACTAATTGATCACGAAGCTGCTGTTCAAAATGCTGCCTATGAATGTGCCACCCCAAACCATCGGGGTTTTTAACGTTATCCACTATGGTAGGCGATTCACTACCCCAAAACGAAATCATACCGTGACAAGTGAGATGTTCCGGGCTTTGTAGTAAGTGCAACAAGTTAAGCTTTTTGAGAATTCTAGACGCCGCAGGCGGTAAACACTCGCCCACTTTGTCTTTAGCTGCGGCGAGCTTATCGACTACTATCACCTGATAGTGAGGATGCAAGGCAAGTGCAGCAATGCATCCTGCAATGCCTGCACCTACAATTACAATATCCGATTTCCTTTCAGCCATATTAGCCCTTATTATTTGCGATTCCGGCGGTGTGCTTTGTCGGTTTGTGACAAATCAGGACGACAATCTCGCATGCTTTCATTACGACTTGCTATCAGCAGTTTTTCTGCTTTGTGATCAGCTTTGACTGGTGTTAACCCTACTTGCATGGTGGTTGGAAAACCTGTTACGCCTTTTTCTGTCTTCGGTAATACCACCGCCAATTGACCAAACCCAGTGATCATACTGTTGATCTGCTCAATATAGTTGTTTGAAGGGCCTATCGGCAAATCGTTTAGCCACAGCTCCCTGTCATTAAATGCTGCTTGTCGCTCTGCAAATGGCCTAGTTTCATCGACTACCCGGTGATAATTTTGCTCGCTAAGCATATTATTTGGCACTCGTGCAGGCCAAAAGGTCGGTAAATAAGGCTCGTAAGCTTCATTGTAGCCATCGCGACAACTCGCGGTATCTGTTTGCCAAGGAATGGCCATCCAACGCGTAATGCCACCAGCAACCTGCCCCGTTTTTAATGGGCCGCTCGAATGCAGCGCGATTTCTGATGTCATTTCCACGCCATAATTGGTGCCGTGGGTCGGTGCAGTATCTTCTGAATGCTTAAGACGGAAAGCCTCGCTATACATGCCCGCTGTACGCATTGGCCAAGTCATTTCACATCCAGGATGGAAAGCATCTGCTAAACAGAACTCCATCGCCGCTTTAGTTAACATCTCTGGTTGCTCAGCAACCGGAATTTCATCAATGCTGGTTGGGGGGCGATAACAAGGGTCGTAATCAGAATCAAATTCGCCATTCGACCACTGCTGTAACATATTCAACTGAATTTCTGTCAGGGTGACAAACTGCCTTGGCGAGTCATCGGCATCTACACTCATCGCATCGCCGTACAACCAAGGCCACAGCTGCGGTGCGGTAGCAGCAAATTTAGGATCCCAACTATGTTTTTCATCCGCTGTGGTGACTTTTTCTATCTGTCTAAAGTTATTAAAGAGATTACGTCTTGATTCTTGCCATGTGCGTGAGTTGTCATTTAAACGGCTGATCCAAGTCTCTGAAGTAAAATCAAAGGGGCTATTCCAGCCAAACCCTGCGGCAAATCCCGCATTAACCCATTGTAAATCGGTTAACCTTTGGAAAATTGGCAGAATGTCTTTACTAAAGGAGGGGTTACCTTCAGGTGCTGGTAGCATCTTGGCATCAACTGCAACCTGGCGCATTAAATCCCACATGGTTCGCGGAGATTTTTGCATTGGTGCGTAATCTGGTGGCGCACAAATAACCCATGCAGGTTTCACATCAAGTGCTTTGCCTTGATATTTCACCTCAGCAGTTACAGGGCCGTCCGAAGTATCGTCGTACCAGCCTTCATTATTACCGAACGTGATCGCCTCGTGGCCTTGAGGATTTTCTGACACCCCGTGTCCACCAAGCATAAGTAAGCGGCCCTTGTCATCGGTACGCATTTCGCCTAAGTACACTTTTTTACCAGCAAAGCATCCTTCAAAGCGACTACAACCACACCCAGAAGCAATACCACTGATCTGCTGCGCCCCACCATCAATGAGCAAGCTGTCACGGTCATTTACATTGAGGTTGCGCAGTAAACTCGGCTCGGCCTCCATCGCCTCTGGAATATCCAACGCTAATTGAAACTCATACCAAGATGCTTTTTGATTAGCCAAGCGAGCATGCCAAATGATAGAAGCGCCATCGTCGCAAGTGAGTTCTTTAACGATGTTGCCCTCGGCGTCCAATCCATAAATACGAAAACGCGCGGCTTGGCGCTTCAACGCTCCCGTGCTATCGCGATAGTAATTCATATCTCTTGGAATGGCGGTATCGACCTCAGGGCCAATAAAAAATTCTTCAGGGCTGTTACCAACCCGCATTACACCTATGGGTGGGTATATGGCAGCTGAAACAATGGGGTTTTGATTGCAGTGATGTGACATGTTGTAATCCTTTTTACAGTGGTTCAATTCATGAAGCATTACTGCAGTGTAGAAGCTATTTCTGACTTAAACCATTACATCGAATTACAACTTAAACACGAAAATATTTTGCTTAATCTAAGATTTGGATAGGGAATGTTCTAACTCATTGTTGTTAAAGTACAACTTAATTTACCTCCTTGTCTAACCAGAGAATTTTAGGGAAAACACCGCTTCCGCATCCTTCTCTCGCTATGGTGCCAGCTTCCTATAAGCAAGGCGAATTTGCTAACCAATATAGCTATTGGTTAGTAATTAAACACCGTTTGCACTGGAACTGACTGCTAGAAAGGTATTAACTATCCACAACTCAAGTTAATTAGCGAAGGAACTTATATTTTTTATATCATGTAGTCCACAACATTGCAGCACAGGAAGGCTTTCTCTAAAATACATCTAACTTAAAAAAGAGATTGGAAACTCATGGCTCAATATATTTATACCATGTCGCGGGTGAGCAAAGTTGTGCCACCTAAGCGCACTATTCTGAAAGATATTTCTTTATGCTTTTTCCCGGGCGCTAAAATTGGTGTTTTAGGCCTTAATGGTGCAGGTAAATCGACCTTACTTCGCATTATGGCGGGTGTGGATAACGAATTCGAGGGCGAGGCACGTCCGCAACCTGGTACTAAGATCGGTTACCTACCGCAGGAACCTGTACTAGACGAAAGCAAAACCGTTCGTGAAACGATTGAAGAAGCAGTTGGCGAAGTTAAGCGCGCCCTGAATCGATTAGACGAAGTGTACGCAGAGTACGCAATGGAAGACGCTGACTTTGATGCGCTAGCTAAAGAGCAAGGCGAATTAGAAGCTATCATCCAAGCACATGACGGTCACAACCTAGATAATGCGCTTGAGCGCGCTGCCGATGCGCTTCGTTTACCCGAATGGGATGCGAAAATTGAGCACCTATCAGGTGGTGAAAGACGCCGTGTTGCTATTTGCCGCCTGTTACTTGAGAAGCCAGATATGCTGCTTCTTGACGAACCGACTAACCACTTAGATGCCGAGTCGGTTGCGTGGTTGGAGCGCTTCCTTCATGACTACGAGGGCACAGTGGTAGCGATCACCCACGACCGCTACTTCCTAGATAATGTAGCAGGCTGGATTTTAGAGCTTGACCGTGGCCATGGTATTCCGTGGGAAGGTAACTATTCTTCATGGCTTGAGCAAAAAGATGCACGTTTGAAGCAAGAAGAAAAATCAGAGAAAGCACGCCAGAAGTCGATTGAAAAAGAACTTGAATGGGTACGCTCAAATCCAAAAGGTCGTCAAGCTAAGTCTAAAGCACGTATGGCGCAGTTTACCGAGCTTCAGCAAAACGACTATCAAAAGCGTAACGAAACCAACGAGCTATTCATTCCACCTGGTCCTCGCTTAGGCGACCAAGTGATTGAAGTGAGCAACTTACGTAAGAGCTTCGGTGACAGATTGTTGATTGACGATTTGAACTTCAACGTACCTAAAGGTGCAATTGTTGGGATCATCGGTGCAAACGGCGCGGGTAAGTCAACGCTGTTTAGAATGCTAAGCGGTCAAGAGCAGCCAGATAGTGGTAACATCACTATTGGTGAAACGGTTGAAATCGCCACTGTTGAACAGTTCCGTGATGACATGGACGGTAATAACACCGTATTCCAAGAGATCTCTAACGGCCAAGACATTCTTAAAATTGGTAACTTTGAAGTACCAAGCCGCGCCTATGTTGGCCGCTTTAACTTTAAGGGCAATGACCAACAAAAGTTTGTAAAAGAGCTGTCTGGTGGTGAGCGCAATCGTCTGCACTTAGCAAAACTACTAAAAGCAGGCGGTAACGTACTGTTGCTGGATGAACCAACCAACGATCTAGACGTTGAAACGTTACGAGCGCTAGAAAATGCGATTTTAGAATTCCCGGGCTGCGTTATGTGTATCTCGCACGACCGTTGGTTCCTAGACCGTATCGCGACCCACATTCTAGACTACCGTGATGAAGGCCAAATCAACTTCTTTGACGGCAACTACACTGAATACGAAGAATGGTTGAAGAAGACCTTTGGTGCTGAGGCGGCAGAGCCTAAACGTATCAAATATAAGAAGATTGGCTAATAACTAAAACATTAGTCTATCAACGATGATAATCTAAGGCTCCTCGTTAGGAGCCTTTTTTATTTTTTAATACTTGCTTAGCTTTATTCATGCCGCACTGTGGAGGCAAGTCGCAAATCAAATTGCAGTAGCAATCCCATCCAAGCGCAATAAATTTATTGTCATTGTTAGTAGCGAGCACAATGATATAAGCTATTCTTTACCTATACGGACTATTAGGATCAGTAATGAAAGAACGTCGACGTTTTTCCAGAGTTATTTTTTCAAACGAGGCACAGTTTATGGCCTCAAGCGGTGATTTTAGCTGCGAAATCTTGGATTTGTCGCTCAATGGCGCATTACTCACCCTGCCCGATGGCTATGTGCCACTTAAAAACGACCCTGCAAGTTTAAACTTTTATCTACCTGGTAGTGATATTCAAATTACAATGGAGGTAGAGGTTCGTCACGTTGAAGAAGGTCATCTAGGTGTACATTGCCGCCAAATCGATCTCGATAGTGTGACGCATTTAAAGCGCCTTATTGAACTTAACCTGGGAGATGATGATATACTTCATCGCGAGCTAGAGCAGCTCACCTACGATGATGATTAATATCAATTAGCTTAATTAAGCCAATTGATATTAGACGGATCGATTTTACACTTATGTTAAGAATTTCTGTTGATGAACGCCCACGCTGGCGTGAACAAGCAAAAGCCCACGGCTTTGAGTTTCATACTATGTATGGTGAAAAGTATTGAGACGAAAGTGCATATTATCAATTTACGTTAAAGCAAATTGAGCAAGACTTGGAAGATCCAAGTGACGAACTCCACCAAATGCGCTTACACTTTGTCGATTTAGTGTGTAATGACGAGTCTCTTCTGCAACCGTTTGCTATTTCTAAGTCTCAATGTGAATTAGTGACTCGCTCATAGCGTCATTGAGACCAAGCGCTCTATGGTCGCTTTGATTTTAGTTACGATGGAAAGTCACCAGCCAAGCTGCTGGAGGCCAATTTCGACACGCCCACCAGCTTATTCGAAACGGATTACTGGTAGTGGCTTGAAGAATAGGTAAAAGCCGGTAAGTTACCGCGTAATGCGGATCGATTTAATGGCCTTCAAGAAACGCTGATGGGCACTGTTATCAACTGCATAAATGCTACCGTGGTGCTCCCCAACACTTTTCTTGCTGCAAAGAAAGCTTTGAGGACTTGGGCACCATTCAATATATGCGCAGTTGCGCGATGGAAGCTGGACTCAAAACGAAACAAGTTTTTATCGAAGATATCGGATTTGATAACCAACACTTTGTCGACCTTGATGATTCAAAAATCCAATGGATGTTTAAGCTATACCCATGGGAATTTATGTTTCAAGATGAATATAGCGAACAATTATCGGAAGCAAAAGTGCAATGGCTAGAGCCTCCAAGGAAAGCGATTTTATCTAATAAAGTAATCTTACCTTTGCTATGGCAAACCTTTCCAAATCACTCAAATCTGTTACCGGCATACTTTGAACAGGACAAGCATAAAATTGCAAGTAGTGAGTCCGACTATGTGAAGAAGCCGTTATTTTCTCGCGAAGGCGCGAATATTGAAATCCGAAAAGATCAACAGCTGCTTGCACAGTCTGCAGGTGGATATGGCGAAGAAGGTTATATTTATCAAGCTTACTCACCTTTACCCAAATTTGCAGACTTCAGTACGCTCATCGGCTCATGGATTGTCGGCGATAAAGCGATTGGAATTGGTGTCCGTGAAGATAAAAGCCTGATCACCCAATATCTTAGCCGTTTCTTACCCCATATCATTGTTGGCTAAACTCATTGAACATTAAATAACTTAGTCGGTATGGAACAAATGTGTTCCATCTCTCAAATTAGTGTTCAGCCGAGAATAAAAGCTTATTAAATTCATGCCATTCGTGCTTTTTAGACAAACACTTGGCAAAACCCGCCGCAAAAATTAACACAAACTTAACCAGTGTACTAAAGTAGTAACTGGGTTTTGCATCAAGTTGAGAAAACAATACCTGGCTTGTTGCAACAAATTTTTGGGAAGTGCACTCAACAGGTTGGAGTGCATAGATACGTTATAGATCACTTAGCGAGCTAGGAAGTAATACCAATTGGTATAAAAGCAGTCAGCCTCAAAAGTGTGAGACATCGTCGACTAAGGAACTCACATGACTCACTACAAAATAGGTACAGACATTAGTCAAAAACCCATTCCAGAAGCGGTCAAAGTCGCAGTGATAGGGGCTGGCATGTCTGGTTTGTATAGCGCTTGGCGATTACAGTGCGAAACAGACGTTGATGACTTCGCCATTTTTGAGCGCAGCAACCGCACAGGTGGAAGATTGGACTCAGATCTTATCCATTTCAGAGATAACCGCGCAGGAGCAAAGCCTGACAGCACCATTACAGTCAAAGAAGAACAAGGTGGTATGCGGTTTCTATTTGAGGGTATGGATGACCTAATGGCCCTCTTTCTAAAGTTAGGCCTAGAAGATCAGATAGTCCCGTTCCCCATGAATAGCGGCGGTAATAACCGGCTCTACTTTCGCGGTACCAGCTTTTCGGTAAACGATGCCGAACAAGACGACTATCATATTTGGTCGGCACTTTATAACCTCGACCCAAACGAACAAGGTGTTAATCCCAAAGACATTATTAATGTTGTTTTTAATCGTATCTTGCAAGTGAATCCACAGTTCGATTCAAGGCCAGAGGTTCGCGGTCCAGAGTTTTGGCAGGATTTCCGTCTGCAATGTCAATGGCAAGGTGAGCCACTATGTAATTGGTCTTTGTGGGATTTACTCACTGATATGGGTTATAGCCAAGAATGTATCACCATGCTGTATCGTGTTTTGGGCTTTAATGGCACCTTCTTATCGAAAATGAATGCGGGGGTTGCCTATCAGCTTTTGGAAGACTTTCCTGCAGATGTCGAATTTAGAACCTTTAAAGACGGCTTTAGCACCCTGCCAAACGCGCTGGTGGATAAAATAGGTAAAGAGAAGATTTACCTGCAAACGAGCATCGATAGCATCGCCTTTGATAAAGCAGACAATCTTTATGTACTTAAGTACACCAAAACCGAGCAAGACGGACAGATAAGCGAAGGAAAATTTAAAGCTGAAAAGCTTATTTTAGGGCTGCCAAGGCTCGCGCTTGAAAAGTTGTTCATAGCGTCAGATGTATTCAAACAGCTACCAAAGCAGCGGCGCGATGCGTTATGGGATACATTGCAAAGCACAAGCAACCAACCGCTCCTGAAGATTAATTTATATTACGACACTGCATGGTGGGGAACCGGCATGACAGGCCGCCCAGCTGTCAGCTTTGGACCTAACTTTGCCGATTTACCAACGGGTTCTGTTTATCCCTTTTATGCTTTAGATGATGAACTCGCAGCCGCGCTTATGTATAACGAGCGTCATGCCGAGCCTAACTCTGAAACCCAACACAAACTCGAAGGGATAGAAGCCGCTAAATACAGTCGCCCAGCCGCATTGACTATTTACTGTGATTATCTAAATATTAATTTTTGGAGTGCACTGCAAAATAAAGGTGAGCTTTATCATCACCCTCGTGAGTCGGAACTCGTTGAATCTATTCCCAGTGATATATTTCCAGCCTCGGAAGCGGTTGTACGACAAGCGACACAATTCTTTAAAGACATTTTTAATACACATTATGTTCCACAGCCCACCCTCACAAGCGCTCGAATTTGGGAAGGGAACGTGAATTTCAATGTCCCTGAAAATCTTCAATTTGGTTTTGGTGTACATCAATGGGCGATTGGAGCGAATGATAAAGACGTCATCGAAGATTTAGTAGAGCCGTTGCCAAATCTGTTTACCTGCGGTGAAGCTTACTCTGATTATCAGGGCTGGGTAGAAGGCGCATTACGTTCGACAGATTTAGTGCTACAAAAAGGGTTTGGCTTAGCGCCACTAAGCGAAGTCTTTGAAACAGACCAAGGCTGTAGCTCGTCAGAAGCAATACAAATCGCCTATCGAAAAATTGCTAATGAAATGATTATGGAATATATCGATCCTAATTTTTCGCCAAATACTAAAGACAAAGTAACGCTTGCTGATGCCAATAGTGTGCTTGGCGTCAACCTCAGTTATTTCGATAAGCCCTAACCCGCCTCTCTAGTAACGAGGAGTTTTTTACTCCTCATTATCCCTACCTTGCAGAACTAATTGATAGTTTTCGATCAACTAAAACCGTTCCGGCGTATTTCAAGTTAGTCCAAGCTCCGCTGATCTGAGCCCTGTGATAAGTATTCTACGCTTTTGTGATAAAAACGTGATAACTCCGTGAGCCTATCTCAATATCTTGCAGCCATGATAAGGAGACTGTTAATCCTAATAAGAAGAGTACATCATGAAAGCAAAAATCCTGACAACATTAGTCGCAACGTGTTTATCAAGCGCTGCGTTGGCACAAGACCTTGAAGTAAAAATCACTAACCTCACTCACGGTATTTACTATACGCCTTTACTGGTGGCTGCTCATAATCAAGATACCGCTCTTTTCAAACTCGGTGAGCAAGCTTCTGAAGCATTGCAAGCCATGGCCGAAGGCGGTGACATTTCAGCTTTAGGACAAATCCTCGAAAGCTCAAACGCCAATATGGTCGCCAACCCAGCTGAGGGGCTACTTGCACCCGCAGGCTCTACAATGGCGATGATATCTACCAGTGAGGGAAATACGCATCTTTCAATTGTGGCAATGCTACTTCCTACCAATGATGGATTTGTAGGATTAAATGCGTGGCCTATTCCAAGCGCTGCCGGCACCTATGAAGTTTACCTTAATGCCTATGATGCGGGTACTGAAGCGAATAATGAATTGGTTGTCGAAGGCTCTGGTGCACCCGGTATTTTAGGGATCCCGGCATCGCCAGGTGCAGCTCCTGGAACTCAAGGTGCTAGCGTCACAGCAAGTGAAGAAAACACCATGGTCCATATTCACAGAGGCAACGTAGGTGACAACGAGCAAGTCGGCGGTAATAGCGATCTGCATAACACCGTGCACCGTTGGTTAAATCCCGTAGCTAAAGTAACAGTAACCGTAAAATAAGGGGGAGCTATGAAAGCGAAATTAGCATTAATTGCCATGTCTGCGCTCCTGCTCAGTGCATGTGGAGACAATGACAATAATATGGTGATGCCAGAGCCTCCGGTTGAGCCAGAGCCAGTTGAGTATGAGTTTGCCATCACTATCACGAACCTTACACACGCACAGCCTATGTCACCAATTGCAGCGCTGCTTCATCAGTCTGGTCATTACTTTACTGTCGGCATGCCAGCAAGTGAAGCATTAGAGCAACTTGCAGAGGGCGGAAATAACAGCGATATTATAGCCGACGAGATGACACAAGCATCCGTCTCAACGGATGGACCTTTAGGCCCCGGTGCGACAACCAACCTTTCCATCAAAACTACAGACCTTTCTGAGCTTAAATTATCGCTATTAACCATGATGGTGAATACCAATGATGGATTCTCCGGTCTAAATGCTATAGACGTCTCTGCGTTGCCCGTAGGTGAGGTGCAAATGTATCGAACACTTGCCTACGATGCTGGCACTGAGCTGAATAGTGAAGCCGCGGGAACCATACCAGGCCCAGCAGACAGCGGTGAGGGCTTTAACGCAGAGCGCAACGATAATCACAACATGGTGACGATGCACAGTGGTGTAGTTGGTAGTGATGATGGACTCCAAAGTTCAACGCTCACTAGTATCCATAAATTTGATAACCCGCTGCTTGCAGTCACTATCGAGAGAATTAAATAGCCTATGCGCAAACGTCTGCCATAGGCGTTTGCGCTTTCATAAAGGGCTATTTATGTTAGAAACCGTGTTGCTAGTTGAAGATGACTTAGACATAGCGAGATTACTCCAAGTGCATTTAGAGGAGTTAGCTTTAGAGGTCACGCATGTTGCCGACGGCAGTCAAGTATTGTCGGCTGCTAAAGCGAACGATTTTGCCGTGATTTTACTGGATTTAATGCTACCTAATATGGATGGACTAACCCTTTGTCGAGAGCTTAAGGCGCTTCACCCTATGAGTAGTGTCATCATCGTCACCTCAAAAAGTAGCGATATCGATAGGATCATTGGACTAGAAGTTGGTGCGGACGACTATATATGCAAGCCTTTTAATACGAGAGAGTTGCAAGCAAGAGTGAAAGCGCAGCTACGCCATGTCAGGCAACTTAAGCAACCAATGCAGACTGAAAATGTGGACTTCCCACGCGATAAAATTGCAGTTGGAAACTTAGTTATCGATGCCTGTTGTCATGAAATTTCGTTGGCTAATGTTAGATTAGACCTTACTGCAACCGAATTTGAGCTGTTGCAGTTTTTTGCTAAACACCCAAATCACGTGTTTTCTCGAACCCAGTTATTAGAATCAGTATGGGGCTACCAACACTCAGGATACGAGCATACCGTTAACTCCCATATTAATCGTCTGAGGGCAAAGCTTGAAGCTATTTCAAATAATACGGTGATAGAAACAGTATGGGGTGTTGGTTACAAATTAAATTCAGCCTCTCTTTACGGGCAAAGCGTATGAAGCTCTCACTCTACAAAAAACTCGCACTGATCTTATTTGTCACTTTCGTTGTCATTGCAGCGATTTTTGTGTGGTGGACTCAAGCGCTATCTCAAGTCTCTAAGTCTCAAGCAGAACAACAATTACACCTCGCACTTGCGACCCATCTTGTTGACGATAATCCCTTGATAAAAGAGGGAGTGTACGACTATGACGGTTTGAGTAATCTATTTCACACCTTGATGCTCTTAGGCCCCTCATTCGAGTTTTACTTCGTCTCCCCTGAAGGTAAGTTATTAACTTACTCTGCCGCCCCTGGAGAGGTTAAACGTCAGAAAATTGATGTTACCCCTTTAAAAAAACTCCTAAAGAGCGATAGCCAACTACCTGTATTTGGAGATGATCCGAGGAGCGTTAACGGCAGTAAAATTTTCTCTGTAGCCCCTGTATTTAATCAAGATATTTTGCAGGGTTATCTATATATCATCATCGGCTCATCAAAATACGATAGCATTATTGAGCAACTAAAAAATTCAGACAAGGTGATGCTTGGTGTAAGTTGGTTATTAGGCACTTTGTTCTTTTTGCTGGTTGTTGTCCTGCTACTACTTAATAAAATCACTAAGCCCGTGTCCAGACTGACTCAATATATAGATCATGTCAGCCAAAACCAGTTTAATATTAGTCGTGATGCTCAAATAAATTGGCCCGAAGAACATGATGAGATCCATCAGCTGGGTCGCAGCGTCAATGCTATGCTGGATAAAATTCAGCAGCAATTAACCACACTTAACCTCAAAGATGAACAACGTAAAGAACTACTTTCACAGCTAAGCCACGATCTCCGCACACCACTTGCCTCGCTTAAAGGTTACATCGAACTGATAGAAAAACAAACGAGTGACACAAATATCGTTTCACACATCAAAATTGCCAGCAAAAATATAAATCAGCTCAATCATCTTATCGCGCAAATTTTTGAACTCGCCCATCTAGAAGCAGGACATACCAAACTTCATATTGAGCCCTTTAATCTACTTGAACTTATGTATGACGTTGCGGCTAAATTTACATTGCAAGCTAAACGGCGCGGAATAACCATCTCAATAAGCCCGAGAGCAAGCGAAGTTAGTGTATACAGTGATATCGGGAAATTAGACAGGATTTTATCAAACCTCATCGATAACGCTATCAGACATACTGATGCTGGTGGCGAAATACAGCTCACATTACAGCAGCAACAAGATATTGCTTTAGTGAGTGTTAATGATACTGGCATTGGGATAAGCGCCGCTGATCTTCCCTATATATTCGACGCTAGCTTTCAGGCCAAAAATAGCCTAAGTAACCGCAAACACAATGCAGGGCTAGGCCTTGCGATCACAAACGAGCTCGTTAAATTATTAAAAGGAAATATTAGCGTATCAAGCAAGCTAAACCGAGGTTGTAAATTTACAATTACACTGCCACTTTGATTTGCTAATTCTCCTTCTTTAGGTACCTACAGGAAAGTAGCATATTCTAGACGTATAGATATACAAATCGGTGGATAAACCACCTCCTACCATATTGCACTTTGCTTATGCTGTAGTGAGAGCGAGTTTATCTCGAGAAGGTGATCACTTTGTAGATTGGGAAAGCCTTCAGCGTTTTCGACTTGGATGTGTATGCATACAAATCGGCGGGTAAACCGCCTACCACGTCGCACTGTGCTTATGCAGAGGTTGGAGCGAGTTTATCTCGCGATGTATTGAACTAAAAATGCAAAAAACCCATTACATTAATGTAATGGGTTTCTTTAATTGGGCCCTGACGATGTTCTACTTTCACATGGGTAATCCACACTATCATCGACGCTGTTTTGTTTCACTTCTGAGTTCGGCATGGGGTCAGGTGGTTCCAAAACGCTATGGTCATCAGGAAAATACTGTTTTTTAGTTCTTATTTTTATATTAAATTTGGCCCTGGCGATGTTCTACTTTCACATGGGTAATCCACACTATCATCGACGCTGTTTTGTTTCACTTCTGAGTTCGGCATGGGGTCAGGTGGGTCCAAAACGCTATAGTCACCAGGAAAACTGGGTGCAAATGTCTAATGACATCGTGCCTCGCACGAGCATTCCATTTGCGCAAGGTGAACCGATTTCGCGATACCGCTTAGGTTGGTCACCTTGTTTAATTCTTAAATCCGGAAAAGCTATTAAATTCTTTTGTCTACTTTAGTCTATTAACTTCTGTTAGCTAAGGCCTCCATGGATGGAGGTCATGCTAGGAATTGTCTGGAACAATTCTAGTAAACCACTTTGGCGTTGTATGGTTAAGCCTCACGGGTAATTAGTACGAGTTAGCTTAATGCCTCACAGCACTTCCACATCTCGCCTATCAACGTTGTAGTCTTCAACGGCCCTTCAGTTGACTCTAAGTCAAAGTGAGAACTCATCTCGAGGCCTGCTTCCCGCTTAGATGCTTTCAGCGGTTATCAGTTCCGAACGTAGCTACCGGGCAATGCAATTGGCATCACAACCCGAACACCAGCGGTTCGTCCACTCCGGTCCTCTCGTACTAGGAGCAGCCCCTCTCAATTCTCAAACGCCCACGGCAGATAGGGACCGAACTGTCTCACGACGTTCTAAACCCAGCTCGCGTACCACTTTAAATGGCGAACAGCCATACCCTTGGGACCGACTTCAGCCCCAGGATGTGATGAGCCGACATCGAGGTGCCAAACACCGCCGTCGATATGAACTCTTGGGCGGTATCAGCCTGTTATCCCCGGAGTACCTTTTATCCGTTGAGCGATGGCCCTTCCATTCAGAACCACCGGATCACTATGACCTACTTTCGTACCTGCTCGACGTGTCTGTCTCGCAGTTAAGCTTGCTTCTACCATTACACTAACCGTACGATGTCCGACCGTACTTAGCAAACCTTCGTGCTCCTCCGTTACTCTTTGGGAGGAGACCGCCCCAGTCAAACTACCCACCAGGCACTGTCCTCAACCCCGATTCAGGGGCCTAAGTTAGAACATCAACACTACAAGGGTGGTATTTCAAGGTCGGCTCCACAGAAACTAGCGTTCCTGCTTCAAAGCCTCCCACCTATCCTACACATGTAGGGTCAATGTTCAGTGCCAAGCTGTAGTAAAGGTTCACGGGGTCTTTCCGTCTAGCCGCGGGTACACAGCATCTTCACTGCGATTTCAATTTCACTGAGTCTCGGGTGGAGACAGCGTGGCCATGGTTACACCATTCGTGCAGGTCGGAACTTACCCGACAAGGAATTTCGCTACCTTAGGACCGTTATAGTTACGGCCGCCGTTTACCGGGGCTTCGATCAAGAGCTTCGCCTAAGCTAACCCCATCAATTAACCTTCCGGCACCGGGCAGGTGTCACACCGTATACGTCATCTTACGATTTTGCACAGTGCTGTGTTTTTAATAAACAGTCCCAGCCACCTGGTCACTGCGGCTC